>CAWHJI010000001.1:0-23267 GCA_963829635.1 uncultured Actinomycetota bacterium
GACACGACGGCCCCGGCGTCAGGAAGGCTCGGGACCGGCCAGGCCGAGGAGTGCATCGAGCAGGGCCCGCGCCGGCCTTGTCGAGCGGGTTGTTCTGGTTGCCGCACTTCGGCGACTGGACGCACGACGGGCACCCGTCGGCGCACTCGCACGCGGCGATCGGCGTCCCGGGTGGCGGCCAGCCAGTCTGCGCGGCCGGAACCCTCGCTCGGCGAACCCTGCGCCGCCCGGGTGGCCGTCGTAGACGAAGAAGGTCAGGCTGGCCGGTGTCGGGGTGGCGCGGTCGAGACCCCGCCGATGTCCCAGCGGTCGCAGGTGGCGAACAGCGGCAGCAGGCCGATCGAGGCGTGCTCGGCGGCGTGCGCGGCGCCCGGCAGGTCGCCGCGCGCCGAGCCCGGCCTCGGCCAGCCTCGGCGGGCAGCGTCCACCAGACCGCCGTGGTGCGCAGGGTGCGCTCGGGCAGGTCGAGCGGTTCCTCGCCCAGCACCTCGCCCGCCGGGCTGCCGGCGCTTGAGGTACGAGACCACCTGGTGGGTGACCTCGACCTCGCCCAGGTGCAGCCGGGCGGCCGCCCCAGTCCGGCGTCGCCGGTCGCCAGCACGACGGACGTCGGTGATCTCGCGGGCGTAGGTGGAGTAGTCGGGCGTCGTGCGCGCGATCACCGCGGCGTGCTCGTCGAGGTCGAGGGCGCGACGAGCCAGGTCTCGCCCTGGTGCACGTAGACGGCGCCCGGCGTGGGCGTGCCGTGGCGCCGGGACGCGTCGACCGTGCCGAGCAGCCGGCCGGTGTCGCGCCTCGACCAGCTGGACCGGGCCGCCCCGGTCGGAGCGGATGTCGGCGAGGTCGGAGGCGCGGCGCCGGTCGGTCCAGAACCAGCCCGCGCGGCCGCCGGCGCAGCAGGCCCGCCGCGGTCAGCGCGTCGACGACCGCCCGGCGCGGCGGGGCCGAACAGGTCGAGGTCGGCCTCGTGCAGCGGCACCTCCTGCGCCGCGGCGCACAGGTGGGGACCGAGCACGTAGGGGTTGTCCGGGTCGAAGACGGTCGCCTCGACGGGCGCACCGAGGAGCGCCTCCGGGTGGTGGACGAGGTAGGTGTCGAGCGGGTCGTCGCGAGCCACCAGCACCGCCGAGGGCGTCCTGGCGCGCCGCGTCCGGCTCGCCCGACCTGCTGCCACAGCGCGGCGCGGGTGCCGGGGAAGCCCGCGAGCAGGACGGCGTCCAGGCCGGCAGACGTCGATGCCGAGCTCGAGGGCGTTGGTGGCGGCCAGCCCGACCAGTCGCCCGCTCCGGAGCGCCTGCTCGAGCGCGCGCCGCTCCTCCGGCAGGTAGCCGCCGCGGTAGGCGGCCACCCGTCGCGGGCAGGCGGGGGTCGACCTCGTCGAGCTGCCGGCGGCTGGCATGCGCGACCTGCTCGGCCGCCCGCCGCGACCGCACGAACGCCAGGGTGCGGACGTCGTCGAGCACCAGGTCGGCGAGCAGGTCGGCGATCTCGGCGGACGCCGAGCGGCGCACCGGAGCGCCGTGCTCGCCGACGTCGAGTCAGCGGCGGCTCCCACAGCGCGAGCGCGATCTCGTCCGCGCGGCGAGCCGTCCTCGGTGACCGCCACGCGTGCCAGCCCGGTCAGGCGCTGCGGCGGTGCTCCGGCTCGGCGACCGTGGCCGAGGCCAGGACGAAGGTGGGCGCGGCGCCGTGCAGCGCGCGACCCGGCGCAGCCGCCGGAGCACCTGCGCCACGTGGGCGCCGAAGACGCCGCGGTAGTGGTGGCACTCGTCGACGACCACGTAGCTCAGCGCGCGAAGAAGCGGGCCCAGCGGTCGTGGCCGGGCGAGCATCGAGCGGTGCAGCATGTCGGGGTTGGTCAGGACGTACTCGGCGTGGTCGCGCGCCCAGTCGCGCTGCTCGCGGGGGCTGTCGCCGTCGTGGGTGGTGGCGCGGACGTCCGAGGCTCGAGCGCGCGCAGGCCGCGCGCAGCTGGTCCTGGGCCAGCGCCTTGGTCGGGGCGAGGTAGAGCACGGTCGCGCCGCGCTCGCCCGCGCGGACCGCGGTCCGCGAGCATCGCGGTGAGCGCCGGCAACTGGTAGGCGAGCGACTTGCCGGACGCCGTACCGGTGGCGAGCACGACGTGGCGCCCGGCGTGCGCCGCTCGGCGGCCGCCGCCTGGTGACGCCACGGCGCTCGGCACGCCGCGCGGCGCCAGGCCGCGCCGGACTCGTCGGGCGACCCAGCCGGGCCAGTCGGCCGGGCTCGGCGCCGCGTGCCGGCAGCACCTCGAGGTGGGTCAGTCACTCGGCGCGGCCCGGGCCGGCCGCCAGCCGGTCGAGCAGCGCCGCGACCGCGAAGCGCTCCGCCCGAGGTCGGGTGTCCACGACCCGCAGTCTGGCAAACGACGGCGACTCTCCGGGCGGCCCCGGGCGGGTGGTGACCGGACTGGTCAGTCCGAAGATGGTTGGGCCAACTTCGCAAGGCTGGGTCAGCATGGTTCATGTCGCCGGACGAGGTTGCGGCGACCGGACGATGGTGCTCGGGCGTCTGCCGACGAGGCCCGAGGAGAGACGTGGACCTGACGCTGGCGACGCGCGAGGTGAAGGGACAGACCGTCGTCGAGGTCGGCGGCGAGATCGACGTCTACACCGCACCGAAGCTGCGCGACAAGATCACCGAGCTGGTCGGCCGACGGGCGACTACGACATCGTCGTCGACATGGAGGAGGTCGAGTTCCTCGACTCCACCGGTCTCGGCGTGCTCGTCGGCGGCCTGAAGAAGGTGCGCGCCCACGACGGCTCGCTGCACCTGGTGTGCACCCAGGAGCGCCTGCTCAAGATCTTCCGGATCACGGGCCTGGCCAAGGTGTTCGCCATCCACGACTCCGCCGACCGCCGCGCTCGCCGACGCACTGAGCCGCGGCCGCCCCGACCCGTTGCCGCCGGCACCCGGTTTTCGGTCGCGTCCCCGCTCGACGCCATGTCGTGTCCCGCCACACCCGGCCTGGTGCGCGTTACCGTGCGTAGACTCCGCGCGCGTTCGTGAGATCTGCACATCACCTCCCAGGAGGACGCACATGTCCGGATCAGTCCCGCTCACGGTCGATGTCTCCGGAGGCAACCTCGTCCTGGTCATCGTCGTCGCACTGATCGCGCTGGGCGCGCTCGCGTATGGCGCTGGATGTTCCGCCGGGAGGTGCTGGCCGCCGGCGAGGGCACCGACAACATGAAGAACATCGCCCAGGCGGTGCAGGAGGGCGCGGCCGCCTACCTGACCCGGCAGTTCCGGACGCTCGCCGTCTTCGCCGTCGTCGCGTTCTTCCTGCTGCTCTCCTGCCGGCCGACGACGCCGGCGTGCGGATCGGCCGGTCGGTGTTCTTCCTCGTCGGCGCCGGCTTCTCGGCGGCGGTCGGCTACCTCGGCATGTCGCTCGCCGTGAAGGCCAACGTGCGCGTGGCGGCCGCCGCGAACGAGAGGGTCGCGACCCCGCCATGCGCATCGCGTTCCGCACCGGCGCGCATGGTCGGCATGCTCACCGTCGGCCTCGGCCTGCTCGGGCGCCGCGTCGTCGTCCTGGTCTTCAAGGACGACGCCCCGCACGTGCTGGAGGGCTTCGGCTTCGGCGCCGCCCTGCTCGCGATGTTCATGCGGGTCGGCGGCGGCATCTTCACCAAGGCCGCCGACGTCGGCGCCGACCTGGTCGGCAAGGTCGAGAACAACATCCCCGAGGACGACCCGCGCAACGCCGCCACGATCGCCGACAACGTCGGCGACAACGTCGGCGACTGCGCCGGCATGGCGGCGGACCTCTTCGAGTCGTACGCCGTCACCCTGGTCGCCGCGCTCATCCTCGGCTCGCAGGCGTTCGGCGACAAGGGCCTGGTCTTCCCGCTGATCGTCCCCGCGATCGGCGCGCTGACCGCCGTTGCCGGCGTCTACCTGTGCCGCCCCGCGCGGGCGAGAACGGCCTGACCACGATCAACCGGGCCTTCTACATCTCGGCCGCGCATCGCTGCGGTGGCCTGCGTGATCGCCGCGTTCGCCTACCTGCCGGGCGACTTCGCCGACTTCACACTCGCCGGCGGGGACATGGCCGGCGCCGAGGGCGACCCGCGGATCATCGCGACCGTCGCGGTGGTCATCGGCATCGTGCTGGCGGCCGGCATCCTGGCCCTGACCGGCTACTTCACCGGCACCGAGCACCGCCCGGTCAAGGACGTCGGCAAGACCTCGCTGACCGGCGCCGCCACCGTCATCCTGTCCGGCCTCTCGGTCGGCTTCGAGTCCGCGGTCTACACCACGCTGGTGATCGGCGCCGCCGTCTTCGGCGCGTTCCTGCTCGGCGGCGCGACGCTCACGGTCTCGCTGTTCGCCGTCGCGCTCGCCGGCTGCGGCCTGCTCACCACGGTCGGCGTCATCGTCGCCATGGACACCTTCGGCCCGGTCTCCGACAACGCCCAGGGCATCGCCGAGATGTCGGGCGACGTCAGCCCCGAGGGCGCGCAGATCCTCACCGAGCTGGACGCCGTCGGCAACACCACGAAGGCGATCACCAAGGGCATCGCGATCGCTACCGCCGTGCTGGCGGCGACCGCGCTGTTCGGCTCCTACGCGACCTCGGTCGCCGAGGCGCTGCGCGAGGCGAACCCGACCGGTGACGAGTTCGCGCTGCTCGACTTCCACGTGTTCAACCCGGCCGTGCTGGTCGGGCTGCTGATCGGCGCCTCGGTCGTGTTCCTGTTCTCGGGCCTCGCCATCAACGCCGTCGGCCGCGCCGCCGGCGCGGTCGTGTTCGAGGTGCGCCGCCAGTTCCGCGACATCCCCGGGATCATGGAGGGCACCGGCCGCCGGAGTACGGCAAGGTCGTCGACATCTTCACCCGGGACTCGCTGCGCGAGCTGGTGACGCCCGGCCTGCTCGCCGTCCTCGCGCCCATCGCCGTGGGCTTCGGCCTCGGCGTCGGCCTCGCTGGCCGGCTTCCTGGCCGGTGCGATCGGTGCGGGCACGCTGATGGCGGTCTTCCTCGCCAACTCGGGTGGCGCCTGGGACAACGCGAAGAAGCTGGTCGAGGACGGCCACCACGGCGGCAAGGGCTCGCTCGGCCCACGAGGCGACGATCATCGGCGACACCGTCGGCGACCCGTTCAAGGACACCGCCGGCCCGGCGATCAACCCGCTGCTCAAGGTGATGAACCTGGTCTCGCTGCTGATCGCCGGCGCCGTCGTCTCGATGAGCGTCGGCGAGGACGCGAACGACGCCGCTGCGCCTCACGATCGCGCTGGTGGCGATCGCCATCATCGCGGTGGCGGTGTACATCTCGAAGCAGCGCGAGGTGGCCATCGGTGACGACGACGCGGTCAGCCCGCGCCGCCGGCGCCGCCCGCGTCACCGGCGACCAACGAGGAGCCGGCTCCGACCCAGCAGTTCGAGCCGACCCGGCGCCCGTAGCACCCCGTCCACTGACCCGCCCGAGCCTTTCGGGCGGGTCAGTGGCATTGACGGCAGGTCACTTCAATACCGAGAGCACCGAGGCGTAGTCGTCGCTCCAGGTGACGGCCGGCGAATTGTCGAGCCGCCGCCAGGGAGGCAGGGCCAGAAGATCCTGTGTCACCTGATCGTTCGCGGTCAGGGCTACCCAGGTGCTCGCGTTGCCGCCGGGCCGGTCCCCCGTGCTGTTGCCGACCGACGCTGCCAAGTCCAGTCTCGCCGCGTTCGCAGCAAGGACGGGGCGCAGATCGAAGTATCGGTTGCTGATGTGTACGAGCAGCACGCCTCCATTTGCCAGACGGCTGCGGTAGACATCGAAGGCCTCTTGTGTCAGCAGGTGCACGGGGATGGAGTCCGAGCTGAAGGCGTCCAGGATCAACACGTCGAACATGCCCGCGGGCTCTTCGGCGACCTTCAGGCGTCCGTCTCCGACCACCGTCCGGATCTCGGCCGCAGAGTCGTCCACGAAGCTGAACAGGTCGGGGTCCAGGGCCAGGTCGACGATCCCGGGATCGATCTCGAAGAAGGTGTAGTGCTCGCCGGCCCGGCCATGCGCCGCGATGGTGCCAGTGCCGAGACCCACGACGCCGACCTCGCGCAGGCGCTCGCGCATGAGATCGAGGACGTCGGCGCAGGAACCGGGGCCCGTGTAGTACGTGGTCGGCAGCCCCGACCGCTGGGTGTCGCGGAACTGTAGGCCATGGACGGTCGTGCCGTGCACCAGTGTGTGCTCCCCGTTCTCGCTCCTGATCTCGTAGGCGCCGTAGAAGGACCGCGTGTGCTCCGAGCCCAGTGACTCGGACCCCATGGCGACGAGCAACGCCGCGAGAGTCACTGCCGTCGCGGCCGGGTGTCGGGCGCACAGCCACCCGACGGCGACCAGGGCGAAGGCGAGGATCAGGATCAGCCAGGTCCGGGAGGCGGAGGTCACGAGTGCGAGCCCGACGACGCCGATGAGCCCGATCACGGCGAGGGCGATGACGTTGGCGGCTGGTCGCGGGTAACGGCGGTGCAGCCAGCCGGGATCAGCTCTGAATACCCCGAGCAGCAACAGGGGGATGAGCACGAGGGTCAGCGGATACTCGAGGACGCGGTCGAATACCAGCGGTGCCAGCAGCCCGTTCAGCATTCCTCCGGCAGCACCACCGACGGCCACCACGAGGTAGAACAAGGTCAGGTGGTCGGCGGCCGGCCGGGAGGCGGCGAGGCGGCCGTGTGCGGCGTAACCGCCGAAAGCCAGTAGTCCCACGCTGACGAGCACCGCGAGCCACAGCCGGCTCCGGTCCTCGGACACGAGGACAGCGAGCAGCGCGAAGCCGGCGGCGATCCGGGCAGCACCCACCGGAACCCGGCGGCTGCTCCGGGCGAATGCCGCGACGAAGGTCGCGAGATAGACGGCCAGCGGGAGAACCCACAGGAGAGGCACCGGCGACAGGTCGGTGGACAGGTGTGCTGTGACCGCGAGCATCAAGCAGGAAGGCAGAAAGGCGAGCAGCCCCCACTGCGCAATCTGGCGACCGCTAGGCCGTGGCGTCACGGAGCGAGGACCGGCTCCCGTCAGCGTGCGCACCCGCGTGGCCAGGCCGGCGCACGCGAACATCAGGACGCCGTACCCGAGGAAGGCCCACGACCACGCAAGCTTCTGCGTGGCCACGGTCATGTTGGGTTCGACGAGAAACGGGTAAGCCAGCAAGCCCAGAAAGCTGCCCAGATTGCTGGCCGCGAACAGGAAGTAGGGATCCTCGCGACGTGGTCCCACCCACGAGTACCAGGTCTGGATCACAGGACCCGTGCACGCCACGACGGCGAAAGGCAGCCCGATCATCAGGACGAGGGTGCGAAGCAGCCACAGCGCAGGGTCGACGCCGGCCCCCGGTTCGCTGCCGTCGGGCAAGGCGATCGGGAGTACCACGATCGGCGTCAGCAGGAGCGCCAGTTGGGCAGGCGGCTGCCAGCGACGGCCGAGGCCCGCGGTCGACAGGTGGGCCCACACGTACGCCGCCAGCAGCAAGAGCTGAAAGAACAAGGAGGCTGTGCTCCACACCGTGGCCGAGCCGCCGTACGACGGGAGCAACAGTCTCGCCACGAGCGGCTGGACGACGAAGAGAAGACCTGCGCCGACGAATGTCGTGGTCGCGAACAGCGCCGTGATCCACGGTCCGGCGGTACCGACGTCTGCGTCCCGGTCCATGATGAGGCCCCCTCAGTCCGCGTTCACGGATGCTAGAACGGCTCACCACCTCCGGGAGGAAGCCCCGCCGAGGCATAGGGTCGGCGCGTGACGGACCCTGCACTGGCACCGGACTGGGTACGACGGCTGCGGGGCGCCCTCGTCGACGGCGGGTTCACGTACGACGGCGTGGCCGACCTGCTGGGCGCTGAGGCCCACGCCGCCCTGCAGCGCAACGAGACGACGCCCGGACTGCGGCGTACGACGGACGGCTCGGCGCTGGAGACGTTGACCCGGCTGTTCCTCCTCCAGGCCGTGGTGACGCGCCGGGACGCCGAGCGCGCCCTGCCCGGCTTGCTCGACCCGATGACGGTCGAGGGACTCGTCGACCACAACGCGGGCGAGGTGGCGGCCCGGCTCGATGTGCGGCCCTACGCGACGGGGGAGCGGGACCTCTGGGTGGTCAGCGACCTGACGCCCGGTCTGGACGGGAGCCCCGTCCGGGTCGGCGCCGACCACGTGCTCGGGATCAGTCCGGCCTCGACCTCCCTGGCACAGCTCACGCTCCGCGAGCCGGTCCGCCGCTCGCTCGACCTCGGCACCGGCTGCGGAGTCCAGGCACTGCACCTCGCCGAGCACAGTGATGCGGTCGTGGCGACCGACGTCAATCCGCGGGCGCTGCGGCTCACCCGGCTCAACGCCGAGCTCAACGAGATCGCCAACATCGAGGTCCGGGACGGCTCGTTGTTCGGCCCGGCCGGCGGGGAACGGTTCGACCTGGTCACCACCAACCCGCCGTTCGTGATCTCGCCGGGCACCTCCGACCGGCTCGTCTACCGGGACTCGGGGCTGCCGGGGGACCGGGTCGTCGAGGAGATCGTGCGAGCTGCGCCGCGCCACCTGGTGGACGGCGGCTGGTGCCAGGTCCTGGCCAACTGGGCGATCGTGCGCGGTCGCCCGTGGGAGGAGCGGTTGGACGCCTGGATGACAGGGGACTGCGCAGCGCTCGTCGTGCAGCGGGAGGTGCTCGACCCGGCGGCGTACGTCGAGCTCTGGCTCAAGGACGCCGGTCGGCACGGCGGCGCCCGCTACCTCGAGTCGTACGACGGTTGGCTGTCGTGGTTCGAGGAGCAGGGGATCGCGGGTGTCGGCTTCGGCTGGATCAACGTGCGGAAGGGCGGCCCGGCCGGCGAGCGGACGTTCCTCGACTGGCCGCACGCCGTCGAGCAGCCGGTGGCGCCGGCGATCGCCGCGTGGGGCCGGGCCATCGCCTCGGATGTCGGCCTCGACGACCGGCCCGTGCGACGCGAGGACGTCGTCCAGGAGAGCGTCGGCGCGCCCGGTGCGGAGGACCCGTCGACCCTGGTGCTGCGCCAGCAGCGCGGACTGATGCGGGCCCGCCAGGTGGACACCGTGGAGGCGGCCCTGGTCGGTGCCTGCGACGGCGACCTGACCGTCGGGCAGATCCTGGACGCCCTCGCCGACCTCCTCGACGCGGATCCGCCCCAGCTGCGCACGACCTACCTGCCGGTCGTCCGGGACCTCGTCGTCGAGGGCTTCCTGGTCAGCGAGCGGGCGTGATCCAGCACTCCCCATGGGGGTCTCCGGCGAGGCGTTCTGGACCGGCCGGGCGGCTCCGTCCGGACTTCGCGCTACCGTAATCGGCCGTGAGCCCCCTCAGGCCCACTCCCCAGCAAGAACGGAGCATCCACCCCAGTGGCACACAAGTTGGTGATCGTCGAGTCCCCGGCGAAGGCCCGCACGATCGGCGGGTACCTCGGCCCGGGGTACGTCGTCGAGTCCTCCATCGGCCACATCCGCGACCTCCCCAACTCGGCCGCCGACACGCCGGCGAAGATCAAGGACAAGCCGTGGGGCCGGCTCGCCGTCGACGTCGACAACGACTTCGAGCCCTACTACGTCGTGCCCCGCGACAAGAAGGCCCACATCTCCAAGCTCAAGGGACTGCTCAAGGAGGCCGACGAGCTCTACCTCGCCACTGACGAGGACCGTGAGGGCGAGGCGATCGCCTGGCACCTGCTCGACGAGCTCAAGCCCAAGGGCATCCCGGTCAAGCGGATGGTCTTCCACGAGATCACGAAGGCCGCCATCGAGGCGGCCGCCGAGAACCCGCGCGACCTCGACATGGACCTCGTCGAGGCCCAGGAGACCCGCCGCATCCTGGACCGGCTCTACGGCTACGAGGTCAGCCCGGTGCTCTGGAAGAAGGTGATGTCGGGCCTCTCCGCGGGGCGGGTGCAGTCGGTCGCCACCCGGCTCGTCGTGGACCGCGAGCGGGACCGGATGAAGTTCAAGGTCGCCTCCTACTGGGACCTCGAGGGCACCTTCGACGCCGGCTCCAAGCACGACCAGCGGATGTTCCCCGCCAAGATCCACTCCATCGACGGTGCGCGGGTGGCCCGCGGCTCCGACTTCGGCCCCGACGGGCAGCTCAAGAACGACAAGGTGGCCCACCTCGACCGGGCGCGGGCCGAGGGGCTCGCGGAGGCGCTCGGCGAGACGACGTACGACGTCCGGTCGGTCGAGTCCAAGCCGTACCGCCGGTCGCCCTACGCGCCGTTCCGCACCACCACGCTGCAGCAGGAGGCCTCCCGCAAGCTGGGGTTCTCCGCTTCCATCACGATGTCGCTGGCGCAGCGGCTGTATGAGAACGGCTTCATCACCTACATGCGGACCGACTCGACCACCCTCTCCGGAGGTGCGGTCCAGGCGGCGCGTTCGCAGGTGCGTGAGCTCTACGGCGGCGAGTACCTCCCGGACGCACCCCGGACCTACGCTTCCAAGGTCAAGAACGCCCAGGAGGCGCACGAGGCGATCCGCCCGGCCGGCGAATCGTTCCGGACCCCCGCGCAGACCGGCCTGACCGGAGACCAGTTCCGCCTCTACGAGCTGATCTGGATGCGCACCGTCGCCTCCCAGATGAAGGACGCCGTCGGCCAGTCGGTGTCCATCCGGATCGGCGGCACCGCCGGCACGGGCGAGGACGTCGTCTTCGCCGCGACCGGCCGCGTGATCACCTTCCACGGCTTCCTCAAGGCCTACGTCGAGGGCACCGACGACGCCCTGGCCGCCCGCGACGACGCCGAGACCCGGCTGCCCGCCCTGAACGAGGGGGACGCGGTCTCGGCCGCCTCCGTGAGCGCGTCCGGCCACGAGACCAAGCCGCCGGCGCGCTACACCGAGGCGACCCTGATCAAGGAGCTCGAGGACCGCGAGATCGGCCGCCCGTCGACGTACGCCTCCATCATCAAGACGATCATCGACCGCGGCTACGTCTACAAGAAGGGCACCGCCCTGGTCCCGGCGTGGTTGGCGTTCTCGGTCACCCGACTGCTCGAGGAACACTTCGAGCGGCTGGTCTCCTACGAGTTCACCGCGGGCATGGAGGACGTGCTCGACGAGATCGCCGTCGGCCGCAAGGAGCGCGCGGCGGAGCTCGCCGAGTTCTACTACGGGTCCGACACGGTCCAGGGCCTGCACCGCCTGGTCACCGGTCTGGGTGAGATCGACGCCAAGGAGATGGCGACCTTCCCGGTCGCCGGGCCCGACAGCGGGATCGTGCTGCGGGTCGGCAGGTACGGCCCCTACCTCGAGGGCCCCGACGACGACGGGAACCCGGCCGGCAAGCGGGCCAACGTGCCGGAAGACCTGCCGCCGGACGAACTGACCCTGGCCAAGGCGAAGGAGCTGTTCGCCAACCCCGCGGGCGAGGAGATCCCCCTGGGGGAGCACCCCGAGACCGGGCTGCGGGTCGTCGCGAAGAACGGCCGGTTCGGGCCGTACGTCACCGAGGTGCTGCCCGAGGACGCTCCCAAGTCGGCGAAACCGCGGACCGGCTCGCTCTTCAAGTCGATGACCCTCGACACGATCACGCTCGACGACGCGGTCAAGCTGCTGTCCCTGCCCCGGGTGGTCGGGACCGACGACGAGGGCGTCGAGATCACCGCCCAGAACGGCCGCTACGGGCCCTACCTGAAGAAGGGCAGCGACTCCCGGTCCATCGATTCGGAGGAGAAGCTGCTCACGATGACGCTCGACGAGGCGCTCGCGATCTACGCTCAGCCCAAGCAGCGCGGGCGGGCCGCCGCGTCGGCCCCGCTGAAGGAGCTCGGCACCGACCCCGTGTCGGGGCAGCCCGTCGTGGTGAAGGCGGGGCGCTTCGGCGAGTACGTCACCGACGGCGAGTACAACGCCACCCTCCGCAAGGACGACGCGGTGGACACGATCACCATCGAGCGCGCCGCCGAGCTGCTGGCCGAGCGGCGCGCCAAGGGCCCGGCCAAGAAGGCCGCCAAGCGGGGCGCGAAGAAGTCACCGGCGAAGAAGACGGCCAAGAAGAGCGCGGCGAAGAAGACCACGAAGAAGACTTCCCGAAAGGCTCCCGCAAAGAAGGGGTGACGCGCCGCATACTGCTTGCATGGCGGTCAACGTGGGTGGCACGGTGGGGCTCGCCGTACTGATGGGCGGAGGCGTGGTCGGCGGCTTCTTCCTGCACCGCCTCTTCCTGGTCGAGCACTGCTACGCCAGCGACGTGCCGGGGCCGGTCCCGGCGCCGGCCTCGATCCAGGGCCGGATCTGCGGTCCCTCCGACGCCTCGGCCTCGTTGGTCATGCTGGCCTTCCTCGCCGCGTCGTTCGTCGCCATCGTGGGCCTGGTCGCCATGTGGCGCAAGGCGAGGGACTGGGTGGGGAAGGTGGTCGCCCTGATGACGCCGGTCGCCGTCCTCGCCCTCACATGGGGGGCGCTCATGCTCCCGCCCGACTCCTGCACCGACGAGCAGCGCGACCGTGAGTCGACCGGCAGATGCGCCACCCACTCGGGCTAGTGCCCGTGCGCCGACCCGTGGTGGCGGCCGTCGGCGCGACCTCGTAGCGTCACCCCCGTGCAGCAGGCTGACGGCGTCTACTCCTCCACCGGCGTCTTCGTCTGCTTCGAGGGCGGCGAGGGCGTCGGCAAGTCGACCCAGGCGCGGGCATTCGAGGGCTGGCTCCGCACCGAGGGGTACGCCGTCCGGCTGACGTTCGAGCCAGGCGACACCGAGGTCGGACGGCGGGTCCGCGAGATCGTCCTCGACCCGGCCACCGGTGAGCTGTCCGACCGCACCGAGGCCCTGCTCTACGCCGCGGACAAGGCCGAGCACGTCGACACCGTCGTACTGCCGGCGCTCGAGGCGGGCGAGGTGGTGGTCACCGATCGCTACGTCGACTCGTCCCTGGCCTACCAGGGCGCCGGCCGGGTCCTCGATGTCGACGAGGTGGAGCGGCTGCAGCGATGGGCGACCCGGGACCTCCGGCCCCACCTCACCGTGGTGCTCGACCTCGAGCCCGAGCGCGGCCTGGACCGCTTCGAGGAGCGGGACAGGATCGAGGGGGAGTCGGTCGAGTTCCACCAGCGGGTCCGCGACGCGTTCGTCCGGATGGCCGCGGCCGACCCCGCCCACTACCTCGTCGTCGACGCCGCCCGACCGGTCGAGGAGATCGCGGGCGAGGTCCGAGCCCGCGTCGAGCCACTGCTCGGCCAGGCGAAACCGCGATGAGCGTCTGGGACGACCTCGTCGGCCAGCGGCGCGCGGTCGACGCCCTGAAGTCCGCCGCCGCGGGGCACGGCATGAGCCATGCCTGGCTGTTCACCGGGCCGCCGGGGTCCGGCCGGTCCAACGCGGCGGTCGCCTTCGCGGCCGCACTGCAGTGCGACCGGCAGGGCTGCGGTGAGTGCCACGCGTGCCGGACCGTGCTCGCCGGGTCGCACGCCGACGTGGCCGTGATCCGCACCCAGAAGCTCTCGATCGGCGTCGGCGAGGTGCGCGACCTCGTGCGGCGGGCCGCGCTGACCCCGGTCGGCCCCCGGTGGCAGATCCTGATCGTCGAGGACGCCGACCGCCTGACCGAGGAGGCCTGCAACGCGCTGCTCAAGGCGATCGAGGAGCCCACCCCGCGCACCGTCTGGATGCTCTGCACGCCCACGGTCGAGGACGTCCTGCCCACGATCCGTTCGCGCTGCCGGCTGGTCGGCCTGACCACACCCACCGCCGAGGACGTCGCGGAGTTCCTGGTCCGCAAGGACGGCGTGGACGCCGGTCTGGCGTCGTACGCCGCCCGGGCGAGCCAGGGGCACATCGGCCGGGCCCGCGCGCTGGCCCGCGACGAGGGCACCCGCAACCGACGTCGCGAGGTGGTGACGATCCCGGCCACCCTGACGACGTTGGGCAACTGCATGCGGGCCGCGAGCAACCTCAACGACGTGACCAAGGAGGAGGCCGACCTGATCACCGGCGAGCTCGACCTCCGGGAGAAGCGGGACCTCGAGGCCTCCTTCGGGGTGGTCGAGCGGGGCCGCCGTCCGCGGGAGTACGCCCCCGCCCTGGGCCAGCTGGAGAAGGACCAGAAGACCCGGGCCAAGCGCCGGCACCTCGACGTCGTCGACCGCGGACTGATGGACCTCGTCTCGGTCTACCGGGACGCGATCGCCCTCGCGACGGGCGCCCCCGGGCAGCTGGTCAACGAGGAGGTGCGCGCCGACGTGGAGCAGCTCGCCCGCATCTCCACCCCTGAGCTCAACCTCCGTCGGATCGGCTGGATCTTCGACGCGCGGGAGCAGATGCTGGAGTTCAACGTCCCCGTAGCCTTGGCGCTGGAGTCGATGATGCTGGCGCTGAAGGTGCCGGGAGGCGGTGGTCGGTGAGGCGCGTGGTGGCCCTCGTCATCGTCGTGGCGCTGGCCCTGGCGGGGGTCGGAGTCGCCGTCCTCACCCTGACCGGCGGCGACGAGCAGCGGCGATCCTCGCCCGAGCCCACGCCGACGTCCGCCTCGCCCGAACCGACCGAGCCGCCCTCCCGAGCACCACCCGACCGCCGTCGGGCGACCTCCGGCGCTTCTACGACCAGCGGGTGCGGTGGAAGCCCTGTCGCGGCGACTTCGACTGCACGACGGTCACCGTCCCCCTCGACTACGACCGCCCCGACGGCAGGACCATCGACCTCGCGCTGCTGCGCGCGCCAGCGGCCGATCCCCGGCAGCGGGTCGGCTCGCTGGTGGTGAACCCCGGCGGACCGGGGGCGCCCGGCACCTCCTACGCCGCCCAGTCCGGCCTCGTCTTCCGTGACCCGCTGCTCGACTCCTTCGACATCGTCGGGTTCGACCCGCGCGGTACCGGCGCCAGCAGCCCGGTGGACTGCCTCACCGATGCGCAGCTGGACGCCTACATCGCGGCCGACCCGTCGCCCGACGACGCTGCGGAACGGCGGCGCTTCCGGCGGGACGTGCTGGCGCTCGGCGACGGCTGCGCCGCGAAGTCCGGTGAGCTCGCGGCCCACGTCAGCACCGTCGAGGCCGCCCGCGACCTGGACGTGATCCGCGCGGTGCTCGGGGACAGGAAGCTCGACTACTTCGGTGCCTCCTACGGCACCAAGCTGGGCGCCACTTACGCCGAGCTGTTTCCCCGCCGTGTCGGCCGGCTGGTGCTCGACGGCGCCGTCGACCTGTCGTTGGGGTTCCGCGAGCTGGCCCGAGGACAGGCCCGCGGCTTCGAGGTGGCGTTGCGGGCCTACGTCGAGGACTGCGTCGAATCCGAGTCCTGCCCGCTGGGGGGGTCCGTCGAGGAAGGGCTCACCCGGATCAGCGAGTTCATCGACGAGGTCGACGCGTCCCCGCTGCCGACCTCGGGCGGGCGGGAGCTCGCGGTCGGCAACGCCTTCTACGGGATCGTGGCCCCGCTCTACGTACGCGACTACTGGCCGGTGCTCACCCAGGCACTGGAGCGGGGCTTCGCGCGGTGACGGCAGCCTGCTGCTCCAGCTCTCCGACCTCTACACCTCGCGTGGTGCCGAGGGCTACACCGACAACAGCGCCGAGGCGATCTACGCGATCAACTGCCTCGATGACTCTGCGTCGCTTCCGTTCGAGAGGGTCCCCGCCGCGGTGCCGGAGCTCGAGCGTGCCTCACCCACGTTCGGCTCGGTCTTCGCGTGGGGGCTGACGGGATGTCTCGGGTTCAGGTCCGAGTCGCCCGATCCGCGCGGTCGACGTCGACGGCTCGGGCGCCGACCCGATCGTCGTGATCGGTACGACGCGCGACCCGGCGACGCCGTACGCCTGGGCGAAGGCGCTGGCCCGCCAGCTCGACTCGGGAGTCCTCGTCAGCCGCGACGGCGACGGCCACACCGGCTACAACGCAGGCAACGACTGCGTCGACGAGGCAGTGCACGCCTTCCTGCTCGAGGGCACCGTCCCCGACGACGGCCTCTCCTGCTGACCGTCCTCCGGGACGTCATCCCAGGCGCGCCCCAGGGCGCCCGGGGCGCATGACGTCCCGCGGCGCCGGTTTCGTCGGTCGCGTGAGCCGTCCGTATACTTCGGCAGGTTGCCCGGCCGACCTCGATCAGGTCCCGGGCAGCAGGCCGCCTTAGCTCAGTCGGTAGAGCGATTCACTCGTAATGAATAGGTCGTCGGTTCGATTCCGACAGGCGGCTCCGCTTGCGGAGGTCGGCTATGCGTACGGCCGGCCCTGGACCTCGATCACGACTGCGGTGCCGAACTTCACCACGACGGTCACGTTGCCGCCGGCCAACCCCTCGAGCTCCTGCTGGTTCGTCTCGCCGGACACGGCGTCCTCGTCGTAGTCGTGGTCGGCAGGCTGTCCGAGCGTGGCATCGCCTCCGAGATCGAGGGTCCAGCCGCCGAGACACCATCCGGTCCCACATGGGGAGAGCGTTCCGGACTTCTCCTCGGTCGTCGGCTTGGGCTCGGGCGTCGGGGTCGGGGTCGGCGACGGGCTCGTGCCGCCTCCCTTGCCGCCACCACCGGAGGTCGAGGAGCCGCCCGACGGGCTGGGGCTCGGGCTCGCCCCGCCGGACGGTTTGTCGCCGGGCGTCGGCGAGGACGACGGTCCCGCGGAGCCGCGTGGCCCGTCCCCGCGCTGCCCGTGACCGCTGCCCGGCCGCCTCTTGCGCTTCGGTCGGTCGGTCCGCTCGTCGGCAACGACGGTGGTGGGCATGATGAACACACCGGTCCGGTATCCCCGTTCCATCGCCAACACCAGCGCGACGTACTCCTTGGAGGCGTTGTAGCGGAAGATCGCCGCGCTCATCGCGGCCTCGCCCAGCACCGAGCCGCTGCCGGAGCAGAGGTACGCCGCCGCCGCGAGTGCCGCGTCGTCGATGTCGTTCGGCGACCTGACGTGGTCACCGTCGCCGTCGCGCGCGGCGCCTGCCCACGTCGACGGGATGAACTGCATCGGGCCGACGGCGCGGTCCCATACCTTGTCCTTGTCGAGGCGCCCGCCGTCGGTGTCTCGGATCGCCGCAACGGGGCCCTTCCCGTTGAGAGCCACTCCGATGATGCGCGGGTGCGAGACCCCGTTCTGGCCGAGCACGGAGCCGCCGTACCGACCGTGGTCGGACTCGACCCGGCCGACACCGGCCAGCAGCGTCCACGGAAGCTGGCAGGCCGGGTCGATCCCGGCCATCGCCTCGGCCGCACTCACGTACGCGCGACGCGCGGCCGACGGCAGGCCGTGGTCGGCGAGCGAGCTCGCGGACCAGGTCCGGGTGCCCTTCGGGCTGCTCACCTCAACGGTCCGCGCGTCGTCGTCCGGCGTCGACAGTTCCGCGAGGTCGTCGTACCGCGCGGCCCGTGTCGCCTCGATGGTGAGCCGCGAGCTCACGGCGGTCGCCGCAGCTGGTGCGGAGGTCGGGTGCGGCACCGCCGCGGTGAAGCCCTCGGACGCGCTGAGCGCGAGGGGAAGTACCAGCACCGTCGCCAGCGAGCAGCAGCGTGTCCGCCAGGGCGCAGGACCATGTTCCGCCCTGCTCCCCGTGAACACCCCTCGTAGACCCAGCACCCTCACCAACCTAGGAGCGGGAGGCGGCGGGGCATGGCCGATCGCCGAAAATGACCCCGAGCAACCACGTCGGGCATGACCCAGATGGGCGGGCCCGAGGGCACACCGGCAGACTAGAACGCGTTATCGTTCCCGGGTGATCCCCGACGTCTTCGGACCGGCGACACTCGGTCCGATCCGGCTGCGCAACCGCGTGGTCAAGGCTGCGACGTTCGAGGGGCGGACCCCGCAGGGCGAGGTCACCGACGAGCTCGTCGACTACCACCTCGCCGTCACCGAGGGTGGCGTCGGTCTGACGACGGTGGCCTACCTCGCCGTCGCGCCGGAGGGCCGGACGCACCGCGAGCAGATCGTCGTCGGCGCCGATGCCGAGCCGGGGCTGGCCAGGCTCGCGGCCGCGGTCCACGAGTCCGGCGCAGCGATCGCGGGCCAGGTCGGTCACGCCGGCCCCGTGGCAAACGGCAGGTCCAACGGCGCGCGGGCGATCAGCGCCAGCCGGATGCCAAGCCCGCTGTCGATGCAGATGATCCGCGCGGCGACGGAGGCCGACCTCGCACGCGTCACCCGTGCGTACGTCGACACGGCACGCACGTTGGTCCGCGCCGGGTTCGACGTGCTCGAGCTGCACATGGCACACAGCTACCTGATCTCCAGCTTCCTGGCGCCCGGGCTCAACCGCCGCCGGGACCGCTTCGGCGGGGCGCTGGAGAACCGGGCGCGGTTCGCCCGGCAGGTCGCCCGCGCCGTACGCGAGGAGGTGGGGGACGAGGCCGCGGTGACGGCGAAGGTCAGCCTGGACGACGGGTTCCGCGGCGGGCTGGCCGACGACGAGGCGCTCGACTTCGCGCGGCTGCTCGAGTCCGACGACTCCCTGGACGCCCTCCAGCTCAGCGGCGGCAGCTCGCTGATGAACCCGATGTACCTCTTCCGCGGCGACGTCCCGCTGCGGGAGTTCGCCGACGCGATGCCGCTTCCGGTGCGGCTCGGGATGAAGGTGGCCGGGGGACGCTTCCTCCGGTACTACCCGTTCGAGGAGGCCTACTTCCGCGACCAGGCCCTGCGGTTCCGCAAGGAGCTGACGATCCCGCTGATGCTGCTCGGCGGGATCAACACCCGGCAGACGATGGAGCAGGCGATGGTCGACGGCTTCCAGTACGTCGCCCTCGCCCGCGCGCTGCTCCGCGAACCCGATCTGGTGCACAAGCTCGAGCAGGACCGGCTCGGCGAGGGGATCTGCATCCACTGCAATCGCTGCATGCCGACGATCTACGCGGGCACCCACTGCCCGGTGCGCGACGAGCGGGTCGGCACGGCCGCTCCACAGGCGCCGTGAACCGCCCCATTTGACTATTCAGTGCGGCGCGACCATGCGCCTAGTCTGCCGATAGGCAGTGCGTTTCTCGGATCCGACGGGGGTTGCCGATGCCTACCGACGAACTGTTCGAGACCGGTGAGCCGGTCCGCGTCGTGCCCGCGCTCGATCACGAGCGGGAGCTCGAGGACGGCATCGCGCTGTGCCTCTCGGGCGGTGGCTACCGGGCGATGCTCTTCCACGTGGGCGTGCTCTGGCGTCTCAACGACGCCGGGTACCTCCCGAGGCTGGCCTGCATCTCCAGCGTGTCCGGCGGCTCCATCACCGCAGCCGTCCTCGGCCACCGCTGGTCCCGCATGGGCTTCGACGAGACCACCCGGGTCGCGACACGCTTTCAGCACGAGCTCGTGGAGCCGATCCGCAACCTGGCTCGGACCAACGTCGACGTCTCGGCAGTGGTCACCGGTGGCGTGCTGCCGTTCACGTCGATCGCCGACCGTCTCGCGAAGGCCTACGACAATCGGCTGTACGACGGCGCCACACTGCAGTCGCTCCCCGACGAACCACGCTTCGTCATCAACGCGACCAACCTCGAGTCCGGCGTGTTGATGCGTTTCACCAAGAGATACCTCGCCGACTACCGGGTGGGCCGGATCCTCGATCCTGATCTCCCGCTGGCCGTCGCGGTCGCGGCGTCGTCGGCGTTCCCGCCGGTCCTATCGCCGTGCACCGTGCGGCTCGGGGACGAGCAGTGGCAGACCGACGAGGGAAACGACCTGACCGACGAGGAGTACCGCGGCACCATCAGGCTCAGCGACGGAGGCGTCTACGACAACCTCGGCCTGGAGACGGCCTGGAAGCGTTACCGCACGATCCTGGTGAGCGACGCGGGCGGCTCGTTCGCCGCCGATCCGAGCCCGCCGTCGGACTGGGCGCGACACATGGTGCGCGTGCTGAAGGTGATCGACAACCAGGTCAGGGCCCTGCGCAAGCGCCAGGTCATCGACGCCTTCGAGGGGGGTCGTCGCCGCGGTGTGTACGTCGGGATACGCAGCAGGGTCGACAGCTACGGCCTGA
Organism: uncultured Actinomycetota bacterium; assembly: GCA_963829635.1. Taxonomy (GTDB): domain Bacteria; phylum Actinomycetota; class Actinomycetes; order Propionibacteriales; family Nocardioidaceae; genus Nocardioides. The sequence continues at coordinate 19,887 of CAWHJI010000001.1, forward strand.
CCGATGCCCTGGCTGCCGACCCCGCGCTGACCGCCGGTCTGGCGGAGATCCCGACCAGACTGGACGACCTCTCGGACGAGCTGCAGGAGCGGCTGGTCAACTGGGGCTACGTGATCATGGATGCCGGGCTGCGGGCTCACGTGGACTCCGAGGTGGGGGACCCCGTGCTGCCCTACCCCGATCGGCCCCTGACCGGCCCTGCCGGATCGGGCGGGTGACCCGTGGCGCCCGTGGACCCCAACGCACTCGCACCCCCAGGTGGGCGCCGGCTGCGTACTTTCGCTTTCGACCCGATGTCGACGCGCTTGTCGGGCCGGCACCTCGTCGTGGAGGTTGCGTTCGAGACGGACCTGCAGCCCGGCCCGTTGGGCCGGATGGTGCACGTCGTCGACTACGACGCGTCCCGCGAGACCTGGTACCAGCCCGTCGACCTCGACCTCGGGGCCGTGCTGGCTCAGGACGGGCTTCGTCCCTCGGAGAGCGATCCGCGTGCGCACCAGCAGATCGTCTACGCCGTGGCGATGAGTGTCCTGGAGCGCTTCGAGCGGTTCATGGGGCGCCGGTTCCGGTGGCGCGGTGACCAGCGCCTGCGGCTGGTCCCCCACGCCTTCGAGGGCCGCAACGCCTACTTCGACCCCAAGCGCCGGGCGGTTCTCTTCGGCTACTACGCGGCGAGCCTGCGGGACCCGGGGGCAAACCTGCCGGGTCAGGTGATCTTCACGTGCCTGTCGAACGACATCATCGCCCACGAAGTCACCCACGCCCTGGTGCACCGGCTGCGCCGGCACTACTCCGAGGCGACCAATCTCGACGTCTTCGCCTGGCACGAGGCGGTCGCTGACCTGGTTGCCCTGTTCCAGCACTTCGCGCACCGAGAGATCGTGATCGAGGCGATCGCGTCCACGTCGGGCGACCTCGGCTCCAGCAGCGGTCTGCTCGAGCTGGCGAGGGAGTTCGGCGAGTCGACGGGACGGGGTGCGGCACTGCGCTCGGCGCTCGACTCGGAGCTGGACGAGCACGGCCAGCGGAAACCGCCCTCGCCGGACACCTTCCGCATGGCGACCGAGCCGCACGCCCGCGGCGCCTGCTTCGTCCTCGCTGTCTTCGACGCCTACCTCGACGCCTATCAGGACGCGATCTCGGACCTGCTGAGGATCGCGAGCGGCGGAACCGGTGTGCTGCCTCCTGGTCGGCTCCACCCCGACCTGGTGTCCCGCGTTGCCGACGAGGCCGTGGGCACCGCCGAACGCATCCTCCGCATGGTCGTGCGGGCCTTCGACTACCTGCCGGTCGTGGACGTCACCTTCGGCGACGCCGTGCAGGCGATCGTCACGGCCGACCGGGATCTCTATCCAGACGATCTGGCGCATCTCCGCGCGCGGTTGGTGGAGTCCCTCCGCCGGCGCGGGATCTACCCCGACGAGGTCACCTCGCTGGCCGACGAGGCTCTGAGCTGGCCCCCACCGACCGTGGACCTGACCCTGAGCAGCGCCGGCTCGACCATCGACCTGGCCGGGATCATCTCCTCGGCCACCCGGGATCTCGACGTCCACGCCGATGCCGGTGAGATGGGACCCTCCTCCCTCGATCGGGCGATCGGCGAGGACGGCGCCACGCTCGCCCGCTCCGACGCCGGCAAGCAGCTGTACCTGAGCTTCTCCGCGTGGGCGAAGGAGCACGCCCTCGTTCTCGGACTGGATCCGGTCGCCCCCATCGCGCTGGAGGGGCTGCACGTGTCGTTCCGGCACGCCGCGGACCGGCAGCCCCGGCCGGAGGTCGTGGTCCAGCTCTCCCAGCGACGCCGTGACCTGGAGGACCAGTCGCTCCATGAGGACAAGCGGCCGGTGTTCCGGGCAGGCACCACCGTCATCTCGCGTGCGGACGGCGCGGTCCGCCACGTCATCGCGAAGCCCTTCCCGCTGAGCGATCCCGGCGTGCTGGAGGATCTCGGCCCCGAGCACCCGGCCCGCGTCCACCAGCGCGTCGGGGAGCAGCGGCTGGCCCGGCTCGAGGAGTGGCTGGGCCGGATCGAGGACGACGACCCGGTCAGTGCCTGGACCAACGAGCCGGCGCTGTGGCGGATGGACTTCGCCGCCCTCCACTCCAACGGGGGGCACTAGCGTGACGGACAACCACGTCAGGGTCAGGATGTACAACGTCGGCTTCGGCGACGCGTTTCTGGTCACCGTGCACCGCGACGGGACCACGTGGCGGATGCTCGTCGACTGCGGGGCGCACAGTCATGGCCAGGTACGACCGATGAAGGAGGTCGTCGCCGACATCGTCGCCGACCTTGTCGCGGAGTCGGAGGACGGCGTCGCCCGCCTCGACGTGGTGGTCGCGACCCATCGCCACCGGGACCACATCGTCGGGTTCGCCGACCCGAGGTGGGAGGAGGTGGAGGTGGGCGAGGTGTGGATGTCCTTCGTCGAGGACGAGGACGACCCCGACGCGCAGGGACTCCGTGGAGCGCAGGACACAGCGGCGCAGCGGCTGCTCGCCCTGATCGAGGAACGCACGCACGGTCTCGATCCGGCTGGCTGGCCGCGCGAGCTGGCGATGGCGCGATCCTTCGCGATGAACTCACTGACCAACCAGGAGGCCCTGGACCGGCTCCTCGGCGAGAACGGTCAGGGGTTCCGCGGCCGACACTCGCTGCGGTTCGTCCCCAGTGCGACAGAGAAGAAGAACCAGGTGTCGCCGATGCCGGGCCTCACCATCCACTTCCTGGGCCCGTCGCGGGACCCCGAGATGTTGAAGCGGATGGACCCGCCGCGCCAGGCGGGATGGCGTCACCTGGGTCTCCTCGAGGGGGAGGAGCCGGGTGGGTCCGTGCGCGACCTGTTCGCGCCACGGTTCCGGGCGGACGAGTCGACGATCTCCGAGACCCTCGTCAAGGCACAGAACTCCCTGAACCTCAGCCGGGTGACCAACGACGATGGCGTCCTGGCCGCCTCGGCGAGGCTCGAGCGCGTGCTCAACAACACCAGCGTCTTCCTCGTGGTGGACGTCGCCGGGACGAAGCTGCTGTTTCCGGGCGACGCGCAGCACGGCGCGTGGGACCACGTGCTCGGCGAGGCCTCGAAGGCCGCGCTCGTCAACGACTGCGCGTTCTACAAGATCGGGCACCACGGTTCGCACAACGCGACCCCGAAGAACTTCGTGCGGGAGACCTGGCGGGAGGGCGGCTACGCGATGCTGCCGTGGGGGCTGGTCAAGCGTTGGCAGGACACGATCCCCAAACGGGAGCTGATCGACGCGTTGGGCAAGAGGCGCCACACCATCATCCGGATCGACGATCAGCGTCCCGAACCCGACCGAGTCCGCTACCACGGCGACGTGTGGAGCGAGCTGGTGCTGGACACCGAGTAGTCGGGGCCC
>CAWHJI010000002.1:0-21717 GCA_963829635.1 uncultured Actinomycetota bacterium
TCACCCCCGGAGGCGGAGGCGACGAAACCCGGGGCTGACCGCGTGGCCGGCTGTCAGCCGGCCTCGCGGGCGCCGCCGTCCTCCAGCCAGTCGACCAGCGCCAGCACCGTGGTGTCGGGGTGGTCGCTGAAGATCCCGTCCACGCCGGCATCGAGGAACGCCGTCACCTCCGTGTGGGCGTCGCCACTGGTGCTGGGGTCGCCCCCGCAGCGGAAGTCGGCGGCCATGAACTGGTTCTCCTCGCGGAGCGTCCACACGTGGACGAGCAGGCCGGCCGCGTGGGCGTCGTCCACCAGGTCCGACGGCCCACCGGTCGCGCCGGTCACCGGGTGGCGCGGCAGGACGAGGTCCTTGTGCGGGCCCACGCCGTCGGCGTACTCGGCGACCCAGGCCAGCCCCTCGGGCGTGGCCAGGTCGGCGTAGGTGCGGGTGTCGCCGGAGGCGACGAAGTCGAACGGCCGGCCGTCGCGGTTGATCAGCTGGACCAGAGGCACCGCGACCATCGCGGAGAGCCCGCGCAGGTTGGCGGTCTCGAACGACTGGATGACGACCTTCGACCCGGCCCGGTCCATGCGGTGGCGGCGGAGCGCCTCGACCAGCGGCTCCTCGAGGGAGAGGCCGAGGGAGTCGAAGTACGTCGGGTGCTTGGTCTCGGGGTAGACCCCGATCCGCCGTCCCTCGCTGCGGGACACCTGACGCACCATGTCGAGCACCTCGTCGAACGTCGGCACCTCGAACATGCCGTCGTAGCGCGTGTTGCCCGGCCGGACCTCGGGCAGCCGCTCGATCGCGCGGAGGGTCTTGAGCTCGGTGAGGGTGAAGTCCTCGGTGAACCAGCCCGTGACCTGCCGGCCGTCGATCACCTTGGTCGTGCGCCGGGAGACGAACTCCGGACGGTCGGCGACATCGGTGGTGCTGCTGATCTCGTTCTCGTGCCGGGCGACCAGCACGCCGTCCTTCGTGGAGACGAGGTCGGGCTCGACGTAGTCGGCGCCCATCCGGATCGCCAGGCGGTACGCCGCCAGGGTGTGCTCCGGGCGGTAGCCGGACGCACCCCGATGGGCGATCACGACCGGCTCGTCGACCGAATGCCCGTCGTGATGCGCGGTCTGGAGCACGCCACCGGTGCGAGACCGGACGAGGGAGCTCGGAGGGAGCATGGGTTGAGCACAGCGGCCCGAGGTGACCCCCCGCCGCCCCCGAAGTGACGGGCGGATGACCATCATGGAGACATGTCGTTGCCCAGCCTCGGTTCCCTGACGTCCCTACCCGCGCTGGACCACCTCGCGCTCGTGGGCGCCCCGGTCGCGGCGGCGCTGTCGGCGTGGCAGCCGGCGTCCGAGGTCGCGGTCGTCGAGATCGACCCTGCCCTGGCGGACACCGCCGCGATGAGCGAGGCCTACCAGGTGCCGCTCGAGGCGAGCGCCAACTGCGTGGTGGTCGCGGGGCGTCGCGAAGGCGAGGAACGGGTGGCCGCATGCGTCGTACGCGCCGACACCCGCGCCGACGTGAACCACAGGATCAAGCGCCTCCTCGACGTCCGGAAGCCCTCGTTCCTGTCCACCGAACGCGCCGTCGAGGAGTCGGGCATGGAGTTCGGCGGGATCACCCCGTTCGGGCTCCCCGCCGGGTGGCGGCTGCTGCTCGACTCCCGCGTGGTGGACATCGAGGTCGCCGTGACCGGTGCCGGCGTGCGGGGATCCAAGCTGCTGCTGCCCGGCCGCCTGCTCGCGGAGCTCCCGGGCGCGGAGGTGGTGGAGGGCCTGGCCGGCTGAGGGTGCACGCCGTCGGCGGGCGATGGTCGACGATGGTTCACCTCGCCGACACCGTGGCGGCCCCGAGCCGCAGCCCGGGGCGGTCACCGTGGAGGGTGACAGCACGTGTCACCCCGAAGGAGGCCACCGTGTCCGGCAAGGCGATGACGGTCCCCCACCGAACGCTCGGCGTCCGATCGGTGCGGCGGCAGCCGCGAGGGGTCGCGCTCGCACCGCACGTCACGATCCGGGACGTCGTCCTCGCCACGACGTTCCTGTTGGCGTTCCCGGTCGCCGTCACCGTGACCGGCGCGCTGTCCGACGACGGCGTCCCGGACCGGACGGTCCCGATCGTGGACCGCGCGACCCCCTAGGGTGGAGCGCGTCCGAACGGGGAGGGAGAGCCCGTTGGAGGCCCTGCCCGCATGCCGCACATCCGCTGGACCGCCCCGCTCCTCGTCCTGACCACGACCCTGGTCACAGCCCTGGCCACCGTCCTCGGCCTGGTCCCCCCGGCCGCCGCTGGGGACGGCCACGACTCGCTGCCCCACGTGCGCAGCGGTCATCGCCCGGGCCCGGACGCCCTGTATGCCGCCCCACCGCGCGCACCCCAGCTGGAGAACACCGGACCGTGGCGGGCGCGACCGATCCTCGTCTCCGGCGCGGAGTCCTACCGCAGCGGCGAGTGGGTCTACCAGGACTTCCTCTACGACGACCACGGCGCGACCGGCGTTCCCGACCTCGAGGCGCCGTACGGTCCGGACGCGCACCTGTTCTCGCCGGCCGGAGGCACCTTCGCCTACCCGACCGATCCGGTGTACGCCCACAACGCCGCGGACGTCGTCGAGCTGCGGACCCGACCGCTGGCGGACGCAACGGCGTTCCGGGTCACCCTGAACACCCTCAAGGACCCCGCCCGTACGGCGTTCACGATCGCGCTCGGCGACGGCGAGAGCCGAGCCTGGCCGCACGACGCTGGGGTCTCCTCCCCGCCGAGCTGTTCCTCACCTGGCACGGCGACTCGGTCGAGCTGGTCGACGCGACCACCGGCGAGCAGGTCGTTCCCGGACCGACCCTCCGGGTCGACGCCCTGCGCCGGCAGGTGGACGTCCGCATCCCGCACGAGGCGTGGAACCCGCGCCGGAGCACGGTCCGCACCACCATCGGCGCCGGCCTGTGGGACACCGAGGCCGGCGGCTACCTCGCCCCCGAGCCGGGGCTGGCCGGCGAGACCACCGCGGGTGGCGGCTCCCCGAACGGCGTCGCGATCGTCAACGTGGGTCCCCGCTTCGACGAGCCCCTGCCCCTCGCGGCGGGGGTGACGATCGCCGACACCGCGGTCGGCGCGGCAGCCACGGCGCCGTGGTGGCGCGAACGCGACCAGTCGCTGCAGCTGACGCAGGGAGACGTCACGCCGTTCGCCTCCGACGTCGACTACGGCAAGCTCCGCGACGGGGTGCGCGACGACTCGGGCGTTCCGCGACGCGGTGTCCTCAACCGGATCCTGGCGAGCCGCCACGTGCTCGGCCAGGGCCTGGACCTCACCAAGGACTGCTTCGACATCACGGCCGGCGAGGACCCGGCCCCGACCTGCCAGGGCCGGTTCGTCGGGCAGCTCCAGCCCTACTCCCTCTACGTCCCGGAGGGGCCCGTCCCGCGGGCGGGCTGGGGGACGACCCTGCTGCTGCACTCGCTGTCGGCCAACTACAACCAGTACTCCTCCACGCGCAACCAGACCCAGCTCGGCGACCGCGGTCCCGGATCGGTGGTCCTCACCCCCGCTGGACGCGGACCGGACGGCTTCTACCAGGGCATCGCGGAGGCCGACACCTTCGAGGCGTGGGCCGACGTGGCGCGGCGCTACCGCCTCGACCCGGGGTGGACGAGCGTCACGGGCTACTCGATGGGGGGCTTCGGCACCTTCCGGTTGCTGGCGCGCTGGCCCGACCTGTTCGCGCGGGGCTTCTCCGTCGTCGGCATCCCCGGCACGGCGCTCGACCAGCTGGCGAGCCTCCGGCACACGCCGGTCCTCTCCTGGGGAGCCGCGGGCGACGAGCTCGTCAACATCGCCGACCAGCGGGAGATGGTCGACGCACTCACGGCCATCGGTGTGCGCTTCGGGCACTGGACGTTCCCCGGCGCGGACCACCTCACGCTGGCCGCGAACGACGAGTACGGCCCGGGGGCCGGCTACCTCGGCACCCACCGGGCGCTCCGCAACCCGAGCCGGGTGACCTACGTGGTCGACCCGCGCGAGGACAGCGCCCCGGGCCGGGTCGTCGCGGACCACGCCTACTGGCTCTCGGGGCTGCGCGTGCGCGGCGACACGGGCACCGGGACGATCGACGTACGGTCCCTCGCCACCCGGCGCGGGTCCCGCGAGGTGCTGCCGGTCGAGCAGGGTGCCGGCGTCCTCACAGGCGGCCAGAACCAGGCGATGCCCTACACCACCGAGACCCGCCCGTGGGGCGAGGCGCCGGAGCGACGGCCACGCAATGCGCTGCGGATCCGGGCGCAGGACGTACGGCGCGTGGTGATCGACCCGCAGCGGGCCGGCGTCACCTGCGGGGCTCGCCTGCTGGTCCGGACGGACGGGCCGCTGACCGTCGTCCTGGCGGGCTGCGGACGGACGGAGTCGTTCGGGGGTTGATCCGACCCCCACGGGGTACCGTGCCCGCCATGGAGGGACGGGCATGACGGGCAGCGATCGTGACGAGACCGAGGACGAACGGCTCGACCGGAAGTGGGGCGACCTGCTGCAGGAGCTGCGGGTCATGCAGACCGGCGCCCAGCTCACGGCCGGCTTCCTGCTCACCTTGCCGTTCACCACGAAGTTCGCCAGCCTCGACGACTTCCAGGTGGGTCTGTACCTCGTGCTCGTCCTGCTCGCGGCCCTCACCACGGCGGTCGTGATCACGCCGGTGGCGGTGCACCGACGGGTCTCGGGACAGCACGTCAAGGAGCGGCTGGTGGTCACCGCCCACCGCCTCGTGGCCGTGGGCCTGGCGTCGCTGGCGCTGCTCGTGACGGGGATCGTGCTGCTGATCTTCGACGTCGTCCTGGACCGGGCGGTCGCGGTGGTGGCCGGAGCGGCGGTCGGGACGGTCCTCGCCGCCCTGCTGGTCCTCCTCCCGTTCCGGCTGGTCGGCCCGAACGACTGAAGCGCCGGTCGGCGCCGGGCCTCGTAAATCGTTCGCGCCGAGGCGGATCGCGAACGTAAAATTTGACGAGTGCGCGCGCTCCCCCTCGACCATCCCGGAACCGCCGACCACCGGTCGCCGGGCCGCTTCCTGTGGTGGATGGCCAGGGGCCAGTGGCACACCCTCCTGCTCGGGATGCTCTTCGGCATCATCTGGATGAGCTCCCAGGCGGTGCTCCCGTTCGTGCTCGGACGCGCGATCGACCGCGGCATCGCCGACCGGGACCAGGGCGCGCTCTTCCTGTGGGCCACCGTCTTCCTCGTCCTGGGCCTCGTCCAGGCGGCCAGCGGGATCATCCGGCACCGGTTCGCGGTCACCAACTGGCTCACCGCGGCCTACCGGACCGTCCAGCTCGTCGGCCGGCAGACCGTCCACCTCGGTGGCACCCTGCCCCGCAAGGTCTCGACCGGCGAGGTGGTGGCGATCGGCACCAACGACCTCTCGCACATCGGGCAGGTGATGGACGTGAGCGCCCGCTTCGCCGGCGCCGTCGTCTCCTTCCTGCTGGTGTCGGTGATCCTGCTGACCACGTCGGTGACCCTCGGGCTGCTGGTGCTGCTCGGCGTACCGCTGCTGATGCTGCTGATCGCGCCGATCCTCGGCCCCCTCCAGCGCCGCAGCGCGCACCAGCGCCACCTGATGGGCGACCTGTCCAACACCGCGAGCGACATCGTCAGCGGACTGCGCGTCCTGCGCGGGATCGGCGGCGAGCAGGTCTTCCACGACCGCTACCGGCGCGAGTCCCAGACCACCCGCCGTTCCGGGGTCGAGGTCGCCAAGCTGCAGTCGGTGCTCGACGCCCTCCAGGTGTTCCTGCCCGGCGTGTTCGTCGTGATCGTGGTGTGGCTCGGCGCGCGGGCAGCGGTGACCGGCCAGATCACGGCCGGGGAGCTCGTCGCGTTCTACGGATACGCCGCGTTCCTGATGATCCCGCTCCGCACCGCCACCGAGTTCGCCAACAAGGTGATCCGTGCCCGCGTCGCCGCACAGCGGATCTGCCGCGTGCTGGCGCTGCGGCCGGACCACCGCGACCCCGCCGTCGCGGCTCCCTCGCCGCCTGCCGGCTCCGACCTGTACGACGTCCGCACCGGGCTCTGCGTCCGGGCCGGCCTGCTGACCGCCGTCGTCGCCGACCAGCCGGACGAGTCGGCGCTGCTGGCCGACCGCCTGGGCCTCTGCGCGCCGTCGGTGGACGACGACGTCCGGCTCGGCGGCGTACCCCTCACCGCGCTGGCGCGGGACGAGGTGCGTCGCCGGATCGTGGTCAGCGACACCGACGCCACCCTGTTCTCCGGCCGCCTCGGCGACCGGCTCGACGTCACCGGCCGGGGCGACGTCGACGGGGCGCTGGAGACCGCCTCGGCCGCCGACATCTTCGAGGCGATCCCCGACGGCCTCGACACGATCGTCACCGAGCGCGGCCGCAGCTTCTCCGGCGGCCAGCGGCAGCGCCTGGTGCTCGCGCGGGCGCTCGCCACCGATCCCGAGATCCTGGTCCTGGTGGAGCCGACGTCGGCCGTCGACGCCCACACCGAGGCCCGCATCGCCTCCCGGCTGCGCGCCCACCGGGCGGGCCGGACCACCGTGGTCACCTCGACCAGCCCGCTGGTGCTCGACGCCGTGGACGAGGTGGCGTTCCTGCGCGCCGGCCGGGTGGTCGCGACGGGCAGCCACGCCGAGCTCCTGGACACCCGGCGCGACTACCGCGCGGTCGTGACCCGCGAGACCGAGCTCGAGGTGGCCGAGGGGGTGTCGGGATGAAGCCGACCCTGCCGATCGCCGACGGCCGGTCCGTACGGCGCTACGCCGTCCGGATCACCCGCCGGAACCCGCGCCTGCTGTGGGGGGCGCTGCTGCTGCACGCGCTCGCCGCCCTCGCCGCCCTCGCTGCCCCGCGCCTGCTGGGCGACCTCGTCGAGGCCGTCGAGCGCGGCGCCACGGTGGCCCGGGTGGACCGGATCATCCTGCTCCTCGGCATCTTCGTGCTCGCCCAGACCGTGCTGACCCGGTTCGCCCGCTACGCCAGCCAGGTGCTCGGGGAGAAGGTGCTCGCCGAGCTGCGGGAGGACTTCGTCGGCAACGCTCTGGCCCTGCCCGTCGGCACCGTAGAGTCGGCCGGTTCCGGTGACCTGCTGACCCGAGCCAGTCGCGACGTCGACCAGCTGGGCTGGTCGGTGCGGTTCGCGCTGCCCGAGTGGACGATCGCCGTCGTCTCGGCGGTGCTCACCTTCGGCGCCGCCGTGTCGGTCGGCTGGTGGGTGGTCCTCCCCTGCCTGCTCGGGGTGCCGCCACTCGTGATCGGCCTGCGGTGGTACCTCGCCCGCGCCAAGGACGGCTACCTGCGCGAGAGCGCGACGTACTCCCAGATCAACGCCACCCTCACCGAGACGGTCGAGGGCGCCCGCACCGTGGAAGCGCTGGGCATCGGGGAGGAGCGGGTCGAGCAGATCGACCGCGACATCAAGGACTCCTTCGACGCCGAGCGCTACACCCTGTTCCTTCGAACGGTGTTCTTCCCGAACATGGAGATCGCCTACCTGATCCCGACCGTGCTCACGCTCCTGTTCGGCGGCTGGCTCTACACGCAGGGCTCGGTCTCGCTCGGTGACGTGACCGCGGCGACGCTGTACGTGCAGATGCTGATCGACCCCGTCGACCGGATCGTGAGCATCCTCGACGAGCTGCAGATGGGCGCGGCCTCGCTGGCCCGCCTGCTCGGCGTCGCCCAGGTGCCCGACGACCGCGAGGTCTCCGACGCACGGCCCCGCGACGAGCAGATCGCCGCCGACGACGTGCGGTTCGCCTACGTCGAGGGACGCGACGTCCTGCACGGGATCGACCTCGACGTCGGCGTCGGCGAGCGGGTCGCCATGGTCGGCCCGTCCGGGGCAGGAAAGTCGACCCTGGGTCGGCTGCTCGCGGGCATCCACCCGCCGCGGACGGGCGCGGTCACCGTGGGCGGCGTCGGCCTCGTCGAGCTGCCGCTGGACGACCTGCGCGGCCACGTCGCCCTGGTCACCCAGGAGCACCATGTCTTCGTCGGCACGCTGCGCGAGAACCTCGCGCTCGCGGCGCCACCCGGTGCGGACGACGCGGACATCCGTGCCGCCCTGGACGCCGTCGACGCACTCGAGTGGGTCGATGCGCTGCCGGACGGGCTGGACACCGTGGTCGGCTCGGGCGGCCGGTCGGTCACCGCCGCCCAGGCCCAGCAGATCGCGCTCGCGCGGCTGGTGCTGGCCGACCCGCACACGCTCGTGCTGGACGAGGCGACCTCCCTGATCGACCCCCGTGCGGCCCGCCACCTGGAACGCTCCCTGGCCGCCGTACTCCACGGGCGAACGGTGATCGCCATCGCCCACCGCCTCTTCTCGGCCCACGATGCCGACCGCGTGGCCGTCGTCGAGGACGGGCTGATCAGCGAGCTGGGCTCCCACGACGAGCTGGTGGCCGCCGGTGGCTCGTACGCCGACCTGTGGGAGTCCTGGCACGGCAACCGCTGACACCGGCGGACGCCCGGACCGTGGGGTCCGGGCGTCCGATCGCCGGTAGTTCAGGCGCCGAGAATGGTCACGACGAACACTGCGGTCGCGGCCTGCCCTTCCGGGGTTCGGGTGCTGCTGTTCATGACGGTTTCCCTTCGGTGGGTGCGGAGTTCTCGACGTTGACCGGGCCCGGGACGAAGGCCGGGGGGTCCGTGCGCGACGGTGCAGCCGCCTCGGTGCCGCCCTCGGGCACCACGAAGATCGCCACGACGGCAGCGGTAGCAGCCATGCCCAGCGCGGCTGGCGTCCACCACCATCGGCCACCCTCGGCACCGAGTGAGTAGCGGTTCATCGGCCGGTCCCTTCTCGCCGGAGCTGGTTGCCCCGGGTCCGGGACCAGTGGCTCACCCCCGGGTATCACGGAGGTTCGCGCCCGGTATCGCGGTGGTATCAATGTCGTTGACGGGCGGGTACCGCCGGAGGAGCGTGGGCTCCGTGGGCATCAGGGTGCTGGGCCCGCTGACGGTGGACGGCTCGGGCACCCTCACCCGGCGGGACCGCGTGGTTCTCGGGTCACTGGCGACGAGCCCGGGACAACCGGTGAGCGCCGACCAGCTCGCCGACGCGCTCTGGGGCGATCGTCCGCCCGCGTCGGCGAGCAAGATCCTGCAGGGCTGCGTGGTCCGGATCCGCAAGCTGCTGGGGCGGGACGCCGTCGAGACGTCACCGCACGGTTACGTCCTGCGCCTGGCACCCGACGAGGTGGACGCGCTCAGGTTCGAGGCCCAGGTCGCCCGCGCCCGCGAGCTGCTGACGCTCGGCGAGTCGGACCGGGCGGCGTACCTGCTCACCGACGCCCTGACCCTGTGGCTCGGCGACCCCTTCGCCGACCTCGAGGACTGGGAGCCCGCGCGAACGGCCGCCCGTCGGCTGTCCGAGCTGCACCTGGACGCCGAGGAGCTCCGCGTCGACGCCCTCCTGCGGGCCGGCCGCTACCGCGAGGTGCTCGCCGAGGCCCAGGCCCTGGTCCAGGCGGCCCCCCTCCGCGAGCACCGCTGGTCCCTGCTCGCCCGGGCCCAGTACCTGTCGGGCCAGCAGGGCGACGCGCTGCGCACGATCCACCAGCTCAAGGGCGTCCTGGCGGAGCAGCTCGGCATCGACCCCGGCCCCGACGTGGTGGCGCTCGAGCAGTCCATCCTCCGCCAGGACACGTCGCTGCTGGTCGCGGACGCCCGCGCCCCGTCCGCCGTCTGCCCCTGGCAGGGGCTCACTCCGTACGGCGTCGGCGACGCGGACCGGTTCTTCGGCCGCGAGGAGGACGTGGCGGCCTGCCTCGAGGTCCTCGCGGAAGCAGCGGTGCTCGCCCTGGCGGGACCGTCGGGCTCGGGCAAGTCCTCGATCCTCCGGGCAGGCGTGGCCGCAGCGCTGCGCCGGCGTGGAACGCCGAGCGTGATCATCACCCCCGGCACGCATCCGCTCCAGGCACTCACCGCGCTCGCCACGGCCGAGCCCGATGCCGCCCTCCTGGTCGACCAGTGCGAGGAGCTCTTCTCCCTCTGCGACGACGCCGCCGAGCAGCAGGAGTTCTTCCGCGCGCTGTCGGCCGAGGCGACGACCCGGCCCGTCGCCGTCGCCCTGCGCGCCGACCGGCTGGCCGACGTCGCGGCGCACCCGACGTTCAGCCGGCTCGTCGAGCGCGGCCTGTATCTCGTCGGGGGGCTGGGCGAGGAGGGCCTGCGGAGCGCGGTGGAGACGCCGGCCCGCCAGGCCGGCCTGGTGATCGAGCCGGGCCTCGTCGACCTGCTCGTCAGTGAGGTCAGGAACGACCCCGGCGCACTGCCCCTGATGTCACACGCCCTCCTCGAGACCTGGAAGCGCCGCGAGGGCAACACCCTCACCGTCGCGGGGTACCGGGCGACCGGGGGCATCAACGGCGCCGTGGCGCAGTCTGCGGAACACCTCTACTCGCAGGTCGAGCCCGGACGACGGCTCCTGCTGCGCGACCTCGTCCTGCGCCTGATCTCCCCCGGCCCGCAGGGTGAACCTGTCCGCACCCGGGTCCCCCGGCGCCTGCTCGGCACCGACCCCGCGCACGACCAGCTGATCGAGATGATGGTCGCCGCGCGCCTCGTCACGAGCCACGACGGCGCCCTCGAGATCACCCACGAGGCGCTCGCCCGGGCGTGGCCACGACTCCGCGGCTGGCTGGACGACGACATCGAGGGCCAGCGGATCCGCCACCACCTCTCGGCCGCCGCCGACGCCTGGAACACGCTCGACCGGCCCGAGAGCGAGCTCTATCGCGGCGTCCGCCTCGCGCGGGTCCTCGAGTGGGGCTCGCGCGGCCGGACGACCCTCACGAGGGCCGAGCGCGACTTCCTGGATGCCTCCCGGCTGGCGGCCTGGGCCGAGGAGCAGAGCGCGGTCGAGCGAGCCCGCGCCCAGGCCCGCCTGATCCGTCGGCTCCGGGTGGTGCTCGGTGGGGCCGGCGTACTGCTCGTCATCGCGCTGGTCGCGGGGGGCCTGGCGGCCGTCCAGTCGAGCCGGGCCGGAGACAACGCCGCGATTGCCGCGGACTCGGCGACCCAGGCCATCGCCCGGAAGGCGGGCGCCAACGCCCTGGTCAGCGAGAGCGTCGAGGAGTCGCTGCTGCTCGCGGTCGCCGGTGTGCGACTGGACGAGTCGCCCGACACCCGCAACAGCCTGCTCGCCGCCATCGGCCGTCACCCCGAGCTGTTCGCCTCGACCCCGATCGAGGGCGGCACCGTCCCGCTGATGCTCGACGCGAGCCCCGACGGACGCCACGTGGCCGTCCTGGGAGAGACCCAGGTGCTGCGGTTGTACGACGCGCGGACGGGCGGTCTCCTGTCCACCCGCCAGATGGGGCCCGCGCTCGCCAAGTTCGGGACCCTCCTGGGACGCGTCCTGGCGTTCAGCCCCGACGGGCGGACCCTCGCCGTGACGCGCACGCCGCTGCGGGCCAGGCCGCTCGCCCTGCTCACGGTGCCCGATCTCGCGGAGGCGGCGGTGCTGGGTGGACAGCCGCGGCGGGGATGGCAGGCCACGGACATCTCCTTCAGCGCGGACGGGAGCCGGCTTGCGGCGGCGCTCCAACGCGTCACCCCGAGCGGCACCGCCTCGACGCAGACCGCCGCGCGGGCCCTGGTGTGGGACCCCTCCGACCCCGCCTCCCCGATTCGCGTCGGGGTGGCGTCCCAGGGAGGGCAGTCGGTCGCGCTCGACGGGCCCGGCCGCGTCCTGTACACGAGCAACCCGCTGACCCGGCACGATCTCGCGAACGGCGATAGGCGGCGGCTCGACCCGGAGGGCGCGCACCACCTCTGGGACCTCAACGTGGTCAGCCATGGGCGGCAGGTCATCGGGATCGACGACAGCACTGCTCGGCGGTTCGACTCCTCGAACGGCCGCGTGCTCGCGACGTACCGCCACGAGGCGTTCATCAACGCCCTGCAGATCTCCCCCGACCGGCGCTCCTTCTTCGGCGTGGCGTGGAACGACCGCCTGCTCACCGAGTGGCAGCTCTCGGACGCGGGCAACCCCGTCCGCGAGATCGCCCTCGACCAGGGCAACCCCGGCACCGTGGACTACGCCGCTGACGGGACCTCCCTCTTCGCCACCGGACAGGCCGGCGCCGCCCTGCGCCAGTGGGACCTGACCGGACGCCGCCACTACATCGCCGAGATGCCCCACTCGCCGGGACCCACCGGCGCCTTCGGGGTGACCGGGCCGGGAGGAGAACGGTCGGTGGTCCTGTGGGGCGGCTGGGACTTCGTCGACCACGTCACCGGCCAGGTGACCACGATCCGGCCGCTCGACGGGTACCGCCACACCTACGGCGCCTTCCATCCCGACGGTGACCACTTCGTCACCGCAGCCGGCCCCGACGTCCGGGTGTGGGACGCCGAGACCGGCCGTCCGACGGGGCTGCGCGCTCGCTTCGCCGGGGGTCGGATCACCGAGCTCGACTACACGCCGGACGCCGGCAGGCTGGCGGTGTCCGAGATGTCCGGCACGGTGACGATGCTGGATGCGACCACGTTCCGTCGGATCGGCACCCCGGTCGAGCTCGGCGAGCCCGTGTCCTGGGTGGTGGCCCGCCCGGACGGCCGCACGGCCGTCGTACTCACGGGCGGCGTCGAGCCCTCGGGGACCTGGACCCTGCCCACCACCGGTTGGGCGCTGGTCGACCTCGAGCGGGGCAGCATCGTGCGTCGCGGACGCCTGCACATGACGCACGGCTTCTGGCTGGCCGTCTCACCCGACGGCCACCGCGCGGTGGTCGGCGGTGGCGACCAGGCCGACAGCAGCGGGAGCTCCAGCGCCAAGGGGATGATCGAGGTGATCGACCTGGAGTCCGGCCAGCCTCTCCGGGAGCCGCAGCCGTGGGCGGGGAGCGCGCGCGCCCAGGTGTCCTTCTCCCCCGACGCCACCCGGTTCCTCACGACCAGCCCCAACGGAACGGTCGCGCTCTGGGATGCCACCACGGTCCTGCCGCTGGCCACGCTCGTCGTGCCGGAAGCCACCACCCTCACCGGCGCCTTCCGGCCGGACGGTCGATCTGCCCGGCTGATGGACTGGAGCGACGGGAGCGCCTACACGTGGGAGCTCGACCTCGACCACGCCGTCGAGTTCGCCTGCCAGGCGGCCGGGCGCAACTTCACGCAGGAGGAGTGGCGCACCCACTTCGGCTCCCGCCCGTACGTGCGGCTGTGCCCCTGATCAGGGCGTGGCGGCGACCGAACGGGGTACCGAGTGCCACACTCAGCCAACCCCGAGGTCGAAGGAGACCGTCATGAACACACGCAACATCGCCATCATCGCCCTGGTCCTGGTCGTCATCCTGATCCTGTTCCTCGCCCTCCGATAGACCACCCGCGTCCGTGGTGCGGGTGGCGATCAGACGCCGGAGATCCGGATCCCGGACTGGGTCTTGTAGGCCTTGTTGATCGAGATGAGGACGGCGGTCAGCGGCTCGAGCTGCCGGGCGAGCCGCAGCTTGCCGGCATCGATCCCGTCGCGTCCCGTCACGCAGCGGGCGAGCTCGATCGCGACGGCCTTGCCCTCGCTCGAGTCGCCGCAGACGAGCACGTCCTCGTGGTCGAGGTACTCCTCCGTCCGACCACAGGGTCACCGCCGAGACGTGGTGGAACGCGCCGACGACGGTCGCGTCCGGGGCGATCCGCTGCGCGGACTCCGCGGCCGAGCCCTCTCCGCCGTCGATCACCCGACCGTGCGGGCCCCGCTTGTCGAAGGCGAGCGGGTTCACGCAGGAGATCACGGTCCGGCCGGCCAGCGGCAGGGTGGCGACCAGGTCGTCGTGGCCGTCGTACGGCACGGCGAGGAGGACGACGTCCGCGTCCTCGCACGCGTGCGGCATTCGCCGCACCGGTCACCGGGGTCCCGACGCCCTCGTCCGACAGCCGGGCGTTGACCTCCCCGGCCACTCCCAGCGCCTTCTCGGACGCCCGCGATCCGAGCACCACCGTGTGCCCGTGCTTCGCGAAGCGGTAGCCCAGCCCCTTGCCCTGGGGTCCGGTGCCGCCGATCACGGCGATCCGGTGTGACGTCATCGGGTCCTCCTTGCCATCGTGACAGTGATCCTGTCACAGTTGGCGAGCCCGTCGGTCACCGCACAGAAGGACAAGACGTGAAGCTCTCGATGCCCCTGATGTACGCCGGGAACCCGCGCGAGGCGGCCGACCAGGTCTCGGCCCTGGAGAAGGCCGGGCTCGACACCATCTGGGTGGCCGAGCCCTACGGTTTCGACGCCCCGACCCTGATGGGCTACCTCGCGGCGAAGACCGAGACGGTGGAGATCGGCGCCGCGATCCTCAACATCTACAGCCGCACCCCGGGTGCGCTCCTCCAGACCGCCGCCGGGCTCGACAACGTCTCCGGCGGCCGGGCCGTGATCGGGCTCGGTGCGTCCGGTCCGCAGGTGATCGAAGGGTTCCACGGCGTCCCGTACGACAAGCCGGTGGCCCGCACCCGCGAGATCGTCGACCTGCTCCGCCGGGGGCTCCGGCGCGAGCGCTGACCAGCGACGGGCTCTACAAGCTCCCGCTCCCGGCCGACCAGGGGCTCGGCCTCGGCAAGCCGCTGAAGCTGCTGAACAGGCCCGAGCGGCCGGCGGTCCCGCTCTACATCGCCGCGCTCGGCCCCAAGAGCGTCGAGGGCGCCGCGGAGTACGCCGACGGCTGGCTGCCGTTCCTGTTCCTCCCGGAGAAGGCCGAGCAGGTCTGGGGCGAGTCCCTGGCGAAGGGGACGGCGAAGCGGTCGGACGACCTCGGCCCGCTGGAGGTCTCGGCCGGAGGCATGGTCGCGATCGGTGAGGGCCCGGAGACCAAGGCGCTGCTCGACTTCGCCCGGCCCACCTACGCCCTCTACGTCGGCGGCATGGGCGCCCGCGGGAAGAACTTCTACAACGACCTCGCCTGCCAGTACGGCTTCGAGAAGGAGGCCAAGGAGATCCAGGACCTCTACCTCGACGGGCACAAGCGCGACGCCGAGGCGAAGGTGCCGCAGGAGTGGCTCGAGGCCGGGAACCTCGTGGGGCCCGAGTCCTACGTCAAGGAGCGGATCGCGGCGTTCCGCGAGGCCGGGGTGACCAACCTCCAGCTGACACCGGCCTCCGACGACCCGGCCGCGACGATCGCCCGCGTCAAGGAGCTGGTCGCATGAGCAGCATGCCCGCCCGTCCCTCCGTCTACGAGCAGGAGCACGAGGACTTCCGCGCCACCGTCCGCGCCTTCATGGAGAAGGAGGTCGCGCCCCACCACACGCAGTGGGAGGAGGACGGCCAGGTCAGCCGCGAGGTGTGGACCAGGGCGGGCGAGAAGGGCCTGCTCTGCTTCGACGTCGACGAGGCGTACGGCGGCGCCGGCATCAAGGACTTCCGCTACAACATGATCGTCGCCGAGGAGATCAGCAAGGTCGGCGCGAGCGGGCTCGGCTTCCCCGTGCACACCGACATCATCGTCCCCTACATCAGCTCGCTCGGGACCGACGACCAGAAGCGTCGCTGGCTGCCCGGGCTGGTCAGCGGTGAGCTGATCTCCGCGATCGCGATGACCGAGCCGGGAGCCGGCTCCGACCTCCAGGGCATCCGCACCACCGCCGTCGACAAGGGCGACCACTACGTCCTCAACGGGCAGAAGACCTTCATCAGCAACGGGATCATGTCCGATCTCGTGATCGTCGTCGCCCGTACGAACCCCGACGCCGGCCACCAGGGGATCAGCCTGCTGGTGGTCGAGCGCGGCATGGACGGCTTCGAGCGCGGCCGGAACCTCGACAAGATGGGCCTCAAGGCCCAGGACACCGCCGAGCTCTACTTCGACAACGTCGCGGTCCCGAAGGCGAACCTCCTCGGCGAGGAGGGCTCCGGTTTCGTCTCGCTGATGGTGAACCTCCCCCAGGAGCGGATCTCCATCGCGGCGATCGCGGTCGCCGCGTGCGAGCACATCCTCGGGCTGTGCCTGGACTACGCCAAGGAACGGGAGGCGTTCGGTCGGCCGATCGGGAAGTTCCAGCACAACCGCTTCGTGCTCGCCGAGATGGCCACCGAGGTCCACATCGCCCGGGTCTTCGTCAACGACTGCGTGCTCAAGCTCAACGCCGGCGAGGTCGACACCGCGCTCGCGTCGATGGCGAAGTGGTGGACGACCGAGCTGCAGAAGAAGATCGTCGACCAGGGCGTCCAGCTGTTCGGCGGCTACGGCTACATGTCGGAGTACCCGATCTCCAAGGCGTACGTCGACAGCCGGATCCAGACGATCTACGGCGGCACGACCGAGATCCAGAAGGAGATCATCGGGCGGATGCTCGGGCTGTAGCCGGCGCGACGAGACACGCCCTAGCCAAGGCGCCGGGGCGGGGAGCAAGATCGGCCCCACCGACCCGATCCACGCCCCGAGGAGTCCCGCATGCCCGACGTCACCGCCGACCGCGACCGGATCCAGCAGCAGGTGGCCGGGCGGACGCTGATCGATGCGCTGGCCGACACCGTGACCGAGTACGCCGACGAGCCGGCGTACTCCGACCGCCACCACGTTGCCGATGGCGACTCCTGGCGCACGCTGACCTGGGCCGAGGTGCGCGAGCTCGCCCACGACGCCGCGGCCGGGTTGATCGAGCTGGGCGTGGAGCCGGGCGACACGATCGCGATGATGGCCACCAACCGGATCGAGCACGTCGCGGCCGACATGGGTGGGGTGCACGCCGCAGCGACCCCGATGTCGATCTACAACACCCTGTCGCAGGAACAGGTCGCCTACGTCGCCGGCGAGGCGCGCCCCACCGTGGCGGTCCTCGAGAACGCCGACCACGTCAGCCGTTGGACCCGCGCCCTCGACGAGGGCTCGACCAGCCGGGTCGTGGTGATCGACCCGGAGGCGAGGCTGGACGACGAACGCTTCCTCACCTGGGAGGAGCTGGTCGCGGCCGGCCGGGCCCGCCGCGAGTCGCATCCCGACGAGCTCGAGGAGCGCCACCGGGCGCTCGCAGCCGACGCACCGGCCACGATCCTCTACACCTCCGGCACCACCGGGAGCCCGAAGGGCGTCGTGCTCACCCACCACAACGTCCTCTACGAGGCGGCCAGCACTCTCGAGGCGGCCGGGCTCGAGGGACGGCAGACCCAGGTCAGCTACCTCCCGTTCGCGCACATCGCCGAGCGCGTGCTCGGCATCTACGGCCCGCAGATCGAGGGCAGCCACCAGTACTGCATCGGCGACCCGTCCGAGCTGCTCGCGGCCCTCGGCGAGGTGCACCCCACGGCGTTCTTCGGGGTCCCGCGGGTGTGGGAGAAGATCAAGACCGGCATCTCGGCCAAGCTCGCCGCCGACGACAACCCCGACAACGTCAGGCTCGTGCAGGACTCGATGGCGGCCGGCCTCGCCTGGGTCGAGGCGCAGGAGGTCGGCGGCACGATGACGCCCGAGATCGAGGAGGCCTACCGCAAGGCCGACGAGGCGATCCTCGGGTTCCTCAAGCTGCTGCTCGGCCTCGACAAGGTCGAGTGGGCCGCGTCGGCGGCCGCGCCGATGCCGCTGGAGGTCGCGAAGTTCATGGCCGGCCTCGGCCTCAAGGTGTTCGACGTCTACGGCATGACCGAGACCTGCGGTGCGGTCACCGCCAACGGTCCCGACGGCTTCAAGCTCGGCACCGTCGGACGGCCCACGCCGGGCATGGAGGTCAGGCTCGCCGACGACGGCGAGGTGCTCGTGCGGGGACCGGTCATCACCCCCGGCTACCACAAGCAGGAGGAGGCGACCCGCGCCCTCATCGACGAGGACGGGTGGGTGCACACCGGCGACATCGGCACTCTCGACGACGACGGCTTCTTCGCGATCGTGGACCGCAAGAAGGAGCTGATCATCACCTCGGGCGGCAAGAACGTCGCGCCGAGCAACATCGAGAACTACCTGAAGGAGTCGCCGATCATCGGCCACGCGATGGCGGTCGGGGACAGCCGGCCCTACATCGTCGCCGTCCTCACCCTGGACGGGGAGGTCGCGCCGCTGGTCGCCCAGAAGATGGGGATCGACTTCACCGACCTGGCCGACCTGGCGCAGAAGCCGGAGATCGTCGCGATGGCCCAGGACGCCGTGGACAAGGCGAACGAACGCCTCTCGCGGCCCGAGCAGGTGAAGGCTTTCGAGCTGCTCCCGACCGAGTGGACGGCGGAGTCCGAGGAGCTCACCCCGACGCTCAAGCTGAAGCGCCGGGTGGTCAACACCAAGTACTCCGACGTCCTGGATCGCCTGTACTCCTGAACGTCCGCGCGTACGTCGACGGGATCGCCGGCTTCGTCGCCGGCGGGGCCAACGTCGCGCTCCAGCTCGGCAACCCCGCGGTGGCGCGCGGCGTGCTCGAACGCCCCCTGCCCGGCCGCAACGTCCGCGAGGCGCCGTTCCGCCGCGCACTGTCCACGTTCACCTACCTGGCGGTCTCGCTGCTCGGCGACGACGGGACCGGTCGCGGCTGCGTGAGGCGGTGAACCGTTCCCACGCCCACGTGCGCTCCGACGCCGGCAGCCCGGTCGGCTACAGCGCGTTCGACCCGGAGCTGCAGCTGTGGGTCGCCGCGTGCCTCTACGTCGGCTGGACGGACGCGCTCACCCGGATGCACGGGCCGCTCGGCGACATCGAGGCCGACGCCCTCTACGCCGAGGCCGCCAGGTTCGGGACCACGCTGCAGGTGGATGCGGAGCGCTGGCCGCCGTCGAGGCGGGACTTCGCGGCGTACTGGCAGGCGGGTCTCGCGTCGGTGTCGTACGACGACGACGTCCGCGCGTACCTGGTCGACCTGCTGGAGCTGCGGCACCTTCCTGCGTGGCTCCGGCTCTCACCGGCGGGCAGGTTCGTCGTGTTCACCAACACCGGCTTCCTCCCGCCTGCCGTCCGTCGCGACCTTGGCCTGCCCTGGTCCTCCGCGCGCCAGCACCGCTTCGAGGCCACCATGCGGATGCTCGGCCGGTGCTACCGGGTGCTCCCGTTGCCGCTGCGCACCTTCCCGCTCAACGCCTGCCTGTGGCGCTTCCGCAGGAAGACCCGCGCGGGCCGCCCGCCGTGGTGACGGTCGCTCCTGGTGCGTCGTACTAGCGTGCCAGCCGTGGGTAGCCGACTCTCCGACGCCTTCGACGTGCAGGCCCACCGGGGCGGTGCGGGGCAGCGTCCGGAGAACACACTGGCGGCGTTCGGGCACGCACTGACCCAGGGCGTGACCACTCTCGAGTGCGACGTGCACCTCACCCGCGACGGCGTCCCCGTGGTGACCCATGACCGGCAGGTGCGGGGCGCCCGCAACCGCGACACCGGCGCGGTGACAGCGGGCGATCCCGACCACCCATACCTCGGCGGCTACCTGTCCCGGCTCACCTGGGCACAGGTCCAGACCGTCGACGCGGGCTCCGTCGTGCACCTCGAGCATCCCGACCAACGACTCTCGCCCGGGTCGCGGATGCCGCGGCTCGAGGAGGTCTTCGCGCTGCTCGCGGAGCGCGGTGCGGACACCGTGGGCGTCAACGTTGAGACAAAGTTCGACGTCGTCGTGCCCGAGGAGTCCGCGCCACGGGAGCGGTTCGTCGAGGTCGTCGCGGACACGGTCCGGGCCGCCGGGATGCTGGAGCGCACCTCCGTGCAGAGCTTCGACTGGGGCGTGCTGCGCCTGATGCGCGACCACGAGCCGGGACTGCGCCTGAACGCGCTGACCAGCGGGCACTATCTCGAGGCGGGCATGCCCGGGGGCTCCCCCTGGCTGGGGGGCCTGGACATCGACGACTTCTCGGGGAACCTGGTCGCCGCCGCCGCCTCGCTCGGGTTCGACGCGGTCTCACCCGTGCACGGGAGCCCGTTCCGGTCCGGCGTCGCCGACCCGGCGTACCGCCGCTTCGTGACCGCGACGATGGTGGCCGACGCCCATGCGGCCGGCATGCGCGTCATCCCCTACACGGTCGACGACCCGGCCACCATGCGCGGCCTCGTCGAACTCGGCGTCGACGGGCTGATCACCAACTATCCAGACCGGTTGCTCAATGTTCTGAGAGCTGCGGGAATCCCTGTCCCGGCGCAATATCCTGCAGCAGGAGCCACCGGTCGGTGAACGGCCGATGAATCTCGGGGTCGGCCCCGGTCAGATCGGTGAAAACCCTGATGCCGACTGTCCCCGCCTCGTGATGGAGTTCTCCCATGCATCGTCAGATCGCCGGCAGGTTGACCGGCCCCGTGACCAAGTGGATCGTCCTCGTGGCGGCACTCGTGCTGGCCGGTGGCGCCTCGACGTTCGCCTCGAAGCTCATCGACGTCCAGAACAACGAGGCGTCGTCCTGGCTGCCCGCCAGCGCCGAATCCACCAGGGCCCTGGAGAAGGCCGAGCCCTTCCAGGACCCGAACCTGATCCCGACGGTGGTCGTCTACGAGCGAGCAGGCGGGCTGACCGACGCCGACGTCGCCGCCGCCACGGCGGACGCGCAGGAATTCGCGACCCTGGACGGCGTCGAGGGCGAGGTGCGGGGCCCGCAGCCGTCGGAGGACGGCGAGGTGATGCAGACCCTGGTCAACTTCAACTTCGGTGCCAACGGCTGGATGGAGATGCCGGACGTCGCCGACAACCTGCGTGACATCGCCGCCCTCGAGAGCGGCGGCGACATCTACGTCGCGGGCGCTGGTGGCCAGGCCGCCGATTCCTCCGAGGTGTTCGAGGGCATCGACGGCACGCTCCTGTTCGCCACCCTCGGCGTGGTCATCCTGATCCTGCTCTTCACCTACCGCAGCCCGGTGCTGTGGATCCTGCCGATCTTGTCGGCCGGGGTTGCGCTGACCATTTCCCAGGGACTGATCTACTTCCTGGCCAAGTACGCCGACCTGACCGTCAACGGGCAGAGTCAGGCGATCCTGACGATCCTGGTGATCGGCGCCGGCACCGACTACGCCCTGCTGCTCGTGGCCCGCTACCGCGAGGAGCTGCGCCGCCACGAGGACCGGCACGAGGCGATGGCCTTCGCCCTCCACCGCGCAGCTCCGGCGATCCTGGCCAGCGCGGCCACCGTGGCCCTCGGCATGCTCTGCCTGCTGTTCGCCGAGATGAACTCCACCGCCGGACTCGGCCCCGTGATCGCAGTCGGCATCGCGGTGACCTTCGTGGTGATGGTCACCCTGCTGCCCGCGCTGCTGGTCATCATGGGGCGCTGGATCTTCTGGCCCAAGCGACCGAGCTTCGGCTCGGCCGAGCCCACCCGGACCGGATTCTGGGCCCGCGTCGGGCGGGGGATCGCGCCGCGTCCCCGCGCGGTGTGGGCGGTGACCGGCGTGCTGCTGGCGATCGCCTGCCTCGGTGTGCTGCGGCTGGACACCGACGGGCTCCCCACCGAGGACGCCTACACCACCGAGATGGAGTCGATCACCGGACAGCAGGTGCTCACCGAGCACGGCCTGCTCGACCAGTCGAACACCGTCCAGGTGGTGGCGAACGCCGACCAGGCGGACGAGGTGGCGGCGGCGATGGCCGACGTCGAGGGCCTGGGTGAGGTCACTCCCGTCGGGGAGCCCCAGGGCGGGGTCGCCTTCCTGACGTCACCACTGGCCGGCGACGTGTCCTCGCAGGCGGCGTTCGACACCGTGGAACGCACGCGTGCTGCGGTGCACGCCGTCGAGGGCGCGGGCGCGCTGGTCGGGGGCTGGTCCGCCGTCTACCTCGACACCAAGGACGCCGCGAACCGCGACAACGTGGTGATCATCCCGATCATCCTGCTGCTGG
>CAWHJI010000003.1:0-91247 GCA_963829635.1 uncultured Actinomycetota bacterium
ATCTTGACATCAAGAGAAATCGTTCCACCCGACTTAGGTGGACCTGATCTTCCCGCCACCTGATGACGGCGGCAGGATGGGGTACCGGACGACGCGACCAGCGACCAACGAGGAGACGGCTGATGGCCAGTCAGGACAGCTTCAACGCGAAGACCACCCTGGACGTGGACGGGAAGTCCTACGAGATCTACCGGCTCGACGCGGTCACCGGGGAGGGCACCGACGTCGCGAGCCTCCCGTTCAGCCTCAAGGTCCTGCTGGAGAACCTCCTCCGCACCGAGGACGGCGCGGACATCACCGCCGACGACATCAAGGCGATCGCCGGCTGGGACGCCGACGCCGAGCCGAGCAAGGAGATCCAGTTCACGCCGGCGCGCGTGATCATGCAGGACTTCACCGGCGTCCCCTGCGTGGTCGACCTCGCCACCATGCGCGAGGCGATGCAGGAGCTCGGGGGAGACCCCTCGAAGATCAACCCGCTCGCCCCCGCCGAGATGGTGATCGACCACTCCGTGATCGCCGACGTCTTCGGCACCCCCGAGGCGTTCGAGAGGAACGTCGAGATCGAGTACGAGCGCAACCGCGAGCGCTACCAGTTCCTGCGCTGGGGCCAGGGCGCCTTCGCCGACTTCAAGGTGGTGCCTCCGGGCACCGGCATCGTGCACCAGGTCAACATCGAGCACCTCGCCCGCGTCGTCTTCACCCGCGAGAACGACGAGGGCGCCCTGGTCGCCTACCCCGATACGTGTGTCGGCACGGACTCCCACACCACGATGGTCAACGGCATCGGCGTCGTCGGCTGGGGCGTCGGCGGCATCGAGGCGGAGGCCGCGATGCTCGGCCAGCCGGTCAGCATGCTGATCCCGCGCGTGGTCGGCTTCAAGCTCTCGGGCGAGCTGCCCGAGGGATCGACCGCCACCGACCTGGTGCTCACCATCACCGAGATGCTGCGCCAGCACGGCGTGGTCGGGAAGTTCGTCGAGTTCTACGGCGACGGCGTCGGCGCGCTGCCGCTGGCCAACCGGGCCACGATCGGCAACATGAGCCCCGAGTTCGGCTCCACCATCGCGGTCTTCCCGATCGACGAGCAGACCATCGACTACCTCCGGCTCACCGGCCGCGACGAGGAGCAGCTCGCCCTGGTCGAGGCCTACAGCAAGGAGCAGGGCCTCTGGCACGACCCGAGTGCCGAGGGGTACGTCGAGCCGCGCTTCTCGGAGAAGCTCGAGCTCGACCTGGCGACCGTCGTACCCTCCCTGGCCGGCCCCAAGCGGCCGCAGGACCGGGTCGAGGTGACCGAGGCCCGGGACGCGTTCCGCTCCGCCCTGGCCGACTACGTCGACGAGGACTCCCACGACCACCCGATGTCCACCGCCGACGAGGCGTCCGCCGAGTCGTTCCCGGCGAGCGACGCCCCGGCGTACTCCGCCGACACCAACGGCGGCGGCGAGCCGACCGACTGGCACCTGAACCGGGCCAGCGCGAAGGGTCGCCCCTCCAGCCCGACCCAGGTGGAGCTCGCCGACGGCACGAAGTTCGAGATCGACCACGGCGCGGTGACCATCGCCGCCATCACCTCGTGCACCAACACCTCCAACCCGTCGGTGATGATCGGGGCGGCGCTGCTCGCCAAGAACGCCGTCGAGAAGGGCCTCCAGCGCAAGCCGTGGGTGAAGACGTCGCTGGCGCCGGGCTCCAAGGTGGTCAGCGACTACTACGAGCGCTCCGGCCTGACGCCGTACCTCGACAAGCTCGGCTTCAACCTCGTCGGCTACGGCTGCACGACCTGCATCGGCAACTCCGGCCCGCTCATCCCCGAGGTGAGCCAGGCCGTGCAGGACAACGACCTCGCCGTCGTCTCGGTGCTGTCGGGCAACCGCAACTTCGAGGGCCGGATCAATCCCGACGTGAAGATGAACTACCTCGCGTCGCCGCCGCTGGTGGTGGCCTACGCGCTCGCCGGCTCGATGGACGTCGACCTGTTCGAGGACCCCCTCGGCCAGGACGGCGACGGCAACGACGTGTTCCTCAAGGACCTCTGGCCGGCTCCGGCGGAGATCGAGCGGGTCATCGGCGAGTCGATCACCTCCGACATGTTCGGCTCGAACTACGCCGACGTGTTCGCCGGCGACGACCGCTGGCGGAACCTGTCGACGCCCGAGGGCGACATCTTCGAGTGGGACGAGGACTCCACCTACGTCCGCCGGGCGCCGTACTTCGACGGCATGCCCGAGGAGCCCGAGGACGTCACCGACATCGAGGGCGCGCGGGTGCTGCTCAAGCTCGGCGACTCCGTCACCACCGACCACATCAGCCCGGCCGGGTGCGATCAAGAAGGACTCGCCGGCCGGGAAGTACCTCGCCGAGCACGGCGTCGAGCAGCGGGACTTCAACTCCTACGGCTCGCGGCGCGGCAACCACGAGGTGATGATCCGCGGCACGTTCGCCAACATCCGGCTGCGCAACCAGCTCGCCCCCGGCACCGAGGGCGGCGTGACCCGCGACTTCACCGCCGACGGGGCCGAGACGACGGTCTTCGAGGCGTCGGAGAACTACGTCGAGGCCGGGATCCCGCTGGTCGTGCTGGCCGGCAAGGAGTACGGCTCCGGCTCGTCGCGCGACTGGGCGGCGAAGGGTACGGCGCTGCTGGGCGTCCGCGCCGTGATCGCGGAGTCCTACGAGCGGATCCACCGGTCCAACCTGATCGGCATGGGCGTGCTGCCGCTGCAGTTCCCCGAGGGCGAGACCGCCGAGTCGCTCGGGCTCTCCGGTGAGGAGACCTTCGCCATCAGCGGCGTCACCGAGCTCAACGAGGGCACCACCCCGAAGACGGTGACGGTGCAAGGCGGCTCCGGAGAATGGGCAGAGCGTGGAGTTCGAGGCCACCGTGCGGATCGACACCCCGGGCGAGGCCAACTACTACCGCAACGGCGGGATCATGCCCTACGTGCTGCGGAACCTGCGCAACTCATGACAGCCCAGTCATGACAGCCCAGCGTTGAGCGAGGTCTCCGTCGGCGTGGTCCTCGTGATCGCGCTGGCGGTCCTCGTCGGTTCGTTCGTCCAGGCCGTGGTGGGCCTGGGCGTCGGCCTCGTCACCGCCCCGCTGATCGCGGTGCTGGAGCCGAGCCTGATGCCCACGCTGCCGCTGCTGTTCGGGCTGCTGGTCTCCGGGCTCTCCCTGGCGGGGGAGCGGCGCCACGTCGACTGGGGCGCGATCGGCTGGAGCCTGCCCGCCCGGATCCCGGGCACGATCCTCGGGGTGATGCTGGTCCTCATGTTCACCTCGAGCCAGCTCGGGATCGCGGTCGCGGTGATGGTCCTGCTGGCCGTGCTGCTGTCGGTCCGGGCCGTGACGGTCCCCGTCAACCGCGGCACCCTGCTGGCGGCCGGGTTCACGTCGGGTGTCACCGGGACGGCCACGTCGATCGGAGGCCCGCCGATCGCCCTCCTCTTCCAGCATCGGCGGCCGTCCGAGGTCCGGGCCACGCTGGCCGTCTTCTTCTTCATCGGCGTGGTGCTCAGCCTGACCGGGCTCGCGATCACCGGCTCGATCCCGCTCGCCTCCGTGGTGGTGGCTGCGGTGGTGTCCCCGCTGCTGGTGCTGGGTTTCTGGCTGGGTGCCCGGGTGCGCAACCGACTGCCCCGCGAACGATTCCGGGTCGCGGTGCTGGCGGTCTGCGCCGCGAGCGCCGTCGTACTCCTGGTGAAGTCGGCGGCCGGATGACCCGACCGGGCCAGGGCGGTGAGTACCCGGACCCATCGTCCCCCGCGACGCGACGCCACCAGACTGTCGTCATGCCCATCAAGCGCAGGAACAGCTCACGCGTCGGCTCGATCGTCCTCGGAGTGCTCGCACTCGCCGTGGCCGGTCTCGCCTCGACGATCGTGTTCGGCTTCACCTCGGAGTACGGCGGCGGGGTGGAGGCGTGGGGGCTGCTCATCCTCCTCGTCGCCCGTCCTCCTGTGCGGGGTCCTGGCCGCAGGCGCCGTGGCGCTCTGGCCCGGGCCGTGGTCGGGAGTGCGGACGCTGGTGGCGGGCGGTGCCGTGCTTCTCGTGGTGGGCGGCATCGTGGGGGGCATGCAGCTGGGGCAGTGGGACAACCAGCGCCGCGACGAGCGGGAGAGCGCCAACTTCACCTGCAACGGCCCCAACGCCGAGATCACCGCCGACCCGAGGATCGACCAGGCCTTCGACGCCCTGCCCCGGCCGGCCCTGATCTACGGACCGGTCGCGGGCAGCGCCACCGCACTGCGTCGCGGGCATCGACGGCAGCGAGGCGTCGTTCGAGCTGTTCGTGCAGTCCTTCCGGGCGTTGGGCTGGACGGTCGTCCGCGACACCGACGACCGGGTCGCCATCGAGCGCGGCGAGGTGCGGGCGACCGTCTACCTCCAGGGCGACCCGCAGGCCCCGGACCGGCAGGCGCTGTTCAAGGTCGAGGTCCTCGGTCGCTGACCGCCGCCGGGCACCGCCCACCCGTTTGGCAGGCTGGGGCCATGATCGTGGCCTTCTCGATCTCCCCGACGTCCTCCGACCCGACGGGCTCGGTCACCGAGGCCGTGGCGGCGGCCGTCCGCGTCGTGCGCGAGTCCGGGCTGCCCTGCGAGACCAACGCGATGTTCACCAACATCGAGGGGGAGTGGGACGAGGTGATGGCCGTCGTGAAGCGGGCCGTCGACGTGGTCGCCGAGGTCTCGCCGCGCGTGGGCCTGGTGCTCAAGGCCGACATCCGGCCCGGGTACGACGGTCAGCTCACCGCCAAGGTGGAGCGGATCGAGCAGGCGCTGGAGTCGTGAACCGCACCCTGCGCGTCGTCGTACTCGCCCTCGCCGCAGTCCTGGCCATCGGTCTCGGCGCGGCCGCTCTCGTCGTGCAGGAGGACACCGAGGAGGTTCCGCGCGACCTGTCTGCCGTGCAGACCTGGGACGACCTCCGCACCGACCACGTCGGCACCGACGAGGTCGACTACCCGCAGTCGCCACCGGTCGGCGGCCCGCACAACGACGCCTGGCTCAACTGCGGTGTCTACGACCGGGCGGTGCGCGAGGAGAACGCCGTGCACTCCCTCGAGCACGGCGCGCTGTGGATCACCTACCGGGCCGGGCTGGACCAGGCCGACCTCGACGGGCTCGCCGGGAAGCTGCCCGAGGAGGGCATCCTGTCGCCGGACGACGAGCAGGAGGCGCCGGTCGTCGTCACCGTCTGGGGTGCCCAGCTCGAGCTCACCGGCCCCGACGACCCGCGGCTGGACCTCTTCGTCGAGGAGTACGCCGACGGCCACACCTCTCCCGAGGCGTTCGCCCCGTGCGCAGGTGGGATCGAGGCGTTCGAGGAGTCCGACACCTCCACGGCCTGACGCGCGGCCGACCCCGGGACGACGTGGCACGATCGGGGCGTGGACTCCGAGACCCGCACCTACCGGACCGGCGGTCGTGAGCAGGTCCTCGACCTGACGAACGACTGCGCCGACTTCGCGGCCGACCGGGGCGAGGGACTGCTCCACGTCTTCGTCCCGCACGCGACCGCGGGGATCGCGATCATCGAGACCGGTGCCGGCAGCGACGACGACCTGCTGGCCGCGCTCGGCGACCTGCTCCCGGCCGACGACCGGTGGAAGCACCGCCACGGCAGCGAGGGGCACGGCCGGTCCCACGTCATGCCCGCGCTCGTGCCCCCGTACGCCACCGTCCCCGTGCTCGACGGCAGGCTCGCGCTCGGCACCTGGCAGAGCATCTGCCTGGTCGACCTGAACGTCGACAACGCCGAGCGCGAGGTCAGGCTGTCGTTCCTGGCGGGCGGATGACCCCTCGGGCCGGCCGCATGCTCCCGGCCGAGAAGTACACGTCAGCGGAGGCGTTCGCCTTCGAGCTGCGCCAGATCTTCGCCGGGGGCTGGACCTGCCTGGGGCGGCTCGAGGAGCTGCTGCCGCCCGGCACGACCCAGCGTGCCGCCACGGCCGGGGACGTGCCCGTGCTGCTGACCCGGTCCGCCGAGGTGCCGAGGTTGTTCGCCAACACGTGCCGCCACCGAGGCCACGAGCTGCTGCCGGACGGGTCGGGCGCGGACGCGCGCGCGGTCTCCTGCCCCTACCACGCCTGGTCCTACGACCTCGGCGGACGGCTCATCGCGGCGCCCGGGTTCGGGGAAGAGGCGCTCGACCCCACCGAGCACGGCCTCGTCGAGCTCCCCGTCGCGGTCTGGTGCGGCTGGGTGTTCGGGCATGCCCTGAACCCGCTCGGTCATCCCGACGTCGTGCCGTTCGAGCAGCACCTCGGTGCCCTGGACACGATCGTGGCGCCGTACGGCCCGGCGGAGCTGGCGCTCAAGGACCGGCACGCCTACGAGGTCGCCGCCAACTGGAAGGTGATCTGCGAGAACTTCCACGAGTGCTACCACTGCCCGCTGATCCACCCCGAGCTGTGCGCGGTGTCGCCGCCCGCCTCGGGCGACAACTACGACCTGCCGGGGGCGTGGGTCGGCGGCGCGATGGAGCTGCGGGACGGGATGGCGACGATGTCGCTCACCGGCGAGTCCGGCGGCCGCCCGCTGCCCGGCGTGCCGCCGGCGCGGGTGGAGTACGTCCACCTGCTGCCCAACCTTCTGGTCTCCGCGCACCCCGACTACGTGATGACCCACCGGCTCGTGCCGCTCGCGCCGGGCCGGACCTGGATCGAGTGCTCCTGGTACCTCCCCGAGGACGTCGCCGACGCGTCGTACGCCGTGGACTTCTGGGACCTCACGAACCGGCAGGACTGGGCCGCCTGCGAATCGGTCCAGCGCGGGCTGGGCAGCCCGCACTTCCGGCCGGGACCCTTCGCCCCGAACGAGGACGCCGTCGCGCGGTTCGTGGGGCTGGTCGCCGCGGCGTACGACGCGCCCGGCTCCGCCTGAGTCAGGGGAGCGACGGCGTCTCAGACGTGGAGCTCGGCGACGAAGACCGGCCGCCCGTCGGCCAGGTGCTGCACCCGCACGGTGAGCTCCAGGGTCAGCTCGTCGCCGTTCTGGCACCGCACCGGGACCGTGACCCGGCTGCCGAGCAGCGGGCTGCGGCCGTTCGTGAGGTGCAGGGTGAAGCCGGCGATGTGGGCCTGGTGGTAGCGCTCCGGGATGATCTGGAGCAGCCGCTGACCGACCAGCTCCGCCGGGTCGTCGTACCCCAGTGCGGCGGCCGCGGAACGGCTCACCGCGACGATCCGGCTCGCGTCGTCCGCGGCCACAAGCGCTTCGGGAGCCTCGGTGACGGCCGAGTCGTCCCACCGCAGGGGTCGGCCGGTGACCGGGGGTGCACCCGTGGGTGAGGCCCAGCGCTCGGCCGGACCCCCCGTGCTCTGCTCGCGGATCTGCCGGCACATCCAGCGCCGCATCGCCCGCATCTCGGGCTGGGTCGGGGTCGAGAGCAGCTCGCCCGCGTCGGCCAGGGACACCGCGCTCTCCAGCATCGTGTCCAGGTCCTCGAAGTGGTCCACGGCGTCGTCGGGGACCTCCAGCATCACGTGGGAGGCGGAGACGCCGGGCTCGGTGGCGTTCGCCATGATGGCGTCCGGGTCGTCGTGCAGCGACGGAGGCGGCAGCTGCGCGCACAGCAGGCCGAGCGCGTCGCTCGCCGCGGCGTGCTGCTCGAGGGCCTCGGGTTCGTCCTCGATCCGGATCAGCAGCAGCTCCCGGAGCAGGGCCGCGGCATGTTCCTGCCACGCGGCGTGCATCAGCAGGGGCACGTTGTGCAGGGCGATCTCGTGCATCGCCGGCCGGTGGCCGGGGCGGTCGGTGCTGTCGACGAGCGGACCCGAGGTCGCGTCCGGGTCGGTCAGCTCGAACCAGACGACCTTGCCCCCGTCGTCGCGGTAGACCCCCCAGCGGTCGACCAGCTCCTCGACCAGGTGAAGGCCGCGCCCGGTGCCGGCGGACGCCGCGTGGTTTCGGCTGACGGGCAGGTGCCCGCTGCCGTCGGCGACCTCGACCCGGACCCGGCTCTCCGAGACCAGCACGCGGAGCCTGACCGGGGTCCCGGCATGGACGAGCGCGTTGGTGACGACCTCGCTGGCCGCCAGCTGGGCGGAGTCGACCGAGTCGGGGGTGGTGGTGGGGGCGAGTGCGTCACGCAGCAGCCGTCGGGCCCGACCAGCACTGGTCGGGAGCGCCGGCAGGACGACGTCCAACGCAAGACTGGTCCCCATGAGAACCCCATGGTGGCGTGTCCGCGCCAGCGTGGGAAGAGGGCTTGACAGAACATTGATGCGAACAGGTGTTCGAACAACGGCTACACTGGAGGGATGACCCGGTCCGTTGCCCCGCCCGGCTGGCCGGTCGAGGTCCGTCCGCCGGACGCGCCCGACTGGGAGCGGACCGCCGCGAGCTGGCTGCTCGACCTCTGCCCGCCCGACTACCGGCGCTATGCCGGCCTGCGGCGACACGTCGTGGTGCTGGCGCGGTTCGCCGTGCTCCACGTCGAGGCCAACCACGCCGCGTGCCGGCGCG
This sequence comes from uncultured Actinomycetota bacterium, assembly GCA_963829635.1. GTDB lineage: Bacteria > Actinomycetota > Actinomycetes > Propionibacteriales > Nocardioidaceae > Nocardioides. The sequence continues at coordinate 8,478 of CAWHJI010000003.1, forward strand.
GGCTGAGCCAGGCCCGCTCCGACCTGCGCGAGGTCGCCACCCCCGAGGTCGTCGAGGCCGCCGTCCAGACCTTCCAGCTCGAGGAGGCGCGCCTGGTCTCGCTCCGTCGCGCGGTCGGGCTGGTCGAGGAGGCCCTCCGCGGACGCCGCTACGTCGCCCGGCTGTAACGTCACGGCCCATGCACCACTTCGCCAGCGTGATCCTGGTCGACCACCGGGGCTGGATCCTTCTGCAGGAGCGCGACGAGCACCCCGACATCGATCCCGAGAAGTGGGGGTTCGTCGGTGGCCACCGGGAGCCGGGCGAGGACTACGCCACCTGCGCCTACCGGGAGCTCGAGGAGGAGACCGGCGTGGCGCTCGCCGACGGCCTCGAGCTGGTCGGTGAGTTCAGCTTCTTCAGCGAGCCGTGCGAGGAGATGGACGAGTTCCAGCTCTTCGCCGCGGGCACGCACCTCGCCGACGGCGACCTCGTGTGCGGGGAGGGTCGCCAGGTCGTCTTCGTCGACCCGGCGGACGCCGCCGGTCTCGACCTGACCGCCTCGGCCCAGATCGCGCTCCCGGCGTTCCTCGAGTCCGACCTCTACCGAAAGCTGAGCCCAGCATGACCTTCCAGGTGATCCCGGTCCCCGCCTTCGGGTGCGAGGACGTCGCCGTCGCCACGAGCGGCCCGGACGAGGGGTCGGTCTTCACCGGCACCGAGGACGGCAGCATCTGGCGGATCGGCGCCGACGGCCGCAGCATCGACAGGGTCGCCCAGACCGGCGGACGTCCCCTGGGGATCGAGTACGGCGCCGACGGCCGCCTCGTGGTCTGCGACACGACCCGCGGCCTGCTGCGCGTGGACCCGACGACCGGGGACGTCGAGGTCCTGGCCGACACCGTCGACGGGACGCCCATCCTGGTCTGCAACAACGCGGCGGTCGCGACCGACGGCACGATCTGGTTCAGCGACTCCTCCGCCGTCTACCCGCTCGAGCGGTGGAAGGACGACTTCCTCCAGGTCACCCGCACCGGCCGTCTTGTGCGGCGCGATCCGGGCGGTGGCCTCGAGGTCGTCATGGAGGGCCTCGCGTTCGCCAACGGGGTCGCGCTGAGCGCCGACGAGAGCTTCGTCGCCGTCGCCGAGAGCAGCACTCGCCAGGTCGCCCGGCACTGGATCACCGGCGACCGGGCGGGGGAGCGGGACTTCCTGGTCAGGGACCTCCCGGGCTACCCCGACAACATCGCCCGCGGCAGCGACGGCCTGATCTGGGTCGCCATCGGCTCGCCCACGGACCCCGTCGTCGAGGCGCTGATGAAGGCGCCGCGCCCGCTCCAGCGGGTGGCCACCAAGATCCCGGAGAAGCTCCAGCCGAAGGCCAAGCAGCGGGTGTGGGCGCAGGCGTACGACGACACGGGAGCGCTGGTGCACGACTGCGACGTCGACACCGGCGACTTCCACATGGTCACCGGCGTCCGTGAGCACCACGGCCGGGTGTGGATGGGCAGCCTGCACGAGTCGGGCATCGCCGTACTCGACCTATAGACTCGATCCTCATGGGCCATCTCGAGTCGATCACGACGCCGCGGGACCTGCGCGACCTCTCGTCCGCCGAGCTGGACGCGCTGGCGAGCGAGATCCGTGACCTGCTGGTCGGGACCTGCTCGCGCACCGGCGGACACCTCGGACCCAACCTCGGCGTCGTCGAGCTGACGCTGGCCATCCACCGCGTCTTCGACAGCCCGGTGGACCGGGTCGTCTTCGACACCGGCCACCAGGCCTACGTCCACAAGCTGCTCACCGGCCGCCGGGAGGAGTTCGCGCGGCTCCGCCAGGAGGGCGGCCTGAGCGGCTACCCCAGCCAGGCCGAGTCCGACCACGACATCGTCGAGAACTCCCATGCCTCGACCGCGCTGAGCTACGCCGACGGCCTGGCCAAGGCCTATGCGATCCGCGGTGAGGACCGGCACGTCGTGGCCGTCATCGGCGACGGCGCCCTGACCGGCGGGATGGCCTGGGAGGCGCTCAACAACATCGCGATCGCCCGGAGCAGCCGGCTGGTGATCGTGGTCAACGACAACGGCCGCTCCTACACCCCGACCATCGGCGGCCTGGCCAACGCGTTGACCACGCTGCGCACGGACCCTCGCTACGAGCAGATCCTCGACCAGGTCAAGCGGCGGCTGACGGCCGTCCCGGGCGTCGGCCCGGCGGCGTACGACGTCCTGCACGCCATGAAGAAGGGGATGAAGGACGCCATCGCCCCGCAGGGCCTCTTCGAGGACCTCGGACTGAAGTACGTCGGCCCGGTGGACGGCCACGACCGGGCCGCGATGGAGCAGGCGCTGGGGCAGGCCAAGCGCTTCGGCGGTCCGGTGATCGTGCACGCGCTGACCCGCAAGGGATTCGGGTACGACGCCGCCGAGCAGCACGAGGCCGACCAGTTCCACTCGCCCGGACCCTTCGACGTCGACTCCGGCGAGGAGACACCCAAGGGCCACATCTGGACCGACGTGTTCGCCGACGAGATCGTCCAGATCGGCCGGCGCCGCAAGGACGTCGTGGCGATCACGGCGGCGATGATGCACCCCGTCGGGCTGCACCACTTCGAGCAGCGGTTCCCCGACCGCACCTTCGACGTCGGGATCGCGGAGCAGCATGCCGCGACCAGCGCGGCCGGCCTCGCGATGGGCGGGCTGCACCCCGTGGTCGCCGTCTACGCCACGTTCCTCAACCGGGCGTTCGACCAGGTGCTGATGGACTGTGCGCTGCACCGCTGCGGGGTCACCTTCGTGCTCGACCGCGCCGGCGTGACCGGTGACGACGGCGCCAGCCACAACGGCATGTGGGACATGTCCGTGCTGCAGGTGGTCCCCGGGCTGCGGATCGCCGCGCCCCGTGACGCGACCCGCCTGCGGGAGCTGCTCAACGAGGCGGTCGAGGTGAAGGACGCGCCGACCGTCGTCCGCTTCCCCAAGGGGCCCCCTCCCGACGACATCGAGGCCGTCGACAGGGCCGGCGGGTGCGACGTACTCGTCCGCAACGGCACCCGCGACGTCCTGGTGGTCGCCGCCGGCGCGATGGCAACCACCGCCGTCGACGTGGCCGAGCGCCTCGTCGCCCAGGGGATCGGCGTCACCGTGGTCGACCCCCGCTGGGTCAAGCCCGTGGATCCCGCGCTGGTCGACCTGGCCCGCACCCACCGGCTCGTGGTCAGCCTCGAGGACAACGGCCGCGTCGGCGGGTGCGGCGCCGTCCTGCTCCAGACGCTCAACGACGCCGGCGTGGACACCCCCTTCCGACTGCACGGCATCCCGCAGGAGTTCCTCGGCCACGCCAAGCGCGCGGCCATCCTCGAGCGGATCGGCCTCGACCCGCAGGGGCTGGCCCGCGGCATCGTCGAGGACGTCACCGCCCTGTCGGACGGGCGGTCACCCCTCGATGCCGACCACGCCCACTGACCCAGGTTCCCACCGTTGGCCCCTGGTGGGGCTGCTGCTGGCGGCCCTGCTGCTCGGCGGCTGCAGCGACGAGATCCCGGAGCCCGACCAGGGCCCGCGGGACGGCACCCGGGGTGGGGCGAAGCTCCCCGAGGCCCGCAACGTCGTACCCGCGCTGACCCACACCTTGCGGCGGCGCGCGGACGCCGTGCTCCACGAGGACCGGGCCGCGTTCCTGTCCGGCATCGACCGGCGCCAGCCCGGGTTCGTCGCCGAGCAGACCTGGTACGCCGACAACCTCGCCCAGCTGCCGATCGAGTCGTTCTCCTACACCCTGGAACCCTCCAGCCTGGTTCGCGAGGGCCGGGGCTACTGGGCCGAGGTGGTGGTCTCGCTCCAGCTCCGCCCGTACGACGCCGCGCCGGTCGTCACCCGGGACCGGTACCTGTTCGCGCCGGGGCGGGGCTCGCGGTACCTGCTCGCCTCGGTCACCGACCCGGTCTGGGAGGAGGACCAGCGCGACCTCGATCCGCAACCCTGGGACACCGGCCCGGTCACGATCCGTGAGGGCGCAGGGGTGCTCGGCATCTTCGACGCCGGCAGCGCCTCCCGCGCCGCGGGGCTGGTCGACGAGGCGGAGCGGGCCGCGGCGGCGGTGTCGGCCGAGGTGCCCTACGGGTGGGACCGCTCCGTGGTGGTCTACGCCCTCTCGTCGCCGGCCTTCCTCGCCGGCCTCGACGACGTGCCCGGCGACGACCCGCTCCGCCTCGACGCGGTCACCTTCGAGGTGCCAGCCGTGGACGGGGACCAGGTCGCCGACACCCGGGTCGTGCTCAACCCCCGGATCCTGGGAGTGCCCACGCGGGGCCGCAGCCGCCTGCTCCGCCACGAGCTCACCCACGTCGCGGTCGGGGGTCGGGCGGACGGGGTCCCGACCTGGCTGAGCGAGGGCCTCGCCGAGTACGTCTCGGTGCGGTCGATCCCGCCGCAGCAGCGGCGGATCAGCGGCGCCGCGCTGGCCGCCGCGGAGGACGGCCTGACGGAGATGCCGCCCGACTCCGAGTTCGGTGGCGACACGGCCGAGGCCAGCTACGGGGTGGCGTGGTGGGCCTGCGAGTACCTCGCCCGCGCCACCGGCGAGGCCGTCCTCTGGGACCTGCTCGACGCGCTGCGGGGAGCCGACGCGGACGCCGTACTCCGGGACAACCTGCGGCTGAGCACCGCCGAGCTCGCCCGCAGGGCCGGCCGCCTGATGCTCGACACGTATCGCCCGGAGCCGGACAAGAAGGAGAAGCCGGACGACGAGCCCTCGGCCAGCCCGTAGATTGCGCGGCATGCTGCTCCGCGCGCGACCCGGTGGCCGGCCTGGTCGCGGGCCTCCTCCTCGCGGGATGCTCGGGGGAGGCCCCTCGGCCCACCGGGGACCCCGCCCCGTCCGCCACCTCCGCGGCCCCCACCGCGGCCGGCAGCAACGTCGACCGCGCCATCCAGCGCGTCCTGGACAGCCGGGCGAGAGCGGTGCGGACCCGTGACCGGCGCGCGTTCATCGAGACCGTCGCGGCGGGCCGCGGGAGGGCAGCCCAGCTCGCCTGGTTCGACCGCGTGGCGCGCCTGCCGCTGGCCCACGTCTCCTTCGAGCTGGGGCTCGAGGACGTCGCCGTCGAGGATCCGCGCCGGTACGACGGGGAGGTCGAGGAACAGCTCCAGCTGGCCGGATTCGACGCCGCGCCGGTGCCGACGGTGCACGACTTCGTGTTCCGGAAGTCGGCCGGCCGGTGGCAGGTCGTCTCCGACCACTTCGACCGCAGCCAGATCAGCGAGGCCCCGTGGGACATCCCGGGGACGTCGGTGGGCTTCGGGGACGGTGTCGCCGTGGTCACCGACCGCAAGGCCGCGCCGCGACGGGCCGAGCTGGTGGCCGCGACGGAGGAGGCCGTGCAGCACGTGCGCGAGCACGTGCCCCTGGGGCTGGACAGCGTCGTCGTGCTCGCCTTCTCCGACACCGCGGCGTTCGCGGCCGAGGGGCTCGACACCCGGGAGATCGACCTCATCGGGGGTCTGGCGTTCCCGGTGCGCGGGCCCGACCAGCAGGTGACGGGCTCCCGCGTGCTGGTCGCGCCCAGCATGCTGGACCGGCCCCCGCTGGAGACCCGGGTGCTGCTGCGCCACGAGCTCACCCACGTGGCGCTGCGGAAGCTGGACGGGCCGGTGTGGATGACCGAGGGCATCGCCACCTACACCGCCTGGCGCGACGAGCCCCGGAAGTTCCTGGCCACGAGCGTGATCAGGGAGGCGCGTCGCGGCATCGACGCGATGCCTCCCGACGGTTCCTTCCACGCCACCGACTGGACCCACAGCTACGGCATCGCCTGGTGGGCCAACGAGTGGCTGGCCCGGCAGGAGGGCCCCGACGAGCCGTACCGGCTGCTCACAGCGCTGCACCGGGCCGGGGCGACCCGCTACGACGACGTCGACCGGATCCTCGAGAAGCGGTACGGCAGGACCGCGGACGAGATCGCCGCCGCGGCGGGCGGGCTGATCAAGGACACCTTCTAGATCACCCGTACGACGGTCCGCCGCTCGGTGAAGGACCAGAGCCGCAGGGACATCTCTCGGCTGAGGCGGATGCAGCCCGAGGAACGGGCCAGATTCGTGCCGAGGTACCAGTCGGGATGGATCTGGTGCCCGGTCGACTTGTAGCGGGGGATCCGGTGGAAGCCGTAGCCGCACGCCGCGAACCGGACGAAGTTGTCGAGCCAGAGGTCCCCGCCGTAGCTGGTGTTGTGCCGGATCCGGGCCGCCCGGCCGCAGTAGGACCCGGTGGCATACCGTCCCTTGGCCAGGACGCCCGGATTGTCGACCAGACCGCCCTGGGCGACGATGCCGCCCTTCGGGCCGACCAGCCACAGCCAGTTCTGGCCCTGGCTGAGCACGATCCGGCGCCCGGTCCCCGAACGTCGTGGGACGGGGCGGAGGTCGCACCGGCGAGCGTCGTCGCGGAAGAGACGCGCGCGCACCGCCGGGCTGAGCCGGCCCGTCTGCCGCATCCCGTGCCGGGACTGGAACCGCACCACCGCGGACCTGGTGTGCGGGCCGATGCTGCCGTCGGCCGGCCCCGCCTGGCAGTGCAGCGCGTTGAGCCTCCTCTGGGCCCGCTCGACCCCGGCAGCGCCGTTGGCCGGGGAGGCGACCAGCGCCAGAGAGCCGGCCAGGGCCAACGTGATCGCCAGGACGTGCACACGCCGCATGGGCTTCCTCCGTGTCTGGCGCCGCGCCCGCGGCCCGTGCGCTCATGGTGCCCTACCGGCGGGCGACGCGGTCCGCGACGACGAAGATGCGCGTGGAAGGATGTGCGGGTGGCCTCCGAACCTCGACTCGTGCACATCGTCGACGACGTTCCCCAGCTGGACGAGACCCCCTCGCTGACCATGGTGCTGGTCCTCGACGGCTTCCTCGACGCCGGTCACGCCGCCGCCCGCGCCGCACGACACCTGGCCGACCTGTCCGACGGTCCCGTCGTGGCCACCTTCGACGTCGACCAGTTCCACGACTACCGGGCCCGTCGGCCCGCGATGTCGTTCGTCCGCGACCACTACGACGCCTACGACCCGCCCCGGCTGGTCGTCCGCCTGCTGCGCGACAGCGGGGACACGCCGTACCTCCTCCTGCACGGCCCGGAGCCGGACAACCGCTGGGAGGCCTTCGCCCGCGCGGTGGTCGAGGTGGTGGAACGGTTCGGGGTGACCCGGGTGGTGAGCATGGGTTCGGTACCGATGGCGGTGCCACACACCCGCCCGATCGCGATCACCCACCACGCCAACAACCCCGACCTGCTCACCGGCGAGAGCCCGTGGCGCGGCGAGCTCCGGATCCCCTCGAGCGCGCAGGCGCTGCTGGAGATCCGGCTGGGGGAGAAGGGGCACGACGCGATGGGGTTCGTGGCCCACATCCCGCACTACCTCGCCCAGATGGACTACCCGCAGGCATCGGCCGCGTTGCTCGAGCACGTCGAACGGGCCGGCCGCCTCACCGTCGACCTCACCGTCCTCCGGGCCGAGGCCGAGGACCGCGAGGCCGAGATCGCGCGCTACCTCGCCGGTGACGAGGAGGTCCGGGACGTGGTCGAGGCGCTGGAGCAGCAGTACGACGCGTTCGAGCGGGCCGAGGAGTCCGGCAACAGCCTGCTCGCCACCAACCAGCCGCTCCCGACGGGCGAGGAGATCGGCGAGCAGTTCGAGCAGTTCCTCGCCGGCCTCGACGGCCCCGAGGACCACGCCGACCGACAGGACGAGGACGACTGACGTGCCCGCGTCAGCCGCCGAGCTGGTCGATCTGCTCGACCTCGAGGAGCTCGACACCAACCTGTTCCGGGGCCGCCAGCCCGACACCGACCGGCAGCGGGTCTTCGGCGGCCAGGTGGCTGCCCAGGCGCTGCTCGCCGGGGTGCGCACCGTCGACCCGGCGTACGCCGTCCACTCCCTGCACTCCTACTTCCTGAGGCCCGGCGACACCGCCGTCCCGATCGTCTACGACGTGGAGCAGCTGCGCGACGGGCGCTCCTTCGGCACCCGACGGGTGGTCGCCCGCCAGCACGGCCGGCCGATCTACTTCCTGACCGCCAACTTCCAGCGCGCGGAGCAGGGCCTGGAGCACCAGGACGCCATGCCGGACGTGCCGCCGCCCGAGGAGGGCCTGGACTTCGCCGACCTGATGCGGTCCCGTGGCGGCGCCGAGAGCGAGGCGTTCGCCAAGGAGTGGGCGGCGCTCGAGGTCCGCTACCTCGGCAACTCGGCCCGCGGACTCCCCGAGGACCCCGACCGCCCGGCCCGGGCCCAGCTGTGGATCCGGGTGAACGGCCAGCTCTCCGACGATCCCCGCGAGCACCTCGCGACGTTCACCTACGCCAGCGACATGACGCTGCTCGGCGCGACGCTGGTCCCGCACGGCGTGAACATCTCCAGCCCCGGCATGCAGCCCGCCTCCCTGGACCACACGGTGTGGTTCCACCAGCCGTTCCGGTCCGACGAGTGGTGGCTCTACGACCAGCACTCCCCGGTGGCGGTGGGCGGCAGGGGCCTGGCGCACGGGCGGGTGTTCACCCGGGACGGGCGGCTGGTCGCCTCGGTGGCCCAGGAGGGGCTGATCCGGCTGCGCCCGCAGGACTGATCCCGTCGCTGGAGCCGAACCTTCAAAACTACATCAATGTGGTTTCAAGACAGGATCAAGACACGCCGCTACGGTAAGCAAGATTCTGCTGTGGCGGCTGTGACCTCGTGGTGTTGATGTGACTCACGTGGCCCTCGCCCCGACGTACGAGGTGCCCCGTGACCGTGACCCGATCCGCCCGTGCCGTGCTCGTCGCCACCCTGGCGTTCGGCACTGCGCTGGGCTTGGGCGTTGGCCCGGCCCACGCTGCGCCGGAGACCGACTTCGAGATGCCGTTCCCCTGCGGCCAGGAGTGGACCGGCACGACCCGGTCGAGCCACAGCCCGAGCTACTACGCCATCGACTGGAACCGCCCGGACGACGACGGCGACCCGGTGGTGGCGGCCGCGACCGGCACGGTCGTCGTCGCCGAGCCCCGGGGGACGAGCGGATACGGCAACTGGGTGCGGGTCAGCCACCTCGACGGGGAGTCCACGATCTACGCCCACCTCAAGTCCGTCTCGGTCGCCGTCGGGCAGACCGTCGACCAGGGCACGCTGCTCGGCACGCTCGGGTCGACCGGCAACTCGACCGGACCGCACCTGCACTTCGAGGAGCGCAACTCCCGGGGCGTGATGGCGCCGTGGTTCAGCGGGATCGCGTTCAAGTTCGGCAGCACGCTCGCCTCGCGCAACTGCGTCGACGTCCCGGTGGCGGCCAACCTGCTCGGCGAGCAGCCTGCCGAGCTCGCGGTGTTCCGTCGTGCCGCTGTCGCGAGCTTCCGGATCCACCGGGTCGGCCGGGACCCGAAGGTGATCCGCTTCGGCACCGGGACCGACCAGCCCATCACCGGCGACTGGGACGGCAACGGCCGGGCCAACGTCGGCGTACGCACGCCCGCCACCCGGACCTTCCAGCTCAAGACGCCGGACGGGATCCGCACCGTCGTGTTCGGGGAGGTCCGTGACCTCCCGATCGCCGGCGACTGGGACGGCGACGGCCTCTGGGAGGTCGGTGTCCGCGGCGCGGGGGACGGCAAGTTCCGGATGCGCGCGGCCGACGGCACCGTCACCGCGGCCTGGCTCGGCGACGCCAACGACCTGCCGGTCACCGGCGACTGGAACGGCGACGGGCGCACGGACCTCGGGGCCTACGACGTGGCGACCGCGACGTTCACCCTGCGGATCGTCGACGGCGACGGCCTCGCCTGGACCACCCAGGTCCGGTTCGGCTCCGCCGGCGACCTGCCCGTCGCGGCCGACTGGGACGGCAACGGCCGCACCGACGTGGGCGTGTGGGACCCGGCGACCGCGACGTTCAGCCAGCGGCGGGCCCCGTCGGCCACCGGCACGCAGGTGCGCAGCGTGACCGACGTGCAGTTCGGTCGGCCCCGCTGACCCGCGCTACCGGGGTAGCGGAACCGCTCGCCCGTACAGGTGGGGCGACCCGTCCTTCGGCTTGGTCAGCGAGAACAGGTGACCCTCGTCGGTGGCCGTGGTGCCGAACGCCACCGTGCCGGGCAGCAGGATCGGCTTCTTGAACGCCACGTCCACCCGGACCGCGTCGGGGAGCCGGTTCTCGATCGCCGCGATGCACCGGGCCTTGCTCCACATGCCGTGCGCGATCTGGCGCGGGAAGCCGAGCGCCTTCGCGGTCAGCGGGTAGAGGTGGATCGGGTTCCGGTCGCCGGACACGGCGCCGTACCGCCGGCCCAGGTCGGCGGGCAGCTGCCACTCGACGCCACCGGACGGCATGTCCGTGAACTGCATGCCCTGCTCGGCGTCCTCCGAGCCGCGGCCCCGGCGGAGATACGTCGAGGTCGACTCCCACACGAGCTCGTCGCCGACCCGGACCTCGGTCACGAAGTCGACCACCTTGCCCTTGGCGTGGTCGCGCGGGCTGGTGGCCCGCGCGGTGACGTCGAGGACCTCGCCGATCGCGATCGGGCGGTGCCCGGTGATCGAGTTCTCGAGGTGCACCGAGCCGATGGCCGGGTAGGGGAAGTCGGGGCTGGTCATGATCTGCATGTGCAGCGGGAAGGCCAGCATGTGCGGGTAGGGCAGCGGCACGGTGTCCTTGGTCGGGAAGCCGCACACCTTCGCGTACGCCGCCACGTGACCGGCCTCGGCCGCCACGCCCTGGCGGCTGAACGAGAGCGTGCTCGGGTCGCCGTGGGGGTTCTTCCGGACGCCGGGCAGCTGGTTGACCAGCGGCACTGAGGGGAGTGCGGCCTTGAGGATGGTGGGAACGGCCATGCCTAGGCCCCCAGCATCATCTGGCCGCAGACCCGGACCACGTTGCCGTTGACGGCGGTCGAACCGGGGTTGGCGTACCAGGCGATCGTCTCGGCGACGTCGACCGGCAGGCCGCCCTGGCTCATCGCGTTCATCCGGCGACCCACCTCGCGGGTGGCGAACGGGACGGCGGCGGTCATCTTGGTCTCGATGAAGCCCGGGGCGACCGCGTTGACGGTGATGCCGTGCTTCAGCTCGTCGGCCAGCGAGTCGACGAGGCCGATCACGCCGGCCTTGGAGGCGGCGTAGTTGGTCTGGCCGACGTTGCCGGCGATGCCCGCGATCGAGGCGACGCCGACGATGCGTCCGTTGTCGTTGATCGCGCCGGCGTCGAGCAGCTCGCGGGTGATCCGCTCGGGGGCGACGAGGTTCACGTCGAGGACGGAGCTCCAGCGGTCCTCGTCCATGTTGGCCAGCTTCTTGTCGCGGGTGATGCCGGCGTTGTGGACGACGATGTCGACCCCGCCGTGCTTCTCCTGCACGTGGTGGGCGATCCGCTGGGGGGCGTCCTTGCCGGTGATGTCGAGGGTGAGGTGGTCGCCGTCCAGCTCCTTCATCAGGGCCTGGAGCTCGCTGGCGGCCTGCGGGACGTCGACCCCGATCACGGTGGCGCCGTCACGGTGGAGGACGCGGGCGATCTGCTCGCCGATGCCGCGGCTGGCGCCGGTGACGAGGGCGGTCCTGCCCTCGAGCGGCCGCTGCCAGTCGGTGACCTCGGCGGCCTTCTTCTCGCCGGTGGCGCCGATCCGGACCACCTGGCCCGACACGTACGCCGACTTCGGCGAGAGCAGGAAGCCCAGGGTCGAGGCGGTCGCGGCCTCGGCGCCCTCGGCGACGTAGACCAGCTGCGCCGTACCGCCGCGGCCGACCTCCTTGCCGAGGCTGCGGGTGAAGCCCTCGAGCGCGCGCTGGGCGACGCGCTCGCTGCCCTTGACCTTCTCGGGCGGGGTGCCGAGCACGACGAGGCGGGCGCAGGTGTCGAGGCTGCGCAGGAGCGGGGTGAAGAAGTCGCGCAGGGCGACCAGCTCGGCGGGGCTGGTCAGGCCGGTCGCGTCGAAGACCAGGCCCTGGTAGCGCTCGGCGGGGTCGGCGGCCTGGGTGGAGGCGATGCCGAGGAGGTCCAGCAGGCCGGGGAGGGACTCGGCGAGGCGGCCGGTGCCGCCGACCGCGACGGTTCCGTCGACCAGGGGCTCGCCCTCGGTGTAGCGGTCGAGCTCGATCGGGTTCGGCAGGCCGAGGTTCTTGACGAGCAGCTTGCCGAGCGGGCTCGAGACGAAGCCCTGGTAACGGTCACTCATGGGGGAGGGTCCTCCAGAATCGTGGAAAGTCGGGCCGGGTCGCGGCTTCCGAGTTCATGTAACTGGACGTGTAACTCAGAGTCCACATTTCGTGATGTGGCACTCATGCCATTTCTTCTCGGCGCCGTCACGGGCAAGGATAGGAGCATGACACCTCCTCCAAGACTCGACGGGTCGCCATCGTCGGCGGCAACCGAATCCCGTTCGCGCGCTCCAACGGCGCCTACTCCGACGCCTCCAACCAGGAGATGCTGACCGCCGCGATCGACGGCCTGGTCACCCGGTTCGGACTCGAGGGCGAGCGTCCTCGGCGAGGTCGTCGCCGGCGCCGTCCTCAAGCACGCGCGCGACTTCAACCTGACCCGCGAGTCCGTGCTCGGTTCGAAGCTCTCGGCGGAGACCCCGGCCGCCGACATCCAGCAGGCCTGCGCCACCGGGCTCCAGGCGGCGATCCAGGTGGCCAACAAGATCGCGCTGGGCCAGATCGAGGTCGGTATCGCCGGCGGCACCGACACCACCTCCGACGCCCCCGTCGCGATCAGCGACAAGCTCCGCAAGAAGCTGATGAAGGTCAACGCCGCCCGCGACACCAAGGGCCGCCTGGCCGCCCTCGGCGCGATCCGGCCCACCGACATCGGCCTCGAGATCCCCCAGAACGGCGAGCCGCGCACCGGCCTGTCGATGGGCGAGCACGCCGCCCTGACCGCCCTGGAGTGGCAGGTCAGCCGCGAGGAGCAGGACGAGCTCGCCGCCGCCTCGCACCAGCGGCTCGCGGCGGCGTACGACGCCGGCTTCCTCGACGACCAGATCACCCCGTTCCGCGGGCTCGACCGCGACTCGAACCTGCGCCCGGACTCCTCGGTGGAGAAGCTGTCCAAGCTCAAGCCGGTCTTCGGCAAGGGCGAGGCGGCCACCATGACCGCGGCCAACTCCACCCCCCTGACCGACGGTGCCTCCGCCGATCCTGCTCGCCTCCGAGGAGTGGGCCGAGGCCCACGACCTCCCCGTGCTGGCCTACCTCACGGCCTACGAGACCGCCGCCGTCGACTACGTGCACGGTGGCGAGGGGCTGCTGATGGCGCCGGCGTACGCGATGGCGCGGATGCTCGAGCGCGAGGGCCTGTCCCTCCAGGACTTCGACTACTACGAGATCCACGAGGCGTTCGCCTCGCAGGTGCTCTCCACGCTCAAGGCGTGGGAGGACCCGATCTTCTGCAAGGAGCGGCTCGGCCTCGACGCACCGCTCGGCGCGATCGACCGCTCGAAGCTGAACGTCAACGGCTCCTCGCTGGCCGCCGGTCACCCGTTCGCCGCCACCGGTGGACGGATCCTGGCCACCCTGGCCAAGCTGCTCGACCAGCAGGGCTCCGGCCGCGGCGTGATCTCGGTCTGCGCCGCCGGTGGCCAGGGCGTCACCGCCATCCTCGAGAACGTTGACCCGCCCGAACACTGATCTGAGAATCCGACGTCTGACCCGCCCGAAAGTTTCGGGCGGGTCAACGTGTCTTCAACGGGTGGCGAGGGCGAGGGCCGAGGAGACCATGTAGTCCTTGACCTGGTCGGGGGAGACCTGCCCGACGGTGGGGATGCCGGGGGCGGCCTCCTTGACCAGGATGCCGACCCGGGCCAGCTGCAGGGCGCCCAGCCCGCTCGCGTAGAGCTCGTTGGCGAGCAGCGTCGGGTCCTCGACCCGGAACTCGCCCGCCTCCACCCCCGCCTCGAGGACGGTGCCGAGCTCGGCCAGGCAGGACGAGATGCCGCGCCCGAGCCGGAACAGCGCGCCCTCGGAGATCTCGTCGAGCAGCTCCGGTCCGCGCCGACGCATCAGGGTCAGCGCGCAGTCCACGAAGGCGGGATGGGCCAGGCCGTAGTCGGCGAACGCCTCCACCAGCGCCGCCAGCTGCTTCGACGGTGACCGGTGGCGGGCGCCGGCCGCGACCAGGGCGGCCTGCAGCTCGTCGAGATAGCCGACGAGGGTGAGCGCGAAGAGCTCCTCCTTGCCGGTGAAGTGGCGGTAGACGATCGCCCGGTTGACCCCCACGGCGCGGGCGATGTCCTCGACCTGGACGTCGCGCACGCCGCGCTCCTCGAAGAGCGCGCGGGTGGCGGCGATCAGCTCGGCCTGGCGCTGACGACGCCGCGCCGCGGCCGCCGTACGACGGCCGTCGGTCTCGGGCGAGGTCTTCGGCATGCCTGTGACCCTAGTTGTTGCAACGCCGCGTGGCACTGCCGTGTGCACCCACTGTGACGCGGTCAACGCTCGCTACGGGCGAAGCGACCGCACGCTCTCGATCGTGTCGGCCTCGTCGGGCCGCTTGTCGTCGCGGTAGCGGACGACCCGCGCGAAACGGAGGGCGACGCCGCCGGGGTAGCGCGACGAGGTCTGCACCCCGTCGAACGCGATCTCGACGACCTGCTCGGGCCGCACCTCGACGACGTACGACGACCGGTCGACCGGTGACGTCGCGAGCTCGGTGAACCGCTCGGTCTGCCACGCCAGCATCTCGTCGGTCATCCCCTTGAACGTCTTGCCGAGCATCACGAACCCGCCGGACTCCGGGTCGCGGGCGCCGAGGTGGATGTTGGAGAGCCAGCCCTGCCGGCGGCCGCTGCCCCACTCGACGGCGAGCACGACCAGGTCGAGGGTGTGCACCGGCTTCACCTTGACCCAGGCCGAGCCGCGGCGACCGGCGGCGTAGGTCGCCGCGAGGTTCTTGACCACCACCCCCTCGTGGCCGGCGGCGAGCACCTCGGCCACGAACTCCTCGGCGACCGCGGGGTCGTCGGTCACCAGCCGGGCGGCCCGGTGCCGCTCGGGGACCAGCCGTTCGAGCGCGGCCGCGCGTTCGTGGCCGGGGGAGTCCAGCAGGTCGGTGCCGTCGAGGTGCAGCAGGTCGAAGAAGTAGGGCGTCACCTCGACGCCACTCTCCATCGCGGTCCGCGACGCCGTCTCCTGGAACGGCCGCGGCCGGCCGTCCTCGCCGAGCGCGATCGCCTCGCCGTCGAGCACGAACGACGTCGCGGGCAGGCTGCGGGCGACGGCCACCACCTCGGGCAGCCGGTCGGTGATGTCGTCGAGGCTCCGGGTCGCCACGACGACGTCGTCGCCCGACCGGTGCACCTGGATCCGGATGCCGTCGAGCTTGGTGTCCACCGCCACCTCGCCGCCGCCGGCCTTGGTGAGCGCGGCCGCCACGTCCGGGGCGCTGGAGGCGAGCATCGGCGAGACCGGTCGACCGACCTCGAGGCCGAACTCCGCGAGCGCGTCGACGCCACCGGTCAGCGCGGCACGGGCCACGGCCCGCGTCGAGCCGGCCATCATCGCCGCCCGGCGTACGGCCGGGAGGGGTACGCCGGCCGCGGCGGCCAGCCCCTCCTGGACGAGCGCGTCGAGCGCACCCTGGCGGACCTCGCCGGTGACCAGCCCGCGCAGCCACGCCTGCTCGTCGGCGGTCGCCTGCCCGAAGAGGTCGGCGACCGCCGTCGCCCGGGTCGCCTGCGAGCCGGCGCCGGCCAGGGCCGCGATCGTGTCGAACGCCTCGTGCACCTCGAGCACCGTCAGTGACGGCTCGGGGGCCGGCTCCGGCAGGTCGCGCAGACCTCGCCAGCCCAGCCCCGTCCGGCGCTGCCGCAGCGCCCCGGCGAGGTACGACGTCACGGTCTCGATCTCCTCGGGCGAGGCCTGCCCGAGGGCCTCGGCCAGCGCGGCCACCTTGGCCTTGCGGGAGCGGGTGGCCGCCACCGCCCGGGAGGCGGTGACCACGTCGGCGAGCTGCACCGCTCCATTCTGGCGGGTGGCACCGACCCCTTGCGCGATCCGCGACCACCTCCTAAGTTGGACAGGTGTCCAGTCAGGTGTCCAGCAGCCCGCGGCAGGGGCTGAACTCCCGCCAGGCCGAGACGGTCGAGCGGCTCCTGGCCGCCGGAGAGGCGCAGCTGGCCGAGACCGGCCCCGAGTCGCTGACGATGCGCACGGTCGCCCACCGCGCCGGGGTCTCGCCCGCGACGGCGTACACCTACTTCGCCTCGAAGAACCACCTGTTCGGTGAGCTGTTCCGGCGACGGCTGGTGACCGATCCGGGCCCGGCGCCGGTCGGGAAGGACCCGGTCGCCCGGCTGCAGCAGGTGACCCGGCACATCGCCGGGATGCTGGCCACCTCGCCACACCTGGCGACCGCCGCCAACCTCGCGCTCCTGGGCAGCGACCCCGAGGTCGAGCGGCTGCGAGTTCCGATCGGGTCGGAGTTCGTCCGCCGGTTCCGCGACGCGATCGGGGAGTCCGCCGACCCCCGGGTGCTCGACGCACTGACCCTGGCGTTCACCGGCGCCCTGCTGCAGGCCGGGATGGGGCTGATCCGCTACGACGAGCTCGGCGACCGTCTCGACACGGTCGTCGCCGTGATCATGGAGGGCCACGTCGGATGACGACGACCACGATCGACTTCGACATCTACGACCACGCGCTGCAGGACGATCCCTACCCGGTCTACGCGCGGCTGCGGGACGAGTCGCCGCTGCACCACAACGTCGAGCACGACTACTGGGTGCTGTCCCGGCACGAGGACGTGCACTGGGCGGTCCGCAGCGACGACGTGCTCTCCAACGCGATGGGGGTGACCCTGGACGCCAGCGCCTGGAACGAGCACGCCCACAAGGTGATGTCGTTCCTGGCGATGGACCCGCCCGAGCAGGTGCGGCTGCGGCGGTTGGTCTCCCAGGGGTTCACTCCCCGGCGCGTGGCGGCACTCGGTCCGCGTATCCAGCAGCTGACCGACAAGTACCTCGACCGCGCTCATCGGGGATGGGACGTCGTCGTTCGACTGGATCACCGACTTCGCCGGCCGCCTGCCGATGGACGTGATCTCCGAACTACTGGGGGTGCCGGCGGCCGACCGAGACGAGGTACGACGCCTCGCCGATCTCCTCGTACGCCGCGAGGACGGGCTGCGCGACGTTCCCCAGGTCGGCGTCGAGGCCTCCCTCGAGCTGTTCACCTACTACGCCGAGCTGATCGAGCGAGCGGCGCCGTACTCCCAGCGACGACCTGGTCAGCGCCCTCCTGCACGCGGAGGACGACGGCGCCCGGATGACCGACGAGGAGATCACCGCGTTCCTCTTCCTGATGGTCGTCGCCGGCAACGAGACCACCACCAAGCTGCTCGGCAACGCGCTCTTCCACCTCACCCAGCACCCGGGGCAGCGGGACCACGGTGTTCGACGACCCCGACCTGGTCGAACCCTGGATCGAGGAGACCCTGCGCCACGACACCTCCACCCAGTTCCTCGCCCGACACGTGACCCAGGACCTGACCCGGCACGGCGTCACCGCACCCGCGCGGAGCCCGGCTGCTGATCGCCCTCGGCGCCGCCAACCACGACGACCGCGTGTTCACCGACCCCGAGACGTTCGACCTCCACCGCGACCCGGACGAGCTCTCGCGGATCCTCAGCTTCGGCGGCGGCCGGCACTTCTGCCTCGGCGCCAACCTGGCCCGGCTGGAGTCCCGGATCGCCCTGCGGGGGCTGGTCGACCGCGTCCGGACGGTGCACGTCGACCACGACCGCGCCGTGCGGTTCTACTCCGCCAACGTGCGCGGCTTCGCCTCGCTGCCGGTGACGGTGGAGGCGCGGCAGTGAGCGGCAAGTACGCCCAGCCCGACCGGCGGCCGGCCGTCGTCACCGGCGCCTCGTCGGGGATCGGCGCGGCCACCGCCCTCGCCCTGGCCGCGGCCGGGTTCCCGGTCGCACTCGGGGCCCGCCGGGTCGACCGGCTGCCGGGAGGTCGCCGCGCAGATCCGGGACGCCGGGGGAGAGGCGGTCGCCCACGAGCTCGACCTGACCGACCCGGACCAGGTCAAGGCGTTCGCCGAGCGGGTGCGGGCCGACCTCGGCGAGATCGAGGTGGTGGTCTCCAACGCCGGCGCCGTGGCACCGGGCGTCACCCACGAGGTGGACACGGAACAGGTTCGGGCGCGAGCTCGACCTGACCGTGCTCGGCGCCCACCGGCTGGTGGCCGCCTTCGTCCCCGGGATGGTCGAACGCCGCCGAGGGGACGTCGTGTTCGTCTCCTCCGACGTCGCCGTCCGCGCGCGCCCGTTCATGGCGGCGTACACCGCCGGCAAGTGGGGCCTGGAGGGAATGGCGCACGCGATGCAGATGGAGCTGGAGGGCACCGGCGTCCGCGCGTCGATCGTGCGGCCGGGCCCCACCCACTCCGAGATGGGCAGCGACTGGGACGACCGACGCCGCGGCCGAGGTCCTCACGCAGTGGGTGCGCTTCGGGCACGCCCGGCATCCGCACTTCCTCAAGCCCGACCGCCATCGCCGAGGCGATCACCACCGTGGTCAGGGCGCCGCGTGGTGTGCACCTGAACCTGGTCGAAGTGACGCCCGAAGCCCCCGTGGAGACCGCATGACCGCCGACATCCGGGAAGTGTCCCGCCTGTTCCCCGACGACCCGCACGGCCACCTCCAGGAGCTGCGCACCGACCCGATCGGGCTGCTGCACCGCGTCCGCGAGGAGTGCGGTGACATCGGCCGGTTCCGGCTGGTCGACAACGACGTGATCCTGGTCAGCGGGGCGGAGGTCAACGAGCCGTTCTTCCGGGCGCCCGACGAGGTGCTCGACCAGGGCGAGGCGTACCCGTTCATGACCCCGATCTTCGGCAAGGGCGTGGTCTTCGACGCCCCGCCCGAGCGACGCAAGGAGATGCTGAAGAACCAGTCGCTGCGCGGCGAGCAGATGAAGGGCCACGCCGCGACGATCGAGCACGAGATCCGCCGGATGGTCGCCGACTGGGGCGACGAGGGGGAGATCGACCTGCTCGACTTCTTCGCCGAGCTGACGATCTACACCACCTCCTCGTGCCTGATCGGGGCGCGGTTCCGCGAGGAGCTCGACGGCCGGTTCGCGCACCTCTACCACGACCTCGAGCGCGGGACCGACGCCCTCGCCTTCGTCGACCCCTACGCCGACATCGACAGCTTCCGCCGCCGCGACGAGGCGCGCGCCGCGCTGGTCGACCTGGTGCAGGAGATCATCGACCGCCGGGCGGACGAGCCCGAGCCACGACCGGAGGACCGCGACCTGCTCGACGTCCTCATGCCGATGTTCTCCGCCGACGAGATCACCGGCATGTTCATCTCGATGATGTTCGCCGGGCACCACACCAGCTCCGGTACGGCGGCCTGGACGCTGATCGAGCTGCTCCGCCACCCCGAGGTGCTGGCCGAGGTGAGCGCCGAGCTCGACGCGCTGTACGCCGACGGGTCGGCCGTGTCCTTCCAGGCGCTGCGCGAGATCCCGAGGCTGGAGGCGGCGCTCAAGGAGACGCTGCGGCTGCACCCGCCGCTGATCCTGCTGCTCCGGGTCGCCCAGCAGGAGCTGCAGCTGGGCGGGCACACCATCCCCGCCGGGGCGATGGTCGGCGCGACGCCGCGGGTGTCGAACCGGATCGCCGAGGACTTCCCCGACCCCGACCGGTTCGACCCCTCGCGCTACCTCGACCCGCGGCAGGAGGACCTCACCAACCGCTGGACCTGGCTGCCGTTCGGCGCCGGCCGGCACCGCTGCGTCGGCAACGCGTTCGCGATGATGCAGCTCAAGGCGATCTTCTCGGTGGTCCTGCGCGACTTCGAGTTCGAGATGGCGCAACCCTCGCGAGAGCTACCGCGACGACTGCTCCAAGATGGTGATCCAGCTCGAGCAGCCATGCCGGGTGAGCTACCGGAGGCGGACGCCGTGAGGGTGAGCGCCGACCTGGACCTGTGCCAGGCCCACCAGATGTGCCAGCTCGAGGCGCCGGAGGTGTTCGGCTTCGACGACGCTGCCGACCGGGTGACCATCCTCGACGGTCACCCGGCCGAGTCGCAGCGCGAGCAGATCACCCGCGCAGTCCGCTACTGCCCGGCGATGGCGCTGGGCGTCGAGGAGGACTGATGGAGTCGCGTCCGACGAGAGCAGCGATGGAGACGTTCTGGCAGGACTGGCTCGACGCCAACCGCGAGGCCGAGGCGAAGCGCGACTGGGGCATCCTCGCCGGCCACTACGCCGAGGACGCGACGTACGGCTGGATGTACACCCCCGACGAGCACTTCATGGCCGTGGGCCGGGACGAGATCCGCGACCACGCGCTCGGCAGCGAGATGGCCGGCCTGGACGGCTGGCACTACGACTACGTCGCCACCGTGATGGACGAGACGAACGGGATGGTGGTCGGGTTCTGGAAGCAGCGGTCCGGCATCATCGACGAAGCACGGCGAGGAGTACGAGATCCTCGGCATCGGCGGCAGCTGGTTCGGCCTCGTCGAGGGGCCGGGTGGCGTCGAGATCGCCTGGCAGCGCGACTGGTTCGACCTCGGGCTCCACGGCGCACACGTTCCTGGCGATCGCCGGGTCGGGCCGGGCGCCGCAGGGACTGCTGGACCGGATGGCGCTCGACGGCACTGGCACAACCCGGGCACTACCGGCTGGCGGACCTGCCGTCGTCGGTGTGGCCACCCGTGGTGGACGCATGACCGCCGCCCCACGCCTCCTGGTCGACGGGAAGCTCGCCATGGCGGCCGACGGGGCGACGTACCCGATCCTCAATCCGGCCACCGGCGCCGAGATCGGGCAGGCGCCCGACGCCGGTCCGGCCGACATGGACGCGGCGATCGAGGCTGCCCGGCGGGCGTTCGACGACACCGACTGGGCGACCGACCACGCGTTCCGCGTCCGGTGCCTGCGCCAGCTGCACCAGGCGCTGGTGGACCACGGTGAGGAGATGCGGGCGCTGACGACGGCGGAGGCCGGTGCGCCGGCGTTCCTCACGACCGGCCCGCAGTACGACGTCCCGGTGGAGGGCCTGCGCTGGACCACCGACCTGGCCGAGTCCTACGCGTGGGAGACCGACCTCGGCGTCGCCGAGCCGATGGGGGTCCCGACCCGGCGGACCGTCCGCCGCGAGGCGGTCGGGGTGGTCGCGGCGATCACGCCGTGGAACTTCCCGAACCAGATCAACCTCGCCAAGATCGGGCCCGCCCTGCTGGCCGGGAACACGGTCGTCCTCAAGCCCGCCCCGGACACGCCCTGGGTGGCCTGCGAGCTCGGCAGGCTCGCCGCCGAGCACACCGACCTGCCGCCCGGCGTGCTCAACGTGGTCCCGACCCGGGACGTCGACGTGGCGATGGCGCTCACCACCGACCCGCGCGTGGACCTGGTCTCCTTCACGGGGTCGACGGTCACGGGGACCCGGATCATGCAGGCCGCCGCCGGCACGCTGAAGAAGGTGTTCCTCGAGCTCGGCGGCAAGTCCGCGGCGGTCGTGCTCGACGACGCCGACCTCGCGGCCGCCGTCGGCACCGCGGCGTTCTCGGTCTCCCTCCACGCCGGGCAGGGCTGTGCCCTGACCACCCGGCTGCTCGTCCCGCGGGCGCGGTACGACGAGGCCGTCCGGTTGGCCGCGGACACGATGGCGGCGATCGGCGTCGGCGACCCCACGGACCCGGGGACCATCTGCGGCCCGGTGATCTCCGCCGTCCAGCGCGACCGGATCCTGCGCTACCTCGACCTGGCGGTCGAGGAGGGCGGCACGTTCGCCACCGGCGGCGGCGTCCCGGCGGACCGGACGGAGGGCTTCTGGATCGAGCCGACGGTCATCGCCGGCCTCGACAACACCAGCCGGGTGGCCCGGGAGGAGATCTTCGGGCCGGTGCTGGTCGTGATCCCGCACGACGGCGACGACGACGCCGTCCGCATCGCCAACGACTCGCCCTACGGGCTGTCGGGATCGGTCGACAGCGGGTCACCCGAGCGGGCACGCGCCGTCGCCGACCGGATCCGCACCGGCACCCTCGCCGTCAACGGCGGCGTCTGGTTCAGCCCGGACGCGCCGTTCGGCGGCTACAAGCAGTCCGGCATCGGCCGGGAGATGGGCGTCGCCGGCTTCGAGGAGTACCTCGAGACCAAGCTGATCGCGGAAGGACTGTCATGAATCTCGACAGGCTCGATCACCGAAATCGTTTTGGGGACAAGGTCGCGGTCGTCACCGGCGCGGCGCAGGGCATCGGCGAGGCCTACGCCCGCGCGCTGGCCGCCGAGGGCGCCGCCGTGGTGGTGGCGGACCTCAACGCCGAGGCGGGCGAGGTCGTGGCCAAGGAGATCGCGGCCGACGGCGGCCGGGCGATCTTCGTGCGCACCGACGTCTCGTCCGCCGAGTCGGCCGAGGCGATGGCGGCCCGCACCGTCGAGGAGTACGGCGGCATCGACCTCCTGGTCAACAACGCCGCCATCTACGGCGACATGCAGTTCGACCTGCTGCTCACCGTCGACTGGGACTACTACCGGAGGTTCATGGCGGTGAACATGGACGGCGCGCTCGTCGTCACCCGCGCCTGCTTCTCCCACATGCGGGCCCGCGGTGGCGGGGCCATCGTGAACCAGAGCTCGACGGCGGCCTGGCTGTACTCCGGCTTCTACGGCCTGGCCAAGGCCGGGATCAACGGGCTGACCCAGCAGCTCGCCCACGAGCTCGGCGGGATGAACATCCGGGTCAACGCGATCGCCCCGGGCCCCACCGACACCCCCGCCACCCGCGCCCAGGCCGGCGACGCGGCCGCGGAGATCGTGAAGGGGCTCGCCCTCAAGCGGATGGGCCGGCCGGACGACATGGTCGGCGCCTGCCTGTTCCTGCTCTCCGACGAGGCGGCGTGGCTGACCGGCCAGATCGTGAACGTCGACGGCGGGCAGGTGTTCCGGTGACCGGCACGGTCGGGTTCGTCGGGCTCGGCAACATCGGCCGGCCGATGGCGCTGCGGCTCGCGGCGTGGCCCGCCGGCCTCGTGGTGTACGACGTCGCGCAGCCGCGGCTGGCCGGGCTGGCCGACGCGGGCGCGGAGGTCGCGACCGACGTCGGCGAGCTGGCAGCCGCCTGCGACGTGGTCTGCGTGATGGTGCGCGACGACGACCAGGTCCGCGAGGTGCTCGGGCGAGGTCCTCGGGCGGGCCCGGCCCGGCACCACGGTCGCGATCCACTCGACCGTCGCCCCGGAGACCCCGGCCGAGCTGGCCGCGGCGGCCGCGCGCCACGACGTACGCCTGGTCGACGCGCCGGTCAGCGGGGGAGCGATGGGCGCGGCCGCCGGGTCGCTCGCGATCCTGGTCGGCGGTGACGACGCGGCCTTCGGCGCCGTGGCCGAGCCGTTCGCCCTGATGGGCTCCGAGGTCGTGCACTGCGGGCCGGTCGGCGCGGGGACCGCCGCCAAGCTGGCCCGCAACCTGCTGCACTTCGTCGCGTTCACCGCGGCCGGGGAGGCACAGCGGCTGGCCGAGGCCGCCGGGATCGACCTGGTCGACCTCGGCCGGGTGGTGCGGCACACCGACCAGCTCACCGGCGGGCCGGGGGCGATCATGCACCGCCCCACCACCGCGGCGGTGGCGCGCGACGACGGCTGGTTCGAGATCCTCGACCACGTCCGAGCGCTCGGCGAGAAGGACCTCGAGCACGCGATCGCGCTGGCCGACCGGCTGGGCGTCGACGTACCTCTCGCCCGGCATGCCCGCACCCACCTGGCGGGCGCCCTCGGCGTCGACCACCGACCCCGGGAGGATCGCCATGACTGACGACCGCCGCCGACGCGGGCTGGAGAAGATGGCCGAGGTCTACGGCTTCGACTTCGCCGACGGGCCGGGCGACTTCTTCGGCTACACCGCCGACCACCTCTTCGCCGACATCTGGAGCCGGCCGGGGCTGGACACCGCACAACGACGCCTGCTGCTGATCGGGATGCTCGCCGGCCAGGGCGCCGACGACGTCAACTCGATCCAGCTCGAGGCGGCGTACAGGAACGGCGAGCTCGATGCGGAGGGCCTGCGCGAGGTCGTGGTGTTCCTGGCCCACTACGCCGGCTGGCCGGTCGCCGCCCGGCTGCACCTGGTGGTCGAGAAGATCCTCGGCGAGTAGCCGCTCAGCTGCCGATGCGGGTGCGGACCTCGAACAGCTCGGGGAAGAACGTGAGGTTGAGCGCCGCCCGCAGGAAGTCCACCCCGGAGGAGCCGCCGGTCCCGGTCTTGTGTCCGATCGTCCGCTGCACGACCTGCAGGTGCCGGAACCGCCACTCCTGGAAGTTGTCCTCCACGTCGACGAGCTCCTCGCAGGTCTCGTAGACACCCCAGTGGTCGGGCGGGGCGGCGTACACCTCGGCGAAGACCTCCACCAGATCGGGGTCCAGGCGGTAGGGCCGTGACCAGTCGCGGTCGAGCAGGGCGGCCGGTACGGCGTACCCGGCGCGGGCCAGGTAGGCGAGGAACTCGTCGTACAGGCTCGGCTCGCGGAGCAGGGTGTCCAGCTCGGCGCGGGCCGCAGGGTCGTGCGCGAAGACGTCGACCATGGCGGCGTCCTTGTTGCCCAGCAGGAACTCGACCTCGCGGTACTGCGCGGACTGGAAGCCCGAGCTGGTGGCCAGGAACGGCCGGATCTGGGCGTACTCGCTGGGGGTCATCGTTGCCAGCACCGACCACTGGTCGGTGAGGACGTGCTGGATGTGCTTGACCCGCGCCAGCCGCTTGAGCGCGGGGGCGAGGTCGTCGGCCCGGAGCAGCGCCCTGGCCGAGCGCAGCTCGTGGACCATGAGCTTGAGCCAGAGCTCGGAGGTCTGGTGCTGGACGATGAAGAGCAGCTCGTCGTGCTGCGGCGGGTCGCTCTGCGGCTGCTGTGCCGACAGCAGCTGGTCCAGGCGCAGGTAGTCGCCGTAGGACATCCGGCTGCTGAAGTCCTTCTCGATGCCCGGCTCGAGGTCGCGCCCGGCCCTGCTCTCGTCGCTGCCCACGGCTGCAACCTACTGTTGAACCGTGACCGAACGCGCACGGACCTGGCGACCCGGCTGGCCGTGCCCGGTCGGACAGGTCCTCGGCCAGCACCGGCGCGGGGGCGGGGACCCGACGTACCGGACCGACGAGCAGGGCGCCCACTGGCGCGGGATCCGCACTCCCGAGGGGCCGGCGACACTGCGGATCGAGACCCGGGCCGGCGAGGGCGAGGTCGAGGCGACGGCGTGGGGTCCCGGCGCGGAGTGGGCGCTCGACTCCGTGCCCCAGCTGCTGGGGGACGGCGACGACCCTTCCGGCTTCGACCCGACGCACCCCGTGCTGACCGAGGCCTGGCGCCGCCACCGGCACTGGAGGCTCGGCAGGACGGGGCTGGTCATGGAGGCGCTGGTGCCGGCGATCATCGAGCAGAAGGTCACCGGGCAGGAGGCGTTCGCCGGCTTCCGTGCCCTCGTCCATCGGTACGGCGAACGCGCGCCCGGCCCCGGCCGGGAACGGCGGCTGTGGGTGCAGCCGGACGCCGCCACGTTGCGGACCATCCCCTCCTGGGAGTGGTTGCGGATGCACGTCGACCCGGCCCGCTCACGGACCCTGGTCCAGGCGGCGCGGGTGGCGGACTCCCTCGAACGCATCGTCGCCCGCCCGGACGAGGCCGAGCGTCGGCTGACCAGCCTGCCGGGGGTGGGGGTCTGGACGAGCGCCGAGGTGCGCCAGCGGGCCCTCGGCGACCCGGACGCGGTCAGCTTCGGTGACTACCACGTCGCCGCGGACGTCGGCTGGGCGCTCACGGGGACCCCCTTCGACGACGCCGAGCTGGCCGACTTCCTCGAGCCCTGGCGGCCCCACCGCGGCCGGGTCCCGGCGCTGGTGGGGCTTGCTGGGCTGCACCGGCCACGGCGGGGTCCGCGGATGGCCCCACGCACGCACCTGCCCGCCACCTGAGTCGTTTGCCGGATGGCCGATCCGGCAACGGATACGGTGACCGCGTGCTCCCCGACCTCGACCTGCTGCGCACGGCAGATGCCGACCAGGCCGCCCGTTTCTTCGCCGACGTCGATCCGGAGGACCTCGTCGCGGCGGTCGCAGCCGCGTCCGACGCCGACCTCCTCGAGCTGATCGGACGGGAGGAGATCCGGCCGGCGGCGGTCGGCGGGATCCTGACCCGGCTGCACGAGTTCTCCATCCCCGAGCGGGTCGCGACACTCAGCGGCGTCGTACTCATCGAGCTGGAACGGCGCGGCACCGTCCTGGAGCGCCATGCCCTGGTCTTCCGCGACGGGACGATGAGCACGCGACGAGACGTCGCAGCGGGCGAGCCGGCCGACGTGGTGCTGCGGACGAGCCTGATCCGCTTCGTCCGGCTGGTCAGCGGCGAGCGCAACGCCGGCCTGGAGTACCTCTCGGGCAAGCTCGACATCGAGGGCGACTCGGCCCTGGCCCTCGGTGTGGGCGGCATCTTCAAGGTGCCCGGCACCGGCAGCGTCGCGGTCGACCCGACCGCCCTCGACCCGGTCGACTTCGTCACCGCCCTCAAAGGGCGTCTCCGGCGACCACCTCGCGAAGGTGATGCGCTCGGGCTTCCGTCCCGTCGTGCTCGGCGAGATCTTCCGCCGGTTCCCCGAGTTCCTCAACCCGCGGAAGGCCGGCAAGGTGGAGCTCACGGTGGCCTTCCGACTCACCGGCTCGGAGTCCGGCGAGATCGACCGGTACGTCGTCCGGATCGACCACGGAGCCGCGACCGTGACGGAGGGCGGCGACGGGATCGACCGAGACGCCACCGTCACCTGTGCGGGTCACGACTTTCTCCGCCTGGCCACCGGGCAGCTCAGCCCGATCACCGGGGTGCTGCGCGGTCAGCTCAGCGTGAAGGGCGACAAGGCGAAGGCACTGCAGCTGAGCTCCGTCATGGACATCCCGCAGCCCCGGTGAACCCCGGCGCGGACCTCACAGCAGCGGGCGGAGCGGGGCGAGCACGAACTCGGTGAACTTCCGGTGCAGGTCCCGCGCCTCCCACTCCGCGCTGCTCAGCTCCAGGCAGTTGGACTCGTCGACCCGGAAGATCTCCTCGAGCGCCTTGGACAGCGCCTCGTCGATCACCTCGACGTTGACCTCGTAGTTGCCGGTGAGGCTGAGCCGGTCGATGTTCGCCGTGCCGACGGTCGTCCAGGTGCCGTCCACGGTGCAGGTCTTGGCGTGGACCATGGCATCGCGGAAGCGCAGGATCCGCACGCCCGCGTCGAGCAGCTGGGAGAAGTACCCGCGGGAGAGCCAGTCGGCCACGATGTGGTTGGACTTGTGCGGCACCAGGAGGCGGACGTCGACCCCGCGCAGAGCGGCGTCCTTGAGCGCGTCGACGAAGTCCTGGTCGGGGATGAAGTAGGCCTGCGTCATCCAGATGTTGCGGCTGGCGCGCAGGATCGACTCGAGGTACATGCCCCGGATCGGGAACATCCACAGCCGCGGCACGTTCCGGTGCAGCCGGATCCGCGGCTCCCAGGTCGACGGCGTCTCCATCAACAGCGGCCGCTCGCTGGGCCGGAGCCGGCGCCGCCGGTTGAGGTTCCAGAAGTCCGCGAAGGCGCGCTTGAGGTCCCACACCCCGGGCCCGGTGATCCGGACGTGGGTGTCCCTCCACTCGGTGGCGTAGGGCGTGCCGATGTTGTAGCCGCCCACGAAGCCGATCGTGTCGTCGACGACGAGGATCTTGCGGTGGTTGCGGCCGTAGCGGCGCAGGTCGTAGAAGCGCCACCCGGCGGAGTAGACGGGGTAGCGCAGCACCTTCATGGTCGGCGGGAAGCGCTTGAACCGAGGCGAGACCACCAGGTTGGCGAACCCGTCGTAGACGCAGTAGACCTCCACGCCCCGGTCGGCGGCCGCGGCGAGCGCGCGCTTGAACCTCTCGCCGACCTCGTCGCCCTTCCAGATGTAGGTCTCCAGCAGGATCTGTCGCTCGGCGCTTTCGATGGCCGCGAGCATGTCGTCGTAGAGGTCGCGCCCGTAGGTGTACGTCGTCACCGTGCCCTCGCCGATCTCGACGTGGCGCGGTGGCGTGATCGGAAACGGCTTGGGCTTCTTGTTGCGGCGACGGTAGGAGTCGACCAGCGACATCCCGATCGCCAGCGCGAGCTGGGCGCCGAGGATCGTGAGCAGCGTGCGTCGCAGCACCCGCACGAGCCGTTCGGTGCGAGTCTCCGGGTGCGCTCTCACGCCGCCCAATCTAGCCACGCGTCGCGCGGAAGGTGATGTGGCCCATCAGGTACGGCGAGCCGACCCGGTAGGCCCAGGTGTTGTAGCGGGTGGCGAAGCCACGGGTGCCCTCAGGAAGGTACGGCTCGTACATCGAGGGAAGGTCCCAGCACCGGAACTGGACCGAGTCGAAGCCCGCCGCGCTCAGGTGGCGGCGCATCGCGTGGATGGTGTTGATGTGGTACTCGGTCGGGAAGTGGTAGCGGGCGACCTCCGCCTGCGGTCGCAGGTGGGGAAGCAGCTTCTCGGCCACCCCGAGACGTGTGGTCGCCCAGGTGGCCAGCCCGAAGTAGTGCCACATGTTCACGGTGAGTCCCATCAGCACACCCCCGGGCCGCAACACGTGCGCACAGGCACGGGTGAACGCCTTGGGGTCGTGGACGTGCTCGAGCACGAAGACCGAGAAGGCCAGGTCGAACGGCTCGGGGCTGCTCGCGGCGTACGCCTCCATCGACAGCTGGTGCCCCTCGTCGAGGTGCGGGTTGTCGGTGATGGACGGATCAGGGTCGACCCCCACGAGGTAGCCGGCGTGGCGGCGGACGGGGCGAAGCGGGCCCGAGAGGTTGCGGCCGGCGCCGATGTTCAGCACCCGCGCGTCGGGCGGGCACTCGTCGGCCACCCAGTGGGCGAACCCCGAGATCGCGCCGTGCTGCGGCGGGGGGACTGTCCTGATCTCCGGCCGGTGCCGAGAGCGCTGGAGACGCACCATGACCAACTTTCGCACGCGCCGCAGGCCTCCGCAAAGGAGGTCTGGTCAGCGACGGCACCGGCCCGGGACGCGGCTGACGGCGCGAGAGCCGCACTTTCACGAGGGAACCGGCGTGGCATCGTGGGAGTCTCAGTCCCATGAGGTGGCTTGCGGGGCTCATGGTCGTGATGGCGGTGTCCGCGGGCTGCGGCGAACGCACCGACGGGCCGGACGGGACCGCAGGTGGCCCGGAGGGCTCGACCGAGTGGCGGCGTCTCCCGGACGGACCCTTGAGCGGGCGGACGGGTGCCGTCGCGGTCGGTGTCGGCGACCGTGCGTACGTCTTCGGGGGCTGGAAGTTCCTGTGCCCTCCCTCGGCGGACTGCACGACTCCCGAGGGGCCCCTGATGGCCGACGGCGCGGTCCTCGACACCAGCACGGGGGAGTGGCAGCGGATCGCGGACGCGCCGTTCGGGGTGCGCAGCGCCGCGACGACCGTCCTCGGTAGCCACATCTACGTCGTGAGCGGCTGCCGCGGGAAGCCGCACTGCTTCGACGGCCCGCTCGAGCTGCTGCGCTACGACACCGTGGCGGATCGCTGGGACGAGCTCGGTCGGCTGCCCGGGGTGAAGAACTGGTACCCCACTCTCCACGCGATCGGCGACCGTGTCCTGGCACTGTCGACGAGCGACGAGCAAGGCGAGGTCGCCGACGTCCTCTACGACCCGGGTGCCGAGGAGTGGACAGCGCTCCCGGACGACCCCTTGCCTCCCGTGTACGACCGCCACGCGGTCATCGATGGCGCGCGGCTGCTCGTCTTCGGCTCGCCCAGGGTCGGCCCCGACGAGGAGGGCGCACCCAAGGTCGGCGCGGCGTACGACCTGACGTCGGGGGAGTGGACCCGGCTTCCCGACGCCCCCGGCAAGGGATACCAGGTGTGGCGCAGCGGTGACCGCGCGTTCCTGAACCCGCACTTCGGTCCCGACGGGGGAGGTCTGCTCGATCTCGACAGCGACACCTGGCGGCCGCTGCCGGTCGATGTGAGCCGCGGGGATCGCTACGACCTCGCCGGCCTGATCGGCGACAACGCTGCCATCTACGAGTACTCCCACGGCTGGGCGCTGGATGCCCGCGACGACACCTTCATCGCGATCCCGGAACGCCCGAGCACGGCGTACGACGAGTCCCGCACCGCCGTGGGGCAGGACCTGCTCGTCTTCGGCGGCCAGGACTGGGGCGAGGTCGAGCGGGACGGGTCCTCGGACATGAAGCGGGGCGAGCTGGTGGCCGAGACCTGGCTCTGGAGTCCGCCACGGACATGAGCGTCGGTGGCGGGTCGTAGGCTCGTTGGCATGCGTCCAGTGACTGATCTCGAGCGCCGGGTGGCCCCCTTCACGGTGGTGTCCGACTACCAACCCTCGGGCGACCAGCCGGCTGCCATCGCCGAGATCACCAAGCGGATGCGGGGCGGCGTGGAGGACGTCGTCCTCCTCGGCGCGACCGGCACCGGCAAGACCGCGACCGTGGCCTGGGTGGCCGAGCAGCTCCAGCGTCCGGTGCTGGTGATGCAGCCCAACAAGACGCTCGCCGCCCAGTTCGCCAACGAGCTGCGGCAGCTCTTCCCCGACAACGCGGTCGAGTACTTCGTCTCCTACTACGACTACTACCAGCCCGAGGCCTACGTCCCCCAGACCGACACCTACATCGAGAAGGACTCCTCGATCAACGAGGAGGTCGAGCGGCTCCGGCACTCCGCGACCAACAGCCTGCTGACCCGGCGCGACGTGATCGTGGTGTCCACCGTGTCGTGCATCTACGGCCTCGGCACTCCACAGGAGTACGTCGACCGGATGGTCCGCCTGCGCGTGGGCGAGGAGCGCGACCGCGACTCGATCCTGCGCAGGCTGGTCGAGATCCAGTACACCCGCAACGACATGACCTTCACCCGCGGCACCTTCCGGGTCCGTGGCGACACCCTCGAGATCTTCCCGGTCTACGAGGAGCTGGCGGTCAGGGTCGAGTTCTTCGGCGACGAGGTCGAGCGGCTGATGACGCTGCACCCCGTCACCGGCGAGGTGATCACGGACGACCAGGAGCTCTACATCTTCCCGGCCAGCCACTACGTCGCCGGCCCGGAGCGGATGGAGCGCGCGATCACCGGCATCGAGGCCGAGCTCGAGGAGCAGCTGGCGACGTTCGAGCGCCAGGGCAAGCTGCTGGAGGCGCAGCGACTGCGGATGCGCACGACGTACGACGTCGAGATGATGCGCCAGGTCGGATCGTGCTCCGGCATCGAGAACTACTCCATGCACATCGACGGCCGCTCCCGCGGCTCGGCGCCCAACTGCCTGCTCGACTACTTCCCGGAGGACTTCCTCCTCGTCATCGACGAGTCCCACGTCGCCGTCCCCCAGATCGGCGGCATGTACGAAGGCGACATGTCCCGCAAGCGCAACCTGGTCGAGCACGGGTTCCGCCTGCCCAGCGCGATGGACAACCGCCCGCTCCGGTGGGAGGAGTTCCTCGACCGGATCGGGCAGACGATCTACCTCTCGGCAACCCCGGGAAACTACGAGCTCGACAAGGTCGGCGGCACGGATGGCCATCCCGACGTCGTCGAGCAGATCATCCGGCCGACGGGCCTGGTCGACCCCGAGGTCGTGGTCAAGCCGACGAAGGGCCAGATCGACGACCTGATCCACGAGATCACCACGCGCACCGAGAAGAACGAGCGGGTCCTGGTCACCACCCTGACCAAGAAGATGTCCGAGGACCTCACCGACTACCTCCTCGACGCGGGCATCCGCACCCGCTACCTCCATTCCGAGGTCGACACCCTCAAGCGGATCGAGCTGCTGCGCGACCTGCGGCTGGGCGACTACGACGTCCTGGTCGGCATCAACCTGCTGCGCGAGGGCCTCGACCTGCCGGAGGTCTCCCTGGTCTCGATCCTCGACGCCGACAAGGAGGGGTTCCTGCGCTCCGACAAGTCGTTGATCCAGACCATCGGGCGCGCGGCGCGCAACGTGTCCGGCCAGGTGCACATGTACGCCGACAAGATCACGCCCGTCGATGGAGTAGGCCATCGACGAGACCAACCGCCGCCGCGCCAAGCAGGTCGCCTACAACAAGGCCAACGGCGTCGACCCGCAGCCGCTGCGCAAGAAGATCGCCGACATCACCGAGATGCTCGCTCGCGAGGACGAGAACACCCAGGAGCTGCTCGACACCTGGCAGCACCTCGACCCGCGCTCCAAGAAGGCGCCCGTCCCGGGCCTGGGCCGCGAGGCCTCGGGCAAGCACGCCGCCGACCTGGCCGGGCTGCCCAGCGCCGAGCTCGCCGGGCTGATCCAGGAGCTGACCGACCAGATGAAGGGGGCCGCCGCCGAGCTCCAGTTCGAGGTGGCCGCCCGCCTGCGCGACGAGATCTCCGACCTCAAGAAGGAGCTCCGCCAAATGATGGAAGCAACGAAGTGAGGAGGAACGCCGAGCGAGGAACGCAGCGCGAGCGAAGCGAGCGCCAGCAACGAAGTGAGCGCCGCTCGCCGGTGGTTGAGGTGCGAGGGCCGTCTCGCGGCCCGAGCCTCGAGACCCCCGCACCCGCGCAGGGCAAAGACCACCGGGGGAGGCGCTGCGGTCTCTGCATAGGGTGTCCGCATGACGACCATCGACCTCGGCCGGCCGGTCTCCGGCGACGTGATCGAGCTGATCCTCGAGGACCACCGGCTCTTCGAGTCCCTCCTGCGCGACCTGCGCGACAGCAGCGCCGACCGCGAGGCGGTGCGGCACGCGTTCGCCACGCTGCACGTCGCCCATGCGGAGGCGGAGGAGAGGCACGTCTACCCCAAGCTGCGCCGCAAGGAGGCGATCGGTGAGCACGAGGCCGAGCACGGCGAGGAGGAACACGCCGAGGGCCACGAGGCGCTGCTCGCCCTGCTCGAGCTGAAGGGCACCGACACCCAGGCCTTCGACGACGCGGTCGAGGAGCTGGCCACCGCGGTCAACCACCACCTCACCGAGGAGGAGCTGACCATCCTCAACCCCGCCCGCGACGAGGTCGGGCCGCAGGTGCGGGCCGAGCTGGGGGAGACGTTCGCCCGGGAGCGCAACGATCAGGTCGACGCCGACTGCGGCTCGCTCGACAACGTCCGCCGGATCGTCGCCCGGGCGCGCAGGTCGGGGCTCCTCGACGACTGACGGTCAGCGCGTGCGCGCCACCGTCAGCCCCACCAGGCGGGCGACGACGAGCGCGACGTACAGCACGCCCGCGACCTGCTCGACCATCACCAGCGACCTGGCGTGCGCCAGGACCGGCACCACGTCGGAGAGTCCCACGCTGGTCAGGGTGGTGAACGACAGGAACAGCAGCTCGAACCAGGTCCGGTCGCCGGCGCCACCGGCGCCGATGAACGAGCCCGGCGAGAGCACCTGGACGGCGGCGAAGAGGTACGCGAACGCCCACGCGACGACGGTGAACGCGGCACCGGTCGCGAACAGCTCGTCGCGGGTCACCCGGTCGTCGTCGAACAGGTAGCGGATCATCGCG
Organism: uncultured Actinomycetota bacterium; assembly: GCA_963829635.1. Classification (GTDB taxonomy): domain Bacteria; phylum Actinomycetota; class Actinomycetes; order Propionibacteriales; family Nocardioidaceae; genus Nocardioides. The sequence continues at coordinate 41,923 of CAWHJI010000003.1, forward strand.
TAGGAGACGTAGAGGTAGAACGGCGCGTGGAAGACCGCGGACCCGAGCACGATCGCGTCGCTCTCGGGCGAGATCGCCTCGAGCACGGTGAACACCATGGCCGGGAGGCCGAGGACGAGCGCCATCCACGTCAGGGCCGGGGTACGGCGGACGGCGTACAACGCGATCAGCACGATCCCGAGCTGCACCACGCCCAGCAGCGCGCGCCCAACGGTCGACCCTTCCATGAAGGGGTAGGCGAGCACCGCGAGGAGCTGTGCCGCCATCAGGACGGCGGAGGGGTGGTCCCGGACCGCGCTCCACGCTCGGGTCACGGCTCGCTCCTGCTCACGAGCACGCATCCTAGGTGCGACCGCTGGTCCATCCCGGGACCCACGCCACCGTGACGTCGCGGCCCGCGCCTCGTTGGAGAGAGGGGGTGGAGGTGCACGATCAACGCGGTGCGTTGCTCACGACCAGAATTGCTCAAAACGAGAACACGTTCTATTCTGGGCGACGCGCGCAAGAGCCGGGGAGGTGACGCGGATGGCGTTTTCCGCTGTGTCCGTCATCCGGGGACCCGGCGAGATCGCGGCGATGGTCGTCGAGGTCACCAAGCGGATCTTCACCACGCCGTTCCAGACGCGCGAGTTCCTCGAGCAGGCGTGGTTCATCACGAGCGTGACACTGATGCCGACGATCCTGGTCTCGATCCCCTTCGGGGCGGTCATCTCGCTCCAGGTCGGCAACCTCACCGGTCAGCTCGGCGCCCAGTCGTTCGCCGGCGCCACCGCGGTGCTGGCCGTGGTGCGCGAGGCTGCCCCGATCGCGGCCGCGCTGATCATCGCCGGGGCTGCGGGGTCCGCGATCTGCTCGGACATGGGCGCCCGCAAGATCCGCGAGGAGATCGACGCCATGGAGGTCCTCGGCGTCGACCCGCTCGCCCGGCTGGTCGCACCCCGCGTCGTCGCCACCGTGTTCGTCGCCCTGATGATCAACGGGATCGTGATCGCCGCCGGGATCGGCGGAGGCTACTTCTTCACCGTGATCGTCCAGGGCGGCTCGGCCGGGGCGTTCCTCTCCTCGTTCACCGCGCTTGCCTCGCTGCCCGACCTCTACATCGCCATGGTGAAGGCCGCCGTGTTCGGGTGGCTCGCCGCGATCGTCGGCGCCTACAAGGGACTCAGTGCCGGAGGCGGTCCGAGCGGCGTGGGTCGGGCCGTGAACGAGTCGGTGATCATCGCGTTCATGCTGCTGTTCTTCCTGAACGCCGTGATCACCGCGATCTACTTCCAAGTCGTCCCGCCGCCGGGGTTGTGAGCGCGATGGCCACCCTGACCAGCATCGGCAGCTCCCTCGTCCAGGGGCGACGCGACTCCATCGAGCACTACGGCGACCAGCTGCTCTTCTACGCCAAGGCCCTGGCCTGGACCCCGCGGGCGATTCGCCGCTACAAGCGGGAGATCCTCAACACGCTCGCCGAGGTCACCTTCGGAGCCGGCGGGCTCACCCTGATTGCCGGCACCGTCGGAGTGATCGCGTTCCTCGCCTTCTTCGCGGGCACCGAGGTCGGCATCCAGGGCTACGCCTCGCTCAGCCAGATCGGCGTCGCGAAGTTCAGCGCCTTCATCTCCGCCTACTTCAACACCCGCGAGGTCGCGCCGCTCGTGGCCTCCATCGCCCTCGCCGCGACGGTCGGATGCGGTTACACCGCCCGCCTCGGCGCGATGCGCATCTCCGAGGAGATCGACGCCCTCGAGGTGATGGGCGTTCCGTCGCTGCCCTACCTCGTCACCACCCGGATGATCGCCGCCTTCGTCGCGGTGATCCCGCTCTACGTCGTGGCCCTGTGCGCGTCGTACCTCTCGCCGCGGCTGATCGTGACGCTGATCTATGGCCAGTCACCGGGCACCTACGACCACTACTTCATCCAGTTCCTGCCGCCGATCGACATGCTCTGGTCCTTCGGGAAGCTGCTCTTCCTGGCTGCCACGATCATCCTGATCCACTGCTACTACGGCTACACCGCCTCCGGCGGGCCCGCCGGGGTGGGCCGCGCCGTGGGCCAGGCGATCCGGACGAGCATCGTCACCGTCGTCGTCGCCGACTTCTTCCTCAGCTTCGCCATCTGGGGCTCCACCACCACCGTGCGGATCACGGGGTAGCCGCGATGCTGGTCAACGTCCACCACGACAGCCCCGCCGAGCACCGGAAGCTCCTGGTCTCGGGGGTGGCCTTCCTGACCGCGATCGCCTTGCTGATCGGACTGTCGATCGCGATCTACCAGAAGGCGTTCGCCGACGTGGCGATGGTGACGATCAAGGCCGATCGGGCGGGCCTCCAGCTGGCGAAGTTCGGCGACGTCCGGGTCAACGGAGCACTGGTCGGGCAGGTGCGTGAGGTCTCCCAGGACGGCGAGCAGGCGTCGATCCGGGTTGCCCTGGAACCCGCTGCCGCCGCTGAGATCCCGGCGAACGTCGAGGTGCAGATCCTGCCCACGACGCTGTTCGGGCAGAAGTTCATCTCGTTCGTCGACCCCGATGCCCCCGCCGCCGCCAGCCTCGAGGACGGGTCGGTGATCCCGGCCGAACGGGTCGAGACCAACGTCGAGCTGAGCCGGATCCTGGCCAACCTGTTCCCGCTGCTGCGCTCCGTTCGTCCCGCCGACCTCAACGCGACCCTCAACGCCCTCGCCACCGCGCTCGGGGGCCGCGGGGAGAAGCTCGGGCAGTCCCTCGACAAGCTGGACTCCTACCTGACGGCCATCGAGGGGGACCTGCCGACGCTCCGTCAGAACCTCGTCCTGCTCGCCGACGTGGCCGACACCTACGACATCGCCGCCCCCGACCTGATCGGCGTGCTCGACAACGTCACCACCACCAGCAAGACGGTGCTGGAGAAGAAGCAGGAGCTGGACACCTTCTTCAGCGACCTGACCGGGCTGGCCCGGACCTCGACCCGGATCCTGTCCGAGAACGACACCAACCTGATCCGGGTGGGCGAGGTCACCGAACCAGTGCTGCGGCTGCTGTCGATGTACTCCCCGGAGTACCCCTGCCTGATCAAGGGGATGGCGCGCTACCGGCCGCGCCTGGCGAACGTCTTCCGCGGGCAACATGATCCGCCAGTTCTTCGTCTTCAACACGCCCCAGTACCGCGAGTACGACCAGCGGGACCGTCCCGTGTACGGCGAGGTCGGTCACGGTCCGTGGTGCCTGGGCCTGCCGAAGCCCCCCGAGCCGATCCCGCCGCAACCACTCGACGACGGCACCAACCTCGACGACAACCCGCCTCAGAGCACGACGCCGAACCCGGCGGGTCCCGCCTCCACCTCGAGCGGGTTCGCCGGCACGGAGGGCGATCAGGCCATCATCAACGCGATGCTGGCCGGCAAGTCCGGTCGGCCCGCCGACAGCTACGGCGCCCTCGGCTCGCTGATGTACGGCCCGGTCGTCCGCGAGGGCGGTGAGACCGCATGAGCCGCGCGTCCCGCAACGCGGCCACGATCAGCGCCGCGCGTCAAGCTCGGGATCTTCTCCGTGATCTCGCTGCTGGTCACCGGCCTGTTGGCCGCGATCATGGGCAACATCGGCTTCGGCGGCGGTACGACGTACCAGGCCGTGTTCACGAACGCCTCGATGCTCCAGGAGGGCGACGACGTCCGGATCGCCGGCGTCAGCGTCGGCGAGGTGCGCGGGATCGAGCACCACGAGCGCAACCACGCGCTCGTGTCGTTCCGGATCAAGGACGAGATCGACCTGACCACGGCCTCGCGGGCCGAGATCCGGTTCCTCAACCTGGTCGGCGACCGCTACCTCGCGCTGGAGCGGGGCGCCGACTCCGGCGCCGCGCCGCTCAGCGCCGACGACACCATCCCGGTCGAGCAGACCAGCCCGGCGCTGGACCTCACCGTGCTGTTCAACGGCTTCCAGCCGCTGTTCCAGGCCCTCGAGCCGAGTCAGGTCAATGAGCTGAGCATGAACCTCGTCCAGGTGCTGCAGGGGGAGGGCGGAACCATCGCCTCCCTGCTGGACAAGACGGCGTCCCTGACCAACACGCTCGCCAACCGCGACCAGCTGATCGGCGAGGTGGTCACCAACCTCGACCAGACGCTGCAGACCGTCGACCGACGGCGCACCCAGCTCGGCGACCTGATCACCGAGCTGAAGAACTGGATGACCGACCTGGCCGCCGACCGGAAGACCATCGGCAACTCGCTCGACAACGTCTCGGAGCTGACCGCCGTGGTGGCCGACCTCGTCAAGCGGTCGCGGCCCCTGGTGAAGGACGACATCGTCCAGCTGCGGCGGCTCGCGGCCCTGCTGAACAAGCCCGAGAGTGCGGCGCAGGTCCGCGAGACGCTCGACCGGCTGCCGGAGTCGATGACCGACCAGACCCGGACCGGCACCTACGGCTCCTGGTACTCCTACTACCTCTGTGAGTTCTCCGGTCGGATCCGGCTCCCGGAGCTCGAGGACGTCCCGGGCATCAAGGCGCTGACCGAGGAGCTCAGCAGCCTCAGGTTCCACTCCACCGCACCGAGGTGCCAGTCATGAGGAGTGGAGCATGAGGCGCTACACCGACGCCCAGATCCTGCGCCTGGGGGCGATCACCGTGGTGGTGATGCTCCTGGTGATGGCGGCGTCGTTCAACCTGTCCAAGTTCCCCGGGTTCAGCGGCACGATCTACCAGGCCGAGTTCGCGGACGCCAGCGGCATCCACACCGGCAACATGGTGCAGGTCGGCGGGATCCGCGTCGGCCGGGTCACCGAGGTCGAGCTCACCGGGGCCAAGGTGCTGGTCACCTTCGAGGTCGACAACGGCGTCGAGTTCGGCACCGAGAGCAGCGCCTCGATCGAGGTGCTCAACCTGCTCGGCGAGAAGTACCTCGAGCTCACCCCTGCCGGCTCCGGCCAGCTCGACGAGGACGAGCCGATCCCGGTGGCCCGCACCCAGTCGGCGTACGACATCGTCGGCGTGTTCGGCGACCTCACCACGACCACGGAGCGGATCAACACCGATCAGCTGGGGAAGGCGCTCAACGTCATCTCCGACACCATGGACGCCTCCGGTCCCGAGATCCACGCCAGCCTGCGCGGCATCTCCCGGCTCTCCCGGACCGTCGCCTCCCGTGACGCACAGATCCAGTCGCTCCTGGGCAGCTCGCGCAAGGTGAGCGAGCTGCTCGCCGACCGCAGCGACGACATCGTGAAGCTGATGGACCGCAGCGACCTGGTCTTCCAGGAGCTCGAGCGTCGCAAGGAGGCGATCCACCGGCTCCTGGTGAACGCCCGGATCCTCGCCGACGAGCTGCGCGGGCTCGCGCGCGACAACCAGGCCGAGATCGGACCCGCCCTCCGGGAGGTCGACGACCTGCTCGACCTGCTGATCAGCAAGGAGAAGCAGCTGAAGGCCACGCTCGACGCGGTCGGTCCCTACTCCGCGATCCTCGGCAACATCATCGGCACCGGACCCTGGTTCGACGCCTACGTCTTCAACCTGGCGACCATCCCGACCGGCGAGTTCCAGCCCGGGGGGTTGGGCTGACATGAAGCTCTGGCGACGCATCAACGGACGCGCCCTCGCCGTGGCGGCGGCGGTGCTGCTGCTCACCGCGACGTTCTTCCTGGTCCGCGGCGAGGACGAGACGCGCACGGTCACCGCCCACTTCCCGCGGGCGGTCAGCGTCTACAAGGGCACCGACGTGCGGATCCTCGGCGTGAACGTCGGCAAGGTGACCTCGGTGATCCCCGACGGCGAGTCGGTGCGCGTCGAGATGGAGTACGACGCCAAGTACAAGGTCCCCGCCGACGCCAAGGCCGCGGTCGTCACCCCCACCCTGGTGGCCGACCGGTTCGTCCAGCTGACCCCGGCCTACACCGAAGGGGCGGTGATGGCCGACGGCGCGGACATCCCGCTGCCCGAGACCGGTGTCCCCGTGGAGCTGGACCGCATCTACGCGAGCCTGCGGGACCTCTCGGTCGCCCTCGGCCCGAACGGGGTGAACAAGGACGGGACGCTCGACCACCTCCTCAAGGCAGGGGCCACCAACCTCGACGGACAGGGAGCGCTCGGCAACGAGATGATCCGCAACCTGTCGGCGGCAACCGAGACCCTGGGCAAGGGGAGCGAGGACCTCTTCGCCACCGTGACCGAGCTGGCGAAGTTCACCGGCACCCTGGGCCGCAACGACCGGCTGGTGCGGGCCTTCATCCGCGACCTGGCCGGGATGTCCTCCGCCCTGGCGGACGAGCGGTTCGAGCTCCAGCGGGCCCTGAACGCCGTCTCGCGGGCCGTCGGCACGGTCAAGGTGTTCGTCCGGGACAACCGGGAGGCGCTGGTCACCGACCTGGAGAAGCTGACCCGGGTGATGAAGACCATCAACTCCGAGAAGCAGAGCCTCGACACCGTGCTCCAGGTGGGGCCGCTCGCCCTGGGCAACCTGGCCGTCGCGTTCAACAACGAGACCGGGTCGATCGGCTCGCGGGTCGGCCTTCAGGGGACCTTCGGGAACCCCGACGGTCTCCTGTGCGCGATCGTCCAGCAGTCCGACATGCCCGGGGCGAGCAAGGACCTGGCCTGCGACATCTTCGAACAGCTCCTGGAGCCCGCCGTGGGCCAGATGCCGGCCTCCGCCCAGCGGGAGCCCCGGCTCTCCGATCTCGACCCGGCCGCGTCGGTGGTCCAGGAGCGGTACGCCAGCGGCGGGTCGAGCTCGTTCGAGGGCCTGCTGGGGGGTGGGTCATGACCCGGTTGCGTCGCGTTCTCCCCGCCCTGGCGGTCTCGCTCGCCGTGCTGCTCTCGGCCTGCGAGTTCGAGGGCGCCTACGACCTGCCGCTGCCCGGCTCGCCGGTCGACGAGGACCACTCCTACGAGGTGACGGCCGAGTTCCGGGACATCCTGAACGTCGTCCCGCGCTCGACGGTGATGGTCGACGACGTGACCGTCGGCGAGGTGATCGAGGTCGACCGCATCGGCTGGCACGCCCGGGTCACGATGCGGGTCCGGGACGGGATCGAGCTTCCCGACAACGCGGTCGCCGAGATCCGTCAGGTCAGCCTGCTCGGCGAGAAGTACGTCGCCCTCGAGCCGCCGACCGACGAGGCGCCGGACGGCGTGCTGGAGGACGGCGACAAGATCCCGCTCGAGGCCACCGGCCGCAACCCGGAGGTCGAGGAGGTGCTGGGGGCGCTGTCCTTCCTGCTCAGCGGTGGCGGGGTCGGCCAGCTCGGCACGATCACCCAGGAGCTGAACCACGTGATGTCGGGCCGCGAGGACCGGCTCAAGCACCTGCTGGGCTCGCTCGAGGGCGTGATCGGCACCCTCGACGACCAGAAGGTGCAGATCGTCTCGGCGCTGGAGTCGATGAACAACCTCACCGAGACCCTCAACGCCGAGAAGCGCACCATCGGCGAGGCCCTCGACGTGATGGGGCCCGCGGTCAAGGTGCTGGGCGACCAGCACGACGAGCTGATCGAGATGCTGACCGCTCTCGAACGGCTGGGCGCGGTCGGCACCCGCGTGATCGGCGCCAGCAAGGAGAACCTGATCAGGTCCCTGCGCCACCTCGGGCCGATCCTCGAGCGGTTGCACCAGGCCGGCGACCAGCTCGCCCCCGGGCTGGACATGATGATCAGCTTCCCGTTCCCGGCGGAGGCCGCCAACGTGGTCAAGGGCGACTACGCCAACGCCTCGATCCGGGCGGGCATCGACCTCAAGACCTTCGCTCCCGACGGCGGTGGCGGCGGGGGACTGCCGATCGACCCGGGGGAGGTGCTCAGCAACGTGCAGAAGTGCCTGGAGTCGGCGGACCCCACCAGCGCCGCGTGCCAGAAGGTGCTGGGCGGCAACCAGCTCGAGGAGGAGTGCCAGAAGGACCAGAACCAGGACAACCCCGTGTGCCGCCTGGTCAACGCGCCGTCCGGTGGCGGCGACGGGGACGACGGCGGCATCCTCCCGGACCTGCTCGGGCTGAACGCGGCGCTCACCAGCGGCCACCAGGATCCCGTCTACTCCGACGTCTTCGCGGGGTGGCGGTCATGACCCGCGGGATCAGGATCAGGATCGCCGCCTTCCTGGTGCTGTCGGCGGTCGGCATCGTCTACGTCGCCGGCGAGTACCTCGGCTTCGTCGACCGGGTGCTCGGCCGGGGCATCACGGTGCACGCCACGCTGCCCGCCTCCGGTGGCCTGTTCGAGGGCAGCGAGGTCACCTACCGCGGCGTCAAGGTCGGTGAGGTCGCTGCCATGAACGCCACCCGCGAGGGGGTCCGGCTCGACCTCGAGCTCCAGGACAGCGCGCGGATCCCTCTCGACGCGCCGATGTACGTGCACAACCTCTCGGCCGTGGGCGAGCAGTACCTCGACTTCGAGCCGGCCAGCGACCGAGGGCCGTACGCCGGCGAGGGGGACACCCTGGTCGGCACCGACGAGTCGCTGCCGGTGGACGAGGGTGACCTGCTGGTCGAGCTCGACTCGTTCGTCAGCTCCGTGGACAAGAAGAACCTCGGGATCGTGATCAAGGAGCTGGGTCTGTTCTTCAACGACACCGGAGCGCCGCTGGAGACGATGATCGACGAGGGCAGCCGCTTCGTCGACGAGGCCGCCGCCCACGAGGACGAGACCGTCGCCCTGCTCAACAACGGGCTGACCGTGCTGCGCACCCAGCGCGACCAGGGCGAGAACATCAAGGCCTTCTCCCGCGACCTGCGCCTGCTCACCGACTCCCTGCGCGAGAGCGACCAGGACCTGCGGGGCGTCCTGGACGACACCCCGGCCACCGCGCGCGAGCTGGAGGCGATGCTCACCGACCTGGAGCCCACCCTGCCCGTGCTGCTGGGGAACGCGGTGAGCGTCAACCAGGTCGTGGTCTCCCACCTCGCAGGTCTCGAGCAGCTGCTCGTCACCTTCCCGCGCACGATCGCCAGCGGCTTCACGGGGACGCCGCGGACCGGCGGCGGCCGGGTGAACCTCCAGTACTCCAACCGGGTGCAGCCGTGCACCGAGGGCTACATGCCCAAGAACCAGTGGCGCGACGCGTCGCAGCTGAGCGACGCCCCGATCTTCCCGGCCGAGTGCCTCAGCGACCCGCCGTACAACATGCGGGGCGGCAAGTACGCTCCCGGCGGTCCGCGCAACCCGTCGTCGGCGCGGCTCTACCGGGGTTCCTACGACCCGGCGAGCGGCCTGGTGTCGGGTGCCGTCGACGCCGACGGCAACCCCGTACGATTCCGGGATCAGGGGAACCTGTCGATCCTGGGAGGCGATTCGTGGAAGTGGCTGCTGGTCGGGCCGGTGGCCAGCCGGTGAGCGATCGAGCCCGTGCGTCACCGGGCACGGCTCAACCTGGCGCTCTACGTCGCGGTCCTGCTGCTCGCGTGCGTCGCGGTGGTCGGGGGCGTGACGGTCTGGCGGACCCACCAGGACCGCGAGCAGGCCACGACCGAGCAGGAGCGGTACGGCGAGGTGCTCGCCGCCGCCACCGAGGAGGCCGAGGCGTTCATCAACATCAGCTACCGCGATGCGCAGGCGAGCATCGACAAGGTCGCCGCCGGCGCCACCGGCAAGTTCCGCGAGCAGTACACCTCCGCCTCGGGTGGCGTGCTGGAGGTCCTGAAGAACGAGGAGTCCGTGATGGACGGCGAGGTGGTCTACGCCGGGGTGGTCGATGCCGACCACGACAGCGCCACCGTGATCGCGGCAACCTCCGGCACCGTCGCGAACGTCCAGACCGACAACGAGCCGGTCGCCCGCAACTTCCGTCTCCAGCTCGAGCTCGTCCGTGAGGGCGACGAGTGGCTGACCACCGACCTCCAGTTCGTGGCCTGATCGCGATGAGTCCTGCCACCCCGAACCGGCCTCCCAAGCGGCCCGTCGTCGGCTCCCGCACCCCCACGTCCCGCCCGCGCAAGGTCGCCGGCCGCGCTCGCCCAGCGGAGGATGAGGCGGCCACGCCGGTCGTCGACCCACCCGAGGTCGAGCCCGCCGCGGCACCCCTCGCTCCCACCGCGAGCGACGAGGCACCCGTCCGCGACGCGGACCCGGACGACACCCGGCCGGGACTGCTGGCGCGCCTCAACACCACCATCGCGCTGGTCGCGGCGCTGGTGCTGGTGGTCGGGCTCCTCGTCGCCGAGGGGCTCTACCTCTGGGCCACCGACGAGCCCGTGGTCTCCGCCTCGCGCCCCGTGGTGACGGGGGAGATGGCCCACCGCAGCGCAGTCGATGCGGCGTCCGAGGCGGCCAAGGAGATCGTCTCGATCAAGTACCAGGACTACGACGCCGAGGTCGAGACCGCCGCGAGCAAGATGACCGACCCCTTTGCCGAGGAGTACCGCAGGACGGCGGAGGAGATCCGCGCGGAGTTCGTCGCCGCGGAGAAGGAGGTCGAGGTCCAGGTCGTCGTGGCCGGCGTGGTGCGCGCGTCCTCCGAACAGGTGCAGGCCCTGCTGTTCCTCAACCAGTACGTCAGCACCAAGGGCAAGGGCACGACGGTGACGCCCTACCGCACCGTGGTCACCGTCGATGACACCGAGAGCGGCTGGCTGGTCTCCGACATCCAGACCAAGTGACCGGGCCCCGGGTGACAAACTAGAACACGTTTCAGTATGCTGGAGCGAGCTGCCCAGGCTTGAGCCCGTGACTCGTGAGGGGAAGGATCGCTGACGTGACCTCCTCGAACGCGTCGGCCGAGACCGACCTGCTGATCATCGGCGCCGGCCCGACCGGCCTGTTCGCCGCCTACTACGCGGGCTTCCGCGGGTTCCGGGTCGCCGTCGTCGACTCGCTGCCCGAGCTGGGGGGTCAGATCACGGCGATGTACCCCGAGAAGGCGATCCTCGACGTCGCCGGTTTTCCGAGCGTGAAGGGCCGCGACCTCGTCGACGGGCTCGTCGAGCAGGCCGGGACCGCGAAGCCGGAGTACTACCTCGACCGCACGGCCCAGTCCCTCGAGCACCACGGCGACGCGGTGACGATCGGGCTCGACGACGGCACCGCGATCACGGCCGGCGCGGTGCTGATCACCGCCGGGATCGGCAAGTTCAGCCCGCGCCCGCTCCCGGCCGGCGACGGCTGGCTCGGCAAGGGCCTGGAGTTCTTCGTGCCCAGCTTCGCGCCGTACGCCGGCAAGGACGTGGTCATCGTCGGAGGCGGCGACAGCGCCTTCGACTGGGCGCAGCACCTCGAACCCGTGGCTGCCTCGGTGACGCTCGTGCACCGGCGGGACGCGTTCCGGGCCCACCAGCGCACCGTCGACGCGGTGAAGGCGTCGGCCGTCGAGATCATCACCAAGGCCCAGGTCACCGCCCTGCACGGCGACGCCGACAACGACGGTGCGCTCGCGTCGGTCGACATCGACGTCGAGGGCGAGGTCGTGAACCGGCCCGCCCAGGCCGTCGTGGCCGCCCTCGGGTTCATTGCCGACCTCGGTCCGCTCCAGGAGTGGGGGATCGAGGTCGAGAAGCGGCACGTCGTCGTGAACAGCGCGATGCAGACCAGTCTCGAGCGGGTCTTCGCGGCCGGCGACATCACGGAGTACCCCGGCAAGGTGAAGCTGATCGCCGTCGGCTTCGGCGAGGCCGCCACCGCCGTCAACAACGCCGCCGTGGCGATCGACCCCTCCGCGCACGTGTTCCCCGGCCACTCCAGCGACCAGTGACGGAGCGGCGATGAGCACCCGGGACACCGTGAAGATGGGCGACGACGAGGTCGCCGCCCTGCTCGAGGAGAACCTCAAGGTCCAGGTCGCGACCACCGGCCCGGACGGCGTCCCCCACCTGACCACGCTGTTCTACGTCGTCCAGGACGGGCGGATCGCGTTCTGGACCTACGGCAGCAGCCAGAAGATCCGCAACCTCGAGCGCGACCCGCGGCTGTCCGTGCTCGTCGAGGACGGCGTGGACTACTTCGAGCTGCGCGGCGTCTCGATCATCGGCAAGGCCGAGCTGGTCCGCGAGCCCGACCGGATCCGCGAGATCGGGTCGGCCGTGGCCACCCGGATGGTGGGCGCGACGCTCGTTCGAGGAGCTGGGTGAGATCGGCCGCGAGCAGGTGGAGCGCCAGGTCGCCAAGCGGGTGGGCGTGATCGTCCATCCCGAGCGGGTGGCCACCTGGGACCACCGCAAGATGGTCTGAGCCGGCAGACCCGAGCCAACCCCGAGTCCGTCACGAATGGAGGAAACGATGAAGGTCAAGGTCGACTTCGACCTGTGCGAGTCCAACGCCCTCTGCGAGGGGATCGCTCCTGACGTCTTCGAGCTGGACGACGACGACTACCTGCAGCTCAAGACCGACGAGGTGACCGACGAGAACCGCAGTCTGATCGAGCAGGCGGTGGCGTCCTGCCCGCGGGCGGCCATCTCGATCGAGGAGAGCTGAGCGTGACCGATCCCTCGACCAACCTGGACGGGCGCGTCGCGATCGTGACCGGCGCCGGTGCCGGCCTCGGCCGCGCCGAGGCGCTGGCGCTGGCTGACGCCGGGGCCCGCGTCGTGCTCAACGACCTGCCCGGCGCCGCCGACGAGGCAGCGGAGGAGATTCGCTCCCGTGGCGGCTCCGCGGCCGTCGTCGAGGGCGACGTGGGGGAGCGGTCGACGGCCGACGACATGGTCGCCGCCGCCGTCGAGCTGGGCGGCCTCGACATCGTCGTCAACAATGCCGGCATCACCCGCGACCGGATGCTGTTCAACCTCTCCGACGAGGAGTGGGACCAGGTGATCAGGGTCCACCTGCGCGGGCACTTCCTGCTCTCGCGCAACGCGGCGTCGTACTGGCGGACCACGTCGAAGCAGACCGGCGCGCCGGTCTACGGAAGGGTCGTCAACACCGCGTCCGAGGCGTTCCTCGGAGGTTCGCCGGGCCAGGCCAACTACGCGGCCGCCAAGGCCGGCATCGCCGCCCTGACCCTGTCGACCGCGCGTGGCCTGGACCGGATCGGGGTCCGCGCGAACGCCATCTGCCCGCGCGCCCGGACGGCGATGACCGCCGAGGTGTTCGGGGAGGACGAGTCGGGCCTCGAGATCGACCCCTACTCGCCCGACCACGTCGCGCCGCTGGTCGCCTACCTCGCCTCGCCCGCGGCCGAGCGGATCACCGGCCAGGTGTTCGTCGTGTACGGCGGGATGGTGGCGCTGCTCGCGGCGCCGGTCGTCGAGCATCGGTTCGACGCCTCCGGGTCGGCCTGGGACGCCGGCGACCTGGCCAAGCAGCTCGGGGGCTACTTCGAGGACCGCGATCCCGCCGTCGGGTTCGCGGCCGACTCCGTCATGCAGCTGAAGGTCTGAGAGGTCGAGCGAAGCGAGCGAGGTTGAGGAGGTCGCGCAGCGACTATCTCGAAACCTCACGCAATACGAAAGGAACACACAGGCCAGATGCCGGTCGACTGACCGACAAGGTCGCCATCGTCACCGGCGGTGCCGGCGGGCAGGGCGAGGCGATCGTGCGCGCCTTCGTGGCCGAGGGTGCGAAGGTGGTGATCGCCGACGTCGCCAAGGACGAAGGTGCCGCGCTGGCCGAGGAGCTCGGGGAGTCGGCGGCCTTCCGCCACCACGACGTCAGCGACGAGGCCTCCTGGACGGCGCTGGTGCACGAGACCAACGAGCGCTGGGGTCCGGTCAACGTGCTGGTCAACAACGCCGGCATCCTGCGGTTCGGCCAGGTGGACAAGATGTCCCTGGAGGAGGCCGAGCTGATCTGGCGGGTCAACCAGGGCGGCTGCTTCCTCGGGATGAAGGCGGTCGTGCCGACGATGAAGCGCAACGGCGGCGGCTCGATCATCAACGCCTCCTCCGTCGAGGGCCTGGGCGGGATGGGGTCCGTGGTGGCCTACTGCGGTTCCAAGTGGGCGATCCGCGGGATGACGAAGGCCGCCTCGCACGAGCTGGCCTCCCGCAACATCAGGGTGAACTCCGTGCACCCCGGCATGATCGACACCCCGATGACCCAGGCGCACGGTGGCGACGCCGCGATGGAGTACGGCGCCACCAAGATCCCGATGCGCCGCGTCGGCCGGCCGGAGGACGTCGCGCCGACGTACGTCTTCCTGGCCAGCGACGAGAGCGCCTACGTCACGGGACGCCGTGGACGGCGGGGTGACCGCCACCCACGCTTTGGGGGTGAGGAGGTGCCCACTTGGGGTCTCGACACGCCGGTCGCGACTTCGTTCCTCAGTCGCGCGGCTCGCTCGACCACCATCAGCGAATCCGCTGACGCGGCTTCGCTAGTCCCTCAGCAGCAGCCGGACGGCGGTCTCGATCTGATCGGCGGTCTCGTTGGCCGTGCTCCGGCCCGTCACCCAGCCCACCAGCGCGGAGAGCCACACGTCGCCGATCACCCGCGCGATGGCGATGTCCTCCTCGGTGAGGGTGTCGTCGTCGGGGTGGGTCCCCATCGCCCTGGTGAGCATGGAGGTCATCAGCAGGCCGACGTGGTGGATCTCGGCCGCCACCGACGCGTCGGCGAACATGAAGGCCCTGGTGAGTGCCTCGGTCAGGTGCTGGTCGCCCTGCAGGCCGCGGGTGGTCTTGCGGAGCACGTAGATCACGCGGTCGGCGGCCGTGTCGCCCGGGATCGGCCGCTCGCCGATCACCGTCTCGGCCTTCTCGAACTCCCGGGCCAGCGCCGAGACCAGGAGGTGGATCTTGGACGGGAAGTAGCGGTAGAGGGTCCCCAGAGCGACGTCCGCGCGCTCGGCGACGGACCTCATCTGGACGGCGTCGAAACCGCCGGTCGACGCCAGCGCGATGGTCGCGTCGAGGATTCGCTTGCGGCGGTCACGTTGCGCTGCGGAGCCGAGATCGTCGACCGTCAGCGAATTGGCGCTGGTCACTCAACTAGGCTAACAACGAGTGCGACATAATAGGAACACGTTTCACTTTGTCCGGCCTGCGTGTCGGGATCGCTGACAACGAAACCGACAGGAAGGCCCGACCTGACATGGCGTTGCGCATCGCACTGCTGTCCTATCGCAGCAAGCCGCACTGCGGCGGTCAGGGCGTCTACGTCCGGCACCTCAGTCGCGAGCTGGTCAACCTCGGCCACGACGTCGAGGTGTTCTCCGGCCAGCCCTATCCCGAGCTCGACGCCGGCGTCCGCCTGACGAAGGTCCCCAGCCTCGACCTCTACCGGGAGCCCGACCCGTTCCGGATCCCGAAGCCCCGGGAGTTCCGCGACCTGATCGACGTCGAGGAGTTCCTGACGATGTGCACCGCCGGCTTCCCCGAGCCCCGGACGTTCAGCAAGCGGGTCCTGAAGGTGCTCGCGGCCCGTCGTGGCGACTTCGACATCGTGCACGACAACCAGGTGCTCGGCACCGCCCTGCTCGACATCGAGCGGGATCTGGGCCTGCCCCTGGTCGCGACCGTGCACCACCCGATCTCCTTCGACCGGCGGATCGACCTCGAGGCGGCCACCACCTGGCGCAAGAAGCTGACGCTGCGCCGGTGGTACGGCTTCGTGAAGATGCAGGCCAGGGTGGCCCGTCGGGTACGACGGATCCTGACCCCCTCGGAGGCGTCCCGCCGCGACGTGGCCCGCGACTTCGGCGTCGACCCGGAACGGATGCAGACCATCCTGCTCGGCGTGGACGACGGGTTCCGCCCGCCCACCGTCCCTCGGGTCCCCGGCCGCATCCTGGCGATGGCCAGCGCCGACGCCCCGATGAAGGGGATCGCCACCCTGCTCGAGGCCTTCGCCAAGCTGCGCACCGAGCGTGACGTCGAGCTGGTGCTCGTCTCGCGCCCCCAGCCCGGCGGGCGCACCGAGCAGCTCGTCGACCGGCTCGGGATCGCCGACTCGGTCCGGTTCGTGCACGGGGTCAGCGATGCCGAGCTCGTCGACCTGATGGGGTCGGCCGAGGTCGCCTGTGTGCCCTCGCTGTACGAGGGGTTCAGCCTGCCGACCGCGGAGCTGATGGCGTGCGCGACGCCGCTCGTCGTCTCCCGCGCCGGGGCGATCCCCGAAGTGGTCGGCGAGGACGGCGTCTGCGCCGACCTGGTCACGCCCGGGGACGTCGGCGAGCTCGAGATCGCCCTGGAGCGGATGCTCGACGACCCCGAGCGCCGCGCCCGCATGGGGGCCGCGGGGCGCCAGCGGGTCCTCGACAAGTTCAGCTGGCGCGCGGTGGCGGTGGCCGTCGCGGACGCCTACGAAGACGCGATCGCCGAGTTCGAAGGTCTCGATACGCTCGCCGGCGCTCGCTACTCGACCACCGAGAGGCCCGATGATGCTGACCGTTGACTTCGACCGGCTCGGGCTGCGCCCGGGGGAACGGGTCCTCGACATGGGGTGCGGCGCCGGCCGGCACGCCTTCGAGATGTACCGGCGCGGTGCCGACGTCATCGCGTTCGACCAGGACGCCGACGAGCTCGCCGGCGTCCGCGAGCTCTTCGCGGCCATGCGGGAGGCCGGCGAGGTGCCCGAGGGAGCCGACGCGGACGTCAAGGAGGGGGACGCCCTCGCCCTCCCGTTCGCCGACGGCGAGTTCGACCGGGTGGTCGCGGCCGAGGTGCTCGAGCACATCCCGGCCGACATCCAGGCGATCGACGAGCTGGTGCGGGTGCTGCGGCCCGGCGGCACGATCGCGCTGACGGTGCCCGCGGTGGCTGCCCGAGGTGGTGTGCTGGAAGCTGTCGGAGGACTACCACAACACCCCTGGCGGCCACATCAGGATCTACTCCGACAAGGAGCTGGTCACCAAGGCGACCACTGCCGGCCTGGTGTTCGACGGCAAGGCCTACGCACACGGCCTGCACTCGCCGTACTGGTGGATCAAGTGCGCCGTCGGCGTCAAGAACGACGACCACCCGCTCGTGCGGGCCTATCACCGCCTCCTCGTCTGGGACATCATGAAACGTCCCCGGACCACCCGGGTCGCCGAGCGCGTGCTCGACCCCCTGGTCGGCAAGAGCATGGTCCTGTACTTCACCCGCCCGCTGGATTCAGATGCGGCCTGACGTCCCGGCCGTCGACGGCATCCTGACCGCCGCGGAGATCGAGCAGACCGCCGCGTCGATCGCCGCGATGCAGGAGCCCGACGGCGCCGTCCCGTGGACGGTCGGTGAGCACACCGACGTCTGGAACCACGTCGAGTCGGCGATGGCGCTGCTGGTCGGGGGCCAGCCGGACGCGTCGGACCGGGCGTTCCGGTGGTGCCTGGACACCCAGCGCGAGGACGGCTCGTGGCCGATGAAGATCGTCGCCGGCGTGGTCGAGGACGCCAGCGGCGAGACCAACATGTCCGCCTACCTCGCGGTGGGCGTCTGGCACAACTGGCTGGTGCGCCGCGACGTCGACTTCGTACGCCGGCACTGGCCGGCGGTGCGCCGCGGCCTGGACTACGTCGTGTCGCTGCAGCTGCCGTTCGGCGGCATCGCCTGGTCCCGCGAGTGGCAGGACGGGCGTCCGGCGGCGGTCAACCGCGAGGCGCTCGTGGCCGGCTCCTCGAGCATCTACCAGTCCCTGCGCGCCGGCGTCGCGCTGTCCGAGCTGATGGACGAGCCGCAACCGGAGTGGGAGCTCGCCGGCGGCCGGCTCGGCCACGCGCTGCGGGAGCACCGCGGGGAGTTCCTGGACAAGTCGACGTTCTCGATGGACTGGTACTACCCGGTGCTCGGGGGGGCCGTGCGCGGTGACTGACGGCAGGGCCCTGCTGCGGAGCCGGTGGGACGACTTCGTGGTCCCCGACCTCGGCATCAAGTGCGTGGACACCAATCCGTGGGTGACCGGGGCGGAGACCTGCGAGCTGGTGATGGCGCTGGACGCGGTGGGCCTGCGCGCCGAGGCGCGGCAGCTGTTCGCCGACGTGCAGCACCTGCGCGACGGGCAGGGGCGCTACTGGACCGGCTACGTCTACCCCGACGACGTCAACTGGCCGGCGGAGCACACCACCTACACCGCCGCCGCCGTGATCCTCGCCGCCGACGCGCTCTCCCACGCGACGCCCGGTTCGGACATCATGCGCGGCGCGACCCTGCCCGCCGAGTTCGCCGAGATCGGCCTGGAGTGTGATTGCCGGGTGGCGCAGACCGCGCGGTAGACCTCAGTCGAGGCGCTGCCCGGCGTCACCGTCGCAACGTCGCAGCACCCGCACCGACCCGAGAGCCTCGACGTCCTCGAAGCTGCCGCCGGCCAACGCCCGCTGGTAGACGTGGTACGGCGGCTGCCCGCCGTCCGCAGGGTCGGGGAACACGTCGTGGATGACGAGGAGCCCGCCGGCCATGATCCAGTGCGCCCAGCCGGAGTAGTCGTTCTGCGCATGCACCTCGGCGTGACCGCCGTCGATGAACAGCATCGACAGCGGCGTGCGCCAGTGCCGGGAGACCGTGGTCGAGGTGCCGACCACGGCCACCACCTGGTCCTCCAGGCCGGCACGGGCGAGGGTCCTGCGGAACACCGGCAGCGTGTCCATCCGGCCGATCTCCGCGTCGACCAGCGACGCGTCGTGGTGCTCCCAGCCGGCCTGGTTCTCCTCCGAGCCGCGGTGGTGGTCGACGGTGAAGACGGTGCCACCGACCTCACGGGCCGCGGCGCCGAGGTAGATCGCGGACTTGCCGCAGTAGGTGCCCACCTCGAGCACGGGCCCGTGGGGGAGACGCTCGCGGGCGCGGCGATGGAGCAGCAGCCCTTCCTCGTCGGGCATGAAGCCCTTCGCGGCCAGGGCGTGCTCGTGCAGGTCGGCAGGCATGCCGGGGGCGTGGGTGGCGTCAGGCACGAAGGTCACCCTAGAATGTAGAACACGTTCTAGTTTCGACAGGCTCAACTACCGGCAGAGGAGCACCCATGTCGATCGGCATCTCCGACGAGCACGTCGAGCTTGCCGCGAGCCTGCGTCGGTGGGCGGAGTCGGTGGACGGCGTCGCGGCGGCGCGTGCCGCCGAGCAGGACCCGGACGCCTCCTTCGACGAGGTGTGGAAGGCCGTCACCGAGATGGGGGTCGCTGCGATCGGCCTGCCGGAGGCGGTCGGTGGCGGCGGAGGATCGGCCCTGGACGTGGCGGTCGCGCTCGAGGCATGTGCGCAGGCGCTGGTGCCCGGACCCCTGCTCGGACCCACCGTCGCGGCGGCCCTCCTCGGCGAGACGCCGATCGCCCCGGACCTCGCGGGCGGGGCGGTGGTCGGGCTGGTGCTCGACGGCGTCCTCTGGGACGCGCCCTCGGCCACGCACCTGCTGCTGGCCGACGAGGGCGAGTGGGCCGTCGTGCCACGCGACGGGGTGACCCTCGAACCCGCGCTCGGGCATGACCTGAGCCGCCGCTTCGGCACCGTGCTCGACGTCCCGACCGACCAGCAGCTGCTCGTCCCGGGCCTCACGGAGGCGACCGTGCGCCGTACGGCCGTCACGTTCGCCGCCGCCGAGGCGTCCGGGGTTGCCCGGTGGTGCCTCGAGACGGCGGTCGCGTACGCCGGGGTGCGCGAGCAGTTCGGCCGCCCGATCGGCAGCTTCCAGGCGGTCAAGCACCTCTGCGCGGAGATGCTGGAGACGGCCGAGTCGGTCACCGCCGCCGCGTGGGACGCCGCGTCCGCCGCCCAGCGCGGGACCGCCGGGGACGAGGCGCAGTGGGCGCTCGCGGCGGACGTGGCCGGAGTGGTCGCGCTCGACGGAGCGGTCCGCAACGCCCAGGCCTGCATCCAGGTGCTGGGCGGGATCGGGTTCACCTTCGAGCACGACGCCCATCTCTACCTCCGGCGCGCCACCGCGCTGCGCAACCTGCTCGGTTCCTCCGACCGCTTCGCCGCGTCCCTCGCCGACCGGGCGGTGGCCGGGGAGCGGCGCCGGGTCGAGGTCGACCTCGACGGGCGCGACGACGCCGTGCGCCCCGACGTACGCCGTCGCGTGGCCGAGGTCGCCGCACTGCCCGAGGGGGAGCGCCGGGCGGCGCTCGTGGACGCGGGCTACCTCACCCCGCACTGGCCCGAGCCGCACGGCCTGGGGGCGGACCCGGTCACCCAGCTGGTGATCGACCAGGAGCTCGCCGCGGCCGGCGTGGAGCGCCCCGACCTGAAGATCGGTGGCTGGGCGGCGCCGACGATCCTGGCCCACGGCACGCCCGAGCAGCAGGAGAAGTTCGTCCGGCCGACCCTGCTCGGCGAGGTGACCTGGTGCCAGCTGTTCAGCGAGCCCGGCGCCGGCTCCGACCTCGCCTCGCTGCGGACGCGTGCCGAGCGGGTCGAGGGCGGCTGGCGGCTGACCGGGCAGAAGGTGTGGACGTCGCTGGCGCACCGGGCCGACTGGGCGATCTGTCTGGCCCGCACCGACCCCGAGGCGCCCCAGCACAAGGGCATCACCTACTTCCTGCTCGACATGACCGCCGACGGGCTCGACATCCGGCCGCTGCGGGAGATCACCGGCGACGCGATGTTCAACGAGGTCTTCCTCGACGAGGTCTTCATCCCCGACGACTGCGTGGTCGGCGAGCCCGGCGACGGCTGGAAGCTGGCCAGGACCACGCTGGCCAACGAGCGGGTGGCGATGGCCGGGCACCGGCTCGAGCTGAGCACCGAACGCGCGGTCACCCTGGCCGCGGACGCCTCACCCGCCGAGCGGGTGCGGGTGGGTCACGCCGTCGCGCTCGCGACCGTCTGCACGCTGCTGGGCGTGCGGTCGACCCTGCGGACCCTCGCGGGCCAGGGGCCCGGTGCGGAGTCGAGCGTGGCCAAGCTGCTCGGGGTGCGCAGCCGCCAGGAGTCCGCCGAGCTGGTCGTCGAGCTCCACGGCCCCCGGGTGCTGCTCGGTGGCTCCGAGGCGGAGGCCGACGTGCACCAGATGCTGCTCACCCGGTGCCTGTCGATCGCCGGCGGGACCACCCAGATCCTGCGCAACGTGGCGGCCGAGCGGATCCTCGGCCTGCCCCGCTGAACCAGCGCGTCAGGCCGGTACGGCGCCAGGTCGGCCGGCCTCGACGACCCAGCTGCTGTCGGTGGTGGCGGATCCGGAGACGTCCGCCGCAGACGGGACCACCCGGTAGTCGGCGCGGAGCGCTTCGGGCGTGGCCGTGACCCGGGTGTAGCCGCGGAGGTCGGGGTTGAGGTACTTCACGTGGGGGTTGTTCGGCTGCGCCGCCTTGACCGCGGCCGCCCAGCCACAGCCGGAGCTGATGGAGGTACCGACGAGCTCGGTGGCGAGGACCGGCGTCTCGGGGCGGGTGAAGTCGAGTCGGAGGTCGTTCACCCACGCGGAGTGCCAGTCCCCGGTCAGCACCACGGGGTTGGCGGGACGGGCCTGCTCGATGAACGACAGGAACCGGTTCCGTGAGACGGCGTACCCGTCCCACTGGTCATGGTTGACGCTCATGCCCGGTCCGCCGTCGTAGTCGACCTGCGCCATGATCGTCTGCTGCGCGACCAGGTTCCAGCGCGCGGCCGAGCGTTCCATGTTGGCGAAGAGCCAGCGCTCCTGCTCGTCACCCATGAGGCTCCTCGAGGGGTCGTTCACGCCGGGGTGCTGGGGACCGCCGGGGAAGGCCTCGGTGAGCTGGTCGGAGCGGTACTGCCGGGTGTCGAGGACGTGGAAGGTCGCGAGCGTGCCGTAGTCGAGCCGGCGGTGGAGCAGCATGTCCGGCCCCTGAGGACGCTGCGGCAGGCGGAGCGGGAGGTGCTCGTAGTAGGCCTGGAAGGCGTTCGCGCGGAGCTGGCGGAACCGGCCGGGTTCGTTCGAGGGCTCGTTGTCGGGCTGGGAGATCTCGTCGGCCCAGTTGTTCTCGATCTCGTGGTCGTCGAAGGTCACCACGAAGGGGAACGCCGCGTGCGCGGCCTGCAGGTCGGGGGAGAGCTTGTGGCGCGCGTGGTTGGTGCGGAAGTCGGCCAGGGTCTCGTCGTCCCGGCGTTCGTAGGTGTAGTCGCCGACGTGGACGACCAGGTCGAGGTCGTCGGAGAGCATGGCGCGGTAGGCGGCGTACCGTCCGCTCGAAGGAAGGGCCTGGCACGAGGCCAGCGCGAACGCCACCTGGGCCGGGGTGCTGCCCGCCGCCGGCGCCGTACGGGTGTGGCCGATCGGGCTGACGACGTCGCCGACCCGGAACCGGTACCAGAAGTCGCGGCCGGGCAGCAGCCCAGACACCTCCGGGTGAACCGAGTGGCCGAGCTCCGGGGTCGCCTGCGCCGTCCCGGCCTTGATCACGTCGCGCATCTCGGGGTCGGTCGCGACCTGCCAGGTCACCGGGACCTGCATGCCCGGCATGCCGCCCAGCCCGTCCGCGGCCAGCGGGTCGGGAGCCAGCCGGGTCCAGAGCACGACGCCGTCGGGGGTGGGGTCGCCCGAGGCGACGCCCAGGGTGAACGGATCGCTGGGGAAGCGTGGACTGGCCCATACGGGCGCGGCCGAGTAGCCGTACAGGGCTGCTGCCGCGGCGGCGCCCCCAGCGCCGGCGAAGGCGAGGAAGCCGCGACGGGAAAGGGGCTGGGACAGGGACGGGCGAGCGGGCGGCCGCATGGCCATGGGGAACCTCCGAGAACATGCCGCTGGGTGGGTTGGTCCCCACCCCCTCACGCCGATCTGAAGCCGGGAGGAACGCCCGGCGACCGGCAGTCGACAGGGCCGGAGAATCCGCGCGACCACAACTCCCCCGGCTCGCGCGAGCCACAACTCGTCGACTTCGCGGAGTTTGACGGGTCACCGGCTCGGAGGCGACAGGTTCGGCGTCCGCGGACGGCTGCGCGGCCCGCCAGCAGTTCCAGTGCCAGTGGAGGTAGCGGTCGATCGCCCGGACGATGTGGGCCGACCGGATCGAGGGGAAGACGTCGAAGGCGTGCTGGGCGCCGGGCAGCTCGGCGTACACCACCGTGCGCCGCGACGCCGAGCGCAACGCCTCGACGAAGAGCCGCGCCTGCTCGACCGACACGAGCGTGTCGTGCACCCCGTGCAGCACGAAGAAGTCGGGGGCGTCCTCGTCGACCTGGAGGATGGGCGAGGCTGCCTCGAACTCCTCGCGGGCGTCGTTCCAGCTCTTCTGGAGGATCCGCGGCGCCAGGAACCTGTCCCGCATCAGCTCCACGCCGCGGATCCCGGTGACACCGGCGACGTCGTAGACGCCGTAGTGCGGGATCGCGGCCTGGACCGTGGTGTCGGCCCCCTCGAAGCCGGGCTGGTACGCCGGGTCGTTCGGCGTCAGGGCGGCGAGCGCGGTCAGGTGGCCGCCCGCCGACCCGCCGGTGATCGCGATGTAGTCGGGGTTGCCGCCGAAGTCGGCGATGTTCGCGCGGATCCAGGCGATCGCCTTCTTGACGTCGACCAGGTGCGCCGGGAAGGCGTCGCGCGGAGAGAGGCGGTAGTTGATCGCGACGCACACCCACCCCTTGGCGGCCAGGTGCTGCATGAGGGGGATGCCCTGCTGGTCCTTGTTGCCGATCGTCCAGCCACCGCCGTGCACCTGGAGCAGCACGGGCGCGTTCGACACCTCCCCGGACGCCGGCAGGTAGACGTCGAGCAGCCCGCGCTTGCCGAGCTCGGGGTCGTAGGCGATGTCCTTCTCCACCCGGACACCACCGTTCCGCATGCGGAACGGGTTGACCAGCGTCCGCCAGGGCGTGGCCAGCTCGGCCGGCGTCGGCTTGGCGTCGAGCTGCTCCACGTAGTCGACACCGAGGGCCTCGACCAGCGCCTCCTCGGCGCGGTCCCCGACCCGCTGGCTCTCCGCGATCAGGTACCCGAGCCCGGCGGCGCTCGCGCCCGCGATGGCCAGTCCGAGCCGGTCCCGGCGACGGGGGCTCGCCGCGTTGGCCAGGGCGTCGGCCGCGGTCAACGCGAGCAGGTGGGGGGCGAGCTCGCCCGTCAGCCACCCGGGGAAGAAGGCCGAGGCGCCGCCGCGGAAGCCGGGGAGCGGCCGGATCGCGTTGGCGGTCAGGGCGGCGGTGATCAGCCGTCGACGCAGGAAGGACACGGCTGAGATGCTAGACGACGTGGCGGGAAAGTAGAACACGTTCCACCTCAGGTTAGGATGCCGCCATGGACCGACTGTCGGGGCTCGACGCGAGCTTCCTCTACCTCGAGACCCCCGAGCAGCTGCTGCACGTCTGCGGCCTGATCGTGCTGGACCCGAGCACGATGCCCGAGGGCTACTCCTTCGACGCGCTCCAGGAGGAGATCGACCGCCGCGTCCACGACGTACCCACCTTCACCCGCAAGCTGCGGAAGGTCCCGCTCAAGCTCGACCACCCGATCTGGGTGCGGGACACCCACTTCGACATCGACCGGCACGTCCACCGGCTCGCGCTGCCCCAACCCGGCGGGTACGACGAGCTGATGGAGCTGTGCGGCCACCTCGCGGGGCAGCCGCTCGACCGGTCGCGTCCGCTGTGGGAGATGTGGGTGATCGAGGGGTACGACGACGACAAGATCGCGGTGTTCTCCAAGATGCACCACGCCACCGTCGACGGCGTCTCCGGGCTCCAACCTCGTCTCCCACCTCTGCAGCCTCGAGCCCGACGCCCCGCCCGCTGGCGGTGGGCGGAAAGGGCGAGTTCGGCCGCGACCCGCGCGAGCTCGAGCTGCTCGGCCGGGCCGTCGTGGCCAACCTGACCAAGCCGGTGACGGTGGCCAAGCTGCTCGCGCCCTCGGCCCAGATGCTGACCAAGTCGGTCGGCCGCGCCCGCGAGGGGACCGCGATGGCGGCGCCGTTCTCGGCGCCGCGCACGTCCTTCAACGGCACCATCACCGGCCACCGCACGATCGGCGTCGCCGACATGAGCCTCGAGGACATCAAGGACGTCAAGCGCGAGACCGGCACCACCGTCAACGACGTGGTGCTGGCCGTCTCGGGCGGCGCGCTGCGCTCCTACCTCGAGGACCGCGGCGAGCTGCCGTCCAGCTCCCTGCTGGCGACCGTGCCGGTGTCGGTGCGGGAGAGCTCGAAGCGCTCGTCGGGGGCCAACAAGGTCTCGGCGCTGTTCTCCAAGCTCGGCACCGACGTCGAGGACCCGCTCGAGCGGCTTCAGGAGATGGCGTCCAGGAACCGCAACGCCAAGGACCACCACAACGCCATCAGCGCGGACTCCCTCCAGGACTGGGCGGAGTTCGCGGCGCCGCGCACCTTCGGGCTCGCCGTCCGGGCGTACGCCGGGCTGCGGCTCGCCGAGAAGCACCCGGTGGTGCACAACCTGGTGATCTCCAACGTGCCCGGCCCGCCGGTCCCGCTCTACTTCATGGGGGCGCGGATCGATGCGCTCTACCCGCTCGGGCCCGTCTTCCACGGCGCCGGGCTCAACATCACCGTGATGTCCAACCACGGCCAGGTGCACGTCGGGATCATCGCCTGCCGCGAGTCGATGCCGGACGTCGACGACCTGGTCCAGCGGTTCCCGGCCGAGCTGGAGCGGCTGAAAGGCGGCCGTCGCGACGTCCTAGCGCGCCTCGTCCGCGCAGCGTGCGTGCACGGTGCCGACGGCCTCGACCAGCGCCGGGACGAACGTCTCGGCCTCGAGGACGCAGCAGGCGTGCCCGGCGTCGATGTCGTGGATCGTGGCGCCGGGGATCCGGCGCGCGACGTCGAGCTGCCGCTCCACCGAGATCACCTTGTCGCGGTGGGTGACCACCACCGCCGTCGGGACGTCGATCCGCCCCAGCCAGGGCCGCGAGTGGTGCCGACCGAGGGCCGCCACGTGCCTGGCCGACCGCCCACGGGCTGGTGCTGCGGAACTCCCGCATCGCCCACTCGTGGATGTCGGAGGGCCGCAGGTCCAGGGCGTCCGCCGCCGACCGCGCCGCGCGCACCGCCGTACGCGACCGGGAGAACCCGCGCGCCCCCGCCATCGCGAGCTCCATCGACTGGTGGAAGACCCGCTCGGACACGCTCGACCGGAACCGATCGGTGGTCGCGCAGAGCACCAGCCCGGCCGTGCGGTCGGGGTGCTGGCGCCACGTCCGCTGGGCGACGATCGACCCCATCGAGAAGCCCGCCAGCATCGCCTGCTCCACGCCCAGGACGTCGAGCAGGGCCGCCACGTCATCGGCGCAGTCCTGGAGCGAGAACTCCTCCGACGAGATGCCGCGGCCGTGCCAGCGCTGGTCGAGGGTGACCACCCGGAAGCGCTCCGACAGCGGTCGGATCGCGGGATACCAGGTGAGCAGGCCGGTCGTGCCCAGCGCGTGCAGGAGCACGAGGGCGGGGGAGTCGGGCCGCGGGCCGGCGGTGTCGGTCACGTACGTCGACCCGCGGCCGGGCAGCTCGACCATCTCGCCGGCCGGGATGGGTGCCCACGGGATGTAGACCTGGCGGCGGAGGAGGTCGCGCGGGGACAGCAGGGACACGGGTCTCCTCTCCGGCTAGACTAGAACAGGTTACAGTTTACGGCCCGACGACCGATGGAGGCAGGAGTGACCACGGAGGCGCAGGCAGCGGTCCGGGACGTCGTGCGCGAGGCGCTCGACCGCGACGCCGACTGGGCGGCTCTGGCCGCTGCGGGCCTGCTCGCGCTCCCGGTCCCCGAGGCGGACGGCGGCGAGGGGCTCGGCCTCGACGAGGTCGCCGTCGCTGCTGCGCGAGGCGGGCACCCGTGCCGCCGACCTGCCCGTCTGGGAGACGCTGTGCTGCGGCACGCTCACCCTGGCCGCCGCGGGCAGCGAGGAGCAGCAACAGCGGCTGCTGCCCGGGGTGGCGACCGGGCGGGTGCTGCTGACGCCGGCCCTACGCGAGATCGGCGCCGGCATCCCGGAGACTCCGGCCACCACCCTGGCCGCCGGTCGGCTCACCGGTCGCAAGCTGGGGGTCACCCACGCCGAGGACGCCGCCGCGCTGCTCGTGCCGGCGTACGACGGGGAGCAGGTGGTGGTCGCGCTCGTCGACCCGAGGGCCGACGGCGTGACCCTGCTGCCGTCGCCGTCGTCGAGCGGACAGCCCCGGCACACCGTCGTCCTGGACGGCGCCGAGGCCGAGGCCCTCCCCGGCGACGACGCCGCCCGTCTGCTCCGCGACCTGGCGATCACCGGGCTCTGCCTGACCGGCTCCGGGCTGCTCGCAGGCGCCCGCGACCTGACCGCCGACTACGTGAAGGGCCGCGAGCAGTTCGGTCGCAAGCTCGCGGAGTTCCAGGCGGTCGCCCAGCAGGTCGCGGACGTCTACATCGCCTCCCGGCTGGTCACCCTGGCCGCCGACAACGCTGCCTGGCGGCTGGCCCGGGGACTGGACGCGGCCGACGACCTCGCGGTGGCGGCGTACTGGACCTCCGCCGAGGCGCTGCCCGCGCTGCACGTCTGCCAGCACCTGCACGGCGGCATGGGCGTCGACGAGACCTATCCGCTCGCGCGGTACTTCTCGCAGGTCACCGACCTCACCCACGCCCTCGGCGGGCCGTCGCAGACCCTCGACGCCGTCGGGATCGAACGGCCCGCGGCCAAGAACCTCGAGCTCACCGAAGGCCAGCGCGCCCTCAAGACCGAGCTGCGGGAGTACTTCACCGGGCTCGCCACCGACGACGAGCACCGCGAGATGTCGACCGACCGCCACGGGCCGACCTACCAGCGGACGATCCGGCAGATGGGCGCCGACGGCTGGATGGGCGTCGGCTGGCCCGAGGAGTACGGCGGGCACGGGCTCGGCGAGGTCGAGCAGACGATCTTCGCCAACGAGGCGCAGCGGGCCGACGTGCACCTGCCTGCGGTCACCCTGCAGACGGTCGGACCGACCCTGATCCGCTACGGCACCGACCACCAGAAGGACCTGTTCCTCAAGCGGATCCTGGCCGGCGACGTGCACTTCGCGATCGGCTACAGCGAGCCCGACGCCGGCACCGACCTCGCGTCCCTGCGGACCTCCGCGAAGCGGGACGGCGACCACTACGTCGTCAACGGCCAGAAGCTGTGGACCACCGGCGGCCACCAGGCCGACTACCTGTGGCTGGCCTGCCGGACCGACCCGGACGCCCCCAAGCACCAGGGCATCTCGATCCTGATCGTCGACACCTCCGATCCGGGCTACTCCTGGACGCCGATCATCACCGCCGACGGCGCCCACCACACCAACGCGGTCTACCTCAACGACGTCCGGGTGCCCGTCGACATGCTCGTCGGGGAGGAGAACCAGGGCTGGAAGCTGATCACCACCCAGCTCAACCACGAGCGGGTGATGCTCGGTCCCGCCGGCCGGCTCGAGGGGCTGCGCGACCTCGTCGCGGCCTGGGCGGAGCGGCACGGCGTGGCCGACGAGCCCGACGTGCGCCGTGCGCTCGGCGGAGGTGACCGCGGCCTTCCGGGTCAACGAGCTGCTCAACTGGGAGGTCGCCCGCGAGGCCGAGGCCGGCGACCTCTCGGTCGCCGACGCGAGCGCGAGCAAGGTCTTCGCCTCCGACCGGGCGCAGAGCCTCGGCCGGACGCTGGCCGACGTCGTACACCGCCACGGCGACCTCGCCGACCGCGAGACCGGCGACCTGGCCGACTACCTCGACAAGCAGGCCAAGCGGAACCTGGTCCTCACGTTCGGCGGCGGGGTCAACGAGGTGCAGCGGGAGCTGATCGCGATGTTCGGGCTCGGCCTGCCGCGGGTGCCGCGATGACCGCACCGACGACCCACGACGAGATCATGGCCGCTGCCGAGCGGATCAGGGCGACAGGGGAGACCGCGCCCCGCCCCGGCCGGGACCCGATCAACCAGCCGATGATCAACAACTGGGTCGAGGCGATCGGCGACACCGACCCCCGCTGGCAGGCCGGCGAGGCGCCGCCCGCGATGGCCCAGGTCTGGACGATGGGCGGCCTGCACCCGAAGCGCGACCCGAACGACCCGCTGCACGCGATGATGACGATCCTGACCGAGGCCGGGTTCACCGGAGTCCTCGGCACCAACTGCGAGCAGACCTACGCGCGCACCCTCCGCGTCGGCGAGGAGGTCACCGTCACCACCCGGCTCGAGTCGGTGGTCGGGACCGAAGCGGACCGGCGTCGGCGAGGGCTACTTCGTGACCACCCGCAACGTCTGGCGGGTCGCCCATCCGGACGGGCAGAGCGAAGAGGTCGCGACGATGATGTTCCGGGTCCTCAAGTTCGTCCCGGGGGACCGCCCGTGACCGCGCTGCGACCGCAGGTGAACCGGGACACGGCGTACTTCTGGGAGGGCACCCGGGCCGGCGAGCTGCGGATCCAGAAGTGCAACGCCTGCGGGGCTCTGCGGCACCCGCCCGGGCCCGCGTGCCCGGAGTGCGGCGCCCTCGACCGGGGGTACGTCGCCGCGTCGGGTCGGGGCACGGTCTTCTCGTACGTCGTGCACCGCCACCCGCCCGTGCCGGGGCGCGAGCTGCCGATCCTGATCGTCCTGGTCGACCTCGACGAGGGCGTCCGCATGGTCGGCGAGCTGGTGGACGCCGAGCCCGAGGACCTCGAGATCGGGATGCCGGTGACGGCCGACTTCCGTCGCCTCGACGACGACCTGACCCTGCCGACCTGGAGGCGAGGATGACCGACCAGCTCCCCGAGTGGCGGCTGCCGATCACGACCACGCTGGTCGTGAGCACCGCCATCGCCACCCGCGACTTCCAGGACGTGCACCACGACCGCGACCTGGCGCAGTCCTACGGGTCCCAGGACATCTTCCTCAACATCCTCACCACCACCGGGCTGGTGCAGCGCTACGTCGCCGACTCCCTCGGCCACGGCGTGGACCTGGCCGGCATCGCGCTGCGGCTGGGCGCGCCGGCGTACCCGGGCGACGAGCTGGTCTTCACCGGCACCCGCGACGGTGACACCGTGACCGTGCTCGGTGCCGTGTCCCTGTGGCGACCACGTGACGGCCACGGTGACGCTCCGATGACGCTCTCGGGCCGGGCCGCGATCGTCGGGATCGGCGCCACCGAGTTCTCCAAGGAGTCGGGCCGCTCCGAGCTCCAGCTCTCCGTCGAGGCGACCCAGGCGGCGCTCGCCGACTGCGGGCTCACGCCGGCCGACGTCGACGGCCTGACGACGTTCACGATGGACTCCTCCTCGGAGATCGCCCTCGCCCGCGAGCTCGGCTGCGGGGACCTCCGGTTCTTCAGCCGGATCAACTTCGGCGGCGGGGGAGCTTGTGCCACCGTGCAGCAGGCGGCGATGGCGGTCGCCACCGGTGTGGCCGACGTCGTGGTCTGCTACCGCGGGTTCAACGAGCGCTCGGGAGTCCGCTTCGGGCAGGCGTCGGTCGCCGCCAACGCCCAGGTCAACACCAACGGCCTCGACAACGCCTGGACCTACCCGCACGGGCTCACCACCCCGGCGGCCACGGTGGCGATGCAGGCCCGGCGCTACATGCACGAGTACGGCGCCACGTCGGAGGACTTCGGCCGGGTCGCCGTCGCGGACCGACGCCACGCGGCCACCAACCCGAACGCGTTCTTTTTCGGCTTGCCGATCACGCTGGAGGACCACCAGGCGTCCCGGATGATCGCCGACCCGCTGCACCTGCTCGACTGCTGCCAGGAGAGCGACGGGGCCGTCGCCCTCGTCGTGGTCTCCGCCGAGCGGGCGCGGGACCTACCCGTCGCAGCCGGCGTACGTCGCGGCGGCGGCACAGGGAAGCGCGGCCGACCAGTTCGTGATGACCTCCTACTACCGCGACGACATCGGCGTCCCCGAGATGGGCGTGGTCGGCCGCGAGCTGTGGCGCCAGTCCGGCCTCGGCCCCGCCGACATGCAGACGGCGGTCCTCTACGACCACTTCACGCCGTACGTGCTGATGCAGCTGGAGGAGCTCGGGTTCTGCGGCCGCGGCGAGGCTCCTGACTTCATCCGGGACGGCGCGATCGAGCTCGGCGGCCGGCTGCCGCTGAACACGCACGGCGGACAGCTCGGCGAGGCCTACATCCACGGCATGAACGGCATCGCCGAGGGGGTCCGTCAGGTGCGCGGTACGTCGGTCAACCAGGTCCCCGACGTCGCACACGTGCTCGTCACCGCCGGAACCGGCGTACCCACGAGCGGGTTGGTGCTGTCCGTCTGAGCTCTTCTGGTTCTGGTGCTGTCGTCCACTAGCCTCACAACGTGCTGGACCTGCGCGAGCTGAGCTTGCCCATCGTCTGCGCGCCGATGGCCGGCGGACCGTCGACGCCGGCTCTCGCCGCGGCCGTGTCGGATGTCGGCGGACTGCGGCTTTGTCGCCGCTGGCTACAAGGGCACCGGGAGGCGGTGGCAGCTGACATTGAAGCTGTGCGGGCGCAGACAACGGGGCCGTTCGGTGTGAACCTTTTCGTGGTCGAGCTGTATCGAACCGGACGCGAGCGTCTGTCGATGCATACCGCCGTTCGCTGGAACCGGTGGCAGCCCGGTTCGATGTCGGCCTGGGTGAGCCCCGATGGGACGATGACGCCTGGCACGCGAAGCTCGAACTCGTTCGTGACGCACGACCCGACGTGGTGTCGTTCACGTTCGGATGCCCGAGCGCCAGTGTCCTTCGCCAGTTGACTGAGCTCGAGGTGCATGCGGCGGTCACGATCACGACGCTGGCTGAGGCACGAGTCGCGGCCGCCCGTGGCGCCGCTTCATTGGTTGTCCAGGGTCCCCGCGCCGGTGGTCACCGAGGGACCTGGGACCCTCACGCGGTTCCGGACGAGACGGAACTGCTCGACCTGGTCACAGCGGTGCGGGCAGCCGTCGACGTGCCGCTGGCCGCCGGGGGCGGTATCCACGATGCGCAAGGCGTGCGGTCCCTGGTGGCGGCCGGGGCGGCCGCCGCACAGGTCGGCACTGCCTACTTGCTCGCTGACGAAGCCGGCACCAACCCCACGCACCGAGCAGCACTGGAAGACCCTGCACTGGAAGACACCGCGCTCACACGGGCGTACACGGGGCGCTGGGCACGCGGCCTCGCCAACGACTTCATGCGCGCTCATCAGGACGCGCCGGCCGGCTACCCACACATTCACCACATCACGGCGCCACTGCGGAAGGCCGCAGCGGCCGCGGGCGACAAGCAGGTCGCCCACCTGTGGGCTGGGAGCAGTCACGCCCACGCCCGCCGGTCCACCGCGGCCCAGATCACCAAGACCCTGGCTCCATAGCGACGCCGCCTCGAAGGGCCGTCCTTCGCGAGGCGCCGTACTAGTGGAGCTTGTCGGCGAAGAACGAAGCACGCGGTCCACAGCTTCCTGCTGCCGGTGCGCGGTGACCGTCGCGTGGCCGCGCCCCTCGAGCTCGACCCGGAGGAACTTGTCGCCGATCTCGCGGGTGAGGGTCTCGAAGCGCTTCCCCACGGTCGGGTCCTTGCGATAGCGCAGCCCGAGGACCTCGCAGCCGGCGGCCGCCCGCTCCTTCACGGCCGCGAGGTCGGCGGGGGAGAGGTTGAGGTCGCGGGAGCGTCCGGGCGTGACCGCGAATGGCACCGACGGCTGGGCCAGCACCGGCGCGGCGACGGCGGGGTCGACCATCATCGCGAGCGCGAAGCCGCCGGTGAAGCACATGCCCAGCGCCCCCACGCCGGGTCCGCCGAGCTCGGCGTGCAGTTCGCGGGCCAGGCTCCGCAGCCACCCCGCCACCGGCGTCGTCTCGCCGGTGGCGAGCTTGGTGAACTCGCGGCTGACGCAGACCTGGGTCATCGACCGCGCGACGGTCAGCGGGTTCATCGGCGCCTCGGGCTCGCCGAAGAGGTGGGGCAGCACCACGGTGAACCCGGCGGCGACGACCTCGTCGGCGAAGCCGATCACCTCGGGTGTCAGCCCGGGAATCTCGTGGATCACGATGACGCCCGGCCCGGTGCCCCTGCGGTACGTCGGGTGCGTGATTCCGTCCGCCGTGTGCTCGCCGCGGGTCCAGTCGTCCAGGAGGGTCATGGTGGCGAGTATGGCCGGAACCGGCGGTCACGAGTTCCCCTACGTGGGCAAGTACGTCAACACGCTCACGTTCGCGCAGGTCCGCACGCTCGACTGCGGGAGACAGCGCCCTCGACACAGTATCCCGGGCAGGAGACCTCGCCCGGGCGCGCGGATGCCGCTGCTCGGATGAGGTGTTCGACCTGGTCCAGGCGATACGACGCGAGAGAGGTGTAGGCTCTCAACGTGGAGACCAAGGTCGAGGCCGGCGCTCCCAGCGAGACCGCGCCACGTGAGCAGTTCGTGCAGGTCGTCGACGGACGAGGTCCGGGCGGCCGGATCGACGACCAGGTGACCATCCAGAGCTTCGACTGGGGTGCCTGATGCGGATAGCAGGAGGTTCACCCGGAGCTTCCGGTCGATCGCCCTGACAAACCGCGACTTCCTGCAGACCGGACAGCCGGGCCGGTCCCCCTGGCTGGGCGGCATCGACATCGACGACTTCGACGGCAGACCTGGTAGCGCGCGGCGGCGTCGTTCGGCGCCTCGGCGATCTCGCCGGTGCACGGATTCCCGCAGAACGGCAAGGTGTCCGACCCGAGCTACGAGCCGTACGTCACCCGGCAGATGGTGCGACGAGGCGCAACAGCACGGACCTCGGAGGTCGTCCCGTGGACGGTCAACGACGAGGACGACGATAGCGGAAGTTCATCGACGACGGGAGTCGACGGCCTCATCACCGACTACCCGGACCGGCTGCGGCAGGTGCTCACCGAGCGCGGGATGAGATGTCCCCGAGCCGGTGCAGCGGCCCGCCGCAAGGCGGACCCGTTGCGCCAGGCGCACGCCCACAACGACTACGAGCACCGGCGCCGCTGCAGGACGCGTTGGCCCAGGGGTTCACCAGTGTCGAGGCAGACGTCTGGCTGGTCGACGGTGAGCTGCTGGTCGCCCACGACCGTGACCAGGTCGATGCCCGGCCGGACCCTCGAGACGCCTCTACCTCTCGCCGCTCGAAGGCGCGACGGCAGATGAACGGCGGCGCGCAGTACCCGGGCTGGTCGCGGTGAGTTCCAGCTGCGGAAGCCCGCGGTGCCGCGCCCGTACGGTCGGACCATGTCGTATCCCGATCCCAGGTACCTCGGCTCCGGCGGCGAGGTCACCGCTACGTTCCGTCCGGCCGACACGGCGCCAGAGCTGCCGCGTCCAGGAGGCGCTGCCAGCTTCCTCGCCACGGGCGCGTCCACCGGCGGCAGGTTCGGCCTCTACCGGTGGGACATGGGTCCTGAGCGGGGCGGCGCGGAGGTGCACTTCCACCGCACGTTCACGGAGTCGTTCTTCGTGCTGTCCGGGACCGTGAAGGTGCACGACGGCAAGGACTGGATCGACTCCCGACCCGGCGACTTCACGTTCGTCCCGGAGGGCGGCCTGCACGGCTTCCGGAACGAGTCGGGTGAGCCCGCCTCGCTGCTGATCCTGTTCGCCCCCGGTGCCCCGCGGGAGGCCTACTTCGAGGGGCTCGTCGAGTTCGCCGAGGGCCGGTGGAAGCCGACCCACGAGGAGTTCCTCGCGTTCTGCGAGGAGCACGACAACATCTACGTCTAGGCGCGCGGCAGGAGGCGCCGTATCCCCACCTTGCGGGTAGTCCAGATCGAAACGGCCCCAGAAGCGGTCATCTCGGGGCCGTTTCGGTCTGGACTACCCGAAACGCCGGGGCTCAGGCGGGCGTCAGCACGCAGTCGCTGAGGACCGGCGCGCCGTCCCGCTCCCCGTCGCCAGCGATCGTCGCCGACGCCACGATCCGGCCGTCCTCGCGCCAGGCCCGCACGCGGATGGTCTCGCCCGGGAAGACGATCCCGGCGAAGCGGCCGGAGAAGCCGCGGACCCGGGTCGCGTCCCCGCCGAGCAGCTCGTCGGTGAGGGTGCGCAGCACGATCCCCCAGGAGCACAGCCCGTGCAGGATCGGCGCCGGGAAGCCGGCGGCCTTGGCGAAGTCGGGGTCGGCATGGAGCGGGTTCCGGTCGCCGCAGAGCCGGTAGAGCAGCGCCTGGTGCGGCGCCACGTCGTACGACGCGTCCGCGTCGGGCGCGCGGTCGGGGAGCTCGACCGGCACCGACGAGCCCCGCTCGCCGCCCCAGCCGCCCTCGCCGCGGACGAAGATCGAGGACCGGACCGTCCACAGCTCCTCGCCCTGCGGGGAGGTGGCCACGCCCTCCTGCCAGATCACCGCCGCCTTGCCCTTGTCCCACACGTCGCTGATCCGCGTGCTCAGGGTCGCCGAGCCGGACGTCGGGACCGGGCCGGTGACCTCGATCGACTGCGAGCCGTGCACCACCTGGGCGAGGTCGATCTCGCACCCCGGCAGGTCGAGCGGCGGCGGGTCGGTGTCGTGGAACGTCGGCGCGACCACCCCGAACGAGGGCAGCACCTGGAGCCCGGCGGTCTCGAGCGTGTAGCTGAGATCCGTGGCTCCGATGCCCGAGGTGGTAGAGCAGCACGTCGCTCTCGGTCCAGCTGAACTCGCGGTCCGGGCAGCTGGGCGCCAACGGCCACGGACGGGGTCGATCGGCATCAGGAGGTCTCCTCGGTTCCGGGGTTTCGAGGCTCGGGCGCGGGGCGCCCTCGCACCTCAACCACCGGAGAGTCGGCGATGTCGAGGGCGGCCAGGTAGCCGAACGCCAGGGCGGGCCCGATGGTCGCGCCGGGGCCCGCGTAGGTGTGGCCCATCACCGCGGCGGAGACGTTGCCGGCGGCGTACAGCCCGGGGATCGCCGACCCGTCCGCCCGCAGCACGCGTGCGTGCTCGTCGGTGACAAGGCCACCCTTCGTGCCGAGGTCACCGGGGACGATCTTCACGGCGTAGTAGGGCGCGTGGTCGATCGCGTGCAGCGACGGGTTCGGCTTCACGGTCGGGTCGGAGTAGTACTGGTCGTAGCCGCTCTCGCCGCGGTGGAAGTCCTCGTCGACGCCGGACGTCGCGAAGCCGTTGAACCGCTGCACGGTGGCCTCGAGCGCCTCGGGCGGCACCCCGATCTGACTCGGCCAGCTCGGCCAGGGTCGCGGCCTTCTTCACGGTCCCGCTCTTGTACCAGTGGCCCGGGAACGGCTGCCGTGGGGAGAGCCCGGCGAAGAGGTAGCGGTTGCGGTAGCGCTGGTCGATCACCATCCACGCCGGCACGTGCGGGATCCCGGTCGCCTCGCCGTCGTAGATCGCGTGCACGGCCTCGACGTAGGGAAGCGCCTCGTTCATGAAGCGCCGCCCGGCGGAGTTCACGATGATCGAGCCGGGGAGGTTGCGCTCGGCGAGGCAGAACCACGGGCCGGACGGCAGCGGGATCGTCGGCCCCCACCAGGCGTCGTCGAGCAGGTCGGTCTGGGCGCCGGCCGCGATGCCGGCGAGGATGCCCGCCCCGGTGTTGTTGACGGACCCGGTCGTCCAGTCGATGGAGGTGGGCTGCGGCTGGTACTTCTCCCGCATCTCGAGGTTCTTCTCGAATCCACCGCTGCCCAGGATCACCCCGCGCCGCGCGCGGATCTCGACCGGGGCGCCGTCACTGATGACGCGTACGCCGACCACCCGCCCGTCCTCGATCAGCAGGTCGGAGAGCTCCGTCTCGTAGTGCACGGGCACGCCGGCGTCGACCAGCCCCTTGCGCAGGCCGATCGAGAGCGCGTTGCCCATCGCGTACATCTTCCGCCGCCGTGCCACGCTGACCATCCGCGTGAGCAGCACCCGGAGCATGGTCAACGGTCCCCGGACCGTGCGCAGGCCAAGGCTGATCTTGCGGAAGTCGGCCTGGGTGACGATCAGGTTGGCCGGCGCCTTGGTGTACGGCGGGTGCAACCGCTCGAGCTCCTCGCCGAGCGACCGCGCATCCATCGGGACCGGTTCCACGCTCCGGCCGCGGAGCCGGCCGCCGGGCTGCTCGGGGTGGTAGTCGGCGTACTCCGGGACCCAGGCGAAGCGCACCGGCGTGTGCTTGCCCAGGAAGTCCATCACCTCGGGCCCACGTTCCAGGAAGGTGTCGCGGCGGACCTTCGGGACGTCGTCGCCGACGATCGAGTCGAGGTAGAGCTTCGCCTGCTCGAGGTCGTCCGGCTCGACCTGGCCGGCGCGCCGCAGGGCCTCGTTGCCGGGGATCCAGACGCCACCGCCGCTGCGGGCGGTGGAGCCGCCGAACCACGGGCTCTTCTCCACGAGGACCGTGTCGAGGCCGTGCACGGCGGCGGCGAGCGCTGCGGTCATCCCGGCCCCGCCGGCACCGACGACCACGACGTCGACCTCGTCGGGGAGCGGCCCGGGAAGAGTGCCCGTCATGGCGCAAAACTGTAACAGGTTCTAGAATGCCCGGCATGCTGTCCGACGACGTACGACGCGAGGTGGCGGCGGCCCTCGCGGCCGCCGAGCGGGACCGGCGCCCCATCCCGCCGCTGCGCGAGACCTGGCCCGGTCTCGACGTGGTCGACGCCTACGAGATCCAGCTGCTCAACATCCGGCAGCGGCTCGAGGGCGGCGCGACGATCCACGGCCACAAGGTGGGCCTCTCCTCGCGGGCGATGCAGGAGATGATGGGCGTCGACGAGCCGGACTACGGCCACCTGCTCAGCGACATGCAGGTGCACGAGGACCGGCCGGTCAGCGCCGGCCGCTACTGCTACCCGCGGGTCGAGGTCGAGGTCGGCTTCGTCCTGGGGGAGGACCTCCCCGGCGCGGGGTGCACCGAGGAGGACGTCATCGAGGCCACCGAGGCGGTGGCGCCGGCGATCGAGCTGATCGACAGCCGCATCGCCGACTGGGACATCAGGATCGGCGACACCATCGCCGACAACGCGTCGTCGGCCGGCTACGTGCTGGGCCCGGACCGGGTCAAGCCGACCGACATCGACCTGAAGACGATCGAGGCCCGGTTGCACCGCAACGGGGAGCAGGTCGCCGAGGGACGCTCCGACGCCGTGCTGGGGGACCCGGTCGTCGCGGTGGCCTGGCTCGCGCGGAAGGTCGCGACGTTCGGCGTCACCCTCGAGGCCGGCAACGTGATCCTGCCCGGGAGCGTGCACCGCGGCGATCGACGTACGACCCGGCGACCGGTTCGAGGCCGTCTTCGACGGCCTGGGCTCCGTCCGCCTGGACTTCACCTGATGCTGCTCGCTGGTCGAGTAGCGAGCGCCAGCGAGCGTATCGAGACCCCGAGAGGGAAGACATGAAGAAGACCGCCGCCATCGTCGGGCCCGGCAACATCGGCACCGACCTGATGTACAAGCTGCTCGGCAGCGAGGTGATCGAGCCACGCTGGATGATCGGGGTGGACCCGACCAGCGAAGGGCTCCGCCTCGCCGACGGCGCCGGCCTCGAGGCCAGCCACGAGGGTGTCGACTGGCTGCTCAAGCAGGACGCGCTTCCCGACCTGATCTTCGAGGCCACCTCCGCCGGGGTGCACCGCGAGTACGCGCCCCGCTACGAGGAGGCCGGGATCCGGGCGATCGACCTGACCCCCGCCGCCGTGGGGCCTGCGGTGATCCCGCCGGTCAACGGCGAGGAGCACGTCACGGCGCCGAACGTCAACATGATCACCTGCGGCGGACAGGCCACGATCCCGATGGTCGCCGCCGTCTCCCGGGTCGCGGCGGTGTCCTACGCCGAGATCGTCGCGTCGGTGTCGAGCATGAGCGCCGGGCCCGGGACCCGCGCGAACATCGACGAGTTCACGCGTACGACGGCCGCCGGCGTGGAGTCGATCGGCGGCGCCGAGCGCGGCAAGGCGATCATCATCCTCAACCCGGCCGAGCCGCCGATGATCATGCGCGACACGATCTTCTGCGCCGTACCTCCCGATGCCGACCGGGACGCGATCGTCCGTTCCGTGCAGGACATGGTCGCAGGCCGTGCAGGCGTACGTCCCCGGCTACCGGTTGCTCCAGGAGCCGCAGATCGACGAGCCGTCCGCAGCCACGCAGGGCCAGCTGAAGGTCAGCGTCTTCGTGGAGGTGGAGGGCGCCGGCGACTACCTGCCGCCGTACGCCGGGAACCTGGACATCATGACCGCCGCCGCGACCCAGGTCGGCGAGCACATCGCCCGATCGATGACGGGAGCCTGACATGACCGACCTCAACGACCTCCAGCGCACCTGGTCGCAGGCCCACGGCGGCGACCTGGACCTGCGCCTGACCGACACCTGCCTGCGCGACGGCTCGCACCACAAGCGGCACCAGTTCACCGCCCAGGAGGTGCACGACATCGTCGAGGCGCTGGACGCCTCGGGCATCCCGGTGATCGAGGTGACCCACGGCGACGGCCTCGGGGGCTCGTCGTTCAACTACGGCTTCAGCAGGACGCCCGAGCAGGAGCTGATCAAGATCGCGGCCGAGACCGCGAAGAGCGCGCGGATCGCGTTCCTGATGCTCCCCGGCGTCGGCACCAAGGACGACATCCGTGCCGCCCAGGGCGACGGTGGCGAGATCTGCCGGATCGCCACCCACTGCACCGAGGCCGACACCTCGATCCAGCACTTCGGGCTCGCCCGTGAGCTCGGCCTGGAGACGGTCGGCTTCCTGATGATGAGCCACACCCAGCCGCCGGAGGTGCTGGCGAAGCAGGCCCGGATCATGGTCGACGCCGGTTGCCAGTGCGTCTACGTCGTCGACTCCGCCGGCGCGCTGATCATGGAGCAGACCGCCGACCGGGTCGCGGCGATCGTGGCGGAGATCGGGGACCAGGCGGACGTGGGCTTCCACGGCCACGAGAACCTCGGCCTCGGCGTCGCCAACACGGTCATCGCCGCACGGGCGGGCGCGACCCAGATCGACGGGTCGGTGCGCCGCTTCGGTGCCGGGGCGGGCAACACGCCGCTGGAGGCGTTCATCGGGGTCGCCGACAAGCTGGGCTGGAACACCGGCGTCGACTTCCTTCAGGTCGTCGACGCGTCCGAGGACGTGATCCGGCCGGCGATGCCGGAGGAGTGCCAGCTGGACCGGATGACCCTGATGATGGGGTACGCCGGCGTCTACTCGTCCTTCCTCAAGCACGCCGGCAACGCTGCGGACCGGTACGGCGTCTCCGGCGCGGAGATCCTGCTCGAGGCCGGGCGTCGCAACCTGATCGGCGGCCAGGAGGACCAGCTGATCGACATCGCCCTGATGCTGAAGCGCGAGTCCAGCTGGGCCTGACTGGTCCGTACCGCTCGACGTCAGTGGGTGCACTACCGGGTCCGCGGGAGCAGACTGCCAAGGAGCAGTCGACCCCGAGGAGGCCGGACAATGACCACAGCACCCATGGACACCGAGCTGAAGGCCCGTCACCGCGCGATGTGGGCCTCCGGGAACTACCCGACGATGGTCGAGACGTTCCTGCTTCCCCTGGGGCCGCGGCTGGTGGAGGCGAGCGGCATCGGGCCGGGGCAGCACGTGCTCGATGTGGGCGCCGGGACCGGCAACGCGTCCCTGCCCGCGGCAGCCGCCGGCGCGACGGTCACCGCGAGCGACCTGACCCCGGAGCTGCTGGAGGCGGGCCGGGCCAGGGCCGAGTCGGCGGGTCTCGACCTGGAGTGGTCCGAGGCCGACGCCGAGCACCTGCCGTTCGACGACGCGTCGTACGACGTGGTGATGTCCTCGATCGGCGTGATGTTCGCTCCCCACCACCAGGAGGCGGCCGACGAGCTCGTCCGCGTGTGCCGGCCGGGCGGCACGATCTCGCTGCTGAGCTGGACTCCGGAGGGCCAGATCGGGGCCCTGTTCGCGATGATGAAGCCGTTCGCGCCACCGCCCCCGCCGGGTGCGTCGCCCCCGCCGACGTGGGGGAGCGAGGCGCACCTCGCTGAGCTGTTCGGGGACCGCGTCGACTTCCACAAGGTGGAGCGGGGCACGCTGGAGATCACCGCGTTCGAGCAGGCCCGGGGGTTCGGCGAGCACTTCAAGGCCTACTACGGCCCCACCATCGGCGTCCGCGCCAACGCGGAGCGCGAGGGCCGGGCCGAGGAGTTCGACGCAGCCCTGGACGCCTTCTGCGAGGAGTGGAACCGCGGCGACGCCGATCGCGCGCGCTTCGAGATGGAGTACCTGGTCAGCGTCGGCACCCGGCGCTGAAGGGGCTCGCGGCTACTTGTTCAATTGACCCTCACGACCTCACGGCCGGTCTGCCTGCCGCGTCGGACGACTACGCCAATGGCGGGGGACAATGGGTCCCCAGCAGACGGTGGGAGGTCAATGAGGTGGAAGACGCTGCAGTGCCGCCGATCATCTCGATCTACGACGGCGACCTTGAGATCCATGACGACGCCCGGGACGCCGCGCTGTCCTTCTGCTATCCGGATGCCGTGTCCGATGAGCTTGAGGTCCTCGATTCCACCGGACGATTCCTTCGGGCCAAGGTTTACGACAAGTACGCGGCCTCGTTTGAGCGAGACCCGAGCCGGCCCGCAGACCCCGCGTACCTGGCCGAACAGCTCAGGCGCTGGATCGAGTCAACCTGCGATCGATTGGACTACGGCCAAGTGGACACGGGGAATGCTGAACTCCCAGGGCTCATCGAAGCGATCCGCCATGGGGGGCGCATTGGCCCCGAACCCACCCTCATGAAGGAGATTCCCAGAATCTTTAGACGCTGATTCACGGCATCGTCCTCTCAGTTGCACGAGTGCGCCCATCGCGGCAGATGAGCATCTTTCTGCATTGCTGCAGACGGCGGCTTGGCGGCTCCTACGCTGAAGCCATGGCTGCGATCTTGATGGCCAAGTTCGTCGGTGATGTCGACGAGCTCAAGGCCGCATACGACCGTGCACACGCACGCATCATGGAGCGCGGCGGCGCGGTGCCGTTCGGCGAACTCCGTCACCACTGCGCCACGAGCGACGAAGCGCTCTACATCATTGGGGTCTGGGAGTCCGCCGAGCACATTCGTCAACGGTGGGCCAGTGACGAGATGCGAACGCTGCTCGAAGGCACCGGCTTCCCGACCGAACCGACGGAGCGGACGATCCTGGACCTCCACCAAATCGAGCCGCCGCTCTAGGTCACAAGCGCTCGACCAGCCGCATGAGCGTGCGTGCGGCTACGCGCTACGCGAGCCAGCCGACGGCCAAGAAGGCCAGCAGCAGCGCGAGGAACGCCACGGCACCGATGAGCAACATCCGCGTAATGACGACGGTCTGCTTGTCCCGTTCGTCCTGCGAGCGCATAGGTCAAGGGTACGAGGGTCAACACTCTCTGCTCATCGGCATGACCGCTCAGCATGAGCGTGCGTTAGGAAGGGTCTCCGGAGAAGGTGGCGAGGCCACCACCGGGAAGCGAAACCCACATCCGTCCTGAGGGGCCGGTCAGTTGCCAGGCTTCGTACTGCTCGCTATAAGGAACCCTCAGCAACGCACCAGACTCGAACACCAGACGCAGGGCGCCGGTCTTGAATCCCACGCTCGACAGCACCTGCTGATCGATCAGGGAAATCAGGACATCGGACGCCGAGACTGTGCCGTCCTCGTTGTGAGTCACCGCCGGAGTCTCGGGCACCCCCGTGGAGGTCCGTATGTTTGCAGCGGACTCAATGGTGAGGGCGGTCCCTTCTCCGAAGTTCAGCAGGACCGTGAACTCGTAGGCATCCACCGACTCCAAGGCCATAGCCCGTAGGCCGAGCAACCACCGGTCATCGAGTTCCTGCTCGCCCTCACTTCCCACGGGCGCGAGTGTGACACGGGGTGGTGACCTCGCGCCCGCTCATCGGCTGACCGCACTTGTCGCGGCATGTGCGGACGCTCCGGTGTCCGACCGAGGCCGCGCCTAGGGTGGTCGCCATGCGCATTGAGGGCCCGCCGGGAACCACACTGCCGTCGGCCTTCCTATGGCTCACCGCAGCCGAGGCCGCCGAACTCCGAGACGCCCTCACCGACATGCTCGCGACGGATCAAATGGACTGGCACGCGCACGTCTCCTCGGCCGACTACCAAACGGAAGTCACGATCGCCCGCGACGGGTGGCCGGACAGCGGCAGATCAGGGCGTTTGCGACGAGGCCGTTTTACGCAGCGCGGGCTGGTTGGATCGCCTGCGGCCGGTAATGAGCCGACGGACTCCGAAGTAGAAGGATCCGAGAGCAGCTAGCAGGAGGATCGTGGTCACCCCGTACCCGTGGAGGGGACCGGACGGCTTGCCATCAGGTGTGTCCAGGACGGTCAGGCCGTTGACGGTCCAAAATACGAATGCGGAGAACGCGAGCAGAAGGCCCAGCAGGACGGCGCTCACGCCCAGGAGAATCGCTCGCCTACTCACGGACCGGAGTCTAGGTGGTGGAACTCCCTGATAGGCCCTTCTCGGCACGACGAGCGGATCGCGGCATGTGAGTGCGATTGTGGGCGATGATTGCGAGGTGCAGATGACCGCTGATGACTTCCTCGCCGCCCTCGCCATCGAGGTGCCAGAAACTCAGCAGGTTGTGAAGGACCACTTGAAAGACAACGGCCCGTTACTCCTCCACCTGTTGACTGCGGACCTGCGGCGGTTCGCAATCGACGCGTTCGCCTCGGGCCACCGTGACGTCCTCGGCAGGCTCCTGGCTCTCATCGATCGTGCCCTCCGCGACGGGGTAGACGACGTCAACAACGCCGTGGCGGTCTCGTTCGTGGAGGACACCGGATGGTGGGACCCAGCGATGCGGCCCTTCATCGAGGCGTGGCCCCCTCGGGCTCCAAGCTGAGGCATATCGGCAACGGAACTGGCGGCCTTCGTAGGGACCATCGACACGATCTGCAGCGGCATATGAGTGCGTTCGCCGAATCAGCAGCGGGCTGGGTCGGGCTATGTGTTCGACGGCTGGACGACCGATTGCGAAAATGGGCCAATGCCCATCTACGTCGAACTCCGCGATCCGGCGGGACGTGCACGAAGCGGCTTGCCTGACCCCTCCGGCGGGACCTTCGACGCCGCTGGCGACTTCGACCGCTTCATTGATCAACCTCCCTACGGCCTTGTGCCGGACGGCTTGCCGATCCTCGAATCAGTCGATCCCTTCGGCGACACGAAAATGCCGTCCGGGGTTATGGGCCGACTGATCGCTGACTGCGTTCGTGCCCTGACCGTGGCGGAGGACGGTCCCGAACGAAGAGGCCTGCTCCGCCTACGTGTGCTGGCCGAGGAGTGTTCAAGAGATCCAGAATCGGCCCTCTTCTGGATCGGGGATTGACCATCCCCGCGCGCACATCGCCATGAGCGGACCCCCGGTTGCTGGCGTCCCTCCCGATTGAGGGGGTCGCGGATCGTAACTCACCCATGCAGGAGGTGGGGAGCCGCTTGACGAGTGATCGAACGGGTGTTCTAATAGGTGGTGAGCGCAGGATCTCGCTTCACGTGTTCCCGGTAATCTCGCCGCCGCGCTCCGGCAGTTCGCCCGGTAGGGGCGCACTGGGTTCGACGACTTGGGGGAGAGCCGGCATTGCCCCGGACATCGACAGTCGTTCGAGCCAGGGAGCAGCGGACGTGGAGACTCAGGAGCACCCGGTGGTGGTGGCCGCGGCACTGATCGAGGCCGCGCTGAAGGACGTCGCCGACGTCGACCCGGTCTTCATGCCGACTCCGGACAAGCGGGCGGCGTTGGTGGCGCTGGACCGGGTCGAGGCGCGGCTCGAGGAGCTGCGGTTGCGGGTGATGACCGCGGCCGAGGACGTGGCGGCTGAAGACGGGGCGCGCGACATCGCCGCCTGGCTGGCCCACCGTGACCACCGCGACCGTGGGGAAGCCCGGCGCCAGCTGCGGCTGGCCCGGGGGCTGGACGCCCGGTGGCACATCGCGGCCCGGGCGCTGCGGGAGGGTGCACTGAACCTGG
This sequence comes from uncultured Actinomycetota bacterium, assembly GCA_963829635.1. Classification (GTDB taxonomy): domain Bacteria; phylum Actinomycetota; class Actinomycetes; order Propionibacteriales; family Nocardioidaceae; genus Nocardioides. The sequence goes on from CAWHJI010000003.1 coordinate 86,397, forward strand.
CCCAGGTGGAGGCGATCGTTCGTGCCCTGGAGGACCTGCCCGAGGGCCTCGACCCGACGGTACTGGCCAAGGCCGAGGAGCACCTCGTGGCCGAGGCGGCCCGGTTCGGTCCGCGGTCGCTGCGCCTGCTGGGGCGCCGGGTGCTGGCCGTGGTCGCCCCCGAGATCGAGGAGGACCACGAGCGGCGGCTGCTGGAGCGCGAGGAGGCCGGCGCCGCCCGCCGTACCTTCCTCACCACCCGGCGTAGCGGGGACGGCACCACCGACATCAGGCTGCGGGTCGCCGATGCCGTCGGCGGCCGGCTGCTCACCTACCTCCAGTCCTTCACCTCGCCCCGACAGGCCCAATCGGGAACGTCGCCGATCGATCGGCGGCCCTACGACGAGCGGCTCGGCCACGCCTTCGGCGCCTTCCTGGAAGCCGTCGACCCCGCCCGGATGCCGCTGCACGGCGGGGACGCGACCACGGTGATCGTCACCGTCGACCTCGCCGCCCTGCTGACGGGCCTCGGTGTGGCGCTGGTCGGCGACGAACCCATCACCGCGGGCCAGGCCCGCCGGCTGGCCTGCACCGCGAGCATTCTCCCCGCCGTGCTCGGCGGTGAGTCCCAGGTCCTCGACCTCGGCCGCACCCGCCGGCTGTTCTCCCCGGCGCAACGCAAGGCGATGGCCGTCCGCGACGTCACCTGCCGTGCGGAAGGCTGCGACATCCCCGCCGCCTGGTGCGAAGCCCACCACGCCGGACGGCCGTGGGTCGCGGGAGGGAAGACCGACCTAGCGGACGGGGTGCTGCTCTGCAGCTTCCACCACCATCGCGCCCACGACCACCGCTACCGCACCGACCGGCACCCGGGCGGCGACCTCCGATTCCACCGACGAACGTGAGGCGACATCTCGCACAAAACAAGAACGTGTTCTAGTATTGCGGTGACCCACCATGACTGGAACAGTCCCAGGCTGTTCTTGACGGCGTCCGTGACCTGCTCCCCGCGTTCCGGGAGCGGGCCGACGACGCCGAGCGTGCGCGCGTGGTCCCCGAGGCCTCGGTCAAGGAGCTCGAGGACACCGGGTTCTTCCGCATGCTCCAGCCGAAGCGGTACGACGGCCTCGAGGCCGACCCGGTCGACTTCTTCACCGCGGTCCGGGACATCGCCGGTGCGTGTGGCTCCACCGGCTGGATCTCCAGCGTGCTCGGCGTCCACCCCTGGCAGGTCGGGCTGTTCGCGGACGAGGCGCAGCAGGCGGTGTGGGGCGAGGACACCAGCACCCGCCTGAGCTCGTCGTACGCGCCGACCGGCAAGGCGGTCCTCACCGACGGCGGCTTCACGCTGTCGGGCAAGTGGAGCTTCTCCTCCGGCTGCGACCACGCGACCTGGGTGCTGCTCGGCGGGCTGGTGTTCGACGGCGACGGCAACGTCGTCGACTTCCGGACCTTCCTGGTGCCGCGGGAGCAGTACCAGATCGTCGACGTCTGGAACGTGGTCGGACTGCGCGGCACCGGGTCCAACGACATCGTCGTCGAGGAGACGTTCATCCCCGAGGCGTTCACGCTCTCGATGAGCGACACCGGGCGCTGCTTCGGCCCGGGCCAGGAGGTCAACGGCTCCGATCTCTACAAGCTGCCGTTCCACTCGTTGTTCACCACGACGATCTCGACGCCGATCATCGGCATGGCCTACGGGGCCTACGCCGAGCACGTCGAGATGCAGCAGAAGCGAGTGCGCGCGGCGTACCTCGGCGAGAAGGCCAACCTCGACCCGTTCGCGGCGGTCCGGATCGCGCGGGCGTCCTCGGAGATCGACGCCGCGTGGGCGCTGACCATGAACAACATCCGCGACGAGCAGGCGCTGGTCGCCAAGGGCGAGAAGATCCCGCTCGGGCTGCGGCTCAAGGTCCGACGCGACCAGGTGCTCGGGACCCAGCGGGCGATCGACGCGATCGACGACCTCTTCGAGGCCTCCGGCGGGCGGGCGCTGGCCGAGGGCACCTACCTCCAGCGCGCCTGGCGCGACGCGCACGCCGGCCGCGTGCACGCCGCCAACGACCCCGAGCGCGCGCTGCAGATGTACGGCGCCCACGAGTTCGGGCACAAGATCGACCCGGGGATGTACTGAGTGGCGATCACAGACGAGCCCTACAGCAAGGAGTCCGTGCAGCGCTCCGCCAAGGCCCTCGACATCACCCTGAACTACTACGAGGCCGGCCCGGCAGGGACGACTGAGTCGACCGGCCCGGGCGGCGGCCTGCCACTGGTGATGCTCCACGGGGGTGGTCCGGGGGCGAGCGCGTGGTCGAACTTCGGGACCGCGCTGCCGCGGTTCGCGGAGAGCTTCCGCACCCTGCTGGTCGACCAGCCCGGCTTCGGCGGATCCGAGAAGCCGCCCGTCCAGGGCAACTACTACCGCCACGCCGCCGACCACGTCGTCGCCCTGCTCGACGAGCTCGGCATCGACCGCGTGCACCTGCTCGGCAACAGCCTCGGCGGCGGTACGGCGATGCGGCTCGCGCTGTCCCACCCCGACCGGGTCGGCCGGCTGGTGCTGATGGGCCCGGGCGGGCTCTCGCTCAACCTCTTCCACGCCGACCCGACCGAGGGCGTCCAGCGGCTGATGGACTTCGGCGCGGACCCGACGCGGGAGAACCTGCGGGCCTTCATCTCGACCATGGTGGTCAACCAGGACCTCGTCACCGACGAGCTGGTCGAGGAGCGGTTCGCCGACGCGACCGCGCCCGGCGCGCAGGAGGCGATGCGGGAGATGGGGATGTCCTTCTGGAACCCCGAGACCGCCGAGGACGGCATGCTGTGGCGCGAGGCCCACCGGCTGCGCAAGCACACGCTCCTGACCTGGGGCCGCGAGGACCGGGTCAACCCGCTCGACGGCGCGATGGTCGCGCTCAAGCTGATCCCGAAGGCGCAGCTGCACGTGTTCCCCAACTGCGGGCACTGGGCGCAGATCGAGGCGGCCGAGGAGTTCGCGGAGGTCGCGGTGTCGTTCCTGTCCCGCCACGTCGAGAGGAGCCGCTCGTGATCGACATCAAGTCCATGGGCTACGCCCGCGTCGCCAGCACCGACCTCGAGGCGTGGCGGAAGTTCGCCGGCAAGGTGCTCGGCCTGGCCGAGAGCCGCGGCCCGGACGAGACACACCTCTACTACCGCATCGACGAGGTCACGGCGCGGCTCGTGGTCTTCCCGTCCGACGTCGACCGGCTCGAGTGCGTGGGGTGGGAGCTCGCCGACCACAACGCGCTCCAGGAGGCGCGCGAGCACCTGACCAAGGCCGGGGTCGACTTCGTCGAGGGCACACCCGAGGAGCTCGCCGAGCGCCGCGTCCAGGAGATGATCCGGTTCGTCGACCCGTGGGACAACGTCTTCGAGCTGTTCCACGGCATCACCTACGAGGCGCGGCCTCTCGTCACGCCGTACGACAACAAGTTCGTGACCGGTGACCAGGGCATGGGCCACGTCGTGATCCCGGTCGGGGACGACGAGGCGGCGCTGGAGTTCTACCGCGACACGCTCGGCTTCCGGCTGCGCGACTCGATGAGCATGCCGGGGGAGTTCGTCGGCAAGGAGCCCGGCAGCACGGCGTGGCTGCGGTTCCTCGGCTGCAACCCCCGCCACCACTCGCTGGCGTTCCTCCCGATGCCCAACCCGTCGCGGTGCGTGCACATCATGTTCGAGGTCGCGAGGCTCGACGACGTCGGGCGCGCCCTCGAGCGGGTCCGCAAGCACCAGGTCCCGCTCTCCGCCACGCTCGGGCGGCACATGAACGACCAGATGGTGTCGTTCTACGCGCGCTCCCCGGGCGGGTTCGACGTCGAGTACGGCACCGAGGGGCTCACCGTCGACGACGAGAAGTGGGTCGCCCGGGAGAGCACGGCCGTCTCCTACTGGGGACACGACTTCAGCGTCGGTCAGCAGTGACAGGAGGGGGCCTGACACCATGACCCGCATGGCTTCTGAGGATCGGGCGCACGAGACCCCTCCCCTGAGATCCCGGACGGGATGCGGACCGACGCGCGCGAGACGTGGCCGAGCCGCGAGCTGATCGAGTCGTTCCTGGGGGACTTCGACTTCGAGCTGCGTCCCGGCGAGACGATCCACGTCGACACCGAGGAGCAGGCCCAGGCCGCCCGCGTGTTCCGGGACGTGCTCGGACGGTTCGCGTCCGGCATCACCGTGGTCACCGCGACGGCCGGCGGCGAGCCGGTCGGGATGACCTGCCAGAGCTTCATGTCGGTCTCGCTCGACCCGCCGCTGGTGCTCTTCTCGCCGGCCAAGTCGTCCCGGGCGTGGCCGATGATCCAGCGGGCCGGGAAGTTCTGCGTGAACTTCCTCGGCGCCGACCAGGAGCCGGTGTCCAACACCATGGCCAGCCGTGGGGTCGACAAGTTCGCCGACGTCGCCTGGGCCCCCTCGGCCGCCACGGGCTCGCCGCTGATCGACGGCATCCTGGGGTACGTCGACTGCACGATCCACGCCGTGCACGAGGCCGGCGACCACTACGTCGTCATGGGCCGGGTGCAGGACCTCCAGGTCGGGGCCGACGGGGAGCCACTGCTGTTCTACCGGGGCGAGTACCGCACCACCGCGGACTGACTGGCAGGCTGGCGCCATGGGCGTTCCCACGTGGCAGACCCTCGAGGAGCGCGAGCTCGGGGTGCTGACGCCCGCCGCGGCCGCCGAGGACTTCGCGATCCGCCTCCTGCGTCGCTTCCTCGCGCTGTGCGAGAGTCCGCGCACCCGGGCCGCGATGCTGAGGATGGTGAGGGGCTCCGTGGGCAGTGCCCGCGCCGGACGGATCCTCTACCGGGTGGTGAACCGGGTCGCGGTCAACCCCGTCGCCCGCGC
>CAWHJI010000004.1:0-22547 GCA_963829635.1 uncultured Actinomycetota bacterium
GATCCGGGCCGAGCTCCGGTGGTTGGCTCGGGCACTCGGCGACGCGCGTGACTGCGAGGTCGCTCACGCCCGGTTGGTCGAGCTGCTCGACGCGGAGCCGACCGGTGTGGCGGGCGGTCAGGTTGGCGAGCGGATTGCCGAGCACCACCGGATGACGTCGGAGGCCGCGGCCCGACGCGCGGAGGATGCGCTGGACTCGCCCCGCTACCAGCAGCTCGCGGACGCCCTGGAGCTGCTGGCCGGCCACCCCCTCGAACATCCCAACCGGGTCGAGCCGGCCCTGGAGCTCGTACGGCTCCGGGTGGGCGTGGAGCTCGACCAGGTACGGCAGCGGATGGAGACCACCGCGGGGCTTGCTCGAGGGGCCCGCGCGCGACGATGCGCTCCATGCCGTACGCCGGGCCGCCAAGCGCCTGCGCTACGCCTGCGAGGTCGCCGAGCCGGTGACCGGTCGGGAGGCCGCCCGCCTCGAAAGGGCGACCCACCGGCTGACCCGGGCCCTGGGCGTCCGGCAGGACACCCAGGTGACCCGGCACGCCCTCGCCCTGGTTGCCCGGGAGACATCGGGGGTGGGGGAGCGCGACGGCACCTACCGATGGATGCGCGAGGCCGAGGAGCGCCGGGCCGAGGAGTCCGAGGCGCAGGCCCTACGGGCCTGGCGCGACCTGGACCGCCCCGTGCTGGTCGGGTGGCTCGGCTGACCGGTCGGGCTCAGAGGGCCTGGGACACGCTCGACATGTTGAAGTCGGGAATGCGGAGCGCCGGCGTGGCGGTGCGGGAGAAGTAGTCGTCGCCCCACTCCCGGCTGAAGCTGGGCACGGTCTCGCTGGCATGGCTGAACCGCCGCAGCAGGTCGATCGGGCTCTCGTTCCAGCGGAAGTTGTTGACCAGGCCCGTGATCTCGCCGCCCTCGACCAGGTAGACGCCGTCGCGCGTCAGGCCCGTCAGCAGCAGCGACTGAGGGTCGACCTCACGGATGTACCACATGCAGGTCACCAACAAGCCCCGCTCGGTGCCGGCGATCAGGTCCTCGATGGACCCGCCGGAGCCGTCGACGGTCAGCACGAGGTTGTCGACCATCGGCGTGACGCCCTGTCCCGTCATCACCGCGGAGTGCCGGGTCTGGAGCAAGGAGGCGAGCACACCGTCCCGGATCCAGTCGGTGCGTCCCAGTGGCAGGCCGTTGTCGAACACCGACTGCTCGTTGTCACTGCTCGCGGCCATCGCGAACGGCGCGCACTCCAGGCCGGGCGCGGCGGGGTCGGACCAGAGCGTGACGTCCTCCCGGGCGATCGTGTCGCCGATCCGGGTCCCGCCGATACCGCGCCGGCTGTAGACCGACTGTCCCTCGTGGGCGGTGCGGGCCCCGGCGTACCAGTAGGCGTCGATCATCAGGTCGGCCACCGAGGTGGGCGGCAGGATCGTGTCGTAGCGGCCCGCCGGCAGCTCGACGCGACGCTTCCCCCACGACAAGCGCTGCGCCAGGGTCGCGTCGATCGCCAGCGGGTCGATGTCGGTGAAGTCGCGGGTGGCACCCCCGACCCAGGCGCTCTGGGAGAGGTCGGCGTCCTTGCCGGTGCAGCCGTAGTGGCCGGTCGGCTGGACGTGGCGCAGCCGCAGGCCAGTCGTGGACCCGAGGTAGGTCGTGGTGAGCTCGTGGTTGACGAAACCGTAGAGCACACGCTGGTCGCCCGCGGCTCGGCCGAACGCCTCGCCCAGAGCGGGAGCAAAGGCGTCGTAGACGTGCACGTCGGTGTCGACGGGCGGCTCGTCCCAGTCGGGGGCGGCGTCGCCGGCGACCAGCTCGTTGGCGTCCTCGGCGGGCGAGCCGGCGCGCGCGGCGGCGTCGGCGGCCTCGACCAGGGCGGTGACCTGGGCGGCCGAGCTCGCGCTGCCGGTGACCGAGCCCGTGCTGACCCCGTCGCCCTGACGGATGAACGAGATGATGGTGACGGTGATGCCGTGCATCACGCCGTTGGTGGTCAGGGTGTTGTTCGCCCAGCGCAGGTTGGCGCTGGTGGCGTTGCGCACGATCGTGATGCAGTCGTCGGCCGTGGACGTCGCCAGCGCGTGCTCGACCAGGGACTGGGGGGTGACGGGGGGTGTCATCAGTGGGCTGCCTCGTCGTTGGTGTTCAGGATCCGGACCTCGCGGAACAGGGAGGTGGGGCATCCGTGGCTGACCGCCGCCACCTGCCCGGGTTGGGCCTTCCCGCAGTTGAACGCGCCACCGAGCACCCACGTGTCCGGGCCGCCGACGGCCTCCATCGAGTTCCAGAACTCCGTGGTCGTGGCCTGGTACGCCGCGTCGCGCACCTGGCCGACCAGCTCGCCGTCGGCGATCTTGTAGAACCGCTGCCCGGTGAACTGGAAGTTGAACCGCTGCATGTCGATGGACCACGACTTGTCGCCGACGACGTACAACCCGCGTTCGACGCGGCCGATCAGTTCGTCGGTGGAGGGGCCGTCAGCGGCCGGCTGCAGCGACACGTTGGCCATCCGCTGGATCGGGATGTGGCCCGAGGAGTCGGCGTAGGCGCAGCCGTTGGAGCGACCGCTGTTCAGCTCGGGCTTCATCCGGCCCATCGCGCGGTCCAGCTGGTAGCCGACCAGCACCCCGTTCTTGACGATGTCCCAGGACTGCGTCTGCACGCCCTCGTCGTCGTAGCCGATCGTGGAGAGGCCGTGCTCGACGGTGCGGTCGCCGGTGACGTTCATGATCGGCGACCCGTACTGCAGGGTACCGAGCTGGTCGTAGGTCGCGAACGACGTACCGGCGTAGTTGGCCTCGTAGCCGAGGGCGCGGTCGAGCTCCGTCGCATGGCCGATGGACTCGTGGATGGTCAGCCACAGGTTGGAGGGATGGATGACCAGGTCGTAGGTGCCGGCCTCGATGCTGGGTGCCTTCAGCTTCTCCGCCAGGAGCTCGGGCACCTGCTCGATCTCGTCGTCCCAGTCGTAGCTGCCGTCGGTGAGGTACTCCCAGCCGCGCCCGACGGGCGGCGCGATGGAGGCCATCGAGTCGAACGTGTCGGCGCCCGACCCCATCGCCTCGAACCCCGGCTGAATCCGGACCCGCTGCTGGGTGGTGCGGGTGCCGGTGAGGTCGGCGTAGTACTTGTTCTCCTGGACCTGTTGGAGGTGCGCGGTCGCGTGGTCCACCGCCGCGCCCGTGCGCAGGCGGTTGGTCCAGTCGATCAGCAGTGCCGCCTTCTCGCTGGTGGGCACCTCGAGCGGGTTCACGTCGTACGACGAGATCCAGGTGACGTCGTCGTGGACCGGTTCGTCGGCGATCTCCACCGGGCTGCTGGTCATCTCGGAGGCGACCTCCGCGACCGCGACGGCCCGCTCGGCGACGGCCACGGCCTCCTCCGAGGTGAGGATCACGCCGGAGGCGAACCCCCACGACCCGCGGTGGATCACGCGCACGGCGAACCCGAGGTCCTCGGCGTCGCTGGCCCCCTGCAGCACGCCATCCCGGACCCCGAGGTGCTGGTAGCGCACCCGCTCGAACCGGAAGTCCGCATGGGAGGCGCCGAGCTCGCGGGCGCGCGTCAGTGCAGCGTCACCCAGCTGGTGGTAGGGGAGGGCGGTGAAGGTCGGGTCGAGGCGCTGGGCACCCCGGGCGTGTCCGCTCATGCTGCCGAACCTATCCGACGTCCCCCGGCGCGACGCGAAGGGTTTTCAGCCGTGTCTCCGCAGCCGCACCGTCGATCCGTGGCGCTGCTTGTCGACCTGCAGCTGGGTGGGGATCCGCTCGCGCATCTGGGCGACGTGGCTGACCACACCCACGACGCGGCCGCCCTCGCGCAGGGAGTCGAGGGTGTCCATCACGTCGTCGAGGGTGTCGGCGTCGAGGGAGCCGAAACCCTCGTCGACGAACAGGGTGTCGAGGTCGGTCCCGCCGACCTCGTGGGTGATCACGTCGGCCAGTCCGAGGGCGAGAGCCAGCGAGACGACGAACGTCTCGCCGCCCGAGAGTGTGGCCGGGTCGCGGGCCTCGCCGGACCAGTCGTCCCGGACCAGCAGGCTCAGGCCCCCGCGACTCTCGCCCACGCCGCGCTCGCCGGTGTGCTCGAGGGAGTAGCGCCGGTCGCTCATCCGCGCGAGCCGCTCGTTGGCGGCCGCCACCACCTGACCCAGGCGGGCGGCGAGGACGTAGCCGGAGAGCCGCATCCGCAGCCGGTTGTCGGGAGACGACCCGTCGGCGAGCGCGGCCAGGCCGGTGACCAGCGTGAGGTCGTCGCGCACCGGCTCCCAGTCGGTCAGCGCGGACTCGAGGCTGGTGGCGAGCCCGGTCAGCCTGGTGGACCGGCGGCTGCACGCGCTCGCTTCTTCGCGCGCCGCCGCCAGCTCCTCGCGGGCCTCGTCATGGTCGGCCTGCGCCCGCGGCAGGTCAGCGGCAGGAGCCCGGGAGGCGGCCAGGAGGTCGGGATCGGCGAGCCGCGCGTCGGTGCGGGCCACTGCCGCGTCGTGCTCGCGGAGCATGGTCTCCAACCGGTGGACCTCCTGCTCCTCGAGCACGGCGTCCAGGGCGGCGGGCACGTCGTCGAAGCCGGCTGCGTGGGCGGCCGCGGTGGCGCGGACCGTCAGCTCCTCGAGGTGTCTCCGCGCGGCGGTTGCCTCGTCGTCGGCACGGAGCGCCTGCCCGCACGCCTCGGCAACCCGCTCGTGGTGACGCACGACCGCGTCGAGGCCGGTGCAGGCAGTCCCCGCCAGCAGCTCGTCGACCTCCAGCCGGATTGCCTCGGCCTCGGCGGCCCGTGTGGTCGTGGCGCTGTCGCTCGCCGCGATCTCGACGGCCAGCGCGTCCCGCCGTGACACGAGGCGCTCGTGCAGCGCCTCGGCCCGACGGAGCTCCTCGTGGAGCCGGGGCACGTCCCGGGCCGAGGCGGCGCAACGCCGGAGGTCGGTCTCCGCGTCCGCGGCGCCGGCGGCGAGCTCGTCGACGACCCCGTCGGCGGTCTCGGTGAGCGCCGCGATCTGGCTGACCAGGTCGCGCACCCGGACGTCGTGGGCATGCCGGGTGGCCTCCGCGTCGTCGACGGCGGACCGGGCGGCCCTCTCGGCCGCGGCGTCGGGAGCGCCGGCGCGAGCGGTGGCGGGGTGGGGGTGGTCCGCGGAGCCGCAGACGGGGCAGTCGTGGCCCACGGCCAGCCCCCCGGCCAGCTCGGCGGCCATGCCCTGGATCCGCTCCTCGTGGAGCTGGAGCCAGATCTCCTTCTGGCCCTGGGCCGCGTCGACGGACGCGCGGAGCTCGTCGCGGGCATCGACCAGGTCGCGCTGGAGGGACGTCGCCCGGGACGCTGCTTCGGCCCGCCGCCGCAGGGAGGCCGCCGCTGCGGTGGCGGCCTCGAGCCGGTCGGCGGATCTGGTGGCGGAGCCGAGCTCGTCGCGGAGCCGGGTGAGCTCCTCGGGGAGGGTCGCGAGACGGGTGGCGATGCCCTCGCTCTCCGCCGCGAGGGACGCGAGCGCCTCGCGATCCCGGTCGAGCTCGGCACGGAGGTCACTCAGCGCGCGTTCGCGGGGGAGCATGCTGCGGGCGGCGGCCGCCGCCTGGGCGGAGGCGTGGGCCGCGACCTGGAGGTCGGGCTCGCTCGCGCCGGTTGGCTCCGATCCGAGCAGGTGAGTCACGGCGGCGGTGAGCGTGTCGGCGTCGAGCCGCGCCGCCTCCGCGGCCCGCTCCTGGTCGCCGGCCAGGAGATGGAGCGGCAGCACCGTGGCGGCGCGCCGGGCCAGCCCGATCCGGAGGAGCCGGTCGGCCTGCTGTGTCGGCCGCGGCGGTGAGTCGGCCGCGCTCCGCCGCGGCCTCGGCGTGGGCGGACTGGAGCTCGGCGAGCCGGGTGGCCCGGGCGAGCGACTGGGCCCGGGCGGACTCGCTCCCGGCCGCCCGCTCGGCGCGTGCGCTCGCCCTGGTGGCCGCGTGGTCAGCGCCTTCGCGGAGCCCCACCGCCCAGGCCGTCACCTCGCCGGAGGTCGTCGCACCGGCGAGGTCGTGGACATCCCATGCCGCCGGCAGGGTCTCGTCGGCGGCCTCGCTGATCCGGTTGACCAGGCCGGCGACGACGTCAGCGTGCCGGGCGGAGGCACGGCGCAGGGTACGGCGGCGCTCACCGAGCCAGCGCTCGACCTCCTCGAAGCGGGCGGTGCGGAACAGTTGCTGGAGCAGGCGGTGCCGCTCCTCGGACCGCGCCCGGAGGAACGACTGGAACCGGCCCTGCGGCAGCATGACGACCTGGCAGAACTGCGTGGCGTTCATCCCCAGCAGGGTGGTGACCTGGAGGCCGGTCTCGTCCAGCCGGCTCGAGAGCGGCGTCCATGCATCGCCCACGCGCTCGCTGAGGTGCACTGAGGCCTGCTCGGTGGTGGTTCCGGACCCGCGCTTCTTGGGTCGCTGCCAGGCGGGGGAGCGGACGATCCGCAGCCGCCGGCCCCCCACGGTCAGCTCGAGCCGCACCTCGGCCGCCACTCCGTCGGGGGCCTGGTCACTGCGCAGCCGCTTGGCGCCCTGACGGTCGCCGGGGACCTCGCCGTAGAGCGCGAAGCACACGGCATCCAGGATGCTCGTCTTGCCGGCGCCGGTCGCGCCGGTGAGCAGGAACAACCCGGCCTCGGAGAGGGCGTCGAAGTCGACCGAGACGGTGTCGGCGAACGGGCCGAACGCGGTGACCTCGAGCTCGTGCAGGCGCACGGCTCAGCCCCCCGTCAGGAGGGCGTCGACGTCGGGGTCCTCGCAGCAGGCGTCGCACGCCTCCTGCAGCAGGGTGGCCTCGGCGGCACTGGCTGCCGTACCGCGGAGGTCGGTGACGAAGTCGAGCGTGATCTCGTGGTCGCTGCGGCCGCGTGGCCGGGCGGCCGGTGTCGTCGACGCGCAGGCGTCTGCTGGCTCGAAGGTGAGCACGAGGGCATGCGGGAACCGGTGGCGCAACCGCTCCATGGCCCGCATCGGCCGATGCTCGTCGGTGAGGGTCGCCTGCACCCAGGACTGCTCGTGGACGGTGAGGGCGGGATCGGTCAGCAGAGTCTCGATCGGCCCGCTGAGCCGCGCCAGTGGCCGTGGGACCGGGGCGTCGACGAACTCGGCGGAGGTGACCCCGTCGAGGCCCAGCTCCACCAGCCAGCTGCCCTTGCGGTGGGTGGCCTCGGAGAAGGAGTAGGCGAGCGGGGAGCCGCTGTAGCGCACCGACTCGGTCAGGGTGTGGCGCCCGTGCAGGTGACCGAGCGCGGCGTAGTCGATGCCGTCGAACACCGAGACCGGGACGAGCGACACACCGCCCACGCTGATGTCGCGTTCGGAGTCACTCGGCTCCACCTCGGTCGCACTTCCCCCCACGAACGCGTGCGCGAGGACGACGGAGCGCGTCGCCGGCGGACGGCCGACGAGATCGGCCCGGACCCGCCGCATCGCCTCGGCCAGGGCTGCCTGGTGGGAGCGCGCGGGCAGCTGCCAGGGCTCCTGGAGCAGGGTGGGGTCGAGGAACGGGATCGCGTGGATCGCGACCGGCCCGTGGTCGTCGTCGAGGACGACGGGGATGCCGACGGACGACGCGTCGGTCCGGATGAAGACTCCGGCGGCGTCGATCAGGCGGGAGCCGAAGCCGAGCCGCTGCGCGGAGTCGTGGTTGCCGCTGCTGACGACGGTCCGGGCGCCGGAGGCCGCCAGCCGCGCGAAGGTCTCGTCGGCCAGGCGGACGGCATCGACGGGTGGCAGGGCCCGGTCGTAGACGTCACCGGAGACCACCACCAGGTCGACCCGCTCGGAGGCCACGACCTCGAGCAGGTGGTCGACGAACTCCGCCTGGTGCCCGAGCATGCCTTCGCGGTGGAAGGACCTGCCCAGGTGCCAGTCGGAGGTGTGGAGGATGCGCACGGCACGAACCTAGGAGCCGCCACCGACACTGCGATGGACCCACGCCGGGGAGCGGCCGCGCGCACCCTCCTAGAGGCTGGTCAGCCCTCCTGGATGCCCAGGGCGAACTGCACGCCACCGCTCTCGTCGACGGCCGCGTCGAGGATCTTGTCGTCGAGCTGCGCGGAGGCGGACTCGTCGAGGAAGATGGTGGCGCCGTCCTGCTCGACGGTCAGGTCGCCGGGCTCGGCGGCGCTGGCCGGCGCGACCTCGAAGGACGGCTGGTCGCCCTGCTCGGTCGTGATCCGCAGCCCGGAGGCGTCGGGGATCTGCTCGGTGACGTTGGTGACGATCGTGCTGGCGTTCTCGGTGAGGGTGAGCATCGGCTCGCTTCCGATTGCGGTCAGTACCCCTCCACCGTTACCTAGTTGGGGGCTGGACACAAACTCTCGAGCCTCAGGAGTACCGCACCACCCGTTGTGCGCTCGTGAACCCGTAGACCTGCAGGCCGGCCTCCCTGGCCAGCCCGACGGCGAGGCTGGAGGGCGCCCCGACGGCCACCAGCGCGCCCACGCCCGCGGCGACCGCCTTCTGGACGAGCTCGAACCCGGCCCGTCCGCTCACCACGAGGGCGGCCTCGCCGGTGGGCTGGCCCCCCAGTGCCCGGGCCCCGGTCACCTTGTCGACCGCGTTGTGCCGCCCGATGTCCTCGCGTACGACGAGCAGCTCGCCGGCCGCGGTGGCGAGGGCGGCTCCGTGCACGCCACCGGTGCGGTCGAAGACGGGTTGCGCGGTTCGCAGCAGACCGGGTAGCTCGCGCGCGGTCTCCGTGGTGAGCGTGGGCCCGGTCCAGCGTGGCCCGCGCACCACGTCGAGGGCGGCGGTCACACTGTCCTTTCCGCACACCCCGCACGCGGCGGCACCCGACGCCTGCGTCTGGTGGCGGTGGCCCGGATCGTGTGCGGGCGCCCGGTCGAGGGTGACCGTGACGACGTTGAACTCGTGCTCGGGCGGCAGGTCGACGTCGGTGCAGTAGGCCACCGAGGCCAGGGCGTCGGGAGCGGCCAGGCCTTCGTGGACCACCCAGCCGGCCGCGAGCTCGAAGTCGTGGCCGGGCGTCCGCATGGTCACCCAGACCCGCTCGGCGGGGCGGGAGGGCCAGGCGAGCCGGATCTCCAACGGCTCCTCGGCCGCGAGGCGGTCCTCGTGCGTGCTCTCGCCCGCGGAGGTCACCTCGCGCACCTCGGTGCGGACCGTGGGCCCCGGGCGCCGGTTCACGTCGCCGAGAACCGTTCGCGCACGGCCTGGCGGCGGCGCAGCTCGTCGGCCATCACCCGCACCTGCCGCCGGAGGGAGGGCTCGAGCGACTGGTCGTCGGCGAGGGCCTCGGCCCGCGCGACCGTGTCCGGGTCGGTGGAGGTGAGGGGGAAGTACCAGCATGCGCTCTCTGCCAGCACCCAGCCGCTGCGCACTGCCGCCGTGCGGGGCAGGTCGGCGAGGAAGCGGTCGACGTACTCCGCGGTGAACGACTCCTGCCCGGGACGCCACATGCCCTGGCCGCTCGCCTGGAGCTCGTAGTTGGCGACGTCCTCGACGCCGAGGAATCGGTCCCAGGCCCAGGCCTTGGCGCCGGCGTCGGGCAGCGACGCCACGGCCCGGCTGTGGTCGACGCGGGTGGTTGCGGTGGGCTCCCGGTCAAGGTGCTCGTCGAGGTCGTGCCGGTCCACGGCGCCCATCGCCGCCAGCTGGATCAGGATCCGCCAGCGGAGCGCGGCATCGATCTCGACGCCGTCGGGGGCGCCGCCGTCGAGCCAGGACGCGGAGCAGGGCGTCGTCGACCGCCGAGCCGATCGCCCCCTGGAACGCCGCGAGCTGGAGGGTGCTCCCAGCCTCCGCGGTGCGGGCACGGGAGAGCGAGGCCGTGTGGAGGTCCGCCAGTGCGCGGAGCGGCTCGCGGGTGAGCGGGGCGACCTTGCTGATCAGCCACTCCGTCAGCAGCAGCTTGCTGGGCGCGCCCGCGAAGACGTTGAACGCGAGCGGGTCGTCGCTGGGCTCCTCCGGGATCGTGGCGGCAGCGAGGTCGATGACCAGAGCCGGGTCGACGAGCCCGTGCTCGAAGCCGGTCCGGACGTTGTTCCAGGTGGCGGCGCGCAAGAGCGGGTCCGTGGTCCGGGGGAGCAGGTCGGGCAGCGCCCGCAGGGTCTGCTCGTCGGGGAGGGCGAGCAGCCACGACTCCTCACGGCTGTCGATGACCACCGCATGGTCCGCGGCACCGGGGAGCACGGCCGGCTCGTCGCCGACCTGAACCTCGGCCACGGTCCAGGCGGCGTCGTGGCCCGCGTGGGCAACGTGGAAGGTGTGGGTACGCGACGCCGGCTCGCCGTCCGGGGGAGTACGGCGTACCTCGCCGGCCGCCCGGTCGAAGGTCACCGCGTCCGCTCCGGCGGTCCGCAGCCACACGTCGGTCACCTCGCGCAGGTCGGCGGCGCCCGCCTTCTCCCAGCTGGTGAACAGGTCGTGCATCGTGGCGTTGCCGAACCGGTGCGTCTCCAGGTGGTCGATCACCCCGCCGAGGAACACCTCGTCGCCCAGCCGCGTGTTCAGCTGGCGCAGGATGCTGGACCCCTTGGCGTAGGAGATGCCGTCGAAGTCCTGCAGCGCGGCGACGGCGTCGACCGCCCCGTTGCCCGCGACCGGATGGGTGACCGGGCCGGCGTCGGCGATCAGGCCCCACTGGCGGCGCACCAGGGCGTTGTGGGTCCAGGTGTCGTCGTACTCGGTGGCGTCCGCGACGATCCGGTTGCCGAGGTACTCGGCGAAGGACTCGTTGAGCCACAGGTCGTCCCACCACGCCGGGGTGGTGATGTTGCCGAACCACTGGTGGGCCATCTCGTGGCCGATGGTCGTGGCGCGGATGATGCGCGAGCCGCGGGTGACCCGGGAGGTGAAGATCATCGGATCGCGGAACGTCACGCAGCCGGGGTTCTCCATCGCGCCGGCGTTGAACTCCGGGCACGAACGCCTGGTGGTAGTCCCCGAACGGGTACCGGATCCCGAACAGTCGGTGCAGCTCGTCGAAGCACTGCCGCGTCACCGTCAGCAGGTCCTCGGCGTCGGCCTCCAGCGAGGACGCGATGCTCTGGCGGGCGCTGAGACCGAGCGGGATCCCGTCGTGCTCGTCGCGGATCACGTGGTAGGGCCCGGCGACCAGGGTCACGAAGTAGGTGGACAGCGGCCGGGTCGGCTCGAACTCCCAGACCCCCGGCTCCACCTGGTCTCCCGGGGCGTTGCCGATCACGACCCAGTCGGTGGGCGCGGTCACGTGGAAGGTGTACGGCGCCTTGAGGTCGGGCTGGTCGAAGCAGGCGAAGATGCTCGGCGCGGCGTCCATGAAGGACATGCCGTAGACGTAGCGGCGCCCGTCCGCGGGGTCCTGGTGCAGGTGCAGACCCTCACCGTCGTTGCGGAAGCGCATCTCGGCGTCGACCACGAGCTCGTTGGTGCCCTCGACGGTGGCGATCGGGAGTCGGCCCCGATCCAGCAGGTCGGGGTCGACCGCGCGGCCGTTCAGCGCGAGGGAGTGGACGCGCAGTGGCTTGAGGTCGACGAACGTGTCGCCCCCGCCGGACGTGAAGGTGATGGTGGTGACCGACCGGAACGTGTCGTCGCCGGTCAGGTCGAGCCGGACGTCGTAGTGCTCGACGTCCAGGAGTGCGACCCGCGCCCTGGCCTCGTCGAGCTGCAGGCTCAGGAACCGTGGTGTCGTCACGCGCCACACCTTAGGTCGATGTCGAAATCTCCGACGCCCCGGTACCCCGCGGGGGTAGATTTCGCTCGCCGTCGTGATGCGGAACCGAATCCCGGTCCGCGGTGTCTGACGGATGACACGGGGGCACGCTGCGCCCGCGCTCGGGAGGGAGTAGCAGATGTACAGGATCATGCCCGGAGGGCGGCGCCGCCTGGCCGCCTCGCTGGCCGCCACCATGGCGGCGCTCGGAGCGTCCGCCGTCGTCACGACCGGGCCGGCGCAGTCGGCCCCGCCGACGCCGGGGGAGTGCGACATCGCGTACCCGGTGGCGGAGCTGGTCCCCGACCAGCAGGTCGAGGGCTCCACCGTGGTCCGGGGGACGACACCGATCGGCTTCGACGGCACCTACCTGGGGAAGGTCAAGGACGGCATCGCCCCCGGCCTCGACATGCTGATGTTCGAGATGGACTTCGCCGCCGACAAGTACGACGCGATCGGGATCTGGCAGGGCATGTCCGGCTCTCCCGTGTACGCCGCTGACGGGCGCCTCGTCGGCGCCGTGGCCTACGGCCTGAGCCAGGGACCCTCGCTGGTGGCCGGCGTGACGCCGTACGAGGAGATGGGCAGGTACATGCCGTCCACGTCCCCGATCCTGGCGCGCACCGTCGAGGTGAGCGAGACCCAGGCCCGGATGGTCGCCCGTGAGACGAGCGTCTCCTACGCCCAGGCATCGGGCGACTTCGAGCAGCTCCCCATGCCGCTGGGCATCACCGGACGCATGAGCGCGGCGCGGATGGGCGCCGTGGCGGACGAGCGGAAGTACATCCACCGGCAGGCCGGCACCATCGGCGCCGTCGAGGCCGACGCGTCGTCCGCCAGCGACCTGGTCGCCGGCGGCAACCTCGGTGCGACGGCGGCCCACGGCGACGTGACCGCGGGCGGTATCGGGACGGTCACCAGCGTCTGCGAGGGCCGGGTCGTCGGGTTCGGCCACCCGATGACGTTCCTGGGCACCACGTCGCTGTCGCTGCACCCGGCCGAGGCGGTCCTCATCCAGGGCGATCCGACGGGGCCGGGCTTCAAGGTCGCCAACTTCGGCGCCCCGGTCGGCACGATCACCGACGACCACCTGTCCGGGATCAGCGGCGACATCGGCGGGCTGCCCACCACCATGGACGTCTCCTCGACGGTCTCCTACCAGGACCGCGAGCGGACCGGCACGACCGCCGTGTCGATCCCCGAGGCGAATGCGGAGATGACCTTCTACCAGCAGCTGGTCAACCACGACCGGGTCCTGGACGGGATCATCGGCGGTTCCGAGCTGCTGGAGTGGACCATCACCGGTACCGACGCGGCGGACGCGCCGTTCTCCCTGACGTCCAGCGACCGGTTCGCCTCCGACAGCGACATCGCGTTCTCCTCGCCGTGGGAGGTCGCCGACATCGTCTGGGTGCTCAGCGCACTGGAGGGCGTCACCGTCGACACCGTCACGGTGGACGCGGCGGTCGACGACGACAGCTCCACGTGGGAGGTCGTGGCCATGCAGCAGCGCCGCTCGGGCACGTGGGTGAACGTGAGCCGCCGCCTGCCGGCCCTCGCCACGGCCGGCCGGACCCTGACCCTGCGGGCAGTGCTCGAGGGCCCTGCCGGCACCCGGACGGTCCCGCTCCAGTTTGCGATCCCCGCACGCGCGGCGGGATCCATGGGCGGCATCGAGGTCGTCGGCGGCGCGTGGGCCGAGTCCTTCCCGGGCGAGGTCAACTCGGTCGACGAGATGACGACGTACGTCGCGAGGCTGACCCGCAACGACGCGGTCGAGGCCCGGATGTTCCTCGAGCTCGGTCGCCGTGGCTACACCACGCGGGTGGTCAGCAGCCCGACCGAGAAGGTCGTCGTCGGCCAGCGACGGCTCACCGTCCTGGTGCGCTGATGCGGGGCGGGTCTGGCAGGCTGCGCGTCATGAGCGACCAGATGCCAGCCGGCCAGGCCCCCACCGCCGCCACCACGGACGACCTCCGGTCCGTCGCGCTGACCCGCGTCGCCAAGGGTCGATACCTGGCCACGAACAAGCACGGCACGGTGCTCCCGATCGGCTCCGGTCGCGACGAGGACTTCACCCCGGTCGAGCTGCTGCTGACCGCGATCGCCGCGTGCAGCGCGACCGACGTCGACCTGATCACCACCAAGCGCACCGAGCCGGACACCTTCGACCTGCGTTCGGAAGGACGCAAGGTGCGCGACGAACAGGGGAACCATCTCGTCGACCTTCGGGTCACCTTCGAGGTGCGCTACCCCGAGGGCGAGGACGGCGACCGGGCCCGCGAGATGCTGCCGCGCGCCATCACGCAGACCTGCGACCGGTTGTGCACCGTGGGGCGCACCGTCGCCCTCGGCGAGACGATCGACTACGTGGAGGCGTGAGGATGGCCGTCGACGTCGAGGTCTCCACCCTCATCCAGGCGCCCGTCGGCACCGTGGCGTCCTACGCCGGGGATCCGGGCAACGCGCCGTCGTGGTACGTCAACATCGTCTCGGTGGAGTGGCGCACCCCGCCGCCGGTCGCGGTCGGGTCGCAGCTGGACTTCGTCGCGCAGTTCCTCGGGCGGCGAATCGAGTACACCTACGAGGTCACCGAGCTGGTGCCGGGGGAGCGGCTGGTCATGCGCACGGCGCAGGGACCCTTCCCGATGCGGACGAGCTACACCTGGACGGCCGAGGGCGACGCCACCCGGATGACGCTGCGCAACGACGGCGAACCGTCCGGTTTCGCCAGGGTCGCGGCGCCGGTGATGGAGCTGGCGATGCGGCGCGCGATGACCAAGGACCTCGCCGCGCTCAAGCGACTCCTCGAGGGCTGATGGGGCCCCGCGCGGGCTCACGCCGCTGGATCGAGGTGCCCCCGCAGGACGGGCGGACGTTCGTCGTCACCGGGGCGAGCGGCGGGATCGGGCTGGCCGCGACGCGGATCCTGGCCGCGTTCGGGGCGCACGTCGTGATGGCCGTCCGCAACCCGGAGAAGGGTGAGGGCCTGGCGCGTGAGCTCCGGGCGCAGGACCTGCGCGGGACCCTGGAGGTACGGCGCCTCGACGTCTCCGACCTCGCGTCGGTGCGGTCGTTCGCGGGCGATCTCGAGCGGGCCGACGTGCTGGTCAACAACGCCGGCGTGATGGCGGTGCCGTTCGCCCGGTCCGTGGACGGCTTCGAGCTGCAGCTGGCCACCAACCACCTCGGCCACTTCGCCCTCACCAACCTGCTCCTGGACCGGATCGCCGACCGGGTGGTGGTGGTCGGGTCGGCCGCGCACCGCTCCGGCGTCCTCGACGTCGCCGACCTCAACTGGGAGCGGCGTCCCTACGAGCCCTACCCGGCCTATTGCGCATCCAAGCTGGCCAACCTGCTCTTCCTGGCGGAGCTCCAGCGACACCTGACTGCCGCCGGCTCGATGTTGCGGGCGACCGGCGCGCACCCGGGCTACACCGCCACCGGGATCCAGGGCAGCACCGGCAACGCCTTCTTCACCCGCCTCTCCGACCTGGGCAACCGGCTGGTCGGGATGCCGGCCTGGCAGGGCGCGCTGACCACGGTGTACGCCGCCACCGTCGACCTGCCCGGCAACAGCTACGTCGGCCCGCACGGGCCGGCGGAGATGCTCGGCTGGCCGACCCTGGTCGGCCGGAGCCGCGCGGCGGAGGACCCGGTACTCGCCCGGGCGCTGTGGGAGGAGTCCGAGCGGCTGACCGGGACCCGCTTCCCGTGGCCGGTCAGTCCACGCTGACGGACTCGATCGTCACCTTCTCGGACGGGGCACCGTCCGGGCGCCGCCCTGGGCGCCCTTCTCGGCGATGCCGCGCACGACCTCGAGGCCGGCGTCGTCGATGGTGCCGAACACCGCGTAGTCCGGGGGGAGCTCCGTGTCGTCGTAGACGATGAAGAACTGGGAACCGTTGGTGTCGGGCCCCGCGTTGGCCATGGCCAGCGTGCCGGCCGGGTAGGTCTCCTCGCCGGTGAGCTCGTCGGGGAAGGAGTAGCCCGGGCCGCCCGAGCCGGAGGCCGTCGGGTCGCCGCACTGCAGCACGTAGATGCCCTGGGTGGTGATGCGGTGGCACTCCGTCGCGTCGAAGTACCCCTGCTCGGCGAGGGAGACGAACGAGTTGACCGTGCACGGCGTCGCGTCGGCCTCCAGGGTCGCCCCGATCTCGCCCGCGCTGGTCGCGAGAGTGACCGGCACCTCGCCGCTGACGGTGGCGTCGGTCGGGGGCGGGTCGACGTCCTTGGCCGGCGGCATTCCGTCCTCCGGGTACTCGCACGGCGTGCCCGTCCCTCCCGTCGAGCTCTCGTTCGGGTCGGACGCCGTGTCGCCCCCGTCATCGCTGCAGGCACCCAGGGCGGCCAGCAGGAGGAGGGCGGACAGTCCGGCGAGCAGGCGCGTGAGCATGGCGCCGATCGTAGGGGAACCGGTCAGGAGTTCAGGCCGCGGGCCACGACCGGCCACGCGCGCAGCTCGCCGTTCTCCGCGACGTGGAGGGTGTCGGTGAGGTTCACGGCGTTGCAGACGTGGTTGGGGACGACGTCGACCTGGCTGCCGATCGGGGGGAGCGGTTCGCCACCGAGGTCGGCGACGGCATGGTGCTCGGAGAGGAGCACGAGCCGGGCGCCGGGGAAGTCGGCGAGCCGCCCGTAGCCGGTGGCGTAGGACGCCCGGTCCGCCCCCAACGACTTGCTCCCCGCGTCGAGCACCAGCCGGCCTCCCGCGTGGCTGACCACCGTGGCGCGGCAGACGAGCGCGATGTCGTCGGGGCCCATGGCTCCGAGCTCCCACTGCTGGGCGTCGCCGAGGACATAGACCCCGGGCCGCAGCTCCGTCAGGACGCCCTCGCCGCCCGAGTCCAGGCTCGCCGCCAGGCTGGGCGTCGATCCACCGCTGGCCACGTGGGGCTCGATGCCGGCCGCCCGCATCGCGTCCGCGGCCGTGCCGAGTGCCGCCGCCTCGTCCTTGGCGGCCGACGTGGTCCGGTCCGGGGAGTAGCTGTGGCCCGGGAAGGTGAACACACCGTGCACCTCGAGCCCCGCGCGCTGTGCGGTCCCGGCCACGGCGCCGGCCTCCTCGGGCCGGCAGCCGCTGCGGTGGTGACCGCTGTCGACCTCGACCAGCACTCCCAGGTCGCGGTCGCCGAGCAGCTGCCCGACGTTGCCGGCGGCCTCGGGCGAGTCGACGCCGATCGTGACCCGGCTGTCCTCGAGCAGGTCGCGCAGCCGGCGGGCGGACAGGTCGTCGAGCCACAGGGGATAGCAGATGAAGACGTCGTGGAACCCGTGACGGGCGAAGACCTCCGCCTCGCCGAGGGTGGCGGTGCTGATGCCGACCGCACCGGCCGCCACCTGCAGCCGGGCGATCTCCACGCACTTGTGGGTCTTCACGTGCGGACGCAGCGCGATGCCCGCGGCGGCCGCGCGCTCCGCCGTACTCCTGATGTTGTGGCGCAGCCGGGCGAGGTCGACGCGCAGGTACGGCGTCGGCGGTGCGGTCGTGGTGGCCCCGAAGGTGGCCGTCATGGGCCCCAACATAGGTCCCGGAGCTGAACAGGCCTGAGGGGAGCGCAAAGTTATGTCAACCATGCACGAGCAGGTCCGGCCTCAGGGTGACTGGAGTCGGCGCTGCTCCACCGTGACCAGACATGAGTGGTGTGCGCTGGATCCTCGTCGACGTGGGTGGAGTTTCTCGCGACCACTGATGGATGCTCGAAGGCCGGGAGGGTTCGTCGAGCGCTCGTGCCCGGGAGGGGAGTCCGCACGGTCTGACATAATGTCACTTATCGGCGATATCCTGGACTGGCGGTCAGCCTCCCACGTACGCCGCCAGGTGCTCGCCGGTGAGGGTCGAGCGGCCGGCGACCAGGTCGGCGGGCGGGCCCTCGAAGACGATCCGACCGCCGTCGTGTCCAGCGCCCGGCCCGAGGTCGATGACCCAGTCGGCGTGCGCCATCACGGCCTGGTGGTGCTCGATCACGATCACCGACTTCCCGGAGTCGACCAGGCGGTCCAGCAGACCGAGCAGCTGCTGGATGTCGGCGAGGTGGAGCCCGGTGGTCGGCTCGTCGAGGACGTAGACGTCACCCTTGTCGGCCATCTGTGCCGCCAGCTTGAGCCGCTGCCGTTCCCCCCGGAGAGCGTGGTGAGCGGTTGCCCCAGACTGACATAACCCAGCCCCACGTCCGCGAGCCTCGCCAGCACCTTGTGGGCGGCTGGCGTGCGCGCCTCGCCGTCCTCGAAGAACTCCTCGGCCTCGGTCACCGACATCGCGAGCACCTCGGCGATGTTGCGTCCGCCCAGGGTGTACTCCAGGACCGCCGCCTGGAAGCGCTTCCCCTCGCACTCCTCGCAGGTGGACTCGACGGTGTCCATGATGCCGAGCTCGGTGTAGATGACCCCGGCGCCGTTGCAGCCGGGACAGGCACCCTCGGAGTTGGAGCTGAACAGCGCCGGCTTCACGCCGTTGGTCTTCGCGAACGCCTTCCGGATCGGCTCGAGCAGGCCGGTGTACGTCGCGGGGTTGCTCCGCCGCGACCCGCGGATCGCGCCCTGGTCGATCACCACCACGCCGTCGCGCCCGTCGACGGAGCCCTGGATCAGCGAGCTCTTCCCGGACCCGGCCACGCCGGTGACGACGCAGAGCACCCCGAGAGGGATGTCGACGTCGACGTCCTGGAGGTTGTGGGTCGAGGCCCCGCGCACCTCCATCGCTCCGGAGGACGAACGCACCGACTCCTTCAGCCTCGCCCGGTCGTCGAGGTGTCGACCGGTGACGGTGTCGCTGCCCCGCAAGCCCTCCAGGGTTCCCTCGTAGCAGACGGTGCCCCCGTCGGTGCCCGCGCCGGGGCCGAGGTCGACGACGTGGTCGGCGATCGCGATCGTCTCCGGCTTGTGCTCCACCACGAGCACCGTGTTGCCCTTGTCGCGCAGCTGCAGCAGCAGGGCGTTCATCCGCTCGATGTCGTGGGGGTGCATGCCGATCGTGGGTTCGTCGAAGACGTAGGTGACGTCGGTGAGGGACGAGCCCAGGTGGCGGATCATCTTGGTCCGCTGGGCCTCTCCCCCGGACAGGGTGCCCGACGGCCGGTCGAGGGAGAGATACCCCAGGCCGATCTCGACGAACGAGTCGAGGAGGTGTCGCAACCCCGTGAGCAGCGGGGCCACCGCCGGCTGGTCGAGGTCACCGACCCACTGGGCGAGGTCGCTGATCTGCATCGAGCAGAGGTCGGCGATGTTCTTCCCGTGGATCTTCGATGATCGTGCCTCCTTGCTGAGCCGGGTGCCGTCGCAGTCGGGACAGGTCTGGAACGTGATGGCCCGCTCGACGAACCGGCGTACATGCGGCTGCATCGCCTCGACGTCCTTGGACAGCATCGACTTCTGGACCTTCGGGATCACGCCCTCATAGGTCAGGTTGACGCCGTCGACCTTGATCTTCGTCGGCTCGCCGTAGAGGAGCTGCTGGAGCTCCTTCTTGGTGAACTTCCCGATCGGCTTGTCCATCGGAAGGCCGGCGCCGCTGAAGATCCGGCCGTACCACCCGTCCATGCTGTAGCCCGGCACCAGGAGGGCACCCCCGGCGAGCGACTTGGCCTCGTCGTAGATCGCCGTGAGGTCGAAGTCGGTGACCGCGCCCGTGCCTTCGCAGCGCGGACACATGCCGCCCTGGTAGACGGCCTTGCGCACGACGGTCTTCTCGCCCCGGCCCTTGTCCGCAGTCATGATGCCGCTCGCCACCCGGGTCGGGACGTTGAACGAGAACGCGGTGGGCGGACCGATCTGCGGCTTCCCGATCCGGCTGAACAGGATGCGGAGCATCGCGTTGGCATCGGTGGCGGTGCCGACGGTGGACCGCGGGTTGGAGCCCATCCGCTCCTGGTCGACGATGATCGCGGTCGTCAGGCCCTCCAGTACGTCGACCTCCGGCCGCTGGAGGGTCGGCATGAAGCCCTGGACGAAGGCGCTGTAGGTCTCGTTGATCATCCGCTGCGACTCCGCGGCGATCGTGCTGAACACCAGCGAGCTCTTGCCCGAGCCGGAGACACCGGTGAACGCCGTCAGTCGCCGCTTCGGGATCTCGATGCTCACGTCCTTGAGGTTGTTCACGCGAGCGCCCTGCACGCGGATCAGGTCGTGGCTGTCAGCAGCGCGTGGCGCGGACGCTCGGGTCTTGGGGGGCATGCCTGTCGAAGCTCCTTCGTCCGTGCGATCGCCAGCGGGGGTCAGTCCTCCGGAAGCGCCGCGAACTCCCGCTTGGTGTCCTTGTACCAGCCCATGCCCTTGATCGGGTGCTTCCACCGACCCTTCATCTCGTCCAGCGCCGGCTCGTGCGCCGCGTCACCTGCGGCGACCGCCTCCCGGAGGTGCTTGTCCTGGGCCTTGATCACCTCGTCGGCGGTGGTGCCACGTAGCTGGAGGTCGCACGCTCCGCCGAGCTGGTTGCACGTCATCGTCTTCATGGTTTCGGTGTTCCTGTTCTGTGAGGAGATTCCGGCTCAGCGGAGCTCGTTGATCCGGACCAGGTTGCCCGAGGGATCCCGGAACGCGCAGTCCCGTACGCCGTACGGCTGCTCGGTCGGCTCCTGGAGGACCTCGGCGCCGCTGGCCTCCAGCTTGCCGAACACGATGTCGAGGTCGGGGGTGGCGAGGGTGATCGCGGTGTAGCTGCCCTTCGCGATCAGCTCGAGGATC
The DNA here is from genome assembly GCA_963829635.1 of uncultured Actinomycetota bacterium. GTDB lineage: Bacteria > Actinomycetota > Actinomycetes > Propionibacteriales > Nocardioidaceae > Nocardioides. The sequence goes on from CAWHJI010000004.1 coordinate 20,318, forward strand.
GTGCAGCGCTCGTCCTCGGTGATGCCGGGATCGGTGGCGGGCGGGTGCAGGACGATGGCCGTGCCGGGCTGGTTGGCCGGACCGACCGTGATCCAGCGCAAGCCCTGGTAGTCGACGTCGTTGCGCACCTCGAAGCCGAGGGTGTCGCGGTAGAAGGTCAGGGAGGCGTCGGGATCGGTGTGCGGGAGGAAGGCGTAGTGAATGCTGATGTCCATGACCGTCACGGTAGGTGTGGCTCCGTGGTCCGTGCTTCTCGATTCCTGATCGATCTGCTCCTGATCGGACGCGTGACCTGCTTGGCATGGCACGACGGCAACTCCCGCGTCGCGTCGGCCGTCTGGTTCCGGTAGGTGCTCGGTGGCATGCCGACGAGCTCGGAGAAGCGGGTGCTGAACGTGCCGAGTGACGAGAAGCCGACGGCGAAGCAGACGTCGGTGACGCTCAGGTCGCCACGGCGTAGCAGCGCCATCGCGCGCTCGATGCGCCGCGTCATCAGATAGCTGTACGGCGACTCGCCGAAGGCGAGCCGGAACTCGCGGCTGAGGTGCCCGGCCGACATGTGCGCGTCGCGCGCGAGCGCCTCGACGTCCAGCGGCTGGGCGTACTCCCGGTCGATCCGGTCGCGGACGCGACGCAGTCTCGCGAGGTCGCGCAGATGCTGCGCCCCGGCGGCACTGGTCACGTGGACGATCGTGCCACGTCGTACCTGACGTGCCTAGCGAGAATGGGGGTCCTCCCCTTCCCACCGCAGGAGGTCGCCGGGCTGGCACTCGAGCACCTCGCACAGTGCCTCCAGCGTCGTGAAGCGGACTGCCTTGGCCCGGCCGTTCTTGAGGACGGCCAGGTTGGCGGGCGTGATCCCGACGCGTTCCGCGAGGGTTCCCACGGCCATCTTGCGCCTGGCCAGCATCACGTCGACGTCGACGACGATCGGCATCAGATCACCTCGTCGAGCGCGGCCTGGAGGTCGTGCGCCTCCGCGTCCCGGGCGACTGCTTGGGCCAGCAGCATCCTCAGGACGAGCACGATCAGCGCGACCCCGGCGACGAGGACGCCCAGCCCGCCGATCAGGAGGACGATGCCCGGGGCGACCGCCTCGCCGGGAGCCAGGATCACGCCCAGGCCGAACGTGAGCAGGGACGCCGAGGCCACCGCGCCGAACACGATGTCGACATAGCGAAAGGCGGCATCGGAGAACACCGTGCCCCGCCGCACCATGGTCAGCAGGCGCCACACGCAGACCAGGGTGACCTGGATGGTCATGATGCCCAGGACCGCGATCAGGATCAGCGGGGTGCGCAGATGGGCGTGGTCCGTGTCGAGGCCGTCGAGGTCGATGGCCAGGAGGGGCACCATCACGGCCTGGACGAACAGCGAGCCCGCGAGCGCCATCACCAGGACGATGCGCAGCGCGAGGACGGTCAGGTGTCCCATGGAGGCTCCTCTAGATCGAATAACGGCAAGTATACATCGATAAACGATAGAACGTGTCGCGATCCGCGGAGTGTCGGTGGCACCCCCTATGTTGCTGTCATGACCACACCACCGATCATCCTGGTTCCCGGATTCTGGCTCGGCGCCTGGGCGTGGGACGAGGTCGCGGCGGCGCTGCGGGCCGATGGCCACGACGTCACTCCCCTCACCCTGCCCGGCCTCGAGTCCGTCGACCACGACCGCTCCTCGATCACCCTCGACGACCACGTGAGCGCCATCTGCGAGGCCATCACCGCCCAGGGTCGACCCGTCGTGCTGGCGGTGCACAGCGGCGCGGGTGCCCCGGGCTACGCAGTGACCGACCGGATCCCCGACCAGATCGCGGCGATGGTCTACGTCGAAAGGCGCGCAAGGGGGCGATGGACCCGGAGTTCACCGACGTGGAGATGCCGCTCCCGCCGCGGGAGAAGCTTCGCCCAGGAGGAGAACCTCGACGGCATCAGCGAGGAGCAGCTTGCCGCGTTCTGGGACCGCGCCGTCCCGGAGCCGGGAGCCGCGCTGCGCGAGGCCCACGAGTTCACCAACCCTGCCCGGCTCGACGTCCCCAGCACCGTCATCTGCACCGCGTTCACCGCCGCGGACTACCAGGACGCCGTCCAGAAGGGCTACCCGTTCGTCGCCGGGCTCGCAGAGCTGCGCGAGGTGACGTGGGCGGAACTCCCCACCAGCCACTGGCCGATGTGGTCACGCCCGCAGGAGCTGGCCGCGCTCATGGCGAGATCGCCCGCAAGGCCGG
>CAWHJI010000005.1:0-16498 GCA_963829635.1 uncultured Actinomycetota bacterium
ACACCCTTGCCGACGAGCTCGAGCAGCAGCGCAACACTTCGGCACCCCCGGCCTGCTCGCCGCCGCGGCACAGGCCCGAGCGGCCTGCCTGACCGACCAGGGTGAGCACGCCGACGCCGTGACCAGGCTGGAGGAGGCGGCGCGGATCCTCCGCGAGCAGCGGCATCGGCACGCCCTGGCCAGGACCCACGAGGCACTCTCGGTCGCCCACCGCGGTCTCGGGGACGACGCCCGCGCGGACGCCGCAGCGGCCACTGCGCACGCCATCTACGAGCGCCTGGGCGCCGAGGCCGACCTGCGCCGGTTGGCGGACTCCGGACGACCGGCCGGCCTGACTACCCGGGAGCTGGAGGTGCTCGTCCAGGTCTCGGCGGGGCTGACCAACAAGGAGGTGGCCGGGGCGCTCGTGATCAGTGACAAGACGGTGAGCCGTCATCTGGCCAGCATCTTCCTCAAGACCGGCGTCTCCTCCCGGACGGCAGCGGCAGCCTGGGCCCACGAGCACGGCATCGCCTGAGTCGCGACGACACGTGCCGTGGTGCGGATGCCCCACACCGCCCCGCCCCAGTTGGGGCATCTGGTCGACGCGGCGCCCGCGCCCGGCGTCCTAGCGTCGGGGTGTGCCGGGCGCGACGTCCGGCCATCGTCCCCCAGGAGACGCCATGACCACCACCGAGATCGCCCCCGCCGCCCTCGACCCCGACGCCGTCGCCGAGCGGGTCATCGGCATCCTCAACGACGGCGCCATCTGCGTCTTGGCCGGCCTCGGCCACGACACCGGCCTCTTCGACACCCTGGCCTCGCTCCCACCGGCGACCAGCACCCAGGTCGCCGACGCCGCCGGGCTCGACGAGCGCTACGTGCGGGAGTGGCTGGGCGGTGTGGTGACCGCCGGTTTCGTCGACTACGACGCGACCGAGCGGACCTACCACCTCGACCCGGTCTACGCCGGGTTCCTCTCCGGCGACGGACCGGACAACCTGGCCCACGTCATGCGCTACGTCGGCCTGATCGGACAGGTCGCCCCGAAGGTCGCCGAGAAGTTCCGCACCGGCGGCGGGCTGTCCTACGACGACTACCCCGGCTTCCACGAGATCCAGGCCGCGGAGAGCGCCGCCGTCAACGACGCCTCGCTGCTGGACACGATCATCCCGATCACCGGGTTGGAGGACCGGCTGCGGCAGGGCATCGCGGTCGCCGACATCGGCTGCGGCGAGGGGCACGCGATCAACCTGCTGGCCCGCGCCTACCCGAGCAGCAGCTTCGTCGGGTACGACTTCAGCGCCGAGGCCATCGCAGCCGCCCGCGCCGAGGCGGCCGACTGGGGGCTCGCCAACGCGGCCTTCCGTCAGCACGACGTCGCCCAGCCCCCGCCGGAGACCTACGACCTGGTCCTGGCCTTCGACGCCATCCACGACCAGGCGCACCCCGCCACCGTGTTGGAGAACATCCGGCAGGCCACCCGGGCGGGCGGCGCCTTCCTGATGGTCGACATCAAGGCGCAGAGCAACCTCGAGGACAACCTCGAGCTGCCCTGGGCCAGCTTCCTCTACGCAATCTCCACCCTGCACTGCATGACCGTGTCCCTCGGCCAGGACGGCGACGGGCTCGGCACGGTGTGGGGGGTGCAGACCGCCGAGCGGATGGTCCGGGAGGCAGGCTTCTCCACCGTCGAGGTGCACGACCTGGAGGAGGACCCCTTCAACGCCTACTTCGTGGCGCGGCCCTAGGACCCGTGGAACCGCCAGCGCGGTCCGCGGACGGCGAGACATCCGTCATACCGACCGGACGCGGGCCGCTGCTAGGTTCCGCCCCATGCGTAGTGCGAAGGACTTCTTCCGCCCACTCGCCGTGGGTGCCCCCGACCCCCTGACCGAGATCCCCGCCCGCCCCAGTCGGGCGATCCACTTCTTCGACCCGAGCAACGAGAAGATGGCCTCGAAGATCCCCGACATGGTCGGGAAGGTCGACGTCCTCCTGGGCAACCTCGAGGACGCCGTCAAGGCCGACAACAAGGAGGCGGCCCGCGCCGGCCTGGTCAAGATCGCCCGGGCAGACAGATTTCGGGCCGACCCAGCTGTGGACCCGGATCAACGCTCTCGACAGCCCGTGGGTGCTCGACGACCTCACCACGCTGGTCTCCGAGATCGGCGACAAGCTCGACGTGATCATGGTCCCGAAGGTGCAGGGCGCCGAGGACATCCAGTACGTCGACCGGTTGCTCGCCCAGCTCGAGGCGAAGGCAGGCCTCGACCGCCCGATCCTGGTCCACGCGATCCTCGAGACCGCCCGCGGCATGGTGAACATCGAGGAGATCTGCGGCGCCTCACCACGCATGCAGGGGCTCTCCCTGGGCCCCGCCGACCTTGCCGCCGACCGCCGGATGAAGACCACCCGCGTCGGCGGCGGTCACCCCGGCTACCTCGTCCGCGAGGACCCGGTCAAGGACTCCGACGGCATCGAGTCCAAGCACCGGGCGACCTATCAGCAGGACCTCTGGCACTACACGATCGCGCGGATGGTCGACGCGTGCGCGATGCACGGGATCTACCCCTACTACGGGCCGTTCGGCGACATCGCCGACGTGACCGCCTGCGAGGACCAGTTCCGCAACGCCTTCCTGCTGGGCTGCGTCGGCACCTGGACCCTGCACCCCAAGCAGATCGCGATCGCCAACAAGGTGTTCAGCCCCAGCGTCGAGGACATCACGCACGCTCGCCGCGTGGTCGCCGCGATGGGCGACGGCACCGGCGCGGTCATGCTCGACGGCAAGATGGAGGACGACGCCTCCCTCAAGCAGTGCCTGGTGGTGGTGAAGCTCGCCGAGCAGCTCGCCGAGATCGACCCGGAGCTCAAGAAGCAGTACGACGCGATCGAGGTGTCCGAGTGACGACCAGCTTCCGCCCTCGCCGCTCGGTCCTCTACATGCCGAGCTCCAACGAGCGGGCCCTGGAGAAAGCGAAGTCGCTTCCCTGCGACGGGCTGATCCTCGACCTCGAGGACGCCGTGGCCCCGGACGCCAAGCCTGCCGCCCGGGAAGCGGCGTGCGCCGCCGCGGCCTCGGGTGAATACGGCAAGCGTGAGGTGACGATCCGGGTCAACGGCGCCGACACCGAGTGGCATGCCGACGACCTGAAGGCCGCGTGCGCCGCCGGACCGGACGCGATCGTGGTCCCCAAGGTGGACAGCGCCGACGCCGTGCTCCAGCTGGTGGAGGCGATGGCCGGCCACGGTGCTCCCGACCACACCAAGCTGTGGGCGATGGTCGAGACGCCGTACGCGATGCTGCACGCCGAGGAGATCGCCGCCGCCTGCGACCGACTCACCGTCCTGGTCATGGGCACCAACGACCTGGTCAAGGAGCTGTACGCCGAGCACGTGCCCGGCCGCCAGCCGCTGCTGGCCGGGCTCGGCCTGGCCCTCCTCGCCGCCCGCGCCACGGGCAAGGTGATCCTCGACGGCGTCTACAACGACGTGAAGGACAACGACGGTTTCCTGACCGAGTGCGCGCAGGGCCGGGAGATGGGCTTCGACGGCAAGACCCTGATCCACCCCGGCCAGGTCGAGGGGGCCAACGAGGCGTTCGCGCCTTCCGCGAAGGCGGTCGAGGACGCCCGCGGCATCCTCCAGGCCTGGGAGGACGGCAAGGGATCAGGCGTCGTCACCTACAACGGCCGCATGATCGAGAACCTCCACGTCGAGTCCGCCCGGCGCACGCTGAGCATCCACGAGGCCATCGCCGCACTCGGCTGACGCCGCGGGCTCACTCGCCGTAGGTCGCGCTGTTCCCGGCGCTGTCGGTCACCTCGACGGTCCCGCGGCCCAGGTCGAAGGAGACGGCCGGTACGGCGTCATCGGGCTCGCCGCCCTGGTCGCGCCATCCCGCGGCGTCGTCGAGGAGCCACACGGTCGAGGACCAGGCCGACCGGTCCACGCCTTCGGTCACGGCCACCTCGAACGTCGCGTACTCCTCACCGACCATGAACCGTGCGGGCAGCTCGTCGGGATCGACCTCGAAGGAGTAGCGCCCGTCCTCGCCCGTGGTGGCCGCCGGGACGTCGTACGTCGCGGACCCACCGCGAGCGCCGACGTCCTCGATCACCAGCGCGACCTCGGCTCCCGACACCGGCTGGCCCTCGCGCAGGACCTCGCCGTGCACGAACACGTCCTCCGCGTCGGAGGTGCCGCCGACGGCGCCTTGGACGGCGGAGCACCCGGTCATCGCCATCAGGGCGAGGGCCGGCACGCACCACCGGGTGTTCCGCATGTCGCCTCGCCTCCTGCCCCGAGATCGGGGCCGGTCGAGGGTAGCCGGGGCGCACGCGGTCCGTCACCGCCCTGTCTCATCTCGCCCGGAAGGGTGATGCCGGGCCGGCGCGGAGGCGCTACAAACGGTGGTCACAGCCGCACAAGCGCACGATCGACGGCCCGCCGTCCCTCGCTCACGCGGCTCAGGGTGGTGACGGCGAGTCTCGGGGGGATCGCCGTCATCGCCCGTCCACCGTCCGGATACCGCTGCATCTTTTGGCTACTGTCAGGAGTCGAGCAGGCCGTCGCGCAGCGCCGCGGCGAGCGTCGGCGCGAGGGGCAGCCGGGGGATCAGCGTCGCCTGCAACGCGTGGTAGGTGTCGGGCTTGCCGTCCCACACGGCACTGCTCGGCCGGTTCCGCGCGTCCAGCTCGTGGCGCCACGACCCCAGCTCGGGGTCGAGGAACACCTCGGCGATGTGGTCCCACCACGTCGCGTACCACCCGTCGTACGACGGGTCGCCGGTCGCCGCGTGCAGCGCGGCGGCGGTGGCCGTGGCCTCGGCTGCGACCCAGTGCATCCGCTCCCGTACGACGGGGCGGCCCTCCCAGTCCACCGTGTAGACGAACCCGTCGGCGCCGTCGGTCGCCCAGCCTTCCCTGACCGACGCGTCGAAGAGTCCGACCGCGTCGTCGAGGAGCCAGTCCGGGGCCGTCGAGCCGAGGGCGGCGTGCAGGTGCAGCGCCAGCCTGGCCCACTCGAGCCAGTGCCCGACCGTGGCGCCGTACGGCCGGAAGGGGTGGGCGGGGGTGTCGCGGTTGTAGTCGAGGAGCGGGTTCCACTGCTCGTCGAAGTGCTCCGGCAACCGCCAGTCGTGGCTGTGCCCGAGGTCGTGGACGACCCGGGTGACGATCCGCAGTGCCTTGTCCAGCAGGCCCCGGTCCCCGGTGGCGTCCGCCGCGGCGAGGAGCGCCTCGACGGTGTGCATGTTGGCGTTCACCCCGCGGTAGGCGTCGAGCTTGGAGAACGACTCGTCCCATTCCTCGACCACCATGCCATGGTCGTCGTCCCAGAACCGCGTGAGCAGCACGTCCAGGGCATCGTCGAGCAGCCCGGCCGCGCCGGGGCGGGCCGCGCAGGTCGCGCTGGCGGCGGCCAGCACCACGAAGGCGTGCGGGTACGCGCTCTTCTCGCGCCCGGTCGGACCGTCCACGTCCACCGCGCCGTACCAACCTCCATGGTCCGGGTCGCGGAACCGCCCGGCGAGGGCGCCGACGCCGTGGTCCACCAGCGGCCCGCAGCCCGGCCGCCCCATCAGGTGCCCCAACGCGAACACGTGCGTCATCCGGCAGGTGATCCACAGCTCGACCGGTCGGTCCAGCTCCGGTCGGCCGGCGACGTCGAGCCAGGCGAACCCGCCGGTTGGGTGCCGCGAGGCCCGGCTGAACTCGAGAAGCCGGTCCCCTTCGGCCTCCAGCCAGCGGCGGTGGGCGTGGGTGGCGAGCCAGGGAGTCCCGCCCGTCATCACGCACCCAGGGCGGAGTAGCGGTCCCCCACGTCGTACGTCGCGACCCCCAGCGTCGAGTCGCTCTGCCCGTAGTAGGCGAACCAGGTGTCCTTGAAGAAGACGAGCCCCTCCACGAACGTCACGTTGGACACCAGCCCGTGGGTGTCCTCGAAGGTCGACGGCTCCAGCCACGGCCGGTTCATCTGCGCCAGGATCGTGGTCGGGTCCGCCGGGTCGAGGAGCAGCTGGCCGCAGCTGTAGCGGACCGTGCCGTCGGGGTTCTTCACCGCGGCGTTGTGCAGCAGCAGGATCAGCCCGTTGTTGGTGATCACCGGCTGGGGGCCGACCTCGACGAGGAACTCGCCGAACGTGCCGGGCCCGGTGGGCACCATCAGCGGCTCGTCGTTGGAGCAGGGCTTCCAGTGGATCAGGTCGTCCGACCAGGCGTGGTAGATCGAGCCCTCACCGAAGTACATCAGGTAGCGGCCGTCGATCGGCACCGGCAGGATGGCACCGGCCTTGCTCCACGGGGCGTCCTGCCCGTTGCCCTGGGGCAGGAAGGTGTTGAACTCCGGGAACAGCGGGCCGTGCTTGGTCCACGTGAACAGGTCGGTGGACGTCGCCAGGCAGAGCTGCGCGGACTTCCGGTCCCACCCGGTGTAGGTCAGGTAGTACGTGCCGTCGATCTCGGTGACCCGGGGGTCCTCCGCCCCGAACTCCTCGTAGGGCTCGGTCGGGGACAGCACCGGCTCGGGGTGCCGCTCGAAGTGGATGCCGTCCTCGCTCGTGGCGAGCCCGACGTGCGACACGATGTCGTCGGCGTGTGCGCGGTAGAGCAGGACGACCTTGCCGTCCTTCACCACGGCGGCCGGGTTGTAGACGCTCGAGGACTCCCAGCCGTCGCCCTGCGGCCGGAGGATCGGGTTCTGCTCGTGGGGCCGGAACGGGCCGAGCGGGAACTCTGCGTGGGGATTGGCGGGTACGGACATGTCTCCTCGTTCTCTCAATGGGATGAGCTGGGCGAATCGTGGGCGGTCAGCGGGCAGGGACAGTTGTGGCGGTGAGCGGCTCGGCCCGGCCGTGCCGGGTGGCGCGGGTGGACGCGGTGGCGACGGCGACTGCGGCGGCGCCCTGCCGGACGCCGCTGGCCGGCGCGTCGCCGTCGGCGACGCGGGCGACCAGGTCCGTCATCGCAGCGCGAACGCTTTCGGCGTACGCCTCCTGCTTGGCGTCGTGCCCGCCGAGCGTGAGCTCGACACGAACCCGGTGCGGCAGGTCGAGCGTCCGTCCGCGCGCCCGGGCGGTGGCGGTGCCGGCGTCGCGCTTGAAGGACACGGAGACCCCGGCCCGAGGGCCGGGGCGAAAGCCGTCGACATGGAGCAGCTCGGCGGCCTGGGCCGGCAGCTCCTTCGCGGCGCGCAGCCCGGAGTCGTCGGTCCAGGCGTCGATCTCGGCGTGCACCGGGATCCAGCCCTCGACCCGCACCTCGGCCGCACCGCAGTCCAGCCGCATCAGCTGACGCTCGCACCGGTGGGCATGGGTGAACGAGTGCGTGTGCGTGGCCAGGGTGTCGGGGCCGTGGGTGACGGTGGCCGACACCAGGTCCACCGGTCCGTCCGGCCGGTGGGCCGCGACAGCGGTCACCGAGGTCGCCTCGCGCTCGATCAGCATCGCGGCGGCGTCGAAGAAGTGCACCCCGTGCTCGACGAAGATCCCGCCGCTCCGGGACTCCTCCCAGAACCAGTGGTCGACGTCGAGGTCCTCGTCGCTCGCGTCGTTCTCGAAGCAGAAGCGCTGGACGGGGCCGAGCAGCGTGCCGCGCAGCCGGGTCAGCGCCCTCAGGAGCGGGTTGTAGCGGAGCACGTGGTCGACCACCAGCACCTTGCCGGTGCGTTCCACGGTGCCCACGAGGTCGCGGGCAGTGGCGTCGTCGAGCGCCAATGGCTTCTCGCAGAACACGTGCTTGCCGGCCTCGAGCGCGGCCTGGGCGATCTGGGCGTGGCTGTCCGGGGTGGTGGCCACGACGACGACGTCGACGGCGTCGTCCTCCAGCAGCTCGGTCCAGCCCTCCGTGGCCCGCGCGCCGTGCAGGTCGGCAAGCCGACGGGCTGCCTCGGGTCGCTGGTCGGCGACGGCGCGGACGGTGGCGCCGGGCAACGAGGTGGTCGCGCCGGCAAGGAAGGTGGCGAAGCCACCGGCCCCGATGATCCCGAGGCCTAGCTCGGGCGCCGGGCTGGTCTGGTGGGTCATCCCTTCACCCCGGACCCGAGGTCGGAGCTGGTGAAGTGCCGCTGGAACGCCACGAACAGGGCCACGGCAGGGGCCGACAGCACCACCGCGCCGGCGAGGATCGCGCCGTACGGGTTCGCCGCCCGGCCGGCGATGTTGCTGATGTAGTTGGCCAGCGCCACCGCGAGCGGCTGCATGTCGGCCTCCTTCGTCACCAGGAAGGGCCACAGGAACTCGTTCCAGGGACCGATGAAGGTGAGCAGTACCGCGGTCAGGAGCGCCGGCCGGACCAGGGGAAGGGCCACCGACCAGAGGATGCGGAGCTCGCTGGCGCCGTCGAGCCGGGCCGCGGCGAAGAGGTCGTCGGGCAGGCTCAGGAAGAACTGCCGGAAGATGAACACGGCCGTCGAGTTGATGGCGAACGGCGCGATCATGCCGAGGTAGGAATCGGCCAGGCCGTAGGTGCGCACGATCATCACGTAGATCGGGATGATCAGCAGCTGGAACGGGACGATCTGGATGAGCAGCATGGTCGCGAACAGCACGCCGCGTCCGCGGTAGTGGAGCCGCGCCAGCGCATAGCCGGCCAGGACGCCGAAGACGACCGTCCCGAGCAGCACGCCGCCGGTGAAGATGCCCGAGTTGAGCAGCGAGCCGAGCAGGTCGACCCGGCCGTCGATCGCCCGGTAGTTGTCCAGGGTGAAGCCGCCGGTGGGGAACGCGCCGCCGAGCGTGACGTCCGGCTTTTCCTGCAGCGAGCTGACGAGCATGTAGTAGAAGGGGAAGAGGAACAGCAGGGCGCCCAGGTACAGCACCAGGTGTCGCAGGATCCGGGCCATGTCAGTCCCTCTCCAGCAGCTTCTTGTTGACCAGCGAGATCAGCAGCACGCCGATGACGAGCAGCACGCCGATCGCCGCGGCGGTGTCGGGGTTCCCCTGCTCGATGCCCTTCTGGTACATCACGAGCACAGGCGAGGTGGACGCGCCGTCCGGCCCGCCGCCGTTGGTGAGCAGGTAGGGCTCGGTGAACAGGTTGGCGCCGGTGATGGTGGCCAGGATGACCACCAGCGTGGTGGCCGACCGGACCCCGGGGACGGTGACGTGACGGAAGGCCGCCACCCTCCCCGCGCCGTCGCTCGCGGCGGACTCGTAGAGCTCCTTCGGCACGTTCTGCAGCGCGGCGAGGTAGAGCAGCACGAAGAAGCCGAGCTGCTTCCAGGTCACGAAGATCGCGATCACCGGCATCGCCAGGCCACCGTTCACCAGCCAGGAAGGATCAGGTGCCAGCGGACCGAGCAGCTCGTTGACCATGCCGCCCTGGCTGAACAGGAAGAGCCACACCGACACCAGGGCGACGCTGGCCGTCACGTACGGAGCGAAATAGGAGAGCCGCAGGAAGGTGCGTCCGTGGACGGCGCCGTTGAGCGCCGACGCGAGGACGAGGGACAGGAGGACCGTCAACGGCACGTTGATGACCAGGAACTCGGCCACGTTGAGGAACGACTCCCGCACCTCGGGGTCGCCCAGGACCGCCCGGTAGTTCTCCAGGCCCACGAACGGCCGCTCCACCACGGCGCCCGGTGCGGTGAAGAAGTAGTCGTGGAAGCTGATCCACACCGCAAGCCCGAGCGGGTAGGCGAACACCAGCGCGAGGAACGTGGCGTACGGCGCGGAGAACACCAGCCCCAGGGGCTGGCGGCCCAGAAGGGCCGCCAGCCTCGGGCGGGATCGGGCCGGAGGGGTCCGGTCCACGGTTGGTGCGGTCATCGGGATCGGGCTCGCCTCAGGACTGGCCGGCGAGCTCGGTGGTGTCTTCCGCCGCACCCGAGAGCGCGTCGTCCACGGTCGTCTTGTCGAAGATCACCGCCGAGGAGTACGCATCCCGGAACGTCTGCCAGATCTCGATCGAGTTCGGGACGTTCGGGACCTCGACCGTCCGCGACGCCTGGTCGGCGAAGTCGACGTAGTCCGGGTTCTGCTCGAAGTAGTCCGGGTAGGTGCCCTGCAGGTCGTCCCGCAGCGGCATCTGGCCCGTCATCTCCAGCAGCTTGCCGTCCTGCTCCTCGCTGGTCGCGAACTTCAGGACCTCCCAGGCGGTGCCCTGGTTCTCGCACGCGGAGTAGAGCCCGATGTTCTTGGCGTCGGAGAAGGTGTAGGTCTCCTCCGGGCTGGTGCCCGCCGACGTCGGGACCGGGGCGACGCCCCAGTCCACCGACTCGCCGTAGACCGCGATGGCCCAGGGACCGACGATCGACATCGCCGACTTCCCTTCGGCGAAGGCGTCTCCGTTGTACATCTCCTTCTGCGAGAGCCCCTCGTCGTACATGGTCTTCCAGAAGTCGGCGACGGCCGTGCCGGCCTCGGAGTCGAAGGTCGCCTCCTCGTCCTCCACGAGCTGCTGGCCACCGGACTCGGCCGCGTAGAGCGGGTAGAAGTCGAACCAGGACTGGAAGAACTCGCTGGTCGGTGCCGGCCAGATGGCTGCATCCGCGGCACCGCTGTCGACGATCTTCCGGCTGGTCTCGAGGAACTCCTCGTGCGTGGCGAGCGGCGGGTTCTCCGGGTCGACCCCCGCCTTCTTCATGATGTCCTTGTTGTAGAAGATCATCACCGGGTTCGACTTCCACGGGATCTGGTAGAACTGCCCGTCCGGCGACTTGTACTGCTCGGCGACGTCCCCGCTGCGCGACTCGATGTAGTCGGTGCCGCCCTCGAAGCCGTCCAGCGGGACCAGACCGCCCTGCTTCTGGAACTGCGGTACGGCGGCCGGCGAGGTGTTGAAGACCAGGCAGGGCGCGTTGCCGGCGGTGATCGCGGCACCGATGACCTCCTCGGAGGTCTTGCCGGCCGGGATCTCCTGGGCGGTGACCTTCTCGTCAGGGTGCTCGGCGTTCCACTCCTTGACCATCGCCTTGCCCCAGGCGATCTCCTCGGGGTTGTTCGACAGCCACACCTCGATCGGTCCGGTGGCGGTGGTGGCACCCTCGGAGTCTCCGGAGCCACCCCCACACGACGCTGTCGCGCCGAGCGCCAGCAATGTCAGGGTTGCGGTAGCGACCTTCGATCTCATCTGTCTCTCCATTCGTTACTGCGGGGGACTGGGTTCGTGTCAATGGGTGGGGACGGGCCCGCTCGAGCCGCGCACGACCAGCCGGGGTCGTGGCAGGTCGGCGTCGACTGCGGGGCGGTCGTCGACCAGGTCGAGGAGCCGTCGTGCGGCGGCCCGTCCCCAGCCGATGACGTCGGTCGAGACCGAGGTGAGGGGCGGCGAGACGTGCGCCGCCAGCTCGGTGTCCTCGTAGCCGGTGACGGACAGCCGGCCCGGTACGTCGATCCCGCGGGAGGCGGCAACGGCGAGCCCGGCCATGGCCATGAGGTCGCTGGCGTAGACGATGGCGGTGGGCGGCTCGGCCAGGTCCAGCAGCTCCCGCGTGGCGGCGGCGCCGCCCTCTGCGGAGAAGTCGGCCTCGATGCACGGGCCCTCGGGCTGGCCTGCGGCGCGCAGCGTGGCCGCCCAGGCTTCTCGGCGGGAGACGCCGTGCACCATGGCCTGCGGTCCCGACACGTGCGCGATCCGGGTGTGCCCGAGGGCCAGGAGGTGTTCCACCGCGGCGGCGATCCCGGGGCCGTCGTCCACACCGACGGCGGGCCAGAACGCCTCGGGGAGGTCGGGCCCCACGATCACAGCGGGCAGGGCGAGCTCGGCGAGCAGCGCGGGGCGGGGGTCGTCGACGTGCAGGTCGGTGACGAAGACTCCGTCGACCCGGCCCTCGTCGCTGAGCCGACGGTAGGTCTGGTGCTCACCCTCGTGCTCGGGCACGACCTGCAGCAGCAGCGCGTAGCCGTGCCGCGACAGCTCGCCCTCGACGCCGGCGATGAACGACGGGAAGAAGGGGTCCGCCCGCAACGTCTCGGGGGGCCGGGCCATCACGAGCCCGACGGCGAGCGCCCGCGACACCGAGAGCGCCCGGGCGCGTGAGCTCGGAGTCCAACCCAGCTCACTCGCGGCCGCGAGGATCCGCTCCCGGGTCTCGGCGGCGACGCCCGCGCGGTTGTTCAGTGCGAACGAGACCGCGCCCTTCGAGACGCCCGCGCGGCGGGCGACGTCGTTGATGGTGGGGCGGGGCACCCGACCACCTAAACCGGTTTAGTTCGCGGGTGTCAAGGGGTGCGGCCCATCCGTCCGCAGCAGAGGACGGATGTCAGCCGTGGAGATCAGGCCTCGCCGCGGCGGAGCTTCTCGTCGAGCCACACCTTGACGCTGCCGGCCACACCGGCGACGTCGTGGACCATCTTGCCGAGCGCATCCTGCGACTGCTGGAAGGTCTCGGCATAGCTGGCCGCCGCGGCCTTGGCGGCGTCGCTGACCTTGGCGTCGTCGTCGTCGGTGCGCCGGGGGTAGTCGCCGGCGAGGATCCGCGTGTACTCGCCCGAGTCGACCCACCGACGCAGCTCCGCAGCGCGGACCACCGCGAAGGGGTGACTGCGGTTCTCGATCAGCAGCAGCTTGAGCACCGAGTCGCGCAGGTCTGACGCTTCGAGGTACTCCTGTCCCTGGGCGAAGAACGACGTGGCGTCGAGGTTCTCGTGGTGTCCGCCGCTGGCGAGCTGCATGTGGACCCGGAACGCCGTCGAAGGCTCCTGGGTCGCGAGCAGCCCGGCCCGATCCGCCGACAGCTCCGCCTTCCGCGCCCACTCGTGCAGCGCCGCGACGATCGCGCGGAGGCCGAGGCCGCCGAGCGGTACGGAGTTGAGCACGCCCGTGAGCTGGAGCAGCCGCTGCAACAGCGTCTGGTAGACGGCGTGCCCGCTGAGCGCGTGGCCGAGCTCATGAGCGAGGACGAAGCGCAGCTCCTCGGTGTCGAGCAGGTCGACCAGCCCCGAGCTGAGGACGATGAACGGCTCATTCATGCCGATGGTCATCGCCTGGGGGGCCGGATTGCTGGCGACGTACACCTCGGGCAGCTCGGGGGCGTCCAACGTGCGGGCGACCTCACCCAGCAGACGGTGCAGCTCGGGAAACTGCCGCTCGTCGGCCCGGATCGCGGAGCCGAGGTACACCAGTCGGAACGCCCGCTCGTTGAAGAGGGCGGAGACCGCCTTGAGGACGGTGTCGAAGCCCTTCAGCCTGCGCAGCGCGACCAGGGCGCCGCGGTCTGCCGGGTGCTCCCACGCCCGCGAGCTGATGTCGGTCAGGGTCGCCCGAGTTCGGGCCGGCTGGTTCGTCATCGGGCGAGTCTCGCATCCGGACGGCCTCCGCTGGGGTGGAACCGACGCTCCGGCCGGAGCGAGCGTCTGCGCCGGCCCTCCTCGCCTATCGCTCCGACATCGGTACCCGCACGCCGCGCTCGGAAGCGACCTCGGCCGCCCGCTCGTAGCCGGCATCCACGTGCCGGATCACGCCCATGCCGGGATCGTTCGTGAGCACCCGCTCGATCTTCTCGGCCGCCAGCGGGGTGCCGTCGGCGACACACACCTGGCCGGCGTGGATCGAGCGGCCCATGCCGACGCCGCCGCCGTGGTGGATCGAGACCCAGGACGCGCCCGAGGCGGTGTTGACCAGGGCGTTGAGCAGCGCCCAGTCCGCGATCGCGTCGGAGCCGTCGAGCATCCCCTCGGTCTCGCGGTACGGCGACGCGACGGACCCGCAGTCGAGATGGTCGCGACCGATCACGACCGGCGCCTTGAGCTCGCCGGAGGCCACCATCTCGTTGAACTTCAGGCCGGCGAGGTGGCGCTCGCCGTACCCCAGCCAGCAGATCCGGGCCGGCAGGCCCTGGAACTGGACCCGCTCGCTGGCCATCGTGATCCACTTCCGCAGCCGCTCGTTGTCGGGGAACAGCTCCAGGATGGCGCGGTCGGTGGCGGCGATGTCGGCCGGGTCACCGGAGAGTGCTGCCCAGCGGAAGGGGCCCCTGCCCTCACAGAACAGGGGGCGGATGTACGCCGGGACGAAGCCGGGGAACTCGAACGCCCGGTCGTAGCCGCCCTTCCTGGCCTCGTCCCGGATCGAGTTGCCGTAGTCGAACACCTCCGCGCCGCGGTCCTGGAACTCCACCATCGCGCGCACGTGCGCGGCCATGGAGGCCTGGGCCTCCTTGGTGAACCCCTCCGGGTCGGACTCCCGCCGCGGCTTCCACTCCTCGAACGGCACCCCGACCGGCAGGTAGTACAGCGGGTCGTGCGCCGAGGTCTGGTCGGTCACGATGTCGATCGGCGCGTCCATCTCCAGGAGGGCGGGCAGCATCTCGGCGGCGTTGCCGAGCACCCCGATGCTCAGCGGGGTGCGGGCGTCGCGCGCCTCGACCGCCATCCGCACCGCCTCCTCCAGCGAGTCGGCGCGGGTGTCGAGGTAGCGGTGGTCGATCCGGCGCTGGATCCGCGCCTCGTCGCACTCGATGCAGATCACGACGCCGTCGTTCATCGTCACGGCGAGCGGCTGGGCGCCACCCATCCCGCCGAGGCCGGCGGTGAGGGTGATCGTGCCGGCAAGCGAGCCCTCGAACCTCTTGTCGGCGACCGCGGCGAAGGTCTCGAACGTGCCCTGCAGGATGCCCTGGGTGCCGATGTAGATCCACGAGCCCGCAGTCATCTGGCCGTACATCGTCAGGCCGAGGTCCTCCAGTCGCCGGAACTCCTCCCAGTTGGCCCAGTCGCCGACCAGGTTCGAGTTGGCGATCAGCACCCTCGGCGCCCAGGGTGGGTCTTCATCACCCCGACGGGCTTGCCGGACTGGACGAGCATCGTCTCGTCGTCCTCGAGGTCGCGCAGGGTGGCGACCAGGGCGTCGTACGCCTCCAGCTGCGGGCGGCCTTGCCGGTGCCGCCGTACACCACGAGGTCCTCGGGGCGCTCGGCGTTCTCGGGGTCGAGGTTGTTCATCAGCATCCGCAGGGGGCTTCGGTCTGCCACGACTTCGCGGTCAGGTCGGTCCCGGTGGCGGCATGGACAGGCAATTTTGGATTCTGGGCGGTGGTTCACGCGAGTTCTCCAATCTCTTCTTCGACGGCGGTGAGGAGGCGCCCGAGGCGACCGGCCGACGGCGGCCTCGATCTCGGGCGAGAGGTGGCGGTCGGGCCGGGCCCTCGATGCCGTGGGAGCGCAGCAGCCGGACGACGGCGCGCGAGGCGGCGATGGCTCCAGACGGCGCCGGAGCTCGAGGGCGCGGGCGGCCGTGAGCAGCTCGATCGCGACACCCGGGTCAGCCCGTCGACCGAGCGCCGCAGCTTGCGCGCGGCCGACCATCCCATCGACACGTGGTCCTCCTGCATCGCCGAGGACGGGATCGAGTCGACGGACGCGGGCGCCGCGAGCCGCTTGAGCTCGAGACGATCGCGGCCTGGGTGTACTGGGCGATCATGTGGCCGCTGTCCACGCCCGGGTCGTCGGCGAGGAACGGCGGCAGGCCGTGGTTCGGGCCTTGTCGAGGACCGGTCGGTACGGCGCTCGGAGATCGAGCGACGTCGGCGGCGACGATGGCCAGGAAGTCGAGGACGAGGCGACCGGGGCGCCGTGAAAGTTGCCGTTGGACTCCACCCGCCCCTCGTCCTGCGAGCACGACCGGGTTGTCAACGGCCGATGCCAGCTCGCGGCCGCGACCGTGGCGGCGTACTCCACCGTGTCGCGCGCCGCGCCGTGCACCTGCGGCGAGCAGCGCACGAGTAGGCGTCCTGGACCGGTTGCAGTCGGCCCCCGGTGCGAGGCGACGACGCCGGAGTCGGCAGGAGTCGGTCAGGTTGGCCGCAGAGAGCGCCTGACCGGGGTGCGGCCGGACCGCTGCAGCTCGGGCGCGAAGACGCGTCGGTGCCGAGCTGACCTCGACGACATCGCCGCGGCGATGTCCGCCATCCGGAGCAGGCCCGCAGGTCGGAGATCGCCAGGAGCAGCATGCCGAGCATGCCGTCGTTACCGTTGATCAGCGCCAGCCCCTCCTTCGCGGCCAGCTCGACCGGCGTCAGCCCAGCGGCGGCCAGCGCCTCAGCGGCCCCCCTCAGGTCGCCGGAAGCGTCGCGGACCTGGCCCTCGCCGTCAGGCCGGCGCGCAGTGGGCGAGCGGGCGAGGTCACCGGAGCAGCCCAGGGAGCGTACCACGCACCACCGGCGTGATTCCGTGGCTGAGCGTCCCCACCATCAGCTCTTCGTTCTCCAGCCGGATTCCCGTGTCGCCGGTGGCAGGGTGGACAGGCAAGCAGCGTCAGCGCGCGCACCACCTCACGCTCGACCTCGGCCCCGGACCCGCCCGCGTGCGAGCGGACCAGCGACTTCTGCAGCTCGCCCCGCATCTCGGCGGGGATGTCGCGAGTGGCGAGGGCGCCGAACCCGGTCGAGATGCCGTAGGCCGGCGTCGGAGCCGCCGCGAGCTCCTCGATCACCGCCCGCGCCCTCTCGATTGCGGCGCGCGCCTCGTCCGTGAGTACGACGGCCGCGCCGTCGCGCGCGACGCGAACCACGCGGGAGGGACACCGGGCCCGGGCCGACGGGGACGGCGGTTGAGCCTGTCGAGACCATGGCACCAT
>CAWHJI010000006.1:0-72201 GCA_963829635.1 uncultured Actinomycetota bacterium
TTCGCGCCGAAGATCGCCGTCCCCGGGGTGAACCGGCCGCGGGTCGCCGACCAGCCGCCCCAGATCCGGTCGTGACCCTCGGGCCACTCCGGCTCCAGGAGGTCGGTCAGGGCGAAGCCGTGCCCGGACAGGACGGCCACCCAGTCGCCGAGGGTCCGGTGGTGCTCGACGTAGGAGACCCGACCGGTGACGTCGTCGATCTCGACGTACGGCGTGCGGTCCCAGTAGGACTGGCTGGCGACCAGCCCCGGCTCGTCCGGGTCGTCGGGGAACATCCAGCGCGTGGGGTGGGTGATCGAGAAGGCGAAGCGTCCGCCGGGACGCAGGACGCGGGCGGTCTCGGCCACGGCCCGGTCGAGGTCGGCGACGAACTGCAGGGCGCCGAAGGAGCAGAAGACCACGTCGAAGCTGTCGTCGGCGAAGGGCAGGTCGGTGGCGGTCCCCAGCACCGACGGGACGACGACGCCGGTGCTCTCGTCGAGCCGGCGCGAGTGCTGCAGCTGACGGTGGGAGAGGTCGAGCCCGAACGAGCGACCGCCCCGGGCGCGCACCCAGCGGGAGCACTGGCCAGCGCCCGAACCGACCTCGAGCACGTCCTTGTCGGTCAGGTCGCCGAGGATGCCGGCGTCCGCCTCGGTCAGCCCCTCCGGGCCCCACACGAACCCGGCGTCGCCCAGGAACTCGCCGTGGGTGGCTTGGTACTCGTCGGCGTAGCGGTCCCAGTCGGGACCGTTCGCGCGGCGGGACTCGTCCTCACCCACCGGCCGGCGCTCCACGCGCACCGGGGGGTGCGACTGCCCTGCCGACGGAGCCTCCACCCGGCGGAGACTACTTTGTCCGGCGTGGACCTCACCTCGCTGACCCCGCTGCCCGGGGGACACTCCGGCCAGACGTTCCTGGGTGAGGCGGCGGGGGAGCGGACCGTCGTGCGGATCCACGCGCCGACCTCGAACAGGGCCGAGGTGGATGCCGCGCTGCTGCGGCTGGTCCGCGGGCTGCTTCCGGTCCCCGAGGTCCTGGAGGTACGCCGCGGCGACCCCGCGGCCGACCTACCTGCCCTGCTGGTCACCTCGTTCCTGCCCGGCACCCGGGGCGACCTGCTCCTGCCGACCCTCGACGACACCGGGGCTGGCCGCGGTCGGAGCGAACCTGGGCGAGCTGCTCGCCGACCTCGGCGGCATGCCGATGCGGACGTTCGGGCCGTTCGTGGACGGCGAGCTGACCATCGGCGACTTCGCCCTGAACGGGCAGAGCATCGACGGGCTGCCGGGCTTCGTCGACGCGTACGCCGGCGCGCTGGGCCACTGGTCGGCCGACGAGCTGGCCGGGCTGCGCGAGGTGGCCGTGGACGCCCAGGCAGCGCTCGACACGGTGGACCGCTGCTGCCTGGTGCACAGCGACATGAACCCGAAGAACCTGCTGATCGACCCCGACTCCCTCGAGGTGACCGGCCTCCTCGACTGGGAGTTCGCCCACGCGGGCCACCCGCACACCGACCTCGGCAACCTGCTGCGGTTCGACCGGCAACCGGCGTTCGTGGAGGCGGTGCTGGCGGCGTACTGCTCCCGCCGCGGGGGTACGCCGGACGCCGCGCTCGCGCTCGCCCGGGCCGCGGACCTCTGGGCGCTGGTCGACCTGGCGTCGCGCCGCGGGCAGAACCCGGTGGCCGACCGGGCCCACGACCTGCTGCTCGCGATCGCCCGCGCGCGCGATCCGGCGGCAACCTGAGTGGGTCACCGCTCAGCGCACGTCACCGGATTTCGACGCGCCCGTCGCGACCCGCAGGCTCGGACGCGGGGCTTGGTCAATCTCGCCGCTCTTGGCGCCGCGAGCTGCGCTCGCGCCGCGGCGGCTCAGTTGGACGCGGCTGTGCGGGGCGGCGTACCCTTGTGAACTGCGCCTGGAGTCTGCCTGCGTCCCGGACGGAGCGGACACAGTGCTCGCTATCAGTCCGTGCCCGAGTTGGTTCCTGGGCGGGGCATCACCATCGGTAGTGAAACCGGCTTCACCGCGCGCCCGAACAACATCTGACCACCCAAGGAATCACCTCCCTTATGACGAGCACCATCTCCACTCTTCCGGCACTGACACGACGCGCCCCAGGTGGCGATCAACGACATCGGGTCCGAAGAGGAATTCCTCGCCGCGATCGACGAGACCATCAAGTACTTCAACGACGGTGACATCGTGGAGGGCACCATCGTCAAGGTCGACCGGGACGAGGTCCTGCTCGACATCGGGTACAAGACCGAGGGTGTCATCCCCTCCCGCGAGCTGAGCATCAAGCACGACGTCGACCCCAACGAGGTCGTCGCGGTCGGCGACAAGGTCGAGGCGCTCGTCCTCCAGAAGGAGGACAAGGAAGGCCGCCTGATCCTGTCCAAGAAGCGCGCCCAGTACGAGCGCGCCTGGGGCACGATCGAGCAGGTCAAGGAGGAGGACGGCGTCGTCGAGGGCACCGTCATCGAGGTCGTCAAGGGCGGCCTGATCCTCGACATCGGCCTGCGTGGCTTCCTCCCGGCATCGCTGGTGGAGATGCGCCGCGTCCGCGACCTGCAGCCCTACGTCGGCCAGACGCTCGAGGCGAAGATCATCGAGCTCGACAAGAACCGCAACAACGTGGTCCTGTCCCGCCGCGCCTGGCTCGAGCAGACCCAGTCCGAGGTGCGCCACGGCTTCCTGACCCAGCTCCAGAAGGGCCAGATCCGCAAGGGCGTCGTCTCCTCCATCGTCAACTTCGGTGCGTTCGTGGACCTCGGCGGCGTCGACGGCCTCGTCCACGTCTCCGAGCTGTCCTGGAAGCACATCGACCACCCCTCCGAGGTCGTCGCCGTCGGTGACGAGGTCACCGTCGAGGTGCTCGACGTCGACATGGACCGCGAGCGGGTCTCGCTGTCGCTGAAGGCGACGCAGGAGGACCCCTGGCAGCACTTCGCCCGCACCCACCAGATCGGTCAGATCGTCCCGGGCAAGGTCACCAAGCTGGTGCCGTTCGGTTCGTTCGTCCGCGTCGAGGAGGGCATCGAGGGCCTGGTGCACATCTCCGAGCTGGCCGAGCGCCACGTGGAGATCCCCGAGCAGGTCGTCCAGGTCAACGACGACGTGATGGTCAAGATCATCGACATCGACCTCGAGCGTCGCCGGATCTCGCTGTCGCTGAAGCAGGCCAACGAGACCGCGACCGCCGCCGAGGTCGAGGACTTCGACCCGACCATGTACGGCATGACGGCGACCTACGACGAGCAGGGCAACTACGTCTACCCCGAGGGCTTCGACCCGGAGACGGGCGAGTGGCTCGAGGGCTTCGACGACCAGCGCGCGGTCTGGGAGGAGCAGTACGCCAAGGCGCACGCTCGCTGGGAGGCGCACGTCAAGCAGCAGACCGAGGCCGCCCAGGCCGAGGTCGAGGCCGGCGAGGCGACGTCGTACTCCTCCGAGCCCGCACCGGTGGCCGAGGGCGGCGGCACCGAGGAGTCCAGCGGCTCCCTGGCCTCCGACGAGGCGCTGCAGGCGCTCCGCGAGAAGCTCACCGGGGGCGGTTCCTGAGGAGGTTGCGCTGGCAACCGTCTCGAAGGGCAACTGACCCGTCCGAAACTGACGCGAAATGGCGTTGACCCGCCCGAAACTTTCGGGCGGGTCAACGTCATTTCAGGGGCGGGCGAGGGGCGAGCGGAAGCGCGGGTCCTCGAAGTGGGAGAGGGGCGGTCGGGCAGGGCCTCGACCGTCGTGGATCACCATGCGGAGGGTCTCGGCGATCATCAGAGAGGCCAGGACGAGGAGCAGAATCAGGAAGGTCATGGCAGTAATCATGCCCGCGTCGTGATCCCGCCACGAGTGGCAGAATTGCCACCTTCCGTTGATTTTCTGCCAAGAGTGGGGCAGGATCGTCCCATGCGCAAGGTGGTGGTCCTGGTCCAGGACGGGGTCGAGCCGTTCGGGCTCGGCACGATGTGCGAGGTGTGGGGCGAGCCCTACCACCCCGAGGACGACAACCCGGTCTTCGAGTTCGTCGTCGCGACCCCCCGGCCGGGCCGGGTGCGTGGTCCGTCGGGCTTCGACCTGCACGTCGACCACGGCCTCGACGAGGTCGCCGACGCCGACCTCGTCTGCATCGCCCCCAAGCGCGACTACCTCGCGCCCTCGCCCGAGGTGGCCGCGGCCGTCGCCGCCGCCCACGAGCGCGGCGCCCTCGTCTTCGCCCACTGCACGGCGGCGTTCGTGCTCGGCGAGGCCGGCCTCCTCGACGGCCGGAGGTGTACGACGCACTGGCGGCACGTGGACACGCTCGCCGAGCTCTATCCCGAGGCGGTCATCGACGAGAACGTCCTCTACGTGCAGGACGGCACGATCGTGACCGGCGCCGGCTCGGCGGCGGGGCTCGACGCCGCGCTCCACCTGATGCGCCAGCAGTTCGGGGCGCGGGTGGCCGCGGACGCCGCCCGCCGGATGGTGGTGCCACCGCACCGCTCCGGGGGACAGGCCCAGTTCATCGCCCGCCCGGTGCCCGACTGCGACGCCGAGACCCTCGGCCCGTTGCTGACCTGGATCATCGAGAACCTCGACGAGGACCTCGGTGTCGAGGCGCTGGCCCGCCGCTCGCACATGTCGCCGCGGACGTTCGCCCGGCGGTTCCGTGCCGAGACCGGCACCACTCCCCACAGCTGGGTGATCGCCCAGCGGATCCAGGCCGCGGAGGAGTTCCTCGAGCTCACCGACCACCCGGTCGACTGGATCGCGAGCGAGGTCGGCTTCGGCAACGCCGCCGCCCTCCGGCACCACTTCTCCCGCGCCCGCGGGGTCAGCCCGCAGCAGTACCGCCGTACGTTCACCGGCGAGAAGGCGAGCTAGCCTCCCCGCCGAGCCGGTCGCGGCGTACCTTCCCGGTCAGCGTGCGGGGGAGCTCCTCGAGGAAGCGCCACTCCTTGGGCCGCTTGGGTGGGGACAGCCGCTCCCGGGCGTACGACGCCAGCTCGGCCTCCGTGGCCGGGCCCACGACCGCCGCGCAGACCCGGTGGCCCCAGGCCTCGTCGGGCACGCCGAACACCGCGACGTCCTCGACCCCCGGGTGCTCGCGCAGGGCGTTCTCCACCTCGAGCGGATAGACGTTCACGCCGCCGGAGATGATCAGGTCCTCGCGGCGGCCGTCGAGGAAGAGATAGCCGTCGTCGTCCAGCCGCCCCACGTCGCCGACCGTGAACGCCCGCCCGCCCGTCGGCGGTGCGCCCGCCACGCGGCGGCGGTCTTGTCCGGGTCCCCGAAGTAGGAGAACCGCGCATGGTCGGGCACCTCGCACCAGATCGTCCCGTCCTCGTCGAGCTCCAGCCGGCGACCTGGGCGCGCCCGCCCGACCGTGCCGGGACGTTCCAGCCACTCCTCGCTGCGACAGGCGGTGAACTGCCCCTCGCTGGCGCCGTAGAACTCCCAGGTGGAGCCCGCGGGGAAGAGCTCGATCAGCCGCCGCTTCACCGCCGGCGGGCACGGCGCCCCGGCGTGGGCGACGAGACGGAAGCAGGAGAGGTCCGGGACCCCTGCGGTCTCCCAGTACGCGAAGAGGCGCTGCAGGTGGGTCGGGACGCAGAACATCGTGGTCGGACGGTCCGCCTCGATGGCCCGCGTGACGCGCCTCGGGGTCGAAGGGCCCCGGGATGCTGAGCCGGCCCCCGGCCAGGACCGTGCCCATGCCGAACCGCAGCGGCGCGGAGTGGTAGAGCGGACTGAGCACGAGGTTCACGTCGCTGGCGGCGAACCCCCACAGGTCGCGCTCCTCGGCGAGCAGCGCCTCGGCCTGGCGCCGGTGAGAGCAGCCCCGAGTCGACCGCCTTCGGGCGGCCGGTGGTCCCGCTGGTCACGTGCATCGGCCGGCCCAGGGGGAGCCCCCGAGGATCGAGCCGGTCGAGGATCGGCGCCAGCGCCTCGGGGTGCTCCACGACCAGCGCCGGCCGGACGTCGGCCAGGATGCTGGTCCGTTCGGCCTCCGTCAGGCGGGGGTCGAGCGGCACCGGGAACAGCCCGGCGGCCAGCAGGCCGATCGCCGCGTCGACGTACGCCGCCGAGCCGGGCAACAGGAGGGCCACCCGGTCCCCGGGCGTGAGGTCCGTGGCGGGATCGAGCATCCGACCAGTATCCCGGCCGTGGTCGTTTACCCGGGGCGGGGGATCTGTCAGGCTCCTCCCAACCTGACGGGGAGCGAGGGTGGAGACGCCGATGACAGTGGGGGACGCCGAGGGGCTCGACCCGCTCGAGCATCCGATGGTGATGGCGGCCATGGCCCGTCTCGGGGGGAACGGCAGCTGGGCGCGGCTGGTGGCCGGTGGCGAGCTCACCGACCCGATGGACCTGGCCGACGCCGAGCTGCTCGTCGCGGTGGGTCTCCTCGTCGCCGAGGGCGACCACCTGCGCGTGGCGCGCGAACGACCCGCGACTGCAGGACCCCGAGACGATGAGCTACGGGATCCGCGCCCGGCTCCAGCGCGCACTCCAGCACGCGGGAGGGACCGCGGTCGGGTGGGGCGCCCAGGACACGACACTGATGCTCAACCAGGGGCGGGCCAGCGCCGTCGCCGCCGAGATGATGGCGGACCAGCTGATCCCCGGGATGCGTTCCGTGCGGGAGGCCTTCGCCGAGCACGGGCGGTTCCTCGACGTCGGGGTCGGCGTCGGCGCGGTCTCGATCGCGCTGTGCCGTCGGTTCCCGCGGGTCGCCGTGCTCGGCATCGACGTCCTGGAGCCGGCACTCGAGCTGGCGATGGCGGAGATCATCGCGGCGAAGCTGCAGAACCGGATCATGCTGCGGCACCTCTCCGTGGCCCAGCTGTCGGCGGAGGACGTCTTCGACCTGGCCTGGCTGCCCCAGCCGTTCATCCCGTGGAACGCGCTGGTCGACGGTGCGGGGGCGGTGTTCCGCGCCCTGAAGCCGGACGGGTGGCTGGTCATGCCCCTGGCCACCCCCACCGAGGACGTGAACGGACTCGAGGCCGCCGTCCTGATCCACTCCTCACACGTGCTCGGCGGCGGCCCGGTGACCGTGCCCCTGGCCGCCGACCTGCTCGCCACCGTCGGCTTCGTCGACATCGACACCCACCGCTTCGGCACCCAGGCCATGGTGATCGCCCGCAAGCCCTGACGCGCGGCCTGACCGGGTGGGTGAGGCCGCCGGCCCACGACGTACGGTGATCGCCATGCGTGTGGGACTCACCGGCGGCGTCGCGTCGGGCAAGAGCACCGTCTCGGCGATCCTGACCGAGCTGGGCGCACTGGTCATCGACGCCGACCTGCTCGCCCGTGAGGTGGTGGCGCGGGGGACACCCGGGCTGAAGGCGGTCGTCGAGGAGTTCGGCGAGGAGCTGCTGACCGCCGACGGCGACCTGGACCGTGCGGCGATGGGGACCCTGGTCTTCAACGACGAGGCGGCCCGGAAGCGTCTGGAGGAGATCGTGCACCCGCTGGTCTTCGAGCGGATCGTGGAGCTCGAGGAGCAGGCGGGTCCCGACGACGTGGTGGTGCACGACATCCCGCTGCTCGCGGAGAGCGGTCGGGCGGACACCTTCGACGCGGTGATCGTGGTCGACGCCCCCGCGGAGCTCCAGGTCGCAGCGGATGGTCGAGGAGCGCGGCTGGACGCCGGCGGACGCCGAGTCCCGGATCGCCGCCCAGGCCTCCCGCCAGGACCGGCTGGCGATCGCCACCCACGTGATCGAGAACGCCGGGACGCTGGAGGAGCTGCGCCGCCGCGTCACCGAGGTCTACCGCGAGCTCGGGGAGGAGCCCTCGTGAGGTTGCTCGTCGCCGTACTGCTGGGCTGCGCCCTGCTGGTGGGCTGCTCCGACGACACCGCCCCCAGCGGCGGTGGTGGCCGGCAGAGTGCCGCCGCCGGATCCGAGCCCACCCAGGACCCCGCCGAGCCGCTCGGCTGGGGGCCGACCGCCGGCGAGCTGGCGCAGGCCGAGGAGCTGGTCGCGGGGATGAGCCCGGAGGAGCTGGCCGGGCAGGTGATCGTGGGGCGGTACGCCGGCACCGATCCCGCCGTCCCCGGCTCGCTGGTCCGCGACCTCCACCTGGCCGGCGTCTGCGTCACCTCCGACAACGTCGTGGCCGAGGGTCAGGTGCGGGCCACGACGCGGGCGGTGACCGAGGCACACCGGGCCGACGGCCGCACGCACCCGCCGATCATCGGCGTCGACCAGGAGGGTGGCGTGGTCTCCCACCTGGCCGGCATCGCGACCGAGTTCCCGCCGTTCGCCACCGCGGGCGCCGCGCTCCAGGCAGACCCGCGGACAGGTCGGGCGGCCGTCCGCGAGGCCGCGGCCGCGACCGCGCTGGAGCTGCGGATGCTCGGCTTCACCTGGGTCTTCGCCCCGGTCGCCGACGTCACCATCGGGGCCGCCGACCCGACGATCGGGACCCGGTCGCCGTCCGGGGACCCGCGCACCGCGGCGGCCGCGACCGGCGCCGCCGTGACCGGCTACGAGCAGGCGGGCGTGGTCTCGACCACCAAGCACTTCCCCGGACACGGCGCAGCCACCTCCGACAGCCACGAGGTGCTGCCCGTCATCGACGCGCCGCTGGCGGAGCTGCGCAAGCGCGACCTGGTGCCGTTCGAGGCGGCGGTCGACGCCGGGGCGCCGGCGATCATGATCGGCCACCTCGACGTGCGGGCGATGGCCTCCGGGACCCCGTCGAGCCTGGCCCCCGAGGTCTACGACTACCTCCGCGACGAACTGGGGTTCGAGGGCGTCGCGATCACCGACTCGATGGGCATGGGGGGCGTGCTCGGCAACGGCGGCCTGCCCGCGGTCGACGCGCTCAACGCCGGGGCCGACCTGCTGCTGATGCCGGCGGACACGGCCGGCACGCATGCCACCCTGACCAAGGCCATCAAGAGCGGCACCGTCGAGCGTGGCCGGGCCGAGGAGGCCGCCGCCCGGGTGGTCGCGCTCCAGCTGTGGCAGCAGCGGCGGGCCGAGCAGGTGCGGGTGCCCGCTGACGTCGTACGACGCGCGCAGGAGGCCGCCGCGGCGCTGACCGCGGCGGCGTACTAGGTCTCGATACGCTCGCTTCGCTCGCTACTCGACCACCGAAACCGACTCGCTCGCTGCGCTCGCGAGACTGCGCCCACTCGGGTCACGCGGCGATGTCGGGGTCGCCCAGCCGGCGCAGCTTGTGCAGCGCCTCGCGCTCGAGCTGGCGGACCCGCTCGGCGGAGATGCCGTGCTTGGCGCCGATGTCGGCCAGCTTGTGCTGCCGTCCGTCGACGAGTCCGTAGCGGGACCGGATGATGTCGGCGGACCGGTCGTCGAGCAGGCCGACGAGGCCGTTGAGCCGTTCGCGGGACTCCACGTCGAGGACGCTGAGGTCCGGGCCGGGGGAGGTCTCCTGCGCCATCAGGTCACCCAGCGAGGTGTCGCCGTCCTCGTCGACAGGGGTGTCGAGGCTGACGTGCTCGCGGCCCCACGCCATCAGGTCCAGGACCCGGTCGACGTCCATGTCGAGCTCGGTGGCGATCTCCTCGGGGCCCGGCTCGCGGCCGAGCTGACGCTCCAGGGTCCGGCGGGCGCCGCCGACCTGGTTGAGCTCCTCGACGACGTGGACGGGCAGCCGGACCACCCGCGCCTGCTGGGCGATGCCGCGCGTGATCGCCTGGCGCACCCACCAGGTCGCGTAGGTGGAGAACTTGTAGCCCTTCGCGTAGTCGAACTTCTCGACCGCGCGGATCAGGCCGGTGTTGCCCTCCTGGATCAGGTCGAGCATCGGCATCTGCGCCCGGCCGTACTTGCGGGCGATGGAGACGACCAGCCGCAGGTTGGCGGTGATGAACGTGTTCACCGCCTTCTGGCCCTCCTCGGCCAGCCACTCGAGCTCCTCGCGGCTGGCCCGCATCGGGGCGCCACCCTTCGCCCGGGCGACCCGGCCGGTGTCGAGCAGGTGCTGGGCCATCAGCCCTGCCTCGATGGTCTTGGACAGCTCGACCTCCGTGGCGGCGTCGAGCAGCGGGTTGCGCGCGATCTCGTCGAGGTAGAGGCCGACGCTGTCGCGCCCCTCGATCTCGCGGGTGTGGGCCGTTGCCGTTCGTGGTGCCATCTCGCCGCCTCCTTTTCGCGAGGTGACGTCGCCGCGCCGCCTCACATTCGTCCCAACGACTCCGTGCCCCGGGAGATTCCCGGTCAATCGTGGTTCGGAGTCTTCATGGGAATGGACGGGTGAGCGGGCGCGGAAGTTGCCCGGGAACCGAACTCTCAGGGACTTCTCAGGGGTGCCCCGCGGAGTCGGCCAGGCCCATCCGGTCCAGGATCCAGGCCAGCGAGAACGCGCGGTCGTGCCAGGACTTGTAGCGTCCCGAGACGCCGCCGTGACCGGCGCTCATCTCGGTCTTGAGCAGGAAGTCCCGCCGGCCGGTCGCCGTGGCCCGGAGCCGGGCGATCCACTTGGCCGGCTCGACGTACAGCACCCGGGTGTCGTGGAGCGAGGTCTCGGCCAGGATCGGCGGGTAGTCCACCGCGGCGACGTTGTCGTACGGCGCGTAGCCGGCGATCCGGTCGTACGCCGCCGGGTCGCCCTCCGGGTTGCCCCACTCGTCGTACTCGGTGACCGTGAGCGGGAGGGTGGAGTCGAGCATCGTGGTCAGCACGTCGACGAACGGCACGTTGGCCACGATCCCGCCGAACGCCTCCGGGGCGAGGTTGGCGACCGCGCCCATCAGCAGGCCGCCGGCGCTGGCACCCTCGGCGATGGTCAGCTCGGGGGTGGTCCAGCCGGTCTCCGCCAGGTGGCGGGCACAGGCGACGAAGTCGCTGAACGTGTTCTCCTTGTGCGCCAGCTTGCCGTCGTCGTACCAGCGGCGGCCCATCTCGCCGCCGCCGCGGACGTGGGCGATCGCGAACGCCGCCCCCCGG
Source organism: uncultured Actinomycetota bacterium (assembly GCA_963829635.1). Classification (GTDB taxonomy): domain Bacteria; phylum Actinomycetota; class Actinomycetes; order Propionibacteriales; family Nocardioidaceae; genus Nocardioides. The sequence continues at coordinate 10,890 of CAWHJI010000006.1, forward strand.
TCGAGGAGGGAGAGCCGCGCGATCGAGAAGTAGGGGTCGATGGACGCCTCGTAGGCGCCGTAGCCGTAGAGCAGGAGGGGTACGGGGCGCGCGGCCGTCGTGTCGCGACGCGCCACGACCGAGATCGGCACCCGCTCGCCGTCGTCGGCGGTCGCCCACAACCGGTGCTCCTCGTAGTCGGCGGGGTCGTAGCCGCCGAGCACCGGCGCGCGGCGCAGCAGGGTGCGCTCCCGGCTGCGGACGTCGTAGTCGTAGACGGAGGCCGGGATCGTCATCGAGGTGTAGCCCAGCCGCACCACGGGGGCGTCGAAGGACGGGTTGGCGCCGGACCCGATCGTGTAGACCTCCTCGTCGAACTCCACGAGGTAGTCGTCGGTCACTCCGGTGGCCCCGAGCTCGAGGATCCGCAGCTGGGTCAGCCCGTCGCTGCGCTGGTGCACGACGAGGTGCCCCGCGTGCGCGTCGACCTCCTCGAGCCGGACCGCGGCGTGGTGCGGGACGAGCGCCCGCCAGTCCGCCGCCGCGGTCGGCTCGACCGGCGCCACGCCGATCTCGAAGTCCGGCCCCGTGCGGTTGTGCAGCACGAGGAAGACGTCCTCGCCGGCGACGACGGCGTGCTCGACGCTGTACTCGAGGTCCTCCCGCCGCGGGGCGAACACCCGCCACCCGAGGTCCGGCCGGTCGGCGTCGAGGAAGCGGTACTCGGTGGTGGTCTTCGACCCGCTCGCCACCATCAGGAACCGGTCGGAGCGGCTGCGGCCGACGCCGACGAAGAACCGGCCGTCGGTCTCGTGGTGCACGAGCTCGTCGGCGGCCTGGGCCGTGCCGAGCCGGTGTCGCCACACCTTGTCGGCGCGCCACGACTCGTCGACGGTCACGTAGTAGAAGTCGCGCCCGTCGCGGGACCAGGTCACGCCGCCGAGGACGCCGGTGATCTCGTCGTCGTGCAGGTCGCCGGTGGCGAGGTCCTTGACCCGGACGGTGTACCGCTCGTCGCCGGTGGTGTCGGTCGCGTACGCGAGCAGGGTGGAGTCGGGGCTGATCGAGGAGCCGCCGAGGGAGAAGAACTCGTGTCCGTCGCGCGAGCTGGTCGAGGTCGAGCAGCAGCTCCTCGCCCGGGAGGGCGGGCTGGTCGGGAGAGCAGTCCTCGTCGGGTCGCGGGGGAGTCCAGTCGTCCTCGTGGCGAACCGGGACCCGGCAGCTGGCGCCGTACTCCCGGCCCTCGAAGGACCGCGCGTAGTACCAGTGGCCGCGGTTGCGGATCGGCACCGAGAGGTCCGTCTCCCGCGTGCGGGCCTTGATCTCCTCGAAGATCGACTGCCGCAGGTCCGCGAGGTGGGCGGTGCGCGCCTTCGTGTAGTCGTTCTCGGCCTCCAGGTACGCCGTCACCTCCGGCTCGCCCTTGCCGCGGAGCCACTCGTAGTCGTCGACCCGGGTGCGGCCATGGTGGGTGCGGGTGACGCGGTGCTGGGGGGCGACGGGGGGTTCGAGGGGCGGCGCGTCAGGATCCATGCGGCGCAGGCTATCCACCGGGCGCTAGCGTCGACGCGTGCCCACCTCCTCCGATCGCCGGCTCGACCCGATCGGCGAGCTCACCGTCGACCTCAACGCCGACCTCGGCGAGGAGGTCACCGACGACGCCGGGCTGCTGGGGATCGTGACCAGCGCCAACGTGGCGTGCGGCTACCACGCCGGGACTCCGGCCATCATGCGCGCGGTGTGTGCGGAGGCGGCCCGGCGCGGGGTCTCGGTCGGGGCACAGGTGTCCTACGACGACCGGGAGAACTTCGGGAGGGTCGCCCGCGACGTGGCCTACGACGTCCTGCGGGACCAGGTCGCGGACCAGGTGGGGGTGCTGGCCGCGATCGCCGCCGGGGAGGGGCGTCGGGCTGCGCTACCTCAAGCCGCACGGGGCGCTCTACCACCGGGTGATCGACGACGAGGAGCAGGCGCGCGCGGTCCTCGACGGATCGGGCTCCCTGCCGGTCCTCGGCATGCCCGGGGGTCTGCTGCTGCGGCTCGCCGCCCGGGCCGGAAGGACGGCGCACACCGAGGGGTTCCCCGACCGCGGCTACGCGTCGGACGGCCGGCTGCTTGCGCGCGACCAGCCCGGTGCGGTGCTCGACGACAGCGCGCAGATCGCGAGCCGCGCGGTGGAGCTCGCGGCCGAGGTGGACTCGGTGTGCGTGCACGGCGACACCCCCGGAGCGGTCGCGCACGCGGCCGCCTGCCGAGCCGCCCTGGAGCGCGCCGGACTGGTGCTGCGCGGCCTCTGATCCGGCCGGCCTCCGTCCACAGGGGTGGCCGGAAACTGTGGACGAAGGCCCCGGATCTGTGGACGTTCCGGGCCGGTTCTGTGGAGGGCCCTGTGGGACTGAAGGAATGTGAAAGTTCTTTCCCGAAAACCCTTGTGCGGGCCCGTCGCGGCCCGTAGAACTCTCCCTACCAACTCACCTTCGCGGTGGGTTCGGGGATCGGAACAGCAGCAAGGATCCACTCGGCGAGGCAACTCGCCGCGTCGGCCCGGTGACGGGGACGGCGGGATCGGCGAGGCTTTCCGATCGATCGGGCGTCACCGTTTCCGGTCGAACTGAGGGGCTCTTGATGCTCATACCATCAAGAGCCCCTCACCTATTTGCACCGGTTCTGGTTCGGACCGTTCTGCGCCACACTGGTGCCCGTGCGCACCCGATCGGTCGGTCCCGACGCCGTGCTGGTCGAGGTCGACGACGCGGCCGCGGCCCGTTCCCTGGCGAGCTGGGCGCGCCTCGCCGGGGTGGTGGCGACCGACATCGTGCCGGGCGCCGTCAGGTGTGCTCTTCGACGGGATCCCGGAGCCGGAGTCCCTGGCCGAGCGGCTTTCGGGCTGGAGCCCGGAGCTGGACCCGCCTGCGGGTGACCTCGTGGAGTTGCCGGTCACCTACGACGGGGCGGACCTCGGGTTCGTCGCCGACCACTGGGGCCTGAGCGAGGGTGCGGCGGTCGAGCTGCACGCCTCGATCGAGTACGTCGCGGCGTTCTGCGGGTTCGCACCCGGCTTCGCCTACCTCGAGGGGCTGCCCGGGGACCGCGCCGTGCCGCGGCTCGCGTCGCCGCGGTCGAAGGTCCCCGCCGGGGCGGTCGCCCTCGCCGGCGCATGGTGTGGGGTCTACCCGACCGCCTCACCGGGCGGGTGGCAGATCCTCGGCACCACCGACGCAGCCCTCTGGGACGCGACCCGCGAGAGCCCCGCCTTGCTGGCACCCGGGACCCGGGTGAGGTTCGTCCCGCGATGACCTTCACGGTCCTGGCCACCGGCCCGCTGACCACGATCCAGGATCGTGGGCGCTTCGGCCTCGCCCATCTCGGCGTACCGAGGGCGGGCGCGCTCGACGGCCGCGCTGCCGGACTGGCCCGGCGACTCGTGGGGACCGACCCCGACTGCGCCCTGCTCGAGGTGACCCTGGGTGGCTTCGCCGCCCGGGCCGAAACGGGCCACTGGGTGGCGGTCACCGGGGCGCCGTGTCCGGTGACCGTGGACGGACGTCAGGTGGCCCACGGCCAGGCGGTGTTCGTCCCCGCCGGCGCCGAGCTGCGGCTGGGCGAGCCGAGGACCGGCGTCCGGTCCTACGTCGCGGTCGCCGGCGGGATCGACGTCGAGCCGGTGCTGGGGTCGCGGTCGACCGACACGCTGGGGTGGGTGGGACCGCCACGCGTGGCGGAGGGTGCGCGACTGCCCGTCGGCAAGCCCACCGGAGCACCCTTCCCCCTCGACACGCCCCGGCCCCCGGAGGAGGGAACGTTGCGGCTCCGGCCGGGCCCACGCGCCGACTGGTTCGACGACGACCCGCTGTCGGGGCTGTGCGCCGCGCCGTACACCGTCCGCCAGGACTCCAACCGTGTCGGCCTGCGGCTCCAGGGCACGCGCCTTGCTCGTGCGCGCGGTGACGAGCTGCCCAGCGAGGGCATGGTGCTGGGTGCGGTGCAGGTACCGCCGGACGGTCAGCCCGTGGTGTTCCTGGCCGACCACCCGACCACGGGCGGCTACCCCGTGGTCGCGGTCGTCGACCGGGTGGACCTGTGGCAGTGCGGGCAGCTGCGTCCGGGCGAGCAGGTGCGGTTCACTCGCGCTCCGGCTCCGGGGGGCGCCACGGGGTGAGCGCGGCGTCGTCGACGGGGAAGGACCGGACCGGGCCGGCCGGCGTCTCGGCCGTCTCGAACCGCACCGTCACCACCCCACGCCCGGACCCCCAGACCCAGCCGCGGCCGAGCTCCTCGTGCACGACGTCCATGCCCGGTGCCCACCCGGGACGGTGGCGGGCCGGCGGCGGGGCGTCGGGCTCGGCCCGGGGGTCGGCGGCGTCGTCCTCCTCGGCCGCGTCGTCGCCCATCAGGTCGTCGCCGAAGAGGTCGTCCTGGATCCAGTCCGCCAGTCCGGAGACGCCGACCCCGAGCAGGCGCACGCCGCCGGAGGTGTCGAGCTCGGCGAGCAGGCCGCGGGCGAGCTTGGCGATCGTGGTCGTGCTGTCGACGGGGGAGGGCAGGGTGGTGGAGCGATTGAGCGTGGTGAAGTCGTGCAGCCGCACCTTGATCGTCACCGTCCGCCCCGACAGCCCGCCCTTGCGGAGGCGCTCGGCCACGCTGCCGGCCTGCCGGGTCAGGATCGCCTCCATCAGCACCCGGTCGGTCAGGTCGGTCTCGTAGGTGCCTTCGACGCTGACCGACTTCGCCTCGCGCTCCGGGACGACGGGCCGGTCGTCCTCGGCACGCGCGAGCGCGTGGAGCCCCGCGCCGTGCGCCTTGCCGAGCAGCCGGACCAGCTCGTCCAGGCTGACCCGCTCGAGGTCGGCCACGGTGTGGATGCCCGCCCGCCGCAGCCGCTCCGCCGTCGCCGGGCCGACGCCGGGGATCACCGTCACGTGCATCGGGCGGAGCAGGTCCTGCTCGGTCCCGGGCGCGACGACGACCAGTCCGTCGGGCTTGTCGAGGTCGCTGGCGACCTTGGCGATGAACTTCGAGGTGCCGATGCCCACGGACGCGGTCAGGCCGCCGGTCACCTCGGCGACCCGGGCGCGGATCTCCTCGGCCGTCGCGGTGACGGTGGGGACCTCCAGGTCGGTCAGCCCGGCCTCGGCGAGGTCGACGAACGCCTCGTCCAGCGAGAGCGGCTCGACCAGCGGCGAGGCGTCCCGCAGGACCTTCATCACCGCCTCGCTGGCCGCCCGGTAGGCGTGGAACCGGCCCGTCAGGAACGCCGCGTGCGGGCAGCGGGAGCGCGCCTCCCGGGTCGACATGGCCGAGCGGACGCCGTACTTCCTGGCCTCGTACGACGCCGTCGCCACCACGCCCCGACCGCCGACGCCGCCGACGACGACCGGCTTGCCGCGCAGCGACGGCTTGTCCCGCTGCTCGACCGCGGCGAAGAAGGCGTCCAGGTCGAGGTGGAGCACCGAGGCGACCGGACGCATGGTCGCAAACTACCGGCCCGCGGAACGTCCACAGCGCAGGCGCCGGACGCGCTCCTCCACAGGCGATCGCCCGCGCCCCGCGGAACGGGGCACGTCACGGGCAGCGTGTCGCGCATGACCACCACCCTGACCGCCCGATCGCCCGAGGACGTCCTCGCCGTCGTGCCCCTCGTGCTCGGGTTCAGCCCCACCGACTCCGTCGTCATGCTGACCTTCGGCGGCGCGACCACCTTCCACGCCCGCGTCGACCTGCCCGAGGTCGGCGAGCCCGTCGACCCGCTGGTCGAGTCGCTGCGCGAGCCCGCGCTGCGGCACGGCGTGCGCGAGGTGTTCTTCGTGATCTACAGCGCCGACGGAGCTGCCCGCGGAGCGGCTCTCCCGGCGGCTGGTCCGGGCCTTCCGGTCGGCCGGGATCACGGTCTACGACGTGCTGCGTGCCGACGGCGAGCGGTGGCACCCACTGCTGCGGTCCCGCCGCGCGGCGCCGCCGGGCGGGGTGCCCTACGACATCTCCGCCCACCCTTCCTGGTCTCCTCCGTGGTCGAGGGGCAGGTGACCCACCGCTCGCGGGAGGCCCTCGCCGCCACCCTGGACGCCGAGCCGGCCCGCGTCCGGAGCGTCGAGGAGGCCCGCACGGGGTCGCCGGTGACCGCCGGGTGGGTCCGGAGCGTCGTCGAGCGACACGTGGCGGCATGCTCCGTCCCCGACGACGCGGAGGCCGCGGCGCTGCTCCAGGCCCTCGCCGTCCCCGACCTCCGCGACGCCGCCTGGTCGCCGCTGCGTCGCGAGACCGCCCAGCAGAGCGTCGCCTTCTGGAGCGACCTGGTCCGGCGGGCCCCCGACGACCTCGTCTCCCACGTGGCGGCGGTCCTCGGGTTCGCCGCCTGGGTGGCCGGCCACGGCGCCCTCGCCTGGTGCGCCGTCGACCGTTCGCATCACCGCCGACCCCGACCACTCGCTGGCGCACCTGGTCGGAGACCTGCTGGCCTCGGCGGTGCCGCCGACCGCCTGGGAGGAGGTGTTCGCCCGGCAGGACCCCGCCTGAATGCTCGCCTGCGGACGGCCCGAACCCTAAGGTCGGGTCATGGGCGAGGAAGTCGAGGCACAGGAGTTCTCCCGCGCTGACCGGACGCGGCACCGGGAGAAGGTGCGCCGGTGCCTGGACGTCTTCGCCCGGATGCTCCGCGAGGAGCAGTTCGACACCGACGACCCGATGACCGGCCTCGAGGTCGAGCTCAACCTCGTCGACGACGACGGCGACCCGGCGCTGAAGAACGCCGCGGCGCTCGAGGCGATCGCCGACCCCGACTTCGTCACCGAGCTCGGCCAGTTCAACATCGAGATCAACGTGCCACCGGCCAAGCTGCGCGAGGACGGGCTGTCCGCGTTCGAGGAGACCCTGCGGCGCAGCCTCAACGACGCCGAGAGCAAGTCCTCCGAGGTCGGCGCCCACATGGTGATGATCGGCATCCTGCCGACCCTCGCGGAGGGGCACCTCGGCCTGGACAGCCTCAGCGCGAACCCCCGCTACAAGCTGCTGAGCGAGCAGATCATGTCCGCGCGCGGCGAGGACATCGCGATCTCGATCGCCGGTGCCGAGAGCCTGGTCACGACGGCCGACTCGATCGTGCCCGAGGCGGCGTGCACGAGCATGCAGCTGCACGTGCAGACCTCGCCCGACCAGTTCGCGTCGTACTGGAACGCCAGCCAGGCGATCTCGGCGGTCCAGCTGGCGGTGGGCGCCAACTCGCCGTACCTCCTCGGCAAGGAGCTGTGGCGGGAGACCCGGATCCCCCTGTTCGAGCAGGCCACCGACACCCGCAGCGAGGAGCTGAAGGCCCAGGGCGTGCGGCCGCGGGTGTGGTTCGGCGAGCGGTGGGTCACCTCGGTGTTCGACCTGTTCGAGGAGAACGTCCGCTACTTCCCGGCCCTGCTCCCGATCACCGAGGACGAGGACCCGCTCGAGGTGCTGGAGGACGGCGGCACCCCGGAGCTGGCCGAGCTGCGGCTGCACAACGGCACCATCTACCGCTGGAACCGGCCGGTCTACGACATCGCCAACGGCGTGCCCCACCTGCGCGTGGAGAACCGCGTCCTCGCTGCCGGCCCCACGGTCTCGGACATGATGGCCAACGCCGCCTTCTACTTCGGGCTGGTCCGCTACCTCGCGGAGAGCCAGCGTCCGCTGTGGTCGCAGATGTCGTTCAGCGCCGCCGAGGAGAACTTCCACGTGGCGGCCGAGCACGGCATCGAGGCCCAGGTCTACTGGCCGGGGATCGGCCAGGTGCGGGCCACCGAGCTCGTGCTGCGCCGGCTGCTGCCGATGGCCCACGAGGGCCTGGACTCCTGGGGGGTGGCGGCGGAGGTCCGTGACCGGCTGCTCGGCATCATCGAGCAGCGCTGCCTGGACGGCACGAACGGCGCCGAGTGGTTCGCGAACAGGATGCACGCGCGCAGCGACCTGGACCGCTACGACGCCCTGCGCGCCACCCTGCTGGAGTACCGGCGCAACATGCACTCCAACGAGCCGGTGCACACCTGGGACTAGCGCTCGTCGCTGCCCTCACCGCTGCCGCAGCCGGCGCCACACCTGGCGCACGTCGCTGCGGGGGTCCCACCACCCGTCCCGGGTGATCACCACCATGGTCAGCGAGACCCCGGCCTCGGCGCAGGCCGACCCGGTGGCGGCCAGCCAGGCCGCGTCGAGGTCCTCGAGGGTGTGCCGGCCGGGGCGGGTCAGCCAGACGACGGGCGCACCGCCGTCGGCGCCGAGCGGGTCCTCCCGGGCGACGTGGGCCAGCATCGCGGCCACCAGGTCGGTCCGCAGCCCGTGGCCGAGCCGGTCGGGGACGGCGAGCGGGATCGAGGCGCGCCGACCCCCGGGTGTCCCGACGTGGAGCGCCGGCGGGAACACCCGGCGGGGGTCGCCGGTCACCAGCTCCAGTACGGCGCGCCGCAGCGCACGACGGGTGGCAGCGGCGACGGGTTCGGTCAGCACGGGCACGGCTCCAGCCTGCCCGGAACGACGAGGACGCGCCGTCCTCCCTCCACAGGCCTGCCCACCGGTGCCCGGATTCGGTAGCGTGCCGAGAAAGCAGTCGTGGAGTCGAGGAGGGGTCAATGGGGACCGTGGTCGTGGGTTACGTGCCCAAGCCGGAGGGTGAGGCCGCGCTGGCGCGCGGGATCGAGGAGGCCAAGCTGCGCGGGTCGCAGGTGGTCGTCGTGAACAGTCACCGCGGTGGGCAGGACTTCGACCGGTCCGCCTCGCAGCGCGCCGAGAGCGAGCTGGAGAAGGTGAAGGCGACGCTCGACGAGTCCGGGGTCAGCTATGACCTCCGTCAGCTCGTCCGGGGGTTCGAACCCGCCGAGGACCTCATCTCCATCGCCCAGGACGTGTCGGCCGAGCTGATCGTGATCGGCCTGCGCCGCCGCTCACCGGTCGGCAAGCTGATCCTGGGCAGCAACGCCCAGCGGGTCCTGCTCGACTCGACCTGCCCCGTGCTCGCGGTCAAGGCCAGCGGCTGACCGGAGCTCCGCCGGTGACGCTCGGGCCGACTCGTGCCGCTGAGCGGGCAAACGCATCCGCGGCGCCCCACTGGATCGTGCCAACCGACGCGTTTGCCCGCTGGCCGGAACGCATGGGGCCAATCCGGCACGACAAGCGCATGCGGTCGCAGCTGCGGCAGGATGGGAACCATGACCATCCACATCACCGGCGACGACGCCGCCGACCAGGTGCTCACCGACGACCCGTTCGCACTCGTGGTCGGGATGATGCTCGACCAGCAGTACCCGATGGAGCACGCGTTCCGCGGGCCGGCCAAGGTGCTGGAGCGGTTCGGGACGCTCGATCCGGCGCAGATCGCCTCCGCCGACCCGGAGGAGTTCGCGGCGCTCTGCGCCACGCCGCCGGCCATCCACCGGTTCCCCGGCTCGATGGCCGCCCGGCTCCAGGCCCTGGCCGCGCTGGTGGTCGCGGAGTACGACGGTGACGCCTCCCGGCTGTGGACCGGGGCCGGGTCCGGCGCGGACCTGCTCAAGCGGGTGATGGCGCTCCCGGGCTTCGGGAAGCAGAAGGCGCAGATCTTCGTCGCCCTCCTCGCCAAGCAGCTCGGCGTACGGCCCGACGGCTGGGAGGCCGCCACCGGGGCGTACGCCGAGGAGGGCTTCCGCTCGGTCGCCGACGTGGTCGACCCGGCGTCTCTGCAGAAGGTGCGGGACTACAAGAAGCAGAAGAAGGCCGCCGCACGCGGGTGATCGGGTCGACGGTGGCGGGGCGAGTTCGGGGTGCGCTTCGTCCCCGTGGCAGAATGGCCCGCGCGGCTCTTGACGTTACCGGGCCTTGCCGCGCCCCCATGCTCCTGACGAGAGGTGTTCGTGTCTTCGAACCCGCGCAAGATCGCTCCCGCCGAGGTTTTTGCCCACCCCGCCGTCGTGGCACTCATCGAGCGGGGCGCGCCCACCGGATCGTTGAGTCCCGACGACGTGCGCCAGGCCAGTGAGGATGCCGCGATCGAGCCCCGCCACCTCAAGGCGCTGCTGGCCCACCTGAGCAGCCGCGGCATCTCGGTCGACGTCCCGCCCACGACCTCCCGCACCGTCGCCGCGCGCAGCGCGCGGAAGACGACCACGGCGAGCGCGGCGAAGAAGGCTGCCAAGGCACCGGCCAAGAAGGCCACCGCGACGGCGGCGAAGAAGACGGCGTCCGCGAAGAAGGCCGCCACGGCCGCCAAGGCGCCGGCGAAGAAGGCCCCGGCGAAGAAGACCGCCGCCAAGAAGGCGCCGGCGGCAGCCGCGACGGCGACGAAGACCGCACCACCAAGAAGACCGCCGCCAAGGCCACGACGAAGGCGGCGGCGAAGAAGACCACCGCCAAGAAGGCCGGCTCGGCCACCGCGACCCCTGCCGAGGAGCTCGCGCCCGTCGTCCTCGGCCCCGACGGCAAGAAGATCCTTCCCGACATTCCCGACGAGCAGTTCGAGAAGGACGTCAAGGTCGATCCGACGATCGAGCAGGACGAGAAGCAGGCCACGTTCGTCGTCTCGGACGCCGACGACGCCGGCGAGCCCGAGCAGCAGGTGATGGTCGCCGGTGCGACGGCCGACCCGGTCAAGGACTACCTCAAGCAGATCGGCAAGGTGCCCCTGCTCAACGCCGAGATGGAGGTCGAGCTCGCCAAGCGGATCGAGGCCGGCCTGTTCTCGGAGGAGAAGCTCGGCAAGGGCGGCAAGATCAGCGCGAAGGTGCTCGAGGAGCTCGAGTGGATCTCCGAGGACGGCCGCCGCGCCAAGAACCACCTCCTCGAGGCGAACCTGCGGCTCGTGGTCTCCCTGGCCAAGCGCTACACCGGCCGCGGCATGCTGTTCCTGGACCTGATCCAGGAGGGCAACCTCGGACTCATCCGCGCGGTGGAGAAGTTCGACTACACCAAGGGCTACAAGTTCTCGACGTACGCCACCTGGTGGATCCGGCAGGCGATCACCCGCGCCATGGCCGACCAGGCCCGGACCATCCGGATCCCGGTCCACATGGTCGAGGTGATCAACAAGCTGGCCCGTGTCCAGCGCCAGATGCTCCAGGACCTCGGCCGCGAGCCGACGCCGGAGGAGCTGGCCAAGGAGCTCGACATGACCCCCGAGAAGGTCATCGAGGTCCAGAAGTACGGCCGCGAGCCGATCTCCCTGCACACCCCGCTCGGCGAGGACGGCGACTCCGAGTTCGGTGACCTGATCGAGGACTCCGAGGCGATCGTCCCGGCCGACGCGGTCAGCTTCACGCTCCTCCAGGAGCAGCTGCACGCCGTGCTCGACACCCTCTCCGAGCGCGAGGCCGGCGTCGGTCAGCATGCGGTTCGGCCTCACCGACGGCCAGCCCAAGACGCTCGACGAGATCGGCAAGGTCTACGGCGTCACCCGCGAGCGGATCCGCCAGATCGAGTCCAAGACGATGTCGAAGCTGCGCCACCCGTCGCGCTCGCAGGTCCTGCGCGACTACCTGGACTGAAGACCGTCCGGTCGGTGGCGACCGGATGAGCACGGGCACGCCACCGACATGCCGCGCCGTGTCCGTCAGAGCTTCTCGCAGGCGATGCGGTCGTTGTCGCGGTCCAGGATCGGGGTTGTGCCGCAATCGGCGCGCCAGTACGCGTAAGTTGTTCTTGTAGAGGTTCTTCACCTTGGTGCCGCTGGTCTTGTCGACGGCCCAGCGGGTGCCGACGCCGTGCGGCCACTTCTTGTTGAGGTTGGTGCAGTTGTCGTGGATGCCGGTCGTGTGAGCCGAGACCGGCGTCGTCAGCGCCAGGCTGGACGTGGTGGCGACGATCGCGAGCGCGACGGCGCCCGCCTTGCGGTTGATGCTCATTCGGATCCCCCGAGTCGATGAAACGGCCGCTCGGAATGAGCGGCCGAGGTCGAGGCTAGATCGGGGTCTGCGCCGCAGTCAGACGTTTCGTCCGATCGCCCCCCGGTCCTACTCGCAGGCGGTGCCGTCGTCGTCGGCGTCGAGCCCGTGCGGGTCGGAACCGCTGACCGAGATCGGCCCGTTCACGTCGGCGCAGTCGACGTCCGGCGGGTACGACGGCACGCACGGGCGGTAGCCCGGTGCGCAGTTCCCGCCGGGGTCCGGGGCCGGTGCCGGGGCGGGCGCGGCGACGGCGACCGGCTTCTTCGGGCAGAGCGGGCGGCTGGAACGGTCGGCGGCGACGTACCGGGGCTCGCGCGGGTGGTAGCCGTACCCGTCGCGCGAGTCGTAGCGGGCGATCGCCAGGCCTTCGTCGATCAGGCGGTAGCCGGCGTCCATCGAGCCGAGGTCGACGTACCGCAGCAGCCGGCCGTAGTGGTCGCGGTCCTCGTCGGAGCGGACCAGACGGACCTGCCGGCCGAGCACGAGCTGCCCGAGCCGGGCCGAGGCCCGGTCGTAGCCGCACTCGCCGACCTCGGGCGTGTCGATGCCGACCACCCGGACCGTCTGCCCGTTGCCGAGCTCCAGGGTGTCTCCGTCGACGATCCGGGTCACCAGGAAGGTGCTCGGGCGCCGGGTCGGGCTTCGGGCTCGGCTTCGTCGCCGTCGCGGGCTTCGCAGCGGGGCCTCCGCGCCCGGCCTTGCGGTCCTTGCGCTGCCCGTCGGACTTCTTGCTGTCCTTCTTGTCCGCTTCGGTGCGCTCGTCCTCCGGCGTTGTCGGTCGGCTCGTCGTCGGCCGTTCCGGTCTCCTGCGTCGCGGAGGAGTCCGAGCTCCGTCGCTGGTCCGCGTCGTCGCCGAACGCCGCGCTGAACGTCCACGTCAGCAGGACGACCGCGAGCACGGTCGCGAGCAGCGGGTGCCGCGCGGCCCACGAGCCCGCACCCCCAGAGTTCCCCATGATTCCCCCACGATGGATGGACCACGACGGTAGGCAAGGAGCCGCGACTTCGTGGCGGAATCGCCGAACTCGCGGGCTACGTTGGGCAGGTGCGCGCCGCGGTGGTGCTCCTGACGCTGGGGCTGGTCGCCGGCGGCTGCTCGAGCGCAGCCCGAGCCGGACCGCCCGGCCAGGACCGCGCCCACGAACGCACCCAGGACCTCGAGCAGCGAACCGTCCCCGGCGCCGTCGCCGGCCCTCCGGACGCCGTGGATCGGTCCGGCGGACCTCGACGTCGGCATCGCGGTCCGCACGGTGCGCCACCTCTGCGGGCGCCATCGGTCCCCGGCACGCCACGAGCCCCGCGTTCGAGCGGGCGGCCCGGATGGGTCGAGCGACAGCTGCGACGGGAGGGGTACGACGTACGCCGCCAGCGGGTCGCGGTGCCGGGCGGCCTGTCGTGGGGCGTTCGGGTCGCGGCGGGGGAGTCGGCGAACGTGGTGGCGACCCCGCGCGGGTTCGATTCGGAGGAGCCGCACCTGGTCCTCGGCGCCCACCTCGACACCGTCCCGCAGGCTCCCGGGTGCCGAGGACAACGCCTCGGGCATCGGGGTGCTGCTCGCGGTCGCGGCGGCGGTGGCAGAGCGACGGACCCGGCTGCCCGTCGTGCTCGTCGCGTTCGGGGCCGAGGAGCCCCGCGGACCGACCGACGCCGACCACCACTACGGGTCGCGGGCGTACGTCGCCCGGCTGGCCGGTGCCGAGCGCCGGGCCGTCCGCGGGATGCTGTCGCTGGACCGGGTCGGGGTCGGCCGGGTGGTCCCGGTGGGGTCGGCGACCGGTGGCGTCGACCCGGCCCGCCGCGCGGTACTGGCGGCCGCGCGGCGGGCCGGGGTGGCGACGGTCGCGGAGCTCAACCGTTCGAGCGACCACTGGTCCTTCGTCCGCGCCGGGCTTCCCGGAGTGCGGCTCGGGAGCACGCCGTACGCCGCCTATCACAGCGCGGCCGACGTGCCCTCCGTCGTGGACCCGGCCCAGCTGCGCCGGGTCGGCAGGATCGTGCTCGCCTGGCTCCGCTGAGGAAGGTCGGTCAGTGGGACCGGACGTCGCCGAGGATGTTCGCCGCCGCCCTGCCAGTGACCGGCCGCGGGGTGAAGGTCGCGTCGAGGCGGTAGGGCGTCAGCTCGGTCTCGACCAGCCGGTCGCCGCGGAAGGTCGCGGTCAGCGTGACCCCCTCCATGGTCTGCTCCATGAAGTCCATGTCGAAGACGAAGTTGCCCAGCGAGTGGGCCACCACGGCACCGCCGTACCTCTCGACGCCCTGCACCCAGTGGGGGTGCCCGCCGACGACGAGGTCCGCGCCGGCATCGACCAGGCGGCGGCCGACCGCGCGCTGCACGGGTTCGGCGCGGTGGGTGTACTGGGTGCCCCAGTGCGGCAGCACCACGACCACGTCCACCCGCCGCTCGAGCCGGCGTACGGCGTCCAGCACGTGGGCGAGGTCGGAACGGTTGAGCGGCCCGGTGCGCGGTGGCATCCGGACCGACAGGGCGCCCGGGGCGGCCGGCGTTGCCCGCGGCGTCTCGCCGATGGCGTTGAAGCCGAGGAACCCGAACCGCACGCCGTTCCGGGTGAGTACGGCGGGCCGGCTCGCCGCGGAGAGATCCCGGCCGGCGCCGAACCCGGCGATCCGGGAGCCCGCGAACGCGCGCACGGTCTCGAGCAGGGCGCGGTCCCCGAAGTCGCCGGTGTGGTTGTTGGCCAGGGAGAGCGCGTCGACCCCGGCGTCCGCGAGCGCGGCGAGGACCGACGGGGGAGCGTGGAAGGAGTCGTCACCCTGCCGCGGCGGGCCGTCATCGGAGAGCGTGCTCTCCAGGTTGCCGACGGTCAGGTCGGCGGCTCGCAGGTGGCGGGCCATCGGCCGCAGCCGGGCCGCCGCCCCGCCCGACTGCCTCGCGACTCCGCGGCCGAGCATGATGTCGCCAACCACGGTCAGCGTGGTCACCGGAGCCCGGGTGGGGCGCGGATCGCCGGGCCCTGACGAGGGAGCCGCGCGTGGCGAGGGCGCTTCCGGTGGCTCCGAGTCGCCGGCCGTGCAGGCGGGCAGCAGCGGCCACGGCGCCGACGAGCAGCCACGCCCCGACCGCCCTCGAGCCCTGCATCGGGCCAGTCTGCCGGACCGGGCTGGTCGGCTCAGCCGACCGCGACCAGCCCGACCGCAAGCCCGCACAGCACGAGCCCGACGCCCTGGGCCCGGTGCACGCGCTCCTTCAGCACCAGCGCAGCGAGGAGGATCGTGAAGGCGGGGTAGAGCGAGGCCAGCACGCCTGACACGGTCAGGTAGCCCCGCTGGGTCGCCAGCAGGAAGGTCGCGGTGGCGACGGTGCTGAGCAGGCCGCACCACACGGCGGGCAGGGCCGCCCGGTGCCGCGGGAGCCAGGGCTCCCGGACCGCGCTGGCGATCAGTACGACGGCGGGGACCGACAGCGCCTGCGTCAGGGCGAGCGGCCACAGGCCGGCGGTGTCCGGGATCTGCCCGAGCGCGGCGAAGAGGACCCCGAAGCCGAGCCCGGCCAGCAGTCCGTCCACCACACCGGCGGCCGTGGTCGCGGTGACTCCCGAGGCCGGCGCGGGCTCGCGGGAGACCAGCCAGATCCCGGGGAGGGCGATGCCGATCCCCAGCCAGGCCAGGAGCGTGGGCCGTTCTCCGGAGAGCACGCCGACGGTGAGCGGGACGAGCGCGGCGCCGACGGCCGAGACGGGCGCGACCACACCCATCCGGCCGGCCGCGAACCCCCGGTAGAGGAAGCCTGCGCCGGCACCGCTGCCGACGCCGGCGAGGACGGCCCACGCCAGGTCGCCGGCGTCGGGGCGCCCCGCGAAGAAGGGAGCAGCCGCGGCGGTGGACAACGCCGCCACGAGGGCGCCGACGACGGCGACCGACCAGGCCGACGTACGCCGTGACACCAGGCCGCCCACGAAGTCGGACAGCCCGTAGGCCAGGGCGGAGACCAGCGCCAGTGCGACCGCGATCACGGCGTGACCAGGACGCCCACGACCCACACGCTCGCCGCCAGCGCCCCGGACACGAGCTCGATGAGGATGCTCAGACCCACCGCACGCAGCGCGGCCTGCGTGGAGGGCCACGCGGGGCCGGCGCCGAGGCGATGCCGTTCGGCCAGGTAGACCCCGAGCACGAAGCCGAGGAAGAGCCCCACCACCGGGACCACGAAGAAGCCGGGGATCGCCAGCGCCACGCCGGTCCACTGGGTCCGCGACGGGATCCCGGCGTCCTTCAGCCGGCGGCCGGGGACGACGTACTTCACCACGGTGCCAAGGACGATCAGCGCGGCGGCTACACCGAAGACAGTCCAGGCGGCGCCACCACCGAGCCCGATGGCCCACACCAGGATCGCCACCAGGATGAGGAGGGTCCCGGGGAGCACGGGGACGATGATCCCGATCAGTCCGACCGCGATCGCGAGCGCGACGAAGACTTCGGTGAGGGTCACGGGGACACCCTAGGTGTCGGCGCAGGCCGCGAAATGACCGCGGCCCCGGACCCATGGGGTCCGGGGCCGTCTCGGAAGACGTAGGGGGCGGTCAGGCCTCGCCGTCGGAGGCGACGGCCGGGGTGTCGGCGAGCTTGTGCGTCTCATCGACGACGTTGGCCGCGATCTCACGCAGCGCCTCACCGTGCTCGCGGGCGTGGTGAGCGCAGAAGAGAAGCTCGCCGCCGGTCTGGAGCTCGACGCGGAGGTAGGCCTGGGCGCCGCAGCGGTCGCAGCGGTCCGAGGCGCTCAGCGCGGGAGCGGCAGGGGCAACAGCAGTGGTCACATCGGCCTCATTTCTCTTCGGGTGACTGGTTCAACGTAGCGGCCGGTCTCAAAGATTCCCGCCTCGACGTGTTGCCTGACACTCCATCCCATCATGCGGTTCCTACCCAGTTG
The DNA here is from genome assembly GCA_963829635.1 of uncultured Actinomycetota bacterium. Classification (GTDB taxonomy): domain Bacteria; phylum Actinomycetota; class Actinomycetes; order Propionibacteriales; family Nocardioidaceae; genus Nocardioides. The sequence continues at coordinate 27,624 of CAWHJI010000006.1, forward strand.
CGGCGACTCCTAATCCTCGGATCCGCCGCACTGTCTAGATGCCTCATCTCGCTGAGTGTGACGCCGGTGTGGGTCGCCAGGTTGCGAAACTTCCGCCCGGGGGACAGATCGTTTCCACATCGTGACGTGAACCACACCGTGACTTCTCGACCAAGGTAGACCGACGACGTCCGGTTCCCCGGTAACGCGTGCCTTCCGTCGTCCTTCGGCGTGTCGCAGGTAGATTCGGTCCCGTACCGACGACCGGATTGGTCCCGACCGACGAGGCCGGCCGACCACCCGAGAAGCAGGAGCTCCACGATCGACAACGCCTACAACGCGGCCCACCTCCTGGTCCTCGAGGGCCTCGAGGCGGTCCGCAAGCGACCGGGCATGTACATCGGCTCGACCGACACCCGCGGGCTGATGCACTGCCTGTGGGAGATCATCGACAACGGGGTCGACGAGGCGCTGGCGGGCTCCGCGCACCACGTCGAGGTCACCCTGCACCCCGACGACTCGGTCGAGGTGCACGACGACGGGCGCGGCATCCCCACCGACAAGGAGCCCAAGACCGGACTCCCCGGCGTCGAGGTGGTCGCCACCAAGCTCCACGCCGGCGGCAAGTTCGGCGGGGGCTCCTACGTCGCCACCGGCGGCCTGCACGGCGTCGGCCTGTCGGTGGTGAACGCCCTCTCCGCCCGGATGGACATCGACGTCGACCGCTCACCCAGCCAGCAGGGCATCAGCTTCCACCGGGGTGCCGCGGGCGTCTTCGACGGGGACGGGCCGAAGGCCGCGTTCACGCCGAAGTCCGGGCTGACCCGCAAGGGCAAGCGGGTCGCCAAGGGCAAGACCGGCACCCGCATCCGGTTCTGGCCGGACCGCCAGATCTTCACCAAGGACGCCCGGTTCGTCTTCGACGACCTGCTGACGCGGGCCCGGCAGACGTCGTACATCGTGCCCGGCCTGGAGCTGGTGATCCGCGACCAGCGCGGCCCCGACAGCGAGGACCTGCGCGAGGAGAAGTTCCGCCACGACGGCGGGATCGCCGAGTTCGTCGACTACCTGTCCACCGGCGAGCCGGTCACCGACATCCTCCGGCTGCAGGGCAAGGACTCCTTCACCGAGACCGTGCCGCTGCTCGACGACAAGGGGCACATGACGCCGCAGGAGGTCGATCGGGAGCTCACCGTCGACGTCGCCCTGCGCTGGAACACCGGCTACGACACCGAGGTCCGCTCGTTCGTCAACGTGATCGCCACGCCCAAGGGCGGCACCCACGTCAGCGGCTTCGAGACCGCGCTCACCTCGACGTTCAACGACGTGATGCGCTCGACCAAGGCGCTGAAGGTCAACGACGACAACGTGGTCAAGGACGACGTGCTCGAGGGCATGACGGCGGTGGTCACGGTCCGGCTCGCCGAGCCGCAGTTCGAGGGCCAGACCAAGGAGATCCTCGGTACGCCGGCCGCGCGCGGCGTCGTACGCAAGGTGGTGTCCGCGGAGCTGAAGAAGTTCCTGACCTCCACCAAGCGGGCCGAGAAGGCCCAGGCCAAGCTGGTGATGGAGAAGGTCGTCGGCGCCTCGAAGACCCGCATCGCGGCCCGCCAGCACAAGGAGACCCAGCGGCGCAAGAACGCCCTGGAGTCCTCGGCCCTGCCGGCGAAGCTCCGGGACTGCCGGGCCAACGACAACGAGCGCACCGAGCTGTTCATCGTCGAGGGCGACTCCGCGCTCGGCACGGCCAAGGACGCCCGCAACTCCGAGTTCCAGGCGCTGCTGCCGATCCGGGGCAAGATCCTGAACGTCCAGAAGGCCTCGGTCGGCGACATGCTCAAGAACGCCGAGTGCGCCTCGATCATCCAGGTGGTCGGGGCCGGCTCGGGGCGCACCTTCGACCTCGAGGCGCGGCGCTACGGCCGGATCATCTTCATGGCCGACGCCGACTCCGACGGTGCCCACATCCGGTGCCTGCTCGCCACGCTGTTCTTCAAGTACATGCCCGACCTGATCCGGGAGGGCCGGGTCTACACCGCCGTCCCGCCGCTGCACCGGATCGAGCTGACCAACCCCAAGAAGGGGATGGACAAGTACGTCTACACCTACTCCGACGACGAGCTGCAGCGAAAGCTCGCCGAGCTGTCGAAGAAGAACGTGCGGTGGAAGGACCCCGTCCAGCGCTACAAGGGGCTCGGTGAGATGGATGCCGACCAGCTGGCCGAGACCACCATGGACCCGCGCCGCCGTACCCTCCGGCGGATCACCATCGACGACGCCGACGAGGCCGCGACCGTGTTCGAGCTGCTCATGGGCTCCGAGGTCGCGCCGCGCAAGGAGTTCATCGTCCAGGGCGCCTATGAGGTCGACGTCGAGGCGCTCGACGCCTGATGTTCCTGCTCGAGCTCGTCTTCGACGTCATCGCCTCCGCGTTTTCGTTCGGCCGGAAGCGCAGGGGCCGGCCGCCGCGCGAGCCGTGGTCGGTGAGGCGGTCCCGTCGCCGCATGGAGAAGTGGCGCGAGGAGACCGGGCGCATTGAGTGACCAGCTGGCTTCCTTGTGTGGTTGATCCAACTCACCAGGTGAATCGGATCAACCGCACAAGACGCAACGCGCAGCCGCAGTAGCCTCTCGCCATGGAACTGCTGCTTGGGCTCTTGGTGCCACTCCTCGGTCTGACCGTTCTCTACTGGGTGATCCGTCTGGCCGTGCGTCACGCGATGCTCGAAACGCATCACCGCCTGGACCGCGAACGCGCGCGGAGTGAGGCGGGGCAGCGATCCGCGGGCTGACCGCCGGCCAGGGTGGGTCAGAACTTCTGGTCGATGAGGCCGGTGTCGACGTCGTACACGAACCCGCCGACCTGGACCGAGTCGGGGATGAGCGGGTGGGCCCGGACCTTGCGGACGTCCTCCTCGAGGGCGGCGAGCTGGTCGTCGATGACGTGGAACTGCTGCCAGGACGCGTCCTGCCCGGCCGAGGCGCCGATCCGCTCGCGCAGCTCGGCCTCGGAGTTGGCGGTCATCGCGCACCGGGTGTGGGGGATGACCAGGACCCGTGTCACCCCGAGCAGGTGGACGCCGAGGACGAGCGCCTCCAGCGCGGCCGTCGTCACCCGGCCGCCCGGGTTGCGGAAGATCTTGGCGTCGCCGTGGTCCAGCCCGAGCATGCGGAGCGGATCGATCCGGGAGTCCATGCAGGTCACGATCGCGACGCCGGCGTGGGCGACGCCGTCGAAGCCGCCGAGGTCGAAGGAGTCGGCGAACGCGCGGTTGGCGGCGATGAGGTCGTCGAAGTCAGCCACGGGCAGGACGCTAGCGGACCCTGCGAGCCGGCCGAGCGCAGCATCTCGCGCGCGTCCACGGACCGGGTGCCGGCCGAGCGGAAGAGCACGAGCGCCAGGACGCCGGCGACGACGGCGCAGAGCGCGGCACCCAGGAAGACCGTCTGCTCCTGCGCGATCCCGGCGACTCTCAACAGGTCGGTGAACTCCGCGCAGCGGGTCTTCCCGTCGCAGACGTCGCTGGGCTCCGGGAGGTCGGCCTGCTCGGCGTAGTAGCGGCGCAGCCCGATCGTGGTCAGGGCCGAGATGCCGACCAGCATCCCGACCATCCGGGCCACGACGACCAGGGCGCTGGCCAGCCCGTGGACGTCGTCGTCGGTGCTGGCGAGCACCGCCGCGTTGACCGGGGCCAGTGCCAGCCCGAAGCCGAAGCCGCCGAGCAGCAACGCCACGTTGGAGGACGCGTCCTCGAGGCTGGTCAGCCCCCAGCGGCTCATCAGCACGAAGCCGACGGCGGCGCAGGCCATCCCGGCGGCAGTGACCACGCCGGCGGGGAGCGCGCGGGTCAGGTAGCCGCCCAGCACGGCCCCCACCGGCAGCGCCACCAGGAAGCGCACCAGGACCAGGGCCGCCATCAGCTGGCTGTCGGAGTGCACCGTGGTCCGCGCGAAGATCGGGATGTCGATCAGGGCGGCGATCAGCGCGGCGCCGACGAAGAAGCTGACCAGGAGCGAGCCCCAGGCCGGCGTACGACGGAGCGTGCCGCGCGGGACGAGTGGCGCGTCGGCGCGGCGGAGGTGGAGGACGAACGCGACGGCGGCGACCGCGGAGCCGAGGAGGTACCAGAGCCCCTGGTCGGAGAACACCTGGACCTTGGGGTCGGCGGTGGCGAACGCCAGGATGACCCCCGCCAGCGCGGCGGCGAGGAAGAGCGAGCCGACCAGGTCGGCGTCACGGGTGGCGCCGCGCCCAGTCGCGCAGGTCGACCAGCGGACGCGCGGCGGTGAGGCAGCGCACCAGGAACAGCGCGGCCGCGACGATCGCGACCAGGCCGGTCGCCGTCAGCCATCGGCCGTCCCCGATGACCGGGATGAACAGCTGGCCCCAGGTCAGGTCGCGCAGCAGGGGAGCGGGCTGGGTGAAGACCAGCGCGCCCGCGCCGAGCGTGATCAGGAGGAGGAGGGCGCCCGGCACGGTCGGGCGTCGGCGCGACTTCCGGGGACTTGCGACGGCTCGCGCGGCGACCGCGGACCTCGACCGCCGGGTCGGCCAGGGCGCGGATGGCAGCGGCGAGGACGAGGCCGACGACCAGGTTGATGCCGAAGATCACCCGCCAGTCGGCGAAGGCCAGCACGACCGCGCCGAACAGCGGCCCGAGCACGCTGCCCAGCTCCTGGACCGCCGAGACGACGCCCAGGGGTACGCCGCGGCGGTCGACCGGGTAGAGGTCGGCGACCAGGGCGAGCGTGGCCGGCACCAGCCCGCCGCCGCCCACACCTTGGAGGAAGCGACCGGTGACCATGCTCGGCATGTCGTAGGCCAGGGCGGTCACCAGGGAGCCGGCGGCGAACACGACCAGGGCGGCGACCAGGACCGGGCACCCGGCCGCGCAGGTCGGCGATCCGGCCGATCAGCGGCAGCATGGCGACGTACCCCAGCAGGAAGCCGGACACGATCGGCGCCGCCCGCTGGAGCTGGTCGATCGGGACCCCGACCGCATTCATCATCTCCGGCAGGGCCAGGACGACGACGTAGGTGTCCGCTGCCGCGAACGCCACGGCCACCGCGGCGAGGCCGAGCAGCAGCCTCGGCCGGGAAGCGCTCATCTTCTGGGGGTCACGGAGCAGTGATCTCCTGCTCGGTCCCGTAGTCGTCGAAGCCGATCGTGTAGGTCATCGCCTCGGTGTCGGGGTAGAAGACCCCGGTCAGCACGGCCTCGCGCAGCTCACCCTCGGCACTGATCGTGTACGACGCGTCGAAGTCGCCCTCCGCGCTCGGGATCACGTTGCTCACCACGTCGCCGGGCACGGTGCCGGTGTACTCCGTGAGCACCTCCTTGTTGTCCTCGCCGCCGCGGACGCTCTCGCCCTGCTCCAGGTCGTCGCTGGCGGGCAGCAGGGAGGAGAAGCCGGCGTCGGGGCTCATCAGCGCGGCGGGGTCGGGGGCGCCGTACTCGCCCGGGTCGACCTTGGACCAGCCGGGCGTCAGCGGGATCTGGGCGTGGACCGTGTCGTCGACCGCGATCACCGGGACCTCGAAGTCGGTGCCGGAGAGCACGACCGTCAGGGTGCCGTCGAACGCGGGCGGGTGGATCCCGACGCCGGACGCCGACCTGATCGCGGTGACGCCGGAGGGCATGTTGCTGGCCGAGAGCGACAGCCGCACGCCGGAGGTCTCGTCGAGCGTGGTCTTGGCGAGCGCCATCACGTCCTCGGGGCTCTTGCCGTCGGAGACCGCATCCTCGCCACTGCATCCCGCGAGCGCCAGGACCGCCGTCAGGGCGGCAGCAAGTGCTGGGGAAGAGCGGCGCTGGAGCATGCGGTCAGCCTGACACATCGGCGGCTGCGCCCAGCCGCGCCGCGACGGGGCCTGCGCAGGCCGCGATGGGCTGGCTGCCGGGTACGCCGGAGCCGTCCCGCCTGCCCGTGGCGGGCGGCAGCTCGACCGGGGCGCCGCTGGCGGCCGCCGCGCGGGGCGGCTCGAGGCCGGCCCACGCGAAGACCAGCGTGTCCTCACCCTTGAGGAAGCGGTGGCAGCGCACGCCGCCGGTGGCCCGGCCCTTGGGCGGGTACTCGCCGAACGGCGTCACCTTGACGGCGCCCGCCTCGGTGCCGGGCAGCGCCGTCGAGGAGCCGGACGCGGTGACCACCACCGACGTGGCGGGGTCGACGGCGCCGAACCAGGCGACGTGGTCATCGGCGCCGAGCTTGATTCCCGCGATCCCGCCACCGGAGCGGCCCTGCGGGCGGACCCCATCGGCACCGAAGTGGAGCAGCTGACCGCCGGCGCTGATGAAGCACAGGGTCTCCTCGCCGGTGGCGAGGTCGAGGGCGCCGACCACCTCGTCGTCGTCCTTGAGGCTGATCACCTCCCAGTCGTCGCGGCCCAGGACGTCGGGGTTGACCCGCTTCACCACGCCCTGGCGGGTGCCGAGCGCCAGGCCCGGTCCGTCCGCGGACAGCGCGGTCAGGGCCAGCGCGCGCTCGCCGGCGTCGAGGGGGAGCACCTCGCTGACCGGCAGCCCGCCCTGGAGGTTGGGGTCGTTGGCCGACGCCGGCAGCACGGCGCTGATGTCGAGCATGCCCAGCTTGATCACGCGCCCCCGGGACGTGAGCACCCCGATGTCGCCGCGGGCGGTGGTCCGGACGACGGAGACGATCACGTCGTGGTTGGTGCGGCCGCCGCCCGAGCCCGGCGGCTCGGCGGTGTTGGAGCGGGCGAGCAGCCCGCTGGAGGAGAGGTAGGCGAAGCACGGGTCGTCGGCCACCTCGAGGGGGACGGCGGCCGCGGTGACCGTCGTACCGGCCGACTCCAGCAGCACGGTGCGGCGCGGCGTCCCGTAGGTCTTGGCGACCTCGGCCAGCTCGTCGGAGACGACCTTCCGCAGCAGCGCGTCGTCGGCGAGGATCGCGTCGAGCTCCTCGATCGTGCGCTGGAGCTCCGACTGCTCCTTCTCCAGCTCGATCCGGGAGAACTTCGTGAGCCGGCGCAGCGGCATGTCGAGGATGTAGTCGGCCTGGGCGTCGGTGAGCTCGAAGACGGTGATCAGCCGCTCCTTGGCCGCGGCCGCGTTGTCGGAGGACCGGATCAGCTGGATCACCTCGTCGATGTCGAGGATCGCGATCAGCAGCCCCTCGACCAGGTGCAGCCGGTCGGCGGCCTTGCCGCGCCGGAAGACCGACCGGCGGCGTACGACGTCGAAGCGGTGCCCCAGGAAGACCTCCAGCAGCTCCTTGAGACCGAGCGTGCGCGGCTGCCCGTCGACCAGGGCGACGGTGTTGATGCCGAAGGTGTCCTCCATCGGGGTCAGCTTGTAGAGCTGCTCGAGCAGCGCCTCGGGGTGGAAGCCGTTCTTGACCTCGATCACGAGCCGGAGCCCCTTCTCGCGGTCGCTGAGGTCCTTGATGTCGGCGATCCCGGCCAGCTTCTTGGTCTGCACCAGCACCTTGATCCGCTCGATCACCTTCTCGGTGCCGACGCCGTAGGGCAGCTCGGTGACCACGATGCCCTTGCGCCGGCCGACGCTCTCCACCCGCGCGGTGGCGCGCATGCGGAACGTGCCGCGGCCGGTCTCGTAGGCGTCGCGGACGCCGTCGAGGCCGACGATCTTGCCGCCGGTGGGCAGGTCGGGACCGGGGATGAACCGCATCAGTCCGTCGACGCCGGTGTTGGGGTGGGAGATCAGGTGCCGCAGCGCCTGGACCACCTCGATCAGGTTGTGCGGGGCGATGTTGGTCGCCATCCCGACGGCGATGCCGGTCGTGCCGTTGACGATCAGGTTGGGGATCGCCGCGGGCAGCACCGCGGGCTCGAGCTCGCGGCTGTCGTAGTTGGGCTTGAAGTCGACGGTGTCCTCGTCGATCGAGGCCGTCATCGACACCGCCGCCGGCGCCATCCGGCACTCGGTGTAGCGCATGGCCGCCGGAGAGTCGTCAGGAGAACCGAAGTTTCCGTGGCCGTCGATCATCGGGACCCGCATCGACCACGGCTGGGCCATCCGGACGAGGGCGTCGTAGATCGCGGTGTCGCCGTGGGGGTGCAGCCGGCCCATCACCTCGCCGACGACGCGGGCGCTCTTGACGTGGCCGCGGTCGGGCCGCAGGTTCATGTCGTTCATCGTGAACAGGATCCGGCGCTGCACCGGCTTGAGACCGTCGCGGGCGTCGGGCAGGGCCCGGGAGTAGATGACGGAGTAGGCGTACTCGAGGAACGAGGCGCGCATCTCGTCACCCACGTCGATGTCGAGGATGTGCTCCTCGAAGTCGTCGGGGACTTCCTGCTTCGTCGTACGCCGGGCCATGCCCGCCATTCTTGCTCCCGCCACCGACGCGTCACCGCCGGGCACGCCGAATGGACTCGTTGGGTCGGGTATGGGCGGGCGGGCTGGTGTTCGGTGGTCGAGTAGGGCCGAGGGACGAGGCCGTATCGAGACCTGGTGGGGTGGGTCTCGATGCGCTCGCTGGCGCTCGCTACTCGACCAGCGAGCACGGGGCGGGGAATGGGTTCGGTGGTCGAGTAGGGCCGAGGGACGAGGCCCGTATCGAGACCTGGTGGGGTGGGGTCTCGATACGCTCGCTGGCGCTCGCTACTCGACCAGCGAGCACGGGGCGGCGGAATGGGTTCGGTGGTCGAGTAGGGCCGAGGGACGAGGCCCGTATCGAGACCATCCACAGGTCTTGCGACGCCCCGTTGCCGCATCGACCGTGCGGCGCCAGGCTGCAGAGATGGCGTATGTGTACATGCTCGAGTGCAGCGACGGGTCGCTGTACGTCGGCAGTGCGCGGAACCTCGATGCCCGCGTCTACCAGCACAGCATCGGCGAGGGTGCGGCGTACACCCGCCGCCGTTTACCGGTTCGCCTGGTGTGGCACGAGGAGCACGAGAACATCGGTGCCGCGTTCGCACGCGAGAAACAGGTCCAGAACTGGAGCCGCGCGAAGAGGCTGGCGCTGATCGCCGGGGATTACTCCAGCCTGCCGCCGCTGTCGAAGAAGCAGTTCTGAGGTCTCGATACGGTCGCTGCGCGACCTACTCGACCACCGAACCCGTGTGCCGGGCGACCTACTCGACCACCGAACGCCCCGCAGGGTCTCGATACGTCCTGAGCGACCTACTCGACCACCGAACACCCGAGGGCTCCCAACCTGCTCGACCACCGACCGCCGCCACGGGCTTCATGCGCCGGGCACGCCGAATTCGCCCACGGGCGCTAGATTTCGTGCGTGACCGGCATCCACCACACCGACGAGGAGGTCGCGCCGGCGCCCCGCCACTGGGAAGCCGACGTCCTCCTCCGCGACGGCGGTACGGCGCACATCCGGCCGATCCGGCCGGAGGACGCGCAGCTGCTCGTCGAGTTCTACGGGCGGGTGTCCGACGAGTCGAAGTACTACCGCTTCTTCAGCCCGATGCCGCGCCTGGCCGACAAGGACGTCAAGCGGTTCACGCAGGTCGACCACGTCGACCGGGTGGCGTTCATCATGATGCTCGGCGGCGAGATGATCGCCGTGGGGCGCTACGACGTGGTGAAGCCGGCCGAGGCCGAGGTCGCCTTCCTGGTCGAGGACAAGCACCAGGGCCGTGGGATCGGGCAGCTTCTGCTGGAGCACCTCGCCCAGGCGGGACGCGAGCGCGGGGTCGAGCGCTTCCTCGCCGAGATCCTGCCCGACAACCAGAAGATGATCGGCACCTTCCGGGACGCCGGCTACCGCGTGGTCAGCGAGTACGACGAGGGCGTGATGGTCCTCGAGTTCCCGATCGACCCCACCGACACGGCGATGGGGGTGATGGCCAACCGCGAGCACCGGGCGGAGGCCGCGTCCATCGAGCGCTTCTTCACCCCGCGCGCCGTCGCGGTGATCGGGGCCAGCCGCCGGCAGGACACGATCGGCCAGGCGCTGGTCCGCAACCTGGTGATGGGCAACTACACCGGGCGGGTCTACGCCGTGAACCAGACCTCCGACTCGGTCTCCGGCCTGCCGTCGTACAAGTCGGTGACCGACATCCCGGGCGACGTCGACCTCGCGATCGTCGCCGTCCCCGCCGAGTCGGTCGAGGACGTCGTCCTCGACTGCGCCGCCAAGGGCATCCACGGGATGGTGGTGATCTCGTCCGGCTTCGCCGAGACCGGCGAGGAGGGCCGCCAGCGGCAGCGCCGGCTGGTGGGCCTGTCCCGGTCCTACGGGCTGCGCCTGATCGGGCCGAACTGCCTCGGGGTGATCAACACCGACCCGGATCTCTCGCTGAACGCGTCGTTGTCGAGCCTGATGCCGCCGCGCGGCCGGGCCGGCTTCTTCTGCCAGTCGGGCGCCCTGGGCTCCGCGATCCTGGAGAAGGTCAACAACCGTGGCCTCGGGCTCTCCACGTTCGTCAGCGCCGGCAACCGCGCCGACGTCTCCGGCAACGACCTGCTTGCAGTTCTGGGAGGAGGACGACGCCACCGAGGTGGTGCTGCTCTACCTCGAGTCGATCGGCAACCCGCGGAAGTTCTCCCGGATCGCGCGCCGGGTCTCGCTGCGCAAGCCGATCATCGCGGTCCGGTCGGGCGGTACGACGCAGGGTGTCCCGATGGGCCACGCGGTCCGCCAGATCGCGGCGCCGCCGCAGGCGGTGGACGCGATGTTCCGGCAGGCCGGGGTGATCCAGGTGGACACGCTGGAGGAGATGTTCGACGTCGCCCAGCTGCTGGCCCACCAGCCCCTCCCGCGCGGGCGCCGGGTGGCGATCGTCGGCAACTCCGACGCCCTCGGCCTGCTCGCGGCCGACGCGGCGGCCTCGGTCGGCCTCGTGGTCAACAAGTCGGTCGCGCTCGGTGCGGAGGCGACCGCCGAGGACTTCGAGGACGCCCTGGACGACGCGATCGACGACCCCGACATCGACTCGGTCGTCGCCGTCTACATCCCACCGCTGAACGTGTCGGGGGAGGACGTCGCCAACGTCCTCGCCGCGGTCGGCGAGCAGTCCGACAAGCCGCTGGTCTCCTCGTTCCTCGGGGCCGAGGGAGTGCCGGAGCTGCTCCGGGTGCCGGACGTGGCCGGGCACACCGCCGGACGCGGGTCGGTCCCGTCCTACCCCGCGGTCGAGGCGGCGGTCCGCGCCCTCGCGCGGGTGGTCGGCTACGCGATCTGGCTGCGCACTCCCGACGGCCCCACCGTCGCCGCCGAGGACGTCGACGCGATGGCCGCGAAGGAGCTGGTGACCGAGGTGCTGGCCGAGGCGCCCGACGGCACCGACCTCAGCCAGCCGCAGCTGACCCGGCTGCTGGCGGCGTACGGCATCGAGCTCTGGGAGGCGCGCCCGGTCACCACGGTCGAGGAGGCGCGCTCGGTGGGCCGCGCGATGGGTTGGGACGTGGTGCTGAAGGCCACCGCCGACCACCTGCGCGAGCGCCCCGACCTCGCCCACGTCTGGCGCAACATCGACACCGCGGCCGAGATGCGCGATGCCTGGGAGTCGCTGAACACCCTGATCACCGACTCGGGGAACGCCGGCTTCGTGGTGCAGAAGAACTCCCCGCCGGGAGTGCCGGTCGCGATCCGCAGCATCGAGGACCCGCTCTTCGGGCCGGTCGTGTCGTTCGGGATCTCGGGTCCCCTGATCGAGCTGCTCGAGGACAAGGCCTACCGGATCCCGCCCCTGACCGGCGGCGACGCGGCCGCGATGGTGCGCGAGATCAAGTCCTCGCCGATGCTGTTCGGCTACCGCGGCAGCGAGGTCGTCGACGTGTCGGAGATCGAGCGGCTGATCCTGCGGGTGGCCACGCTCCAGCACGACCTGCCCCAGATCAGCTCCCTGGAGCTCTCGCTCGTCCTCGCCGGCGCCGACGGGACCCGGGTGCTCACCGCCGTGGGCCGGGTCGACCCGGTGCTCGACCCCCGCTCGGACTGGTTCGTCCGGCGCCTCCCGCGCCCGCCGGGGGACACCCTGTCGGACTGAGGGACGGGTCAGGCTCGGTGCCGCAGCGGCGGTGCCGCGTGACAGACTGCCGCACATGCGCACACGCACGACCGAGGACCGCGACCGCGCCGGGGAGCTGCGGAAGGCCATCGACCGCACGGGCTACTACCCCGAGGTGGTCGGGGACGGCGTCGAGGCGGCCGTCGCGGGGGAGCAGGTCGTGTCCTACTACGTCCACCACGAGCCGACCTTCGAGCGCGACGAGGTACGCCGCCACCTCACCGTGGTCGTGCTCACCCCGACCCGGCTGATCCTCGCCCACACCGACGAGCACGCCGCCGACGACCTGCTGCCCGACCCCTACACCTCGACCTCCACCGAAGCCATCCGGCTCAGCTCGGTGCGGTCGGTGGTCGTCACCCGGATGACGGCCAACCCGACCGACGGGCCGAGCCACCCGGCCGAGGCCGTGATGACGGTGGGGTGGGGCGGCGTGAGCCGGATCGACCTCGAGCCGGCGGGCTGCTCGGACCCCGAGTGCGACGCCGACCACGGCTACACCGGCGTGCTCGCCTCCGACGACTTCTCGCTGCGCGTCTCCGCGACCGCCGACGGTTCGGATGCGGTCGGCGGGCTGCTGTCGTTCGCGGAGTCCCTCTCGGCCCGCACCCACGAGGCCTGACCCGCCCCGATGACGGAGTTCGTCGAGCCGGCCTACCGGCGGCGCTCACTCGGTGACGTGGTCCCGGCCGTCGCCGCCGCGTTGGGCGCCTCGATCGGCGACGAACCGTCCGGGCTGGAGTTCCCGAGCGGCCCGTCGTACGTCGTCTTCCTGGTCGACGGGCTGGGTGCCGAGCTGCTCGGCCGGCACGCCGAGGACGCACCCTTCCTCTCCTCGCTGCTCGACGGGCAGGCGGCGGGAACCGCCGGCGTCCCGTCGACCACGGCCACCAGCCTCACCTCGCTCGGGACCGGCCTGCCACCGGGCGCGCACGGCCTGGTCGGGTTCACCTCGCGGATCCCGGGCACCGACAACCTCCTGAACGCGCTCTTCTGGGACAAGGCGGTCGACCCGCTGGAGTGGCAGCCGCACCCGACCGCGTTCGCGCGCCTGGCCGGCGCCGGCGTGCACGTGACCAGCGTGAACAAGCGGGAGTTCAGGGAGAGCGGCCTCACGGTCGCCGCCCACCGCGGCGCCGACTACGTCGGCGCGGACCGGGTGGGGGAGCGGATCGCCGGGGTGGTGGCGGCGTCGGGGCGGCGGCCGTCGCTGACCTACATGTACGACGGCGACCTCGACTGGACCGGCCACCGGTTCGGGGTCGACTCCAGCCAGTGGCGCCAGCAGCTCGCGATGGTCGACGCCGAGGCCGAGCAGCTGCGCGACACGCTCCCGGAGCAGACCCGGCTGGTGGTGGTGGCCGACCACGGCATGGTGGACAGCCCGCCCGACCGCCGGATCGACGTCGACGACCGGCTGGAGCTGCGCGACGGGCTGGCGCTGATGGGTGGCGAGGCGAGGTTCCGCCACCTCTACTGCCGCGGCGGCGCCGTCGACGACGTGCTCGCGACCTGGCGCTCGGTGCTCGGTGACCGGGCGGAGGTCCTCTCACGGGACCAGGCCGCGGAGCGCGGGTGGTTCGGCGAGCTCACCTCCCCGGTCCGGCCGCGGATCGGGGACGTGGTGGTCGCCTGCCGTGACGACACGGCGGTCGTCTCGACCCGCGACTTCGGCTACGAGGCGACCCTCATCGGTTTGCACGGGTCGCTCACCCCGGCCGAGATGCTGATCCCCATCCTGGTCTGCTGAGCCGGTCTGCTGCGTCACTCGGGCTCGTTGCCCGGGTCGCCGCCGATCCGGTAGGACGAGCGGATCCCGTCGTACATCAGGTGGGCCACCAGGCCTTCCGCCGCGTGGGGCAGGTTGTGGCAGTGGTCCATCCACAGCCCGGGGTTGTCGGCCAGGAACGCGACTTCGTAGGTCTCGTCGATGCCGACCTCGAGCGAGTCCACCCACCACGGGCTGCCGGTGGCCGGCTCGCCGTTGCGGGACAGCACCACGGCGTGGTGGCCGTGCAGGTGCATCGGGTGGGTGTCGCCGCTGTTGTTCTCGATCCGGAACACCACGACGTCACCCTCGGACACCATGAACATCGGGACGTCGGGGAACATCCCACCGTTGATCGTCCACCAGACTCCCGGCTTGCCGTCGAGGAATCCCGGACGCTTGCCGATCCGGTAGTCGAACGACCGGTCGGGGTCGTCGGTCTCGAAGGGGAGCCCGGCGGGCTCGCCGTAGGCGAGCAGGTCGACCGGCTCCTCGTCGGGGACCACCGGGGGCGCGCCACCGGTCGGGTCGTCGCCGAGCACCATGGTCGTGGTCCCGGCGAAGTCGACCCGGACCCCGTCGGCCGGCACCGTCAGGCCGAGGTCCACCCGGCCACCCGCGGTGACGCTGATCGGTAGGCCCTCCACCTCCTCCGGGGCGTTGACGTCGGTCCCGTCCACGGCCAGCACCTCGTACGGCGCCCCGGTCACCCAGACCGGTGCGAGGCCGTTGTCGGTGTTCACGACCCGGAGCCGGACCCGGTCTCCCGGCTCGGCATCGACGACGGTCGTTCCCGGCTCTCCGTTCAGGGTGGGCGCGTCGTCGTACAGGTGGAGCAGCGCCAGCTGGTCCAGCTCGTCGGTCGGCTGATGGCGCGGCTCGATGACGACGGCCCCGAGCAACCCGCGCTGGACCTGCTCGTGGGAGACCTGGTGCGAGTGGTACCAGAACGTGCCGACCTGATCGGCGGCGAACCGGTAGACGTACCGCTCACCTGGCGCGACCGCGTCCTGGGTGACCCCGGCAACGCCGTCGGCGGCGTTCGGGACGTCGAGGCCGTGCCAGTGCAGCGTCGCGCCGTCGGTGACGTTCTCGTTGACGAGCGTCACCTCGACCAGGTCGCCCTCGGTGGCCCGCAGCTCCGGGCCGGGGGAGGTGCCGTTGACCGTGTAGCGCTCACCGTCCTCACGGACGGTGAAGGTGGCGGTGACGTCCGGGGTGGCCTCGAGGTCCGCCGTCAGGTCCGCGACCGCGGGGCCGTGGCCGGCGTGGGCCCCGTGCCCGCCGGGGACCGCGCCCGAGGCGTGGTGCCCGGGGGCGGCGGGGCCGGGCTCACCCGCCGGTCCACCACCCCAGTCGACGTAGCCCATCTCGGCCATGTCGTAGCTGTCCGGCAGCAGGCTGGCCTGCCAGAAATAGCCCAGGGGCAGCAGGACGACGGCCGTGGCCGCGCTGGCGAGCCACAGCCGTCGTCTCGGTCGTGCCGTCACTGTTGATGCGTCCAGATGGCGCGCGTTCCCCTAGGCAGGTACCGGGTGGGAGGTGTCGGCGTCCTGGCCGGGAATGGCGCGCATCGCCAGCGAGGCGCGGTGGCCGGCCATGATCGCCACACCCATCAGCAGGAGGGCGTTCACGCCGTGCAGGCCGCCGAAGACGGCGTTGGTCTCACGTGCCAGCATCGGCAGCACGAGCACCTGCAGCACGATCAGGCCGAAGATCCCGGCCGCCATCGCGATCCCCTTGGGGACCTTCGCGAAGAAGGAGGTGATGAGCAGGATCAGCGACGTCAGCGGGATGAGGAGCGTGCCGTTGAAGAACATGTGCACCGCGAAGCCCCACTCGGCCAGGAATCCTTCGCCGCAACCGGAGTCGCTGTCGAGGCAGGCCTTGTTGAGCACGAGGCCGTTCTGGTCGATCTCGTTGGTGACGCCGAAGAACGCCCAGGCGATCATCGCAGCCTGGACGACGACCAGCGCAGCAATCATGTACGCCAGGAATCGGTAGACCTTCATACGTTCCCTCCCCGTGGAGCCTGCGCGCGCGGGGTCCCGGCGCGACGGTTGCACACCGAAGGATGGTGGACCGGGGGCGCAGGGACAACGACCCTTTCAGGCTGGTCTGGACCAGCCCGACCGGGCTATGCGCGGCGGCGCTCTCAGCCGAACGGGAGCGGCTCGGGTGCCAGGCTGACCGCCTTCGCCCGGGCGGCGGTCAGCCGCCGGCGATGGTGCTGACGGCAGAGCACCTCGTAGGCCGACGACAGGGTCTGCCGGCGCCTCGTCGCGGGTTGTCGACGTCGCCGACGACGACCACCTCGCCCTCGACGACCATCACGCCGTTCTCGGTGCGGGCGTTGTGCGTGGCCCGCTTGCCGCACCAGCACAGCGCCTCGACCTGGAGCACGTTCATCCGGTCGGCGAGCTCGACGAGCCGGCCGCTGCCCGGGAAGAGCTGGCTCCGGAAGTCGGTGAGGATGCCGAACGCGAACACGTCGATCTGCAGCTCGTCGACGATCCGGGCGAGCTGGTCGATCTGGCCGGGGGAGTAGAACTGGGCCTCGTCGCAGATCAGGTAGTCGATCCGGCCGCCCTGGGTGAGGTTCTGCACGACGTAGGTCCAGAAGTCGAAGTCCTCCGCGACCTCGAGGGCGTCGTGGGTCAGCCCGAGCCGGCTGGAGAGCTTCGCCTCGCCCGCGCGGTCGTGGGTGGTGAAGATCCGCCCGACCCGTCCCCGCGCCGCGTGGTTGTGGTTGGTCTGCAGGGCAAGGGTGCTCTTGCCGGAGTCCATGGTGCCGGTGAAGAAGTGCAGTTCAGCCACGGGGCGAGATCTTCTCACAGCGTGCTCGGGCAGGATGAGCCGCATGAACCCGTTGATCTCGGCGGCAGACGCTCGAGGAGCACCTCGGCCAGCTGACCGTGCTGGACGTGCGCTACCGGATGGTCGGCCCGTCCGGCCCGGAGGAGTACCTCGCCGGGCACGTGCCCGGTGCCGCCTACGTCGACCTGGACGCCGACCTCGCCGACCCGCCGGGCCGCGCCGGGCGTCATCCGCTGCCGGACGAGGCGCGCTTCGAGGCCGCGATGCGCCGGGCCGGGCGTCTCGGGCCGACCGGCCGGTCGTGGTGTACGACGACTGGGACGGCCACGCGGCCGCCCGCGCCTGGTGGCTGCTGCGCTTCCACGGCCACCCGGATGTGCGCGTTCTCGACGGCGGCTGGCGGGCCTGGTGGGAGCTGGGTGGCGACATCGAGCAGGGCGACGTGGCATCGGTTCCGGGTGACTTCACGGTGAGCGCGGAGAAGGGGATGTCGATGGTGACCGCCGACCACGTCCTGGACGTCCCGGTCCTCGTCGACGGCCGGGCTCCGGAGCGCTGGCGCGGCGAGGTCGAGCCGATCGACCCCGTCGCCGGGCGGATCCCCGGCGCGGTCAACGTCCCCACCGCCCGCAACCTCGACGGGGCGGGTCGCTTCCTGGCGGTCGCGGACCTGCAGGCGGTCTACGCCGACGTCGGGATCGACGAGACGTCCGACGTGGCGGCGTACTGCGGCAGCGGGGTCACGGCGAGCCACGACGTGCTGGCGATGGCGGTCGCCGGGATCAGCGCCGCGCTCTACCCCGGCAGCTGGAGCGAGTGGATCACCGACCCGGAGCGGCCGATCGAGCGGGACACCGGTGGTTGAGGTGCGAAGGCGCGCTAGCGCCTGAGCCTCGAAACCCGGTGAGGTAGGCGCCACCCGACCCGGCTCACCCTGCTGCCTCCGTCACCGGGTTTCGAGACGCGTCGCTCGTCCCTCGCTGCGCTCGGCCCGAGCCGACGCTCCTCAACCGAGTTCACCATTGGTAGGTGCTCGCTCCGCGAGCTCCTACCAGTGAACTCCCTTGAAGACCCTCGCCAGCATGATCTGCTCGGACTCCCGGGTCCCGCCGGAGTCGCCCTTGGCGGCGGCCGAGTCCGGGAAGACGTGGTAGGCCATGTTCAGGATCCGGAAGGCGGTCTTGGGCGCGACCGTGTGGGCGACGGCGCCGGCGTTGCCGAGGAGGGTGTTGATCTCGTGTGGCCGCTCGACCATCGCCTTGATCACGAGGTCGGCCGCCTGCGCCGGTGAGATCGTGGGGAACTTGTCGTAGAGCTTGGTGGGGGCGATCATCGGCGTCCGCACCAGGGGCATGTGGATCCCGGTGAAGGTGACGCCGTCGCCCACCAGCTCGGAGGCCACGACGTTGCTCCACGCGTCGAGCGCGGCCTTCGAGGCGACGTACGCCGAGAATCGCGGCGGGCTGGTCTGCACGCCGATCGAGGAGATGTTGACGATGTGGCCGCGGCGCTGCTCGCGCATCTTCGGGACCAGGCCCATCACCAGGCGGATGGCGCCGAAGTAGTTCAGCTGCATGGTCCGCTCGAAGTCGTGGAACCGGTCCTGGGACAGCTTCAGCGAGCGGCGGATCGAGCGGCCGGCGTTGTTGACCACGAAGTCGATCGACGGCAGCTCGGCAGCGACCTGCTCGCAGAGCCGGTCGATGGCCTCGAGGTCGGAGAGGTCGCAGGGGAACACGTGGGCCTGGCCGCCCCGCAGCTCGATCGTCGCCTTGGTGTCCTCCAGCTTGTCCTTGCCGCGGGCGACGAGCACAGGGATGCCGCCAGCCTGGGCGACCTTGAGCGCGGTGGTCTGCCCGATGCCGGAGGAGGCTCCGGTGATCAGGACGTACTTGCCCGACAACGCCTCACGGATCCGGGCGTCGCGGCCGGTGGTGGTGTCGAGGTTGTCCTCCCAGTAGCCCCAGAGCGTGCGGGCGTACGACTCGAGGTCGGGGACCCCGATGCCCGACCCGCCCAGCGCCTTCTCGGTCGCGCGGGAGTCGAACTCCGCGGTGAAGTTGGTGTGTGCGAGGACCTCTGCCGGGACGCCGAACCGGCCGACGGTCTGGTCGAGGAGCAGCTGGGCGGGACGCGACTTGACGATCGCCGTGGTGATCGACAGCGGCCGCAGCCGGCGGGGGACGAGGGAGAGCGGTCCGGCGGAGGTGACCCGGCGGTCGATCGGCGTCGCGAACTGCGGCGCTCCGGCGGCCGAGCAGAACATGTTGATCATGTCGACCACGGGCTGCGGCTCGGGGTTGACCAGGTGGAAGGCCTCGCCGTCGCGGTCGGGGAGGTGGGCGAGGTGGTCCATCGCCTTGGCGACGTAGTCGACCGGCACGACGTTGGTGTCGCCGAGGTCGATCCCGACGAGCGGCAGCCACGCGGGCAGCCGGTCGCGCAGGACCTTCATGGTCGGGAAGAAGTAGTAGGGGCCGTCGACCTTGTCCATCTCGCCGGTCTGGCTGTCGCCGACGACGATCGAGGGGCGGTAGACCCGCCACGGCACCCGTGCCTCTTCGCGGACGATCTTCTCGGACTCATACTTCGTCCGGTGGTACGGCGAGGGCAGGTGCTGGCCCTCGTCGAACATCGTCTCGTCGAACCGGCCGTGGTACTCGCCGGCGGCCGCGACCGAGGAGACCTGGTGGAAGCAGCCGACCTCCAGGGCGTCCGCCAGCTCCAGCGCGTTGCGGGTGCCGCCGACGTTCATCGTCTCGTTGGTCGCGTCGTCGGCGGTCATGTCGTAGATCGCCGCGAGGTGGAAGAAGTGGTCGATCTTCCCGGCGTGCGCGCTGACCCACTCCTCGTCGACCCCGAGCCCGGCCTGGGCGAGATCGCCGGTGACGGGAACGACTCGGTTGGTGCCCCAACGCCGGATCAGCGTCTCCATGCGGGCCAGGGAGCCCTCGCGGACGAGGACGAAGATGTCACCCTCGCGGTGGTCGAGCAGCTCCTGGACGAGGTGACGGCCGATGAATCCGGTGGCACCGGTGACGAAGTAGCCCATGGGCGGAGACTACCGCCGGGTAGAGCCCTCCGGCAGGGGTGACCATTCCACCAACGGCGTCACTCGTTCTTGCCCCGCCGAACATGATCTCGTCCCAGCTCGGCACCGAGGCGCGGCCCTTCTTCTTGGCCGGGCGACGTGCGGTGGGCTCCTCGGGTTCGGTGTCGCGTCCGGGCTCCTCGGCGGCCGGCTCGTCGCGGACCGCCGGGGTCTCGGCGGTGGGCGGCTCGTCGTCGAGGTAGGCCTCCATGGGCTGCTCGGCGCCGAGGCTGGCCGACTCGTCGGCAGCCTCCTCGTCGGAATCCACGCCCTCGTCGCTGACCATCTCGATCGCGTCGTCACCCAGCGGCAGCTCGTCGTGGGGTACGGCGGAGCGGCGCCGCGCGCGGGCCCGCTCGAGGTCGTTGCGGGCCGGGGCGGCGGTTCCCGTCGAGGCGCCGCCCTCGCCGACGAGCCAGCGCGCGTCGTCGTTCTCGAGGGTGACGTAGTTGCCGGGCTGGTCGAAGGTGAAGCTGGCCGTGCCGCTCCGCTTGCCGGCGGTGTACTCGCCGGTCAGGCTCCACCGGCCGTCCTCGCGTCGGGAGGCGTCCCACTCGACGGTGTCGGGGTCGACGTTCAGGGCGCGGAGGTGGACCGAGATCGCCTCGCCCAGGGTGCGGGCGCCGGAGTCGCCGGCCCGGCGGCGTACGGAGGAACGCTGGGCCCGCTCGGCGACGTGCTGGCGCTCGGCGATGACCGGTGCGGCGAACGCCATGATCCGGTCGACGGTCGTCTGCGCCGCCTGGGCGACGGACTCGGGCGACTCACCCGCCCGGATCCGGGCCTGGATGTCGCGGGGGCGGAGGGCTGAGTCCATCTTGATCTCCAACTGGCCGATGCGGGCATGGTCGCCGCGGATGGCTGCCTTGAGGCGGGCGTCGACGTCCAGGGTGAACTCGACTCCCTTGTCACTCACGAGGAGCAGGCGCTTGCCGTCATCGCTCAGACCGGCGAGCGTGAGGTGCGCCATGGTGGTGCGGTCTCCTGGTCGTGGGTGCTTGGTGCTGCTGATTGGGGCGAGCCTACGCCAGCGGCAGCAGGCGGGGCGGCTTCCGCGTACGGCGGGTCTGTGCTGGTCATCGGTAGGGTCCCCCCGTGCAGCCGGAACCGTCGACCACCCTGGTCGTGCTCGACCTGGTGGGGATCTTCGTCTTCGCCATCTCCGGAGCGCTGGTGGCGGTCCGCAAGGGGCTCGACCTGTTCGGGGTCCTGGTGCTGGCGGGCACGACCGGGCTCGGCGGGGGCTTCCTGCGCGACGTGCTGATCGGCGCCACCCCTCCCGCGGCTCTGGACGACTGGCGCTACCTGCTCGTGCCGGTCGGCGCCGGCCTGCTGGCGTTCTTCTACCACCCGACGCTGGGCCGGATGGAGCGCCAGGTCAACGTGTTCGACGCGTTCGGGTTGGCCGCTGTTCTGCGTGACCGGGGCGCTCAAGGCGCTGGACTACGGGCTCGGGCCGCTGCCGGCGGCGCTGATGGGGATGGTGACCGGCATCGGCGGCGGCATGGCCCGCGACCTCCTCGCCGGCCGGGTGCCGGCGGTCTTCCGCGGGGAGCTCTACGCAACCCCGGCGCTGGCGGGTGCCGGCATCGCCGTGGTGCTCGCGAAGTACGGCCCCGACCTCCCCGTGCTCCTGGTCGCCGCCCTCGGGGGTGGGGCGTGCCTGGCCTGGCGGCTCCTCGCGATGTGGCGGCACTGGCGAGCGCCGGTGCCGACCGGCCCGTCCAGCGTGTGACCGCTCACCCCCGTCGTCCGTGACGAAATGGTTGCTCCGCGGCGCGATTTCGCAACCAGAACGTCACGGACGACGGGGTCCACGCGAGGGAGAGGTTCGGCTCAGTCCCCGAGAATCGTCCGCAGGTGCTCGTTGGTGAAGAGGCGTTCGGGGTCGAGCCGGTCGCGCATCGCCACGAAGTCGTCGAACCGGTCGTAGGACGCGCGCAGGTCGGCGGCGGTCTGGGAGTGCAGCTTCCCCCAGTGCGGCCGGCCGTCGTGGGCGCGCATCACGTCCTCGACCGCCGCGAAGTAGGCCCGGTGGTCGGCGTCGCGGTGGGTGTGGAAGGCGAGGTAGCACGTGTCCCGGCCGTACGCCGTGGACAGCGG
This sequence comes from uncultured Actinomycetota bacterium, assembly GCA_963829635.1. Taxonomy (GTDB): domain Bacteria; phylum Actinomycetota; class Actinomycetes; order Propionibacteriales; family Nocardioidaceae; genus Nocardioides. The sequence goes on from CAWHJI010000006.1 coordinate 49,340, forward strand.
GACGTCGTCGGCGGGCGCGACCCGCAGCTCGACCGGGAAGCTGATCCGCCAGTCCGAGGCCTCGATCACCCGGCGCGCCTCGCGCAGCGCGTCGAGGCCGGCCGCGCGCGGGACGGCGTACTCCATCTCGCGGAAGACCACCCGTCGCGGCGAGGTGAACACCCGGTGCGCGACGTCGCTGTAGGTGCGCGCGGAGAGGACGCGCGAGGTGAACTGGTTCATCCGCGGGATCATCCGCGGGGTGCGGTTGGCGCCTGCGGTGAGCATGCCGAAGACGGCGTTGGAGAGGAGGTCGTCGTCGAGCCAGCCGCGGAACCGGCCCAAGGGCTCGGCCTCGGAGAGCGGCGCGTCCAGCCGGTCGTTGGTCTTCACCAGCATCCGGTCGGTGTGCGGGAACCAGTAGGCGTCGACGTGGTGGTGCGTCGCGACCAGCTCGTCGTACGACGCGAGGGCGGCGTCCCAGGTCATCGGCTGCTCGTGCGCCTCCAGCAGGAACAGCGGCTCGACCCGGAACGTGATCGTGGTCAGGATCCCGAGGGCGCCGAGCCCGAGCCGCGCGAGCTCGAGGACGTCGGCGTTCTCCGTGGCGGTGGCCCGCAGGACCTGGCCGGTCCCGGTGACCAGCTCCAGGCCGGCGACCTGGGCGGACAGCCCGGCGGCGACCCCGCCGGTGCCGTGCGTGCCGGTCGAGATCGCCCCGGCGAGCGTCTGCTCGGCGATGTCGCCCATGTTGTGCAGGGACAGCCCGAGCTGCTCCAGCCCGGTGTTGAGCACGTGCAGCGGGGTGCCCGCCAGCGCGGTCACCGTCATCGCGTCGCGGTCGACCGCCACGATGCCGCTCAGGCGCTCCGGGTGCAGCATGGTGTGCTCCGCCGCGGCGATCGGGGTGAAGCTGTGGCCGGTGCCGACCATCTTCACCCGCGACCGCTCGAACCTCGCCCGCTCGACCGCGGCGACGACGGCCGCTGCGTCGACGGGGTGTGCCTCCCGCTGCGGCTGGGCGGACACCAGCCCGGACCAGTTGTGCCACGTCACGGGCGGGAGCCTAGCTGGCGCGGGATGGCCTGGGCGGCGAGGGCGGCCACCAGGCCGGCGCCGACGGAGACGAGGAACGCCGGCGAGGCGCCGGAGGAGTCCACGACGATGCCGGCGAGGGTCGCGCCCGGTGCGACCCCGGCCACCAGGCCGGTGTGCATGATCGCCATCCCCTCGGTGAGCCGCGCCGGCGGAACCTCCCGCTCGGTGAGGGACATCGTGGCGATGAGGGTGGGCGCGATCGCGAAGCCGGCGAGGAGGAGCGCGGCGCCCATCACCCCGACCGACCCGATGAACGTGAGCGGGACCATCGCCAGGAACATCGCGAACGCGCCCCACCGCACCCGTACGTCGGGGCCGCGGCGCCAGTGGACGGCTCCGGTGAGCAGGCCGGCGAGCAGGCTCCCCAGCGCCCAGAGCGCGAGCAGCGGCCCGGCGTACCCGCGACTGCCCTGCTCCTCCGAGAACGCCACGGCGGTCACCTCGGCGGCACCGAACAGGGTGCCGAGCGCGGTGGAGACCAGGGCCAGGGGGAGGACCGTCGCCCAGGGCATCCCCGGCCGAGGCCCGCTCGCGCTGCCGCCGCGGTGCGCGGGTGGCTCGGTGGCGCGCTGGGCGGCGAAGAACCACGTGCCGAGGACCCCGGCGACCAGCGCGGAGGCCAGCCCCGCGACCGGGTGCACGGCCGTGGCGAGGACCGTCACCAGGATCGGACCCAGCATGAAGACGGCCTCGTCGGCCACCGCCTCGAGCGCGAACGCCGTCTGCAGCTGGTCGGGCGAGTCCAGCACGTGCGACCAGCGGGCGCGGACGCACGACCCGACCGACGGCAGCCCGCCGCCGGCGATCGCCGCGAGCAGGTAGGAGACGCCGACCGGCCACCCCGCCTGCACCGACCACACCAGGAGGGCGAGCGCGGCGCCGAACACCGAGACCACGACCGGCAGCACCCGCGCCTGGCCGAGCCGGTCGAGCAGCCGGCCCTGGACGATCGCGAAGCCGCCGTTGGCGAGCAGGTAGACCGCCGACACGGAGCCGGCGAGGCCGTAGGACCCGGTCTCCGCGGAGACCAGGAGGACGATGCCGAGGCTCACCATCGAGATCGGCAGGCGCGCCACCAACCCGGTCGCGCTGAACAGCAGCGTCCCGGGGACGGCCAGGATCCGACGGTACGACGAGAGCATCTCGCGCCGAGACTAGGACCGCCGCACGGGGCCGACCGAATCCTCGGGCGCCCGCCCGGATGCTCGGCACCTCCCTACGATGGGGGACATGCCTCCCCCCGACGTCGCGCCGTACGACGCCCTGCTGCTGGTGTCGTTCGGCGGACCCGAAGGGCCCGACGACGTCATCCCGTTCCTGGAGAACGTCACCCGCGGCCGCGGCATCCCGACCGAGCGGCTCGCCGAGGTCGGCGAGCACTACCACCTCTTCGGGGGGCGCTCGCCGATCAACGACCAGAACCGCGCTCTGCTGGCCGCGATCCGCGAGGACCTGGCCGGAGCCGGGATCGACCTCCCGGTCTACTGGGGCAACCGCAACTGGGACCCCTACCTCACCGACACGGTCCGCCGGATGGCCGAGGACGGCGTCACCCGGGCCGCCTGCTTCACCACCAGTGCCTACTCGTCGTACTCCTCCTGCCGGCAGTACCGCGAGAACCTCGCCGACGCCGGCGACGGCGTCGAGAGCGCGCCGGTGCTGGACCGGCTGCGCCAGTACTTCAACCACCCGGGCTTCGTCGAGCCGGTCGTGGACGCCACCCTGGCCGCCCTCGCCGAGCTGCCGGACCCGGTGCGCGACGCCGCCCACCTGGTCTTCGTCACCCACTCGATCCCGGAGTCGATGAACGAGGGGAGCGGGCGGCAGGGGAGCGCCTACGTCCACCAGCACCGCAGCGTGGTGGCGGAGGTCGTGGACCGGATCCGCCAGGAGACCGGACGCCGGAACCCCCACGAGCTGGTCTACTGCTCCCGCTCGGGGCCGGCCCACGTCCCCTGGCTCGAGCCCGACGTCAACGACCACCTCGAGCAGCTGTCCCGGAAGGGCGCCCCCGCCGTCGTGCTCGTCCCCGTGGGCTTCGTCTCCGACCACATGGAGGTCATCTACGACCTCGACACCGAGGCCCTCGCCACGGCCGAGAAGCTCGACCTGCCCGCCGTCCGCGCCGCCACCCCGGGGATCGACCCGCGGTTCGTCGCGATGGTGCGCGACCTGCTCGTGGAGCGTGCCGCCACCGAGCGCGGCGAGCGGCCACGGCGACGGGCCGTCGGCAGCCTGCAGGCCTGGTGGGACCACTGCGCCGAGGGCTGCTGCCCCAATCCGCGCGGCACGCGGCCGGCCGTGGGCGGGGTCGGATCCTGATGGCGGACCCCCGGAGTGCGAGCCACCTCGTCGAGGTGGCGCGCTACGCCGCCGGGCAGGCCGCCCAGCTGGTCCGTGACCGCCGGAGGGACGGGGTCACCGTCACGGGGACGAAGTCGAGCGAGATCGACATCGTCACCGAGACCGACCGGGAGAGCGAGTCGCTGATCCGTGAGCTGATCGAGGCCGCACGTCCCGACGACGACTTCCTGGGGGAGGAGGGGGTCGCGACGGGTTCGGCCACCGGATCCTCCGGCAGCTCCGGCGTCCGGTGGGTCGTCGACCCGATCGACGGCACGGTCAACTACCTCTACGGGCTCCCGCAGTACGCCGTGTCCATCGCGGCCGAGCGCGACGGCGTCGTCGTCGCAGGGGTCGTGGTCGACGTGGCGAGCGGCACCGAGTACGCCGGCGAGCGGCACCCGTCCGGCGAGGTGACGTCGCTGCGCGACGGCTGCGCGATCGCCGTACGCGACCCGGCTCCGCTGGCCCAGCGCCTGATCGCCACCGGGTTCAGCTACGAGAAGGACGTGCGCGCGCTCCAGGCGGCCGCGACCGCGCGGCTGCTCCCGCACATCCGCGACATCCGCCGGCTGGGCTCGTGCGCGCTCGACCTGTGCCACGTGGCCGAGGGGCAGGCTCGACGGCTACGTCGAGGAGGGGGTCCAGCCCTGGGACCATGCCGCCGGAGCGCTGATCGCCGAGGGGGCCGGGGCTCGCGTCGAGCTGGCAGCAGGAGCGGCCGGCCGGCCGCTGGTCCTGTGCGCTCCCGAGCACGGGTTCGCCACCCTGCAGGAGGCGGTCCGGGACGCAGGGTTTCTGGCCGGATCCCGCCCCGAACCCCGGGAATAGGCGCACCCTGAGGCGTGTTGTCGCGACACGTCGTGGAACCGATGTGCACCCCGAGTCACTGATGGTGCACAATCTGGCGCCGACGCACACAACGTGAACGTGCCGACCAGCAGCGGACAAGGCACCTGCCGGGGAGAGGGGAGTGGACACCGATGGCGACCGACTACGACGCACCGCGCAAGACCGAGGAAGACCAGTCCGAGGAGAGCATCGAAGAGCTCAAGGCGCGCCGCCACGACAAGAACTCCGGCAAGGTCGACGAGGACGAGGCCGAGGCCGCCGAGTCGTTCGAGCTTCCCGGTGCGGACCTCTCCCACGAGGAGCTGGCCGTCGAGGTGAAGCCCAAGCAGGTCGACGAGTTCACCTGCATGAGCTGCTTCCTGGTCCACCACCGCTCCCAGCTCGCGGACGAGAAGAAGCTGATCTGCAAGGACTGTGCCTGAGCCGGGACGGGCTCTCCCTCTCGTAACCGCCCCGCGTGGGGCTCGTTGGTCGAGGTGACCCTGTCCTCCATTCCTTGGGGCTGATCTCCCATGCGTTCGCGCACCCTCGCCGTCCTGCTCGGTCTCCTGATGGTCCCGGGCACCGTCCCGCTGGGCCTGATGGCGCTCAGCCAGCCGGCGGGCGCCGGCGGAACGGACCGCTACCAGGACGCACGCCTGACCCTTGCCCCGGTGGGGCCCACCCGTGCGACGGGCATGTACGTCGACATCGACTACGTGAATCCCGAGGACCGGGAGGCCAAGCCGCCCGCGGTGCGCAGGGTGGTCGAGATCCTGCCGCGCGGGTCGCGGATCGACACCCGGGCCACCGCCCGGTGCCGTGCGACGGATCCCGAGCTCATGGCGCAGGGCGCCTCGGCGTGCCCGGCCCGGAGCGTGGTGGGCACCGGGTTCATCAAGCTCGACACGGGGGTCGAGGGCCCGGGTCGGTACCTGCGGGAGGACGTCACCTTCCTCAACAACGCCCACGAGCTGATCTACGTCAACACCGACCGCACGACCGGTCAGCGGGTGATCACCCGGGCCGAGGTCACGCGTCGCCGGGTGATCTCGACCGTCCCGCCGCTCCCGGGCACCCCGCCGGACGGCGCGGCGATCGATCTCGTCCGGGCGGATTTCCCGAAACTGGTCCGCCGCGTGGACGGAGAGCGCCGGGTCTACCTCCGCACGCCGCGCCGGTGCCCCGACCGCGGCTACTGGGTGACCCGGCTCCGCTTCACCTATGACGACGGGACGCGGCAGACCGAACGCACCCGCGTCGCCTGCCGCGACTGATCAGGTGGTGGGCGCCGGCGCCTTGCTGGCGTCCTGGTCGTCCTTGACCAGGTCGGGCGGCAGGTGGCCGGTCGACTTCGCGTAGTAGCCCGCGGCCTTGCGCGTGGCCAGCATCCGGGCCAGGCCGATGATCGTGCCGCTGACGGCCGCCCAGGCGACGGCTTCCCACAGGTCGACGTCGGGATCCGCCGGGTTGGCCGGCGGGTTCTTGCCGGTCGCGGCCTTCCAGGAGGTGTTGAGCCCCTTCTTGGCGACGGCGGCGGCCCCGAGGGCGGCGCCGAGGGAGAAAATCGTCCAGACCTTCGAACCAGATGCCATGGCCCGACAGTACCCATCCGGTCGAGCGCTACCCCTCCCATACCCGGTCGGGCCGAGGTCATCCGGCGGGCGACGCCTCCGTCAGGTCGGTCAGGGCGCGGGCCAGCACGTCCGGGTGGCGGGTGCTGACCAGCCAGTACGGCGCCGGGTCGGCCGGATCGGTGATCTCCACCCGGACGGCCCGCTTGAGGTAGGGCCGCAGCAGGAGGTGGGCCCGGGCGTCGGCCTCGACCCCGGCCGTGCGCCGGGTGGCCTCCGCGTCCAGGGCGGTGGTGGCGCCCAGGTGGGCCCCGGCGATCCGGGCCCGACCGGCCCGCAGCATCCCGTCCGCGACGGTGACGGTGACGGCGCCGTACGCCAGCAGCGCGAGCGCCAGCAGGGCCATCGCCGCGCCGGACAGCGCCCACGCGGCCGTGATCGGCAGCGCGACGGCGAGCGCGAGCCACAGGCTGGCCACCAGCATCGTGCCCTGGACCCACCAGCGCAGGGGCACGCTGAGCCGCTCGTGGTAGAGCGCTCGCTCGCTGGGACCCGGGCTCGTCGGACTGCACGGGGTCAAGGGTAGGGTCCGCCCGTGCCTCCCGAAGCATCCGGTCGGGCCCCTGACCTCACCGTCCGTGTCGTCCGGCTCGACCCCGACCTGCCGCTGCCGTCGTACGCCCATCCCGGCGACGCCGGCGCCGACCTCGTCACCGCCGTGGACGTCAGCCTGGCCCCCGGTGAGCGGGCGATGGTTCCCACCGGGATCGCGATGGCGCTGCCCGACGGGTACGTCGCGCTGGTCCACCCGCGGTCCGGGCTCGCCGCCCGGCACGGGCTGTCCATCGTGAACACTCCGGGCACGATCGACGCCGGCTACCGCGGTGAGATCAAGGTGCTGCTCGTCAACCACGACCCGTCGACGTCGATCGAGCTCGCCCGCGGTGACCGGATCGCCCAGCTGGTGGTGCAGCGGTTCGAGCGGGCCGGCTTCGTCGAGGTGGAGGAACTTCCGGCCTCGGCACGTGGCGCCGGGGGCTACGGTTCTACCGGAGGGTTCAGCAAGTCCCGAGCACAGGAGATTTCGTGAGGTTCCGCCGCAAGTCCGCCACCCCCGACGACCCGTCCGGTGCCACGCCGGACGTCGACGAGGCGTCGGCCGAGAGCAGTCGACGGGACCGGCGAGCGAGACCGGTGGCGCGACGGGCGATCAGGGACCGTTCGACGTCGACGAGATCGACGACGAGGTCTCGCGCGTCGACCTGGGCTCGCTGCTGATCGAGCCCCAGCAGGACCGCGAGCTCCGGCTCCAGGTCGACGAGAACACCCAGGAGGTCCAGGCCGTGATCCTGGCCGGACCCGACGGTGCGCTCGAGCTGCGCGCCTTCGCCGCGCCCCGCCACGGCGACCTGTGGACCGACATCCGGCCGCGGCTGGCCGCGGACATGGCCCGGCGCGGCGGCACCGCCACCGAGCGCGAGGGCAGGTTCGGCACCGAGCTGGTCTGCCAGCTCGGCGTGACCACCGCCGACGGCCGCGCCGGCTCCCAGCAGTCGCGGATCGTCGGCATCAACGGCTCGCGCTGGATGTTGCGCGGCACGTTCCTCGGCCGACCGGCGACCGACCCGGAGGGGGCGGCGGAGTGGGAGAACACCCTCGCCAAGGTCGTCGTCCGTCGCGGAGAGCACGCGATGCCCGTCGGCGACGCGCTGCCCGTCACCCTGCCCAAGGAGGCCCGCCCCGCGGAGCCGCCGGACGCCCAGCCGTAGGTGGTGGGTGGTTCGGTGACCGGGAAGAGTCGACTGCGACGCAGCATCAGCCGATGGGCCAGCAGCACGGAGATGCACGAGCGAGAGCTCCGCGAGGCCTACGCCGAGTCCGGCCTCGGCACGATCGGTGACGCGCCGGACCGGGAGCGGGTCCGGCTGCGGGGCACCATCCGCAACGTCACGCTGCGCCCGCGTGGCGGCGTACCGGCGCTCGAAGCCGAGATGACCGACGGGTCGGGCGTGATCCTGCTGGTGTGGCTCGGGCGCCGCCGGATCGCCGGCATCGATCCCGGCCGCAGCATCCAGATCGAGGGGCGGATCGGCATCGGCGACGGTCACCGGATCATGTACAACCCGCGTTACGAGCTGATCCCGTGAACGAGCGAGGAACTGCCGCTGCCTCGGTCGAGACCGTCGAGTCGATCGTCCGCGCGCAGCTGGCGAAGGCGCTCGGCGGTCGGCGGGGCATGGTCGAGGCCGCCGTGCCCACCATCCTGTTCACGATCACCTGGCTGACCACCAAGGAGCTCCGGGTGGCGCTGGTCGCGAGCGTCGCCGTGGCGCTGGTGCTGCTCGCGGTGCGGCTCGTGCAGCGGTCCACGGTCCAGTTCGTGCTCAACGCCCTGTTCGGGATCGGCATCGGCTGGCTCTTCGTCAGCATGTCGGCGCGTTCGGGAGGCAGCGAGGACGACCAGGCGCTCGCCTACTTCCTGCCCGGGATCATCTACAACACCGGCTACTCCGTGGTGCTGGCGTTCACCTGCCTGATCGGCTGGCCGCTGGTCGGCTTCATGGTCGGCAGCGTCACCGGCGACCCGACCGCGTGGCACAAGGACCGCCAGGTGGTCCGGCTCTGCTCGCTGCTCACGTGGGTGCTGGTCGCGCCGTGCATCGTCCGCGTCGCCGGCCAGGCCCCCGTGTGGTTCGCCGGCAAGTCGGGTGCGATGGATCCCGACGCGGCCGTCGCGGTCCTGGGCATCCTCAAGATCGTGATGGGCTGGCCGCTCCAGCTCGCCGCGCTGGCGCTGATGGTGGGGCTGCTGGCGCGCAACAGCACGCCGGTCGAGGGACCGGACCCGGCCGCGGTCCTGGGTGGGGATGAGACCTAGCTAGCCGCCGTGGGCGGACGGGGCGAGCAGCCGCTCGAGCTCGTCCTCGACGTCGGAGGAGACCACGAACAGCAGCTCGTCGTGCGCCTCGATCGGCTGCTCCGCGTCGGGCCGGTACACCTGCCCGTCGCGCAGGATCGTGACGAGCGCGCAGTTCTCCGGGAGCGGGATCAGGCCGGCCGGCTTGCCGACGTACGGCGAGTCCTCGGGGAGGGTCAGCTCGACGAGGTTGGCGTTGCCCTGGCGGAACGTGAACAGCCGCACCAGGTCACCGATGGTGACGGCCTCCTCGACCAGCGCCGACATGATCCGCGGGGTCGACACGTTGACGTCGACCCCCCAGGCCTCGGTGAACAGCCACTCGTTGTTGGGGTGGTTGACCCGGCCGACGGTGCGCGGCACCCCGAACTCGGTCTTGGCAAGCAGGGAGGTGACCAGGTTGACCTTGTCGTCGCCGGTGGCGGCGATCACCACGTCGCACTGGTCCATCCGCGCCTCCTCGAGCGAGGAGAGCTCGCACGAGTCGGCGAGCAGCCACTCGGCGTCCGGCACCCGCTCGGGCTTCATCGCGCTGGCGGCCTTGTCGATCAGCAGCACCTGGTGGCCGTTGTCGATCAGCTCGCGGGCGATCGAACGGCCCACGGCTCCGGCGCCGGCGATGGCGACCCTCATGCCTGGTCCTCCGGGCCCTTGTCGATCACGGCGTAGGCGTGGGCGGCGTTCTGCTCGCGGATCACGACGTGCATCAGGTCGCCCTCCTGGAGGATCGTCTCGCGGGTCGGCAGCATGCCCTCGCCGAGCCGGTCGATCCAGGCGATCCTCCCGCGGGACTGCTCCTGGAAGTGGATGGTCCGCTGGCCCACCCACGACTCGGGGACCGGGATCTGGTCGACCCGGATCGTGCCGGAGGGGTCCCGGAAGTCGGGCTCGGCGCCGGCGGGGAGCAGCCGTCGCAGCACCTGGTCGGCGGTCCACTTCACGGTGGCCACCGTCGTGATGCCGAGCCGCTGGTAGACCTCCGCGCGGCCGGGGTCGTAGATCCGGGCCACGACTGCCTGGATCCCGAACGTCTCCCGGGCCACCCGCGCGGCGATGATGTTGGAGTTGTCGCCGCTGGAGACCGCGGCGAACGCCTCGGCGCGCCGGATGCCGGCCTTCTCGAGGACCTCCTGGTCGAAGCCGAAGCCGGTGACCTTGTCGCCGTTGAAGGCGGGACCGAGGCGGCGGAAGGAGTCCGGCTCGCTGTCGATCACCGACACGGTGTGGTTGCGGTCCTCGAGGCTGCGGGCCAGCGTCGACCCGACCCGGCCGCAGCCCATGATGACGACATGCACGGGGAAACCGTATCCCAGCCGCGCTCTCGGACGGTCGGGGGTCTAACCTCTCTCCTCGTGGGTGTCGGCGACGTCTCCAAGCGGATCCTGGTGGGGCGCAAGCTCCGCAGCTCCCAGATCGGGGAGACCCTGCTCCCCAAGCGGATCGCCCTGCCCGTCTTCGCCAGCGACGCGCTGTCCTCGGTCGCCTACGCGCCGGACGAGGTCTTCATCATGCTGTCGCTCGCCGGCGCGTCGGCCTACGTCTGGTCGTGGAAGATCGGGATCGCGGTGGCCCTGGTGATGACCGCGGTCGTCGCGTCGTACCGCCAGAACGTGCACGCCTACCCCAGCGGCGGCGGCGACTACGAGGTGGCCACGGTCAACCTCGGCCGCACCGCCGGCACCACGGTCGCCAGCGCCCTGCTGGTCGACTACGTGCTCACCGTGGCGGTGTCGATCTCGTCGGGAGCGCAGTACGCCGCCTCGGCGTTCCCGGCGCTGAGCGGCCACGAGGCCACGGTCGCGAGCATCGCCGTCCTCGTGCTGATGGCGCTGAACCTGCGCGGCATCCGGGAGTCCGGCACGTTGTTCGCGATCCCCACCTACGCGTTCATGGCCGCGATGGGCCTGATGATCGGGTACGGCTTCCTGCGGATGGCGGGCGGCACGCTCCCCGAAGTGGCGAGCGCCGACCTCGCCATCGAGTCGGCGCCGGGCTACGAGGGCGGCCTGACCACGATCGCCCTGATGTTCCTGCTGGCGCGGGCGTTCTCCTCGGGCTGTGCGGCGCTCACCGGCGTCGAGGCGATCTCCAACGGGGTGCCGGCGTTCCGCAAACCGAAGAGCCGCAACGCCGCGACCACCCTGCTGCTGCTGGGCCTGATCGCGATCACGATGATGATGAGCGTCATCGTGCTGGCCAACCAGATGGGGCTGAAGTACGTCGACCCGCACGAGCTCGAGCGGCTCCGGCTCCCGAGCGGCGCACCGGTGCCCGCCAGCTACGACCAGGACACCGTGATCGCCCAGATCGCCCGGGCGATCTTCAGCGACTTCTCGCCCGGCTTCTACCTCGTCGTCACCGTGACCGGCGTGATCCTGGTGCTCGCGGCGAACACCGCGTTCAACGGGTTCCCGGTGCTCGGCTCGATCCTCGCCGAGGACGGGCTGGCCCCGCGCGCGCTCGGCTCCCGCGGCGACCGGCTCGCCTACAGCAACGGCATCGTCTTCCTGGCCGTGATGGCGATCGTCGCTGATCCTGGCCTTCGACGCCGAGACCACCCGGCTGATCCAGCTCTACATCGTCGGGGTGTTCGTCTCGTTCAACCTCAGCCAGCTCGGGATGATCCGGCACTGGACGCGTCGGCTCCGGACCGAGAAGGACAACGCGAAGCGGCGGCGGTTCCAGCAGTCGCGCGCCATCAACGCGGTCGGGCTGACGTTCACCGCGGTCGTCCTGGTCGTCGTCCTCATCACGAAGTTCCTGGAGGGCGCCTGGATCGCGATCCTCGCGATGGTGATCTTCTTCCTGATCATGAAGGGGATCTCGCGGCACTACACCAACGTCGCGCTCGAGCTGGCGGCCGACGAGGAGGACAAGGTCCTGCCGACGCGGGTGCACGCAATGGTGCTCGTCTCCAAGCTGCACAAGCCCACCCTGCGCGCCCTCGCCTTCGCCAAGGCGTCGCGACCGAACGTGCTCGAGGGGGTCTACGTCGCGGAGGACCCCGAGACCACCAACCGGCTCTTCCGGGAGTGGGACGACCGCAACCTCGGCGTCCCGCTCAAGGTGCTGCACTCGCCCTACCGCGAGGTGGTCAAGCCGATCGTCGACTACGCCGTGGAGATCCGGAAGGCGAACCCGCGTGGCGTGGTCGCGGTCTACATCCCGGAGTACGTCGTCGGCCGCTGGTGGGAGCAGCTGCTGCACAACCAGACGGCGCTGCGGCTCAAGGGCAGGCTGCTGTTCACGCCAGGCGTCATGGTGACCTCCGTGCCCTACCAGCTGCGGTCCTCCCAGATCGCCCGCGAACGCGAGGAGCGCGAGAGCGGTCGGGTGCGGCCCGGCGACGTACGCCGCGGCAACGTCCACGACGGCAGCGCCCGTCGCCGCGGTCAGATCCCGCGATGACGCGGCAGGCCCGCAAGCGCCGGGCCCGTGGCCGCTCCCGGGTGGGGGAGCGGTTCACCGTCGACGTCGGGCCGGTCGCCCACGGTGGCCACTGCGTCGCCCGACTCCCCGACCCGGACCCCCGCGTGGTGTTCGTCCGCCATGCCCTGCCCGGCGAGCGCGTGGTCGTCGAGATCACCGACGGCACCGACGGCGACCGGTTCTGGCGGGCCGACGCGGTCGCGGTGCTCGCGCCGTCACCGGACCGGGTCCGGCCCCCGTGCCCGGTCGCCGGACCCGGACTGTGCGGCGGCTGCGACTTCCAGCACGCCTCCCTGCCGGCGCAGCGCGCGCTGAAGGCGTCGGTGGTGCGCGAGCAGCTCGTCCGCCTCGGTGGTCTGGCCGCCGACGACGCGCTCCTCGCCGACCTCGAGGTGGTGGCCGTGCCCGGCGACGACGACGGGCTGCGCTGGCGCACGCGCGTCCGCTACGCCCGAACGCCCGACGGCGGTCGCGGGATGCGCAAGCACCGCTCCCACGGCGTCGTACCTGTCGAGGACTGCCTGATCGCCCGCACCGACGCGCTCGAGCCCGGCCCCGGCACCGTCGTGGAGGAGGTCGAGACGTCGTCCGGCTCCCACTCCTTCGAGGTGGACGTCGAGGGGTTCTGGCAGGTCCACCCGGGCGCGCCCCGGGTGCTGGTCGAGACGGTGCTGTCCTTCCTCGCGCCCGCGGCCGGGGGAGCGGGCGCTCGACCTCTACGCCGGCGTCGGGCTGTTCGCGCGGTTCCTGGCCGACGCGGTCGGACCGTCCGGCACAGTGGTCGCGGTCGAGGGATCGCGGTCGGCCGCCGTCCACGCCCGGGCGAACCTCGGCGCCCACGCGAGCGTCGAGGTCGGACCCGTCGACCGCGTGCTGCGGACCTCCCACCACGACCGGTTCGACGTCGTGGTCCTGGACCCGCCCCGCGAGGGCGCCAAGCGGAAGGTCGTCGGGCAGGTCGCGGAGCGGCGTCCCCGCGCCGTGGCGTACGTCGCCTGCGACCCGGCCGCGCTCGCCCGGGACGTGGCGATCTTCGCCGAGCACGGGTACCGCCTCGTGCGGCTGCGGGCGTTCGACCTGTTCCCGATGACGCACCACGTCGAGTGCGTCGCTTTGCTCATGAGAACCGGCCCTGACCTGCGGTAACGCGATTCCTGCGCAGCAGGTCGAAAGCCGAAGTCTGGTCTTAAGGCTCACTTTGAGGCCCTTATGGCTCGCTTTGAAGCCGCGGAGCGGGCGCCCACCGGGCCGCTATCCAGCCTCCTGGGGGAGTGCAGTCGCGGCGGTATGACGCAGGCTGGAGTGCACGCTCATGCCGAGAGTCGGACGTTTCATTGCCGTCACACTGCGTCCCGTGCCGGGCCCCAGGCGGCGGCACTCACGCACCGAAGATGCCCTCTCGGTGAACGTGACAGAGCTGGTCACCGGTGCCACGCTGAGACATGGACTCGTGGAACGGCATCGCGCGAATCAGTGGATGGGCCGGACTGGTTGGCGCGGTGTTGTTGTTCGGCGCGATCATTCCGTTGGGGTCCCTGGGAGAGCCCCCGCTCGAGGCGACCACGAAGGACGCGGCGGAGTACATCCGCAACGCCGCGGAGGCCGACTGGGTCCAGCCAGTCCAGGCGGTCGGAGCACTCGGGATGATCGGACTGTTGTGGTTCATGGTCGGGTTGGCCGTTCTCTTGCGCCGGGCCGAGGGTGAGCCGCCCTTGCGTTCGACCGTGGCCCTAGCGTCCGCGGTGCTGCTCCCGGCCTACTACCTGGTGAACGCGAGCTGGGCGTCCGCCGCCCATCGCGGCCTTGAGCTGGACCCGGCCGTTGCGGCGTATGCGTTTGACGTCGGCAACATAGGCTTCGCCAACACCTGGCTCGCCCTCGGTAGCTTCGCTGGCGCCGCGGGGTGGGTGATGCTGACGTCCGGCGCCTGGCCGCGATGGCTCGGCTGGTGGGGCGCTGTCGTCGGCGTCGGGATGCTGCTGGCCCGCTTCGTGTGGACGATCGAATCCGCATGGGTCGTGCCCTACGGCGTTTTCTGGATCTGGCTGCTGACCGTCGCCGTACGGCTCGTGATGGGTCGGGACGTCCCGGTCGCCAGCGCGGCGGCCGGACCCGCGTGACGGGCAGCGCGGCCATCCGGAACTGCCGCGATCCGCTCTGTCGTGCCTGCGGCTCAGTTGTTCCCTAGGGTGTGGCTCGTGGACGTGCAAGGTATCGACGAGCGCGCGCTCGGGGAGCAGGGTTACGGCTGCGACTTCGTCGTGTTCATCTACGAAGGCGGCGAGAGTGCCGTGGAGAACTTCTCCTGGAGCGTCGGCAGCCTGCTACTGACCAACACGGACTTGCCTCAGGTCCTTGCGTGGCTACGAGAGCACCTTCCCGTCGATTGCTGTTGGTCCTTGGCCGTTGTGCAAGCACCCAAGCGCCCGACTGCGGAATCCCGTGTCGATGTGGCTTGGATTGTTGGCGACGACGTGTTGAACACGCCGCCAGAGAGCCGTGATGCAGAGGAGCAACGCATCGCGGAGGAAATGGTCGCGCGCCGCCACAAGGTAACGCTCGTCTGACGGCTCGGGGTGTCCGCTCATGCCGCCATGAGCGCAGACCTGCCGATGAGCGATCTACCTCTGCCACGATTGCGTCATGGCCTCGTCCAACGACCGCGAACTGCGCGCCCGTCAACGGTTGACGGAGAACTTTCTGGGCGTATGGATGGCCGCGCTCATGCTGGTTATCTGCGCTATCGGAGCGTTCTCGGGGCACTGGCTGTTGGCTGCTCTGGTGGCCGTGCCCTGCTCGACCCTGCTCGCGCTACACGTTCGGCGTTTGCGGCAGCTGACCAAGCAGGACAAGTGAAGGACACCTGGCCCGCACGCTCATGCCGCCGAGCGGGCACAGGCTTCGCGTTAGGCGACCTGCCTAACGACGACCGCTCTGTAGTCGAACCCGTCCTGCGCGGGTGTCTCCCACTCAAGCTCCACTGATTCGCCGACAGCGAGGGTCTTGTATTCGGAGACTTCTGTCCCGCCCTCCCGGCGGATGAGCGGGGTTTCGATGGCCGAGTAGTGAGCCCAACAACCGCCGGGCGTCTCCGCGCTGTCGAGCACTCCGCAGCCGAGCTCGTCGTCCCACTCACGCACTACCGCCCGGACCATGGGGCGAGCCTAAGGCAGCGACGTGCACGCTCATGCCGCTTGCCGGATACAAGCGTCGAATGGGAGGCGTTGGCCAAGTCAATCTCTGCCAAGATCGAGCCCATGACATACGACCTGGCCGTGTGGGAGGGACGCAGGCCGGCGAGTGCGGCCGCTGCCTCCGCCGAATTCGAGCGTCGGATGGATGCCACGGAGGTCGCCTTTGACCAGGCCAGTGGCCCACCGCCAGCCAGTCCCGCGATCCGCAGATTCGTAGAGGCCGCGCTCGCTCGCTTCCCGGAGGCGACCGAGCATCCTGGTGACGAGTGTCCGTGGGCATCCGCGCCCTTGATCGAGGAGGCCTTCGGAGACCTCATCTACCTCCCCATGACGTTTCAGGGCGCCGACTACGCGAGGGACGTCCTCGCCGGCATCGCGCAGGATCTGGGGTTGGTCTGCTACGACCCGCAGATCGAGGAGCTACTGCCCGCTCCTTGAACCACCCGCCCCACCCGATTGGATTCGGCGACCTTGGCGTGGGCTGACTGCACGCTTCTGCCGCTGTCAGTACCGCATAGCCTCCGCCGATGAGCGGAGCGTAGTGAGGAGAGTCTCCCGCATCGCTGTGATGTGGGCGTGCAGACTCGGGTCACATTTCGTGGCGCGCTGCGCCGTCCACGATCCACCTAACCTCGACCCGAGCGCGAGCGTCACCAACCTGATCCGGCAGCATGGGACCTCGTGAGCAGCGAACCGGGAACAGCGGGCCGGGCGGAGTTGCTGGATATCGCGTCTGGCCTCCTCGCAGGCTGGTACGCCACGGCCGCCGTCGACACCACCGTGGAACTGGGCCAGCGTGGCGAGCGGCCGAACGTGTCGCGGTTCATCAGCGTCGTCGCCCTTGCCGGGCATACCCACTTGGCCGTGGACCAAGCGATCCAGCATTTCGAGGACGGTCAAGACCTGCTCGGCACCCCGATGCTGAGGCTCGGCTTCGAGTCGGCACTGACGGCGTCGTGGATGGCCCTCAACAGCGAGTCCTCGTTCGCGCTCCACAACAACGAGATTTCGGCCCGGGAGGCGCTACGGAAGACGATCGGCGAATCCAAGCAGTTCGCGGATCGCCTCAAGGACTTTCCCGACCTCGACGACAAGCTCGAGAACGTTTCCTCCGACGCCCAAGCAAAGTACTTCTGGCGGTTGTGCGAGGACCTGGCCCCGGACGGCAAGACGCTGTACCTGCTGTATCGGATGCTGTCGAAGATGTGTCATCCGAGCGGGTTCGTGATCGACCGTTTCGTGCGGATGGACGAGGAGGGCGAGGTCACGGCCTTGGGCTGGCGCCCTCTGCCCCACGACGAGGACCCGGGTCTCATGTACTTCCTCGCCGTGATGAGCCTCGTGTACGCGGGACGGGCGGTCGACTTCATCGAGCCCAGCCGATCTCGGCGCAGCGAGTTACGCGACGCGGCCCGGGCAGCGGGGTTCCCGGCGGAGCTGAGGCTCACGCCGGAAGCAGACCAGCGAATCGCGAAAGCAGAGCAGAAACGACGACGGGCAGGTTGGAGACGCCCGTCCGGCAAACGTGCCGGTGCCAACCCCAACTAGGGCGGCGAAAGGACGGCCAGCCCTGGTAGAGGGAAGGGGCTGGCCGCTTGCTGGATTCTCCCGCGTTAGCAGGACGGCGGCCCGCCGAGATATCCGCTCAGTGTCACGCGCGTGCGCCCGGATGGCGGCATGAGCGTGCGCTAAGGGCCAAGATGGGCGCATGACGAATCGCGAGGCCATGGAGGCTTACCTTCGGCGATGCCTCGACTTCTTCGACGAAGTTCGCGGACTGGTCCCGGACCTGGATCTGCGCGACGCCGAGTCGCTCCTTCAGCATGGCGAACCGGCGGAGGGCGTCTCGAATCTGGCTTGGGCACTGGCCTCCTCGAACAAGGAGGTGCCACCGCATCTGGGCGAGACGATCAGAGAACTTACTGTGGAACTGATACGGAAGACGAACTGCCGGAGCCGTTCCGCGTCCGGGAGTAGAGCAAGGCGGTGCGAGCCTTTCCGGTCGACGGGCGCGCGCACATCGGCACGACCGCGCTCTTCGCGGCATGTGCGGGCACTACGGCGTGACGCGTGTCGCGAAGTAAGGCCATCCCTCATAGGTGCCGCCGGCGGGTACCTCCCACTCGAGCTCGACCGTCTGTCCATTCGAGCGCTTCCTGTACCCGGGCATCTCGATGAAGGCGAATGACGCCCAACAGCCGCCGGGGGTCTCGGGTGAATCCAAGACGCCCCAGCCTTCGTCGTCCAGCCAGAAGCGAACGGTCGCGAGGACCATGGCCGCGACCCTAGTTGACGGCCGCGACCTCATCGCGGCAGATCCGTGCGTGGGAACGCGGACGGAATAACTCCGAGCAGCGCTCGGGGATCTCTGATCCGTCCCGCCCGCGCCCGGTGCTCACCCTAGTTGAACTCTCAGCAGCATGAGCGGGCACACGGCACTGGTCGCTCCTGCCGCGTCCTTGCAAGGGGTCCTGCTCGCCTCCGCGCCAACTGCGGGTCGTTCGCGAAACGCTCGATGACCTTCCGGGCCGAAGTCACTCAGCCCATCGGACCGAAGGCGATGGCGCCAAGAATGACTACTGGCGCCATCAATAGCGAGATCCCGAGCAAACTGAGGGTCACCGCCTCCACGAACAAGGCGATAACCCGGATGGGTGCTGGCCCAGTACGTCCTGTGTACCTACGTGCTCTCCAGCCGATCCAGCCCGAAGCCGCGAGGGCCAGCGGCGTCGCGGCCACCGTGAGAACGAACTCCCAATCCACCCGTGTTGCACTCGCCGGAACGGAGGTGTCTTGCGAGTACCACCATGTCAGCGCCAGCCATAGGAGCACTTGGCCGCCGGCCACTGCCAGCCTCAACGCAGAAGCCGACTTGCTAGTCATCGGCACCCTCTGCTTGGTGGCAAGTCTCACCGGTCCATTCTCATCAAGAAACGGACCAGCGACGTCGACACGCGACCGAGCCTCTTGCAGTGCCGACGGCTACGGCTAAGCGATGTCGCCTCCCCACCGTGCCCGCGCAGTCGGCGATCCTGATCGCGGCATGAGCGTGCACAGCGAACGCGGGCGGAATAACTCCGAACCTGATGGCTCGGGGCTCTCTGAGCCGTCGCGCCCGCGCCCTGCCTTTCAAGGGTAGGCCGTAACCTCTCAGCGGCATGTCCGGGCGTGTCGCCCTGGCGGGTCGGTGAATCAGCCCTCGTTGCGCCGTCGTAGGATTTTCTGACGCTCACCCTCGATGCGTTCCTCTTCCGACGGCTGGGCGGCACGCGCTCGCCGGGCGCTCGGTGTCCAGTCTCGAACAAGATCCGCAAGCCACGGGATCCAGAATCCGGCCAAGGCGACAGGACCCGAGATGGCCGACCACCACGCCCATTCGTCCCGAACCACGACGATCAAGACGACGACCACAGCAAGCAGCCACCACCTGACCCGGCGCAGCGCCCGGACACTCTTGTCTAGGACGTCCACGTGCACATGTTCGCTCAGGGTGCGGCGCGCACTCAATTCGGCACGATCGGATCGCGGCATGTCCGGATGGTCGCGGCGCACGCTTTCCGTGGCGTGCGCGCTCGGCTACCGCCTACATCTTCATGCCGCCGCCAGCCAGAAATACGAAGATGAGGAGCAAGAACCAGAAGACAGGAAGCGCAGCAACAAGGACAACCAGGGTCCAGAAGACCGACAGGTTGAAGTTCACCGGTCCACTCTAAGGCGGTACCGCGTTGCACCCCGCGCAAAGACAAGGCTGATGCCATCAAGCCCGCAACCCGACAGGACCGAGCACTATCTGCGGCAATTCCGGGCGGCCGCCCCCCGGAGCGAACATCATCGTGCGATTGCGCTGGGTCAAAAGCCGCCGCCGTAGGTCATCGCGGTGATGAACGCCAGACAGCCGAGACCGAACGCCCAGGCGGATGCCATGCGACTTGCCTGCCCCCAGCCATGCCCGACCAGACGAACTGATAGCAGCGCCACCACAGCACCAAGGAAAGGGGCGAGTGCAATTGAAAATGCGGCGAGCATCCAGACCACGCGTGCACCGGTCAGGTAGGACGCGTTCTCGTCCGCGGACAGATACCAGGCCGGACCCATCGTCAGCGGAAGCAGCGCCACCGCCCCAGGAACCAAAGAGCCCACAAGCAGAAGCGCGCTGCGCGGCCAGTCTCTCGGGGGCGGCACTTCGGTAGCCGAACTCATGCTCCCATTGTGCCGGTTCGCGAGGGCTGCACGTCCGAGAAGGCGCGCTTCCGCTCATCGCCACGAGCGCAGTCATCGCGGCATGAGCGTGCGGTGGCTCGCCGGGTCAGGCGCGCTCATCGATTGGCAGGCCCTGGGGCACCGAGCGGTGGCATCATGCGCCCGTGAGCACGTCCACAGAAGCCGCCCGTCCAACCGTGTGGGCGCGCGCGGTGCGTGCTGTGCTGAGCTTGGCTGCGTTGGCTGGGCTCTTGTACTGGGCACTGTGGGTTCACGCTCTTGTTTGCCCTCCGCTGCGATGAGAACTGCAGCGGCGACATGGACAACAGTTGGCGTTACCCGGCGCAGTTCGTCTTGGGCGTTGTCGGCTTCGCGCTGGGCGCCTTGGCGTTGGCGCTGGGCTTTACCAAACGGCGGACCACCTACCGGGTGTGCCTGCTCGGTGCAGCCGCATGCGTCGTGTTCTGGGTGGTGTGGGTGCTCTTCTTCGGAATGTTCTGACCGAGGCCAGGGCACGGGAGGTCGACGTCGATCAGCGGCATGAGCGGACGAGTCGGGAGCCTGGCGAACCGAGCCACCGTCTGGACCGCATCATCTGTGTTCAACTTGTCGAATGGACGGTCACACTCGGACGGAGGAGGTCATGCGTCAGGTGGTTCGCGCCGCCGAGACCTCCTACAAATCCGTCATCGAGATCCATCGGGCTTGGATCGAAAGCCCCGAGGTCGTCTGTTTCGTCTACGAGTCAGCGGAACAGCCACACGGACGCGTCGGACTTCGCCGAACTGTCGAGCAGGGTTCCGAGTGGACCGTCGAAGGCATCGTGGACGAGATCCTCACCTGCGAGATGGGAGAGCCGCTCGGTTCTTGCTTCGACACGCTCGAAGCTGACCGCGATCGCGTGCTCTGGTGGACCGGCAATCGCACCGAATGGAAAGCGCCTCGGTGAGAGCGCCGTGGCCGCTGCGGGCCGCGCACTATCTGCGGCAGATCCGGACGCCACTCGATCTGCGAATGTTTGGGGGTCAGTCAGCAGGCGCCGTGGATCGCCACCACCACAGGGTGAGCGGCAGAGCGAGGGCGGCTCCGAGACCCATCCAGGTCAGCATCGCGACGATGTCACTCGGACCGGCCTCCCACTCCCCGTCGGGGAAAACGAGCGCAAGCAGGCTGACAACTGCCATGAGACCGAAAGTGCCGACGACGACCCAAGCCAAGAGCGCACCGATGTACAAGATCGGACGTCGGCCACGACGGGCCCGCCAACCACGGTGCAGTGCCGGGAATCGCTCCCTGATGGCAACGGCCAGCCCAAGCGCCACGATAGTTCCGAGCGCGACACTCAACACGTTCTCCACGTCCGAAAGTGTAAGTCGAGCGCATCGCTACAGCGTGCAAAGTGCCGTGCGCAATCTCGGCACTTCCGAGCGGATCGCGGCATGTGAGTGCGATTGTGGGCGATGATTGCGCGGTGCAGATGACCGCTGATGACTTCCTCGCCGCCCTCGCCATCGAGGTGCCAGAAACTCAGCAGGTTGTGAAGGACCACTTGAAAGACAACGGCCAGTTACTCCTCCACCTGTTGACTGCGGACCTGCGGCGGTCCGCCATCGACGCGTTCGCCTCGGGCCACCCTGAGGTCCTCGGCAGGCTCCTGGCTCTCATCGATCGTGCCCTCCGCGACGGGGTGGACGACGTCAACAACGCCATGGCGGTCTCCTTCGTGGAGGACACCGGATGGTGGGACCCGGCGATGCAGCCCTTCATCGAGGCGTGGCACCTCGGGCTCCAAGCTGAGGTAGATCGGCAACGGAACTGGCGGCCGTCGTAGGGATCATCGACATGATCTGATAGCGGCATGGTCGGGCTCCGCCCGCAACGCGGCATATGGGTGCGCTTCGCCCACACCCACGACGACTGAGGCCAGCCCTACCTGACTCGCCAGCCGGGGCAGGGATCGTCCTCGACCAGAGGCATCAGCCGATCTCGGCTTCCTGCGAAGGTGAAGCTGTACTGCACGCTGTACGCCGGTCCTAGTTCGCGCTGTCAGCTCGCGGCTCAGCAGCAGGCCGTCCTTGTCGAAGTCGGACATGTCGATGCTGCGGTCGCCGCCGTCATACCGATAGTGCTGCTCCGCCCAGGCGAGGAGTCGCGTCTGCAGGTCGTCCGAGATTGGGAGCTTGTGCTCCAGGTCTTCGGCGTCCTCTTCACCGTTCGTGGGCAGGGGCTGCCGGGGGTCGCCCCAAAGCGCGAAGTCGCAGCCAACCTCAGCGAACATCTGGATGCGGTAGGGCTTCACTCTTCCATTGTCGTGGAACGTTCGGCAGACGCCCCGCTCATTCGCTCGCTGGAACTCACTCCCGGCAATTGCGGGCGTCAATCCTCTGGCTCGGTCAGCAGCCGAAGACGGCGTTCGGTCGCCGACCGCGTCAGAGTAAGGAGGTCAAAACGAGCCAGCCCGACCATGACGTCGACCTCATCGACACCGAGCAACGCCGCGATCTTGATGAGTGCCTCGTCCGTGCTAGACGCCTCGGTGAGTAGGCGCGTCACCCCGGGCAGGTTGTCCAGGACGGCCTGTGTGAACCTCAACCGATCCCGACGCCTTTGCTCGATCACGCGGAGGTCCTGGGGGTCGGGTGCTCGGAGGACGACTTCCGTGGCGTACTGGTCCCCATCGGTGGCCCAGAGGAGGTCGATCCGTTCGGCGACTGTCGTGAGTGCGTCTATCAGAGTCGGCAGCTGGTCGGTGCGGAGCACCGGTGTCTCACCGTCGGAGGTGCGCAGGTGAAGATGTGGGCCAGGAGTTCCGCTGTCGGCGTGACTGGAGAACCAGCCCTCGCAGATGAGCCGCTCGCCGCGGCGACCGGTGTCCACGACGACCACGGCCTCCCGGTCGTCGCCCTCAGACGAATCGTTGAGCCCCATTCTCGGACGGTAGCGGCTGCCTAACTCGGACGACCGGATCTCGACCGGATCTCGACCGGATTGAGTTCACTGTCAGCGGCATGTGCGGGCACTATGGCGTCACGCGTGTCGCGAAGTAGGGCCATCCCTCATAGATGCCGCCGGCGGGTACCTCCCACTCGAGCTCGACCGTCTGTCCATTCGAGAGCTTCCTGTACCCGGGCATCTCGATGAAGGCGAATGACGCCCAACAGCCGCCGGGGGTCTCGGGTGAATCCAAGACGCCCCAGCCTTCGTCGTCCCGCCAGAAGCGAACGGTCGCGAGCACCATGGCCGCGACCCTAGTCGCCGCTCACGACCTCATCTCGGCTGCTTGTTTCATTGCGGGTA
>CAWHJI010000007.1:0-49199 GCA_963829635.1 uncultured Actinomycetota bacterium
CTGGTCGTCTGGTCCGACATGGTACTCGGCCCCTCCCCGGATGGGGCGCCCGGCATCCGCCCGAGCGAACCCTCGTTTCGAGAGTCCGGCTCCGCCGATGCGGTGTCAAGGCAGGATCAGACCACCCGGACCGGGGGTCACGGGGCGAACAGGTCGCCGTACTCCTCGACGCGCGGCCAGCACCTCGTCGAACCGGAACTGCTCCAGCGCGAGCGGGTCCTCGGCGCCGGCCTCGACCTCGTCCCAGCTGACCGGGGTGGCGACGTACGGCTGCTCCTTGCCGCGCAGGGAGTACGGCGAGATGGTGGTCTTCGAGCCGGCGTTCTGCGACCAGTCGAGGAAGACCTTGCCGGAGCGCCTGGCCTTGGTCATGGTCGCGGTGACCAGCTTCGGGTGCTCCTTCTGCAGGGCCTCGGCGACCTCCTTGGCCAGCGCCGTGGACTCGTCGGGGCGAGCTCGCCTGGGGAGGTCGGCGTAGAGGTGCAGGCCCTTGCTGCCGCTGGTGACCGGCAGGGCGGTCGAGGCCGCGCTCGGCCAGCCGTCGCGGACCAGCAGCGCCACCCCGCAGCACTCGTGCAGCCCGGCCGGCTCGCCGGGGTCGAGGTCGATGACGAGGCGGTTCGGGTTGCGGGGCTGTCCGTTCCGGTTGACCGTCCACTGGTGGACGTGCAGCTCGAGGGCGGCCAGGTTGACCAGCCAGGTCAGCGTCGCGAGGTCCTCGACGATCGGGAAGACGAGGTGGTCGCCGTGCCGGGACTCCCTGCGCGAGCCCGGTGGTCGGCACCTTCGCGGTGCGCACCCAGGACGGGGTGCCGGCGGGGGTGTTCTTCTCGAAGAAGCTCTTGTCCGCGACACCGTGCGGCCAGCGGATCCGGGTGACGGCGCGGTCCTTCAGGTGTGGCAGCAGGACCGGGGCGACCTGGGCGTAGTAGTTGAGCACCTCGCCCTTGGTGGTGCCGGTGCGGGGGTAGAGGACCTTGCCGAGGTTGCTGATCTTCAGCGTGCGGCCCTCGACGTCGACGTGGACCTCCTCCCCCGTGGGCACAGCGAGCCGATCGCGATCACGGGGACGCGGTCCGGGTCGAGCCGCGGCATCAGCCGCTGCATGAACCAGCGCGGGGCGCTCACGCAGCCGGCGGTCGCGCCCGACCCGTTGACGTGCAGGAAGATCGCGCCGCCGCGGTGCCGCACCTGCGTGATGTTGAACGGGTGACGACCGAGAACTCGTATTGCTTCGGGTAGTCGCGTCAGCCGCTCCGAGCAGTCCGGGTGGCTCGGCGGAGCCACCAGCGGAAGCCGCCCTGGCCTTGTTGCGGTAGCGGTTGTAGTAGCCTCGACTCGTTGTCCTGCACCCAGAAGTCGCCGCGGCGGATCTTGCGGTAGCGCGGGTCCCAGGCCGGTTCTGGGCCGGGTCCCGAAGGACAACGGCAGGCGGTAGGTCCCGAGCGGGGTCTTG
Source organism: uncultured Actinomycetota bacterium (assembly GCA_963829635.1). Taxonomy (GTDB): domain Bacteria; phylum Actinomycetota; class Actinomycetes; order Propionibacteriales; family Nocardioidaceae; genus Nocardioides. The sequence goes on from CAWHJI010000007.1 coordinate 1,457, forward strand.
CCGGAGCCCTGGACCCGCCGCTTGGGCCGCGACCAGGCCGTTGTAGCCGATCCGGCCGTCCTTGGCGCGGAACAGCTTGACCCACTGCCCCTCGGCTCGGACCCAGAAGGTCACCCGAGCGTGCCAGCCGGGTCTGGTTGACGGTGACCACCTGCCGGGTGCCCTCCCGCAGCTGGACGGTCACGCCGTCGAGGGTCACGGTGCTCCCGGCACGCTGGTCGCGACCGCGGCGGCCGGCGCCGTCGAGGGGCGCCAGCGGGCGAGCAGCAGGATCGCGGTCAGCAGTCGGCTCATGTCAGGTCCTCCGGTCCGAGGTCGGGGCGGAGGCCACGGTACGACGGCTGACGGAGCCGCTGCTGCGCCGACAGGCCGAGCGACTCGACGTCGACCACCAGCACCGGCTCCACCCAGTGGGTGCCGAGCGCGTCCAGCCGGGGACCTCGTCGGTGAACGGGCTGTCCTCACGGGCGTAGCGGCGCCAGCGCCTCGAGCAGCCGGACCGACCTTGCCGGCGATGCCGCTGCCGACCCGGCCGCGGTAGAGCAGCCCGTCGGGGGTCGGCTCCCCCACCAGCACCGCGCCGAGCCGGGTCGCGAGTCGGTCTCGGGACGCCAGCCGCCCACGACCCAGGAGGTGCGGCGGCGGTGCGGGAACTTCAGCCAGTGCGGGCTGCGCGCCCGAGCTCGTAGCGGGAGGAGCGGCGCTTGCTGACGATCCCCTCCAGCCCCTGCTCGCGGGTCGCCTCGAAGAGCATCGCGCCGTCGTCGTACCAGGGCGGCACCTGCCAGGCGACGTCATCGAGGCCGAGCCCGGTCGAGCAGCTCGCGCCGGCGTTCCAGCGGTTCGCGGGTCAGGTCGCGCCCGTCGAGCCGGAGCAGGTCGAAGGCCAGCAGGGTGACCGGGTTGCGCTCGGCGAGCGCGGCCGCCCGCTTGGCGTTGCCGACGTGGATCCGCTCCTGGAGGGCACCGAACGTGGGGATCCCGTCGGCGAACGCGACCACCTCGGCGTCCAGCAGCAGGTCCTCGCCCGGCAGGGCGTGCAGCTCGGGGAAGGAGACGGTGACGTCGTTCTCGTTGCGGGACGTGAGCCGCACGCTGCCGCGGCGTACCTCCACCAGCGTGCGCATGCCGTCCCACTTGATCTCGTGCACCCACTCGGCGCCGGTCGGCACGTGGGTGCCGCGAGTGGCCAGCATCGGACGCATGGGGCCTCATCCTCATACGGCAGAGAGCCGTGCCACACTTGTCCGCATGCGAGCGATCTGGAAGGGCGCGGTGTCGTTCGGGCTGGTCAGCGTGCCCGTGAAGCTCTACGCGGCCACGGAGTCCCACGACGTGTCGTTCCGGCAGGTGCACGCCAAGGACGGCGGCCGGATCAAGTACCAGCGGGTCTGCTCCATCGACGGCGAGGAGGTGGCCTACGCCGACATCGCCAAGGGGTACGAGACCGAGGACGGCGAGATGGTCATCCTCAGCGACGACGACATGGCCGACCTGCCGTCGACGTCGTCGCGGGAGATCGCGGTCGAGAAGTTCGTGCCCAGCGACCAGATCGACCCGATGCTGTTCGAGAAGTCCTACTACCTGGAGCCCGAGAAGACCGGCGCCAAGCCCTACGCCCTGCTCCGCCAGGCCCTGCTCGACGCCGACCGGATGGCGGTGGTGACGGTCGCGCTCCGGCAGCGGACCACGGTCGCCGTACTTCGTGTGCGGGACGACGTGATCGTGCTGCAGACGATGATGTGGCCCGACGAGGTCCGCACTCCCGACTTCGCCGTCGAGACCGGCGAGGTGAAGGACGCCGAGGTCAAGATGGCCAACATGCTCGTCGAGACGCTGGCGGGCGACTTCGACGCCAGCGAGTTCGAGGACGACTACGCCGAGGCCGTCGAGGCGCTGGTGAAGACCAAGATCGAGGGCGGCGAGGTCAAGCGGACCCCCACCTCCACCAAGTCCTCCGGCGAGGTGGTCGACCTGCTCGCCGCGCTGCAGCGCTCCGTCGACGCGGCCAAGACGGCCCGTGGGGAGGACACCGCCTCCGACAAGGAGGACGAGTCAGCGGAGAAGAAGCCCGCCAAGAAGGCTGCGACGAAGTCTGCGGCGAAGAAGTCGACCACGAAGGCCGCGAAGAAGCCCGCCAAGAAGAAGGCCAGCTGACCGTTGGTGGGTCGTGTGCCTGAGACCGCGCTATTGGTTGCTCTCAGGCACACGACCTATCCCCGAGGGGCTATCCCCAGCCGGGCAGGACCAGCGCGCCCCAGACGAGCAGCGGCCCGACCGCGGTGACGATGGCCCCGTAGGTGAGGATCTGCTTGTAGTAGACCGGCTCCGAGATGGTGTCGGGCCGGTTGGCGAGCATGATCGCACCGTTGGTCGAGAACGGGCTGACGTCGACGATGGTCGAGGACACCGCCAGGGCCGCGATGAAGAGCCCGGCGCTGATGCCGCCGTCGGCGACCAGGGGTACGGCGATGGGGATGATCACCGGCAGCAGGGCGGTCGAGGAGGCGAACGCCGAGACCACGCCGCCGACGTAGCAGAGCACCAACGCACCCAGCGCGACCACGCCGAGCCCGGCGGCCCAGTTTCCCACGAACTCCGGGGAGCCCGCCTCGGTCAGGATGAAGGCGTAGCAGCTGACGCCGGCGACCAGCAGCACGGTCGGCCAGGCGATGTTCTTGACCGCGCCGGCGCTGCGCTCCGGGGCGATCAGCAGGAGCACCACCGCCGCGGTGATCGTCACGAGACCGATGTCCCTTTCGAAGTACAGCGCGATCACGGCGACAGCGACGAAGACGAGCAAGGTGAGGATCTGCTGGGTCTTGACCGGGACCATCGGCTTCCTGGTCTCCTGCTCGGTCTGCCGCTCCGTGGCGGTCGCCGTCCCGCCACCTGCGGATCCGGGCCGGTCGTCCTCACGCTCGGGCTCCGGGTCGATGCGCATCGAGGCGAGGGACGGTCCGCCGAGGACCACGAACAGGATGGCGGCGAGAATGGTGTTGACCACGAGGCTGGAGAACATGATCGTCAGCTCGCTGTCAGGCAGCCCGGCACTGGCCATCACGTCGTTGGTGATCGTGCCGTAGATGCTGATCGGCGAGAAGCCGCCCGCCTGGGCGCCGTGGACGACCATCATGCCCATCATCAGCGGGCTGATGCCGTAGCGGCCGGCGAAGCCGAGGGCGATCGGGCCGATGATCGCGCACGCCGCCGGGCTGACCGCGCCGATCGCGGTGAGCACCCCGGTGACCGCGAACATCACCCACGGGATGAACACCACCCGGCCGCCGACACCCTTGACGGCAGTCGCGACTATCAGGTCGACCGTGCCGTTGTCGCGGGCGACCGCGAAGAGGAAGGTGACCCCGATGATCGTGAGGACGAGGCCAGCGTCCATCCCGAGGATGATGTCGTCCTCCACCAGGCCGAGGGAGTAGACACCGACCAGCCAGGCGGCGACGAACCCGAGCGCGCCCATGTTGATCGGGAGCACGGTGCCGACGATGAAAAGTACGACGAGGCCGATGATCGCGACCCATTCCGGTCCCACGGGGATTCCTTTCGTCGGTTTCCCGGACGGAACGGCCCCATGTCGAGGACGTGACCGGGATCATCTCCCCCGTTGGTCTAGACAACCCAATGTGGGTTCCGGCGTCAATACTGTGGCGATGACCGGCTTCGACCAGCTCGCCCTGCTCGCGGCCGGACTGGGGGCCGGCATCCTCACCACCACCGTCGGAGTCGCGTCCCTGCTGAGCTTCCCGGTCCTGGTCGCCGTCGGGCTGCCGCCGGTCGTCGCCAACGCGTCCAACACGGTCGGACTGGCCCCCGGCGCGGTCAGCGGTTCCTGGGGCTACCGCCACGAGCTGCGCGAGCACCCCCGGGTCACGCTGGCGGTGCTGGCGACCTGCGCCGTGGGGAGCGTGGCCGGTGCGGCGCTGCTGCTGGCCCTTCCCCCGGGCGTGTTCGAGGCGATCGTCCCCTGGCTGATCCTCTTCACCTGCCTGCTCGTCGGGCTGCAGCCGCGGATCTCTGCGTGGATGCGGGCGCGTCACGAGGAGCTCCCTCCCGACCGCACCTCCATGTCGCCGGTCACGACGGTCTTCGCCACCGCGACCGGTGTGTACGGCGGCTACTTCGGGGCCGGCTCCGGGGTGATGATGATGGCGGTGCTGGGCCTCGGCCTGGACATTGAGTTCCGCGTCGTCAACGCGCTCAAGACCTTGGCCGTGATGGCCGCCAACGTGGTGGCCGGCGCGATCTTCGTCGTCGTCGCAGAGCTCGACTGGCGGGCGATCGCCCTGCTGGCCGGCGGCTCCATCGTCGGCGGGTACGTCGGCTCCCGGATCGGGCAGCGACTACCGGCCGCCGCGCTCCGCACGCGGGATCGTGATCACCGGCGTCGTCGCGGCCACTGCGATGCTGGCCTGAGCCACCCCGGGCAGCCTCGGAGTCGGGGTTGGCGCGGTGGAAGCGGTTCATCGCGGCGTCGCTGAGCCGGGGGGCGACGAGGTTGAACAGCTCCCCCGCCTTCCCTGCCCGGGTGTCGACAGTGAGTGGTCGGTCCTCCAGGGCTCGCACGACGCGCGCCGCCGCCTGCTCCGGGGTGAGCGCGCTCCGGTCCTCGACGTTCTCCGTCGGCACGACCATGGCGGTCCGCACCAGCGCGAACCGGACGTTGGTGAACGTGACGTTGTCGGCGTACGTCTCGCGACCGGCGATCCGCGACCAGGTGTCGAGGGCGGTCTTGGAGGCGAGGTACGCCGCGAACTTCGGCGCCTTCATCTGCACGCCCCACGACAGCACGTTGAGGACGTGCCCGAAGCCCTGGGCCCGCATCGCCGGCAGCAGCCCGAGGGTGAGCCGCACCGGGCCGAAGTAGTTGATCGCCATCGTGCGCTCGAAGTCGTGGAACCGGTCGTAGGACAGGTCCAGCGAACGGCGGATCGAGCGGCCGGCGTTGTTGACGAGGTAGTCGACCGCCCCGTGCTCGGCGAGCACCTGCTTGACCAGCCCGTCGACCGCCTCGCCGTCGGTCAGGTCGCAGGGGTACGTCGCCGCGTGACCGCCCCGCGCGTCGATCTCGCGCCGCACCCGGTCGAGGTCCTCGGCCCGGCGGGCGACCAGCAGCACCGTCGCTCCGCGGGCGGCCGCCTCCCGAGCGGTGGCCTCGCCGATGCCGGAGGACGCACCGGTGACCAGGACGACCCGGCCGGCCAGCGGGCTGGACTCGTCGCGGCGGACCCGGCGGGCGAGCCGCCGGAGCTTGGCCCGCGGCGTCTGGAACAGCAGGCCGGTCACGATCCGCTCCACACCGGGAACGGCCGCGCCTCCTCGAGCTGGGCCGCCAGCGAGAGCAGCGTCGTCTCGTCGTCGGTGCGGCCGACCAGCTGGACGGCGGTGGGGAGCCCGTCGGGGCCCAGCCCGCAGGGGACCGACGCGGCCGGGTTGCCGGCGACGTTCCAGATCGCGGCGTAGGCGATCGCCGGAAGCGAGCTGAGGACCGAGGCAACAGTGCCGCGGCCGCCGAGGACCCCGACCTTCGGCGGCCGGTGCGCCATGGCCGGGGTCAGCAGGACGTCGACGTCGTCGAAGACCCGGTTCGCCTTGGCCGAGACCTTCTCCGTCTGGGCGAGCGCGAAGTCGCGGACCCGCGGGGTGACCCAGGAGCCGAGCCGGTAGGTCTCGCGGGTACGCCGCTCCAGGCGGTCGTAGTGCTCCACCGCGTCGGCCTCGGTGCGGATCCCGGCGAAGAACTGCGGCCCGAACGCGACCGTCGGGTCGGGGTAGCGCGGGTCGACCTCGACGACGTCGTGGCCGAGGTCGGCGAGCAGCCGGGCGGTCTCCTCGAGCACCTGCACGTGCAGCGGATCCGGGCGGACGCCCAGGGTGACCGGCTTGGCCGACCACCCGATCCGCAACCGGCCGGGGGCGCGCCCGGCCGCCTCGACGAAGGAGCCGGTCTCCCCTGCCCGGTAGAGGTCGCTCTCGACGTTGCCCCGGATCACGTCGTAGACGACCGCCGAGTCCATCACGGTCCGGCTCAGCGGTCCCGCCGTGCCGAGCGCCCACCACAGGTGGGGGGCGGGCGCGGTGCTGACCCGGCCGCGCTGCGGCTTGAGGCCGAACAGCCCGCAGCAGGCGCTGGGGATCCGGATCGAGCCGCCGCCGTCGCCACCGATGCCGACGGGGACCATGCCGGTGGCGACCGCGACCGCCGTACCGCCGCTGGAGCCGCCGGGGGTGCGGCTGGGGTCCCACGGGTTGCGGGTGATGCCGCGGCTGACGGACTCGGTGTAGGGGAACGCGCCGAACTCGGGCATCGTGGTCTTGCCGACGATCACCGCACCGGCGGCGCGGAGCCGCCGGACCAGCTCGGCGTCCTCGGTCGCCGGCGTCTCGTTGGCCTCGCCGCCGAACGTGGTGACGCAGCCGGCGACGTCGATCTCCTCCTTGATCGCGACGGGTACGCCGTGCAGCGGGCCGACGTCGCCGCCGGCCGCCTGGTCCTCGCGCGCCGACGCCTCCGCTCGCGCCCGGTCGGCGAGGACCACGGAGAAGGCGTTGAGCCCGGGGTCGAGCTCGGCGATCCGCTCGAGCGAGCGCTCCACGGCGGCGCTCGGCGAGGTCTCACCGGCCGCGATCGACGAGGTGGTCTGGACCAGTCGTGCCCGGGTGGTGTCGGTCATGGCGAGCCAGCGTAGCGATTCCCCCGCGCCGTCGTTGAGGTGCTCGAGGGATGATTCCGGGCGCCCCGCGAATCACTGAAGACCGGGGATTTCCTGGGAGGGAACCGATCCATGCACCGCCATGTCGTCCGCGCCGCCGCTGCTCTCGGAGCGTCCACGCTCGTCCTCGTCACCACCGGTCCGGCGATCGCCGCGACCACGGTCGCCCAGTCCAGCGCCAGCGCGCTGACCGTCGCCGTCGCCGGCAACTCCCAGGGCTCGGGCACGGTCACCGCGACCCACGACGGAGACACCGAGTCCGTGCAGGGCGAGACGAGCCCGCCGGTCGACGTGCTCGACAACCAGGGGCTGCTCAACGTCGGCGTCCTGGCCCAGGAGGCCACCGCAGGCGTCTCGGGCGGCGGCGGTACGTCGGCCGCCTGCGCGGGCGTGGCCGGCCAGGGCGGCTCGGTCGCGCAGATCGGTGACTCCCGCTGCCTGGTCCCCGGTCAGCCGATCGGGCTGTCGATCGCCAACCTCGACCTCAGCCGCCTCGTGGTCTTCGACGAGGACTCCGCGCTGGCACCGCTGAACGCGGCGACCGACCCGGCCATCACGGCGGTGCTCGCACCGCTCAGCTCCGAGCTCTCGGCCAACGTGGCGGAGAACCTCGGCGACGGCGGCATCTTCGGTGGCGCGCTCGGCGCCGTCGAGGCGCGGTGCACCTCGGCCGCCGGCGCCGGCGCAGCCGGCTCCGCCACGATCATGGACGGCACGATCCGCGCCGAGTTCGGCGGCGAGAGCGTGGACCTGCTCAACTTCCCGGTCCACCCGGCCCCCAACACCCGGCTGACCACCGACCTCGGCGAGGTCGTCGACCTGTTCCTCGAGCGCCCTGCGGACCGACCTCAACACGACCCTCGACGGCCAGGCCGCACCGCTCGCCGCCGCCCTGGACCCGATCCAGGAGGAGATCGTCGACGCCGTGATCGGCGGAGGTTGCGCCGCAGCTGGCGCCGCTGGAGGAGAGCGTGCTGGCCGCCACCCTGAACAAGCAGTCCAGGCCGACGGTGGGCGCCATCAACGTCACCGCGATCGACCTGCAGGTCCTGCCCGTGGCAAGGGAGCAGCTCGACGCGTCGCTGGCCTCGGCGAACATCGCCGCCGTGACCTGCGGACCCAACGGCCGCGTGCTCCCCCCGGCGAGCGAGAAGCTGCCCCCGGTCCCGACGGTGATCGACGCGGGCACATCCGCGGACCCCTCCACCGGAGACCGACGGCCATACGGTCGCGATCGCCCTGGTCCTCGTCGTCCTCGTCGGCCTCGTCGGCTACCGCCGCCCCACCAGCGGGTCCTGAGCGCCGTGGCCACCCCCGCGAAGTCGCCGGCCGGTCACTCGGCCGACGGCGTGCTGCTCGCGCTCTCCTGCGTCCTGGTCCTGCTCGGCCTGGTCCTGCCCGCGGGCGGACCGGATCGAGCCGACCGCGCCCGGCTGGCCCTCGCGAGCAAGGCGATCGGTGCCCCGGACCGACTGGTCGTCCCCGCCCTGGGCCTGAAGGCGCCGATCGTCCCGATCGAGGTCGACCAGGCCGGCGTGCTGGCCCCACCCGCGGCCGTGGACACCGTCGGCTGGTGGCGGCGCAGCGCCGAGCCCGGGGCCCGCCGCGGCCAGACCCTCGTCACCGGGCACGCCGTCCGGGACGGGGACGGCGCCATGGACCGGATCGGCGAGGTCGAGGCGGGCGACACGGTCCGGCTGCGTGCCGGCGGACAGGTCGCGCAGTACCGCGCGACCCGGGTCTTCGTCTACTCCCGTGACGAGGTCGCCGACAACGCCCACCGCCTCTTCGGCCAGAAGGGTGGCGCGGGTCGGCTGGTGCTGGTGACGTGCACGGACTGGAACGGCGCGTCGTACGACAGCAACGTCATCGTCGTCGCGGAACCGGTGCGCCGCGCCTGAGCGACCGCGCGTGCTTCACATGTCGTTGCCGATGAACATCGGGTCGCCGCCGGTCGGCGTCAGGGGCCCGAGCTCCGTGCACGTCCCGGAGGGGACCTGGCAGTCGTGCACCATGAAGTCCGGGTACTTTCCACTGAGCGCCGCCACCAGGACCGAGCCGTCGGTGTCGATGGTCCAGAAGCCCAGGCCCTTCGTCGGGCCTGCCTCGAGCCGGATCGGGTCGTCGCTCGGGCGCGTGGGCTGCAGCTGGCTCGACCAGTTGAGGACGTAGCGCCCGTCGAAGGTGAGCTGGGCGTCGACCGGCGCCGCAACGGGCAGGAACTGGTCGGCATCGGCGAGGTGGGTGCCGGTCCGTCGTGCAGTACGACGCCGTGCGCAGGTCGGCGACCCGGGTCCCCCCGCCGGCGAACGACGCGGACTGCTCCTCACCCACGCGCCAGATCCGGGTCTCGTCCCCGGTCCGGAAGAGAACGACCCCGTCGTCCAGGGCGTCGATGACCAGGTCGTCGCAGTCGCCGCAGTCGACCTCGAGGGCGTCGACCTCGTCGTCCCTGGCCATGTCGTGGACCGCCATCGTGGCAATGCCGTCGCGCAGCGTCGCCCATGCGACGAGCGGGGCGGTCGAGTCGGCCTTGGCGGTGGGGTGGAAGCCGTCGTGGAACTCGACGGGCCCGTCCACCAGGGGACGGAAGTCGCCTGACTCAGCGAGCAGCATCGGACGCCCGCGGTCGTAGAAGACGACGCCGTACGGCGTGGCGGTGGCGTCCGTGTCGAGGTACTGCAGCTCGGCGGCCGGGAACTCCCGCCCGCCGAGGAAGATCGAGCCGCCGGGGTCGGCGTACGCCCGCAGGCCGTCGGAGAAGTCGAGCGGTCCGAGGCTCGCAGGGTCGATCACCTCGGTGTTCACCTCCGGCGCGCCCAGCCGCGCTGCCGCGAACCCCACGGCAACCACGGCGGCCCCCGCCACGACGACCCCCGCCGCACGGCGTGACCGGCGCCGACGGTTCCCCTCCCGGATTGCTCGGTCCAGGTCGCCCGGCGGGACCCGGGTGGCATTCAGCTGCTGCTCGAGGGCTGTCCTGAGCTCGCGGGTCATCTCCATGCTCCTTCCGCCAGCTCGACACCACTCGCGCGACGCAGGTTGGCGAGGGCGTCCGACGCCTGGGACTTCACGGTGCCCCGCGAGCAACCGAGCACCTCGGCGATCCGTTCCTCGCTCATGTCCTCGTAGTAGCGCAGGACGACGACCGCGCGCTGCCGGACCGGGAGCGCCCGCACCGCCTCCCACAGCACGTTGTGCCCGACGACCCCGGCTTCAGGTGACGGCACGTCGCCTCGGGCGTCGAGGCTCTCGGTGCGGACGCTCGTGTCGCCACCAGCCGTGCCGGCGCCAGCCGAGGATCTCGTTGACGACGATTCGCCGCACGTAGGCCTCGGGATGGTCGGCAGCGACCACCGCGCGGCCACGACGCGAACGCCTTGGCGAAGGCTGACTGCAGCGCGTCCTCGGCCAGCCCGGAGTCGCCGGCGATGGCCAGCGCAGTGCGGTAGAGCCGCGGCCAGGTCGCGTGGAAGAACTCGGCGAACTCGGCCTCGCGGCGGGGCAGCCGGTCGGGCTGTGGGTCGTCGGCCACTTCTGCCCCCTGTCCTGCCATGGGTCGTGTCGCCACGGCTGGCGCCGCTGCCTCCATGCCCTTCAGATGGAGCGGACGGCCCGAAAGGTTGGGCCGCGCGCCCGATCAGTTCCTAGTCGTTCTTCAGCAGCCCCCGCACGACGCGCAGGCCGACCGACATCCGCGCGAGGTCGGCGGAGTCGTCGGCGCAGATCTCCTCCAGCGTCTTGACGGCGCGGCCGACCACCACCTGCTCGTCGTCCTCCCAGGCCGCGATCCGGGCCGGCACCGAGTCCTCGGGCGACGTCGAGAGCAGCACCTGGCCGGTCAGCCGGGTGTGCACGGCGTAGAGGTCGTCGCGGACCGAACCGCGGGCCATCGTCTGCCACCGGTCCTCGCGGGGCAGGGCGAAGATGCGACGGACCAGCGCGGGCAGCCCGAGCCGCTCGCCGAGGGCGAAGTGCAGCCGGGTCACCTCGGACGGGTCGAGCTTCTCCCGGTGTGCCATGTCGACGAGCCCGAGCAGCTGGTACGCCGGGTCGAGCACCGCCACCCGGGTCGCCAGGTCCTCCGGGACGTCCTGCGCGGTCAACCGGTCGCGCCGTTCCTCGAACGCGGTCAGGGTCCGGCCGGTGACCAGCTCCGGCAGCTCCAGCATCACCTTCTGCACCGGCTCGCTGAAGAACTCGACCGTGCCCTCGCTGTCCAGGGGCGGGCGGCGGTTGTTGACCAGCCAGCGGGAGGCGCGCTCGACGAGGGTGCGCATCTCGATCCGCATCCGGGTCTGCACGTCGGCCGAGAGCTTGTTGTCCCACGCCTTGATCTCGTCGCGCAGCTCGAGGGAGGCGAAGATCTCGCGGGCCACGAAGTTGGCCCGGGTCAGCTCTCCGGCGGTCGAGCCGGTCTCCCCCATCAGCCGCGGCCAGAACGTCATCCCGGCGCCGTTGACCAGGTCGTTGACCACCTGGGTCACGATGATCTCCCGGCGCAGCGGATGGTCGGCGACCTGCGCCCTCGAACTTCTTCTTCATCTGGGTCGGGAAGTAGGCCATCAGGTCGAGGTGGAGGTAGGGGTCGTCGGGCAGGTCGGAGTCGAGCAGCTCGTCGGCGAGCACGATCTTGGTCCACGCCAGCAGCACCGAGAGCTCCGGCGTGGTGAGCGCCTCGCCGCGGTCGAGCCGGCGGCGTACCTGACGGGACGTCGGCAGCGCCTCGAGCTCGCGGTTGAGCACGCCCCGTCGCTCGAGCGTCTTCATCCAGTCCTCGTGCACGTGGAGCAGGGACGGCGCGTGCGCGGCCGCGTTGGCCAGGGCAAGGTTCTGCTCGTAGTTGTCCCGCAGCACCAGCTCGGCGACCTCGTCGGTCATCTCCGCCAGCAGCGTGTTCCGCTGCTTCTCGGTCAGGTCGCCGTCGGCCACCACCCGGTCGAGCAGGATCTTGATGTTGACCTCGTGGTCGGAGGTGTCCACGCCGGCGGAGTTGTCGATGAAGTCGGTGTTGATCCGGCCGCCGTCGCCCTCGCACCCCTGCAGCGTGTACTCGATCCGGCCGAGCTGGGTCAGCCCCAGGTTGCCGCCCTCGCCGACGCACCGCGCCCGCAGCTCGCGCCCGTTGATCCGGATCGCGTCGTTGGCCTTGTCTCCGGCGTCGGCATGGGTCTCCTCGGCCGCCTTGACGTAGGTGCCGATCCCGCCGTTCCAGAGCAGGTCGACCGGCGCCTGGAGGATCGCCTTCATCAGCTCCGCGGGGGTCATCGCGGTGACGTCGTCGTCGATCCCCAGCGAGCGGCGGATCGCGTCGTTGAGCTTGATCGACTTCAGGGAGCGGGAGAACACGCCCCCGCCCTCGGAGACCAGCGAGGCGTCGTAGTCCTGCCAGGACGACCGTGGCTGCTCGAAGAGCCGCCGACGCTCGGCGTACGACGTCGCAGCGTCGGGCTCGGGGTCGAGGAAGATGTCGCGGTGGTCGAACGCGGCGACCAGGCGGATGTGCTCGGAGCAGAGCATGCCGTTGCCGAAGACGTCGCCGGACATGTCGCCGATGCCGGCCGCGGTGAAGTCCTCGGTCTGGCAGTCGATGCCGCGCTCGCGGAAGTGACGCTGGACCGACACCCAGGCGCCGCGGGCGGTGATGCCCATGGCCTTGTGGTCGTAGCCCACCGAGCCGCCGCTGGCGAAGGCGTCGCCGAGCCAGAAGCCGTAGTCCTTGGCGACGCCGTTGGCGATGTCGGAGAACGTGGCGGTGCCCTTGTCGGCGGCGACCACGAGGTAGGAGTCGTCACCGTCGTGGCGTACGACGGCGTGCGGCGCGACGGTCTCGCCGTCGACCAGGTTGTCGGTGATGTCGAGCAGGCCCGAGATGAACGTCTTGTAGCAGGCGACACCCTCGGCCAGCCACGCGTCCCGGTCACCGGAGTCGGGCAGCTGCTTGCAGAAGAACCCGCCCTTGGCGCCCACCGGGACGATGACGGTGTTCTTCACCATCTGCGCCTTCACCAGGCCGAGCACCTCGGTCCGGAAGTCGTCGCGCCGGTCCGACCAGCGCAGGCCACCGCGGGCGACGGCACCGAAGCGCAGGTGCACGCCCTCGACGCGCGGCGAGTACACGAAGATCTCGTAGGAGGGCCGGGGCTCGGGCAGGTCCGGGATCGCCGACGGCTCCATCTTCAGCGACATGTAGGTGTGCAGCCGGCCGTCGCCGTCGCGCTGGAAGTAGTTCGTCCGCAGGGTCGCCCGGATGTGGGTCAGGTAGGAGCGCAGGATCCGGTCGTGGTCGAGGCTGGCCACGTCGTCCAGCGCCCGCTCGAGCTTGTCCTGGACCGCCTCGATGCGTGACGTCCGCGCCTCGGCATCGGCCGGCAGGCCGTTCTTGCCCGGGTCGAAGCGGGACTCGAAGAGCTGGACGAGCAGGCGGGTGATGTCGACGTTCTGGCGCAGCGCGTCCTCGATGTAGTCCAGCGCGAAGGGCGTGTTGCCCTGCTTCATGTACTTCGCGTAGGCCCGCAGCACGGTGGCCTGGCGCCAGGTCAGGCCGGCGGCGAGGACCAGCGCGTTGAAGCCGTCGATCTCGTTGTAGCCGTCCCACACCGCGCGCAGCGCGTCCTGGAAGAGCTCACGGGCCCGCGTCGGCAGGGTCTTGCCGTAGCGGAGGCCGAACTCGTAGATGTAGGTCGGTCGCCCCAGTCCCTCCAGCTGGTAGGGCCGCTCGTCGACCACCTCCACGCCCATGGAGGAGAGCATCGGCAGGATCTCGGAGAGCGAGAGCGGTGGGCCGACCCGGAACACCTTGAGCCGGGCCTCACCCCGGCCGGCGTCCATCTGCTCGTAGAGCGCCAGGTCGATCCCGTCGGCGTCCCCACTGGTCTCCGCCAGCTCCTCGAGGCGGCCGAGGTCGAAGGAGCCGGTGGCGGGGAGGTAGTCCTCCTTGTAGGCCTCGGGGAAGGAGTCGACGTACTTGCGGGCCAGGCGGGCACCGGTGTCCTCGCCGTGCTCGGCGAGGACCGCCGCCGAGAAGTCGTCGCGCCAGGACCGGGACGCCTCGGTGAGCCGGCGCTCCAGCTCGGCGGCGTCGACCTCGGCGAGGGTCTCGCCGGCCGGCGGGTGCACCACGAAGTGCACGTTCGCCGTCGCCGACTCCCCCACCCGCGCGCTGAACTCGATCGACTCGCCACTGGAGCCGCTCCTTGAGGATCGCTGCGAACTTCTCCCGGACCGAGGTGTTGTAGCGGTCGCGGGGCAGGTAGACCAGCACCGAGACGTAGCGGCCGTAGGTGTCGCGGCGGATGAACATCCGGACCTGCCGGCGCTCGCGGGCGTGCATCACGGCCTCGGCGAGGGGAGCGAGCTCGTCGACGGGGGTCTGGAACAGCTCGTCGCGGGGGTAGGTCTCCAGCGTGTCCATCAGGGCCTTGCCGGCGTGGCTGCGGTGATCGAAGCCGATCCGGCGGAGCACCTCGGCGGCCTTCTCGCGCAGCAGCGGGATCCGGGTCAGCGACTCGGTGTAGGCGGCGCTCGAGTAGAGGCCGAGGATCCGCCGCTCCCCGCACACCTCTCCCTGCTCGTCGAACTTCTTCACGCCGACGTAGTCGAGGTAGGCGGGGCGGTGCACGGTGGCCCGCGAGTTCGCCTTGGCCAGGACGAGCAGGGTCTTCTCGCGCGCCTTCGCCTTGGCGGCCGCCGGCAGCTTCCCGAACGAGGCGGACATGTCCTGGTCGGCGCGCAGGATCCCCAGCCCGGTCCCGGGTACGGCGCGCAGCAGCTCGTCCTCGCCGTCGCGCTCGAGCTGGTACTCGCGGTAGCCGAGGAACGTGAAGTGGTCGTGGGCCAGCCAGCGCAGCAGCTCCTGGGCGTGCTGGATCTCCTCGGGGTCCAGCGGCGGCGGATCGGTGTCGAGCTCGTCCACGAGCGTCTGCACCTGCGCGTTCATCTTGTCCCAGTCCTCGACGGACTCGCGGACGTCGCGCAGGACCCCGAGCAGCGCCTCCTCGATCGTCGCCGGTGTCCTCGTCGTCGGGGACGCGGGCGATCTCGATGTGCATCCACGACTCGCGGATGGCGCCCTCGGCCGGCTCGAGCGCCCCGTCCTCGACGAGCGCCACCGACCGGAGCTCGCCGGTGATGTCGCGGAAGGCGTCGAACTGCGGGTGGACGACCAGGTGGACGTCGCGCTGCTGCTGGGCCAGCGACATGGTCAGGGAGTCGACGAGGAAGGGCATGTCGTCGGTGACCACCTCGACGACCGAGTGGCCGCCGGCGGACCAGCCCTGCTCGCTCACCGCGGGCGTGAGCACCCGCACCTGCGCCGTTCCCTGCGGACGCGTCGAGGCCAGCTTGTAGTGGGAGGCGAGCGCGCCGTACAGGTCGACGTCGGAGCGGTCGACGACGTCCTCGGGCGCGACGTGGCGGTAGTAGGCCCGCAGCAGCTGCCCGACGACGTCGTGAGGTGGACCTCCGGTGCCCTTGCGACCGCGCGCCAGCTCGGTGGTCCGGTCGAGGAGTTCGGACTTTTCCTGGTCGAGCGTGGTGGACACGTCTCGACCCTAGTCCGACATGATGGCCACATGAAGTTCCGCCACGAGCTGTCCTACGACGCGACCCCCGCCGAGGTGTTCGAGATGCTGGCCGACCCGACGTTCCGGGAGCGGGTCTCGGCCGCGCTCGAGGTGGTGTCGGCCGAGGTGTCGGTCGAACGCACCGACTCCGGCTTCACCCTGACCAACGACCAGGTGCAGCGCACCGAGGGTCTGCCGTCGTTCGCGAAGCGGATCGCCGGGGACACCACGCACGTCATCCAGACCGAGGTGTGGGGCTCGCCCACCGGCGGCACGCTCACGATCGACGCCCCCGGCAAGCCGACCAGCATGGCCGGGACCATCGCGCTGGTCGCGGAGGGCGCCGGCACCACGGAGGTGGTGGAGCTGGAGATCAAGGCGAAGGTTCCGCTGGTCGGTGGCAAGCTCGAGGGGCTCATGGCCCGGCAGGTGCGCGACGGCATGGACGCCGAGCGCGAGGTCGGGGCGGCCTGGCTGAAGGGGGACCGCTGAGATGACGAAGCGCCTTCAGCACGACCTGACGTACGACGCCCCGATGGCCGCGGTCGCCGCCATGCTCGCCGACCCCGACTTCCGGGAGGAGGTCTGCGAGTTCCAGGGGGTCAAGCGGGCACTGGTCAACGTCGACCCCGACGAGAGCGGCGGCATGCAGGTCACCATCGACCAGGTGCAGTCCGCCCACGGCGTACCGTCGTTCGCGCGGAAGTTCATCGGCGACGAGGTCAACATCGTCCAGGAGGAGTCCTGGATCTCCGCCACCGACGCCGACATCACCGTCACGATCCCCGGCAAGCCGGGCGAGATGACCGGGACGGCGCGGTTGACCGAGTCGGGCGGCGTCACCACCGAGACCGTGGTGATGGACGTCAAGGTCAGCATCCCCCTGGTCGGCGGCAAGATCGAGGGCCTGATCGCCGACCTGCTGCTGCGTGCCCTGAAGGCGGAGAACACGGTGGGCCGGGACTACCTGTCCCGCTGAGCCGCCCCGTCACCGGCATCCGCCGGTCCTGCCGGCGGCGTACGGCCATCACGACGCCGAGCACGACGAAGGGCCCGAACGCGAGCAGCACGATCAGCGCCTGCTCGTACGGGTGCAGGCCGCCGAGGTGGAGGGGAGACATCGCCCCATCCTCCCCCACGCCTGGTCCGGACCGCTCCGCCGTCTCCAGTAACCCACCGGCACCGTCACGCGTTCTCGTCGGCAGGAGGCAGTTCGGCTCGCGTCGAAGGCCGGGGGCAGGCACCCGTGTGCCTGCCGGAGACCCCCACGACCAGGGCCCCGTCGGCAAACCCGGCGGGGTCCTGTGTCGCCCCGAGGACCAACGCGCTCAGTCCATGTAGGGGTAGCGGTAGTCCGTCGGCGGGACGAACGTCTCCTTGATCGAGCGGGGGCTGGTCCAGCGCAGCAGGTTGACCGCCGCACCGGCCTTGTCGTTGGTCCCGCTGGCCCGGGCGCCGCCGAAGGGCTGCTGGCCGACCACGGCACCGGTGGGCTTGTCGTTGATGTAGAAGTTCCCGGCGGCGAAGCGCAGCTCGCGCCGCGCCCACGCGATGGCCTGCCGGTCCTGGGCGATGATCGCGCCCGTCAGCGCGTACGGCGCGAACGACTCCATCTGCGCCACGACCTTCTCGAACCGCTCGTCGTCGTAGACGTGGACGGCGAGGATCGGCCCGAAGTACTCGGTGGAGAACATCTGGTCGGTCGGGTCGGTGGACTGCACGACGGTCGGCCGGACGAAGTAGCCGACCGAGTCGTCGACCTGGCCGCCGGCGAGGACGGTCAGGTGCTTGTTGCGCTTGGCCCGCGCGATCGCGCTCTTGTGCTTGGCGAACGCCCGGTCGTCGATCACCGCGCCCATGAAGTTGGAGAAGTCGGTCGGATCGCCCATGGCGATGCCCTCGACGTCGGCGAGGAACTGGTCCTTCAGCTTCGCCCACACCGACTTCGCGATGTAGGCACGCGAGGCGGCCGAGCACTTCTGGCCCTGGAACTCGAACGCACCGCGGAGCATCGCCACCCGGGTCACGTCCGGGTCGGCGCTGGGGTGGGCGACGATGAAGTCCTTGCCGCCGGTCTCGCCCACGATGCGCGGGTAGGAGCGGTAGCTGGAGATGTTCTCCCCGACCGTGCGCCACAGGTGCTGGAACGTCGGCGTGGAGCCGGTGAAGTGGATGCCGGCGAGGTCGGGGTGGGCCAGCGCGACCTTGGAGACGTCGAGCCCGTCACCCGGGAGCATGTTGATGACGCCGGGCGGCATGCCGGCCTCCTCGAGCAGCTCCATGGTCAGGGAGGCGGCGAGCTGCTGGGTCGGCGACGGCTTCCAGATCACCGTGTTGCCCATCAGCGCCGGCGCCGTCGGCAGGTTGCCCGCGATGGCGGTGAAGTTGAACGGCGTGATCGCGTAGACGAACCCCTCGAGCGGCCGGTGGTCGGTGCGGTTCCAGATGCCCGGGCTGTTGGCGATCGGCTGGTCGGTGAGGATCTGCTTGGCGTAGTGGACGTTGAACCGCCAGAAGTCGATCAGCTCGCAGGCGGAGTCGATCTCGGCCTGGAACGCCGTCTTGGACTGGCCGAGGACCGTCGCCGCGTTGATCCGCTGCCGCCACGGCCCGGCGAGCAGGTCGGCCGCCTTGAGCAGGACCGCGCAGCGCTCGTCGAACGGCATCGCCCGCCACTCGGGGGCAGCCTTCGCCGCCGCGTTGACCGCCGCCGTGGCGTCGGCCTGGGAGGCGTTCTTGATGACGCCGAGGACGTGCTGGTGGTCGTGCGGCTGGACGACCTTGATCTCCTTGCCGCCGCCGGAGCGCCGCCGACCGCCGATGTGCATCTTCAGGTCGTGCTGCCGCCGCTCGAGCTTCTCGAGCTCGGTGACGAGGGCGGCCCGCTCGGGCGTGCCCGGCGCGTAGGTCAGGTTCGGCTCGTTGACGGGTGCCGGCGGGAAGGTGATCGCGTCCATGCCGCGACCTTAGCGATCCGGTTGACCCGCCCGAAACTGACCGCCCACGGCGTTGACCCGCCCGAAAGTTTCGGGCGGGTCAACTCACAGGAGGTCGGGGATCTCCTGGGTGGCGTACCACGCCAGGTCGTCGTCGGGGTCGTGCTCGTCGTCGCTGTCGACGTGGACGGCGACCACGTCGCGCATCGGGACCGCGCCGTCGGCGCGCATCGGCTCGGCCACCACCACGACCCGGCGGCCGGGTCCGTCGAGCAGCGCCTCCGAGGCGTCCGCGGCGCCGACGAGGGCGGCGTACTCGCTCTCCTCGTCGACCCCCGGCGCCTGGAGCCGATCCACCTCGGCGGGGATCTCGCCGGCGGCGTACCAGGCGGCGAGGTCCGCGAGCGTCGCCGGAACGTAGACCCGGGTCACTTGCGCCGGCCACGCGGGGCGCGCGGACGCGAGCCCGCGGTGTCGACCAGCTCGTCGAGCGCCTCGGTCACGCACTGGCCGAAGACGTCGGCGTCGGGCAGCAGGTCCCGGTCGGCGGTGATGCCGTAGAAGACCGAGCCGTCGTACGACGTCACGCCGATCGAGAGGCCGTGCCCCTCGGTGAGCGGGGGCACGGGGTAGGTCTCGAGCATCCGGGCGCCGGCGGCGTACAGCGGCGACTGGGGGCCGGGCACGTTGGTGATGGAGATCTGTGCGCCGCGCCGCAGCTCGACGGAGGCGACCCGCGACCCGATCGCGTGGAACGTGGCCGGGGCGAACCCGGCGATCCCGGCCAACCGGTTCGCCGCGACGCCCCGTCCGGTCTCCTTGTGTGCCTGGAAGGAGTAGGAGACCTGGTGCAGACGCACCACGGAGCTCGGCTCACCTACCGGCAGCTCCACGAGGTGCGCGGCGATCTGGCTGCCCAGCGAGGTCGCCTCGAGCTCCTCGTCGATGACCGAGACCGGCACCACGGCCTTGACCCGCCGCAGGCCGGCCAGGGACTCGGCCCGGTTCATCAGCCAGCCCCGCAGGGCGCCGGTGACCGTGGCCAGGATGACGTCGTTGACGGTGCCGCCGTGTGCCTCGCGGACCTTGTTGTAGTCGGCGAGGTCGGTCCGCACGGTCACGAACCGGCGCTGCTGGGACAGCACCCCGCTGATCGGCGTCTCACCACTGGGACGCCGGTTGGTCAGCGCGGTGGCGACGGTGCCCACCCGGCCGGCGGCGGCATCGACCCGGCGCCACAGCGCCCCGGTGTTGCTGCGTGCGGTGTCGAGGACCAGGCGCGGGTCCTGCATCGAGTCACGGACGGCGGTGGCGACCAGGTCGAGCGGCGAGGGACGGCCGGGGGGCCGCCACTCGTCGGAGCCCAGGGACTTCGGCTCGCGGGTGACGTCGAGCAGCACCTGCCCGAGATCCACCGTGTCCACGCCGTCGACGAGCGCCTGGTGGGACTTCGACAGCACCGCCACGCGGCCACCCGCCAGTCCCTCGACCAGGTAGACCTCCCACAGGGGGCGCTGCCGGTCGAGCGGCCGGGAGATGATCCGCGCCACCAGCTCCCGCAGCTGGTCGTGGCTGCCGGGAGCCGGGAGCGCGGAGCGTCGTACGTGGTAGGCGAGGTCGAAGCTGGGGTCGTCGAGCCACTCGGGGTTGGCCACCCGGCCGGGGACCGACTGGATGCGCTGGCGGTAGCGCGGGACGAACGAGATCCGGTCACCGATCAGCTCGACCAGCCGGTCGTAGCCGAACCCGGAGTCACCGGGATCGAAGACCTCGACCGTGGCGTTGTGCATCGGGGTGGCCGAGGACTCCTCGGCGAGGATCGCCAGGTCGCGAGGCCGAAGCCGCTGACCCATCACAGTTCCCTCCCCCGGCCATGATCTGGCCCTGTTGCTCCATGCTCTTGCACCACATGGGATTCTGGCAGAGTCCGGGGCCACTCGCGCGCCCGTCCCACCTGCCCGACTGCCGAGAAGGAACCCATGCGCCGTCTCACCTCCGTCCTGGCGATCCTCTTCCTCGCCCTGCCGTTGCTGGCGGGCTGCGGCGAGGACGAGAACCCGAACGGCGGGTCGTCCCCGACCGATGGCGGGGGTACGACGACGAGGGTCGAGATCGAGTTCGAGGGCGACCAGGTGACCCCCAAGGGCGAACGGGTCGAGGTCGCCGCCGGCGAGCCGGTGGAGCTGGTGGTCAAGGCCGACGCGCCCGGCGAGCTGCACGTGCACTCCACGCCCGAGAAGGAGCTCGCGTACGGCGCCGGCACGACCACCCTGACGCTGACGATCGACGAGCCGGGCGTGGTCGACGTCGAGAGCCACGAGCTCGAGGTCGTCGTCGTGCAGCTCGAGGTCTCCTGACCCTTGTCGCCCCTACCTCCTGGACCGGGTGACGACCGGCTGACCCTCGCCCACGGGATCGGCGGCGCCAAGGACCTCCCCATCCCGCCGGAGCTCGCGATTGCCGGCGCGGTGGCGGCGCTGACGATCTCGTTCACCGTCCTGGCCGTCGCCTGGCGCAACCCGCGCTACGACGAGGCCACCAGCGGTCGCCCCGCACCCGCCTGGCTGTCCTCCCTGGTCGACAGCCCGGCCTTCCGGATCGCTCTGCGCGCCCTCGGGATGCTGCTGTTCGCCTATGTCGCGGTCGCCGCCATCTTCGGCGAGGACCTGCTCACCAACCCGGTGTTCGGGATCTTCTACGTGTGGTGGTGGGTCGGCCTGGTGCCGTTCTCGCTGCTGCTGGGCCCGGCCTGGAAGGCGATCAGCCCGGTCCGCACGATCAACCTCGCGTTCGCACGGCTCTCCGGCAGCGACCCCGACGTCGGCGTGTTCACCTATCCGGCGCGCCTCGGCTACTGGCCGGCCGCGATCGGCCTGTTCGCGTTCGTGTGGATGGAGCTGGTCTACCCCCACTCCGCCGAGCTGGGGCCGGTACGGCTCTGGTGCGCGGCGTACGTCGCCGCGATGCTGCTGGGTGGAGCGCTCTTCGGCAGCTCCTTCTACGAACGCGGCGACCCGTTCGAGGTCTACTCCAGCCTGGTGGCCAAGCTGTCGGTGTGGGGACGGCGCGACGGTCGGCTGGTCGTCCGGAGCCCACTCGCCAACCTCGACACGGTGACGGTCGCGCCGGGGCTCGTGGCCGTGGTGGCCGTGCTGTTCGGGAGCACGGCGTTCGACTCCTTCCGCGACTCGAACTTCTGGCTGCGCTACACCCAGGACAGCACCGTCTCCACCGACCTGCTCAACAACGCGGCGCTGCTGGCGTTCTGCGCCGGGGTGGGGTTGGTGTTCGCGATCGGCACGATCACGACGGGCGTGGGCGAGGAAACGCAGCGGCTGGACCTGCCCGACCGGTTCGCCCACTCGGTGGTCCCGATCATCGTCGGCTACATCGTCGCGCACTACACGACGTACCTCGTGGAGTATGGGCAGCAGACCCTGATCCAGGCGAGCGACCCGTTCAGCGACGGCAGCGACTACCTCGGGACCGGCGGCCTGAAGGTGAACTACTGGCTCTCCTTCCACCCGGGCTTCCTGGCGACGTTCAAGGTGGCCGCGGTGATCCTCGGCCACATCGTCGGGGTGGTGGCCGCGCACGACCGCGCGATGCGGGTGCTGCCGCGGCGACACCAGCTGGTCGGGCAGCTGCCGCTGCTGTTCGCGATGATCGCGTTCACCGTGGGCGGCTTGTACCTGTTGTTCGCGGCCTGAGGGCGCCGATCCCCCGCCGACTTCCCGGGCGAGTCGTGAACATCTCGCAGCAAACTTGCCCCCATATGTTCCGGTTTCCCCGCTTAAGCGGGGAAACCGCAGCGTCGCCACGCGGCCGTGGGAAGGCAGCCGGTCAGCGGGCCCGGCGGCGTAGCCGACCGGTGGGACGGGGCACCGCCCGGGCGGTCGGCGGCACCAGCTCGTCGACCACGGACGCGAGGCCACGGCCGAGGGCGGAGTCGCCGACCTCGGTGACCGAGCGGCCGGCGACCAGGGCCCGGTCGACCGCGATCCGGTCGTCGGGGAGGAAGTGCAGCCCGCGCAGCCGGGTGAACCCCTCCACCATGCCGGCGATGTCCTTCTCCGACCAGCCGAGCGTCGAGCGCATCCGGTTGACCACCACCCGCACCGGCGCTCCGGCCGTCCGGTCGCGCAGCTCGACGAGTGCCCGCGCCAGCCGGGACAGCCCGACCGGGTCGGCGTTCCCGACGACGACGATCTCGTCGGCGGCGTCGAGGCTGTCGTGGGTCATCCGGTTGCGGCCGGGTCGGGCTCCGATCTCCGGGCCGGCGTCCTCCTCGAGGCTGAACCCCGTGTCGACGACCACGTGTCCGTGCCCCCGGGCGACGTCGAGGAGGTGCTCGACGACACCGCCGCGTACCTCGATCCAGCGGTCTGCGCGGGGCAGACCGGTCACCACACCGAGGTGTTCGTCCACCGCCCGCTGCACCGACCCGAACCGTTCCTGGAGCATGCCCCCGGCCATGGCCCGGGCCGCCGCGAGGAGGCCGGAGACCTCGTCGAGGATCCCGAGCTGCTGAGCGACCGCGCCGCCGTACGGATCCGCATCGACGAGCACGGTCCGGAGCTCACGCCGCGCCAGCTCCGTGGCGACGCCGGTCGCCACCGTCGTCCTGCCGGGCGCACCGGCCGGCCCCCACACCGCAATCACCCGCCCTTCCAGCGACGGCGGCGCCTCGGTGTCGACCACCGCATCGCGGACGATCGTGTCGGCCGGCTCCTCGCCCGCGAGTACGGCGTCGGGGAGCTCCGCGAGCTCGTCCTCGGCCACCAGGGCGCGGATGCCGATCCGGGTCGCGCGCAGGCACGCGGAGTCCAGCGCCGGACCGGCCGGGACGATCGCGATCGGACGGACGCCGTGCTTGCGCAGGTGCTCGACCGCGGTCTGGTCGAGGCCGTGGGCGTCGATGCCGATGACGGCCACCTCGGACTGGCCAGCGCTCGCGGCGGCCAGCAGGTCGTCCACGTCGACGCAGCGCTTGAGCACGACGATGCCGGACCGTCCGCCCAGGTGCTCGAGCGCCTGCGACTCCCACGTCGCCCCGGAGGCCGCGACCAGGACGACGACCACGTCAGGACCTCCGGACAACGGTGAGCACCGGGGTGTCGACGACCCCGGTTGCGCGGAAGAAGCGGGCCGCCTCGTCGTCGGTCACCGCGAGCACGACCTGTCGCTGGCCACTGACGGCGAAGCCCTCCTCCAGGGCGGGTGCGTCGATGACCGTCACCTCGGTGAGCACCGGTCTGCCGCCGCCGACGACCGGCGCACCGTCCTCGGTGCGCCCGGTGAGGTAGACGTCGACCACCCATCCCGACCGGACACCCGGCGGCACCAGGCTCGCGTCGACGGCGACCGGGAGCGACATCGCCTCGCTCTCCTCGGCCGTGCCGACGGCGGCTCGAGGCACCAGCTCGCCCTCACCGACGGCGCGCACCACCTGCAGGTCGGTGGGCAACGCCTCGTCGGCCTCGAAGTAGTGCTGGAGGTCCGCACCGTCGACGAAGCGCACCCGCTGCACCACCAGGTCGTCGGCGGCGAGCTCGTCGCCGGCTCCGAGGTCGTCGGCGGCGGCCCACACCGCGACCGAGTCGTCGGCGGCGCCGACCAGGCGGGCTCCGAGCACCACGGAGGCGGCCACGATGACGACGCCGATCCAGAGCCGGGGGTCACGCCATCCGGGAGCGGCGGCACGCACGGCGGTCGGGCTGTCAGCAGCCCCGAGATACCTGCTCACAGGCACATCATGACCCGCCACGACCGGGATGGTCATCTCCTTGTCCACAGCCCCGCGGGGCGGCGTACCGCTTGACGTGCCGAAGGTGTCACCATGGGGGCCATGTCCGGGACGCCACGATTCCTGACCCTGGCCGACGTCGCCGAGGTGCTCAACACCTCGAGCGCACAGGTCTACGCCCTGGTCCGGCGAGGTGACCTGCCCGCGATCAAGATCGGCGGCCGCGGCCAGTGGCGGGTCGAGGCCTCCCAGCTCGAGTCCTACATCGAGCGGATGTACGCCGAGACCAAGCAGTTCGTGGCGCAACACCCGCGCGCGGAGGACGAGCCCGCCGAACGTTGACGCGCGACGTGCGGCCGTCCCCGGGCGGGTTGGTCAGCCGACCTCGGAACCGAGCTTGATCCGAACAGTGCGCTGGTCACCGTCCCGCGAGACGGTGAAGGTCACCGTCTCGCCGGGCTGGTGAGTCCGGATCGCGACGATCAGGGCGATGCCGTCGGTGACCCGCTCGCCGCTCACGGCGGTGACGATGTCGCCCTTCCGGAGCCCGGCCTCCGCCGCCGGCGTACCCGCCATGACCTCGTCGATCCGCGCCCCTTCGCCGCCGGTGACGCCGGTCTGCACCTGCGCCCCGATCACCGGGTAGCGGGCCTCACCGGTCTTGAGGATCTGGTCGGCGGTGATCCGGACCTGCTCGATCGGGATCGCGAACCCGACGCCGATGTTGCCGCCGGAGTCGGTGCCGAACCCACCGCCCGTGGTGGCGATGGCGCTGTTGACCCCGACCACGCGACCGCGGAGGTCGACCAGCGGGCCGCCGGAGTTGCCGGGGTTGATCGCGGCGTCCGTCTGGACGGCGTTGATGTAGGAGGAGTCCTTGGCGCTCTCGCCCGTGGTCACCGGCCGGTCGAGCGCGCTGACGATGCCGGCCGTGACGGTCGAGCTGAGCCCCAGCGGGGAACCGATGGCGACGACACCCTCACCGACATGGAGCACCTGGGAGCGCCCCAGGCTCGCGGGTCGCAGCGACGTGGCCTTCTTGGCATACAGCACGGCCAGGTCGTAGACCGGGCTGCGCCCGACCACGGTGGCGCGGTAGCGGTTGCCGTCCTGGTCGACGACCTCGATCGGGCCGTCGTTCGCGGCAGCGTCCTCGACGACGTGGTTGTTGGTGATGATGTGCCCCTGCCGGTCGAGCACGAAGCCCGACCCGGTGGCCCCGCGGGCCTGGCCCTCGAACTCGGCCGCGATCTGGACCGTGCTCGGCAGCAGCTCGGCGGCGACCGCCGCGACCGAACCGTTGTCGGCGGGCAGCGGCGGCTCCGAGACGGTGTCGACCTCCTCGAGGCCGCCGGTGACCAGCCCTGGTGTCTCGTCGAGCACTCCCTCGACGAGCAGCGCCCCGAGCGCGCCACCGAACACGCCCAGCACCAGCGCGAGCACGCAGACCACGGGCCACAGCCAGCCGGGGACGCTGCCCCGCTGCCGCTCCGGGTACGACGCCCCGGCCGCTGTCGGCATCGGCCCGCCCGCCCAGTGGCCCTGGCGTGGCGGGAAGACCGGCGGCACCCACGACTGCCGAGGGTCAGGTCCGATCGGCCGGGTCGGCTCGGCGTCCTGCGACGGCTCGTGATCGGTCACGCGGCTCATTTTCCCCTACGGACCGAAATCGCAGGTCACTGGTTCGAGAATCGGTGGCCCTGCACGGTCGGCTGGACCGTGCCGGACGGGGTGGTCCTCGGCGGGTCGGACTGCCGGATGCTGTTCACCGGCGGGCGGCGGTCGACGGGGCCGTCCGGGGAGGCGACGCCCAGCGCGAGGACGCCGACCACGGCGGCACCCACGGCGCCGCCGCCGATGGCGACCATGCCGATGTTCCGACGGGGACGGGCGCCCAGCACGGCGAACGCGGGGGGCAGGTGCGGCGACCCGAGCAGCGAGCCCTTGAGGTGGTCCGGTGCCTCGGTGCCGCCGAAGGAGAGCCCGGCCAGCCGGGTCTTGACCCAGCCCTCGCGCTCGACCAGGTCCCGGCAGGCGTGGCACTGGTGCACGTGTGCCCAGGCCCGCTCCGCCTCCTCCGGTGGCAGCTGGCCGTCCAGCAGCGCGCTCACCCGGGATCCGAGGTGCCCGATCACCGCGCCCCCCTCCGACGCGACGCGGCGGCCGGGACCGCGCCGGCGGCGTCGAGCGTCTCCGGGCCGGAGTAGCGCGACCGACCGGGTGTCGGCGCGCGGTGCGCCAGTGCCGTGCGGAGCAGGGCGCGACCCCGGTGGATCCGGGACCGGACGGTGCCGAGCTTGGCGCCCAGGATCTCGGCGATCTCCTCGTAGGAGAGGCCCTCGACGTCGCAGAGCACCACGGCCGCACGGAAGTCCGGGGAGAGCGTCGCGAGCGCGCGCTCGATGTCGTCGTCGAAGGTCCGGTCGACGAACGCCAGGTCCGGGGTCGGCGTACTGCTCGCCAGCCGAGCGGCCCGCTCGTCGGAGAGGGCGTCGAACCGGATCCGCTGCTTGCGGCGGGCCTGGTCGAGGAACAGGTTGGTGGTGATCCGGTGCAGCCAGCCCTCGAACGTCCCCGGCGTGTACGTCGACAACGACCGGAACACCCGGACGAAGACCTCCTGGGTCAGGTCCTCGGCGTCGTAGCGGTTCCCGGTGAGCCGGTAGGCGAGCCGGTAGACCCGGTCGGAGTGGCGATCGACGATCTCGTCCCAGGTGGGGACCTCGTCGACCTCGTCCACCGGAACCTCCTGGCTGCGCACCCGCGGGTGCGTCTGCGAACCGAACAGCGCCTGACCTGCCTTCACCGTAGAGATGCCCGCTGAGAGGAGCCTGAAAACCTTCCCTGACCCTGCCCTGACAACGACGCGACCGGGGCCGGTGTTCCCGGCCGGCCCCGCCGGAGCGCGATAGGGTCGAACCGCTCGTCCACACCGGCTGCGTGCCACGGTCGGTGTCCGACCCAGGAGGCCGTCATCAGCACGTCGAACAAGCCCTCGCCGATCAAGCCCGCGAGCTGGTCCTACGCCGAGGCGCATGCCTCCGAGGACGAGGTGATGGAGGCCGCCCGTGCCCGCGCCGACGAGGTCGGCGTCGTGCCGATCGGCACCGGCGGCGGCGCCGCACTGCGCTTCCTGGCGTCGATCCTCGAGGCGCGCGCGGTCGTGGAGATCGGCACCGGCACCGGCGTCTCCGGGCTGTGGTTGCTGCGCGGCATGCGTCCCGACGGCGTGCTCACCACGGTCGACGTCGAGGCCGAGCACCAGCGGCTGGCCAAGCAGTCCTTCAGCGAGGCCGGGATCCCGGCGCAACGCGCCCGCACGATCCCCGGCGCCGCGCTCGACGTGCTGCCCCGGCTGACCGACGGCCACTACGACCTGGTCTTCTGCGACGGCGACAAGGCCGAGTACGCCGCCTACCTCAAGGAGGCCCTGCGCCTGCTGCGGCCCGGGGGCGTGGTGGCGTTCGACAACGCGCTGTGGCACGACAAGGTGGCCGACCCCGCCCAGCGGGACGAGGAGACGGTGACCATCCGTGAGCTCGGCAAGGAGATCGCCGAGAACGAGTCCCTGGTCTCGGTACTGCTCCCCGTCGGGGACGGCCTGCTGGTCGCCAAGAAGGAATGGTCGCCCGAAACAGGCGGGCGAGCCGCCGAAACCAGGTCAGTAGCGCGGCGCTGCCACGAACCCGTCCCAGCCCTCGGCGACGGCGACGACCGCGCACTCCTCGACGAGGATCGGCGGGCTGCCGATCAGCTTCGTCGCGGGCGCGTCGGCCATCTTGGCCAGGAACGACTCGTGGAAGTCGGCCCGGGCCTCCGCCGTCGCGAACACGTAGCAGCCCTCGAACCACGCCCCCGGCTGCATCCGCCAGGTCTTGAAGCGCAGACCGGCCATGCCGGTGAACTTCGCGTGCGAGGTCTCGGCGACGTACGACGCCAGCTCTTCCTCGATCCCGGCGGGCGCGTCGGCCAGCGACCAGCGGACGGTCAGCCCGGTCATCGGTGCGGTCACAAGAGTCCTTCCAGCGGATCGGGACGACCCAGCCACGCCAGCAGGGCCCGGGGGCCGAAACCGGTGGGACCCTTGGTCCACTCGTAGCAGTCGTCGGGGGCGTCGCCCACCGAGGCGATGTCGAGGTGGGCCCACGGGATGTCGCCGACGAAGTGCTGCAGGAAGAGCGCCGCGGTGATCGCACCCGGACCGCCGGGAGCGTTGTCGGCGTCGGCCACCTGCGAGGCGAGCTTCTCCTCGTAGTCGGTGGCGAGGGGGAACCGCCACAGGGGTTCTCCGGCGCGCTCGCCCGCATCGCGGATCATCGCGGCCAACCGGTCATGGTTGGCGAAGAAGCCGCCCAGCTGCTGGCCGAGCGCGACCTTCATCGCTCCGGTCAGGGTCGCGACGTCGACGATCACGGTCGGGTCGAGCCGGTCGACGGCGTACGCCAGGGCGTCACCGAGCACCAGCCGCCCCTCGGCATCGGTGTTGTTGACCTCGCTCGTGCGGCCGCCGTAGTGGCGCACCACGTCGCCCGGGCGCAGGGCGTTGCCACCGATGGCATTCTCGGCGGCCGCGACCAGGCCGGTGACCCGGACGGGACAGTCGACGGCGGCGAGCGCGGCCAGCACCGCGAGCACGACGGCGCCGCCGGTCATGTCGCGCTTCATGGCGAGCATCGACTCGCCGCTCTTGATCGACAGGCCGCCCGTGTCGAACGTGATGCCCTTGCCGACGAGGACGACGTGGGGCGTCCGGCGGCCGGACTTCGGCGGACGGTAGGCCAGCTGGATGAGGCACGGCGGGGTCGCGGAGGCCCGGCCGACACCGAGGATGCCGCCGAAGCCGTCGGCCTCGAGGGCGCCGGCGTCCCACACCTTGGAGTCGAGGCCGGCTTCCTCGGCCAGGACGACGGCCTGCTCGGCCAGCCACCCGGGGCTCTTCAGGTTGGACGGTACGGACGCGAGCATCCGACACCGCCATCCGGCCCCGCCCACCGCCACCGCCCGGTCGAGGACCGCACCGAGATCGGCCGCGCCGGGCAGGGAGGCCAGCACGATCCGGCCGACCGGCTGGTGCGCCGGCGGCCCGGAGCGCCAGTGGAAGCTGAACGAGCCGAGCATCGCCCCGACCACGAAGGCCTCGATCCCGTCATCGGGCGCCACCGTGGCGATCGAGGTCGCCACGCTGGCCCGGTCGCAGCAGCGCGCGAGCCAGTGCGGCACCCGCACGACGCAGATCGACGGGCCGCTGCTCGCCCACACCGACGAGGAGGACCAGGCGCAGGGCCGGGTTGTCGGGACCGCCCAGGGGAACGGGGTAGCGCGTCACCTCGCCCGTCTTGCCGGTCGCGCCGTCGAGCTCGAGCAACGCGAAGAGGTCGACGCCGAGCTGGTCGGCGAGCTCCTCGGCACCCGGACCGAGCAGCACGCCGTCGCGGTCGGGATCGGGGAGGACCGGCAGGGCCACGCACTCCACGCCGACGATCGCGTGGGGGGCGTGCGCGCTGAGGGCGAACTCGGGCGGTGAGACCTGTGCGGGCAGTGTGGGTCTGGGTGGCGTGGTGGTCGATGGCCGGGAGGTCGGGGAACCCACGTCAGCCGACGACGTCCTCGAGGGCCTTGCCGAGCGCACCCGCCTCTTCGGCGTTGAGCTCCACCACCAGTCGGCCCCCGCCTTCGAGCGGGACGCGCATCACGATGCCGCGCCCCTCCTTGGTGACCTCCAGCGGACCGTCGCCCGTCCGGGGCTTCATCGCCGCCATCCGCGCACCTCATCTTTCGTCCTGATTCATGCGGATCGGGCCCGCTCGGCCCGATCCCGCGTGTACGCGGGCCCATTATCCCTCATGTCCCCTGTGACGCCGACCACGGGCGGGTCGCGAGACCCGTGGCGGCGTCATCTGCTGGCAGACTCACCGCATGCGTGCGCGCTCCGCCCTCTTCGACGTGTACGGCGACCACCTGCGCGCCCGGGGCAGCGAGGCGCCGGTCGCGGGGCTGGTGCGGCTCCTCGCGCCGGTGGGCATCGCCGCGCCGGCGGTGCGGACGGCGATCTCGCGGATGGTGATGCAGGACTGGCTGGAGCCGGTGACCCTCGAGACCGGACGCGGCTACCGCGCCACCCCTCGAGCGATCCAGAGGCTCGACGCCGCCGCGGACCGGATCTACCGACGCACCACGCCGGAGTGGGACGGCGGGTGGCACCTCGTCTTCGTCACCCCGCCGGAGTCCCGGGCCGGACGCACCCGGCTCCGGGCCGACCTCAGCTATCTCGGCTACGCCGAGCTGAGCGCGGACGCGTGGGTCTCGCCGTACCCCCGGGCCGAGCTGGACGCGGTGCTGGAGCGGGCCGGCGTCTCCGCCCGCACGGCCCGCGCGAACGGCTTCGACCCGCCGCCCACGGAGGCCTGGGACCTGGGGGCGCTGGGCGCCGCGTACGAACACTGGCTGGCCGGGGTCGACGACCTGATCGCCGCCCACGCCGAGGCCCATCGCGACCCGGACGAGGCCGCGTTCGCCGCGCGGTTCCACCTCGTCCACGAGTGGCGCAAGTTCCTGTTCGCCGACCCCCTCCTCCCCGACGAGCTGCTGCCCGACCGCTGGCCGGGCCGCGAGGCGGCCGACCACTTCGCCGAGCAGGCGGACCGGCTCAAGCCCGGCACGGACCGCTTCGTGGTCAGCTGCCTGGCGAGCTGAGCCGCTCCCCGATCGGGCAGACTGCCCCCCATGACCGCACCTGTGCTGCTCGACCTGACCGACGGCGTCGCCACGATCACGCTCAACCGGCCCGACGCCATGAACAGCCTCGACGTGGCCACCAAGGTGGCCCTGCTGGAGACCGTCCGTGCCGTCGCGGACGACCCCGAGGCGCGATGCGTCGTCCTCACCGGGACCGGCCGCGGGTTCTGCGTCGGTCAGGACCTCAAGGAGCACATCGAGATCCTGCAGAGCGAGTCCTCCGAGTCGCTGTTCCGGACCGTCGATGAGCACTACAACCCGATCGTCACCACCCTCGCGACGATGGCCAAGCCGGTGATCGCGGCGGTGAACGGCGTCGCCGCCGGGGCCGGAGCGAGCCTGGCCTTCGCCTGCGACGTGCGGGTCGTGGCGGACACGGCCGGCTTCAACCTCGCCTTCGCCAACGTGGCGCTGTCGTGCGACACCGGCGCGAGCTACCACCTGCAACGGCTGGTCGGCCGGGCGAAGGCGATCGAGCTGCTCTACCTGCCGCGCACGATCGGTGCTGCCGACGCCCTCGACCTCGGGCTGGCCTCGCAGGTGGTGCCGGCCGACGAGCTCGAGACGACCGTGCGGGAGCTGGCCACCCGCCTGGCGACGGGCCCGACCGTCGCGCTGGGCGCGATGCGCCGCTCGGTGGCGTACGCCGCCGGGCACTCGTTCGAGGAGGCGCTGGAGTTCGAGAGCGCGATGATGCAGGAGACCGGGGCCACGGCCGACCACCGCGCGGCGGTGGAGGCGTTCGTGGCCAAGCAGAAGCCGGTCTTCGAGGGTCGCTAGTCGCGCACGCGCCTGGCGCCCCAGATCGAGAGGACCTGTCGCGGCGCCCGGACCCGCATCCGCGTGCGTGATGGGTGGGCGCCGTACTCGACGGTGACGGCGCCGCCCCGGAAGTGGTGGTTGTACCAGCCGGTCATGGTGCCGTGGCAGACACCGCCGCAGTCGAACACCTTCGCCGGGAGGTCGAGCTTTCGGGCCGTGCGACGGGCGAAGCGCGGCATCTTGGTGTCGGTGTCGACTCCGTAGAGCGGCTGGTGGAAGCTGAGGATCCGGCTGGGCCGCACGTCGCGGAGGAACCGCATCATGGCGCGGGTCTCGGGCTCGGACGCGGGCTTGGGACCGGACTCGTAGCTGCCGTCGAGGTCGGTCCAGCGGAACGGGTAGTTGCGGTTCAGGTCGACGCCGTGGGCGTTCTTGCGCGTCCCCCGGGCCAGTCCGTCCGGGTTGTAGTGGGGCACGACCCACAGGTCGAGGCCCCGGATCGGGTCGCCCTCGCGCAGTGCGTGCAGGATGTGGCGCGTCGCGGGCTCGTCGCCGTGCATCGTGGAGATCAGGACGACCTTGCGCTCGCCGCGCTCACCGAGGCGGTAGGCCTTGATCTTGCGCCCCATGACGGACGTCCCGATGACGCGCACCTGGCGGACGGCGTCCTGGTCGTCGGCTGCGGCGCGGGCCGTCATGGGAGTCGCGGCGGCCGTCGCCCCTCCGGACGGTGACGCGGCGACCGGAGCCAGGCCCGCGAGACCGAGCAGCAGCCCTCCGGCCAGGAGCCGGCTCGGAGCAGCCAAGCCTCAGACCGCGGCGGTGAGGTAGGCGTAGGTGAAGACGCAGACGCCGACGAACATGCCGACGTGGGCCAGGATCGACAGGCCCGGCCCCTCGGACCAGGAGTCCTCGGTCCCGCCGGACGCGTGCTTGCCACTGCTCGGCAGCCACCGGACGAGGACCAGCAGGCCCGCCACGGTGACGATCCACCACAGGGCCAGCGCGACGATCCCGACGACCGAGCCGCCCAGCGCGGTCTCACTGTCGGCCAGCAGGAAGACCACCCAGACGACCAGAGCCGCGCCCCCGGCTGCGGTGTGGACGTTGAGGAGTCCCTTCCCCACTTCGATCTGGCCGGCCCCGCGCTCCTCGCCGCCCAACCGCAGGCGGGTGAGCACGATGACGACGAGCGCCAGCGCGGTCAGGATGTAGACGATCACCTCGAGCGACACGACAAGGAGTGTGCCCTAGTCCTGCGGTTCGTCGCCACGACCCTCCGGAGTCACGCCGTGTTCATTCTCGTCGGGTTTCCCGACCCCACGGGCGTCCTCGAGCTGTTCGGCGAGCCGGTCGAGCAGCGCATCCACCTCCGACATGCGGTAGCCGCGGAACGCCAGGGAGAACCGCACCCGGCGCAGGTCCTCGCCCCGGATCGGTCCCGCGACGGGCACGAGTGCGTCCGGACGGTCGTCGTACACGTCGGCGAGCGGGGCTGCCCCGGCCGGCCGCGACCAGGGCGATCGCGCCCAGGGCCAGGACGAGGAGGATCGCGAAGAACCACATCATCGCGGGCTCACTCCGACCGGTGCGCGGGCGACGTCGGGAGGTGGCCCTCGCGGGCGGACACCATCACCGCGACCGCCTCGTCGACGTCGTCGGTCAGCCGGAACAGGTCGAGGTCGTCGGCGGCGATCTTGCCGTCGGCCAGGACGGTGTCGCGCAGCCAGGCCAGGAGACCCGACCAGTAGTCGACACCGAGCAGGACCACCGGGAACGAGGTGACCTTGCGGGTCTGGACGAGGGTGAGCGCCTCGAACAGCTCGTCGAACGTGCCGAGCCCGCCGGGCAGGACGACGAAGCCCTGGGCGTACTTGACGAACATCGTCTTGCGGGCGAAGAAGTAGCGGAAGTTGATGCCCACGTCGACCCACTGGTTGAGCCCCGACTCGAAGGGCAGCTCGATGCCCAGGCCGACGCTGACGCCGTCCGCCTCGGAGGCACCCTTGTTGGCCGCCTCCATCACGCCCGGACCACCGCCGGTGATCACCGCGAAGCCCGCCTCCACGAGCTTGCGGCCGACCTCCTCGGCGACGGCGTACGACGGGTGGTCGGGCCGAGTGCGGGCGGAGCCGAAGACGCTGATCGCCGGGCCCAGCTCGGCCAGGGCGCCGAAGCCCTCGACGAACTCCGCCTGGATCCGCAGCACGCGCCACGGGTCGGTGTGCACCCACTCGCTGGGGCCGCGGGTGTCGAGCAGCCGCTGGTCGGTGGTGGTGCCCTCGTCGATCTGGCCGCGACGCAGGGTCACCGGGCCCTTCTGCTTGTCCATCACAGCTCCCCTTCCAGCCACGTCCGCAGCTGATCCTCGCAGCGCAGGACGTCGTCCACCGGCACGTGCTCGTCCTGCTTGTGCGCGAACATCGGGTCCCCCGGGCCGAAGTTCACGGCCGGTACGCCGAGGCCGGTGAAGCGCGCGACATCGGTCCACCCGAACTTCGGGTTGGCCTGCCCGCCGACCGCCTCCAGGAACGCCTTGGCCGCCGGGACGTCGAGGCCCGGCAGCGCTCCGGGCGCGAGGTCGGTGACGGTGACGTCGTACCCCTCGAAGAAGTCGCGGACGAACGCCTCGGCCTCGGCGGCGGAGCGGTCGGGGGCGAAGCGGTAGTTCACCTCGACCACGCACGCGTCGGGGATCACGTTGCCGGCGACGCCACCGCGGATGAAGACCGCGTTGAGCCCCTCGTGGTAGCGCAACCCGTCGATCACGGGCTGCCGGGCCTCGTAGGCGTTGAGTCGCTGCAGGACGTCGGCGGCCGCGTGGATGGCGTTGACGCCGCGCCAGCTGCGGGCGGAGTGGGCGGCCTCGCCGCGGGTGCGCACGTCGACCCGGAGGGTGCCCTGGCAGCCGGCCTCGACGATCGCGTTGGAGGGCTCCATCAGGATCGCGAAGTCGGCGGACATCACCGCGGGGTCGATCTCGGCCAGCGCGCGGAGGCCGTTGAACTCCTCCTCGATCTCCTCGGCCTCGTAGAAGATGAAGGTCAGGTCGCGGTTGGGCTCGGGCACCGTGGCCGCGATCCGCAGCATGACCGCGTCGCCGCCCTTCATGTCGCAGGTGCCGAGGCCGTGCAGGATGCCCGCCTGCTCGTCCAGGCGCGCCGGAAGGTTGTCGTTCACCGGGACGGTGTCGAGGTGGCCCGCGATGACGACCCGCTCGGCCCTTCCCAGGTCGGTGCGGGCGACGACGGTGTGGCCGTAACGGGTGACGGTCAGGTGGTCGAGCCTGCCCAGCGCCTCCTCGACGGCGTCGGCGATCGCCTGCTCGTTGCGGCTGACCGACTCGATGTTCACCAGCTGCTCGGTGAGGGCCACGGCGTCGGCGGTGAGGTCCAGCGTCATGCGGCCATCCAACCAGCCGGGCTCGCCCTTCCCCGAAACTGAAACACGTTCTAGTGTGGGCGGATGCGCCACGGCATCGTCCTGTTCACCTCCGACCGCGGGATCACGCCGGCCGCGGCCGCGCTGGCCGCCGAGGAGCGCGGCTTCGACACCTTCTACGTGCCCGAGCACACCCACATCCCGGTCCGCCGCGACGCGCTGCACCCGACCGGCGGCGAGGAGCTGCCCGACGAGCGCTACACCCGCACCCTGGACCCGTGGGTCGCGCTCGCCACCGCCGCCGCGGTGACCTCGTCGATCCGGCTGTCGACGGCGGTGGCGCTCCCGGTCGAGTCCGACCCGATCACGCTGGCCAAGACGATCGCCAGCCTCGACCACCTCTCGGGGGGCCGGGTCACGCTCGGCGCCGGCTTCGGGTGGAACACCGACGAGCTCGCCGACCACCACGTGCCGGCGGGGCGGCGCCGTACCGTCCTGAAGGAGTACGTCGAGGCGATGCGCGCCCTGTGGACCGAGGAGGAGGCGTCGTACGACGGGGAGCACGTCGCGTTCGGGCCGTCCTGGGCGTGGCCCAAGCCGGTGCAGCCGCACGTGCCGCTGCTGATCGGTGCGGGCGGCGGCCCGAAGACGCTGCGCTGGATCGCCGAGAACGCCGACGGCTGGATGACCACCCCGGTCGAGCAGGACGTGCCGGCAAAGGCGGAGGCGCTGGCGAAGGCATGGGCCGACGCCGGCCGCGACGGGTCTCCGGCCATCCACGTGCTGATCGCCTCGCGACCGACCCCCGAGGACTTCGCCGCGTGGGAGGCGTGCGGCGTCACCGAGCTGATCTGGGGGCTGCCGGACAAGCCCGAACCCGAGATCCTGACCTACCTCGACAAGCTCGCCACCCGTCTCCCCCGCTGAACCGCTCGAGTCGGCGCAAATTCACTGTAACTTGCGCCGACTCGGCTGACCTGACGCGGGTAACTTGCGCCGGGTCGGCGTCAGGCGCGGGTGACCAGGACGCTGGCGCGCTCGCCGTCGCCCACGGTCACGGTCGGGTCGGTCGCTCCGGCGACCACCTCGTAGGACGTCGCCAGGGTCTCGCGGGCGATCAGGGCCTCGTGGGTGCGGGCCGCCTCGACCACGGCGTCCGAGCCGCCGATCACGAGCGCGATCCGGTCGGAGACGTCGAGGTCCGCCTCGCCGGCGGGCCTGCTGGACGGCGCGGACCAGGTCGCGGGCCAGGCCCTCGGCGGCCAGCTCCGGCGTCACGGCGGTGTCGAGCACCACGAACCCGCCGCGCGGCAGCATCCCGACCGCGCTCGCCTCGTCGGCGGAGCCGGCCACGGTCTCGAGGGCGTACTCCCCCTCCAACAGCTCCAGCCCGCCCGCCGTCACCGTGCCGTCCTCGGCCACCGACCAGTCGCCCGACTTCGAGCCCTTGATCGCGGTCTGCACGTCGCGGCCGAGCCGCGGACCGGCGGCGCGGGCGTTGACGGTCAGCCGCTGCGAGACGCCGTACGACGCCGCCTCGGGCGCCGCGGCGTCGAGCAGGCGGACGGACTTGAGGTTGAGCTCGTCGGCGACGATCGAGGCGAAGCTCCTCGAGGGCGGCGGCGTCCTCGACGACGACCGTGAGCCCGGCGAGCGGCAGCCGGTTGCGGAGCCCGGCGGCCTTGCGCAGCGCGGAGCCGGCCGAGCAGACGTCGCGGACGAGGTCCATCGAGGCGACCAGCGTGCCGTCGGCGGGCAGCGCGTCCGGCGAGGGCCAGTCGGTCAGGTGCACCGAGCGCTCCCCGGTCAGGCCGCGCCAGATCTCCTCGGTGGTGAGCGGAAGCAGCGGCGCGGCGAGCCGGGTCACGGTCTCGAGCACGGTGTAGAGGGTGTCGAACGCACCCACGTCGACCGCGCCGTCGGTGGCCCAGAAGCGCTCGCGGGACCGGCGGATGTACCAGTTCGTCAGCACGTCCAGGAAGGCCCGCGTCGAGTCGCAGGCGTTGGCGACCTCGTAGTTGTCCAGCTGCCGGGTCATCGCCTCGACGTACTGCCGCAGCTTGGCCAGCAGGTAGCCGTCCAGCGGGTCGGCCGAGCCGGTCGAGGGCCGCGCCTCGTAGCCCGCGGCGTTGGCGTAGAGCGCGAAGAAGTACCAGCTGTTCCACAGCGGGATCAGCACCTGGCGGACCGAGTCGCGGATCCCCTCCTCGGTGACGATCAGGTTGCCGCCGCGCAGGATCGGGCTGGACATCAGGAACCAGCGCATCGCGTCCGCGCCGTCGCGGTCGAAGACCTCGTAGACGTTCGGGTAGTTGCGCAGCGACTTCGACATCTTGTTGCCGTCGGAGCCGAGCACGATCCCGTGGCTCACGCACGTCGAGAACGCCGGCTTGTCGAAGATCGCGCTCGCGAGCACGTGCATCGTGTAGAACCAGCCGCGGGTCTGGCCGATGTACTCGACGATGAAGTCGCCCGGGAAGTGGGCGCCGGCGGAGCCGGCCCCCGTGTTGTCGGCCGGGGCGGGGCCGTCGAACCAGTCGGCGTTCTCGAACGGGTAGTGCACCTGGGCGAACGGCATCGAGCCCGAGTCGAACCACACGTCGAGCACGTCGGGCACCCGCCGCATCGTCGACCGGCCCGTCGGGTCGTCCGGGTTGGGGCGGGTGAGCTCGTCGACGTACGGCCGGTGCAGGTCCTCCACCGTGACGCCGAAGTCCGCCTCGAGCTCGGCGATCGAGCCGTAGACGTCGATCCGCGGGTACGCCGGGTCGTCGCTGCGCCACACCGGCACCGGGCTGCCCCAGAACCGGTTGCGGGTGATCGACCAGTCGCGGGCGTTCTCCAGCCACTTGCCGAACTGGCCGTGCTTGATGTGCTCGGGGACCCAGCGGATCTGCTCGTTGTGCGCCAGCATCCGCTCCTTGACCGCGGTCACCTCGACGAACCACGACGAGACGCCCTTGTAGATCAGCGGCTCCCGGCAGCGCCAGCAGTGCGGGTAGGAGTGGTCGTAGGTCTCGCGGCGCAGCAGGACCGTGCCGTCGGTGACCGCGCCGGTCTCGCCCTCGCGCCGGGTCGCGGCCCTCAGGTGGTCGATGATCGGCAGGTTGGCGTCGAAGACCAGCATCCCGGCGTACTCGTCGACGGGGTGGGTGAACCGGCCGTCCTTGCCGACCGGCATCACGGCCTCGATGCCCTCGCGGTCGGTGACGACCTTGTCGTCCTCACCGAAGGCGCCGGCGGTGTGCACCAGGCCGGTGCCGTCGGTGGTGGTCACGAACTCGGCGGTCACGACGCGGAAGGCGTTCTCGTGGCCGAGGTAGTAGGAGAACGGCGGCGTGTAGGACCGCCCCGCCAGGTCGGCACCCGGTGAGCCGCTCGACGACGGTCGGGTCGTCCCCGAACTCCCGGGCGTACGCCGCCAGGCGGGCCTCGGCGATGACGTACCGCTCGGTCGTGCCGGTCACGTCGGACTCGACGACGACGTAGTCGATGTCCTCGCCGACCATGACCGCCAGGTTGGACGGCAGCGTCCACGGCGTCGTCGTCCACACCAGCGCCAGCTCGCCCGTCTCCAGGCGGACGCCGACGGTGACCGACGGGTCCTGGCGGTTCTGGTAGACGTCGTCGTCCATCCGCAGCTCGTGGGTGGACAGCGGGGTCTCGTCGTTCCAGCAGTAGGGCAGGACCCGGAAGCCCTCGTAGACCAGGCCCTTGTCGTGGAGCTCCTTGAACGCCCAGATCACCGACTCCATGAACTCGACGTTCATCGTCCGGTAGTCGTTGTCGAAGTCGACCCAGCGCGCCTGCCGGGTGACGTAGTCGCGCCACTCGCTGGTGTAGCGCAGCACCGAGGCGCGGCAGGCGTCGTTGAACTTCTCGATGCCGAGGTCGAGGATCTCCTCGGTCGTCTTCAGCCCGAGCTCGCGCATCGCCTCGAGCTCGGCCGGCAGGCCGTGGGTGTCCCAGCCGAAGCGGCGCTCGACCCGTCGTCCGCGCATCGTCTGGTAGCGCGGGATCAGGTCCTTGACGTAGCCGGTCAGCAGGTGGCCGTAGTGCGGCAGGCCGTTGGCGAACGGCGGGCCGTCGTAGAAGACGAACTCGTTGTCGCCGTTCTCGCCCGCGTCGCGCTGCTCGACGCTGGCCCGGAAGGTGTCGTCGTCCTTCCAGTAGGCCAGCACCCGCTCCTCGATCTCCGGGAAGTTCGGGGTCGAGCTGACGGAGCGGTGGGCTCCGGTGGAGACCTTGGGATAGGTCATCGGCGGCTCTCCTGCGGGTCGGTCCTCGTGCCTGCTGTCGGTCACGAGGACGAGCCGGGGCCCGCGGTACCACCTCGCTTGCTGCTCCTCTGCGGGACGCCGCTTCGTTCACGGCTGTGACGGGCCTACCCGTCCGGTTCTAATGAGGACGCCGCTGGGTCGCGGGCCCGTTCTTCCGGAGGCTCGCCGCTGATGACGGCTCGAACGCCTGTGCCGACAGGGTACGGCGGCCGCCGGTCGCCGCGCCAATCACTAACCCGCCTCCCAGTTTCGGTAGTTCAGATCGAAACGGCCCCCATCCGGGGCGAATCGGGGCAGTTTCGATCTGGACTACCCGGATTTCAGGCGGGACGGCGGTAGCGCAGCAGCCGCCCGCGCTCGCGGTCGTCGAGGGCGCGACGCCGCGCGACCGTGTCGGTCGGGATCCACCAGGACGGAGGGGTCGTGGTCCAGCGGCGAGCCGAGCCGGCGCGACCAGCCGCGCGCCGATAGGCCTGATCGAGCCGCCGCAGGAAGCCGCTGGAGTCGTGGAGGTCCCCAGCCAGCATCGTCACGCACTCGAGGCCGAGTGCGCGGTAGGCCGCCTCCTGGGCCACATCGCTCGCCCGCTGCTGCCCGACCAGGTGGAGCGCTCCGTCGTACTGGCCGAGGACACCGGCGACGGGATCGATCAGGTCCGGCGTCCCGACATGGTGCCCGTTCCGGTCGAAGACCGGGGTGTTGCACCGGGGACGCGGCCGCTCGGCCACGAGCGTCCACTCCAGCCGCATGGTGACCTCCGGCGGCGACCAGCTGTTCTCGTCGGCGTGGGGCAGCGCCTTGCGAGCGAGCGGCACCCCGGTCCACGGACCCAACGCCTCGACGTACCTGGCTGCCTCGTCGATCGAGACCAGGTCGGAGTACGCCGCCATGTCGAGCGCCGCCACCCCCCGCCACCAGCTTGCGGCGTACCGCATCTCGAAGCAGACCGACCGCACCGGGATGGTGACCGGCAAGGCGTCCACCACGATCACCTCACCGGGGCGGATGAATTCCTGGCTGACCACGTAACCCGGCTGCTCGCGGCGGTGGACGTTGGAACCCAGGCACACGTCCAGCGGCGTCACCCCGTCGGAGGCCAGGCCCGAGAACCAGCCGCCGCCCATCCAGTGCAGGGCGGCCCACCCGGTCACCGCGTCACCCGGTCGCAGCACGGCGGCGGCCTCGACGATGCGTTGCTGCGTCGAAGCCGCCGTCGACCCAGCTGGGGACGTAGAAGCCGTGCGAGGTGCGCCGCCAGCCCGGCCCGCGGGCCTGCTTCGGGGTCGGGCCGCGCTCTCCCGTCGGGTCGATCCGTACGGGCGCCACCAACCCCGGACGGTCGGGGTGCAGCGGTGGCGGCTCGAACATCCCGACATCGTGGTCGAACCCGCCGGCCGCTCGCTCGGCTCATCCACAGGCCCGTCCTCCACTCGGGTAGTCCAGACCGAAACGGCCCCCGAAACGGCCGATCCGGGGCAGTTTCGATCTGGACTATCCGTCTATCCGGTTGCGGGTGAGTGAGGCGGAGCCGAGAGGTTGGTGCCATGACCACGACCAGCAGCCGCAGGTACCCCGACATGTGGGTCGATCCCGAGGACGACCCGCGCGAGACGGACGGGCCGGGCGCGGCCGGCGAGAAGGACGTGCTGGCCGAGTACCTCGACCGCTACCGGAGGACGCTGGAGCTGAAGTGCGAGGGCCTCGACGCCGATCAGCTCGCGCGCCGCTCGGTGCCGCCGTCGACGATGTCGCTGCTCGGGCTGGTGCGGCACCTGGCACGGGTGGAGCAGTCATGGTTCCGCCGCGTGCTGGAGCAGCAGCGCGGACCTCCCGCGGCACTTCCAGGACGAGGACGGGGGCTTCGACTTCGGCGCGCCGACGCAGGAGCTGGTCGACGAAGCCTGTCACGCTGTGGCGGTCGCGAGGTGGCGCACGCCCGCGAGGTGTACGCCGACCTCGACCTGGACGCTGTCGTGGCCGTGGGCGACGACACCTGCGAGGCGCGCGACATCATCGTGCACATGGTCGAGGAGTACGCCCGCCACGTCGGGCACGCCGACCTGCTGCGCGAGTGCATCGACGGCCGCACGGGCCAGTGAGAGTCGGCCGGTGACCCGCGACGTCGCACGACCGACGACGGAGGACCTCGACCACGCCTGGCAGGTGGTCCGCGAGCACCTCGCACCGACGCCGCTCTGGGCGGCGGAGGGGGACAGCCCCGCCCTGAAGCTGGAGAGCCTCCAGCCGACCGGGGCCTTCAAGGTGCGCGGTGCGCTGGCCGCGTTCTCGCGGCTGGACCCCGACGTCCCGGTCGTCACCGCGTCGGCCGGCAACCACGCACTCGGGGTGGCGTACGCCGCGGAGCGCCTCGGCCGCCGGGCGACCGTCGTCACCGCCACCAACGCCTCACCCGCGAAGGTGTCCCGGATCCGGGAGCGGGGTGTGGAGCTGGTCCAGGTCGGGACGTCGTACGACGACGCCGAAGCACACGCCCTGGAGCTGGCGGCCGCCGGCGCCCACTACCTGTCGGCCTACAACGACCCGCACGTGATCGCGGGTCAGGCCACCATCGGCCGCGAGCTCGAGGAGCAGTGCGATGGACCGCTCACGCTGGTGTGCCCGATAGGTGGCGGAGGGATGGCGGCCGGACTCGGGCTCTGGGCCGCGGCCCGGGACGACGTCCGGGTGGTCGGGGTGGAGGCCGCGAACAACCCCGTCCTCACCGCCGCCGTCGCGGCCGGCCGCGTGGTCGACGTACCTCTGTCGGAGACCATCTGCGACGGCATGGCCGGCGGCGTCGAGGCCGGGTCCGTGACGGTCCCGCTCGTCGCCGAGCTCGTCGACGCGATGGTGACGGTCACCGAGGCGGAGGTGCGGGCGGCGATCCGCCACCTCGCCGCCAACCGTGGCCTCGTCGCCGAAGGCGCCGGCGCGGCCGCGGTGGCCGCCGTGCTGGCCGGGAAGATCGAGGGTCCCGGCACTGTGGTGGCGGTGGTCTCGGGCCGCAACATCGCCCTGCCGTTGCTGGCGGAGGTTCTCGCAGACGCGTAGACGAACCGAGCCCCGGCCCACGTTGGTCCGCGCGGTTCCGCGGTCCGTAGGCTGGTGCCCGTGACTGCGACACCCACCCACGCCTGGGGCTTCGGCCTCGCCACCCTCGACTCCGCGGGGACGGTTCTCGACGTCTGGTTCCCCGCCCCCGCACTGGGCGAGCCGCCGGCCGACGCCACCGAACCGGAGGAGCTGAGCGCGCTCGCCGGCAAGGACGACGCCCGTGACGTCGTCCGCGAGGTGGTCAAGGTCGTCGTCGACGACCTGCAGGCCGCGCCCGCCACCACCCAGGACGTCTGGCTGCGGCTGCACCTGATCTCGACCCGCCAGTGCGTCCCGCACACGATCTCGCTCGAAGGCGTCTTCGGCCTGCTCACCAACGTCGTGTGGACCAACCTCGGCCCGTGCCCGGTCGCCGGCTTCGAGTCCACCCGGGCGCGGCTCCGCGCGGCCGGCCACCACGTGACGGTGTACGGCGTCGACAAGTTCCCGCGCCTCGTGGACTACGTGCTGCCGACCGGGGTCCGGATCGCCGACGCCGACCGGGTCCGGCTCGGCGCCCACCTGGCCGAGGGCACCACCGTGATGCACGAGGGGTTCGTGAACTTCAACGCCGGCACGCTCGGCGCCTCGATGGTCGAGGGCCGGATCTCCGCCGGCGTCCTGGTCGGTGACGGCTCCGACATCGGCGGCGGCGCCTCGATCATGGGCACCCTCTCCGGTGGTGGCAGCGCCATCATCTCGATCGGCGAGCGCTGCCTCCTCGGGGCGAACGCCGGCATCGGGATCTCGCTCGGCGACGACTGCGTGGTCGAGGCCGGGTGCTACGTCACCGCCGGGACCAAGGTCACCGTCGCCGACATCGACGGCAAGCCCAAGGTGATCAAGGCCGCGGAGCTCTCCGGCGCGAGCAACGTCCTGTTCCGCCGCAACTCGGTCAGCGGCGCCGTCGAGGCGGTGGCCTGGAAGGGCGACGGGATCGCCCTCAACGCCGACCTGCACGCGAACTGACCGGGCCCACCATGCGGCGATGGGTGGTGGCGCTCGTCGTCGGAGCGCTGGTGGTGGTCGGCGTCGCCGTGGCGCTCAACGTCTTCGACCGGGTCGGCCCGCTCCTCAGCCGCGAGAAGTGCTCGGCCGAGGTCGGCGGCCACGAGGTCACGATGAGCCCCGAGCAGGCGGAGAACGCCGCCCTGATGGCCGCGATCTCGCTCCGTCGCGGGATGCCCGCCCGCGCGGCCAGCATCGCGATCGCGACCGCTGCCCAGGAGTCGAAGCTCTACAACATCGAGCACGGCGACCGTGACTCGCTCGGCCTGTTCCAGCAGCGGCCGTCCCAGGGCTGGGGCACCGAGGAGCAGATCCTCAACCCCTACTACTCGATCAACGCCTTCTACGACGCGCTGGCGCGGGTCGACGGCTACGAGTCGATGGAGATCACCGAGGCGGCCCAGGAGGTGCAGCGCTCGGCGTACCCCGATGCGTACGCCAGTCACGAGGCGGATGCCCGGGCGCTGGCCTCGGCCCTGACGGGCAACTCACCCCGCTCGTTCACCTGCCGGATCGACGACGACGCCGACGAGGCCCCCGACCGGCTGGTCGACTCCGGACTCACCCGTCGCGCGGAGGAGGTCCGGCTCGACGTCGAGGGCGCGTTCGGCGAGCTGTCCCTCGGCGGGTTCGCGCCCGGAGGCGTGCGGGACGGCCACCAACGGGGGTCGACGCACTACGAGGGCCGGGCGATCGACATCTTCCTGCGACCCGTCACCCCGGAGAGCAGGCAGCGCGGCTGGGCGATCGCGTCGTACCTCGTCGCCCAGGCCGACCGGCTTGCCATCCAG
This sequence comes from uncultured Actinomycetota bacterium, assembly GCA_963829635.1. GTDB lineage: Bacteria > Actinomycetota > Actinomycetes > Propionibacteriales > Nocardioidaceae > Nocardioides. The sequence goes on from CAWHJI010000007.1 coordinate 45,481, forward strand.
AACGTGATCTGGGACGACAAGATCTGGACTCGGGCTCACGCTCCGACGAGGGCTGGCGGAACTACGACCCGCCGCGACCGGTCCGGGGACCGGGCGATCCTGGAGCACCGCGACCACGTCCACGTCGACGTCCTCGACTGATCCCCGGCAGTCGAGGACCGCGGCGACACCGGTCAAGAATTTTGCAAGAAAACGTCAGGCTTTCGTCAATTCTGAGCCTATGCTGGATCACCGGTTCTCACCGGGATCGCTCAGGAAGTGGGGTTCCATGAACGGCTCGACGATCTACACCATCGGGACGGCACTCAACCGCGCCCATGCGAACGACCTGCGGGTCGAGGTGCTCGCGGAGGGCCAGTGGCTCGCCGGCCACGTGCTCGCGGTCGACGGCCACGGCGTCGTGATCAGCGACGACGACCTGGGACACTCCGTGATCCGGATGGAGAGCGTCGCCGCCGTCCGCGTCCTGAGCGGCCCCGCGCCGCGCACGGCACCCGCGCCCCCGAGGAGACGCACCGCTGACGGTCACCACGGCGCTCGTCGCCAGCTGAGTCGCTGAGCCTACCGCGTGAGGCGGTCGGCGGCGGCGCGAACACGTTCGTCCGACGCGGTGAACCCGACCCGGACGTGCCGACGGCCCGCATCGGACGTCGGCGGCGCGTAGAACGCGCCGGGCGCGACGAGGATCCCGCGCTCGGCGAGCCACGTCACCGACTCCCAGCAGTCCTCGTCGCGGGTGCACCAGAGGTAGAGCGACCCCTCGGAGTGGTCGATCCGGAACCCCGCGACCGGCCAGGGCCTCGCGCAGGATCGCCCGCCGCGCGGCATAACGGGCGTGCTGCTCACGCACGTGCTCGTCGTCGGCGAGCGCGGCGATCATGGCCGCCTGCTGGGGGCCGGGCATCTGCAGCCCGAGGTTCTTGCGTACGGCGAGCAGCTCGCCGACCAGGGTCGGGTCACCGGCCACGAAGGCGCAGCGGTAGCCCGCGAGGTTCGACCGCTTGGAGAGCGAGTGGACGGCCAGGATGCCCTCGGGCGAGCCCCCGCACACGTCGGGGTGCAGCACCGAGACGGCCGGGGTGTCGGGTTCCCAGGTGCACTCGAGGTAGCACTCGTCGGAGACCAGGATCGTGCCGCGTTCGCGGCACCAGTCGACGACCTTCTTCAGGTGGGTGACGGGCAGCACGCGACCGGTGGGGTTGGACGGGGAGTTGAGCCACAGCAGCGCCGGCGTCTCGGGCCCGAGCGAGGTCAGCGAGTCGGTCGCCACCGACCGGGCACCGCAGAGCGCGGCGCCCACCTCGTAGGTGGGATAGGCCAGCTCCGGGTAGGCGATCAGGTCACCGGCACCGATCCCGAGGTGTCCGGGCAGGGAGGCGATCAGCTCCTTGGAGCCGATCACGGGCAGCACGGCGTCCAGGTCCAGGCCGACCACCCCGGCTCGGCGGGCGAGCCAGTCGAGCGCCGCCTGGCGGGTCTCGACCCGACCGATCGTCAGCGGGTAACCGGGGGCGTCCGCCGCCGCGGCCAGCGCCTCCTGCACGACCATCGGGGTCGGGTCGACCGGCGTACCGACCGAGAGGTCGACGATCCCGTCCGGGTGTGCCCGGGCTCGCTCCGCGTGGGCGGCCAGGTGGTCCCAGGGGAAGTCCGGGAGACGTTCGCTGACCTTGGTCTGGAGGCGGCGCCGAGGCACGTCCTCAACCAACGAGCGTCACTCGTCGTGCTCTTGCGGGGGCAGCGCCTCGATCAGGGCGTGGTCCTTGTCGATCTCACCCATCTTGGCGGCGCCGCCCGGCGACCCGAGGTCGTCGAAGAAGTGGACGTTGGCGTCGTAGTAGTCCTTCCACTCCTCCGGGGTGTCGTCCTCGTAGAAGATCGCCTCCACGGGGCAGACCGGCTCGCACGCACCGCAGTCGACGCACTCGTCGGGGTGGATGTAGAGCATCCGCTTGCCCTCGTAGATGCAGTCAACCGGACACTCGTCGACGCAGGCCCGGTCCTTGAGGTCGACGCAGGGCTGGGCGATGACGTAGGTCACCAGTTCCTCCTCGGGACAAGCAGGGAAGTGTTCACCTCACAGCCTAGTATCCCGGCGTGTCCTCTCACTCCCAGGCCCACGGGCTGGGCCCGCACGTCGTCGGTCTGCGGGTCGTCGTACGCCGTCTCCTGCGGGGCGAGACCGGGCCTTCCGGCGGCCCGGCGATGACCGACGTCCTCGGCGTGTGTACGGCGTGGGGCGGCGGCGTCTGCGTCGTCGAGCCGGAGTCCGGGCCGCCGGTCAGCATCGCGCTGGCCGACATCGTGTCGGGCAAACCCGTCCCGCCGCGCCCGTCGGTCCGGCACCGGGTCTCGGCCCACGACGCGGAGCTGCACGTGCTGTCCCTGTGGCCGGAGGTCGAGACCCGCCCGCTCGGTGGTTGGCTGCTGCGTGCCGCGCCGCCGTACGAGGGCCGGCTGCGGCGGCGCGCCAACTCGGTGCTGGCGATGGGAGAGCCCGAGGTGCCGCTCCCGGAGGCGCTGGCGGCGATCGACGCGTTCTACGCCGACCGCGACCGCCCCGCCCTCGCCCAGGTGGAGCCCGGGTCGGACGCGGAGGCCGATCTGGTGGCGGCGGGGTGGACTCCCCTGCCCGACGGCGAGGCCGACTTCATGATCGGCTCCGTGGCGCAGGTGCTCCGGCACACCCGCCCCGCGGGCGCGGAGGCGGTCCTCGACCAGTCCGGGGACCGGGTCGACGTGCGGATCGGCGACGCCGCCCGCGGCCGCGCCGCGCTGGACGGCGACTGGGTCGGGATCCACACGGTGGAGGTCCGTCCCGACCACCGTCGCCAGGGCCTGGCCACCCAGGTGGTCGCCGAGCTGCTCGACTGGGGTGCCAGCCAGGGCGCGACCACGGCGTGGCTGCACGTGGAGAGGGACAACCCTGCCGCGATCGCGCTGTACGAACGGCTGGGAATGGCCGTCCACCACTCCTGCCGCTATCTCGGCCGGCGCGGCGCGTAACCGAGCAACCACTCGGTCCGGACCGTCACCCACGTCCAGCTGGTGCGTACGACCAGCAGCACGAGGGTGCCGGCGATGATCATCCCGGCGATGTTCGCGCCGAGCTGGGCCAGCGACCCGAGGATCTCGCCGCTGTCCGAGACCGCTGCCCCGAGCGCGAGGTTGCCCGCGGCCGGCACGGTGGTGACGCTGATGAACACGCCGACCATCGTCGCGGTCTTCTGGATCGCCAGCGCGAGGGCACCGGCGGCACCGGCGATCAGGGCGACGATGAAGGACCAGCGGTCGGGGTGCCAGATGAAACCGGTGTTCGGGCGAGGACGGGTGACGAGGTCGGGCGTGATCAGGCCGAGCCCTCGCATCGCGAGCGCCAGCAGGAACACGACGACGATCGCGAACACGAAGGACAGGACCAGCAGGCGGAGGCTGCGACCGACGAGGCTCCACCGGCCGAGCACGATGCCGGCACACGCGGCGGCGATGGCGCTGAACTCCGGCCCGACCACCATCGCACCCACGACCAGGACGGCGGAGTCGGTGATCACCGCGATCGCCGCCAGCATCACGGCCAGCACCAGGAACAGCAGGTAGGAGACCGTCGGCACGGCCCCGGACTCGGCCTGGGCCTCCACCGCCTCCCAGATCACCGCGTCGTCGGGGTGTCCCGGCGCCGCGTGCTCCAGCCGCCGCGCCTCCTCGAACGGCGTCCCGGC
>CAWHJI010000008.1:0-183565 GCA_963829635.1 uncultured Actinomycetota bacterium
AATGAGCCCTGTCGGACCGTTCTTCCGGAGGCTCGCCGCTGATGACGGCTCGAACGCCTGTGCCGACAGGGTACGGCGGCCGCCGGTCGCCGCGCCAATCACTAACCCGCCTCCCCAGTTTCGGTAGTTCAGATCGAAACGGCCTCCCATCCGGGGCGAATCGGGGCAGTTTCGATCTCGATGATCCGGATTTCAGGCGGGATGGCGGTAGCGCAGCAGCCGCCCGCGCTCTCAGGTCGTCGAGTGCCCGACGCCGCGCGACCGTGTCGGTCGGGATCCACCAGGACGGAGGGGTCGTGGTCCAGCGGCGAGCCGAGCCGGCGCGACCAGCCGCGCGCCGATAGGCCTGATCGAGCCGCCGCAGGAAGCCGCTGGAGTCGTGGAGGTCCCCAGCCACCATCGTCACGCACTCGAGGCCGAGCGCACGGTAGACCGCCTCCTGGGCCACATCGCTCGCCCGCTGCTGCCCGACCAGGTGGAGGGTTCCGTCGTACTGGCCGAGGACACCGGCGACGGGGTCGATCAGGTCCGGCGTCCCGACATGGTGTCCGTTCCGGTCGAAGACCGGGGTGTTCACCGGGGACGCGGCCGCTCGGCCACGAGCGTCCACTCCAGCCGCATGGTGACCTCGGGCGGCGACCAGCTGTTCTCGTCGGCGTCGGGGCAGCGCCTTGCGAGCGAGCGGTACCCCGGTCCACGACCCAACGCCTCGACGTACCTAGCTGCCTCGTCGATCGAAACCAGGTCGGAGTACGCCGCCATGTCGAGCGCCGCCACCCCCCGCCACCAGCTCACGGCGTACCGCATCTCGAAACAGACCGACCGCACCGCGATGGTGACCGGCAGGGCATCCACCACGATCACCTCACCGGGGCGGATGAACTCCTGGCTGACCACGTAACCCGGCTGCTCGCGGCGGTGCACGTTGGAACCCAAGCACACGTCCAACGGCGTCACTCCGTCGGAGGCGAGGCCCGAGAACCAGCGGCCGCCCATCCAGTGCAGGGCGGCCCACCCGGTCACCGCGTCACCCGGTCGCAGCACCGCGGCGGCCTCGACGATGCGCTGCTGCGTCGAAGTCCCCCTCGTCCACCGAGCTGGGGACATAGAAGCCGTGCGAGGTGCGCCGCCAGCCCGGCCCGCGGGCCTGCTTCGGAGTCGGGCCGCGCTCTCCCGTCGGGTCGATGCGCACGGGCGCCACCAACCCCGGACGGTCGGGGTGCAGCGGTGGCGGCTCGAACATCCCGACATCTTCGTCGAACCCGCCGGCCGCTGGCCGGATGATCCACAGGCCCGTCCTGGACTCGGGTAGTCCAACCGAAACAGCCCCCGAAACGGCCGATCGGGGCGGCGGCATGGACTCCCGCCTATCCGATGCGGGTGGCGAGGCCGACCGGAGAGGTTGGTGCCATGACCACGACAGCAGCCGCAGGTACCCCGACATGTGGGTCGATCCCAAGGACGACCCGCGCGGACGGACGGGCCGGGCGCGGCCGGCGAGAAGGACGTGCTGGCCGAGTACCTCGACCGCTACCGGAGGACGCTGGAGCTGAAGTGCGAGGGCCTCGACGCCGATCAGCTCGCGCGCCGCTCGGTGCCGCCGTCGACGATGTCGCTGCTCGGGCTGGTGCGGCATCTGGCACGGGTGAAGCAGTCATGGTTCCGCCGCGTGCGGAGCAGCAGGCGGAACTCCCGCGGCATTCCCGGACGAGGACGGGGCTTCGACTTCGGCGCGCCGACGCAGGAGCTGGTCGACGAAGCCTTCACGCTGTGGCGGTCCGAGGTGGCGCACGCCCGCGAGGTGTACGAAAACCTCGACCTGGACGCTGTCGTGGCCGTCGAAAACGACACCTGCGAGGCGCGCGACATCATCGTGCACATGGTCGAGGAGTACGCCCGCCACGTCGGGCACGCCGACCTGCTGCGCGAGTGCATCGACGGCCGCACGGGTCAGTGAGCGACAGTAACCCGGACGTCGCCCGACCCGCGACGGAGGACCTCGACCGCGCCTGGCAGGTGGTCCGCGAGCACTTCGCACCGACGCCGTACTGGGCGGTGAAGGGGGACAGCCCCGCCCTGAAGCTGGAAAGCCCCAGCCGACCGGGGCCTTCAAGGTGCGCGGTGCGCTGGCCGCGTTCTCCGGCTGGACACCGACGTCCCGGTCGTCACCGCGTCGGCCGGCGACCGCGCACTCGGGGTGGCGTACGCCGCGGAGCGCCTCGGGCGCAGGGCGACCGTCGTACCGCCACCAACCTCCCCGCAAAGGTGTCGCGGATCGGGGATCTGGGTGTGGAGCTCGTCCAGGTCGGGACGTCGTTCGACGACGCCGAGGCACCGAGCTGGAGCTGGCGGCCGTCGGCGCCCACTACCTGTCGGCCTCAACACCCGCACGTGATCGCGGTCAGGCCGCCATCGGCCGCGAGCTCGAGGAGCAGTGCGATGGACCGCTCACGCTGGTGTGCCCGATCGGTGGTGGAGGGATGGCGGCCGGGCTCGGGCTCTGGGCCGCGGCCCGGGACGACGTCCGGGTGGTCGGGGTGGAGGCCGCGAACAACCCCGTCCTCACCGCCGCCGTCGCGGCCGGCCGCGTGGTCGACGTACCTCTGTCGGAGACCATCTGCGACGGCATGGCCGGCGGCGTCGAGGCCGGGTCCGGCGACGGTCCCGCTCGTCGCCGAGCTCGTCGACGCGATGGTGACGGTCACCGAGGCGGAGGTGCGGGCGGCGATCCGCCACCTCGCCGCCAACCGTGGTCTCGTCGCCGAAGGCGCCGGCGCGACCCTGGTGGCCGCCGTGCTGGCCGGGAAGATCGAGGGTCCCGGCACTGTGGTCGCGGTGGTCTGGGGCTGCAACATCGCCCTGCCGTTGCTGGCGGAGGTTCTCGCAGACGCGTAGACGAACCGAGCCCCGGCCCACGTTGGTCCGCGCGGTTCCGCGGTCCGTAGGCTGGTGCCCGTGACTGCGACGCCGACGAACGCCTGGGGCCGGCCTGGCCACCCTCGACGCGCGGCGCGGTCCTGGACGCGTGGTTCCCCGCGCCCGCACTCGGGAGCCGCCGGCCGACGCCACCGCCCCGGCGGAGCTGGCGCGCTGGCCGGCCAGGACGACGTCCGCGGCGTGGTCCGCGAGGTGCGGCTGGTCGAGATCGACGACCTGCAGGCCGCGCCGGCGTCGACCGAGGACGCCTGGCTGCGGCTGCACCTGCTAGCCACCGGCTGGTGGCGCCGCGGACGATCGCGATGGAGGGCGTCTTCGGCCTGCTGACCAACGTCGTGTGGACCTCGGCCGGACCGTGCGCGGTCGCCGGGTTCGAGGAGACCCGGGCGCGGCTCGGGCGCCGGCCAGCAGGTCACGGTGTACGGCGTCGACAAGTTCCCGCGCATGGTCGACTACGTGCTGCCGACCGGCGTCCGGATCGCCGACGCCGACCGGGTCCGGCTCGGCGCACACCTGGCCGAGGGCACCACGGTGATGCACGAGGGGTTCGTCAACTACAACGCCGGGACGCTGGGCACCTCGATGGTCGAGGGCCGGATCTCGGCCGGCGTGGTCGTCGGCGACGGCTCCGACGTCGGCGGCGGCGCCTCGATCATGGGCACCCTGTCCGGTGGCGGCACGCAGGTCATCTCGGTCGGCAAGCGCTGCCTGATCGGCGCCAACGCCGGTCTCGGGATCTCGCTCGGCGACGACTGCGTGGTCGAGGCCGGGCTGCTACGTCACCGCGGGCACCAAGGTCACCGTCACCGACATCGGACGGCAAGCCCAAGGTGGTCAAGGCGGTGGAGCTCTCCGGCGCGAGCAACGTCCTGTTCCGCCGCAACTCGGTGACCGGAGCCGTCGAGGCCGTGGCCTGGCGCGGCGACGGGTCGCCCTCAACGCCGCGCTGCACGCGAACTGACCGGGCCCACCGTGCGGCGATGGGTGGTGGCGCTCGTCGTCGGAGCGCTGGTGGTGGTCGGCGTCGCCGTGGCGGTCAACGTCTTCGACCGGGTCGGCCCGTTGCTCAGCCGCGAGAAGTGCTCGGCCGAGGTCGACGGCCACGAGGTCACGATGAGCCCCGAGCAGGCGGAGAACGCCGCCCTGATGGCCGCAATCTCGCTCCGTCGCGGGATGCCCGCCCGCGCGGCCAGCATCGCGATCGCGACCGCGGCCCAGGAGTCGAAGCTCTACAACATCGAGCACGGCGACCGTGACTCGCTCGGCCTGTTCCAGCAGCGGCCGTCCCAGGGCTGGGGCACCGAGGAGCAGATCCTCAACCCCTACTACTCGATCAACGCGTTCTACGACGCGCTGGCGCGGGTCGACGGCTACGAGTCGATGGAGATCACCGAGGCTGCCCAGGAGGTGCAGCGCTCGGCGTACCCCGACGCGTACGCCAGCCACGAGGCGGATGCCCGGGCGCTGGCCTCGGCCCTGACGGGCAACTCCCCCCGCACGTTCACCTGCCGGGTCGACGACGACGCCGACGAGGCCCCCGACCGGCTGGTCGACTCGGGACTCACCCGTCGCGCGGAGGAGGTCCGGCTCGACGTCGAGGGTGCGTTCGGCGAGCTCTCCCTCGGCGGCTTCGCGCCCGGGGGCGTGCGGGACGGCCACCAGCGGGGTTCGACGCACTACGAGGGCCGGGCGGTCGACATCTTCCTGCGACCCGTCACCCCCGAGAGCAGGCAGCGCGGCTGGGCGATCGCGTCGTACCTCGTCGCGCAGGCCGACCGGCTCGCCATCCAGAACGTGATCTGGGACGACAAGATCTGGACCTCGGGGCCGCGGTCGGACGAGGGGTGGCGCAACTACGACCCGCCGGACCGGTCCGGGGACCGGGCGATCCTGGAGCACCGCGACCACGTCCACGTGGACGTCCTCGACTGACCCGACGCCGAGGACCGCGGCGACACCGGTCAAGAATTTTGCAAGAAATCGTCAGTCTTTCGTCAATTCTGGGCCTATGGTGGATCACCGGTTCTCACCGGGATCGCTCAGGAAGTGGGGTTCCATGAACGGCTCGACGATCTACACCATCGGCACGGCACTCAATCGAGCCCACGCCAACGACCTGAAGGTCGAGGTGCTCGCGGAGGGCCAGTGGCTCGCCGGACACGTGCTCGCGGTCGACGGCCACGGCGTCGTGCTCAGCGACGACGACCTGGGACACTCCGTGATCCGGATGGAGAGCGTCGCCGCCGTCCGCGTCCTGAGCGGCCCCGCGCCGCGCACGGCACCCGCTCCCTCCGAGCAAGACGCTCCGCTGACGGTCACCACGGCGCTGGTCGCCAGCTGATTCGCCGGCCTACCGCGTGAGGCGGTCGGCGGCTGCGCGAACGCGTTCGTCCGACGCGGTGAACCCGACCCGGACGTGCCGACGGCCCGCATCGGACGTCGGCGGCGCGTAGAAGGCACCGGGCGCGACGAGGATCCCGCGCTCCGCGAGCCACGTCACCGACTCCCAGCAGTCCTCGTCGCGCGTGCACCAGAGGTAGAGCGACCCCTCGGAGTGGTCGGTCCGGAACCCCGCGACCGCCAGCGCCTCGCGCAGGATCGCCCGCCTCGCTGCGTAGCGGGCGTGCTGCTCACGCACGTGCTCGTCGTCGGCGAGCGCGGCGATCATGGCCGCCTGCTGGGGGCCGGGCATCTGCAGCCCGAGGTTCTTGCGTACGGCGAGCAGCTCGCCGACCAGGGTCGGGTCACCGGCCACGAAGGCGCAGCGGTAGCCCGCCAGGTTCGACCGCTTGGAGAGCGAGTGGACGGCCAGGATGCCCTCGGGCGAGCCCCCGCACACGTCGGGGTGCAGCACCGAGACGGCCGGGGTGTCGGGTTCCCAGGTGCACTCGAGGTAGCACTCGTCGGAGACCAGGATCGTGCCGCGCTCGCGGCACCAGTCGACGACCTTCTTCAGGTGGGTGACGGGCAGCACGCGACCGGTGGGGTTGGACGGGGAGTTGAGCCACAGCAGCGCCGGCGTCTCGGGCCCGAGCGAGGTCAGCGAGTCGGTCGCCACCGACCGGGCACCGCAGAGCGCGGCGCCCACCTCGTAGGTGGGGTAGGCCAGCTCCGGGTAGGCGATCAGGTCACCGGCACCGATCCCGAGATGTCCGGGCAGGGAGGCGATCAGCTCCTTGGAGCCGATCACGGGCAGGACGGCGTCCAGGCCCAGGCCGACCACCCCGGCCCGGCGGGCGAGCCAGTCGAGCGCCGCCTGACGGGTCTCGACCCGACCGATGGTCAGCGGGTAGCCGGGGGCGTCCGCCGCCGCGGCCAGCGCCTCCTGCACGACCATCGGGGTCGGGTCGACCGGGGTACCGACCGAGAGGTCGACGATCCCGTCCGGGTGTGCCCGGGCTCGCTCCGCGTGGGCGGCCAGGTGGTCCCAGGGGAAGTCAGGGAGACGTTCGCTGACCTTGTCGAGACGGCGCCGGCGCACCTTCTCAACCAACGAGCGTCACTCGTCGTGCTCTTGCGGCGGCAGCGCCTCGATCAGGGCGTGGTCCTTGTCGATCTCACCCATCTTGGCCGCACCCCCCGGGGACCCGAGGTCGTCGAAGAAGTGGACGTTGGCGTCGTAGTAGTCCTTCCACTCCTCCGGGGTGTCGTCCTCGTAGAAGATCGCCTCGACGGGGCAGACCGGCTCGCACGCACCGCAGTCGACGCACTCGTCGGGGTGGATGTAGAGCATCCGCTTGCCCTCGTAGATGCAGTCAACCGGACACTCGTCGACGCAGGCCCGGTCCTTGAGGTCGACGCAGGGCTGGGCGATGACGTAGGTCACCAGTTCCTCCTCGGGACAAGCAGGGAAGTGTTCACCTCACAGCCTAGTATCCCCGGCGTGTCCTCTCACGCCGAGGCCCACGGGCTGGGCCCGCACGTCGTCGGTCTGCGGGTCGTCGTACGCCGCGTCCTGCGGGGCGAGACCGGGCCTTCGGGCGGCCCGGCGATGACCGACGTCCTCGGCGTGTGTACGGCGTGGGGTGGCGGCGTCTGCGTCGTCGCGCCGTCGTCCGGGCCGCCCGGTCACCATCGCCCTGGCCGACATCGTGTCGGGCAAGCCGGTCCCGCCCCGCCCGTCGGCGCGGCACCGTGTCTCCGCCCACGACGCGGAGCTGCACGTGCTGGCCCTGTGGCCCGAGGTCGAGACCCGCCCGCTCGGTGGCTGGTTGCTGCGGGCCGCGCCGCCGTACGAGGGCAGGCTGCGGCGGCGCGCCAACTCGGTGCTGGCGATGGGAGAGCCCGAGGTGCCGCTCCCCGAGGCGCTGGCGGCGATCGACGCGTTCTACGCCGACCGCGACCGCCCCGCCCTCGCCCAGGTCGAGCCCGGGTCGGACGAGGAGGCCGGTCTGGTGGCGGCGGGGTGGACTCCCCTGCCCGACGGCGAGGCCGACTTCATGATCGGCTCCGTGGCGCAGGTGCTCCGGCACACCGGCCCCGCGGGCACGGAGGCGGTCCTCGACCAGTCCGGGGACCGGGTCGACGTGCGGATCGGCGACGCCGCCCGCGGCCGAGCCGCGCTGGACGGTGACTGGGTCGGGATCCACACGGTGGAGGTCAGTCCCGACCATCGTCGCCGGGGCCTGGCCACGCACGTGATCGCCGAGCTGCTCGACTGGGGCGCCAGCCAGGGCGCGACCACGGCCTGGCTGCACGTCGAGAAGGACAACCCCGCCGCGATCGCGCTGTACGAGCGGCTGGGGATGGCCGTCCACCACTCCTGCCGCTATCTCGGCCGGCGCGGCGCGTAGCCCAGCAGCCACTCGGTCCGGACCGTCACCCACGTCCAGCTGGTGCGCACCACCAGCAGCACGAGGGTGCCGGCGATGATCATCCCGGCGATGTTCGCGCCGAGCTGGGCCAGCGACCCGAGGATCTCGCCGCTGTCCGAGACCGCGGCCCCGAGCGCGAGGTTGCCCGCGGCCGGCACCGTGGTGACGCTGATGAACACACCGACCATCGTCGCGGTCTTCTGGATCGCCAGCGCGAGGGCGCCGGCGGCACCGGCGATCAGCGCGACGATGAAGGACCAGCGGTCGGGGTGCCAGATGAAACCGGTGTTCGGGCGGGGACGGGTGACGAGGTCGGGCGTGATCAAGCCCAGCCCGCGCATCGCCAGGGCCACCAGGAACACCACGAGGATCGCGAACACGAAGGAGAGGACCAGCAGGCGGAGGCTGCGGCCGACCAGGCTCCACCGGCCGAGCACGATGCCGGCACACGCGGCGGCGATGGCGCTGAACTCCGGCCCGACCACCATCGCACCCACGACCAGGACGGCGGAGTCGGTGATCACCGCGATCGCCGCCAGCATCACGGCCAGCACCAGGAAAAGCAGGTAGGAGACCGTGGGCACGGCCCCGGACTCGGCCTGGGCCTCCACCGCCTCCCAGATCACCGCGTCGTCGGGGTGTCCCGGCGCCGCGTGCTCGAGCCGCCGCGCCTCCTCGAACGGCGTCCCGGCGGGGTTGACGATGACGATCCCGCCGCGCTGGTCGAGCTCCATGTCGTCCAGGGTCCGCAACAGCGCCCCGGCCTGCTCTCGGGCGACGTCACACTCGACGAGATCGCCGGGCGGCTTGCGCACCGCCCCGGCCTGGACGGTCACGTTGGTGGTGCAGTCGTGGTCCAGCAGGACCGCGCAGACCTCGTCGCTGAGGTCGGCGGGCACGGTCAGTCGCAGATGCACCAGCACGGCGTCACCCTAATCATTTCGGCGCGCCCGTGGATCGTCCAGCGACCGCACCCCCTGACCGGGCGCCCTCAGCAGGCGGCGGGCAGCTCGTACGGCGCCGAGGCCGGCCCGGCCTGGGTGAGCGCGTCGAGGGCGAGCGCGATGGCGGTGTCGCTCATCGGGATCTGGAGGTGCTCGGCGGTGTCGGACGGGCAGAGGTCCTGGAGCGTGAGGTTGGTGGTGAGCGGTCCCTCTGCGAGGTAGCCCGACGTGTGCGGCACGACGACGGTGTCGTAGCGCGTGGTGACCTGGGTGTAGCTGACGTCGCCGGGCGTCTCGTCGCCGGCGTTGAGCTGGGTCAGGAAGTCCGACCCGGCCGACTGCTGGATGCAGGCCTCGCAGAACACGACCTGGGCCTCCGACCCGGTGATCGGGTTGTCGTGCGGCCCGGTGGTGGAGGTCCCGTGGTTGGAGGGCGCCAGCCCGACCAGGTCCTCGACCACGTCGACCCCGCCGAGGAACTTGATGTAGTAGCGCGGCATCAGGCCGCCCTGGGAGTGGCCGACCATCGAGACCTTCGCCGCTCCGGTGGAGCTCCGCACCTTGTCGACGAACTCCTTGAGCTGCTGCGCCGACTCCTCGATCGGACCGGTGCCGCGGTTGCCGTAGTCGAGGCCGTAGACACAGAACCCGCGGTCCACCATCGCCCGGGACAGCTCGTCCAGCAGCGACTTCTGGTCGCCGAAGGTGCCGTGCACGAGGATCACCGGCGTCGGCCGCTGCTCGGTGGGCGTGCACTCCCAGTCGTTGGCGCCGTCGGCCGACATCCCCCACGTCGGGTACGGCGGCAGCTCGTCGGCCGAGGTGGCGGCAGGCGCCGGGCCGACCCCGAGCGAGAGGACCGTCAGGGCGGCCAGGGTGGCGGTCAGGGCGCGTCTCATGCCGGTGCAACGACGGCGGGCCGATCGGGGTTACTCCCGGGGCTCCTCGCAGATCACCGTGTCGGAGGGCAGGTAGGTGGTGTGGAACTCCTCGTCGTGGTGCAGCTCGCGCTCACCGGCCCGGCGGAAGAACCGGGTGACGTCGACGTCGAACCCGGCGTACCCGTCGTTGGGGTAACAGTCCTTGGTCCGCAGCCGGCGGGTGTCCTCCTCGACGAAGTCGTAGCGGTCGGAGGTGGAGGTGGTGATGTCCCAGTACTTGGTGGAGAACATCCGCACCGTGACGACCCCGGAGGAGGACACGGTGCTCGGCGTCACCCGGGCGTCGATGAGCACGCCGTAGGGCGTGTCGTTGCGGAACCGCAGGTCGACCGATCCCCAGGCGACCGTCGCCTCACGGCCCACCGGGTAGCGGTCGATGTAGAACGAGTGCGTCTTGTGCTCGACGTCCTCGAGCCCGGCGAAGAACATCGCGTTGAAGGTCGTGGTCGCCATCTGCGAGACGCCGCCGCCGAGCTCCTCCTCGTAGATCCCGTCACTGATGATGAAGCCCTTGGTGAAGCCGTTGGCCCTGGTGCGCTCGCCCACGGTCTCGTTGAGGGAGAACGTCTCCCCCGGCTTCAGGACCGTGCCGCTGATGAGCTGGGCGGCCCGGCCGATGTTGGTGTTGCGGTAGTCGGCGTGCGGGTAGTAGGTCGTGAACTCCGAGACCTGCTCGACGATCCGCAGCTTCCGCGCGTCCCTGGTCCGGAACTCGGCCTGGGCCACCTTCGCCTCGACCTCCTGCTCGCGCTGGCCCGAACGCCGCTGCACCAGCCGGAGGAACACCTTCTCGACCTCGGCGGGCTCGTAGGCCACGCCCGGCCGGTCCGGGATCACCCGCGGCCGGCCGCCCACGAGCCTGACCGTGGCATCGACCGGCGCGCCGTTCCCGGAGATCCCCTTGTCCACCAGGGTGATCAGCTTCTTCTCGTCGAGGTCGGGCCGCAGCGCGCCCTTCTCGACGGTGGCGCGGAGCGCGTCGTCGTACTGCCGCGGAGCGAGCGTGACCCGCGTCCTGTCGAAGACCAGCGTGACCGGGCCCGACATCGCGGGGTTGGCGAACTTCTCGACGAACGCGCGCACGTCGGCGTCGTCGACCTCGGGCTGGGCCGGTGAGAGGTCGAGCTCGGCCGCGCTCTCCTCGTGGAGGTACGCCGCCTCCAGCTCGGCCCGCGCCTCCTCGGCGTCGACCTGCTGGCCGAGGCGGGGCCGGACGATCCGTACCTGCCCCTCGACGAACTTCACGTCGCCGTTCCTGGGGAGCGTCCCGGAGTCGGCGATCAGGCGGTCGACGGTGCGCTTCATCGCGGTCTCGTCCACGGTGACCACGGCGTCGAGCTCGTCGCCACCGGTGAAGTAGTCCCACAGCCGGGTCGGCGCCCAGGACCGCTCGCCACCGGCGGCGTCGACGGAGGCGGCGTAGTCGACCGTGAGGCCGGCCCGCTCCGGGCTGATCGTGTGCTGCTCGCCGTCGACGGTCACCGGGATGGGGGCGACGACCCGCTCGGCAAGGCCCTCGACCAGGGCCCGCTCGGCCGCCTCGCCGTCGCGCCCGCCGACCTCGACGCCGGAGATGGTGGTGCCGCGCGGGACGTTGTCACCGGCCACGAGGCCGGCCGCGAGGTAGGCGCCACCGAAGAGAATCACGAGGCCCAGCAACAGAAAGAGGACGACCCTGCCGCCCTCGGACTCGCTGTCGCCACGTTCTCTCACCACGGCGTCAATGGTAGGTGGGCACTCCCTCGTCCGGGCGTGCCACCCGCCGGGGACGGGCCACCGTCACGACCGAGACGACGAAGACCACCGTCGTCAGGGCAACCAGGACATAGCCCGACAGGTCGCCGGCGACCAGGAAGTCCCCTTCGGCGCGGGTCCCGTACATCGAGGCCAGGCAGAGGACCCAGCCGAGGCCGAACGGCAGACGGGACCACCAGGCGTTGCCGAGCGCGACGAGCATCGCCAGCGAGGCGCCGCCCGCGAGCAGCAGCCCCCACCAGATGCCGTGCAGGACCACGGTGGCCAACCCAGTGGCCCAGCCCGCCACCAGGAGCAGGAGCGCGGCGACCAGCTTCCGCGTCAGCCGCTCAGAGCCCGGCGAAGAGGTCATCCTCGAGCCCGTCCGTCGCCGGCGCGGCCTCGCCCTTGGCGAGCCGGAAGAACTCCTCGGCCCAGAAGGCGTGCCCACTCTCGGCGCCGGAGAAGAAGAAGCCGTCCGGCTCGACCTGGCTCCGGTGCGTCGCCAGGGCCGTCATCTTGCGGTCGATGACGGCCGACCCGTCGATCCGGGCGGTGATCAGCTCGTCCGGGGTGACCCAGCGGCCGAGATTGCCATCCGGCTCCATGCCCTCGAACGTCTGGGTGTCGCCGGCCTCGCGCAGCTGGCGCAGGCTCTCGCGCATCCGCGACTCGGCGATCGCATTCCAGTAGACCTTGGCGACCTCGTGCGGCTCCCCGAGGTCCAGCCGGTACGACGGCACCGCGGCCAGCTGGACGGCGTACATCGCGACGCGGTGGGCCTGGATGTGGTCGGGATGGCCGTAGCCGCCGAACTCGTCGTAGGTGACCAGCACCTGGGGCCGCACCTCCCGGATCACGGCGACCAGGGCGTCGGCGGCCTCGGCGAGGTCGGCCTTCCAGAAGGCGTTGTCGTGGATCACGTCGGCGGGGACCGCGTGGCCGTCGGCATGCCACGCCATCCCGGAGTCGCGGTAGCGGCCGAAGCCGC
Organism: uncultured Actinomycetota bacterium; assembly: GCA_963829635.1. GTDB lineage: Bacteria > Actinomycetota > Actinomycetes > Propionibacteriales > Nocardioidaceae > Nocardioides. The sequence continues at coordinate 12,362 of CAWHJI010000008.1, forward strand.
CCAGGAACCGGTGGTCGGTGACACCGAGCACCTCCATCGCGGCGGCGAGCTCGCCCTTGCGGTGCTCGCCGAGCCCGTCGTCGCGGTCGGCGGCGAGGTGCTCGAGCTCGGGGACCAGGATCTCGCCCATCTCGCCCGCCGTGCAGGTGACGAGCGTGACGCCAACGCCGCGGTCGACGTAGGAGGCCATGGTGGCGCCGGTGCCGATCGACTCGTCGTCGGGATGGGCGTGGACCAGCAGGAGCCGCTGGGCGGGCGCGTCGCTCATGGCGGAAGCCTAGTTGCCCCCTCGGTGGTCGAGTAGGTCGCGCAGCGACCGTATCGAGACCTCGGCCCGGACGCTTGATCCGGCGCGGGGCGTCGGGCAGCTCCAGCGGCGCGGGCGGGGCGCCGGCGTCGGTGTCGGCGTCGAGCCAGCCGTCGTGCTCCTCGACCAGCAGCTCGAGTGCGAACTCCGGGGCATCGCTGAGCACGGCCCACGGGTGGTCCTCGTCGTCGTCCTCGCCGGCGAACCGCTCGCGGACGGCGCGAGCGTCGTAGCCGTCGGCGGCCAGCCGGGCGACGACCGCGCGGGCGTCGTCCTCGTCGAAGAAGATCCCTCTCACGCCTCTCCCCCTCCCCCAGCCGGCCGCGCAGCTCGGCCAGGAACGGGCGGTCGGCCTCGAGCCAGTCGACGTCCTCGAGCTCGTCCGCCCCCAGCCAGCGGACCCGGTCGTGCTCCACCGGCTGCGGCTCGCCGCGGACCAGGGCCGCCACGGCGACGCTGAGCAGGTGGGTCTCCCCGATCGGCACCGTGCCGCCGAGCCACCCGGTCACCTCGACGTCGCAGCCGAGCTCCTCCCCGATCTCCCGCACGAGCGCGGCCTCCGGGGACTCGTCGGACTCGACCTTGCCACCGGGGAACTCCCACCGCCCGGCGACGGCGGTGGGGTGGGTACGCCGCGCCGCCAGCACCTGCTCGCCCCGCACGATGGCGGCGCCGACGACCGGCGTGGGCTGGTTCATCGCGATCCGCTCGGGCACGCCGCCCAGTCTGGACCACGCGGCGGCGGGACCTTGCTAGCGTCCGGCCGCATGGCCGAGTACGTCGAGGGCGTGCACCTGCGCCGCACCGAGGAGAACCGCGCGGAGATCGACGCGCTCGCCTCGCTGCTCGGCGGGAGGGTGGGGCTGCGCGGCGTACTGGCCGATCTGAACCGCCGGGGCAGGTCCGCCGCGCCGCTGCCCTTCTGGCCGCCCGGCCGGGCGGTGCACCGCGCGTTCACCTGGGACCGCGAGGACCGGTTCACGCGACAGTGGTACCCGCAGGGGATCTCGACCTCGGCCGACGCCTCGGGCACCGAGGACGTCGAGGGTCGCCGGATGCTGGCGGTGACCTGGTACGCCAAGGACCTCGGCGGCGGCAGCCAGGGGTCGCGGGTGAGCTTCATCGACCTCGAGGACCGTCGCTACCGGCACGTCCTGCTCGTGGTCCCCCGGATCCGCGAGGACGGGTCCGTGCACGTCGAGCCACTGCGGATCCACGCGGGCGGCGTCGTGTGGGCCGGGGACCACCTGCACGTCGCCGCCACGTCGCGGGGGTTCGTCACCTTTCGGCTCGACGACCTGATGCGGGTACCGGACGCGCTGGCCGGTGACCCGGAATCGATCGGCGTGGCCGGCGGCCACGTGTCGTCGTACGGCCATCGCTACCTGCTGCCGGCCCGTTTCGCCTACCGCGCCTACGCGGCAGACGGCCACGAGAAGCTGCGCCACTCCTTCCTGTCCCTGGACCGTGCTGGCTCGCCGCCTCAGCTCGTGGCAGGTGAGTACGCCGAGAACTCCGACGCGACCCGACGCCTGGCGCACTACCCCCTCGACCCCGCGACGCTGCTGCCCGAGGCCGGTGAGGACGGGATCTCCCGGCCGCTGCTGCTCGACGAGGGCGGCGTCGCCCGCACCCAGGGCGCCGTGGTCGCGCGGGAGCACTACTACCTGACGGTGTCGATGAGCGGCCTCTGGCCCGGGACGGTGTACGTCGGCCGGCCGGGCTCGTTCCGGCGGTACCTGGGTGCGCTGCCACCCGGGCCGGAGGACATCGCCTGGTGGCCCTCCACCGACGAGCTGTGGTCGCTGACCGAGCATCCCGCGCGGCGGTGGGTGTTCTGCATGCGGCGGGGCTGGTTCGACCGCTGACCGCGGCGACCGCAGATGGGCGGCCTCAGGTGGGGCGGGGCATCCGCGCGAGCTGACGGCTCTGCGCGACGAGTCGGCCCGCGGAGTCCCACACCTCGCAGTCCTCCTCGAACATCCCGCCGGCGACGTTGCGGGTGGCGTGCCGCACCTTGAGCCAGCCCGGCGCGGGCACCGCCCGCACGTGGGCGGTCAGCTCGAGGGTCGGCGCCCAGCCGAGCATGCCGAGGTCCATGGTCACCGGCGGCAGCGCGTCGACGACCATCAGCAGCTCGATCGGGTCCGGCTCCCGGCCGTCGATCAGCCGGAACCACGCCTGCAGCTCGCCGCGGCCGCTCGGCTCGCCGACCGCCCAGCCGACGTGGTCGGGGTCGAAGCGCATGTCGAAGCGGTCCATCAGCTTCGCGATCTTGCGCACCTCCGGCGGCGCCATCGTGTTCGGCACGCACTCGTCGGGTGGCGGCAGCTGCGGCTCCTCCGCCGAGGTGCGGACGTCGTCGGTCAGCGCGCCCAGGTCGCCGTACGTCGCCAGCGTGGTGATGGTCGACCTTGTCGTCCTGCACGAGGTCGGCGGCGACGGTCGCCACGCTGCCGCCCTCGCGCAGCACGCGGGTCTCGACGGTGGCGGGCCCGGGATGGGACGTCGCGAGGTAGTAGGCGCTGATCGCCAGCGGGTCCGGCTTGGCCGGCAGCGACGCCCGGATCGCGTTGCCGATCACGGCGAGCAGGTAGCCGCCGTTCACGCCGTTGCCGACGACCCACCCCTCGGACAGGTCGGCCTTGAAGGCACCGTCGCCCTGGGCGTCGACCGCGATCTGCTCGTCGAACTCGTAGGTCACGACCGCAGGCTACCGAGGGGTCCGTGGACGGCCCCACCCGGAACCGCCGATTCGGGCCCACGACGACGACTGCCGCCCTAGCCTTTCGGCACCTCGATCGAAAGCAGGTCTGTCATGCGGGACTTCCTCCGGCGCAACACCCCCCTCGTCATCACCGCCGTCGTCGTCGCAACGCTGATGCAGGTCGGCCCGCCCGTCGTCGCGGCCACCTACGACGCCGTGAACTCCGACAAGGTCGACGGCAAGCACGCGGTCGGTGCCGGGGCCACGGCGGCCAGCCGGGCCGGCAAGCTGGTGGCCACGAACGCCGAACGGCAAGCTGCCCAACTCGATCATCGCGAAGGCGCCGGACGCCGCAAAGCTCGACGGCGTCGGCCCCTCGGGCTACCTGAGCAGTGCGCCGGGTTCGGTGACCGGCGAGCACGTCTTCAACGGATCGCTGCACCGCGAGGAGCTCGCCTACGACGCCACCGTGCCCCGGGCGTTCGGGCTGGTGCTGCACGGCGGAACTCTGGACGGAGACAAGCCGTCCTACGGCCTGACCAACTCGAACATCACCTCGCCCGCCGCCGAGGGCATCTACTGCATCGGCGGACTCGGCTTCTCCCCGACGACGGTGAGCGTGAGCAGCGCCCTCCAGTTCAGCAGCCCGGTCCTCGTGAGCACAACCTCCTCCGGCAACACCACCGCCTGCCAGAGCGTCGAGGGGGCCCAGATCACCGTCTACACCCATGATCTGACGTCACACAACGCCTATGACGGGTCGTTCAACATCCAGATCTGGGGCGCTCAGTCCTGAGCAGTGGAGAGCGGCCCGCCGCCCTTCAAGTTTTCCTCTATCCCCGGACGGCCCGCCCGACGGGACAACACACTGGTCCGGCCCAGTGGGGGCGGCAACGAATCTGAGGGGATCCGAGATGCACAGAATTGTGACGACGACGGCGATCGCGGTGCTGGTGGCGCTGGGGACGCTGGTACCCGGGCCGGCCTGGGCCGACTCGGTGACGGTCCAGGGAACGAGCTCCGGCGGAGAGCCGACCGACATCACCAAGATGGTGGTGAACAACCGCGACGGCTCGGTGCTGGTGAAGGTCTTCGGGGACGGCGGCAAGAACAGGTCAACGTCCGCTCGGATCGCGCGGACTCAAGGACGGGGACGGCACCGCGTACGAGGATCGCGGCGGCTGGTACCCGGGCGACGATGTGGCGCGAAGAGCCTGTCGACGGGCGCGGCAACGTGGTCGACGTGCGACGGCCTCGTCTTCACGTGGGAGGGCGACGGCGACTACTGGAAGATCGTCGTGCCGCGCTCCTGCCTCAAGGGCCTGGCCGACCGGATCAAGGCAAAGTCGGAGCTCGTGAGCTATGCAGGCGCTTCCCCGGGCTACACGCCGTGGAGCCCGTGGGTGCAGCGCGGCTGAGGACCGCCCTCAGACGCTGACCCGGAACTCGTCCGAGCTCCGCAGGCGATCGACCTCCGCGGTCATCGCCCTGCGGAGGTCGGCGTGCGCGGGACCCAGGGCTGTGTCCGGATCGGACCAGCGCTCGGGCGGGTGGAGCCACACCGGCTTGCCGACGATGTCGGCCGGCTCCCACTCGTAACGCGGCCAGATGTGGGCGTGGAGGAAGGCATCGGTGTTGCCGAGGATCTCCACGTTCACCCGCCGATAGCCCCGGTCGCGGTCCGAGCAGACGTTCTCGACGGCGGTGGCCACCAGGTCGACGTCGGCGAGGTACCTCACCCGCTCGGACCGCGGCAGGTCGGAGAGCCGGTCCACGCCCGGCACCTTGCTCAACGCGAGCGCGTAGCCGGGCAGGAACTGCACGTCACCGATGACGGCGAACGAGGCATCGAGCTCGGCGAGAACCGTCGGGTTTCGACCGTCGATCGCCGCCTGCACCCGGTCGGCCCGCCAGTCGCTCATGCGCTGCGCATCCGTTGCTAGACGTTGAAGCGGAACTCGACGACGTCGCCGTCCTGCATGACGTAGTCCTTGCCCTCCATGCGCACCTTGCCGAGCTCGCGGGCCTTGAGCATCGAGCCGGCGGACATCAGCTCGTCGAAGGAGACGATCTCGGCCTTGATGAAGCCGCGCTGGAAGTCGGTGTGGATGACACCTGCCGCCTCGGGGGCGGTCGCGCCCTGCTTGATCGTCCAGGCGCGCGACTCCTTGGGCCCGGCGGTCAGGTAGGTCTGCAGGCCGAGGGTGTCGAAGCCGACCCGGGCCAGCACCTCGAGGCCGGGCTCGTCGACGCCCATCTCGGCCAGCATCTCGCGGGCCTCCTCGTCGTCGTCGAGCTCGACCAGCTCGGCCTCGAACTTCGCGTCGAGGAAGATCGCCTCGGAGGGGGCGACCAGCTCCTGCATCTTCGCCTTCAACGACTCGTCGGCGAGCTCGTCGGAGTCGCAGTTGAAGACGTAGATGAAGGGCTTGGCGGTGAGCAGGGACAGCTCGCGGACCAGCGCCCGGTCGACGGACGTGGCGATGATCGGCGTACCCGCCTCCAGGTGGGCCAGCGCCTCCTTCGCGGCCTCGACCACGGGCAGCAGGTCCTTCTTGCCCTTGGCCTCCTTCTCCAGCCGCGGGATCGCCTTCTCGACGGTCTGGAGGTCGGCGAGGATCAGCTCGGTCTGGATCGTGGAGATGTCGTTGGCCGGGTTGACCGCACCGTCGACGTGGGTGACGTCCTCGTCCCGGAAGACGCGGGTGACCTGGCAGATGGCGGCGGACTCGCGGATGTGGGAGAGGAACTTGTTGCCCAGCCCCTCCCCCTCGGACGCGCCGCGGACGATGCCGGCGATGTCGACGAACTCGACGGTGGCGGGCAGGACCCGCGCGCTGCCGAAGACCTCGGCGAGCCGCGGCAGCCGGTCATCGGGCACGCCGACGACCCCGACGTTCGGCTCGATGGTGGCGAACGGGTAGTTCGCCGCGAGGACGTCGTTCTTGGTCAACGCGTTGAAGAGGGTCGACTTGCCCGCGTTGGGGAGTCCGACGATGCCGATGGTGAGAGCCACGGGCGGCGAGTCTACGGCGGGCGTACGCCGCACCCCGAATCGTCGACGGCGACTGCGGGCACCTCCTCACCGCCGTCCGTGACGTTCCGTGTGCCGAGGTGGTCGGCCGGAGCAGCCGACCTCCGGCACGACGACTGACGTGGGTCAGCTGCCGTAGAGGGCGCGGACGCCGTTGCCGTCGTTCGCGCTGAACTCGAGGTCGGACGACCCGCCGTTGCACTGCGGGTAGTGCATGATCGACACCGAGTCGTAGGGCGTCAGCGGACGCCAGTTGTTGTCCTCGAAGCAGGTGCCTGCCTCGGGCCGGGTGTGCTCGTGCCGGAACCCAGGGTGTGGCCGAGCTCGTGGCCCATGATGTCGCCGGGCTCCCAGTTGCCCGAGTTCTGCAGCGAGACCGCGTTCACGAGGACGTTCCGGTTGCGGTCGGAGCTGCTCGGGAAGAACGCCCGCGCGATGTACTGCGTCGTGCTGGTCGGCTCGACCGAGAACAGCACCGCGTTGTTGCGGGTCGTGCAGTTCGTGTCGGCCGACGCCACGTGGGTGAAGTTCACCTTCGAGGTGGCGCCTTCCCAGAGGCCGGCACCAGCCGCGGTCGCGCTCGCGACGGCGGCGTAGTTCGACCCGAACTTGGTGCTCACGCAGTAGGTCAGGTTGAGCGCCTGGCTCGCGCTCCACTTGTCGTCCTGGCCGTTGACCCGGTTGACGATGAGGCCGTCCTCGGGCGCGTGCTTCGGGCCCATCATCCGGTCGTAGAACTGGCGCAGCGCGCCGTCGCTGGACACCGGCTCGTCGCCGTTGACGATGTACTGCGTGTCGACGTCGCGGAACGTCGACTGCTTGAACTCCTGGTACGACGGAGCGCCGGACCCGTCCGACGAGGCTCCGATGGCGGGCGAGGCCAGGCCGACGGCCAGGACTCCGGTGGCGGCCAGGGCGAGCTGACCGAGACGACTGCGCTGCATGTGCGTGCTCCTCATGACGAGGCGGCACGGAGACCGTGCCGCCGGTTGGGTGTGGACGTGCGCCCGCATGGACACGTCGCACACCGCAACAGCCCCGAGAGAGAGCGCACTGGCGGACAGACTTGCCCGTGCGACCGGAGGTTGTAAAGGGGATGCGCCGAAATTCTGGAAGCCTTCCGCCGGCCCGGCCCGCGTGCCACGATCGGTCCGTGTCGATCGGAAGGCGGTTCGCAACGGCCGTGGCCGAGAAGGACGCGGAGGCCGTGTGCGCCCTGCTGGCGCCGGACGTCGACTTCAAGGGGCTGACGCCGGGGCGGTTCTGGGAGGCCCGCACCCCCGAGGCGGTGGCCGGCATCCTCTTCGACAACTGGTTCGGACCCGACGACCACATCGAGCGGCTCGTCGCCGCCGAGGACGGCGAGGACGTCGCCGACGTGCACCGCGTGGGCTACCGCTTCGAGCTGACCACCCCCGACGGGCCGCACACGGTGGAGCAGCAGGTCTACTACCGCCAGGCCGGCGACCGGCTGAGCTACCTCAGGGTGGTGTGCTCCGGGTTCCGCCCCAGCACGGGGCAGGGGCGACCGGGTCTCCTAGGCTGCCCGCGTGCGCCTCGCGACCTGGAACGTGAACTCGCTCCGCTCCCGCATCGATCGCGTGGAGGCGTTCCTGCAGCGCCACGACGTCGACGTGCTCGCGCTCCAGGAGACCAAGGCCCGGGAGGACCAGCTGCCGCTGTTGGGCCTGCAGTCCCTCGGGTACGACGTCGCGGCCGCCGGCGTGAACCAGTGGAACGGGGTCGCGATCATCAGCCGGGTGGGGATCGAGGACGTCGAGGTGACCTTTCCCGGTCAGCCCGGCTGGGGCGAGCCCGCCGAGCCCGAGTCCCGCGCGATCGGCGCCACCTGTGGCGGCGTACGCGTCTGGTCCCTCTACGTGCCCAACGGCCGCAAGGTCGACGACCCCCACTACGTCTACAAGCTGGACTGGCTGGCCCGACTGCGCGAGGCGGCCCAGGGCTGGCGCGACCGGCCCACCGCGCTGGTCGGGGACTGGAACATCGCCCCTCAGGACGACGACGTCTACGACATGGCGGCGTTCGCCAAGGACACCCACGTGACGCCTCCGGAGCGCGCGGCGTTCCGCGCGTTCCTCGACGACGGGTGGTCCGACGTCGCCCGGCCGCACACCCCCGGCCCCGGCGTCTACACCTACTGGGACTACTACCGCCAGCGCTTCGAACGCAACCGCGGGAATGCGGATCGACTTCGTGCTCGGCTCGGCCCCCTTCGCCGAGCGCGTGACCGGCGCCTTCATCGACCGCGACGAGCGCGCCGGCAAGGGCGCCTCCGACCACGCCCCCGTCGTGGTGGAGCTCGCCGACCAGACCGGCGGGAACGCGTGATCGCCCGCGTGCGGGAGGTCGACCCGCTCGGCCCGCTGATGGCCCTCGTCGGGTTCGTGATCTTCGTCGTCCAGGGCTTCGACGGGATCCTGACCCGCGACCTCGCGCTCTACGGGTACGGCGCGCAGCAGACCGTCGAGGGCGTGGCGCCGTTCGAGAGCGTGCTCAACCGGGCCGGCCCGCTCGCCCACCTCGTGCCCTGCGATCGGGGTGGCCGGGAGCGCGCGCGGTCGGCGCCGACGACCTGATGGGGATGCGGGTGCTGATGCTCCTGCTGTCGGTGCTGATCGTGTGGATGCTCTACGTGCTCGGCCGCGACATCTTCGGGTCGCGGCTGGCGGGCGTCGCCAGCGCCTCCGCCCTCCTCACCTTCGAGGGGTTCGTCACCTACGCGACCGGCGGCCCCCGCGAGAAGACCACGATGGCGCTGCTGGTGCTGCTGGCGCTGTGGTGCGTCCTGCGGCGGCACTGGTTCGTGGCCGGGGTCGTGGTCGCCCTCGCGACCCTGACCTGGCAGCCGGCCTTCGTGACCGCCACCGCCGGCGTGCTGGCGGGGCTGGCCGCGTTGCGCGGCCGAGAGCTGGGACGAGGGGTGGCGCTCTTCGCCGGCGGCGGGATCCTGACGAGCGCGGCATTCGTCGTCGGCTTCTGGCTGGCGGACGCGCTCGACGAGCTGATCGAGTGCTTCCTCCTGATCAACCTCGACTACACGCGAGCAGGGAGGCCTCCTGACGGACTTCAGGGAGAACGTGGCGTTCACCATCGATGGGTTCGGCTGGTCGCTCGTGCTGATCATGGCGCGGTCTGGTCGGCGCGATCGCCGTGGCCGCTTCCCGCGCCCGGGCGGCGTACCGGTCCCGTGAGGCGCGGCCGGTCGCCGTGGTCGCCGTCGGCGCGGCCGCCCTGGGCGGCCTGCTGTGGTGCCTGCGTGCCTACAACGGCTGGGCCGACCTCGTGGTGCTCCTGCCCCCGGCCGCCCTCGGGATCGGCGCCCTGGCCGGGGTGCTGCGCGACGGGTGCCCGCCCGCGACCGGCACGCTCGCCGTCGCCGGCACCAGCGCGCTGTTCCTGGTCGCGGGCATGGTCAGCTCCCTGACCAACTACGAGCAGGCGCTCGACCACCAGCGCGCCGAGGTGGACGCGATGTTCGCGGCCGCGCCGCCCGACGCGACGATCGTCTCGATCGGGGCGCCGCAACCGCTGATGCTGACCCAGCGGCGCAACCCGTTCCGGCACCAGATGTTCCTCACCGGCCTCGACGAGTACGTCGACGACACCTACCCCGGCGGGCTCGACGGGTTCGTACGGGTGCTCCGGCGACTCCAACCCACGCTGATCGTGGTCGACCATCCGAACTGGTACTACTGGCTGAAGCCGACCCTCGCCGGCGAGTACATCCCCGTGGGCCAGACGATCGGGGACTTCACGTGGTACGCCCACCACTCGGTCGGACCCGAGGTGATCGCCGACCTGCAGGCCGCGGACAGGACCGTGATGCCGAGCCCCGTGAGGACACCCGGCCGCGAGTGGCGCCGGGTCGACCCGCTCGGTCCCCTGCTCGGGGTGGCCGCGTTCCTGGTCTTCGCTCTGTACGGCTTCCAGGGGTACCTCAGTCGCGACAGCGGCTCTGTACGCCTACAGCGCCCTGCAGGTGGCGGAGGGCGTGCCGCCGTACGAGAGCGTGCTGAACCGGGCGGGTCCGCTCGCCCACCTGGTGCCCTGGCTGGGCGTCGCCCCTGCCCGACTGGTCGGGATCGAGGAGCTCACCGGCATGCGGGTGGTGATCGCACTCCTCTCGGCCGGGGGCGTGTGGGCGCTCTACGTCCTCGGGCGCGACCTGCACGGGTCCCGGCTCACCGGGGCGGTCACGGCGTCCCTCCTCCTCGCGCTCTGCGGTGTCGTGGCCATGGCCGCGTCCGGGCCACGGGACAAGCCGCATCATGCTCGCGTTCCTCATCTGGGCGCTGCTCGCCCTGGTCCGTCGCTCCTGGCTGGCCGCCGGCGTGCTCGTCGCGCTCGCGACGCTGACCTGGCAACCCGTGTTCCTGCGTCGCCGGCCCGGTCGCGGTGGTGGTCCTGGCGACACTGCGCGGCCGCGCGCTGCGGCGACGCCCTGGTCCGGTTCACCGTCGGCGGAGCCGTGCCCACCGGCCTGTGCGTGCTTGGGGTTCTGGCTGGCGGGCGCCCTTCCTGAGTTCCTCAACAGCGTTCTGGTCCTGCCGATGCGCTACACGGGCTTCGCCCCCTTCACTCCGAACGCCGGGCAGAACGCCCGTGAGCTCCTCAACGGCTTCGGACCAGGTCTCTGGGTGCTGCTCGCCGGCCTGGCCGCGACCCTGGCTGCGGCGGTGGCTGGCGGTGGTCGCCCGGCTGCGGCACCGGCCAGACGCTCGCGGCCCGGCGTGGGTCGACCGCCTGGCACTCGGCACCGGCTGCATGGCTGGCCTGGTGCTGTGCCCTGCGCGCGTTCGACAGCTGGCCCGACGCCTTCGTCGCTCCTGCCGTTCGCCGCCCTCGGCGCCGGGACGGTCGTGCACGCCGTCATCGACTCGGCTGTCCGCGCGGACCGGTCAGATTGCTCGGGGTCGCGGTGTGCGTGATGACCCTCGTCCTGGCTGGACTCGGAGCCTGGCGCAGCCGCGGCGGACGAGGTGACGGGGCCCGGGCCGCCGTCCGCGGTCGTGCTCGCGCCGCTGCCGCGAGGACGCCACGGTCATGTCGGTCGAGGTGCCGCAGGCGCTCGTGTTCAGCGGCAAGACCAACCCGACCCGCCACCAGATCTTCGTCTGCCGGCTCAAGGACCACATCGACGACACCTTCCCCGGCGGCATGCGGGGGTTCGTGGCTGGGGTCCAGCGACGACGGCCCACGGTGATCGTCACTCGCCGAGACCGATTGAGCTCCGGTGGCTCGAGCCCGTCCTGACCGACGGCTACACGGACATCGGGGACGGCGCGGGCGTCGGCGCTTCTACGTCGACCGCTCCCTGGGCGCCGCCGCCGTCGGCCGAGGCGCGCGAATCACTGCAGAGGTCATGCGCGCGTCGGACGAGTGATCTGGCTGGGTAGCCTGCCTTCGTGCCCTTCGACTCCTCCGACTTCACCTACTCGATCGTGATCCCGGTCTACAACAGCGCTCCGCTGGTGGGCCGGACGGTCGACCGCGTGGTCGAGGTCTTCGACGAGGCGGGGCTCAGCTACGAGGTGATCCTGGTCAACGACGGCAGTCACGACAACAGCTGGGACGTCATCGCCGACCGGGCCCGCCGGCACGAGCGGGTGACCGCCATCAACCTGCTGCGCAACTACGGCCAGCACCGCGCCAACCTCGCCGGCTTCCGCGAGGCCACCGGCGACTACGTGATCACCATGGACGACGACCTCCAGAACCCGCCCGAGGAGGCGCTGAAGCTGATCGAGAAGGCGATGGACGGGCACGACGTCGTCTTCGGTGAGTTCGACCGCAAGCAGGCCGCGGGCTACCGGCGGATCGGCAGCCGGATGATCTCCGCGGTCAACCGGCGGATCTTCCTCCAGCCCCCTGGCCTCGTGGTCTCCAACCACCGCATCCTGCACCGCTCGGTCGTCGACCGGATCAACGCCTCCCGCAACCCGCACCCCTACATCACCGGCCAGGCGCTGATGTACTCCAGCAACCGCGCCAACGTCACGGTCCGGCACGAGCCCCGCGAGGTCGGGAAGAGCAACTACAGCTTCGTCCGGATCCTCACCCTGGTCCTCACGATCCTGTTCAGCTACTCCTCGTGGCCGCTGCGCGCCGCCGCGCTGGGCGGGTTCCTCGTGGCCGGGCTCAGCTTCCTGCTCGGCGCGTTCTACCTCCTGAGCGCCCTCTGGCGGGACACGCGGGTCGAGGGCTGGACCACCCTGGTCGTGCTGGTCTCGATCTTCGGCGGCATCACCATCGCGCTGCTCTCGATGCTCGGCGAGTACGTCGTGCGGACGCTCGACGCGGTCAGCGAGGTCGACAGCTACCACATCTCCGAGAAGGTCACCGGATGACGGCGGGAGCCCCGTCGACCCGGCACTTCCTGGTGATCGGCGCGCAACGCTGCGGGACGACGTACCTGCACGGGCTGCTGGCCGCACACCCGGAGATCGCGATGGCGCGCGCCGGCGCGCCCGAGCCCAAGGTGTTCCTCTCCGACGACGTGCTCGCCGGCGGCCGCGACGCCTACGTCGCGGAGTGGTTCGCGGACGCGGGGGACGCCCGCGTGCTCGGCGAGAAGAGCACGACCTACCTCGAGTCACCGGAGGCCATCCCGCGCGTGCGGGCCGTCCTCGGCGAGCCGCCGCTGGTGGTGCAGCTGCGTGACCCGATCGCCCGTGCCGTCTCCGGGTGGCGGTTCAGCACCGACAACGGGCTCGAGGACCGGCCCCTCGCCGACGCCCTCGTCGAGAACCTCGAGGGCTCCCGCGCGTGGGACCCGACGCAGACGTCGGCGTCGCCGTACGCCTATCTCGAGCGGGGCCGGTACGCCGACCTGCTGGCGCCCTGGCTGGCGGCGTTCCCCGGCCTGGTGCGCGTGCAGTTCCTCGAGGAGCTGGTGGCCCAGCCCGACCTGGTCGGGGAGCTCTACGCGTGGCTCGGCGTCGACCCGACCGTGCGCCCGGAGTCGCAGGGCGAGCCGGTGAACCGCAGCGACTCCCCCGCCGACGACCTCGAGCCCGAGCTGGTCGCCCGGCTGCGCGACCACTTCGCCGACGCGGACCGGGCGCTGGCCGGGCTGCTCGGCCGACCACTTCCCTGGAGCGCCGGCTGATGACGCCACCGATCCCCTTCAACAGGGCGGCCGTCGCCGGCCGCGAGCTGGACTACGTGCGGGAGGCCCTCGAGAGCGGTCACACCTCGTCGTCCGGCCCGTTCGCGCAACGCGCGGGGAAGATCCTGGAGGCGGAGACCGGTGCCGACGCGGTCCTGCTCACGACTTCCTGCACCTCCGCGCTCGAGCTGAGCGCGATGCTGATGGACCTCGGACCCGAGGACACCGTGGTGGTGCCGTCGTTCACGTTCACCAGCAGCGCGCTCGCCTTCGCCCGGCAGGGTGCCCGGATCCTGTTCTGCGACATCGAGCCGGTCACGCTGGGGCTCGACCCCGAGCACCTCGCCGAGCTCCTCGACGACTCGGTCCGCGCCGTGGTGGTGGTGCACTACGCCGGCATCGCCTGCGACATGGCGGGCATCCGCCGGGTGCTCGCGGACCGGCCGGACGTGCGGATCGTCGAGGACGCCGCGCACGGGCTCTACGGCCGCTGGCGCGGGGAACCCCTCGGCAGCCTCGGCCGATTCGCCAGCCTGAGCTTCCACGAGACCAAGAACTTCACCTGCGGGGAGGGCGGGGCGCTGCTGCTGAACGACGCGTCCGACGTCGCCCGGGCCCGGGTGCTCTACGACAAGGGCACCGACCGGCAGGCGTTCTTCCTGGGCCTGGTGGACAAGTACTCCTGGCGGGACAACGGATCGTCGTTCGGGCTCTCCGACACCCTCGCCGCGGCGCTGGTCGGCCAGCTCGAGGTGGCCGAGGAGATCCAGGCCCAGCGACGGCGGGTCTTCGAGCGCTACCACTCCCTGCTGTCCCCGCTGGCGGCGGAGCACGGCTTCACGGTGCCGGTGGTCCCCGACGACTGCATGCCGGCGTACCACCTCTTCCACCTGCTGCTGCCCGACCACGAGACCCGCAACCGGGTGATGGCCACCATGAAGTCCGACGGGATCGCCACCGCCTTCCACTACGTGCCGCTGCACAGCTCCGACGGTGGGCGGCGGTTCGCGGCACGCGAGGTGCCCTGCCCGGTCACCGACGACGTCAGCGGCCGGCTGATCCGGCTGCCGTTCTTCAACGCCCTCACGCGACGACGAGATCGACCGCGTCGTCGCGTCCCTGCTGGAGGCCCTGTCGTGAACACGCCGGTGACCCAGTCCGGCTCGTCCTCGATCGAGCAGCCGGACTACTGGTGGTACCGGGCGCGGTCCTCGCTGCTCGAGGCCGCGCTCGGACGCTACCTCGGTACGCCGCGGCGGATGCTGGACGTCGGGAGCGCCGACGGTCCGTCCGTGGCCTGGATGCGGGGCGCCCACCAGCGCGTGGCGATCGACGTCGATCCCCGCGGCCTGGCCCCCGGTGACGTGTGCGCCTCCGCCCTGGCCCTGCCGTTCCGCGACGGGTCCTTCGACCTCGTCGGCGCGTTCGACGTGGTCGAGCACTGCGAGCCCGAGGCCCAGGCGCTGGGTGAGCTCGCCCGGGTGCTGGAGCCGGGAGGCCGGCTGCTGCTGTCGGTGCCGGCCTACCAGTGGGCCTGGAGCGACCACGACGTGCGGGCCGGCCACTACCGCCGCTACACGCGGCCGCGGCTGCTGGCGGCGGTCGACGCACGCCGGGTTCGAGGTGGACCGGTGCACCTACGGCTTCGCCGGGGTGTTCCCGATGTTCGCGGCGGAGCGGGGAGCACGCCGGCTGCGGCGTACCTCCCCGTCGAGCGACTCGCTGCCGCAGGTCTCGCCGCTGCAGGACCGGGTGCTGATGGGGCTCTCCCGCGCGGAGGCGCGGGTGCTGCCGCAGGCGCGACCTACCGTTCGGGTCGTCGGTGTTCCTGGCGGCCCGCAAGGCCGGCTGAGATCGCCGAGAGCACGAAGAAGGCTGATCCCTCCGTGAAGACGAAGGCGGAGCAGGTCGCGTCCAGCACAGACCCCCCCAAGGACCCCACGAGGAAGAAGAAGCCGCCGGGGGCCAACGCCCCCAGCCAGCTCGCCACCACCGCTCGCGGCCAGCCGTGCGCCAGCACGGACGGCGAGGACAAGGTTGGCGAGCGCGAAGGTCGACCCGACAGCGACGCTCCGGTGTTGCCGCCGGTGAGCCGGACACCGTAGCCGAAGACCAGCTCTATCAAGGGCGGCCCCGCAACCGCCCCGAACGCCCCCGCGGCCACAGCGGTGACGAGCGTCGCGGCGATGACGCCGAGGCTGAACCGGCGGAGGGCGCCGGTGCTCCCGAGCCACCACGAGGCGGGTCAGGCGTTCGGTGAGCTGGGAGACCAGTCCGAGCGCCAGGATGTACGGCGCCCGGAACAGCGCCAGGCCGCGAACAGGGCCGTCACTTCCGCCGGGGCGCCGTCGGCCGCCGCCAGCAGAACCGGCCCACCGGCCAGGACCGCCTGGGCCAGCACCTGCCCTGCCGAGGCGCCGCTGAGGAAGGCGAGCGGCGAGTCCGCCGGCAGCCGAGTTGCCGAAATGCCGGCGAGCCGGAGCGCCGCCGGGCCAGAGGACGACGGCGAGATAGCCGACGACCAGGCAGGCGCCGTACGCCGTGGGGTTGTGGACGTCGAGCCGCGATCAGGGCGACAGCCGCCAGGCAGCGCAGGGCGTTCTCGGTCACCAGGCCGACACCGACCGCGAGGAACCGGCGCCGGGCGGTGAGGATGCCCCGGACGACCCCGAGCACGCCGGAGCCGAGGGCGACCGCTCCCGCGAGCAGCGGGAAGGCCAGCCCGTCATCGTGGAAGAGGAGGTCCCGGGCGAGCCAGCTCGTCACGGTGACCACGAGCCGAGACCCCGAGGACGAGAAGCCGGCCACGGCGGGCAGCGCGCGGCGTACGGCGCCCTCCCCTCGTGCACCGTGACCGAGCGAGTGATCCAGTGCTGCAGGGGGAAGGTCAGGCCAGCGCCGGCGAACCCCCACCACGCCCACAGCACGGCGACGGGTGCGGCATCGGCGGCGCCGAGCGCCCGGGTGACGAGCGCGAAGAACACATAGGCGAGGAGGCCGCTGACCAGGGAGCCGGCGCCGAGGGCACTGCTGGTGCGCAGCGCGCTCGGGGGCTCGGTGGTCACCGGACGGATTGTGCCGCATCCGCGGTGCTCGGGCTGGGCTGAGGTGGTCGTCCGGGTGCAGGGGTTTCGACACGGTCGGCGCCGGGGCGCCTCCCTGCTCAACCACCGCGGCCTCCGGTGGTTGAGCAGCGAGCGCAGCGAGCATCGTCGAAACCCCGGAACCCCGGGCAGGACCGGGACTTCTTGAGTGAGTCGTGAACTTCCCGGCTGATGCTTGCCCCCGGAAGTTCAGGTTTCCCCGCTTAAGCGGGGAAACCGCGGTCGACAGCCGGGCCCCGGGCCGCAGCCTCCGCCGGAGTGTCGGTGGCGTCGTCCATCCTGTCGGACATGGAGATGATCAGCTTCCTCGCGGCCCTCGGCGCTGGGCCTGGTCCTGGGCGGATGCCTCGGACTGTTCTGGGCGCGCTCGCGGGCGTCCTACTCCCAGGGCATGGTCGACCAGGCCGAGGTGATGCAGGGCCTCGACCGGCTCAGCGACCAGATGCAGGCGCTCGACCAGCAGCGCGCGTCGTGGCAGGGCCGGTTCCACGAGCAGGTCGACGCGCTCCAGCGCGAGACGCGGTCGCTCTCGACCGCGCTCCGGCGTCCGCAGGTGCGTGGCCGCTGGGGCGAGCTCCACCTCCGGCGTGCGGTCGAGCTCGCCGGGCTGGTGGACCGGTGCGACTTCACCGAGCAGGTGCGGCTCGACGACGGCGCCCGGCGCCCCGACCTGGTGGTGCACCTGGTCGGCCGGCGCCAGGTGGTGGTCGACGCCAAGGTGCCCCTCGACGCCTACCTCGACGCCACCTCCACCGACGACGAGCCGGTGCGCGCCGAGGCCCTCGCGCGCCACGCGCGACAGCTGCGCCAGCACGTCGACGCGCTCTCCTCCAAGGCCTACTGGCGCGCCGCTCGACGAGACTCCGGAGTTCGTGGTCCTGTTCGTTCCGGCCGAGTCGTTCCTGGCGGCAGCGTTGGAGACCGATCCGTCCCTCATCGAGTACGCCAGCACCCGTCAGGTGGTGCTGGCGACGCCGACCACCCTGATCGCGCTGCTCCGGACGGTGGCCCACGGCTGGAGCCACGAGGCGCTGGCCGACCAGGCCCGCGAGATCCACCGCCTCGGGCGTGACCTGCACGAGCGGCTCGGCACGCTGACCGGCCACCTCGATGCGGTCGGTCGCTCCCTCAACGGCGCCGTCGCCAACTACAACCAGGCAGTCGGAAGCTTCGAGTCGCGGGTGCTGGTGTCGGCCCGGCGGTTCACCGACCTGTCGGTGGTCAGTGACGACCTCACCCCACCGCGTCAGGTGGAGTCGACGACCCGGGCCCTCGGCGCGGTGCGCGAGGACCCCGGCCTCGGCGACCTCGACCGGCGCGCCGCGTCCGGCGAACGGTGAGCGCGCCCTACCGTGGACACGTGACCGAAGCCCGCACCCTCTGGGAGGAGGGTCGAGAGCCCGGGCGCCAGGTGGTTGCGCTCGGAGTGGCCGTGGCGCTCACCGTCGCAGCGCTCGACGTGGCGATGGCCGACCGGGTGAGCCTCTTCTTCGACCTGTGCTTCGTGGCGCTCTGCGTCGGGCTGGCGCTGACGGTGCGGCCCACCGACTTCTTCATGGTCGGGGTGCTGCCCCCGCTGATCATGGTCGGGGTCTTCACCCTGCTGGGCCTCACGCGCCCCGAGGTGATCGCCCACCCCGAGGACGGCGTCGTGCAGGCCGTGGTCTCCGGCCTCTCCCACCACAGCGGCGCCCTGGTCGCCGGCTACGTGCTCTGTCTGGCCACCCTCGCCTACCGTCACCGATTCCTGACCACTGCTCGCGACGACCGGCGCGCTCACTCGAACCGGTCCGGGTCCCCCGCCCCTCGGCGTACGACGTCCGGGTAGCCCTCCGACCAGTCGATCACCGTCGTCGGCTCCGCCGGGGGCTCGCCGGCCTCGATCACGAGGTCGACCTGGTGGTCGAGCTCCTCCTTGACCTCCCAGCCGAGCGTGCGCGCCTCCTCCTCGCCGGGAAGGATCAGGGTGCTGGTCAGCAACGGCTCGCCGTGTGCCTCGAGCAGGGTCCGGACCAGCGTGTGGTCGGGGATCCGGACGCCGACCGTGCGCTTCTTCGGGTGCAGCAGCCGCCGTGGGACCTCCGGGGTCGCGGGGAGGATGAAGGTGAAGGGTCCGGGCGTGGCGGCCTTGATCGCCCGGAACGCCGCGTTGTCCACGTGCACGAACTGCCCGAGCTGGGAGAAGTCGCGGCAGACCAGGGTGAAGTGGTGCTTGTCGTCCAGGCCCCGGATCCGGAGGATCCGGTCGCGGCCGTCACGGTTGCCGATCCGGCAGCCGAGGGCGTAGCCGGAGTCGGTGGGGTACGCGATCAGCGCGTCGTCCTGCAGCGCGTCCACGACCTGACCGATGAGCCGGGGTTGCGGGTTCTCCGGATGGATGTCGAGAAAGCGGGCCACGCGCTAGCCCCCTGGCGTGGTGGCGGCGGCCTTGAGGTCGCGCCGCAGCTCCTTGGGGAGCGCAAAGATGAGGGACTCCTCGGCGCTGTGCACCGCCTTCGCGTCGGGGTAGCCACGATCGGCGAGGAACGACAGCACTCCCTCCACGAGGTCCTCGGGGACACTGGCGCCGGAGGTGACACTGACCGTGTCGACGCCGTCGAGCCACGCCTCGTCGATCTCGCTGGCGTCGTCGACGCGGTACGACGCCTTCGCGCCCGCTTCGAGGGCGACCTCGACCAGCCGTACGGAGTTGGAGGAGTTGCCCGAGCCGACCACGATCACCAGGTCGGCGTCACGTGCGATCTCCTTGACCGCAAGCTGGCGGTTCTGGGTGGCGTAGCAGATGTCGTCGCTGGGCGGGTCGAGCAGCTGCGGGAACCGCTCCCGGATCGCCGCGACCGTCTCCAGCGTCTCGTCGACGGAGAGGGTGGTCTGGCTCAGCCAGGCCACCTTGGCGGGGTCGCGGACGACGATGTCCTTCACGTCGTCGGGGCTCTGGACGAGCTGGATGTGGTCGGGCGCCTCGCCGGCCGTCCCCTCCACCTCCTCATGGCCCTCGTGGCCGATCAGCAGGATGTCGTAGTCGTCACCGGCGAACCGCTTGGCCTCGTGGTGGACCTTGGTGACCAGCGGGCAGGTGGCGTCGATGGTCTTCAGCTGGCGCTCCTCGGCCTGCCGGTGCACCTCCGGGGAGACGCCGTGGGCGGAGAAGACGACGGTCCGGCCTTCCGGGACCTCGTCGAGCTCCTCGACGAAGATCGCTCCACGCTCCTCCAGTCCGGAGACGACGTGCTTGTTGTGCACGATCTGCTTGCGGACGTAGACGGGCGCGCCGTACAGGTCCAGCGCCTTCTCGACCGTGACCACGGCCCGGTCGACGCCCGCGCAGTAGCCGCGCGGGGCGGCGAGGAGGACGGCGCGCTCGGCCTCGTCGGGGGTCAGGACGGGCGGGGTGCCCAGGTCGGTAGACATGCCCCCGAGTCTACGGACCGGCACGCCCACGCCCCAGCCGACGCCGAGCGAGCCCCACCGCCCCTGTCCACGCAGTCACCTAGGCTGCCGCCCATGCCCCTGGAGACCTCCGTCGAACAGCCGGCGCCGGTGCGCCAGATCGCGCTGGCGATCGACGGCTGGATCAACCGCCTGGGGGCGGTGTGGGTGGAGGGGCAGATCGCCCAGATCAGCCGGCGCCCCGGCCTGAACACCGTGTTCATGACCATGCGTGACGCGATCGCCGACATCTCCATCCCGGTCACCTGCTCACGCCTGCTCTTCGACGGGCTCAATCCGCCGTTGGTGGAGGGCGCGAGCGTGGTGCTGCACGCCAAGCCGTCCTACTACGCCAACCGCGGCACCCTCTCCCTGGCCGCCCGTGAGATCCGGATGGTGGGGCTCGGCGAGCTGCTGGCCCGGCTCGAACGACGGCGCCAGCTGCTCGCGGCCGAGGGTCTCTTCGCGGCCGAGCTCAAGCGACCCCTGCCGTTCCTGCCGACCCGCATCGGACTGGTGACCGCACCCAACTCGGCAGCCGAGCGGGACGTCGTCGAGAACGCCCGCCGCCGGTTCCCGGGCGTCGAGGTCGAGGTGGCCTACGCCGCCATGCAGGGCGGCCGCGCGGCGGCGGAGGTGATCGACGCACTCGAGAGGCTCGACCGCGACCCGGCCGTCGACGTGATCGTGATCGCCCGCGGTGGCGGCTCCGTGGAGGACCTGCTGCCCTTCTCCGACGAGGCGCTGGTGAGGGCCGTCCACCGGGCGCGCACCCCGGTGGTCTCGGCGATCGGCCACGAGCCGGACACCCCGCTGCTCGACCTGGTCGCCGACGTCCGGGCCTCCACGCCGACCGACGCGGCCAAGCTGGTCGTGCCCGACGTCGGCGAGGAGCAGCGCCACGTCGCCACCGCCCGGGAGCGGATGCGCGGGGCGATCTCGGGGCTGCTGGCGCGGGAGCAGGCCGGGCTCGACGCCCTCCGGTCCCGGCCGGCCCTGGCCGACCCGCGCACGCTCGTCGCGGCCCGCGTCGAGGAGGTGGGCCTCCTGCGTGACCGCGCGCGCCGTTGCCTGCGCCACGGCCTCGACCGCGCCACCGACGACATCGCTCACCAACGTGCGCGCGCTCGCGGCCTCTCCCCCTTGGAGACGCTGCGCCGCGGGTACGCCGTACTCCAGGACGGTGACGGTCACGTCGTGAGCAGCGTCGCGGCGGTCGGGCCCGACCAGGCGGTGACCGTGCGGGTCACCGACGGCCGGATCCACGCCACCACCACCCGGCTCGAGCACGCCCCCGTCGACACCACATCCGCCGAGACCAGCGAGGAGCACGATGGCTGACCCGGACCTGACCTACGAGGCCGCCCGCGAGGAGCTGGTCGACGTCGTCCGCCGGCTCGAGGCCGGCGGCTCCACGCTGGAGGAGTCCCTGGCGCTCTGGGAGCGGGGCGAGCTCCTGGCGAAGCGCTGCCAGGAGTGGCTCGACGGCGCGCGCAAGCGGCTGGACGCGGCGATCGAGGCCGACGACGACGGCTGAGCCGCGCTAGCCGACCGGTTCGCGTGGTGAGCCGTTCGAGGACCAGCAGCAGGTCCGCCTCGTCGGCCGAGCCATAGACGAGCACCGTCTGGTCACCGAGCTCGGCGGCGTACCCCAGGTCACCGCCCTCGTCCTCGAACACCTGCCAGCGCCCGCTCACCGACCCGGGCACCGCGATCTCCTCGCGCTCGGTCGTCTCCTCGTCGAGGTAGGTCTCCACCAGGTCGGAGAGCGACTCGTCCTCCTGGCGGATGCCGACGTACTGCTCGTCGTCGGTCAGCAGCCCGAGGCCCCACGCTGACCGGTCACCGGGGGTCAGCACGACGCTGGTGGCCCGCCAGCCCTGCGGCAGCGACTCGGGGTAGGCCACCTCGAGGCCGGCGTCCTGGGCGAGACCGGCCTGCTCGCGGTAGTCCACGGTCACCGGCTCGGTCTCCAGGTCGTCGCGGGTGACGGCGCGGAAGAGGACGTAGGCGCCGATCACGACCAGCGTGATCACCAAGGCCCCCACCAGCCCTCCGGTCGATCGCTGGTAGCGCCCGCCCTGCTCACTCACGCGCACATCCTCCCAGCCGTGACCACAGGTGCCATCTCGAGGGGCCATTGCCGCCACTTCGCGGAGCCCGGATTCCGCATCTGCGGTAACATCCGAGCGTGCACTCATACGCAATTGCGGAAGCCGCCGAGGTGCTGGGCGTCAGTGACGACACGGTGCGTCGGTGGGTGGACGCCGGGCGGCTGCCGGCCTCCCCCGGGAGCGGCCGGACGACGGTCGCGGGGCCCGACGTCGCGCGGCTGGCGGAGGAGCTGGCCGACCATCCCGACCGGGAGCTGACGCGAGCCGCCGCGGTGAGCGCCCGCAACCGGCTTGCCGGGATCGTCACGCGGGTCAAGCGGGACACCGTGATGGCCCAGGTCGAGATGGTCTGCGGCCCCTACCGGGTGACCTCCCTGATGAGCGCCGAGGCCGCCGAGGAGCTCGGCCTCGAGCCCGGCGTCCGGGCGATCGCGTCGGTGAAGTCCACCAACGTCGTCGTGGAGAGGCCCTGACGTGCGGACCGCCCTGGGTGCCCTGCTCCTGGTGCTCCCCCTCGCCGGGTGCGGGGAGGAGGGTGACCAGCGCGAGCTGACCGTGCTGGCGGCGTCCTCGCTCACCGATGCCTACGAGGAGCTGGCCACCGACTTCGAGCAGGACCGCGGAGTGGAGGTCACCTTCTCCTTCGGGTCGAGCACCGACCTCGCCGCGCAGGCCGCGGACGGGGCGCCGGGCGACGTGCTGGCCACCGCCGACGAGACCTCGATGCAGGTCGCCGAGGACGCCGGGGTGACCGGTGAGGTGAGCCGCTTCGCGACCAACACGCTGGTCATCGTCACCCCACCCGACAACCCCGCCGGGGTCCGGGCCCTGGCCGACCTCGAGGGTGCCACCTGGGTGCGGTGCGCCGACGAGGCGCCGTGCGGCCGGATCGCCCTCGCGGTCCTGGAGGACGACGGCGTCACCGCCGAGCCGGCGAGCCTCGAGGACGACGTGCGGGCGACGCTCGACAAGGTGGTCTCCGGTGAGGCCGAGGCCGGCCTGGTCTACGCCAGCGACGCGGTCGCCGCGGGGGACGACGTGGCCACGGTGGAGATCCCCGGCGCAGAGGAGCAGATCACGTCGTACTTCACCGCGACGCTGGAGCAGAGCGAGGACAGGGAGCTCGCGGAGGCGTGGGTGGAGCACCTCACGTCCGACGAGGGCCGGGCCGTCCTGACCGACGCCGGGTTCGGGCCGCCATGACCCGCGCTCCGCGATGACCAGGGACGCGCTCGGTCGACCGCCTGTCCTGCTGCTGGTGCCCGCGGCCCTTGCCACGCTGCTCCTCGTCGTCCCGCTGGTGGCGATGGTCGCCGCGACGAACTGGCCCGCGCTGCCCGACCAGCTCCGGTCCGAGCCGCTGCGGCAGGCGCTGGTGCTCTCGCTCACCACCTCGACCGCGGCGATGCTGGTCTGCCTCCTCCTCGGCCTCCCCCTGGCCTGGCTGCTGGCGCGGGTCGCGTTCCGCGGGCGGGGCGTGCTGCGCGCGGTGGTCACCGTCCCCCTGGTCCTGCCCCCCGTCGTCGCGGGCGTCGCCCTGCGCACGGCGTTCGGACGCAGCGGCGTCCTCGGGGAGCCGCTGCTGGCGTGGACCGGCTTCGGCTTCCCGTTCACGACCTGGGGCGTGGTGCTCGCCCACGTGTTCGTGTCGTTGCCGTTCGTGGTCATCGCCATCGAGGGCGCACTGCGCTCGGCCAACCAGGAGTACGACGCCGCGGCGGCCACCCTGGGCGCCTCCCGCTGGACCACCTTCCGCCGGGTGAGCGTCCCGCTCGCGCTGCCGGGCATCCTCGCGGGGATGGTGCTGGGCTGGGCCCGTTCGCTGGGCGAGTTCGGTGCCACCATCACCTTCAACGGCAACTACCCGGGCACCACCCAGACCATGCCCACCCTGATCTACGTCACCCGGCAGTCCGACCAGGACGCCGCCCTGGCGCTGAGCCTGGTGATGCTGGTCGTCTCGATCGCGGTGCTGCTGGCGCTGCGCGACCGCTGGCTGGGGACGCCGTGAGCGCGCTCGACGTGCGGCTCCGCGTGCCGGGCCGGGTGGAGGCCGCCTTCACGGCCGACCCCGGCGAGGTGGTCGCCGTGATCGGGCCGAACGGCGCCGGCAAGTCCTCCCTCCTCCGGGCGCTCGCCGGGCTGGTGTCCGCCGAGGGCGACGCGACCCTCGGCGGCCGGGACCTGCTCCGGCTGCCGGCCCAGCAGCGTCAGATCGGGATGGTCTTCCAGGGGCAGCTGCTCTTCCCCCACCTGACGGCCCTGGGCAACGTCGCGTTCGGCCCGCGGGCACGCGGGGTCGCGCGGGCCCGGGCCGAGGCGTCCGCGCAGGAGTGGCTGGACCGGTTCGGCGTCGGCGATCTCGCGGCCCGCAAGCCGGCGCAGCTCTCCGGTGGCCAGGCCCAGCGCGTCGCGATCGCCCGGGCGCTGGCGACCGACCCCCGGCTGCTGCTCCTCGACGAGCCGCTCACCGGCCTCGACGTCAGGGTCGCGATGGCCCTGCGGATCGAGCTCGGCCGCCACCTCGCGTCGTACGACGGCGTCACCCTGCTGGTCACCCACGACGCGATCGATGCGCTCACCATCGCCGACCGGGTGCTGGTGCTCGACGAGGGCGTCGTGGCCCAGGACGGCACCCCGGCCGAGGTCTCGCAGCGGCCCAGCACCGAGCACGTCGCGCGCCTGGTCGGGCTGAACGTCGTCCCCCGGGGCGAGGAGCTGCTGGCGTTCACCCCCGACGCCGTCGCGGTGGACCTGCAGGAGCCGACCGGGTCTCCGCGCCTGCGGTGGCGGGGTCGGGTGGCGGACGTGTCCCCGCACGGGTCGGCGGTGCGACTGCTGGTGCACGCCCCATCGGGAACGGCCCAGCCCGACCTGATCGCCGACGTCACGCCGGCCGCCGCCACCGAGCTCGGGCTCGTGCCGGGACGCGAGGTCTGGCTCTCGGTGAAGGAAACCGCCGTGCGCAGCTACCTGCCCGGGGAGGGCGGGCGGCTACCATCAGCGCCATGAGCGACCGCCGCCCCGACGTCACGCCGCCCACTGTCGACCGCAACCTCGCCATGGAGCTGGTCCGGGTGACCGAGGCAGCCGCGATGGCTGCCGGGCGCTGGGTCGGACGCGGCGACAAGAACGGCGCCGACGCGGTGGCCGTCAACGCCATGCGGGTGATGATCTCGACGATCGCGATGGACGGAACGGTCGTGATCGGCGAGGGCGAGAAGGACCAGGCGCCGATGCTCTACAACGGCGAGAAGGTGGGGGACGGGACGGGTCCGGAGTGCGACGTGGCCGTCGACCCGATCGACGGCACCACCCTGACGGCCAAGGGCATGAGCAATGCGGTGTCGGTGCTGGCGGTCGCGCCGCGGGGTGCGATGTACGACCCCTCCGCGGTGTTCTACATGAAGAAGCTGGCCACCGGGCCCGAGGCGGCCGACGTCGTGGACATCCGCTACCCCGTCTCGGAGAACATCCACCAGGTCGCCAAGGCCAAGGGCTCCAGCCCCGCCGACGTGACGGTCGTGCTGCTCGACCGGCCGCGGCACCAGGAGATCGTGGACCAGATCCGCGAGACGGGCGCCCGGATCAAGTTCATCACCGACGGTGACGTGGCGGGCGCGATCATGGCCGCGCGTCCCGACACCGGCGTCGACCTCCTGCTCGGCACGGGCGGCACCCCGGAGGGGATCATCGCGGCCTGCGCGATGAAGTGCATCGGCGGCGTGATCCAGGGCCAGCTCTGGCCCGAGAACGACGACGAGCGGCAGCGGGCCATCGACGCGGGCCACAACCTCGACAACGACTTCGTCCTCGGCACCGACGACCTGGTCTCCGGCGACGACGCCTTCTTCGTCGCGAGCGGGATCACCGACGGCGAGCTGATGAAGGGGGTCCGCTACCGCGCCGGGGGGTGCACCACCCACTCGCTGGTGATGCGGGCGCGCAGTGGCACCGTCCGCTCGATCACCTCCGAGCACCAGCTCCAGAAGCTACGCACTTTCGCTGCGATCGACTTCGAGCGCTGAGCTGCGGGCCACCTCGCGCAGCGCCGCGACGACGTGGTCGATGACGCGGGGGTCGACGGCCATCCCGATGTGTGAGGTCGTCACCTCCACCGCCCGTGAGGCGGGATCGACGCAGGCCTTCCAGTCCACGATCCCGTCCCGCTTGCTGTAGACCGCGGTGAAGCCGACGCCCGGCGGGATCGGCCGGCGGCTCTCCTCGAAGCTCTGCCGGGCACAGCTCCCCCGGACGCAGTCCTCCGACATCAGTCCGGGCAGGCCGGCACGGCTCAGCCGCACGAGCACGTCGACGCTCCGCGTCAGGGACACGTGGTGGGCACCGGGGGCCAGCATCGGGCTGCCCATGGTGACGATCCCGGACACCAGGTCCGGCCGGCGTACGGCGAGACCGCGGGCGAGCATCCCGCCCAGGCTGTGTCCGACGATCTGCACGCGGGTGCCGCGACGCAGCGCGATCGACTCGAGCCTGCCCTCGAGCTGCGCGGCGGCGTCGAGGGTGCAGCCGGCGTTGACGCGGATGTGGGACCGGTAGGTGCGGAACCCCTGCCGGCGCAGGTGGGCCGCCATCAGGGCGAGCGTCCCGTCGCCGGCGAGGAACCCGGGCACCAGCACCACCGGGTCGGCGTTGCGGGCGGCCGTGCGGCCGGCGTACGGCGTGCCGCGCCGTGCGGCTCGGTCCTCCACGGACCGGCGGGCGAGCCGGCCCGCCTCCACGACCAGGCTCCCCTCCCGCAGCACGGCAAGGACACCGGGGCGGTCGAAACCCTCCGGGTGGAGGAACGAGGCGAGCGTGGTCGGACTCACAACCCGACGGTAGGCCCGAAGGTGGTCGGATCGCGGGAAATCGCACCCAGCCGTGTCCGGCTTGCAACCTTCAGGTTGACTGGAGGCATGGTCTCCCGTTCGCAGCGATCCGAGCCGGTCACCGTTTCCGAGGAGCTCTTCGCCCCGGTGAGCCAGGGGATCGAGCTCTGCTACCAGACGTTCGGCAGCCCGGAGGACGAGCCGCTCCTGCTCGTCATGGGGCTGGGGGGACCGATGAACTGGTGGGACCCCCAGCTGTGCACGATGCTCGCCGAGCACGGCTTCTACGTGATCCGCTACGACAACCGCGACACCGGCCGCTCCTCCCGCGTGCCGGGACGGGTCACCCGCTCCACCCTGGTCCGGGCCTTCGCCGGCCGTCGGGTGCGGGCGCCGTACTCCATGTCAGACCTGGCCGGCGATGCGTTCCGGCTCCTCGACCACCTGGGGCAGGACTCGGCGCACGTGGCCGGCGTCTCGATGGGGGGAATGATCGCGCAGACGATGGCGATCGACCAGCCCCGCCGGGTCCGGTCCCTGACCAGCATCATGTCCACCACCGGCAAGCGCTCGGTCGGGTGGCAGCATCCCTCGCTCCTGCCGTCGCTGATCACCTCCCGCGGGCCGGGGCGGGAGGGCTACATCGCGACGAGCACGGCGTTCTGGAAGCTGATCGGGTCTCCCAGCTATCCGCAGGACCACACCCGGGTCGCGAACCGGGCAGCCGAGACGTTCGACCGAGGGGTGAGCCGGAGCGGGGTGATGCGGCAGATGCTCGCGGTGCTCACCCAGCCCAACCGCAGCGCCCGGATGCGTGGGCTGTCGCTGCCTGCGCTCGTGATCCACGGCACCGCCGACAAGATGGTGCACCCGTCCGGGGGACGCGCCACGGCGGCCGCCATTCCCGGCGCCGAGCTGGTGCTGGTCGATGGCATGGGGCACGACCTGCCGCCCGCCCTGTTCCCGACGGTCGTGGAGGCGATCCGGCGTACGGCGGACCGCCTCCACGAGCGATGACGAGCCGGGCGATCAGTCGCTGAGTCGCTCGCCGCTCTCGGTGTCGAAGACGTGCACGTGGTGCGGGTCCGTCGTGACGTAGAGGGTGTCGCCCTTCTGCGGGTGCTTGCGGCCGCTGACCCGGACGATCACGTTGCCCGGAGTCCCCTCGACGTCGCAGTTGCCGTAGACGAAGCTGTCCGCGCCCAGCTCCTCCACCACGGTGACCGTGACCGGGAGCCCCTGATCGCTGTCGTCGACGATCCGCCAGTTCTCGGGCCGCACGCCGACGGTGACCTTGCCGTTCATCTTCTTCTCGGCCGTCTCGTCGACGGGGACGTGGTACTTGCCGAGCCTGACCTCCCCGTTGTCGGCGGTGCCCTCCATCAGGTTCATCTGCGGCGATCCGATGAACCCGGCCACGAAGAGGTTCTGCGGCTTGTCGTAGAGGTTGAGCGGGGTGTCGACCTGCTGGATCTCCCCGAGCTTCATCACCGCGACCCGGTCGCCCATCGTCATCGCCTCGACCTGGTCGTGGGTGACGTAGACGGTGGTGACACCGAGGTCGGACTGGAGCTTCGCGATGTCGGTGCGGGTCTGCACCCGCATCTTCGCGTCGAGGTTGGAGAGCGGCTCGTCCATGCAGAAGACCTGCGGGTCGCGAACGATGGCACGCCCCATGGCGACCCGCTGCCGCTGACCGCCCGAGAGCGCCTTCGGCTTGCGCTGCAGGAACTCCTCGAGGCCGAGGATCCGCGCCGCCTCGGCGACCCGCTTGTCGCGCTCCTCCTTCGGGACCTTGGCCATCTTGAGCGCGAAGGCCATGTTGTCGGCCACCGACATGTGGGGGTAGAGCGCGTAGTTCTGGAACACCATCGCGATGTCGCGCTCCTTGGGCGGAAGGCGCGTGACGTCGCGGTCACCGATGAACATCCGGCCGGAGTTGACGTCCTCCAGTCCGGCGAGCATCCGCAGGGTCGTGGACTTGCCGCAGCCCGAGGGGCCGACCAGCACCATGAACTCGCCGTCGTTGATCTCCAGGTCGATGCCCGGGACTGCGGGGACGTCCGCTCCCGGATACCAGCGCTGGGCATTCTCGAACTTGATCGTTGCCATCTCGCTTTCCCTTCACCGGCAGGAACGTGCCGGACGATCCGTAGTGGAAGGAACTTCTGGTGTGTCGGTGCCGACTCTGTTGTGCGTGCCCGGGCCTCACCCGCCCACGAAGCGGCCGCGGCGGGCAGCGTCGTCTGCCACCGCCCGACCCGCGCGCTGCCAGCGCCGGAACACCAGCCAGGTCAACCAGACGAACAACGCCGAGATCAGTGCCTCGACGACGGCCGCCTCGCCGCCGAGGGTCGCGGCGACGGTGAACCCGAGCGACACCAGCGTGTAGAAGCCGAGGAACCCGAGCCCGATCTCGAGCCGCTGCAGGCGGGCGCTCTGCTCCTGGGAGGCGATCCCTTCGCTGATCGCGGCGAACAGGGAGCCCCTGCTGGTCTCCCGCTGGCCCATCAGCCCTTGACCCCACCTGCCGTCAGGCCGGCGACGATCTTCCGCTGGAAGAGCAGCACCAGGATGATCAGCGGCACCGTGACGACCGTGCCGGCCGCCATCGTCGCGGTGTACGGCTCGACCCGGGGCTGGGAACCGGCGAAGTTGGCGATCGCCACGGTGACGGGCGCCGTCGCGTCATTGCTCAGCTGGCTGGCGATGATGAACTCGTTCCAGGCGGCGATGAACGCCAGGATGGCGGTCGTGAAGATGCCCGGGGCCGCCAGCGGCATGATCACCTTCCGGAACGCCTGACCCGGCGTGGCGCCGTCGATCTTGGCGGCCTCCTCGAGCTCCCAGGGCATCTCCCGGAAGAACGCCGTCAGGACGTAGATCGTCAGCGGCAGCACGAACGAGATGTTCGGGATGATCAGTGCCTGGTAGGTGCCGAACCAGCCGATGTCGGTGAAGAGCTGGAACAGCGGGGTCACCAGGGCGACGCCGGGGAAGAACGAGGCGGCGAGAACGAACCCGAGCACGAGGTACTTCCCCTTGAACTCGAGCCGGGCCAGGGCATAGGCGGCAAAGACGCCCACCAGGACGCCGATCAGCGTGCTGACGCCGCTGATGATGAGGCTGTTGACCAGGGACTGGCCGAACGCGTTGCCGAGACTGGTGTCGAACGCGGTCCGGTAGTTGTCCCACGTCGCGTTGCTCGGCCACGGCGACGTCTCATAGGTGAACGCCACCGGCCGGAAGGAGGTGACGACCATCCAGTAGAACGGCGCGAGTCCCCAGATCACCACGATCAGGAAGCCGGCGTACATCCGGATGTTCTTCAGCAGCGCCTTGGGCGCCTTCTTCGCAGTGTTCGTCGACGAGCTCGAGGTGGCCGTGGTCGTCTCGTCCTTGGTAGCAGACATGTCAGCGCTTCCCTCCGTCGTCGTTCACGTTGGCGCCGAGGAACCTGATGAAGAAGAACGCCACCAGGAAGATGAGCAGGAAGGTGATCGTCGAGAGCGCCGCAGAGCTGTTGATGAAGTTGCGATACTCGTTGACCACCAGGATCGACAAGGTCGTCGTGTCGTTACCGTCTCCTGCGCCGCCCTGCGTCATGATCGCCGGCAGGTCGTACATGCGCAGCACGTCGAGGATGCGGAACAACAGCGCCACCATCACCGCGGGTTTGACCAGTGGCAGCGTGATCTGGGTGAAGCGCTGCCAGGCGCTCGCGCCGTCCACCTTGGCCGCCTCGTAGATGTCCGCGGAGACCAGCTGGAGCCCGGCCAGGATCAGCAGCGCCATGAACGGCGTGGTCTTCCAGACGTCGGAGATCACGATGGCCGATCGTGCCGCCCATGCGTCGCTGAACCAGATGATCTCGGTGCCCAGCATCTTGTTGGCCACACCGTCGAACGCGAAGATGAAGTACCAGAGCTTGGCGGTCACCGCCGTGGGGATCGCCCACGGGATCAGCACGCTCGCCCGCAGCAGGCCACGGCCGCGGAAGCTGCCGTTCATGATGATCGCGAACCAGAAGCCCAGCACCAGCTCGATGAGCACGGTCACCACCGTGAAGCCGACGGTGATGCCGACGACCTCCCAGAACGTCGCCGGGCCGGTGCCGGGCGGACACGCCTCCCCGCCACACTGCTGGAACAGCCAGCGGGTGTAGTTCTCGATGCCGGCGAAGCCACCCTCGACGAACAGGCCGGTCGCCGGGTCGACGGTGGCGTCCTTCTGGAACGACATCCAGACCGCCCGGACGATCGGGTAGCCGATCACCACGCCGAGCAGGGCGACGGTCGGGCCGATGAGCATCCACGCCCGACGCGTCTGGTGCGGGTCGATCGACTCGCGCTCAGGCCCCTCCGCTGTGACAGCCCCGGACTCCTCAGCGGCCGCCACCGGCCCTGTCTGGGTGGACATCGCGTTCCCTCCTCGGATCGGCACCACGAGTTGTTCTCCGCGGTGGGCGGCCGCGTGACGGCAGCCACCCACCGCAGCAGGTGAGGGCGTCAGCCCACCGGATCAGCCACCGGTGCTCGCCGACTCGATGGCAGCGGCCATGTCCTCCAGGGCCGTGCTGACCTCGGTCTCGCCCTTGATCGCGGCGTAGGCGTTGTCGGAGATCGCCGTGGTGACACCCGGGTAGTAGGGGGTGATCGGCCGCGGCACGGCGTTCTCGATGGAGGTCAGCAGCGTCGGCAGGTAGCCGAAGTCCTTGACGAGCGCCTCGTCGGTGTAGAGCGACTCCAGAGCCGGTGCGAGCGAGCCCTTCGTCAGGAAGAAGCGCTGCTGCTCCTCCTCGAGGAGGAAGTTGACGAAGTCGATCGCGGTGGCCTTGTTGTCGGAGTACGCGCTGATGCCGATGTTGTGACCGCCGAGCGCGGAAGCGCCCACGCCCTCGGTGCCCGGGAGCGGCGCCACGTCGAACTTGCCCTTGACCTTCGAGGACTCCTCCGTCTCGGCCAGCCCGTAGACGTAGGGCCAGTTGCGGTGGAAGAGCGTCTTGCCGGCCTGGAAGGCGATCCGGCCCTCCTCCTCGGTGTAGCTGATCGCCTCCTTCGGGATGTTGCCGTTCTCGTAGGCCTCGGCCAGGTTGGCCAGGCCCTCCTCGGCCTCCGGCGTGTCGAGCGCCGGCTTGCCGTCCTCACCGAGGATCGAACCGCCGGCACCGTTGATCGCCTCGGACGCGTTGACCGTGAGGCCCTCGTACTTGGAGAACTGCCCGGTGTAGCAGTCCATGTTGTTCTCCTCGGCGATGGAGCACATCTCCATCATCTCGTCCCAGGTCTCGGGCGGCTCCTTCACCAGGTCGGAGCGGTAGTAGAGCATCCCGCCGTCACTGGTGTTGGGCGAGGTGTAGAGCTTGCCGTTGTAGGTGCCGGAGTCGATCGTGGGCTGGAGCAGGCCCTCGGTGTTGATGGCCAGGTCGTCCTCGAGCGGCTGGAGCCAACCCTGCGCCGCGAACTCCGCCGTCCAGATCACGTCGACGGAGACGACGTCGTAGTCCTCGTTCTCGGCCTGGAAGTTGCGGACGAGGTCGTCGTGCTGCTGGTTGGCCTCGTCGCTCTGCTCCTTGAACGTCACCTTCTCGTCGGGGTGATCTGCGTTCCACTTCTCGATCAGTGGCTTCCAGACCCCGGAGTTGTCCTTGCCCTGGACGTAGGTGATGGGCCCACGGGAGTCCAGCCCTTCCTCAAAGGCCGGGTTGTCCGTGGTGCTGCCGTCGTCACCGCCGCAGGCGGCCAGGCTGGCAATGAGCAAGGCGGACGAGACCGCCCCGACTGTGCGCTTCAACGGCATTGTCTTCCTCCGGTTGTGTGAAACTGCCGGCCACCCGAAGAGGTCGCCGGCAATGGTTCCGATGAACTGGTCACGCTGAGCCCCCACACAGCCCCCGCGGAGGAATGGCTCTCGTGGTCGGGAAGTCCTGCACCGTCGTGAGACACGCGGACCTCCCTCCCCTTCAACTCATGACGCAGATCGCTTGTCGCCCATCGTGGTCCACGTCACACCCGCAGGTCAATGGCGCCTCGGCCCGTGGACAGGCACGGACGACGCTGGACCGTGCCGCCCGTGCCCCGGACACAGCCGAACGCCGGACCCCCCGTGTGTCCGGCGTTCGTGTGGTGCTGGTCTGAGCGTGTCGGTCAGTACGCGCCCTTGCGAGGCGTGTCGTCCCGCGGCTGGTTGGCGGCTCCGTCGCCGCCGTCAGCCTGACGGGGCGTGAGCTTGGTGCCCGTGTCGGAGGAGTCCGTTGCCGTCGTTCATGTCGGCATCGATGGTGCCGGGGCGTCGGTGCCGCAGGCGGTGGCCAGCGTGAGGACGAAGGCGGCCAGCGCGAGGCTCCACACGGGCCGGTGGTGGTTGGTGTTCATGGGGCTTTCCTTTCGGTGTCGGGCCCGTCCGGTCGGACTGGCACCACCCACACTCGGGTCGCCGGCCACCCGGTTGACACCACCTGACAGAACTGGACAGTTCGAGAATTGGTTGGACACCACCACGGGGCGGCGCGATGCTGGAGGAGGGAGAGGTAGGTCGGAGGGCGCACGTGGGCGGTTTGCCACGGCCAGAGATTCCGCCGGGAGCGCGGCGGGAGCTCGTCGACGCCCTCCACGACCTCCATCACCGTGCCGGCTGGCCCAGCCTGCGGACACTGGCGAAGCAGGCCGGCTGCAGCCACACCACCGTGTCGGCCACGTTCTCCTCCCCCAAGCTGCCGAGCTGGGGTGTCCTGGAGCTGCTGGTCGAGGCCATGGACGGCGACGTCGACTTCTTCCGGCACCTGTGGCTGGGCGCGACGACGCCCTCCACCGAGGGCCACGCCGCCGCCGTCACCATCGCCGGCCGGCGCGCCGAGCTGGCGGCCTGTCGGCGTCAGCTGGAGACCGGCACGGGCCTGCTGCTGGTCCTCGGTGAGGCCGGCATGGGCAAGACCCGTCTCGTCACCACGGCAGCCAGAACCGACGACAGGTTCGTGGCTCGCGCCGACTGCCTGCCGTTGTCCACGGAGGCGCCGATGATGCCCGTCGCGGACCTGCTGAGGTCGGTGTACGACGTCGACGGCGGTCAGTGGCTGGAGAAGGCGCTCTCGGAGTGCCCGGACTACGTCCCCGCATCCCTGAGCCGCCTGTTGCCGGAGCTCGCCCCGTGGTCGGACGGGGCCGGCGACGACGACGAGTGGGCCCGCGAGCGGCTCTTCTCCGCTGTCCGCACCGCCCTGACCTCGCTGGCCAACCAGCGCCCCCTGGCGCTGGTGGTCGAGGACCTCCACTGGGCCGACTCCTCCACGCTCGACCTGCTCGAGCACCTCTTCTCACGCGGGCCGGGCGTCCCGATCGTCGGGACCTTCCGGGTCGACGACCCGGCGACCTCTCCGGCGGCCGAGGAGTGGCGCGCCCGGATCGCGCGGCGACCCCAGGTCGAGATCCTCGAGCTCGGGCCGCTGACCATCAGTGACACCGCCGAGCAGCTGTCCCTGCTGCTGGGCAGGGTGGCCGATGACGCCCTGGTGCAACGCATCCACCGCCGGGCGCAGGGTCAGCCGTTGTTCGCCGAACAGCTGTGTGCCCACACGGGGCGTGACCAGCGGCTCCCGCGGCTGCTCGCGGAGCTGCTCGACCAGCGCCTCGACGCCATCAGCGAGACCGCGACCAGGGCCACGGCCGCACTCGGGGTCGCCGACCGCAGCCTGACCGACGTCCAGCTCCAGGAGGTGACCGGACTGTCCCTGTCGGAGCTGACCGACGCCCTGCACGAGCTGGACCGCGCCCACCTGCTGGGGTCGACCAGCGGGTCCCGGGAGATCCGGCTCCGGCACCCGCTGCTGGCGGAGGCGATCCGGCGCCGACTCCTCGGCGGAGAGGCGGTGGAGCTCCACCGCCGGCTCGCCGAGCTCCTGTCCCGAGGATCCGGCCCGGCCTCCGAGGTGGCCGCCCACTGGCAGGCGGCGGACGACCACGACGAGGAGCTGGTCTGGCGGGTGCGCGCGGCACGCGAGGCGACCGATCGCCACGCGGTCGCCCAGCAGGCGGAGCACTGGCTCCGGGCGCTCGACCTGTGGCCGGACAGCCCCACGACCGAGATCGTGGAGTCGCTGAGCCGGGCCCAGGTCAGCCTGAACGCGATGGAGTCCCTGCGGGACTCCGGGCAGATGCCGCGGGCCCTGGAGCTGGCCGAGCGCGCGATGCCGTGGCTGCCCGAGATGACCCCCCAGGAGGCGGCCGACCTCTACTACCGGGCCGGGTACTACCGCGGCGAGGCGAAGAGCTCGATGGCGGGGATCGAGCTCCTGGAGCAGGCCATCGCGCTCTACGAGCAGATGCCGCCCGGCCGCGGCCTGGCCTCGGCGCTGGAGGTCAAGGGCCTCGAGCTGGCCTCGGTGGGTCGACGCGAGGAGGCACGGGCGAACCTGCAACGCCTTCTGGAGGTGTGCGAACAGGTGGGCGACCCCAGGCTCACGTTCGGGATGATGCCGACCGTGGCCTGGCACGAGGCCATGGCGGGAGACCTGGACGGGGCCCTGCAACGGATCGAGCTGGCCCGTGCGGAGTGCGCATCACCCAGCCCGCTGACGGAGCTGTGGATGGGCGTGTGCCACACCGACATCCTGCTGGTCCACGGCCGCCCGGTGGCCGAGATCGAGGCGGCAGCCGCCCCCGCCCTCGAAGCCGCTCGCAGCTGGCGGATCGAGAACTCCCACAGCGCGATCGTGCACGCCAACGTGGCGGAGGCCATGCTCCGGGCGGGGCAGGTCGAGCGGGCGGCGGCGTTGCTCGACCCGGTCACCGAGGACGCTCTCGTCCTCGACCACTGGTTCGCCCATCTGGTCCGGGCCTGGCTCGACGTGCTCCGTGGGCGCGCGACCGAGGCCGCCGAGCGGGTCTCCGCCCTCGACGAGGTCGGGCTGACCTGGCACGTGCACGAGGCCGCCCGGGCGACGACCGCAGCGCTGGCCGACGTGTGGCGGGGTGAGGCCGGACCTGCCCTCGACCGTCTGCTCGGTGTGCTCCAGCCGATCCTGCCGACCCACGAGTCCGAGTACGTCGGTGGCTGCTTCGTGCTGGCCGCCCGCGCCGCCGCCGACAGTGCCGACGGCACCCGACACTCCGGGGCGCGCGAGGCACGGCTGCGTGCGCTCGAGGAGCTCCGGGCTCGAGCACATCGCGACCCCCTGTCCCCGGAGGCGGTCCCCGCCGACCACACCGCGCAGCGGGCGAGCTGGGACGCCGAGCTGGCCCGACTGTGTCGGACCGCGACGGTCGAGCACTGGGCCGCGGCCGCCGTGGAGTGGGACCGGCTCGCGCGGCCGCACGACGCGGCGTACTGCCGGTGGCGCGGTGCCCAGGTCGCCCTGGCGACCCAGCAGGCCGGGCTGGCCGCCAAGCTCCTGCGCCGCGCCGGCCGCGACGCCCGCGAGCACGTCCCGCTGCTGACCTCGATCCGCCGGACGGCCGAGGCCGCACGCCAAGGACCCGGAGCATGAGCTCCGGGTCCTGGCCCCATGTCCGAGAAGGCAGGTGAGCTCCCCGCTCACACTCCTTCGTAGGCGTTCGGGCGCTGACCGAGGCGGTCGTCGGGGTAGCCCGACGGTGGGTCCGTGGGCTCGCCGATCCGCTCGGCGGGATCGCCGATGTTGGCGGGCGCGGAGGCGACGTCGGAGCCACACGCCGTGGCCAGCGTGAGGACGAACGCCGCAAGCGCGATGCCCCGGGCGGGGCGACGGTGGTTCGTGTTCATGAGCGTTGTCCTTTCGGTGTCGGGCCCTTCCGGATCGGACCGGTTCCCCCACAGTGGCGCCACGAGCTCCCCGGTTGACACGGTCTGACACAACTGTCCAGACGCGGTGCGATCGACGTGGTCGCGTCGTTCAGACCCCCAGGTACACCGGCGGCGCCGGCGCCGGCGAGGGCGGGACGAACCGTTCCTCCGGAACCTGGTCGCGGCGGTCTTCGGGGGAGCCTGACTCCGACTCGGAGGGCTCTCCCAGCTGCTCGACCGGATCGCCGATGTCGGCGGGTGCGGAGGCCACGTCGGCACCACACGCCGTGGTCAGGGCCAGGACGAAGGCGGCCAGCGCGATGCTCCGGGCGGGCCGGTTGCGATCGGTCTCCATGGGTGTTTCCTTCCCGTGTCGGGGGCCGTCCCGGTCGGACCGGCACCCTCCACACTCGGGGGCACGGCACCCGGGTTGACGGCTCCTGACGGAACTGTCCAGCCGCCGCACTGCCCGGACGTCCCCGGGGCGATTGGAGGATCCTGGCCGGCGGCCCGGAGCAGCCACCTCTTCCCAATCCGGCCGGAAGGGAGGAATCTGGGACCGGTGCCGGAACGCACGCCCCTTGGAGGTAGGCCATGACGTCAACTGTCACCTCGTTCGAACCCCGACCGGCGCCGTGCGGCCGACACGCTGGGTGGAGAGCAGTTCATGACCGAGGACACGCTCGGACTGATCACGCTCGATCTCCGGTTCTCCTGCGGCTGCCAGACCCATCACGAGGAGTTCCACGACGGCAGCGTGCACAACCAGGTCGTCCATCATCGCGGCAGAGTGCTCGTCGACGAGGAACTGAGGGGTGAGTGAGGGCCCGGTAGTCGCCGCCCACGACGTTCTCATCGTCGGCGGCGGCGCAGCCGGCCTGCGCGCCGCCACCGCCATCGCGGAGACCGATCCGGACCTGGACGTGGCGGTGGTCTCCAAGGTCTACCCGATGCGGAGCCACACGGTCTCCGCCGAGGGAGGCGCCGCCGGGGTCATCGCCGAGGGCGACACGATCGAGGAACACATCTACGACACGATCTCGGGCAGCGACTGGCTCGGCGACCAGGACGCGATCGAGGCGTTCGTCCACGAGGCCCCCCGCGAGCTGCTCCAGCTCGAGCACTGGGGCTGTCCGTGGAGCAGGGAGCCCGACGGCCACGTCGCCGTGCGCCCCTTCGGCGGCATGAAGAAGATGCGCACGTGGTTCGCCGCCGACAAGACCGGCTTCCACATGCTGCACGCGCTGTTCCAGACCTCGCTGAAGTACGCCGTCACCCGCTACGACGAGTGGTTCGTGACCCGGCTCCTGGTCGACGACGGTCGGGTGCACGGGCTCGTGGCCGTGGAGCTCCGCACCGGCCGGATCCAGGCGATCACCGCCAAGGCCGTCGTCCTGGCCACCGGCGGGTGCGGGAAGGTCTTCTCGTTCACGACCAACGCCAACATCAACACCGGCGACGGGATGGCCCTCGCCTACCGTGCGGGCGCTCCCCTCAAGGACATGGAGTTCGTCCAGTACCACCCCACCGGGCTCCCCTTCACCGGGATCCTGATCACCGAGGCCACCCGCGCGGAGGGGGCGTGGCTGGTCAACAAGGACGGCTACCGCTACCTGCAGGACTACGACCTCGGCAAGCCGACGCCCACTCCCGAGCTGCGCAGCATGGAGCTCGGTCCGCGGGACCGGCTCTCCCAGGCCTTCGTCCACGAGGACGAGAAGGGGCGCACCGTCGAGACGCCGTACGGCAACGTCGTCCACCTCGACCTGCGCCACCTCGGCGCGAAGCTGATCGACACCAAGCTGCCGTTCGTCCGCGAGCTGTGCCTGAAGTACGAACGCATCGACCCGGTGACCGAGCTGGTCCCGGTCCGGCCGGTCGTCCACTACATGATGGGCGGCGTCCACACCGACATCCACGGTGCGTCGCCGCTGGCGGGCCTGTACGCCGCCGGCGAGACCGCCTGCGTCAGCATCAACGGCGCCAACCGGCTCGGGTCCAACTCGCTGCCCGAGTGCCTCGTGTTCGGGGCCCGCGCCGGCCGCGCCGCCGCGGAGTACGCCCGCACGGCAACGGGGCCGCCCGCCGCGATCGCCGCCCAGGCGGCCGACGAGGCGCGCCGGATCCAGCGCGACCTGCTCGACCGGGTGCCGCGGCGACGACGGCGTCGCGACCATCCGCTCCGAGATGCAGGCCACGATGGAGGAGGCGGCCGGGATCTACCGCACCGGCCCGGCCATGGCCAAGGGAGCCGATGCCCTGCGCGAGCTGCAGGGCAGGGCGGCGAAGGTGGGCGTCCAGGACACCAGCCGCACCTTCAACACCGAGCTGGTCGCCGCCCTCGAGCTGGCGAACCTGCTCGACGTCGCCGAGTGCATGCTCGCCTCCGGCCTGCAGCGTGAGGAGTCCCGGGGCGCCCACCAGCGCGCTCGACTTCCCCGGCCGCGACGACGACCGGTTCCTCGCCCACCACCTGGTGGAGCGCGAGCCCGACGGCACCCCACGGGTGGAGCCGCTGCCCGTGACGATCACCCGCTGGCCACCGGGCGAGCGGGTCTACGGGAGGTAGGCGGAGATGCAGGCCGACGAGATCTCCCTGCGGGTCGCCCGCTACCGCCCCGACAAGGACACGGAGCCGGGCTGGCAGGAGTACGACGTACCGCTCCGGGAGGAGTGGACGGTCCTCGACGGCCTCAACCACCTCAAGAACGAGGTCGACACCACGCTGGCGTTCCGGTGGTCGTGCCGGATGGGGATCTGCGGCAGCTGCGGGATGAACGTCAACGGCGAGCCGAAGCTGACCTGCGCCACGTTCCTCAGCGACTACGCGCCCGGGCCGGTGCGCGATCGAGCCGCTCGCCAACTTCCCGGTGGTGCGGGACCTGGTCGTGGACATCGACGACTTCATGGAGAAGCTGCCCCAGGTCAAGCCGTGGATCATCCGCGACGAGGAGCAGTCGATCGACGACGGCGAGTACCTCCAGACACCCGAGGAGCTCGACGCCTACAAGCAGTTCAGCATGTGCATCAACTGCATGCTCTGCTACTCCGCCTGCCCGGTCTACGGGCTCGATCCCACCTTCATCGGGCCGGCCGCCATCGCGCTCGCCGAGCGCTACGACCTCGACTCGCGCGACGAGGGCAGCCGCGAACGGCTCGACGTCCTCATCGAGAAGGAGGGCGTCTACGGCTGCACCTTCGTCGGCGAGTGCACCCGCGTCTGCCCCAAGCACGTCGACCCGGCCGGCGCGATCCAGCGCTACAAGCTGAAGGCGGCCCAGGAGTCCATCAAGGCGTTCCTCCTCCCACGGGCGCTG
The DNA here is from genome assembly GCA_963829635.1 of uncultured Actinomycetota bacterium. Taxonomy (GTDB): domain Bacteria; phylum Actinomycetota; class Actinomycetes; order Propionibacteriales; family Nocardioidaceae; genus Nocardioides. The sequence continues at coordinate 52,088 of CAWHJI010000008.1, forward strand.
CGGCGATGACCGGGTCGACGGGCGAGGACCTGCTCTACCGGCGCCGGCTCCCGGTCTGGTGGTGGCTGCGCAAGCGCAGCTACTTCGTGTTCGTCATGCGCGAGCTGAGCAGCATCTTCATCGCCTGGCTCGTGCTCTACCTGGCGCTGTTCGTCCGCGCGGTCGGCCGCGGCGAGGCGGCGTACGACGCCCACCTCTCCTGGGCTGCCTCGCCGGCGTTGGTCGTGCTCAACCTGGTGGCCTTCGGCTTCGTGGTGCTGCACACGGTCACGTGGTTCTCGCTGACCCCGCAGGCGATGGTCCTCGATCTGCGCGGCCGCCGGGTGCCGGGCGCGGTCATCATCGGGGCGCAGTACGCCGGGCTGGCCGTCGTGTCCGCCTTCGTGTTCTGGCTGGTGACGAGATGAAGCTCCGGATCGAGCCCTTCGTGTGGCTGGCCTTCAGCGGTGGCGGCGTGATGGCCGCGATCTTCCTGCCGGTGCTGGCGTTCCTGTTCGCCCTGGCCTTCCCGCTGGGCTGGATCGACCCGCCGGACCACGACCACCTGGCCGCCGTCGCCGGGCACCCGATCACGTTCCTGGTGCTGATGGGCCTGTTCACGATGATGCTGATCCACGCCGCCCACCGGTTCCGGTTCACGCTCTACGACGGGCTGCAGGTCAAGCACCACCTCCTCGTCGCGGCGGCCTGTTACGGCGGTGCGTTCCTCCTGGTCTTCGTGGCGCTGGACATGCTCGGCAGCGCTACCTAGCCCCGGACGACTAGTCCAGCTCCAGGAGGAGACGTATGACTGTCGCCGACAGGACCTCGACCGTGGCCGCATCGGTGGCATCATCGACAGATGGACGCCCTGGACCTGGTCTCGGCGGGTGACGTCGCCTTGACCAGCGGCGAGTGGGGCGCCGCGCGTGACGCCTTCCGGTCGGCGCTGGACAGTCTCCGAGTCCGCCGAGGCGCTCGACGGGCTGGGTCGGGCGCTGTGGTGGTTGGGTGACCCGGCGTCCGCCACTCGACGTCCGCGCCGGGCGTTCGCCCGACTGCGTCATGCCGACCGCGACGAGGCCGCTGCGGCGGTGGCGATCTGGATGTCGCGGCAGTACCGCAACCTCTACCACCGGGACGATGGCCGACGGCTGGCTCAGCCGGGCGCGATCGCTGCTGGACGGCGTCGGCGACGGCACCAGCCTTGCCGGCTGGCTCGCCGTGGCCGAGTCCGAGGCGAAGGCAGCCGGGCCCGGTGGAATCGCGGCAGCGGACCGGGCCGTGGCCGCGCCAGGCCCATCGGGACGTCGATCTCGAGATCGTGGCGCTCTCCCGCCGCGGGGCGGCCTGGTCGCCACGGGTCAGGTGGCAACGGGTCTCTCCGACCTGGGTGAGGCGATGGTGGCGGCGACATCGGGCGAGGGCAAGGACGTGCAGTACGTCGGGGAGGCGCTGTGCACCCTGCTCGAAGTGGCCGGCTGGCTGGGTGACCGCGGCACCGTGGAGCCTTGGGCGCAGCTGATCATCGACTTCCGCTCGTCCTACGCGTTCGGTCCGCTGGTACCGATGGAGGCCTCTGCCACCGACCTGATCTCCGCGTTCTGTACGGGCTGCTGCGGGGGCGTCTACCTGGTGACCGGTGGACTCGACGCCGCCGAGCAGCAACTGTCCGACGCGCGTGAGGTCCATGACGGTGACCGGCGTCCGCCCCCGCTGCTTGCATCCCGTCGCACAGCTGGTGGAGCTGCGAGTGCTGCAGGGCCGCCTGACCGAGGCGGAGGCGCTGCTGACCGGCTACGACGACGACTGGGAGTGCGCCGCCGCGGGCGCTGCCTGGACCTCGCGCTCGGCCCGACCCACAGCCGCCGTACATCGGCTCCGGGGCGCCTGGAGGCCCTGACCGAGGTCCCGGTCCTCGCCCTCCCGGTGCACGCGCAGCTCGTCGAGGCCGCGCTCGCGGAGGGTGACATCGAGACCGCCGGGCCTCAGCCAGGACCATCGGGACGGTAGCGACGCTGACCGGATCGACGCTCCACGGCTCCCAGTCGGACCTCGCTCACGGCAGAGTGGCACTCGCCGACGGAGACGCCGGCGCCCCCGGTCTCCTGCGCGCCGCGGCACGCGGGTTCGCCCAGTCCGGGGTGCCCTCCTGGCCTGCCGGGCCCGGATGGCCCTGGCGCGCTCGCTTGCTGGGCACCGACCGGGGGGTCGCGATCACCGAGGCCCGCAGCTCGCTGCAGGCATTCGACCGGATGGGCGCCTTCCGCGGAGGCCGACCGGGCGGCGGCGTTCCTGCGGGAGCTCGGCGTTCGGGGCCGGACAGGGCCGCGCGGTGTCGGCGTACTCAGCCAGCGGGAACGGGAGGTCCTGGCGCTGGTCTGTGACGGCCTCTCCAACGCCGAGATCGCGGAGCGGCTGTTCATCACTACCAAGACCGCCGGCCACCACGTGAGCAACATCCTCACCAAGCTCGGGGTCCGAAGTCGCACCGAGGCGGCCGCGTTCGCGCTGCTCCACCTCGGGACGCATCCATCGTCGACCGACGGAACGGAAACCGGGTCCTGAGTGGGGATTTCCCCCGATGCTCGCCGACGGGGCCCGGGTGCACTCTCGGAGTTGACCACCCAACGAGACAAGGAGAGAACGATGGAGACACCCGAGAAGAACGTCGTCCGGCGATTCTACGAGCTCGTCGACCAGGGCAGGCCCGAGGCCCTGGACGAGGTCTGCGCCGCCGACCTCGTCGGCCACGGCGGCGCGGGCTCGGACCTGGCGGACCTGAAGACCTCGATCGCGAGCTTCCTGGCGCCCTTCCCCGACCTCACCGCCAACGTGCGGCACCTGATCCAGGAAGGCGACCAGGTCAGCGTCTGGCTGTCCTACCACGCGACGCACCAGGCGGAGTTCGCCGGCGTACCGGCCAGCGGACGCCGAGTGAAGTTCGCGGGCTGGGACCTGATGCGCGTGCAGGACGGCAGGATCGTCGAGATCACGCAGTACTGCGACCTGTTCACGATCATGTCCCAGATCGGCGCGCTGCCCACCGCTGCGCCGGCGTAGGGAGGTGTCCAGGATGAAGACCATCAGCCGCTTCGCCTGCCCGTTGCCGCTGCCGTGACCACCTTGTCGTGGCGGGACCACCCGCGTCCGCCACGCCCAGCTGCGTCGCGCAGTCGGTCGAGGCCGAGCACCAGCTCTACGGCACCGCCTGGGGTTCGGAGCTCATCGCCTTCCTGGCCGCGCATCCCGAGGTGCTGCAGGAGTTCGGCTTCCGGCACCTGGGCGAGCTCAGCCAGTACGCAGCCCATCAGGACCGCACCGCCTGCCCGCCGGACCTGTGACACCCGGACCCGCAGGCAGGTCCGGCGCTACTCGTCGCCCGTGAGGTTGAACGCGCGGAGGGCGCCTTCGCCGGGGTCTTCGTGGCGCTGGAGATGCTCGTCAGCGCTGACCTAGACGGCGGCTCGGACGGAACGGCGTCCGCGGCTACTGGTGCTGCGGCGGGTAGCCGTACGGCTGGGCCTGGCCGGGAGACGGAGGCGGCCCGCCGTACCCGACGGGCGGGTAGTACCCACCCGGCCCGGGCGGAACCATGGGCGGCTGCTTGGGCGACGGGCCGTACTTGTTCGGGCCGGGCGTGGAGTCCAGGCACATGAACACCAGCATCGTGATGCACGCGGCGAGCGCGAGCAGCCCGCAGACCAGCAGCACCACGACCCACGAGGCTGCGGGGGTGAAGTCGGCGTCGGCACCGAGCAACGCGTCGAACACGGTGACGAACGCGACGACGACGGTGGCGAAGATCGCGACCACCGGGAACAGCATCCACCACCCGGTGCGGCCGGTGTCGTGCAGACGTCGGGCGGTCACAGCCAAGCTCGGCAGCAGCAGCGCCAGGCTCGCGATCGTGCTGACGATCCCGATCTCGTTGTCGAACGCGGCGCCCAGCACCGCGTCGACGATCGAGGTGGCGACGCTGACCAGGATGGTGAACAGATAGAACCACCAGTATTCAGAGCGGGGGGCGCGGCCGGAGAAGGTGGCGTACTTGCTCAGGACCGAGCGAACCGCCTGCGTGAACGTCATGAGAACGAAAACTCCCGGGAGAAGGGTCCCGACGGGACCGTGTATGAGGAGCCCGGCGGCGTCGGACCGCAGGGCTCGCTGAGCATTCTCGGCCGGGCCCCTGCTCTCGCACTGCGGAATGGGAAAAGTCGGCCTTCGGTGCAACGGCGGCCGCGGCAGATGAATGCATCCGCCGACGAAGAACGCAGGCAGTTGGGTTCGGCGTAGGTCTGGTGGTTACTTAGCGCTCACTAAGTGGACAGAGCATGGTGCCTTCGGTCCCCGACCAGCACCCGCTGCGGGCAGGCGTTCGACAGGGCGCTGCCGCGGGTGACCTACTCGTCGCCCGTCAGGTTGAAGGCGCGCAGGCGTCGGGCGGTGAGCCACGTCCCGAGCACGATCACGACCACGGTCGCCACGACGGCGTACCCGAGGCCCAGCCCCTCCACGAGGGGGACGTCCGCGACCTGCTCGACGATCGCGGCGGACCACCGGGTGACGCTCAGCCACCGCACCCCGTCGAGCAGTCCGCCGAGGATGCCTTCCCAGATCAGCAGGTAGACGAGCCCGAACACCACGGCGAACCGCGACATCACCGACAGCAGCGCGAACAGCGCGCAGTAGGCCAGGCCACCGGTGAGCGAACCGACCGCAAAGCCCACCCCCAGCTCCGGCGAGGAGGCGAGCAGAACCAGCCCGGAGGCCAGCATGGGCAGGGCGGCGAACACCAGGACGCAGGTCGCCGCGACCACCAGCTTGCTGACCACGATCAGGTGTCGCGGGATCGGTTTGGCCAGCAGGTAGGAGATCGAGCCGTCGTCGATCTCCGGCGCCAGGACGCCGCTGGTCGCGAGCAGCGCGACCAGCGGGACGATCACGGCCAGGCCGAGCCCGTACAGCGTGTCGCTGGCCGCGACCGGGTCCTCACCGACCAGCACCCGGACCAGGACGGAGAGGCCGACCAGCACCAGCGGCAGCAGGAAGAGCAGGATGCCGCGCCGGCGGCCGAAGACGCTGCGGATGCCGATCCGCACGATGGTCGGCGAGACGAGGGGTTCATTCGGGGCCCCCGCGGCGTTGTGCGTCGGAGGAGCGCAGCGGGGGAGACGAAGAACGTCGTGGGGTGAGTTTCATGCCGACACCAGGTAGGCGAAGACGCTCTCGAGCGACTCGTCGGTCGGCGTGACCTCGAGCAGCCGGATCCCGTGCTCCCGGGCCAGCCGCGGCAGCACCTCGCTGAACCGGCCGAAGTCGGAGGCCTCCAGCTCGATCCCGCCCTCGGCGCGGAGCCGCGCGGCGCGGACCGACGGATCGGTCAGCAGCACCGAGGCCAGCCGGCGGTCGTCCGCCGTTCGCAGCACGAACCGGTTGGGCCGGTCGGTCATCAGCCGCCGGATCGCCCCGAAGTCCCCGGAAGCGGCGTGGCGCCCCGCGACGACGACCTCGATCTGCCGGGCGACCTGCTCGACCTCCTCCAGGATGTGCGAGCTGAACAGCACGGTGCGCCCCTCGGCCCCCATCCTGCGGAGCAGCTCCATCAGGTGCATCCGCTGCCGCGGGTCCATCCCGTTGAACGGCTCGTCGAGCAGCAGCACCGCCGGCTCGTGCACCAGTGACGAGGCCATCTTGATCCGCTGCCGCATCCCCTTGGAGTACGTCGAGATCACCCTGTCCTGAGCCTCGCTCATCTCCACCAGAGCGATCGCGGACTGCGCCGCCGCACCGGGGTCGCGGAGCCCGTGCAGCTCGGCCATGGCGACCACGAACTGCCGTCCGGTGAGGTAGTCGAACAGCGCCTCGCGCTCCGGCACCAGCCCGATCTTGCGGTAGACCTGCTCGTTGCGCCACAGCGGTTCGCCGTCGAGCGTGACGGTGCCGGTCGAGGGCGCCAGGAAGCCCGACATCAGCGCGATCAGGGTCGACTTGCCCGCGCCGTTGGGGCCCAGCAGGCCCGTCACGCCCGGGGCGATCGTCATCGTGACGTCGTTGACCGCGACGACGTTGCGGTACCACCGCGACACGTGGTCCAGCTGGATCGTGGTCATGGTTCGACCCGCTTGTAGCGCGCCAGCATGGCGCCCAGCGCGCCGAGGAGGAAGACCAGCGCACCGACCACGTAGAGCACGCCCATCGCGTCGCTCGTCGGCGGCGTCGGCGTGGCCGCGGGCGAGTCGAACAGGAAGACCTGCAGCCCGTTGGCCAGCGTGTACGGCGAGAACAGGCCGGCCACCTCACCGACCGTCTCGTTGCCGGACTCCGTCGAGATCCCCTGGACGCTCGAGACCACCGTGTAGCTGACGACCAGCACCACGATCACCGCGGCGACCGCCAGCCCGCGCCGGATCGTCAGCGCCGACACCAGCGCCGCCAGGAACGCCAGGCCCGCCGCCAGCACCGCCGCCCCCACCAGCGCCGCGAGGAACCTCCCGGTCTCACGGCCGACCGGCAGGTCCGCGAGCAGACCACCGAGGTACTGGAGCAGCAGCGGGGCGCCGATCAGGATGAACGTCGCCGCCGTCAGCGACGCCAGTCGCATCACGACGTACGTCGTCCGCCGGGCCGGCCGCGCGAGGTAGAGCGTGATCGTGCGGAACCGGAGGTCGCGCGAGACCAGGGCGGGCGCCTGCGCCGCGACGAACACGGAGATCAGCAGCTGCGTCGTGATCGGGTAGGTGGAGTAGGGCACGAGGTGGTCGTCGATGTCGAGCAGGTTCTTGGCCTGCACGAGGACGCCGACCAGGATCAGCGCCGGCAGGAGCATCAGGGCCAGCAGGCCGAGCGGGAGGACCTTCGACCGCGCCGACCTGCCCAGCCCGTAGCAGTTGCGCAGCCCGGTGCGGAACAACGCCCACCCGATCGCGCGCTCCCCCAGCCGGGGGCCGGCATAGGGCCGGTAGCCGATGTCGTGGATGACGCCGGCGGGCAACGTGGGCGAGGCCGGGACCCCGGAGCTGTCAGACGGGCTGGACACTGCCGGCACCTCCGTCCCGGAAGACGTCCTCGATGCGGTGGTGCCGCTCCTGCATCCGGACCAGGCCGAGGCCGAGGTCGACGGTGAGGTCGCGCACCACGTCGCGCGTGGCGTCGTCGGCCATCTCCACCTCGACCAGTCGACCCTCGCCGGGCCAGGCGCGGAGGCCGGCGTCGACCAGGGCCTGCGCCAGCAGCCGGTCCGCGTCGGTTCGCCCCTGCACCTCGACCAGCAGGCTGCCGGTGGTGTGCAGGAAGTCCTGGGTGGCCGAGGACCGCAGCAGCCGGCCGCTGTCGAGCACCACGACGTGGTCGCTGATCCGCTCCAGCTCGCCCAGCAGGTGGGAGGTGACGAGGACGGCGATGCCGAACTCGGTCCCGATCCGGCGTACGAGCGCGAGCATGTCGTCGCGGGAGGACGGGTCGAGCCCGTTGGTGGGCTCGTCGAGGAGGACCAGCCGCGGGTCGTGGACCAGGGCCTGGGCCAGCTTGGCGCGCTGCTTCATGCCGGTGGAGTAGCCGCCCATCGGGCGGTAGCGCTCCTCGGCCAGCCCCACGTGGCGGAGCACGTCGGCGGCGCGCTCGCGGGCGGCCGCGTAGGGCAGCCCCGACATCTGCCCCATGTGGACGACCAGGTCGCTCGCGGACACGTCGGCCGGGAGGCAGTCGTGCTCGGGCATGTAGCCCACGAGCGACCGGATCCGTCCACCCTCATGGACCACGTCGTGGCCGAGGACCCGGGCTGCTCCGCTCGAGGCCGGCACCAGGCCGAGCAGGATCTTGATGAACGTGGACTTGCCGGCACCGTTGGCGCCGACCAGTCCGGTGACGCCCTCGCCGATGGTGAGGTCGAGCTCGTCGAGGGCGGTGACGCGGGGGTACCGCTTGGTCAGACTCTCGGTTTCGACGACCCCCACGGCGCCAAGGTAGCGCCATCGGGCTGGTGGCGCGTCCGATCGGGATCAGCGCGCCGCGAAGTGTTGGTGGTCCGGCGAGGGGGACCACTCACCGCCGAGTCATCGGGATCTAGCCGATCTCGGGCACGACGAACGCGTCCCCGTCACCGGATCCGGCGATCTCGCAGGCGCCGCCGATGTCGCAGCTGAACAGCTCCTCGGCGCCGTCCCGTTCGGCCAGCATCACGATCGTGTCGTCGTCGACCCACTGAGTCATCCAGACCACGACGGTGTTCGGATAGTCGGCGGGCGCCTCGAACTCGACCTTCTCGCCACTGGCCGCGTCCCGCAGGTTCAGCGGCTGCGCGCCTTGCGGCTCCACCCGACCCCCGCGCACCGACCAGTTGAAGTTGTAGTGGTCGAACGCCTGGGTGCCCGAAGGCGAGTCGGTCCGCCCCAGCAGCAGCATCCGCTGGGAGCTCCGCGCGGACACCTCGTCGAGGTACTCCCCGGGCGTGAGCTCGACCATGTCGCCCGAGGCCAGGTCCAGCCGGAGGTCCGGCAGGTCGTCGGACTCGGGATCGGCACCGGCCAGCCAGTAGACGGCATCGGAGTAGACGGAGTGCAGGACGTTCTGTCCCTCGCCGAACATTGCGGGCGGGTAGACCACGGCGCCGGACTCGCGGCTCGTGCCGCCCGGGCGCGCGGTCTGCGATCCGTCGTAGACGACGAGCTCGGGCGCCGACGGGGACGGGAACTCCAGCCACGCCACGATCGAGCCGGTGCTTCCGGACACCACGAAGCCGTCGTGCACGCCGATGGGCAGGTTGTCCTCGCCGTACTCCGGGCCCGGCTCACCGAGGCCACCCAGCGCCGTCGGGGTGGTGCCGTCGGTGAACCAGATCCGACCGTCGCTGGTCCGGAAGACCACCCCGTCGTCGGTCAGGTCGAGCTCGACCACCGCCCCGGCGGCCTCGACCGTCTCCTCGCCGTAGTGCACGGTGGCGCCCTCGGCGTACGTGAGCGGCCTGGAGTCCTCCACGCCCCGGGTGGGCTCCGGCGTCGGTTGTGGACCGGACCGTCCGTCTCCCCCGACCAGCAGAGCGGCCGAGGCCGTCACAGCGAGGACGGCGGCGGCGGTGGCCGAGGCGACGGCGCCGGCCATGCGGCGGTCGCGGGACCGGGCGAGGTCGTGCAGGGCTTCCAACGGCGGCGGGACGATCTGGTCGCCCACGTCGCGCAGCAGGTCAAGGTCGGACATGACGGGGCTCCTCCCTGTCGTCGAGACGGTCGTCGAGCAGCTCGGCCAGCCGCGTTCGGGCGCGCGAGAGCCGGGACTTCACGGTGCCCTCGGGGATGCCGAGCTCGGTGGCGATCTGCGCGGTGCCCAGGTCGGCGAGATGGTGCAGGACCACCACCTGGCGCTGGTCGGCGTCCAGCGAGGCGAGCGCGGTCACCAGGGCCACGTGCTCGGGACCGACCTCGACGTCGGCCTGCGGGCCAGGGACCCGACCCTGGTACTTGCGGACGACGCCGGCGTGCCGCCAACCGGCGCGGAGCCGGTTCAGGGCAACGGTGCGGATCCACGCCTCGGGATTCGCCACCCGCTCGAACGCGCGGTGCTTGCGGATCGCCCGGACGAAGGCCTCCTGGACGGCGTCCTCGGCGTCGGTGATGTCGCCGCAGATCGCGAACATCTGCACGACGAGGCGGCGGTACGACGCGACGTACAGCTCATCGACCACGCTCGCGCTGCTCATCCATCCCTCCCTCGGACCGGCCCTCACTGTCACGATCCCCGAGGAGCCCGCCCGGTTCCGGGCGTTGGGAGAACGCCGTGAACCGGTCTAGCCGGGGGTCTCAGAGGTAGGGACGCAGCGCCTTGACCGACTCCGTGGGCACCGTGACCGCGATGCCCTCCCCGATCGCCCGGAGCGTCCAGTGCTCCCCGTCGCGGACGAGCTTGGCCAACGCCACGCCGGTCTGCGGAACCCCGCCGGTGAGCTTGACGCGGGCGAGCTCGACGTCCTGGTCGTCGACCAGCCGGCAGTAGGCGTTGTTGATCCACTCGAGGGTGTGGCCCTGGTAGCTGCTGACCAGCAGCACGATCGTGTCGACCTTCTCGTAGACCCGGCCCAGGTCCACGGTGAGCCGCTCGTCGTCACCCTCCCCGCGGCCGCTGAGGTTGTCGCCCTGGTGGACCACCGACCCGTCGCGGGTCTGGAGGTTGTTGTAGAACGCCAGGTCGAAGAGCTGACCGCTCGCGAACTGCACCGCCGAAGCGTCCAGGTCGATCTCGGGGGCGCCGGTGCCGATGAACCCCGCCGTGCGTTCCTTGTCCCAGCCGACGCCCACCAGCAGGCGGGTGAGGGGTTGCCCGTCCTGGGTGGTCAGCGCCAGCTCCTGGCCCTTGGTCAGCTCGATCACGATCGCCCTCCGTCGGTGGTTCCTCGAACCTATCCAAGACCCTCAGACGGCTGCCTCGGCCAGAGTCGTCGTGGCGGAGGGGGACGAAGGGGACGAAGCCGGGAAGGACGGGCAGCGCCGCACGAAGGCCGAGGGGGAGGCGGGACGAACGGGGGGAACGCGGCGCACGAGCGCGGGTGGTCCAGCTGCGCTCCCGGTGTGGACGACGAGCAGCTCGCCGTCGCTGGTCTACTCGGTCGACGCGGACCGGCCGGACCACGGGCAAGCTCGTGCTCGCTCTCGTACGCGGAGAACTAGTGCGGCAGGACCTCGTTGGCGCGATCTGCTGAGGACCTCCTGGCGCGGGTGCGCCCGGCAGGTCGGCCACGCCGTGGACGTCTGTCCATCGAGAGGGAGTCCCAGCGGTGCTGCCACGTCCCGCTCGGACGTTTCGGCGGCGTCGAGGACGACGTGGTCGACCTAGTAGCTAGCTGCAGGTGGTACGACGACGAGAGGTCGGTCTGGTTGCGATACGATCGGCTTCGTCACGCGATTCCCGCCCGCGGCGTGCCCGTCCGCACTACGATCCCGCCAGCACACACGACGGGCACACGGGGGAACGACATGCGGCTGGCACTGCTGCTGGGACCGATCATCTTCCTGCTCTGGGTCTTCTGCCTGGTGCACGTGATCACCAGCCGGGAGGACGCGGTCCGCCACCTCCCCAAGATCGGCTGGGTGCTGCTCGTCCTCTTCTTCCCGTTCGTCGGCTCGATCGCCTGGCTGGTGGCGGGTCGGCCGGTCGCGGCGAGGGCGCCGCGCTCGCCGTACGAGCGCTCTGCGCCGGCGTTCCCGGAGTACGACCGCCCAGGTCGCGCCGCCGGTGTCGACCCCGCTGCGGACGAGGAGTTCCTGAGGAAGTGCCGCGAGCGCGCCGAGGAGCAGCGCCGCCGGGCCCGCGAGCAGAAGCAGCGGGAGGCCGAGGGCGAGGAGGCCTGAGGCTGGACTAGCCTTCGAGGGGTGAGCACCGCCGCCCCCGGTCCCGAATTCCGCTACTCCGACCTGCTGCCGCTGGGCGCCGACGACACGCCGTACCGGCTGGTGACGACCGAGGGCGTGTCCACCTTCGAGGCCGACGGGCAGACCTTCCTGCGGGTCTCCCCCGAGGCGATCCAGCGGCTGACCGCCGAGGCGATGCACGACATCGCGCACTACCTGCGCCCCGCCCACCTGGCCCAGCTGCGCCGGATCATCGACGACCCCGAGTCGTCCGGGAACGACCGCTTCGTGGCCACCGACCTGCTGAAGAACGTCAACATCTCGGCGGGTGGCGTGCTCCCGATGTGCCAGGACACCGGCACCGCGATCGTGATGGGCAAGAAGTCCGAGGGCGTGCTCACCGGCGCCGACGACGGCGAGGCGATCTCGCGCGGGGTGTACGACGCCTACACCAAGCTCAACCTGCGCTACTCCCAGCTCGCGCCGCTGACGACGTACGAGGAGAAGAACACCGGCACCAACCTGCCCGCCCAGATCGAGCTCTACTCGACGCCGGCCGCCGATGGGCCAGATGGAACTTCTCGGCCGGAGTACAAGTTCCTGTTCATGGCCAAGGGCGGGGGCTCGGCCAACAAGTCCTTCCTGTACCAGGAGACCAAGGCCGTCCTGAACCCCGAGCGGATGCTGACGTTCCTCGACGAGAAGATCCGCTCCCTCGGCACGGCCGCCTGCCCGCCGTACCACCTCGCCGTCGTGATCGGCGGGACCAGCGCGGAGTTCGCCCTGAAGACCGCGAAGTACGCCTCCGCGCACTACCTCGACCACCTCCCCACGTCCGGCTCGATGGACGCGCACGGCTTCCGCGACGTGGAGCTGGAGGAGAAGGTCTTCGAGCTGACCCAGAGCTTCGGGATCGGCGCGCAGTTCGGCGGGAAGTACTTCTGCCACGACGTGCGCGTCGTGCGGCTGCCCCGGCACGGAGCGTCCTGCCCGGTCGCGATCGCGGTCTCCTGCTCGGCCGACCGGCAGGCGCTGGGCAAGATCACGGCCGAGGGGGTCTTCCTCGAGCAGCTCGAGACCGACCCGGCGCACTACCTCCCGGAGTCGGTGGACGCCGACGACAGCGGCGACGTGGTGAAGATCGACCTCACCCAGCCGATGCCGGAGATCCTGGCCGAGCTGTCCCGGCACCCCGTCAAGACCCGGCTGTCGCTGACCGGCCCGCTCGTCGTGGCGCGCGACATCGCGCACGCCAAGATCAAGGAGAGGCTCGACGCCGGCGAGGAGATGCCGGCGTACCTCCGCGACCACGCGGTGTACTACGCCGGCCCGGCGAAGACGCCGGAGGGCTATGCGTCCGGCTCGTTCGGGCCGACGACGGCGGGCCGGATGGACTCCTACGTCGAGCAGTTCCAGGCGGCCGGCGGGTCGATGGTGATGCTCGCCAAGGGCAACCGGTCGAAGCAGGTCACCGAGGCGTGCGCCGCCCATGGTGGCTTCTACCTCGGCTCGATCGGCGGCCCGGCCGCGCGGCTGGCGCAGGACTGCATCAAGGAGGTGTCCGTGCTCGAGTACGAGGAGCTCGGCATGGAGGCGGTCTGGAAGATCGAGGTCGAGGACTTCCCCGCGTTCATCGTCGTCGACGACAAGGGCAACGACTTCTTCACCGACCCCTCCGGTGCGGTCACGGCCGCTGCCCGGGTGAGGGTGGCATCCGGGTCCGCTCGGCGGAGTAGGTCGCTCCCCCGGGGACGTCATACGGACGGAGCCCTCTATGACTCCATCCGCATGACGTCCCCCGGTGCCCGCACCCAGCCGGCATCTGTCAGGGCCCGTTCGATCTGCTCGAAGAACTCGTCCGGCTCCAGCCGGAGGCCGAGCAGCGGTATCCGGAGCACGACGTCCCCGTCGAGGGCGAGCGCGTTCTGGCGGAGCGCATCGCCCACGACGTTCTCGACCCAGGCGTGGTGAATGCCGTCGATCTCCACGACCAGGTGCCAGTCGGGCCAGTAGAGGTCCAGGTAGTAGCGATTCCGCTTGTCCTTCCGCAGCACCTGACGCGTCGGGGCGGGCAGACCGCGCCTCTTCAGCTCTCGCCCCACGTCGAGCTCACCAAGGGATCGGGCCCCGTCGAGGAGGTCGTTTGCGACGGCGTGCAGCAGAGAGCCGGCGCTTGTCACGCCGGATCCGCAGCAGCTCGCGGCCGATCTGCTGCGGCAGTGGCCAAACCTTGCTGCACGACCAGGGTCAGCACGTAGGTCGCCTGTTTGTCGGTCACCGCCCAGAGCGCGGCCCGGACAGCAGCGACCTCGGCCCGCGTGCGTGGGATGCCCGAGTGGACGATGTCCTCCGACGACCAGCGTCGGGTCTGCCGGATGTCGTAGGGGACGTTGCGACGCACACGCGCACCTCGTGGCACCGACACCCGGATCCTGCTGTCGACGTATCGCTCCAGTCCAGCGGCCCGCAGGGACGCGGAGCCGTCCAGGCACGCTCGCGGCCCACCTTGGAAGACTGCCGCCCAGAGATGACCGAGTTCATCGATCGTCCCGTTGTGAAGGCAGATCGACTGGTCTCCGATCCGCTGCCATCGACACGCCTGCACCGCACCGCGGATCTCCCATCGGGTGACTCCGGCGGCGTAGAGCTGTCGTCGCGAGACGACCCCGCCCTGCTGGTCGGCGAGGCGCCGAACGCGGACCAGACGGAAGTCATCGGGGCGATTGGTGACACGAGGCATCTCGACATCGTCGACGCCGAGGCCTCCGGCGCCCGTGGTCGAGTCCTCGCCTGGGGGAAGTCGACTGCACCAACCCGTGTCGTGGATGATCCGTGGGCCATGAGGCATCGCCTGACCTCCGGGACGTCATGCGGACAGAGCCTTCTACGGCTCCGTCCGTATGACGTCCGCCATCGTTCCGGCTAGCGTCGGAGCCCATGGAGTACGTCGAGATCGCCCGCGCGGAGTCCGAACGCGGCGAGCTGGTGCTGCGGCAGCGGCACGAGGAGGGAGCCCCCTCGGCACTGGAGCTGCGCGCCAACGGCGTGTTCGTGATGGACACCCAGGAGACCAGCACCGAGCAGGCGCTGGCCGACGCGGCACTCGAGCTGGTCGAGGACCCGCGCGACGTGCTGGTCGGTGGGCTCGGGCTCGGCTACACGATGCACCGCGTGCTCGCGGACAGCCGCGTCGAGCGGTGCAGCGTCGTCGAGATCGAGCCGGCCCTCGTGGACTGGATGCGGGACGGCACCATCCCGCACGGCCCGGCGCTGCTGGCGGACGAGCGCGCCAACCCGGTGGTCGCCGACATCGCCGCCGCCGTGGGTGAGGCCGCCGACGCCAGCTACGACCTCGTCCTGCTCGACGTCGACAACGGGCCCGGGCTTCCTGGTCCACGACGGCAACGCGGCGCTCTACGAACGGCCGTTCCTCACCGACGTACGCCGGTTGCTGCGGCCCGGCGGCGCCGTCGTGATCTGGTCGGCCGACGTCTCGCCGGCGCTCGAGGCGACCCTGCGCGAGGTGTTCGGCGCCGCCGAGACCCGGCCGTACGACGTCCGGCTGCAGGAGCGGGACGAGCAGTACTGGCTCCATGTCGCCCGGGTGCCGACGCCGGTAGCCTCGGACGGGTGAGCACTCGACAGCCAACAGCCGGGGAGTACCGCACCGAGCACGACTCCCTCGGCGAGATCCAGGTCCCGGCCGACGCCCTGTGGCGGGCGCAGACCCAGCGGGCCGTGGAGAACTTCCCGATCAGCGGCAGCCGCCTCGAACCCCGGCACATCCGGGCGCTCGCCCTCGTCAAGGCGGCCGCCGCCCGGGTCAACGGCGAGCTCGGCGTGATCACCGCGGAGCAGGCGGGCGCGATCACCGCCGCCGCGGGGCGGATCGCCGACGGCGAGCACGCCGACCAGTTCCCGCTCGACGTCTTCCAGACCGGGTCGGGGACCAGCTCCAACATGAACATGAACGAGGTGATCGCCGGCCTGGCGGCCGCCGACGGAGCGGACGTCCACCCCAACGACCACGTCAACGCCAGCCAGTCGAGCAACGACACCTTCCCGACCTCGATCCACGTCGCCGCGACGCTCGCGGTCGTCGACGACCTGCTGCCCGCCCTCACCACGCTCGAGGCGAGCCTCGCGGCGAAGGCGGAGGAGTTCGCCGGGCTGGTGAAGTCCGGCCGCACCCACCTGATGGACGCCACCCCGGTCATGCTCGGCCAGGAGTTCGGCGGCTACGCGGCGACGGTGCGCTACGCCGGCGAGCGGCTGGCCGCCGTACTCCCCCGGGTGCGGGAGCTGCCCCTGGGCGGCACCGCCGTCGGCACCGGCATCAACACGCCCGCCGGGTTCGCCGCGAAGGTGATCGAGGAGCTGTCCGGCGCCACCGGCCAGGAGTTCACCGAGGCCCGCGACCACTTCGAGGCGCAGGGCACCCGCGACTCCCTCGTCGAGCTGAGCGGGGTGCTGCGCACCATCGCGGTCGGCCTGACCAAGATCTGCAACGACCTGCGCTGGATGGCCAGCGGGCCGACGACCGGCCTGTCGGAGATCCGCCTGCCCGACCTGCAGCCGGGGTCGAGCATCATGCCGGGCAAGGTCAACCCGGTGCTGCCCGAGGCGACCCTCCAGGTCTGCGCCCAGGTGGTCGGCAACGACGCGACCGTCGCCTGGGCCGGCGCCAGCGGCAACTTCGAGCTCAACGTGATGCTGCCGGTGATCGCCCGCAACCTGCTCGAGTCGATCCGGCTGCTCTCCACCTCGAGCGTCCTGCTGGCCGAGCGCTGCGTCGACGGGATCACCGCGGACGCCGAGCGGATGCGCGCCTACGCCGCATCGTCGCCGTCGGTCGTCACCCCCCTGAACAAGTACGTCGGCTACGAGAACGCCGCGAAGATCGCCAAGCAGGCGCTCGCCGACGGGGCCACCATCCGGGAGACCGTGATCGCGATGGGCTACGTCGAGCGCGGCGAGCTCACCGAGGAGCAGCTCGACGAGGCGCTCGACCTGGAGGGCATGACGCGCGGTTCCTGAGGGCGCACCGCAGTGTTCGCGCCAGCGGGCAAACGTCCACGGTCCTGGCGTCCCTGAGCGTGACCGCCACCGCGTTTGCCCGCTCAGCCGAACGCGGAATCCGCCCACGGAGCCGTCTCAGAGATCCCTGACCGTCTCGACCCTCGCGAGGGCGGCGCGCTCAGTACCAGTCGTTGCTCTGCTTGAACTCCCAGGCGCTGCACGGCGTGCCGTAGGAGTCCTGGATGTACTGCAGGCCCCAGCGGATCTGCACCTCGGGGTCGGTCATGTAGCCCGGCGGCAGGTCGTGCATCTCGGTCAGCGCCTGCGGAATGCCGTACGCCGAGGACGTCGGGTTGTCGGCGTGGACCTCCCAGTCGCTCTCGCTCACGTAGAGCGCGTCCAGGCAGCCGAACTGGTCGGCCGAGAAGCCGTACTCGGGCAGCAGGGTCCGGCCGATCTCCCGCGGGTCCTCATCGCTGAGGTCATCCGGGGGCGCGGCGCGATGCTTGCCGCCCTTGTCGGCCGTGGAGGTGTCCTCCCGGCTCTGGGAACGCGACAGCGCGACCTCGCGCTCCACGCGCTCGTAGTCACGCTGGAGCTCGTCACTCCCGTGCGCGTCGGCGGTCGTGCCCGAGGCGGCGGTGCCGAGCTGGACCGGGCTGGAGACGACACCGGTCGACACGGCGCCGGTCGTGGCGGCGACGGCCACGCCGGAGAACAGCACCGACGTGTGCAGCACCTTGCGGGGTGCCGCCTTCGCCACCGCGGCAGCCGTGGGCTGGCGGTGTTTGGGAACGTACTTCTCACGCTTTTGGCGCATACAGGAGCGACTCGCGGGGTAGCGGACGGGGGATGTCGTTCTCGGCGTTGCCCGGGCCGATGGGTCAACGGGCAACGCGGGCCACGATGCAGGACGAGCCGCGTGCCCGCAAACCGAGCGGGGGCATTTGCGACGCGAGCCTGCTCACACCGTGTCACCGGGGTCACATCCACGCGCGGTTCACGCGGTACGACGGACCCCGGTGAGCCCGCCTCAGAGCGTGACGTTCTCCAGCATCTCGGTGACCAGGGCGGCGATCGGCGAACGCTCGGACCGGCTCAGCGTGACGTGGGCGAACAGCGGGTGGCCCTTGAGCTTCTCCACCACCGCGACCACGCCGTCGTGCCGGCCGACCCGGAGGTTGTCGCGCTGCGCCACGTCGTGGGTCAGCACGACCTTGGAGTTGGCGCCGATCCGGGAGAGCACCGTGAGCAGCACGTTGCGCTCCAGCGACTGCGCCTCGTCGACGATCACGAACGCGTCGTGGAGCGACCGTCCGCGGATGTGGGTCAGCGGCAGCACCTCGAGCATGCCGCGGTCGAGCACCTCGTCGATCACGTCGCGGGAGGTGAGGGCTCCGAGGGTGTCGAAGACGGCCTGCGCCCAGGGCGACATCTTCTCCGACTCCGAGCCGGGCAGGTAGCCGAGCTCCTGGCCGCCGACGGCGAACAGCGGCCGGAAGACCACCACCTTCTTGTGCTGGCGGCGCTCCATCACCGCCTCGAGTCCCGCGCACAGCGCGAGGGCGGACTTGCCGGTGCCGGCCCGGCCGCCGAGGGAGACGATGCCCACCTCCGGGTCCAGCAGCATCTCCAGCGCGATCCGCTGCTCGGCCGAGCGGCCGTGGATCCCGAACGCCTCCCGGTCGCCGCGGACGAGGTGGACCTGCTTGTCGGGGCCGACCCGGCCCAGAGCCGTGCCGCGGTCGGAGAGCAGCACGAGCCCGTTGTGGCAGGGCAGGCCGCGGGCGGCCTCGAGGTCGAGCACGCCGTCGTCGTAGAGCTCGTCGAGGTCCGCGCTCGTGACGTCGAGCTCGGCCATCCCGGTGTAGCCGGTGTCGGAGTCGCTGATCGCCTCGGCGCGGTACTCCTCCGCGTCGAGTCCGACCGCGGACGCCTTGATCCGCAGCGGGAGGTCCTTGGAGACCAGGGTGACCTGGTGTCCCTCGTTGGCCAGGTTGCGGGCCACCGCGAGGATCCGGGTGTCGTTGTCGCCGAGCCGGAAGCCGGAGGGCAGGGACTCGGGGTCGGTGTGGTTGAGCTCGACCCGGATGGTGCCGCCCTCGTCGCCGACGGGCACGGGCTGGTCGAGCCGGCCGTTGGTGATCCGCAGCTCGTCGAGCATCCGCAGCGCCGTACGGGCGAAGAACCCCAGCTCCGGGTGGTGCCGCTTCCCCTCGAGCTCGGTGATCACCACGACGGGCAGGACCACCTCGTGCTCGTGGAATCTCCGCAAGGCACCCGGATCGGCCAGCAGCACGCTGGTGTCGAGCACGAAGGTGCGGGCGGACGGGGCTGCCTCGGCGGCAGATGCTCTGGTCTTCTTGGCCGTAGACGGCACGGATGACACCTCCCGGTTTCGGCGGGCTTCCCCACCCGCCGTTACCTACGGAAAGTACGCCCGTGCCACCCCCGTTCCCGGCCGACACGCCCGAACGTGGGGTGAACGGACGTGGTCTCGATGCGGTCGCTGCGCGAGCTGCCTGACCAACCTGAGACGTCAGGAGCCGAAGCGGCGCTCGCGCTGGGCGTACGCGCGGATCGCCCGCAGGAAGTCGACCCGGCGGAAGTCGGGCCAGAAGGCCTCGCAGAAGTAGAACTCGCTGTGGGCGCTCTGCCACAGCAGGAAGCCGCCGAGTCGCTGCTCGCCGGACGTCCGGATCACCAGGTCGGGGTCGGGCTGGCCCTTGGTGTAGAGGTGCTCGGCGATGTGCTCGACGTCGATCACCTCGGCCAGATCCTCGAGCGTCATGCCCTTGCCGGCCTGCTCGTGCAGCAGGGCGCGTACGGCGTCGGCGATCTCGCGGCGGCCGCCGTACCCGACCGCGATGTTGACCAGGAGGCCGTCCGCGTCGCGGGTCGCGTCGGCGGCGGACTTGAGCTTGCCGGCGGTCGAGGACGGCAGCAGGTCGAGCGCGCCCACGGGGTTCAGCCGCCAGCGCCCCTGCTCGGCGAGGGTGGCGACGGCCCCCTCGATGATCCCGAGCAGCCCGGCCAGCTGGTCGGGCGGCCGGTTCAGGTTGTCGGTGGACAGCAGCCACAGGGTGACCACCTCGACCCCGACCTCCTCGCACCAGTCGAGGAGGGGCTCGATGTTGGCGGCCCCGGCCTGGTAGCCGTGGGCGGTGTCGGCACCGACCGCCTTGGCCCAGCGCCGGTTGCCGTCGAGCATCACTCCGACGTGCTTCGGGATCTGGTCGGAGGGCAGCGCCTTGACCATCCGGGACTCGTACGCGGGGTACAGCAGGCGACGGATGCCGCTCTTCCAGTCGCTCATTCTTTCGGGGTCCCTGCGGAATCGCGAGCGCAGTGAGCGATTCCGTGGGGAGTTCACATGCCCGATGCTACTGCCGCTCGCCGGGAGGTCGTTCGGCCAGCGTGACGTCGCGCGCCTTTCACCCCACGGTCACCGGCGACCGGTTAGGTTCGCTCCATGAACGACGCGATCCGGCACGGGTTCGACCACCTGAGGGAGAACGTCGCCGACACCGTCGCCGAGGTCAAGCCCAAGCTGCGCGGGTGGCTCCACCTCGGGACCATCCCGCTCGCCCTGGCGGCCGGGATCGTGCTGATCGTCCTCTCCCCCACCCCCGTCACGCGGACCGGCTCGGCGATCTTCGTCGGCTCCGCCCTGATCCTGTTCACGGGTTCGGCCATCTACCACCGCGGCACCTGGTCGCCGAAGACCTGGAACGTCCTGCGCCGGCTCGACCACGCCAACATCTTCGTGCTGATCGCCGGCTCCTACACGCCGTTCACGCTGATCTTCCTCGAGGGCACCGTCCAGGTGGTGCTGCTGACGACGGTGTGGACCGGCGCCGTCCTCGGCGTCCTGTTCCGGGTGTTCTGGACCGACGCACCGCGGTGGCTCTACACGCCGATCTACATCGCCCTCGGCTGGGCGGCGGTCTTCTTCCTGCCCCAGTTCATCGACGGGGTCGACCGGACCGGCGCGGGCATGGGCATCGCGGCGCTCGTCCTCGTCGGGGTCGGCGGGCTGCTCTACACGCTCGGCGGCGTGGTCTACGGGTTCCAGCGGCCCGACCCGTGGCCGACCCACTTCGGGTTCCACGAGGTGTTCCACAGCTTCACGGTCCTGGCCTTCATCACCCACTACGTCGGCGTCTCGCTGGCGACCTACTCGCTGCGCTGAGGGCGGCATGAGCGCGGTCAAGCGGGTCTTCCTCGAGGGTCTCGGCTGGCTGCTCGTGATCGGCGGCATCGCGGCGCTGGTCCTGCCCGGGCCCGGCCTGCTGGCCCTCTTCGCCGGCCTGGCGCTGCTCAGTCAGCAGTACACCTGGGCCGCGCGGCGGGTCGAGCCGGTCAAGGAGAAGGCGATCCAGGCCGCCACCGACGGGGTCAAGACCTGGCCACGGATCGTGCTGTCGCTGCTCGGCGTGGCGTGGCTGGTCGGCGCGGGCGTCCTGTGGGGGATCAGCCCGCCGGCCCCCGACTGGTGGCCGATCGGCGAGCGGTTCTGGCTGATGGGCGGCTGGACCGCCGGCATCACCCTGATCGTGTCGGGCTTCCTCGCCCTCGCCATGATCGTCTACGCGTTCCGGCGCTACCGGGACCCGCGGCAGCCGGTGGCCTGATCCGTCACCGGCCGGAGCGACGTACCCGCCGCCGCAGCTGCCAGATCCGCAGCGTGCCCGCGATCAGGACCAGCAGCATCCCCGACGTGGCAGCGATCAACAGCACCGCGGCCATCGGCGCCGTACCGTCCCAGCCGAAGAAGGAGACCTGCGCCTCGTCGGTGTTCTGGACGATGAACACGGTGAGCATGATCAGCAGCAGCGCGAAGGCCGCGACCGCAGCCCAGGTGGCCGCGGTCCGGGAGCCACGGAGTGGGTCGTCCTTGCGCGGCCGTGGCGTCGACGTGGGCTGAGTCGGCTGCTGGTTCTCCGGCTGGGTGTCCGGCGTCGTGGGCGGTGCGCCCTCGTCCGGCTGCTGGCTCTCGGTCACCACTCCAGACTAGAGGCCGGGCCGTGGGGAGACGATCATCCCGGCAGGTCGGCGACGTCGGTGACCGGGCGGTCGCAGACCTGGCCCCGGCAGACGTACGCCGCCGGCCGGCCGTCCACGTCGGTCCGGTCCCGGAGGAGCGGGATGTCCTCGCGCGGGCCGTCGGCGACCACGACCACCGCGCCGGGCAGCCGGCGGGCGCGGTCGGCCAGCGCGTCGCGCTGCTCGCCGGCCGGGCCGACGACCGCGACCTCGAGCGGTCCGTCCCGCATCGACTCCGCGGCCGCCAGCGACCAGCCGGCGAAGCGGGGCGCCTTCTCGGCCAGCGCGGCGACGGTGGCCAGGGCCTCCTCGGCGGCCTGGCGATGGCGTCCGGAGCCGGTGAGGGCGGCGTACGTCGACAGCGCATGCACCATCGACGACAGCCCGGACGGGCTGGCGTTGTCGGAGGGGTCCCGCGGCCGGCTGACGAGCGCCTCCGCGTCGTCGGCGGTGTCGTGGAACCCGCCGTCGTCGGCGCGGAAGTGGGTCAGCGCGACGTCGAGCAGGTCACCCGCGTGCCCCAGCCACCGGGCGTCACCGGTGGCCTGGACGAGGTCGAGGAAGCCGGACGCGACGCAGCCGTAGTCCTCGAGGACGCCCGCGTGCGAGCCGGCCGCACCGTCCCGGCTCACCCGCAGCAGACGGCCGTCGCGGAGGTGGAGACGCACCAACAGGTCCGCTGCGGCGGTCGCCGCGTCGACGTACGACGCCTCGCCGAGCCGGGTCCCCGCGACGCAGAGGCCGCTGATGGCCAGGCCGTTCCAGGCCGCGACCACCTTGTCGTCCCGGGCCGGTCGCTCGCGCTGCTCGCGCGCCTGGCGCAGCCGGGCCTGGCACGTCGAACCACCGCGACAGGTCGTCGGGGTCCTCGCGCAGCTGCAGGGTGGAGGTGCCGTGCTCGAACGTGCCGCTGTCGGTGACCGACAGCAGGCGTGCCGCCCACGGGCCGTCCTCGGGGCCGAGGACGTCGGTCAGCTGCGCCGGCGTCCAGACGTAGAACGTGCCCTCGGCGCCCTCGGAGTCGGCGTCGAGCGCCGAGGCGAACCCACCCTCGGCGGTGCGGAGCTCGCGGACCAGGAAGTCGGCGATGCCCTCGGCGGCCCGGATCCCGACCTCGGTGCCCCACTCGGCGTAGACGCGCAGCAGCTGCGCGTTGTCGTAGAGCATCTTCTCGAAGTGCGGCACCACCCAGTCGGCGTCGACGGAGTAGCGGGCGAACCCGCCGCCGAGCTGGTCGTGGATCCCGCCGCGCGCCATCGCCTCCAGCGTTGCGGCGGCCATCTGCCGGGGCCGGTCCGACCCGCGGCGGAGGAGGAACTCCAGGACCATCGACGGTGGGAACTTGGGCGCCCCTCCGAAGCCGCCCCGCTCGGCGTCGAACTCCCGCTCCAGCGTCTCGACCGCCCCGGCGAGCACGGCTTCGTCGAGGGCTCCGGCCGGGAGCGCGAGGTCGCGCTGGAGGTGGTCGCGCAGGTTGCCGGCCACCCGTCGTACGTCGTCACCGCGGTGGTGCCAGGCGTCCACCAGCGCCTCCAGGACCTGGCGGAACGACGGCTGACCGTGCCTCGGCTGGTCGGGGAAGTAGGTGCCGGCGAAGAACGGGTTGGCGTCGTGGTCGAGCACGCACGTCATCGGCCAGCCGCCGTGGCCGGTCATCGACGTGGTGGCGTTCATGTAGACGGCGTCCACGTCCGGCCGCTCCTCGCGGTCGACCTTGATGCTGACGAAGTGCTCGTTGAGGTAGGCCGCGGTCGCCTCGTCCTCGAAGGACTCGTGGGCCATCACGTGGCACCAGTGGCAGGCGGCGTACCCGACGCTGAGCAGCACCGGGACGTTGCGCCGCCGGGCCTCCTCGAACGCGGCCGGCTCCCACTCCCACCAGTCGACCGGGTTGTCGGCGTGCTGGAGGAGGTACGGCGACGTGGCTGATCCGAGCCGGTTCGCCATGGCCCCGAGCGTGTCACGCGCCCCGCGGGCTAGCCTCGGTCCGTGGACGCCGAGGCCTGGGACGAGCGGTACGCCGCCAGCGAGCTGGTGTGGTCGGCCGGGCCCAACCAGTTCGTGGAGGCCGCGTGCGCCGACCTGCCCCCGGGACGGGCGCTCGACCTCGCCGCCGGCGAGGGGCGCAACGCGATCTGGCTCGCGCAGCGCGGCTGGGAGGTGACCGCCGTCGACTTCAGTCACGTCGCGATCGAGAAGGGGCGCGCGCTGGCGCGCGACGTGAACGTCGAGTGGGTCGTCGCCGACGCGACCACCTGGGAACGGCCGGAGGCCTACGACCTGGTGGTGGTCGCCTACCTGCAGCTGCCGCCCGAGGCACGGCGCGAGGCCCATCGCAGGGGGTTCGCATCCCTGCGCCCGGGCGGCAGCTTCGTGCTCGTCGCCCACGACACGAGCAACCTGACCGAGGGCACCGGCGGCCCGCAGGACGCCTCGGTGCTGATGACCGCGGAGGACGTGCTGGCCGACCTGGCCGGGGAGGAGCTCGAGGTGGTGCGGGCCGAGCGGGTCGCCGCGCATCGTCGAGGCCGCCGACGACCACGGCGGCAGCGAGCAGCGGACCGCCTGGGACTGCCTGGTGCACCTCATCCGGCGCTGACCGGCCGGCGTGGCCCCGCCGCCTCAGGGACGGTCGTCGTCGGAGGTGGAGTCCTGGGGCTCGTCGCCGTACACCCCGGCGTCCTTGGCGGCCTGCGCCTTGCGCAGCTGCTTGACCAGGCTGAACCCGAGCAACGCGACGGCCACGATCAGCAGGACGAAGACCAGGAGGGCGAGCCACCCGGCCTTGACGTCCTCGGGCTCGGGCGCCTCGTCGACCAGCACGGTGACGAGCCCCGTGACCTG
Organism: uncultured Actinomycetota bacterium; assembly: GCA_963829635.1. GTDB lineage: Bacteria > Actinomycetota > Actinomycetes > Propionibacteriales > Nocardioidaceae > Nocardioides. The sequence goes on from CAWHJI010000008.1 coordinate 76,315, forward strand.
TGCGGGGAGCAGCGCGACCGACTGCAGGATGACCATGCCGCGATTCTCTCAGGGGGCCTCGGTGCCGTCGGGAGCGGGGATGCCGGCGAAGAGGTCGTCCTCGGGCGTCGGTGCCGGGACGTGGCTGGTCACGAGCTCGAAGTCCTCGGTCGGCCAGGCCGCCTCCTGGATCTCGCGGGGCACGGCGAACCAGTGGCCGTCCGGGTCGATCTGGGTGGCGTGGGCCATCAACGCCTGGTCGCGGACCCCGAAGTACTCCGCGCACGGGACCCGCGTGGTGATCCGCTTGTCCCAGGCAGGGTCCTTCTCCCACTTCTCCAGCCGCTCGGCATAGGGCGACTCGAGCCCGTGGCGCAGCATCTCGTCGTGGAGCGCCTGGGTCCGCGGCCGGTTGAACGCGTGGTGGTAGTAGAGCTTCAGCGGCTGCCACGGCTCCCCCAGCTCCGGGTAGCACTCCGGGTCGCCGGCGGCCGCGAACGCCGCCACGGACACCCGGTGGCACATGATGTGGTCGGGGTGCGGATAGCCGCCGTTCTCGTCGTACGTCGTGACGACGTGCGGCCGGAAGTCCCGGATCAGCCGCACCAGCGGCGCGGCCGCCTCCTCGACCGGCAGCGAGGCGAAGCAGCCCTCGGGCAGCGGCGGCTTGGGATCGCCGTCCGGCCAGCCGGAGTCGACGAAGCCCAGCCAGTCCTGGCGCACGCCGAGGATGTCGCGCGCCCGCTCCATCTCCTGCCGGCGGACCTCGGAGATGTTGGCGAGGATGTCGGGGCGGTCCATCTTCGGGTTCAGGATCGAACCACGCTCGCCACCGGTGCAGGTCGCGACGTGGACGTCGACGCCCTCGGCGACGTACCGCGCCGTCGAGGCCGCGCCCTTGCTGGACTCGTCGTCGGGGTGGGCATGCACGTGCATCAGTCGGAAGCCGGCTCGGTCCCGGCCGGTGGAGGGGTGCTGCGGCATGGGCGCGAGTCTAGGGCGGCCGCCGACCGGGGATTGGGAGACCGGCCCCCGTGGGGAGACCATGGAGGCGTGAGCCAGCCGGACAGCCTGACCGAGAGGTACGGCGCCCCCTCGCCCCTCGCCCGACGCGTCCTGCTCGCGGTGGTCACCGTCGTGGCCGCGGCGTTCCTCGGCTGGCTGGCGTGGGTGGCCCTCGCGGAGGGCGATCCCGACGTGACCTCCGAGCTCGTCACGTGGGACGTGCGCAACGAGCACGCCGTCGACACCCGGGTCGACGTCCGCCTGCGCACCGACGACATCGTGGCGAGCTGCCTGCTCCGGGCGTACGCGGAGGACCACACGGTGGTCGGGGAGCTGGCCTTCGAGGTCACGCCGGCCGACGTGGCGGAGGGCTCGGAGCTGGCGAGGGTGATCCGCACCGAGCGCCTCGCGACCAGCGTGGAGTCGGTGGGCTGCACCACCCCGGACCAGCCCCGCCCCCGGTGACGCCCGCTCACGATCTGCATTCCCCGGGGCGAGTTGTTAGGGTTGTTCGATACCCGTCCCGCCTGGCCGACCGGCCGCACCGGTCGTGAGCCGCGTGAGGGGACGGATCGAGACCCCAACGAGAACGTGGGCGTGACACGTCATACCCATCACCTCACCAGCAGGAGTAGCGACATGACGCAGTCGAGCGAGCAGAGCACGGTCTGGCTGACCCAGGACGCCTACGACAAGCTCCAGGCGGAGCTGGCGGACCTGAAGGGTCCCCGCCGCCAGGAGGTCATCGACCGGATCAGTGCCGCCCGCGACGAGGGCGACCTGAAGGAGAACGGCGGCTACCACGCCGCCAAGGACGAGCAGGGCAAGATCGAGGCCCGGATCCGCCAGCTCGAGACCATGCTCCGCACGGCCGAGGTCGGCGAGACGCCTCCCGACGACGGCATCGTCGAGCCGGGCATGGTGATCACCTACAAGTTCGCCGGCGACGCCGACGACGAGGCCGAGAAGTTCCTGCTCGGTGCCCGCGAGATCGAGCCCGAGGGGCTCACGGTCTACTCGCCGCAGTCCGCGATGGGCTCGGCGATCCTCGGCGCGCGCAAGGGTGACACCGTCACCTACACCGCGCCCAACGGCAGCGAGCAGAAGGTCGAGATCCTCGACGCGGTGCCCTACACCGCCTGAGCCACCCACGTTGACCCGCGCACGCACAAGTTTCGGGCGGGTCAACGTGATTCCGCGAGCAGTTTGCGGGCGACGGGTCAACGTTCGCCGCTGATCGCGGCGTCTCACTCGTAGAGGCGGTAGCCCCGCTCGCGCAGCCGGGTCATCACCTGCTCGGCGTGCGGCTCCCCGCGCGTCTCCATCTGGATCCGCACCTCGACCTCGTCGATGTTGAGCGTGGGTGAGATCCGCTCGTGGGCGACCTCGAGCACGTTCGCGCCGGCCTCGCCCACCTCGCCCAGCAGCTTGGCCAGCCCTCCGGGCCGGTCGGGGATGCAGACCCGCAGGTAGAGGTACCGGCCGGCCGAGGCCAGGCCGTGGCGGATCACCTTGCCCAGCAGGAGCGGGTCGATGTTGCCACCGGAGAGGACGGCCACCGCGGGCGTCCGGTAGGCCTTCGGGTCGTCGAGAATCGCCGCGACCGCGGCCGCGCCGGCCGGCTCGACGACCATCTTGGCGCGTTCGACCAGCGCGAGCAGGGCCTGCGACAGCGACTCCTCGGAGACGGTGACCACGTCGTCGACGTACTCCCGCACCGCGGCGAACGTGATGTCGCCGGGGAGGCCGACCGCGATCCCGTCGGCCATCGTCTGCATCGACTCCAGCGCCACCGGTGAGCCGGAGGCGAGCGATCCGGGGAACGCGGCGGCGCCCTCGGCCTGCACCCCGACGACGCGTACGTCGGGACGCTTGGCCTTGATCGCGATCGCCATGCCGGCGAGCAGCCCGCCGCCGCCGGTCGGGACCAGGACCGTCTCCACCTCCGGCGCCTGCTCGAGGACCTCGAGCCCCGCCGTCCCCTGCCCGGCGACGATGTCGACGTGGTCGAACGGGTGGATCAGCACCGCCCCGGTCTCCTCGGCGAACTCCCGGGCCCCGGCCAGGGCGTCCTCGAGGTAGCGGCCGCGGAAGACCACGTCGGCGCCGTACGCCCGCGTCGCCTTCTCCTTGGGGATCGGCGCTCCCTCCGGCATGAACACCGTCGACCTGGTGCCGAGCAGCTGCGCCGCCAGCGCCACCCCCTGGGCGTGGTTCCCGGCCGAGGCCGCCACCACGCCGTTGGCCCGCTCGTCCTCGGAGAGCCGGGCGATCCGGACGTAGGCACCGCGGATCTTGAACGAGCCGGTCCGCTGGAGGTTCTCGCACTTGAGGCCGACCGGCCCCCCGGCGAGCGAGGAGAGCCAGCGCGACTCCTCCATCGGCGTGGTGATCGCGACGCCGGAGAGCAGCGCGCGGGCCTCCTCCACGTCGGCGGCGCTGACCTGCTGGGCCTCAGTCACGGACGGAGTCCTCCTCGGGGATCGGTGGGGCGTCGGCATGCTCTTCCTCGATGTCATCCTCGAGCGCTTCGTCGGGGTCGTCCTCCCCGACGTCGGTGTCGCTCGCCAGGTGCTGGACGACGGCGTTGCCGGCCGCGGCCAGCGGCACGGCGATCAGGGCACCGGCGATGCCGGCGACGAGGACGCCGCAACCGATCGCGACGATCACGCCGAGCGGGTGCACCGAGACGAACTTGCCCATCAGGAACGGCTGCAGGACATGGCCCTCGAACTGCTGCACCGCGACCACGCCGCCGAGCATGAGCAGGGCGGTGATCGGGCCCTGGTCGACCAGGGCGACCAGGATCGCGACGGTCCCCGCAATGGTCGCCCCCACCATCGGCACGAAGGCGCCGAGGAAGACCAGCACGCCGATCGCCAGCACGAAGGGGACGCCGAGCACGGCGGCGACGATCATGATCCCGATCGCGTCCACCGCGGCCACCAGCACGGTGGCACGGACGAACTGGGTCAGCGAGACCCACGCGACCCGGCCGGAGGAGTCGACGTGCTCGCGCGCGGCACGCGGCGAGAGCCGCACGCACCAGCCCCAGATCCGCTGGCCGTCGGCGAGGAAGAAGTAGGTCGAGAACAGCACGATGAAGAACCCGGCGATGACGTGGCCGATCGCCGTACCGACCTCGGTGACCTGGCCCAGCGCCTCGCCGTCGCGCGTGCTCTCGGTGATCGCCCGCTGGGCCGCCTGGAGGTAGTCGTTGATCTGGGAGTCGCTGGCATTGAGCGGGCCGTCGCGCAGCCAGATGCGGATCTCGCCGAGGCCCTTGGCCACCTGGTCCGCGAGGTCGCTGGCGCCGTTGGCGACCTGCTGCCCGGCGAAGGTCAGCATCAGCGCGACGAACGCGATCCCGCCGACCACCACGAACGCGGCCGCCAGCGGCCGGGGCACGCCGATCGAACCCATCCCCCGGACGACCGGGCTGACCAGGGCGGAGATCAGCAGGGCAACCGCGATCGGCAGGGTGATCACGGCGAGGAAGGCGAGGACGCGAGCGATGAGGTACACGGCGACGGCGATCACCAGGAAGCGCCAGGCCCATCCGGCGGCGAGGTCGACTCCCCACGGCACATGGGCGGGCGCGAAGTTCGACGGCCCGGTGACGATCGGTTCCGGCTCCTCGAGACGGCGCCGCTCGGCGCGCAGCATCGCCCACTGCTGCGCGACCTGCTGGGCGAGCCCTTCGCGCCTCCTGCGGCTCTCGCCGTCGTCGGGGTCGCCGGTCTCGGCGTCGTTGCTCACGGGATGAGGCTACAGACGGGCTGTGAGCCCCATCACGAGCCGGTACGCCGCCTCCGGACGCGTGTCGCGGAGCAGGCCGGCGGCCGCCAGCACGTAGTCGGTGTCCACCACGACCCGAGCCGTCCTCGGGAGCTGCCAGCCGCCGTCGAGATCGGGTCCGATGCTCCCCGCGAGCACCCGCTCGGCCGCGCCGGGCGCACCGTTGCGGAAGACTCCCCCGGAGGCGACCACGAGACCGACCTCGCGCAGGTCCTTGCCGGTCCGTTCGACGACGCGGCCGTCGGGTCCGACCACGACGCGGGCCCGGCCGGCGTGCCGGCGCAGCGCCAGCCCGGCGGCGGCCCCCGCGATCGCCTCGTCGACGTCCGCCTCGTCCGCGCCGTCGGGCAGGTAGCCGGGGTCGGTCTTCCGGCGGGATGCAGCGGCGGCCAGGTCGCCCCGTCCGGCCGCGTCCACGGTGGACAGCGCCGACCAGCGCATCCCGAGGTCGCCCTCGACGGTCCGGGTGACCGGCGTCGTCGCCACGACCTCCCGGGAGAGCCCCTCGCCGTGCCGCGACTCGTCCTCGGGCTCGGCGGCCACGACGCTGTGCACGTCGGTGGTCGCCCCACCGACGTCGACCACGACCACGTCGCCCACGCCGGGGCGCTCGGTGTCGAGCCCGCGGGCGAGCAGCTCGACCCCGGTGAGGACGACGTCCGGGGTGGCGCCGCGGACCATCGCGGTGAAGTCGGTGCGTCGACTGAGGTGCTTGCCGCCGATCACGTGGGCGAGGAACATCTCGCGGATCGCCGCCCGGGCGGAGTCGGGGGCGAGAACCCCGATCCGGGGGACGACGTTGTCGGCAACGACGTGGGGCAGCTCGGCGAGGATGCGGGCGACGTCGTCGCGGGCGTCGACGTTGCCGGCCACGACGACGGGGCCGGACCAGCCGCTCGCCGCCAGCTGCTCGGCCGCGCGGCGGAGCGGCTCGGCGTTGCCGCCGTCGGTCCCGCCGGTCAGCAGCACCACGTCCGGACGGGTCGTGTGCCTGAGAGCGCCCCATGGGTCGCTCTCAGGTACACGACCCGACATCGCGATCACCTGGACGACCTTGCCGCCGCTGGAGAGGGCCACCCGTCGGCCGGCCTCGGCGGTGACCAGCTCCTCGTTGCCGACCACCGCGATCCGCAGGCCCCCGCCGGCGCTCGAGCAGGCGAGCACCTCGGCGTCGGCCGCCCGCGGGTCCTGGTCGATCAGGGCCGTCCGGCACGCGTCGTACCCGTCGAGGACGTCGCCCCGTCCGTCCGGCTCAGGGATCGTGGTGGCGTGCGTCGCGGCCGCGACGATCTCGCCCGCCTCCAGGTCGACCAGCGCCGCCTTGGTGAACGTGGAGCCGAAGTCGACGCAGATCGTCAGCCGCTCACCGACCGGTCCGCGACGGTGGGGCGCCCTGCCAACCGCCGGGGTCAGCCGCTGCTCAACCACCGACGGCGAGGGCGCGGTCGAGGTCGGCGACCAGGTCGTCGGCGGTCTCGATGCCGACGCTGAGCCGGATCAGGTCGGCGGGGACCTCGAGGTCGGTGCCGGCCACGCTGGCGTGGGTCATCCGGCCCGGGTGCTCGATCAGCGACTCGACGCCGCCGAGGGACTCGCCCAGGGTGAACACCTCGGCGTTCTCGCACACGGCCAGCGCCTGCGGCTCGCCGCCGGTGCACCGGAACGACACCATCCCGCCGAACCGCTTCATCTGCTTCGCGGCGACCGCGTGGCCGGGGTGCTCGGGCAGGCCGGGGTAGATGACCTGGCTGACGCTCGGGTGGCCGGTGAGGAACTCCACGACCCGCTCGGCGTTGTCGCAGTGGCGGTCCATCCGCACCCCGAGCGTCTTGAGGCCGCGGTGGGTCAGGAAGCAGTCGAAGGGGCCCGGCACGGCGCCGATGGCGTTCTGGTGGTAGCCGATCCGTTCGGCCAGGTCGAGGTCGCGCACCACGACGGCGCCGCCGACGACGTCGCTGTGGCCGCCGACGTACTTGGTCGTGGAGTGCACGACCACGTCGGCGCCCAGGCTCAGCGGCTGCTGGAGGTACGGCGAGGCGAAGGTGTTGTCGACGACCAGCAGTGCGCCGGCGTCGTGGGCGACGGCGGCCAGCGCCTCGATGTCGCCGATGTTGAGCAGCGGGTTGGTGGGCGTCTCGACCCAGACCATCTTCGTGGTGCCGGGGCGGATGGCGGCGCGCACCGCGTCGACGTCGTCGACCGGCGCCGGGCTCAGCTCCACGCCCCACGGGCGCTCGACCTTGTCGAAGAGGCGGTGCGTCCCGCCGTACGCGTCGTTCGGGAAGACCACGTGGTCCCCGGGCTGGAGCGCGGCCTTCACGATCGTGTGCTCGGCGGCGAGCCCGGAGGCGAACGCGAAGCCGCGCTCCCCCTCCTCGAGCGCCGCGAGCGCGCCCTCGAGCGCGGTGCGGGTGGGGTTGGCCGAGCGGCTGTACTCGTAGCCGCCGCGCAGGCCGCCCACGCCGTCCTGCTTGTAGGTCGAGGTGGCGTAGATGGGCGGGATCACCGCGCCGGTCGCCGCGTCCGGTTCGTAGCCGGCGTGGATGGCGCGGGTCTCGAAGCCGGACTTGTGTCCGGTGCTGCTGCTCACTCACGTGGCCGACCCTACTTGGATCCGTTTGCGACGATTGCTGCATGACGACCCCACCAAGCCGCTCGCTGCGCTCGCGCCTCGTCGGGGACCCCGGATGATGTTCGGCCAAGACAAGACCACCCTCCCCCAGCCCGGCCAGGCGCTGCCGGGCCGCGCCGAGTCGCCGTGGCCGCTCGCGGACAAGCACGTCGTCCTCGATGCCCCGGTCCGCACCGACGAGGTGCCGCCGGGTCACGAGGTGGCGATCTTCGGGCTCGGCTGCTTCTGGGGCGCCGAGGAGGTCTACTGGCAGCTGCCGGGCGTGTGGTCGACGTCGGTCGGGTACGCCGGCGGCGAGACCCCGCACCCGTCGTACGACGAGGTCTGCTCGGGTCGTACCGGCCACACCGAGGCGATCCGGATCGTCTTCGACCCCGCGGTGATCCCCTACGCCGACCTGGTGAAGAAGTTCTTCGAGGTGCACGACCCGACCCAGGGCATGCGCCAGGGAAACGACGTCGGCACCCAGTACCGCTCCGCGATCTACACCACCACCCCGGAGCAGGAGGCGACCGCCCGCGAGCTGACCGACGTCTACGGTGCGGAGCTCGAGCGGCGCCGGCTCGGCGACATCACCACCGAGATCAAGCCAGCCCCGACGTACTACTACGCCGAGGACGTGCACCAGCAGTACCTCGCCAAGAACCCCTACGGCTACCGCTGCCACGCCAACACCGGCGTCTCGTTCCCCGCGTGAGCACCCGTCGTGGCATCACCTGAGGTCGAGGTTCCTCAATCGCTGAGCAGCGCGTCGACGTTCGGCATGTCCGCGAACCCGGAGAACGTCCCGGCGTCCGCGATCTCCCGGGCGACGCCGAGGAACCCGCCCCAGGCCGTGCGCGCCAGGGTGCCCCCGACGCTGATCCGGCGGACGCCGAGCCCTGCCGCCTCCGCGACGGTCGTGAAGGGGGCGTTGATCAGCAGGTTCACCGGCTTCGGCGCGACGGCCGACACGATCGCGGCGGCGTGGTCGAGCGACTCGAGCCGGGGGGCGTAGAGGCAGTCCGCGCCGGCCTCGGCGTACGCCGTCAGCCGCCGGATCGTCTCGTCGATGTCGGGTCGGCCGACGACGAACCCCTCGGAGCGCCCCGTCAGGACGATCCCGGTACCGCTGGCGTCGATCGCCTCCCGCGCGGCCCGGACGCGTGCCACGGAGAGGTCGAAGTCGAAGAGCGGATCCGCCGCGTCGCCCGAGGAGTCCTCGATCGAGAGCCCGGCGATCCCGGTGCCCGCGGCCAGGGTCACGTTCTGGGCGACCTGGTCCGGTTCGACCGCGAAACCCCCCTCGAAGTCGGCGTTGACCGGCACCCGCACCGCGTCCGCGACGACCCGCAGGTGCTCGAGCGCCTGGTCGAGCGTGGCCCCGTTGTCCGGGCGACCCAGGGTCCAGGCAAACCCGGCGCTGGTCGTCGCCAAAGCGGGGAAGCCCATCTGCTCCAGGACCCGCGCACTCCCCGCATCCCACGGGTTCGGCATCACGAAGCACCCCGCCTCGTGCAAGCGGTGGAACTCGGCGACCCGGTCGTCACGCATGTTCATCTCTCACCTCGTCGGCTCCGTGGGTCGGCTGTGTGGGTCCGCTCTGTCGGCGGCCGGTCGTAGGCTGCCGCCATGGCCATTGCACGCTATCCGGGTTTCGTCATCGACTGCCCCGATCCGGGACATCTCGCGACCTTCTACGGCGCGCTGCTCGACTGGCAGGTCAAGATCGACGGCGACTGGGCCGAGATCCGTCCCGAGGACGGCAGCGACTGCATCTCCTTCCAGCAGGTGACCGACTACCGTGCGCCGGAGTGGCCGGGCCAGGAGGTCCCGCAGCAGATCCACCTCGACGTCGTCGTCGACGACCTCGACGCGGGAGAGGCGGCGGTCACCGAGCTGGGCGCCACCAAGGCGGAGACCCAGCCCGGTACGACGTTCCGGGTGTTCCTCGATCCGGCCGGCCACCCGTTCTGCCTCTGCGTCGACTAGGAAACGCTGCCCTCGGTCGAGACCACGTCGAGGTTCCGGAACGTCAGCGGGCCGTCGGAGAGCTCGTCCATCTTGGCGGCGTACTCGGACGTGCGGGGGTCGGCCGAGTTCTTCATCGCCACGTCGTAGCTCTCGAAGTGGACCATCACGACGTACTTGCCGGGGTCGTCGCGGTCCTGCCCGACGATGGACCAGTCGAGGAGCGCGTCGGGATTCCGCTCCCGCCACTCCTCGTTGTACTTCTTCATCTCGTCGAAGCGCGAGGTGCTCATCTCCACCAGCTGCACGAATGCGGTCATGGTCTCCTCCGTGGGAAGTCGAGCGGGTGCTGATCGACGCTACGCCCGGGACGCCCGACCGGCCACGGGCCGGACGCAGTGGTCTGGTCGTCCCTCCAGCCCTGCCTGACTGCTCAGAGCGGCAGGTACATCACGTGCAGCCCGACGTAGCCGTGACTGGGTGAGCGGAACGCGCTCCGGCACGGTGCCGACGATCTCGAAGCCGAGGTCCTGCCAGAGCCGGACGGCGGCGGTGTTGGTCTCCACCACGGCGTTGAACTGGATGCCGCGGTAGCCCTCGTCGCGGTGCCACTGCACGACGTACTCGGCGAGCGCCCGGCCGACTCCCTGGCCGCGGGCCTCGGGCGCGACCATGAACGACGCCGTCCCGACGTGGTCGCCGTGCCCGGGTCGGTTGGGGCCCATCTTGGCCGTGCCGAGCACGACCCCGTCGTCCTCGAGCACGACCGTCTGCCCGGGAGGCTGCTCCATCCACCACCCGCGCGCGGACTCGATCGTCAGGCCCATCGGGAACGCGTAGGTCTCGCCCGCCCGGACGGTCGCGTCGAAGATCGGCCAGATCGCCGGCCAGTCCTCGTCCGTCGCCGGCCGGATGGCGAGCCGAGCGGTCACTGCGCCGGTGGACCCGTCGATGGACTCGCGGATCAGGTCGGCGTGGCCGTTGTGGCGGGCGTACTCCTCGATCATGTGCAGCAGGATCCAGCGCAGGCTGAAGTGGCCCTCGTCGTCGTGGTGGCTCTTGCGCACGGAGTGGGCGTCCAGGCCGCCCGCGTCCAGCACCTGCCGGATGTTGCGGTCGGCGGCGGCGATCGCCTCGTCGAGCAGGCGGCGCAGCTCCTCGGGGCTGTCGTCGGCCGCGGTGCGGAACTCCCAGTCGGGGTCGGCGTCCCAGTCCAGGCCGCGCCAGGGCTCGGCGTCCTCGTTGTCGAGCAGGACGACGCTGAACCACCAGTCCTCGACGAGCGCCATGTGCTTGAGCAGGCCGCCGAGGGTCAGCGTGGACGGCTCGAGGCGGGTGGCCTGCTGGGCCTGGGTCAGGCCCTCCGTCTTCCGGCGCAGGGTGTTGCGCTGGTAGTCGAGGTAGGCCAGCAGGGTCTCGACCTCGCCTGCGGCGATGGGCGCCTTCGTACGTGGGGTGGGTTCGCTCACGACCGCCACGCTAGCCCCACAGCCCGAGGACGTCGCCGCCGATCCTGACGACGAACGCCGAGACGACCACGATGAAGAACACCCGGACGAAGCGGGCGCCCCGCGACACCGCGGTCCGCGCGCCGAGGTAGCCGCCGACCAGGTTGCAGGCGCCCATGACCAGGCCGACCTTCCACAGCACGGCCCCCTGCGGCACGAACACGCACAGGGCGGCCAGGTTGGTGGCCCAGTTGGCCAGCCGCGCCTTGGCCGAGGCCTCGAGGAAGTTGTAGCCGAGCAGCCCGACCAGGGTGAACACGAAGAAGCTGCCGGTGCCCGGGCCCAGGGCGCCGTCGTAGAACCCGACGGCGAGGCCGGTGAGCATCGCCGCCGCCGTGTGCCGATGTCCGGCGAACCGCAGCACGGTCACCTCCCCGAGCCGGGGCTTGAACAGCACGTAGACGCCGACCACGACCAGCACGACGAGCACGATCGGGTCGAACGCCGAGGCGGGGATGAAGAACGCGACCACCGCGCCGAGGCCCGAGCCCACGAACGCGAGCGCCATCAGCGGCAGGAAGGTGCGCGGGTCGGGGCGGACGCGGCGGTAGTACGTCGCGCTGCTCACCGTCGTCCCGCAGATCGAGGCGAGCTTGTTGGTCGCGAGGACCTCGACCGGCGCCGCGCCGGGAAGTCCGAGCAGCAGGGCCGGGAGCTGGATCAGCCCGCCGCCCCCGACCACCGCGTCGACGAACCCGGCCGCCACGGCCGCGAGCGCCAGCAGGGCGAAGACGGTCAGCGTCGGGTCGTCCACCGGGCCAACCCTAGGGGCCGCCTAGTGTGGCGGCGTGCGCATCGTCTCCCTGCTCCCCTCGACGACCGAGATCCTGTTCGCGATCGGCGCCGGCGACGACGTGGTCGGCGTGACGTTCGAGTGCGACCACCCCGAGGAGGCGCGGAGCCGGACGATCGTGTCCACGTCCGCAATGCCCGAGGGGCTCGAGCCGGCCGAGATCGACGCGTTCGTGGCGAACGCGATGTCGCGGGGCGAGGACCTCTACCACCTCGACGAGGGCGCGCTGTCCGGCCTGGACGCCGACCTCGTCGTCACCCAGGACCTGTGCGCCGTCTGCGCGGTCGACGTCTCGGTGGTCGACGACGCGCTCGCGCACCTGGGGTGTACGGCGGAGGTGCTCACCATCGACCCGCACACGATCGAGGAGGTGCTCGCCTCGATCGGGACGCTCGGGAAGGCCACCGGCCACGAGGCGGAGGCGGCCGACCTGGTCGGCTCGCTGCGCGACCGGCTCGAGGCGGTGCGGGCGAGGGTGGCCGACCGTCCCCGGCCGCGGGTGATGCTGCTGGAGTGGACCGACCCGCCGTTCGCTCCCGGCCACTGGGTCCCGGAGATGATCGAGACCGCGGGCGGCGAGCCGCTGCTCGGCACCGCGGGCGAGAAGTCACGCCGGGTGACCTGGGAAGCGATCCACGCCGCGCGGCCCGAGGTGGTCGTGGTGGCGCCGTGCGGCTACGACCGGGCCGGCGCCCAGGCGCTCGCGGACCGGCTCGTCGAGAGCAGCGCGCTGCCGGCCGGCGTACCGGTGCACGCGGTGGACGCCAACGCCGCCTGGGCCCGCCCCGGCACCCGGCTCGTCGACGGCGTCGAGGAGCTCGCCGGCATCCTGCATCCGCAACAACTTCGCTCCTGACATTGCCTTCCGGGCCAGCGAGGGCACACACTCAGCAAGTGGGGGAACAACCGTCCTTGGAACCGCATGCCCATGCGGTGTCCTTCTACGTCCAGGACCAGGTCGTCGTGGACGAGCTCGCGCGCTTCGTCGCCGAGGGCCTCCACCAAGGGGGCCGGGCCGTCGTGGTCGCCACCTCCGAGCACCGGACGGCACTCGTGGAGAGGCTGCGCGCCATGGGCCTCGACCCCGGCAAGCCTCCCGTCGACGATCATCTCGTCCTCCTCGACGCGAAGACGACCCTCCGATCGTTCACGACCGTGTCCGGGCTCGACCGGGACCGCTTCCTGGCCGGCGTCGGACAGCGCGTGATCGACGCCGGAGCGGACGGTGCGCCGGTCCGGGTGTTCGGCGAGATGGTCGGACTGCTCTGGGAGGCCGGCGACGTCCAGGGAGCCATCACCCTCGAGGAGATGTGGAACGGCCTCATCGCCCAGCTCGGCTTCGACCTCATGTGCGCCTACCCCGCCGCGCTGATCGAGACGAGCAGCCTGCTCGAGGTACGCGCCGTGTGCGACCAGCACTCCAGCGTCCACGCCCGTGAGCAGCAGCCGCTGCCCCGGGCACCGACCACGCCGAGTCGTCCCGGATGTTCCTTCCGGTCTCCCAGTCGGTCGGGGCCAGCCGGAACTTCGTCGGGGCCGCACTGCGACGACTCGGGGCCGACCACGTGGTCTACGACGCCACCGTCATCGTCTCGGAGCTGGCCACCAACGCCCTGCGCCACGCCCGCTCACCCTTCCGGGTCTCGGTCGACGAGTCGCCCGGCCTCGTGTGCATCTCGGTCCAGGACGTGGGCGACGGCGAGGCCGTCCTGCCGACGAGCGCCCCCGACGACCACGCGATCGATGGCCGGGGCATGGCGATCATCGATGCCCTCTCCCACAGCTGGGGGTACGACGCCGTCGAGGACGGCACGGTCGTCTGGGCGCAGCTCACCTCCTGAGCGCCGCTCCGGGTCAGCCGCCGACCCAGAACCCCCGACCGCCGAACCAGTCGCCGTAGTGGCCGGGGCCGAGGTCCGGCCCGCGCGAGCCGAGGTAGGAGCCGAGCACCGCGGCCCCCAGGTCGTCGAGCTCGGGGGCGATCACGCGCCCGTCCACCCGCCTGGCCATCGAGTCGACGAACCGGGCGAGACCCGGGTCCTCACCGAGCCGGAAGAACGTCGTCTGCGCACCGAGCCGACCCGCGTTGTCGAGCTCACGCACGGCGTAGGCGATGGTCAGCGGGTGCGGGGGGTAGGAGAAGAACACCTCACCGTCGGGCTCCAGGTGGGAGGTCGGTTCGCCGTCGGTGACGATCAGCAGCACCGGCTGGGCGTGGGGGTGCTTGCGGAAGTGCCGGTTGGCCAGCAGCAGCCCGTGGTGCAGGTTCGTGCCCTTGGCCCACATCGCGTCGAGCGCCGTGAGCTGCTCGATCTCCATCACCTCGGCGTGCCGGCCGAACCCGATCACCTGCAGGTGGTCGCCCCGGAAACGGGACCGGATCAGGGTGTGCAGGGCGAGTGCGGTCCGCTTCATCGGCACCCAGCGGCCGTCCATCGCCATCGAGAACGAGGTGTCGACCAGCAGCGCGACCGCCGCCTGGGTGCGCGCCTCGGTCTCGGAGACCTCGATGTCCTCGACCGAGAGGCTGACGCTGGGCCGATACGGCTCGTTCCGCGCCAGTCGACCGCCGAATCTCGGTCACCGTGCGTCGTACGGCGTTCCCGACGGTCCGGGTGACGTCCCACGGCTCGGTGTCGCCGAACTCCCACGCCCGCGTCGCTCCGCTCAGCTCGCCGGCCGCGCCGGCCTGGCGGAGGTCGCGCTGCCCCTGCCGTCCCGACATGCGGTTGGCGACGTCGCGCAGCAGCGCCTTGCCGAGCTGGCGCATCGCCTTGGGGCTCAGCCGCAGCTCGCCGTCGGAGCCGCGCTTGAGGAGACCCGAGTCCCGCAGGGCACGCTCCAGCTCCCGCAGGGTCCGGGCGTCGACCGCCGCGTCGTCCCCGACCTGGCGGGCGAGCTTGTCCAGGTCGACGTCGTCCAGCCGCGCACCGCCGTAGGACTGCGACAGCTGGTCGGCGAGGTCGTCGAGCTCGGCCAGGTCCTGCAGCACCCCGGTCCCGTCGCCGAGGCCCAGCCCCTGCTCGCCCCCGAACTGCTCCGAGCCGCCCCAGTCCTCGCCCGGGCGCAGCGCCTGGAGGTTCGCGTCCATCCGGGCCAGCTGCTCCATCAGCGCCGGCGACCCGAAGGCCTGGGCCGAGAGCGCCATCAGCTCCTCCCGCTGCTCCGGCGACATCGAGTTCAGCATCCGCTGGGCGGCGGCCGAGCGCTGCGCCAGCGCGTCCAGCAGCTCGTCCACGTTGCGCGGGTTCTCGGGGAAGAAGTCGCCGTGCTTGTCCATGAACTGCTCGAAGTCCGCCGGGGTGTCCTCCCCGCGGGCGTGCTTCTCGAGCAGGTCGTTGAGGTCGGAGAGCATCTCGTTGACGGCGGCGCGGTCCTCGTCGGTGGCGTTCTCCAGCGCCTGCTTCATGCCGGCGAACCGCTGGTCGAGCAGCTCGCGGCCGAGCAGGTCCTTGATCTGCTCGTAGGCCTCCCTGGCCTCCGGCGACTTCCAGTCGTACGACGCCAGCTCGGTGACCGCGGCCGCCGGACTGGACGGCAGGTTCTCCAGCTGGAGCTCCCGGAACGCGCGGTCCCCGTCGTCCATCTCGACGTCGCGGGCGAGCTGCTTGCGCTCCTCCAGCACGGCCCGCTCGAGCAGCTCGCGCACCTCCTGCAGGGTGCCGTCGAGGTTGTGCCGGGTCAGCAGCTCGCGCCGGCGTTCGGCCACCCGGCGGGCGAGGTCGTCGAGCCCGGCCTGGTCGCCTCCGCCCCGGCGGAGGAACTCCCGCATCGCTCGCTCGGGGCTGTAGCCGGCCATCACGTCCTGCCCGATCGCGTCCAGCGCCTCGGCGAGGTCGACCGGGGGCGCGAGCGGGTCGCCCCCGGCGTACCTGGAGTAGCGGGAGCCGCGGGCGGGACGCGTTCTAGCCATACACGGTCTCGCCTGCCCCGGACTCCTTGCCGATCTTGCGGGCGAGGTAGAGCCCCTCGAGGGCCAGCTCGATCGCGCTCGCGCGCGTGCCGTCGGTGGTCGCGCCCAGCCGGTCGCACACCTCGTCGTAGAGCTCGGACTCCCCCAGCACCGGCAGGCCGGCGAGGAAGTCGCGGGCGCCGACCTGCTCACCGGTGGTGACCAAGGCACCGTCCTCCATCGCCTCGACCAGCAGCGCGAAGTCGAGACCGCGCAGGTGCTCGCGCACGGCCTCGGCGGTCGCGGTGCGCAGCAGGTGGTCGAGCACCTCGCGCTCGCGGCCCTCCTCACCGGTCTCGAACTCGATCTTGCCGCCGAGCACGTCGACGGCGGTCTCGAGGTCGACCACCCGGGCGACCGCGGTGTCCTCGCCCTGGGTGGTGGCGCGGTGCAGCGCGGCCGCGGCGATCGTCTCCGCGCCGGCGATGGCGAACCGGGCACTGACGCCCGAGCGCTGGTCGACGCTGCTGGACTCGCGCAGGTGGGAGGTGAAGCGGGCCAGGATCTCGACCAGGTACGCCGGCACCTCGGCCGTCAGGTGCGCCTCCTGGAGGATGACGGCGACCTCGTCGTCGAGCTCGGTCGGGTAGTGGGTGCGGATCTCCGCGCCGAACCGGTCCTTGAGCGGGGTGATGATCCGGCCACGGTTGGTGTAGTCCTCGGGGTTGGCGCTCGCCACGACCAGCACGTCGAGCGGCAGCCGCAGCACGTAGCCGCGGATCTGGATGTCGCGCTCCTCCATCACGTTGAGCATCGCCACCTGGATCCGCTCGGCGAGGTCGGGCAGCTCGTTGATCGCCACGATCCCGCGGTGGGACCGCGGAATCAGGCCGAAGTGGATGGTCTCCGGGTCGCCGAGGGTGCGGCCCTCCGCGACCTTCATCGGGTCCACGTCACCGATCAGGTCGGCGACCGAGGTGTCGGGGGTGGCCAGCTTCTCGGCGTACCGCTCGTCGCGGTGCCGCCATGCGATCGGCAGGTCGTCGCCGAGCTCGGCCGCCCGGCGGCGGCTGCCCGCCGTCACGGGCTCGAACGGGTGCTCGCCGAGGTCGGACCCGGCGATCACCGGCGTCCACTCGTCGAGCAGGCCGACCAGCGTGCGCAGCAGCCGGGTCTTGCCCTGCCCGCGCTCACCGAGGAGCACGACGTCGTGGCCGGCGATCAGGGCACGCTCCAGCTGGGGGATGACGGTGTCCTCGAACCCGTGCAGGCCCGGCCACGGGTCCTCGCCGGCGGCGAGCTTGGCCAGCAGGTTGTCCCGGATCTCCTGTCGGAGCGGCTTGTGGACGTGCCCGCTGCCGCGGAGCTCGCCGAGGGTCCTGATCGTGGGTGCCATCACCCCTCGAACGCTAGCCCGCGCCGTCAAGCCCGTCAGCGGTCGTCGGTGAACCGCGGCTCGCGGCCTTCTCGCCGAGCGAGGGTGGCCTCCTCGAAGTTGGCGGTGAGCAGCCGGAGGTAGAGCTGGCCGAGGCCCTCGGAGGTCAGGTAGGTGTCGAGCGAGGTGGCGGCCAGCCCGGCATGGAGCGACTTCTTGGTCAGCTCGATGCCGGGCTGCGACATCCGCGCGATCCGCTGCCCCGTCTCGACCGCGGCCGCGACGACGTCGTCGTGCACCGACGAGACCAGACCGATCCGCTCGGCCTCCTCGGCGTCCGACGTCGCGGCCGGTGAGCATGATGTCGGCGGCCCGGGTGGAGCCGACGGCTCGTGGCAGCAGGAAGCTCAGGCCGAGCTCGCTGGCGGTGAGGCCGTTGTTGATCCCGGCGGCGCGGAAGTACGCCGTCGTGGCGGCGAGGCGCAGGTCGCAGGCCAGGGCGAGGCAGAGACCGCCACCGATGGCCGCCCCGTTGACGGCGGCGATCACCGGCTGGTGCAGCCGTCGCAGGGTGAGCACGATGTCCTCGAGCAGCTCCATCGAGCGCAGGGCATAGGTCGGGCGGGTGAGGCCGTCGACGTGGGGCGGCACCCCGGCCGACTCCTGGTCGGCGCCGGAGCAGAAGCCCTCCCCGGCTCCGGTGAGGACCACGGCGCGGACGGCGTTGTCGTGGCCGAGCTCCACGAGGGCGTCCCGGAACGGCACCATCACGTCGAACGCCATCGCGTTCATCCGCTCCGGACGGTTGAGGGTGACGACCGCGACCTCGGGGACGGGCCGGTCGACCAGCACGAAGTTCATCTGGCTCAGCAGCACCGAGGAGCCGTGGCCGAAGAGCCCCTGGTTGGCGGTGATCCCGACCCGGGCGCCCTCGACCTGACGGCCGGTCGCCTGTCCGCGCAGCTGCCAGGTCACCTCGCACACCTGGGCCAGCGCCTGCGCGGGGACGGCCTCGCCGAAGCAGGCCAGGCCCCCCGAGGGGTTGACCGGGATCCGGCCGCCGAGCGTGGTCTCGCCCGCGCGCAGCAGGGACTCGGCCTGGCCGGGCTCGCACAGCGCGAGGTCCTCCATCCAGTCCAGCTCGAGCGCGGTCGAGAGGTCGTAGACCTCCGCCAGGTCGACGTCCTCGGGCGCGATGCCGGCCTCGTCGTACGCCGCCCGGGCGATCGACTCCTTGAACGTGTGGTCCGGCAGCTCGTCGCCGGCCGCGTCCGTGGAGAGGTTGGGCATGTCGAGGACCGTGTTGGGGAACGTGGGGGTCACCGTCGACACGGCGCTCACCCGCACGGGCGCGTCGATCCCGACCCGCTTCGCGTAGTCGACCGAGGTGAGCACCACCGCAGCCGCGCCGTCGGAGGTGGCGCAGATGTCGAGCAGGTGCAGGGGGTCGCAGACGACCGCCGAGGCGAGCACGTCGTCGACGCCGACCTCCTTGCGGTAGCGCGCGTTCGGGTTCTCCAGCCCGTGCCGGGCGTTCTTCACCTTGACCGCGGCGAAGTCCTCCTGCGTCGCCCCGAACAGGTCCATCCGGCGGCGCGCGTACATCGCGAAGTACGCCGGGTTGGTCATCCCGAGCAGCCGGAACCGCAGCCAGTCCGGGTCGTCCCAGCGGTCGCCCGCGTTGGGCGCCAGGAATCCCTTGGGGGTGGTGTCCGCGCCGACCACGAGCGCCACGTCGCACAGGCCGGCCAGGATCCGGGCGCGGGCGGTGTCGAGCGCCTGGGCGCCGGTCGCGCAGGCGGCGTACGACGTCGCGACCCGGGCGCCGTTCCACCCCAGGGCCTGGGCGAAGGTGGCACCGGCGACGTAGCCGGCGTAGCCGTTGCGGACGGTCTCGCCGCCGACGACCAGGTCGACGTCCTGCCACGGGATGCCGCTGTCGGCCAGGGCGGCGCGGGCGGCGTGCACGCCGTACTCGGTGAACGGGCGGCCCCACTTCCCCCACGGGTGCATGCCGACCCCGGCGACGGCGACGTCGCGTGCTCACGGTGCCACCGGCTTCCAGCGCCAGATCGACCGCTCACCGGTGTCGTCGGTGTAGAGCGTCTCGACGACCACCTCGACCTCGGCGCCGACCCGCAGGTCGCCGACGCCGTAGCCCGTCGGCGACCTGCCCGAGCACGACCATCCCCTCGTCGAGCTCGACCGCGGCCAGGGCGAACGGCTCGAACGGGTCGGTGGGCGCGATGTAGGGAGGGGGCGGCTGGTACTGCGCGTCGGTGTAGGACCAGACCCGGCCGCGGCGCGACAACGGCGCCGTCGCTGGACGACTCCCCGTCGCACGCGGGGTTGCGGCAGAACCCCTCGGCGGCCGTCGGGGGGAAGAAGACCGTGCCGCACGTGTCGCACCGGGATCCGAGCAGGGTCGGCTCCGGATCGGTGGTGAACCATCCGTCGATCGCGGGGGTCGCGTCCATGCCCCCAGACTAGAACATGTTCTCGTTGGGTCGGCGCACAGGTTGAGTGGCCACCCGCCGTCTGCTCGCCACGAGCAGCACGACACCGAGCAGGAACGCCGCGAGGGCGAGGCCGAACACCCGGCCGGCTTCGCGGACCACCGTCCCGGCCGCCCCCGCGTCGACCACGGTGGGCACCGGGGCTCCCGGTGCCGCCCAGGGTGCCGACGCCACCGGTGGTGCGGACGGCGACTGCGCGCCCTCGACCGTGCCCGGGCACCCGTTCCCCACGACATTCAGGCAGGCGTCCGGG
The DNA here is from genome assembly GCA_963829635.1 of uncultured Actinomycetota bacterium. Taxonomy (GTDB): domain Bacteria; phylum Actinomycetota; class Actinomycetes; order Propionibacteriales; family Nocardioidaceae; genus Nocardioides. The sequence goes on from CAWHJI010000008.1 coordinate 96,016, forward strand.
GTGCCCGGCGTCGTGCAGAGGTCGCGCGTCATCTCCCTGACCACCTGCGCGAGGTGGAGCTGCATGCTCACGTCCGCCGTCTCCCCCATGCCCCGGCTGGCCGACATGTCCGCGACCCGCATCGCCACGTCGATGCGCTGGACCCCGCCCGGGGGGATGCTCGGGCCGGTGACCTGCGAGCCGCACGACGGATCGGTGGGCGCGGTGGAGCCGCCCACGACGGCGGAGAACCGCAGGCTCTTGGCCAGGTAGTCGCTGGCTTCGCCCACCGCCCACGAGACCGTGGCCCGGGCGAAGTCGAGGGAGTTGTTCTTGACGTAGAACCCGCTGGTCACCTCTTCGAGGGGGACGAGCGCACCGGCGCTGTCGAACAAGGGGGTGGAGAAGTGCGCCTGCCACGGGCCGTTGACGCTGTGGCCGACCAGCAGCCGGCTGTCCGCCGCCTGGGCCGTGGGCGCGGCCACGACCATCCCGGTCAGGGCGGTCAGCAGCCCGATCATGAGGACGAAGGGGATGAACGGACGGAACGGGGTGGCGGACTCGCGCTCGGGGCTCATGCCGGGACCGCCTTCCGGCGGCGCTCACGCACCCCACCAGCGACGAGGTAGCCGCCGTACACGAGCAGGGCGAGCGCGCCGAGGTCCAGGGCCGTGCGGAGAGGTCCGCCCGCGGCCCAGAGGGCGGCGTACCCGACGAGCGGCAGGGAGTACCACACCTTGCCGCGGATCTGAGCGGCCGTGACCGGCCTCGCATCCGTCGCGCCGTTGGCGTCGCCCTGGGTGACGTACGACGGGCCGTCTCCACCGAGGACGACGCCGGTGATCCGGTGGGTGGTCAATGCCGGGTCGCCGGAGTTCGCCTGGAACGTGATCACGTCCCCGATCGCCAGGCTGGTCGCCGCGGCCGGACGGACGACGACCACGTCGCCCGGGGCGTAGGTCGGCGACATCGAGCCGCTCAGCACGGTCAGCGGACGGGCGCCGGTGGCCTTGGGGACCACGACCAGGGCGGCCGCGGCGAGCAGGACGGCGCCCACCATCGCCACGCCGAGCACCTGGCCGAGGAAGGGTCGTGCCCCGCCGGCGCTCTCGGGTCGTGGCGCGAGGTGGCGTCCGGGACGCTCCGCACGGTGAGCGGGCGGGCGCCGGTGACTGCCGGAGGTGCGTGCCGTGCTCACGGCGTCACCCCCTGGCAGCTGAACGTCGCCCCTGCGTTGGACCGGATGATCCTGATGGTGTTGCTGGCGTTCGAGGCGACCGAGCCGTTGCTGGACCGGACCCGCCAGTACGACGTGCCGTCCGAGGTGAGGCTCTGGATGTAGGGCGACGCGGCGCTGGTGGTGACGAAGAAGTACGTCACGTTGTCGGCTGAGTAGTAGATCCGGTAGCCGGCGGTGGCGCCCGCGGCGGCGGTCCACGTCATCGAGAAGGCGGAGGTTCCCTGGGCGGTGCCGCAGCTGAGCACCGTCGGGTCGGGGCACGCGAGGTTCATCGCAACCGGCGCGCTGTAGCCCGACTCGCCACCCGTGCCGTAGGTCGTGACGACCACCGTGATGTTGTCGGGCAGCGACCCCTTCGAGAACACGGCGACCCGGGGGGTGTTCACGTCGGCCAGGAGCGTGTAGGTGTACGGGGCGGAGGTACCGATCCGGCGGTAGACCCGGGCTCCGGTCGTCTGGGGCACGTTGCCCCAGCCGAGCGACCCGGTCCCGCAGTCGCTGACGGTCTGGGCGACACCGGTGGGCACGCCCGTCGGCGTGCACCCGGCCGGCAGGAAGTCGATGGTGACGGGCGCGCTGTCGGCGCTCGCCCCGCCGCCGTTCACGGCGCGCACCCGGACCTGGACGACCTCGTTGCCGGAGAGCAGTCCCTGGGTCAGGGTCAGGCTGGTGGTGGTCACCGACGGGAGGTCGGTGTAGGTGCCCGTGCCGTTGGGGCTCCAGGACACGACGTACGACGTCGCGGTGGGAACCGCGTTCCAGGACACGTTCGCCTGGCCGCAGGTGACGGGCGCGGCCAGGTTGCTGGGCACGGCAGGGAGTGCTCACGTTGACCGTGCCGACACTGAGCGTGCCCGTCGCCGTGGCGCTCCACATCCCGTAGGCCACCGTCGCGGGTGCCACGAACAGCACCACGCCGGCGGTGAGGATGCCGATCCATCGCGTCAGGCGGGTCATGGCCGCACCTGGTCCCCGCGGAAGGCGAACGTCAGGGGTCCGCTCCGGTTCGTCATGGCGCTGGGCGGTGAGCCCTCGACCCGGACCGACACGCAGAGCGTCCGCGCGCCGCCGGGGCCCAGCTTGGCCGCCGTCAGCTCGTGGTTGTTCACCGCGCTGAGGGGCGCGTACGTCGGGGCCGGGCAGGTGCCGGGTGACGCCGCGCCCGCGATGGAGATCTCCAGCCCCGAGTCCAGCTCGGAGCTCGTCGTCGTCACGTCGGTGACGTACATCCGCATCGCGTTGTTCTTGCCCGTCCCCGTGTTGACGAGCGTGGCCGTGAACGCCTGCGCTGCCCCGGGGGTGGCCCCGTTGTTGACAGCGAGGTCGGTGACGGCCGAGAAGGTGGCAGTGGTGGTGCCGTTCAGGGTCAACCCCACGCTGCCGGAGGAGGCAGAGCCCGCACTCATCCCCTCTGCGTCACGCCAGGACGCAGCAGTCACTCCCGTGGTGGCGCCCCCGATGACGAGGGCGGCCACCACGGCAGCGGTGACTGAGGTCCGAGTGCTCATGAGGGGGTACCCGTCGGGCCATCGGCCCGCCCAGGTTACGGACGGACCTGGTCGATCTGGACGGCGGCAGCAGAGAGGTCCACGGCGCTGCCCTGGTTCTCCTGGTTGTCCACGGTCGAGGGCAGCTCGAACGTGACGACGGCTTCGGTCGCCGCGTTCAGGGTCGAGATGTCCGCCGAGGCGTAGTTCAGGACGGCCGTGCCGATGTTGGTCCCGTTGACCGTCGTCGACTTGCCGGCGTAGGACAGCGTCACGACCAGCTGGTTGTCGAAGTCGCTGGCAACACCGTTCAGGCTGACCTTCGCCTGGAGGTTCTTGCCCGTCGCGTTCACGTCGAGCGGCTGGGTCATCTCGACCTTGTCGCCCGGGACCATCAGCGTCGAGGCGGACCAGGTCGCGCTGGTCGCGTCCGCCGAGACGTCCTCGTAGGTCGCCGTGCCGGCCGACACGATGTCGAGCTCGCCGGAGGTCACGCTGCCGGCGATGCTCTCGGTGTCGGTCCACAACGCGTACGTGCCGAACCCGCCCATCAGGAGGGCCACGCCGGTCGCACCGGCGATCGAGCCCTTGATCATCTTGTTCATTTTTCGACTCCCCAGTCGGATGAGGTTCCGTGATCGGAACCGCCTCACCCGAAAGTAGGGAGGCGCCCGTGGGGACCGACGCGAAATGGCAAGGAATAGTCAAGGGGGGCTAGACAAATCGTCCGTTCGGAGGATGCCTTTGCTTCAAGAACCTTTAAAGATACCTTCAAGGTCCTTGAAACTTCGGTTCCCAGCGGGGCGTGTGGGACGCGGGAGACGTCAGCCGCGCGCGAGGAAGGCGAGCAGGTCCTGGCGGGTCAGCACGCCGACCGGCTTGCCGTCCTCCTGCACCAGGACCGCGTCGGCATCCTCCAGCAGCGACACCGCGTCGTGCGCGGCCTCGGTCGACCCGATGGTGGGCAACGCCGCCGACATGTGCTGCTCGACCGAGTCGGTGAGCTTCGCCTTGCCGGTGAACAGCGCGTCGAGCAGGGTCCGCTCCGAGACCGACCCGGCCACCTCGGCGGCCACGATCGGCGGCTCCGCGCGCACCACGGGCATCTGCGAGACGCCGTACTCCTGGAGGATGGCGACCGCCTCGGCGATGGTCTCCCCCGGGTGGGTGTGCACCAGGTCGGGCAGCTGGCCGGACTTGCCACGCAGCACCTCCCCGATCGTCTTCTCCACGTCGTCGGCCGGACCGACGGCGAAGCCGTACTGCGCCAGCCACTCGTCGTTGAAGACCTTGGTCAGGTACCCGCGCCCCGAGTCGGGGAGCAGGACGACGATCACGGCGTCGTCCCCCTCGGGAGTGTCGGCGAGCTCCTCGGCCAGCTGCTTCGCGGCGTACGCCGCCATCCCGGACGAGCCGCCCACCAGCAGCGCCTCCTCGCGGGCCAGCCGCCGGGTGAAGGCGAACGAGTCGGCGTCGGAGACCTCGATGATCCGGTCCGCGATGTCGCGGTCGTAGCACTCCGGCCAGAAGTCCTCGCCGACACCCTCCACGAGGTAGGGCCGGCCGCTGCCGCCGGAGTAGACGGAACCGGCCGGGTCGGCGCCGATGATCTGGACGGCGGAGTTCTTCTCCTTGAGGTAGCGCCCGATGCCGCTGATCGTGCCGCCGGTGCCGACCCCGCAGACGAAGTGGGTGATCCGTGCCGTCGGTCTGCTCCCAGATCTCCGGCCCGGTGGTCTCGTAGTGGGAGCGCGGGTTGTTGCTGGTTGGAGTACTGGTCCGGCTTCCACGCCCCCGGCTGCGAGGCGAGCTTGTCGGAGACGTTGTAGTAGGAGTCGGGGTGGTCGGGGTCCACCGCCGTCGGGCAGACCACCACCTCGGCGCCGTACGCCTTGAGCACGTTGCGCTTGTCCTCGCTCACCTTGTCGGGGCACACGAAGACGCAGTGGTAGCCCTTGGCCTGGGCCACCATCGCCAGTCCGACGCCGGTGTTGCCGGAGGTGGGCTCGACGATCGTCCCTCCGGGCTGCAGCTCTCCCGACGCCTCGGCGGCCTCGATCATCCGGGTCGCGATCCGGTCCTTCACCGAGCCCCCGGGGTTGAGGTACTCGATCTTCGCCAGCACCAGCGGGCCACCGTCCCGCTCGCCCACCTCGTCCAGGGACGTCGCGAGCCGCAGCAGCGGGGTGTTGCCGATCAGGTCCAGGAGTGAGTTCACGTACTGCACGTTCTCAATCTAGATCAACGCCGACTCCGTACAGTGAGCGCGTGGGGAAGGCAGGCGCGGCACGCAAGCTGGCAGCAGCAGCGGCGTACGGCGGCGGGGGTGTCTCGGCGCTGGGCGGCGCGCTGTACGGCGTCCTCACGCTCGAGGCCAAGCTCGCCAGGAAGGCGATCGGCGACCCGCGGGACGAGCCGCCGCCGGACTCCACCGGCTGGTACGGCCGCGGCCGGCCCGGCCCGGCGATCAAGGTCGCCCTGCTCGGCGACTCCAGCGCCGCGGGCTACGGCGTGGCGCGGGTGGAGGAGACCCCGGGGGCGTTCCTGGCCAGCGGGCTGGCGGAGAGCGCCGACCGGCGGGTGCACCTGCGCGAGTTCGCGGTCGTGGGCGCGGAGTCCTCCCACCTGGCCGCGCAGGTGGACCGCGCGCTGCCCACCTCCCCCGATGTCGCGGTGATCTCGATCGGCGCCAACGACGTCACCCACACCGTGTGGCCGGCGCACTCGGTGCAGCACCTCGCCACCGCGGTACGACGACTGCGGGGCGCCGGCGTGGAGGTCGTGGTCGGCACCTGCCCGGACCTCGGCACGATCAAGCCGATCGCTCCCCCGCTCAAGCAGGTCGCCCGCGCGTGGTCACGCCGGCTGGCGGCGGCCCAGTCGATCGCCGTCGTCGAGGCCGGCGGCCGGACGGTCTCGCTGGGCTCGATCCTCGGGCCGGAGTTCGCCGCCGCGCCCGCCGTACTCTTCGGGCCCGACCAGTTCCACCCGTCCGCGGACGGCTACCGGTCGATGGTGACCGCGGTCCTCCCCTCCGTGCTGGCCGCGCTGGACCTGGTCCGCGAGGAGGAGGTCGCACCGGAGGCCTACCGCGGCGAGGGCGTGCTGCCGGTCGCGGCCGCCGCCGTCCGGGCGGCGAACACGCCCGGCACCGAGCTCGGCGGGACCGAGGTGGGCGGCTCCCGTCGCGGCGTCCGCGGGCTCTGGGTGGAGCTCCGGCACCGCCGCCGCGAACCGCAGGCCACGACCGAGGCCCCCCAGTCCGCCGACCCGGCGCAAGTTACGCCCGGAAATGCGTCGAGTCGGCGCAAGTTGGAGTAACTTGCGCCGACTCGACGGTGGTTCACGCCAGGCTGAGTCCTGGTGTCACTCCTGGCTGAAGATCGCCAGGATCCGGAGCAGGTTGGTGTAGATCCAGACCAGGCTGACGGTCATCGCGAACGCGGCGCGCCACGACTCGCGCTCCTCGATCCCGGCCGCAATGCCCTGCTCGACGAAGTCGAAGTCGAGGATCAGCATGAACACACCGAGCACCAGGCCGGCGACCGAGAACAGCAGGCCCATCGCGCCGAAGCCGAAGAGGCCGATCTCGGAGCTGAAGGCGCTGAGCAGCATCTCGAGGAGGCCCAGGCCGACCATGCCGAACATGGCGGCGACGACGAAGGTACGGAACTTGTTGCCGACCTTGATGTTGAAGAACTTGTAGGCCGCCAACGTGCCGGCGAACGCGGCGAAGGTGCCGACCACGGCCTGCATCACGATCGAGCCGGTGCCGTCCGTCGCAAACATCGAGTCGAAGAACTTGCTCAGCGCACCCAGCGCGACGCCCTCGAGCGCGCAGAACGCCAGCACCAGCGGCGGGCTGACCACCCGCTTGAACGAGTTGACCAGCGACAGCCCGAAGGCGCCGAACGAGCCGACCATGAGGGCGAGGTAGAGCAGCCCCATGTTCTCCTCGGCGCCGGGGGCACCCTCGCGGATGTCACCGGTGAACCACCAGGTGAGTGCGGCCGTCACGAAGACGACGCCCAGCGCGATGGCGGTCTTCTGGACGACGGAGTCGATGGTCATCGGGGCGCCGGTGGTGACCGGGGCGCCCGGCTGGTCGTGGCCGGTCTGGCCGTAGGGGGACTGGCCGTAGCCCTGGTGGGCGGCGCCGTTCCCGGGGTAGGTCTGGTTGCCGTAGGCGTTGGTGGAGGCCCCGTTGAAGGCATCCGAGCGCCGGAACACCGGGTTGTTGCTCTGCATGGTCTCCTCCTTGGAGGCGATGGCCGTCAATCTGACGGCACACCTTCGTGCACCCAGTCTAGACGGGTGCTGCCTGTTTCAACGTGCCCGAGGGGGGCGCTGTTCCGTGCTGCGTGGAGATTCAGGAATCCTTCAGCCTCGGGTCGTGCCGGGCACCCGGGCTAGGGGACGATGAACGTGAAGGCGACGTCGCTCGACGGCCCCTCGGACAGCACGGTCCGCCGCTGACGGTCAGCCGCTCGGTGATGAATCTGACGCCGTTCGTGCCACACTGCCCGTTGTACATCACCGAGGCCGCGCCCTCATTGCCGGTGGTCCCGGGCCAGTCGACCATCGCCACCGGAGACGACGGTCCGGTCGATGCCGGGGGACAGCTCGACGCAGTAGCGGCCGGGCCACACGTCGTCACGGGATCACGGAGACAACGCCCGAGCTCACGGCCGTGGCGAGAGTAGGATCGCCACCGCCGTTGGCATTCACCAGGCCGTACGCCGAAGCGCCGAGCGTCCCCGCGGCGAAGTCGGGCTTCGTCAGCGCTGCCGTTCCGGACGTCGCTGCCCCTGACCGTGTCGGCCGCGATGTCGACCCCCGCCACGGTGCCGTCCTTGAGGTCGACCGAGGCCACGGTGCCGTCCTTGATGTCGCCGCCCGTGATCATCGCCGCCGCCTGGGCGAGATACGGGTTGGTCGCGGCGAGTGCGACGAGCACGGCAGCAGCGATGACGAACGAGAGCTTCTTGCGCATGGGTGTTCCCTCCCCCGATCCGCGCGGGACCTCCGCGCGGCGGTCAGGAACCAGATTGAGGTGCAGGGTGGCCGCGACGGAATGGCCCGAACAGGCCACGGCGTGCTGGGGTGGTGCCCCCGGTGGGGGTCGAACCCACACTGGATCGCTTTTAAGGCGACTTCCTCTGCCGGTTGGGATACGGGGGCCGGCGGATCGGTCGGACCAGCGTCATAAGTAGGTCTTGCGGGGGTGGATCGCGTGCGCCCCGGCCGCCCGGTCCAGGAAGAGCAGTCCCTCGCAGTGGTCGATCTCGTGCTGGAGTGCGCGCGCCTCGAAGGCGTCCGCGGTCAGGGTGACCGGTGCTCCGGTACCCGGCAGCTGCGCGCGTACGACGACCCGCGTCGCCCGCTTCACGTCGCCGGTGAGGTCGGGGACGCTCATGCAGCCCTCGCGGGCCTTCTCGTTGCGCGACGCCTCCACCACCTCAGCGTTGCACAGCACGAACGTCCCGTGGTGGTTCCGCGTCTTCGGGTGCGCCGAGACGTCGACGCAGAACACCCTCGCCCCGACCCCGACCTGCGGGGCGGCGAGCCCCACGCAGCCGGGGCTGACCCGCATCGTCGCGACGAGGTCGGCGGCCAGCTGGACGACCTCGGGGGACATCGGATCGACGCTCGCCCCGGTCGTGGACAGCACGGCGGCGGGTGCGCGCACCACGTCCAGGACGCGTGCCCTCGACGCCCAGCGACGCCTCCGTCCACGCCGCGACGAGCGGCTCGCTCACAGCTCGTCGGCCTCCGCAGGGCGCAGGGTCGCGCCCACGCCCAGGGAGCTGGCCACGGCCTGGATCGCCGCCTCGACCGCCGGCACGTCGGTGGCGGCCGGCAGGTCGATCTCGGCGACCAGCAGGTAGAGGTCCCCGCCAGCCGGGTGGTCAGGTCGGTGATGTTGCCGCCGACCTTCGCGACCTCGCCGACGACGGAGGAGACGATGCCGGGACGGTCGCCGCCGTGCACGGTCAGCACCCACGACGTGCCGTCGGTCGCCCAGTGGTGCTCCTCGGGAACCTCGCGGACGGTCACGGTCAGCGAGCGGTCCGCGACCAGCGGCGCGAGCGCGGCCTCGATCTCGGCCTCGCCGGCGGAGCCCTCGCAGATCAGCATCATCGCGAAGTGCCCACGCAGCAGCGTCATCGTGGAGTCCTCGAGGTTGAGGCCGAGCCCGGCCAGCCGGCCGGTGGCCTCCGCGATGATCCCGGGGCGGTCGTGGCCGAGGACGGTGATGGCGTGGAGGGTCACTCTACGAGTCTGCCAGTGCGCGAGCAGCGCGGAACACCTCGTCCAGCATCTCCGGCGTCAGCCGGCCGGTGAACGTGTTGTGCTGGCTGGGGTGGTAGCACCCGAGCAGGGTCACGCCCCCCAGGTCCACGCGCGCGCCGTGCCCGAACCGCGGTCGCGGTCGCGGCACGTCGTACCCAAGACCGGCGTACGCCGTGAGGGCGCCGGCCCAGCCGTAGGCGCCCAGCGCCACCACGACGCGCACGTACGGCGCCAGCAGGGCGAGCTCGGCCGCCAGCCACGGCGCGCAGGTGTCCCGCTCGGCCGGGGTGGGCTTGTTGGCCGGCGGTGCGCAGCGGACGGTCGCGACCATCCGCGCGTCGACCAGCTCCTGCCCGTCGCCTGCGTGCTCCGAGGTCGCCTGGGTGGCCAGTCCGCAGCGGTGCAGGCTCGCGAACAGCCAGTCCCCGGAGCTGTCGCCGGTGAACACCCGGCCGGTCCGGTTGCCGCCGTGCGCCGCGGGCGCCAGTCCGACGATCAGGATCCGCGGGGTGGGCGATCCCCACCCGGCGATCGGCCGTCCCCAGTAGGGCTGGTCCGCGAACGCCGCCCGCTTGTCGCGTGCGACGTCCTCGCGCCAGCGGACGAGCCGGCGGCAGGCCCCGCAGACCGAGGTCCGCGCCTCGAGCTCGGCCAGGTCGTCGGTGCGGGCGAGGCGACGTACCTGCGCGGCGGTGGTCGCCACCGGCGTCCCGGCCGGGGCAGGGTCCTCGGGCCAGCCGGAACCCGCGGGGACCGGTGAGGCGTACGGCGCTCCCGTGACCGGGTGCGGCAGCTCCGCGCTCAGCGGCTCCGGCGTCGCCACACGACCAGGCCGACGAGGGCGGCCACGGCGGCTCCGGCCGCTGCCGCGAGGTCTGGGCGGGGCTTGCCGGTCTCGGTCGTGGCCTTGTCCTTGATCTCGGCCGCCTTGTCCTGGGCGCGCGACTTCACGTCGAGCTTCGCACCGAGCGCGGAGACGGTGTCCGCGAGCTCCTCGCGCTGCCGCGCGATGTCGGCCTCGATCTCCTCGGGCTTCTGCTTCGGGCTGGGGTCCGTCACGGGTGGTCTCCCTTCATCACGGCGATGTCCTCGCGGACGCCGTCCATGGCGAGCTCAGGCTTGGGCGGAGTCGCGCTGGTGACCTTGTTCTTGCCCTGCAGCGCCGCCACTCCGGCGGCCGCGAGCAGGGCAGCGGTGACGATCAGTGCGGCCGCCCACGCCGGGAGCGCCTCCGCGAGCGCGATGATCGCGGTCGCCACCAGGGCCTCGAGGCCGAGGAAGGCCAGCAGGCCGGAGGCGCCGAACATGCCCAGCCCGATTCCCGCGGCCTTGCCCTTCTGGGCGAGCTCGGCCTGGGCGAGCCGGATCTCGCTGCGGACCAGCTCGGGGATCTGCTCGGAGAGCCGGTGCACCACGGCACCCAGAGGCGGCTCCTGTCCTCCGTCTGTCGGGTCGTCGTCGGATCCGTCATGACCGCTCCGTTCCCTCCTCGTCGGACTCCAAACCCCGGGGAGCGCTGATCGACCAGGCGATGCCCTCGAGGATGTCGGCCTCCGAGGCGAGCAGCGTCTCCACGCGGGCACGGCGCAGCACCCTCGCCAGCACCAGCGCGCCGGCGTCGATCACGTCGGCGCGACCCGGGTGCAGCCACGGCAGGGCGAGCCGCTCCTCGAGCGGCATCGCCACCAGCCGGTCCACGAAGGTGAGGACGTCGGCCACCGGCACCTCGGCCTGGTCGAGCACGTCGCGGTCGTACGTCGGCAGGTCGAGCACACCGGCCACCACCGACAGCACGGTGCCGGCGATCCCCACCACGGTGGCCGCGTCGGCGGGATCGACGGGGCACTGGTCGAGGGCGTCGTCGATGTCGGCGACGCACGCCTCGATCTCCGCGGGCGTCGGCGGGTCGGAGTGGAGGTGTCGCTCGTGCAGCCGCACCGAGCCGATGTCCATCGAGTGCACCGACTCCGGCGAGGACGCCCCGAGGATCAGCTCGGTCGAGCCACCACCGATGTCGATCACGAGCACCGGCTCGGGCGGCCGGGCGTTGAGGTGCCGGATCGCGCCGTCGTAGGCCAGCGCGGCCTCCTCGCGTCCCGACAGCACCTCGGGCGTCACGCCGAGCCGGGCGCGGACCCCGTCGGCGAAGTCCGCACCGTTGTCGGCGTCCCGCGTGGCGGAGGTGGCGCAGAACCGGATCCGCTCGACGGGATGCTCCGCGACCAGCGCGGCGTACTCGTCGATCGCCGCGAAGGCCCGCTCGAGCGCCTCGTCGGCCAGCCGGCCGGTGCGGTCCACGCCCTGGCCGAGCCGCACCATCCGGGTCTCGCGGACCACCACCTCGGGCAGGTCGCCGATCAGCAGCTTGATCGTGTTGGTGCCGCAGTCGATCGCCGCGACCCTTCGAGACGGTCGCTGCGCGACCTCCTCAGGACCAGTCATTCGGCGACCTCCACGCAGGCACCGGGCCGCCACCAGTCCCCGAGCAGGTCGAGCACCTCGTCGCCGAGCGGGTTGACGCCCCGGCCCTGGGCGAGGGACTGGCCGGCCAGGACGTGCAGGCACTTCACGCGGTCGGGCATCCCGCCGGCCGAGACCCCCTCGATCTCGGGTACCGCACCGAGCTCGGCCCGGGCCGCGAGGTACCGCTCGTGGGCGGCCCGGTAGGCGGCGGCGAGATCGGGGTCGGCGGCCAGCCGGTCCTGCATCTCCTTCATCAGGCCCGAACCCTCCAGCGTCCCGATCCGGGAGGCAGCGCGGGGACAGGTCAGGTAGAACGTGGTGGGGAACGGCGTCCCGTTGGGCAGCCGCGGCTCGGTGGTCACGACGTCGGGGTTGCCGCACGGGCAGCGGTGGCCCACGGCATGGATCGCCCGAGGCTCGCGGCCGAGCTGGGCCGCGACCGCCGCCTCGTCGGCGGGGTCGATCACTGGCCGATCTCCTCCGCCGGCGCCTTGATGTCGGTCGCCGGCGGGCTGGTCTCCCGCGGCGGGTTCCCGGCCAGCTCGACGGAGTCCCAGGCGCTGGTCCACCACGCGGTCGGCGTGCGGTCGCCCACGTCGGAGGCGTCGGGCAGCGTGGTGCCCTCCGACAGCGGCTTGCCGTCCTCGCCGAGGACGACGTACGACGTCTCGCCGGGCATCAGGTAGCCGAACCGCTCCCGGGCCTGGGCCTGGACGTAGGCCGGGTCGTGCCACCGTCGCTTCTCACGCTCGAGGTCGTCGATGTTCTCCGCGCGCTCGGCGATCTGCTCCTTGACGTGGGCGATGTGCGCGCGCTGCTGGAGGTAGGCGCGCAGGGACGAGGCGTAGGAGACGGTGAGCACGGCGAGCACCAGGACGAGGATCGCGGCGCGGCCGGTGAACCGGGGACGACGGGGCTCGCTCGCGGCCGCGGCCGACCCGGCCAGGGGCCTGGCGCCGCGGCCTGCGGAGCCGCGGCCGGGTCCGGTGCGGCTGCGCGGGCGGCCGGCGCCCCGAGGTGTCCGGCGGTTGGTGGGCATGTCAGCCCTGGAACCTCGGGAAGGCACCGGCTCCGGCGTAGCGCGCGGCGTCGCCGAGCTCCTCCTCGATCCGCAGCAGCTGGTTGTACTTCGCCGTACGGTCCGAGCGGGCCGGAGCGCCGCTCTTGATCTGGCCGACGTTGGTGGCGACCGCGAGGTCGGCGATCGTGGTGTCCTCGGTCTCGCCGGAGCGGTGGCTCATCATGCAGCGCAGCCCGTTGCGGTGGGCGAGCTCCACGGAGTCGAGGGTCTCGGTCAGCGAGCCGATCTGGTTGACCTTCACCAGCAGCGCGTTGGCCTGGCCGCCGTCGATGCCGCGCTGGAGGCGCTCGACGTTGGTGACGAACAGGTCGTCGCCCACGAGCTGCGTGCGCGAGCCGAGCTCGTCGGTGATCGCCTTCCAGCCGTCCCAGTCGTCCTCGTCGAGCGGGTCCTCGATCGAGACGATCGGGTAGGACGAGACGAGGTCGGCGTAGTAGGCGGTCATCTCCTCGGCCGACTTCTGCTTGCCCTCGAAGGAGTACTTCCCCTTCTCGCAGAACTCGCTGGCCGCGACGTCGAGGGCGAGCACCACGTCGCTGCCGAGCGTGAGGCCAGCCTGCTTGACGGCCTCCGCGATCAGGTCGAGGGCGTCGCGGTTGGACGGCAGGTCCGGCGCGAAGCCGCCCTCGTCGCCGACCGCGGTGGCCAGGCCCTTCTTCTTCAGCACCGCCTTGAGCGCGTGGTAGACCTCGGCGCCGTGCTGGAGAGCCTCGCGGAAGGTGGGGGCCCCGACCGGCGCGATCATGAACTCCTGGATGTCGACGTTGGTGTCGGCGTGGGCGCCACCGTTGAGGATGTTCAGCATCGGGACCGGCAGCAGGTGGGCGTTGGGTCCGCCGACGTAGCGGTAGAGCGGCAGCCCCGCGGAGTCGGCGGCCGCCTTGGCGACCGCGAGCGACGTCACCGAGGATGGCGTTGGCGCCCAGGCTCGCCTTGTTGGGGGTGGCGTCGAGCTGCAGCATCGTCTGGTCGACCAGGCGCTGGTCGTCGGCGGCCAGGCCCTCGATCGCGGGACCGATCTGCTGCACCACGGCGGTGACGGCCTTGCCGACCCCCTTGCCGAGGTAGCGCTTCCCGCCGTCGCGGAGCTCGACCGCCTCGAACTGTCCGGTGGAGGCGCCACTGGGCACCGCAGCCCGGGCGTAGGACCCGTCGTCGAGGGCGACCTCGACCTCGACGGTGGGGTTGCCGCGCGAGTCGAGGATCTCGCGGGCGCCGACGGCTTCGATCGATGCCACGGTGGTGGGCTCCTGCTGGCTGGGTGGGGTCGGTGGCGGACAGTCGCCAGCCTAACGGCGGGGTTGCCGCGATCCGGGGATGGCCCGCCGCCGGGACGTCCGGGCGGAAGCCGACACCGGCGCGTCGGCCCGCGGCCCGCTCAGGTCAGCCGGCGTACGGCGTCGCGCAGCGCCTGCTCGGGGTCCACCCCGGCCGACCGCGCCTCGGCCACGACCTCCAGCAGCCGCTCCCCCACCTCCCGCGAGGTGGGAGGCGTGGCCGCGCCGAGGCGGCGCCGCTGGCCGCTCCAGGCGCGCTCGAGCGCGCTCGAGCCGGTCGAGCACCTTGTCGGCGTACAGCAGCGCGGGCAGGCCGGGCGGCAGGCCCTCGGTCGGCGAGGTACGCCGCTTCTCGGTCGCCTTGATCGACTCCCACAGCTCGTTGACCGAGGCCGCGTCGCCCGGCGACCCCGCGGAGGGGTCGAAGACGTGCGGGTTGCGGCGCCGCATCTTGGCGATGATGTCGCCGGCGACGTCCTCGAGGGTGAACTCGCCGTCCTCCTCGGCGATCACGGCATGGAAGTAGACCTGCAGCAGCAGGTCACCGAGCTCCTCGCGGAGGTGCTCGGTGTCACCGGTGTCGATCGCCTCGAGGGTCTCGTGGGTCTCCTCGAGCAGGTAGCGCGCGAGCGACCGGTGCGTCTGCTCCGCCTTCCAGGGGCACTCGCGCCGCAGCCGGCGCATCACCTCGAGGAAGTCGACGAGTGGACCCTGCTCCGTCATGGCACGCGTGGGTCAGTTGCAGCGGTGGGAGGCGGGTTGCGCGCGGGCGTACGCCGGGTCGGGCTGCTCCGCCCCGCCGTCGCGGGCCTCCTGTCCGACCGCGTAGGACAGGGAGGTGTCGACGCGGGTGAGCTGGCCGTCGACCAGGTCCACGCCCAGTGCGGGGTCGAAGGTGATCTCGTTCTCGGCGGCCCAGTCGTTGAAGGCCTGCGAGCCGCGCGCGACCTGGTCGGTGTAGGCGCCGCCGGTCCCGTTCTCCTCGGTGAGCAGCAGCTCACCGACCTCGGCCTTGATCGCCTCGACGTAGGTGGCCTGGGACTCGACGTCGACCACGACCTGCTGGACGTCCTCGGGCAGCACGGCGACGCTCTGCTCGAGGGACGCCACCTTGTCGTCGTACACGTGACCCGGCTCGACGGCGTACTGCTCGGCGATCTGCTCGGCCATCGACCGCTCCGCCATCGAGCCGGCCATCCCGCGCGCGGAAGATGCGGTTGAGCACGGTCGTGGCGTTGGCCTCGAGCTGCTGCTCGAGCGCCTCGCAGTACTCCGTGACCCGCTCGTCGAGCTCGTTGGTGGTGATCGTCTCCTCGCCCACCTGGACGGCGACGCCGGGGCTGGCGCCGGCGCAGCCGGTCAGCAGGATCGCGGCCAGCGCACCGAGCACGGCGGTGCGGGCGCGCGGGCCGGTGAGAGAGGGCTTGCTCACGGAGACTCCTTCGATGGTGCAGCCTGCGGCGCCGCGGGATCGATCACGTCGTCGATCACCGAGCGGGCCCATTCAAGCAGGGCGATCCCGGCCAGCGGACGTGACCCGGCGCCGGGCATGGCGGGACGCGGGACCAGCACGCTGCCTGCCTGGGCCTTGACGACGCTCCGGGGGTGCAGCCGCTGGAGGCGTACGACGCGCGACTCCGGCAGCGAGACCGGCGCGAACCGGACGAACTTGCCCGCGATCGTGACCTCCCCGATCCCCGCCTGCCGGGCCCGCGCCCGGAACCGGGCCACCAGGAGCAGCGAGACCACCTCGGTCGGCGGGTTGCCGTAGCGGTCCATCATCTCCGCCTCGATCGTGTCGACGTCGAGGTCGGCCCGGACCTCGGAGAGCCGCTTGTACATCTCGAGCCGCAGCCGTTCGCTGGGGATGTAGTCGTGCGGCAGGTGGGCGTCGACCGGGAGCTCGATCCGGACCTCGCGCAGCTCCGGTTCAGCGTCACCCTTGAACTCGTTGACCGCCTCCCCGACCAGCCGGACGTAGAGGTCGAAGCCGACGTCGGCGATGTGGCCGGACTGCTCGCCGCCGAGCAGGTTGCCTGCGCCGCGGATCTCGAGGTCCTTCATCGCGATCGCCATCCCGCCACCGAGGTCGGAGTGCTGGGCGAGGGTGGCCAGCCGCTCGTGGGCGGTCTCGGTGAGCGGCTTCTCCTGCGGGTAGAGGAAGTAGGCGTAGGCGCGCTCCCGGGAGCGTCCGACCCGGCCGCGCAGCTGGTGGAGCTGGCTGAGCCCGAGGGCGTCGGCCCGCTCGATGATCATGGTGTTGGCGTTGGACACGTCGAGCCCGGACTCGACGATCGTCGTGCACACCAGCACGTCGAAGCGCTTCTCCCAGAAGTCGAGCATCACCTGCTCGAGCTGGTGCTCCCCCATCTGGCCGTGCGCGGTCGCCACCCGGGCCTCGGGCACCAGGTCCCGCAGCCGCGCTGCCGCCTTCTCGATCGAGGAGACCCGGTTGTGGATGTAGAAGACCTGCCCCTCGCGCAGCAGCTCGCGCCGGATCGCGGCGGTGACCTGACGGTCCTCGTAGCCGCCGACGTAGGTGAGCACCGGGTGCCGCTCCTCGGGCGGGGTGGTGATGGTGGACATCTCGCGGATGCCGGTCACCGCCATCTCCAGGGTGCGCGGGATCGGCGTCGCGCTCATGCTCAGGACGTCGACCGAGGTCCGCAGCCGCTTCATCTGCTCCTTGTGCTCGACCCCGAAGCGCTGCTCCTCGTCGACGATGATCAGCCCGAGGTCCTTGAGCTTGATGTCGGGGTTGAGCAGCCGGTGGGTGCCGATCACGATGTCGACGGTGCCCTCGGCGAGGCCGGCAATGACCTCGCGTGCCTCCTTGTCGGTCTGGAACCGGCTCAGGCCGCGCAGGTTCACCGGGAAGCCGCTCATCCGCTCCGCGAACGTCGAGTAGTGCTGGGTCACCAGCAGGGTGGTCGGGACGAGGACGGCGACCTGCTTGCCCTCCTGCACCGCCTTGAACGCGGCCCGGACCGCGATCTCGGTCTTGCCGTAGCCGACGTCGCCGCACACCAGGCGGTCCATCGGCACGCTGAGCCGCATGTCGCCCTTGACCTCGTCGACGGTGGTCAGCTGGTCGGGCGTCTCGGTGAACGGGAAGGCGTCCTCCAGCTCCCGCTGCCACGGCGAGTCCGGGCCGAACGCGTAGCCCTGGGTGGCCTGCCGCGCGGCGTACAGCTTGATCAGCTCGGCCGCGATCTCCCGGACCGCCTTGCGCGCCCGGTTCTTCCGCTTCGTCCAGTCGGCGCCGCCGAGCCGGTCCAGGCTCGGCTGCTCGCCCCCGACGTACCGCGTCACCTGGTCGAGCGCGTCGGCCGGCACGTAGAGCCGGTCGGGCGGACCGCCACGCTTGGAGGCGCCGTACTCCAGGACGAGGTACTCCCGCGTCGCGCCGGCCACCTCGCGCTGCTTCATCTCCACGAAGCGGCCCACACCGTGCTGCTCGTGAACGACGTAGTCGCCGGCCCGCAGCTCCAGCGGGTCGATCTGTTTCTTGCGGCGGGCGGGCATCTTGCGCATGTCGCGGGTGGACGACGTCTGCCCGGAGATGTCGTCCCCGGTCAGCAGGACGATCCTGTTGGTCGCGTCGACGAACCCGTGCCCGAGCGACGCGCACGTCACGGTCGACCACATCGGGGTCGACCGGGTCGCCGATGGAGTCGACCAGCCGGGCCGGTACGTCGTGCTCCCCCAGCACCTCGACCATCCGCTCCGCCGGGCCGTGGCCGGGGTGCACGACGACCACCCGGAAGCCGTCGGCGCGCCACTGGGCGACGTCCTTGATCGCGGCCTCGATGTCGCCGCGGTAGGCCTCGGCCGGGGTGGCGGGGAGGGTCCGCGTCTCGACGGCACTGCTTTCGGTGGTCGAGTAGCGAGCGTCAGCGAGCGTATCGAGACCCTCGTCCAGCCCGAACGGGCTCATCGTCCACCACGGCTTGTCGTGGGCGAGCGCGTGCTCGCGGACGTCCGCGATGGCCCGGTACGACGCGGCGCCCAGGTCGATCGGTGCCGTCCCGCCACCGGCCGCCGCCGCCCAGCTCGCGCCCAGGAACTCCTCGCTCGTCGCGACCAGGTCGTGGGCCCGGGACCGCGCGCGTTCCGGGTCGACCACCAGCACGTGCGTGTCGGCGGGCATCAGGTCGACCAGCAGCTCCATGTCGTCGACGAGGACCGGCGCCAGCGACTCCATCCCCTCGACCGCGATGCCGGCAGCCATCTTGTCGGTGAGCTCCACCAGCTGCGGGTGGCGACGGCCGAGCTCGGCCGCGCGTTCACGCACCTCGGGCGTCAGCAGCAGCTCGCGGCACGGCGGTGCCCACAACCGGTCGACCGGCTCGAGGGTTCGCTGGTCCGCGACCGCGAACGTACGGATCTCCTCGACGTCATCCCCCCAGAACTCCACCCGCAGCGGGTGCTCCTCGGTCGGCGGGAAGACGTCGACGATCCCGCCGCGGACCGCGAACTCGCCCCGCCTCTCCACCAGGTCGACCCGTGAGTAGGCGGCATCCGCGAGCCGGCGTACGACGTCCTCCAGGGCGACCGTGTCCCCCGGCACCAGCTCGACGGGCTCGAGGTCGCCGAGACCGCTCACCTGGGGCTGCAGCACAGAGCGAACCGGGGAGACCACGACGCGGAGTGGCCCGTTGGACGCGTCGGTCCCCGGGTGCCGGAGTCGCCGCAGCACGGCAAGCCGGCGACCGACGGTGTCGCTGCGCGGGCTGAGCCGCTCGTGCGGCAGCGTCTCCCAGCTCGGGTAGTAGCCGACCAGGGCGGGATCCACGAGGGCGCCCAGCGCCTCGACGAGGTCCTCGGCCTCGCGGGCGGTCGGGGTGACGGCCAGCACCGTGCGCCCGGCCTCGAGCAGTCCGCGCACCACGAACGGCCGAAGGGCGGCCGGACCGGTCAGGTCGAGGGTCGGGACGAGCCCGCCCCGGGCATCCTCGACCGCGGCGGCCAAGGTCGGGTCGGCGAGGACCGCGTCGGCCAGTCCGGTCAGGCTCAACGGAAACTCCCTCAGCTCCTGGCTGCGCGCCACAAGAGCCCCCTTCCGGGCCCGGAGGGGGGTCGGGAGCGAGTCTACGTCGCCGCGATCTCCGCCTCGGAGCGGAGGATGCAGAACTCGTTCCCCTCCGGATCCGCGAGCACGACCCACCCCGTGCCGGGTCCGTACTTGCCGCGCAGGTCGGCCACCTCGGTGGCGCCGTGGGCCAGCAGCCGGGCCAGCTCCTCGTCGCGCGTCCCGGTGCGCGGCCGGAGGTCGAAGTGGACCCGGTTCTTCACCGACTTCTCGTCGGGGACCTCGATGAACAACAGCTGGTGACCGGTCTCGGGGTCACGGATCATGCACTCCTCGTGGCCGGGCTCGTTGTGGTCGCCGTCGAGGTCGGCGTACCCCAGCACCGGCTTCCACCACTCGGAGAGCTCGTAGGCGTTGCGGCAGTCGATCGTGGTGTGCGCGATGAGAGACGTCATGGCGCACAGCCTCGCGTGAGGGGCCCGGCCCGTCCACCCGTTTGCCCCGTGTCGGGTACACAGGAGGGGTGACCCCGTCACGTTGGATTCCGACCCTGGTCGTGGGCATCGCGCTCACGGCGTGCTCCACCGCGCCCGAACCCGCAGCGGAGTCGACCGCCGAGCCGCGGGCCGAGCGCTCCTCTGCCTCCGAGCCGGGACCCAGTCCCGAGGCAGCCCCCCGCGGGCGGTGCGCTGCCCCGCGAGCTCGCCCGCGCCCTCGAGGGTCCGCCGAGCGAGGCGGGCTCACCGCGCCAGGTCGTCGCGCAGCTCGTGGCCGCGGAACGGGCCATCGCCGACCCGGGCACCCCCGACGACGTCCTGGCCGCGGCCGGCCACCTGCAGCAGGTCGCCTACCGCGAGCTCGGCACCCGGCCGGGCTGGGACCGACGGGTGCGGGCAGAGCTTCCCCGGGCCTGCGGCGGACGGTGGCGGCCAACGTCGCGTCCCGGCGGGCCTTCCGTTCGATGCACCCGACCCGGAAGGGCGACCTGGCCGACGAGCTGCCGGCCTGGCGGATCGTCCGGCCCGCACCGGCGCGCACCCTGCTCGCGGCGTACCGCGCCGCGGAGAAGCGCTTCGGCGTCGACTGGAACTACCTCGCGGCGATCAACCTCGTGGAGACGGGGATGGGCCGGATCCGCGGGACCTCGGTGGCCGGTGCGCAGGGCCCGATGCAGTTCATCCCGAGCACCTGGGAGATCTACGGCAGGGGCGACATCAACGAGCCCCGCGACGCGATCCTGGCGGCCGGCCGGTTCCTCGCCGACCAGGGGTTCACCCGGCCGGGCGGCGTCGCCGGGGCGCTCTACCGCTACAACAACTCCACCGCCTACGTCCGCGGCGTGACGCTGCTGGCGGAGCGGATGGAGCGCAACCCCCGGGCCTTCCACGGCTACTACCACTGGCAGATCTACTACCTGACCATCCGCGGCAGCATCCTCCTGCCCGAGGGCTACCGCGCGTCCCAGCCGATCCCGGTCGAGCGGTGGTTGCGCAGGACCCGCTGACTCGGGCCGGTGGTTGGAGGTCGCGCAGCAGTCCCGCCGGTGGTTGAGCAGGGAGGCGCCCCGGCGCCGACCGTGTCGAAACCCGGCACCCCTGGGCAGGGCGCCGCTCCGCTCAGTCGGTGCCGTTGCGCTTCACGAAGTCGACGATCGACTCGGCCAGCTCGGGCCGGCACACGATCAGGTCCGGCAGCGAGACGTCGTCCTGGTTGTAGGCGAGCTCCGAGCCGTCCACCCGCGAGCAGAAGAGCCCCGCGGCGCGGGCGACCGCGACCGGAGCGGCGTTGTCCCACTCGTACTGCCCCCCGGCGTGCACGTAGGCATCGGCCACGTCGCGCACGACCGACATCACCTTCACCCCCGCGGAGCCCATCGGGACCAGCTCGGCGTCGATCTCGGCGGCGAGCGCCTCGACGAACGCGGGTGGCCGGGTGCGGGAGACCGCGATCCGGGGACGTTCGGACGTGCGTGGCGGTACGACGGGCGGCTGCCCGGTGTTGAACGTCTCGCCGAGCGCCGGCTGTGCGACGGCCCCGGCCACGAGGTCCCCGTCGGTCCAGAGCGCGACGTGGACGGCCCAGTCGTCGCGCGGGGGCTCGGAGAACTCACGGGTTCCGTCGAGCGGGTCGATGATCCAGACCCGGCCGGCGCTCAGGCGTGCCTTGTCGTCGGCTGCCTCCTCCGACAGCACCGCGTCGTCGGGCCGGTGCTCCGCGAGCAGCCGCGCCAGGAGCTCCTGGGCGGCGGCGTCACCGGCGTCCTTCAGCTCCCGGCCCTCCAGGCCCTGGCCGCGGACCTCGAGCAGGCGCTCACCGGCCGTGGTGGCGAGCCAGGTGGCCAGGACGTGGTCGTCGGCCTCTGCGGGCGGCTGGGGCAGGTCGTGGCGCGGGTCGGAAGTCACGGCACAGAGCCTAGGCTCGGTCAGCTGTTGAACTGCTGCTGGGTCTGTTCGAGCCCCTCGAGGACCAGCGCCTCGACGGCGTCCGCGGCCCGGTCGACCTGGAACGGAAGCTCCTTGCGCTCCACGCCCGTGTAGTCGGAGAGGACGAAGTCGGAGACGTCGCGACGGCCCTGCGGGCGGCCGATCCCGACCCGAACCCGGTGGAAGTCGCCGGTGCCCAGCGACGAGCGGAGCGACCGCAGGCCGTTGTGCCCGTTGTCGCCGCCGCCGAGCTTGACCCGCAGCGTCCCGAACGGGAGGTCGAGCTCGTCGTGGATCGCGATGATCCCCGCGGGCTCGACCTTGTAGAACGAGGCCAGCGCCTTGACCGGGCCGCCGGACTCGTTCATGTAGCACCGCGGCCGCGCGAGTACGACGCGTGGTCCCGGTTGGCCCGGAACCCCCAGTCGTCCCTCGACCACCTCGGCGCGCCCGGACTTGTGCGCCCGGAACGGCGAACCCATCCGCGACGCCAGCTCGGCGGCCACGAGGTGGCCGACGTTGTGCCGATGTCCGGCGTAGGCCGGGCCGGGGTTGCCCAGCCCGACCACGAGCCACATGGGTTACTCCTGCTCGGCGTCCTCGGCGGGCGCCTCGCCCTCGCCCTGCTCGGCGTCCTCGCCCTCGGCGGCCTCGCCCTCCTCGGGCTCCTCCTCGTGCTCGTCGCGCTCGATGCCGGCCTCGGCCTCGGCCTCCTCCAGCTCCGCCTCGAGCTCCTCCTCGGACATCTGCTGGGTGACGTTGATGATCAGCATCTCGTCGTCGCTGAGCAGCAGCGAGCCCGGGGGCAGGGTGAGCTCCGAGGCGTGGATCTGGGTGCCGACCTCGGCGCCCTCGATGCTGACCTCGATGTACTCGGGGATGTGGGTGGCCTCGGCCTCGAGCGACACGACGGAGTTCTCGGTGACGACCAGGGTCTCCGCGACGGCCTCGCCGGTGACGTGGATCGGCACGTTGACGGTGACCTTCTCGCCCTTCTTGACCACGACGAAGTCGATGTGCTCGAGGTGGCGGGTGATCGGGTCGACCTGGATCTGCTTGGTCAGGCCGAGCTGGCTCTTGCCGTCGATGCTGAGCTCGAGCAGGGCGTTCGCGCCGCCGTGCTTGAGCGCCATCATCGTGTCGTGGCCGGGCAGCGTGATGTGCTGCGGCTCGTCGCCGTGGGTGTAGAGGACGGCGGGGACCTTGTCCTCGCGGCGGATCCGGCGGGCGGCGCCCTTGCCGAACTCCGTGCGGGTCTCTGCGGTGATCTTCTCGGGGGGCATGCGACTCTCCTGTGGTCTCTGGTCTCGCCGACGACGAGTGGCGGGCCCCGGACGCAGGAAGTGCGCCGCGTGATCGGGTCAGCGCGGCGCACGTGAGTGTCAACCAGCCCTGTCGATCACGGAGCAACCCGTCCGGGTCCTCCCTCGCCGAGGCAACCGAATGATCCTAGCCGCGCACGGCGTACGGCGCGAATCGGAGCCGTCGTCCGTGACGTTCGGGTTGCTCGCAGGGCCCGGGAGCAACCAGATCGTCACGGACGGCGGGGGTGAACGATCAGGCGTGCCCGTCGAACATGCTGGTGACCGAGCCGTCCTCGAAGACCTCCTTGATCGCCCGCGAGATCAGCGGGGCGATGGAGAGGACGGTCAGCTTGTCGAAGTGACGGTCGGCCGACAGCGGGAGCGTGTTGGTGACGATGATCTCGGTCGCCTCGCAGTTCTTGAGCCGATCCACGGCCGGGTCGGAGAGCAGCGCGTGGGTGGCGGCGATGATCACGCCGGCCGCACCGTCGGCCATCAACGCCTCGGCGGCCTTCACGATCGTGCCGCCGGTGTCGACCATGTCGTCGACCAGGACGCAGATCCGGCCAGTCACGTCGCCGACGACCCGGTTGGCGACGGCCTCGTTGGGCTTGTCGATGCGGCGGGTCTTGTGGATGAAGGCCAGCGGCGCGCCGCCGAGCCGTGCCGACCAGCGCTCGGCGACCTTGATCCGGCCCGCGTCGGGGGAGACCACGGCCAGCCGCTGGTCGCCGTACTTCTCCCTGACGTAGTCGGCCAGGATCGGCAGCGCCATCAGGTGGTCGACCGGGCCGTCGAAGAAGCCCTGGATCTGGTCGGCGTGCAGGTCGACCACGATCAGCCGGTCGGCGCCGGCGGTCTTGAAAAGGTCGGCCATCAGCCGCGCGGAGATCGGCTCGCGACCGCGGTGCTTCTTGTCCTGCCGGGCGTAGCCGTAGAACGGCATCACCACCGTGATCCGCTTGGCCGAGGCCCGCTTGAGGGCGTCGACCATGATCAGGTGCTCCATGATCCACTCGTTGATCGGAGCCGTGTGGCTCTGGATCACGAACGCGTCGCAACCACGGACCGACTCCTCGTAGCGGATGTAGATCTCGGAGTTGGCGAACTCGTAGGCCGAGGTCGGGACCAGGTCGGTGCCGAGGGTCTCGGCGACCTCCTGGGCCAGCTCGGGATGCGCCCGTCCGCTGAAGACCATCAGGTTCTTCTCGGTGGTCTTCTTCATTCCGGTCACGATGGGGGGCTCCTCGCCGTCCTGCCGGAGCAGGACCATCGGCTCTGTCGGTCCTACTTAGGATTCTTCCCCACCCGGGGCCTCGTGCCCAACTTCTGGACTCGTGTCCCCGCCCGCGGCTTCGGCGGCCTCGGCCTGGGCGGTCCCCGGGCGCTTCTGGACCGCCCAGCCGACCAGGTTGCGCTGGGGGCTGCTGGACACCGCCAGGGCACCCGGCGGGACGTCGCGCCGTACGACGGTGCCGCCGGCCGTCCCGGCCCCGTCACCGATCGCCACGGGGGCCACGAACGTGTTGTTGGAGCCGGTCTTCGCGTGCCGGCCGACCCGCGTCCGGTGCTTCTCGACGCCGTCGTAGTTGGCGAAGATGGTGCCGGCGCCGATGTTGGCGCCCTCCCCGATCTCCGCGTCGCCGACGTAGGAGAGGTGGGGCACCTTCGCCCCGTCGCCCACCTGGGAGTTCTTGGTCTCGACGAAGGCACCGAGCTTGCCCGCGACGCCGAGCCGGGTCCCGGGGCGCAGGTAGGTGAAGGGACCGACGCTGGCCTGCTCCCCGATCACGGCGAGCTCGCCGTGGGTGCGGACGACGCGTGCGCCGACGCCCACCTCGCAGTCCTTGAGCGTGCTGTCCGGGCCGATCACGGCGTCCTCACCGACGACGGTGGCGCCGAGGAGCTGCGTGCCCGGGAGGATCGTGACGTCCTCGGCGAGCACGACGTCGGCGTCGATCCAGGTCGTGGCCGGGTCCATCACCGTCACGCCGTCGCGCATCCAGCGGGTCACGATCCGCCGGTTCTTCTCGCGGCCGAGGGCCGCCAGCTGGACCCGGTCGTTGGCGCCCTCGGTCTGCATCACGTCGTCGATCGTGTGGGCGCCGACGGTCAGCCCGGCGTCCCGGGCCAGCCCCACCGTGTCGGTCAGGTAGTACTCGCCCTTGGCGTTGTCGTTGCCGATCCGGGTCAGCGCGTCGGCCAGGAACTCCGCGTCGAAGGCGAGGATCCCGCTGTTGATCTCCGTGATCGCGCGCTGCTCCTCCGTGGCGTCCTTCTCCTCGACGATCCCCTCGACCTCGCCCGCCTCGTTGCGCAGGACGCGCCCGTAGCCGAACGGGTCGGCGACCACGCCGCTCAGGATGCTGACCGCGCTCTGGGAGGCCTCGTGCTCGGCGACGAAGTGACGCAGGCTCTCCCCCTCGAGCAGCGGGGTGTCGCCGGCCGCCACGACCACGGTCCCCGACGCCGTACCTCCCGCCTGGTCGCGCACCGCCTCCATCGCGACGCGGACGGCATGCCCGGTTCCCTGCTGGGTCTCCTGCACCGCCAGCACGACCTCGGGCATCAGGGCCTGGATGTGGGCGCCGACCTGCTCCCGCTGGTGGCCCACGACGGCCACGACCCGCTGCGGCTGCAGTCTCCTGCACGGCGGCGAGGACGTGGCCGATCATGCTGCGCCCGCACATCGGGTGCAGCACCTTCATGGTCTTGGACTTCATCCGGGTGCCACCGCCCGCG
This sequence comes from uncultured Actinomycetota bacterium, assembly GCA_963829635.1. Classification (GTDB taxonomy): domain Bacteria; phylum Actinomycetota; class Actinomycetes; order Propionibacteriales; family Nocardioidaceae; genus Nocardioides. The sequence continues at coordinate 121,338 of CAWHJI010000008.1, forward strand.
GCCAGCACGATCACAGTCAGGTTGTCCATGAGCGCAGTGTGTCACTGGCCCACTCGGCTCCCCGGGTAGGAGTCGAACCTACGTCGCTAGTCCTGATTCAAAGTCAGGCGGGCCCTACCGGCAGACCAACCGGGGATAGGTGCCCAAGGTTAGGGCCCGCCAGGCGGGGCAGCACCCAGGCCCGGCAGACCAACCGGGGATAGGTGCCCAAGGTTAGGGCCCGCCAGGCGGGGCAGCACCCAGGCCCGGCAGACCAACCGGGGATCGTCCCCAAGGTGAGGGCCTGCGCGACACCGGTGGTTGAGCGAGGCGCCCGGCGCCGACCGGCGACGCGCCCGAGGTCGCCGTACCGCCACGGTCGAAGGTCGCGCGCCGCCGCCGTCTCGACCACCGGGACGCGCCGCACGCTCGCTGCTCAACCACCGACGACGCTCGCTGCGCTCGCTGCTCCACCGGCGCCGCTAGCGTGGGGGCGTGGACCTGCCCGTGATGCCACCCGTCCAGCCGATGCTCGCCAAGTCGGTCTCGGGCATCCCCGACCCGGGGAAGTACGGCGGCCTGTCGTTCGAGCCGAAGTGGGACGGCTTCCGGTGCCTGGTGTTCCGCGACGGCGACGAGGTCGAGCTCACCAGCCGCAACACCAAGCCGCTGACCCGCTACTTCCCCGAGGTCGTCGCCGCGGTCCGCGAGCAGCTCCCCGAGCGGTGCGTCCTGGACGGCGAGCTGTTCGTCGCGCTCACCCCGGACGGCGGGATGCCGCGGCTGGAGTTCGAGACCCTCCAGGAGCGGATCCACCCCGCCGCGTCCCGCGTGCAGCTGCTCAGCGAGCAGACCCCGGCCGGCTTCGTCGCGTTCGACCTGCTTGCGCTCGGCGACACGGCGTACGTCGACCGGCCGTTCGCCGAGCGGCGCGCGGCGATGGAGGAGGCGCTGGCCGGCCTGCACGGGCCCTGCTACCTCACCCGCACCACCACCGACACCGCGCGAGGCCGAGGAGTGGTTCCACCAGTTCGAGGGAGCCGGCCTGGACGGCGTGGTCGCCAAGCCGCTGACGGCGCCGTACCAGCCGAACGCGCGGACCATGCTGAAGATCAAGCACGAGCGGACCGCCGACGTGGTGCTCGCCGGCTACCGCGAGCACAAGACGTCCACCCCCGAGCGGCCGCTGCTGGGCAGCCTGCTGCTGGGCCTCTACGCCGACGGCAAGCTGCAGCACATCGGGGTGAGCGCCAGCTTCACCGAGAAGCGCCGCGCGGAGCTGATCGAGGAGCTCCAGCCGCTGGTCGTCGGCATCGAGGACCACCCGTGGGGCGAGTGGGCCGACTGGGCGATCGCCAACCCCGACCGGGTCCCGGGCACCCAGAGCCGGTGGAGCGCGGGCAAGGACCTGAGCTTCACGCCGCTGCGGCCCGACCTCGTGCTGGAGGTCGAAGTACGACCACATGGAGGGGCGGCGGTTCCGGCACACGGCCCACTTCAAGCGCTGGCGCCCCGACCGGGACCCGGAATCCTGCGGATACGAGCAGTTGGAGGAGCCAATCGGCTACGACCTCGGTAGAATTTTGGGTGTCTCGACACGCTCGACCGACGAGCCGGAAGCCCAGGGAGGCGGCCATGAGCTGAGACCAGTTCAGGCAGTGCTGAGGACTACGACGTCGTCCTCCTCGTCGAGCAGGCGCTCTCGCGCCCAGGACGCGGTGCAGGTGCTGAGCCTGCACGAGGGCCTCGACGAGCCGGTCGTCTACCACGTCCTGCTCCCGCTCGAGGACGCCGCCGCCCGGATCGAGGCGAGCATGGGCTCGTTGGCCGCCGGCGAGGTGATGGCCTCGCCCGCGATGGCGCTGCGCGAGGTCGACCTCGAGGCCGTCCGGAAGGACTGTCTCGATCGCTCGAAGCGGGACCTCGAGACCACGCTCACGGCCCTGGTGAACGCCGGCGCCACCGCCCGCGGAGAGGTCGTGGCCGAGCCCCCGATCGACGCCCTGGCCGCGAAGGTCTCGGCGGTGGACGGCCGGGAGGCGATCATCCTGACCCGGCCCCACGTGGTCGCGGAGTTCTTCCACCTCGACTGGACCTCCCGCGCCCGCCGCAAGATCGGCGTCCCGGTCCTGCACCTGCTCGAGCACGAGAACTTCGACGAGCAGGCCGGCGGCGGCGAGGGCGTCAGCGGGTTGTGACCACTCGTCCGTGACGTTCTGGTTGCGTTTCCGGCCGCGAGGGCAACCATTTCGTCACGGACGACCGGCCAGCTCGACGACGATGTCGAGGTGACCGGCGTGCCGGGCGTACTCCGCCAGCACGTGGAAGCAGATCCACTCCAGGGTCGGCGGGTCGGCGGCGAACCGGCCGCCGGGACTCGCGGTCGCGGAGAGCGGGAAGTCGCGGAGGACGGCGCGGGTCCGCTCGCCGATCGCCTCGAGTCGTTCCGCGAGCTGCTCGACGGTCACCCCGTCCGGCACCTCCCAGCGGGCCTCCGGCCGGGTGGCGTCGGCGTCGTCGGAGAGCCAGGGTTCGTCGGTGTTCCAGTCGCCCCACGGGTCCGCGACCGGCTCCCCCAGGAAGCCCCAGACGAACCACCGCTGCTCCATGTGCAGCACGTGGGAGAGCAGCTCGATCGGCGTCCACCCCGACGGGACGCGCGGCGTCCGCTGGTCGTCGTACGACAGCGAGGCGACGCCGTCGACCAGCTCGGCCCGCACCCAGTCGAGGTACGCCGACCACCGGGCGTTGCCGGCCGGTGCGTCCTTGGCCGGCTCGCCGGGACTCCGCCCGACGCGGTTGTCCTCGGTCGACGACTTTCCGAAAGTGCCACCACGACCCCCGCGATCTCCTTATGGTTCTCCGGTCCTGCACTGCCAACCATCTCGGAGAACTCGGATGAAGACCACCTTCGGCCGCACCATCGCTGCCGGCACCATGCTCGCCCTGTCGCTCTCGATCGGCCCCTCTCTCGCCAGCCCCGCCGAGGCGTCGGCTGGGTGCGTGACCAAGAAGGAGTTCCGCAACGTCACCAAGGGCATGGGGATCGAACGCGTCCACCGGATCTTCGACACCAAGGGTCGGCAGCTCTTCGTCATGAGCGGTTACCAGTCGCGCGAGTACAAGGTCTGCGGCAGTCAATACGGTTTCGTGATGGTCGAGTTCAAGAACCGCAAGCTGTCTTCAAAGTCGGCCTACTGGGGCTGATCAGTCCTCGATGCGGTTGCCCTGCTCGTCCCAGTGCGAGGCGACCTTCTTCGACGGCTGCACCCGCGGCGGCTCGCCGGGCATCTTCGGGTAGTCGGGCGGGTAGTTGAGCTCCCCACCCGGCAGCGACTCCCACAGGTCGAGCAGCGGGGTCAGGTCGTGGTGCACGTCGTCGATGGTGGCCCACGGGTCTCCGTCGGCGAGCCGGTCCGGCACGGTGAACAGGTTGTGGGCGCGCGGGTCGGTGACCGTCGCCAGCTCCTCCCACGTCATCGGCGTCGAGACGGGTGCGCCCGGGAATCGGCCGGAGCGAGTACGCCGACGCGATCGTGCGGTCACGGTTGTTCTGGTTGTAGTCGACGAAGATCCGCTCTCCCCGCTCCTCCTTCCACCAGGCCGTCGTCACGCCACCATCGCGCCGCTCCAGCTCGCGCCCGAACCCGATCGCGGCGTGGCGCAGGTCGGTGAACTCCCACCGCGGCTCGATCCGGACGTAGATGTGGATACCCCGGTTGCCGCTCGTCTTCGGGTAGCCGGTGATGCCCAGCTCCTCGAGCAGCTCGCGGGCCACGCCGGCCACGCGGACCGCATCGGTGAACGTCGTCCCGGGCTGCGGGTCGAGGTCGATCCGCAGCTCGTCGGGATGGTCGACGTCGTCCCGACGGACCGGCCAGGGGTGGAACGTGAGCGTGCCCATGTGCGCGCACCACACCGGGACCGCGATCTCGGTCGGGCAGATCTCGTCGGCGGTCCGCCCGGACGGGAAGGTCACCTCGACGGACTCGAGGTAGTCGGGAGCGCCCTTGGGGACGCGCTTCTGGTAGAACGCGTCGGCGCCGCGGTCCTGCGGTCCGGTCGCCAGCTTCATGCCCGGTCGTACGCCGGAGGTCCAGCGCTCCAGCGCCGTCGGCCGGTGGCGCAGCGCCCGCATCAGGCCGTCGCCGACCGAGGCGACGTACTCCGCCACCATCAGCTTGGTGACCTCGGGCGTGGTCTCCGTGGCCTCGTAGATCACCCGGTCCGGGCTGGAGACGCGGACCGCGCGATCGCCCGCGATCACCTCGGCGGCGGGGGTCTTCGGCACGAGGGCACGCTATCGCCCTGGTCTCGATACGCTCGCTGGCTCGATCGACCGATCGCTACTCGACCACCGAACCAACGCTCGCCGCTCGACCGACTCGCTACTCGACCACCGAACCGACCGGTCGCTGCTCGGCCACCGAGGGAGGGGTCAGAGGAGCGAGTTGGGCTGGAACGTCGGCCGCCGGTCGAGGTCCTCGCCGGTGGGCCGGACGAACTCGAAGCCAGCCGTGGTGACCAGCTGCCAGTCCTCCCGTTGCACGACCAGCTCCTGCCCGCAGGAGGCGTGCAGCGGCGGGGCGTGGAAGGCGTTGCGGCCGACCTCGCGGTCGGTGCCGACGAACGCGATCGGCCGACCCAGCGGCCGTCCGCAGGACCCGCAGACCCGGCTGAGCGCGCACTGGGTCACCCGCTTGCCGACCAGGTCGTCCAGCGAGCTGCCCCACGCGAAGGGCGTCGCGGTCGTGGTCATGCCCGGGCCTCGGCCGCGTTGCGCGACCACGCGCCCAGCTCGGTGCGACGGGTGGGCCGCTCGGCGTCGGTCTTCCGGCCGCGCTCCACCGACGGCGTCGGCGGCTCGGGCTGGTCGCTGCTGGTCATCCCGTTGGGCAGGGACAGCTTCATGATCGTCCGCAGCGCCTGGCCGTACTGCCGGTGCAGCGGGCCGGTGGTGTACGGCAGGTCGTACTTCTCGCAGAGGGCGCGCACCTTGACCGAGATCTCGGCGTACCGGTTGGACGGCAGGTCGGGGTACAGGTGGTGCTCGATCTGGAAGCCGAGGTTGCCGGACACGATGTGCAGCAGCGGGCCACCGGTGAAGTTCGCGGCGCCGAGCACCTGGCGCAGGTACCACTCCGGGCGGGTCTCGTCCTCGAGCTCCTCCTCGGTGAAGTGCAGCGCCCCGTCGGGGAAGTGGCCGCAGAAGATGATCATGTAGGACCACACGTTGCGGGTGAAGTTGGCCGTCGCGTTGGCGGTCAGCGTCGTCTTCCAGTTCTTCCCGCTCAGGGCCGGGTAGACGACGTAGTCCTTGAGCGCCTGGTTGCGGCCCTTGCGCCAGATCTGCTTGAGCTGGCGCTTCATCTCCTTCGGGTCCTTCTTGCCCTTGCGGATCGCCTCGATGTCGAGGTCGTGCAGGGCGACGCCCCACTGGAAGAGCCCGGCGAGCAGGGCGTTGTAGACCGGCTGGCCGATGTTGAACGGCGACCACTTCTGCTCGCGGGCCATCCGGAGGACGCCGTAGCCGATGTCGTTGTCGTAGCCCAGGACGTTGGTGAACTGGTGGTGCACGTAGTTGTGGCTGTGCTTCCACTGCTCCGCCGGCTGGGCGGTGTCCCACTCCCAGTTGCTGGAGTGGATCTCGGGGTCGTTCATCCAGTCCCACTGGCCGTGCATGACGTTGTGGCCGATCTCCATGTTCTCGAGGATCTTGGCCAGGCCGAGCAGGCCGGCGCCGAGCGCCCACGCGGGCTTCTGCCCTCGCTTGCGTGCGCGCCCGCGAACAGGACGGCGCGTCCGGCCGCGGCGAGGCCGCGCTGGACCTTGATCATCCGGTTGATGTACGCCGCGTCGGCTGCGCCGCGCGACTCCTCGATCTCGGCGCGGATCGCGTCGAGCTCACGGCCGAGCTGCTCCACCTCCTCCTCGGTGAGGTGGGCGTACTCCTTCACGTCGCTGATCGCCATGGTGCGGTTTCCTTTCGTCTCACGGGGTTTCGAGGCTCAGGCGCCAGGGCGCCTTCGCACCTCAACCACCGGGATTGGTCAGATGTCGAGGGTGCAGTCGCCCACGGCCGCCGTGATGCAGGTCTGCACCTGTTCGTTGGGCTGGGCGTACTCGTCGCCGTTGCGCAGGTCGCGGACCCGCCCGGAGACGAGGGTGAGCGTGCAGGTGTGGCAGATCCCCATCCGGCAGCCGAAGGGCATCCCGATACCGGCCTCCTCGCCGGCCTCGAGGACGGTCGTGGCGCCGTCGGCCTCGATGGTCTTGCCCGAGTTGCGGAAGGTGATGGTGCCACCCTCCCCGCCCTCGCCGCCGAGCTCCAGCGTGAACCGCTCGAGGTGGAGCTGCTCGTCGAGACCTTCCTGCTCGTAGTGCTCGGAGATGGCGTCGAGCATCGGGCCCGGGCCGCAGGCCCAGGTCTCGCGCTCGCGCCAGTCGGGGCAGATCCGGTCCAGGTCCGAGAGCTCCAGCATGCCGTCGATGTCGGTGTGCAGGCGGTGGACCGTCAGGCTGTCGTGCCGCTCCTCGAGCGCGTCCAGCTCGTCGCGGAAGATCATCCGGTCCGGGGTCGGGGAGGAGTAGTGCATCACCACGTCGGGCATGGTCTGGCGCCGGTCGAGGGTGCGCAGCATCGCCATCACCGGCGTCACGCCGCTCCCGCCGACGAGGAACAGGAGCTTCGCCGGCGGCGGGTCCGGGAGCACGAAGTCGCCCTCGGGCAGTGCCAGCCGCACGATGGTGCCCGGCTCCAGGCCGCGGACCAGGTGGGCCGACAGCAGCCCCTCGGGCATCGCGCGCACCGTGATGGTGATGGTCCGGCCCTTGCGCCGAGGCGGCGAGCTCACGGAGTAGGACCGCCACTGGAACTTCCCGTCGACCGGGACGCCGATCCCGACGTACTGGCCGGGCCGGTGCTGGTAGCGCCATCCCCAGCCGGGACGGATCACCAGGGTGGCGGCGTCGTCGGTCTCGGGCACGACCTCCTCGATGCGGCCGCGCAGCTCGCGGGAGGTCCACAGCGGGTTGAGCAGGCGGAGGTAGTCGTCGGGATGCAGCGGCGTGGTCAGCTTCGAGCCGGCCTTGCGCACGCGGTCCCAGGGAATCGTTCCTGACGGCATGCGACCTCCTGTACCCAGCTTGCGGCAAAGAACTCAGTGAACATATGTTTACTGAGTTCGTCAAACGCCCGAAGGGGTGAGTCCTTGGCCCAGTAGTTGGTCGCGCTGACTACGCTTGCCGCCATGGCCTACGACGTGGAGAAGACCGACGAGGAGTGGCGCGAGCAGCTCTCCCCCGAGGAGTACGCCGTGCTGCGTCAGGCCGGCACGGAGCGGGCCTTCACCGGCGAGTACACCGACACCGAGACCGTCGGCGTCTACCGCTGCAAGGCCTGCCAGGCCACGCTCTTCGAGTCGGAGACCAAGTTCCACTCCGGCTGCGGGTGGCCGAGCTTCTACCAGCCGCTGACTGACACCATCGAGTACCTCGAGGACAACAGCCACGGGATGAAGCGGACCGAGGTCCGGTGCGCCAACTGCGGCTCCCACCTCGGGCACGTCTTCCCCGACGGCCACGGCACGCCCACCGGCGACCGCTACTGCATCAACTCGGTCAGCCTGACCCTCGAGCCGAAGAAGTAGGCGCTCAGCCCGTCGGGACCAGCGCGGAGACCACGACCACCACGTCCCGACCGTAGGTCGCGTCCGCCCACTGCTGCATCGACCCGTCGTCGTACAGGACGTCCACGGTGACCTGGCCCTCGCTGGCGTAGGCGCCCTGCGCGCCCGGCAGCGCGCCGACCTCCTCGGCGATCCCTGCCAGCTCGGTGTCGGAGAGCTCGCGGGACGGCGCCGAGCCCGGTGACGGCGCCTCGGATGGGGCGTCGTACGACGCGGCAGGGACCGCCCCGGTCGCCGTGAACCCCTGACCGTCGAAGGTGCCGGTCACGACGTACTCCCCCCACCGCACGTCACCCTGCTGGTCGAAGGTTCCCTCGTGGTCGGCCCAGCGCCAGCCGGTGATCGGGGGTCCGCCGCACTGCGGCGGGTAGGACTCGGCGACCGGGCCGAGACAGAGCTCGGGGCGGCCGGTGTCCATCACGGTGGCCAGCTGGCGGGTGCGGACCTCGCCGTCGGCCGCCGGCACCTCGGTAGGCCGTGCGGGGGTCGACGTCTCGTCGCCCGGGTTGTCGGTGTCGATGGCGCGCCCCTCCGCCCCGCAGCCGGCGAGCAGCAGGAGGGCGGCGAGCGCGAGAACGGTCCTCATGGGAGTACGACGGTGCCGGGTGGGCCGGGGTTCCGTCAGGGCAGCCGGTCGATGAGCTCGGCGATCCCCACCCGGGAGCCGGTGTAGAACGGCACCTCCTCGCGGACGTGCCGCCGTGCGTCGGAGGCCCGCAGGTGGCGCATCAGGTCGACGATCCGGTGCAGCTCGTCGGCCTCGAACGCCAGCAGCCACTCGTAGTCGCCGAGGGCGAAGCTGGCCACGGTGTTGGCGCGGACGTCGGCGTAGTCGCGGGCCATCTTGCCGTGCTCGGCGAGCATCCGGCGGCGCTCGGACTCGTCGAGGAGGTACCACTCGTAGGAGCGGACGAACGGGTAGACGCACACGTGCGCGCGCGGCTCCTCGTCGGCCAGGAAGGCCGGGATGTGGCTCTTGTTGAACTCGGCCGGGCGGTGCAGCGCCATCTGCGACCAGACGGGCGCGAGCCGGCGACCGAACGCCGTACGACGCAGCCGGTGGTAGGCCTCCTGGAGCTGCTCGGACCGCTCGGCGTGCCACCACACCATCACGTCGGCGTCGGCGCGCAGGCCGCTGACGTCGTAGAAACCACGGACCACGACGTCCTCGCCGGCGAGCTCCTCGACGAGCTTCTCGACCTCCGCTGCCTCGCTCGTCCGGTCGGCTCCGACATCTTCGGGGCCCAGGACGTCGGCCAGCCGGAACACCGACCACATCGTGTAGCGGATCGCGTCGTTGAGCTCGCGGGTGCGGGCCGCCTTGCTGGTCGATGCGCCGGTCGGGCTGGTCTTCTCGCTCATGAGGTCATTCTGCCGCCAACACCTCTGCGGCGGCGCGCTGGGCCGAGGCGATCACGGCCGGGATCCCCACCCCGTCGTAGGCCGCGCCACAGACGGCGAGCCCCGGCACGCGGGCGACGTCGGCGCGGATCCGGGCGACCCGGTCGAGATGTCCGACGGCGTACTGCGGCAGCCCGCCGCCCCACCGCTGGACGTGCGTGTCGACCGGGGTGGCGGCGAGGCCGGTGGCCGCACCGAGGTCGGCGAGCGAGGCCGCCACCAGCTCCTCGTCGGTGACCTGCAGCGACGCCTCCTCGCGGTGCCGGCCCAGCGAGGTGCGCAGCACGACGAGGTCGTCCCCGTCGAGCGCACCGCGTCCGCCGCGGCGTACCCACGCCCACTTGGCGAACGAGAAGGTGGCCGCCTTGATCCGCCGACCCTCCACGGGTGGGACCAGGAACCCCGACCAGTCGGCCGCGAGCGACCTCCGGGACCTCGGAGGCCCGGAAGGCGAGGGTCACGATCGCCACCGACGCCGTCTCGACGGCCGCCAGCTCGGCGGCGGCCGCCGGTGCGAGGTCCGCGAGCAGCCGGGCGGTGGGTGCCGACGGCGTGGCGAGGACGACGTCCGTGGCCCGCACCAGCTCCGCGTCGCGGGTGGAGCCGACGACCAGCTCGAAGCCGGTCTCCGTGCGCCGCACCTCCCGCACGGTGGCGCCGGTCCGCACCGTGAAGCCGCCGTGGGCCGCGAGGACGGCCGGCAGCATCCCCATCCCGCCCGGGATCCCGGCGAACACCGGGTCGCCGCCGGACGGTACGGCGGCGGCAGCCGCCTCCACCAGCGATCCCCGGTCGAGCATCGCCACGAGCTGGGGCGTCGTCGCCCGCGCCGAGAGCTCGCGCGCGCGGCCGGCGTACACGCCGCCGAGGAGGGGTTCGACGAGCCGGTCCACCACCTCCTCCCCCAGCCGCTCCCCGACCAGCGCGGCGACCGAGACGTCCCCCTCGAGCTCGGTCGGCGGGAGCGTCGGCTCCGCGGCCGCGCGGGCCAGGCCCTCGGCCGAGAGCACGCCCGAGGCGGCCAGGTCGTCGAGGTCCATCGGCACGCCCATCAGGGAGCGGGGCAGCGGCTTGAGCGACCCGCCGCTCCACAGCCGGGAGGACGCGGTGGCCGGGTGCACGACGGGCAGGCCGAGCTCCCGGGCCAGCGCCACGCCCTCGGGGCGGCGGTTGAGCATCGCCTCGGCCCCGACGTCGACCACCACACCCGCCACGGAGGCCAGCCGGAGCTTGCCGCCCACGATCGGCGACCCCTCGAGCAGCAGCACCTCGCGGCCGGAGTCGCGGGCCAGGAAGTGGGCCGCGGCGAGCCCACCGATCCCGCCGCCGACGACCACGGTGAGGGCCCGGTCCGACGCGGCGCTCACCGACTCGGCCATGATGGGTGGGTCCTCCCGCGACCGCAGCGAACGGAGCCACCGTGCCCGAACCCCGAGACGCCCGTCTCGCCGTCCTGATCGACGCCGACAACACCTCCGCCAGCCACGCCGACAACCTACTGGAGGAGATCGCGAAGTACGGCACGCCGACCGTCAAGCGCGCCTACGGCGACTGGACGACCCAGCACCTGGTGCGCTGGAAGGCCGAGCTGCACCGGCACGCGATCTCGCCGGTCCAGCAGTTCGCCTACACCACGGGCAAGAACTCGACCGACTCCGCGCTGATCATCGACGCGATGGACCTGCTCTACACCGGCAACCTGGACGCGTTCGCGATCGTCTCCAGCGACAGCGACTTCACCCGGCTCGCCACCCGGCTCCGGGAGTCCGGCCAGACCGTCTACGGCCTGGGGCGGCGCAAGACGCCGGAGTCCTTCGTCGCCGCCTGCGACCGGTTCATCTTCCTCGAGGTCCTCGGCGAGGCGTCGATCGACGGTGCCGACGACGGCGGCAGCGAGGAGTCCACCACGCCACTCCCGGACCTGCGTCGGTTGATGACCAAGGCGATCGAGAGCAAGTCGGGCGACGACGGCTGGGCGTCGCTCTCGGCGATCGGCAGCTACCTCGGGGCGAGCCACGCCTCGTTCGACCCCCGCAACTACGGGTTCGCCAAGCTCAGCACGCTCGCCCGCGCCCAGGACTACCTCGAGGTGGCGCAGCCGAGCGACGGCTCCAACGCGCTGCGGGTCCGGGTCTCGGCGACGCCCGGTGCGCGCCGTACGACGAAGAAGGCGGCCAAGAAGGGCTCCGCGAAGAAGTCCTAGCGGAACCGTCGTCGCGGGGCGGGCGTCCAACCCGCATGACGACCCGCACCCACCCGACACTGTTGAGCCCGGGGCGCCTGGCCCTGGTGCCGGCCCTGATCATCACGGCGCTGCTGGTCGGCGCCTGCGCCAACGGCGGCGACGACGCCTTGAGGCCGGCCACCACCGCCGAAGATGCCCCGGCGCCCGGGCTGGCGCTCGAGGGACCAGCCGCGCGGGACCCCGTCGCCGAGGGTCGCTGCCGACCTGGTGGACGGGCGTGACCGACAGCGCCTTCGCGCGCCGTACCTCCGGGAACCAGGCCACCCCCGGCGCCACGACCGCCCTGCAGACCCGCGCCGTGATCTCGACCGGCACCGTCACCCTGCAGTCCCGGGACGTCGCGCAGGCCCGCTTCGACGTCGAGAAGGTGATCGCCGAGCACCGCGGCGAGATCGGCGACGAGCAGACGGGGACCGACCCGAAGGGCGAGATGCAGCGGTCCCGCCTGGTGATCCGGGTGCCGAGCCAGTTCTTCGACGAGGCGATGGACGCGCTGTCGAAGGTCGCGGACCTGCGGTCGGCCAAGCGCGTCTCCGAGGACGTGACGACCGAGGTGATCGACACCGACGTCCGGGTCCGCGCCCAGGAGAAGAGCCTGCGCCGGGTCGAGGCGCTGCTGGCCCGCGCCCAGAACCTGCGCGACATCATCTGGATCGAGAGCCAGCTCAACCAGCGTCAGGCCGAGCTCGACTCACTGAAGTCGCAGCAGGCGTACCTGGCCGACCAGACGTCCCTGTCCACGATCACGGTCTTCCTGGAGCGGACGCCCGACCCGGCGAAGAAGAAGGACAAGGACGAGGCGGACGGGTTCGTGGCCGGCCTGGAGCGCGGCTGGGACGGCCTGACCACGGCCGGTACGGCGGTCGCCACCGCGACCGGCATCGTGCTGCCGTTCGCCGTCCTGCTGCTGCTCCTCGGCGCCCCCCTCTGGGTCCTGCTCCGCAACCTCCTCCGGCGCCGCCAGCCGAGCCCGCTCCCCGCCGAGTGACCCCACCGCCACCTCACGGGGTGCGGTAGTCCAGACCGAAACGGCCCCGATTTCGGCTGATCGAGGGCCGTTTCGGTCTGGACTACCCCGAGGACTACCCGAAGGCGGGTAGGACTGCACGAACTCGGTGAGCCGGGCCAGCTGGTCGGGGTCGGTGGAGGGGATCACGCCGTGGCCGAGGTTGAAGATGTGGCCCTTCGCCGCGCGGCCGGCCTCGATGATCTCGGCGGCGCGAGCCGTCATCACCTCGGTGGGGGCGAAGACGAGGGTCGGGTCGAGGTTGCCCTGCACGACGCGGTCGCCGACGAGCGGGATCGCGGCCGCCAGCGGCGTACGCCAGTCCACGCCGACGACGTCCGCCCCCGCGTCCCCCATCAGCGTCAGCAGGTTGGCGGTGCCGACCCCGAAGTGGATCCGCGGCACGCCGAGCTCCCCCGCCCGCGCCAGGACGGCAGCAGAGTGCGGCATCACGAACGACGCGTAGTCCGCCGGCGTCAGCGCGCCCGCCCACGAGTCGAAGAGCTGCACCGCGGAGGCGCCCGCGGCGACCTGCACCTCGAGGTAGGCCGCCGAGATGCCGGCGATCTTGCGCATCAGCGCGTCCCAGACGTCGGGGGCACCGAACATCATCGCCTTGGTCTTCGCGTGCTCCTTCGACGGCCCGCCCTCCACGAGGTACGACGCGACCGTGAACGGCGCCCCCGCGAAACCGATCAGCGGGGTGGCGCCGAGCTGGCCGACCAGCCCCCGCACCGCCTCGGAGATGAACGGCACGTGTGAGGCGTCGAGGTCGGGGATCGCCTCCACGTCGGCGAGCGTCCGCACCGGCGAGGCCACGACCGGGCCGACGCCGGGCTTGATGTCCAGGTCGACCCCGACGGCCTTGAGGGGCAGCACGATGTCGGAGAAGAAGATCGCCGCGTCGACGCCGTAGCGCCGCACCGGCTGCATCGTGATCTCCACGACCAGCTCGGGGTCCATGCACGACTCGAGCATCCCGATGCCCTCGCGGAGCCGGAGGTACTCCGGCAGCGAGCGTCCCGCCTGGCGCATGAACCACACCGGCGTGTGCGGCACCGGCTCGCCGCGCGCGGCGCGCAGGAACGCGCTGTCGCGGACGTCGCCGGAGGGGCTCATGGGGCGAAGCCTCGCAGGTCAACCGGCGTGTTCGCACATCGAGCCGAGGCGGCCGACTTAGTGTGGGTGCATGGTCGTCCGTCAGGAGACGCACCCGAATACGGGCGCGGGCTCCGCTGCTGGAGGGGGCCCCCCGGAGTTCCGCGGGGCGGTCGCCAGCATGCACGCCGCCCGGCTGCGCCCGGAGGTCTTCTGCGAGGAGATGCCGGCCCCGCAGCGGATCGCGCCGCACGCCGCGGCGATGTCCGCCGACGTGACCGTCGACGACACCGACGTCGGCACCGGCCGGATCATCCTGCTCCACGACCCGGCCGGCAACGAGGCCTGGGACGGCACCTTCCGGTGCGTCGCCTATGCCCGGGCCGAGATCGACCTCGAGCTGATCACCGACCCGCTGCTGGCCGGCGTGGGCTGGTCGTGGCTGGTCGAGGCCCTCGACGCCCACCACGCCTCCTACGTCGCCGCCTCGGGCACCGTCACCCGCGTCGCGACCGAGAGCTTCGGCGGCATGGCCGAGGAGGGTGGCACCGCCCAGATCGAGGTGCGCGCCTCCTGGACCCCCGTCCCGGCGCCCGACGCCGCGCCCGACACCCCGCTCGACATCGCCGCCCACGTCGAGGCGTGGGGTGAGCTGTTGTGCACGGCGGCCGGCCTCCCGCCGGTGCCCGAGGGCGTGACCGCCATGCCGAGCCGGCGCGGGCAGCGCGGCCCGGAGCACTGATCGCCCCGATGCCGGACACCGACGACGCCGCCGACCCAGCAGCCCCCGACCCAGCAGCCCCCGGGGCCGCGACGCCGCCAGACGACCCGCCGCCCCCGCTGCTCACCCTGCGTTCGGGGCTGCCGCGCGTGGTCGAGACCGACGCCGCCCTCGAAGAGATCTGCGCGGCGATCGGGGAGGGCAGCGGCCCGGTCGCGATCGACGCCGAGCGTGCGTCGGGCTACCGCTACTCCAGCCGCGCCTACCTGATCCAGCTGCGCCGCGAGGGCACCGACACCGCGCTGGTCGACCCGATCGCCCTCGACTCCCTGGCTCCCCTGCAGGAGGCGCTGGAGGGCCACGAGTGGATCCTGCACGCCGCCACCCAGGACCTCCCGTGCCTCAACGAGCTCGGGCTCCACCCCACGAGGCTCTTCGACACCGAGCTGGCCGGCCGGCTGCTCGGCTACCCCCGGGTCGGGCTGGCCACCCTGGTGGAGTCGATCCTCGGGTTCCGGCTGGCCAAGGAGCACTCGGCCGTGGACTGGTCGACGCGACCGCTGCCCGAGCCGTGGCTGGAGTACGCCGCCCTCGACGTCGAGGTGCTCGTCGAGCTGCGCGACGCCCTGGCCGCCGAGCTCGAGACGTCCGGCAAGGCCGAGTGGGCCCGGCAGGAGTTCGACCACCTGCGCGGGTTCGAGCCGACGCCTCGGGTCGAGCCCTGGCGGCGGACCTCCGGGATGCACAAGGTCCGGGGACGCCGCGGCCTCGCCGCCGTACGCGCCCTGTGGGAGGCCCGCGACGAGATCGCCGCGCGCCGCGACGTGACTCCCGGCCGGATCGTGCCCGACTCGGCGATCGTGGTCGCCGCCCAGACGATGCCCGCCGACCGTGCCGCGCTGCTCGGGACCAAGGGCTTCCACGGCCGCGGCGCGGAACGGTACGCCGGCCGTTGGATGGCCGCGCTGGCGCACGCGCAGGAGCTGCCGGAGGAGGAGCTGCCGACCCGCTCGCCCCGCATCGCCGGCCCGCCGCTTCCCCGCGCGTGGGCCGACAAGGACCCCGTCGCCGCGCGGCGCCTGGTCGCGGCCCGCGAGGCGATCGCCACCCTCTCCGAGGAGCTCGAGGTCCCGGCCGAGAACCTCCTCACCCCCGACTTCCTGCGCCGCACGCTGTGGAGCCCTCCGGCCACCCGCGACCCC
Organism: uncultured Actinomycetota bacterium; assembly: GCA_963829635.1. GTDB lineage: Bacteria > Actinomycetota > Actinomycetes > Propionibacteriales > Nocardioidaceae > Nocardioides. Next base: position 136,678 of record CAWHJI010000008.1, read on the forward strand.
GAGCCGCTCGCCGCGCAGGTCCGCGACCAGCTCGCCGGCTACGGCGCCCGCCCGTGGCAGGTCGACCTGACCGCGCCGGTCCTGGTGACGGCCATCCTGGAGGCGGACGACCGACGACACCGACGAGACCGACGAGGCCGAGCGACTAGCGGCCCCTCGTCACTCCTCGTCCTCCGGAGTCGCGCTCGGCGAGGCCCGTTCGAAGACCCGGCGGCTCTGCTCGTCGATCTCCACGAGCCGCTCCTCGAGGTCGTCGAGCAGCGGCACCTCCATCACCTGCCGCAGCTCCGGCTCCACCGCCTGCTCCAGCTGCGGCCAGATCGACAGCAGCGGCGGGATCACGATGGTCCGGACGCTGGTGTTGAAGACACTCGAGTGGGCCGGCGCACGCCCCTTCTGGAGGAAGTCGTCGGAGTAGGCGACCTCGAGGTTGGCGGGCACGAGGTAGCCCGCCCGCACCACCCGCTGCACGGCCGGTGTGTCGAGCAGGTGGACCAGGAGATCGGCCGCCTCGGGGGTGCTCTCCGCCTCGGAGGAGAGGCACAGCCCGGTGATCTCGCCGACCGTCGCGTTGCCGTCGAGCAGCGGCATGGGGAGCACGTCGAAGTCGAGACCGTGCACCGGTCGCAGCTCGGGCACCAGGTCGCGGTACCCGGCGATCGCGCCGAGCTTGCCGCGCTTGAACCACTCGAGGGCGGAGCGCTGCTCCAGCTGTCGGTCGGAGAGCGTGAACTGGGGCTGGCGCAGCACCTCGAGCGCGCGGTCGAGTGCCTCGCGCGAGTCGCCGTCGGAGAGCGCGAGCGAGGTGGGCTCGGCCTCGTCGTCGAAGACCTGGCCGCCGCCGCCGTACACGAACGGCGCCAGGGTCCGGACGCCCGGTTCGATGTGGACCCCGGAGGTACCCCGGCCGGGGCGGCTGGCGAAGTCCACCGCGACCGTGAACGCCTCGAAGGACCAGGCGTCCTCCTGGGCCGGGACCTCGACGCCCCGGGCGCGCATCCGCTCGAAGTCGATCAGCTCCTTGTTGTAGTACATGACCATCGGCGAGATGCCGTAGGGCATGCACTGCAGCCGGTCGTCGGCGCTGAACGCCTGGAGGGCGTCGCGTGCGTAGCCGTCACCGAAGTCCACCCCGCGCGCGTCGAGCAGCGCGTCCACGGGCTGGGTCCGGCCCTCGGCCAGCTGGGTCGCGAGGTCGTCGCGGGAGACCATGAACACGTCGGGGGTCTCGCCGGTCTCCTCGATCGACCGGAGCAGCTCCTCGTGGGTCGGCCAGGTCTGGAGCTCGACCTCCACGTCGTCGCGCAGGGCGTCGTAGCTGTCGGTGATCGCCCGGTAGGCCGCCACCTCGTCCTCGGCGCCGACCATGCCCACGGTGAGCTGGACGGGCCCGGCGGCGGAGGTCCCGTCCGCACTGGGCGGCGGGCGCCCGGGCCCGGGCGACTCCGACGAGCAGGCGGCCAGCGTGAGGGCGGGCAGGAGGCAGGCGAGGGCCCACGCCGCCGTACGGCGCAGCGCTCTGTCTGCCCCCGTCGTCACGCAGGTCCCCCTTCGATCGGTCCGGGTCACGGTCACCAACGCCCTCCAGGGGCGAGCGTGGCTCCACCCTACCGACCGGTCGGTTCAGCCCACGTCGGGCCGGAAGCTTCGTGTGCCGGACCGGGAGCGCCTCACGGCGCGTGGCCGCTCGTAGCGGCTGATGTTGGGACCCGGGGCTGCCGCGGCCCGGCACACGCCGACGAGTGTAGCCAGAAGAACGTGGTTGGCCAGAGGAATCCTCAGGCCAGCGCGCCGGCCAGCTCCTGGTGGCCGGCGGCCTCGAGCTGCTCGGCGAGCCCGAGCATCCGGACGACCTCGGCGTGGGACGGCGTGGTCAGGCCGGCCCGGCCGGTCGCGACCACCCGCGCGAACGCGGCCGCGCGGAACAGCACGTCGGCGAAGTCGCCGGCGGCGATCCCGCGCAGCACCTCGTCGATCATCGCCCGCAGCTCGTCGGGCCCGGGTGGGTCGGCGACCCCCGCGACGACGCGGGCCACCTGGGCCCGCGCGCGACCGGCCTCGAACTCTGCGGCCACCGCATGGGGGTCGGCGTACACCCACGACCGGAGCAGGTAGAGCCGCCACAGGCAGCCGGCCAGGGACTCCGCCGGGGCACCGGACCACACCTCGGCGATCGCCTCGATGCCCTCGGTGTCCGCGAGGTGCAGCACCCGCTCGGCGATCTCCGCGTCGCCCGACCCGCGGGCGCCGCGGACCAGCAGCGTGGCGGCCCGGTCGGCCGCCTCCTGCACGGCCGCCGGGTCGGCGCCGTCGTCGATGGCGTCGAAGAAGTTGCTGCCGGGCGTCATCGGACGATGGTGCTGACGACTGGGGTCCTGACGACTGGTCACCCGGTCAGGCTACGACGCCGAGAGCGCCTTGCGGATGCGTTGGTCGCTGACGGAGTACGGCGTGCCGAGGTGCTGGGCCCACAACGAGACCCGGTACTCCTCGAGCATCCACCGCACGTGGCGCAGGGAATCGCCCGGCGGACGACCCTCGGGCAGGGCCGCCACCTGGTGGAGGTAGGCCTCCTGCAGGTCGCGGATCTGGTCCATCAGCTGCCGGTCCCGGGCGACCTGGCCGTCGAGCCTCTCGCGCCGGTGGTCGAGCGCGGCGAGGTAGACGGGCAGCCGCCGCAGCTGGGTGGTCCCGGCCTCGGCCACGAAGCCCGGACGGATCAGCCGGCCGAGCTGGGCCTGCATGTCGGTCAGTGCGGGCAGGGTGGCCAGGTCGGCGCGGCCGCTCAGCGACTTCTCGGTGTGCCGCCAGGCGGCCAGCACGCGGATCACGTCGTCGAGCACCGTGCGGAGCCGCGCCGCGTGGTCCCGCGCCGCCTCCTCGACCAGGCGGTCGAACGCCTCGGCGTCACGGACCGGGGGCCGGGCGTCGACCACCGCCTGCACCACGGCCGCCCGGCAGTCCTCCACCAGCGCCGCCGCCGACGGGTACGGCGACCCGGCGAGCCCCAGCTTCTCGGCGTTCGTGAGCGAGTCGAGCAGCTGCCGGCGACCGGGTCGGTGCGTCCGGCCGCCCGGTCGCGGGCGATCGAGACGCCAGCAGCACCAGCCGCCGTACGCCGAGGCGGTGCCGGGCCTGCGCCTCGGCCTCGCTGCCGGCCACCACCAGGCCGACGGTGCTCCCCTCGTCGTCGAGCGCCGGGTGGCCGCGGACCTCGTGGCCGGCCCGGACCTGGGTGAACGACTCCTCGATCCGCCCGAACACCCAGGAGGTCTCCCCGCTCCGGGCGATCCCGCTGTCGGCGGCCACCTCGGCCATCGCCTGCGCGAACGTGGGCCGCAGCGGCTCCTTGAGCGCCTCGAGATCCTTCCCGCGGCCCTGCTCGCGACCGGTCCCGTCGACGACCCGGTAGGTCGGCCGGAGGTGGGCCGGGACCTTGTCCCAGTCCCAGGCCTCGCGGGGGACGACGACGCCGGTGGTCGAGCGGCACCAGCGCGCCAGCGCGTCGAGGAGCGGCTCGTCGCCGGGCGGGACGGCGGCGAGGAACTCGCGCGCCTTGTTGGGGGCGGGCACGAAGTTCACCCGGAGGTTCTTCGGCAGGCTGCGGATCAGGCTGGTCACCAGCTCCTCGCGCAGCCCGGGGACGTTCCAGGAGAAGTCGTCGGCGGCGACCCGGTTGAGGGTGGCGACGGGAACCTCGATGGTCAGGCCGTCCTCCTGGGCACCGGGCTCGAAGTGGTAGCTGATCGGGAAGGTGGCTCCCTCGGACTCCCACACCTGCGGGTAGTCGGTGTCCCGGACCTCCCCCACCGTGTCGTGGGTGAGCATCGCGGGGTCGAAGGTGAGCAGGTCCGGACGCTGCTGTCGTTCCCGCTTCCACCACTGGTCGAAGTGGGCGCCGCTGACGCACTCCGGGCCGATCCGGGCGTCGTAGAAGTCGAACAGCGTGTGCTCGTCGACCACGATGTCGCGGCGCCGCGTGCGGTGCTCGAGCTCCTCGGCCTCGGCGAGCAGCTCCAGGTTGCGGGCGTAGAACCGGTGCCGTGTGTGCCACTCGCCGTAGACGAGGGCGTGCCGGATGAACAGCTCGCGGCTCAGCTCGGGATCGACCTTGCCGTAGTTGATGAGGCGGTCGGCCACCAGCGGGACGCCGTACAGCGTGACCCGCTCGTGGGCCATCACGGCCGCCCGCTTCTTCGACCAGTGCGGCTCGGCGTAGCTGCGCTTGACCAGGTGGGCGCCGAGGCGCTCGGCCCACTCCGGCTTGATCGCGGCGTTCTGGCGGGCCCACAGCCGGCTGGTCTCGACGAGCTCGGCGGCCATCAGGAACTGCGGGTTCTTCCGGTGCAGTCCACTGCCGGGGAAGATCGCGAACCGGGCGCCGCGGGCGCCGAGGTACTCCCGCGGGCCGCGCTTGTCCCGGTCCCTCTCCTCGAGCGCCCCGATGTGGGAGAGGAGGCCGGAGAGCAGCGCCTGGTGGATGCCGTCCTCGTCGTACGCCGCGCCGCCCTCGGTGCTCGAGCGGCCCGCACCTTCGGTGGTCGAGTGCGCCGCGAGGGACGAGCGGCGTGTATCGAGACCCTCGAGACCCATCTCCCGGCAGACCTGGCGCAGCTGGGACTCGAAGTCCTGCCACTCGCGGACGCGCAGGTAGTTGAGGTACTCCCGCTTGCACATCCGGCGGAACGCGCTGCTGGAGAGCTCGCGCTGCTGCTCCTTCACGTAGCGCCAGAGGTTGAGCCACGTCAGGAAGTCGGAGGACTCGTGCGTGAACCGGGCGTGCTGCTGGTCGGCCTGCGCCCGCAGCTCGGCGGGCCGCTCCCGGGGGTCCTGCAACGACAGCGCCGCGGCGACCACGAGGACGTCGCGCAGGCAGCCGAGGCGTTCGGCCTCGAGCACCATCCGGCCCAGGCGGGGGTCGATCGGCAGCCGCGCCAGCCGCTTCCCGATCCGCGTCAGCCGCTGGTCCCCGAGCGCCCCGAGCTCCTCCAGCAGCTGCACGCCGGCGGAGACGTTGCGCTTGTCGGGCGGCTCCACGAACGGGAAGCGGGCCACCTCGCCGAGGCCGAGCGAGGTCATCTGCAGGATCACGCTGGCGAGGTTGGTGCGCAGGATCTCGGGGTCGGTGAACTCCGGGCGGGCCTCGAAGTCCTCCTCGGAGTAGAGCCGGATCGCGATCCCCGCCTCGACCCTTCCGCAGCGGCCGGAGCGCTGGTTGGCCGATGCCTGGCTGATCGGCTCGATCGGGAGCCGCTGCACCTTGGTGCGCACGGAGTAGCGCGAGATGCGCGCGACGCCGGTGTCGACGACGTACCGGATGCCGGGGACCGTCAGCGAGGTCTCGGCGACGTTGGTCGCGAGCACGACCCGGCGGCCCGTGTGCGGCGCGAAGACCTTGTGCTGCTCGGCCGCGGAGAGCCGCGAGTAGAGCGGCACGATCTCGGTGCCGCCGCCGCGCGTGGACCGGGTCAGCTCGCCCAGCGCGTCGGCGGTGTCGCGGATCTCCCGCTCCCCGGGGAGGAAGACCAGGATGTCGCCGGGTCCTTCGGGGACCAGCTCCTTGACCGCGTCGAGGATCGCCTCGGTCTGGTCCCGGACGACCGTCTCACCCTCCTCGTCGTCTTCCGAGAGCTCCATGAGGGGGCGGTAGCGGACCTCGACCGGGTAGGTGCGCCCGGACACCTCGATGATCGGCGCCGGTTCGCCCCGTCGGTCGGCGAAGTGGGCGGCGAACCGCTCCGGGTCGATCGTGGCCGAGGTGATGATCAGCTTGAGGTCGGGCCGCTTGGGGAGCAGCCGCTTGAGGTAGCCGAGCAGGAAGTCGATGTTGAGGCTGCGCTCGTGGGCCTCGTCGATGATGATCGTGTCGTACCTGCGCAGCTGGCGGTCGCGTTGCAGCTCGGCGAGCAGGATGCCGTCGGTCATCACCTTGAGCCGGCCGGCCTTCGAGGTCTTGTCCGTGAAGCGGACCTGGTACCCGACGAGGTCCCCCAGCTCGGTGCCGAGCTCGTCGGCGATCCGCTCCGCCACCGACCGGGCCGCGATCCGGCGGGGCTGGGTGTGCCCGATCAGCTTGCCGCCGGATCCAGCGCCGCGGCCGCGGCCGAGCTCGAGGCAGATCTTGGGCAGCTGGGTGGTCTTCCCCGACCCCGTCTCCCCCGCGACGATGACGACCTGGTGGTCGCGGATCGCGGCGGCGATGTCGTCGCGGCGGGCGCTGACCGGCAGCTGGGGTGGGTAGGAGATCTTCACGACGCGGGCCATTCTCGCTCACCCGCGCGGACGAACCGTGCCGCGCCCGGGACGCGTTCGCACCAGCGGGCAAACGCCGGCGCGAGCGTCGGCCCGCGAGCCTGAGGGCAGAACATTTGCCCGCTCGGCGGAACGCAGCCAGTCGCTCGAGTGGCCGGCCCCGGCAGACTGGGGCGCATGCGATCTCCTGGGCATGCTGCTCGCGGCCTCGTGCTGCTCGCCGCTCGACGGCGTGCAGCTGGCGACGCGGACGGCACCGCCCGGCGGCGGGCACACCCACGCCGGCGACGCGCTCGTCTCGCTCCCCGTCGGCGACGGCACGTCGTCGTACGAGGTCGGCTACACACTGAGCGACGTCCGCCTGCCACAGCGGGCCGGGCGTGCGGGCGAGGTCAGCTTCGTCGTGGAGTCGCACGACGGCGAGCCGCAGACCGACTTCCTGCCCGAGCAGACCCGCCGCCTCCACCTGTACGTCGTCCGCGACGACCTGGAGGTGTTCCGGCACCTGCACCCCACCATGGACGACGAGGGCGTCTGGACGGCACCGCTGACGGTGCCGACCGGCGGCACCTACCGCGTGATCGCGGAGTTCGTGGCCGAGGACGCCGGCGGCAACGGCGACCACGTCGTCCTCGGCGACGAGGGGCCGGTCGACGGACCCGACGGAGGCCTCCGACGCGGTCGACCCCACGATCCAGGTGGCGGTCACCGACGCGCCCGCGCCCGGCAACGACGGCAGGTTGCGGCTGCGCGTGCGCGACGCCCGGGGCCGGCCGGTGCTCCTCGGCTCCTACCTCGGCACCTCGGCCCACGTGACCGGCTTCCACGAGGAGAGCGGCGCCGTGGTGCACCTGCACCCGTTCTCCGCGCCGGACGTGACCGAGGACGGTTCCGGTCTCACCTTCCACTCCGACATCGAGCGCGCGGGCGAGTACCGCCTGTTCGTCCAGGTGCGCGTGGACGGGTTCCTGCACACGGTCCCGGTCGCGATGACCGTCACCTGACCTCGAAGCTCACCGTGGTGACCGGGTTCTCGAACCTGTTCCTCCGGACGCTCACCTGCGCCTCCCACGAACCCGGCTCGGGCAGCAGCACGAACACCCGGTAGGTGCCGGTGTCGACGTTCTCGACGGGCACCCGCCCGAGGTCGAGCCCGGCCGTCCGGAGCTCCACCGTCGGCGGTCGCGGGAGCTCGACCGGCTCACCCGTCTCGTCCTGCAGCTGGATGAGCAGCGTGTTGGGGCCGGGCTCGCGCGGGCTCATCACGGCCAGCACGCGCAGCTCTCCGAGCGACCCGTCCACGACCCCGGTACGACCGGAGGGCACCTCCACCGGCGCAGGCCGCGGCGAGGAGCTGACCAGGAAGCCGGTGACGCCCAGCAGCGCCATCAGCACCATCGCCTCCGCGAGCACCGAGCGTCGTACCAGTCCAGCGGCTTGGGTCCGGTCGGTGAAACCGGCGGCGGCGCGCACCCGCGGCAACAGGCGGAAGCGGTTCCAGCCGGCGAGTGCGGCCACGGCCACGACGATCCCGATCTTGACCAGCAGCAGGCGGCCGTAGGTGGTGTCGACGAGCCCGGCCCAGGAGTTGAGGATCCGCCAGGCCAGCAAGGTCCCCGTCACGGCCACCGCGGCCAGCAGGGTCGCGGCGATGGCGGAGAAGCGGGCCAGCGTCCGGGCAGCGAGCTCCTCCCGGCCGGCGAGCGCGCGGAGGGTGAGGACGAGCCCGACCAGCCCCCCGAGCCAGACCGCGCCGGCGCTGACGTGGACGAGATCGGCCCCCACCAGCAGTACTTCCGGCTGGTAGGAGCGGGTGTGCCCGACGACCGGTGGCGCGAGTACGGCGACCACGGCGCCCCCGGTGAGCACCCGGCGTTGGCGCGGGCCGGGAGGATCCGCTGGCAACGCGAGCACGACGGCGCCCAGGCCGAGGACGACCAGCGCGGCGAAGGCGATCTCGTTGGTCGCGAGGCCCGCGTCGAACTCCGAGAACACGTCGGGGAGCTCGAGGCCCTGGGTGTAGACCGACGCCACGGGCACGAGCAGGACGGCGCCGAGGGCGGCCATTCCGGCCGCCGCCCGCGTGACGGTGCGCAGCCGCGACCGGGCCCGCTCCCCGGCCCACAGCCCCGGCAGGACGTGTGCGACGAAAACAGCGAGGCCCGCCGCGAGCAGGAGCCCCAGGTAGGTCGCCCCGTGCAGCACACCCTGGACCGCATCGACGAGGCCCGATGACTCCGGAGGCGGTGGCGGCGTGGCTACCTCCGCACTCGGCTCCCCCACCGAGAACCGCAGCGAGCCCGACACCGGGTGGCCGTCCGCCGAGACGACGTACCAGCCGACGACATAGGTGCCGTCCGGCAGGTCGGCGTCCGCCAGGTCGACGGTGACCTCGGGCCCCGAGGCCGTCGAGGTGGACTCGACGGGCTGGCCCCCGGCGTCGTACACCCTGACCGGCTGGGAGGTGAGCTTGACCGGCTCGTTGAAGACCAGCCGGACCCGGTCCGGCGCCTGCTCGAGCACGCTGCCGTCCACCGGGTCGGACTGGACGAGCGTGGCGTGGGCGGAGGCCGGTCCTGCGGGGAGCAGCACCGCGAGGGCGGCGACCAGCACGGCGGCGACCAGTCCCGCGGACCGGCGCCACCGTCCTGACCGTGCGCTCACGGTGCCGACTCCACGGGCGTCAGGCGCCCTTGCGGCTGCGCGCCAGGGCGGTGCCGCCGGCCAGGAGCCCGAGGGCACCCAGCCCGACGCCGGCCCAGCCGAGCGCGTTCGTCTCGTCCTCGGCCTCTGCGGCAGCGGGCTCGGTCTCCTCGGTGGTGGCGGTCGTCGAGCTGGAGCCGTGGCCGCCCTCCTCGAGTGCCGGCAGCACCTCGAACGACGGCGCCGGGCTCTCCAGCTCCTCGGGGTCCTGGCCCTCCTCGGGGATCTCGACCCAGGCGTTCTCACCCTTGGCGCACTTCTGGATGGTCGGGAACGTGAGCGTCTCACCGGGAACGTCGGGGACCTGGAAGGACAGCTCGACGGCGTCCCGGGTCCCGTCCGGGACGGGCTCCTTGGAGGTGTAGACGATGCTCGCGGTGCGCTCGGTGACCTCGTTGCCGTGCGGGTCGGTCACCGGCTCGTCGAGCTGGACGATGTTGTTCTTGACGTCCCAGAGCGGGTGGCGGGTCGGCGCGACCGACAGCACCTGCTCCGGGATCTGGATCTCCAGCCTGGTGGTGGGCGAGCCGTCGCACCCGTGGGAGAACCCGAAGGTGGCGACGGTGTACTCGCCGGCGTTGGTCACTGTGGGGGTGACCGTGACATGGGCAGAGGCGGGGGTGGCCGACGCCAGGGTGAGGATCGAGACGGCGGCGGGAATCGCGCACAGGCGTGCGGCGGTACGGCGGAATGACATGGAACCTGCTCGTTTCCGTGGTGGGGGCTGAATGAGGGCGCGTCTGCCCACCGACCGCCCGAGGAACGAGCGGTCAGGCGAGCCGGGCGCGCGCCGGGGGTCCGCGGCGGGGTGCGTCGACCAGGCAGCGCAGGGAGCGGGGTGCGAGGTGGACGCGGCGTCGCGGGCCGCGGGAGCGGACGCTCCGGCCGCGCCGACGGCCAGTCGGTGACCAGGGCGAGGACGAACGACGCGGCGCGCGCACAGGTGCGCCACACGAGGGCGGTGAGCAGGGTGCTCAGGACGTGCGCCAGCAGCATCTGCCAGGTCCACTCGGCCGGGGCGGCTGGGGCTTGGACGGCGTGAGCGGTGTGACCGGCGTGGGCGGCGTGCGAGGTGGTCAGCAGCCCGAACGCCCCGTGCAGCCCCGCCTGCGCGACCGCGACGCCCGCCAGCAGGAACGGCACCCGGACCAGCCCGCGGAGGGCGAGCAGCCCGGCGCCGAACACGACCGCGGTCAGCCCCGCCAGGGCCGACGCGTCGGGCAGGGCGCCGCCCGCCCAGGTGTGGGCCAACGTGGTGCCGCCCATCACCAGGATGGTCGCAGCGACGGCGCGCGCGAGGAGGTGCGGCGCAGCGTCGTACCGGGCGGGCATGCGCCACATGATGTCAGCGCCGCCTCACGGTCAGTGGAGGATCTCGACCAGCGAGGGCAGGGAGACGGCGAGCGCCTCGAGCAGCTGCTCGCGGGTGACGCCCGCCGGGTCGGCGGCCCAGGTCAGCACCATCTCCTCGCCGAGCGCCGACCAGCCACGGACCATCAGCCGCGCGGCCGGGGTGTCGGGGATGATCTCGCCCTGCGCGTCCTCGGTGAAGATCCGGTCGGTCAGGGCGGCCCGGGTCTCCTCGTAGATCCGGCGCAGCGTCTCGTTGCCGCCGGACGCGCCCCGCACGATCGACACGTAGCCCTCGTAGTTGGCCACGACGTAGTCGACGTACGCCGCCACCGACGCGAGCAGCCGGTCCAGCGGCTCGCCTCCCTCCGGTGGCGCGGTCTGCGCGATCAGGTCGGCGACGGCCCGACGGCAGACGGCCTCGCGGAACTCCTGCTTGTTGCCGAAGTAGTGGTAGAGCAGGCCGCGGGAGATCCCGGCCTCCTCGGCCAGCATGTCGATGGTCAGCTCGTCGAGGGAGTGGGTGGCGAGCAGGCTGACGCCGAGGTCGAGCAGCTGGGTACGGCGCTGCTCGGGGCTCAGGCGGCTGCGGGGAGCGCGAGTCGCGGGTGTGGTCGGCGTCACGGGCCGCATTCTATTGACATTCGTTCAATAACGCCAATAGCGTGGCGGGATGAGTCTCCCCCGACATGTCGACCACCTCGTCGTGGGCGCCGGCTTCGCCGGCCTGTGCGCGGCGATCAAGCTCGCCGAGGACGGCGAGAACGACTTCCTGGTGGTGGAGAAGGGCCACGACGTCGGCGGCACCTGGCGGGACAACACCTACCCCGGCGCCGCCTGCGACGTGCCCAGCCAGCTCTACTCCTTCTCCTTCGCGCCCAACCCGGACTGGTCCTCCTCGTTCTCCCCCCAGCCGGAGATCCAGGCCTACATCCAGAAGGTGGCCCAGCGCTCCGGCGTGCTCGACCGGTTCGTGTTCGACACCACGGTCGAGGCTGCCGACTGGGACGCGGATGCCCGGCACTGGGTGGTCCGCACCAGTGCCGGCACCGTCACGTCCCGTGACCTGATCGTCGGCGCCGGCGGCCTGTCCGAGCCCAAGCTGCCCGACATCGAGGGCATCGAGACGTTCCAGGGCGAGACCTTCCACTCCGCCCGGTGGGACCACGACGTCGACCTGAGCGGCAAGCGGGTCGCCGTGATCGGCACCGGCGCCTCGTCGATCCAGATCGTGCCGGAGCTCCAGAAGGTTGCCGGCCACGTCGACGTCTACCAGCGCACCGCGCCCTACGTGATCCCGCGCAACGACCGCCAGTACACCCGCGTCGAGCGGGCCCTGTTCAAGCGGGTACCGGCGCTGCAGAAGGCCTACCGGACCGGCATCTACTGGGGCAAGGAGCTGCTCGTCCCGGGCTTCACCCTGAACCCCAAGCTGGCCCTGCCCGCCAAGAAGCTGGCGCTGGCCAACATCAACAAGGGCATCGAGGACGCCGAGCTGCGCGACAAGGTGACCCCGACCTTCGAGATCGGCTGCAAGCGGATCCTGATCTCCAACGACTACTACCCCGCGCTCGACGCCGACAACGTCGACCTGGTCACCGACCCCATCGCCAAGGTCACCGGCAACGCCGTGGTCACCGCCGACGGCGTGGAGCGCCCGATCGACGTGCTGGTCGTCGCCACCGGCTTCCACACCACCGACCTGCCCATCGCCGAACGGGTCCACGGCCACGACGGCGTGAGCCTCGGCGACACCTGGCGCAGGCACGGCATGGCTGCCTACAAGGGCACCACCGTCCACGGTTTCCCCAACCTGTTCCTCATCGTCGGGCCCAACACCGGGCTGGGACACTCGAGCATGGTCTTCATCATCGAGTCGCAGGTCGCCTACATCCGCGACGCGATCGCGACCATGCGCCGCAACGAGTACGCCACGATCGAGCCCACCCCCGCCGCCCAGGAGAGGTGGAACGCCGACATCCAGCGCAGGATGAAGCGCACGGTGTGGAACACCGGCGGGTGCTCCAGCTGGTACCTCGACGAGCACGGCCGCAACACCGTCCTGTGGCCGCGGACCACGTTCAAGTTCCGCGAGCTGCTCGCCCGGTTCGACGTGGCGGCGTACGACGTCACCGCAGGCTCCACCCACAAGGAAGAGGTCCCGGCGTGAAGACGCTCGACGACAAGGTCATCGTGATCACCGGTGCCGGCTCCGGCATCGGCCGCGCCCTCGCCGTCGAGGCCGCCGGCCACGGCGCCCTGCTCGCGATCTCCGACGTGAACGAGGTCGGCCTCGCCGAGACCGTCGACCTGGTCAAGAACGCATCGGGGCAGGCCCGCGAGGTCCGCGCCGACCGGCTCGACGTGGCCGACCGCGAGGCGTTCGCGACGTACGCCGCCGAGATCGCCGAGCACTTCGGCCGGGTCAACGTCGTGGTCAACAACGCCGGGGTCACCATGACCGGCGAGTTCGAGGAGATGACCTACGAGCAGTGGGACTGGATCATGGGCATCAACTTCGGCGGTGTCCTCACCGGCACCAAGGAGTTCCTGCCCCACCTGATCGCCTCGGGTGACGGCCATGTCGTCAACATCTCCTCGCTGTTCGGCCTGATCAGCATGCCCGGCCAGTCCTCCTACAACGCCACCAAGTACGCCGTGCGCGGCTTCACCGAGGCGCTGCGTGAGGAGATGCTGGTGGCCGGCCACCCGGTCGGCGTCACGTGCGTGCACCCCGGCGGGATCAAGACCGGCATCTCCCGCAACGGCCGGAAGACCGCCAGCCAGGACGGCGCCGCCCTCGACGAGCTGTTCGAGAAGAAGCTCGCCCGGATGTCGCCGGAGAAGGCGGCGAAGGTGATCCTCAAGGGGCGTCACGGGCAACAAGGCGCGGGTCCTGGTCGGGCTCGACGCCCACGCGATCCACCACTTCGCCAAGGTCGTCGGCTCGCGCTACCAGGACGTCTTCGCGCGCGCCAGCAAGCGCGTCGTGCCACCCACCCACTGACCGTCGACCCGCCCGAAACTGACCGCAAACCTCGTTGACCCGCCCGAAACTTTCGGGCGGGTCAACGTGTAGACATGGGCTGTGAGCCTCACCCCCGGCGACGCCGTCCGCTGCGTGATGAGCAAGTGGGGCGAGCGGCCCCACTGGGAGTTCGACGGGACCTTCCTCGGCGCCGACGAGTGGGGTGAGTGGCTCGGCTTCCCGGCCGGAACCCGCTTCACCCGGCCGGGGCAGGAATTCACTGCGCTCAACGACCAGGTGGGGCTGGTCCCCGCCGCGGTCGACGGCACCCGGCCCGGGTTCCTGGCCACCTTCCACGCCCCCGGTGGCCGGCCGTGGCCCGACCTCGGCGACTCACCGGTCGCGGTGTACGTCGACATGACGACGCCGCCGGTGTGGGACGGCGCCACGGTGCGGGCGATCGACCTCGACCTCGACGTGATCCGTGGGATGAACGACCGCGTGATCGTCGACGACGAGGACGAGTTCGCCGAGCACCAGGTGGCGTTCGGCTACCCGGCCGAGGTGGTCGCCCTGGCCGAGGCGTCGCGCGACAGCGTGCGCGCGGCCATCCTCACCGGGGAGGCACCCTTCGACGGCACGACCCACCTGACCTGGCTGACGCGGCTCGCCCGCACGTGAGCGCGGATCCCGGTCAGTCCGAGCGGGACGCGTCGGCCAGCTGCCGCCGGGAGCGCCGTGAGCTCGTGCGGAGGGGACCGACCAGCCGGGGACCGGACAGCCGGTGCTCGAGGCGACCGGCCTCCCGCTTGAGCGGCTGGGCGACGTACTCGCCGAGGATCACCCCGGCCGACAGCGAGATCGCCACCGACGCCGCGGTCACCATCGCGAGCAGGCCGTGCGAGGTCTGCGGGCCGCCCGCGGTGAGCAGGGAGAGCCCCGTGTAGATGGACAGGCCCGGCAGCATCGGCACCACCGCGCTGACCACCACCACGAGGGGTGGCACGCGCATCCTGCCGGCGACCGTGTAGCTGACCAGGCCGACGGCGAACGCCGCGAACCCCGTCGGCCACGCCCGCCCGAACCCGAGCAGGGTGGAGGACTGCGAGACGACGATGGCGACCGCCGCGATCACCCCGATCGGGGGGATGATCCGCCACGGGGCGTACGACGCGAACGCGAACGCCGCGGCCGTGATCGCCGCCCCGAGCGCCATCACGGTCACGCTCTTCAGGCTCGCGCCGCCGCCGGGGTCGAGCCGGCCGATGTGGATGCCGGCGACCTCGGCGATCGTGAGCCCGCCGCTCACCCCCGCGATGATGCCCGCCGTCGCCAGCATGGCCTCGGTGAGCCGGGCGCCCGCGGTGAGGTAGAAGCCCGAGAGGGCGTCCTGGAGCGCGCCCATGAAGCCGACCCCCGCGAGCAGCATGATGATGTTCGCGGTGACCACCAGCGAGGGATCGAGGTCCAGCGGGGCCGCGGCCGCCGCCGCGGCCAGCAGCGTGGCCACCCCGCCTCCGGCCACCTGCTGGTAGAAGTACGGGATCCGTCGCCGGTTCATCACCAGCTGGAGGCGGTCGATCGCCACCGCGGCGCCGAACGCGATCGCGACCACCCAGGCGTTCCCGCCCAGCATCAGGCCGACGCCGGCGCACATCGTTCCCCATCCGAGCGAGACCGCCCAGCGGGGCTGGCCGTGCCCGGAGGAGACGATCCGGGCGAGCGTGGTGCGCGCCTCGGCCAGCTCGATCCTGCCCCCGACGACGTCGCGGACCAGGTGGTCGACCTGGGTCAGGTCCTCGTAGTCGATGTCGCGCTGCTTGACCTGACGGACCTGGATCACCGTGGTCTCCTCCGGGTCCGGCTGGATGCTCATCCGGAGGGAGGTGAAGGTGACGTCGATGTCGGCCTGATCGGCCCCGAGCTGCCGGCTCAGGGCCCGCATCGTGGCGGTCACGTCCGCCGCTCCGGCGCCGGAGGACAGCAGCAGCTCCCCCACCCGGAGGCAGAAGTCCAAGGTGAGGTTCAGCGTCCGGGCGTCGAGCATGGCGCCATGCTGGCAGGCATCCGGTGACGGTCCGGACACGGGTGTCGGCCGCCGGTGACGCCGCCCACAGGACCGGACACGACTTCCGTGACCGGCGCTCCGGCCCCACACTGAGCGGGTGCAGATCGACTTCCGCGCCTCGTCGCGACCCACCCTCGGCGTCGAGTGGGAGTTCGCCCTGGTCGAGACCGAGAGCCGGGACCTCTCCAACACGGCCGACGCCCTCTTCGAGGCGGTGCAGCCCAAGCTGGCCGAGCCCGGCAAGCTGCACAAGGAGCTGCTGCGGAACACGGTCGAGGTCGTCACCGGGGTCTGCGACACGGTCGAGGAGGCGATGACCGACCTGCGCGGGACGCTCGGCGTCGTACTGCCGGTGGCCGAGGGTCTCGGCGTCAACCTCTTCGGCGCCGGCACGCACCCGTTCGCGGCCTGGTCGCACCAGCACATCACCTCCGGCCACCGCTACGAGGAGCTGATCAACCGCACCCAGTGGTGGGGCCGGCAGATGCTGATCTGGGGCGTGCACGTCCACGTCGGGATGCCGGAGGTGTCGCGGGTGATGCCGGTGCTCTCGGCGCTGCTGAACACCTACCCGCACCTGCAGGCGCTCTCGGCGTCGTCGCCGGTGTGGGCCGGGACCGACACCGGCTACGCCTCCAACCGGGCGCTGATGTTCCAGCAGCTGCCGACGGCCGGGCTGCCCTTCCAGTTCGAGACCTGGCCGCAGTTCGAGTCGTTCGCGCACGACCACCTCGTCACCGGCGTGATCGAGGACCTGACCGAGATCCGGTGGGACGTGCGGCCCTCCGCGCACCTCGGGACGATCGAGAACCGGGTGTGCGACGGCGTCTCGACCCTCGAGGAGCTGGCCGCCCTGACGGCCCTGATGCACTGCCTCGTCGTCGACCTCGACTCCCGGGCCGCGGCCGGCGAGGAGCTGCCGACGCTGCCACCGTGGCACGTCCAGGAGAACAAGTGGCGGGCCGCGCGCTACGGCCTGGACGCCGAGATCATCCTCGACGCCGCCTCGAACGAACGGCTCGTCACCGACGACCTGGACGACCTGCTCACCCGCCTCGAGCCGGTCGCGGCCCGGCTGGGGTGCACCGAGGAGCTGCGCGGGGTGGCCGACATCCCGCGGCGCGGGGCGTCGTACCAACGGCAGCGTGCGGTCGCCGACGAGTCCGGCGGCGACCTGGTCGCGGTCGTCGACTCGGTGGTGGCCGAGCTGCGCCGACTCCTTCACCTGACGGCGCGAGCGCGCCTCAGTAGCCGCCGGGCGGCTCGGTCATCTCCAGACGTACGCCGAGCAGCCGCACCGGACGGTCCCGCTCGACCCGCCCGAGCAGCTCGACGGCGGCGTCGCCGAGAACCTCGGGGTCGTTGCTCGGCTCGGGCAGGGTGAGGCTGCGGCTGACCGTCACGAACGGCCGGTAGCGCACCTTGATCCCGACCCGCGCCGCCGGCCGGCCCTCGCGGTCGATGTCCTCGACCACCCGCCGGGTCAGGACGCGGACCTCGCGCTCCACGTCGGCCCAGTCCTCGAGGTCGGCCTGGAAGGTCTCCTCCCGGCCGTGCGCCCGCGGCACCCAGGGGGTGGCGTCGACGGGGCTGGTGTCGACGCCGCGGCCGAGGCGGTGGTACCACGGCCCCATCGTGGGACCCAGCCGCTCCGCGAGCATTCCGGCGTCGGAGGTCGCCAGCTGCTCGACGGTCTCGATGCCGAGCGCCGCCAGCTTCTGCGAGGTCTTCGAACCGATCCCCCACAGCGCCCGGGTGGGCCGCTCCCCCATCACCTCGAACCAGTTGTCCGCGGTGAGCTGCCACACGCCGCGCGGCTTGCCGAAGTCGGTGGCGATCTTGGCGCGCAGCTTGTTGTCCCCGATCCCCACCGAGCAGTGCAGGTCGGTCGCCGCCAGCACCTCCCGTCGCACGTGGTCGGCGAAGGACCGCGGGTCGTCCGCCCCGACCGCGCCCTCCCCCGCGGCGAGGAACGCCTCGTCCCAGCCGAGCACCTCGACCACGACGGGGACCCCGCCCCAGGTCAGCCCGCGGAGGGTCGCCATCACCTCCGCCGACGCCGCGTCGTACGCCGCGTGGTCGGCGGGCAGGAACACCGCCTCGGGGCACTTGCGGGCGGCCAGCCGCAGCGGCATCCCGGAGCCGACACCGAACTCGCGGGCCTCGTACGACGCCGTCGCCACCACTCCGCGCTCGGTCGGATCGCCCCGCCCGCCGACGACGACGGGTAGCCCCGCGAGCTCCGGCCGGCGCAGGACCTCCACGGCCGCGATGAACTGGTCCAGGTCGACGTGCAGCACCCACTCCTGGCCGGCCATGTCGCTCAGGCCGGCCGTCCGGTCGGGGGCGGCGGCAGCGCCTCGGTCGACTCCATCGGGCCCATCCCGGTGAGCAGCAGCAGGTCGACGACCACCGACCGGATCTGGGCCAGGATCACCTCGGCGGACAGGATCTGGCTGCGCTCGACCAGGCCGGTCGCCGCGGCCACCTCCATCAGCGGGGCGCGGGCGGCGTCGGCGAGCCGGTTGGCCTCCAGCTCCTCGCGGACCACGTCGACCGCCGCGGCCAGCTCGCCGCACAGGTGGGCGTAGGCGGTCGGCACCGGTCGTCGGTGGTAGGCCGCCACCGCCGTCTGCCGCACCAGCACGCGCGTGCTGCGCAGGGCCCGGTCGAGCGGATCGACCAGCTCGGTCATCCGTCGCATGTCGCCGCGGTGCCGGACCCGGAACGGCGACGAGGCCACCACGCTCATCCCCTCGTCGGCCGCGGCCTGCAGCTCCCGGACCAGGTGGTCGGTGGACCGGGCATCGGCCAGCAGCTCCAGCGCCGGCTCGACCTCGCCGTGCGTCATCGCCTCACCGGCCGCCCGCAACAGCGCCGAGATCTTGCCGACGATCAGGGCGGCCTGCTCGCGCGGGCGGCGCAGCGGGGCGGCCGGGACCACCGTGGCCGCGACCAGCGCCACCGCTCCGCCGACCAGGGCGTCCGTCCACCGGATCAGGGCCTGGCCGGGCTGGGGCAGGAGTCCCGCCACGACGATCCCCTGCACGGCAGCCTGGATGACGAACAGCTGGCCACCGTCGAGCAGGAAGGCCACCGACATGCCCAGGGCCACGACCAGGGCGATCTGCCACCAGCCCTGGCCCAGCTCCAGCACCAGCAGGTCGCCGACGAAGACACCGACCGCGACGCCGACGGTCACCTCCGCGACCCTGCGCAGCCGCTGGCCGTAGGAGGTGCCGAGGCTGACCACCGCGGCGATCGGCGCGAAGAACGGCGACTCGTGGCCGAGCAGGGTCTCGGCGATGAACCAGGCGACGCCGGCGGCGAGCGCGCACTGGCCGATCTGGTACCCCTTCGACCGCCACCGGCCGAGGCGTTGGCGCACCGAGGTCCGGCCGCGCGAGACCAGCGTGTCCAGCGGCAGGGCCTCCATGCGCCCGATCATGGCAGAGCGGCGGGCGCGCCCCGCCCGCGATCACCGGGCCACACTCACCGGGCCACACTCACCGGGCCACACTCACCGGGCCACCACCGGGCCACACTCACCGGGCCACACTCACCGGGCCACACTCACCGGGCCACACTCACCGGGCCACACTCACCGGGCCACACTCACCGGGCCACACTCACCGGGCCACACTCACCGGGCCACACTCACCGGGCTAGGCTCACCTGGCCAGGGTCACCGTGATCGTCGTGTTGGAGCACCCGGACGCGAGCGAGCTCAGCGCCGACTTCTCCGTGGAGTCGATGCTCAGCCGCCAGCGGTGCTTCACGGCCACCCACTCGCGGAGGTAGCGGCACTTGTCGTAGGTCGGCATCCAGGTGGACGGGTCCTGGTCGCCCTTGGACTGGTTGACGTTGTCGGTCACCCCCACGAGGGTGCGGTAGTCGCCGAGGTCGTTCGCGAAGGACTGGCGCACCGACGTGGTCCAGGTACGCGCGCCGGAGTCCCAGGCCTCGGCCAGGGGCACCATGTGGTCGATGTCGACGTCGCTCGGGTTCGTCCAGGAGACCCGGTCGTAGTAGGAGAACCAGCGCCCGCCGGACAGCGAGCAGCCCGACCCCACCGTCACCGGGTCGTCGGCCTCCTCGATCAACACCTCGTTGCGGGTGTGGCAGCCGTCCCCGTCGGCGTCGATCCAGTGCGGGAACAGGTAGCGGTCATAGCCGGTGCGGACCTCGGTGGCGACCGTGAGGTCGCCGATCGCGGTCATCAGCGGCGCCGAGTAGGTGTCGGCGTGGGCGGCCCCCGGCGTCCCGAGGAGCAGGGTGAGGGTGACGCCGAGGGCGAGCAGGGTACGGCGAAGCATGGGCACTCCCGAGATTTGAGTGTGGGCGAGAGGTGAGCGGTGCTGCTCTGACGGAATGCAGCGTGCCGCCGATCCGGCCGGAGCGGAAGGGAAGCGCCGTACCGATCCGAACGAGTCGCCAACTGTTCAACGGGGCGAGTTCAACCGGAGGGGGCCTTGTGACCCCCGGACCGACACGCGAGGATCGGACTCTTCCATGTTCGACTCCACGATCGCACGATCGACAAGGTTGGTGCTCCGTGGTCACTCCGATCGATCCGACATCCGTCGGCTTCCTGCTCGCCGAGAACCGCAACATGCCGATGCACGTCGGCGGCCTGCAGCTGTTCAAGAAGCCCGAGGGTGCGGGTCGCGGCTACGTCCGCGAGCTCTACGAGCAGTCCCTCGACGTCGACGAGGTGGCGCCGCTGTTCCTCAAGCACCCCTACCGGTCGGCCCGGACCGGCGCCCAGCTGGTGTGGAAGAACGACGACCAGTTCGACATCGAGCACCACGTCCGGCACAGCGCGCTGCCCAAGCCGGGCCGCGTGCGCGAGCTGCTCGAGCTGTGCTCGCGGCTGCACTCGACCCGGCTGGCGTGGGAGCGGCCGCTGTGGGAGGCGCACATCATCGAGGGGCTGCGCGACGGCCGGGTGGCGATGTACACCAAGACCCACCACGCCCTGGTCGACGGGGTCTCCGCCATGCGGCTGCTCCAGAGCGTGCTCACCACCGACGGCGACAAGCGCGACCTGCCGCCGATGTGGGCGGCCCGGCCCAGCACAAAGGCCGACGCAGGCCCACGACAAGGCCGAGAAGAGCCTCTCCGAGGTGCCGCTGCACGCCCTGCGTACGGCGATGGGGATCACCGCCGAGGCGGCCGGCATGCCCGGCGCCCTGGTGAAGACGATCAGCAAGGGGCTGCGCAACGAGACCTCGGCGCTCTCGCTCTACGCCCCGCGCACGATCCTCAACCAGCAGATCACCGGCTCCCGCCGGTTCGCCGCCCAGGACTGGCCGATCGAGCGGCTGCGGGCGATCGGCAAGGCCACGGGCACGACGCTCAACGACGTGGTCCTGGCGATGTGCAGCGGCGCGATGCGGACCTACCTGCTCGAGCTCGACGCCCTGCCCGAGCAGACGCTGGTCGCGATGGTGCCGGTCGGGCTGAACGCCAAGCAGTCCCAGCTGGCCTCGTCCGAGGGCGGCAACGCCGTCGGCTCGGTGATGGTCAAGATGGGCACCGACCTGCACGACCCGGCCGACCGGCTGACCGCGATCAACGCCTCGATGAAGGACGGCAAGCAGGCGTTGTCGTCGATGACCCCGGCGCAGATCCTGGCGATGAGCGCGATCGGCCAGGTCCCCGCGATCCTGACGCCGATGCTGCGGATGCAGGGCTTCATCCGGCCGCCCTACAACCTGATCATCAGCAACGTGCCCGGCCCCCGCACCACGCACTACTGGAACGGCGCGGCGCTCCAGGGCACCTACCCGCTGTCGATCCCGATCAACGGGATGGCGCTCAACATCACCTGCACGTCCTACGACGGCAAGATGTGCTTCGGCCTCACCGGCTGCCGGCGCACGGTGCCGCACCTGCAGCGGCTGCTGACCTACCTCGACGACGAGGTCAAGGCGCTCGAGAAGGCGGCGGGTGTCTAGGGCGGGTGTCTAGCGGTTTCTAGCGGAGGTAGAGCCGCGTCAGCATCGCGTCGAACACCCGGTCGGGCAGCAGCCGCCGGGTCGCCATCACGGCCCGCGCGCCACGCCCGGTGGCGTACGCCGTCCGCGGGCGCGACGCGGTGGCCGCCTTGACGATGGTCCGGGCCACCGTGCCGGGGCCGCTGGACATCAGCTTGTTGTCCACGCTCGCCAGCCGGCGGGCCGCCGACGCGGCGTACTCCTCGTAGGCACCGCCGGCGGCGCTCTCGACCAGCCCGTCGCGGGCGATCTCGTTCCACTCGGTGAGGATGCCGGCCGGCCGCACGATCACCACGTCGATCCCGAACGGCGCCAGCTCGACGCGGAGGCTGTCGCTGAAGCCGTCGAGCGCGAACTTGGTGGCGTGGTACCAGGCGCCGAACGGCTCGTAGATCACCGCGCCCACCGACGAGATGTTGATGATCTTCCCGCTGCCCTGCTGACGCATGTGAGGCGTGACCAGCTGGACCAGCCGCGCCAGCCCGAACAGGTTGACCTCGAACTGCCGGCGGGCCTCCTCGATCGGGACGTCCTCGACCGCGCCGTAGGAGCCGTACCCGGCGTTGTTCACGAGTACGTCGAGCCGCCCCTGCTCGCCGATGATCTGCTTGATCCCGTCGGTCATCGAGGCGTCGTCGGTGAGGTCCATGGCGAAGGCGTGCACCCCGGCCTCGGCCAGGGCCGCCATCCGGTCGACCCGCCGCGCGACGGCGTACACCTCGAAGCCGGCCTTCCGCAGGCGGAGGGCCGCCTGCTCGCCGATCCCGCTCGATCCACCGGTCACCAGGGCCACTCGAACTTCGGGGGTGCGTGCGTTCGTCATGGTGGTTCAACGAGCCCGCCGCCGACACGTTCCGCCACGGCGCGCAACCGGGCGCGGGTGATGTCGGCGACCGTCAGCAAACCGGCCGCGTGGGCGTTGGAGCCGACCCGCGTCGGCTCGCCGGAGTTGATGCTCAGGCAGTGGCGGGTGCCGCCGTCCTCGGCGTTCAGCAGGGCCACCGCGTGCCCCGTCGTACCGCTGCCGGCGAAGAAGTCCAGCACCCGCGCGTCGGCCGGCATGGTCTGGAGGATCCGCCGGACCAGCCCGGTCGGCTTCGGCGACTCGAAGACGTGCCCGACGATCTCCTTCAGCTCGGCCACGGCGGTGTCGGTCGACCCGACCTCCTCGGCCAGCCAGATCGTGCGGAGCTTCTTGCGTCGTGCGGACGGCCCTCCCGGCGTCCCCGGCGTGAGGTCGCGGTGCAGCCAGTCCTTCTGGAAGACGTCGACCCGCTCCCCCCGGGTGCCGCGCACCACGCGGCAGACCAGGTCGTCGGGCTGGGCGGCGATCTTGGGGGCGCTCCACCGCCACACCGCCGGCGACCCGTCGCCGAAGACCGGCAGGATCTCGACCGCGCCGTCGAAGTGCGCCGTGGCGACGCGGCCGGACGACGGCGAGCCCCAGACCGGGAAGTGCAGGGTCCGCGCCGTGGTGGGGTTGAACTTCTTGTTGGTGTTGCGCAGCGGCAGCCGTCGGTAGCGGCGCCCGTCCTCGACCAGGGGGAAGTCGCGCTCGTCCACGTGCTCGGCGCTGCTCGCGTCGAGCACGCAGCGGCGGGCGTCCTTCGCGTAGGCGAGCAGGTACTCGTGGCTGGTCGCGAACCCGCGGCCCAGCTGCCGCCCCTTCGGGTTCAGGTTGACCACCACCTGCGCGAGGAAGCAGGCCTCGCCGTACACCTCGTCGAGCAGCAGCCGCAGGTGCGCCACCTCGTTGTCGTCGATGCTGACGAAGATCGCGCCGGTGTCGGCGAGCACCTCCCGGGCCGCCTGCAGCCGCGGGCGCATCATCGCCACCCACGCCTCGTGCCGGGTGGTCCGGCCTCCGTCGGCGGAGCGGAAGTCGTCGCGGTAGGCGAAGTCGTTGCCGGTGTTGTACGGCGGGTCGATGTAGACCAGGTCCACCGACCCGGACGGCAGGCACCTGAGCACGTCGAGGTTGTCGCCCTCGACGAACGTGTTCCAGGTCACGGCCACGCCGCGCAGACTAGTGGCTCGCAGGCGTGACCCGCCCGATGAATGGGTAGTTGAACAGGTATGAAGTCACGCATCGCGCTCGCCGTGGGCGCCGGCCTGGTCGCCGCCACCCTGTCGTCGGTCCCCGTCGGGTCGGCCCGGGCGGGTGTCCCCGCCACCACCACCGACGGCTGCGTGACGAGCGTCCCCGAGCCGGGCACCACCGAGAAGGTGGAGATCTGCTACACGCTGTTCCGGCCGAAGGGCGCCAGCCGCACCGACCGGGTGCCGATGATCATGCACAGCCACGGGTGGGGCGGCTCCCGCACCCGCGACGCCGCCAGGTTCCAGAAGTGGCTCGACGCCGGGTACGGCGTCCTCTCCTTCGACCAGCGCGGCTTCGGCGAGAGCGGCGGCAAGGCCCACGTCCAGAACCCCGACATCGAGGGGCGCGACGTCCGCCGCCTGATCGCCCTGGTCGCCGACCTCGGCTGGGTCCGCAAGGACGCTCCGGGCGACCCGCGGATGGGCGCGATCGGTGGCAGCTACGGCGGCGGATTCCAGTTCCTGGGCGCCTTCGAGTCGCTGCGGCTGAAGGGCAAGCCGATCTTCGACGCGCTCGCTCCCGAGATCACCTGGTTCGACGTCAAGGAGAGCCTGGCGCCGGAGGAGGTCGTCCGGACCGAGTGGGCGCTCGGCCTGAGCGCGACCGGGGCGACCAATGACGCGCTCGAACCCAGTGTCTACAAGGCCCTGGTCGAGGGCAGCGCGACCGGGACCTGGCCTGACGGTTCGACCCCCGGCACCGAGAACCTCGACGAGTACTTCAAGAAGAACGGCCCCAAGTGGCACGTCGAGCACGGGCGCCGGCTCGACATCCCGATCCTGCTCGGACAGGGCACGACCGACACCCTCTTCGCTCTCCAGCAGGGCATCGCGAACTTCAAGAGGGCGATCACCGCCTCCGCCCGCGCCGAGAGCATCTTCGTCGGCTACAACGGCGGCCACACGTTCCCGGCGATCTACCCGCGCGGCGTCGAGGTCACCTCCGACCCGTGCAGCCGGCGCCTCGCCGGCGGCTCCTTCCAGGACCTCGCCCTCCGCTTCATGAACGAGAAGCTCAAGGGCCGCGCCACCGGCCTCCGCGGGTACGGCGACTACCACCTCGCCACGCCCGACAGCACCTGCACCACCGTCGACTCGGTCGCACCCAACACGACCGTCGACATCGGGCAGGTCGCCACCACCGAGGCCGCGGGGCCGGCGATCTCCTACCCCATCGCCGAGGGACCGATCCGGATCGCCGGATCGCCGCACCTCACCGGCACGATGACCGCGCTCGGCGTCAACAACCGGGCCTTCTACGGCCTCGCCGTCGGGACCAGCCCGGCCGACGCCCACCTGATCCAGAACAACGTGCTGCCGATCAACGAGCCCGAGCCGGTCGTCGGCGAGCAGCGCCGGATCACCCTGCCCTCGGTCGCGGTCGACGTACCCCAGGGACAGACGCTCTACCTGATGGTCTCGGCGACCAGCGACACCTTCGCCGGCATGGGCAGCCGCACGCCCGGCGCCGTCGTGCTCGACGACACGGTGGCCCACCTCCCCGTCGTACGCCGGTGAGCGACCTAGCCTGAAGGTCATGTTTGCCCGCTCCCGGCTGACCCTGGCCGCCGCGGTCGCGCTGCTTGCCTGTCTCGGCGCGCTGGCCGTCCTCGTTCCCGACGGCGCCCCGTCCCGCTCGCAGGCGCGGACCGTCGCCGACGACACCCGCACCTCCCGTGACGACGGGCGGGCGCAGGACTCCAGCCGACCTCCCGGCCAGACCTCGGAGGGCGTCGAGGGCGAGCCGGCCCCCGAGGTCTACGGGCGGACACTGGGGCGGACCACGATCAGCAGGGAACGGGAGTGGCGGATCGCGCCCGGCATCAACGTCCGGACGTGGAAGCAGACCAACGCGCGCGGACCGATCCGGGCCCACCTGGTCACCGCCGACCTCGACCGGTCCAGCGTCTCGCTCGACTACGCCTCGCTGCCCCGCGTTCCCGACCGCGCCCCGCTGACCCACATCCTGCGGCGCGACGCCGACCCCGTCGCCGGCGTCAACGGCGGGTTCTTCGACATCTACGACACCGGCGCCCCGCTCGGGGTCGGCCGCGACGTGCAGCGCGCCCTGCTCCACGCCGCCCTCGGCACCTGGGACAACGCGTTCTGGATCGCCGACGGCGGCCGCCCCGAGATCGGCCGCGCCGTGCTCGAGGCACGGATCGAGCAGCAGCCGCAGCTCGAGATCACCAACGTGAACAGCGCCCGGGTGAAGATCGGCGGGATCGGGATCTACTCGCGCGCCTGGGGTACGACGTCCGGCTACCGGATCACCGACGGGCAGACCCGCGGGGTGCGCCAGGTGCTGATCCAGGAGGGCCGGGTCGTCTCGAACCGGCCCACCCTCACCGCTGGCCAGCCGATCTCCGGCCACCTGCTGGTCGGGCGGGGTCCCGGCGCGGATGCGCTGGAGGGGTTGCCGGTCGGGTCCTCCGCCGACGTCGCCTGGCAGCTGGCCGGCTCGCCGCGGATGGCGCTGAGCGGGGAGAAGATCCTGCTCAAGAGCCGCGACATCCTGGTCTCCGACGACCGGGAGATGCACCCGCGGACCGCGGTCGGGATCGACCGGGGCGAGAACAAGGTCCTGCTGCTCGTCATCGACGGGCGCTCGGAGGCCAGCCGCGGGTTACACGCTGGTCGAGCTGGCCCGGATGATGCGCTCGCTCGGCGCCGAGCACGCCCTGAACCTCGACGGCGGCGGCTCCTCCACGATGGTCGCCGAGAAGCCCGACGGCGTGCGCGAGGTGCTCAACTCCCCCTCCGACGGGCGGCAGCGCAGCATCCCCGACGGGATCGCGGTGTTCTCCGCGGCCCTGAGGCCCTGACCGGTTGTTCTGACAGGCTGGGTCCCGTGCCCCGTTTCACCCGTGCCGAGCTCGAGTCGTTCCGCGGCACCGAGGTCCCCGACCTGCTCGGCGACGACGTGCGGCTGCTCTTCGTCGGCATCAACCCCGGCCTCTGGACCGCCGCCACCCAGACCCACTTCGCGCACCCGGTCAACCGGTTCTACCCCGCCCTGGCGATGGCCGGGATCATCGCCCGGCCGGTCGACCCGTCGGCCGGGATGACCGACGAGGACCGCGCCCACCTGCGCTCCCGCGGCATCGGGATCACCAACCTGGTACGCCGGGCCACCGCCCGTGCCGACGAGCTGACCCCGGCCGAGCTGCGCGCCGGCGGCGAGCGGCTGGCGGCCCTCGTCGAGGAGGTCCGCCCACGGGTCGTGGCCGTCGCCGGGATCACCGCCTACCGGTCCGCGTTCGCCGCGCGCACCGCCGTACCGGGCAAGCAGGCGGAGCCAATCGCGGGCGCCGAGCTGTGGGTGGTGCCGAACCCGAGCGGGCTCAACGCCCACGAGACGGTGGCCTCGCTGGCGGAGGCGTACGCCGCCCCGGCCCGCGCCGCCGGCGTGATCTGACCGCTCGCGGCGGCGGCCGCGGGCGAGTGTGAGACTCGTCTCGCTGCGGGGGCCTGTCTGGACAGGTGGAGGTCGTGACGGCATCGTTGGTGCGTTATGTCATCAGGTCGTCACGCAGCTCCCCGATTCGTCTTCCCCCCTGCCCTCCGCCGACTCCGGACCCACGTCGGCGGCCCTGCCCTCCCCGCCGTGGCCGCGGTGCTGTCGGTCGGAGCGGTCTCGGTCGCGACCCTGGCCGGGCTCGACGGCAGCGGCTCGACCGGGTCCGGTGAGGCCGGTCCGGCCGCCTCCGGCTCGCCCAGCGAGTCCCGCGCCACGACGCTGGTCAGCCGCAGCGGTGGCCGCAGCTCCGGCCCGCTCCGCGGCCCCCGGCCCGACCGGCGCCGTACCGTCCCAGGCCGCCCTCCCCACCGCTCCGGCAGAGCGCACGTCGTTGCTCGCCTCGGTGCCGGTGCCCGACCTCGAGGAGGCCGTCCCGACGACGACCCCCTCGGTGCCGTCCACGGGCACGGCGAGCGGGTCGGACTCCGACGCCGGATCGACCAGCGAGACCTCCGACGCGCCTTCGGACGACGGATCCGGCGACCAGTCCGGCGGTGGTTCCGGCGGCGGGCCGGCGGGGAGACCGACGACGGGCCCACCTCGACGCTCACCGAGGCACAGGCCACCGCCCGGTGCCTCGCGAGCGGTGTCAGCGCGCTCGACGAGGCGGCCCTGGCCGACTGCGTCGACGACCTGCTCGGCTGATCGATCCGCTGACCGACCCCTGACCGACCACGACCGGATTCCCGCGTCCACGGCGGTCCGATGGCACCATCGGCCGTGATGGATGGTCAGAAGAAGGCACCCGACGGCTCGGCGACGGTCCTCGGCGACCGCTACGAGCTCGGTGAGGTGATCGGCCGCGGCGGCATGGCCGACGTCTACCGCGCCAGCGACCGCACCCTCCACCGCGACGTGGCGATCAAGGTCCTGCGCGAGACCGCCGGCGACGAGTCGGACCGCAACCGGTTCACCGGCGAGGCACGCACGCTGGCCCGGCTCAACCACGCCGGGCTGGTGATGGTGCTCGACGCGGGAATCAGCGCCGAGCAGCCGTTCCTCGTGATGGAGCTCGTCGAGGGCCAGACCCTCGCCCAGCTGTGCTCCGGCGGGGGCCTCGACGCCGATCGGGTCCGCGCGATCGGGGCGCAGGTCGCCGAGGCACTGGCCTACGCGCACGGCCGCGGCGTCGTCCACCGCGACGTCAAGCCCGGCAACGTGCTCCTCGGCGCCGGTGAGCGGGTCAAGCTCGCCGACTTCGGCATCGCCCGCCTGATCGGCGACACCGTGCGGCACACCAAGACCGGGCACGCGATCGGGACCGCCGCCTACCTCTCGCCCGAGCAGGTCCGCGGGGAGGACGTCACCCCGGCCGCGGACATCTACGCCCTCGGGCTGGTGCTGCTCGAGGCGCTGACCGGCGAGCGGGCCTACCCCGGCTCGCCCACGGAGTCGGCGCTGGCGCGGTTGTCGCGGCCACCGGAGCGTCCCGGACGACGTACCCCAGGACCTGGCCGACCTGCTGTCCGCGATGACCGCCCTCGAGCCGGATGAGCGCCCCGCGGCCGGGGACGTGGCCGAGCGGCTGCGCGCCCCCGGTCGTACGGCGGACGCGACGCGCGTCCTCACCCCGCTCCCCGTCGAGTCGGACTCGCCTCCCACGGCCGCCGCCCCCGCCCCCGCCGGGCCCTCCGCGATCGACCGGGCCGGCGAGGCGATCGCCCGCCGACCAGCGGCTGCGGCCTCGCGGGCGTCGGAGCGGCTGCGGGCGATGGAGCCGCACCAGAAGGGCGTCGCCGCCGCGGTGGCTGCTCTGCTGGTGCTGATCGTCGTGGTCGCGCTGGCCGCCGGTGGCAGCGGCGACGGCTCCGGGTCGTCACCCGACGAGCTGCCGGCCGACACCCCGCCGCGCTACGAGCAGCCGCTCCAGGACCTGCACGACTCCGTCAACGGGACGGGTGGGTGATCGCCGTGCGTCGGCTCCTCCTGCCCGCCCTGGTCGCGCTCGCCCTGCTGCTCGGGGGCTGCGGCACCGAGACCGCGCCGTCTTCGGCCGTCCCCGAGCTGGCCGACCGCCTCGACGCGGTCGACGCCGCGGTCGTCGCGGACGACCCCGACCGGATCCGGACGACGGCCCGTCGGCTGATCGCCACCGCGGAGGACGCCGGGGAGTCGGGCGAGCTGGACGCCGCCCAGGTCGAGTCGATCGTCGCCGCCGCCGAGGGGCTGCTCGCCGAGCTGCCCGCCGAGGTCGACCCGCCCGAGCCGGCGCCGACCACGACGTCCCCCACCCCCACGCCTTCCCCACTCCGTCCCCACTCCGTCGGAGGACAAGGGCAAGGAGGAGGAGGAGGAGAAGGAGAAGCCGGGCAAGGGCAAGGGTCACGGCAAGAAGGAAGAGAAGGACGACTGATCCCGCTGCCGGCTCTGGACGTGGCGAGCTGCGGACAGGGCAGGCCCGGACGTGGCAGGCTCGGATCCATGACCGAGCACGACCTCCCCGAGCCCCGGGTCGATGAGCGCAACGTCCTGGGCGGCGAGCTGGAGCCCTGCGGCACCGATCCGATGACCGGCTTCTACCGGGACGGGAACTGCTCGTGCGGACCCGACGACATCGGCCTGCACGCCGTCTGCGCGGTGATGACGGCGGAGTTCCTCGAGCACCAGCGATCCGTCGGCAACGACCTGTCCACGCCCCGCCCCGAGTGGGCCTTCCCCGGCCTCCAGCCAGGCGACCGGTGGTGCGTCGTCGCCGGCCGCTGGCGGCAGTCGTACGAAGCCGGCATCGCCGCCCCCGTCGTACTCGCCTCCACGCACGAGCGCGCCCTCGAGATCATCCCGATCGAGATCCTCACCGAGGCGTCCGTCGACGTACCACCCGACCTGCGCGACTGGGAGTAGTCCGGCCCCTGGGGGGCCTGTGGATAGCCGTTCGCGCGCCTGCGCGAT
Organism: uncultured Actinomycetota bacterium; assembly: GCA_963829635.1. GTDB lineage: Bacteria > Actinomycetota > Actinomycetes > Propionibacteriales > Nocardioidaceae > Nocardioides. Next base: position 166,527 of record CAWHJI010000008.1, read on the forward strand.
CCGGGGAAGAGTCGTCGGCATGACAACTGACACTCCGTTCCGCCCCACCATCCGCAGCCAGGCCGACCTCGAGAGCGCGTGGCGCAGCCTCATGCAGCCGCTCGGCTTCGGTCGCCACAGCATCTGGATGATGCTGATCGACACCGACAGCCACCCGATCCCGCAGATCACCGAGATCGAGGACGCGGTCGACCCGCCCTCCGACGAGGAGATGCGCACGATGTCGGAGTTCTTCGGCCAGCTCGTCCGCGACGTGTGCCCGGGTGCGCGCTACGCGTTCCTCCGCTCACGGCCCGGCAGCGGCGGCGCGACGGCCGCCGACCTCGGCTGGGCGCAGGCGTTGTACGACGCGGCCCGGCTCGCCAAGGTGCCGATCGAGGTCGTGCACCTGGCCCACGACCTCGACATCCTGCCGATCCCGCTGGACGACCTGCCCGTCGCCAGCTAGCCCGGACTTGGCCCCGGGTATCTCAGCCCTGCGCCACGACGTGCGCGTCGGGCCCGGGGAACATCAGCCCCTCGTGGCCGTCCGACCACTTCACGACGTACGGCGGTCCACCGTCGGCGCCGCGCACCTCCAGCACCTCGCCCTCACGCCTGGGCGAATCCACCCTCGCACTCTCGACGACCAACCGGTCGCCCACGTTCGCGTGCATATGGCACCTCCCGCGCCTCTCCTTCACGATCCCCCCGCACGGGGTCGGAGGCAAGACCAGTTCCGGAAGACCTAGGACTGGTCGGGGCGGTGTCAGCCGACGAGGTGGGGGCTGGCCGAGAGCACCTCGAGACCGACCGGTTCGCCCTCGATGGTGACCGTGCCGGGGACGTCCGCCCACGCACCGCCGTCCACCCGGTACCGCGCCGACCACGTCGTGTCGACCCGCGTCGTCACGTCGGCGGCGTCCTCGTAGAGGTGGCGTGATGAACTCGCTCAGCGGCGCTCCCTTCACCCACGGCTTGCCCTCCCAGTCGGTGGCGAAGCTCGTCCCGTCCCCCGTCACCCACTCGAACGACGACGGCCAGATCTCGAGGTCCACGCGGTGCCCGAGCAGCCCGATCGTCCGGCTGAACTCATCCGCCTCCGTGGAAAAGATCGTCTCCAGGTTCACCAGCGTCTGCCCGCCCGGCGGCTGGATGCTGAGCTCCGATGCCGGCACCGGGATCTGCTCGAACGCCGTCAGTACATCGGCTGCTGTCACCTGCCGAGCCGCCGGCGCCTCCTCGGGCTCGAAGCACTGCTCGCCGAGGATCTCCTGGCGACCATCCGGATAGATCGCCCAGACTCTCCACAGGCGGCCCTTGTCGTCCTGTCCGCACTTCATCTGGTCGCCGCAGCCGTAGAAGCCGTCGTCCTGCCGGCCTTCTCCGCGAACGCATACGGGCTCATAGGAGTGCGTCACTGCCGAGTCTCCGACGAGCATTGCTCACCGACGACATTGGCGAGCCGCTCGCGTCTTCGTGACACTGCCCGATTGCGTGAAAGGCGTTGGCTCCCGACTCGGCGGACTCAGAGCAATTGCCAGCCAACGCGCCATCGGCACCGGGCCCCACCACTAACAGGCCCGAAACGAACGTCGTGGCAACGAGCGTCGCTGCTCATTCGACGAGTCTCAGTTCAGCCAAGCTGCCAAGCCCCGCCACTCCAGTTCATCCGCGCCGTCCACGTCGCCCTCATCCTGGGCGTACGAATTAGCTCGGAGTCTGCGGACTCACGGGATTCGGCGGCACCCTGCAAGATGCGAAGAGACGACTGCAGCTTGCCCGTCGGGCAGGTTGCGGACAGGCACTGCCTGGAGCACGCGCCAGCCATTGCTCCGATAGAACCCTCCGGACGAATGGAGATGCGATCGAGCCGTCCGCGAAGTCCTGAGCAGACCGCACAGCTCCGACGGCTCAGAGCGCGAAGCTCCGATGTGTCCTTGCTGCTCATAGCCTCTGAAAGGCGCGCATCCAGTGCTCTGCGAAAGCGACCGCACCCTTGTCCGACTTGACCTCCCACGCCTCCTTCTCGGGAGGCTCCGACGAGGCGCTCGGCGACGGCGTCTCCGAGGGCGGTGGAGAACTTCGGCTCGGGGTCATCGGAACAGCCGGCCACGAGCAGCAGCGGCAGCGTCGCCGCGACGGCGATCCACCCCCGTACCGGACTCACAGACGTCCTCTTCCCGAGCAAGCCACGCCCGAATCACCGGGCACGCGAATCAACGTAGGCAACAACGAGCGTCCCCGCCAGAGGCGACGAGACATCTGTGGACAACCAGCGGCTCAGGGCCGTCGGTGGAATCTGATGTCGCCGTTGGGCATGCGGGTGTGGTCGTAGCGCTTGTCGTGGGCGCGGTGATGGTGCCAGGAACACAGCAGGACCCCGTCCTTGAGGTCGGTCTTGCCGCCGGTGGACCAGGGTTTGAGGTGGTGGGCTTCGGTCCAGGCGGCGGGGATGTCGCAGCCGGCGGCGCGGCAACCCCGGTCGCGGATGGTCATCGCCTTGCGTTGGGCGGGGGTGAAGAGGCGTCGGGCGCGGCCGAGGTCGAGGACCTCGGACTTCCCGCCCAGCACGGCGGGGACCAGGTGGGCGTTGCAGGCCAGCCGGCGGGCTTCGCCGGCGGAGATCTTGGCGCCGGTGGACAGCTCGGCCGCCCCGAGCCCCTCGACCAGGGCCTCGAGGTCGAGGGTGACCACCAGGGTGGTCGCGGTGCCGCCGTGTTGGGGCAGCACGGTGGCGGGGAGTCGTTCGAGCAGGGTGCAGAACGCCTGGGCCAGCAGCCGGGGGTAGCGCAGCCGTTCCCCGGTCTCGGGGTCGGTGCCGTCGGTGAGGTGGTCGCGGCGCGGTGAGGTGTGGGCGTGCAGCTGGGTCAGCCACCGCTCCAGCACCGGGGTGGGCAGGTCCACGACCGCCCGGGACAGGCCGTTGCCGAGGGTGCGGGTGGTGATCTGCATCCGCAGCCGCGCCCGGCGTTCCTCGCGTTCGAGCGCACGCCGTTCCTGGTCCTCGGCGACCTCGGGGGCGACCAGGTCCAGGATCCGCCGCCCCAGCACCCGCAACGCCTTGGGGTCGAACGTCGGCGGCGTCGGCGACCAGCCTGGCCTCCGCCAGCGCCCGGACCCCCGACCCCGACATCGGCCGGGAGCTCGTCGAGGGCGTGCACGATCACCGACGCCTGCTCCCGCGACACAACGCCCGGTCCGCAGCGCCGCACCCGTCGCGGCGTACGAGCCGTCCAGGGCGTCGGCCAGCCGCTGCAGCCGCCGCCCCTCGGCCGGGTCCAGCCGGGCGGTGTGCGCCAGCCACGCCCCGGCCGACCGGGCACCCGCCGACGCGGCGACGTCATCGGCAGCGGCGAGCACCGCGGCCCGCAGCCCCTCCAACCGGGCGATCTCGTCGGTCAGCCCGGTCAGCGCCTCGGCCTTCTCCTCCGCGGTCAGGTAGACCGGGTCCGCCCCCTCGACCCGGTCCAGCACCGTCGCGATCCCGCGCACGCACCGCACCAGCGGGTGCGGCAACGGGACCATCGTCTGACTCATACCCCCACGCTAGACCCGACCACCGACACTTTCCGATCATCCGTTCGCACCTGTGGACAGGGCTGCAGGAACCAGACATGTGCACGACAACCGGCCCGAAATCAGCGGCCTGTGGAAGCCACCCGAGCAGGCACCCGAAACAGCGGCCACACTCGCCCTCCTAACCACGGAGGAACCCATGGCCATCACCATCGACGTCGATCACGACCTGCACGACACGCTCGTCGACCTCGTCCACGACCACGGCCCGCAGGACGTCACCTGGCTGACGAAACGAGCGCGACGACAGCGAAGGGACGCGCGGATCGACGAGTACGCCGTCCAGCAGGTGCTCGAGGTCGCGACCCTGCTCGTCGTACGCCCCGATGGCCTGGTCGCCCACCTGGCCGACGTGCTCGACGGCATCGTGCTCACCCACCGCCTGCGGGCAACGCAAACCGAAAGACGCGACCTCTGGCTCGGCGCGAGCGCGCAGCCGCTCCTCACCATGGCCTCGATGCGGCCGCTCCGGCTCAAGAGCGGTGGCGAGGCGCGCATCGCGGACTCCAATGACCCCGCCCTCGTCGGTCCACCCGGCTGGCTCCCCGAGGCGGAGCGTGGCGACCTGGTCGCTCTGACCTGGCACGACCGCGAGCTCAGCGTCACGAGGGTCGACCCGGACGACCTGGCCGGGCTCGACGACCAGCGCCACGTCCGGACGCTCCTCGCCGAGCGCTGCGACATCGAGCGCTGGTGGAACGACGACCCCGGCAGCCGCGCCGGCATGCTGGTGAGAGCCCTGGGCTCCGCACGCCTCGAGGACCCGGACCTCCTGGACCGCCCGCACCCGCCCCTCGACGAACTGCTCTACGACCCCTTCGAGCGCCGGGCCGAGGACACCTGGCGCGAGTTCGCCGCGGCACGGCAGGATCAGAGCATCGCGTTCTGCATCGACCACATGCCAATCGCCCTCCACAACGAGCTGCGCCATCGCGCCACGCAGTACGCCATGTCGCTCGACCAGTTCGTCATCGCGATCCTCGGCCACCTGGCCTGGCGCACGCCGTTCGCCGAGGACATCGAGCCGTGGGAGCAGTGGGATCCGGAGTGGCGCCGGAAGCCGAACCTGATCGCGTTCCCGGGAGGTACGACGCCGCGCGACCTGAACGGGGACGGCCCGCAGGCGAGCTGACGCTCAGCGCTCCGCGGAGGCCAGCTCCCACAACCCGGGCCGCGACCGGGCCATCAGCCCGTCGGCGATCAGCGCCTGGCGCGCCCGCCGGGCGGCGTACCGCCACCGCAGCTCGCCCTCCGGCGTCCGCTCGCGGTCGGCCTCCAGGAGCGAGTCGGCCATCCGCGTCTCGAGCTGCTCGAACACGTCGTCGGCCTCGAGCTCGCCGCCCGCCTCCTCAAGCACGTGCAGGATGTGCGGCCGGATCGCCTCCGGAGGCGTCCACCTCCGCGGCCGCGCGGGAGGAGTGGAGACGCGCTTCGCGCCGAGGTGCCGCCTTCTTCGACCGCCGGCTTGCGCGCCGGTGCCCGAGTAGGAGCCGGAGCCGCCACCGGCGTCGGCATGCCATGGACGCACGTGGATCTCGGCAGGTCACACAGGTCGCAGTAGTCGTCAGCCATCGGCCGCAACACTAGTCGGAGGCCCACCACGTCACCGCGGCGAGCCCCGAACAAGAGCACCCGGATGGAGGGGGCGCCCGCATCGCCCCCTCCACAGGGTTTCCGCTACTTCGTGAACTGGAAGTTGGCGGAGTAGGTCTCCCCGTCGATCAGCTTGACGTCGAGCCTGCGGCACGTGTGCGCCCAGGACTTGTCCGTCTTCCAGACGTAGGTGTACTGGCCGATCGGCGCGTTCACCGTGGGGTCGTAGCTGAGGCTGCTGTGCCCGGCGGCGAGCGTGGTCTCGATGGTGTCGATGTCCTCCGAGCTGTTGCAGTTGATCTTGATCGACTTCGGGTAGTACTCCTCGAAGATGCTCAGGCCCTGGTCACCGCTCAGGTTGAACTTGACGGGGATCCCCTGGCCGGCCTTGACCTTGTTGAGGTCCGGCAGGTTGTCGACCGGCTGGAAGAACCCGTTGAAGGCGTACTGGACCGAGTAGTTGCACGACTTGGTATCGGTGTTCCCGAGGTTGTCCTTCGCCGTGTAGTTGACGGTCTTCGTGCCGACCGTCGACGTGTTCACCGTGCCGGACAGCGTGCTGCCCGCCGTGTCGACCCCGGACCCCGGATCGCTCGCGGTGACGGACACCGTCTGGTTGCGCCCGCTGCCGAGCGCGTACGGACCACCGGTAGCAGGCCCCGAAGCTCGGGTCCGTGTTGTCGAGCAGCACGGTGAACGAGTCGGTGCCGTTGTTGGTGAAGTTGTCGGTGGCACTCGCCGAGTTCAGGTAGCTGCCGTCCGGTGCCGTCGGCAGGCTGAGCGGAGCCGACGTACTGAGCGTGTAGTTGTTGTCGCCCTCGACGCAGGTGAACGAACTGTCACTCAAGGCCGGGCCGTCCGCCGACACCGTGCACGCCGACAGGCCGCTGTTGCCGTTGGCCGTCTCGTTGACGTCGAACTTCAGGTTGGTCGCCGAGGTCACGTAGGTGGTGCCGCCGCCATACGTGTGGCTGGGCGTTCCGATGGCGTGCGTGATCGCCGGGTCGGCGGTGTCACAGTTCATCGCCCGTCCACTTCACCTTGACGTTCGGGCTCGTCCGGATGATGTCGGACGACGGTCGGGGTTATGCCGACGTCTAACCTGACTTGCACCTGTCACGGAGATTGACACCGGTTTGACGGCGCGTGAGCGTTACGGGTTCACCGTCGCGGTCGGGGTCGGCGCTTCGGGTCGGCGCTGCGACATCGTCTGGTCGGTCAGCGTGGTCCGGGGCGCGGGCCAAGCGGTCATCGGGTTGACCAGGCGTGGCGTCGCCGGCCCTCATCGCCCAGGGGATCGGTGCCCGAACGAGTCTCGCCTGCGACGGACACCGTGATCGTCTTGCTGTTGCCGAACGTGCGCGCATGGTCGATGTTCGGCGCGACCAGCGCGCTTGATGCGCCGATCGCGGCCGGATCGGTCGTTGTTCGTCGGCCGACACAGACGGTTCCGAAGTTCAACGGGTTGATCGCCGCGCTGACCGGCAGGTCTCCGTCCCCGTCCGGCGATCGTGACGTCGGCGTACGACGCCACTCCCGGCGCCAGGACCGCCGCAACAATGACCAGCGCGGCCAGTACCCGCACCCTCCGCGTCCCGAGCCGTCCCTTCCCCATAGCTACTCGCAACTTCATGGTTCTGCCTTCCTCGGCGCCTGGATCGCGGCTCACGCCTGACCGGCTCCTGTGGTTGTTGATCCACGCGCCGGCCGGTTGTCCGAGCTCTCACGAACAGACGCCTTCTGGCGTGCCGCGAAGGGGGGCCCGGGGGCTTCAACGAAGCGACGCCCGAGACCGTGGCTCAGCTGGAGTTCGCCGTGGACCGGCTCGCACCACTTGAATTCGAAACTAGTCGCCAGCCACCCCGCTGATCCATAGCCCGCGCACGCCCCGCCCCCTGACCCCCGACCACTCGGGTGGTGCAACGCCCGCATGGGTGGTTCCACCCATCACCGACCAGCCACAGATGCGCACTCCGCCCGACGCGAAGACCGCGCCCCCGTTCCTAGCGTGAGCTCACCAGCTCACGAGGAGGAACCATGGACACCGTCGAGACCGTCATCATCGGCGCGGGACAGGCCGGCCTGGCCACCGCCTACCACCTGCAGAAGCGCGGGCAGAAGCTGCGTCGTGCTCGACCGCAACCAGCGGATCGGGGACAACTGGCGCCAGCAGTGGGACAGCCTGCGGCTCTACTCCCCCGCCCAGTACGACGGGCTGCCCGGCATGCCGTTCCCCGCGCCGAAGTGGTCCTTCCCGGGCAAGGACGACGTCGCCGACTACCTCGAGGCCTACGCCCGGCGATTCGAGCTGCCGGTCCGGCTCGGCGTACGCGTCGACCGACTCACCAAAGGTGAGGACGGGGACGGCTTCGTGGTCACCACCGACACCGGCCCGCTCCGCTGCGACAACGTGGTGATCGCGACCGGCACCTTCGGGCGGGCGCCGAACATCCCCGAGCGCGCGAAGCGACCTGGACCCGTCGATCCTCCAGCTGCACTCGAGCGAGTACCGCCGGCCCGGCCAGCTCCGCGACGGCCCGGTCCTCGTCGTCGGCGCCTCGCACTCGGGCTGCGACATCGCCTACGAGGTGGCCGCGACCCGTCCGACCACGCTGGCCGGGCGCGACTGCGGCCAGATCCCGGTCCGGCTCGAGTCGAAGCGGATGCACCTCATCTTCCCGGCGCTGCTGTTCGCGTGGAGCCACGTCGTGACCCGCCGTACGCCGATCGGCCGCAAGGAGCTGCGCGAGATCCGCTTCCACGGCGGACCGATGCTGCGGGTGCAGAAGGCCGACCTCGCCGAGCGCGGCGTCGTCCGCAACGAGGCGCGGGTCGAGGGCGTCCGCGACGGGCGGCCGTTCCTGGCGGACGGCACCGTCGTCGACGCGGCCAACGTCGTCTGGGCGACCGGCTTCCGGCAGGCGTTCGACTGGATCGACCTGCCCGTCTTCGGCGAGGACGGCTGGCCGCGCGAGTACCGCGGCGTCGCCGACGACGTCCCCGGCCTGTTCTTCTGCGGACTGTCGATGCAGTTCGCGTTCTCGTCGATGCTGCTCGCGGGCGCCGGGCGCGACGCCGAGCACGTCGTACGCCGGATCGAGGAGCGCGCACCCCGGCGCGGCCGCCGGTCCGAGCCGGTCCCCGCCGGTGGTTGAGGTGCGAGGCCGCCCGCGAGAACCGGTGGTTGAGGTGCGAGGCCGCCCGCGGCCGAGCCTCGAAACCCCGGAACCCGAGCGCAGACCGCGAGTACCCTCCGAGACGGAGGGGAGAGCGATGGGCGTGCTCGACGACCTGGCCAGTGCCCGCACGGACTACGAGCGGGGCGACTGGGTCGCGGCCCTGGACTCCTGGTCAGGCGTCGAGCCCGACGAGCTGGACGCCGACGACCTGCGCGCCGCCGCCATCGCGTCGTTCCTGCTCGGCCGCCGGGACGAGGCGGCCGACTACTACCAGCGGGCCTTCCACCTCTACGAGTCCGCGGGCGACCGATCGGCGGCGGCCCGCTGCTGCTTCCTCCTGGGCCTGATGCTGGTCAGGGCGAGCCAGACCGCGCTGGCGGCCGGGTGGGGCACCCGCGCGGGCCGGCTCGTCGACGAGCTGGGCGGCGACGTGGTGGAGAGCGGGTACGTCGTCCTCCTGCAGATGTACCAACACGTCGAGACCGGCAACTTCCCAGCCGCCGCGGCGTGCTCGGCCGAGGCCATGGCCGTCGCCCGGCGGTACGACGACCCCGACCTGCTGGCGCTGGCCCTCGTCGCGCAGGGGCGGCTGGCGATCTACTCCGGTCGGATCGCGGAGGGGCTGGCCATGCTCGACGAGTCGATGGCCGGCGCCGCGGCCGGCGAGGTCTCCCCGGTGGTCTTCGGCGACGTCTACTGCACCGCGATCGAGGGCTGCCAGGAGATCTCCGACTTCGGCCGGGTGGCGGAGTGGACGTCGGCGCTGAGCCGCTGGTGCTCCGCGCAGCCGGGACTGGTCGCCTACACCGGGCAGTGCTCGGTGCACCGCGGGCAGGTGATGGGGTTCCGGGGAGCCTGGCCGGAGGCGCTCGAGGAGTTCGCCCTTGCGATCGACCGGTACCACCGGGCCGAGCTCGTCTCGTCGATCGGGCTCGCGGAGTCCGAGCGCGGTGACGTGCTGCGACTCCAGGGCGAGTACGACGCGGCCGAGGCGGCCTACCAGCGGGCGGGCGAGCACGGCCACGACTCCCAGCCCGGCCTGGCCCTGCTGTGGCTGGCCCGCGGGTCCGGCGACGCCGCGGCGGCCGCCGTACGCCGGCTGCTGGCCGAGGCCGGCAACCCCACCGCGCCGTGCCGGCTCCTCCCCGCCGCGGTCGACGTCCTGCTCGCGGTCGGGGCCGTGGACGAGGCCCGCGCCGCCGCTGCCGAGCTGGACGACCTTGCCCGGCACGTCGGCTCGGTCTCGCTGCTCGCTCTGGCGGCGTACGCCTCGGCGGCCGTCGAGCTGGCCTCCGGCGACCCTGCCGGCGCGCTGCCCTACCTGCGCAAGGCGCGCCAGCTGTGGGCCCGCGCGGACAGCCCGTACGAGGGCGCCCGGGTGCGGCTGCTGACCGGCCGCGCCCTCGCCGCCCTCGGCGACGAGGAGTCCGCACGGCAGGAGCTGACCGCCGCCCACGACACCTTCGTCTCCCTCGGCGCGGCCCCCGCGGCCGAGGAGGCGGCACATCTCCTGCGCCCCGCCGACCTCCCCGCCGGCCTGACCGCCCGCGAGGTCGAGGTCCTCCGCCTGGTCGCCGCCGGCCGCAGCAACACCCAGATCGCCGCCGAGCTGGTGCTCAGCGAGAAGACCGTCGCCCGCCACCTCTCGAACATCTTCGGCAAGCTCGACGTCGGCTCCCGCACCGCCGCCGCGGCGTACGCGTTCGAGCACGGCCTGGTCTGAGCGACGCGCCGGCCCGCACGGTTTTACCCGATTCCGGACCCCGCGGATCGGGGACGGGGCTTCCGCGTGGGCCTAGGCTCCATGTCGTAGAGGGACTCTCGTACTGCTGCTGGGTAACGGCGGCTCGTCGGCGTGGTTGCGCTGGCGGCGGCCCTGCTCGTCGTACCCGACGACTCCTTGCTCGCCTACGGGCTGTACCTGGCCGTCCTCCTCGGGGCCGGCCTGTTCGCCGCGCTGGGAGCGCGCCGCGCGCCGTCCGGTCACCGACTGGTGCCCGGCCTGCTCGCCGCTGGGCTGGTGGCCTTCGTGGTCGCCGTGGCCGTGTGGCAGGGCGTCATCGTGTCCGGGGGAGATCCCGACGGATCGATCGCGGACGTGTTCTGGTTCTGCCGGATATCCGCTCATCGGCGCCGGGCTGTGGATCGCGCTCCGACGCGACCGGGAGCGCGGCCGCGTCGACACCGACATCCTCATCGACATCCTGACGATCCTCGTCGTCGGGTTGATGGTGCTCTGGACCTTCGGGGTCGAGAACATCGTCGCGGACGAGCATCTCTCCTGGCTGGCGTCCCTCGTGCTGGAGCTGTACCCGGTCATCGACCTGGTCCTGCTGGCCGTCGCCGTGCGCCTGCTGATCAGTCGCCGCGGCGCCTCGCCGGTCGACGCGCTCTTCGTCATCGGCCTGGTGCTGTTGCTGGCCGCCGACCTGGTGCACCTGCTCTTCGAGCACGGGGGTGCCGCGGAGGACACGATCCAGGTCTGCTGGATGCTGGCCGTGGTCCTCATGGCGCACGCGCCGTGGCTGCGTCCGTCCGAGGCCGACGCACCGATGCCGACCGCGACCGACCGCAGCCTCACCGCCACCCTGATGGTCGCGGTCCTGCCGTTGATGGTGCCGACCCTGCTGCATCTCGTCGGTCACGTCATGGGCACGGACACCGAGGGACAGGTCTACTACGAGTCGGTCGGCATGGCGGCGCTGGTGAGCCTCGCCTACGTGCGCACGGCCCGGATCCTGCGCTCGGAACGGGAGGCCCGCGCCGTGTTCGAGGTCGCCCGCGACGCCGCCCTCGCGGCGTCGCGCGCCAAGTCCGAGTTCCTCGCGAACATGAGCCACGAGATCCGCACCCCCATGAACGGCGTCATCGGCCTGACCGGGCTGCTCCTCACCACCGACCTCGACCAGCGACAGCGGCAGTACGCCGAGGGCGTGCGCGGTGGTGGCGAGGCGCTGCTGGCCGTCATCAACGACCTGCTCGACTTCTCCAAGGTGGAGGCCGGGAAGCTCGAGCTGGAGACCATCGACTTCAACCTGCTCCAGGTGGTCGAGGAGGCCGCCCAGCTGGTGGCCGAGCCGGCCCGGCGGAAGGATCTGGAGCTGCTGGCCTACTGCTCGCCGGAGCTCCCGCTGGGCCTGCGCGGTGACCCGTCACGGCTGCGTCAGGTCCTGCTCAACCTGATGTCCAACGCGGTCAAGTTCACCGGCGAGGGCGAGGTGGTGGTCTCCGCGCACGCCGAGGACCGGACCGACGACGGCGTCGTCGTCCGCTTCGAGGTCAGGGACACCGGCATCGGCATCTCGCCGGAGGCCCAGCGGCGGTTGTTCCAGCCGTTCGCCCAGGCCGATGCCTCCACCTCCCGCCGGTTCGGCGGCACCGGGCTCGGGCTGGCGATCTGCCACCAGATCGTGACCACCATGGGCGGGACGATCGGCGTACGCAGCGCCGACGGCGAGGGCAGCACCTTCTGGTTCACGGTGCCGCTGCGGTTCGCGGAGCAGCGCGAGCCCGTGACGCCGCGGCCCGCCGGGCTGGTCGGGCTGCGGGTGCTGGTGGTCGACGACAACGACACCAACCGGCTGATCCTCAGTGAGCAGCTCGAAGCCTGGGGGATCCGGGCCGACCTGGTCGCCGGTGGCGCCGACGCCCTCGATCGCCTGGCCGCGGCCCGCGAGGCGGCCGACCCCTACGACCTGGTGCTCACCGACATGTGCATGCCCGAGATGGACGGGGCCGAGCTGGCCCGCCGGATCCGGGCCGACCAGTCGCTCGACGGCGTACCGATCGTGATGCTCACCTCGGGCCACGACGTGCCGACCGAGGAGCTCCGGGCCGCCGGGGTCGGGGCCCGGCTGACCAAGCCGGTCCACCTCGCCGAGCTGCACGACGCGATGCTCGAGGCGCTCTCCGGGGCGGCCCACCGACGCGACCAGCCCGCCGCTCCCGCCGCCACCGCCCCCGAGGCCGCCGACGCCCCGTCCCGCGGCCACCTGCTGGTCGTCGACGACAGCGACACCAACCAGATCGTCGCGACCGGGATCCTGGAGTTCCTCGGCTACACCGCCGACGTCGCCGACGACGGCGCCGCGGCGCTCGAGCTGCTGGAGCGGAACTCCTACGACGCGGTCCTCATGGACTGCCAGATGCCCGTCATGGACGGCTACGACGCCACCCGGGAGCTGCGCCGCCGCGAGGAAGGCGGCCGGCGTACGCCGGTGATCGCGATGACCGCCACCGTCACCGAGGACGAGCAGGAACGCTGCCGGGCGGCGGGCATGGACGACTTCGTCCCGAAGCCGGTCAGCCCCGAGCAGCTGCAGGCGGCCGTGAGCCGCTGGGTGTCGGCCGCCACCTAAGCGCCGGCAGCCCGGCGTCGAGCTCGAACCCGGGTGTCAGAGCACCGGCAGCGGGAAGACCGCTGCCTCTCACCTCTCGAATATCTTTGCGGCCGGACGTCGGCTCCCGCACCGCCGCCGCCTACGCGTTCGAGCGGGAGCTGGTGTGAGGCCGGGAGCAGGACCTAAAAGCGAGTCAAGCCGCGACCACGCGACCTTGGGGATCGGTCAGCGTGTTGGGACGCCACGTGGAGTCGAAGTCTGTGTGCTCCCACTTCCACCGCGCGATGCGAGGACCAACCCAGAACAGGTAGATCCCCACGGTGATCACGATGAGCAAGAACCACTTGATCCAATTGCCGAAGAGACCCCAGGCTGAGCCGGTGAAGACCAGCCGCTGCCCATCGATGTAAGAGTGCTTCGCCCTCCATCGCTCGCCTAGCACGAGCGCGAACGGGTAGCAGATGCCCAAGGTGCAGATGGTAATGAGGGCACCGAGGATTGCAGTGCCGACGTAGGTCGCGGCGCCTCCATCGAAGTGGAAGCGTCCCGAGTTCAATGCCATGAAGAGTCCCTCCGAGATCCGAGTGGCCTAAGCGCCGACGAGACAGTAGGCGGCCCCGAACCCCAATGTCCGGCGAATCCAGAAATCTCGCTACTGGTGGACCATCTGCGGGCGGGAGACCGCACAGATGTTCCACACATTCCGAGGTTGACGTGGAATGCTCCCGTCCCGTGTCCGAATCGCGCGCACTACCTGTTGGCCTCCACGAGTCACTCCTCACGAGTGAGCTCGACGGCCTGATCGAGGACCTCACCGATTCACTCGAGGTGCTTACAGGCAAGGTGGACGAGGCGGATCAACCCCACGTGCTGACGAGGCATATTGCTGCCACGCTTCACCGACGGCTGGCTTCGATCAAGGACCCGGTCGCGAGGTTGGCGGCCGCCAACTCAATCCTTCAGACAGTGGAGGCAATTGAGAATCCGATCCTGAGTCCGGTCCAGGAGCTTCATGCGATTCGACCGACTCCGGGGCCCGGAGCAGTCGTCCGACTCCATCAACGGCCCAAGACCCCACTCAATGATGCGGCTCTCCTCACGAACGCTCATGGCGAGCCCTCACTCGCGTCCGAACTTCGCGCGGAGCTGGACTCCGCCGACTCGGTCGACCTCCTCTGCGCCTTTGTGATGTGGCACGGATTGCGGCTCATCGAAAGGGAGCTTGCGACAGCCGCCGAGGCAGGCGTGCCCATTCGCGTCGTGACCACTACCTACATCGGCGGTACGGAGCGTCGGGCGCTCGATCGCCTCGTCCACGACTTTGGCGCCCATGTGAAGGTGCAGTACGACGCACAGCGGACCCGACTTCACGCCAAAGCGTGGCTCTTCGGTCGTCGCTCCGGGTTCGACACCGCCTACGTCGGCTCGTCGAACCTGACGACAAGTGCGCTCTTGGAAGGTGTCGAATGGAACGTACGGCTGAGCGCAGCCGCAACACCCAGCCTGTTGGACAAGTTCCGGGCAACATTCGACTCCTATTGGAACAGCCCGGAGTTCGAGCCCTACGACCCCGAGCGGGATCGCGATCGGCTTGACGACGCCCTGCTCGAAGCCAAGGGCATCAAAGCCCATGACCGCGTCACGATCACAATCTCTGGCCTCGAGGTTCGGGCCTACCCATACCAACAGGAAATGCTCGACGCGATCGAGGTTGAGCGAGTCCTCCACAACAGGCATTGCAACCTCCTAGTGGCGGCAACAGGAACCGGTAAGACAGTCGTTGCGGCTCTCGATTACCGCAGACTCTGCGAGCAGGCGGGCGGTCGCCAGCCGCGCCTCCTCTTCGTCGCCCATCGAAAGGAGATCCTCGAACAGTCCATGCGTACCTACCGCGAGGTGCTCGCGGATGGAAGCTTCGGCGAGCTGTATGTGGGCGGACAGCGTCCGGAGCGATGGCAGCACGTGTTTGCCAGCGTCCAGTCGCTGACGTCGTACGGCGTGACGAGCATCCCTGAGGATGCTTTCGAGGTCGTCGTGATCGACGAGTTCCACCACGCCGAGGCGCGGACGTATCGCCGCATCCTCGACCACCTGCGCCCCCAGGAACTTCTAGGCCTCACCGCCACGCCTGAGCGAGCTGACGGCACGGATGTGCGCGGCTTCTTCGACGGAAGGACGGCAGCCGAGCTTCGCCTGTGGGATGCACTGGGTGCGGATCTGCTGTGCCCGTTCCACTACTTCGCGGTCGCCGATGGCACGGACCTCCGCTCTATCACCTGGTCCCGGGGCAAGTACGACGAGGCTGAGCTCGAGCACGTCTTCACCGGCAATGACGGGCGAGCCCGCATCATCCTGAAACAGGTGCGAGACAAGATCGGCGACGTTGGGCAGATGCGAGCACTCGGTTTCTGCGTGAGCGTGGCCCACGCCGAGTACATGACGCGCGTCTTCAACGACGCGGGCATACCGTCCCGAACCGTGACCGGCACAACTCCCCCAAGCGAGCGCGCACAGTCGCTGCGCGACCTCAGGGACGCCAACGTCAACGTGCTCTTCACCGTCGACGTGTTCAATGAAGGCCTGGACATTCCAGACGTCGACACGGTGCTGTTTCTGCGGCCGACCGAGAGCTCCACCATCTTCATGCAGCAACTCGGCCGCGGGTTGCGCCGTACGCCGCGCAAGGCGGTGCTGACGATCTTGGACTTCGTCGGCTATCACCGGAGGGAATTCTCCTTCGCCCGGCGCTATCGGGCGCTGACCGGCATCAGCGGAAAGCGGCTCGAGAAGGCCGTGCAGGAAGAGTTCCCTTTCCTCCCATCCGGATGTCAGGTCCGACTGGACCGCCAAACGCAGGAGTTCGTGCTTGAGAATCTGCGCTCGCAGATCGCGAACCGCTGGACGCAGATCGTTGCTGAACTCAAACACGCGGGCGACACCATGCTTCCTGAGTTCCTGGACAGCTCTGGACTCGAACTCAGCGACATCCTGCGCAGAGGCAGTCATTCATGGACCAAACTCCGCCGAGATGCCGGTATGTCCACCCTGCCTGGATCCGCTCTTGAAGAGCAGCTGCTCAAGCGAGTGCGTGCGTTCTCGCACGTCGATGACCCCCTCCGGACCGAGGCGTACAAGGCGGTATTGGCCGATGCCTCCCGGCCCTACGACGATCTCTCTCCCGGCGAGCAGCGCCTGGCCCGAATGCTGTACTACTCACTCTGGTCAGACGGCGGCGGCCACAGCCTCGTACGCCCAGGGACTCGCGTTCTTGCAGCGCGAGGTTGCAACGCGGGCGGAAATCTCGACCGTTGTAGATCTGGCCTTTGACGCAGCTCGGCATGTCCCGATTGAGCTTGGTGGGGACCTTGCCGACCTCCCACTCCAGGTGCACGCGCGGTACCAGCGGGAAGAGATCCTCGCCGCGCTCGACTTTCCGCGGAAGCCGAACAGCTTCCGCGAGGGCGTCTGGTATTCGCCCGACCACAACGTCGACACCTTCTTCGTCACTCTGAAGAAGTCCGAGGCAGCCTACTCTCCCACGACGATGTACGCGCGACTACCCGATCAGCCAGGTGCTCTTCCACTGGGAGTCGCAGTCGACCACTTCCTGAACTCACCAACGGGGCAGCGCTACCTCAACGGGACGAGCACCGTTCTGCTCTTCGTACGGCACGAGCAGAAGGACGAGTTCGGCACCTCGCCGTACCTGTTGCTCGGGCCGGCCACCTACGTCACGCACACCGGTGATCGGCCAATCGCGATCACCTGGAAGCTCGCACACCAGATGCCGACCGACTTCTTCAACGCCGCTTCAGCGGTGGCTCAGTAGGCACAAGCGAGCTAGCGTCACGAGGAACCTACGGAGGAGACGCAAATGGAAACCACCGCAATCACGTCCTGGACCCTCATGAGCGAGATTCCGATCCCAGACGACGTCACACCTCTGCTCGTCGATGGCGAGGACGCGGTTGCCGCCTTCAAGACGTTTCGTGACAGCGCCGTGTTCACAACCAAGCGGCTCATCGTCCGCGACGCCCAAGGACTTACTGGCAAGAAGGTCGAGATCTACTCGCTCCCCTACAGCGCAATCAACATGTGGTCATCCGAGAATGCGGGTCGGATGCTGGACCTGAATGCTGAGATTGAACTGTGGACGCGAGCCGGCCACATCAAGATCAAGGTCGGCAAGGGCGCGGATATCCGCCGCCTCGACTCACTGATCGGTTGGGCCGTTCTGAAGTCCTAGGAGGAGCGCGAGCCTGAGTCGCTTCTGCAAGGACCGGGCGTTGGCTAGCGCCCGAGGGCCCCGTCACCGTGTGGTGACGGGGCCCTCGGACTTTGCCTCAGCTGCAGCCGCTGGTGCTGCCGC
>CAWHJI010000009.1:0-285967 GCA_963829635.1 uncultured Actinomycetota bacterium
GACTCAGCTTGCCGTGCCGGAACACTCCGGGGCTCTTGGGGTAGAGGTGACCCAGCTCGAGCAGTCGGTCCCGGTTTTCGCGGAGGAAGAACTGCACCGACGACGACCCTGTCTTGCCGGTGCCGATGTGGAGGACGAGGTCGACTGGGCTGCTCAGCGGGGACATCGTTGGCATCGGGATGCTCTCATGACTGATGGGCGGACGAGGCAACGTTCTCACACCGCCTGAGGCATGCATCCGCGAACACCCAGGTTTGGCAGAAGTCCTGGCCCCAGTAGCGACGGACCGCGAGGTCTAGCGCCTCCACAGTGTTCATGGCGCCGGCTCGTGAGTAGCTCGGCTCCTGAAGGGATCTGGGTACGAGCCGGCAGCGATAGGTGTTGGCCCCGCTGCTCAGGTCTCCTATGACGCAGTGCCGCGAACGCAGAGGCCGTTGAGGTGTTGACCGTCCGGTCGGCGGTGAGGGAACGCTCGTTGGCGGGGAGTCGGACCGCGGCGAGAATCGCCGTTGCCAAGGTGAGCGCCACCCAGGTGACAGCGCCTGCTCGCCGCCAGTAGCGTCCGACCGCGAGAACTCCGAGCCCGAGGGGGCCCACGCCGTGCCGGCCCAGGCCACGACGGTGTGCCGATAGAGCAAGCCCACTCTCATGCCCCTCCTGGGCAGTCTCCGGAAGAGCGCCATCACCCCGGCTGCGCCGAGAGCGCCCAGGAGGTACAGCCGAGCCCCGATCGCCAGCATCGGGGCTTCCTCACGCCCGGGAGCAAGGTCGTCGCCCAGCGAGCGCGACCTCATGGATGGCGGGGTGAGAAACGACGGCCGGGTCAGCCACCAGCAGAGCAGCAGCGCCAGGGCCAGCCCGATGGCCACGGAGCGACGACGTCAGAGTAGGCGTGTACATGCCTGCGGTGGAGGTGCCGGACCGGGCGACCCAGTCGGTGGCCTCCCCGGCCCCGACGCCAGGGACGCCCAAGACCACGTTCATCCAGAACGTGGGCAGCATGTCCGTTGACAGGCTGGGTGTGACGCCTGTGTAGCAGGTCCCCGACTCGCAGATGACTCGCAGGTACCAACGCAGCGCAGCGAAGACCGGCAGGAAGACTCCCACGTAGGCCAGACCCGTCACCCACTTGGCCCGACGACCTTCGGCGGGACTTGGTCCCCTGGTGTCAGCGGCACCAGCAGCAGCGCAATCACGGCAAGGGGGACCGCAGTGAACACCAAGTCCTAGCGGAAGTTCGTGACGATGGCGAGAAGGACGAGCGTGACGATGATGGCGACACGGTGACGTCCCTCGGCGTAGAGCCGGGTCAGCCACAGCATCAACGCGACCACCCCGAAGATCGAGACCACGGCGCCGTACGTACTGGTCGGATAGTTCACCCATGCGTTCCGCCCGTTGTTGGCGAGGAACTGGGGTTGGCTGCCGACGGCGAACAGAACACCGCCGGCCAGCGTGCACAACAGCACCGTCCCTCCCGAAAGGCGGACCAGCGCACCATCACGCCGCCGCCAACGGAGGCTCTTGACGAGCGCGGTCAGGGTGAGCACCGAGGCCGCGGTCAGCAGAAGCTTCAGGGCACCGAGGAGCAGGTACATCGGCGTGTCGGTGACGACCGAGGTCTCGACGATCGCGCGCGCGGCAGTTCGGCGTTCGAACACGGTCACCAGATTCACGCGACCGCTGTGCGTGCGTACGTCCCACCACTCCGGCAGGCTCGGCAGGTCGCTCAGTGGAGTCCAGGAGTCGACCGCCCCCATCGTGGGGTAGAGGGTCCGATCATCGCCAGCCACCGGCGCCACGAGAGTGGGTCTCATGAAGACCAGCGACGACAGGGCGCCGATCACGACCGACCCGAGGAGCAGCCACGTCCTCCTTCGTCCGCGCATGCCGCGCATCGTAATCCTCTCGGAGCCACGCCGATCGGTGGGCCCCGGGTGTGTCGGGTGAACGCCGACCAGGACCAAAGCTGGCTCAACATTGCAGCGCAATCCCGCCGCGGCGTGGCGAGATCGACTCCCGCTGCTCAGCGGTACGCCGTTGGCATCGGGATGCTCTCATGGCTGATGGGCGTGGGAGGTAACGCATCTTACGCCGCCTGATGCATGCACCTGCGACGGTTCAGGTTTGGCAGAGAAGTCCTGGCCCCAGTAGCGACGGAACGCCAAGTCGAATGACTCCATGATGTGGCTGGCCGAAGTAGGCCGGTTCGTGAAGGATCTTCGACACGAGCCGGCAGCGATAGGTGTTGGCCCCGCTGCTCAGGTCTCCATGACGCAGTGCCGCGAACGCGGAGGTCGTCGAGGTGTTGACCGTCCGGTCGGCGGTGAGGGAACGCTCGTTGGCGGGGAGCGGACCGCGGCGAGAATCGCCGTTGCCAAGGTGAGCGCCACCCAGGTGACAGCGCCTGCTCGCCGCCAGTAGCGTCCGACCGCGAGAACTCCGAGCCCTAGGGCCCACGCCGTGCCGGCCCAGGCCACGACGGTGTGGCGATAGAGCAGACCCACTGCTCTCATCGTCCTGGGCGAGTTCCGAGAGTGACATCACGCCGGCTGCGCCGAGGGCGCCCAGAGGCACAACGCTGCTCCGATCGCCAGCATCGGGGCTTCCTCACGCCCGGGAGCAAGGTCGTCGCCCAGCGACGAGACCTCATGGATGGCGGGGTGAGAAACGACGGCCGGGTCAGCCACCAGCAGAGCAGCAGCGCCAGGGCCAGCCCGATGGCCACGAGCGACGACGTGAGAGTAGGCGTGTACATGCCTGCGGTGGAGGTGCCGGACCGGGCGACCGCGGTGGTTGCCCGGCGCTGACGCCAGGGACGCCCGAGACGACGTTTATCCAGAACGTGGGCAGCATGTCCGTTGACAGGCTGGGTGTGACGCCTGTGTAGCAGGTCCCGACTCGCAGATGACCTGCAGGTACCAACGCAGCGCAGCGAAGACCGGCAGGAAGACTCCCACGTAGGCCAGACCCGTCACCCACTTGGCCCGGCGACCTTCGGCGACTCGGTCCCCTGGTGTCAGCGGCACCAGCAGCAGCGCAATCACGGCAAGGGGGACCGCAGTGAAACCGAGTTCATAGCGGAGGTTCGTGACGATGGCAAGAAGGACGAGCGTGACGATGATGGCGACACGGTGACGTCCCTCGGCGTAGAGCCGGGTCAGCCACAGCATCAACGCGACCACCCCGAAGATCGAGACCACGGCGCCGTACGTATTGGTCGGATAGTTCACCCACGCGTTCAGACCGCTTCTACCCAAGAACGCGGGTTGGCTGCCGACGGCGAACAGGACGCCGCCGGCCAGCGTGCACAACAGCACCGTCCCTCCCGAAAGGCGGACCAGTGCACCATCACGCCGCCGCCAACGGAGGCTCTTGACGAGCGCGGTCAGGGTGAGCACCGAGGCCGCGGTCAGCAGAAGCTTCAGGGCGCCGAGGAGCAGGGAAATCGGCGTGTCGGTGACGACCGAGGTCTCGACGATCGCGCGCGCGGCAGTCGGCGTTCGACCTGGGTCAGCACATTCACGCGGCCATGCCGAGTGCGTACGTCCCACCACTCCGGCATCCTTCGTAGCTCGCTCAGCGGAGTCCAGGAGTTGACCGCCCCCATCGTGGGGTAGAGGCTCCGATCATCGCCAGCCACCGGCGCCACGAGAGTGGGTCTCATGAAGACCAGCGACGACAGGGCGCCGATCACGACCGACCCGAGGAGCAGCCACGTCCTTCGGTCTGCCCGCATGCGGCGCATCGTAATCCTCTCGGAGCCACGCCGATCGGTGGGCCCCGGGTGTGTCGGGTGAACGCCGACCAGGACCAAAGCTGGCTCAAACATTGAATCGGAAATCCACCGCCGTCGCCGGGCAGCTGCACCTGGCTCGCCCTCGTGACCGGGGGCACGACCCTCGCCGATGCGGAAACCACCCAGAGGATCTACCCGTCGTCGGAGTATGCCGAGAGCGCTGCACGCTGCCGAGGGGAGACCTGCTCCTGCACCTGACCGGGTGGCAGGAGTTCCGTGAGCTGGACCCCTTGGTCGGACGAGATGTGGTGGCGAACGGTTCGGGCAAGCATCCCTGATGAGGGACTCGCTTATTGAACCCGCGCCTCGCGCTCGGCGATCCTGCGCAGTGGAGCGTGCAAATCTTCGGGTAGCTGCGAAACCTCGAGGAAGTGGTCGAGTCGGGAGGGGTCGAGGCACTGCTCGGTCGTGGTGGTGCGCGACGTACGGTTCGCACTGAAAAGTGTCTCCGCGGCGTCGGGCACGAAGTGTCTGGCCACGGCTCGGTTGCTTTCCTCAAATCGCGCCATGTACTGAGCGAGGCGGGAGTCGGGCAGGGTCAGGATGGGACCTCCGGAGGCTGCTTGCAGCCGGTTCACGATCCGGTTGTGAATTTGCGGTCCAGCGAACGTTCCAGGACGGTCCTGCTGAAGCAGGTTGAGGAGGCGCAGGAACTCCACGGACTCCGCGTCCAGGCTCTCGTTGCGAACCGGCCCTTGGTCGAGATCCTTGGGTGTGATGCCAAGGCCCGTCGCCTGAAGGAAGTCGCTGTGCAGCGAGCCCTCGACGAGCCGCTCCCTTTCGAACACTCGGACGACCATGGCGTCAGGCGCGACCAGGGTCTGCCAGCCCCGGAGTCGCTCGAGGTAGTCGTACTTGCGGGAAAAGTCATGATCTCCCAGCCACTCGGGCAGACGGCGCACCTCGCCAGCGAGCTTGACCGTCTGCTGGTAGCGGCTGCACACATGGTCGTCCTGACGTCGCAGGTACACCACCACCCGCACCGACCCGGCGATCTTCGTCAGAAGTCCGCGAAGGTATCGCAGACCGTCGTCGCTGGCCGAGAAGAGCGCTTCGTCGGACAACAGCACCCGAGGGGGTGCACCACTCAGCTCCGCGAGTAGCGCTTGCTCGAACAAGGGCCGCAACTCCCGAGGCGTCGCGACCTGCTGGCGCCGCCAATCGAAAGAGCGCCCAGGATCCCGGTCGACGGGCTGCATGGACAAACCGAGCCGCACGTGCCGACGCTTGCCGGGGGAGACGGGTAAAGGATGCCCTTCTCGGCCAGCCGCTCGCGGTTGCGGTGCAACCACGCCTGGAGCGAGGTCGTTCCGGTCTTGCCCATGCCGACGTGCAAGACGACTGCGCGTCGCTGTTCAGAAGGCGTGGAGTTCGCAGACACTGGGATCGCTCTCGTCGGTATGGGCGTCGGTTGTCACGAGACGGCGCGGAGGGTGTGCCGGATCCCGTTCTCCTCGTAGAAGGCGACCAGTTCCTCGAAGCAGACGCGGATCGCCTTCGTCGTCTCGTCCCAGTCGTGCTCGATGATCGCGGCGATCGGGTCTCGCCACTGGTCCTCGACATCGAGGTGGGGGAGCCGGTAGAGCCGGGCGAACTCGGTGATCCGCGAGTCGTAGAGGTAGTAGTAGCACGGCACGCCCTGGGTGAGGGCGACCATGTTGCCGTGGAACCGGAAGCCGATCATCGCGTCGAGGTCGCGCGCCTTCGCCAGCCAGTCCTCCACGCTTCGCACGCTCACGAGGTTGTCCAGGAGGTCGGACGGCTGGATCTGATCGTTCCCGGGGAACCGCTCGAGGATCTCGGTCGCTGCCTCCAGTCGCTCGGCCATGGGTCGGCTCCGGTCGCCCACGACGTACTCCCGCATGACTCCCTGCTCGAAGAGGGACACGCCGCCGCCGGCGGAGCGCAGCGCGAATCGGATCACCCGGTTGTGCTTGCGCAACGTGGCGGGAACGTTGCGGCAGAAGCGTCCCTTGCTCAGGCCGGTGTGCAGCGAGACCCCGAGTCGGCGCTCCTCGGTCGCCAACCGCGGCGGGACCGAGACGGAGGCCGGTTCCAGGGCGTAGAACATCGAGGGACACCCCGTGACGCGGATGTTGCGGGCTCCCAGCCGCTCGAGCACGGCCGCCGTGAACTCGCCTCGCGCCGAGATGCTGGAAGGGGCACGCTCGTCGAGCAGGGCGACGAACCGCCGCGCCTCGGGGATGTCGTCGAGGAACGAGGGGTCCTCGCCCGTCGACTGAGCTCCGATCCCCACGGTCGTGAGCGGCGCGTCGATGCTCTCGACGGTACGGATCGCTGCCTTGAAGTCGAACTTCCGGTTGAGGTACGTCGACCCGCGCAGTACGGCGGCGTCGACCGGGGAGGATAGCTCGTCGCCGAAGGAGACTCGCACCGTCTCGGCGGGATCGAGATGGCGAAGCAGCGAGGCGCACACGAGCATGTCGCCGTAGTTGGGGTTGCGCAGCCGCGTCCCCGGCGTGGTCCACGCGAACTCGCCGGTGGGAAGCACCTTGCCGTTGAAGTGCACGAGGCCCGGTGTGGCGATGATCGCCCTCCTCTCTCGATGGCCTGCTGGAAGTCAATCACGTCCCGGGCGCGGCGCGGACCCGGACCGCCCGCCGACCGGCTGACCAGCGGGCGCCAGTCTCTGGCTCTGTGTTCCGGCCGCAGCGGAGCCGCGAGCCATCCGGGCAGCTGGGGCAGCGCTCTCGGGCGACGGCTCGGAGGACTGCCACTGCCCCTCGGCCGACATCAGCACCGGATGCGGGCCGGTCCGTCTCACCTCGGCCAGCAGCCGGCGACGGCACGGAACGCGTTGACGAGCTCGTGATGGTGTCCGGGCCGATGGAGCGGGGGTAGAGCCACCCGCCCTCGACGAGCCGGGCCCGGCCGCGCTGGCCCGGCTTTCACGAGTCCTCTCGCGACGCGGCCAGGTGTGCACCTCGTGCGGGACGGCCTCGCCGCTAGGGTGGCCAGCGTTGCCGGCGCGGACGGAGAGAAAGCATCCCATGAAGCAGGTCCTGATCACCGGTGGCGCCGGGTTCATCGGCCGCCATCTCGCGACCCACCTGACCGACCACGGAATGGCGGTGACGGTGATCGACAACGAGTCCCTCGGCGACCGAAAGCACCTCGACCTGGACAGGGTGCGAATCATCGCAGGCGACCTACGAAACGGCGACGAGCTCCGCGCGGCGCTGGAGGGCCAGGACGCGGTCGTGCATCTTGCCGCCGACACCCGTGTCATGGACAGCATCGAGAATCCGGCGAACAACTTCGACAACAATGTCGTCGGCACGTTCAACCTGCTCGAGCTGTGCCGGGAGCTGGGTGTCCAACGCGTGGTTGCCGCGTCCACGGGAGGCGCGATCCTCGGGGATGTCGAGCCGCCGGTCCACGAGGGGATGGCACCCCAGCCGACGTCGCCCTACGGGGCCTCGAAGCTGATGCTGGAGGGTTACCTGAGTGCCTACTCGGCGTCGTACGGCGTGAGCGGGTGTGCGCTCCGGTTCTCCAACATCTACGGACCCGCTCGTTCCACAAGGGCTCGGTGGTGGCCCACTTCTTCAAGCAGGTCCTCACGGGCGAGCGGCCAGTTGTTTACGGTGACGGATCGCAGACCCGCGACTACCTCTACGTCGGCGACCTGGTGGAGGCGATCAGGGTCGCGATGCGCAGCGACGCCACCGGGCCCTACCAGCTCGGCAGCGGCCACGGCACCACCATCAACGAGCTGCTCGCGACGATGCGCACCGTCACGGGCCTGCCGATCGAGGTCGACTACGCCGACTTTCGCGCCGGCGAGGTCCGCCGCACCTGGTGCCAGGTCGACAAGGCCAGGGCCGGTTTTGGCTACGATCCCGCAACACCGCTGGAGGAGGGGCTCCGGCTCACCTGGGAGTGGTTCCGTGCGCAGCGCCCCTGACCTCGGGGTCGGCCCCCGGTGAGACTGCGCCAGTTCGCCCGGCGTGTCCGTGACGGCGTACGGCGCCGCCTGCACGGGTCGCGACCCCCTGGCGAACCAGTGCCCCGGATGGCCGCGCAGCTGGAGCCGACCCACCTCGGCGAGGTCTTCGACCGCGGGGTGCTGCGGGCGCGGCGGCGCCTGAAGGCGGAGGGCGGGGCCGACTACGACCTGGTCCGCGACCACCTCGACCCGATCCACTACCTGCTGCAGGCGCCCGGGTTGTTCGACCGGCCGCGGCTCGACCTCGTCGGCCACTACCTCACGGGCGAGGGAAGACGCCCGAGTCCCGACCCACACTTCTCGCAGACTGCCTACCTCACCCGACACCCACACCGGCGCACCGGTGGCGACCCCTACGTCGCGTGGCTCCGCGAGGGCCGGACGGCGGGCGAGATCGCGGATCCGGCAGCCGGGATCGACGAGCCGCACCCGTGCTCGGATTGCCGCCCGGTGAGGTCGCCGACCAGGTCGCCGAGCGCCGCCAGGACCTGGTCGATCGGCTTCGGACCGGCAAGCTCGGTGAGATGGTGGCCAGGGCCGCGGAGATCGAGCCGCTGATCGGGCAGGCATGGGTCGAGACGACGCGACCGGTGCTGCTGCCCTTCAGCCGCCCCGGGGTGACGCGGCAAGTGGCGGCTGTTCACGCCGCCCAACAAGCGGCGGGCTTCCGGCGCGCGCGGCTCGTGATCGTGGTCAACCGGCCGCGTTGGGGCGGCGGCCGACGGATGGAGGGCCATCTCACGCACGCCCTCGTCGGGCGCACCGACCCCGCCGACACGGTGGTCATCTACACCGACGGGAGCGGCACCGCTCCCGCGGACCGGTTCCCCCTCGGCGTACGCGAGGTCGACTGGGCGGCGCTCACGGAGGGGCTCGACCCGGAGGCGGGGCAGTCGGCCTTGGTGGCGCTGCTGCGCTCTTTCGGCGCTGACGCGATCGTCAACGTCAATTCCCGCATGCTCTACCTCGCGATGCGCAGCTACGGCCGGGCACTGGCAGCGTCCGAGCGGCTGTTTCTGTGTCTCTTCTGCCACGAGCAGAGCCAGACGGGGGCGCGGTTCGGCTGGAGCCTGCGCGACTTCTACCGGACTTTCGACGAGGTCGCAGGCGTGCTCACGGACAGCGAGCACCTTGCAGGGGAGCTGGCCCGGAACCACCGGCTGCCCCCGTCGCGCCGCGACAAGCTCCAGGTGCTCCACGCTCCCGTCGACCCCACTCTCCCGGTCGCGGCGCAGCCCCCATCCGGGCAGGACCGGCGTCCGCAGGTCTTCTGGGCGGGGCGGTTCGGTCGCCAAAAGCGCACCGGCACGTTGTTGGCGCTCGCCCGCCGGATGCCCGAGGTCGACTTCCGGGTATGGGGCGACGGGCAGCAGCTCCGCGGCGTGCCGGGCAACGTGACCCTCGAGGGCCGTTACGAGCACATCTCCGAGATCCCGCTCGCCGAGGCCGACGCCTGGCTCTACACGTCCGGCTGGGACGGGGTGCCCAGCCAGTTGCTCGAGGTGGCGGTCACCGGCGTGCCGATCGTCGGGACGCTGGTCGGCGGCACCGGGGAGGTGCTCCGCGAAGACGAGTCGTGGCCGATCCCGGCTGACGCAGCCCCCGCGGCGTACGAAGAGGCGCTGCGGGCTGTCCTCGCCGACCCGATCGACGCGCGCCGGCGGGCACTGGCTCTGCGCGAGAGGATGCTCCGCGACCGCACCCGTGACGCCTTCGCGGAGAAGGTGTCCGCACTCCTGCTCACCGGCGAGGGAGAACGGCCGTGACCGACCTGACCCTCATCGTGACCGCCCACGACGAGACGCTTGTCTGCGGCCCGACGATGACCGCGGCCGACTTGGCCGTCGCGGCGGCCCGGGACGCGGGGTTCGCCGTCCAGACGATCGTCGCGCTCGACAACGCGACGGAGGCAACGACCGAGTGGTTCCAGCAGCCGGAGCTCGACCACTGGGAGCGCTGGGTGCGCCACGAGGGCGATCTCGGCCGCGTCCGCAACGCGCTGGTCCCGCTGGTCGACGGGCGCGCGATCGCGTTCCTCGACGCCGACGACCTGTTCAGCGAGAACTGGCTCGCCGAAGGCCTCCACGTGTTGCAAGAGGCCGAGGCGCGGGGGAGCGGGTGATCGTCCACCCCGAGGTCAACCTGGTCTTCGACGGCGGCGGCGCGCTCAACCACAACATCGCCCAGGACTCGCCCCTGTTCACGCCGCACTTCCTCTACGTCCGCAACTGCTACGACTCTCTGTGCCTGGCGCCACGCGAGGCACACCTGGGCGTGCCGTACGTCCACCGCGACATTCGCAACGGGCTGTCGTGGCAGGACTGGCAGTTCGCGATCGAGACCATGGCCGGTGGGTGGAAGCACGTTCTCGCGCGGGACACGGTGATTTTCAAGCGGCGACGGGACTTCTCACTGATGGTCGAGAGCAGCGCCCGCCGGTCGATCGTCCGTTCTCTGCCGGAGATGGCGATCGACCGGGTCCGCGACCTGACCCGATCCAAAGGCATCTGACGCAGAACGCCGCGCTCGCACCAGGGAGAGCGCGGCGTTCCTGGTCTCAGACCGGGCTCACCGGCTCAGACGCACCAGCCTGCGCCGCCGCGGACTCGCTGCTCCAGACCGAGACGCACGGGATCTTGGTCGTGTCGCAGCGGTCGGCGTACTTCTTGGTGATGTCGGTGACTTCCTCCATCAGGCCCTCGCTGAGCGTGATGGGGGAGAGGCCGAGGTGCAGGAACCGGTCGTTGGCGACGTGGAGCTCGTTCTCGTCGGCCTCGTTGCGCGGGTTGGGCAGCTTGGCGATCTCGACGCCGGTGCGGTCGGAGATCATCTTCGCCAGGTCGCGGACCCGGTGGGTCTCGGTCATCTGGTTGAAGATCTGGACCCGGTCCTCGCGCTTCGGCGGGTTGTCCAGGGCGAGCTGGATGCACTTCACCGTGTCCTGGATGTGGATGAACGCCCGGGTCTGCCCGCCGGTTCCGTGGACGGTCAGCGGGTAGTCGATCGCGGCCTGCATCAGGAAGCGGTTGAGGACCGTGCCGTAGTCGCCGTCGTAGTCGAAGCGGTTGATCAGCCGCTCGTCGAGGCGGGTCTCCTTGGTCTGCGTGCCCCACACGATGCCTTGGTGGAGGTCGGTGACCCGGACGTGGTCGTTCTTGTTGTAGTAGGAGAACAGCAGCTGGTCCTGGGTCTTGGTCAGGTGGTAGATGCTGCCCGGGTTCGCGGGGTAGAGGATCTCCTGGTCGATCAGCTCGCCCTCACCGGTCGGGACCTTGATCTGCAGGTAGCCCTCGGGGATCTTCATCCCGGCGGTGCCATAGCCGTAGACGCCCATCGTGCCGAGGTGCACGACGTGGATGTCCAGACCGCTGTCGACGACCGCCGCCAGCACGTTGTTGGTGGCGTTGAGGTTGTTGGTGACCGTGTAGCGCTTGTGCCGGCTGCTCTTCATGGAGTACGGCGCGGCCCGCTGCTCGGCGAAGTGGACGAGTGCGTTGGGCTTCCAGTCCTCGAGCAGGTCCACCAGCCGCTGGTAGTTGATCGCGACATCGATGTCGTGGAACGCGATGTCCTTGTCGGACACCTCCTTCCAGGCCTGCAGCCGCTCGCCCATGTGGCGGATCGGTGTCAGGGACGACACCTCGAGCTCGATGTCGATCTTGCGGCGGGAGAGGTTGTCCACGATCGCCACTTCGTGTCCCTGCGCAGACAGGTGCAAAGCGGTGGGCCAGCCACAGAAGCCGTCCCCGCCGAGAATGAGTACCCGCATAGCTTTCCCTTCGTGGTGTTTCCCGGCCGCGACGCGCGGCTCTGACGTTGTTTCGACATCGGTGGTGTCCGACGACTCTGTCGTCTCCGTGGTGGACGCATCCGCGGTCCGCGCCATCCGGCCCGACTCGGGGTCGAAGTGCAGGCCGCACTCTTTCACGGAGTCCAGCTCCCACCACCATCGACCGGCCCGGGGGTCCTCACCGGCGGAGACTGCCCGGGTGCAGGGCGCGCAGCCGATGCTGGTGTACCCGCGGTCGTGGAGACGGTTGTAGGGGACCCGGTGGTCGTGGATGTAGGCCCAGACCTGTTCGGTCGTCCAGTCCAGCATCGGGTTGAACTTCTGGACGCCGTAGCCCTCGTCCCAGGTCGACACCTCGAGGTCCTGCCGGGTGGTCGACTGCTGGCGGCGCAGGCCGGTCAGCCAGGCGCGCTTGCCGGCCAGCTCGCGCTGGAGCGGCTCCACCTTGCGGACGCCGCAGCAGCCGTGGCGCAGCTCGACGGCGTCGTAGAACCCGTTCTGGCCGTGCTCGGCGGTCCAGGCGGACACCGCGTCCGCGTCCGGGGTGACCATGCGGATGATCGGCCCGTACCGCTGGTGGACGCTGTGCGCCAGGGCGTGGGTGTCCTCGGGCAGCCGACCGGTGTCGATACTGAAGATGTCGATCTCGAGGTCGTGCTTGGCGATGAGGTCGGTCATCACCATGCTCTCGGGACCGAAGGCGTTGGCGAGGACGGCCGGCTGGTAGTCGGCGGCGATCTGCCGGAGAAGCGCGAGCGTCTCGGAGAGGGCATCGCGGTAGTCCACCCGTGAGCCTCCCTTGCTGGCGAGCGCCGCTGGCAGTTGCGACGCAGACGAGGTCGTGCGGCGGCCCGGTGTCTCGCGATGCTAGCACCGGCGTGGCCTCCCACCGTTGTCGACACCCGCCGGCCGGACACCCCGCCCGGTGCCGGGCACAATGACGCCGTGACCGAGCCGATCCGCCGCCCCGTCCGCTCCGACTACGTCGCGTGGCGCACGGTGACGACCCGGTGGCGTGACGACGACGCCTACGGGCACCTCAACAACGCCACCTACTACGAGCTGTTCGACACCGCCGTCAACGCCCACCTGTACGAGTCGACCGGCGTCGACGTCCGCGCGCTGCCCCAGATCGGTGTCGTGGCGGAAACGTCGTGCCGCTACTTCCGCGAGCTCGGCTTCCCCGAGCCGATCGAGACCGGCCTGGTGGTCGACAAGGTCGGCCGGTCCTCGGTGGTGTACCGGATCGGACTGTTCCAGGGAGACTCCGAAGAGGCGGCGGCGGAGGGGCGGTTCGTCCACGTGTACGTCGACAACACCGACCCGGCGCGCCGGTCGACCCCGATCCCCGACCTGATCCGCGATGCCGTGGAGCCGCTCCTCCGGCAGTGAGCGGCCGACCGCCGGCCGTGGCCCGTGGATCTGACGTCGGCCGCCCGCGTGTGCGAGTCTGAGTGCCACACCGGAAATTTGGGGGGATCAGCCGTGCTGCTCATCGGGATCGCGATGCTCGTCATCCTCGTCATCAGCGGGCTCGTCGTGGCCTACGTGGCCTACCCCCACCGCGGGGAGGAGGTCCCCGGCGCACCGTGGCTCGGCGACGCCATGAACAAGGCCACCGATGCCCTGCCGACCCTCGACGAGGACGAGGGGACCGACACCGCGAAGTGAGCGGGCTGCTGCTTGGATTGGCGCATGGGTGACTGGCTCTACCTGATCATCGGGATCGCCGTACTCGGCGTCCTGCTCGTCGCCGGCCTGCTCGCTGGCGGCCGTCGCCGTCGCGTCGAACCGCCGGCCCGCGGCACCGACGTCGTCGCGCCGCCGTCCACCGAGACGGACGTCGCCGCGCCGGCGGAGCCGCCTGCGGTCGAGGTCGAGCGGCCGGACGGTCGAGAAGCCGGAGGGAACGGCGTCCCGTCTCGCCCGGCTGCGCCAGCGGCTCGCGGGCAGCCAGGGCGGGCTCGGACGAGGCCTGCTCGCGCTGTTGTCCCGCGACCGGCTCGACGAGGACACCTGGGAGTCGATCGAGGACACCCTGCTCACCGCCGACCTCGGCGTCGCCCCCACCCAGCAGGTGGTGGACA
The DNA here is from genome assembly GCA_963829635.1 of uncultured Actinomycetota bacterium. GTDB lineage: Bacteria > Actinomycetota > Actinomycetes > Propionibacteriales > Nocardioidaceae > Nocardioides. The sequence continues at coordinate 13,647 of CAWHJI010000009.1, forward strand.
ACCTCCGCACCCGGCTGCGCGTCGACGGCGCCGAGGACCCGCGTGAGGTGCTCCGCGACGAGCTGCTGACGCTGGTGGACCCGGACATGGACCGCCGGCTCCGGGTCAGCGGCGCCGACGGCAAGCCCGGCGTGGTGCTGGTGGTCGGGGTGAACGGGTCGGGCAAGACCACCACCGTCGGCAAGATCGCCCGGATCCTCGTCGCCGAGGACCGCTCCGTCGTGCTCGGCGCCGCCGACACCTTCCGCGCCGCCGCCGTCGAGCAGCTCGCCACCTGGGGCGAACGGGTCGGGGTCGAGGTGGTCCGCGGGCCGGAGGGCTCCGACCCGGCCAGCGTCGCCTTCGAGTCGGTGCGCGAGGGCGTCGAGCGCGGAGCGGACACCGTGGTCGTCGACACCGCCGGACGGCTGCAGAACAAGGCCGGGCTGATGGACGAGCTCGGCAAGGTGAAGCGGGTGATCGAGAAGCAGGCGCCGGTCACCGAGGTGCTGCTGGTCCTCGACGCCACCACCGGCCAGAACGGCATGATCCAGGCCCGGGTCTTCAGCGAGGTCGTGGACGTCACCGGCATCGTGCTCACCAAGCTCGACGGCTCGGCCAAGGGCGGCATCGTGGTGGCCGTGCAGCGGGAGCTCGGCGTACCCGTCAAGCTGGTCGGCCTCGGCGAGGGCGCCGACGACCTGGCGCCGTTCGACGCGCGCGCGTTCGTCGACGCACTGCTCGGGTGACCCGGCGACCCGTCGCCGGTTCACACCGATGTAACACCCGGCCGGGAGACGTTTCCTGTCCGCAACAAGGCCGGACGGCCGTCGAAATCTCCGCTGAGCATGGTGTGCGGGACTGGGGCGGACTCCCGGCGACAACGCCGTCGACGTGGACCGCTCTCCTCCCGAGACACCACGAGGTTGAGAACCGATGGATACAGGCGACACCGCATGGGTGTTGACGTCGGCTGCACTGGTGCTGCTGATGACACCCGGCCTTGCTCTCTTCTACGGCGGCATGGTCCGCTCCAAGAGCGTCCTGAACATGATGATGATGAGCTTCGGCGCGCTGGCCGTGATCAGCGTGCTGTGGGTGCTGTACGGCTACTCGATGGCCTTCGGCAACGACGTGGGCGGCGGGCTGCTGGGTAGTCCGACCGAGTTCTTCGGGCTGCAGAGCCTGATCGGCACCAACGGCCTGGAGGAGGGCTTCCAGCCCGACAACCTGGTCTTCACGGTGCCCTCGCTGGCGTTCGTGGCGTTCCAGGGGGTCTTCGCGATCATCACGGTCGCCCTGATCTCCGGTGCGATCGCCGACCGGGCGCGCTTCGGCCCGTGGCTGCTGTTCGCCGGCATCTGGGCGACGATCGTCTACTTCCCGGTCGCGCACTGGGTGTTCGCCTTCGACGGCGCCGAGTCCGAGGTCGGTGGCTGGATCGCCAACGACCTGCTGGCGCTCGACTTCGCCGGCGGCACCGCGGTGCACATCAACGCCGGTGCGGCGGGCCTGGCCCTCGCGCTGGTGCTCGGCAAGCGCCGCGGCTTCGGCAAGGAGGCGCTGCCGCCCCCACAACCTGCCGCTGGTGATGATCGGTGCCGGCCTGCTGTGGTTCGGCTGGTTCGGCTTCAACGCCGGTTCGGCGCTGGCCGCCAACGGTCAGGCCGCCGAGGTCGTTCGTGACCACCCTGGTCGCCACCGCGGCGGCGGCCCTCGGGTGGCTGGCCACCGAGCGGATCCGCGACGGTCGTGCGACCTCGCTGGGCGCCGCGTCGGGTGTGGTCGCCGGACTGGTGGCCATCACGCCGGCCGCTGCGTCGGTCACCCCGCTCGGCGCGATCGCCGTCGGCGCCGGCGCCGGCGTGCTGCTGCGCGCTGGCGGTCGGCCTGAAGTACAAGCTCGGCTACGACGACTCGCTCGACGTCGTCGGCGTCCACCTGGTGGGTGGCCTCTGGGGCACGCTCGCGATCGGCCTGTTCGCCTCGTCGGCGAGCACCGCCGCGATCGACGGGCTGTTCTACGGCGGCGGCGTCGACCAGCTCTGGCGGCAGGCCGTCGGTGCCGGTGCCGTCCTCGCGTTCTCGTTCGTGGTCACGCTGATCATCGGCTTCGCGATCTCCAAGACCGTCGGCTTCCGGATCGACGAGGAGGACGAGGTCGAGGGCATCGACTTCACCGAGCACGCCGAGTCGGCGTACGACTTCACGAGCAGCACCGGCGGAGGCAGCGGCCGTACGACGCTGCCGACGGGCCGTCCGGTGGAGAACGCCTCATCGGAAGGGACGATGGTATGAAGCTGATCACCGCGGTCATCAAGCCGCACAAGTGGGAGGACGTCCGTGAGGCGCTGGAGACCTTCGGGGTCACCGGCATGACGGTCTCCGAGGTCAGCGGCTACGGCCGGCAGAAGGGCCACACCGAGGTCTACCGCGGCGCGGAGTACGACATCGCGCTGGTCCCCAAGATCCGGATCGAGATCGTGGTCGACGACGGGGACGCCGAGGACGTGGTCGGGATCATCGTGAAGACCGCGCAGACCGGCCGGATCGGTGACGGCAAGGTCTGGCTCAGCCCGGTCGAGTCGGTCGTCCGCGTCCGTACCGGCGAGCAGGACGAAGCGGCCCTCTGACCCCGGCGCTGACCCGCGCCGGATAGACCTTCGGGCGGGTGCAGCGTTAACACGGCTGAAACACGACTGGTCGAGTGCGGTAACCGGGCGCGGGAAGGGTGAGCGGCCATGATCCCTCTCTCCGCCGCCTCCTCCGCGCTGGACACCGGCGACACCGCCTGGCTGCTGGCCGCATCCGCTCTCGTCCTGCTGATGGCGCCCGGGCTGGCCCTGTTCTACGGCGGCATGGTCCGCTCCAAGAGCGTCCTCAACATGATCATGATGACGTTCACCACCGCGGCCGTCGTCTGCATCCTCTGGGCAGTCGTCGGCTACTCGATCGCCTTCGGCGACGACCTCGGCTACGGATTGGTCGGCGACCCGACGCAGTACTTCGGGCTCGGGGAGCTGCTCTCGGAGGCGAGCAACGGTGAGTCCACGGTCCCGCTGATCCTGTTCGCCATGTTCCAGGGCCTGTTCTGCGTGATCACCGGTGCCCTGGTCTCCGGCGCGATCGCCGACCGGGCCCGGTTCGGCGCCTGGATCGTGTTCGTCTCGGCCTGGACGCTCCTGGTCTACGCGCCAATCGCCCACTGGATCTTCGACTTCTCCGCCGGCGACCACGTCGGCGGCTGGATGGCCAACGAGCTCCTGGTGATCGACTTCGCCGGAGGTACGGCGGTCGAGATCTGCTCGGGTGCCTCCGCGCTCGCGCTGGCCCTCGTCCTGGGCCGCCGCGTCGGGTTCGGCAGGGACCCCATGCGTCCCCACAACCTGACCCTGGTGATGCTCGGTGCCGGGCTGCTGTGGTTCGGCTGGTTCGGGTTCAACGCCGGCTCGGCGCTCGGCGCCAGCCACAAGGCCGCCGTGGTCTTCGTGACCACCCTGCTCGCCGGAGCGGCCGGCTCGATCGGCTGGCTCGTCCTCGAGCGCCTCCGCGACGGTCACGCCACCTCGCTCGGCTCGGCCTCCGGGCTGGTGGCCGGGCTGGTCGCGATCACGCCGTCGTGCGGGTCGCTCTCGCCGATGGGCTCGATCGTCATGGGCTTCGTCGCCGGCGTGGTCTGCGCGCTCGCGGTGGGGCTCAAGTACCGCTGGAAGTACGACGACTCGCTCGACGTCGTCGGCGTCCACCTGGTCGGCGGGCTGGTCGGCACGTTCGGCATCGGCCTGATCGGCACAGCGGCGGCACCCACCGGCGTGGACGGGCTCTTCTACGGCGGCGGTGCCGAACAGCTCGGCCGGCAGCTGCTCGGCGGCGGCGCCGTTCTCGTGTACGCGTTCGTCGTCTCCGGCATCATCGGGATCGTCGTGGACAAGCTGATGGGCTTCCGGATCGAGGAGGAGCACGAGGTCAGCGGCATCGACCTGGTGATCCACGCCGAGACCGCCTACGACCTGCACGCGACCGCCGGCGCCCGCTCGGGCGGCGCCAGCGTCCTGGCCACCATCACCCAGCCCGACAACGAGGAGAAGCGATGAAGCTCGTCACCGCCGTCATCAAGCCCCACAAGTGGGAGGACACGCGGGCAGCCCTCGAGGCCGCCGGCGTGACCGGGATGACCGTGTCCGAGGTCAGCGGCTACGGCCGGCAGAAGGGCCACACGGAGGTCTACCGCGGCGCGGAGTACGACATCGCGCTGGTCCCCAAGATCCGGATCGAGATCGTGGTCGACGAGGGCGACGCCGACCGCCATCGTCGAGACCATCTGCACGGCCGCCCAGACCGGCAAGATCGGCGACGGCAAGGTGTGGGTCTCCTCGGTCGACTCGGTGGTGCGGGTCCGCACCGGCGACCGCGACGAGGCTGCGATCTAGCAATCGCGTCACCATGACGGCCACCGAACGCGCACGGCGTACCGCCGAGGCGGATGCGCTGTGCGCGGCGGCCTACGAGAAGGCCGGGGGCGCCGACACCGGGGTCGGCCCTGGTGGCGGTCGGTGGGTACGGCCGGTCCGAGCTGGCGCCGTACTCCGACCTCGACGTGGTCCTGGTCGCCGACGACGGCGTCGACCTCGGGGAGGTGGCCGGTCAGGTCTGGTACCCGCTGTGGGACAGCGGGACCAAGCTGGACCACTCCGTGCGCAGCTTCGGCGAGATGCTGGACACCGCCGACGCCGACCTGAAGGTGGCCCTCGGCCTGCTCGACATGCGGCACCTCGCCGGCGACCCGAACCTGACCCTGCGGTTGCGGACCACGCTCCTCGCCGGATGGCGTCGGCGGGCCCGGGAGCGGCTGCCCGAGCTGCGGGCACTGGTCCGCTCGAGGCACGAACAGGTGGGGGAGCTGCCGCACCTGTCGGTCCCCGACCTCAAGGAGGCCGAGGGGGGCCTCCGCGACGCGACCGTGCTGCACGCGCTCGTCGCCACCTGGCTGGTCGACGTGCCCCACGCCGACCTCGAACGCTGCCGGCGGGCGCTGCTCGACGTCCGCGACGTCCTGCACGAGACCATGGGGCGCGCCGGCGACCGGGTTCCGCCGGAGGCCTGGCCCGACCTCGCAGCCGGGCTGGGCCAGGAGGACGCCGTGGCCGCCCAGGTGCACGTCCGCGAGCTGGGCCGCCGGATCGCGCACCTGACCCGGCTCACCTGGCGCCGCGTGGATGCGGTGCTGGCCCGGCCCGGCTCCGTGCGCGGTGCGCGGCGCCCCGAGCTCACCCCGCTGGCGCCCGGAGTCGCGCTCTCCTCGGGCGAGGTGGTCCTGGACGGTACGGCGCGTCCCGGCGGCGACGCGCTGCTGCTGCTCCGCGCCTCGGCGCTCGCGGCGGAGCACGACGCGGAGCTCTCGCCGACGACGGCCGCTCGGCTGGTGGCCGAAGGGGGAACGCTGCCCGACCCGTGGCCGGACGAGGCGCGGCAGCTGCTCGTGCGGCTGCTGGCGTCGGGGCGCGGGCTGCTCCCGGTCTGGGAGACGTTGGAGGAGACCGGCGCCCTGGTCGGCATCCTGCCGGAGTGGGACCGGGTCCGGCTGCTGCCGCACGCCTCGCCGATCCACCGGTTCACGGTCGACCGTCACGTGGTCGAGACCTGCATCGAGGCCTCCGCGCTGATCCGCGACGTCTCGCGTCCCGACGTCCTCATGGTGGCCGCGCTGCTGCACGACATCGGCAAGGGCGGGTTGACCGAGCACAGCGTCGCCGGCGAGCCGCTGGCGCGCGCGATCGCGACCCGGATGGGCTTCGACGCGCACGCCGTCGACCTGATCGGGACCCTCGTGCGCTGGCACCTGCTGCTCGCCGACACCGCGACCTCCCGCGACCCCGACGACCCCGCCACGATCGATGTGGTCGTCTCGAAGATCCGCGACGCCGAGGCGGTGGCACTGCTCGCGACGCTCACCGAGGCCGATGCGCGGGCCACGTCACCGAAGGCGTGGTCGAGCTGGCGTGCCGGCCTGGTCCGGGGCCTGGCGCAACGGGTGCTGGCCACCCTCGACGACGGGGTCACGATGCCGACCGCCGGGGCCGAGGAGATCGCCGTACCTGCCTCCGTCGAGGCGGGTACGGCGGCGATCAGCGTCGACGCGGGTCCCGCCGGGTCCACCGTCACGGTGGTTGCCGTCGACCGGGTCGGCCTGCTCGCCGACATCGCGGCCGTCTTCGCGCTGCAGCGGGCGTCGGTGCGCGCGGCCCGAGCCTGGCTGCAGGGCGCCTACGCGGTCTCGACGTGGGAGGTCGCCGACGAGCACCTCGACCCGGCCGTGCTGCGGCAGCGGCTGGAGGCGATCACCGAGGGCCGGATCGACCCGGCCGACCGGTTGCGGCCCTCCGCGGGCAGCCCGCTGGCGCCGAGCGTCGTGGTGCGTCCCGAGGCCTCCCGCCAGGCGACGGTCCTCGAGGTGCGCGCCGCCGACCGCCCGGGCATCCTGCACCTCGTCTGCGCCGCGCTGGCCGAGCTCGAGCTGGCGGTCCGGTCCGCGCACGTGGACACGCTGGGGCCCCAGGCGGTCGACGTGTTCTACGTGCAGGAGTCCGCGGCCGGGGCGCTCTCCGACCGGCGGGCGGCCGCCGCCGCGCACGCCGTACGCCGGGCGCTGACCGCCGAGCCGGAGTGAACTGGGGCGGTGGCAGCCGCCCGGTTACCCTTGACCCTCGATCCTGACCCGCTCCACCGCTAGGGAAGCCCACTTGTTCGCGACTCTCTCCGACCGCCTCGCCGACACCTTCAAGAACCTGCGCGGCAAGGGGCGCCTCTCCGACGCCGACATCGACGCCACCGCCCGCGAGATCCGGATCGCGCTGCTCGAGGCGGACGTCGCGCTGCCGGTCGTCAAGGAGTTCGTCGGCGCGGTCAAGGAGCGGGCCCGCGGCGAGGAGGTCAGCGGGGCGCTGAACCCCGCCCAGCAGATCATCAAGATCGTCAACGACGAGCTCGTCACGATCCTCGGCGGGGAGACCCGGCGGCTGCGCTACGCCAAGTCCGGGCCGACCGTGATCATGCTCGCCGGCCTCCAGGGCTCGGGCAAGACCACGCTGGCCGCCAAGCTGGCGCACTGGCTCCAGGAGCAGGGGAAGACGCCGATGCTGGTCGCGGCCGACCTGCAGCGGCCCAACGCGGTCAACCAGCTCCAGGTCAACGGTGAGCGGGTCGGCGTACCGGTCTTCGCCCCCGAGCCCGGCAACGGCACCGGTGACCCGGTCGCCGTGGCGCGTGCCTCGATCGAGGAGGCGAAGCGCAAGCTGCACGACGTCGTGATCGTGGACACCGCCGGCCGGCTCGGTGTCGACGCCGAGCTGATGCAGCAGGCCGCCGACATCCGCGACGCCGTGAACCCCGACGAGCTGCTCTTCGTCGTCGACGCGATGATCGGCCAGGACGCCGTCACCACGGCGCAGGCCTTCCTCGACGGGGTCGGGTACGACGGCGTCGTCCTCACCAAGCTCGACGGCGACGCGCGCGGTGGTGCCGCGCTGTCGATCGCCTCGGTCACCGGCAAGCCGGTCATGTTCGCCTCCGCCGGCGAGAAGATGACCGACTTCGACCTGTTCCACCCCGACCGGATGGCCTCGCGGATCCTCGACATGGGCGACATGCTCACCCTGATCGAGCAGGCCGAGAAGACCTTCGACCAGGAGCAGGCGGCCAAGGCGGCCGCCAAGCTCACCGGCCAGGGCGGCGAGTTCACCCTCGACGACTTCCTCGAGCAGATGCAGCAGGTCCGCAAGCTCGGCTCGATGTCGAAGATCATGGGGATGCTCCCCGGGATGGGCCAGTTCCGCGACCAGCTCGAGAACTTCGACGAGCGCGAGATCGACCGGATCCAGGCGGTGATCCAGTCGATGACCCCCGCCGAGCGGGCCAACCCGAAGATCATCGACGGCTCGCGGCGGTCCCGGATCGCGCGCGGGTCGGGACGCCAGGTCTCCGACGTCAACCAGCTCGTCGACCGGTTCTTCGAGGCCCGCAAGATGATGATGTCGATGGCCCAGGGCGGCGGGATCCCCGGCATGCCCGGGATGCCCGGCATGGGCGGCGGCAAGCGGTCGAAGGCGAAGCAGGCGCCCAAGAAGGGCAAGGGCAAGCGCGTCTCGGGCAACCCCGCCAAGGCGGCCGCCCAGCGGAAGGCCGAGCAGGAGAAGGCCGCCACCACCCAGGGCGGCAACCCGTTCGGCCAGCCGGACGGCGAGGAGGTCGACTACGAGAAGGCGGCCGCGGCCCTGGACCTCCCCAAGGACTTCTCCAAGTTCCTCAAATAATGGGCTCCGTTCTCATCGTCGACGGCGCCAACGTCGTCGGCTCGCGGCCCGACGGCTGGTGGAAGGACCGGGCGGGTGCGGCCCGCCGCCTGCACGAGCGGCTGCTCGTCGCCGACACGTCGTACGACGAGATCGTGCTGGTGCTCGAGGGCGGCGGCCAAGGGCGGGGTCCGCGCGGGACGGGACGCCCATGTGCTGACCGTGCACGCGCCCAAGGACGGCGACAGCGAGATCCGCCGCCAGGCGAGGCTCGCCGCCGACGCCGGTCGCGTGGTGGCAGTCGTCACCGCCGACCGCGCGCTGGCCGCGAACGTCGCGCCGGCGCTGGTCCTGGGCCCCTCCTGGCTCCTCGACCGGCTCGCCTGACCAGATAGTCCGCAGCGAAACGCGCCCCTGGACGGCCCGAACCGGGGTGCGTTTCGACCGTGGACTATCGTCACGGGGCATGACTGCGCTGAGGTTCCGCGGACCGGTCCTGCCCGACGGAGAGGCTCGTGACCTGTACGTCGTGGAGGGTCGGGTCACCTACGAGGCGCACGCCGGGGTGGACGAGGTGACCGAGGGCTGGATCGTGCCCGGCCTGGTCGACGCGCACTGCCACGTCGGCCTCGACCAGCACGGCGCGGTGGACGAGGAGACCACCGAGGAGCAGGCGGTCACCGACCGGGACGCCGGCGCGCTGCTGCTGCGCGACTGCGGCTCGGCCGCCGACACCGCGTGGGTGCACGACCGCGACGACCTGCCCCGGCTGATCCGGGCCGGGCGCCACATCGCCCGCACCAAGCGCTACATCCGCAACTACGCCCACGAGGTCGAGCCCGACGACCTGCCGTCGTACGTCGCCCGGGAGGCCCAGCGCGGCGACGGCTGGGTCAAGCTGGTCGGCGACTGGATCGAGCGCGACTCCGGCGACCTGATGCCGTCATTCCCGGCCGAGACGTTCGCCGCGGCGATCGCGGTGGCCCACGAGCACGGGGCCAAGGTGACCGCCCACTGCTTCGGCGAGGCGGTCCTGCCGGGCTGATCGACGCCGGCATCGACTGCATCGAGCACGGCACCGGGCTCTCCACCGACCTGATCGACGCGATGGTCGAGCGCGGCACCGCCCTGGTCCCGACCGTGATGCAGCTGAACAACTTCCCGGAGTACGCCGACGCGGCGGGGGAGAAGTTCCCGGCGTACGCCGCCCACATGCGCGACCTGCACGCCCGGCGCCGCGAGACGATCATGGCCGCCCACGAGGCCGGCGTGCCGATCTATGCCGGCACCGACGCCGGCGGGCGTGCTCCCGCACGGCGGGATCGCCGGCGAGGTCCAGGAGCTGGCGGCCTACGGCTTCAAGGCCGAGGACGCCCTCGGCGCGGCGAGCTGGCGGGCGCGGGAGTGGCTGGGCTGGAACGGCACGCTCGAGGAGGGCGCGCCCGGCCGACTTCGTGGTCTACGACCGCAACCCGCTCGACGACCTGTCCGTGCTGACCTCGCCCGCGCGGGTGGTGCTGCGCGGACGGGTCGTGGCCTGACGCGGGACGCTGCCCGGGCTCGATTCGTAGGTCGGCGTCGCGTCTGGCAGAATCTCCCACCGTGTCCTGCGCGGACGGACCCTCTCATCCGGCCGACGCAGCGCCCATCGAGTGACCTGACCCGGTCCCCACCTGGCAGCGGTCCCTCACCACATACAACGTTCAAGGAGACACCACAGACGTGGCCGTCAAGATTCGTTTGAAGCGCCTGGGCAAGGTCAAGGTGCCGCAGTACCGCATCGTCGTCGTCGACTCCCGCAAGAAGCGGGACGGCCGGGTGCTCGAGGAGATCGGCAAGTACCGCCCCAAGGAGGAGCCCTCGTTCATCGAGGTCGAGTCCGAGCGCGCGCAGTACTGGCTGGGCGTCGGTGCCCAGCCCAGCGAGGCCGTCGCCCAGCTCCTGAAGATCACCGGTGACTGGCAGAAGTTCCGGGGCCTGCCGGGCGCCGAGGGCACCCTCCGCGTCGCCGAGCCGAAGCGCGACAAGCTCGAGGCCTTCAACGAGGCACTCAAGGACGCCGCCAAGGAGCCCAAGGGCACCGCGGTGACCAAGAAGTCGAAGAAGGCCGAGGCCAGCGAGAAGGAGGCCGCCGAGGTCCCCGTCGCACCCGAGGTCCCCAAGGACGAGGCGCCGGTCGCACCGGAGGCCCCGGCTGCCGACGCCAAGGCTGAGCCCAAGGCCGACGCCAAGGCCGACGCCAAGGCCGAGCCCAAGACCGAGGCCCCCGCCGAGGTTCCCGCGTCGGAGACCCCCGAGGGCGCGGCCGACCAGGCCGAGGCCGCCGAAGAGGTCACGGCCGAGGACGCCGGCAAGAGCGAGGCCTGAGCCGTGCTCGCCGAAGTCCTCGAGCACCTCGTCCGCGGCGTGGTCGACAACCCCGACGACGTGTCGGTCCGGGACAAGCAGCTGCGTCGCGGCTCGATCCTCGAGGTCCGGGTCCATCCTGATGACCTCGGCAAGGTGATCGGGCGCGGCGGCCGGACGGCCACGGCGTTCCGGACCGTGATCTCGGCCCTCGCCGGCCGCGGTGGTGCCCGGATCGACTTCGTCGACGTCGACCGCGCTCGCTGAACATCCACCACGTTGACCCGCCCGAAAGTTTCGGGCGGGTCAACGTGATTTCGGGTCAGTTTCTGACGGGTCGACTCCGCACCTAGGCTTGGCGCCTGTGAGTGATGAGCTGGAGGTCGTCGTCGGCCGGATCGGCAAGCCCCACGGCCTCCGCGGTGAGGTGACGGTCGAGCTGCGCACCGACGAGCCGGACCGCCGCTTCACGGTCGGTACGACGCTGCGTGCCGAGCCGCCGCGCGACTCGCCGGGCCGGCTGCACGCGCTGACGATCGCGGCGACCCGCTGGCACCAGCAGACACTGCTGCTCACGTTCGAGGAGCTGGCCGACCGGAACGCCGCGGAGGCGGCCCGCGGCACCCTGCTCTTCTCCACGGTCGACCCCGCGGCGCGGCCCGAGGACCCGGAGGAGTTCTACACCCACCAGCTGGTCGGCCTGGCGGCGTACGACGAGGAGGGCGCGCTCCTCGGCGAGGTGACCGGCGTGGTGCCCGGCGCCCAGGACCTCGTCGTGATCCGCACCCCCGACGGGCGGGAGGCCCTCGTCCCGTTCGTCTCCGCGCTCGTGCCGGACGTCGACCTGGACGGCGGGCGGCTCGTCGTGGCCGACCGGCCCGGCCTGGTCACTCCGCGGGAGGACGACGACGCATGAGGATCGACGTCGTCACGATCTTCCCCGACTACCTCGCGCCGCTGGAGCTCTCGCTCCCGGGGAAGGCCCGGGCCAAGGGCCTGCTCGACCTGCACGTCCACGACCTGCGGGCGTGGACCCACGACCGGCACCGCACCGTGGACGACAGCCCCGCCGGCGGTGGCGCCGGGATGGTGATGAAGCCGGAGCCGTGGGGCGAGGCGCTCGACGAGCTGCTCCCGGACGGCGCCACCCTCGTCGTACCGACGCCCGCCGGCGTGCCCTTCGACCAGGCCCAGGCCCGGGAGCTGGCGGCCCGCGAGCACCTCGTGTTCGCCTGCGGCCGCTACGAGGGGATCGACCAGCGCGTGGTCGAGCACGCCCGCAGCCGGGCCGACGTCCGCGAGGTGTCGATCGGCGACTACGTGCTCAACGGGGGAGAGGTGGCCGCCCTCGTGGTGACCGAGGCGGTCGTGCGCCTGCTGCCGGGGTTCATGGGCAACCCCGGCTCGTTGGCCGAGGAGTCGCACGAGAGCGGGCTGCTGGAGTACCCCGTCTACACCAAGCCGGCCAGCTGGCGCGGCCTCGACGTACCGCCTGTGCTGCTGTCGGGCGACCACGCCGCGATCGCGGCCTGGCGGCGCGAGCAGTCGGTGCGGCGTACCGCCGAGCGGCGCCCCGACCTCGCCCACCCGAGCGAGGCGGCGACGCCCGCCGACCTCGAGCTGCTGCCGGCGACCCGCGCGGACCTGGGGGAGGTGATGACCCTCCAGTGGGCCTGCTTCCCGCCCGAGCTGCACGAGCCGCTCGACGTGCTGACCGAGGACGTGCTCACCTCCACCTCGTTCGTGGCCCGGGTGGGCGGTCGGCTGGTGGGGATGGTGCGCTGCCAGCTCCTGGAGGACGACACCGTCTGGCAGCTCGGCCTGCTGATGGTGGCCCCCGACCTCCGCGGCCGCGGGCTCGGCCGCTTCCTGATGGAGTACGCCGAGCGCGCGGCGCCGCCCTCGGTGACGACGTACGCCCTCCTGACCGGGACCACCAACGCCCCCAGCCAGCGCTTCTACAAGAAGGCGGGCTACCGCTCCCGCGGGGAGCTCCGCCCGGGGGTCGTCCGCTTCACCAAGGAGCGGTAGTCCGACCGAAACGGCCCAAGATGGCACCCTCGGAGACGTCCGGCCCCGCCTGGCGCGCGTGCCGGCCGACTCTTCAACCTCCTCAGCCGTGGACTATCCGGATTTCGGCGGGCGGGCCGGCTGTGGCAGACTTGCCACCCGGTCCAGTCGGTCAAACAGGGATCACCCCGAGCAGTTGCAGAAGGGGATCCGCGTCCGCCCTGCCACAGGGGGAGCGAGACGCCGCCGGCCGACACGCTGGGCCACACAACTGCACCACATCCCCCCTACCGCGGCTGACCTGTGGCACTCGCGAGGAGAGACATGACCAACGTCCTTGCCGATCTCGGCAACGCCCTCAAGCGTGACGACCTCCCGGAGTTCCGGGCCGGCGACACCGTCAAGGTCCACGTCAAGGTGGTCGAGGGCAACCGCTCCCGTGTCCAGGTCTTCCAGGGCGTGGTGATCCGCATCCACGGCGCCGGCGTCGGCCGGACCTTCACGGTCCGCAAGGTCTCCTTCGGTGTCGGCGTCGAGCGCACCTTCCCGCTGCACTCCCCGATCTTCGAGACGATCGAGGTCGTCACCCGCGGTGACGTCCGCCGCGCGAAGCTCTACTACCTGCGCAACCTGCGCGGCAAGGCCGCCAAGATCCGGGAGCGCCGGGAATCCTGAGCGCGGCGACCAGCCAGCCAGTCGTTACGCTCACCACGTGACCTCCGAGGACCGCGAGCCGGCGACCGCCGTCGTGAACGACGAGTCCGGCTCGGGGGCCGCGCACCCCCGGCGCACGCCCGACGCCGGCAAGAAGGACAAGAAGGGCAAGAAGGACAAGAAGCACCTGCCGCTGTGGCAGGAGACGGTCCTGCTGCTCGGCATCGCCCTGCTGCTGGCGATCGTGATCAAGGCCCTGTTCGTGCAGGCGTTCTACATCCCGTCGGAGTCGATGGAGCCGGGCCTGGTCAAGAACGACCGGATCCTGGTCCAGAAGATGTCCTACTGGTTCTCCGGTGAGCCCGAGCGCGGGGACGTCGTGGTGTTCAAGGACCCCGGGGGCTGGCTGCGCACGGGCGAGAACCTCGGGCCCGCCAACCCGATGGCCAAGCTGATGGCCAAGATCGGCCTCTATCCGCAGGGCGGGCACCTCGTGAAGCGGGTGATCGGGGTCGAGGGCGACGTCATCGAGTGCTGCGACAAGCGCGGCCGGATCGTCGTCAACGACACCCCGCTCAACGAGGACATCTACGTCCAGGACGACCAGGGCACCAGCTGCAACGGTCCGATGCCGGGCTGCGGCTGGAAGGCCGGCCCGGTCCCCGAGGACCACATCTTCGTGATGGGCGACAACCGCGGGCACTCCGCCGACTCGACCGTCCACCTGTGCACCGACCGCAAGACCGAGTGCTCCGACACCCCGTTCATCGCCAACGACCGGGTCGTCGGCAAGGTGTTCGTCCTGCTCTGGCCGACCGACCACTTCCGCTGGGTCAGCCGTCCCGACACCTTCGCGGACGTGCCCGACGCGGGCTGAGGTCGTCGTGTCTGCCCTGCCTCGAGGTTCGACGGTACGCCGGGACGCCGGCCTCTACGGCTACGAGCGCGCCCTGCGCCGGGCCGGGATCGAGCCGATCGCCGGCGTGGACGAGGCCGGCCGCGGCGCCTGCGCCGGCCCCCTCGTGGCCGGGGCCGCGATCCTTCCGGCCGGACGCGCCGGCATCGTGCCCGGCCTGGCGGACTCCAAGCTGCTCACCGAGAAGGCCCGTGAGCGCTGCTACGACCAGGTCGTCCGACGCGCCGTGGCGTGGTCGGTGGTGGTGATCGAGTCCGACGAGTGCGACCGGCTGGGCATGCACGTGGCGAACGTCGAGGCGCTGCGCCGGGCGGTGGCGCTGCTGGAGGTGCCGCCGGCCTACGTGCTGACCGACGGGTTCCCCGTCGACGGGCTCGGGGTCCCCGGGCTCGCCGTGTGGAAGGGGGACCGGGTCGCGGCCTGCATCGCGGCCGCCTCCGTGCTGGCGAAGGTGACCCGCGACCGCCTGATGCGCGGGCTGGACGCGCGCTGGCCGTCGTACGACTTCAAGACCCACAAGGGCTACATCACCGATGTGCACAGCGCGGCCCTCCGGGAGCACGGCCCCTGCCCCGAGCACCGGATGCGGTTCGTCAACGTCCGGCGGGCCGCGGGACTCGAACCCCTGCCCGAGGTGCAGAATGAGCAACCCGTGACCGTCCCCGAGGAGTCCTAGATGAGCGCCGAGGATCTCGAGAAGTACGAGACCGAGATGGAGCTCACCCTCTACCGCGAGTACCGCGACGTGGTGGGGATCTTCAAGTACGTCGTCGAGACCGACCGGCGCTTCTACCTCTGCAACCAGGTCGACGTGAAGGCCCGCACCGAGGCCGGCGACGTGTTCTTCGAGGTCTCGATCAGCGACGCCTGGGTGTGGGACATGTACCGCCCGGCGCGGTTCGCCAAGAACGTCAAGGTGCTGACGTTCAAGGACGTCAACGTCGAGGAGCTGAGCCCGCGGGAGCTCGACGAACCGCTGGGCTGACTGGGGTCGGCGCCCCTTCCGTGCGGGTCCGGATGCGCTGAAAACAGGCGTACCGACCACCGGGTGGGCTACCCGCCGTAGCCCGAATGGGCCATATTGTCTTCATATTGCGCCAAGAACCGGCCACGACCTCCTCTCTCCCGAGACGATGCCTTGAGGTTCGACTCGGGGGAGACTCGGAAGGGAGACGCGAGCCAATGCTGCGCACCCTGCATACGGGGCATCGCCGCAACGAGCGTGGTGCGTCCGCAGTCGAGTTCGCCCTCGTCATGCCGATCCTGATCATGCTGCTCTTCGGCCTCATCACGACCGGCCTGACCTTCTCCGACCACCTCTCCGCCACCAACGCCGTGCGTGAGGGCGCCCGCTACGGCGCGGCCGCGGACTACTCCGCAGACCGGCTGGGCCACCTCGGTGCGGGACCGGGTGAAGCAGGTCTACTTCGAGGCCGGCGTGGCCGCGCCCACCGACGACCAGATCTGCGTCAAGCTGGTCCAGTCGGGCGGCACCACCCCGACCGGGGCCGAGTACACCGGCGCCAACTGCGGCACCGCCCCGGCCGCGCCGGGCACCATGGCGAGCGGCAGCTGCGCGGTGCTGGTCTGGATGACGCGGCCCGCGACGATCCAGCTCATCGTGTTCCCTGAGCTCGACTTCGACATCGGGGCGCAGTCCGTCGCCTACTACGGCCGGGAGGCGGGGTCGTGCACCGCTTCCTGACCTGTCGCTGGCACCGCGAGCGCGACGAGCGTGGCGCGGTGGCGATCTTCGTCGCCGCAGCGCTCACCGGGATCCTCATCATCACCGCGATGGTCCTCGACTTCGGGATCGTGCGCATCGACCGCCAGGTCGACCGGGCGGCCGCCGACGAGGCGACGCTGGCCGGCCTGCACTCGCTCAACACCGGTGACGGTGCACCGCACCCCTACGTCGGCGTCTGCAGCGCCATCCGGTACCTCCAGGTCAACAGCCCACGGTTCTCGGGGGTCGACGAGACCAGCGGCTGGACGGACGGCCTCGGAGCCGCGACGGCCAACGGCTGCACCACCGTCGCGCTTCGCAACAAGGTCTGCAAGGGCACCGACAAGACCTCGTGGGCCAAGTTGGCACTGGGCGGGGACGGTGGACGGCCTCTCCCTCGACGTCACCATCGAGAGCGGCTACGACCTCGCCGTCAACAACGACTGGACCGAGGACTCCCTGCCGGCCACGAGCGGGGACAACGGGGACGCCGAGTACAACGGGCTGCGACCACCTCGCCGTCACGGTCCGGCAGAGCCGGCCGCCCGGTCTCGGCAGCCTGGCCACCTCCTCGGACCTGAGCACCGCGATCCGTTCGGTGGGGCGGATCGAGGCGATCCCGGGCAAGGACGCGCCGGCCATGCTGCTGCTCAAGCGGACCGGGTGTCCGGTCCTGAAGACCGGTTCGTCCGGCGGCTCGTCGTACATCCACGTCCTCGGCGCGCTCTCGACCGGCGGAAACACCCAGGGTGGCACCATCCACAGCGACAGCGACGGCGCCGGCTGCAACGGTGGCAACAACAGCTGGGTCTACGGCGGGCTCGGGGCCAACGGCATCGTGGCCTACGCCGCGCCCCTGGCGTCGAATCCCCTGTCGCCGGACCCGTCGAAGCCCGGCTCCATCACCTCGGTCGCCGCGGCCAACGGTCTCAGCGGCGTCGATCATCCGCGACAGCCTGAGCAACGTCTACAGCAGCTCCGCGCTCAACGGGACGGGCGGGACGAAGACCGACGTCGTCGGCCGTACCCTCACCACGCGCGGGCTCGTGGACGAGCGGTACTTCACCGGTGTGAAGGGCGCCATCGCCGGGGCCAACACGACGTTCACCGAGGGTGCGTCCGGCGTGCCCGCCACCGGTGGCTGGGTGACCTTCCCGGCGGCCGTGGACCAGTGCAAGCCCACCCCGGCCCAGGTCGCCGCCCTCAACCTGACCGTGACCGACAAGCTCTACATCAACTGCGACAACAAGTTCATCGGCGACAGCAGCGGGCTCATCATCAACGCGGGGACGGTGTTCTTCCGGGGCTGGGTCAACCCCAGCGGGAACCTGAGGCTGCCCAAGGCCCACCACGTCTACGTCCGCAACAACACCAACGTGGCAGATGCGATCAGCCTCGGCACCGGTACGGGCTTCCAGATGAACACCGACGTCAATCTCGACGCCTCGACCGGCTACTGCAGCACGGGCCAGATCTCCACCAGCTCCAAGGCCGTGCTGTTCGTCCGCACCGGGTGCCTACAAGCAGACGGGTGGGCTGCTGCGGATGTGCCGCACCACCGTCTTCATGATGGGCGGGCAGGCCGACGGCTGCGTCCCCGCCGCGACCGGGACAGCGCCCACGTCGACGCCCTGCACCGGCCCCTCCATGGGGACCGGCCAGTTCACCCAGAACGGCGGCGACATCGACTGGAGCGCGCCCGACAAGCTCGACGCGACCAGCGACCCGGTCACGGGCGACCCGACGGCCGACGCACTGGCCGGCTGGGCGGACATCAACGGTCCGGAGGACCTGGCGATGTGGGCCGAGAGCGGCACGAACTCCAGCACCACCTACAGCCAGGCCGGCGGCGGCCTGTTCCGGGTGCGGGGCGTGTTCATGGTCCCCAACGCCGACCCGTTCATCATCAGCGGCGGCGCCACCCTGAATCTCGTGAACGCGCAGTACATCGCGTCGAGCATCGAGCTCAACGGCAACACGACGAACATCACGATGTCGGTCGACCCCAACTCCGCCGTCACCATCCCCGACCAGGGCCTGGTCGGTCTCGTGCGCTGACCGCGCACCACTTTCCGTCCACAGCGACTGACGCGGACCGCCCCGCTCCACAGGGCCGGCCGCCCGTAGTCCCGCTGTCCATTCTCCCGACCACGCTGTGGTCGAGGAGGTCAGCGGATGACGGACACGACGATCGACGGCGGCGGCCGCAACCAGGCGCTCGGTGCCTACGGCGAACGGGTCGCGGCGCGGCACCTCACCGAGCGCGGGATGGTGCTGCTCGACCGCAACTGGCGGTGTCCGGAGGGCGAGCTCGACCTCGTGCTGCGCGACGGAAGCACGCTGGTCGGGTGCGAGGTGAAGACCCGCACCAGCCTCACCCACGGCTCGCCGCACGAGGCGGTCACCGACGCCAAGCTGGCGCGGCTGCAGCGGCTCGTGCGGCGCTGGACGCACGACCACGGCGTGCGTCCGCCCGACATCCGGGTCGACCTGGTCGCGGTGCTACGGCCCCCGCGGGGGCGAGCCGTGGTCGAGCACGTGAAGGGGATCGGCTGATGCCGTTCGCGTCCACCCCCACGATCGCGCTCGACGGCACCGTCGGCCACCTGGTCGACGTCCAGGCCGACGTCTCCCAGGGCCAGCCCGGCCTGGTGATGGTCGGGCGCTCCGACGTGTCCCTCAACGAGGCGCCCCACCGGTGTCGGATGGCCGTCCAGAACACCCACCTGTCCTGGCCCTCCAACCGCAGGGTCACGATCCTGCTGTCGCCGTCCGACCTGCCGAAGCGCGGCACCCACTTCGACCTCGCCATCGCCCTGGCCGTGCTCAAGGCCGACTTCCAGCTGCCGGAGGCGGTCCTCGCCGACTCGGTCTTCGTGGGCGAGCTGACCCTCAGCGGCGGCCTGCGGTCCGTCCCCGGCGTGCTGCCGATGGTGCTCGCCGCCTCCGCCCGCGGCGTCCGCCGCGTCTTCGTGCCCGAGCCGCAGGCCCACGAGGCGGCGATGGTGCCCGGCGTGGAGGTGATCGGCGTGCGTTCGCTGGGGCAGGTGGTGGCCGAGCTGAGCGGGGAGGAGGTGCCCGAGGCGCCACCCGTGGCGCCGATGTCCGGCAGCCGGCTGCTCTCGTGGCGCGGCCAGGAGCGCCTCGAGGAGGTCGACCTGGCCGACGTGCTGGGCCTGCAGGAGGCGCGCTACGCCGCCGAGGTCGCCGCCGCGGGCGGGCACCACCTCCTGCTCTCCGGTCCCAAGGGCTGCGGCAAGACCACCCTCGCCGAACGGATCCCGTCGATCCTGCCCGACCTGTCCATCCAGGAGTCGATCGAGGTCACCGCGATCCACTCGCTCGCCGGGGCGCTGCGGGAGGGCGACGGCCTGATCCGGCGACCTCCCTACTCCGCGCCCCACCACGACGCCAGCAAGGCCAGCATCCTCGGCGGTGGCACCGGTCGCGTACGCCCCGGCGAGGTCAGCCGGGCCCACGCGGGTGTGTTGCTGCTCGACGAGTTCCCCCTCCTGCGCACCGACGTGATCGACTCGCTCCGCCAACCGCTGGAGAGCGGCGACGTCACCATTGCCCGCGGTGACGAGGCGGTCACCTATCCGGCCCGCGGCATGGTGGTCTTCGCTGCCAATCCCTGCCCCTGCGGCGACTACCGTGCCGATGCGGCCGGCAACCGGTGCTCCTGCCTGGAGCGCCAGCGGCGCGACTACCAGCGCCGGGTCCGCGGCCCGATCACCGACCGGATCGACATCACCCGCCACCTGGAGCCGCTCCAGCCCCACGACGCGCGTGACCGCTGGGCCACGCCCGAGCCCTCGGCCGTGGTCCGGGAGCGGGTGTCGGCCGCACGGTCCCGGCAGGCCGAGCGCTTCACCGACCGCAGCTGGCGGCTCAACAGCCAGATCCCGGGGGCCGCACTGCAACACGAATGGCCACTGTCCGCGGAGGCACAGCGCGTGATCGACGAACAGATGTACAAGGGTCGGCTGAGCCGCCGCGGCGCGACCCGGGTGCACCGGCTGGCGTGGACCATCGCGGACCTCAAGGCTGCCGCCGCGCCCAGCGTGGGCGACACGGTCACGGCCCTCGCGCTGCGGCAGGGAGAGCCGCTGCTGGCCTCGGCGCTGCGCAGGACCGCCTCGTGACCGACGAGCGCCTGGCCCGGGCGGGCCTGAGCCGGCTCACCGAACCCGGAGACCTGCGGGTGGCCCGGGCGCTGGCGCAGGTGGGCGCGGTCCGGCTCTACGACGACATCGTGGCCAACCGCGATCGCGACCAGCTGGTCGCCGACGCGGCGGGTCGGATGGTGCGCCTCGACCCGGCCGCCGAGCTCGAACGCGCCGAGCGTTGCGGCATCCGGTTCGTGATCCCGGGAGACGCCGAGTGGCCCACCCAGCTCGACGACCTGGCCCATGGCGAACCGGTGTCCGAGCTCGGCGGGGTGCCGATCGGGCTCTGGGCGAGGGGGCCGCTCCGGCTGGACCAGCTGGCCGGCTCCGTCGCCGTGGTCGGTTCCCGATCGGCCACGACCTACGGCGAGCAGGTCGCCCGCGACATCGGCGCCGGAGTCGCGCGAGCCGACCGCTGCCTGGTCTCCGGTGCCGCCTTCGGCATCGACCAGGCGGCCCACCGCGGCGCACTCGCGCTCGACGGCCCGTCCGTGGCCGTGCTCGCCTGCGGGGTGGACCGGTCCTACCCGGCCGCCCACCGCAGCCTCATCGAGCACATGGCGACGGTCGGCGCGGTCGTGTCCGAGCTGCCGCCCGGGTGCGCACCCCTGCGGATCCGGTTCCTCGCCCGCAACCGGATCATCGTCGCCCTCACCTGCGGCACCGTGGTGGTGGAGGCGGCCACCCGCAGCGGTGCGCTCAACAGCGCGGGCTGGGCCGAGAGCCTCTCGAGGCCGCTGATGGGGGTGCCCGGCCCGGTCACCAGCGCACAGTCGCAGGGCGTGCACCACTGGATCCGCAGTGGCGCCGCCACCCTCGTCACCGGGCCCGGCGACGTGCTCGAGGTGGTCGGAGAGTCAGGGACGCACCTCCGCGACGTGCCGAGGGCTCCCGAACAGGCCCGGGATCGGCTCGGTCGGCGGCACCGGCAGGTGCTGGAGGCCGTGCCGGTCGGGCAGCCGGCGGGGCTCGATTCCATCGCGGCCACCGCCGGGATCGCGCTCGTCGACACCCAGACCGCGCTGACCTACCTCGCCGAGCACGACTTCGTCGTCCAGGGGCCCGCAGGGTGGCGACTCGGCCCCCGGGCCCGCGCCGGCCTCCCGGCCTGACGGCCTCGGGCTGCCTACGATCGGGGGATGGCCGAGGAGGTCGCCGAGGCGGCGGAGCAGGAGCTGCCCGAGCCCATGGTCCGGGTGCTGGGCGAGTACGAACGCCACCTGGTCTCCGAGCGCGACCTGACGGCCCACACCGTCCGGGCCTACCTCGCCGACGTGGCCGGGCTGCTCGACCACGCCCACCGCCTGGGTCATGACGACGCCACCGCCCTCGACCTCCGCACGCTGCGCAGCTGGCTGGCCAAGCAGCAGACCACCGGCAAGTCGCGGACCACCGTCGCGCGCCGGGCCACCGCCGCCCGGGTGTTCACGGCCTGGCTGGCGCGCACCGGCCGGGCAGCGGAGGACGCGGGGGCCGGCCTCGGCTCACCCAAGGCGCACAAACCGCTCCCGGCGGTGCTGCGGGCCGACGAGGCGGAGGATCTGATCGCCGCGGCGACCGAGCTGGCCGACGACGGCAGCCCCACGGGGCTGCGCGACGTGGCGATGCTCGAGCTGCTCTACGCCACCGGGATCCGGGTCGGGGAGCTGGTCGGCCTGGACCTCGACGACGTCGACCGGGACCGCAACGTGGTGCGGGTCTTCGGCAAGGGGCGCAAGGAGCGCGCGGTGCCGTTCGGGGCGCCCGCCGCCCGCGCCCTGGAGCGGTGGCTGGCCGAGGGGCGGCCGCGGCTGCGGGTCGAGGGTGCGGGTGCCGCCCTGTTCCTCGGCGCGCGCGGCCGGCGGATCGACCAGCGCGCCGTACGGACGCTGGTGCACCAGCGGATCGCCCAGGTCCCGGGCGCGCCCGACATCGGCCCCCACGGGCTGCGGCACACCGCCGCCACCCACCTGCTCGAGGGGGGAGCCGACCTGCGCTCGGTCCAGGAGCTGCTCGGCCACGCCTCGCTCGCCACCACCCAGCGCTACACCCACGTCACCACCGACCGGCTGCGCAAGGCCTACCGCCAGGCCCACCCCCGGGCTTGACGTTCAGGCTGGGGAAAGCGTCGGCAGTCCGACGGCGTAAGCGGCGGCGAGGATGCGTCGGTCGTAGGTGATCAGAGGTCGACGGCCGCACGCGATGGCCGTCGCCACATGGAGGGCGTCGAGACTCCGCAGGTCTGGCACGGAAGCAGACCCGCCTGCTGAGAAGAAGCTCTCGTGGCATCGCGAGCAGGTCGATCCCCGCGAGCGACCTTGGCGACGACGACCTGGGTCGCACACCCCACCGGATGCCAGCGCGGCGGAGCTCGGTCTCCAGCAGCAAGGCGGCGCCGATGATCTCGTCGCGATCCTCCAGGCCGTGGAGGAAGCGCTGTAGCTCGAGCGACTCGGCTTCCCTGCGTATCAGCTTCACGGCGGCCGAGGACTCCAGGTAGACGATCAAATCGTGTCCTCGCGCAGTTCGTCCATGATTTCCTGGCTCGAGGGCGATCCTGGCGGCAACTCGACAGGTTCGAGCTCGAGCCAGCCGCCTCGACGAGTCGCGGGCTTGACGATCGCCAAGGGCTCCTGCCCGCGGACAGGTGGGGAGAGGACCGCGACCACCTGACCGTGATTGGTGATCTCGAAGCTCTCGCCGGCCGCCACCGCGCGCAGGATCTCGGAGCTGCGGTTGCGCAGGTCGCGGTGGGGGATCCGCTCCACCTCGATTGCTCCTCATGGCGCATCCATCCGGGCGTAGCAATCGTAGCAACGGTCCCAGTCGGCGTACGCAGGTTTCGGTGTCGCCGTCGCGGGCGTGACCGGGGGCGGTGCGGACGCCACCGGCACGTCGCGCCACAGCGGCAGCAGCCGCACCGGTCCGGCGCCGACCAGGTCGAGCGGGTCGAGGTAGGTCTCGCCGCGGATCCACCCCCAGTGGAGGCAGGCCCGCGGGAAGCAGTGGGACCCCACCACGCCGAGGCTCCCGATCACCGCGCCCGCCGCCACCCTGTCGCCGACGGCGACCGACGCGGTGACCGGCTCGTAGGTCGTCCGCGTCGCGCCGTGGTCGACCGTGACCACCCCACGGCCGGCGATCCGGCCGGTGAAGGCGACCCGGCCCGGCAGGGCCGCCCGCACCGGACTGCCCCGCCGAGCCGAGCAGGTCGACGCCACGGTGCCCCGCACCCCAGGGGTCGAGCGGGGGGTCGAACCCCTCGACCACCGAGGGCTCGGGTCGGAGCGGCCACACGCCGACCGGATCGGAGTCCCCGGGCGCCCCGCGGGCGGGCGTCGCAGACGGGGGCAACACCACGCTCAGGACGACGAGCAGGACGAGCCCGGGGAGCCCGGTCGAGACGGCGGTGGACGGCATGGCGCCACCCTGCCCGCGGCTGCGGGGACCGGTGCGCGCGACAGAGCGGCCAGGGCTGTGGACGAGCCGGCCGGAGAGGTGGCTGTGGAGAGTTCGTGGGCTGGCCTGCCGCGGTCCGCGCCCGCTCCGCGGCCGTACGGATTGGCACCACCTCGCGCGCGTCGACTACGCTGGGCGGAGCAATCCACCTGGATTGACTTCGCACGTTCGCAGACCGCGACGGGTCGCTCCGGCCCGACCGCCCGTGGGCGCCGATCCTCAGTCCCGATCACGATCGGGTCGGGTCGCGCGTGAGCGTCAGGGCCAAGGGCACCCGCCCGAGGCGACAACTGAGAACAACAGGGAAGCACACCCGGTTCGTCCTGGCTCAAGGGCGGACAGATCGGGTCGTGCCTCCCGCACAACAGGAGACATTCATGGCAGTCGTCACCATGCGCCAGCTTCTCGAGAGCGGCGTGCACTTCGGTCACCAGACCCGTCGCTGGAACCCGAAGATGAAGCGCTTCATCATGACCGAGCGCAACGGCATCTACATCATCGACCTTCAGCAGTCGCTGGCCTACATCGACCGGTCCTACGCCTTCATCAAGGAGACCGTCGCCAAGGGCGGCACCGTGATGTTCGTCGGCACCAAGAAGCAGGCCCAGGAGGCGATCGCCGAGCAGGCGACCCGCGTCGGCATGCCCTACGTCAACCAGCGCTGGCTGGGCGGCATGCTCACCAACTTCCAGACCGTGCACCAGCGGATCAACCGCCTCAAGGAGCTCGACGAGATCGACTTCGACGACGTCGCCGGCAGCAGCCGCACCAAGAAGGAGCTGCTCCAGATGCGCCGCGAGCGCGACAAGCTGAACAAGTCGCTCGGCGGCATCCGCGAGATGAGCCGTACGCCGGCCGCCGTCTGGATCGTCGACACCAACAAGGAGCACCTTGCCGTCGAGGAGGCGCGCAAGCTGCACATCCCGATCATCGGCATCCTGGACTCCAACTGCGACCCCGACCTGGTCGACTTCCCGATCCCGGGCAACGACGACGCCATCCGCGCGGTCGGCCTGCTGACCCGCGTGGTCGCCGACGCCGTGGCCGAGGGCCTGATCGCCCGCTCCGGCGCCAAGGCCGGCTCCGAGGGTGCCGCGGCCGTCGGTGCCGAGGAGCCCCTCGCCGAGTGGGAGCGTGAGCTGCTCGGCGGCGACGCCGACAAGGCGGCCGTCGAGGCCACCGGCGGCGACGCCAAGGCCACCGACACCCCGGCGACCGAGGCCACCGGTGCGGCCTCCGAGGCCGTGGAGGCCAAGCCGGCCGCCGAGGCTGCGGTGCCGAGGCCCCGACCACCGAGGCCCCGGCCACCGAGGCCCCGGCTGCGGACGCTCCGGCCGCCGAGGCTCCGGCCGCCGAGGCTCCGGCCGCCGAGGCTCCGGCCGCCGAGACCGCCGCCACCGAAGGCCGAGCCGACCGACGCCGGCCGAGGGTGAGTTCGGTGCCGACTCCGCCTCCCCGCTCGAGGACGGCTCGGCGCCCGAGGGCTTCACCGTCAAGGGCAACAAGTCCTCGATGAAGTTCCACGCCCCGAGCAGCCCCTGGTACGACCGCACCAACGCCGAGGTGTGGTTCCGCACCGCCGAGGCGGCCGAGGCTGCCGGTTTCGCCAACGCCGAGACCAAGAGCGACGACAAGGCCTGACGGCCACCGATCCGACCAGAACTCGAGGAGATCAGAACCATGGCGAACTTCTCCGCCGCCGACGTCAAGAAGCTCCGCGAGCTGACCGGCGCCGGCATGATGGACTGCAAGAAGGCACTCGACGAGAGCGACGGTGACTTCGAGAAGGCCGTCGAGCTGCTCCGCGTGAAGGGGGCCGCCAAGGCTGCCAAGCGCGGCGCCGAGCGCGAGGCCTCGGCCGGTCTCGTCGCCACCTCCGGTGGGGCCCTGGTCGAGCTCAAGAGCGAGACCGACTTCGTCGCGAAGAACGAGGAGTTCGTCTCCGTCGCGCAGCAGATCGCCGACGCCGCGGACGCGGCCAAGGCGGCCGACACCGAGGCGCTCAAGGGCGTGGCCCTGGGCGACAAGACCGTCGGTGAGGTGGTCGAGGACCTCGCCATCACCATCGGCGAGAAGATCGAGCTCGGCCGCGTCGCGCGCTTCGACGGCGCCACCGTCGCCTACATGCACAAGCGCGCAGCCGACCTCCCGCCGGCCGTCGGGGTCCTCGTCGAGTACGACGGTGACGCCGAGGCCGCCCGGGCCGCCGCGATGCAGGTCGCCGCGATGCGCCCGCAGTACCTCACCCGCGAGGAGGTGCCCGCCGACGTCGTCGCCAAGGAGCGCGAGATCGCCGAGGCCACCTCGCGCGAGGAGGGCAAGCCGGAGCAGGCGATCGCGAAGATCACCGAGGGCCGACTCAACGGCTTCTTCAAGGAGGTCGTGCTGCTCGAGCAGCCGTCGGTGACCGAGAACAAGAAGACCGTCAAGGCGGTCCTCGACGCTGCCGGCACCACGCTGACGCGGTTTGCCCGCTTCGAGGTCGGTTCCTAGGCGTTAGGGTTCACCACGACGTACGACGAGGAGGCCGGTTCGATGACAGCAGCACTGATCATCGGGCCGGCCTTCTCGCACTTCATGCGCGAAAGGACTCTGAGTGACCGCGTACAACCGTGTCCTGCTGAAGCTCTCCGGTGAGGTGTTCGGCGGCGGCAAGGTCGGCGTCGACCCCGACGTGGTGCACAAGATCGCCGAGGAGATCGCGGCCGTCTCGGAGGCCGGGGTCCAGATCGCCGTGGTCACCGGTGGCGGCAACTTCTTCCGCGGCGCCGAGCTCCAGCTGCGCGGGATGGACCGCGTGCGTGCCGACTACATGGGCATGCTCGGCATCGTGATGAACTGCCTGGCCCTCCAGGACTTCCTGGAGAAGCAGGGCATCGAGACCCGCGTGCAGACCGCGATCACGATGGGGCAGATCGCCGAGCCCTACATCCCGCGCCGGGCGATCCGCCACCTCGAGAAGGGCCGGGTGGTGATCTTCGGCGCCGGCATGGGCATGCCGTTCTTCTCCACCGACACGGTGGCGGTCCAGCGCGCCCTGGAGAGCAAGTGCGACGTGGTGCTCGTCGCGAAGAGCGGCGTCGACGGCGTCTACACCGCGGACCCGGCGGTGGACCCCACGGCCGAGAAGTTCGACACGCTCACCTACGACGAGGCCATGGCGCGGGGTCTGCGGATCATGGACCAGACGGCGTTCGCGCTCTGCGGCGAGAACAAGCTGCCGATGGTGGTGTTCGGGATGGAACCCGAGGGCAACATCCTCCGGGTCGTGCAGGGTGAGAAGATTGGCACGCTCGTCAGCGCGGGCTGAGCGCTGATCCGTACGACGCACACCGGACCGGGCCGCGCTCGGACAGGCTCCACCAGTGGCAGGTTCATCCAGGCAGTGTTGATCCAGGAAGGGGAACAGCCGTGATCAACGACATCCTCCACGAGGCCGACGGCAAGATGGACAAGTCGGTCGAGGCGACGCGTGAGGAGTTCGCGGCGATCCGGGCCGGGCGCGCCCAGCCCAGCATGTTCAGCAAGATCGTCGTCGACTACTACGGCGCCCCGACGCCGCTCCAGCAGCTGGCGTCCTTCACCGCGCCCGAGCCGCGGATCATCCTGGTCTCGCCGTTCGACATCGGCGCGATGGGCAACATCGAGAAGGCGATCCGCGACTCCGACCTGGGCGTGAACCCGTCCAACGACGGCAAGCTCGTGCGCTGCGTGTTCCCCGAGCTGACCGAGGAGCGCCGCAAGGAGTACATCAAGGTGGCCAAGGCCAAGGCCGAGGACGGCCGCGTCGCGGTGCGCAACCTGCGCCGTACCGCCCGGCAGGCCGTCGAGAAGCTGGAGAAGGACGGCGAGGTCGGCCAGGACGACGTCACCGGCGCCGAGAAGAAGCTCGACTCGATCACCAAGAAGCACACCGACGAGATCGACGAGATGCTCAAGAACAAGGAAGCCGAGCTGCTCGAGGTCTGAACGACCCTCGCCTCCACCGCCCATGACCGACACCTCGCCGGCGCCCGCCCCGCCCCAGGACCACGGACGCGCCGGCCGCAACCTGCCGGCCGCGATCGCCTCTGGCGTCGTACTGCTGGCCGCGATCGGCAGCTCGCTGGTGTTCTGGAAGACCGCGTTCATGCTGATCGTCGCGGCGGCGGTGGTCGTCGCGATCTGGGAGCTGCGCAGGGGGTTCCTGGCCAAGGACGTCGACCTGCCCGAGCAGCCGCTGATGCTGGGCGGGGTCGTGATGGTCGTCGTCGCCTACTTCTTCGGCGCCGGGGCGCTGGTCACGGCCACCGCGGTCACCGCGCTCGTGGTGATGCTCTGGCTGCTGCGGCGCGGCGTCGACGGCTACGTCGTCAACGCGACCGCGTCGGTGTTCACCCTCGTCTACGTGCCGTTCCTCGGCTCCTTCGTGGCGCTGCTGCTCTCCGAGGGCGGGTCGGTCGACTTCGACCGCTGGGACGACGGGGTGAAGGGGATCCTGGTCTTCATCCTGGTCACCATCGCCTCCGACATGGGCGGGTACGTCGCGGGCGTGCTGTTCGGCAAGCACCCGATGGCGCCGGTGATCTCGCCCAAGAAGTCCTGGGAGGGCTTCGCCGGGTCGCTCGTCACGTGTGTGGCCGTCGGCTGGGCGCTGGTGGTGTACCTGCTCGAGGGTGAGTGGTGGGTCGGCATCGTGCTCGGCCTGATCGCGGTCGTGATGGCCACGCTCGGCGACCTGTGCGAGTCGGTGATCAAGCGCGACCTCGGCATCAAGGACATGAGCCAGGTGGTGCCGGGCCACGGCGGCCTGATGGACCGGCTCGACTCGCTGCTCGCCACCATCGCCCCGATCTGGCTGCTGCTGCACCACCTGGTCTTCGCGACGTGACCGCAGCCCGTCGTCCGTGACGATCGGGTTGTCCCACGACACGATCGCCAACCAGAACGTCACGGACGGGAGGCGGATACGATCGACAGCGATGACCATCGACGAGACGAGCGACCGGACGGGGCGCACGCCCGACTTCTGGAACCGTGACCACCCGACGTTCGACGCGTTGGCCGGGTTCTTCTCCGGGATGCTGTTCGTCACCCTGCTGCCGGGCGTGTACGCCGGCGTGCTGCGCCTGCTGTTCCACTACGACACCGCCGAGCGGCTGTTCCCGTACGCGCTGGCGTTCCTGGCGGTGCCGATCGTCCTGGTGGCCAGGCCGCGGTCCCGCAGGTTCGGCACCTTCATGTTCCTCGGCATGGCCCTGACGGCGCTGGTCGTGCTCGGCGTGGCGTCCCTGGTGCTCTACTTCATGGTCCGCTACAACGGCTGAGCTCCAGCGATTCGGGTCAGGTCGCCCCGGATGGGATGATCGGGACGCCATGTCTGATCAGCCTTCCCCCGAGTCCGCCGGCACCAAACCCCTGCCGCTGGTGTTCGACGAGCCCCGTGGCCGCAAGAAGCCGCCGCGGCACCTGGCCGACCTCACCGCCGCCGAGCGGACCGACCTGGCCACCGGGATGGGGCTGCCCGGCTTCCGGGCCCGGCAGCTCTCCACGCACTACTTCTCCAGGCTGGTCGACGACCCGGCCCAGATGACCGACCTGCCGGCGGCCCAGCGCGACGAGCTGGTCGCCGGGCTGCTGCCGCCGCTGATGACGCCGCTGCGGACGATGGAGGCCGACCGCGGCACCACCCGCAAGACCTTGTGGCGGCTCTTCGACGGTGCTCTCGTCGAGTCCGTGCTGATGCGCTATCCCGGTCGGGTCACGATGTGCGTCTCCAGCCAGGCCGGCTGCGGAATGGCCTGCCCGTTCTGCGCGACCGGCCAGGGCGGACTCCAGCGCAACATGTCGACCGCCGAGATCGTCGAGCAGGTGGTGGCCGGTGCCCGGTCGCTGGCCCGCGGCGAGGTGCCCGGCGGAACCGGCCGGGTCTCCAACGTCGTGTTCATGGGGATGGGGGAGCCGCTGGCCAACTACAAGGCGGTGATGGGCGCCGTACGCCGCCTCACCGACCCGGCGCCCGACGGCCTGGGCATGTCGGCCCGCGGCGTCACGGTCTCCACCGTCGGCCTGGTGCCGCGGATCAACCAGCTCACCGAGGAGGGCATCCCGGTCACGCTGGCGCTGAGCCTGCACGCCCCCGACGACGAGCTGCGCAACGAGCTCGTCCCGATCAACACCCGCTTCTCCGTCGCCGAGACGGTCGAGGCGGCCTGGAACTACGCCCGCACCACCAAGCGCCGGGTCTCCATCGAGTACGCCATGATGCGCGGCATCAACGACCAGGCGTGGCGCGCGGACCTGCTGGGCGACGTCCTCAACTCCTACGGGGACTGGGGCTGGGTGCACGTCAACCTGATCCCGCTCAACCCCACCCCGGGCTCGAAGTGGACCGCCTCCGACCCGGCCGACGAGCGGGAGTTCGTCCGCCGGCTCGAGGCGAAGGGGATCCCCACCACCGTGCGCGACACCCGCGGCAGCGAGATCGACGGCGCCTGCGGCCAGCTCGCCGCCACCGACTCCTGACCCCACCACCTCGTTGAGTTGGGCTCGGCTGAGCGTCGAGTTGGGAATGGCTGGGCCGAGAATGCTCAGCCATGCCCAACTCACCGCTGAGGGAGGCCCAACTCAACGTCAGAAGGCGTGGGCGAGGAGCTCCCCGAACAGGTCCTGCTCGTCGACGGGCAGTCCGCGGGCGCGGAACCAGGCGCAGATGTTGGCGCAGTCGCGCATCAGGAAGTCGGTGCCCGCAGGATTGCCGACCAGGTCCACCACCTGCGGCAGGTCGATGATCACGAGCCGCTCACCCGCCGCCAGGATGTTGTACGCCGACAGGTCGCCGTGCACGACGCCGTGCCGCACCAGCTCGGCCAGGGCCTCGCGCAGCTGGTCGAAGTACGACGCCAGCAGATCCGGCTGCGGACGGGTCTGGGCCAGACGCGGGGCCGACTCGCCGTCGGCGGTGATCCACTCCATCAGGATCTCGGTCCCGTCGATCTGGACCGGGTAGGGGACCGGCAGCCCGAGCGACCAGAACCGCTTGAGCGCGTCCCACTCCGAGACCGCCCACTCGCCGGCGGCCACCTGCCGGCCGAACGTGCTCTTGCGCTTGAGCGCGCGCTCGTCGCGGGAGCGCTTCATGCTGCGGCCCTCGGTGTAGCTGGCGGCGCGGTGGAAGTTGCGGTGGTCGGTGCTGCGGTAGCGCTTGGCGGCCATCACGACGCCGCCACCGGGGTCGAGCGGGTCGGCGCGCTCGACGAGGAAGACGTCGGCCTCCTTGCCCGTCTTGAGGATGCCGAGGTCGGTGTCGAGGGCGCCCTGGGAGGTCACCACCCAGTCGGGACGCGGCTCGGGTCCGCGGCAGAGCGGCTCGACGCTGTGCCAGGTCGACCAGCGCTGCGAGTCGTCGTCGGGGTCGTCGTACGACGCGAAGTCGAAGACGAAGGAGGGGTCGATCCCGTCGAGGCGGGAGTCGTCAGGCGTGGGGGCTGCTGGTCCTGCGAGTGAGGTGAAGTCGTGAGACATCGCGGTGGGTGCTCCAGAGGTGAGAGGGGGAGTGGTCTGCGGACAGGCCAACGACAGTGGTCGTCATGTCACTGCTCCTCTCGGTCCGGGCACGGCGGCGCCGCGCGGTCCCGACCATCGTGCGGTGGCGGGCGACCCGACGCAACCGATTTACCCCCCGCGGACGCGGTGGTCCAGATATCCACAAGAACCGGCACTTTCGCTGTGTCCGAACCCGTCTAGACCTAGGCTGATCCGGTGCAGCGTCGTCGTGGGATCCGCCCCTCCCGCCGGGCCGTTCCGGCCACGGTGGCGGCCCTCGTCGTCGCCCTCCTGCCGTGGGGTACGGCGCAGGCCGGGATCGCTCCCGAGCCGGGCGCGGCCGGCATCGGCGACCCCTACTTCCCGCTCGACGGCAACGGCGGGATCGACGTCCTCCACTACGACATCCATGACCGGTACCAGTTCGGCAAGGTCCGGCTCTCGGGCCGCACCGCGTTGACGATCCGGGCCACCCACGCCCTCTCGAGGTTCAACCTCGACCTGCTGCTCCCGGTCCGCTCGGTCACCGTCGACGGAGCCGCCGCCCGGCACACGCAGGCCCGACCCGCACGAGCTCACGGTCATCCCGGAAGCCCCGATCGCGGACGGCCAGACCTTCCGGGTCGTGGTGCGCTACGCCGGGCGCCCCGGACGGCTCAACTGGGACGGGGAGTCCAACTGGCTCGCGAACCGGCGCGAGGTGGTGACCATGAACGAGCCCCACATGGCGACCTGGTGGTTCGCGGCCAACGACCATCCCCGCGACAAGGCGGCCGTCGACGTGCACATCGACGTCCCGACCGGCCAACGGGTGATCGCGAACGGCGTTCGGATCGGGCACCGGGTCCACAGCGGCGGCACGCGCCACACGGTGCACTGGCGGTCGACCGAGCCGATGGCGCCGTACAACGCGTTCTTCGCGGCCGGTCGCTTCGAGGTCGACTCCGGGGTTGCGGACGGTCGCCCCTGGCTCATCGCCGCCTCGCGGCTGCTGCCGGCTCGGCAGCGCGTCGCGTCGATGGTGCAGCTGCGCAGGTCGCCCGCGCTGGTGAGGTGGCTCGAGGGCCAGCTCGGCGACTACCCGTTCTCCGCGACCGGGGGGTTGGTGACGGGGCTGGGTCCGCAGTTCGCGCTGGAGAACCAGACCCGGCCGACCTACCCGGCCCTGGGCCCGTGGGCCACCTCGCTGCTGGTCCACGAGCTCGCGCACCAGTGGTTCGGCAACTCGGTGTCGCTGGCGCAGTGGCGCCACATCTGGCTCAACGAGGGCTTCGCCACGTTCATGGAGGTGCGGTACGCCGAGACCCACGGCGGCGAGTCGGGCGCGTCGTGGTTCGGCGACCGCTACGCGACGGGCGCCGGCAGCGAGTTCTGGGACCTCCGGATCGGCAACCCGGGCGCCCACCGGATCTTCGACGAGCGGGTCTACGTCCGCGGGGCGATGACGCTGCAGGCCCTGCGCCAACGGGTGGACGACGAGGCGGAGTTCTGGTCGATCCTGCGCACGTGGCTGGAGCGCCGGCGCGACCGCACCGGCACGACGGGCGGGTTCCAGCAGCTCGCCGAGGAGATCAGCGGCGAGGACCTCGACGGCTTCTTCCAGGCATGGCTGTTCGAGCCCGAGGAAGCCGGCCCGGACCTCGGCGAACGGCGCTGGACAAGATCGAGGTCGGCTAGGAGCGCCTCAGCGCAGGCGCACCGACAGGCAGGTCACGCAGCCCTCGAGCTTCTCGAACTCGCCGATGTCCACCGCCACCACCCGCAGGCCGCGCTGCTCGAAGAGCCGCGCCGAGCGGGGGGCGTTCGCCGACATCAGCACCGCCTCGCCGCCGAGCAGGACGACGTGGGCGCCCTCCTCCTCGGGTACGGGCAGGAAGTGGTCCCACACGTCCACGTTGTCCACGAGCGGCTCGTAGCCGACGATCGTGCCGTCCGGCAGCGCGGTCACCGCGGTCTTGAGGTGCAGCACCTTTTCCACGCCGACTCCCACGACGTTCGCGCCCTGGGGCGCGAGCAGCGCCGCGAGCTGGTCGTGGCCGGCCTGGTTGGTACGCCCGCCCAGGCCCACCCAGACGGTGCCGCTGTGCTTGAGCACGTCGCCGCCGTCCAGGGTCCCCGGCGCCTCGATGTGCGCGATCCGGTAGCCCAGCTCGCGCAGGGTCGCCTCGGTGGCGGCGGTCTCCGGCTTGCGCTCGTCGGCCCCCGGGCGGGTGATCACGGCCAGGTCGCCGTACATCACGACGGTGTCCTCGACGAACGCCGAGTCGGCACACTCCGGCGCGGGAGGCACCTCGATCGTCTCCCAGCCCGCGGCGGCCAGCGCGGCGACGTACCCCTCCCACTGGCGCAGGGCGAGCTCGGCGTCGACGGGGGTGCGGTCGATGTGGGTGAGCAGCCCCTCCGCGAGGCGGGGGCTGGGACGACGGACGAGGGCGCGATGCTTCATTCGGGCATCCTGTCAGCCGAGCAGCGGGGAGACGAGCCGCGCGACCCGGCTCGGGCGCCCGGTCAGCCGCTCCTCGACGTCGGCGGCGGCCATCGCGCGGAGGCCGGCGTTCACCCCCAGCCAGCGCAGCGGCTCGGGCTCCCAGCGGGGCGAGCGGTGGTTGACCCAGGGGAGGGTGACGAGCTCGGTCTCCCGGCGCAGGACGAGGTCCCGGAGCGTCCGCCCGGCCAGGTTCGTCGTACTGACGCCGTCCCCGACGTAACCGCCGGCCCAGGCCATCCCGCGTGTCCGGGTCGAGGCCGACCGAGGCGCACCAGTCCCGGGGCACGCCGAGGCAGCCGCCCCACGCATGGGTGATGGCGGTCCCGGCGAGCACCGGGAACAGCTCGACCAGGGCCTCCCGCAGCCGCCCGAACACCCGGTCGTCGCGGTCGAAGCCCGGCCTGATCCGCGAGCCGACGTGGTACGGCGCGCCGCGCCCGCCGAACACGATGCGGTCGTCGGCCGTGCGCTGGCCGTAGACGATCAGGTGGCGATGGTCGGTGAACGTCTCGCGGCGGTGCAGCCCGATCTGTTCCCAGATCTCCGCGGAGAGCGGCTCGGTGGCGATGACGAGGGAGTAGAGCGGGCACCACGCCGACGGCGCTGCCCCGGCAGGGCCGCGGTGTAGCCCTCGGTCGCGCGGACCACGGTCCCGGCGCGGACCACGGCGCCGGGGCGTGACCAGCCGGCCCGGGGCGATGGCCTGCACGGGCGTGTGCTCGAACAGGCGCACCCCGAGCCGGTCGACGGTGTCGCTCAGCCCCCGGACCAGGCGCAGGGGGTGGATCGCCGCGCAGTCGGGGGTGTAGGTCGCGCCGAGGGTCGAGGAGCCCGACAACACCGAGCGCGCGGCCGCGGCGTCCAGCAGCCGGATCTCCTCCTCGTCCCGCCCCCAGGTCCGGGCCTCCTCGACCTCGGACGTGGCGCGAGCCAGCTGCGCGGGGTTGCGGGCCAGGGAGATCGTGCCGCCCGCCGCGAACGAGGCGTCGATGCCCTCCTCCTGGAGCACCCGCCCCACCTCGTGGACGGTCGCCCGCATCGCGCGGTGCTGGGCCAGTGCCGCGCGCCGGTCGCCCAGGTCGGCCAGCGTGGGGAGCGATGCCGGGAACAGCGCCGAGCACCATCCGCCGTTGCGGCCGGAGGCCCCGAACCCGGCGACCTCGGCCTCGAGCACCGCGATCCGGAGGCCGGGCTCGGCCCGGGCCAGGTAGTAGGCCGTCCACAGCCCGGTGAAGCCGGCGCCGACGATCGCGACGTCGACGTCGAGGTCGGCGGCCAGCCGGGGGTGGGGAGTGGCGGGCGGTGCGGTGTCCTCCCAGAGGGACCGGTTCAGCGCACGCCCCACGAGTAGGTCTGCTTGCGCAGCTTGAGGTACATGAACGTCTCGGTCGACACCACGCCGTCGATGGTCCGGATCCGGCCGGAGATCAGCGACAGCAGGTGGTCGTCGCTCTCGCAGACCAGCTCGGCCAGCAGGTCGTAGCTGCCCGCGGTGATCACCACGTAGTCGATCTCCGGGAGCTCCGCGAGCGCGTCGGCGACCGGCTCCAGCGGGCCGGTGACCCGGATGCCGACCATCGCCTGCCGGGCGAAGCCGAGCTCGAGCGGGTCGGTCACGGCGACGACCTGCATCACGCCGTTCTCCACGAGGCGCTGCACACGCTGGCGGACCGCGGCCTCGGAGAGGCCCACGACCTTGCCGATGGCGGCGTAGGACCGGCGGCCGTCCTGCTGGAGCTGCTCGATGATCCCCTTGGAGACCTCGTCCAGCGCGGGACCCGCACCCTCCGGTTTCTTGGCCATGGCGGGCATGCTGTCAGCCGCGGGGACCTGCCGACAAGTGCTGCGCCTCCCCTGAATCCGTTGCAAGATGGTGTCGAGCCGACGGATTCCCTTGTCGCAACGCCGCTCACGTGACACGATCCGAACTCGTCAGCACCCCCGAGGAGGCATCATGACCACCCCACGACGAGGCCCGCGCGCGGGCGACGAGGCGGCCGATCGCCTGGCGAGGATGGTGGCCCGGGAGCTCGGGGCGGGTGCGTTCTCCCGGCGTAGCTTCCTGCGCGGCGCCGGGCTCTCCGCGGCGGCGATCGGCGGGTCCTCGCTGCTCGCGGCCTGCGGCACCGAAGGGGCCCGGGTCGAGGCAGACTCCTGCCGCAGCACCGACCTCAGCGCGGAGGAGAAGACGATCGTCTTCTCCAACTGGATCGGCTACGTCGACCCGAGGAAGGGTCCGGACACCTCGACCCTGGAGAAGTTCCAGCAGGAGACCGGCATCACGGTCGACTACAAGAACGGCGACGTCAACGACAACGAGACCTTCTTCGCGAAGGTCTCGCCCCAGCTCTCCGACTGCAAGTCGCCTGGCGGGCGGGACGTCTTCGTGGTGACCGACTACATGGCCGCCCGGATGATCGAGCTCGGCTGGATCCAGAAGCTCGACCACGACAACATGCCGAACGTCGACGCCAACCTGATCGACTTCCTCAAGGCACCCGACTGGGATCCGAACCGCGACTACAGCGTCCCGTGGCAGAGCGGCATGACCGGCATCTGCTACAACTCCGAGCTCACCGACCCGGTGTCCAGCTTCGAGGAGCTGCTCACCCGGCCCGACCTCAAGGGCAGGATCAACCTCCTCTCCGAGATGCGCGACACGATGCTCTTCCTGCTGCTCATGGAGGGCAGCGACCCGCAGAAGTTCACCGCGGACGAGTACACCGCGGCGATCGACGCGCTCAAGGGCTTCGTCGACAGCGGCCAGGTCAGGCGCTTCGCCGGCAACGACTACATCGACGACATGAAGTCGGGCGACACGGTGGCCTGCGAGGCGTGGAGCGGCGACGTCATCAACCTGCTCGGCGGCGGGAAGTACAAGTGGATCCCGCCGGAGGAGGGCTTCGCCATCTGGACCGACAACATGCTGGTCCCGAACAAGGCGGAGCACAAGGAGAACGTCGAGACGATGATGAACTTCTACTACGACCCGGTCAACGCGGCGAAGCTGTCCGCCTGGAACTACTACTTCTGCCCGGTCGACGGCGCCCAGGAGGAGATCGGGCAGTTCGACAAGTCCGCCGCGAAGAGCGAGTTCATCTTCCTCGACGACCAGACGCTGGAGACCGGGAAGCAGTTCATGTCCCTCAGCGACTCGGAGGAGACGACCTACCAGCGGCAGTTCAACGAGGTGATGAGTGGGTGACCCCGGACGCGACCTCCAGCTGGAGGGCGTGACCAAGCACTTCGGCGACTTCGTCGCTGTCGACGACCTCACCCTCACGGTGCCCCAGGGCTCCTTCTTCGCCCTGCTCGGCCCGTCGGGGTGCGGCAAGACCACGACGCTGCGGATGGTCGCCGGCCTCGAGGAGCCGACGGCCGGACGGGTGCTGATCGGCGACGAGGACATCACCGGCCGGCGCCCCTACAAGCGCCCGGTCAACACGGTGTTCCAGTCCTACGCGCTCTTCCCGCACCTCACGGTCTTCGAGAACGTCGCGTTCGGGCTGCGGCGCCGCGGGGTGAAGGACTACCGCACGCCGACGCAGGACATGATCGACCTGGTCGAGCTCGCGCCGTACGCCTCGCGCAAGCCGGCCCAGCTCTCCGGCGGGCAGCAGCAGCGGGTCGCCCTGGCCCGGGCCCTGATC
Source organism: uncultured Actinomycetota bacterium (assembly GCA_963829635.1). Classification (GTDB taxonomy): domain Bacteria; phylum Actinomycetota; class Actinomycetes; order Propionibacteriales; family Nocardioidaceae; genus Nocardioides. The sequence continues at coordinate 50,835 of CAWHJI010000009.1, forward strand.
AACCGCCCGGAGGTGCTCCTGCTCGACGAGCCGCTCGGCGCCCTGGACCTGAAGCTGCGCCGGCAGATGCAGATCGAGCTCAAGCGGATCCAGACCGAGGTCGGCATCACGTTCGTGCACGTCACCCACGACCAGGAGGAGGCCATGACGATGGCCGACACCATCGCGGTGATGAACCACGGCCTGATCGAGCAGCTCGGCGCGCCGAGCGAGCTCTACGAGAACCCGCGGACGACGTTCGTGGCGAACTTCCTCGGCCAGTCGAACCTGATCATGAGCACCGTCAGCCACAGCGCGGACGGCACCGTCGTCGCTGACTGCCAGGGCCAGAAGGTCGGCGTCGACGAGTCGCGTTCCCACGCCACGGACGGCCGGGGCTGGCTCGGGATCCGGCCGGAGAAGATCTTCGTCAGCGCCGCAGGTTCGGAGGACCACGACGGCGCGAACGTGCTGACCGGCGGCCGGGTCACCGACGTGAGCTTCGTCGGGGTCAGCACCCAGTACCTCGTGGCGATGCCGTGGGGCCAGGAGCTGATGGTGTTCGAGCAGAACACCGGTCGTCGCGCACCGCTGCGCAGCGGCGACGAGGTGGACCTCGCCTGGTCGCGGGCGCACTCCTTCCTCCTCGACGCCGGCCAGGACGCGCACGCCGGCATGACCACCCCGGAGGACGCTGAGTGAGCCTGACCGGCGAGACCACGGCCGTCGGTGGCGAGACCGCTCGCCGCCGCGGCTGGGGCTGGCTGCTGCTCGTGCCCGGCATGCTCTGGCTGCTCGTGTTCTTCGTCTTCCCGACCGTCCAGCTCTTCTTCACCTCGCTCTACGACCCGAGCGGGTCGTTCGAGCAGGGCTACGCGATGACCTGGCACTTCGGCAACTACGTCGACGCCGTCCGGGACGCGTGGAACCTGTTCGCCCGCTCGTTCCTCTACGCCGGCATCGCCACGCTCATCTGCCTGATGCTCGGCTACCCGCTGGCCTACGCGATCGCGTTCCGGGCAGGGCGCTGGAAGTACGTGATGCTGGTGCTGGTCATCGCGCCGTTCTTCACCAGCTTCCTGCTCCGGACGCTGTCGTGGCGCACGATCCTGTCCGACCAGGGGCCGGTCACCAGCTTCCTCCAGACGATCGCCGTCCTCCCGGACGACGGCCGGCTGCTGGCGACGCCGGTGGCCGTGATCGCCGGGCTGACCTACAACTTCATGCCGTTCATGACGCTGCCGATCTACGCCTCGCTGGACAAGGTCGACTACCGGCTGGTCGAGGCGTCCGGCGACCTGTACGCCGGCCCGTTCACCGGGTTCCGCAAGGTGACCCTCCCGCTGTCGATGCCGGGGGTGGTCGCAGGCACGCTGCTCACGTTCATCCCGGCCTGCGGTGACTACATCAACGCCGAGCTCCTCGGCACGCCGAAGCAGTACATGGTCGGCAACCGGATCCAGGCGGCGTTCCTCACCGAGCACAACTATCCGCTGGCCGCGAGCCTGTCGCTGATCCTGATGGCGGTGGTCGTGACGATGGTGGTCCTCTACGTCCGCCGTGCCGGGACCGAGGACCTGCTCTGATGGCGACCGTCACGAGCACCGAGCGGGCGGCACCGGAGACGACCGGACCCCGGCGTACCAGGTCGTCACCGACGCGCTGGCTCGCGGACCACGTGGTGCTGCTGATCGGCATCCTCGTCCTGCTCTACATGTTCGTGCCGATCGGCTACATCTTCGCGCTGTCGTTCAACCAGCCGACAGGACGCTCGGCCACCGGCGAGCTCGAGGCGTTCACGTGGACCAACTGGACGACGATCTGTGACCCGGACGGGCTGTGCGAGTCGCTCCAGCTGAGCCTCGCGGTGAGCGCGACGGCCACGCTGCTCGCCACGGTGCTGGGCACGCTGATGGCCTTCGCGCTCGTCCGGCACTCCTTCCGCGGCCGGTCGGCGTCCAACCTGCTGATCTTCCTGCCGATGGCGACGCCGGAGGTGGTGATGGGGTCCTCGCTGCTCGCGATGTTCGTCTCGGTCGGGTTCGACAGCCTGCTCGGCTTCGTCACGGTCGTGATCGCCCACGTGCTGTTCTGCCTGTCGTTCGTGGTCGTGACGGTCAAGGCCCGGCTCTCCGGGCTCGACTTCCGCCTCGAGCAGGCGGCGATGGACCTCTACGCGACCGAGTGGCAGACGTTCCGGCTGATCACCCTCCCGCTCGCGCTGCCGGGCATCGTCGCGGCGGCACTGCTGTCGTTCTCGCTCTCCTTCGACGACTTCATCGTCTCCAACTTCACCGCCGGCCAGTCCGTGACGTTCCCGCTCTACGTCTACGGCAGCAAGCTCAAGGACTTCCCCGCGCAGCTGTTCGTGGTCGGCAGCCTGATGTTCCTCGTCTCGCTGGCGGTCGTGGTCGCCGGCGAGCTGTGGCGGCGACGCCGGGTGGTGCCGTGACGACCGGGACTCCGACGATCGGGCACTGGCGCGCCGGCGGTCCCTGGCCCGGAGCCGGGGAGCGCTACGGCGACGTGCACGACCCGGCAACCGGACGGGTGACGGGACAGGTGGCCCTCGCCTCGGGCGAGGAGGTCTCGGCCGTGGTGGCCGATGCCGTGGAGGCCGGACGCTCGTGGGCGGCGACGTCCCTCACCCGGCGTACCGGGGTGCTCTTCGCCTTCCGTGAGGTCCTGGCCCGGCGCCGGGAGGAGCTGGCCGCGGCGATCACCGCGGAGCACGGCAAGGTGCTCGACGACGCGCTGGGTGAGGTGCAGCGCGGGCTCGAGGTCGCCGAGTTCGCGTGCGGCGCGCCCCACCTGCTCAAGGGGTCGTTCAGCGACGAGGTCTCCGGCGGGGTCGACGTCTACTCGCTGCGGCAGCCGCTGGGCGTCGTCGCGGTGATCTCGCCGTTCAACTTCCCGGTCATGGTGCCGCTGTGGTTCGTGCCGATCGCGATCGCCTGCGGCAACGCGGTGGTCCTCAAGCCCAGCGAGAAGGATCCCTCGGCGTCCCTGCTGATCGGGGAGTGCTGGGCCGAGGCCGGTCTGCCGGACGGGGTCTTCAGCGTCGTCCAGGGCGACGCGGTCGCCGTCGACGCCCTGCTGGAGCACCCGGACGTCGCGTCCGTGTCCTTCGTCGGCTCCACGCCCGTGGCGAGGCACGTCTACGAGACCGGCACCCGGCACGGCAAGCGGGTGCAGGCACTCGGGGGCGCCAAGAACCACATGGTGGTGCTGCCCGATGCCGACCTGCCCGGCGCGGCGGACGCGGCGGTCAGCGCCGGCTTCGGCTCGGCCGGCGAGCGCTGCATGGCGGTCTCGGTCGTCGTCGCGGTCGATCCGGTGGGCGACGAGCTGGTGCCGTTGATCGCACGCAGGATGGAGGGCCTGCGCACCGGCGACGGCCGGCGCGGCTGCGACATGGGACCGCTCGTGACCGGGGCGCACCGCGACAAGGTCCACGCGTACGTCGACGCGGGCGTCGGCGAGGGCGCCGAGCTCGTGACCGACGGGCGGTCGGTGCGAGCCGACGGCGAGCCCGACGGGTTCTGGCTCGGTCCGACGCTCTTCGACCGGGTCACGCCGGGCATGTCGATCTACGAGGAGGAGATCTTCGGCCCGGTCCTCTCGGTGGTGCGGGTGGCGTCGTACGACGAGGCGCTGGCGCTGGTGAACGCCAACCGCTACGGCAACGGCACCGCGATCTTCACCGGCGACGGGGGAGCGGCCCGTCGCTTCCAGCGCGAGGTCGAGGTCGGGATGGTCGGCATCAACGTGCCGATCCCGGTGCCGGCGGCCGCCTACTCCTTCGGCGGCTGGAAGTCCTCGCTGTTCGGCGACACCCACGCCTACGGCGCCGACGGGGTCCACTTCTTCACCCGGGGCAAGGTGGTCACCGCGCGGTGGCCGGACCCGGCGACCCACCACGGCGTCGACCTGGGCTTCCCGCAGCATGACCTGAGCAGCGGCGTGCGAGGAACGTGCGCGCCGCGTGGGCTCAGGCAGGTGTGAGCAAGCGATGCGACCGAGGCACGAGGTCGCACGAGCGCGTCGAGACCCGGCCTCGAGGGGCCAGGGCGCCACCTCGCGTGGCCACGAGCGCCACTCGCGGTCAGAGGAGGCTCGACGCCTTGTCGAGGACGACGCGGAGGATCTGCTCCATCTCGTCGAAGTGCTCCTGGGTGCAGATCAGCGGCGGGGCGAGCTGGACCACGGGGTCGCCGCGGTCGTCGGCGCGGCAGTAGAGGCCCTCGGCGTACAGCTGCTTGGAGACGAAGCCGAAGAGGAGCCGCTCGCACTCCTCGTCGGTGAACGTCTCCTTGGTGTCCTTGTCCTTGACCAGCTCGATCCCGTAGAAGTAGCCGTCGCCGCGGACGTCGCCGACCACCGGCAGGTCCTTGAGGCGCTCGAGGGTCGCCCGGAACGCCGGTCTCGTTCTCGCGGACGTTCTCGAGGACCTTCTCGTTCTCGAAGACGTCGAGGTTCGCCAGCGCGACCGCGGTCGAGACCGGGTGCCCGCCGAAGGTGTAGCCGTGGGCGAACATCGCGCCGTCGTGCAGGAAGGGCTCCATCAGCCTGTCGCTGGCGATCATGGCGCCGAGCGGGGCGTAGCCCGAGGTGATCCCCTTGGCGCAGGTGATCATGTCGGGCTGGTAGCCGTAGCGCTCCGCGCCGAACATGTGCCCGAGCCGGCCGAAGGCGCAGATGACCTCGTCGGAGACCAGCAGGACGTCGTACTCGTCGCAGATCTCGCGCACCCGCTGGAAGTAGCCCGGCGGGGGCGGGAAGCAGCCGCCGGCGTTCTGGACCGGCTCGAGGAAGACCGCGGCCACGGTGTCCGGTCCCTCGTTCTCGATCGCCACGGCGATCTGGTCGGCGGCCCAGCGGCCGAACGCCACGGGGTCCTCGCCGTGGATCGGCGCCCGGTAGATGTTGGTGTTGGGTACCCGGAACGTCGAGGGCACCAGCGGCTCGAACTGCTGCTTGAGCAGCGGCAGCCCGGTGATCGACAGCGCGCCCTGGGTGGTGCCGTGGTAGGCGATCGCGCGGCTGATCACCTTGTGCTTCATCGGCTTGCCGGTGACCTTGAAGTAGTTCTTGGCCAGCTTCCACGCGGTCTCGACGGCCTCGCCGCCGCCGCTGGTGAAGAACACGCGGTTCAGGTCGCCGGGCGCGTAGCCGGCCACCCGCTCGGCGAGCTCGATCGCCTTCGGGTGCGCGTAGGACCACAGCGGCATGAACGCCAGCTCCCTGGCCTGCGCGGCCGCCGCCTCGGCGAGGTCGGTGCGGCCGTGGCCGAGCTGGCTGACGAACAGTCCCGCCAGGCCGTCGAGGTACCGCTTGCCCTTGGCGTCGTAGATGTAGGCGCCTTCCCCGCGCACGATCACGGGCACGTCCGCCTCGTCGTAGGACGAGTGGCGGGTGAAGTGCATCCAGAGGTGGTCCTTGGCGGCCTGCTGGAGGTGGTCGTAGTCCGGGTGCGTCATGTGCCCCATCGTGGTAGAGGCGACGCGATTCGGCAAGTGAATCCGTGGTGAATGTGCCAAACAGTGACGAAATCCGTCGTGATCGACCGCCAGCGCGGTGGACCTGATAGGAATCGGGCATGACCCGTCACGCCACGCTGTTCACCGGCGGCGCGCTGTTCGACGGGCACCGCCACCTCGAGCGAGGCGCGGTCCTCGTGGAGGAGGGCCGGATCTCGGCCGTGGGGGCGCAGGCCGACCTCGTCGCGCCCGGACAGGACGTGGTGGACCTCGGCGGTGGACTGCTGGCGCCGGGCTTCGTGGACGCGCACGTCCACCCGATCCAGGGCGGGCTCGAACGGCTGCGGTGCGACCTCTCCGAGGGCAGTACCCGCGAGGACTACCTCCGGACGGTGAGCGAGTACGCCGCCGCGCACCCCGAGCGGGAGTGGATCCTCGGCGGCGGCTGGGCGATGCCGGCCTTCCCGGGCGGCACCCCCACCGCGGCCGACCTCGACGCCGTCGTGCCGGACCGACCGGCGTACCTGCCCAACCGGGACCATCACGGCGCCTGGGTCAACAGCCGCGCCCTCGAGCTCGCCGGGATCGACGAGCACACGCCGGATCCGCCGGACGGCCGGATCGAGCGCGACGCCGACGGCCGGCCCACCGGGACGCTGCACGAGGGAGCGACCTCGCTGGTGTCCCGCTTCCTGCCCCGGGCCACCGGCGAGGACTACTACGCGGCGCTGATGGCGGGCCAGGCCTACCTGCACTCCTGCGGCGTGACCTCGTGGCAGGACGCGATCGTCGGGACCTACTCCGGCATGGACGACCCCGCCTCGACGTACGCGACCGCGGCCGCGAACGGCGACCTGCGCTCCCACGTCGTGGGGGCGCTCTGGTGGGAGCGCCGGCGCGGTGTCGAGCAGGTGGCCGACCTGGTCGGCCGGCGAGAGGCGATGACCGGCGGCCGCTTCCGGGCGACGACCGTGAAGATCATGCAGGACGGCGTGGCCGAGAACTTCACCGCCGCCATGACCGCGCCGTACCTCGACCGGTGCGGCCACCCGACCGACAACAGCGGACACTCCTTCGTCGACCCGGACGCGCTGCGCTCGGCGGTGACCGCCCTCGACGCCGCGGCCTTCCAGGTGCACGTGCACGCGATCGGGGACCGCGGGGTGCGCGAGGCGCTCGACGCGTTCGAGGGCACCGACCCGGCGCGGCGGCACCACATCGCCCACCTCCAGGTCGTGCACCCCGACGACGTGCCGCGGTTCGCCGCGCTCGGGGTGGCCGCCAACCTGCAGGCGCTGTGGGCCTGCCTGGACGACCAGATGATCGAGCTGACCCTCCCGTTCCTGGGCGAGCGGCGGGCCCGGTGGCAGTACCCGTTCGGTGACCTGCGCCGGGCAGGGGCGCGACTGGTGGCGGGCAGCGACTGGCCGGTCACCAGCCCCGACCCGGTGGCCGCGATCCACACCGCGGTCAACCGGGTGACCTACGGCGCCGAGGGGCCGGGCCGGCCACGAGCCGTTCCTGCCCGAGCAGGCGCTGCCGCTGGAGACCGCTTTCGCGGCGTACACCTCCGGCTCGGCGTGGGTGAACCACCGGGACGACGCCGGGGTGCTCGCACCCGGGGCGGTCGCCGACCTCGTGGTGCTCGACCGGGACCCGTTCGCCGGTCCGGCCGAGCGAGATCGGGGCCGCCCGGGTCGTGTCGACGTGGATCGACGGACAGTCGGTATACGAAGCCTGACGGGCTCTGACGGCACGAAATCCATGCAGCAAGCCGGTCAAGGCCTACAGATTCCGTTGTCACGGCTCGACTAGCGTGGCCGACGCACGCTGAGTCGGCCCATGGCGGCGGAACGAATGGCAGGCCATGGCAGACAGAGCGTTCAGGAACGTCGTCAACGGAGAGCTCGTCGACAGTGCGTCGGGGGAGACCTACGACGTCATCGACCCGACCACGGGCGAGGTGTACGCCCAGGCGCCGATGTCCGGCGCCGAGGACGTGGACCGGGCGTACGCCGCGGCGGCCGACGCCTTCGAGTCGTGGGGCGAGACCACGCCCCAGGACCGCGCCCGGGCGCTGCTCCAGATCGCCGACGCGATCGAGGCGCGGGTCGAGGAGATCAACCAGGTGGAGTGCCGCGACACCGGCAAGCCGCTCGGGCTGACCATGTCCGAGGAGATGCCCTACGCCTCGGACCACTTCCGGTTCTTCGCCGGCGCCGCCCGGGTCCTCGAGGGCCGGTCCGCGGGCGAGTACATGGCCGACCACACCTCCTGGATCCGTCGCGAGCCGGTCGGTGTGGTGGGCCAGGTGACGCCCTGGAACTACCCGCTGCTGATGATGATCTGGAAGATCGCGCCAGCCCTCGCCGCCGGCAACACCGTCGTCCTCAAGCCCAGCGACACCACGCCCGCCAGCTCCACGCTGCTGGCCGAGCTGTGCCAGGAGTTCCTGCCGCCCGGCGTACTGAACGTGGTCTGCGGTGACCGCGACACCGGTCGCCGCCTGGTCGAGCACCGGACGCCGCAGATGGTGTCCATCACCGGGTCGGTGCGCGCCGGCATGGAGGTCGCCGGGTCTGCCGCGGCCGACCTCAAGCGGGTCCATCTCGAGCTCGGCGGCAAGGCGCCGGTGATCATCTTCGACGACGCCGACATCGAGAAGGCCGCGGGTGCGATCGCCGAGGCCGGCTACTTCAACGCCGGCCAGGACTGCACCGCGGCGACGCGGGTGCTGGCCGCGCCCGGCGTGCACGGCGACTTCGTGGCCGCCCTCACCGAGCAGGCCCAGGGGATCCGCACCGGGATGCCGGACGACGAGGACGTCCTCTACGGCGCGCTCAACAACGAGGACCAGCTGGCCCGGGTGACCGGGATGGTCGACCGGCTGCCCGACCACGCGTCCCTCCAGACCGGCGGCCGGCGGCAGGGGAGCAGCGGCTACTTCTACGAGCCGACCGTGGTCTCCGGGCTGCGCCAGGACGACGAGCAGATCCAGCAGGAGATCTTCGGCCCGGTGATCACCGTGCAGCAGTTCAGCGACGAGGACGAGGCGCTCGCCTGGGCCAACGGCGTCGAGTACGGCCTGGCCTCCAGCGTCTGGACCCGCGACCACGGCCGCGCGATGCGGGTCTCCAAGCACCTCGACTTCGGGGTCGTCTGGATCAACACCCACATCCCGTTCGTCTCCGAGATGCCGCACGGCGGGTTCAAGCACTCCGGCTACGGCAAGGACCTCTCGCTCTACGGCCTCGAGGACTACACCCGGATCAAGCACGTGATGTCCTACATCGGTGTTGATTGAGGTGCGAGGAGCGTCGGCGACGAGCCTCGAAATCCCGCAACTGAAGGCAGGGCAGCACTAGTGCGGATCCTCCTCGTCGGCGCCGGGGGAGTCGGCGGGGCCTTCGCGGCCATCGCCGCCCGGCGGGGCTTCTTCGAGACGATCGTCGTCGCCGACTACGACCCGGCCCGGGCCGAGAAGGCCGCGGCCACGGACGACCGGTACGTCGCGTCGCAGGTCGACGCCTCCGACGCCGCGTCCGTGGCGGCCCTCTGCCGCGAGCACGGGATCACGCACGTGATGAACGCCGTCGACCCGATCTTCAACATGCCGATCTTCGAGGGCGCGTTCGAGGCGGGTGCCGACTACCTCGACATGGCCATGTCGCTCTCGAAGCCGCACCCGGACGCGCCGTACGAGAAGCCGGGCGTGAAGCTCGGCGACGAGCAGTTCGCGCAGGCCGACCGGTGGGAGGCCGGCGGCCGACTGGCCCTGGTGGGGATCGGCGTGGAGCCCGGGCTGTCCGACGTGTTCGCCCGCTACGCCGCCGACCACCTGTTCTCCGAGATCGACGAGCTCGGTACCCGCGACGGCGCCAACCTCGTCGTGACCGACGACGACGGCAACGAGATCTTCGCGCCGTCGTTCTCGATGTGGACGACGATCGAGGAGTGCCTCAACCCGCCGGTGATCTGGCAGGACGGCGACTGGCACACCACCGCGCCGTTCTCCGAGCCGGAGGTCTTCGACTTCCCCGAGGGCATCGGACCGGTCGAGTGCGTCAACGTCGAGCACGAGGAGGTGCTCCTCATGCCGCGCTGGGTCGACTGCAAGCGGGCGACGTTCAAGTACGGCCTCGGCGACGAGTTCATCACCATCCTCAAGGTGCTGCACACGCTCGGCCTCGACCGCACCGACAAGGTCCGGGTCAAGGGCGTCGAGGTGTCGCCGCGCGACGTCGTGGCGGCGGTGCTCCCGGATCCGGCGACGGTCGGCCCGCGGATGACGGGCAAGACCTGCGCCGGCCTCTGGGTGACCGGGAAGGGCAAGGACGGCCAGCCGCGGTCGACCTACCTCTACCACGTGGTCGACAACGAGTGGTCGATGCGCGAGTACGGCCACCAGTGCGTGGTGTGGCAGACGGCGATCAACCCGGTGATCGCGCTGGAGCTGCTGGCCTCGGGCACCTGGTCGGGCGCGGGGGTGCTCGGCCCGGAGGCGTTCGACGCCGTGCCGTTCCTCGACCTGCTCGAGGAGTACGGCAGCCCGTGGGGGATCCAGGAGCTGCCGACCCGGCCTGATCAGGCGGTCGCGGCGAACGCCTCCGTGACCACGTCGAACCCCTCGGAGAGGAGCTCGTCGGAGATCGCGAGCGGTGGCAGGAAGCGGAGCACGTTGCCCCACGTCCCGCAGGTCAGCGTGACCACGCCCTGCTGGTGGCAGTACGACGCCACCCCGGCCGTGCGGGCCGCGTCGGGCTCCAGCGTGCCCGGCGTGCACAGCTCGACCGCCATCATCGCGCCGCGGCCGCGGATGTCGGCGACGACGTCGAACTTCTCCTGCAGCGCCGTCGAGCCGCTCCCGCATGATGCGCGCCGATCTCGCGGGCGCGGCCGACGAGGTCGTGGGTCCGCATCTCCTCGATCGCCCCGAGCGCGGCGGCGCAGGCGACCGGGTTGCCGCCGTAGGTGCCGCCGAGGCCGCCCACGTGCACGGCGTCCATCACCTCGGCGCGCCCGGTGACGCCGGCCAGCGGCAGCCCGCCCGCGATGCCCTTGGCGGTGGTCACCAGGTCGGGGACGACCTGCTCGTGGTCGCAGGCGAACCAGTCGCCCGTGCGGCAGAAGCCCGACTGGATCTCGTCGGCCACCAGCAGCGCGCCGCACTCGCGCGCCCAGGCGGCGAGCGCCGGGAGGAAGCCGGGAGCCGGTACGACGAAGCCGCCCTCGCCGAGGATCGGCTCGATCACGATGCAGGCGAGGTTGTCGGCGCCCACCTGCTTGTCGAGGACGTCGATCGCCCGGGCGGCGGCCTCCTCGCCGGTGAGCCCGTCGCGCAGCGGGTAGGACACCGGCGCCCGGTAGACCTCGCCCGCGAACGGACCGAACCCGTGCTTGTAGGGCATGTTCTTGGCGGTCATCGCCATCGTCAGGTTGGTGCGCCCGTGGTAGGCGTGGTCGAAGACCGCGACCGCGTCGCGGCCGGTCGCCACCCGGGCGATCTTCACCGCGTTCTCGACCGCCTCGGCGCCGGAGTTGAACAGCGCCGACTTCTTCGCGTGCTGGCCGGGGGTCAGCTCCGCGAGGGCGGCGCACACGTCCAGGTAGCCGTCGTACGGCGTCACCATGAAGCAGGTGTGGGTGAAGGCGGCGACCTGCTCCTGCACCCGCCGGACCACCGACGGCGCCGCGTTCCCGACACTGGTGACCGCGATGCCGGACCCGAGGTCGATCAGCTGATTGCCGTCGACGTCCAGCAGCACGCCACCGCCGGCCGCCTCGACGAACACCGGCAGCACCGTGCCGACCCCGTCGGCGACGAGGGCCTTCTTCCGCTCGAGGCGCTCGCGCGAGGCCGGGCCGGGGATCTCGGTCACGAGGCGCCGCTGCTGGGGGAGGGCGGGCCCGCCGGTGGTCGGAGTGCTCATGCCGCGACAATAGCGCCGGACCGGCGGCCCGAGCGATGAAAACTTCTGCGGATCCGATGATCAGCAACGGAATTCGTGGCCGGGCTGGGCGACCTCGGCCGCGATCGCGGTGGCTGGGACACTGACCGCATGCAGCGACGCGACGTGGTGGTGCTCGGCTCGACCGGGTCGATCGGCACCCAGGCACTCGACCTCGTCCGGGCCAACCCGGACCGGTTCCGGGTGGTGGGCCTGACCGCCGGCGGGTCGAACCCGACGCTGTTCGAGCAGCAGGTCGCCGAGTTCGCGCCGGCGTACTCCGGGCTCGGCGAGCAGGCCTCGACCGAGGCCGCCGCCCGTCCGTGCGACGTCGTCCTCAACGGCATCACCGGCGCGGTCGGGCTCCGGCCGACGCTCGCGGCGCTCGACGCCGGCAACACGCTGGCGCTGGCCAACAAGGAGAGCCTGATCATCGGCGGCCCGCTGGTCACGGCTCGCGCCAAGCCGGGCCAGATCGTCCCGGTGGACAGCGAGCACAGCGCGCTCGCCCAGTGCCTGCGCGGCGGCTCCGCCGACGAGGTACGACGCCTCGTGCTGACCGCGAGCGGCGGCCCGTTCCGCGGCCGCACCCGGGCCGAGCTGGCCGACGTCACGGTGGAGGAGGCCCTCGACCACCCCACCTGGGACATGGGGCCGGTCGTCACCATCAACTCCGCGACCCTGGTCAACAAGGGGCTGGAGGTGATCGAGGCCCACCTCCTCTTCGACCTCCCCTTCGACCGGATCGACGTCGTGGTGCACCCGACCTCGGTGGTGCACTCGATGGTCGAGTTCGTGGACGGTTCGACGCTGGTCCAGGCCAGCCCGCCGACGATGCTGATCCCGATCGCCCTCGGCCTCAACTGGCCCGACCGGGTCCCCGACGCCGCGCCCGCCGTCGACTGGACGCGACCGGAGACGTGGGAGTTCCTCCCCCTCGACGACGAGGCGTTCCCGGCGGTCTCGCTCGCCCGGACCGCCGGCGAGCTCGGGCGGCACCGCTCCGGCGGTCTACAACGCGGCCAACGAGGTGTGCGTGGCCGCGTTCCAGGCCGGGCACCTGCGCGTTCGTGGAGATCGTTCCCACAATCGCGGCGGTGCTCGAGGACCACGACGTACCCTCGAAGGAGCAGCTCACCGTCGACGACGTCCTCGCCGCCGACGCCTGGGCTCGTTCCCGCGCAACCGACCTGATCGAAGGGCCCGCATGACCGCCGTGTACTACGCCCTCGGCGTGGTGATCTTCTTCGTCGCCATCCTGGCGTCGATCGGTCTGCACGAGTTCGGCCACATGATCCCGGCCAAGAAGTTCGGCGGGAAGGTCACCCAGTGGTTCATCGGGTTCGGACCGACCGTCTGGAGCAAGCAGGTCGGGGAGACCGAGTACGGCGTCAAGGCGATCCCGCTCGGCGGCTACGTCAAGATCGTCGGGATGCTCCCGCCCGGGGCCGAGGAGCTCGACGAGGACCGCGAGCACCCGATCTACGACGAGAACGGCGAACGCGTCGTCCGGGTCCGCAAGTCCAACACCGGCATGTTCACCCAGCTGATCTCCGACGCACGCGCGGCGGAGCGGGAGCACATCCGTCCCGAGGACTCCGACCGCCTCTTCTACAAGATGTCGTGGTGGAAGAAGGTCATCGTGATGGCCGGCGGTCCGTCGGTGAACATCCTGATCGCGTTCTTCCTGTTCCTGCTCCTGTTCTCCACCTACGGCCAGAAGTCGATCGAGGCCGACGCGGGCGATCCGGTGCTCGACGAGGTGTCCCGGTGCGTGATCCCGTTCGAGGAGGCGGGCCGCGACTGCCAGGCGGACGACCCGCCCGCGCCGGCGTACGAGGCCGGCCTGCGACCCGGCGACACCATCGTCGCCTTCAACGGCACCACGGTCACCGACTGGGACCAGCTCCGCGGCCTGATCCGCGGCAACGACGCCGGCAAGGCCGTGATCGAGTTCGAGCGCGACGGCGAGGTGATGACCGGCACCACCAGCACCACCGTCGAGGCCCGACCGACCTCGGAGACCGACCTCACCCTGCGCCAGGTCGGGTTCCTCGGGGTGAGCCCGACCACCCACATCGAGACGACGACCGGCGGCCCGATCTACACGCTCGATGAGATGGGGGACATGACCGTCGCGACGGTCAAGGCGCTGGGCAAGCTGCCGGTCGGGGTGTGGGGGGTCGCCAAGGCGATCGTCGGCGTGGAGGAGCGCCAGACCGACAGCCCGGTCAGCATCGTCGGCGGTGGCCGGTTGGCCGGCGAGACCGTCTCCCACGAGGAGTTCCCGGTCGCCGAGAAGACCGCCTTCCTGGTGTCGTTGATCGCCGGCTTCAACTTCTTCATCGGGATGTTCAACTTCCTGCCGCTGCTGCCGCTCGACGGCGGCCACATCGCCGGCGCGCTCTACGAGGCGCTGCGCCGGGGGTTCGCCCGGCTGCGGGGCCGTCCCGACCCCGGCTACGCCGACGTCGCCAAGCTGCTGCCCGTCGCCTATGTGGTGGGCGCCGCGCTGCTGGTGATGGGCGTCGTGCTGATCGTGGGGGACCTCGTCGTCCCGTTGCACCTGCAGTCCGTGACCTGACCGCCGGCAGTGCAGCCCTGGCCGAGCTGCAGGTCCGACCGGTGCCCGGCGACCACGACGGCGATCGGCGGGCGTGCCGACGTCGCGCTCGGTAGCCTGAGGGCATGACCGCCATCAGCCTCGGCATGCCCGAAGCGCCCCCGCCGGTGCTCGCCCCCCGCCGCCAGACCCGCCAGATCAAGGTCGGCAAGGTCGGGGTCGGCAGCGAGTCGCCGATCTCGGTCCAGTCGATGACCACGACGCTCACCTCCGACGTCAACACGACCCTCCAGCAGATCGCCGAGCTGACCGCGTCCGGCTGCGACATCGTGCGGGTCGCCTGTCCCAGCCAGGACGACGCCAATGCGCTTGCCGGAGATCGCCGAGCACTCCCAGATCCCGGTCATCGCCGACATCCACTTCCAGCCGAAGTACGTCTTCGCCGCCATCGACGCCGGCTGCGCCGCCGTCCGCGTCAACCCGGGCAACATCCGCAAGTTCGACGACCAGGTCAAGGAGATCGCCGCCGCGGCCAAGGACCGCGGTACGTCGATCCGGATCGGCGTCAACGCCGGCTCGCTCGACAAGCGGCTGCTCGAGAAGTACGGCAAGGCCACCCCCGAGGCTCTGGTCGAGTCGGCGGTGTGGGAGGCGGGCCTGTTCGAGGAGCACGACTTCCACGACTTCAAGATCTCGGTCAAGCACAACGACCCGGTCGTGATGGTCCGCGCCTACGAGATGCTCGCCGAGGCGGGCGACTGGCCGCTGCACCTCGGCGTCACCGAGGCCGGCCCGGCGTTCCAGGGGACGATCAAGTCCAGCGTCGCGTTCGGGCACCTGCTCAGCCAGGGCATCGGCGACACGATCCGCGTCTCGCTCAGCGCGCCGCCGGTCGAGGAGGTCAAGGTCGGCATCCAGATCCTGGAGTCCCTCAACCTCAAGCCCCGCCGGCTCGAGATCGTCTCCTGCCCGTCCTGCGGCCGCGCCCAGGTCGACGTCTACAAGCTCGCCGACGAGGTCACCGCCGGGCTCGACGGGCTCGAGGTCCCGCTCCGCGTCGCGGTGATGGGCTGCGTCGTCAACGGCCCGGGGGAGGCCCGGGAGGCCGACCTCGGCGTCGCCAGCGGCAACGGCAAGGGCCAGATCTTCGTCAAGGGCGAGGTGATCAAGACCGTGCCCGAGTCGCAGATCGTGGAGACCCTGATCGAGGAGGCGATGCGGATCGCCGAGGGCATGGAGAACGTCGACGGCGCCGGCGCCGAGGTCACCGTCTCCTGATCCGCTCCAGCCCGTCCAGGACCAGGTCGAGGCCGAACTCGAACTCGTCGGCGAACGCGTAGCCCGGCTGGAGCGCGTGCTCCACCATGATCTCCTCGATGTGTGGGTACGCCCCTTCCGGGAACCCGCTCCGGATTCCGGCGGCGACCTCCTCGATCTCTCCCTCCGCCTCGAACGGCAGGCTGACCTCCTGGAGCGCGAAGCCGTAGACGTAGCTGTCGAGCACCGCGAACGCGTGCGCCGCCCCGGCGACGGAGAAGCCGCCGCCGCGCAGGCAGCCCAGGACGGCGTCGTGGTGGGTCAGCGTGGCCGGCCCGGGGTTGGCGCGTGAGTCCATCAGGCCGATGGCCCACGGGTGCCGGACCAGGGCGTCCCGCGCGGAGCCGGCGCGCCGCCTCATGGCGTCGGCCCAGTCCCCATCCGCCGGCAGCTCGATCTCGGCGAACACGGCGTCGACCATCCCGTCGAGGATCTGCTCCTTGTTCGCGACGTGGTGGTACAGCGACATCGCCTCCACCCCGAGCCGGCGCGCGATGCCGCGCATGGTGACCGCGCCGACGCCGTCCCGGTCGGCGACCTCGACGGCGGTGCGGAGCACCGCCGCCCGCGACACGGGCGTACGGCGGCCCCGCCTCGGGCCGGACGTCGGAGGAGCCACGGGCGATTCCTCTCGCTGAGGGTCTTGCAAACCTTACGGCGTAAGACTACCTTACAGTGTAAGGGAGAGGGAGGAGCCAGTGATGGGGACAGGGAACCGCAGGGTGTGCATCGTCGGGGCGTCGGGGAAGCTCGGGCGCTACATGGTGCAGCACGCGCTGGACCGGGGGTACGACGTCGTCGGCGTCTGCCGCGAGAAGAGCGTGCCGAAGCTGGAGGAGTTCCGCGACCGGATCACGGTGCTGCCCGGGCGCACCGACGACCGCGACGTGATCGCACGCGCCGTGGCGGACTGCGACGGCGTGCTGACGGTCCTCGTGCCGTGGGGGGTGCACGGCTACGCGACGGGGACCGCCCAGGCCGTGCTCGACCACGCGCGGCCCGGCGCGCGGCTGGTGTTCTCCTGCGGGTGGCACATCACCCGCGACGGCCAGGACGTCTACACCTGGCGGCTCCGGGCCTTCGCGTGGGTCTTCGGCTACCTGGCCCGATGGCTGCGGCTCGCGGACCTCGCCGACCAGGTGGAGGCCTGCCGCCGGGTCTTCGCCAGCGACACCCGCTGGACGGTGGTGCGGGGGAGCGACCTGGAGGAGGGCCCGAGCGAGGGCCTGCCACTGTGGAGCCGGCACGTCGGCGACCCGGTGCTGGAGAGCAACCGCACCCGTCGGGTCGACTTCGCCCTGTTCATGGTCGCGGCGCTCGAGGACGACGACCTCGTCCGGGAGGCGCCGGCCATCGTCGGGTGCCGGACCGAGTCGGCGCTCGCCCACGCCGCCGCGCGACCATCACCCTCGTGAGCATCACCGCTGGCCCGATCCGCGGCTAGTCTCGCGTCGTGCTCACCCGCCACGGCGTCCGCGTCCTCGACCGGGCGGACCTCGACGACTTCCTGCGGCTGACCGCTGCCGACCCGGTCGTGAACGTGTTCGCCGCCTACCGGGCGCGCACCACCAACCTGGAGTCGCGGTGGCTGGGCGGAGAGATGTGGGGACGGTTCCGTGAGGGCGAGCTCGTGGCCGCCTGCCACGTCGGCGCCAACCTGGTGCCGGTACAGGCGAGCGTCGACGACGCTCGGGTCTTCGCCGAGCGGTCGTTGACCCGCCGCCGTACCGTCTCCACGATCGTCGGCCCGCACGAGGCGGCGAAGACGTTCTGGGACGAGGTCGCCGGCTCGTGGGGCCGGCCGCGGGAGGTCCGGTGGGAGCAGCCACACCTCCAGATCGGCCGCTCGCCCGACGTCGAGCCCGACCCCGGCGTACGACGCACGACGCTCGGCGACCTCGACGAGCTCTACCCGGCCTGCGTCGCGATGTACACCGAGGAGGTCGGGGTCTCGCCGGAGGTCGGCGGTGGTGCGGACCTCTACCGCACCCGGGTCAAGCAGCTGATCTCCCGGGGCTGGTCGTTCGCCCGGTTCGAGGACGGGCGGCTGGTGTTCAAGGCGGAGGTGGCCTGCGCGACGCCGGATGCCGCGCAGGTGCAGGGCGTCTGGGTGCCGCCCGACCGACGCGGGGAGGGGCTGGCGGCACGGGGCATGGCCGCGGTCGTGGAGCAGGTCCGGGCCGACATCGCGCCGGTGGTCTCGCTCTACGTCAACAGCTGGAACAAGCCCGCCCGCCGGACCTACGAGAAGGTCGGCTTCCACCAGTCGGCCAGCTTCGCGACCGTCATGTTTTGAGACGGCCAGGGCCGACCGAGGCACGAGGTCGGGCCGTGGGGCCGGCCAGGTTGAGCAAGCCCCGCGACCGAGCCTGCGAGGTCACGACGGGCGCGTCGAAACCAGGGCAGTTAGCGTGCGAGGCACGAGCACGCGTGGGGACCGAGCCTGCGAGGTCGCGACGGGCGCGTCGAAACCAGGGCAGTAGGTTGCAAGAGTGAGTCTCCCCAAGGACACCCTGCTGCTGGCCGGCATCTTCACCACCAGCGGCATCGTCCACCTGGTCAAGCCCGAGGTGTTCGAGCCGCTGATGCCGGACGTCGTGCCCCGGCACCGCGAGGTGATCTACGGCAGCGGCGTCGCCGAGCTGGCCTGCGCGGCCGGCCTGCTCCACCCACGGACCCGCCGGACGGCCGGCCTGGCCAGCGCGGCCCTCCTGGTGGGCGTCTTCCCGGGGAACCTCAAGATGGCCGACGACGCCCGCCGCTCGGGTGACCCGAAGTTCCGGGCGATCGCCTACGGCCGGCTCCCGCTCCAGCTGCCGCTGATCCGGATCGCGCTGCGCAGCGCCCGTCGCCGCTGACCGTCGTACCGGCGGCCGGGCGCCCGGAACTGGTTCGCGACGCCGCTGCACCCACCAGTAGCCTTCGGCCATGACCACACCCCACGAAAATGCCCGCTCGGCTCGCATTTCCGCGGGGTCGCCGGCCATCCTCCGGATGTCGAGCCTGTTCGTGCGGACGCTGCGGGAGGACCCTGCCGACGCCGAGGTGCCGAGCCACCGGTTGCTCGTCCGCGCCGGCTACATCCGCCGCAACGCCCCGGGGATCTACACCTGGCTGCCGCTCGGGTTGCGGGTGCTGCGCAAGATCGAGCAGGTCATCCGCGACGAGATGGACGCGATCGGGGCGCAGGAGCTGCTCTTCCCGGCGCTGCTGCCCCGCGAGCCCTACGAGGCGACCGGTCGCTGGAGCGACTACGGCGACGGCATCTTCACCCTCCAGGACCGCAAGCAGGCCGACTACCTCCTCGGCCCCACCCACGAGGAGATGTTCACCCTCGTCGTCAAGGACCTCTACTCCTCCTACAAGGACCTGCCGCTCTCGATCTACCAGATCCAGACCAAGTACCGCGACGAGCAGCGGCCCCGCGCCGGCCTGCTCCGCGGGCGCGAGTTCCTGATGAAGGACTCCTACTCCTTCGACGTCGACGACGCGGGGCTCGAGGCGTCCTACCAGCGGCACCGCGAGGCCTACGTCCGGATCTTCGACCGGCTGGGCTTCGAGTACGTCATCGTCAAGGCGACCTCCGGCGCGATGGGGGGCTCGGCATCGGAGGAGTTCCTGGCCAAGGCCGACGTCGGGGAGGACACCTACGTCCGCTGCACCGAGTGCGACTACGCCGCCAACGTGGAGGCGGTCACCGTCCCGACGCCGCCGGCGCTGCCGTACGACGACGTGCCCGCCGCGCACGCCGAGGACACCCCGGACACCCCGACCATCGAGACCCTCGTCGACCACCTCAACGAGAAGTTCCCGCGCGAGGACCGGCCCTGGACGGCGGGGGACACCCTCAAGAACGTGATGGTGGTGCTGCGCCACGGCGACGGCACCCGCGAGCCGCTCGCGATCGGCGTCCCCGGCGACCGCGACGTCGACCTCAAGCGGCTGGGCGGCCAGCTCGAGCCGATCGAGGTCGAGGCCATGGACGAGGTGGAGATGAAGAACCATCCCGCCCTGGTCAAGGGCTACATCGGCCCCGGCGTGCTGGGCGAGGAGTCCGAGTCGAAGATCCGCTACGTCGTGGACCCGCGCGTCGTCGAGGGCACCCGCTGGGTCACCGGCGCCAACGTCGCGGGGCAGCACGTCATCGACCTCGTGGCGGGGCGCGACTTCACCACCGACGGGAACATCAGCGCGGCCGAGGTCCGCGAGGGCGACCCGTGCCCCAACTGTGACTCCGGGACGCTCGTCTCGGCGCGCGGCATCGAGATGGGCCACATCTTCCAGCTCGGCCGGAAGTTCTCCGACGCGCTGGACCTGCAGGTGCTCGACGAGAACGGCAAGCTGGTCACCGTCGTGATGGGCTCCTACGGCATCGGCCCGTCCCGGGCCGTGGCCGCGATCGCGGAGAACACCCACGACGAGCTTGGCCTGGCCTGGCCGCGCGCCGTCGCCCCGGCCGACGTGCACATCGTCGCCACCGGCAAGGACGAGGCCGTCTTCACTGCCGCGGAGCGGGTCGCCCACGAGCTCTCCACGGCCGGGGTCGAGGTGCTCTACGACGACCGCCCCAAGGTCTCGCCCGGCGTGAAGTTCAAGGACGCCGAGCTGCTCGGCGTCCCCACGATCGTCGTGGTCGGCAAGGGGCTGGCCGACGGCACGATCGAGGTGAAGGACCGCCGTACCGGCGAGCGCGAGGACGTCCCCGCCGACCGCGTGGTCGACCACCTGGTCGGCCTCGTCCGTACCGGTGGTTGAGGTGCGAGCGGAGCGAGCCTCGAAACCCCGGAAGCATCGGCAGGGCCCAGAGCGGGATCACCGGTGACCATCGAGGCGGTCATCTTCGACTGGGGCGGGACCCTCACCCGCTGGCACGACATCGACTTCCACGCCGAGTCGCTGGCGCTCGCCCAGGCGGTGGTCAACGCCGACCACGGGATCGCCCTTCGAGACGGCTCGTCCCTCGCCTCCTCAGGGACCGGAAAGCTGGCGGAACGGCTGCACGCTGCGGGGGACGCGATCTGGGGGAGGAGCCGCGACCACCAGCGCAGCTCGACGATCGCCGACCTGTTCGAGGAGGCCGGGCTCGACCACGACCCGGACCTGCTGACGGCGTACTTCGAGTTCTGGGAGCCGCACACCCTCACCGATCCCGAGGTCCGCCCGCTGTTCGAGGCGCTGCGCGACGCCGGGATCAAGGTGGGCGTGCTGTCCAACACGATCTGGCCGCGGGCGTGGCACGAGGAGTTCTTCCGGCGGGACGAACGTGCTCGACCTCATCGACGGTGACGTCTACACGAGCGAGATCCCGTGGACCAAGCCGTCCCCGCGCGCGTTCGGGGCCGCGATGGCGGCGGTGGGCGTCGAGGACCCGGCCCGCTGTGTCTACGTCGGGGACCGGCTCTTCGACGACGTGTGGGGCGCGCGGAACGCCGGCCTACGGGCCGTCCACGTCCCGCACAGCGACATCCCCGCCGACCAGGTCGGGCACACGGAGGGCGAACCGGAGGCGGTGGCCCACCGACTGTCCGACATTCCGGCGATCCTGGAGAGTTTCACCTCCAAAACCTAGACCCGGGGCCCGGACAGGGAGCATTCTTGACGTGTCCTTGAGCCGGGCTGTAGCCGCCGGCGACATGGCATGGTATGTCCAGCGGTCGCCTCCCTGAGCGGCCCCGAATGAGGGAGTCCTGTTCATGCGCACACCACGCACCCTTCGCTTGGCCGCCGCCGCGGCCATCGGCGCCTCCGCCCTGACCTTCGCCGGCCCGGCCGCCCAGGCGCGCGTCGCCGATGCCGAGGTCTGCCTCGACACCCACACCGGTGGGGACGCCGCGGCCGCCCGGGGTGGCCACGCGGGTGTCGACCACCGCGACGTCTCCGCCAGCGAGCAGGCGCGCGATCGAGCGCCGTACCGCCAGGCTGCTCCAGGCCCGCGGCGGGCCGAGCGCCGGCGCCACCGTCCCGGTCTACGTCCACGTGATGCGCGACGACGCGGGCGACGGTGACGTCACCGACCAGCAGATCTCCCAGCAGATCGCGGTCCTCAACAACAGCTTCTCCGACACCGGCTACTCCTTCACCCTCGCGGGCACGCAGCGCTACAACAACAACGCCTGGCACCGCGACAAGCAGAGCGCGACCTACCGCTCCCTGACCCGTCAGGGCGGCGCCAACGCGCTCAACATGTGGCTGGTCGACTTCCGATACCTCGGCATCGCGACCTTCCCCTGGGACTACGAGCAGAAGCCAGCCATCGACGGGATCCGGGTGCACTACGCGTCGCTGCCGGGCGGCTCGATCGCCAACTACAACCTCGGCGAGACCGCCACCCACGAGGCCGGACACTGGTTCGGGCTCTACCACACGTTCCAGGGCGGCTGCACGCCTCCGGGCGACGAGGTCACCGACACGCCGTTCCAGGCCAGCCCGACCAGCGGCTGCCCCGAGGGACGGGACTCCTGCCCCGCCGAGGGCCTGGACCCGATCCACAACTACATGGACTACAGCCACGACAGCTGCTACACGGAGTTCACCCCGGGCCAGACCGACCGCGCCAACACCATGTGGGCGGCGTACCGCAGCTGAAAGTTGCAACTTCATGCAATGCGAAAAGGTGAGCGGGAGAGTTGCTGCGCTCTCCGCCGCCCGCATTGCATGATTGTGCAAGACAGTTCACGCACCGTCGGTTCCCCCACGACCGGCCCGGTGCGTGAGACCTGGACTCGGGGCCAGGTCATCAGCGGTCCGTGGCCTCACTTAATCCGGGGAAGATCTCGGGACTTCCTCGGAAGGTGAGGACGCGGACCGCGCTGTCTGTCAGGGCCGTGCTGGCCCACCGGCGCTGGCCGCCCACGGTGTGGGCCACCAGCCAGGCGTACGTCGTGGCGCACCGGCGCTCGATCGCCCGCGCGGCCTGCGTCACCTGCCCGGGGCTGGAGAGCGGTGCCGGGAGCTCGTAGGCCGCCTCCGCGGCCGTCGGCGTGGCTCCCGCGTCCCGGACCAGGGAGGTGAGCTGGTCGCGGCGCGCGCGGTGGGCCGCATAGGCGTCGGAGACCGCCGCGAACAGGTCGGGCGTGGCCGAGACCGAGGTCCGCGCGCCCAGCGCGCCGTACACGTGGAGCGCGGCGTGCTCGGCGCCCAGCGCGCGCTGCAGGGCCTCGACCTGCGCGGCGGCGGGCGTCATCGGCCGGCCTTCGCCGGCAGGAGGGTCAGCTGCTGGGCCACCCCGGCCGACATCGACGCGAGCAGCCCCGCCAGCTGCCCGCTCCGGGCCGCCACGGCATGGTCGACCAGCCGCCGCTGGTGGGCCAGCTCCCGTCGGCGTACCAGGGCCAGGGCCGTGGCCGGGTCCCGGACCTCCGGTGCGTCCGGGACTGGCCGGTCGGTGGCTCCGAGGGCGGCGAGGTGCCCGTCGTGCATCCGTTCCAGCCCGGCCAGGTCCCGGCGCAGCCGGGGGTGGCGCTGCCGGATCGCGCCGACGAGCAGCAGGGCGGCGGTGACGTCATCGACCGCCGTGGCGACCAGGTCGGCGTCGGCGTCGGGCTCACCGTTCGGGGTGGCGGACGCGGACCCCGTGGCGGGGTCCTTCTCGGCGGTGAGGTCGCATCCGGCCAGCAGCGCGGTGCCCGCGAGCACACTGCTCCAGGCCGTACGGCGGGTGAGAGTCATGCGGGCCTGAGGGGACACGGCGTGACCCTACCGGTGCCCGCTATCGTGGAGATTCAGCAGGACAGAGCGGGTCGCGCAGCGGCCGTCTCGACACTTCCAACTGCACAAGGAGGTCCCCACTCGTGAGCGCCAAAGTCGGCAGGGCCAGCCAGGACAGGACGACCGAGCGGATCGAGTCCGAGCTCGAGGGCCCTCTGCGTGCACTGGAGCTCGATGTGGAGGCGGTGGAGCTCACCCCGGCCGGCAAGCGCCGGATCCTCCGGGTCGCGGTGGACAAGGACGGCGGGGTGACCCTCGACGACGTGGCCGACGCGACGCGTGAGGTGTCGCGCGTCCTCGACGACTCCGACGTGATGGGCGAGCACCCCTACACGCTCGAGGTCACCTCGCGGGGGGTCGACCGGCCGCTGACGTTGCCCCGGCACTGGCGGCGCAACGCCGACCGGCTCGTCAAGGTCACCCTCGCCGACGGCGACGCGTTCACGGGCCGGATCGCGAGCTCCGACGACGGGGCGGTGTGCCTCGACGTGGACGGCACCATCCGCGAGATCGCCTACGACGACATCCGCAAGGCGCTCGTCCAGATCGAGTTCAACCGCACGTCGGACAAGGAGGGCTGATGGACATCGACCTGAGCATCCTGCGGATGCTGGAGCGCGAGAAGGAGATCTCCTTCGAGGTGCTCGTCGAGGCCATCGAGCAGGCGCTGCTCACGGCGTACCACAAGACGCCGGGGGCGCAGGAGCGCGCGCGGGTCGAGCTGGATCGCAAGAGCGGGCACGTCACGGTCTACGCGGCGGAGCTCGACGCCGAGGGAAACCCGGTCGGGGAGTACGACGACACGCCGGCCGGCTTCGGGCGGATCGCGGCCACCACCGCGAAGCAGATCATGCTCCAGCGGCTGCGCGACGCCGAGGACGACATCCGGTTCGGGGAGTTCTCCGGCAAGGAGGGCGACATCATCTCCGGCGTCATCCAGCAGGGCCGCAATCCCGACGACGTGATGGTCAATCTCGGCAAGCTCGAGGCCCTGCTGCCGACGGGTGAACGCGTGCCCGGGGAGACCTACGCCCACGGCACGCGGATCAAGTGCCTGGTGGTGTCGGTCCGCAAGGGCATGCGCGGGCCGCAGATCACCCTGTCGCGCTCCCACCCCCACCTCGTGCGCAAGCTGTTCGCGCTCGAGGTCCCCGAGATCGCCGACGGCTCCGTGGAGATCGCGGCCATCGCCCGCGAGGCCGGGCACCGGACCAAGATCGCGGTGCGGTCGACGGTGCCGGGCGTCAACCCGAAGGGAGCCTGCATCGGACCGATGGGGCAGCGGGTGCGCAACGTGATGTCGGAGCTGCACGGCGAGAAGATCGACATCGTCGACTGGTCGGAGGACCCCGCCGAGCTCGTCGCCCACGCCCTGTCCCCGGCCCGGGTGACGTCGGTGGAGATCCTCGACGAGGAGGCGAAGTCGGCGCGGGTGGTGGTTCCCGACTTCCAGCTGTCCCTGGCGATCGGCAAGGAGGGCCAGAACGCCCGCCTCGCCGCCCGCCTCACCGGCTGGCGGATCGACATCCGCTCCGATGATGATGAGCTGAGCAGCGGCGCGTGAGGAACGAACGCGCCGCGTGGGCTCAGCCAGATTGAGCAAGCGACGCGACTGAGGAACGAAGTCGCGCGAGCGCGTCGAAATCCGGTGAGGTGGGCAGGGCGGCGACCACCGTGGCGAGGCCCTGCCCACAGTTACGGGGTTTCGAGGCTCAGCCGCCAGGGCGCCTTCGCACCTCAACCACCGGTGGGGCGGTGCCTGGGGTTTCGCACCTCAACCACGCGCGCCGCTCGCCCGGTTCGTGCACATCCGCCACAACCCGGTAGGGTTGACGACAGTGGCGCGCCAACGACACCTGCCCGTACGGGCGGCCGGATCACCTGTCCGCACGTGCATCGGGTGTCGGGAGCGGGCCATCAAGCACGAGTTGCTGCGAGTCGTCGCAGGGACGGACGCGCACGGCCAGCCGGCCGTCGTACCCGATCCGGACGGCACGGCACCCGGCCGCGGGGCGCACCTGCATCCCACGGCTGCGTGTTACGACCTCGCGGTGCGCAGGCGAGCGTTTGCCCGGGCCCTTCGGCTCGAGCAGGGGCTGGCCAGCACACCGGTGGGGGACTACCTCAACGCGGCAACACCCGACCATGACTGACCGAGAGACTGGAGCAGCAGCTCATGAGCACTCGATGAGTACTTCACGATGAGTTTGCACACCCACTGAGCGGTCTCAGGTAACACCCCCGAACACCGGGTCTGAGGCCAGAAGGAGAAACGTGGCTAAGACCCGAGTTCACGAACTCGCCAAGGAGTTCGGCGTCGAGAGCAAGTTTGTTCTCGAGAAGCTCAAGGAGATGGGGGAGTTCGTCAAGTCGGCGTCGTCGACGGTCGAGCCCCCCGTCGAGATGCGGTTCAAGAAGGAGTACGGCGACCAGCTCAAGGCCGCCTCTGCCGCCGAGCCTGCCGCGGCCCCCGCCGAGAAGGCGCCCGCGAAGCCGAAGGCGCCGGCCAAGAAGGCCGCCCCGGCCGAGCCGAGCGCCCCCGAGCCGAGCGCCGCGGAGCCGGCCGCCGTCGAGCAGGCCGCACCGCAGCCGAGCGCGCCGCCCGAGCAGGCTGCGCCCGAGCAGACCGCACCCGAGCCGACCGAGACGTCGCCCGAGCCGCCCGCGGAGCCCCAGGCCCCGGCGGCGTCGGCGAAGCCGTCGGCCCCCACCCCGAAGGCGCCGGCCCCGCGCCCCGTCGGCCGCGCCGGGACCCCGCGTCCCGGCAACAACCCCTTCGCCTCCAGCCAGGGCATGGGCCGACGCCCCAGCCCGCCGCAAGGTGGCGGGGCTCCTGACTCCGACGACCAGCGCGCTCCCCGGCCGCCGGCCGGACGCGGAGACGGCGCCGGGCGTCCCGGCATGCCTCGCCCCAACCCCGGGATGATGCCCAAGTCCCCGGCCGCCTTCGGCTCCGGCCCCGGCAGCCGTGGCCCGGGTGGACCCGGCGGCCGCGGTGGTCCCGGTGGCCCGGGTGGCCCGGGTGGCCGTGGTGGCGCCCCGGGTCGCGGCGGTGCCCCCGGTCGTGGTGGTCCCGGCGCCGGTGCGCCGGGAGGCGGACCGGGATTCCGGCCCGGCGGTGGCGGTCGTGGTCGCCCCGGCGGTCGTGGCCAGACCCAGGGTGCGTTCGGTCGTCCCGGTGGCCCCTCGCGTCGTGGCCGCAAGTCGAAGCGGGCGCGTCGCCAGGAGTTCGAGCAGATGGAAGCGCCGACCATTGGCGGCGTGCGCGTCCGCAAGGGCGACGGCGAGACCGTCCGGCTCGCCCGCGGCGCGTCCCTGACCGACTTCGCCGACAAGATCGGCGTCGACGCGGCCTCGCTCGTGCAGATGCTGTTCAGCCTCGGCGAGATGGTGACCGCGACCGAGTCGGTCAACGACGAGACGCTCGAGCTGCTCGGCGAGGAGCTCAACTACGTCGTCGAGGTCGTCTCGCCCGAGGACGAGGACCGCGAGCTTCTGGAGTCCTTCGACCTCGAGTTCGGTGAGGACGTCGGTGACGACGAGGACCTCGCCGTCCGTCCTCCGGTCGTGACCGTGATGGGTCACGTCGACCACGGAAAGACCAAGCTCCTCGACGCGCTCCGCAAGGCCGACGTCGTCGACAAGGAGGCCGGTGGCATCACCCAGCACATCGGTGCCTACCAGGTGCACACCGAGGTCGACGGCGCAGACCGCCGGATCACCTTCATCGACACCCCGGGTCACGAGGCGTTCACGGCCATGCGTGCCCGTGGTGCCCAGGCCACCGACATCGCGATCCTCGTGGTCGCGGCCGACGACGGCGTGATGCCGCAGACGGTCGAGGCGCTCAACCACGCCAAGGCCGCCGAGGTGCCGATCGTGGTGGCGGTCAACAAGATCGACAAGCCCGAGGCCGACCCGACCAAGGTGCGCGGCCAGCTCACCGACTACGGCCTGGTCCCCGAGGAGTACGGCGGCGACGCCATGTTCGTCGACGTCTCGGCCAAGTCCGAGCTCAACCTCGACAAGCTGCTCGAGGCCGTCGTCCTGACCGCCGACGCGTCGCTGGACCTGCGGGCCAACCCGCACCAGGACGCGCAGGGGCTGGTCGTCGAGGCCCACCTCGACCGCGGCCGCGGGCCCGTCGCGACCGTCCTCGTCCAGCGCGGAACCCTCCGCGTCGGCGACTCGCTCGTCGCCGGCCCGGCACACGGCCGGGTCCGGGCGATGCTCGACGAGCACGGCGACAACATCGAGGAAGCCGACCCGTCGCGCCCCGCCATGGTGCTCGGTCTGAACGCCGCTCCCAGCGCCGGACAGAACTTCATCGTCGTCGACGACGACCGGATGGCGCGCCAGATCGCCGAGAAGCGCGAGGCGCGCGAGCGGGCGGCCATGCAGGCCAAGCGTCGCGTGCGTCGTACCCTCGAGGACTTCATGGCCTCCATGGAGAAGGGCGAGAGCCAGGAGCTCAACCTGATCCTGAAGGGCGATGTGTCCGGTTCCGTGGAGGCGCTGGAGGACGCCCTGTCGAACATCGACGTGGGCGCCGAGGTGGGGATCCGGGTCATCGACCGCGGTGTCGGTGCGATCACCGAGACCAACGTCGACCTGGCGGCCGCCTCCGACGCGATCATCATCGGGTTCAACGTCCGCCCGCAGGGCAAGGCGACCGAGATGGCCGACCGCGAGGGTGTCGAGATCCGCTACTACTCGGTCATCTACCAGGCGATCGACGAGATCGAGGCGGCGCTCAAGGGCATGCTCAAGCCCGAGTACGAGGAGATCACCCTGGGCCAGGCGGAGATCCGCGAGATCTTCCGCTCCTCCAAGGCCGGCAACATCGCCGGCTGCATGGTCACCAGCGGGGTCATCCGGCGCAACGCCAAGGTGCGGGTGCTCCGTGACGGGGCGGTCGTGGCCGACAACCTCGACCTGGGCTCGCTGCGTCGCGAGAAGGACGACGTGTCGGAGGTCCGCGAGGGCTTCGAGTGCGGTCTGGTCCTGAAGAACTACCAGGACATCAAGATCGAGGACGTCGTCGAGGCGTTCGAGATGCGCGAGATCCCGCGCGACTGACCAATGCCGACCCGGCGCAAGTTCACGCCAGATCCGCGCCGAGTCGGCGCAAGTTCTCCACAGGTAGGAGTAACTTGCGCCGACTCGGCGGGGTGGGCGGGGTAACTTGCGCCGACTCGGCGAGAAGGAAGAGAACGACATGAGCAATCCACGGGTGCGGAAGATCGCGGACCGGATCCAGGTGATCGTGGCCGAGATGCTGGAGCGGCGGATCAAGGACCCGCGGCTCGGGTTCGTCACGGTCACCGACGTCCGTGTCACGGGGGACACCCAGCAGGCGTCGATCTTCTACACGGTGTACGGCGAGGAGGGTGACCTCGCGAGCACCGCAGCCGCCCTGGAGTCGGCCAAGGGGCTGCTGCGCTCCGAGGTCGCCAAGCAGCTCGGCATGCGGCACGCGCCATCGCTGACGTTCATCCCCGACGCACTGCCGGAGAACGCCCGTCACCTCGACGAGGTGCTGGCGCGGGCGAAGGAGCAGGACGAGGCCGTCGCGGCCAGCCGCGGGGCGACGTACGCCGGCGAGGCCGACCCGTACAAGAAGCCGCGCGAGACCGACGAGGACGACGAGGGCGAGAACCCCGAGTGACCCAGTCAGACGCCTCGTCCGTCGGCTCCCCGGAACGGGTGGCCGACTCCGGTCTCGTCGTCGTCGACAAGCCCGCCGGGATGACCTCCCACGACGTGGTGTCGCGCGTACGCCGGACGCTCGGCACCCGCAAGGTCGGGCACGCTGGAACGCTGGACCCGATGGCCACCGGTGTACTCGTCCTGGGCTTCGGCCGCGCCACCCGGCTGCTGGGCCATCTGCTGCTCAAGGAGAAGACCTACCGGGCGACCGTGCGTCTCGGGGCAGCCACGACGACCGACGACGCCGAGGGGGAGGTGACCGCCTCGACCTCGGCAAATCACGTCACGGAGCAGGAGGTGAGGTCGGCGTTGACGAGGTTCGAGGGGGAGATCGAGCAGGTCCCGTCCTCGGTCTCCGCGATCAAGGTCGACGGTCGACGCGCCTACGACCTCGCCCGAGAGGGGGAGGAGGTCGAGCTCGAGGCGCGCCGGGTGACGATCAGTGCCATCGAGGTCGGTGAGTTCCGACGGGAGGGCGAGTACCTCGACTGCGAGGTCCGGGTCGCCTGCTCGAGCGGCACCTACATCCGGGCGATCGCCCGCGATCTCGGTTCGGCACTGGGGGTCGGCGGGCACCTCACCGCGCTGCGTCGTACGTCGGTCGGCCCGTTCGTCCTCGACGAGGCGAACACCGACCTGGACCATCTGTTCGGCCTCTCGATCGCCGATGCGGCGCGGCGGAGCTTCCCGGCCGTCGACCTCGACGAGCAGCCACGCCGCCGACGTCCGGTTCGGCCGGCGGCTCGACGTGCCGCTCGACGCGTTGAGTGCGGTGTTCGCGCCCGACGGGGAGTTCCTCGCGCTCTACGAGCCCCGCGCCGACGGCGCCCGGGCCGTGGCGGTGTTCGTCTGATGCAGATCTTCCACATCGCCCTGGCTGCCGAGTGGGAGGCGGCCCACGAGGCGGGGAGCTACACGACCTCGACCCGCGGCCGGTCGCTCGCGGAGGTGGGGTTCATCCACTGCTCCCACGAGGACCAGTGGCGCCAGGTCCGCCGCGACGTGTACGGCGACGAGACCGCCCCGCTCGTGATGCTGGTCATCGACACCGACCGGCTCACCGCTCCGCTGCGCGTCGAGGACGTGCCCGGCTCCGACCGGCCGTTCCCGCACGTCTACGGGCCACTCAACCTCGACGCGGTCGTCGAGGTCTGGGACCTCGCGCTGCCCGGGACGTCGAGCACGGATCAGTAGGCTTCCGCTGTGCAGATCTGGCGATCCCTCGACGACGTCCCAGCAGGGCTGGGCCGCTCCGTCGTCGTGATCGGCAACTTCGACGGCGTGCACCTCGGCCACCAGCACGTGGTCGCCCGGGCCAGGGAGATCGCCGACGCCGACGACCTGGCGCTGGTGGCGGTCACCTTCGACCCGCACCCGATGGCGGTGCTGCGTCCCGAGCACGCCCCCGTCGCACTGACCACGGTCGAGACCCGGGCCGACCTCCTGGCTGCCGCGGGGGTGGACCACGTGTTCGCGCTGCCGTTCGACCGCGAGATCGCCAGCTGGAGCCCGCAGGAGTTCGTCGACCGGGTCCTCGTGGACGCGCTGCACGTCGCGGCGGTCGTGGTCGGCGCCAACTTCCGGTTCGGCAACCGGGCCGCCGGCGACGTCGCCACGCTGCACGAGCTGGGCGCGAGCCGCGACTTCGTCGCCGAGGGGATCCCGCTCGACGGTGGGCCGCAGGTGTGGTCGTCGACCTACATCCGCACCTGTCTCGCCGCCGGAGACGTCTCGGGCGCCGCCGAGGCGCTGGGCCGACCGTTCTCGGTCCGCGGTGTCGTGGTCGAAGGGGACCGGCGCGGGCGGGACCTCGGCTTCCCGACCGCCAACGTGCCCACCGGCCCCGGGACCGCCGTCCCCGCCGACGGCGTGTACGCCGGTCGGATGCGACGCCTCGACACCGGCGAGGAGCTTCCGGCGGCGATCAGCGTCGGCACCAACCCGACCTTCGACGGTGAGCGCGAGCGACGAGTCGAGGCCTACGTCCTGGATCGGGACGACCTCGAGCTGTACGGCGTCGGAGGTCGAGGTCGCCTTCGTCGAACGACTCCGCGGCATGGTGGCGTTCGACTCCGTCGACAAGCTGGTCGCCCAGATGCATGACGACGTCGACCGGGCCCGTCGCGTCCTGCGGAGCCCCGCGTGAGGGCGCGCAGCACCGAGCCTCTCGCCGCGACCGAGGCGTGGTTCCTCGCGCACGGGCTCTCCTACTTCGTGCCCGAGGAGCGGGCTGCGGCCCGCGCCGCGCTGCGGCCGCGCCGGGCGGTCCCGCTCCTCGTCCTGGTCGCGGTCGTGGCCGCGGCCCTCGGCGGGCTGCTCGGCTGGGTGTCCCACCAGGTCAGCGCGGCGCCGGCGCTGTGGCTGACCCTCGCGGTCCTGGCCGGCGTCGTCTACGCCTCGACCGCGCTGCACGCGCGACCGATCCTGCGCTGGGCCCTGGGCCGGACGTTCTCCAGCCTCCGGACCCTGCTGTCGACGGCCTCGCGTGCGCTGCCGCTGCTGCTGGTCTTCGTCACGTTCCTGTTCATCAACGCCGAGGCCTGGGAGATGACGTCGAGCCTGCCGTTCGGGCGGCTCTGGCTGGTCGTGCTGCTCCTGCTCGGGCTGGGCGTCGTCTTCCTCCTGGTCCGGCTGCCCGAGGAGGTCGACCGCACCGACGACGCCGTCGACGACGCCTTCCTGACCCGCGCCTGCCGGGGTACGCCGCTCGAGCAGCCGTGCGCCGACCTGCTGGCCGACGACGACGCCGACCCGGCGTCGTACGCCGAGGTCACGGGTTATGAGCGCGCGAACCTGATCGCGGCGCTGCTGATCATCCAGGTCGCCCAGGTCCTGGTGCTCATCGTGGCGGTGTTCCTCTTCTTCCTGCTGTTCGGGTCGTTGGTGATGGGTGAGGACGTCCAGACGTCGTGGACGGGTCTGGAGCACACCAGCCACGTGCCCTACCTCGACAGCGTCTCGGCCCAGCTGGTCAAGGTGTCGTTGTTCCTGGCGTCGTTCAGCGGGCTCTACTTCACCGTGTCCGCGGTGACCGACGAGACCTACCGCGACCAGTTCTTCGCCGGCGTGACCGACGAGCTGGAGCGTGCGGTCGGGGTACGGGCGGTCTACCTCGCCCTGCGCGACCGGCCCACCCCCTGCCGTCCGTGACGTCGGGTTGCCGGACCTGCTTCGGGCAACCAGATCGCGCGGACGGGGGTCAGGTGGGGGAGACGGTGACCGGTACGCCGTTCAGCGCGGCGTTGCCGGAGACGTCGAGCAGCTGCGGGTCGGTCAGGTCGTTGATCGAGACGCCGGGCACCTTGCTCGCGCGGCTCAGCTGGGTGCCGTCGACCTGGTGGCCGTAGCCATGGGGGAGGGAGACCACACCCGGCATCAGGTCGGCGGTGGCCTGCACCTCGACCTCGACCGTGCCGACGCGTGAGGCCACCGACACCGTCGCCCCGTCGGTGATCCCGCGGCTGGACAGGTCGTCGGGGTGCATCAGCAGCTGGTGCCGGGGCTTGCCGCGGGTGAGCCGCTCGGTGTTGTGCATCCACGAGTTGTTGTCCTGCTTGTGCCGCCGGCCGATCAGGACCAGCCCGTTCGCGGCGGGTGTGCCCGCGGCGTCCAGTGCGGCGAGGTCATCGAGCACCAGCCGCGGGGCGGCCTGCACCCGCTTGGTCTTCGTGAACAGCCGCTCCGGCAGCCGCCCCGCCTCGAGCGGGCCGAGGTCGACGCCGGACGGGTTCTTGCGGAGGTCGGAGATCGTGACACCGGACTTCCCGGTCCGCAGCAGCTGGCCGATCAGGAACGTCGGGCTCATCGTGAGCCGCGCCCGCGTGGTCAGCCGCTTCTTCAGCGGCGGCTTGCGATCGAGGCGCCGTACGACGCGGAGGGCGACCTCGCGGTAGATCTCCCAGTCATGGCGCTGGTCGCGGTTCTTCTCGAACACCGCGGGAGTGAACCGGGCGGTGTTGCGGACCGCGAGGTTGTGGAACACCAGGTCGTAGTGGTCCCGCTCCAGCGCCGTGGTCGGCGGCAGGATGACGTCGGCGTACCTGGTCGTCTCGTTGAGGTAGATGTCGACCGCGGCCATGAAGTCGAGTCCCTCGAGGGCGCGCCCCAGGGCGGCGCCGTCCGGGGTGGAGAGGACCGGGTTCCCGGAGAGCGCGAGGAAGGCCCGGACCTGGCCCTCCCGGGCGTCTCGATCTCGTCGCGCAGGGTGGAGACGGGGAGCTCGCCCGC
The DNA here is from genome assembly GCA_963829635.1 of uncultured Actinomycetota bacterium. Lineage (GTDB taxonomy): Bacteria > Actinomycetota > Actinomycetes > Propionibacteriales > Nocardioidaceae > Nocardioides. Next base: position 83,765 of record CAWHJI010000009.1, read on the forward strand.
GGTCTCGGGCAGGTCGCGGACCCGGCTCCGCCAGACGTCGTGGTGGCCCTTGCCGACGATCCCGCGACCCACGGTGTCGATGGCCGGGCTGGTGAACATCGCCCCGCCCTCGCGGTCGAGGTTGCCGGTGAGCGAGGTTCAGCAGCTGGACCGCCCACTGCGAGACGGTGCCGTGGCCGGTCGTGGAGACGCCCATCCGGCCGTAGGCGACCGCGGCGTCGGCGGCGGCGAACTCGCGCGCCACACGGCGGATCTCGTCGGCCGGGACGCCGCTGGCGCGCTCGGCGCGGACCGGGTCGAACGCACTCACCGCGCGACGCACCTCGTCCAGCCCGTCGACGTACGACGGCGGGTCGGTCAGGCCCTCCTCGAAGCAGCACGTGCAGCATCGCCAGCAGCACGAACACGTCGCTGCCGGGGCGGACGAAGTGGTGCTCGCTGGCCACCTTGGCGGTCTCGGTGCGGCGCGGGTCGAAGACGACCATCCGGCCCTCGCGCGCCTTGAGCTCGCGCAGCCGGTTGGGGAAGTCGGGGACGGTCATCAGCGACCCGTTGGAGGCCATCGGGTTGGCGCCGAAGACCAGGAAGTACGACGTCCGGTCGAGGTCGGGGATCGGCAGCAGCAGCTGGTGGCCGTACATCAGGTGGGCGACGAGCTGGTGGGGGAGCTGGTCGACCGACGTGGCGCTGTAGGTGTTCCGGCTCCGCAGGGTGCGGACCAGGTGCAGCCCATGGGTCATCGAGCCGAGGCTGTGCACGTTGGGATTCCCGAGGTAGACCCCGACAGCGTCCCGGCCCTGCCGGTTGATGGTGCCGGCGAGGCCGTCGGCGACGAGGTCGAACGCCTCGTCCCAGCCGATCTCGACCCAGTGTGCGTCCGTCCCGCTGCCGACCCGGCGAACGGGCCGGCGCAGCCGGTCGGGGTCGTCGCGGACGTCGCCGATCGAGACGCCCTTCGGGCAGATGTAGCCCCGCGAGAGCGGGTCGTCGGGGTTGCCCCGGACCGACGTCACCCGGTCACCCTCCACGGTCAGTTGCAGTCCACAGATCGCCTCGCAGAGGTTGCAGACGCCGATCACGGTCCGAGGTTCGGTGCTGGTGGCCACCTCGGCATCGTGCCACCGGCACTGTCACCGTGAACAGGGGCCGCTCGCCGAGGCGCCCGTCCTGCCGACCGATCGGACCGGCTCCAATGCGGCGATCGGGCGCTCGGCGACGCTAGCCTCGAGGTGCGCGTCGCCCGTCGTGGGCGACCAACCGAAGGGAATGGACCCATGGGATACGGACTGGGCGTGTTTCTGCTGGCCCTTGGCCTGATCTTCGCGCTGGCCGTGCAGGACATGGTCGACGCGATCGACCTGACGATGATCGGCTGGATCCTGGCCGCGGCCGGCATCCTGGTGATCGTGCTGACCGCGGTGCAGGCCAACGCCAAGCGCAGCCACACCACGACGGCGCGGACCACCCACGAGGACGGCTCGCAGTCGGTGACCGAGCGTCGTACCGAGGACCCGCCGCCCCCGGCCGTCTGATCGCGCGATCCCCGGGACGTCATGACGGGCGGTAGCCTTCTGACGGCGCGCCCCGTCATGACGACCCGCCGTGTTTTGGGGGCGCGGGCGGCCCGCTGTTAGTCTCGTCCGGTTGCCCCGATGGGCAACAACCCAACGCAACAACCGCCGTGCAACGGCCGCGGAACCAGAGTGCCCGGGTGGACAGGCCCCGGCGCGCCGCGCAACGAGCTGGCCCTGAGGGCCGGAAGGAGCCCCGAATGTCGATTGGTACCGACGCGGAGACCAAGAAGAAGATCATCGCCGAGTACGCCACGACCGAGGGCGACACCGGCTCGCCCGAGGTCCAGATCGCGCTGCTGAGCCACCGGATCAGCCACCTGACCGAGCACCTCAAGGAGCACAAGCACGACCACCACAGCCGTCGTGGTCTGCTGCTGCTCGTGGGCCAGCGCCGTCGCCTCCTCAACTACCTGCAGAAGACCGAGATCGAGCGTTACCGCTCCATCGTCGAGCGTCTCGGCCTGCGCCGCTGACTTGCCGGAGGGTCCACCCGTGGTGGGCCCTCCGCCGCATTTGGCGTGGGCTACATTCACAACTGAACATCACCTATCACCACAGGAGCGATCCGCGAATCGTCGGCCCGGTCCTCGGTAGTGGCCCTCGGAGCCCCTGTTGAACAACGCAGGGCTCCGCGAGCCTCGATCGAAGACCGGCCACCCTGCCCCTTCGGGCACAGCGGGTCATTCGCGGCATCGCTCCGCGAACAGGAAGACAGAGGCCATACAAGCCATGTCAGCAGAACCCACCATTTCCGCCGTCGAGACCGTTCTCGACAACGGCAAGTTCGGCCAGCGCACCCTCAAGTTCGAGACCGGCCTGCTGGCCCGCCAGGCGGCCGGCGCCGTCACGGCCTACCTCGACGACGAGACGATGCTGCTCTCGGCGACCACCGCCGGCAAGCACCCCAAGGACCACTTCGACTTCTTCCCCCTGACGATCGACGTCGAGGAGCGGATGTACGCCGCGGGCCAGATCCCCGGCTCGTTCTTCCGCAGCGAGGGTCGTCCCGGTGAGGACGCGATCCTCACCTGCCGCCTGATCGACCGGCCCCTGCGCCCGACCTTCAAGAAGGGCCTGCGCAACGAGGTCCAGGTCGTCATCACGGTCATGGCGCTCGACCCGGACACGCCGTACGACGTGCTCGCGATCAACGCCGCCTCGCTGTCGACCCAGCTGTCCGGCCTGCCGTTCTCCGGCCCCGTCGGCGGCGTCCGCGTCGCCCTGATCGAGGGCCAGTGGGTGGCGTTCCCGACCCACAGCCAGCTCGAGAGCGCCGTCTTCGACATGGTCGTCGCCGGGCGGGTCACCGAGACCGGCGACGTCGCGATCATGATGGTCGAGGCCGAAGCCACCGAGACCACGTGGGACCTCGTCCAGTCCGGCACCCAGGCGCCGACCGAGGAGATCGTTGCCGGTGGCCTCGACGCCGCCAAGCCGTTCATCAAGCAGCTCGTCGAGGCCCAGGTGGAGCTCGCCAAGCAGGCCGCGAAGCCGGTCCAGGAGTTCCCGGTCTTCCTCGACTACGAGGACGACGCGTACGACGCCGTCGCCTCCGCCGTCCGCGAGGAGACCGCGAAGGCCCTGACCATCGGCGGCAAGCAGGAGCGCGAGGAGCGCCTCGACGAGATCAAGGCCGGCCTGCTGGACAGCCTGGCCGAGAAGTTCGAGGGCCGCGAGAAGGAGATCGGCGCCGCGTTCCGCTCGCTCAACAAGGAGCTGGTCCGCGAGCGCGTGCTGCGCGACAAGGTGCGCATCGACGGCCGCGGCCTGGCCGACATCCGGCCGCTGCACGCCGAGGTCGGCGTGATCCCGCGCGTCCACGGCTCGGCGCTGTTCGAGCGCGGCGAGACCCAGATCCTGGGTGTCAGCACGCTCAACATGCTGACCCTGGAGCAGAAGCTCGACACGCTCTCCCCGGAGAAGACGCGCCGCTACATGCACAAGTACGTCTTCCCGCCGTTCTCCACCGGCGAGACCGGCCGCGTGGGTTCGCCCAAGCGCCGCGAGGTCGGCCACGGTGCGCTCGCGCGCCGCGCGCTGCTGCCGGTGCTGCCCTCGCGTGAGGAGTTCCCCTACGCGATCCGTCAGCTCTCCGAGGCGATGGGCTCCAACGGCTCCACCTCGATGGGCTCGGTGTGCGCCTCCACCCTGTCGCTGCTGCAGGCCGGTGTGCCGCTCAAGGCCTCCGTCGCCGGTATCGCGATGGGCCTGATCTCGGGCGAGGTCGACGGCGAGACCCAGTACGTCGCGCTGACCGACATCCTCGGCGCCGAGGACGCCTTCGGCGACATGGACTTCAAGGTCGCCGGCACCCGCGAGTTCGTGACCGCGCTCCAGCTCGACACCAAGCTCGACGGCATCCCCGCCGAGGTGCTGGCCGCGGCCCTGACCCAGGCCCGCGACGCGCGGCTGGCGATCCTCGACGTGATGGCCGAGGCCATCGACGAGCCCGAGGAGATGTCGATCCACGCCCCGCGGATCATCAGCGTCCGGGTCCCGGTCGACAAGATCGGCGAGGTCATCGGCCCCAAGGGCAAGGTGATCAACCAGATCCAGGACGACACCGGCGCGACCCTGTCCATCGAGGACGACGGCACGGTCTACATCGGTGCCACCAACGGCGAGGCTGCCGAGGCCGCCCGCGCCGCGGTGAACGCCATCGCCAACCCGACGATGCCCGAGATCGGCGAGCGCTACCTCGGCACGGTCGTGAAGACCACCAACTTCGGTGCGTTCGTCTCGCTGCTGCCCGGCAAGGACGGCCTGCTGCACATCAGCAAGCTGCGTTCCCTGGCCGGTGGCAAGCGGGTCGACGCGGTCGAGGACGTGGTCTCGGTCGGCCAGAAGATCCAGGTCCAGATCGCCGAGATCGACGACCGCGGCAAGCTGTCGCTGGTCCCGGTCGTCGAGGGGGACGGCGCCTCCGACGAGGCGCCCGCCGACGAGGCCGAGTGACCACTCGCTCCACGCATCGCACAACCGGCCGGCAGCCAGCTGCCGGCCGGTTGTCCGTTCGGCAGAAGACCGGGTCGACCCGGACGGTCGAGACCGTCAAGGACACCGACGGGCGGGTGACGTCGCGCGTGCGTCGTACCGTCCTGCCCGGCGGGCTGCGGGTGATCAGCGAGGAGATGGCCGGCGCCCGGTCGGCCACCGTCGGCGTCTGGGTGGGGGTCGGCTCCCGCCACGAGACCCCGGCCCTGCACGGCTGCTCGCACTTCCTGGAGCACCTGCTGTTCAAGGGCACCCGCGGCCGGTCCGCGATGGACATCTCGGTGGCGCTCGACTCGGTCGGCGGCGAGTTCAACGCCTTCACCGCCAAGGAGTACACCTGCTTCCACGCGCGGGTGCTCGAGGCCGACCTGCCGCTCGCGGTGGACGTGCTCGGCGACATGATGACCGACTCGCTCCTCGCGGCCGCCGACGTCGAGGCGGAGCGCGACGTGATCCTCGACGAGATCGCGATGCACGACGACGACCCCGACGACGTGGTGCACAACCTGTTCAACACCCAGGCGTACGGCGACACCCCGCTCGGCCGCCCGATCGCCGGCACGGTGGAGTCGATCACCGGCCTCACCCGGGACCAGATCGCCCGCTTCCACCGGCGGCACTACCGGCCGGAGACCATGGTGGTCGCCGCGGCCGGAGCCGTGGACCACACGAGCCTGGTCCGGCAGGTCCGGCGCGTCCTTCGGGCGGCACGGGTTCCTGGCCGGCAACGAGACTCCGGTCGCGCCGCTCGCCGGCACCCGGGTCCGGCGGGTGAACGCGGGCCGATCGACGACGCGGCGTCCCTTCGAGCAGGTCAACCTCGTCCTCGGCGTCAACGGGATGACCCGGTCCGACGACCGCCGCTTCGCGCTGGGCGTGCTCAACACGGCGCTGGGGGGCGGCACGTCGTCCCGCCTGTTCCAGGAGGTGCGTGAGCGCCGCGGGCTCGCCTACTCGGTGTTCTCCTTCGCCAGCCACCACGCCGACGCCGGTGTGGTCGGCGTGTCGGTGGGCTGCCTGCCGGATCGCCTCGACGAGGTGCTGAGCACCGTACGGGCCGAGCTGCGCAAGGTGACCGACGACGGGATCTCCGAGCTCGAGCTGACCCGCGCCAAGGGCCAGCTCCGCGGCGGCCTGGTGCTCGGCCTGGAGGACTCCGCCGCCCGGATGTCGCGGATCGCGCAGGCCGAGCTCGTCTACGGCGAGCTGCTCGGGATCGACGAGATCCTGGCGCGGATCGAGGCGGTCACGCTCGAGGACGTCCGCTCGGTCGCCCACGACCTGTTCTCCCAGCCGGAGATCCTGGCGGTCGTCGGCCCGGCCTGAGCCGCCGCTCGGGTGGGATCAGCCGGTCAACAGGCCGGCCACGCCGGCACAGCCCACCGCCCACAGCGCGCTGGTGAACGTTCCGATGATGAAGCGCTCGGCGGCACCGCCCAGCGCCGTCTTCCCGGCGTCGCGCAGCTCGGGGTAGCGACCGACTCCCTTGATCGCCAGGGCGACCGCCGCACCTTCGGGCCAGCCGGCCATCAGGGCGACGAAGATGGCGGCCCGTTCCAGCACTCCGATCCAGGCGCCACCCCGCAGGACCGAACCGGCCATCTCGATCGAGTCCTGGGGTCGGTGCTCGTGTCGGTCGATGACGTCGAACACCAGCGGCGGTGATCGGGCCACCGCCCGACGACCGCGACCAGCCCCGCCAGCACCGTCGCCAGGGTGACGAGCGCGGAGCCATCCACCGCGACCTGCGAGGGGAGTGCGGCCACCAGACCAGTGGCCCCGAGCAGCACGACGGCGGCCGGGGCCCACAGCTGGCGGCCGGAGGGGATCCAGGCCAGGCCCGCGGCGAGTGCGGTCGCGCCCAGGAAGGCCAGGGCGAGCTGACCGTAGTTGTCGGGGGTCATGGGCGTGGTTCCGGGGACAGCAGCGCGGAGGCGAGGTGGGCCACCAGCTCTCTGGCCCGCCGACCCTCCACGACGCCCGCAGCCAGCGCGCGCTGGCTGACCGCGGACGGGCTGACACCCAGCTGCCGGGCGGCCTGCTCATAGGACTGTCCGTCGTCGACGAGGTCGGCGACCTCCCAACCCTTCCGGGTACGTCGTCCCAGGAGGGCGGCCCACAGCCAGAGGGCCGACTCCAGCTGGCGGGAGGCGGGGTGTTCACCGAGCACCCGCACGTGCCACGGGCCGGCCTTGGCCGAGGTGACCGCGTCGCGGGCATGCAGGTAGGCCTGGCCGCGGCCGGCCCGGGCGCTGGTGGGGGGCGGGTCGTCGATCGTTCCGATCCCGATGCCGACGTACCACGCGTCCTGGCGCAGCAGGGTCTCGAGGGCAAGCGGGACCGCGGCGGGTTCCGTGAGCAGGCCCTGGATCTCGTCGCCGGCGGTGCGTTCGAACGCCGACAGGGTCGGGACCTCGGCGAGGTCCTCGAGCAGGACCGGAACCAGGTCCGGGCCGGAACGACTGGCGCGCTGGTCGACGGTGAGCACCATGACCCCCATCTCCGACCCCCTTCGTAAGGCAATTCCCTGTTGAAGAGGATAAGTTAGGTTCTAGCCTTAAGCAAGGCGGGACGTCATCGCTTCCCGACGATGCAGACGACCGCGGGCGCCTTCTGCTCCACCACCGACACGCGGAACCCACCGTCGCGCAGCGAGGCCGACGCCTTCTCGACGATGTTGGGCACCAGCTCGGGCATCTTGGCCTCGTAGAACAGGTAGACCGCGCCACCGGGGAGCACCCGCTCGTGGAGGAGCGCCACCTCGTCACGGCAGGCGCGGACCCAGAACAGGTTGACGTTGAACGCGAACACCTTGTTCAGCCGCTTCACCGGCACCCGCAGCGTGGCCAGGTCGATCTGGCGGACGGTGAGCCGGCCGCCGTCGACGTACTTCTGGTTGCGCCGGCGGGTCCGGTCCACGCCGGACTCGGAGCGGTCGATCGCGAACAGCTTCCCGCTCACCAGTCGCTGACAGATCAGCTCCGCCGCTGCGCCGGGACCGCAGCCGATCTCGAGGATGCTGTCGGACGGCTGGACGTCCATCAGGTCGACCGCCCACCGGATCCGGGGCGGGATCGTCTGCAACCGCATGGGCACCAGCCTGCCAGAACCCGAACACGCGAGTCACCGACCTCCCGGGCCGTGGCGACGATGTCCTAGGTTGGTCGCGTGAGCGAGTCGGTCGAGGCCCCCCTCAAGGTCGGAGTACTGGGTGCGCAGGGCAAGGTCGGCGCCGAGGTGTGCCGGGCCGTCGAGGCGGCGCCCGACACCGAGCTCGTCGCCGCGATCGACGTCGACGACGAGCTGGACGAGCTCGTCAGCAGCGGCGCCCAGGCGGTCGTCGACTTCACCCACCCCGACGCCGTGATGGACAACCTGGAGTTCTGCATCGACCACGGCATCCATGCCGTCGTCGGGACGACCGGCTTCGACGAGTCGCGGCTGGAGACCCTGCGCCAGTGGCTGGCCGACTCGCCCGGTACCGGCGTCCTGATCGCCCCCAACTTCTCGATCGGCGCGATCCTGATGATGAAGTTCGCGGCCGAGGCGGCACCGTTCTACGAGTCGGTCGAGGTCGTCGAGCTGCACCACCCGGACAAGGCCGACGCACCGTCCGGCACCGCACGGCGTACGGCGCAGCTGATCGCCGCCGCCCGGCGCGAGGCCGGCTCGGCGCCGGTGCCCGACGCGACCTCGACCGCGCTCGACGGCGCGCGGGGCGCCGACGTCGAGGGCATTCGTGTGCACGGCCTGCGCATCCGCGGCCTCGTGGCCCATCAGGAGGTCATCCTCGGCGGGCTGGGGGAGACCCTCACCATCCGCCACGACTCGCTCGACCGCGCGTCCTTCACCCCCGGCGTGCTGGCGGGGCTGCGGGCGATTTCCGACCGGCCGGGGTTGACCGTCGGGCTCGAGCACGTCCTCGACCTGGCCTGATCACGTCCCGTCCCGCGGGACGTCATGCGATGCGGGCGCTAGAGGCCACAATTCGCATGACCTCCTGCCGATTTCTGTCGTGGGTGGGCCCTGCTCTTCAACCGTCCGGAACTGCCGAGTTGAGGGCGACGTCTCGGGGTCGTATTCGGACGTACCCAACGACCAACGGGAGGGCATGTCCAGGCGTGGACTCGGGTCGAACGCGGCCATTAGGTACGTCCGAATACGTGCACCCAGTGCCGTACATGGCGTGCGATGGACCATCCGGAACTGTCGCGTTGAGGCGGCCGCCCTGTTGCCGATCGTGTTCCAGTTGGATCGCGCGGCGGAGTGGCCGCGAGGTGCACATATGGGGGACGGCGAAGCCAACATGAACCTCAGCCTCCCTGGCTGACATGGGCGCCCATGAGATCGATGAGACCTTCGCCGTCCTCTGGACAGTACGTGGCGACCGAGTAGGCGATGAACGCCCCCACACGGCGCTCGCCGATGTAACCGATCATCTCCCGCCATGGATGCGACGAGGCGGGGTCGCCGGTGCGTACCTGTTCACAGATTGCCTGGGCGATGTTCCTCAAGGTTCCCGGCGGGTACTCGCGCTCCACCAGGTCGGAGAAGACCTTGATGGGCGAGAACGGGGCATCTCGCCCGGGGGCGTTGCCGCGTTTGCGGTGGCCGTGATGGTTGCGGTGGCGTCTTGACCAGCCGGTTCTCCCCCGCCTCCGCAGCCCGCGACGAGCGCGAGTCCCAGAGCGGCTACAAGGATGCTGCATTTGCGTCCTGACATGTCGCTTCCTCGGGTCTCGCGCAGGTGCCCACCACGGCCGTCAAGTCGTGCCAAGCCGCCGCTTCCGGGGACCTCAGCAGCATGATCGACCCGCCTCGAGGGCCACGGTAATACCGCAGCGACACGGCACGCGAGTGCCTGCTGCGCGTCCGTCTGCGCTGCTGCGGCCGACCTCGCCGGGGCGCATCGCGTGTCCAGGTGTGGCACTGCGCAGGCTCATCGCAAACCTCCGCTCACGCCGCAGATAGTGCGTGCTGGCCGGTGGGCTGTCGCCCCTGCCCCGGCCACTTAGTGAGCGCTAACTAACCCGGGCTACCGGAGCTTCGGCGACCCTCCAAGCTGAGTTGTGGGGTCGTCACGCCCGCGCCAGTGCTCCGGGGATCGACGGCTTCGGCTACGTGGCCGAGGTCTCGGCGGCCCTCGTGATCGACGCGGCCTCCGTCTCGACGTACCGCCTGGTCAGCGACCGCGTCATCAGCCAGCCGAGCCCCGACAGCGGACCGGACACGGTCAGGGCGAGGGTGAGCCGGCTCCCGTCGGGGTGCGGCTCGACGACGTGCGCGGCGGTGACCGGGACTGCGCAACGTGTCCTTCGAGGTCGACGACCTGCAGGCGGCTGTCGACTGGGCGGCCACCGAGGGCTACGGACTCCAGCGCATCGGCTGAGCCTCGCAACGCCCCATCCGCGACGTCAGGCCAGCCGGACGAGCGCGGCGACGAGCGCCGCCCCGAACACCACGACCAGGAACGGCGCGCGGAGGAGCAGCAGGACCACCGCGACGCCGAGCGCCAGGGCGCGGGCGTCCAGGACGAGCGCGGGCCCGGTGGAGAAGACCTGGACGGCGACCAGCGCCGCCAGCAGCGCGACCGGGATCAGGTCCGCGATCCGTTCCATCGTCGGGTGCTCGAGCACCCGCGGGGGGATGGAGAGCCCGGCCAGCTTGAGCAGGTAGCAGCCCACTCCCGCGCCGATCACCGCGACCCACATCATCGCGGCTGCTCCGGGAACTCGGTCGGGTCCGGTTGACGGCTGAGAGCGCCGGCCAGCAGGGCCACGCCGGCCGCCGCCAGGACCGGCACGCCCGCGGCGGCGACCGGGACCAGCCCGAGGGCCACCGCGACCGCGCCGAGCGCCACGAGCTGGTTGCGGCGATCGGTCAGCCGTGGCCAGAGCAGCGCGAGGAACGCCGCGCCCACGGCTGCATCCAGCCCGAAGGTGCGCGGGTCACCGATCGCCGTACCGGCCAGCGCGCCGAGCAGGGTGGCGGCGTTCCACAACGCGAAGACGGTGAGGCCGGTCGTGAGGAAGCCGAGCCGGGCCTGCGCGGTGGTCGGCCGGGTGACCGACATCGCCGTGGACTCGTCGATGACGAGGTGCGAGGCGGCGACCCGCCGGACGCCCGACCACGCGAGCAATGGCGCCAGCCGCAGGCCGTACAGCGTGTTCCGGGTGCCGAGCAGCAGGGCCGTGGCGGCGCCGGAGAGCGGAGCCCCGCCGGAGGCCAGGACGCCGACCAGTGCGAACTGGCTGGCCCCGGTGAACATCAGCAGGGACAGCACGCAGGTCTGGGCGACCGAGAGGCCGGCCGCCACGGAGACCGCGCCGAACGAGATGCCGTACGTGCCGGTCGCGATGCCGACGCCGAGGCTGTCGCGGACGATCCCGGCGCGCTCGCGGGGATCCAGGGCGCCCTCGGTCACGGCGCCACTACCGGGGAGTGTCAGCGGCGGCGGTGGATGCGGAGCGGTCGGGGCTCGGAGCGGTGCGAGAAGTCGTGCACCAGGGCGTAGGCGATCAGGGCGCCGACGCCGGTGCCGCCCAGGATGCCGCCGTAGGGGAGGGGAACCTCGAAGATGTGGGCCAACCACAGGCCGCCGCCGATGAAGACCAGGATCGCGAAGGCGACCACGAGGATGCGGTAGAGCTGCGGCAATGGACCGAACATGCTGGTTTCCCCTTGCATCCGCCCGGGCCGGATCGGCGCCGCGGTCAGGAGACCATCGTCGCGCGCCGCGCCGGAAAATCAAGAGGTATCGCCCAGGAGAGTGTGCAGCCGAACCTGCTTGACGAGGGTCGTGCCCTCCCCGTCGAGGTCGAGCTCCCGGTGTGCGGTGTCCGGCGCCCAGCCGGCACCGGCGAGGAACTCCCGCAGGGCGTCGTCCGAGGCGATCGCCCACAGCACGCCCCGAAGGAACCGGTCGGCCGCCATCGTCTCCGCGGCGGCCTGCAGCAGGCGCGAGCCGTGGCCCTTGCCCCGCTCGGGAGGGTCGACGGTGAACTCCATGAGCTCAGCATCCGTGCCCGGGTCGCAGTCCGGGTCGACGGCGGGGCAGGTGATCGCGAACCCGACGACGCGGTTGCGCTCGAGCGCCACCAACACCCGGCTGCGCGCCTCCGCGGGCCGGGTCAGCATCTGCCGCCACACCGCCGCGGCCCGCTCCGGATCGACCTCCAGGAGCGCTGGCCGGCAACAGGTCGGCGTACGACGCCTGCCACGCGCGCTGTTGCACCGCCGTGATCGCCTCCGCGTCGTCGGCCCACGCCACCCGCACCGACACATCCGCACTCGGCCTCCCGGCACCCTCGCTCGCCATGCCCACCCGATCTTGGGCCAGATCACGGAACGCGCCGGTTCGGGACTCCGCGTCTTACAAACAGGCGCCACAGATGCTGTGATCTGTAACAAGTAGGTGTAGCGTGGGGAGGGTGTACGGCAACGACTTCGGCAGCCCCGAGAAGGACCGTCCGACCCCCGGGAACGGCGACCCGGCGGAGTTCAGCGCGCTGCTCGCCGACGACGGGCGGGTGGAGCCGCGCGACGACATGCCCGAGCCCTACCGCAAGACGCTGATCCGGCAGATCGCCCAGCACGCCCACTCCGAGATCATCGGGATGCAGCCCGAGGGCAACTGGATCAGCCGCGCGCCCAGCCTGCGCCGCAAGGCGATCCTGATGGCCAAGGTGCAGGACGAGGCCGGGCACGGGCTCTACCTCTACGCCGCCGCCGAGACCCTCGGCGCCGACCGGGCCGACCTGCTCGACCAGCTGCACTCCGGCCGCCAGAAGTACTCCTCGATCTTCAACTACCCGACCCTCACCTGGGCCGACGTCGGCGCGATCGGCTGGCTGGTCGACGGCGCCGCGATCGTCAACCAGGTGCCACTGTGCCGCTGCTCGTACGGCCCCTACGCGCGCGCCATGGTCCGGGTCTGCAAGGAGGAGTCCTTCCACCAGCGGCAGGGCTTCGAGATCCTGCACACGCTGTCCCACGGCACCGATGCCCAGAAGGAGATGGCCCAGGACGCGGTGAACCGCTACTGGTGGCCCTCCCTGATGATGTTCGGCCCGCCCGACGACGACTCGCCCAACTCCGCGCAGTCGATGGCGTGGGGGATCAAGCGCCACTCCAACGACGCGCTGCGCCAGAAGTTCGTGGACATGACGGTGCCCCAGTCCGAGGCGCTCGGGCTGAGCCTGCCGGACCCCGAGATCGCGTGGAACGAGGAGCGCGGCCACTACGACTTCGGCGAGGTCGACTTCACCGAGCTGTTCGAGGTGATCAAGGGCAACGGCCCGTGCAACGCGCAGCGGATGGCGCACCGCGTCGGCGCGCACGACGACGGCGCGTGGGTGCGCGAGGCCGCGTCGGCGTACGCCGCCAAGCAGGCGGAGCGCGCCGCCACCGGGGTGGGGGCGGCATGACCACCGACTGGCCGCTCTGGGAGGTGTTCGTGCGGTCCCGTCGCGGGCTCTCGCACGTCCACGCCGGCTCCCTGCACGCGCCCGACGCCGAGATGGCGCTGCGCAACGCCCGCGACCTCTACACCCGGCGCCAGGAGGGCGTCTCCCTCTGGGTGGTGCGCTCCGCCGACATCGAGGCCAGCACCCCCGACGAGCGGGACTCCTTCTTCGACCCGGCCGCCGACAAGATCTACCGCCATCCGACGTTCTACGACGTGCCCGAGGGAGTGGAGCATCTGTGACCACCCCACTGTTCGACTACGTCCTGGGGCTCGGCGACGACGCCTTGATCTCCGCACAGCGGATGGGCTGGTGGATCGCCCGCTCGCCGCAGCTGGAGGAGGACGTCGCGATGGCCAACATCGGCCTCGACCAGCTCGGCCAGGCCCGGACGCTGCTCGGTTACGCCGGTGAGGTGGAGGGTGCCGGCCGCGGCGAGGACGACCTGGCCTACTTCCGCGACGAGCGCGAGTTCCGCAACGTCAAGCTGGTCGAGCGCGACCAGCGCGACTTCGGGGTCGCGATGGCGCGGCTGCTGCTGTTCTCGGCCTGGCAGTCCGAGCTCTACGCCGCACTGTCCCGCAGCACCGACGCCACCCTGGCCGGGATCGCCGGCAAGGCGGTCAAGGAGGTGGCCTACCACCTCGACCACGCCCGCCGCTGGGTCGTCCGGCTCGGCGACGGCACCGAGGAGTCGCACGCCCGGATGCAGGCGGCACTCGACGCCGAGTGGCCGTGGCTGGAGGAGCTCTTCGACGGCTCCACCGTGGACGAGGCGCTGGTGGCGGACGGGGTCGCGGTCGACCCGGCCACGCTGCGGGCCGGCGTCCTCACCAGGATCGAGGCCGTGGTCGGCGAGGCCACCCTGAGCGTCCCGCAGGTCGCGCCCGCCCTCGGGGGTGGCCGCCAAGGTGTGCACACCGAGGAGATGGGCTACCTGCTCGCCGAGATGCAGCACCTCACCCGCTCCCACCCCGGAGCGACGTGGTGATCACGACGAGCACGGCCACCGACCGCCGGCCCCACGGCACGGCGGTCGACGCTGCGCGGAGCACCGCCTGGGAGGTCGCCGCCGGCGTACTCGACCCGGAGCTGCCGGTCGTCACCATCGAGGACCTCGGCATCCTCCGCGACGTGACCGAGGACGACCAGGGCCGGGTCCACGTGCAGATCACGCCGACCTACTCCGGCTGCCCCGCGATGGAGACGATCCGCACCGACCTGATCGACGCGCTGACCGATGCCGGCTTCCGGCAGGTGTGCGTGGAGTTCGTGCTCTCCCCGGCCTGGACGACCGACTGGCTCACCGACGAGGGCCGCGCCAAGCTCCAGGAGTACGGCGTCGCGCCGCCGGCGCCGCGCGGGGAAGGTCCGGTGGCGCTGACCCTGAGCGTCCGCTGCCCCCAGTGCGGCAGCCCGGACACCCAGGAGTCCAGCCGGTTCGGCTCGACCGCGTGCAAGTCCCTGTGGGTGTGCCGCAGCTGCCGCGAGCCCTTCGACCACTTCAAGCCGCTCTGATGTCGAAGAGCCACGCGGCCTTCCACTCGCTGAAGGTCGCGGCCATCGACGAGCTGACCGACGACTCGGTCGCGATCACGTTCGACGTACCGGACGACCTGCGCGACGACTACGCCTTCGCCCACGGGCAGCACCTCAGTATCCGCGGCGGCGACGACGTTCGCCGCTCGTACTCCATCTGCACGCCGCCCTCGTCGGGGGTCCTCCGGATCGGCGTCAAGCGGCTCCCGGGGGGCGCGTTCAGCGAGGAGGTCGTCTCCCGGCTCCGGCCCGGCGACGAGCTCGAGGTGATGACCCCGGCGGGTCGGTTCACCACCGAGCTCGACCCGTCGGCCGCGAAGCGCTACGTCGCGATCGCGGCTGGTTCGGGGATCACGCCGGTGCTCTCGATCGTCGCGGCGATCCTCGAGGGGGAGCCGGGCGCCTTCGTCACGCTGGTCTACGCCAACCGGACCAGCCGGTCGGTGATGTTCCTCGACGAGGTGCACGACCTCAAGGACCGGTTCGCCGAGCGTTTCCAGATCCTGCACGTGCTCTCCCGCGAGACCAAGGACGTCGAGCTCCTCTCCGGGCGGCTCGACGCCGAGCGGCTGCGCGGCATCCTCGGGGCCTTCGTCCCCGCCAAGGACGTCGACGACTGGTTCCTGTGCGGCCCCCAGGAGATGGTCGGGGAGCTGCGCGGAGTGCTCGCCGAGGAGGGCGCGACCCGCATCCACACCGAGCTGTTCCACGCCGACCCCGTGCCACGGGCGCCGGTGGCGGCCCTCGACGACGGCGCCGAGGGCGCTGCGTCCGTGACGATCCGGCTGGACGGCCGGTCCTCGGAGTTCTCGCTGCGCCCCGACGACGTCGGGGTCCTCGACGCCGGGCTGCGGGTCCGCTCGGACCTGCCGTTCGCCTGCAAGGGCGGGGTCTGCGGCACCTGCCGGGCCCGCCTGGTGGAGGGCACGGTCCAGATGGACGCCAACTACGCGCTGGAGCCCGACGAGATCGAGAAGGGCTACGTCCTCACCTGCCAGTCCCACCCCACGTCCGCGAAGGTCGTCCTCGACTACGATGCCTGAGGAGCGAGCAGGAGCGCGCGAGGAACGAGCGCGGTCCGTGGCTCGCGAAGGTTGAGCAAGGCCCGCGACCGACGAAGGAGGTCGCGACGGCAGCGTCGAAACCCGGTGACTGTGGGCACTCGCCCTAGCCCGTCGGGTGCGGGGGTTTCGACACGGTCGGCGCCGGGGCGCCTCCCTGCTCAACCACCGGCGGCGGGCAGGTTCCGGCGGCCGTGCCGGGTCGCGGTGAGCAGCCCGCCGAGCAGGTGCTGGCGGTAGTCGGGGTCGACGTACATCCCGATCTCGTGGCCGAGCGCGGTGTACCACGACAGGCCGTCACCGATCGGTCGCTGCCACGACATCGGATGGTCGCCCATCACGCCGGACACCCCCTCGGGCGGCGGGAACGGCTGCTCCTCGCTGGGCAGCTGGGAGGTGTTGGGGTCCTGCTGGTACGTCGACTCGTCGATGCTCAGCAGCACCCGGGCGCGCGGCCGCGGGTTGTCGGTGAAGGAGTAGAACTCCTCGAACGGGACCTGCCACCGCTGGGGCAGATGTCGGGTCGCGAGATGGTCGGGGTCCTCCCGGACGATCACTCCGGGCTGCTGGACGGGGTGGCACAGGAAGCGGCCGCGGGCGAGCAGCCGGGTGTAGAAGTCCCAGTCGTACTCGGTGTCGGCCGCGGAGTGGACACCCGCCCAGCCCCCGCCCGAGACCACGAAGTCGCGGAGGTCGCGCCGTCCGCGGTCGTCCAGCACGTGGCCGGTGGTGTTGAGGAACACCACCGCCGTGAACCGCCGCAGGTTGCGGGCCCGGAACTCGCGCTGGTCCTCGGTGTGCACGACGGCGAACCCGTGCTCGGCGCCGAGCTGCCGGATCGTCTCCACCCCGACCTCGATCGAGGCGTGCCGGAACCCGGTCGTGCGGCTGAACACCAGCAGCCGGTGCGGTCTCCGGTCTCCGGTCGGCCGCGGCCGGAACCAGAGGGGCAGCCGCAAGTCCGGCCGCACCCAGCCCGGCGACGAGGCTGCGGCGGGTCAGGCCGGGGGAGCAGGACTCACACATCGACATCTCCTCACGACGCCATCGCGCGGGAGATCCGCAGCGCGTTGGCCATGATGGTCAGGGTGGGGTTGAAGCCGGGGAACGTCGGGAACGTCGAGCCGTCCGCGACGTACACGTTCGACACCTCGTGCAGCCGGCCGTCGGGGGCGCACACGGAGGTGTCCGGGTCGGTCCCCATGCGGGTGGTCCCGGCCAGGTGGGCGGTGTAGGTGATCCCGTCGCTGAGGATCGGGTAGGGCACGATCGCGGCCGCCCGCGAGCCGGGCGCCAGCCGGTGCATCGCCAGCAGCCGCGCCCCGAGCAGGGTGGCGGCGGCCTTCTCGTGCTGGTGCGGGCTGTAGGTGATCCGCGCGGACGGCGTGCCGAGGAAGTCCGTGACCGTGGGGTCGAGGTCGACGCGGTTCTCGGCCTGGGGCAGGTCCTGCTGGATCAGCTGGGAGCCCGCGGTGCGGGCGTGCAGGAGGCCGGCCTTCATCGCCTGCTTGAGCGGTTGGCCGTAGCCGATCAGGCCGGCCAGCAGCATCGCCTCGCCGACGGCCGGGATCGCGCTGCCGACCTGCACGATCCCGCCGGTGACGTAGGGGACGCCCATCGCGGTCACCTCGGGACCGGTGAACGGGCCGACCAGGTCGTCGACCTGGAGCGTCGTCGACTGGGCCCGGAGCGGCTTGATGTCCTCGTCGTAGAGGGCGGCGGCCAGGGTGAAGTTGTGGAACATCATGTTCCGGCCGACCTGGTCGGACCGGTTGCCGAGGCCGTGCGGGTGCGCGCTGCTGCGGGAGAGCAGCAGCAGCCGGGCCGTGTTGATCGGGCTTCCGGCGAGGACGACGGTCGTCGCGGGCAGCCGGTGGGTGGTGCCGTCCGGCTTCCGGTAGTGAACGGCCCGGGCGCGGGTGCCGCGACGGTTGGTCTCGATCCGGTGCACGTAGGCGCGCGGCACGACCCGCACCCGGCCGGTGCGGATCGCGGGGTTGAGCCAGGAGACGAGCGCGTCGCCGCGGGCGTTGATGGCGCAGCCGAAGCCCGAGCACAGGCCGCAGGAGTTGCAGGCCGGCCTGCCGGCGTACGGCTCGGAGTTGACCGCCGCCGGATAGGGGTAGGCCTCGTAGCCCATCGCGGCGGCGCCCTCGGCGAGCAGCGCTGCGGCGTGACCGGTCGGGTTGGGCGGCATCACGAAGTCGCGGCTTCGTGGCGACTGCTCGAGGGTGCGGGCCGGGATCGCGGAACGGTTCCCCTGGATGCCGACCCGGCGCTCGACGATGTCGTAGTACGGCGCCAGGTCGTCGTAGGAGATCGGCCAGTCGGCGACCTGCGCGCCCTCGACCGGGCCGTGGTCGCTGGCCAGCGTGAAGTCCTGCTTCCAGAACCGCGGCGTCTTGGCGTTGTAGTGCAGCGTCGTGCCGCCGACCGCGGCGCCGAGCTGTCCGAGCGCGCCGGTGGCCGATCGGGCGACGCCCTGCTCGGCCTCGGCCTGGGTGCGGGTCGTGTAGGGCTCCAGCAACGGGTCGGGGAAGCCGAACTGTCGGAGCCCCTTGATCTCGTCGGAGCCGTAGAGCGTGTCCAGCTCGCCGCTGGGCCGCTCGCCGAGCCCCGGGCGCAGGTTGCGGCCGCGCTCGAGGACGGTCACGTCCCAGCCGCGGCGGGCCAGCTCCCACGCGGCGACGCTGCCGGCCGCGCCGGAGCCGATGACGACGGCCTCGCTCACGAGTCGGCGCTCCGCTCGGCGACGAAGCCGTCGGCCAAGTGGTGCAGCGCGTCGAGCCCGGACCGTACGTCGCCAGCCGGTGTGGCCAGGGGCTCGAGGGCCGACCGCAGCCCCGACCACCGGTCACCGGCGACCGCGAGCACGCCGTGCACGAGCTCGGGGGAGCCCATCGCCACCAGCGGGGACCCGATCAGGTCCTCGGCCAGGTCGGTGGGGGAGGACGGCTCGGGGTCGGTCACCTGCTCGTCGGTGTAGCCGCGCGGCTGGACGTCGCCCTCGAAGTCGGTGGTGGTCCACCCGACCAGGTCGCGGTTCCCGCCGTACTCCGGGGCGCCGTACATGAACTGCACGGTGTGCGGGACGGCCAGGTCGACCAGCGCGCGGATGTCGGGGTCCTCGTTGCGCAGGGCGAGGTCACGTGCCGGTCCGGGGGCGTTGGAGAAGCCGCCGGGGACGCTCTCCTCCAACGCGGCGAGGCCGCGCCGGTAGGTGCGCTGGTAGCCGGTGACCGGGCCGTTGCGCTCGAGACGGCGCTGCCCGCGCGAGCCCAGGATCCGCAGCATCCACGCCATCCGCTCGTAGCGGTCCAGCGGGAGGAAGTCCTCGAAGTGGTTGACCGGTGACCCGCCCCGGTCGGAGAACGGCGCGCCGGCATAGATCCGCGGCGGCGTGACGGTGAAGGCGCCCAGGAGGGAGTCGATGGCCTGGTGGCAGTGCGCCGCGACGGCGCCGGGCGTGGTGTCCTCCCCCTCACCGGGGACGACCCGGTCGACCAGGGCTCGCAGCGTCGCCAGCTCGTCGCGGTCCAGGAACCTGGCCCGGTCCGGGCCGAGCGGGACGGCCACGCTCGGTGCGGACCCGGTCGTGGCACCGAGACCGCCGAAGACGGCGACGCCCGCGCCGGCACCGAGCAGGCGGCGACGGCTCAGGGGGAGGTCGGAGCGCATACCGGGGCAACGCCGGAGCCGACGTGTCGGTTACGGGGTCCTCCGGACCGCCCCGACGTCGATGACCCCTGGTCTCCCGAAGTACGCCGGTCAGCCGGGCCGCGCTGGCTCCACCGCAACGACGTCGCGACCGAGCGCGAGGGTGCCCGCCGTGGCCAGGACCAGCCCGACCAGCACTGCTGCCCACCAGCCGTCCCGGACCCCGTCCCCGAGCCAGGCGACACCGACCAGCGCCGGCACGAACGTCGAGACCACGGTCAGCGGTGCGGTCACGTGGGGGACCCCGCCGCGGCTCATGCCGAGGGAGTACAGCCAGAACGCGACGAGGCTGAACGCGGGGACGGCGACCGCGGCGGCCACCACGGTCGTGCCCACGGGCCAGTCCAGCCCACGGATCGCGATCGCCGACCCGGCGTACCCGACTCCGGCGGCGGTCCCGAGGCCGACCCCGCCGAGGCGCAGGACCAGCGGCGCGGCGGCGGCGACCGCGAGGACGCCGACCACCAGTGCGACGGCGAAGCCGGCGTCGGTGACGCTGGCACCCGGCTTGCCCGACCCGAGGGCCAGCAGGACGAGGCCCAGGGTGACCGCCCCGAGCAGCGACCAGTGCCGGATGCCGAGGTGCTCGGCGAGTGCCCGCGAGAGCAGTGCCGTGACCGGCAGCGACATGGCCACGGTTGCCTGGGCGAGGTAGAGCGGGACCAGGGCCACGGCGACCACGTGCAGCAGGAAACCGAGCAGGTAGAGCGCGACGGCCAGCAGGGTGCGGGGGTCGCGCACGGCCACGGCCAGGAAGGAGCCGAGCCGGCCGGCCGCGCCGACCTCGCGGCGTACGGCGGAGGCCTGGAGCACCGCACCGCACCCGAACAGCAGGGCCGCGCCCAGGCCGGCGGCCAGGCCCAGCCCCAGCCCGATGCTCACCGGTAGTGCTCGGGGAGCTCCTGGCCGATCTTCACCTTCGCCTTGGGCAGCCGCATGAACTTCATCTGCAGCGACCGCATGATCGCGTAGTAGGTGGTGCCCTTGGGGTCCTCGTCGGGGAACCGGCGGGCCAGCTCACGACGCATCCGGCGCCGCATGAACAGGATGTCCACCACGACCAGCAGCATCGTTCCGAAGAGGATGCTGTTGCCGATCCCGGCCATCCGCGCGCTCCCGGCGGAGCCCAGGATCATGGTCACGATCAGCAGCGGGATCATCAGCTCGATGAACGAGAAGCGGCTGTCGACGAAGTCGCGGATGAAGGAGCGGACCGGCCCCTTGTCGCGGGCCAGGAAGTAGCGCTCGTCGCCCGACTTCATCGCGGCCCGCACCTTCTGGCTCGACTCGGTCCGGGCGGCACGCTGCGCCTTCGCGATCTCCTTGCGGGTCCGCGGCACCTTGGCGCGCGCCTTGGCCGCGGCCTCGGCCTCGCGGCGGCTGGGTGTCGGACGGCCCTTGCCGCCGACCTTGTCGGGGGCCGGGGTGACGGAGGCGTCCGCCTCGGGCTTGGTGCGACGGAACAACGCGGGAACCTTCAGGTCGTTCAGGGATGGACGGGCCCAACCCTACCCGTCGGCTTTCCCTCGCCCACCTTGCTCTCCCGCACTAGGGTTGGCCGCAACAAGCGGTGACGAACGACGGCGAGGAGGGGTCGGACCCCATGAGTCTCATGAAGCGCATCAGCCTGATCTTCAGGTCCAAGGCCAACAAGGCGCTGGACCGGGCCGAGGATCCGCGCGAGACGCTCGACTACAGCTACCAACGGCAGCTGGACCTGCTGGCGAAGGTACGCCGCGGCGTGGCCGACGTCGCGACCAGCCGCAAGCGGGTCGAGCTCCAGGTCAACCAGCTGGAGGCGCAGTCGACCAAGCTCCAGGGCCAGGCCGAGAAGGCGATCTCGATGGGACGCGAGGACCTCGCCCGCGAGGCGCTGACCCGCAAGTCCGGTCTCACCTCGCAGATCTCCGACCTCAAGGCCCAGCACGCCCAGCTCCAGGGCGAGGAGGAGAAGCTCACCCTCGCCCAGCAGCGACTGCAGGCCAAGGTCGAGTCCTTCCGCACCCGCAAGGAGACGATCAAGGCCACCTACACCGCCGCCGAGGCGCAGACCAAGATCAACGAGGCGATGTCCGGCATCGGCGAGGAGATGGGCGACGTCGGGCTGGCCATCCAGCGGGCCGAGGACAAGACCGCCCAGATGCAGGCCCGGGCCGGTGCGATCGACGAGCTGATCGCCTCCGGTGCCCTCGACGACGTCAGCCAGGTCGGCGGCGGCGACGACATCTCCCGCGAGCTCGACTCGATGAGCTCCGAGGCCGACGTGGAGGCCGAGCTGGCCAAGCTCAAGGGAAGCAGCCAGCCGCAGGCGATCGAAGGCGGCGACATCCTGTCGGAGTCGCCCGAGACCACGACCGAGGGCGGGCAGAAGCAATGATCATCCGGATCCTCGGCGAGGGGCAGTACGACGTCTCCGACGAGGCACTGGACCGCCTCAACGAGTACGACGCCGCCCTCGAGGCCGCGGTCGACTCCGGTGACGTCGACACGTTCACCAGCGCCCTGGCGACCCTGCTCGACGGCGTCCGGACGGTGGGCGTCCCCCACAGCGCGGAGAGCCTCGACGAGTCCGACCTGATCCTCCCGCCCGCCGACGCCACGATCGACGAGGTCCGGGCGTTGCTCAGCGACGACGGGTTGATCCCGGGGTGAAGACCCGGTTCGTCGACGACACCGGCCTGACCGTCCGGATGACGACGGTCCTGTTCCTGTTGGGCGGGCTGTTCGTCGCGCTGGTGGTCGGCCTGATGCTCGCGGCCGGCTCCGCCGGTTACCAGGGAGCCGTCCCGATCATCGGCGTGGCCGGCATCGGCATCGCGCTCTGGCAGTGGTGGAACTCCGACAAGACCGCGATGCGGGCGATGCGGGCCTACGAGGTCACCCCGGAGGAGGAGCCCGAGCTGCACGGCACGATCGACCGCCTGTGCGCGCTCGCCGAGATGCCCAAGCCGCGGGTCGGGATCAGCGAGATGCCCATCCCCAACGCCTTCGCGACCGGCCGCTCGCCCGACCGCGCGGTGGTCTGCGTGACCCGGGAGATCATGGGCAAGCTGACTCCCGAGGAGCTCGAGGCCGTGCTGGCCCACGAGCTGTCCCACGTCGCGCACCGCGACGTGCTGGTGATGACCGCCGCGTCCTCGGCCGGGATCGTCGCGGGCATGCTGCTGCAGGGCGCTCGGTTCGGAGGGCTGATGGGGCGCCGCGACCGCAACACCGCGGCGTTCTTCGTGGTCGCGCTCGTCGCCAGCCTCGTCGTGTACGCCGTCAGCTTCTTCCTGCTGCGACTGCTGTCCCGCTACCGCGAGCTGTGCGCCGACCGGTCGGGCGCCTACCTGACGCTCAAGCCGGCCGCCCTCGGCTCGGCGCTGCAGAAGATCACCGGCGAGATCGCCGCGATCCCGCAGCGCGACCTGCGGGCGCCGAAGTCCCTCAACGCCCTGTGCATCGCCCCGGCGATCAGCGGCGCGAGCCTGAAGACCCTCACCTCCACCCACCCGTCGCTGGAGCAGCGGCTCGAGCAGCTGGCGAAGATCCAGACCGAGCTCGACCGCCGTCAGCCCTGAGCGGAGCCGACGTGAGTCTCTGGGACGCCCTGCGCGGCCGCCGACGGGCGACCCGCCCGGATCTCGACTCCCTGTTCCTGGTCCCGACCGCCGCGATCACGTTGCAGACCGCCCTCGCGCTCGAGCCCACCGGGGTCGGGTCGGTCTGCTTCCGGGCGGCCACCGGGGCCGCGTTCGAGGAGACCCGGCGGGACGTCGTCGCGCTCCTCGACGGCAACCCGGACGCCCCCGACGTCGAGACGACCACCGACGACTTCGGCTTCACCTGGCTCACCGCCCGGCGGGCGCCCGAGGACCTCGCAGGGCTGTGCACCGACCTGCACGCCGTCAACACGGCGCTGGAGGAGCAGGGCTTCGGCGACGGGCTGCTCTGCTCCCTGGTCGGGTTCGCCGACCCCGACGGGCGCCGCCTCGGCCTCGTCTACCTCTACAAGCGCGGCACGTTCTACCCCTTCGCCCCGTCGGGTCCCCAGCAGCGCGACAACCTCCGCGAGCTGCAGGTCCGGGACGCGCTCGCCGGCGAGCTCCCCCTCGAGCAGGACCTGCAGCGCTGGCTGGCGATCTGGGGCGCCCCGGGGGTCTGAACCAGCCCCGCTGAACGCGCCTCGCCGAACCCGCCCGACGCGGGGCTCCCTGTGTCATGCTCCCCCCGTGACCTCCATGGCGGACCGGCGCCGGGTGGCCGCGATCGAGAAGTACGCCGTCCTCGACCGGCCGCCGCGACCCGACCTGACGGCGTTGGTGGGGCTCGCCGCGACCATCTGCGAAGCCCCGTGCGGCACGGTCGACCTGATCACCGACACCCAGCAGCGCCAGGTGGCGGCCGCCGGGGCCCAGCCCCACGACAGCGAGGTCGCGCTCTCCATCGCCGCCCGCGTC
The DNA here is from genome assembly GCA_963829635.1 of uncultured Actinomycetota bacterium. Lineage (GTDB taxonomy): Bacteria > Actinomycetota > Actinomycetes > Propionibacteriales > Nocardioidaceae > Nocardioides. The sequence continues at coordinate 107,557 of CAWHJI010000009.1, forward strand.
CTGGAGGCCCCGGGCCTGGTCGTGATCTCGGACCTGACCCGCGACCGCAGGTTCGCCGAGCACCCCATGGTGACGCGTGGCGTGCGTCCGGCGCGCTCCTACGCCGGGCACCCGCTGACGACCCCCGACGGCACCGTGATCGGCGCCCTCAGCGTGTACGACGAACGGGTCCGCACCCTCGACCGACCACCAGGCCGCGGCGCTGGCCGTGCTGGCCGACCGGGTCATGGACGTCCTCGAGCTGGGGCTGGCCACCCGTCGACTCGAGGAGACCCGGCAGCTGCTCGGCGTCTCCGACGAGCGGCTGGCCGCCTTCGCCGGGCAGATCAGCCACGACCTGAAGAACCCGCTCACCGCGATCCTGATGTCACTCGACCTGGCCCAGGAACGGATCGCCAGCGACGGCCACGCGGCGAACGCCGTACCCCTCTTGACGCAGGCCGCCCGTGGCGCGGGGCGGATGCAGACGATGATGAGCGAGCTGCTCACGTTCGCCCGCGGGGGAGCGGCGCCGGAGCTCCAGCCGGTCGACCTGGCGGCCGTGATGGCCGAGGTGCAGGACGACCTGGGTGCGTCGCTGGGCGAGGCCACGCTGGTCGTCGACGAGCTCCCGACCGTGTCGGCGGACCCCCGCCAGCTGCGGGCCGTGCTGCAGAACCTGGTGTCCAACGCGGTGAAGTTCACCCGGAACGGTGTCCGGCCGGTGGTCTTCGTGCGGGCCGTGGACATACCCCGGGGCTGGCGGGTCGAGGTCGCCGACAACGGTCGCGGCATCCCGGAGGGCGACCGGGTGCGGGTGTTCGAGCCGATGGTGCGGCTCGATCCGTCGCTCCCCGGCACCGGGATCGGTCTGGCGACCTGCCGACGGGCGGTGGAGGCGCACGGCGGCCAGATCGGCGTGGACCCGGCCCCCGGTGGGGGCGCCCTGGTGTGGTTCGAGCTCCCGAAGCCCTCAGTCCCGGTGTGACTTGCCGGGCAGGTCGAGCATCCGCTGGAGCGCGACCAACGCCAGCTCCTCGGTCTGCGGGTCGACCTCGATCTGGTTGACCACGGTGCCGGCCACCAGCGACTCCATCGCCCACACGAAGTGGGGCAGGTCGATCCGGTTCATCGTCGAGCAGTAGCAGACCGTCTTGTCGAGGAACGTGATGTTCTTGTCGGGGTGCCGGGTGGCGAGACGCTTGACGAGGTTGAGCTCGGTGCCGATCGCCCAGCTGGAGCCGGCCGGCGCTGCCTCGATGGTCGTGATGATGAACTCCGTCGACCCGACCAGGTCCGCCTTCAGCACGACCTCGTGCTGGCACTCGGGGTGGACCAGGATCTGCACGTCGGGGATGGTGGCCCGCAGCTCGTCGACGACGTCGGGGGAGAAGCGGCCGTGCACCGAGCAGTGGCCCTTCCAGAGGATCATCCTCGCGTCGCGCAGCTGCTCGGTCGTGAGCCCGCCGCCCGGCAGGTGCGGGTTCCAGACCACGCAGTCGTCCAGGGACATGCCCATCTTGAGCACGGCGGTGTTGCGCCCGAGGTGCTGGTCGGGGAAGAAGAGGACCTTGGCGTCCGGTTTCTGGTCGAAGGCCCACTCCAGCGCCACCTCGGCGTTGGACGAGGTGCACACCACGCCGCCGTTGCGGCCGCAGAACGCCTTGATGTCGGCCGAGGAGTTCATGTAGGTGACGGGGACGACGCTGTCGGCGATCCCGGCGTCGGTGAGCGCGTCCCAGGCGTCCTCGACCTGGGTCAGCCTGGCCATGTCGGCCATCGAGCACCCCGCCGCGAGGTCGGGCAGGATCACCTTCTGGTCGGGAGAGGTCAGGATGTCGGCCGACTCGGCCATGAAGTGGACGCCGCAGAACACGATGAACTCGGCCTCCGGGCGTGCCGCTGCTTCGCGGGCCAGCTTGAAGGAGTCGCCCGTGACGTCGGCGAACTGGATGACCTCGTCGCGCTGGTAGTGGTGGCCGAGCACGAACACCCGCTCACCGAGCGCCTCCTTCGCGGCCACGGCGCGCGCCACCAGGTCGGGATCGCTGGGGGCCGGCAGGTCCCCGGGGCACTCCACGCCGCGCTCGGAGGCGAGGTCACGGCCCCGGCCGAGGGGGAGGAGCGGCAGGTCGACGGTGGTCATGCCGTTGATTCTAGGTGGCTCAGAGGAACGTCCCGTGGTGGAGGTACGGCGCCGGCGGCTTCATGTGCCGCAGGGCCAGGTGTCCCCGCAGGTGCACCTCCAGGCGCGCGGCCATCGCCACGTCGAGCGCCCACTCGTTGACGGCGGTGACGTGCGCGACCTCGACCACCGTGTCCGGGTCGCTGGACGCCAGGGCCTCCCACATCAGCTCGCGCGCCACCCGGCGACTGGACGCGGCGAGCAGGACCGGGGCGCCGGTCTCGGAGACGTAGGCGTAGCCGGAGCCAGCACCGCGGTCCACGACGAGGAGCCGGAACAACCGGCCGAGCACCTCGTGGTCGGCGCCGTGTGCGGCGCCCCGGGTCCGCCGGTCCAGCGAGTCGAGCAGGTCGCGGTCGCCGTCGGTCCCCGCCCGCACGTGCTCGGTCACCGGCAGCGCCGTCCGGTCGACGTACCCCCGGAGCAGGAACTGTGGATGCAGCGAGAACCCCGCCTGCCGGTAGCGGCGCAGCGCGGCCTGGTCCTCCGAGGCCGCCAGCATGCCCCGCAGGCAGCCGCGTCCGTGCTGCATGGCGGCGCCGAGCAGCTGGGTGCCGATGCCGGCGCCCTGAAGGTCGGAGGCGACGTTGAACGAGGCGAGGATCCACATCAGCTCGCGGGTGTACGACGTCGCGAAGCCCGCGATCCGCCCGCCCGACTCTGCCACCCAGCAGCCGTCGGGGTCGGTGGCGAGGAAGTGGCGCTGGCGCAGGATCCAGGACGCCCGGGCGGCGGGCGAGCGCCGCTCCGGCTCCGGCCAGCCCCGCCGGTGCGTGCGCCGGTCGAGCTCGAGGAACGTGGTGTCGGAGATCTCGTGCAGCGCCTCGACGTCGGCCTCGCGCATGGGCCGGACCAGGACGTCCTGCGGGTCTCCGCGTCGTCACGCCCGGATCGTAGGCCGGCGGACCGGTCCGGCAGGATGCCGCCATGCGGGTTCTGATCGCACCGGACAAGTTCGCCGGCACCCTGACGGCGGTCGAGGCGGCGCAGGCGATCGCCACCGGCTGGCACCGCCGGGCCCCGGACGACGAGCTCGACCTGGTCCCGATGTCCGACGGGGGACCGGGCTTCGTCGACGTGCTGCACGCCGCGCTGGGCGGTGAGCTGCTCGCGGTCACCGTCACGGGTCCGTTCGGGGCGCCGGTGCCGGCCACCGTCCTGGTGGTCGACGGCACCGCCTACATCGAGAGCGCGCAGGCCTGCGGGCTCGCACCTGACCGGCGGGGACGGCGCGGAGCTCGCGACGACGGCGGGGGTCGGCCAGCTCGTCGCGGCCGCGCTGGAGACCGGCGCCTCCACCATCGTGGTGGGGCTCGGCGGGAGCGGCACCAACGACGGCGGCGCCGGCCTGCTGGGCGCGCTGGGGGCGGTCGCCGACGGTCCCCTCGACGCGGGCGCGGCCGGGCTCGAGGCGATCTCCCGGGTCGACCTCGAGCCGGCGCGGCAGCGGCTGGGGGACGTCCGACTGGTGGCCGCGACCGACGTCGACAGCCCGCTGACCGGGACTGTTCGGGGCCACCAAGACGTTCGGGCCGCAGAAGGGGATCCCCGAGGAGCAGCTGCCGGCCGTCGACGGCTGGCTGGAGGGGTTCGCGACCGCCACCGACCGGCGTACCTCGCTGGAGAAGGGCGCCGGGGCCGCCGGTGGCCTCGGCTTCGCCCTGCTGCTGCTCGGCGGGACCCGCGAACCGGGCATCGAGCTGGTCGCCTCCGCGGTGCGCCTCGGCGAGCGTGCCCGCAGCGCCGACCTGGTGGTCACGGGGGAGGGGGCGTTCGACTTCTCGTCCCGGGCCGGGAAGGTGCCCTACGGGGTCGCCGCGGTCGCCGCGGAGGCACTCCGGCCCTGCGTCGCGATCGCCGGCCAGGTGCTGGTCGGGGCGCGGGAGATGCGTGCGCTCGGCGTCGAGTCGGCGTACGCCGTGGTCGACCTCGCCGGCGAGGACCGCGCCTTCGCCGACCCCGCCGGAGCGCTCGCCGACGCCGCCGCACGGGTGGCGCGCACCTGGTCGCGCTGACGGCCGCGTTGAGTACGGAGGCGGGTTCCGTCACCGCCATCGCGGGCGGAAGGTGGTCCCATGACTCCTCTGGCCGCCACCGAGGCCTTCGACAGCTTCGGCACCTCCCACCTGGTGATGCTCGCCGTCTTCGTCCTGGGCATCTGGCCCGTGGTCGCGCTGGGTCGCCGACACCGTGGGCGCGCCAGCGCGCTCCGGGTGAGCCGGGCCTACGCGGTGCTGATCCCGTGCTTCACGATCCCGTTGCAGGTGATCGACTTCCTCCCCGGCAACTACGACCTCCACACGACGCTCCCGATCCAGCTGTGCGACCTCGCCTGGGTCGCCGCCGTGGTCGCGCTCTGGACCCACCGGCCCATCCCGGTCGCGCTCACCTACTTCTGGGGACTCACCCTGACCAGCCAGGGGCTGATCACTCCCGCGCTCGACAGTCCGTTCCCCGACCCGAAGTTCCTCGCCTACTGGGCGCTGCACCTGCTCGTCGTGTGGGCGGCGATCTTCCTCGCCTGGGGGCTCGGCCTCTCGCCGTCCTGGCGCGACTACCGGCGCGTGGTCGCCATCACGGCCGCCTGGATGGTGACGGTGTTCTGCGTCAACCTGGCGCTGGGCACCAACTACGGGTTCGTCAACCGCAAGCCGAGCACCGCCTCGATCCTCGACTATCTCGGTCCCTGGCCGGCCTACCTGGCGGTCGAGGTCGCGCTCGTGGCCGCGGTGTGGGCGCTGATGACCCTGCCCTGGGTGCGGTCGCGGGAGCGGCGACGAGCGGCCGTCGCTGGGGCGGAATAACAGCCTGTGTGAGACGATTGAACCCTGTGACACACGCTGACGACTTCTGGGAGCCATCACCATGACCGAGCAGGTCGAGACCACCGAAGAGCGCCGTACCGACCAGATCAACCTGAGTTCGGTCGCCGCAGCCAAGGTGCAGAGCCTCCTCGAGCAGGAGGGGCGCGACGACCTCGCGCTGCGGATCTCCGTGCAGCCGGGCGGCTGCTCGGGGCTGCGCTACCAGCTCTTCTTCGACGAGCGCACCCTCGACGGCGACGTGACCACCGACTTCGACGGCGTGACCGTCGTCGTCGACCGGATGAGCGTGCCCTACCTCAACGGCGCGATGATCGACTTCGTCGACTCCATCGAGAAGCAGGGCTTCACCATCGACAACCCCAACGCCACCGGCTCGTGCGCGTGTGGTGACAGCTTCCACTGATCGCGGACGCGTCAGCGGACGCGATGATGGTGGTCGAGCGAGCGGCGCGACTGAGGAACGAAGTCGCGACCCGCGTGTCGAGACCCGGTGAGACGAACGCCGACCTCGGCCACGCAGCCTGACGACAAACGAAAGCCCCCGCCCTTCCTCCGGCGGGGGCTTCGTCGTCGTTGGGACTAGTCGAGATGCAGGTGGAGCGCGTTCGCCAGTCGTGCGGCGGCCTCGCTGACCTCGATGTCCCGCTTCTTGACCTCGCGGGGGTAGTCCTCGAAGTGCAGCGAGGGGACGTCCTGCTGGACGGCCAGCCGGGCCGCCTTCTCCAGGCGGGGTAGGTGCTGACCGACTGCGGCGCAGTCGGCATGCATCTGCTGGGGCGTGTCGACGTCGTCGTAGGCAAGTCGGTGATCCATGACTACGACGGTATTGGCTACCGGTCGGTACTCCAATGACGGCGCGGGGGATTCCGGCGGGTAGTGTCACGCGGCATGCCGCTCCTCATCGCCGGGTCGATCGCCAACGACAATCTGATGTCCTTCCCGGGCAGGTTCTCCGACTCCCTGGTGGTCGACCAGCTCGACAAGCTGTCGGTGTCGTTCCTCGTCGAGGACCTGGAGGTACGCCGCGGCGGCTGTGCCGCCAACATCTGCTTCGGCCTGGGCAACCTGGGGCTCAACCCGGTCCTCGTGGGGGCCGTCGGCGAGGACTTCGTGGAGTACCGGTCCTGGCTCGAGCGGCACAACGTGGACTGCGACTCCGTCCACGTCTCCGACACCCGCCACACCGCCCGGTTCGTGTGCACCACCGACTCCGCGATGGCCCAGATCGCCTCGTTCTACGCCGGTGCGATGAGTGAGTCGCGCGAGATCGAGCTCAAGCCGATCGTGGACCGGGTCGGCGCGCCCGACTACGTGCTGGTGGGCCCGGACGACCCTCAGGGGATGCTGCGCCACACCGACGAGTGCCGGCAGCGGGGCTACCGGTTCGTGGCCGACCCCTCTCAGCAGCTCGCGTTCGGCGACGGCGACCTGATCCGCCCGCTCATCGACGGCGCGGCCATCCTCTTCTCCAACGAGTACGAGTCCGCCCTGATCACCCAGAAGACGGGCTGGAGCCGCGAGGAGGTGCTCAAGCGGGTCGGCACCTGGGTGGTCACCCTCGGCGCCGAGGGTGTCCGGATCGACCGCGAGGGGGAGGAGTCGATCACCGTCGCAGCGGTGCCCGAGATCGCCAAGGTCGAGCCGACCGGGGTGGGCGACGCGTTCCGTGCCGGCTTCCTGGCCGCCCTCAGCTGGGGGCTGAGCCTGGAGCGGGCCGCGCAGCTCGGCTGCCTGCTCGCGGTCTACGTCGTCGAGCAGGTCGGCACCCAGGAGTACACCCTGTCGCGGGCGGCGTTCCTGCAGCGCTGCGCGGCGACGTACGGCGAGGACGCGCAGGCCGACATCGAGCCCCACCTGCGCACGCTGCACCCATGACTCCGGTGGTTGAGGTGCGAAGGCGCTCTGGCGCCTGAGCCTCGAAACCCCGCAACTGTGGGCACCCGTGTCAGCTGACCCGCCTCACCACGTGGACCGGGGTCCCGTCGTCGGCGACCTCCTCGCCGACGTACTCCTGCTCCCGCATCCGGCACCACGCGGGGACGTCCACCCGCGTGCCCGGGTCGTCGGAGGCGAGGGCGACCAGCCCGCCCACCTCGACCTCGGGGAAGCGGCGGGCCAGCTCGATCACCGGCTGCGGACAGCTCATCCCGCGGCAGTCGAGCTCGAGGCGGTCCTCGGTCACGACCCGACCTCCGACCGCAAGGACGACACCACGCCGGGCAGGACCTCGAGCAGCCTGTCCACGTCGGCCGCGCTCGTGTCGCGGCCCAGCGACACGCGGACGTTGCCGTGGGTGAGCGCCCCCATCGCGGCCAGGACGTGGCTCGGCTCCAGCGTCGACGCGGTGCACGCGGACCCACTGGCCACACCGAAGCCGTGCCGGTCGAGCTCGGTCACCAGGGCCTCGCCGCCGGCGTACAGGAACGAGAACGTGACCAGGTGGGGGAGCCGGTCGACCGGGTCGCCGACCACCTCGACGTCGGGGAGTGCCGCAACCCCGGCCCGGAGCCGGTCGATCAGCGCGCTCTGCCGGGCGGCCACCTCGTCCCGCTCGGCCACCACGGCCTGGAGCGCCGCGGCCGCGGCGAGCGCCGCCGGGACGTTCTCGTAGCCGCTCGTGCGCTCGTCCACCCGGTCGTCGCCCGGGAACGGGTTGCGCCAGCGGGTGCCCTTGCGCACCGCGAGGACGCCGACTCCGGCCGGTCCGCCCCACTTGTGCGCCGACCCGGCGGCGACCGACCAGCCCGTCGGCAGCGGCAACCGTCCCATCGAGGCGCAGGCATCCATGAACAGCGGTACGTCGCCCAGCGCGGCCGCGACCTCGGCCACCGGCTGCAGCGTCCCGACCTCGTGGTTGGCCGACTGGACCGCCACCACCGACGTGGTCGGGGTGAGCGCCGTGGAGACGTCGGCGGGGGAGACGCGGCCCAGCCTGTCGACGGGGACCGAGGCGGTCTCGGCGTCGGCCCAGCGCGCGGCGTGCAGGACCGCGGAGTGCTCCACGGCCGCGTGCACGATCCTCGTTCCGGCGCGCTCCCGGGCCGTGTGCAGCCCGAGCAGGCCCCGGTGCACCGCGTCGGTCCCCGAGGAGGTGAAGGTGACCTCGTCGGGCCGAAGATCCAGGCAGCCCGCCACCACCTCGCGGGCGTTGTCGAGCAGGAGACGCGCGGAGCGTGCATCGGCGTGCAACCGGCGCGGATCGGCGTACCCTCGGTCAAGTGCGGCGAGGAACGCCTCGCGGGCAGCGGGGTGCAGGGGCTCCGAGGACCCCGAGTCGAGGTAGGCCCGACCCCGTCCTGCGGGGCCGGTCGAGCCGTTCGTCACCCCTCGAACCTAACGGACGAGCACCGCTCCGACTCGGGGGCGACCCACCCCGCGCAGCGGGGTGCGATTCCGATAGTGTTCGGATCATCTTGATGGCCGAAGAGAGAGAGTCGTTCGTGGGTCTGCACATCCACCAGCGTTCGACCGGGTTCCTGCGTCGCGCAGGGCTCGTCGCCACGCTCGGCGTACTCCTGCTGGCGACCGGCTGCTCGGCCGAGACCAGGGGTGAGTGGGAAAACTTCGCGATGCCGGATCCGGCCACCACGCAGGCCGATCACATCTTCGAGCTGTGGCGCTGGGCCTGGGTCGCCGCCCTGATCGTCGGCGTCATCGTCTGGGGCCTGATCTTCTGGGTCGTGTGGCGCTACCGCCGCAAGGACGACCTCGAGGTCCCGGTCCAGACGCGCTACAACCTGCCGCTGGAGATCTTCTACACGATCGCCCCGATCATCATGGTGATCGTGTTCTTCAAGGCCACCCTCGACGCCCAGGCCGCCGTCCTGGCCGACACGCAGGAGGACCTCGAGGTCAACGTCGTCGGCCAGCAGTGGTCCTGGACGTTCAACCACACCGGTCACGAGGCCACCGGCGGCGAGGGGACCAACGTCTACACCTCCGGCACCGGCAGCGACATCCCGACCCTCGTGCTCCCGGTCGACCAGACCGTGCAGTTCAACCTCTACAGCCCCGACGTGATCCACTCCTTCGGCATCCCCGGATTCCTGATGCGGATGGACGTCGTCCCCGGCCGCTACAACGACTTCGAGGTCACTCCCGACACGATCGGCACGTTCAAGGGCAAGTGCTACGAGCTCTGCGGGGCCTACCACTCGCGGATGCTCTTCAACGTCGAGGTGGTCAGCGAGTCCGACTACGAGGCCTACCTCCAGGAGCTCGAGGCCGACGGCTTCAGCTCCGAGGCGCCGGTCTGCGGCAACGGCCAGGCCTACACCCAGGCCGGGCTCGAGGATTCCGAAGAGGCCCGAGGAGGCTGCGAAGAATGACCACCACAGCAGCACGCCCCACGGCGGTCAGTGACCGCAAGCCGCTGGGCCAGCAGGTCGTCCGGATCCTCACCACCACCGACCACAAGCTGATCGGCAAGCTCTACCTCGCGACGTCGTTCGCGTGGTTCCTCGTCGGCGGCATCATGGCGATGATGATGCGGGCCGAGCTGGCCTACCCCGGCCAGCAGGTCGTCAACGAGGAGACCTACAACCAGCTGTTCACGATGCACGGCACGATCATGCTGCTGCTGTTCGCGACGCCGCTGTTCTTCGGGTTCGGCAACGTCGTCATGCCGCTGCAGATCGGGTCGCCCGACGTCGCGTTCCCGCGGCTGAACATGCTCAGCTACTGGCTGTTCCTCTTCGGCGGCCTGATCGCCGCCTCCGGCTTCCTCACCCCGATGGGGGCCGCCGACTTCGGCTGGTTCGCCTACACGCCACTCTCCGACGCGGTGAGATCACCAGGCGTGGGTGGTGACCTGTGGATCATGGGCCTGTGGATGGCCGGTCTCGGCACCATCCTGGGTGCGGTCAACTTCATCACCACGATCATCTGCATGCGTGCGCCCGGCATGACGATGTTCCGGATGCCGATCTTCGTCTGGAACACGATGGTGACCAGCCTGCTGGTGCTGATCGCGTTCCCGGTGCTGGCCGGCGCGCTGCTCTCGCTGGAGGCCGACCGGCTGCTCGGGGCCCACGTCTTCGACACCGCCCACGGCGGGGCGATCCTGTGGCAGCACCTGTTCTGGTTCTTCGGCCACCCCGAGGTCTACATCATCGCGCTGCCGTTCTTCGGCATCGTGACCGAGATCCTCCCGGTGTTCAGCCGCAAGCCGATCTTCGGCTACGTCGGCCTGGTCGGCGCCACGCTCGGCATCGCGATCCTGTCGGTCGCCGTCTGGGCGCACCACATGTTCGTCACCGGCGCCGTGGACCTGCCGTTCTTCTCCGGCATGACGTTCCTGATCGCCGTACCCACCGGCGTGAAGTTCTTCAACTGGATCGGGACGATGTGGGGGGGATCTCTGTCCTTCGACACCCCCATGCTGTGGTCGATCGGCTTCCTGACGACGTTCCTGTTCGGTGGCCTGACCGGCATCATCCTGGCCAGCCCGCCGCTGGACTTCCACGTCTCCGACTCCTACTTCGTGGTCGCGCACTTCCACTACGTGGTGTTCGGCACGGTGGTGTTCGCGATGTTCGCCGGCTTCTACTTCTGGTGGCCGAAGATGACCGGCCGGATGCTCGACGAGCGGCTCGGGAAGGTCCACTTCTGGCTGCTGTTCGTCGGCTTCCACACCACGTTCCTGGTCCAGCACTGGGTGGGTGTCGAGGGCATGCCCCGGCGCTACGCCGACTACCTGCCCGAGGACGGCTTCACGTTCCTCAACCAGGTCTCGACGGTGGGCGCCTTCCTGCTCGGCGCCTCCACGCTGCCGTTCCTGCTCAACGTCTACCTCTCGCGGCGCTCGCCGCTGGTGGGCGTGGACGACCCGTGGGGCTGGGGCCGGTCCCTGGAGTGGGCGACCAGCTCGCCGCCACCCCGGCACAACTTCGTCACCATCCCGCGGATCCGCTCGGAGTCGCCGGCGTTCGACCTGCACCACCCCGAGGTGGCCGCGCTCGAGCTGGCCGAGAACGACGCCGAGCGCGAGGGCCGACCCGCCGACGCCCCCGACGTCGAGGGGCGCGGGGACATGCTGGGTGACCGACTGCACGGTGACCACCCCGACGACGAGGAGGGCCGCCGATGAGGTCCGAGGCCTGGATCTTTGCGATGACGACCGCGTTCTTCGTGGTCGTCAGCCCCGCCTACTGGTTCATCACCTACGACTGGACCGGCACCTCTGCGCTGACGATGACCACGCTGCTCGCCGGCATGGTGACGGTGTTCCTCGGCTTCCACGCCAAGCGGATGGACCCCCGTCCGGAGGACCGCGCGGACGCCGAGATCGCCGACGGCGCCGGCGAGCTGGGCTTCTTCCCGCCGTACTCCTGGTGGCCGCTGTGGTGCGCCCTGACGCTCGCCGTGATCGTCTACGGCACCGCGCTGGGCGCGTGGTGGCTGGTGATCATCGGCGGCGGTATCGGTGCGATGGCCCTGAGCGGCTGGATCTTCGAGTACTACCGCGGCGAGCACGCTCACTGAGGCATCCCCGGGCGCCCCACGGACGCCCGACGTGACTCGTCGCACGCCGCGTGAAGTCGGCGCCTGACCGGCAAGCCGTTACCCTTGAGGAGTTCTGCCAGGTCGTCCTCACGATCTGCCACATCTTTGTTCACGGGGGGAGTTGCCGCATGTCCCTGCGCCGGATCCTGACGACGCCGACGCGCCAGAAGTTCGCGCGCGTCCTCGCCGCCACGGCCTCCGTGGCCCTGCTGGGTCCTGCGCTGACGGCCTGCGAGGGGGAGCCCAGCGCGGCGACGAACGACTCGGAGTCCGCCGCCGAGGAGCCCTCGGTGCCCCCGCTGAAGGTGCGCGCCGAGGTCGGCCCCAAGCCCGACGCCGTACCCCTCGAGCAGGACGTCCGGCTCTCCGTCAGCGGCGGCACCCTCCGCACGGTGAAGGTGACCTCGCCCGTCGGACCGCTGCCGGGCAAGCTGGCCAAGAACCACCAGTCCTGGCGGACCAACGCCCGGCTCGAGCCCGGTGTCACCTACCGGGTGCACACCGTCGGCAAGCGCAGCGACGGGAAGAAGGTCGTGCGGGACCTCCGCTTCCACACCGAGGACCTGACCCTCGACGAGCAGACCTACGCCTCGGTCGCGCCGCTCTCCGGTGAGACCGTCGGCGTCGGCATGCCGGTGATCGTCACCTTCGACGTACCCGTGACCGACCGGGCGTCGATCGAGAAGCACATGTCGGTCACCTCCTCGCCCCGTCAGCCCGGATCCTGGCACTGGCTCAGCGACCAGGAGGTGCACTTCCGGCCACGGACCTACTGGAAGCCCGGCTCCGAGGTCGCGGTCGACGTCGACATCAACAGCATCCCCGCCGGGGCCGGCGTCTACGGCCAGGAGAGCCGCCACGTCGAGTTCGCCGTCGGCGACTCCGTGGTCAGCCGCGTCAACGTCGACACCCACAAGATGAACGTCTTCGTCAACGGCTCGCTGGCCCGCTCCATCCCGATCAGCGCGGGCAAGAAGGGCTGGGAGACCCGGTCCGGCACCAAGGTGATCATCGAGAAGTTCCGCAAGAAGCGGATGAACGCCACCACGATCGGCGTCGACCGGGACGACCCGGAGTACTACAACCTCAACAACGTCGAGTACGCCATGCGGGTCACCTACTCCGGTGAGTTCATGCACGCCGCGCCCTGGTCGGTCGGCTCCCAGGGCTCCGCGAACGTCAGCCACGGCTGCGTCGGGATGAGCACCGCCGACGCCGCGTGGCTCTACAACATGACCACCCGCGGGGACGTCGTCGAGGTGACCGGGTCGGGGCGCTACATGACCCTCACCAACGGGTACGGCGACTGGAACGCCTCCTGGTCCGACTGGGCCGCCGGCTCCGCCCTCTGACCGACTGTTCGACCCCGTCGTCCGTGACGAAATGTCGCAGAACCGGCGTTGACCCGCCCAAAACTCACGGGCGAGGTCAGCGCTGTCCACAGGCGATGAACTGCTGGGACTAGTTGACTGGCTCTCGGCGAACCTGTCGGGCATGGACGCCGAGGCTGAGATCAGCCGCCTCGATCATGGTGGCCCGTTCTGCAGTCTGACCCGACAGGCTGCCGCTGGATCCCACGCGGATGCAGCCCCGCGCCCGGAGGTGGCGACGGTCGGCCCAGAGCTGTCTTGCCCAGCGACGTTGATCGCGCCCTACCCGCGAATGGTTCGTCGGAGGCGGCGGCGTCTACCGCCGGAGGAGGCGCATCGGTGGGCGGCCTTGCGCTGCGGGTGGACTGGTTCGAGCTGGTTGTCCCGCTGCGGTGTGGCACCGATCCAGCGCCGCGTGGTTGTGGGGTCGGCCACCATGGCTCCGGCGCCGGGAGATCATCGCAGGTCCCACAGGGAGCACTTCTGCCCGCCGGGACATCGACCTGCGCAACGGATTGACGGCCAGGCGTGAAAGGACGTTGGCCCTGGCGGATGTGCGGGAGCTGGACGGCCTGAGGTGCCCGGTCCGCTTCGCACCGCCTGCGACCGGGTCGCCTGATCGATCGCGACCAGGCGTTCGCGGCGATGGACGCATCTCGCCGGGCGCGGGCCGGGGTCGAGCCGGCCAGGAGAACTGTTGGGCAGCCCGGCGTTCCGCTGCTCCTCGCGGGCGTGAGCCGGTGCGAACGTCCTGTGCACCGCTCGTGTTCGATAGCCAACTGGAAGTCGCATCGGCAGCAGAGACCTCTGGACGCGGTGGCTGGCGTCGTCGGCCAGTACGACGGCAACTGCACCTGGCACGTGTCAGCGTTGACGTGACCGGCCCACGAGGTGGCAGTACCGGGCGGACATCGGCCTGGAGGCTGGAGCGGTCTCGCGCGGAGACTACGGCGAGACGTATGCGGATCGCCGATCGGATGCACCGGCGCACGGACGCTCGCCGCTTCGCGGCACCGTCGATCCGTTCCGGGCAGTCATGGGTGCATCGTGGTGGGTGCGAAGTTCACCATCGACGGCGACCAACCTGACGATCGGGAACGGGCACGCTGCTCCGTCAAGGAACTCGGCGAGAGTGCCTGGATAGCACGTCGACCCGTCCGTGACGAATTCGGCTGGTCAACGCGATTGTGGCAGCACAGTCTCTGACGGGTCAACAGGTCGGCTCTCGCGCTCAGTGGGAGCGGAGCTCCTCGCCCTCGACGGAGTGGTGACCGTCGAACTGGTGCCCGTCGGCGGGGTGGTCGAGGCCGCTCTGCAGCTCGTTCTCGTGCTCGGCGTGGTGGTGACCCTCCTCGATCTCCTCACGCGTCGGCTTCTGCACGTTGTGGCCGAACATCTTCTCCGACAGCTTCGCCCGCACGGTCTCGATCCGGGAGCCCGGCCGGGAGACGCCGTTGCCGTCCACGCTCGAGGGGACCTCGTGGATGTGGTCGCGGTCGCGCGCGGTGAGGGTGTAGGCCCGCTCCGAGCTGATCGGCAGGTGCCGCTCGGAGTAGCCGCCCTCGGCCGACCGCATGATGATCCCGGTCTCGTAGCCGTGCAGCAGCCTCTCGTTGTCGTGCCGCTGCAGCGAGATGCACCAGCGACGCGCCAGGAAGAACACCAGCACGGGGACGATGAAGATCGCGACCCGCATGAAGTAGGTGATGAAGTTGAGGTTCAGGTCGAACAGTACGGCGAGGATGTCGTTGCCGCCCGCGGCCCAGAGCAGGCCGTAGAGGGTGATCGCGGCCGCCAGGAACGCCGTCCGGGTGGGTGCGTTGCGCGGGCGCTGGAGCAGGTGGTGCTCCCGCTTGTCGCCGGTCACCCACTGCTCGAGGAACGGCCACATCAGCACCACCGCGAGGAACGCGACGGGGGCGATCTGGCCCGGCAGCATCACGTTCCACGACCAGGTCGTGCCGAAGATCTCGGTCTCCCACCCGGGCATGATCCGGAGCAGGCCCTCGGCGATGCCCATGTACCAGTCGGGCTGGGACCCGGCGGTCACCTTGGACGGGTCGTAGGGCCCGTACTTCCACACCGGGTTGATCGCCAGCAGGCCACCCATCAGGGCGGTGACGCCGAAGACGATGAAGAAGAAGCCGCCGGCCTTGGCCATGTAGACCGGCATCATCGGGAAGCCGACGACGTTCTGCTCGGTGCGGCCGGGGCCGGGCCACTGCGTGTGCTTGTGGTAGACGAGCAGCAGCATGTGGGCGGTGATCAGGGCCAGGATCAGGCCCGGGACGAGCAGCACGTGCACGATGTAGAGCCGTGGGATGACGTCCCCGCCGGGGAACTCACCGCCGAAGAGGAAGAACGACATGTAGGTGCCGAGCACCGGCGTCGCCTTCACCAGGCCGTCGGCGATCCGCAGGCCGGTGCCGGAGAGCAGGTCGTCGGGGAGCGAGTAGCCGGCGAACCCCTCGAGGATGCCCATCAGCAGCAGCAGGCCGCCGATGATCCAGTTCAGCTCGCGCGGCTTGCGGAACGCGCCGGTGAGGAACACCCGCATCAGGTGCACGAGCATGGCGGCGATGAACAGCATCGCCGACCAGTGGTGCATCTGCCGCATCAGCAGTCCGCCGCGTACGTCGAAGGAGATCTCGAGCGTCGAGGCGTACGCCTCGGACATGTGGATGCCGCGGAGCTGGTCGTAGGAGCCCTCGTAGGTGACCTCGGCCATGCTGGGCTGGAACCACAGGGTGAGGAAGACACCCGTGAGCAGCAGGACGACGAAGCTCCACAGCGCGATCTCGCCGAGCATGAAGGACCAGTGGTCGGGGAAGACCTTCCGCAGGTTCTTCTTCATCATGGTGCCGAGGCCGAGCCGCTCGTCCGCCCAGTTGGCGACCGCGCCGGCCGGGTTGGGCCGCGACGCGGTGGCCGCCTTCTGGCGGTTGCTGCGGACGAACTTTCCTGTGTCGATGGTCATGGCTCAGCCACGCTCCCAGAAGCTCGGTCCCACGGGTTCGGTGAAGTCCCGCTGTGCCACAAGATACCCCTCGTCATCAACCTCGAGCGGCAGCTGGGGGAGGGCCCGGGCGGCCGGGCCGAAGACGACGCGACCGGAGTCGGCGAGGTCGAACGTGGACTGGTGGCAGGGGCAGAGCAGGTGGTGGGTCATCCGCTCGTACAGCGAGATCGGGCAGCCGACGTGCGTGCAGATCTTGGAGTAGCACATGACGCCGTCGACCGACCAGTTCTCCCGGCCGGATCCCGGGGTGATGTCGCTGGGCTCCATCCGGACCAGGATCACGGCGGCCTTCGACTTGAGGACCTGGGCGTCGACGCCCTCGATGAGGTGCTCGCCGTTCTCGTCGACCTCGAACAGGGCGGCGGGCTCGCAGTTGACCAGGTCGCCGATCTCGAGGTCGGTGACCTTGATCGGCGTACCGACGACGTCGCGGACGACCCGCATGCCGCGGGTCCAGATCGTCGAGTAGAGGACGTCGCCGGGCAGCGGCCCCAGGTCGCGGAGGAGTACGACGGCGGGCAGGCCGAGCAGGCCCATCGCGCCGAGCAGCGAGTTCCGGACGAGCGGGCGGCGGCCGATGCCGGACTCCTCGAGACCGGCGGACAGCGCGGCGAGCGTCTCCTTGCGGTCCTCCTCGGGGGAGGCGGCACCGTGGCGGTACTCGACGATCTCGTGGTCGCTCATCAGCTTGCGTGCCCACTGGATCATGCCGAGGCCGATGCACAGCAGCGAGCCGGCCAGGGCCGCGCCGAGCGCGACCGTGGAGGCACCGAGGCCGATCACGGTGTCGGTGCCGTCGTCACCGATGCTCAGCGCGAAGTAGGCGACGATGAACAGGACCGTGAACACCGCGGACAGCCCGAACAGCGCGGCGACCTGGCGCTCGGCGCGCTTCTCCGCCCGCGGGTCGACGTCGGTGGGGCGCCAGACGTGGGGCGGCAGGCCGGGGTTCGCGATCGGGTCGGCCTCGGTCCTGGCCGGGACGTTGCCCTCGTGGGTGGTGCTCATGCCTCCGCCTTGTCCTTGGTCGAGCGGGTGGTGTGGGCCGCGATCCAGATCGCGAAGCCGACGCAGGAGCCGATGCCGAGGATCCAGGCGAACATGCCCTCGGAGACCGGGCCGAGCCCGCCCATGCCGAAGCCGCCGTACTCCGGCGTCTCCTCGAGCGAGCCGAGGTAGGCGATCACGGCGCGCTTGTCCTCGGGGCTGATGTTGCCGTTGGAGAAGTTCGGCATGTTCTGCGGGCCGGTCAGCATGGCCTCGTAGACGTATCGGGAGGGAACGTCCTTGAGGGTGGGGGCGTAGCCACCGTTGGGCATCGCGCCGCCCGAGCCGGCGAAGTTGTGGCAGGCGGTGCAGTTGGTCAGGAAGATCTGGCCGCCGCGGACGACCGCCTCCTGCTTCTCCGCCTCCGACATGCCCTCGGTGCTGTAGTCGGCGGAGGAGGGGATGGCGGGGCCGGGGCCGAGGGAGGCGACGTACGCCGCGAGGGCGGCCCGCTCCTCGTCGGTGTAGAGCACCTTCTTGCGGGGGGCCTGGGCACCGGGCTGGGCCATCGGCATCCGGCCGGTGCCGACCTGGAAGTCGACCGCCGCGGCGCCGACGCCCACCAGGGACGGGCCGAGGGCGCGATCGCCGTCGCGGGTGAGGACGCCCTCGCCGTTCTGGCCGTGGCAGAAGGAGCACCCGACGAGGAAGAGCTCACGGCCCTTGGCGATCTGCTCCTCGTCGGCCTCCTGCTGCTGGGCCTGCGCGGGCGCGAACGCGGCGTAGAGGCTGCCCGAGAGGACCAGGCCGAGGAGGATCAGGACGAGCCCGGCCACGGGGCCGCGGCGGTGCCGCGAGAGCCGTCCGGCGGAGCGGTTCAGGAGACGCACATCGATTCCTTGGGAGTTCCGGTCGGACGGGGCTACTTGACGAGATAGATGGTGGCGAACAGGCCGATCCAGACGACATCGACGAAGTGCCAGTAGTAGGACACGACGATGGCACTGACGGCCTGCTCGTGGGTGAACCGACGCGCGATGTAGGTGCGGCCGAGGACGAACAGGAAGGCGATCAGACCGCCGGTGACGTGGAGGCCGTGGAAGCCGGTGGTGAGGTAGAACATCGTGCCGTAGGCGCTGTCCTGGATGGTCATGCCTTCCTGCACCAGCGCGGCGTACTCGGTGGCCTGGCCGCCGATGAAGACCGCGCCCATGGCGTAGGTGAGGATGAACCACTCGCGCAGGCCCCAGCCGCTGACCTTGAACAGCGAGCCGCTGCGGCCCACCTGTCCGCGCTCCGCGGCGAAGACTCCCATCTGGCAGGTGAGCGAGGAGAGCACCAGGATCGTCGTGTTCGCCGAGGCGAAGGGGATGTTCAGCATCTCGGTGTTCTGGGCCCACAGGTCCTGGCTGACCGCGCGGATCGTGAAGTACGACGCGAAGAGGGCCGCGAAGAACATCAGCTCACTGGAGAGCCAGATGATCGTGCCGACGCTGACCATGCTCGGTCGGTCGTGATGGCCGTGGAGACGGGACGCCGGGATCGCTTGAGCTGTTGCCACGCGCTCATTATGTCGATAGCGGACGCCGAGGCCACCCCGACCCCCTGTGTTTCGCCGTCATATTGTTCACAGCGTGGTGAGTGAGGCGTGGACGGCGATCCCGACGGCGATCCCGGAGCTCCCGCGGTTCACGGGGGAGCGGGTGTTCACCGAGACCTCGCTGGAGCCGGTCGCCTTCGTCCTGACCGTCTGGGTCGCTGGTCTGTACCTGCTCGGCGTGGCCACGCTCCGCCGTCGCGGGGACCGTTGGCCGGTGGGTCGGACGCTGGCGTTCGTGCCGGTCGGGATGGGGTTGTTCTGGTTCGCCACGTCGTCGGGCCTGGCCGCCTACGACACCACCCTGCTGAGCGTGCACATGGTCCAGCACATGGTGCTCTCGATGCTGGTGCCGCTGGCCCTGGCGCTCGGCGCCCCGGTCACGCTGGCCCTGCGGACCCTGCCGGCCCGCCCACGGCGCTGGCTGCTGGTCTGCCTGCACTCGCGGGTGGCGCGGGTGCTTTCCTTCCCGCCGCTCGCGTTCCTGCTGTACGTCGTCTCGCCGTGGGCGCTCTACTTCACCGGCTGGTACGACGCCTCGCTGCGGTCGGCGTACGTGCACGAGATGATGCACGTCCACCTGGTGCTCGTCGGCTCGCTGTTCTTCTGGCCGCTGGTGGGCGCGGACCCGGTGCCGGGGAGGGTCGGCTACCCGTTCCGGGTGCTCCTGGCGGTGCTCACGCTGCCGTTCCACGCGTTCCTGGGCGTGACGATCATGGGGCAGACGTCCCTGATCGCGGGCGAGTGGTACCGCGCCCTCCGCGACGGCCCGATGGGGTCGTGGCTGCCGCCGGCCCTCGACGACCAGCACCTCGCCGGCGGGATCCTGTGGGGGTCCGGCGACCTGGTCGGGCTGGCGTTCTTCGTCGTGCTGTTCGTGCAGTGGGTGCGCTCCTCCACGCGGGAGGCGGCCCGGGAGGACCGGAGGCTGGACCTCCTGGAGGCCCGGGCGGCGAGGGACGCCGAGGCCCACGGTGCCGAGGGGCCGGCACCACCGTGACGGCGTACGTCGGCACGCGTGCGGACGTCGCGACCGCAGCGCCGCAGGCTCGCGTAACATGCCGCGCGTGAGCGACTCGACCTCCGCCCCGACCGCGCCACTTCAGGTGCTGGTCTACAGCGACGACGTGAACACCCGCCAGCAGGTGATGCTGGCGCTGGGCGCTCGACCGCACCCGGACCTCCCGGAGCTGGAGTACGTCGAGGTCGCGACCGAGCCCGTCGTGATCCAGAACATGGACTCGGGCCGGATCGCGCTGGCGATCCTCGACGGCGAGGCCGTCCCCGCCGGCGGGATGGGGATCGCCAAGCAGCTCAAGGACGAGATCTACGACTGCCCGCCGATCGTGGTGCTGACCGGCCGGCCCCAGGACGCCTGGCTGGCGACGTGGTCGCGCGCCGAGGCCGCCTGCCCCCACCCGCTGGACCCGGTCCAGCTGGCGGAGGCGGTCGTCTCGCTGCTGCGCTCCCGCGTCCCCGCCACGTCCTGACGCGGGCATGACCCACACCTGGCCCGACGTCCTGTCCGCGCTGGTGGCCGGGCACGACCTGACGGTCGACCAGGCCCGCTGGGCCATGGGCGAGGTCTTCGCCGGTGAGGCCACGCCGGCCCAGGTGGCCGGCCTGGTGGTGGCGCTGCGCGCCAAGGGGGAGACGGTCGCCGAGCTCAGCGGCGTCGCGGACGCGATGCTCGCCGCGGGCAACGCGATCTCCGTCCCCGGGCGTCTCCTCGACGTCGTCGGCACGGGCGGTGACCGGTCGATGTCGGTCAACATCTCGACGATGGCCGCGATCGTGGCCGCCGGAGCCGGTGCCCGCGTCGTCAAGCACGGCAACCGCTCCGCGTCGTCGAAGTCCGGCTCCGCCGACGTGCTCGAGCAGCTCGGCATCCGGCTCGACCTGCCACCCGAGCGGGTCGCCGAGGTCGCGGGGGAGGCCGGCATCACCTTCTGCTTCGCCGCGGCGTTCCACCCGGCGATGCGGCACGCCGCCCTGCCGCGCCGCGAGCTCGGCATCGCCACGACGTTCAACCTCCTGGGCCCCCTCACCAACCCGGCCCGCCCGCAGGCGCAGGCGATCGGCTGCGCCGACGCCGCGATGGCGCCGGTCATGGCGGGCGTCCTGGCCGGCCGCGGTGTCGACGCCTGGGTGTTCCGGGGCGACGACGGGCTCGACGAGCTGACCACCACCACGACATCGACGTTGTGGGCGGTGCACGACGGCCGGGTGGTCGAGTCGACCGTCGACCCTGCCGCGTTCGGGATCGCCCGGGCCACCGTGGAGGACCTCCGCGGTGGCGACGCGGCGCACAACGCCGACGTCGTACGACGTGTGCTGGCGGGGGAGACCGGCCCGGTGCGCGACGCGGTCGTGCTCAACGCCGGCGCCGCACTGGCCGTGTACGACGCCCCGGGCTCGCCGGTCGACGAGGCCCTGGCCGCGGGGCTGGCCAAGGCGGTCGAGGCGGTTGACTCCGGTGCCGCCGCAGCTGCCCTGGACCGGTGGGTCGCCGCGTCCTCGGCCTGAGGAGCCACGACACCCGCGACCGGAGGGTGGAGCTATCGCACCGATACCTTGCGATACCTTGGGGTCAAGTATCCGCTCGTATCCCGTGAGGTGACGGAATGCAGCCGAATCCGTACACGCCCGGCTCGACCCCGCGATATCTGGCGGGACGTGGCGAGGAACTGGCCCGCGTCCGGCGGTTCCTGACGCCCGTGGTGGCCTTCGGGGAGATGGCCGGGCCCCAGATGGTGCTGCACGGTCCGCGGGGCGTGGGGAAGACCTCGCTGCTGCGAGCGGTGGCCGGCGACGCCCGGGCGCAGGGGTTCGCCACGACGTGGACGTCGTGCGTGCGCGGTCAGCCGTTCCTGGCCGATCTGGCGTCGGGCATCGAGCGGTCCCTGACCGGCGTGGGTATCGACACCACGAGCTCTCGATGGCGAGCGCGTCTGACCAAGGTGGGGCTCGAGCTCGGCCTCACGGGACCGAAGGTCTCCGCGGAGTTCGAGCCGACACCAAGGACTGCCCACGGCGCCGTGCCCCCGGCAGGATCGGTGGCTCCTCTCGAGACTCTCCTGGGTGAGGCTGCCCGCGCCGTTCGCGATCGGGGCGGCGCCGGTCTTGTCGTGGCCCTGGACGAGCTGCACGCGCCGCGCGAGCTCGACGTCGCCGTCCTGCTCAATGCGATCCAGAACCTGGACGGCGAGCGGGACCAGCATCCGCTCGCCGTCATCGGCGCCGGGCTGCCGTCGGTGCGCGGCGGCCTGACCAGGGCTGCGACGTTCGGCGAGCGCACCCACTGGCTCGAGGTCGGGACCCTCGATCCCGCCGACGCCGCCGACCTGCTGGTTCACCCCGCCGCGGGGCTGAAGGTGACGTGGCAGCCGGATGCGTTGCGGGCCCTCCTCGAGCAGGCCGACGGGTACCCCTACTTCCTCCAGGTGCTCGGCTCGGCAGCGTGGGAGGCTGCCGCTCCCGAGGCCGGGGCCGAGATCGACGTCGGGCACGCGGAAGCCGGGATCCTGGCCGGCGCCGAGCAGCTGCGGTCCATGTACGCCGCCCGGTGGCAGGCCGCGACCGGTGCCGAGAAGACCTTCCTGACCGCGATGGCGGAGCTCGGCGGGGACGCGCCCGTCGCCCGGATCGAGATCGCCCGCAGGCTGAGCCGGAGCTCACGGGCGCTCAGCGCGACTCGCGAACGACTCCTGGACAAGGCCATCATCGTGGCCAGCGACCACGGAGAAGTGCGCTTCACGCTGCCCGGGTTCGCCGGCTATGTGCTCGACCAGGACTCCGACTCGTAGCCCGACGACGCGGCCGGGCACAGGGCGCGTCGCTACAGGTTGAGCACGTACGACGGTCCCTCGCGCCGGAAGTCCTGCTCCAGCCGGTCGTAGTACGGCGCGACCATGCCGGGCGGGGTGAGCACCTTGCGGAAGCCCCGGTCGCGCAGCCGCGTCGCGCGTCGCCACACGAACTCGCCGGGGGAGAAGTCGCGGTAGCGGGGCGTCACGTAGTCCAGGAGCACCCGGGCGACGTCCCCGTCGCGCCGGACCAGCACGACACCGACCGTCTCGTCGCCCTTCTCGACCTGGAACGCGAGGTCGTCGTCGGCCAGCTCCCCGGCGGCGAAGCCGGGCTGGTGTCGCTCGATGTCCGCCTCGTGCACACCGAGGAAGTGCCGCAGGTAGGCGTCACCCGGACCGACCTGCAGCACGTCGAAGGCCGCATCGTTGTGCCGCTCGCGCAGCATCCGCACGATGAACCAGACGTTGATCGAGGCGGTCGCGAGGTTCATCCCCACCATCGGCCAGACCTCGACCAGCGCGTTGAACGCCACGAGGCTGACCGACGCGCCCAGGTTGAGCAGCCGGAACCGCAGCACGCGCGTCTGGAGGAGGGAGAAGATCAGCAGCGCGCTGCCGAACCAGCCGAAGAGATCGAGCCAGTGGTCGCCGAGCCAGGTCACGGACGCAGGCTATAGGTGGCAGGATCGACAGCCGAGTCGGCGAGAGGGGATGAGGGTGGATCCAGAGGAGTCGGCACGGATCGACGAGGCCGCGGTGGTCGACGCCACCGCGACAGTGGGATCGGGGACGGTGGTCTGGGGGCTGGCGCAGGTGCGCGAGAACGCGGTGGTGGGTCGCAGCTGCATCATCGGCCGCGGTGCCTATCTCGGTGCCGGGGTGGAGGTGGGCGACCGCTGCAAGATCCAGAACGGCGCGCTGGTCTACGAACCCGCCAGGCTGGCCGACGGGGTCTTCGTCGGGCCGGGCGCGATCCTCACCAACGACCAGCACCCCCGTGCGGTCGGGCCCGACGGGTCCCTCAAGGGCGGTTTCGACTGGCGGCCCGTGGCCGTCACGGTCGGAACGGGTGCCTCGATCGGCGCGGGCGCCGTCTGCGTGGCGCCGGTCGACATCGGCAGCTGGGCGATGGTCGCGGCCGGTGCGGTGGTCACCACCGACGTCCCCGACCACGCCCTCGTCGTGGGGGTCCCGGCGCGTCGGATCGGATGGGTGGGGCGGTCCGGTGCCCGACTCGTCGGCAGCGGGACGGGTGGCCTGACCTGCCCCGAGACGGGGGAGGAGTACGTCGAGGAGGGTGGCGGGCTGCGCCTCGCCGGCGGAGCGACACAACCGCCGAACTCGCCCTGACGCCGGGCTCGGTCGACTAGTCTGACCGCGCCGAAGGGAGGCCCCTTGTATCGGGACTTGCGGGTTGCAGTCGTCGTTCCAGCGCACAACGAGAGCCGTCTCGTCGGTCGGGTCGTGACCACCAGCCCGGACCTCGTCGACCACGTCATCGTCGTCGACGACGCCAGCACCGACGACACCGCCGCGGCTGCGCGCGCGACCAACGACCCGCGGCTCGAGGTGATCACCCTCGAGGACAACCAGGGTGTCGGCGGGGCGATCCTGACCGGGCACCAGCGCGCACTCGCCCTCGGGGCCGACGTGGCGGTGGTGATGGCCGGGGACGCCCAGATGGACCCCGAGTACCTCCCCGCGCTCCTCGACCCGATCGCGGACGGTGACGCCCAGTTCACGAAGGCCAACCGCTTCTACGGGTACGGCTCCTTCGACGGCATGCCGCGGCACCGCGTCTTCGGCAACGTCGTGATGTCCTTCGTGACCAAGGCAGCGTCGGGCTACTGGGGCCTGTTCGACCCGCAGAACGGCTACACCGCGATCCACCGGACAGCGCTGGAGCGGCTGGCCTTCGACCGGATCGCCAAGCGGTACGACTTCGAGAACGACCTCCTGATCCACCTCAACATCCTGGGCGTCCCCGCGCGGGACGTCCCGATCCCGGCGGTGTACGGCGACGAGGTCTCCGGCATCCGTCTCGGCAGGGTCGCGCCGGCACTGATGCTCCGGATGTGGCGCGGCTTCTGGCACCGGATCTGGCGCAAGTACGTGCTCCAGTCCTTCTCTCCGGTGGCCCTCCTGCTGTTCTCGGGGCTCGGCCTGCTGCTCGTGGGCCTGGCGGTCGGGATCTTCATCATCGCCAACACCCTCGGTCCCCCGGAGGCGAGCGCCGGCACGGTCGTGCTGTGCATCGGCCCGCTGCTGAGCGGGCTCCATCTGCTGATCTTCGCCCTGTTCCTGGACATCCAGGAGGGCACGAAGTGAGCAGGGCCCGTCTCGACTGGCCGGTCTGCCTTCTGGTCACGCGGGCTGTTGCTCGGCCAACTCGCCTGGGTCTTGGTGGTGCCGCCGTATCCGCGGCATGGACGAGTGGGATCACGCCTACCGGGCCTCAGCGGTGGCCCACGGGCAGTGGGTGGCCGACACCGGAGGCCGCCACCCGGGGAACCGGGCGCGGTCCTGCGGGTCCCGGAGCACATCGTGGCTGCGGCCAGACCCGAGTGCGAGCGTCTGCCCTACACCGGGGACGCCGAGTGTGTGGGAAGTCGAGCGAGGGCGGCCACGTCGACATCGCCAGCGGAGCTGGCCGTTACAACCCGGCGTTCTACGCCTGATCGGGTACCCGCGTCACCGTTCGAGGGTGTTCGGCGCTCTACGCCATGCGGGTCGCGGGGGCCCTGGCGTGCCTGGCGCTGCTGCTGTTGGCCGCTGGTGTGCATGAGGCGGTGGGCCGACGGCAGTCGTGGCCCGGTGCTGGCGCTGGCCGTCGCAATCACCCCGAGCTTTCTGTATCGACGGCCGTCGCCGCGCCCAACGGCCTCGAGATGATCGGCGGGCCTGGCCTGTGGTGCGCGCTGATCGGGCTCTGTGTCTCGCCAGACGCGACCGAGCATGACACGTCTGTTCCTGTCGTCGGCCGCCATCGCGGCATCGGTGCTGGTGACCGTCCGGTCGCTCGGGCCCCTCTGGTGCCTCTGGCCCTGGTCACCTGCCTGGTGGCGCTTTCCGGTCGGCTGCGCAGCGGGTGCGTGAGATGCTGCCGCGAGCCGCGACAGGCGTTGCCTCGATCGCGGCCGTCTTCGCCAGCACGCTGGCCAGCGTTGTCGTGGACGCTCAGCCAAGGATCGCTCGAGCTCGGGACACGAGCCAGAGGTCGCGGCTGACCTCGCTCGGACGACGGGCTGGTCCGGACCGCCCAGCGAGGTCCCGCTCTGGCCGCTCCAGGCAGTCGCGGCGTTTCCCTACCGCGACCAGCCGGCACCGGCGCTTCGTCTACGTGGTCTACGCCTGTGCTCGGGATCGGCTCCTGGTCGTTGGCGTTCCGCGCGCTCAGCCGACGCGGCAGGTTCGCGCTGGCCCTGGGCATCGCCGGCGATCCTGTTCGTCCTTCCGTGGCGATCACGCTCGCGACGATCGAAGAGTACGGCACCGCGTGGCAAGGGCGGTACGTCCTGCCGCTACGCCGTCGGACTCGCTGCTCGTTGGCCGGCGTCGCCTGGCCAGCGCGTCGCGGGGCACGGTCCCGGCCGACGGGTGCTCGTCCCTGGGACTGGTGCTGTATCGTGGTCGGGCAGGTCGTCGGGCCGGTCAAGGTTCTGCGGGACGAGCTGCGGACGAGCCCCCTGCGGAGGCACGCCGCATCTGGTCGCGCACCTCCGCCGTGGTCGTGGAGGGCTCTGCTGTCGCTCGCGGCGGCACCCTCGTCTGGGTGCTGCGACGCTGCCACCGTCCGACGGCCCATCGCGAGGCGATGGCCGAGGAGGCATCACGGTGATGCGTGAGGTGCCGAGTGTGGTGCGTCAGCTTCGGTCACGAGGAGCATGGCCGCGGTCGCGCGGGTGCTGCGCCAGCGGCCGCGTCACCCAGGGCGCGGAGGTGGAGGCCTTCGAGGCCGAGTTCGGCGCGACTCGTGGAGGGCCGCCCCTGCGTGGCCGTGAACTCGGGGACCAGCGCGCTGCACCTGGCCCTCCTGGCCGCCGGGATCGGACCGGGCGACGAGGTCGTCGTCCCGTCGTTCACGTTCGCCGCGACGGCGAACGCCGTCGCGATCACCGGCGCCACCCCCGTCTTCGCCGACATCGACCCGCACACCTTCTGCCTCGACCCGGCTTCGGTCGAGGCCGCGCTGTCGCCCCGCACGGCTGCGGTGATGCCCGTTCACCTCTACGGGCAGCCGGCCGAATGCGCTTGCGCTCGCCGAGCTGACCGACCGGCACGGGTTGCTGCTCGTCGAGGACGCCGTGCCAGGCCCACGGTGCCTGCGCAGGCGAGCGCCGGCGGGGGGCATCGGGCGACTACGCCGCCTTCAGCTTCTACGCCACCAAGAACATGACGACGGGGGAGGGCGGCATGGTGGTGTGCGCCGACGAGGCGTCGGCCCGGCGGGTCCGGCTGCTGCGCAACCAGGGCATGGAGAGAGCGCTACCGCAACGAGGTGGTCGGGCTCAACAACCGGATGACCGACATCGCGGCGGCCATCGGCCGGGTCCAGCTGAAGCGGCTGCCGGAGTGGAACCTCGCGCGTCAGGCGATCGCCGAGCGCTACGACGAGGGGCTACGGGGGTGACGACCCCGACGGTGCGCGCCGGGCGTCACCCACGTCTACCACCAGTACACGATCAGGAGTCCGCGACGGGACGAGCTCCAGGAGTGGCTGCGCGGCCAGGGCGTCGGGGCCGAGGCGTACTACCCGGTGCCCGTGCACCAGCTGCCGGCGTACGCGTGACCGCGAGAGCTACCGGAGACGGAGGCGGCCGCCCGCGAGGTGTTGTCCCTCCCGGTCCGGCCATCGCTCGTCGGACGAGGACGTCGAGTACGTCGTAGAACGAGTCAACGAGTGGGCGGAGGCGCCCATGGGTGACCTTCGCGCCGGGCTGGTCGGATTCGGGCAGATGGGGCGGCACCACGCCCGCGTCCTCGACGCGCTGGACGGGCGTCGAGCTGGTGGGCATCGCCGAGCACGTGCGCCTCACGACGGACGACACCGGACGCTTCGTGGACGATGTCGAGAGCCCTGATCCGTCGCGGCCTCGACCTGGCCGTCGTCGCCGTGCCCACGGCACTCCACGAGAGCACCGCGACGACGCTGGCCGACGGCGGGCGTCCACACCCTCGATCGAGAAGCCGGTGGCCGGCGACACCGAGGCCGCCCTGCGGATGGCAGCAGCGTTCGAGGCAGCCGGGGTCATCGGCTGCGTCGGACACATCGAGCGCTACAACCCCGCCCTCCAGGACATGCGTCGCCGGCTGGCCGACGGGGACCTCGGGGAGGTCTTCCAGGTGACGACCCGGCGCCAGGGTCCCTACCCGTCCCGGGTCGAGGACGTCGGGGTCGTGCTGGACCTCGCGACGCACGACATCGACCTGACGGCCTGGGTGACCCAGCAGGCTACGCGGACCTGTCCGCGCGCGCACGGCACACAGGTCCGGTCGCCAGCGGGAGGACCTGGTGGCCGCGGTCGGGCGCCTCGACGACGGCACGGTCGTCAACCACCTGGTCAACTGGCTGTCGCCGATGAAGGAGCGGGTGACGGTCGTCCTGGGCGAGCGTGGGTGCTTCATCGCCGACACCATCGCCGCCGACCTGACCTTCCACGCCAACGGTGTCGCGCCGGTGGAATGGGACTCGATGGCCTCGTTCCGGGGCGTGGTCCAGGGAGACATGACGCGTTACGCGATCGCCAAGCAGGAGCCACTAGCGGTCGAGCTGGCCGCGTTCCGCGACGCCGTCCTGGGCGCGTCGGAGCGAGATCGTCTCCATCCTCGAGGCCGCACGAGTCGTGGGCGGTGGCCGAGGCGCTGCTGCGGTCCTCCGTCTCGGGCGAGACCGAGGTGGTCGACGCCTGGTCCGGCGCAGGTGTGAGACGTGCGAGTCCTGGTCAGCTCACGGGGCAGATAGGCAGTGATCCCGTTGGCGCCGGTCACGTCGAGCTGTCGGTAGTCAGCGGCGAAGGACAGTCCGCAGGCATCGAGCGCAGCCAGGTCGCGATCATCGATGGATCGGTTGAACAGAAGGATGGGCCGCCCGTGCGGCCAGGAGTTGTCGTGCGCCACGCAGTAGGCGCGTAGCACGGCCGATGAACGACTGGGGTCATGCGTCGACGACCAGGCCTGTCCCACCGGCCGCCCGTCCAGCAGAAGCACCACGCCTGCCATTTCGTCATACGCCAGATACGGACGACCCGCGTAGGCGGCTGCTCCGAGTGCTGCCTTGAGCGACTGGACAACCAGCACGGTCTCGGAGTCCAGGCGCAGCGTGCCCGTCGATTCACTGTTGATGGTGCCGCTCGCCGCTGGAAACGTGCTGGTTCGATAGGGATGGTCGACGAGGCCCTGGACCGCTACCCAGCCGATCAGGGTCACCGCCACCAGCGTTGCGGAGGCGGACAGGGCGAGGTGATCTGAGCGCACGGCCCTGTGAACGGCCGCGACGAGCAGGACGACCCAGCACGCGAAGCCGTTCACGGCCACGAAGTAGAGCGGATTGTTCGTCCCGACGGCTTGCATTGCTGGAATCAGCACGAGCGCCGCGGCCACGAGGAGGCGAGGTTCGTGCGTGGGCGGACCGGCCGAGGCTCGGCAGTGGGAGCCGATCGACCAGAGAGCATCCAGAGGAGACAGCCGGCACACGCCACGAGGGCGGTCGAGTAGTCGAGCACCTCGTTCACGCCGGCCTGGATTCCACCCGACATGATCGCGGCGGCCGACACCGCGGCGACTGGGGCCAGAGCGGCTGCGACGATGTGGCTCGAGGAAGAACCGGCGCGTCCGCCCAGCACCAGGGCACCGGCGAGGAGCACGGGGAGGATCGTGAGGGCGAGCACCGTTGCGGTCGATCGCAGGTAAGAGGAAATCAAGGTTCTGGGGGCATGCGAGCCGCTGCTGGTGATGCGCGTGACCTCGACGATCGACGTGACGACCTCCGGAATCGGCGCGATCAGGAGGTGCAGGAGGGTCACGAGGACAGCGTAGTGCTGACCAGGGCCAGGAGCTGCAGCGCGGAAGACCCCTGGAGCTCGAAGCGACCTGAGTGCAGCAGCCGCGATCGCGCCGAGCGCAACCACCGTGACCACGGTGGAGGGCCCACTTGGCCACGCGTCATGGCCACGAGCAGCGGGCCACGGCGATTGCCGCGAGTGGTGGGAATCGGCCGACCGCTCCGCGCGGCAGTGACGCCGTGGAGCAGCAGCGCCCCCAGGAGGATCGATCCGAGCAGGCTGACGTCGTTGTAGCCGGGGGAGAGGGGGAGCCAGCCGTAGGTGATGCCGCCGGAGGCGACGACGAGGCTCCCGAGGGCCGAGTCTCGAGAGGCGGTCAGGGGTGCTCGCGGTGAATCGCAGCCCCGAGCCATCGCCGGGCAGCGTGCGCCAGGACCAGGTGCGCGGCGAGGACCGAGACGAGTCGAAAGAGACGCAGAGTTCGACGACGTCGTGGTCCGAGAGCCTCGAAGAGCGGGCCGTAGAGGTAGTGCACCCCGATGAAGCTGCGGGGGTTCGTCGTCCCACCAGCGGTAGGACAGGAGGTAGAAGCACCTTCGTCGGTGAGGTCCAGTCCACGGCCGGACGTGAGGAGGGCGGCCGACCACCCACGCGAGCCGTGCAGGCGCACCCGATGGTCAGGAGCACCCAGCTCGAGGGTCCGGATCGGTGCGCGCCATCGGGTGGGTCTGGCTCAGTCCAGACCGAGTGAGAACGCCGACTCGAGGTCGTGCTGGGAGTAGGCCCGGAACGCGATGTGGGTCTCGGTCGAGGTCACGCCCGGGACCTTGTTGAGCCGGTCGGCGACGACACCGGCCACGTCGTCGTGGTCGCGGACCCGGATCATCGCGATCAGGTCGATCTGGCCGGTCACGGAGTAGACCTCGCTGACGCCGTCGAGCGCGGCGATCTGCTCGGCCACCTCGGGGATGCGGGCGACGTCGGCCTTCACGAAGACGATGGCGGTGATCATGGGCGGGAGCCTAACGAGCCGGCCGGTGCGATGGGCGTCAGGTCGCGACGGTCGTCGAAGGGGACCAGGGACAGCCGGGACTGGTTGACCGCGTCGTGGAGGGCGAGGTGACGGGTCGCGCCGGCGACGGGGCAGCTCCACTCGCCCTCGACGTCGACCAGGCGGATCCCGGGCGACTCCAGCCAGCGGAGCACCTTCTCGGACTCCTCGGCCGTGGCCGCCGGCACCGGGCCGGGGGCGGCGCGCACGGTCTCGGCGGAGTCGCGCGAGCTGGCGTCACGAACGCGTGGGCGTCGGCGCCGCGCCGGGATGACGCCCGCGGCGGCCAGCCGGCCGTAGCCGGACCACGTGCACCGCCCAGCGGCCGTCGTCCTCCCGCCGGGCCGCGACGATCTCGGGGCAGCGGGTGAGCGCCGTCAGGCGCTGGGTCCGGGCCGTGGCCCGGACGAACGCCGCCAGCCGGTCACGGTGCACGCCGGCCTCCTCGAAGCGTTCGTCGGCGGCCAGGGCGGCCATCCGGTGGTTGATCGCCTCGACCACGTCGTCGGGCTCGCCGCAGCAGGGTGTCGCGGAGCTGGCGGACCACGGCGGCGTAGGAGGTCTCGTCCACGCTGCCGTCGCAGGGGGAGAGGCACCGGCCCATCTCGGCCAGCACGCAGGGCGACCGGGACGGCTCGCGGGCCAGCCGCTCCGAGCACTGCCGGATGGGGAACGTGTCGTGGAGGGCGGCCAGGCACTTGTCGGCCGACTTCCTCGACGCGAAGGGGCCGAGGTAGTCGGCATCGTCGTCGAGGACGCGGCGGACGAGGGAGAGGCGTGGCCACGGCTCCCGGGTGAGCTTGATGAAGTGGACCTTCTCGGGGAACCGGGACCGGCGGTTGTAGCGGGGCTTGTGCTCGGCGATCAGGCGCAGCTCGCGGACCTCGGCCTCCAGCGGGGTCGCGCACTCGATGCCGGTCACCGACGCGGCAAGGCCGACCATCTCGCCCATCCGGCTCCGCGTCTCCGAGGCGGTGAAGTAGGACCGGACGCGGGTGCGCAGGTCACGGGAGGTGCCGATGTAGAGGACCCGCGAGGCGTCGTCGTGGAAGAGGTAGACGCCGGGGGCGTGCGGCAGGGACTCGGCGAGGTGTCGCTTCTTGCGCTGGGCGGTGCTGACCCGGGAGGAGAAGGTCTGCAGCTCCTCGAGGGTGTGCACGCCGAGCCCGCCCAGCCGCTCCATCAGCCCGTGCAGGACGTCGACCGTGGCCCGGGCGTCGGACAGCGCCCGGTGGTTGGGCGTCGTGGAGGAGTTGAACGCCCGGGCCAGCGAGGAGAGCTTGCAGTTGGGCGCGTCGTCGCGGGTGATCACCCGCCGGGCCAGCCTGGCGGTGTCGAGCACCTCGAACCGCGGCCAGGGCCGCCCCTGGCGCTGCGGAGAAGTGCTTGAGGAAGCCGACGTCGAACGGGGCGTTGTGGGCCACCAGCACGCAGCCCGCCGCGAACTCGAGGAACGCCGGGAGCGCCGACTCGATCGACGGGGCGTCGGAGACCATCGAGTTGCTGATGCCGGTCAGCACGGCGATGAACGCGGGGATCTCGGTGTGGGGGTTGACCAGCGTCTGGAACTCCCCGAGCACCTCGCCGCCACGGACCTTGACCGCGCCGATCTCGGTGATCATCGAGCCCGCCTCGGCCGACCCGCCGGTGGTCTCGAGGTCGACGACGCAGAAGGTGAGGTCGCGCAGCGGGCGGCCCAGCTCGTCGAAGCTGCGTTGGGTCTCCCATCGGGAGGACTCCGCCTGCGTTGCACTGCTCACGTCGAAAGACGCTAGATGTGGCCGCCGACAATCCCGGGAGGACGCGCGCATAGGCTGGTGTGGTGAGCCTGCAGATCCCCGATGAAGCCCACCGGTGGCGGTGTGGCGGGTGCGGCAACCTGACCCGCTTCGACGTCACCCGGACCCGGCGAACCACCGAGTACTGGCACTTCGACCTCTCCGGCGACCCCCGGGTCGAGGAGACCGAGGTGCGCGAGGAGACCGTGGAGGCGGTGACCTGCCGGTGGTGCGGGCGCGACGACGCCATCGAGCTCCTCGCCCGCAACGAGGCCGCCGTGGAGACAGATCCCGCGGGCTGAGGCGACCGCGACACGCCGTACGACGCGCCGCCGGGCCGAAATGTCGGCGGCCGCTGGGAGCGTCCCGGTCATGACGACGAGAATCGACTGCGACACCTGCCTGGTGCGGGGGTTGGCCTGTCACGACTGCGTGGTGACGGTGCTGCTCGGCCCCCCTCCGGAGCTGACCTTCGACGACGACGAGAAGCGGGCGCTGGACGTGCTGGCCCACGGCGGGCTGGTGCCGCCGCTGCGGCTGGTGCAGCCCGTGGACGGGCCGGAGGTCGAGTCGGCGTAGGGGTCTCGATACGGTCGCTGCGCGACCTACTCGACCACCGAGGCTCGGGCTGCGCGACCTACTCGACCACCGATGCTCGACCGCCGAGGGTGTGACGCGTGGGGCTGATGGGGCCCGTGTGACGCCTGTCACGGCACGCGCGGGGAACGTGTGCCGAAACACTCCACATGGTGCGGCTGGGACTTGGTGCGCCGTACCCAGCGCCGCTAGTGTGTGGCGCTCAGGTGCCCGTGGAAGTGGATCAGTCCGGATCCGCGCGGGTGCCGCGCCGAGTCCGTGTCCATTCCGAATGGCCGCGGAGCCGGGGAACCAACCCCCTGGGGTGAATCGCCCGCAAGGCGTCTCGCGCAGCAGCGCGAGCGTGGAGCGGGCGTAGGGCACGTCGAGCCCGAACCCGTCAGCTCACCTGGTAGGCGTCCGACGTGTAAGGGAGACCGCCCGCTCGTGTTCAACGGCCGGAAGCGACTCATCACTGCCCTGTCCGCGATCGCGCTCGCCGCGACCGTCGGTTTCGTGCCCGGCACCGCCCAGGCGGAGCCGGACATCGACGACGTCGAGGCGCGCGTCGACACGCTCTACCACCAGGCCGAGATGGCCTCCGAGCGCTACAACGACGCCAGGCTGGAGCTCAAGGAGCTCCGCCGCGACCTGTCCTCGCTGAAGGCCGACCAGGCCCGCCAGGACCGCCGTCTGCAGAGCGTCCGCACCCAGGTGCAGGACTCGATCGTGCGCCAGTACCAGGGCGACAACATGTCCGCCATGGGGCAGATCGTGGTCTCCCGTGACCCGGGCGCCTTCCTCCGGCAGCTCTCGACGATGTCGTCGTTCAACGACATCCAGTCCCAGCTCTTCGACAACTACGGCCGCGAGCTCGAAGGCCCTCGACATCCGCCGCGACGCCACCAGCAAGCGTCTCGAGCAGGTCGCGAAGCTCGAGGAGCAGCTCGGCCGCGAGAAGGCCACGATCGACAAGAAGGTCGACGAGGCCGAGTCGCTGCTCGACCGGCTCGAGGCGGAGCAGCGGGCGGCGATGGCCTCGCGCGGCACCACCCGGACCCCGACCGTCGCCGCGTCCGGCCGTGCCGGCGCCGCGGTCAGCTATGCCCTGGACCAGGTCGGCGACGCCTACGCCTACGGCGCCACCGGCCCCGACGCCTACGACTGCTCCGGCCTGACCATGGCCTCGTGGGCGCAGGCCGGCGTCTCCCTGCCGCACTCCTCGAGCGCGCAGTACAGCTCCGGCCCGCACGTCCCGGCCAGCGCCCTGCAGCCCGGCGACCTGGTCTTCTACTACCAGCCGATCAGCCACGTCGGCATGTACATCGGCAACGGCCAGATCGTGCACGCCGCCAACCCGAGCACCGGCGTCCAGGTGACCGGCCTCTACTCGATGCCCTACTCCGGCGCGGTCCGCCCTGGCTGATCGCGACAGCGTCAAGGCCGGTCGCCCCCGTTGGTGGGTGACCGGCCTTTCGCTTGCGCTGCTCCTGGTCGTCGGCACCCTCGCCTGGGTGGCCCTCGACGAGGATCCCTACGTCGCGCCCGCGCCGGACCGGGCGCCCCCGTCGGCCGAGCCCTCGCTCGCGGCCGAGGTCCTCATCGACCTCGAGCGGGCGGTGGCCACGGGTGACGCCGACCTCGCGGCCTCCCTCGCGCCGGACGGCGACCGCGCGGCCCAGCGGAACCTCGCCGCCCTGGCCGACAACGCCCGAGCCCTTCGCGTGCGGGACTTCACCCTCCGTTACGTCGACGAGGTCGGCGCCGTCTCCTCCCACGGCACCTGGGCGGCGGCGGTGGACGCCACCTGGGCGTTCGGCGGGTTCGACGACGAGGCCGCCCGGTCGGAGGTCGGCTTCCGGTTCGTCGTCGAGGACGGAAGCGCCGCCCTCGTCGACATCGGCGGTGCGGACCGTCGTACGCCGGTCTGGATGGACGGCCCGGTCGAGGTGCGGCGAAGCGCCTCGTCCCTCGTGCTCGTCGACGGGACGCCGAGCGCCGCCGATCTCTACGGCCGGCTCGCCCGGCGCGCCGTTCCGGACGTGCGCGCCGTGCTGTCGGGCCGGACGCGGGACCTGGTCGTGGAGGTACCCGGCTCGGTCGCGGCCCTGCACGACGCGCTGGCCGCCGATGACGACGAGTACGCCGCCATCGCGGCCGTGACCACGACGGTCGACGGCTCGCTCGCTCCCGACGCGCCGGTCCACGTGTTCGTCAACCCGGTCGTCTTCGCGGGGCTCAAGCCCGCGGGCTCGCAGGTGGTGATGAGCCACGAGGCCGTGCACGTCGCCACCAACGCTGCCACCAACTCGACCATGCCGTTGTGGCTGCTCGAGGGCTTCGCCGACTACGTCGCCCTGCGCGACGTGGACCTGCCGATCTCGACGACGGCCGGCCAGATCCTCGCCCAGGTACGCCGCAAGGGCGCTCCCGCCCACCTGCCCGGGCCGGTCGAGTTCGACACCACGACCACCCAGCTGGGCTCGGCGTACGAGGCGGCCTGGCTCGCCTGCCGGCTCCTGGCCGACCTCGGGGGAGAGGCCGCGCTGGTGCGTCTCTACGAACGCGTGGACGACGGCGCGGCGCTCGGGACCGCCCTGCGGAGGGAGTTCGGACTCACCCGGCGGGAGCTCACCGCGCGGTGGCGGGCGCTGCTGACAGACTTGGCGGCGTGAGCCACCACGACCGCCGGACCTCCGTGGTGGTCCTGGTGGTGGGCCTGGCGGCGTTCGTGGTCGTGGCGGCCCTGCTCGTGCCCTGGGACCCGGTTCCGGGAGAGCTCGAGCCCCCGCCGGCCGAGTCGGTGTTCTCGGCCGAGCAGATCGCGAGGGCCGAGGCCTTCTCGCGCTGGGCCCGGGTGTGGAGCTGGAGCTCGCTCGCCGTCTCGCTCCTCGCGCTCGGCGTGCTGGGCTTCTCCTCGCTCGGCCCGAGGCTGGTACGGCGGCTCCCCGGCCCGTGGTGGGTCCAGGTACCCCTGGCCGTGACGGTCGTCGGGATCGCGGTCCGCCTGGTGACCCTGCCGCTCGGCGTGATGGCGCACCGGCACGTCGTGGACTACGGGCTCTCCACCCAGTCGCTGGCCGGGTACCTCGGCGACGTGGTCAGGGGAGAGGCGATCGGGACAGGAGTCACGGCGATCGCGGTGCTGCTGGTCTTCGGCTGTGCCCGACGGTGGCGCCGGGTCTGGCCCGCCGTCGCCGGGGGCGCCCTGGGGACCCTGGTGCTGGTGGGCTCGTGGGTCTACCCGATCGCGATCGAACCGGTGTTCAACGACTTCGAGCCGCTGCCCGCGGGTTCGCTCCGCGCATCGATCCTGGACCTGGCCGACCGTCAGGGGGTCGACGTCGACGAGGTGCTCGTCGCGGACGCGTCCCGGCGTACGACGACCCTCAACGCCTACGTGTCGGGCCTGGGGAGCACGCGGCGGGTGGTGGTCTACGACAACCTCGTCGAGGACCTGCCGGAGGACCAGGCGCTGTCGGTCGTGGCCCACGAGTTCGCGCACGCGAAGCACCAGGACGTGCTGGTCGGCTCGGCGCTCGGGGTTGCCGGTGTGTTCTTCGGCGTGGGCCTGCTCGGGGTGGTCGTGTCGGCCGCCGGGTGGACGACGGCGGGTCGCGATGGGGGAGCCCGGCGCGGTGCCGCTCGTGCTGGCCCTGGTGGCGCTCGGGGGGTTCCTGGCCAGTCCGGTGCAGAGCACGCTCAGCCGTCAGCTCGAGACCCGCGCGGATCTCTCCGCGCTGCGCGCGACGGGAGACGCGGAGTCCTTCGTGACGATGCAGAGGCAGCTGGCGGTGCGCTCGCTCAGCGACCCGACGCCGCCGGCCTGGTCGCAGCTCTGGTTCGGGAGCCACCCGACGGTGCTCGAGCGGATCGCGCTCGGGGCACCAGGGACAAGAGGGTTCCTGACGGGCAGCGGCGGTTACGAGGCGCAGTCGCCGGTGGAGGCGTTGGTGTC
Source organism: uncultured Actinomycetota bacterium (assembly GCA_963829635.1). GTDB lineage: Bacteria > Actinomycetota > Actinomycetes > Propionibacteriales > Nocardioidaceae > Nocardioides. Next base: position 144,196 of record CAWHJI010000009.1, read on the forward strand.
GTTCGACCCGATGCTGTCGCAGGTGTCGTCGAACGAGCTCTGGACGATCGGACCGAGGGCGAAGACGGCGACGATGATCAGCGCCGCGATGCCGGCGATCAGCAGGCCGTACTCGACGGCGGAGGCGCCTTCCTCGGTGCGGGCCCGGTGCCGGACGAGAGGGCGAAGCGTGTCCGGCATGAGTGTCTCCTGGTGAGTCCGTGAGGCATCCCGGTCGGGAGGCCTCCACGATGACAAGTCTGGGCCGCAGGAAACCTTCGAGAGATCCTGAGGTCGTCTGGAGTTGAGTAGTCCGTCCGGACTAGTCGGAGTCGGCAGGGCGGGCCACCGGGGGCTCGTGGCCCGATGCAACAAATGCCCAGTGGGGCCGTGGATTGCTCCACGGCCCCACCAGCTGTGAGCCCCCCATGAGGCTCTGAGCCACGCCACAGCGGCGTGTCGCGGCTACGAGGCGCAGTCGCCGGTGGCTGCGTTGTTGTCGTTCGCGCCGATCGTGTCGCAGGTGTCGTCGAACGCCTCCTGGAGGATCGGGCCGAGGGCGAAGACGGCGACCACGATGAGCGCCGCGATGCCGGCGATCAGCAGGCCGTACTCGACGGCGCGAGGCGCCGTCCTCGGTCGGATCCGGCGCGGGAAGAGGGTGCGAAGCTTGTCCAGCATGATGTCTCCTAGTGAGTTCCATGAGGTCCCCCGTCAGAGACCTCCACGGCAACAGTCTTGGCCCAGAGCAACCTTCAAGAGATCCTCAGGTCGGCTTGACTTGGGTAGTCCGTTCGGACTACGCCGCGCTCACACGGCGGGCTACCGCTCCGGTTGTCTCACCTGGTCTGGTCGCGCTGGACCGTCGAGAGCAGCCCGCTGCGCATCGCCGTCACCAGCGCCTGGGCGCGGTTGGCGGCTCCGAGCTTCTGGTAGATCTTCGCGACGTGCGACTTGACCGTGGACTCGCTCAGGTGGAGCTGATCGGCGATGTCCGCGGCGCTCAGCCCTTCGGCCAGCAGGAGCAGGACCTCGTGCTCCCGGTCGGAGAGCTTGGTGGCCGTCGCCTGGGCGCGCCGGACCATGGCGGCGGAGAATCCGGCGCAGAGGAAGGACCGGGGCGAGACTGCGGCATGCCGCGCGGCCCGGACCACCTCCGCCGACGGCGCATCCTTGCCGACGAAGGCCGAGGCGCCGGCCTCGAGGGAGGCAAAGATCTGTTCGTCGCCGGAGTGCATGGTCAGCACCACCAGACCGGTGTCCGACCCGTCCTTGCGCACGGCCCGGATCACGTCGAGCCCGGTGCCGTCCTGGAGCTGGAGGTCGGTGACGATCACGTCCGGCTTGGCCTCGGCGTAGAGGGCCAGGGCCTCGGCCACCGTCTTGGCGGTGCCGACCACCTCGGTTCCGGGCTCCAGCTCGAAGACCCCCGAGAGGCCGTCCCGGATCAGGTCGTGGTCGTCGACCAACAGGACCGTGATCACGGCCTGCGCCTCGTTCATGCGATCACCTTGCCATTCCCGATGCCCGTCTCCGTGGACACCACGCCGCCCGAGGGGAGCCGCACCGTCACCTGCGTGCCGTGGGGCACCGACGGCTCGATGGTCAGCTCGGCATCGACGAGCCGGGCCCGCTCGCGCATGATCGCCAGCCCGTGGGAGTCCGATCGGCCGGCACCCATGCCCTTCCCGTCGTCGGAGACGACGATCTCGGCCCGGGGCGCCGCCACGGTGCACCGCACGGCGATCCTCGACGGCCGGGCATGGCGCACGGCGTTGGTCATCGCCTCCTGGGCGATGCGGAGCAGCTCGGACTCGATCTCCGGTCGCAGGCGCGCGGTGCTCTCGTCCGCAGCCACCTGGATCGGGATGCCGGAGCTGTCGCTGAGGTGACGGGCGATGGTGCTGATCGCGGCGCCGAGGCTCTTGTTCGACCCGACCTCGGACCGCAGCGTCTGCACCGACCGGCGGACCTCGGCGACGACCACCGTGATCTGGTCGCGGAGCACCCGGAGCTCCTTCGCCTGCTCGCGGGAGCCTCGAGCGAGGAGGGCGTCGACGCGGTAACCCAGGGCGGCGATGTCCTGGGCCACCCCGTCATGGATCTCGCGGGCCACGCGGCGCCGCTCGTCGGCCGTGGCGGCGTCCCGCAGGGCGGCGAAGAGCAGCGCGGTGTCGAGCCGCAGGGCATGCGGGCCCAGCTGGGCGGCGAGCTGGTCGAGGCGCCGATCCAGGTCCATGGTCGCCGGGTCCAGCCGGGAGGAGAGCCCGCCCGCCACGACGCCCACCAGGCCGTGGTCCGTCGTCAGCGGGAATGCGAAGGTCGGCCCGGACCGGGCGGTCCGGAGTGCTCCGGGCCGACTCGGCGGGCCACGCTCCGCGACGGCCGACGCCTCCGCCGGACCCGGCTCGCCTTCATGACGAGCGGGCCAGGGAGTCGCCCTGGGGGAGGAAGACGGCCGACGGAGGTCACCGGGAGCTCGTCGCGTACCGCGGCGGCGATCTCGGCGCCGACGTTCTCGGCGTCGAGTCCGGAGGTCAGCCCGCCGGAGATGTCGAGCAGCCCGCGCAGCAGGGTCTGCGCCTCCCGGTAGGGGGCCAGCGGGTCCGGTGGCGCCTCGAGCCGTCGAACGCACGAAGCTCCCGATCAGGCCGAGGCCCGAGCCCGGTCACGACCCAGGTGAACGTGTCGGCGCCCTGGTCGACCTCCATCGCGCCCCGGAGGAGGAGCGCGATCGGGACCAGGGTCGTCAGCTCCGCGCTCAGCGCCAGGGCAACGCTGCGCGGGCCGGTCCTGAGCCCGGCGGTGAACGGGGTGACGGCCAGCGAACCGAGGACGGCGGGGTAGACGTCGACGGAGAGAGCGCACACGGTGCCGATCACGGCGGCCTCGGCCGTCGAGACCAGTGCGGGGTTGAGGCCGAGTCGCTCGAAGCCCGTGGCCGTCGCCCAGACCACGCCGATCGTGAGCAGGGCGAGCAGCGCGTCGTCGTTCCTCGCCAGCGACGGGCGGCCCCGAGAGGATCAGCAGCCCGAAGATCCGGGCGCCGACGGCGAGCCGCCAGTGCTGTGGCTGGACGGCGACGGCGGTCATCAGCCCAGGTTGGACACGATGTTGACCACGGCGGGACCGATCACCGCGATGAACAGGGTCGGCAGGATGCAGAAGATCAGCGGGATGGTGATCTTGACCGGCACCTGCTGCGCCTTCTCCTCGGCGCGTTGCCGGCGCTTGACCCGCATCTCGGAGGACTGGACCCGGAGCACCTGGGCGATCGGGATGCCGAACGCGTCGGCCTGGATCATCGCGCTGACGAAGCTGTTCAGGTCCGGGACGTTGGTGCGGGCCGCCAGACCGCGGAGAGCCTCGGCCCGACCGGCGCCGATCTGCATCTCGCGCAGCATCCGGGAGAACTCCTCGGCCAGCGGGCCCTCGGTGTTCTTCGCGACCTGCTGGACGGCGGCGTCGAAGCCGAGCCCGGACTCGACGCTGATCGTCATCAGGTCGATGGCGTCGGGAAGCTCGCGCACCAGCCGGGCCGAGCGGTCGTAGGCCTTCTGGTAGAGGTAGAGGTTGGGTGCGAGGTAGCCGACGACGAGTCCGCCGACCACGAGAAGGATCTTGATCGTGACGGAGAGACCGACCAGAGCGAGGCGAAGGCGAACGCGGCCGATCGGTCCCAGCGACCGCACCGATCACCTTGAACGAGATCACCCGGTCCACGGTCCAGCCGCGAGGGGTTGCCGGCGTGGTCCAGCTTGCGGCGGATCTGCTCGCGGGCGTCCTGCCCGGTGAACCGACGCCCGATCTTCAGGGCCCTGCCCTGCAGCGGCTCCAGCACCCGTTCCGCGAACGGCTTGTCGAGGTCCTGGGACATCTCCTTGGGAGTGCTCGACATCGCCTCCAGGACGGCGAGCGACCGGTTCAGGCCACGCTCCTCGGTGGGGCTGACGGCGGAGGCCACCAGGAGGATCGAGACCAGGAGCAGGACCGCGCCCATGACGAAGAGCAGGACCATGTCAGACCTCCACCTTGATCAGGCGGCTCATCCAGAAGACGCCCACGCCGAGCCAGAAGCGGCCCCGGCGAGCAGCATCCAGCCCAGCGGCTCGGTGAAGAGCGGCATGACGTAGGTGCGGTTGGCGAACAGCAGGTAGACCATGAAGACCGGAGGCAGCCCGCCGAGCACCCACGCGGAGAGCTTTCCCTCGGCCGCAAGGGCGGCGACCTGCCGGCGCATGTACTCGCGTTCCCGCATGGTGCCGGCGACCGTGTCGAGCAGCTCCGCCAGGTTGCCGCCGACCTGACGCTGGATCTTGATCGCCATCACCACCCAGCCGAAGTCCTTGCTGTCGTAGCGATCCGCGACACCCGCGAAGGCCTCCTCCAACGAGACCCCGAGGCGGGTCTCGATCAGGACCCGCTTGAACTCCGACGGAGATCGGCTCCTGCCCCTCGCGTACGACGGTGTCGACGGACTGGGCGAGGGAGAGGCCGGCCGACAGCGAGCCCGAGATCAGCTGGAGCGTGTCGGGCAGGGAGGCGTTGAAGGCCTTCCGCAGCCGTTTCCGCTTGAAGCCCAGGTACATCCAGGGCGCGACCAGCCCGACCGCGAGGAAGAGGACGCCGAGCACGATGCTGCCGCCGCCCAGCAGCACGCCGACCACGCCGGCTCCGATGAAGACCGCCGTGTGCACCAGCAGCCACTCCGAGGGCTTCGAGCTCGCTGCCGGCTGCCTCCAGCCGGGCAGCGATCTCGGCCTCCATCGACTTGTTGCGCTGGAGCACCGCCTCCGCGGCGTCCTTGGCCTGGGCGAGCGGCTCGGGCTCGGCCTTGCGGGTTCCCGCCGCGCCGGAGCGGCCGACCAGGCGGTCGGTGTAGGTCGCGGCCGTCTCTGCCGCCGACATCGGCTCCGGCTTCTTGGGCACGAGCAGGAGGAGCACCAGCAACAGGCCGAGGAAGACACCGCCCAGTCCGGCGTACATCCAGGTCTCCGGGATCATGATGCTGCTGTCGGCCGCGGGGACGCTCGGGCCGGTCTCCCCGTCGGCCCCTGATGCACCCGACTTCCGGATCGGCGCGAACGCGGAGGCGGTGAGCGTGGTGTCGCCGGCGGGCAGGGAGACCGAGATCGAGGCCTCCCCGGCGGTGACCGACTCGGGGACCTGCGCCGGTGACCAGCACCTGGCGGGCCAGCACGTCGGCCCGCTCGTCGAACGCGTCGCGCAGGGCCTCCGGGTCGGCGTCGATCACCTCGCCGCCGCCGGACGTGGCCAGCTCCTCCAGCGCCTGCTTGGCGTCGCCGGTCTGCTCGAGGGCAACGACGTCGACCAGCGTCTCGGCGTCCGTGACGGCCGCGGTCACGTCCTCCAGACGGGTGTCGGTGGTGTCGGCACCGTCGGACAGCACCAGCAGGCTGCGTTGGCCCTCGGTGCCTGCCATCTCCACGGCTGCCAGGACGCCGTCGTAGAGGCTGGTCTGGGCGTCGAGCTCGAGGCCGTCGATGACCGACTGCGCCTCGTCCCGGTCCAGGGAGGGGGGGAGTGCCTCGTCCACCGTGCTGTCGAAGGTGACGATGCCGACGTAGACGTCGTCCGGCACCGTGTCCAGGAAGGTCTCGGCGGCGGTCTTGGCGGCCGCGAACCGGTCGCCCCTCATCGAGTTGCTGGTGTCGATGGTCAGGATCGTGGTCCGGCGCACCGAGGTGGTCGAGGTGGCCAGTGCTGCCTCGGCCGCCGCATCCGCGCCGTCGACGGTCATCGTCACGCCGTCGAGGTCCACCTCGACGTTGGCCGGGACGGACACCAGCACCTGCAGGCCTTCGTCGGTCGACTCCACGTAGGAGACGGAGGCATCGCCGTCCGCCGCCGAGGACGGCGCCGCGCTCAGCAGCAGCACGCCGAGCGCAGCCAGCAGCGGCCGCGACCGGCGGAACGTCCGGGAGGCGGTCGAGCGGGTCATCACATGCGATCCGTCACGAAGAGCATCGGGTCGACGGTCACGTTGGCGTAGGCCATCTTCTCCAGGAACTTCGGCCGCAGCCCGGTGGCGCGCAGTCGCCCCTGGGCCTTGCCCTCGGCATCGAAGCCGGCCGAGTGGTCGTAGAGGAAGATGTCCTGGAGGGTGATCACGTCGCCCTCCATCCGCTCCACCTCGGTGAGGTGGGTGATCCGGCGCGAGCCGTCCTTGAAGCGGGTCTGGTGGAGGACCAGGTCGACCGCGGACGCGACCTGCTCGCGGATGGCCCGGACCGGCAGGTCCATGCCTGCCATCAGCACCATCGTCTCCATGCGGGAGAGCGTGTCGCGGGGACCGTTGGAGTGCAGGGTGCAGATCGAGCCGTCGTGACCGGTGTTCATGGCCTGGAGCATGTCGAGCGCGGAGGCGTCGCGGACCTCACCGACGATGATCCGGTCCGGCCGCATGCGCAGGCTGTTCTTGACGAGGTCGCGGATCGTGACCGCGCCCTTGCCCTCGATGTTGGCGGGCCGCGACTCCAGGCGGACGACGTGCTCCTGCTTGAGCTGGAGCTCTGCGGCGTCCTCGATGGTCAGGATCCGCTCGTCGCTCGGGGATGAACGACGACAGCACGTTGAGCGTGGTCGTCTTTCCGGCGCCCGTGCTCCCGGACACGATGATGTTGAGCCGGCCCTTGACGCACGCGGCGAGGAACTCCTTGGTCTGCTCGCTCAGCGAACCGAACCGGATCAGGTCCTCCGCGGTCAGGGGGTCGGTGGCGAACTTCCGGATCGTCAGGGCCGAGCCGTCCACCGCCAGGGGCGGGATCACGGCGTTCACGCGGGAGCCGTCGGGCAGGCGGGCGTCCACCATGGGGCTGGACTCGTCGACCCGGCGACCGATCCGGGACACGATCTTGTCGATCGTGCGCCGCAGGTGGGCCTCGTCGGTGAAGACGGCGTCCGCCTCGACCAGGCGGCCGTCCTTCTCCAGCCAGATGTCGTCGGGCCCGTTGACCATCACCTCGGACACGTCGGCGTCCCGCAGGTAGGGCTCGATCGGCCCATAGCCCAGGATGTCGTCGCTGACCTCCTGGGTGAGCTGGGCCCGGTCGTGGTTGCTGATCGGCCGGTCGGTGGTCGCCAGGACCTCGCTGAGGACCGCGCGCACCTGCTGGTCGAGCTCCTGGGCGTCCATGTCGGAGGCGTAGAGCTGGGGCCCGAGCTGCTTGAGCAGCTCGGAGTGCACCTTGGACTTGAGCTCGTCGAGCCGGCTCTGCCCCGCAGCCGCGCCCGGACGAGCCGGCTTGGCCCCTTCCGGGCCCGCACCGAACGGGCGTGGCCCGTCCGGCAGCTTCATCCGCTTCCCAGGGGTCGATGCTCCGGATGCGCCCGATGAGCCCATGGGCATGGACGTGCCCGGCTGCCCGGCGGGCGGAGACATCGGGGGCGCCGTCTGCCCGGCGGCCAGGATGTCCTCGTAGCTGGCCGACGATCCCGAGGGCGAGTCCGACCCGGGCCCGTCCTCGCCGGGTGGCGGGGCCTCGGTGCCGTCCTGGTCGTCCTCTCCACGCGCGGCGCGGGCCTGGCGTGCGGCCGCGAGCCGCTCCTGCAGGCTGCTCATCTGCTACCTCCGCTTCCGGAATCGACGTCCGGACTTCTCGTCGCCGTTGCCGGCCCTTCGGGACCCGCCGGACGGGGCGGAGCCGGGCGCCTCGGGTTCCCCCGTCAGCTTGGCGGCGAGCTCGCGCATGGCGGTGCTCGACGCGTGTCGGGGATCGGCGTTGATGATCGGGGTGCCGGCGTTGGTCGCGGCCGCGATGTCGGTCGAGGTGGCGATCTTGGTGGTGATCCCCATGCCGAGGATCGTCTCCACCTTCTCCAGCCCCAGACCGACCTGGTCGTCGGCCCGGTTGAGGACGAGGTGGCGGTGTCCGGAGGCGATGTCGAGCATGTCGAGGGTCTCCACGGCCACCCGGACGTTCTTGAGGGTGGGCACGTCGAGGGTGGCCAGGACGACGCACTCGTCGGCCTCGTCCAGCGCGGTGAGGGTCTGCTCGTCGAAGGCCGGCGCCGTGTCGACGACGACGAAGTCGTACTCCTGCTTCAGTCCGCGGAGCACCCGCGCGACCAGAGCGGGGCTGATCCGGTCGCGGGTGTCGGGGTGGCTGGGGGCGGCGAGCACCATCAGGTTGTCGGTGTGGCGGGTCAGGATGGACGTCGAGCAGCGCGGAGTCGATCACGTCCTCGGAGCCGATCGCGTGCTCGATGGAGTGGGTCGGGAAGAGCTGAAGAGTGATCGCGACGTCGCCGAAGGCGAGGTCGAGGTCGACCAGGCACACCTTGCGGGCGCCCTTGTCGGACAGCGCGAGAGCGAGGTTGACCGCCATCGTGGTCTTGCCGACCCCGCCCTTGGGGGAGAAGACGGTCACCACGCGGCCGACGTGGATGGCGCCCCCGGGACCACGCAGCGCGAGGTAGAGCTGGTAGGCCCGGTCGAGCGCGCCGGCGACGGCGGCGGGGTCGGCGAGCGTGACCACCTCGCGCATGCCGGCCTGCATGGCCACCCGGAGGACGTCGGTCTCGACGTCGTCGCGCACCAGCACCACGCTGGTGGAGGGCCGGCTCAGCCGCAGGCTGTCGGCGACGACCAGGGCGGCGTCGAGCTCGACGTTCGGGCCGAGCAGGACGACGTACTCCTCGGGATGGTTGCCCAGCCACGTCTGGAGCCGGGCGGGGCTGTCCACGCCGTGGCCCCCCGCGGTGATCGTGGAGAGCAGCTTGGCGACGGTCTCGCTGTCGGGGTCAACGACGACGGGCATAGGCGGTCACCTGAAGAGCTTGGGGGCGGTCATGCCCGCGTTGGCTTTGGCGGGGGTGTCGCCCAGGACGCCGAGCACGAGCTCGCCGTTGGCCTGGGCGAAGAGCACCTTCTCGGCGTCCTTCTGCTTCAGGGCCAGCGTGAGCAGGGTCTTGGGCAGCTGCTCCGTGGTCTGCTCACCCTCCGCCGTCGTGGTCGTCTTGGTGCTGGTCGTGGTCGAGCCTACGGCGATCACCATCGCCTTGGGCAGCAACAGCCGGGTGAACGCCCCGCTGCCGCCGAGTGTCGGCGCCGTTGAGCCACACGGCGACCTCGGAGCCGGGGTTGATGAAGCCGGCCACCCGCGCGGTGTCGGTGAGGGTGACCGAGATCGCGAGGGTTCCCGTGGGCAGCTGAAGCGGGGAGCTGGCCTTCGCGGCCTCGGCCCCGGTGCCGAACTTGTCGGTGATGATCTGCTCGCCGGCATAGATGGGGGTCGTGGCCACCATCCCGGCGATGTTCTCGGTGGTGGTCTGGTAGTTGGGCAGCAGGTCGTCCTGCGCCACGGGCTGCAGGGCGAGCTTGCCGGCGGTGGCGGCGTCGTCGATGCTCTCGCCGGCCTCGATCGGTGCCACGGCGGTGAGCACGTCGACCGTGTCGAAGCGGCCTCCGCCCGGTCGTCGGCCGCCCGGACGTAGAGGAACACGAGCGCCACGCCCAGCAGGGCAACCAGTGCAGCCGCAGTCAGGAGGACCTTGCGACGGTTCATCGGTGCATACCTTCTCCCGATACGACGTGGCCCGATCCGTCATCGCGGCCCTGCTCTCCATCTGGGGTCGCCGTCACACGAGGCATCGGCAACCCCAGCGGTCACTCTAGGACCCAGCCTGCGATCTGTGGGTGCATTTCGGCAACTGTGTCCGGTCAAGACCTCGTCATGGCCGCGTCAAGGGGCAACGCAGAACGTCGGCAGCGCGGCGTCAACAGATCCTCAGGAGTCGTACAAGGCGGCGATGTCGTCCCGGCACTCGCGCATCACGACGCTCCGCTTGAGCTTCAGGCTGGGCGTGAGCTGCCCGCCCTCCTCGGTCCAGTCGTCCTCGAGGATCACGAACTTGCGGATCGACTCGGCCTTCGAGACCGCCTTGTTGGTCTCCTCGATGGCGGCCTCGACCTCCGCGCGCAGCTCGGCGTCGTTCGCCAGGTCGGCCAGCCGGGTGGACTTCCCGCGTGCCTCGGCCCAGTCCGGCACCGAGTCGGGATCGAGCGTGACCAGGGCGGCGATGAACGGTTGCCCGTCGCCGACGACCATGCACTGGGAGATCAGCGGGTGGGCGCGGAGCCGGTCCTCCAGCGCCGACGGGGCGACGTTCTTGCCGCCCGCGGTGACCAGGATCTCCTTCTTGCGCCCGGTGATCCGGACGAAGCCCTCGTCGTCGACCTCGCCCACGTCCCCGGTGTGGAACCAGCCGTCGCGCTGCAGCACCTCCGAGGTCGCCGCCTCGTCCGCCCAGTAGCCGGCGAACACCTGCCCGCCCCGGAAGAGCAGCTCGCCGTCGTCGGCGATCCGGACAGCGGTGCCGGGGATCGGGCGGCCGACGGTGCCGACCTTGTGTGCCTCGGGGGTGTTCGCGGTGACCGCCGCCGTCGTCTCCGTCAGGCCGTACCCCTCGAGCACGGTCAGCCCGATCCCGCGGTAGAAGTGCCCCAGCCGCTCGCCCAGCGGCGCGCCGCCGGAGACGGCGTACGCACAGCGCCCGCCCAGTGCCTCGCGCAGCCTGCCGTAGACCAGCCGGGAGAACACCGCGTGCTTGAGGCGTACGGCGACCGGCGGGCGACCCTTGTCGAGCCCGCGCGACCAGGCGATCGCGGTCTCGGCGGCGCGGTCGAAGATCGCGCCGCGGCCGTCGGCAGTGGCGCGCTGGGAAGCGGTGTTGAAGACCTTCTCGAAGACGCGGGGGACCGCCAGGACGAACGTCGGCCGGAACTCGCCGAGGTCGGCGACCAGACCCACGATGTTGGAGCTGTGGCCCATCCGCGTGCGGGACTTCACGCAGCCGACCTGGATGATCCGCGCGAACACGTGCGCGAGCGGCAGGAACAGCAGCGTGGAGGCGCCGTCGGCCGTGAACAGCTCGTCGAGCTCGTCGACGGCCACGCCGAGCTCGTGCATGAAGTTGCCGTGGGTCAGCATGCAGCCCTTGGGGCGCCCCGTGGTGCCGGAGGTGTAGATCAGGGTGGCCAGATCCAGCGGCGTGGCCGTCGTACGACGCTTCTCGAGCTCGTCGTCCGAGATGTCGGCCCCCAGCCGCGCGAGCACGTCGATCCCGTTGTCGTCGATCGACCAGACGTGGTTGAGGTCGTCCAGCTCCGAGCGGTGCTCGGCGACCCGGGCGACGTGGTCGGCGCCCTCGGCGACGACGGCCCGCGCGCCGGAGTCCTGCAGGATCCAGTGGATCTGGTCGGCCGAGGAGGTCTCGTAGATCGGCACGGTCACCGCGCCGGCGAACCAGATGGCGTAGTCGACCAGGGTCCACTCGTAGCGGGTCCGGGAGACCAGGGCGACCCGGTCGCCGGGTTCGATCCCGGCGGCGATCATGCCCTTGGCGACGGCGCTGACCTCGCCCAGGAACGTGGCGGCGGTGACGTCGCTCCACGCGGTGCCGATGCGGCGGCTGAACACCACCGCGGACGGATCTTCGGCGGCGTTGGCCACCACGTCGTCGGTGAGGTTGCCCGTTGCGGGGATCTCGATCGTCAGGGGCGTGGAGAACTCACGCACACATGCCTCCTGGGGGTCGCCATCGAGCCTCGGCAGGCAGGTTACCGCCGTTCGGGCGGGGTGGGTGATCCGGTACGCTCCCACTCTCAACGAGCCAGTCCCGGCAGGCCGGACGCGGAAGGGGGTCAGGGTGGCCGAACAGACCACGTCGTCGATCGTGATCGACGCCTCGCCCGCCGCCGTGATGGGGGTGATCGGCGACTTCCCGGCCTACCCGGAGTGGGCCAAGGGCGTGCAGACCGCCGAGGTCGTGGCTCCCGGCGAGGGCGGGTGGGCCGAGCAGGTCTTCTTCCAGCTCGACGTCTCCCCGATCAAGGACGAGTACACCCTCGCCTACCAGTGGGACGGGTACGACGGCGTCACCTGGACCCTGGTCTCGGGCAAGATGCTGCGCTCGCTCGACGGCGCCTATCTGCTGCGCGACCTCGGCAACGGCTCGACCGAGGTCACCTACCGGCTCGCCCTCGACGTCTCGATCCCGCTGATCGGCATGCTGAAGCGCAAGGGCGAGAAGATCCTGATCGACACCGCGCTGAAGGGTCTGAAGAAGCGCGTCGAGTCGCTCGCGTAGTCGGCTCGTGCGCGTACTCCTCTTCACCGGCAAAGGCGGCGTGGGCAAGTCCACGATCGCCGCCGGCACCTCTGCCCTGGCCGCGGCCGCCGGCGAGCGCACCCTCGTCCTCTCCACCGACGCGGCCCACTCGCTGGCCGACGCGTTCGGCGTCGAGGTGGGCTCCGAGCCGACGCCCGTGGCGGAGAACCTCTACGTCCAGCAGGTCGACGCCCAGCTGAGGTTCGAGCAGTCGTGGTCGGAGATCCAGGGCTACATGCTCTCCGTGCTCGACGTGGCCGGGGTGGACCCGATCGCGGCCGAGGAGATGACCGTGATCCCCGGCGCCGAGGAGGTGCTGGCCCTCCTCGAGCTGCGGCTGCACGCGCTGTCGGGCGACTGGGACGTGATCGTCGTCGACTGCGCCCCGACGGCCGAGACGCTGCGGCTGCTCGCGCTGCCGGAGGCGCTGGGGTGGTACATGCAGCGCGTCTTCCCGGTCGAACGCCGGGTGGTCAAGGCGCTGAAGCCGGTGCTCACGCGGGCGGCCGGAGTGCCGATGCCGGGCGACTCGGTGTTCGACGCGATCGAGCGGCTGCACTACGAGCTCGACGAGGTGCGCTCCCTGCTGGCCGGGCCCTCGGCCTCGGTGCGGCTGGTGCTCACGCCCGAGAACGTCGTCCTCGCCGAGGCGCGCCGCTCCTACACGACCCTCTCCCTCTTCGGCTACCGCGTGGACGGCGTGGTCGCCAACCGGGTCTTCCCGGCCGACGGCGCCGACGCGTGGCGGGCCGGGTGGGTCAGCGCCCAGGACACCGTTCTCTCCGAGGTCTCCGCGTCCTTCGCGGGACTGCCGATCTGGCGCTCGGTCTACCGTTCCGGGGAGCCCGTGGGCGTCGGCGCGCTCCGGGACCTCGCCGCTGACGTGTACGGCGAGACCGACCCGCTCGCCGTACCGACCGGCGACGGGCCGTTCCGGATCACGCGCACGTCCGCGGGCGCCGTACTCAAGCTGGCGCTGCCGTTCGTCTCGCGCGGCGAGGTCGATCTCGCCAGGAACGGCGACGAACTGGTGGTCACCGTGGGGTCGTATCGTCGGCTCCTCACGCTCCCCAGCGGACTGGCCCGCTACCGCGTCGGCGGCGCGCGGGTCGAGGAGGGGGAGCTGCAGGTCAGGTTCGACGAGAGGGACATGTGAGCGACTCGGCTGACGGCACGGGCGAGGGCCCCGAGGACGTCGGGAGCGTCGGCGAGGAGGCCGCCAAGCTCTTCGGCGCCCTGTCCGACTGGGCGCGTGACCACGGGCCCGACCTCGGCCACGGCCTGTCCGGGCTGGCCTCGCAGGCGGCCGCGTCCGCGAAGGACGTCAACGAGCACATCGCGACCGGCGACGCCGAGTGCACCTACTGCCCGATCTGCCGCACCGTCCACGTCGTCCGTACCGCGAGCCCGGAGGTGCGGACGCACCTGGCCGTGGCCGCAGCATCGTTGATGCAGGCCGCGGCAGGCGTGCTGGCCGCGGCGAGCTCCGACCCGTCGCGGGGCTCCGGGCGCGGTCGCGACGTCGAGCACATCGACCTCGACGGCGCCTCCGACGAGGACTGGCCCGACGCATGAGCCTCGCCTGCGGGATCGACGCCGGCGGCACCAAGATCGCCGGAGGCGTCGTCGACGAGTCCGGCCGCATCCTCGCCGAGGCCAAGGTCGAGTCGCCGGCCCACGAGGTGGAGGCGATCGAGGACGCGATCGTCTCCCTCGTCCAGCAGCTCGGCGAGAAGCACGAGCTGTCGGCGGTCGGGGTGGGCGCCGCCGGCTACGTCGACGCCGACCGGTCCACCGTCCTGTTCGCGCCCAACCTGGCCTGGCGCGACGTGAACCTGAAGGCCGAGCTCGAGCCGCGGCTCGCGCTGCCGGTCGTGGTGGAGAACGACGCCAACGCGGCCGCGTGGGGCGAGTTCGCGTTCGGTGCGGGGCACGACGTCGACGACCTGCTGCTCGTCACCGTCGGCACCGGCATCGGCGGCGGCGTGGTGATCGACGGGTCGCTGTTCCGGGGTGCGTTCGGGGTCGGGATCGGAGATCGGCCACCTGCGCGTCGTACCCGACGGGCAGCTGTGCGGGTGCGGCAACCACGGCTGCTTCGAGCAGTACGCCAGCGGCAGGGCTCTGGTCCGGAACGCCCGCGCCGAGGCCTCCGGCGGATCCCTGCTGGCGCGACGGCTGCTCGACCGGGCGGGTGGTGACCTCGACGCGATCGACGGTCCGATGATCACCGAGGCCGCCCGCGACGGGGACGCGTTCGCGGTCGAGCAGCTCGAGGAGCTCGGCGGCTGGCTCGGCGAGGGCCTCGCCTCCCTGGCCGCCGTGCTCGATCCCCGGGTGGTCGCGATCGGCGGCGGGGTCAGCGAGGCCGACGACCTGCTGCTCGAGCCCACGCGGAGGGCGTTCGCCTCTCACCTGCCCGGGCGGGGACACCGGCCGATGCTCGAGATCCGCAAGGCCGCTCTCGGCAACCGGGCCGGGATGATCGGCGCCGCCGACCTGGCGCGGCGCTGAGCCCATGTCGGTCTGCATCGGGGTCGACGTCGGCGGCAGCAAGGTGCTGGCGGCCGTGGTGTCCTCCGCAGGGGAGGTCGTCCGGTCGGTCCGGACGGTGACGCCCGGGCGGCTGGTGGACGCGGCCGTGGTGGAGGAGGCGGTCGTCGACGCCGTACTCGACGTCGCCGGTGGTGAACCCGTCGCGGCGGTGGGGGTGGCAGCCGCGGGCTTCGTCGACCGGGAGCGGGAGCGGGTCGTGTTCGCCCCGCACCTGCCGTGGCGTGGAGAACCCGTCAGGTCGCGGCTGGCCGAACGCTGGGGGGTCCCGGTCGCGCTCGACAACGACGCCAACTGCGCCGCGCACGCCGAGACGGTGTACGGCGCCGCGCAGGGCGCCTCCTCGGCGGTGGTGCTCACCCTCGGCACGGGCATCGGCGGTGCCCTCGTCGTCGACGGCCACGTGCTGCGCGGCTGGAACGGGATGGCGGGGGAGTTCGGTCACATGCAGGTGGTGCCGGACGGCGAGCCGTGCGAGTGCGGGCGCCGGGGGTGCTGGGAGCAGTACGCCTCGGGCAACGCGCTGGTCCGCTTCGCCCGCACCCGGATCGGGCACGAGCCGTCGATGCTGATCGACCTGTGTGGCGGCGATCCGGCCCGGTTGACCGGGTTCGACGTCACGGCCGCCGCGGGCGACGGCGACCTGGTCGCCCGGCACGCGTTCGAGTCGGTGGGGGACTGGCTGGGCGTCGGGCTGGCCAACCTGGTCGCGGCGCTCGACCCCGAGCGGGTCGTGGTGGGCGGCGGGGTCGCGGCCGCCGGCTCGCGCCTGCTGGACCCGGCCCGGGTCGCGCTCGAGCGGTCGCTCGTGGGCGGCGGGCACCGCGCCGTACCAGCTCTCGTGGGGGCCACCCTCGGCCCCGAGGCCGGCGCCATCGGTGCGGCCGACCTCGCCCGCCGCGCGCTGGGCTAGGACCTGCGGTACGACGGCACCAGCTCGCCGGCGAGCTGCTCGAGGAACAGCCCGACGTCGGTGACGATGCCGCGGGCCTGCGAGGAGCCGCGGTCGGCCAGCTTGGTGACGGTGGCGGGGTTGATGTCGACGCACACCAGCGGGATCGAGGCGGGCAGGATGTTGCCGGTCGCCACGGAGTGCAGCATGGTCGCGACCATCAGGCAGAACCCCACGTCCTGCAGCTCCGCCCGCATCGCCCGCTGCCCGTCGAGCACGTCGGTGTAGACGTCGGGCAGCGGGCCGTCGTCGCGGACCGACCCCACCAGCACGAACCTCTTGTCGTGGGTGACCATCGCGTGCATGATCCCGCCCTCGAGGACGCCGCTCTCGACGGCCGCGCGGATCGACCCCTCCTTGCGGATGGTGTTGAGGGCGCGGATGTGGTGCTCGTGGCCGTGCTCGACGCCGTGGCCGTGCCCGAGGTCGACGCCGAGGCTGGTGCCGTAGAGCGACGACTCGATGTCGTGGGTGGCCAGCGCGTTGCCCGCGAAGAGCACGTCGACGAAGCCGGCATGGACCATCGCCACCATCGCCGGCGCCGCGCCGGTGTGCACCACGCCGGGGCCGCCGACCCAGAGCACCTTCTGGCCGTTCGCCTTCGCCTCGCGCATCCCGTCGGCGACCTGGCGGACCAGCACCGCCTGCGGCTTCTCCGACGAGACGTCGGACTCCATGAAGCCGAACGCCTCGGCGCTCTTGTCCGGCGTCGGCACCTGGACCCGGACGCCGGAGGCGCCGCACACGACCAGCATCCCGGCCCGCACGTCGGACATCGGCAGCGTGAACACCCGGGACACCTCGTGGTTCTTCTCGACCACCAGCCCGCAGTCCATCTCCGGGTTCCCCACCTCGTACCACTTGCCGTCGAGCCGGACCTTGGTGGGCAGGTTGGTCGTGGAGTAGAAGCCGTCGGGGAAGACGCCGTCCATCACCGCCGGCATCACGTCGGCCTCGCCGGGGTCGACCTGGTTCACCCCGCGGGTCTGCAGCCGCATCAGCAGCCGCTGCAGCGACTCGTCGTCCTCCGTGATGACCGTCAGCCGCGCCTGGGAGGGGTCGTCGGTCTCCCGACCGACGTCGAAGCGGTCGATCACGTAGTCGCCGCCGTACTCGCGGATGTCGGTGAGGACCAGCGACAGGATGCCGTGGTCCATCAGGTGGCCGGTGATCTCGACGGATTCGCTCACAGTCACGTCGGTGAGCCTAGCCACGCCGGGAACGGGTCAGACCCGGGCCCCGTCGTCGCCGGGATCGCGCGGTCCGCGCTGCATGTGGAGCACGAGATAGAGGAACCCGCCGATGAAGTAGCCGACCAGGAAGTACCCCATCCACCCCGGCAGCTCGATGCCGAGCACGAGCGCGACCAGCAGCACCGCGGGCGAGCCGAAGAGCCCGATCCAGGCGGCGAACCGGACCGGCGGAGGGTGCGGCACCGGCGGGGGCGTGGGCGGGACGAAGCGGTCGAACGGGTCGCGGTCGACGTCGTCCGGCTCGTCGTACGACGCCGCGGACGGCTCGCGCTCGTCCTGGGCGGCGGCGGCTCCACGTCGGGCCGGTCGCCGTAGTTCTCCACGATCGAGCGCCAGGCCTCGTCCTCGTTCCGGCTGCTCATGGCTCCAGCGTAGGCGCCGTGCAGCACGGACGACAGCGCAAGGATCAGGCGGTCACGCGGGCGAAGAACTCCCCGGACTCCGCGAAGATCGTCGGGGCGTCGTTGTCGAGGGTGGCGACGTGGTAGCTGTCGGTGAGGGTGCGGACGGTGACGTCGCGCGAGGAGACCCGGGCCGTGATGACCGGGACCGAGGAGTCGTCGACGAGGTGGTCCTCCGCGGAGTGGAAGATCATCAGGGGCGCCGTGATCTTCGGCAGGTCGCCGCCCAGCGCCTTGGTGCTGCGGATGACCGAGTGCGCGGCCTTCAGCGGGGTCCGGTCGTAGCCGAGCTCGTCCACGCCGGGCTTCTTGATGTCGTTGGTGATGGCGGGGAACGAGGGCACCACCCACTTCAGCAGCGGCAGGGCGTGCACGTCCTTGCGGCGCGTGGTGATCATCGGGTTGACCACCGAGACGCCGGCGATCGCCCCGGGGTGGTCGGCGGCCAGGCGGAGGACCAGGGAGCCGCCCATCGACAGCCCGGCGGCCACGACGACGTCGTTCTCGGCGCTCACCTTCTCGAACGCGCGGGTGACGGCGGCGTACCAGTCGGCCCAGGTGGTGGTGTTCATCTCCTGCCACGTGGTGCCGTGCCCGGGCAGCAGCGGGAGCTCCACGGCGTACCCCCGGCCGGCCAGCTCCTCGGCCCACGGCCGCATCGAGGCCGGCGAGCCGGTGAATCCGTGGCTCACCACCGCCCCGATCCGGCGGCCGCCGGTCAGCTCGGGACGGGCGTCGGCGGAGAAGGGGGCTCGCGGATCGGCGTTCGTCATGGCGGGATTGTGCCCCACCCGTCTAGGCTTCGAAGCGTTCGGGTCGTCGTCTTGCCGGAGGGGGAAGGACCACGTGTTCTACTGGTTCCTCAAGTGGATCGCCATCGGTCCGGTCCTCCGCGTCCTCTTCCGCCCCCACGTCGAGGGCGCCGCGAACGTCCCGCCGCACGGCCCGGCGATCCTGGCCAGCAACCACCTCTCCTACGCCGACTGGCTGTTCATGCCGCTGACCCTGACGCGGCGGGTGACGTTCGTGGCGAAGGCGGAGTACTTCAGCTCGCCGGGGATCAAGGGCTGGTTCCAGAAGAAGTTCTTCTCCGGCGCCGGGCAGGTGCCGATCGACCGCGGCGGCGCCTCGGCCGCGGAGGGTGCGCTCTCCTCGGCCCGCCGGATCCTGGAGTCCGGCGAGCTCTTCGGCATCTACCCCGAGGGCACCCGCTCCCACGACGGCAAGCTCTACCGCGGCAAGACCGGCGTCGCCCGACTGGCACTCGAGACGAGGGTCCCGGTGATCCCCGTGGCCGTGGTCGGCACGGACGTGGTCGCGCCGCCCGGCAAGAAGTTCGGCACGTTCACGCGGCCCGTCGTCCGGTTCGGCAAGCCGCTCGACTTCTCGCGCTACGAGGGCATGGAGAACGACCGCTACATCCTGCGCTCGATCACCGACGAGATCATGTACGAGATCATGCGGCTCTCCGGCCAGGAGTACGTCGACAAGTACGCCTCCCGCGCCAGGGAGGAGTCCAAGCGGGCCGGTGCCGCCGAGGCCGCGGCGGCCGAGGCCGAGCAGAAGCAGGCGTCCTGACGGGCTTCCGGTTGTGGTCCCGGCCCGCGCTGGCGGTCGAGGACCGGCTGTTCCGGGCGCTCGGGATCCTGCGCGTCGTCCTGATCCTCAACGCGGTCGGGCTGAACATCTACCGCGCCGACAACTTCGACCACCCGCGGGCGGGAGTCGTCGTGGTGGCCGTGATGGTGGCCTGGACCGCGGTCGCCCTCTGGGCCTACGCCGACCCACGCCGGCGTACCACCCCCCTGCTCGCTGCCGACCTGGCCGTGGCCCTGGCCGCGATGCTGGTCTCTCCCGTCGTGAAGGGTCCCGACCTGAACGCCACCATCCCCGGCTTCTGGATCGCCGGAGCGCTCATCGCCTGGGCGATCCACTGGCGCTGGCAGGGCGGCCTCGCGGCGGCCGTGCTGCTGTCCGCCGCGGATCTGCTCGTCCGGGACGAGATCACGCAGACCAACTACGGCAACATCTTCCTGCTGCTCATCGGAGGCACCATCGTCGGCTTCATGTCCGAGTCGCTGCGCCTCATGGCGGTCGAGCGGGACGAGGCCCAGCGCGCCTCCATCATCGACGCGGAGCGCGCGCGGTTGGCACGCGCCGTGCACGACGGGGTGCTGCAGGTGCTCGCGCTGGTGCAGCGGCGCGGTGGCGAGCTCGGGGGTGACGCGGCCGAGCTCGGTCGGCTGGCCGGGGAGCAGGAGAGCACCCTGCGCGCCCTGATCCGCCAGCAGGACTCCCTGGCCGCCCCGTCGTCGTCCTCGGCGGTCGACCTCGCGGCCGCCCTGGCTGCACTCGGACGTCCCTCGACCGTCAGCGTCGCGACGCCGTCGACGCCGGTCCTGCTGCCGGCGCCGGTCGTCGCGGAGGTGGTCGCGGTCGTGTCGTCCTGCCTGGACAACGTCGCCCGGCACGTCGGCCCGTCCGCCCCGGCGTGGGTGCTGCTCGAGGCCTTCCCGGACCGGTGCGAGCTGTCGGTGCGCGACGAGGGCCCGGGCATCCCGCCGGGCCGTCTCGACGAGGCCGCCGCCCAGGGGCGTCTCGGCGTCTCCGAGTCGATCCTCGGTCGGGTCCGTGACCTGGGCGGTACCGCGTCCCTCTCGACCGGCTCGTCCGGGACGGAGTGGGAGCTCACGATCCCGCGGGAACCCGGATAGTACGGGTACGAAAAGCACCGGTTGCGGTGCGGTCGAGTGGTGCGTTTGCCACCGTACTATCTGGCTAGGGTCGTGCCGTGACCATCCACGACACCCATCCGTTCCTCGACCCGGAGTCGGAACGGGATCCGGTACGACGCTTCCGCGCGCGGCTGGGCGGGGCGGTCACGCTGTGGACCGCCGGGCCCCCGGACACCCGCCCGGCAGGGCTGACCGTCTCCTCGCTGATGGTCGCGGGGGGCGAGCCGGCCCGCGTCCTCGCGCTGCTCGACCCCGACCACGAGCTCACCGAGACGCTCCAGGAGACCGGCCGGGCCGTCGTACACCTGTTGGCGTGGGAGCACCGCGACCTGGCCGACGCCTTCGCCGGGGTGACCCCGGCCCCGGGCGGGCCGTTCCGGATGGCCGACTTCGAGCCGACCGAGTGGGGGCCGCGGCTGGCCGACGCGCCGGCGTGGGCGACGGTGTCGCTCGAGGACGCGCGCGAGGTGGGCTGGTCGAGCCTCGTCACCTGCGTGGTCGACGACGTCACGATCGGCGACGACACGCCGGCCCTGACCCATCGGCGCGGGCGCTACCAGCGGCCGGTGACCTAGGGTCACCGACGTGAGCGACCAGACGATCCGGGTGATGGTGGTCGACGACCACCCGATGTGGCGCGACGCCGTCGAGCGCGACCTGCAGGCCGCCGGCCTCGACGTGGTCGCGGTGGCGGCCACGGGCGACGAGGCGCTGGCGCGGTTTCCCGCCGCACGGCCCAACGTGGTGGTGCTGGACCTCCAGATCCCCGGGCCCGAACGGGGTGGAGGTCACCGCCGAGGTGCTCCGCCAGGACCCCAGCGCCCGGGTGCTGATCCTGTCCGCGTCGGGGGAGCAGAAGGACGTGCTGGAGGCCGTGAAGGCCGGCGCGACCGGCTACCTCGTCAAGTCCGCGTCGCGGGAGGAGCTGCTGACGGCGGTACGCCGCGTCGCGGGCGGCGGCACCGTCTTCACACCGGGGCTCGCGGGGCTGGTGCTGGGGGAGTTCCGGCGGCTGTCGGAGCCGAGCTCGGGGCCGGAGGAGCCGAAGCTCACCGAGCGGGAGACCGAGATCCTCAAGATGGTCGCCAAGGGGATGTCCTACAAGCAGATCGCCGAGCGGCTCGTGATCAGCCACCGCACCGTCCAGAACCACGTGCAGAACACCCTGACCAAGCTGCAGATGCACAACCGGGTCGAGCTCACCCGCTACGCGATCGCCCAGGGGCTCGACGACGACGATGAGTGACGCGCCGCAGGTGGCCGACCCGGTCACCGGCACCTGGCACATCGTCGAGACGTCGCTGCCGTTCTGGCGGCGTCGTACGTCGCCGAGCGTCTCCTACCTGCCGCTGCCGGACGGTCGCGTGCTGGACGTCGTGCACTACCGGTCGCGGGGGAGCGGCCGGCTGGTGCTCGGCGCCGACAGGCCCGCCCCCGACGGCGGGTTCGTCTGGCGTGGGCTCACCCCGCTGACCAGGCTGATCAGCAGCCACTGGCGGGTGGTGGCCGCCGACGAGTCCGCCGCCGAGGCCGGGGGCCGGTGGGCGGTCACGGCGTTCGAGAAGACCCTGTTCACGCCGGCGGGCGTGGACATCTACTGCCGCGGCGAGGCGATCTCGGTCGCCGCCCGGACTGCCGCGGTGGCGGCGCTGGAGGCCGATCCCACGCTCGCCGGCTTCGTGCCGGCGCTGTTCGCGCCTCCTGGGATCCGGTCATGAGCGAGGACCTGCTCGGCATCGCGGACGAGCTGTACGGCCTCGCGCCGGGGGAGTTCACGCCGGCCCGGGACGCGCGGGCGAAGGAGCTCAAGGGCACCGACCTGGGTGCCGCCGTCAAGAAGCTGAAGAAGCCGTCCGTGGCGGCGTGGGTGGTCAACCAGCTCGTCCGCTACGAGACCGAGCAGGTCGAGCAGGTGCTGGCCGTCGGGTCGGCGCTGCGGGAGGCCCAGGCCAACCTCGCGGGCGACGAGCTGCGCGAGCTGACCCGTCAGCGGCGGCAGCTGACCGCGGCCGTGACCACGCGGGCGCGGGCCCTCGCCTCCGAGCGCGGCGTCAAGGTCACGCCGCGGTGTCCGACCAGGTCGAGGCCACGCTGACCGCCGCGATGATCGACGAGGCGTGCGCGAGCGCGGTGCGCAGCGGCCTGCTGGTCGCGGCACTGGCCACGACCGGGATCGAGGCCGCCGACGCCGCCGCTGCGGTCGCGCTGCCCGAGGCACTCGGTTTCGCGGCCCCCGCCCGCGAGGCCGAACCCGAGCAGCGGCCCGAGCTGCACGTCGTACCCGACCCTGAGGCGGACGAGAAGGCCCGACGGGCCGCCGAGGAGGCGCTGGACGCGGCGGAGTCGCGTCTGGCCGATGCCGAGTCGGCCCTGGGTGCGGCCGCGAAGGACGTCGAGGACCTCGAGGCGCGCGGCATGCAGCTCCAGGCCGAGCTGGATGAGCTGCGCGGCAAGGTCGCGGAGCTGGAGTCGCGCTTCGAGGAGGTCGACGAGGAGCTCGGGGACGCCGAGGACGTGCGGTCCGAGGCCGAGTCCGCTGCCGCTGCTGCGCGGAAGGAGCGCGACGCCGCCCGCGAGCGCGTCGCCCGGTTGACCAGATAGTCCCCGCCGAAGAGCCCCTGATCGACGGGCTACAGGGGTGCTTTTCGGAGCGGACTACCCGGCCGATCACGCCCCTGGCGCGCTGCGCACGAGGGGCCTGTGGAGAAGGAAACACGGCCGGGTCGGGAGTCGGGAAGGATCCGCCATGTCCGAGCACTTCCGGCCGCCGCCGTTCGACGCGGCTCGGCCGCACCTGGTTCGGCCCGTGCGGATCGACCCGACCGGTCGAGCACGGGCCGACGCGGGTTCAGGGCAGGGCCAGCGATGGAGGCGGACAGTCAGGGCCTGTACGTGCCGGCCGAGGTCGACTCGACGGTCGTGGAGCAGCGCATCGTCGAGGCAGCTGCGATGATTCCTCGCCGGGAGGGGGCGCGGTGACGGGCTGGGCGGCCCTGCGATGGCTGGGTGGTCGGTGGTTCGACGGGTTCGACGCCGCGGATCCGCCTGCGTGCCTGCCGGTCGAGTGGCGATGATGGCAGCACGATTCGCCGACCGACCGGGCATGAAGACCTGCGAGGAAGGGATGACCCGCCGAGTGAGGTCACCTCGTCGTCGACGGGTTGCCGATCACGATCGCCGGTACGTTCGGTGTGCTTCTCGATGCGCTACGCCCGAGGCCCCCGCGATGCGGCCCGCGCGTTCGACATGGCGGCCTTCAACGACCTGGTCTCGCGGGAGGAGATGTGGCTGTTCGCCGGGCCCTGGCCCCGCACCGGACTCTCGAGCTGGACCGGGATGCCGCAGTACCGTGCGAGGCCTCCCCTCGGGAGCGAGAACTGTTGGTCGCCGCGTGAGGCCGACATGCGACATGATCTGGGTGCTCGACGCTGGGTTGCCGACCCGCGCTGCAACGTCCCGGTCTTCGACCTCCGTGGGAACCTACATCGGCACCCCCGATCTGCTGGACGAGGAGGCGGGCGTGGTGGGGGAGTACGACGGAGTCTCTGCATCTCCAGGGTGCCCAGCGTTCCCGCGACGTACGTCGGGAGGAGGCCTTCCGCAACGTCGGGCTGGAGTACTTCACCATGCTGGCCGGGGACTCGGCCGACCGACCAGGGCATGGCGCGCCGGATGACCTCGACCCGGGAGCGCGCGAGGTGGTTCCGCCGAGGCGAACGGGCATGGACGACGAAGGCCCCGCCTGGTGGATCCCGACCGGAGACGGTCGCCCAGCGGCGCCGGAATCGGAGTCCCAATGCGCCGCGGAGGTACTGCTGAGGAACCGGGCTGCCTGAGCGCTCCGAGACCGATAGTCCCGTACGAAACGCACCACTTTGACGCCGGCATCCGGAGTGCATTTCGGCCGGGGACTATCTCAGTCGGCCCAGCCCTTGGAGCGGGCGACGGCGTCGAGCCAGCGGGCGTGTGCGGCGTCGGCCCGTTCCCTGGAGTCGGCGGAGGTGTCGGGGTCGAACCGGCGGTCGAGCTGCCAGGTCTCGCGGAGGTCGTCGGTGGAGCCCCACACGCCGGTGCCGAGGCCGGCCAGGAAGGCCGCGCCGAGGGCGGTGGTCTCCACGATCTCCGGCCGCTCCACGGGTACGCCGATCTGGTCGGCCTGGATCTGGCAGAGCAGGTCGTTGGCGCAGGCGCCGCCGTCGACGCGCAGCGGGCCGGCCGACCCGGACGTCCCAGCCCGGGAGGGTCTCCATCACGTCGCGGACCTCGAAGGCGATCGCCTCCAGGGTGGCCCGGACGACGTGCGCGCGGGTGGTGCCGCGGGTCAGGCCGATCAGCAGGCCGCGCGCGTGGGGGTCCCAGTGCGGGGCGCCGAGCCCGGTCAGCGCGGGCACGAAGACCACGCCCTCGCTGTCGGGGACCGTCGCCGCGATCGCCTCGGTCTCCGCTGCCGAACCGACGATCTGCAACCCGTCGCGCAGCCACTGGACGGCCGCGCCGGTCACGAAGATCGCCCCCTCCAGCGCGTAGGTGAGCTCCCCGTCGGGCGAGCGCCAGGCGGCCGTCGAGAGGAGGCCCGCGTCGGAGCGCTCGAGCGACGTCCCGGTGTTGGTGAGGATGAACGACCCGGTCCCGTAGGTGCACTTCGAGTCGCCCACGTCGAAGCAGGTCTGCCCGAACAGCGCCGACTGCTGGTCGCCGGCGATCCCGGCGATCGGCAGCGACAGCCCGCAGAACGACGCCGCGTCGGTCGTCGCCACCTCGCCCCAGTTGGGCACCAGCTCCGGCAGGGCGTCGCGGGGTACGCCGAACAGCGAGCACAGCTCGTCGGACCAGTCGCCGGTGCTGAGGTCGAACAGCAGCGTGCGGCACGCGTTGGAGACGTCGGTGGCGTGCCAGGTCCCGCGGGTCATCCGGGCGATCAGGTAGGAGTCGACCGTCCCGACCGCATAGCGTCCGGACTCCACGAGCGCCCACGTGTTCGGCTCGTTCTCGGCCAGCCACATCAGCTTGGTCCCCGAGAAGTAGGGGTCCAGCCGCAGGCCGGTCAGCTCGGTGACCCGCTCCTCGTGGCCCTCGTCGGCCAGCCGCCGGCAGATGTCGGCGGTACGGCGGTCCTGCCACACGATCGCCCGTCGTGGCGACCCGAGGGTCTCGCGGTCCCAGAGCAGGATCGTCTCGCGCTGGTTGGTGATGCCGACCGCCTCCAGCTCGGAGGCGTCGTACCCCGTCAGGACGGCGCGGGTGGCCTCCAGCGTGGCCTGCCAGATCTCCTCGGGGGCGTGCTCGACCCAGCCGGGCTTGGGGAAGTGCTGCTTGAACTCCTGGTACCCGGTGGCGGCGATCCGGCCGTCGGAGGTGACGACGACCGCGGTGACGCCGGTGGTGCCGGCGTCGATCGCCAGGACGCTCACGACTGCGCCTCGGGCGCCGAGCGGACCTGCTCGAGCACCTGCTGGTCCACCCAGTCCTCGCCCACCCGCATCTCGAGGTTCTCCGCGCCGACCCAGTCGTCGAACGACGACCGCCCTTGTGCTCGGGCCCAGGTGTCGAGCTCGGCACGCAGCTCGTCGGTGAGCGGGACCCGGGCGTCCTCGTCAGGCGCGGTGAGGTACCACTCGTTGAGGTCGAGCAGCCGCTCCAGCTCGGCGCAGGGATCGGTGTGGTCGTCCACCCGGAGGTCGACGGCGACGTCGTCGCGGCCGTCGTAGCCGGCGGCGTCCTTGACCACGAACAGCGCGGCCGACTGGCGCCCCCGACTGTCACCGCCGGCGGCGTCGCCGGCCTGCAGGGCAGCGAGCAGCCGCCGGGCCAGGCTGGGGTCGTCGGCGGAGTCCTCCCACGCGGCACGCATCGCCTCGACCACCTCCTCGCCGACCAGGATGTTGCCCTGGATCGCGACACCGTCCCCCGTCACGCCGCCGGCCCAGTCCAGGCAGGCCGGGCCCGTGTGCGAGGCCGCCCCGCCGTCGGCGTCGACGATGCCGACCTGCCGGTGGTCGCGGCCGTCGTCCTCCTCCAGCAGCCGCTGGAGGGCCACGGACGCGGTCGCACCCTCGTCGAGGTGGGCCAGAGCGAGCCCCTTGTAGGCGACGTTCGCCCAGGCCTGGGTGGCCACGGCGCCGA
Source organism: uncultured Actinomycetota bacterium (assembly GCA_963829635.1). Classification (GTDB taxonomy): domain Bacteria; phylum Actinomycetota; class Actinomycetes; order Propionibacteriales; family Nocardioidaceae; genus Nocardioides. Next base: position 170,324 of record CAWHJI010000009.1, read on the forward strand.
CACCGGCGACGGCGGCGGGTACGGCGGAGCCGACCGCGAGGAACTTCGAGGCCACGGCCACGCCCCACGACTCTCCGTCGGCGGACCGGGCGACGATCGAGAAGGTCATGACCGGACCCTACCGAGGTCCGATATCCACTTGCCTTCAACCACGGTTGAGGTCGGAGGATGGACCGGTGCTCACCAGACTCGGCTTCCCCGCCGTCGGCGACCATCGCCGCTTCGTCACCGCGATTGCCGTCGACGCCCTCGGCAGCGGCGTGTTCATGCCGCTGTCGATGCTCTACTTCCTCGCCGTCACGCCGCTGTCGCTGCTGGAGGTCGGTACGGCGATCTCCATCGCGTCGTTCGTGTCGCTGCCGTCGGGCCCGGTGATCGGCGCCCTGGTCGACCGGCTGGGCGCCAAGCGGGTGCTGCTCGCGGGGAACGCGCTGCAGGCGATCGGGTTCGCCGCCTACCTCTTCGCCGAGAGCTTCGCAGCGGTCCTGCTGTGGACGGTCGTGGTGACGCTCGGCCGGACGGCGTTCTGGGGCTCCTTCGGCAACATCGTCACCGCCATCTCGCGGGCCGGGGAGCGGGAGACGTGGTTCGGTTTCCTCGGCGCCCTCCGCAACGTCGGCTTCGCCGTGGGCGGGCTCGCGTCGGGCGCCGCGCTCGCGGTCGGGACCGAGACCGCCTTCCACGCCGTCGTGATGGTCAACGCCGCCACCTACGCGCTGGCGTTCCTCCTGCTGCTCTCCGTCCCCGACGCGCACCCGGCCGGCGGCCGCTCGCTCCCGGGGACGTGGGCGACGGTCCTCGCCGACCGCCCCTATCGGCTGCTGGTGGTGGCGCAGTTCGGCTTCTCGCTGCCGATGATGATCCTCAACTTCGCGCTGCCCGTGTACGTCGTCGAGGTGGCGCACCTGCCCGGCTGGTCCGTCGGGGTCGTGTTCACGATCAACTGCATCATCGTCGGCCTCGGGCAGGGGCTCGTCGTACGAGCGATGACCGGGCGCGTCCGGTTCCGGGTCCTCCTGCTGACCCAGGCGCTGTTCGCGGCGTCGTACCTGGTGTTCTTCGGCGCAGGCGCGCTTCCGGTGGCCCTGGCGGTGGTCGTGATGGTGGCCGGTGGGGTGGTCTACACGCTGGCGGAAGTCACCGGCGGGCCGGTGCTGGCGGCACTCGCCGCGGAGGCGGCCCCCGACCACCTGCGCGGCCGTTACCTGTCCCTGATCCAGGTCGCCTGGAACCTCAGCGGCACGGTCGCGCCGGTGACCTTCGCCTGGCTGCTGGAGCGAGGGCGCGGCGCCGCTCTGGCTGGTGATGCTGGGGGTGGCCGCGGTGATGGCGCTCGTCGTGACGCGGCTCGGGATGCGGATGCCCCGGGCGGCCGAGCCCGTCACCAACGCGGCGGAGGAGCCGGTCGTCGCCTGAGACGGCGGCTCCGGGGAGTGGCCCGCTCTCCCCGGCAGCCGCTAGGGTCGGACGCGTCCGATGTGAACGATCCAAACGATCCGACCCAGGAGGCCTCATGCGCGTCGGAGTGCTGACCGGAGGTGGCGACTGCCCCGGCCTGAACGCGGTGATCCGGGCCGTGGTCCGCAAGGGCGTCAAGCAGCACGGCTGCGAGTTCGTCGGCTACACCGACGGCTGGAAGGGCCCGCTCGAGGGGCTCACGATGGAGCTCGGGATCGAGCAGTGCCGCGGCATCCTGCCGCGCGGCGGCACCATCCTGCGCTCCTCGCGCACGAACCCGTTCTCGATCGAGGGTGGCGTCGAGAAGATCCAGGCCAACCTCGCCCGGGACGGCGTGGACGCCCTGGTCGCGATCGGGGGCGAGGACACGCTCGGTGTCGCCACCAAGCTCGCCGACCTCGGGGTGAACGTGGTCGGCGTGCCCAAGACCATCGACAACGACCTCTCCGGCACCGACTTCACCTTCGGCTTCGACACGGCGGTCAACATCGCCACCGAGGCCATCGACCGGCTGCACACCACGGCCGAGTCCCACCACCGCGCACTCGTGGTCGAGGTGATGGGCCGGCACGCCGGCTGGATCGCGCTGCACTCCGGCATCGCCGGCGGCGCCAACATCGTGCTGATCCCCGAGCAGCCGTTCGACATCGACGAGGTCTGCCGCCTCGTCGAGAGCCGCTTCGAGTCGCGGTTCTCCCCGATCCTCGTGGTCTCCGAGGGCGCGGTCCCGCGGGAGGGCGGCGACATGACGCTCTCCTCCGGCGAGGTCGACCAGTTCGGCCACGTCCGGCTCGGCGGGATCGGCGACCGGCTGGCCAAGGAGATCGAGAAGCGCACCGGCAGCGAGGCCCGCGCCGTCGTACTCGGGCACATCCAGCGCGGCGGCACCCCGACGGCGTTCGACCGCTGGCTGGCCACCCGCTTCGGGCTCGAGGCGATCGACGCCGTGGCCGAGGAGGACTTCGGCACGATGATGGCCCTGCGCGGCACCCAGATCGTGCGGGTCCCGCTGATCGAGGGCACCGGCGAGCTCAAGCTGGTCAGCCCCGAGGAGTACGCCGCCGCGGAGGTCTTCTTCGGGTGAGCGCAGACGCGCCAGACGGCTGTCCGCTGATGGTGGTCGAGCGAGCGGCGCGACTGAGGGACGAAGTCGCGACCGGCGTGTCGAGACCCCGGAGTGTGAGCAGGCGTGGTGCCCACAGACGGCGGGTTTCGACGACGGTTGCTAGCGCAACCTGCTCAACCACCGGAGCCGCTACCGTGTCGCGGTGGCGCAAACGCGCCGACTGGGGCCACGATGGGGCGGACCAACATCACGAGAGGATCAGCATGAGCTCGGGTACAACTCACGAACAGCACGTCGACGTCAACGGTCCCGAGCCCGACCTGAAGCGGGTGATGGGGCCCAAGCTCCTGTTGCTGTTCATCGTCGGTGACATCCTCGGGCGCCGGCATCTACGCGGTCACCGGGGACATGGCGGCCGAGGTCGGTGGGATGGTCTGGCTGCCGTTCCTGGTCGCCTTCGCGGTGGCCACGTTGACCGCGTTCTCCTACCTCGAGCTGGTCACGCAAGTACCCGCAGGCCGCGGGTGCCGCGCTGTACGCCCACAAGGCGTTCGGCATCCACTTCGTGACGTTCCTGGTCGCCTTCGCGGTGATCTGCTCCGGCATCACCAGTGCCTCCACCTCCTCCAACCTGCTGGCCGCGAACCTGCTCGTGGGCCTCGACGGCATCGGGGTCGGCGTACCCCACGGCGACACGGCCATCACCGTGCTGGTCGCCCTCGGCCTTCATGCTCCTGCTCGCCGCTGATCAACCTGCGCGGCGTCGGGGAGAGCGTGAAGTTCAACGTCGTCCTGACCCTGGTCGAGATGCTCGCCCTGGCCATCGTGATCGTCGATCGGGTTCATCGTGATGGCGACAGGGCGACGCGACCTGGGCCGGATCGTGGTCTTCGAGTCCGCCTCCGACCGGGGCATGTTCCTGGCCGTGACCGTGGCGACCGCGATCGCGTTCTTCGCGATGGTCGGCTTCGAGGACTCCGTCAACATGGTCGAGGAGACCCACGAGCCCGGAGCGGAACTTCCCCCGGATCATGCTCACCGGTCTCGGCATCGCGGTCATCATCTACATGCTGGTGGCCGTCTCGTCGTGATGCCGTCCTGCCGCATCGGCGACAGATCCAGAGCTGGTCGACGGGAGGGTCAGGCATCCTGCTCGAGGTCGTCAAGACCGGCGCGCCCGGCATCCCGATCGGCGACATCTTCCCGTTCCTCACCTGTCTTCGCGGTCGCCAACACCGCCCTGATCAACATGCTGATGGCCAGCCGCCTGCTCTACGGCTGGCCCGCCAGGACGTGCTGCCCCGCACGCTGGGCAAGGTGCTTCCCTCGCGGCGTACGCCGTGGGCGGGCATCATCTTCACCACGCCTGCTGGCGCTGGGTCTGATCATCGTGCGTGACCTTCCAGGCCGAGACGCCCGTGTCGAGGCGCTCTCCGGCACCACGGCCCTGCTGCTGCTCGGCGTCTTCGCCGTGGTCAACATCGCCTGCCTGGTGCTGCGCCGCCGTCCGCCGCCCCCGGTGACGGGCCGGTAGTGCCGGTGGAGACGACCGTGGACTCCGCCGGGAGGGCGGCTTCCGCGCGCCGGCGTGGACGCCGTACCTCGGCGCCGTGACCTGCCTGTTCCTGGTCGGGCCCTGGGCCCGCGACCCGGAGGACTGGATCCAGTACGAGATCGGCGCGGTCCTGCTCGGTGATCGGCGTCGCGCTGTGGGTGCTCACGTGGTTCACCAACCGCGGCGTCCGGGCGAAGCGGACCGGCTTCCGCGACCCCGACCACCTCGGCGGCTGACCGGAGGAGTCGGGGAGCGGCGCTCCCGCGTACCCTGAACGGGTGACCATCCCCGACCTCGCGGCCCTGCATGCACAGGGCGCCGCGCAGCAGCCGACGTACGCCGACCCGGCCGCGGTCGACCTGGCCGTGGCCCGGCTGCGTTCCTTCCCGCCGCTGGTGTTCGCCGGCGAGTGCGACGACCTCAAGACCAAGATCGGGGCGGTCGCGCGCGGGGAGGCCTTCCTGCTCCAGGGCGGGGACTGCGCGGAGACGTTCGCCGGCGTGACCGCCGACAACGTCCGCAACAAGCTGCGGGTGCTGCTGCAGATGGCGGTGGTGCTGACCTACGCGGCATCCGTGCCGGTGGTGAAGGTGGGGCGGATCGCCGGACAGTACGCCAAGCCGCGGTCCTCCGACACCGAGACCCGCGACGGGGTGACCCTGCCGGCCTACCGCGGGGACGCGGTCAACGGCTTCGAGTTCACCCCCGAGTCGCGGATGCACGACCCGGAACGGCTGGTCGACGTCTACCACTCCTCGGCGGCGACGCTGAACCTCGTCCGGGCCTTCGTCACCGGCGGCTACGCCGACCTGCGGCAGGTCCACGCCTGGAACACCGACTTCGTCCGTGACTCGTCGGCGGGCCAGCGCTACGAGCTGCTGGCGCGCGAGATCGACCGCGCCCTCACGTTCATGGAGGCGATCGGGGCGGACCCCGACGAGTTCCACCGGGTCGACTTCCACAGCAGCCACGAGGCGTTGGTGCTGGAGTACGAGCACGCGATGACCCGCATCGACTCGCGCACCCAGACGCCGTACGACGTGTCGGCCCACTTCGTCTGGGTCGGCGAGCGCACCCGCCAGCTCGACGGCGCCCACGTCGAGCTGCTGCGCCACATCAAGAACCCCATCGGCGTGAAGCTCGGGCCGACCGCGACGCCCGACGACGCGCTCGCGCTGGCCGAGCGGCTCAACCCCGCCAACGAGCCCGGGCGGCTCACCTTCCTCACCCGGTTCGGCGCCGGCCGGATCCGCGACGGCCTCCCGCACATCGTGGAGAAGGTGACCGCGGCCGGGGTCGAGGTGGCGTGGGTGTGCGACCCGATGCACGGCAACACGTTCGAGACGTCCTCGGGCCACAAGACCCGGCGCTTCGACGACGTGATCGAGGAGGTGCAGGGGTTCTTCGACGTGCACCGCTCCCTCGGCACCTGGCCGGGCGGCGTCCACGTCGAGCTCACCGGCGACGACGTCACCGAGTGCGTGGGTGGCGGCGAGGAGCTGGCCGAGGTCGACCTGGCCAACCGGTACGAGTCGGTCTGCGACCCGCGGCTCAACCGCGTGCAGTCCCTCGAGCTGGCCTTTCTCGTCGCCGAGATGCTGCGCAAGGCCTGAGGCCAGCGGTCCGCGCGCTTGCGCGCGGGCTGCGTCGGCCGAAGGGGTTGAGCAAGCCCCGCTCGGGCGAGCGTGCGAGCACGAGCGACGGGCGCGTCGAAACACCATCCCCACAGCGACGACGGTTTCCGCGCGCGTGGTACTCAGATACCCATGATCGACCTGCGCTCCGACACCGTCACCCGGCCCACCGACGCCATGCGCGACGCGATGGCCCGGGCCGAGGTCGGGGACGACGTGTTCGGCGAGGACCCGACCGTCCACCGCCTCGAGGAGCGGGTCGCGGAGCTCTTCGGCCACGAGGCGGCGCTGTTCACGCCCACCGGGTCGATGGCCAACGTGCTCGCGGTCCGCACGCTCGCCGGCCCGGGGCAGGAGGTGCTCTGCGAGTCCTCCGCCCACATCGCGCGGGCCGAGCTCGGCGCCCACGCGGCGTACACGGGGATCACCATGCGCACCTGGCTCGGCGAGCGCGGCCAGGTCGACCTGCCCGTGATCCGGCGGATGTTCGCGCCGGACCTCGGGCCGTTCTTCGTCCCGACGGCGGCGATCTCGGTGGAGAACACCCACAACTTCGCCGGCGGCGCAGTGCTGCCGATCTCCGACCTGGTGGCGCTGCGCGAGTTCGCGACGTCCGCTGGGGCCCGGGTTCACCTCGACGGCGCCCGGATCTGGAACGCGCACGTCGCGACCGGCGTCCCGCTGCCGGAGTACGGCGCGGTCGCCGACGTGCTGGCCGTCTGCCTGTCCAAGGGCCTCGGTGCCCCGGTGGGCTCGCTGGTCGTGGGGTCCGCCGACGCCGTGGCCGAGTCGCGGGTGTGGCGCAAGCGGATGGGCGGCGGGATGCGTCAGGTCGGCGTGCTCGCCGCGGCCGGGCTGCACGCGCTGGAGCACCACCTCGACCGGCTGGCCGAGGACCACGAGCTCGCCCGGCTCCTGGCCGAGGCGTGTGGTGTCGACCCGGGGACCGTGGACACCAACATCGTGCTGGTGCCGCACGACGACCCGCCCGCGTTCGTCGCGGCCGCCCTGGACGCCGGCGTGCTCGTCGCCGCCGTGGGGCCCACGACCGTCCGGCTGGTCACCCACCGCGACGTCAGCCGCGACGACGCCGAACGGGCCGCCAAGGTGCTGTCCAACCTCACTCGTCCGTGACGTTCTGGTTGCTCCCGGGCGGCGCCGGCCAACCCGATCGTCACGGACGGCGGGGGTGAACGGTCGGGTCAGGCGGGGGTGCCGACCGTGGAGATCTCGCTGATCGGCGTGTAGTCGCGCTTGGCGCGGCCCGGTGCCGGGTGGGGAGACCTCGACGAGCGTGAGCCGGATGGTCGACGTCGTCACCTCGTCGAGCTCGAGCCGCTGCAGGCTCCGGGTCTCGGTGAGGTCCTGGGGCACGGTGGTGCCGTCGTCGAAGGACCACTCGACCGCGAGCACCCGCCGGTTGCCGGCGTACCAGTCGAGGGGGTTGCCCGCCCGGTCGGTGGCCGTCTTCGCGTAGCCGTTGATCAGCCCCACGGAGGACAGGGTCGATTCCTCGGGCAGGGTGATCGTGATCGTCTTGCCGGTGCCGTCGCCGGGCATCCGCCAGCAGGTGGCCGGGACGCCGTCGAGCATCTGGCGGGCGTCGTACCGGACCTGGTTGCCGTCGTAGTCGGTGCTCGGCGGGGCCGTGGCCGGCACGGTCGCGGTGGCGAGGGTGGCCAGGTTCGTGGGCTTGCCCGGCTTCTCCGGCTTGTCGGGCTTCTTCGTCGGCTTCGGACTGGGCTCGGAAGGCGAGGGCTCGGGGGCGCTGGTCGTCGGCTCCGCCGCGGTGGTCTCGGGGTCGTCCTCGCCGCCGAACATCAGCGACCAGCCCAGGGCAGCGATGAGCAGCATCACGGCGGCCCCGACCAGCCACGGCCACCACGCCGGCCGGCGGGCGTGGGACCCGCGAGCGGCCCGCTCCCGCGCCAGCTCGGAGGTGTCCGACACCTGGTCGGCGAACAGCGGGTACCGGGCCGAGGGCTCCGTCGGCGGCACCTCGGGGGGAGGCGGGGGAGCGACGGGTTCGGCGACCGCGGGACGCTCCGCGGTGTCGGTGCGGGAGAACGCGGGGTCGGCGGGCTCACCGACCGGGTGCCCGCAGTTGACACAGAACCGGCCGATGCCCAGCTCGTGACCGCACTGCACGCAGTGGTTCATGACGCTCCCTCGTCCGACATTTTCCGCCCGCAAGACTAGGGGAGTAGCTCGGGGATCCCCAGTTCACGCTCTCCGGACGCGCTCGGCCGCATCGACGCGGCCCACCATCGGCGGGAGTCGGCGTACCGCTGCGGCGAGCTCGCGGAGGTCGCTGCCGAGGAGGGCCTGGGGGCCGTCGCACAGCGCGGTTTCGGGGTCGGGGTGGACGTCGACGATCACGCCGTCGGCGCCGACGGCGATGGCCGCCCGCGACAGCGGTACGACGAGGTCCTTGCGGCCGGCCGCGTGCGAGGGGTCGACGATGATCGGCAGGTGGCTGGTCGCCTGCACGACCGGGATCGCGGAGATGTCGAGGGTGTTGCGGGTGGCCGGCTCGAACGTGCGGATGCCGCGCTCGCAGAGGACGACGTCGAGGTTGCCGCGCTGGGCGATGTACTCGGCCGCCATCAGCCACTCCTCGATGGTCGCCGTCATGCCGCGCTTGAGCAGCACCGGCTTGCCGGACCCGCCGACCGCCTGCAGCAGGCCGAAGTTGGCCATGTTGCGGGTGCCGACCTGGAGCATGTCGGCGTGCTCGGCGACCACCGGCACGTCGCGGGCATCGACCACCTCGGTGACGATCGGCAGCCCGGTGGCCTCACGCGCGTCGGCGAGGATCTCCAGCCCGGCGAGGCCGAGCCCCTGGAAGGCGTACGGCGACGTCCGCGGCTTGAACGCTCCGCCGCGCAGGACCGTGGCGCCGGCCGACTTCGCCATCCGGGCCGCCTCGATGGTCTGCTCGGGGGTCTCGACCGCGCAGGGTCCGGCGATGAAGGTGAACGTGTCGGGGCCGATCGGCACCTGGTGTCCCGGTCGTCCGACCCACACCGTGGACCGGTCGGGATGGTGCTGGCGGCTGACCAGCTTGTAGGGGTCGGAGATCCGGTGCACGTCCGCGACACCGGGCAGGGTGCGCAGGTTGAGGTGGTGGAAGGAGTCGATGTCCCCGACCAGGCCGATGATGGTCCGGACCACGCCCTTGGAGACGAACGCGTCCCCGCCCACGCTCTCGACCCGGTCGACGACGTGCGCGATCTGCTCGTCGGTGGCGTCGGGCGACATGACGACGACCATCGGGGCCTCCTGGGCGGGTGGGGAACGCGCTGAACGCTAGGTGAGCGGGCGTGTCCGGCCGGGCAATTACCACGATGTGGGCAGGCGCTTGTCGGGCAACTTCCTGGGCGAGTCGTGAACATCTAGGGGCAAGTTTGCTGCGAGATGTTTCGGTTTCCCCGCTTGAGCGGGGAAACCGCGGGGGCGCACCCGGCGTTCACACCGCGAGGTGCGGGACCTCCGCCTCGACCTTGCGGCGCGGGAGCAGCTCGACGACCAGCATCGCGGTCAGCACCATCGCGCCACCGCCGAGCATCCGGCCGGTGATCGACTCGCCACCCAGCAACACCGCGAAGAACGCCGCGAAGACCGGCTCCATGCTCATGATGATCGCGGCCCGGGTGGGGGCGAGGTGGGCCTGCGCCCAGGTCTGCGCGAACAGCGCGAACGACCCGGCGAACGCCGCCATGTAGAGGACGCTCAGCCAGTCCGCGCCGGTCTCCGGCAGCACGATCCCGCCCGGTGACGCCGCCACCAGGCAGATCGCCGCGATCACCGCCACCTGGAGGATCGACATCCCGATCGCCTCACCCGGCCGCGACCACGCCCCGAGTCCGACGATGTGCAGCGCGTAGATCAGGGCCGCCACGAGCGTGATCGCCTCGCCGTACCCGACGCTGAGGCCATCCAGCGTCAGCACCGCCAGACCGGCGGTGGCCAGCGCGACGGCGGCCCAGGTCATCGGGGTGATCCGCGACCGGAGGATCAGCGCGGCGAACAGCGGCGTCGCCACGACGTACATGCCGGTGATGAAGCCGGACACGCTGGCCGCCGTGTGCGCCAGCCCGGCGGTCTGCAGGATCTGGGCGACGCCGTAGAGGGCACCGAGCACGATCGCGCGCCGGCGGGACTCGGCGGAGAGCCGGCCGAGGGCGCGCGGGGCGATCGCGATCAGCAACAGTGCGGCGACGGCGAACCGCACGCCGAGGAAGTCCAGGGTCGGGACCCGGTCGAGGAGGTCCTTGATCAGGAAGAACGTGCTTCCCCAGACAGCCGTGACCCCGAGCAGCAGCAGGGTGGCGAGGAGGGTGGTACGCCGGGTCTGCGGTCATCGGCTCTCCCGCAGCTGCTTCAGGAGCGGGATCTGCGGGTCGCCGGCGTCGCGGGAGCCCGGTGTCTCGAGGATGAACGGGACGCCGGCGGTGGCGGGGTGGGCGAAGAGCTCCGCGAACGCGTCGGCGCCGATGTGGCCCTCGCCGATCTTCTGGTGCCGGTCCTTGAACGCACCCCGGACGTCCATCGAGTCGTTGGCGTGGACGAGCCGGAGCCGGTCCGCGCCGCCGATCTCGACCACCCGGTCGACGGTGGCCGTGGTGCCGCCGGGTTCGTCCAGCGGCGCGCCCGCGGCGAAGACGTGGCAGGTGTCGAGGCAGATCCCCGCCTTCGGATGGTGGTCGAGGGCGGCGAGGTACGGCGCCAGGTCGTCGACGCCGGCGCAGAGCGACCGACCCTGCCCAGCGGTGGGCTCCAGCAGGAGCCAGGGCGCGCCCTCGTCCTCGACGGCCTCGAGCAGGGGGAGCAGCCCGTCGCGGACCTGCCGCATCGCCGCGGCGTACCGCTCAGCACCTTCGGCCTCGTCGGTGCCGGGATCGACGAAGGAGCCGGTGTGCACGACGACGCCCTCGACGCCGAGCTCGGCGGCCCGGCGCAGGTTGTGGGCGACGCTGGCGACCGAGCGCTCGAATGTCTGCGCCGTGGGAGAACCGAGATTCACCAGGTAGGGGGAGTGGATGAAGGTCCGCATCCCGCGAGCGGCGGCGGCCTCCCGGAAGGCGGCGTCCTGCCGCGGGTCACCCGGGGAGTGCGCCCAGCCGCGGGGGTTGCCGACGAAGATCTGGAGGGTCTCGCACCCGAGCTCCTCGGCCGTGGCGAGCGCGCCCTGGACCAGCCCCTTGCCGACCGGGACGTGCGTGCCGACCGGGTTGCGGAGCGCGGGGTCGGTGGGCACGCGCGGAACGCTATCGGGCGCCGCTCACCCGGGCGCGGGAGGCCGGTGGCGCATGGGAGCGGTGGGATCAGACCAGGGCGTAGGGCGCCTCTGCCGCCCGCCCCTGGAAGGCCAGGATGCTGGGGTTGACCACCCGGCCGTCACGGATCTCGATCGCTCGGCTCAACGTCTCGTCGGCGTCCCACCCGGTGGCGCCCTCGAGCACCGGCCGCAGGAACGGGATCAACGCGTTGCTGTTCTCCCAGGTCGCCGAGCTCCAGAGGTACGACGGGCTGTGGTCCACCGCGTAGTAGAGGACGTGCTCTCCCACCACGAAGGTCGGCTCGTCGAAGGTCGTCGGTCGGGCCCAGCTGAAGCCCATGGCCAGGTCGCAGGACACGTCGACGATGACGCTGCCTCGGCGGAACGCAGCCAGGTCCTCCGCGTGGAGGTAGACGAGCGGCTTGGCGGTGTCCTGCAGGGTGCAGTTGACGACGATGTCGTGCGCGGCCAGGTAGGCCGGCAACGGCTCGCGGCCCCGGTCGGTGATCACGTGACTCAGGTGTTCGCCGTCCGGTTCGTGATCGAACTGCCGGATCCGCACCGAGTGGATCGGCGAGCCCACGGCCGCCACCCGTCGGTTGGTCAACACCGTGACCTCGTGCACGCCGTGCGCATTGAGGGCGGTCACGGCTCCTCGCGCAGTCGCGCCGAACCCGATCACCACTGCGCTCAGGGGGCGACCGTAGTCACCGGTCAGCCCCGCCAGCTCCAGCGCGTGGAGCACCGAGCAGTACCCGGCGAGCTCGTTGTTCTTGTGGAAGACGTGCAGGCCGACCGCGCCGTCCCGGGTGAGGTGGTTCATGGACTCGAAGGCGATCAGGGTCAGGCGTCGGTCGATGGCGAGCTGCGTGAGCTCGGGGTCCTGGACGCAGTGCGGCCAACCCCACAGCACCTGCCCCGGGCCCAGTGCGGCGACGTCCGAGTGCTGCGGCTTGGGGAGCAGCACGACATCGGAGTCCGCCAGGATCTGCGCGCGCGATGCGAACCCGGCGACGTGTTCGCCGAGGGACGCGTCGGACGCGCCGAACCGCGCGCCGTACCCGTGCTCGAGCGTGATGCGAGCCCGAAGATCAGCGTCCAGATGAGGGAGGTGCTCCGGATGGAGCGGCAGCCGGCGCTCGTTCTCCTTCGCCGACGAGCCGATCACGCCGAGCCCCAGGAGCGTCACTTCTTCTTCGTCGGGTGGATCGTGTCGGAGAAGGTCTCCTCGGACCCCTTGCTGCGCTTCTCCGCGCGCTTCTCCTTGATGGACTTGCCGGACTTCTTGGACATGCTCTGGCGCGGCGACTTGTCGCTCATGGGGAGATCTCTCTGAGAGGAAGCCTGAACGGCTTCGTGTCTCCGACAGTACGCCCTGAGGGGGCGCGCGGCCGACGACTGCGCAGAAGATCCCTGTCGCCATTGACCGGCCGAGTGTCGCGGGGCAACGTTGCCCAACACGGCCCGAGGACGGGCTTCGACGCCAGGCCTCCGAGGAGAAGCCCATGGACACCACCGAACCGCTGCCCTGGATCGTGCGTTGGACCCTCAGGCTCGAGGAGACGGCAGCGCTCGACGGGCCGGTGCACGCGTTGGAGCCGTCGGTCCGGGCCCTGTTCGGGACCGGGACCCGAGCCTCGGTACTGCGCGGCGAGTGGCTCGGCCACGCCGTGCACCCGCCGCTCACCGACGTCGCGCTCGGCACCTGGACCTCCGCCAGCCTGCTCGACCTGTTCGGCGGATCCGACTCGTCCGCCGCGGCACAGCGGCTGGTCGGCGTCGGTCTGCTCGCCGCCGGTCCCACGGCCTGGACCGGATGGTCCGAGTGGTCCGCCGCCGGGCCGCGCGACAAGCGGGTGGGCGTCGTCCACGCCGTGACCAACGGCGCCGCGATCAGCGTCTATGCCGCGTCGTGGATGGCCCGCCGGCGAGGTCGGCACGGCACCGGGGCCGCGCTCGCCCTGGCAGGAGCAGCGCTCACGAGTGTCGGCGCCTACCTGGGCGGCCACCTGACGGCGGCTCGCAAGGTGGCGACCCACCATCCGGCGTACGACGATGCGGAGGCGGTTCGGGCGGGCGCTCCGACGTAGCTCAGGGGTGGCGCTCGCCGGCCTCTTCGCGCTCGAGGACGTCCAGGTCTGGCAGCAGTACGCGGAGCCGGGTGAGCGCGTCTCGGGCCTGGGACTTGACGGTGCCGAGGGCGATGCCGAGCACGTCGGCGGTCTGCCGGGCGGTCGCGTCCCGGCTGCTCACCCGATCCCTTCGAGTCACGTCTTGAGTGACCGCCCGCGGCGGACCCGCAGCACCTCCGCCATCGTCATCCGCGCACGCGAACCTTGACCGCGGACGAGACGGCACGGAACCAGTTCGGGTAGGTAGGGAGGAGTGCCCTGTAGTGCAGCGTCGTCCTGGTGACGGTGACGATCTTGAAGGTCCCGTCGTCCCGGACCGGGCCGTACAGCACGCTGCCGTCCGGCTGGCGCGTCCGCCACGTCGTAGAGCCGGGGCGGCGCCACTGCAGGTTCACGTACTTGCCGGTGGCCGGCGTCAGGGTGCCGGCTGCGAACACGGTGCCCTTGAAGGCCACCCGGGTGCCCTTGCGGACCGAGCTCGGTGGCGTCGTCAGCGTGATCGTGGGCGTCATCACCTGCACGGTCTCGACCGCTCCCGTCAATCCGCCGGGACCCAGCGTCTGGACCGTGAAGGTGTGGTTCGCGTTCGACTCGAGAATCTCCGTGGTCGTTTCTGTGGTCTCGACGGGGAGCTCCTGGCGGTAGCCGCCGGAGCCGGTCACCAGGTAGCCGGTGAGCCCGTCGCCGACGTTGGTAGGAGCGTTCCAGGTCAGGCGGACCCGCGGACCCGACAGGGGCGCAGAGCCGAGCTGCTCCACCGGGCCGGGAGCGATCGGGGTGTGGCAGGTGTAGACCTGCAGGTTGTCCAGGAACCAGCCGATGGTCGAGCCCGCGGCGTCGCCTCGGACGATCCAGCGCACGATCGCCTCTTGGCCGGCGAGGCTCGAAAGGTCGAGCCGTGACGAGGTCCAGCCGTTGCTGTTCCCACCGAAGCCGGGCACTGGGTTCGAGGGGCTGAGGAGGTCGAGCCGCTCGCTCGGGCCGTTCACCCACGCGTCCCCGGACGGCGTCTGCGCGGTGAACGGGCCAGCCAGGCTCGGAGCGGCGAAGACCGCCACCTGGCCGCCGTCGTCGTACTCCGGCGGTGAGCTGTTGTGCCACTCGAAGGACCGCCAGTGGTCGAAGTGCAGGTACGTCGGCTGGCCGGCGGGAATCTTCACCGGCCGGTCGATCTCCACCTGGCCCGAGTACGGGTCACCGTAGTTGTAGGGGTCAGGGTCGAAGCCGAACAGCGAGGTCGTCCCGGTCCGGGCGTTCCTGGGCACGCCCCAGGCCGCGTGTGGCGACGTCGTCCACAGGTACGACGAGTCCTTCCGGAGCCCGGCCATCGAGCCGGGGTTGGAGAACAGCGTCACCTTCTCCATGCCCGCCGGACAGGCGTCCGTCACGTCGGGTGGGGCCGCCGCGCCGGCGACGGTCGGGCGCGCCAGCAGCTCGGTCGCCCGGATCGCGGCCGTGACGCTGGCGCAGTCCGTGTCGGTGAACCCGGCTGTGCCGACCGCGGCCAGTTCGACGCAGGTCTGCTCCAGGGTCCGGGCCAGGTCGGCCCAGCCGGCGCCCGACGTCAGCCGCTTGATGACCTCGCCGTAAAGCGTGGCCGTCCTCACCAGGGTCGGGTCGTCGGCGTCGATCCCGTCGACGGTGATGCCGTTGAAGCTGCCGCCCTGCGAGATCAGGTATGCCGTCTTGTTGCCGATCCCGCTGTTGGTGTGGACGCCGCCGTTGTCTGCCAGGGTCGGGTCGGCGTCATAGAGCGGACTGGTCACGCGGTCCGGCTGGCCGAAGAGCGTTGGGTCCGCTAGATCGCGGATGGCGCCGCCGGGAAGGTCCTCACCCAGCCGCCAGTCGTCCGCGGCGTCTGACGCAGACGGGTTCCGGTGGTCGAGAATTTCCCCCATCACATCCGCGAGCGACTCGTTGATGGCGCCCGACTGGTGGAAGTAGAAGAGGTCGCTGAACTTCTCGATCACGCCGTGGGTCATCTCGTGCGCGACCACGTCGTCGGCGGCGGCGTACCCCTCGCCGAAGAACGTCGACGTGCCGTTCCAGAAGGCGTTCGGCATCGGACACGTCGGGTCCACGTCGGCCGTGGGGCAGTAGCGCACCCAGGAGGTGAGCAGCTTGGTGGCACCCCCCGAGCCGATCAGCTGGGTGAGGTCGAGGCCAGCCACGTCCGCATACATCTGTGCGGTGGCGCCGGTGAGCTCGAAGGCCTGGTTGACGTCCGTCACCGCCGAGGCGGGACCAGTTTCGGTCCGCGCCGGTGACTGCACGCCGGCGCACCCGTACTCCGGATTCTGGAGGTTCTCGCCGTCGCAGACTTGGCGGTTCACCGCCTCCATGACCCGGTCGACGTGGAGGAGCACTCGTCCATTCACGGAATCGACGAGCACCGTCTCGGCGACGGCGGCACCATCGGCCACCTCGACCCGCCAGACGCGTCGTGGCTCGAGGCGACCAGGAGCTCCCAGCAGGGCCGGGTCGTAGAACCAGTCACCGTCCAGCTGGGCAGTTAGTTCCTCCGGCGACCGGTCGTGGCGCTTTGCAACGGAGGCGGTGGCCACCCCAACGGCCCGCGTCGAGGGGAAGCTCGCCGCGGCTACTCCGGAGTTGTCGGCGACCTTGCCCACTACTGACCGAAGGCCGCCGTCCGCATCCAGGCTCATCACGAGCTCGCCGCCGAGCACAGGAAGCCCGTCCACTTGTTGTTGCAGACGAACCACCGACCCACCGTGCGCATGGGGCGTCACCCGTGTGATGCGCAGGTCATCGCCGGCGACGCCGAAGCTGGGCGCGTAGCGCGCGGCGTGACGAACGGCCGCCGCCCGAGTTGACGCCCCGTCCGGAGCGGGCCGCAACGCCCTGCCCGACTCGCTGCGGATCTGGACGACCGAGCCGGAGCGGTCGCGGTCGACCGCGACGTCATCGACGGCTGCCCGCTGTGTACCGGCGGCCGGCGTCACGATCGACAGGACCGTCGTGGCTGTGACGATGACAGCGCCGCACACGGCAATGTTGAGGCTCCGCACCCGAGAACTCCCCGCTCCTTCGAGGCGAGCCCAGTGCCGCCCGGGCAAGGCTAGGACATTCCGGCCACCCAGGCCCCGGTTTCCGCACTAATGCGTGCACAGCCCGTCGAGCCACATCTCGAGCTCCCGCGGGCGCGAGAACAGCAGCACCTGCGGGCCGTCGGGGGAGGCCGCCCACGCCCGCATCCGGGACCGCTTGCGGGCGAACGAGCGGAAGTGCCAGGCGATGATCGAGTCGCGGCTCAGCAGGTTCCGCAGGGACTCGGTGTTGCCGTTGCACCGGGGCGTCTTGTCGATCGCGCCGGTGACCGTGCGCCGGAGGAGCCGCTGGAGGGAGAACCAGCGCGGGTAGTCCAGCCCGACGACCAGCTCGGCCCGGGGGAGGACGACGTCGAGCCACGCGCCGTACGCCGAGTCCAGCACCCACCGCTCACCAGAGGCGATCTCGGCGAACCGGGCCCGCTGGACGTCCTCGTCCACCGGCACCCAGCCGGGCAGCCAGGTGAGCTCGTCGACGAGGGTCAGCGGCAGGCCGGTGCGCTCGGCGATCGCGGTGGCGGCGACGCTCTTGCCGGAGCCGGTGACGCCGTAGACCAGGATCCGTCGGTGCACCGGCGGCTCAGACGAGGTAGAGCGTGATCGTGCTGCCCTTGGGCACCATCGTCCCCGCGTCGGGATCGGTGGAGTAGACGTAGCCGAGCCCGATGTAGCCGGCGGAGTTCTTGACGTCCACCTGGAAGCCCAGGTCGATCAGCCGCTGCCGGGCCGCGTCGACGCCGGAGGCGACCAGCCCGGACGGCACCTCGACCAGCTCCGGCCCCTGCGAGACGACGAGCCGGACCGTGTCGTCGCGGAAGACGGTCCCGGTGGTGGGGTCCTGGGAGATGACCGTGCCCTCGGGGACGGTGTCGGAGAACTCCTCGGTGGTCTCGACGCCGACGTCGCGCCGCTCGAAGTACGCCGAGGCGCGGTCGGCGGAGCGCCCGGTGAAGTCACGCACCTCGACGGGCTTCGGGCCCTTGCTCACGACCAGGTCCACGACCGCGTCGGGCCGCAGGGTGGTCCCGGCGGGCGGGTCGCTGCGGAGGACGGTCCCCTTCGGCACCGTCTCGGACCAGGTGCCGGTCGACTCGCCGAACTCCAGGCTCGTCCCGGTCAGCGCGTCCTGCGCCTCGTCCTCGGTCATGCCGCGGAGCTTGGGGACGTCGTACCGCTCCTTGCCCAGTGACAGCGTCACCGTGACGGTGCCGCCGTCGAGCACCCGGTCGCCCGCGGCGGGATCGGTGCCGAGCACCTTCCCGGCGGGGACGGTCTCGGAGTACGCCTTGTCGGCGAAGTCGGCCTCCAGGCCGGCCGCCTGGAGCTTCTCGATCGCCGCCGTCCTGCTCAGGCCGATCACGGCCGGGGCCGGCGTGTAGCGGGCGAAGCCGAACCACCACGCCGCCACGCCCAGCCCCGCCACGAGCAGCAGGGCGAGGACGAAGACGATCGGGCCGCGGCGGGAGCGGCGCTGCCGCTCCGGAGGTACGACGGGCGGTGGCGGCGCGGAGTCAACGGGGACGGGTACGGGCCGCCGGTCGAGGGCGGTCGTGTGCTCCCGCTCGTGCGGGGGCTCGAGCCAGGCCTCGGCGGGAGAGCGCAGCGTGGCGAACTCGTCGGCGTCGAAGCTGTGCGGCTCGGTGTCGACGAGCAGCGCGCGGGGGGCGAGGTCGGCCTCCAGCTCGGCGTCCTCCAGGTCGCCGGCGGCGATCGCCTGGCTGACCCGGTGCACCTGGTGGAGCAGCACCGCGGCGTCCGCGGGTCGCTGACCGCGGTCGCGGGCGGTGGCGCGGGCGACGAGCGCGTCGACGTAGCCGGGGATGCCGTCGGCGACCGCCGACGGGGGCGGGACGTCCTCGTGCACGTGCTTGTAGGCGACCTGGATCGGTGACTCGCCCTCGTGCGGCTTGGCTCCGGTGAGCAGCTCGTAGAGGACGACCCCGGCGGCGTACACGTCGGCGCGGGCGTCGGCGCGGCCGTCGACCACCAGCTCGGGGGCGAGGTAGGAGACCGTGCCGATCAGCACGCCGCCGGTCGCCGTGTGCTGGGTGTCGGCGCTGACCGCCTTGGCCAGCCCGAAGTCGGCGACCTTGACCCGGCCGCCGGCCTGCTCGTCCTCGATCAGGACGTTCTCGGGCTTGATGTCGCGGTGGATCAGGCCGGCCCGGTGAGCCGAGGCGAGCGCGGAGAGGACCGGCTCGATCAGCGCGAGCGCCCGCGCCGGGGCCATCGGGCTCTCCTTGCGGATCACGTCGCGCAGGGTGTGCCCGGCCACGCACTCCATCACCAGGAAGACGGTCCCGTCCTCGTCGCCCTGGTCGTAGACCGACACGACGTGCGGGTGGGAGAGCCGGGCCGCGGCGCGGGCCTCGCGCACGAAGCGCGCGGCGAACTCGTCGTCGTCGCCCAGGCCGGGATGCATCACCTTGACCGCGACGGTGCGGTCCAGGCGCATGTCGGTGGCCTCGTAGACACTCGCCATGCCGCCGCGGGCGATGCGGCCGCCGATCCGGTAGCGACCATCGAGGAGGCGCCCCGTCATCGCGTCGGTGGAGGTGGGGTCGCTCGCGCCGGCGTCGGCGCCCGTGTGGGCGTGCCGGTCTACGTGCACGACGACCCTCCTGCGCCTCGGTGGGGAAGACTCCGAGGCCTCAATCGTACGGACGCCACGCCGTCCAGCCCGTGCGCCCCGGTCCCCGGCGTGGCGTGAGCGCCCACGCGCCACCGCAGGTCAGGCCGGCGGGAGGCCGCGCTCGAGCCGGTGCTTGATCGCGAGCACGTTGTCGACGTAGCGGTGGGTCTCGTCGTAGAGCCCGTCGTCCTGGACGGCGCCGAGGCCCTGGTAGTACGCGCCGACCTGGTGCCGGCGGGACCGGGTGAAGTCGTTGAGGACGCCGAGCAGGGTCACCCCGGTCGCCACGTTGTCCCGCAGCCGGCGCGGGTGCAGGTCGCGGCCGACGTACCACTCCATCCAGGCGGCCGTCGTGGGCAGCACCTGCATCGCGCCGATCGCGCCGGCGCTGGAGGTGTGGTGCATCTGCCAGCCGGCCTCCTGCCAGGAGACCGCGAGCGCGAGCTGCGGGTCGATGCCGCGGATGCGCGCGGTGCGGAGGATGGCCCGCCGGACGCGCTGCCGGGAGGGGTCCCGCACCCGATCGTGGGCCGGCGACCGCCGGGCGCGGTCGGCGTGCCGCTGGCGGTCGGCCTTGTGCCGGCGGTCGGCGCGTGGCTTGCGGTGGGGTACGGCGGAGGTCACGACCGGGATCTCGATCCGCTGTCCCACGACCAGGCCGGCGGTGGCGCCGAGGTGGTTGTGGTCGATCAGCTCGGCCGTCCAGGCGTGGAACCG
Source organism: uncultured Actinomycetota bacterium (assembly GCA_963829635.1). GTDB lineage: Bacteria > Actinomycetota > Actinomycetes > Propionibacteriales > Nocardioidaceae > Nocardioides. The sequence continues at coordinate 189,867 of CAWHJI010000009.1, forward strand.
CACCGCCAGCTCGGTGGCGGTGTCGCCCGGCTTGACGGTGTAGTGCCGGACGTGGCGACCGTCCGGGAGCGGCTCGTCGTCGGCCTGGGCCGGCGCGAGCGCGGCGCCGGAGGCGACGACCGCGGCCGACAGGAGGGTGGTGGTGACGGTGCTGAGCAACGGGCGCATGACGATCTCCTCGTCCACCCGGCGATGCCCGAGACGTCGTCACCGGTCCCGAGGGGGAAGCACCGCAGGGCGAGCATTCGACGTTAACGATCTCCGGACGCGGATCGGTGAAGGTGGCCCGGCTCGGGCGTGTTGCCTAGGCTGGGCACGTGAGCGATCCATCGACCCCCCTGGCCGAGGTGGACCTCGGCTCCCTCGTCCCTCGCTGGCTCGACTGGACCGAGGCCGCCGACCATCTGGGCGTGACCCCCGCCAAGGTGCGGACCATGGTGAAGGACCACGAGCTGGCGCAGGCCGTGCCGGAGGCGGGCCAGGGTCCGCGGGTCCCGGCGGACTTCCTCCAGGACGGCTTCGTCGTCAAGGGCCTCCCGGGCCTGCTGACCGTGCTGCACGACAACGGTTTCGACGACCGCGAGTGCATCGCGTGGATCTTCACCGACGCCGACCTCCCCGGTCGCCCGATCGACGCGCTGCGGGAGAACCGCGGCTCGGAGGTCAAGCGGCGGGCCCAGGCCATGGCGATCTGACGTGACCTCCGGTTGGATCGTGGGATGAGCACCCCGAACTCACCACGCCCCGTGTCCGACGGAGGCCCGGCATGAGCGGCCTCGCAGGTCTGCTGGCCGGCCGGTTCGACCCCGGCATCTACCGCTGGCACGGCGGCTTCGGCGTGCCCGACGTACGCCACACCGTGGAGCACGCCGGCTGGCAGTTCGCCTACGTCGACGGCTGGCACGGCGACTCCAAGGCCGAGTTCCTGGCGGCGGTGGGGGAGGCGCTCGGGTTCCCCGACGACTACGGCCAGAACTTCGACGCGCTCGCCGACTGCCTGGCCGACGTGGTCGACAGCGACAGCGAGGGCGCGGTCCTGCTCTGGGACGGCTGGGGACCGCTCGCCCGCGCCGACGAGCAGGCGTTCTCGGTGGCGCTCAGCGTCCTCGGGACCCGGGTCAACGCCGAGCGCGGCGGGCCGTTCGCGGTGCTGCTGCGGGGCGACGGCCCCGACGTGGCCGGCGTCCCCAGCCTCGACTGACCCAGCCTCGACTGATCGCCGTCAGACGACGCGGTCGGTGGCGGCCGACGCGAGCTCGCGGAGGACGACGCGGGCGCCGTCCGTCAGGTCGGCCCGGTCGAGGGCCGCGAGGGCCCGGTCGGCGAGCTCCTTGATCACCATCTCCACCTGCGCGTGGGCGCCGGACTCGTCGATGATCCGCCGCGCCCTGGCGACCTGCTCGGCATCGAGCGGGGTGCCGAGCATGCGGTCGAGCGCGGCGGCGTCCTCCGCACCGGCGGCGTCGAGGGTGAGCGCCACGAGCACCGTCCGCTTCCCCTCGACCAGGTCGTCGCCGGCGGGCTTGCCGGTGGTGGCGGCGTCGCCGAAGACGCCGAGCAGGTCGTCGCGCAGCTGGAACGCCTCGCCCAGCGGCAGCCCGAAGGCGCTCAGCTCCTCCCGGGTCGAGGGTCCGCCGCCGGCCAGGGCCGCGCCGATGTGCAGGGGCCGCTCGATGGAGTACTTCGCCGACTTGTAGCGCAGCACCGTCATCGCCGTGTCGACGTCGGCCCGCCCACGGGCCTGGACGGAGACGTCGAGGAACTGCCCGGCGATCACCTCCGAGCGGCACAGGTCGAAGACGTCCATCGCCTCGGCGACCTCGGGCAGAGGGAGGCCGCACCGCCGGAACAGCTCGTCCGCCCAGCTGAGCAGGAGGTCCCCGAGCAGGATCGCCGCCGAGGCGCCGTACTGTCCCGCGTCGCCGCGCCACCCGTCGCGCCGGTGCTCCTCGGTGAACGCGCGGTGGGTGGCGGGCCGGCCACGCCGGGTGGCGGAGGCGTCCATGTAGTCGTCGTGCACCAGGGCGCTGGCGTGCAACAGCTCCAGGGCGGCGCAGGCACGGATCAGCGCGGGCTCGTCGGGGACGTCGTCGCGCACGGCGCGGTAGCCCCAGTAGCAGAACGCGGCACGGAACCGCTTGCCTCCGGAGACCGACCCGCGGGCCTCGGCGAGCAGGCGGGCGGCGTCGGCGCCCAGCGGTTCGAGCCGGACGGCCATCTCGTCGAGGAACTCCTCGAGCGCCCCCTGGACCTGTGCCCGGAAGGCGGCCCCGTCCCAGCTCGTCACAGGCCCGAGGCTATGCCTGCGTGCTGGACAACGACGGTGCGGGGTCGTGGACGTTCCTAGACTTCACCCATGGCGACCGCACGCAGGGACGAGCACGGCATCGGCGAGCTCATCCGACGAGGGGAGCGGTCGTTCTCCTTCGAGTTCTTCCCGCCCAAGGACGAGGCGGGCGAGGAACAGCTCTGGAAGGCGATCAGCGAGCTGGAGCCCTACCGCCCCACGTTCGTCTCGGTGACCTACGGCGCCGGCGGGACGTCGCGCGACACGACCGTCCGCGTGACCGGCCGGATCGCGCGGGAGACCTCGATGCTGCCGATGGGCCACCTCACCTGTGTCGGCCACACGCGGGAGGAGCTGAGCGACATCCTGGCGTCGTACGCCGACGCGGGCGTGCACAACGTGCTCGCCCTGCGCGGCGACCCGGAGGCGGGTCCGCGCGCGGAGTGGACCCCGACCGAGGGCGGCTTCACCCACGCCTGCGAGCTGGTGTCGCTGGCCCGGGACCACGGTGGCCTCACGGTCGGTGTCGCGGCCTTCCCCGGCGGGCACCCCGGAGCGGATTCGGTCGAGCGGGACACCGAGGTGCTGCTGGAGAAGCAGCAGTGCGGCGCGGAGTTCGCGATCACCGACATGGTGTTCCGGGCGGCCGACTACTTCGAGCTGGCGACCCGGGCGGCCGAGGCCGGCGTCGAGATCCCGATCGTCCCCGGCATCATGCCGATCCTGAACCTCGGCCAGGTCGCCCGGATGGCCGAGCTGTCGGGCCGCGAGATCCCCGCCGAGGTGCGCGAGCGGATCGAGGTGCACGCCGAGGACCCGGCCGCCCTGCGCGCCGAGGGGATCACGATGGCCGCCGAGCTGTGCCGCGAGCTCCTCGACGGCGGCGCCCCCGGGCTGCACTTCTACACGCTGAACCGGTCCAAGGCGACGCGCGAGATCTTCGCCGCGCTCCGCATCACGGTCTGAACGACGCGCCCTCAGGCCGGACCGACCGCCTGGGCGACCAGGGCGGCCGAGAGGCCGACCGAGGGCAGGCCGGCGCCGGGCGTCGCGTGGGCGCCGGCGGCGTAGACGCCGGGGACCGGGGTGGTGGGCCCGAGTCGGCGGCGGACCGTGCCGCGGCCCTCCCACAGCACCCCCATCGGGGAGCCGCCCCACTGCTCGACGAGGTCGCGCGGGCTCCGGTCGCGGCGTACGACGACCTGCGCGCGCACGTCCAGCCTGGCCCGGGCCAGGGCCCGCAACATGTCCTCCGCCAGCCGGCCGCGGCCGTGCACCGTCCATGCCGAACAGCCCGGCGGCGCCTGGCCGCCCGTCCGCACGACGAGCATCGGGTCCCCGTGCAGGACGGTCTCGTGCGGCAGGTCGGGCACGTCGCCCTCCAGCCCCAGGTGGGCCACGACGGGCGGGATCGCGGGCATCGTCCGCGCGACGTGCGACGCCAGGGCGGGCAACCGTCGCGGGTCGACCGCGCAGACCACCACGTCGGCGGGCAGCTCACCACCCTCGGTGTCCACCGCGACCGCGCGACCCCCGCGCACCACGACGTCCCGGACGCCGGTCCCGGTCAGGACCTCCACCCGCCGCGTGGCCAGGCGGGCCGTGAGGGCGGTGGTCAGGCCGGCCATCCCGCCCGGCACGGTCCACGCCCCGAACCGCTGCTCGACGTAGGACCACATGCCCAGCCACGCCGGGACGTTGCGCAGGTCGTGCCCCTCGGCGACGAACCGGTGCCCGGCCACCATCCGCAGCCGCTCGTCCTTGAACTCCTTCTTCAGTCGCTTGCCCAGCGTCGCCCGGCTGTCGAGGACGGCCGGCGCCCGTTCGCGGTCCCACGGCTGCTCGAGGTAGCCCCGCCGCAGGGTCTCCCACACCTCGGAGTACGACGCCACGAAGTCGACCCACGCCTGCCCGAGCCCGGGCCCCAGCTCGTCGAAGGCGCCGATCTGCGCCGCGCGCGAACCCCCGGGGAGGCGCAGCGTGGTCCGGTCCTCGAAGCGGTGCTCGCGGACCACCTCGAGCGGGACCAGCTCCAGCTCCTTCTCCACCGGTCGGCCGGACTTGCGGAACAGGTCGCGCACCACGGCTGGAAGGAGCGTGTGGCTCGGGCCGGCGTCCCAGGTGTAGCCCTCCTCGGAGACCGACGAGAGGGCGCCCCCCAGCTCGGCCGCGCGCTCGGTCAGGGTCACCTCGTGGCCGAGCTTGGCCAGCCGCGCCGCCGCCGCCATGCCGCCGAAGCCGCCACCGATCACCACGACGCGCGCCATGGCGTGAACCCTATAGAGATGTTTTCGGTGGTCGAGTGGGTGGCGTGAGGGACGAGCGCCGCCGTATCGAGACCCGGAGGTCGGGTGCGGCCTCGACCGGCCCGAACCCGGCGCCGTGCTCCCGGTCGAGGTGGGCGAGGAGGGCGGCGTTGAGGGGGCCGAGCCGGTCACCGGGCGACAGCGCGGCGCAGGGGTCGATCTTGCAGAAGAACCCGGAGGGCGTGTCCGCGAGGACCAGGGTGTTGCCGGTCTCCTCGTCGGCGCGGGTCAGGGTGGCGCCGTCCCAGGCGAGGGGGTAGTCCTCGACCTGCCCCACGCTGACGCCCTGGCCGACCGCCGAGGGCCGTCCGTGCCGCTCGGCGTCCATCAGCGGGACCAGGCCCTCGAGGTCGGCGACGCTCACGCCGGTGTCCAGCCCCGCGACCAGGTGGGTCTGCAGGAGGGCGAAGAACTCCCGATCGAGTGCGGCCAGCTGGGTGACGCCGGCGGGCATCCGGGTGTTGAGCTCGGTCGGTCGGAACCCGTCGGCGGTGAGGACGCCGTCGATGCCGAACGCGCCGCGGTAGCCGCGCTGGGCCTGGAGCCAGGCCCCGACCCGCTTCGCGACCGCGCGCATCTCGGCGCGGTCGGCCTCCGGCGGGTCCCAGTACGTCGACAGCCCGCCGTACACGAACTCGCGGCGCTCCACGGAGCGCAGCATCGCGATCTCGACCGGTCGCAGCACGGCCGTTCCGTCGGGGAGCACGAACCCGTGGATCGAGCAGGGCACCCCGTCCAGGAACGGCATCACCCGGACCCGGTCGCACCGGGTCGCGAAGAAGCCGCGGGCGATCGCCTGGTCGGTCTCGTCGAGGACCCAGCGCACGTAGTTCCCGGCGCCGTGGAAACCGTCCCGGGTGTCGCCGGTCCAGACGGCGCCCAGCGGGCCGGCCATCTCCCGGGTGGCTGCGGCGAGGGCGTCCTCGTCCACGGGGACCACGCGGTGCGGCGCGGCGGGGACGTTGCAGGCCGCCCACACCTGCTCGGCGAAGAGCTTGTCCTCCATCGCGATGAAGGAGGCGGGTCGGCCTCCGACCACCCGGCGGCCGAGGATCGGCTCGTCGTCGCGGACGAAGTGGCCGGGGTTCCAGAGGGCCCCGCGGTCCGGGTCGAACTCCTCGATCGCCGCGACCACGTCCAGCGGCAGGTCGCGGACGAAGCCGTCGAGCAGCCGCAGCTCGTCGGTGACCGTCGGTGTGGTGGGGAGCGCGACCTCGACCACCGTGGCGTTCGTCCGGGTCGGGGATCGGCCCGGCGCCACGTCCGGTCGACAGCACGAGCACGGCGCAGCCGTAGGAGCGCAGCTCGGCGACCGTGGTGGTGAACCCGGCCAGGATGCCCGGGCCCAGGATCACGCGCCGGCCGGCGTACAGCTGTGCCAGCCGCTGGACGACGTCGGCACGGAGACCGGCGTCGGCCAGGCGTCCGGAGCCGGTCGCGGTGGACATGCCCGAACGTTAGTGAGGTACGGGCGTCGGCACGATCCGTTTTGGCGGGGCGGCGTCAGTCGGCCCGGATCACGCGGTCCAGGGACTCCGGGTCCCGGCCCACGACGGTGGTGCCGTCGGCGGCGGTGACGATCGGGCGCTGGATCGCGCGCGGGTGGGCGGCCAGCGCCTCCAGCCAGGCGTCGCGCTGGGCGGGCTCCTTCGGCAGGGAGATGCCCTCCTCCCGGGCCTCCTTGCTGCGGGCGATGTCCCAGGGCTCGAGGCCGAGCCGCCCCACGACGTCGCGCAGCTCGGCGGCCGTCGGCGGGTCGTCGAGGTAGCGCCGCACGGTGTAGTCGACCCCAGCTGCGTCCAGCTCGGTGACGGCGGTGCGGCACTTGCTGCAGGCGGGGTTCAGCCAGATCTCCATCACGGCACCTCGCCCTCGACGTCGACCTCGGTCGCGCCGGTCATCGCCACCAGCTCGTCGTACGACGTGGAGAACACCGCCGCGGGGTGACCCGCCGCGGCCCACACCACGTCGTACTTGCGCAGCCAGGGGTCGACGTAGGTCGGCACGGGCGCTGGGTGCCCGATGGGGGAGACCCCGCCGATCACCTGCCCGGTGTGGGCACGCACGAAGTCGGGCTTCGCGCGGGCGAGCTCGCCCGCGCCGATCCGGGCCGCGGTCGCGCGGGTGTCGACGCGGTGGGCGCCGGAGGTGAGGATCAGGACGGGGCGGCCACCGTCGTCGAAGAGCAGGCTGTTGGCGATCGCGCCGACCTCGCAGCCCAGCGCTTCTGCGGCGAGGGCGGCGGTGTGGGCGGACTCGGGCAGGATCCGGATCTCGCCGACGCCGCCGAGCCGGGCGTGCTCGTCTCGAAATAGGGTGATCGTGGGGTGCTCGCTCGGCATACTGCGACCCTAGCGGGGCAGGGGAGCAGACAAGCGTCGAGGAAAGGTTGCGGATGGGGCGGCAGCAGCCGGCAGCGGTGACGAACGCGATCGGGGCCCAGATGGCCCTGATCGGCGTCAGCGGGCTGACCACACTGGTGACCGCCCTCCAGCGCGACGAGCTCGTCGCGGCCTGGGCTGCGCGCCAGCCCGACGGGATCACCCCGCCGGCGTTCGTGCCGGTCGCGATCGTCCTGTTCATCACCTACGCCCTGCTGGCGGCGGTCCTGGTCGCCTTCTTCCGTGGCGGCCACCCCTCGGCGCGGGTCTCGCTGACCGTGCTCGCGGCGTTCTTCCTCTTCACGATGCTGGTGCTCTACCGCCAGGACCCGCCGGGGTTGTTCGTCGCCCTGGCCGCGGTCTCCGCCGTCCTGGACGTGGTGCTGATCTTCTTCCTCTGGCACCGGGACACCGGCGCCTTCCTCCGTGCCGCGGGCATCGCGGCGCAGCGCGCGCCCGAGCACGGCTGACCCCGCCGGGCGGGGCCGCGGTTTCCCCGCTTAAGCGGGGAAACCGGAACTTCTGGGGGCAAGCAACACTCGGGAAGTTCACGACTCACTCACGAGGTCCGCCACTCCCGCACTCCCGGCCGGGTTCGGTCGACGTGTCGGTCGGGCGGGTCTTGACGCGGTGTCGGCGGGCGGGTGTACCGTTACCGGTGTTCGAACAGTTGTTCGAACACCGGTGGGGACGACCTCGACCCCCGTCCCCGCCGGAGCCTCACCGGAGCCGGGGTCGACCAGCAGGGGTCGAGGGAGAGGCGGCAGCAGATGAGGCGGTACGACGACCCCGTGGACGTGCGCAAGGGGCAGGTGTCCGGCCCGGGGCATGTGGGGGAGGGTCCCGAGCAGTTCCTGTGGCGTGGCCGGTTGTGGCAGGTGCGCTCGGTGCTCGCGCACTGGGTGGAGACCGGTCCGTGGTGGACCTCCAGCGGCGCGCGGGCGGTGATCGGCTCCGAGGAGGAGATCGCGGAGACCGGGGCGGCCGGGGCGGCCGGTGCGGTGGCCGGCCCGGCACGCGACCTGCCCAGTGATCTGTTGGGTGAGCGGGAGCTGTGGCGGGTGGAGGCCAGCCGCGGCCGGGTCGACGCGGGCGGGGTCTTCGACCTCTCCTTCGACTGGGACCAGGGCCGCTGGCAGCTCGTCGGCTGCGCGGACTGAAGGAGCCACCCATGAATCCCTACGCACTCCCGGCCACCACCCACTCCTACCTCGCCCGGGCGGCCGAGTCGCTGCACGAGGCGATCAACGCGACCGAGGTGCCGGCCCGCTACGCCTTCGCCCATGTCGCCGCGCTCCGCTCCGCCGCCGCCCTGCTGGCAGCGCGGGCACACCCGGCCCCCGCCCGCCGGCGTCCCCAGAAGAACGCCTGGGTGCTGCTGACCGAGGTGGCCCCCGAGCTCGAGGAGTGGGCCCGGTTCTTCGCTGCCGGCGCGAGCAAGCGGGCGGCGGCCGAGGCCGGCTCGACCCGCGCGGTCACCGAGCGGGAGGCCGACGACCTGGTCCGCGACGCCGACCGGTTCCTGGCCGTGGTCGAGCAGACGCTCGGGCTCTCCCCGCACCTGCCGTTCGCCGGGCGGACGCCGGTGGCGACCACCCGTGTCTCCTGACCCGTTCGTCCACCTCCACGTGGCCTCCGGCTACTCCCTGCGCTACGGCGCCTCCCACCCGCACACCCTCGTCGAGCGCGCGGCCGAGCAGGAGATGGACACCCTCGCCCTGACCGACCGCGACGGCACCTACGGTGCGGTCAAGCACGCGAAGGCCTGCCTGGCGGCCGGGGTCCGCCCGGTGCTCGGCGTCGACCTCGCCTACACGCCGACGAGTGGGCCAAGCGGCGGCTCCCGGTGGTCGAGCAGGTCGCGCAGCGACCGTATCGAGACCCCGAGGACTCCGGTCCGGGGCGGCGCCTACCGCGACGACCAGCTGCCCCGGGTGACCCTGCTCGCGAACGCCGGCGGCCAGGGCGGGGGCGGGGCCGGCTGGGCGGCGATCTGCCGGCTGGTCTCGGCCACCCACCTGGCCGGGGAGCGCGGCCGGCCGGTGGCCGACCTCGACCTGCTCGCTCCCTACCTGGCCGGCGGCGACGTCCTGGTCCTGCTCGGCCCCGGCTCCGAGGTGGGGGCGGCCGCCACCCGCCGCCGTGACGACCTGGCGCTGGCGGCGCTGGCGCCGTGGCGCGAGCTGGTGCCCCGCGAGAACCTCCTCCTCGAACTGGTCTCCCACCGGCTCCCGGGTGGTGGCGGCGGCTGGGGTCCCGGCACCTCCCCGCACGCCGCCCGGATGGCCGGGACCGCCCGCCGGGCCGGGCTGGGGGCGGTGCTCACCAACGCGGTCCGCTACGCCGACCGGCTGGACGCCCCGACCGTCGACGTCCTCGACGCCTCCCGGCGGCTGGTCGCCCTCGGCTCTGCTGATCTGCGGCACGTCGGCCCAGACTCTTTCAGGGGCAACGCCGAGGGGTTCCTCAAGTCCGGCAAGCAGATGCACGAGGTGGCCGAGGAGATCTGCCGGCTCGCCGGGCTGGGGGACCGCGACGCCCGGGGGCTGCTGGCCCAGACCCGCGCGGTGGCCGACCGGTGCGCACTGGACCCGCGCGCCGACCTCGGCCTGGGGGAGGTGCACCTCCCCGAGCTCATGCCGAGTCGGCGCAAGTTACCTACGTCGCCTGGGGGCTCCTCGGTAACTTGCGCCGACTCGGCACTCCGCCAGCGCTGCGAGGCCGGGATCGGCCGGCGCTACGGCAGCGGCCCCAAGCAACGCATCTGGAAGCGGCTCGACGACGAGCTGGAGATCATCCGCGGCCTGGGCTATGCCTCCTACTTCCTCACCGTCGGCGACGTCACCGACCTGATCCGGCAGATGGGGGTGCGGGCCGCCGCCCGCGGGTCCGGGGCCGGCAGCCTGGTCAACTACCTGCTCGGCGTCTCCGGGGTCGACCCGATCCGCCACGGCCTGCTCATGGAGCGGTTCCTCTCCCCGTTGCGCGCCTCGCTGCCCGACGTCGACGTCGACGTGGAGTCGGCGCGCCGGCTGGAGGTCTACGAGGCGATCCTGGATCGCTACGGCGGCGAGCGCTGCGTCTGCGTGAGCATGATGGACACCTACCGCGTCCGCCACGCGGTGCGCGACGTCGGGGCTGCGCTCGGGATGCCGCCGGGGGAGACCGACGCGATCGCCAAGGCGTTCCCGCACATCCGCGCCCGCGACGCCCGGGTGGCGCTGCGCGAGCTCCCCGAGCTCCGGGCCAGTGGCCTGGCCGAGGAACGCCTCGACCTGATGTTCCGGCTGGTGGAGCGGCTCGACGGGCTGCCCCGCCACATCGCCGTCCATCCCTGCGGGGTGCTCCTCTCCGACGCCACCCTGCTCGACCGGACGCCGGTGGAGGCCTCGTTCGCCGGATTCCCGATGAGCCAGTTCGACAAGGACGACGTCGAGGACCTCGGCCTGCTCAAGCTCGACGTGCTCGGCATCCGGATGCAGTCGGCGATGGCCCACGCCCTCGACCAGATCGAGCTGACCGACGGGGTCCGGGTCGACCTCGACGACGAGGCCGAGGTGCCCTTCGACGACCCGGCGACCTACACGATGATCAGCGAGTCCCGCACCCTCGGGGTCTTCCAGATCGAGTCGCCCGGCCAGCGCGAGCTGGTCGGCAAGTCCGGCATCGAGTCCTTCTCCGACATCATCACCGACATCTCGCTGTTCCGGCCGGGGCCGGTCAAGAGCGACATGATCACCCCCTACCTCGATGCCAAGCAGGGCTGGAAGACGCCGTCCTACCTCCACGACGACCTCCGCCCGATCCTCGAGCAGACCCAGGGCGTGGTGGTCTTCCACGAGCAGGTGATCGAGATGATCGCGCTCTTCACCGGCGTCACCTACGCCGAGGCCGACGAGGTACGCCGTGCGCTCGGCGACACCGAGGGCATGGCCGAGTCGAAGGTCTGGTTCTTCCCGCGTGCCCTCGGCCGGGGGTATCCGCTGCGGGTGGTCGAGGAGATCTGGAAGGTGATCGAGGCGTTCGCCTCCTTCGGCTTCTGCAAGGCCCACGCGGCGGCGTTCGCGCTGCCGACCTACCAGTCGGCCTGGCTGAAGGCCCACTGGCCCGCCCACTTCCTGGCCGGCGTGCTCACCCACGACCCCGGCATGTACCCCAAGCGGCTGATCCTCGACGACGCCCGCCAGTTCGGGATCAGCGTCCTCGGCCTCGACGTCAACGCCAGCGGCAAGCACTACGTGGTCGAGCCGGCCGCCGCGGCGGCCGCGGGCTACGGCATCAGGCTCTCGTTGAGCGAGGTCAAGGGGATCAGCGCGGCCGAGGTCGACCGGATCGTCTCGGCCAGGCCGTTCCACACCCTCACCGACCTCTGGCACCGCGCGCCGGTCTCCCGCCCGGTCCTCGAGCGACTCGTCCTGGCCGGGGGGTTCGACTCGATCTACCGGATCGCCGGGGCCGATGCCTTCGTACGCCGCCGCGGCCAGGTGACCCGGCGTGACCTCCTGCTCCAGGTGGCCGAGCTCGACCACCACGCCCGGGCCGTCAGCCGGGCCGCGCGAGGCCGGGGACTGGCCGGTCGCCGGGTCACCACGACGGCGGCCGCGGAGCGGGCGACCGAGGCTGCCGGGCGCAACAGCTCCGACGAGCAGACCAGGGTCGAGGCGCCGCGGCTCGAGCGGCACCCGCTCGCCGACGCCGGGGTGTGGGCGAAGGCCGCGGCCCAGTCGCAGGCGACCCGGACCCCGCGTCCGGTGGGCTCGGTGCAGCTGGCGTTGGAGCTGGGCGACGAGCCCGGTGACGGTGAGGTCTCCGGGCTGCCGGAGATGACGGCCGCCGAACGGATGCAGGCCGAGCTGGAGATCCTCGGGCTCGACGTGAGCCAGCACGTCGTCACCGCCTACGCGGCGTTCCTCGACGAGCTCGGGGTCACCCGCAGCAACCAGCTCCTCTCCCGGCGCAGCCGGTCCGAGCTGGTGGTGGCCGGGGTCAAGGTCGCCACCCAGACCCCGCCGGTCCGGTCCGGCCGCCGGGTCATCTTCCTGACCCTCGACGACGCGACCGGCCCGGTGGACGCGACGTTCTTCGAGGACGCCCAGGGGCCCTACGCCGCCACGGTGTTCCACTCCTGGCTCCTGGTCGTGCGTGGCGAGCTGCGCCGGACCGGCCGCCGCGGCGTCTCGGTGCGGGCCACCGGCGCCTGGTCCCTGCCCGAGCTGCACACGCTGTGGCAGACGCGGGGGATGGCGGCGGTGCGGGAGGCGATGGCCGAGGTCCCGGTCGGGTTCGGGGAGCCAGAGCAACGCCGGGTGCTGGTGCACTCCAGCGGGTTCCAGATGTCGCCCTACTCCGACATCAAGCCGGCCGGCGAGGAGACCCGCGGCGTGGCGCGGAAGCTGTGGCACCGCAGCCCCGGGAGCGCGGGATGACCACACTAGGGTGGTCGTCATGTCTGCCAGCACCAGCCGCAACGCCGCCCGCACGGCCGTGGTCTGGGAGGCGCTCGAGCGCGTGCTCGAGGAGCGTGCCCGGGTCGTGGACATCGGCGGCGGCACCGGCGGCTTCGCCGTCCACCTGGCCGAGCTCGGGCACACCGTCACCGTGGTCGACCCCAGCCCCGACGCCCTCGCCGCCCTCGGCCGCCGTGCCGCCGAGAGCGGGGTCACCGATCGGGTCACCGGCGTGCAGGGCGACGTGGACGGTCTCGTCGACCTGGTGGACGAGGCGGACCTCGTGCTCTGCCACGGCGTGCTCGAGGTCGTCGACGACCCCGCTGCCGCGCTCGCCACGATCGCCGAGGTGCTGCGCCCCGGCGGGATGCTCAGCCTGCTGGTCGCCCAGCGGCACGCCGCCGTGGTCGCCCGGGCGATGGCCGGCCACTTCCAGCAGGCCCGGGCGATGCTCGACGACCCCGGCGCCGGTGGCCGACCGGGTCGCCGGTTCACCCGCGAGGAGCTGGTGTCGATGCTCCCGGCCGCCGGCCTCGAACCCACCGCGGTGCACGCCGTCCGTGTCTTCTCCGACCTGGTCCCCGGGTCCCTGCTCGACCTCGAGCCGGGTGCCGCCCAGGCGCTGGTCGAGCTCGAGCACGCCGTCTCCGCACGCCCGGAGTACCTCCCCCTGGCCACCCAGATCCACGTCCTGGCGACGCGCCGACGTTGACGCCGAGTCGGCGCAAGTTACTTCCTCCGCTCCGCTCCTCCGGGCAACTTCCGACGGGTCGGCTCTGCTGCGGGGTGGATGTGCATGAGCGCCGAATCGGCGTCAGTGCCCGATCCTCCACGTCGACATGGACGCGTTCTACGCGTCCGTGGCCACCCGCGACCGGCCGGAGCTGTGCGACGTCCCGGTCATCGTCGGCGGCGGCTCGCGGGGGGTCGTGCTCTCGGCCAACTACGCAGCGCGACGCTCGGGGGTGCGTTCGGCGCTGCCGATGACCCGAGCACGGCGGCTCTGCCCGCAGGCCGTGGTGCTCGCCCCCGACTTCGAGACCTTCGAGCAGGTCTCCAGGTCGGTGATGGAGAACTTCCGTCGGGTGACCCCGCTGGTGGAGGTGGTCTCCCTGGACGAGGCGTTCCTCGACGTACGGGGGGCGAGCCGGCGGCTGGGTTCCCCGCGCGACGTCGCCGAGCAGCTGCGCGCCACCATCCACGACGAGCAGGGGATCACCTGCTCGGTGGGGGTGGCGGCCTCGCTGTCGGTGGCCAAGCTCGCCAGCCGACGGGCCAAACCGGACGGCGTGGTGGTGGTCCCGCCGTCGGCGATCACCTCCTTCCTCCACCCCCTCGACGTGGGTGAGCTGTGGGGAGTGGGGGAGAAGACCCGGGCGATGCTCCACCGGCTGGGGCTGGTCACGGTCGGCGACGTCGCCCACACCCCGCTGCGCACCCTCCAGCGGGCCGTCGGCCACCACCTCGGCGCCCACCTGCACGAGCTGGCGTGGGGGACCGACCATCGGGAGATCGTGGCCCGCAACGCCTCGGCCTTCGGTGGCGACCCCGACAAGTCGATGGGTGCCCAGGAGACCTTCGGTCGCGACTGTGACGACCGGGAGCTCATCGCGCGGGAGCTGCTGCGCCTCGCCACCAAGGTCACCGGGCGGATGCGGGTGGCCGGGGTGGCGGGGCGCACGGTCACGATCACCGTCCGGTTCGCCGACTTCACCACCCTCACCCGGTCCCGGACCCTGGCCGAGGCCACCGACGTCACCCAGGAGGTCTACCGCGCCGCGACCCGTCTGTACGACGCCCTCGGGCTGCAACGCGCCCGGGTCCGGTTGGTGGGGGTGCGGGTCGAGGGGCTGGTGCTCCGCGGCACGGTGCACCGGCAGCTGGTCCTCGGCGAGCGGGAGCAGGGCTGGTCCGAGGCGGACCGCGCCGTCGACCGGGCGCAGCGGCGGTTCGGCACGAGCGCCGTACGACCGGCGAGCCTGCTGTGAACCGTTCACACGGAAATTCCTGGTCGTGCCTACCGTCGCGCCCACACCCTGCCTAGACTGAAGATTGACAGGATCTCGACTGGTGGAGGAACGGTGCCGCTCTCCGAGGAAGAGTTGCGACTGCTCGAGCAGATGGAGCGCGCCCTCGTCGAAGAGGACCCCAAGTTCGCCTCCACCCTGCGCGGTACGACGCTGCGCAGTGCCGCCAAGCGCCGCGCCCTCGTGGCCGGTGTCTGTTTCGTCCTCGGTGTCGTCGTGATGATGGCCGGCGCCATCTCCCAGCTCTATGCCGTCGCGATCGGCGGGTTCGTGATCATGCTCGCCGCCGCGACCGTCGGCGTGACCGCGCTCCGCGGCCACGCTGCCGCCACCGACGAGGTCCCTCCCGGCACCGAGCCCGAGGGCGACGCCCCGGGCTTCACCCTGATCCAGGGCGGCCGCGCCGGCCGCAGCCGGCGACCTCGCCAGTCCAGCTCCTCCGGCTCGTTCATGGAGCGGATGGAGCAGCGCTGGCGCCGCCGCAAGGAGAACGGCGGGTTTTAGCGAGCCGCCACGGGGTGAGCTCGCGAACCCCGTGATCAGCGGCGAAGGTTGAGGAGGCTCGGCTCAGACCGAGCCTGCGAGGGCTGAGCGAGCCGTCTCGAAACCCGGTGACCATGCCTGCGGCGGTGACCACCCTCAGCGAATCCGCTGACGCGTCTTCTCATCCAACATGATCGACGACGCCGCCGTACCTGACGCTCGGGGGCGCGGCGGCGACGGACGTCGAGCGCCGAGGGTGACGGGTCAGCACCGACCTGGGCCACCAGGTGGCGCGGTGCCGGGCACGACCGGAGCTCCCGCCGTACAGCGAGGCGAGACAGGTGTCCGCGTCCGCCCACAACCGGGCCCGGTCGACGTCGGCGCCGGGGCGCGCGTACCGCAGCCGTTCGAGGGTCAGCACGATCCGGTCCAGCGCCTCGACCGCCTCCGGCGCGACCGCCGTGCCGTGCGCCGGACGTTCGGGCGTCGCATGGTCGACGGGGATGCCGAGCTGTCGCACCAGGCGTTCCCGGGTCTGCCGTGGTGAACGGTCGTGGGGCCACGACAGGCCCAGGTCCACGGTGGTGTCGCGCAGCTCGTTCCACGCGGCCTCGGGCCCGCCGGCTCGCCGACGCTTCGAGCGGCTCCCGCGGATGAGCCGTGGCAGCAGGAGCAGGCCCACCAGGAGCAGCAGCCCGCCGGTCGCGCCGAACACCGGGAGCCAGGAGAACGACGGCTCCGCATCCGGTTGCGGCGCCGCCTCGGGCGCGGGGCTGGCCGAGGGGCTGGCGCTCGGCCCGCGGTTGGGCAACAGGTCCGCCTCGCGACGGTTCTCGGGGCCGCTCGGTGTGTCGATCCCGGCCACCGGCTGAGTGGTGTAGCCGGGGACACCGGAGGCACGCCCCGGCGGGGTCGGCTCGAAACGCACCCACCCGGACCCCGGGAAGAACAGCTCGGGCCAGGCGTGCAGGTCCCACGCGCTGTACTCGTAGGTGTCCTCCCCGATGCGATCGGGCTGGAGGAAGCCGATCGCCACCCGCGACGGGATGCCGACGATCCTGGCCAGGACGGTCATCGCCGAGGCGAACTGCTCGCAGTAGCCGGTGCGGCCGCCGTCACCCGGGGTGAGGAAGCGGAGCAGGTCGTCGGTGCCGTTGCCCTCGACGGTGTTGAGGTCGTAGGTGAACCCGCCGTCCCGCCGGAACCACTCCTGCAGCGTGACGGCCTTCTCGAACCGGGTGTCGTCGTTGCGGGTCACCTGGTAGGCGTAGTTGCTGACCGCGGCCGGAAGCCCGTCGGGGAGGTCGAGGAAGCTGTTGCTGACCTGCCCGCCGGTGGAGGGCGCGCGCGCCATGCTCTCGGCCGAGAGCTGGAGATCGACCCCGGTCATGGAGTAGGTGAGCCCGGCGGCCGTGAGGTCGTCCCGTCCGGCCAGGAAGTCCATGGTCTGGACGTCGTAGCGGAAGTCTCCCTCGGCGTCGATCCGCGTGATGGGCGCGTGGGTCGGCAGCCAGTTCGACTCGAAGCTCGGCGTGGTGGTGACGTCGTACTCGTAGGTCGTGCGCGCGACCGTGCCCGAGACCCCCTGCAGCGGCGGCATCTGGCCGGAGGCGAGCTGGTTGGTGGGCACGTCGCGGTCCCCGGAGCTCCACTCGTTGTTGGTGAACCGGTTGAGCACCGAGATCCGGAGGTACGACGGGCGGGGATCGTCGGTGCGCACCTGCACGAGCGGCACGTCCTCGCCGCGCTTGAGGTCGCGACGGAGGTCGGCCATCGGATTGGTGATCTCGATGTCACCGTCACCGGGGCCGCGACCGCCGGGGAGCAGGCTGAGGTCCAGGGTCGGGATCAGGAGGGGGAGCAGGACGGCGAGCGCGGTCGCCGAGGCGCCGACACCGGCGGCGGTCGTCCGGACGGCACCGGTCTGGACGCCGAACGCGGAGGGGTCGCCGGGTTCGGTGCCGAGCGGCCGCCCCCAGCGCGCCACCTGCTCGCTCTCGCGCAGGAAGAGCATCACCAGGAAGCCCGCCGCGGTGGCGGCGAAGACCCACCAGGGAACGCCGCCGGGCAGCAGGCTGACCGGCACGCTGTAGATGGCCAGCAGGGGCAGCCCCGCCAGGGAGACCCGGCGCAGCGTGCAGGCGAGTACGTCGACCAGCAGCAGGCAGCCCAGGCCGCCGACGACGAAGAACGGGTGCACTCCGGCCGCGGTGGCCGGCACCGGGGCGGCGTACTGCTCGGCGGTGAGCATCGCCCCCTCGAAGGCATCCCGCAGCTCCGTCCAGGCCGGGCCGACGGGGATCGGTGACCCGCTCAGCATCGCGCTGGCGAGCGCCCCGGCGAGCACCAGCTGGATCAGGACCACGAGAGGAGCGGCCAGCCGGGCCCAGCGCGCCAGCGCGCCGGTCAGGGCGACGACCACGCCGAGGACGAGCAGCGGTCCGACGAACCGGGCCGGCTCCTCGGTGAAGCCCCGCCAGGAGAACGTCGCCAGCCAGGTGGTCGTGGCCGCGGCGGCGGCCAGTGCGAGCTGGCCGGCGAGACCACCACGGGAGGAGGTCATCGCACGACCTCCTCACGCGGCGGCGCCGGCGGATGTCCGAACCGGGTGGCCTGGGTGCTGCTGCGCCCCAGCTCCTGCCACGCCTGGTCCAGCCGGTCGCGTGGCCCGAGGGTGACCGCGCGCCAGCCCTGGCGGGCCAGCACGGAGGCGGGGTCGGCGTCCGCGGTCCGGGCGACCCACGCCTCGACATCGAGGGTCAGGGCCAGGGCGGCGCCGGCGTGGTGCTGCATCCGGCGCAGCGTCGGCAGGTCGACGGACTCCACCTTGCCGAGGACCCCGACGATGAGGCCGCCGTGGGACGGCTCGGCCAGCCAGTCGGTCTCGATCCGGGGACGCGGCACGGCCGAGATGACGGCCAGGGCCTCCAGCAGCGGACCGGTGTTCAGCTCCGCGTCCCGGAAGTGCCAGGCGCTGGCGGGGTCCTCACCGGATGCGGTGACGAGTCGGACGGTGAACCCGCGGTGGCTCAGGTGCACGGCGATCGACGCGGCCGCCGAGACGGCCGTCTCGAGCGAGGACGCGATGCCCTGCCCGCGGTGCGCGATCACCCGGTTGTCCAGGAAGAGCGTGGCCCGCGACTGCCACGGCTGCTCCTCGCGGCGCACCATGAGCTCGCCGGTGCGGGCCGAGCTGCGCCAGTGCACGCGGCGCAGGTCGTCGCCCCGGCGGTACTCGCGCACCGTGACGTCCTCGGCGCTCCCCGTGGCGAAGGCGCGCGGTCGGTTGTCGCCGGACCCGGTCCAGGCGCCCCCCAGCGGGATCGTCGGCAGGGCGACGGTCCGCGGAGTGACCGTGAGCGGCACCGTGGTCTGGAACGCGCGCCCGAGCTCGACCAGGCCGAACGGGTCGCTGATCCGCACCGCCATCGGGCCGATCTCGAACTTCCCGCGGACGTCGGAGCGGACCTGGTAGGTGACATGGCGGCGCCAGCCCTGCCCGATGCCCTCCAGCACGAACCGGGGACGCGTGCCGAGGACGTAGGGGACGTGGTCCTCCAGCAGCAGCACCCCACTGGGGGTCCGGCCCTCGTTGGTCAGCGCGAGGTCGACCCGCGCCGGCTGCCCGGCCGTGACCAGCTGGGGGTTGACGGTGCGGACCAGGGCCAGCCGGTAACGGCTGCGTCCGAGGAGCAGGGCAGCCAGCAGGGGGAGCGCGCCGACCAGGACGCCGACCCGGGTCAGGGCGGGCTGGCCGAGCACGATGGCGCACACGATCGCCGTGATGCCCGCCGCCAGGAACGCCCGGCCACGGACGGTCAGTCCGGCGAGAGCCTCACGCACCCGGTCGCTCCCTTCGCTCGATCCGGCTCAGCCCCGGCTGCCCTCGGGCACCGGGACGGCTTCCACGACGGCGTCGAGGATCGCCGAGGTGCTTCGACCGCTCATCGCCGCTTCGACACTCGGGAGCAGGCGGTGGGCCAGCACGGGTTGGGCGAGGCTGCGGACGTCGTCGGGGATGACGTAGTCGCGGCCCTGGAGCGCGGCCCGTGCCTTGGCGGCACGGACGAGGTGCAGGGTGGCGCGCGGGGATGCGCCCAGGGTGAGCTCGCCGGAGCGCCGGGTGGCACCGGTCAGCGCCACCGCGTAGCGCTGCACCGCCGTCGAGACATAGACGTCGTTCACGATGCCGATCAGCTTGCGGATCTCCGCGGCGTCGGCGACCGGCTCGAGGTCGTCGAGCGGGCTGTGTCCCGTGTGGCTCTCGAGCATGGCGAGCTCGGCGGCCTCGACGGGGTAGCCGATCGAGACCCGGGCCATGAAGCGGTCCCGCTGGGCCTCCGGCAGGGCGTAGGTGCCCTCCATCTCGATCGGGTTCTGGGTGGCGATCACCAGGAAGGGCGCCTCGAGCTGGTACGTCGTGTTGTCGACGGTGACCTGACGCTCCTCCATGCACTCCAGCAGCGCCGACTGGGTCTTCGGCGACGCGCGGTTGATCTCGTCACCCACCACGATGTTGGCGAACACGCCGCCGGGCCGGAACTCGAACTCGCGGGAGTCCTGGTTGAACACCGCGACGCCGGTGACGTCGGAGGGCAGCAGGTCGGGCGTGAACTGGATCCGCCGGACCGTGCAGTCGATGCTGCGGGCCAGCGCCTTGCTGAGCATCGTCTTGCCGACGCCGGGGACGTCCTCGATCAGCAGGTGCCCCTCGGCGAGCAGCACCACCAGGCTCGAGGTGATCACGTCGGGCTTGCCCTCGATCACCTTCTCGATGTTGGCCTGCACCCGCCGGGTCACTCGCGACAACGTCTCGAGGTCCGCCCCACCTGCACTCGGAGTTTCCAACGTCGGGTCCTTCCCGGTCCGGGGGCACGCCACGACGACGGCCACCTCGCTCCCAACCCCACCTGCTGGTTCCACGGTAGGGCGTGGCGAAAAACCTAACCACCACTCCGGTGTCCGCCGCTGACCAGCACGATCACGGTTTGGTTGCGGTTGCCGAGCGGATCCTCCACCGGGCGCCCCACTTTCCTCCACCACCCCGCTCCACCGACCCTCTGCCCTCCCGGCTGCGCTCGATCCACGCCTGACGTCGACGACGCCGCGCCCCGGTGACGTCATCGGCCGGCGCTGGGAGCGGGGGCGCACGCCGGGCGAATAGCCGCCTGCAACACGCGCAAAATGGTTGACGGTGGGGGGATGTGGAGTAAAGTGGAGCGCAGTGGAGGAAGTGGTCCCGCCATCGGGTCCAGGGAGCGGAGGTGCCCGATGTTCTTCATGGGCACCTACACCCCCAAGCTCGACGACAAGGGGCGGCTCTTCCTCCCGGCGAAGTTCAGGGACCAACTCGCGGAGGGGCTCGTGGTGACCAGGGGACAGGAACGCTGCCTGACCGTCTGGCCGATGAGTGCCTTCGAGGAGATGGCCCGCAAGGCACAGGAGGCTCCGGTCACCGTGAAGGGGGCGCGTGACTACACGCGGTTCCTCTTCGCCGGCGCCACCGACGAGACGCCCGACAAGCAGGGCCGGATCACCATCCCGTCGATGCT
This sequence comes from uncultured Actinomycetota bacterium, assembly GCA_963829635.1. Classification (GTDB taxonomy): domain Bacteria; phylum Actinomycetota; class Actinomycetes; order Propionibacteriales; family Nocardioidaceae; genus Nocardioides. Next base: position 210,350 of record CAWHJI010000009.1, read on the forward strand.
CCGCGAGTACGCCGCGCTGGGCAAGGACGTGGTGGTGATCGGGGTGATGAACCGGGTCGAGATCTGGGACCCGGCCAGGTGGCAGGAGTACGCCGAGGCCGGCGAGTCGCAGTTCTCCGAGCTCAGCGAGGAGGTCTTCCCCGGCGTCTGACGCCCGGAAGGACCAGCACGACCAGCACGACCAGCACCAGCAGCACCACAACACAACAAGGGATTCGCCAGACGAGGTCTCGGGCCCGCTCCCCATCGCCGGCATCTGGGGCAACTTCCCCGGCTCCAGACGTCGACTTCCCCACACGGGGAGCGGGCAGGGACCTGGTCGGACGAATCCACTCGAGCAAGCACGAACACACGTCAGTTGGGGTCGAGACCGATGAGCATGACGCAGGAGGCACCCGTCGTACGACGGGTCCGTCACCAGGCCAGGGAGGCCGCCACGTTGATGGCGTTCTCCGCGGCCACGTCGCTGGGGATGGCAGGCTGCCTGCTGCTCCTGACGAGCCTGGGTCGCTAGGCCGCCAGCATGGACACCCCCCACCACGTCCCGGTCCTCCTCGACCGGGTCGTCGCACTGCTGGCGCCCGCACTCGGCCACGACGGCTCGGTCATGGTCGACGCGACGCTCGGCCTCGGCGGTCACAGCGAGGCCGTGCTGACCAGCTGCGAGCTGGCCCGCGTGGTCGGCATCGACCGCGACCCGGCGGCTCTCGAGCTGGCCCGCACCCGGCTGGCGCCCTTCGGTGACCGGTTCACCGCCGTACACGCCGTGTACGACGAGCTCCCGGACGTGATCGCCGACCTCGGCCTGGACGCGGTGGACGCGGTGCTCTTCGACCTCGGGGTGTCCTCGATGCAGCTCGACGTCCGCGAGCGGGGGTTCGCCTACCGCGAGGACGCCCCGCTCGACATGCGGATGGACACCTCCACCGGACCGACCGCGGCCGACGTCCTCAACACCTACTCCGCCGCCGAGCTTGCCCGGATCCTCCAGCAGTACGGCGAGGAGCGGTTCGCCCGCAAGATCGCCGCTGCGATCGTCCGCGAGCGCGAGCGGACCCCGTTCACCACCTCGGGCCGGCTCGTCGAGCTGCTCTACGACGCGATCCCGGCCCCCGCCCGGCGGACCGGGGGACACCCGGCCAAGCGCACCTTCCAGGCGCTGCGGATGGAGGTCAACGACGAGCTCGCGGTGCTGCGGCGCGCGATCCCGGCCGCCATCGACGCGATCCGGGTCGGCGGCCGCGTGGTCGTGGAGTCCTACCACTCGCTCGAGGACCGGCTGGTCAAGCAGGCGTTCGCGGCGGCCACCCGGTCCGACGTACCCCCCGACCTGCCGTTCGTGCCGGAGGGCAGCGAGCCCGCCCTGCGCCTGGTCACGCGGGGCGCCGAGAAGGCCGACCGGGCCGAGATCGACCAGAACCCGCGCGCCGCCTCCGTCCGGCTGCGCGCGATCGAACGAGTGAGCACCACCCGCAACCCACGAGGAGCCGCAAGATGAAACCCCCATTCGAATGCTCGCTTCGCTCCGCTTCGAACAGGGACCCCAAAAGATGAGCATGCCCGCCGCCCAGCTGCGATCGCGGATGCCCAAGGTCGGAAGGGGCATGGCCGAGGCCGCCGTCGAGCGCGCCCGGCTCACGGTCGTCCCGCGGCGCCGGACCCGCGCGGCCCGGATGCCGTTCGTGATGCTGGTCAGCCTCGTGCTGCTCGGCGGGGTGATCGGGCTGCTGCTGTTCAACACCTCGATGCAGCAGGCGTCGTTCGCGGCGAGCGCCCTGGAGCAGCAGGCGAGCACGCTGACGGCCCGCGAGCAGACCCTGAAGATGGAGCTGGAGATGCTCCGGAACCCGCAGCACGTGGCTCAGCAGGCCCGACGGCTCGGGATGGTCCCCGCCCCGAACCCGGCCTTCCTCGACCTCAAGTCCGGCAAGGTCCTCGGGCAGCCCGCCACCGCCACCCGCCTGAACGGCCTGCGCATCCGCCCGCAGCCGCCGGCGCTGCCCGCGGCCCTGACCCGCCGGCCGATCGTGCACCACGTCGTCGCGACGCCCCAGGGCGGCCGCGACGGCGGCCGCGACACGGCCGCCGCCTCAGCCGGGAACGGCGGGGAGCGGGATAGAAATGAACCCACCCGCCGATCCGACCGCCGTCGCTGAGACCGGAGACGTCTGTGCCCTCCACCCGTCGTCCGCAGCCCTCCCGGCCGCGTCGTCCCCAGAGGCGACCCCGGGGGAGCCTGCGCGGGTCGCCGATGTTCCGGCTCCGGTTCGGCTTCGTCGTGATCGCGATGGTGCTGTCGGTCTTCGGGGCGCGGCTGGTCCAGCTGCAGGGTGTCGACCCCAACGCGTACGCCGAGATGGCCGCCGCCGAAGGCACCGTCGAGGTGGTCCTCCCGGCGGCTCGCGGCGACATCCTCGACCGCAACGGCGAGCCGCTCGCGTCCTCGGTCGACGGACTGATGGTCGTGGCCGACCCGCTGCTGACGGCGGACCGGGCCCCCGAGCTCGCCAAGTTCCTGGCCAATCGGCTCGACGTCGACTACTTCACGATCCTTCCGCGACTGCGTGAGGAAGGGAGCCGGTTCGAGTACATCGCCCGCCGGGTGCCCTCCACCCTGGCCACCGAGGTGATCGAGGAGGCCGAGGAGGCCGGCTTCGCGGGCCTGGGCACCCGCCGCGATCCGTTGCGGGACTATCCGGCCGACGACGTCGCGGCGAACCTGATCGGGTTCGTCGGCACCGACGAGGCACTCAGCGGCTTCGAGCGCACCTTCGACGACCAGCTCGCCGGGTCCGACGGCTCGGCCCGGTTCGCCGTCGGTGACGGCAAGCGGATCCCGCTCGGCGACAGCACGATCAAGCAGCCCGTCGACGGTGCCGAGCTGCGGACCACCATCGACCTCGACCTGCAGTGGTTCGCCCAGCGGGTGCTGCGCCAGACCGTGGAGGATGCCCGCGCCGACTCCGGCTTCGCCGTGGTGATGCACCGCAAGACCGGGGAGCTGATGGCGATCGCGGACCACCCCACCTTCGACGCGAACGACCCGCTCGACTCGCCGGAGGAGGATCTCGGGTCGCGGGCGTTGAGCGACGTCTACGAGCCGGGCTCGGTCCAGAAGGCGCTGACCATGAGCTCGCTGATCGACGCCGGCAAGGTGACCCCCCGGACCCGGATCAAGGTCCCCGGATCGCTGAGCCGCGACACCCGCACCATCGGTGACTGGTTCCCCCACGGGACGATCCGGCTGACCCTGGCGGGCGTGCTCTCCCAGTCCTCCAACATCGGGACGGTCCTCGCGGCGGACAAGCTCCCCGGCCCCCAGCTGCGCCGCTACCTCGCCCAGTTCGGGCTCGGGCAGAAGACCGGCATCGGGGTCCGGGGGGAGACGAACGGCATCCTGCCCGACGCCAGCCTGTGGAACCGCCTGGTGAAGGACCGCGCCGCGTTCGGCCAGTCGCTCTCGGTCAACGCCGTCCAGATGGTCGCGGCGATCAACACGATCGCCAACGGCGGGGTGCGGGTCGACCCCAACGTCGTGCTCGGCCGGGCGACCACCGACGACGGGCAGACCGTCGGCACCGAGACCACCACCACCCGCGAGGTGATCAGCCGGAAGGCCGCCCGGCAGACCGCCCGGATGATGGAGCTGGTGGTCGACCCCGAGCACGGGGTGGCTCCCGGCGCGGCCGTGCCCGGCTACCGGGTGGCCGGCAAGACGGGAACCGCGCAGCGCGTGGGCGTCGGGTGCGGCTGCTACGACGGCACCTTCACCGTCTCGTTCGCGGGCTTCGCCCCGGCCGACGATCCCGAGTTCACCGTCTACGTGGTGGTGCAGAACCCCCGCAACGGTGGTGGTGGCGGCTCGGTGGCCGGACCGGCGTTCTCCAAGATCATGAGCTTCGCCCTGCGCCGCTACCAGGTCGCGCCGACCGGCACCAAGCCCTCGCCGCTGCCCATCGAGTGGTGACCGCGGCGCGGCAGCGCCAGCGGTAACCTCGCGGCGTGGTGAGTGACGACGTGCTGGCGCAGACCCGTCCCACGCAGCCCACGCCCGACCTCGCTGCGCGACCTCGCCGCCTGGCTGGCCGACCACGCGGAGGGCGTCCGCATCCACGGCGAGCTCGACACCTCCGCCACCGGGATCTCGCTGAGCTCGCAGCGGGTCCGGCCCGGTGACGTGTACGCCGCCCTGCCGGGATCCCGCGTGCACGGCATCGACTTCGCGGCGTCAGCGGTCGAGGCGGGGGCGGTCGCGATCCTCACCGACGCGGACGGGGCGCACCGCGCTCCCGACGTCCCGGTCCTCGTCGTGGACCGGCCCCGCAGCGTCCTCGGCCGCTTCGCGGCACGGGTGTACGGCGACCCGGCGGCGTCGCTGCGGATGCTCGGCGTCACCGGCACCCAGGGCAAGACCACGACCACCCGGCTCGCCGAGGCCGGCCTGCAGGAGGCCGGTGTGCCCGCGGCAGTGATCGGCACCGTCGGGACGCGGATCGCGGGGACGGACGTGCGGACCACGCTCACCACCCCGGAGGCTCCCGACCTGCACGGCCTCTTCGCGCTGATGCGTGAGCGCGGCGTCCGGGCCTGCGCCATGGAGGTGTCCAGCCACGCGCTGGTGATGGGCCGCGTCGACGGCGTGGTGTTCGACGTGGCGGTGTTCACCAACCTCGGCCGGGACCACCTCGACTTCCACGCCGACGTGGAGGAGTACTTCGCGGCGAAGGCGAGCCTGTTCACGCCCGAGCGGGCCCGGCTGGGCCTGGTCAACGTCGACGACGACCACGGCCGCCGACTGGTGGACGAGGCGAGGATCCCGGTGCGGACGTTCTCGGCGTCGGGTGCCGAGGCCGACTGGCGCGCCGTCGACGTGGAGCTCGAGGCGACCGGCTCTCGTTCGTGGTCGAGGGCCCCGGTGGCCTCCGGCTCAGCGCGGCCGTCGGCCTGCCCGGCGACTTCAACGTCGCCAACGCGCTGGCCGCCGTGGCCGGCGCCGCCGAGCTCGGCCTCGACCCGGAGAGTGTGGCGGCCGGGATCGCGCGCGGGGGCGGCGTACCCGGCCGGCTGGAGCACGTGGACGCGGGGCAGGACTTCGTGGTGATCGTCGACTACGCCCACAAGCCCGACGCGATCGAGGCGGCGCTGGCCACCCTGCGGCCGCTGACCGACGGTCGGCTGCTCGTCGTCCTCGGGGCCGGCGGCGACCGCGACCCCGGGAAGCGGCCGATCATGGGCGAGATCGCCGGCCGTCTCGCCGACGTCCTCGTGGTCACCGACGACAACCCGCGCACCGAGGACCCCGCGGCCATCCGGCGGGCGATCCTCGACGGCACCGGCTCGGCACGGGCCGAGGTGCTGGAGATCGGCGACCGGCGTACGGCGATCCGCGAGGCGGTCGGACGCGCGGCCCCCGGCGACATCGTGCTGATCGCCGGGAAGGGACACGAGGCCGGCCAGGAGGTCGGCGGGACGGTGCACCCCTTCGACGACCGCGAGGTCGCGCGCGAGGAGCTGGCCGGGGTGGGCGACGCATGATCCCGATGACACTGGCCGAGATCGCCCGGGTGGTCGGCGGCACCGTCGACGGCGACCCGGGGACCACCGTCCTCGAGGGCGCGTTCGTGGACAGTCGCGAGAGCGTCGCCGACGGCCTCTTCGTCGCGGTGGCCGGGGAGCACGTCGACGGCCACGACTACGCCGCCGGCGCGGTCGAGGCCGGTGCGGCGGCGGTGCTGGGCAGCCGCCCGACCGGCGTCCCCACCGTCGTCGTCGCCGACCCGGTGGCCGCCCTGGGGCGGCTGTCCCGTCACGTCGTCGAGGAGACCCGCCCGCGCGTCATCGCGCTGACCGGTTCGCAGGGCAAGACCGGAACCAAGGACTACCTGGCCCACGTCCTGGAGGCCTTCGGCCCCACGGTCGCGGCGCGCGGCAACCACAACAACGAGATCGGCGTCCCGCTCACGATCCTGCGGGTCACCCCCCACACCTCCTGGCTGGTGGTGGAGATGGGCGCCCGCGGGATCGGACACATCCGCTATCTCTGCGAGCTCGCCCCACCCTCGGTCGCCGCCGTGCTCAACGTCGGGACCGCCCACCTGAGCGAGTTCGGTTCGCGGGAGCAGATCGCCGTCGCCAAGGGGGAGATCGTCGAGGCGCTGCCGGCCTCCGGTGTCGCCGTCCTCAACGCCGACGACGAGCTCACCGTCGCGATGGCCAGCAGGACACCTGCGCGCACCCTGACCTTCGGGGAGGCGGGGGAGGTGTCGTGGCGCCACGTCGAGCTCGACGACCTCGGACGGCCCTCGTTCGAGCTCGGCCACGACGGCACCTGGGTCCCGGTCCGCCTCACCCAGACCGGCGCCCACCAGGTCGCCAACGCCGCGGCCGCGGCCGCGCTGGCGCTCGCGGTCGACCTGCCGCTCGACGCCGTCGCGGAGCGGCTCTCCACCGCGGCGGCCGCGTCGCGGTGGCGGATGGAGCTGGTCGAGCGTGCGGACGGGCTGCTGGTCCTCAACGACGCCTACAACGCCAACCCCGCCTCGATGACCGCCGCCATCGAGGCCCTCGTCGCGATCGGCCGGCGGCGTGGGCGTCGTACGGTCGCCGTGCTCGGCGCGATGCTGGAGCTGGGGCCCGAGACCGAGCAGTCCCACCGTGAGGTCGGGGTGGCGGTCGCCAGGGCCGGGGTCGACCTGCTCGTCACCGTCGGCGAGGCCGCGGCGGCGATCGCCGACGGAGCCGACGAGGTGGCCGGCTGGGAGGGCGCGGCGCGCCGAACGGCGGGCCGGGACGAGGCGCTGGTCGTCGTACGCGAGAATGTCGCAGCCGCGGACGTCGTGCTGGTCAAGGCCTCGCGCGGCGCGGCACTCGAGCACCTCGCCGAGGATCTGCTGCTCGGGACGGACGGAGAGAGGGGACAGGCACCGTGCTCGCCATCCTGATCGGTGGGGGACTGGCCCTGCTGATCTCACTCCTCGGCACCGTCGTGGCCATCAACGTGCTGACCGACCGCGGCTACGGCCAGGAGATCCGCGACGACGGCCCGACCACCCACCACACCAAGCGCGGTACCCCGACCATGGGCGGCGTGGTGATCATCCTCGCCACCGTGCTCGGGTACGCCGCCTCCAAGCTGATCACCTGGGACGACCCGTCCGCGTCCGCGCTGCTGCTGCTGTTCCTGTTCGTCGGCACGGGCCTGGTCGGCTTCCTCGACGACTTCATCAAGGTGGCCCGGCAACGCAGCCTCGGCCTGCGCAGCCGGGCGAAGATGATCGGCCTGACCCTGATCGCCGTCGTGTTCGGCTTCCTCGCGCTCTCCCCGGCGCTGGAGAAGAACGGGCGGACCCCCGCGTCCCACCACATCTCCTTCATCCGCGACTTCGAGGGCTTCGCGCTGCCGACGGTGATCGTGATCTTCCTGATCTGGCTGATCGTCGTCGGGACCAGCAACGCGGTGAACCTGACCGACGGCCTCGACGGACTCGCGACCGGCGCGTCGGTGATGGTGTTCGGCGCCTACATGCTGGTCAACATCTGGCAGAACAACCAGTTCTGCGGGGACGCCGACACCGTCTCCAGCCGCTGCTACGAGGTTCGCGACCCGCTCGACCTGGCGATCATCGCCGCCGCCATCACCGGCGCCTGCTTCGGGTTCCTCTGGTGGAACGCCTCGCCCGCCCGGATCTTCATGGGCGACACCGGGTCGCTCTCCCTGGGTGGCGCCCTGGCCGGCCTGGCGATCCTGACCCGGACCGAGCTGCTGCTGGTCGTGCTCGGCGGACTGTTCCTCGTCGAGACACTCTCGGTGATGCTGCAGGTGGGCTTCTTCCGGTTCTCCAAGGGCAAGCGGATCCTGCGGATGGCGCCGCTGCACCACCACTTCGAGATGCTGGGCTGGGAGCAGGTGACCGTGGTGATCCGGTTCTGGATCATCACCGGGCTCTCCGTGGCCGGGGGCCTCGGCATCTTCTACGCCGAGTGGGTCGCAAATACATGATTTCACCCCACGAAACTGCTCGCTGCGCTCGCACTTCCGCGGGGACCCCCGAAGGTCACGGATGAATGTTGATTCCCTAGGTAGGCACGACTCCTGGGACGGCGTCCGCGCGGTCGTCGCCGGGTTCGGCGTCTCCGGCTTCGCCGCCGCCGACAACCTCAACCACCTCGGGGCGTCCGTGACCGCCCTCGACGAGAACCCCGCCGGCAAGGAGGAGAAGGCCGAGCTGCTCGAGGTGCTCGGCGCCGACATCCGGCTCGGCGAGGGGGCCACGGCCACCCTGCCCGACGACGTCGACCTGGTCGTCACCTCGCCCGGCTGGCGCCCCGACGCCCCGCTGCTCGCGCAGGCCGCCTCGCGCGGGATCCCCGTCTGGGGCGAGGTCGAGCTGGCGTGGCGGCTGCGCGACCCCGACCACCACACGCCGTGGCTGGCCGTCACCGGCACCAACGGCAAGACCACGACAGTGCAGATGCTCGACGGCATCCTCCGTGCCGCCGGCCTGCGCAGCGTCGCGGTCGGCAACGTCGGGCTGCCGCTGGTCGAGGCGGTGATGGATCCCGAGCCGTACGACGTGTTCGCGGTCGAGCTCTCCAGCTTCCAGCTCCACTACACCCACTCGATGAGCGCCGAGTCGGCCGCGGTGCTGAACGTCGCCGAGGACCACCTCGACTGGTACTCCTCGCTGTCCGACTACGCCGCCGACAAGGGCCGGATCTACGAGCGGGTGCAGCGCGCCTGCGTCTACAACGTCGCCGATCCCGAGACCGAGCGGCTGGTCCGCGAGGCCGACGTCGTCGAGGGTGCCCGCGCGATCGGCTTCACCCTCGGCACCCCGGCGCCGGGCATGCTCGGCGTGGTCGACGACATCCTGGCCGACCGCGCGTTCGTCGAGGGGCGCGAGACCACCGCCGCCGAGCTGTGCACCATCGGCGACCTCGCCTCGCCCGCCCCCCACGTGGTCGCCAACGCCCTCGCCGCGGCCGCGCTCGCCCGTGCGCACGGCATCTCCCAGGCCGCGGTCCGCGACGGGCTACGGGCCTTCCGCCCCGACGGGCACCGGATCGCGCTGGTCGCCGAGGCCGACGGGGTGACCTGGGTCGACGACTCCAAGGCCACCAACCCGCACGCCGCCGAGTCCTCGCTGCAGGCCTACGACCCGGTCGTCTGGGTCGCCGGCGGGCTGGCCAAGGGCGCCCGCTTCGACGACCTGGTGGCGACCGTCCGCGGCCGGCTGCGCGGCGCCGTACTCCTCGGGCGCGACCGCGCCGTCATCGCCGAGGCCCTTTCGCGACACGCGCCCGATGTGCCCGTCATCGTCGTGGACGACGGCGAGACTGGGCCCGACAGAGTTGGCAACCCCATGGAGGCTGTGGTCGACGCGGCCGCACGGTTGGCCCGGCCGGGCGACACCGTGCTGCTGGCCCCCGGCTGCGCCTCGATGGACATGTTCGCCAACTACGGCGAACGAGGAGACGCCTTCGCCGCGGCGGTCCGCCGCCGGACGGGGGCCCAGGACTGACCGGGAGGGACGGGGCGGATGACCACCACCGCGCAGCCTCCGCCGACCCGGACCCCGCCCGCACGCCCGCGCACGGCCCTCGGCAGCTCGTACGCCGCCCTCAGGCACGCCCTCGACCGACCGCTCACGTCCTACTACCTGCTGCTCGGCGCCTCGATCCTGCTGCTCACGATCGGGCTGATCATGGTGCTCAGCGCCTCGAGCGTCTACTCCTTCGAGCGCCTCGGCGACTCCTACGCGATCGTCAAGCGGCAGCTGATGTGGGTGGCGATCGGGATCCCCTGCGCGTGGGTCGCCTCCCGGCTGCCCTACCCGGCGATCCGACAGATCTCCTGGGTCGGGATCCTGGTCGCGGTGGTGCTGCTGACCCTCACCCACCCCGACATCTTCGGCACCACCGTCAACGGCAACACCAACTGGCTGGCCATCGGGCCGTTCCAGATCCAGCCGTCCGAGATCGCCAAGCTGGCCATCGTGCTGTGGGCGGCCCACGTCTACGCCCAGAAGGACCGGCGGCTCGGCCAGCTCCACCAGATCATGATGCCGGTGGTGCCGGTGATCCTCGGGATCACGCTGCTGGTGATCATCGGCCGCGACCTCGGCACCGCGCTGGTGCTCTTCGCGATCCTGCTCGCGATGCTGTGGGTGGTCGGCGCGCCGGCCCGGATCTTCACCGTCGCGATGACGGTGATCGGGGTGGTCGCGATCTGGATCGCCTCGACCAGCGACGAACGGCGCGAGCGGCTGACCAACTTCGTGGATCCGTTCAAGGACTACCACGACGCGGGCTGGCAGCCCGCCCACGGCCTCTACGCGCTGTCGTCGGGTGGCTGGTTCGGCCAGGGCATCGGCGCCAGCCAGCAGAAGTGGGGCGACCTGCCCGAGGCCCACACCGACTTCATCTTCGCCGTGCTCGGCGAGGAGCTCGGCCTGGTCGGCACCCTCCTCGTCGTCGGCCTGTTCCTGACCATCGCCTACGCCGCGATCAAGGTCGCCCTGGCCACCAAGGAGCCGTTCGTCCGCTACATGTCGTTCGGGATCGTGGTCTGGCTGCTCGGCCAGATGATCATCAACGTCGGCATGGTGCTGGCCCTGCTCCCCGTCATCGGCATCCCGCTCCCGCTCGTCTCCTACGGCGGCTCGGCGCTGCTGCCCTCCCTGGTCGCGCTGGGCCTGCTGATCGGCTTCGCCCGCCGCGAGCCCGAGGCCGCGCGTGCCCTGGCCCAGCGCCGGCGCGCCCGGTCGAGCGGGCTGTCCGCCGGCAGGCCGTCCGGGCGCACGCTCTAGATTTGGTCCCGATGCGCGTCCTCCTTGCCGGCGGCGGAACTGCCGGCCACACCTCGCCCCTGCTCGCCACCGCCGATGCCCTCACCCGGCTCGTGCCCGACGTCGAGATCACCTGCATCGGGACGCCCCGCGGACTCGAGAACCGGGTGGTGCCCGAGGCCGGCTACCCGCTCGAGCTGATCCCGCCGGTCCCGCTGCCCCGCAAGCCCAACGCCGACCTGTTCCGCGTGCCCCACCGGCTGCGCGGCGCGGTCAAGGAGGCGCTCGCGATCGTCGACCGGATCCAGCCCGACGTGGTCGTCGGCTACGGCGGCTACGTCTCGATGCCGGTCTACCTCGCCGCCCGGCGGCGCCGGCTGCCGCTGGTGATCCACGAGCAGAACGCCATCCCGGGCCTCGCCAACAAGGTCGGCGCCCGGGTCGCCGCGCGGGTCGCGGTCAGCTTCCCGGACACCCCGCTGCCCCGGGCGGAGTACGTCGGGCTGCCGATCCGCCGGATGATCTCGACCCTCGACCGGGCCGCGATGCGCGACGAGGCGCGGGCCTTCTTCGGCCTCGACCCCGACCGGCCGACGTTGCTCGTCACGGGCGGCTCCCAGGGCGCGCGCCGGCTCAACCAGGCGGTCTCGGGTGCCGCGGCCGAGTTGGGTGCTGCCGGCGTCCAGGTGCTCCACGTCGTCGGGCCGAAGGGCGAGGCCGACCCCACACCCAGTGGGTCGCCCTACGTCGTGCTGTCCTACGTCGACCGGATGGACCTCGCTTACGCCGCCGCCGATCTCGTGGTCTGCCGGGCCGGGGCCTCCAGCGTGACCGAGGCCGCGGCCGTGGGGCTGCCCGCCGTGTTCGTGCCGCTCCCGATCGGCAACGGGGAGCAGGAACAGAACGCCCGGCCCGTGGTCGACGCCGGTGGTGGACTGCTCGTCGCCGACCGCGCCCTCACCCCGGAGTGGGTCGCCGCGACCGTCCCCGGCCTGGCCACCGACCCGGACCTGCTCGCCAGGATGGGTGCCGCGGCCGCGGGGCTGATCCCGAGCGACGCCGACGATCAGCTGGCCCGGATCATCGTGGAGTCCACGCCGTGAGGATCCCGGTCCCCGACGAGATCCTGCCGGCGGACCAGCTCGGGCCGATCCACTTCATCGGCCTCGGTGGTGCGGCCCTGTCCGGGATCGCCAAGATCATGGCGCAACGTGGGCTGCCGGTCACCGGCAGCGACGACCAGGACACCCCGTTCCTGCCGGCCCTGCGCGAGCTGGGCGTGACCTGCCACCTCGGGTACGCCGCCGAGCACCTCGGCGACGCCGAGACGGTCGTGGTGACCACCGCCGCGCGCGAGGACAACCCCGAGGTCGTGGAGGCCCGGGCGCGCGGCCTGCGCATGCTGCCCCGGTCGGCCGGGCTGGCCGGTGTGATGGCGGACAAGAAGGTGATCGCCGTGGCCGGGACCCACGGCAAGACCACCACCACGTCGCTGCTGACGATGGCGCTGCTGGCGACCGATGCCGACCCGACGTACGCCGTCGGGGCGGTCCTCGTCCAGACCGGCAGCAACGCCCACGACGGCGCCGGCGAGCTGTTCGTGGCGGAGGCGGACGAGAGCGACGGCGCCTTCCTCGTCTACCACCCGCATGCCGCGATCGTCACCAACGTCGAGGCCGACCACCTCGACGTCTGGGGGACCGAGGAGGCCTACCGGGCGGCGTTCGCCGACTTCGTCGAGACCCTGGACCCCGACGGTTTCCTGGTGTGCGTCGTCGACGATCCCGGTGCCGCGCGGCTGGCCGAGCAGGCCCGCGACGAGGGCCGGGACGTGGTCGCGGTGGGGGAGTCGCAGGCGGCCGACGTCCGCGCGGTCGACCTCTTCTTCTCCGGCTCCACGTCCACGTTCGGCGTCGTGGCCCGCGGCCGCGAGCTCGGCACCGTCCGTCTCCAGATCCCCGGTCGGCACTACGTCCTGGATGCGCTGGCCGCACTGGCCACCGGGCTCCGGCTCGGCTTCGACTTCGACGACCTGCGCCGCGGGCTCGAAGGGTTCACCGGGTCCCGGCGGCGGATGGAGCTCAAGGGCGAGGCCGGCGGCGTCCGCGTCTACGACAGCTACGCCCACCACCCGGTCGAGATCTCCGGCGACCTGCAGGCCGCGCGCGCCGTGGCCGGGGAGGGGCGGCTGATCGTCGCCTACCAGCCCCACCTGGTCTCCCGGACCCGGATCTTCGGCGTCGCCATGGGCGAGGCGCTCGGCGCCGCCGACGAGGTCGTGGTGCTCGACGTCTACCTCGCCCGCGAGGACCCCGACCCGGCTGTCACCGGACGGCTCGTCGCCGACGCGGTCCCTCTTCCGCCGTCGGCGGTGGACTTCGTCGCCGACCAGACGGACGCCGCCGCCGCACTCGTGGCGCGGGCACGACCGGGCGACATGGTCCTCACGCTGGGGGCCGGCAGCGTCACCGACGTCGGTCCGGAGGTGCTGGCGCTGCTGGAGTCCGGCAGCCCGGATGCCTCGGAGGAGCGGGTCGATGCCTAGGCGCGGCGCCCCGCCGTCCGACGTCGACCCCGGCACGCTGCGGAGCCGTCGGCGCTTCGCGCGTCGGCAGTGGGCGCGCCGGTGGCTCGCCTGGCGGCCGGTGCTCGCGGTGCTCGTGGTGCTGGCGCTGATCGTCGGCGCCGTGTGGCTGGTCTTCTTCTCCTCCGCCCTCGCGGTGGCCGGGGTGCGGGTCGAGGGCACCCGCGACCTCGACCCGACCGCGGTGCGCGACGCGGCCGCCGTACCCACCGGGGAGCCGCTCGCCCGCGTCGACCTCGACCGGATCCGCTCGCGGGTGGAGGCCATGGCGATGGTCCGCTCGGCCGAGGTGACCCGGCAGTGGCCTGACCAGGTGCGGATCGAGGTCGAGGAGCGCGAGGCCGTGGCCGTGGTCGTCATCGGCGGCCAGGTCCGGGGGATGGACGCGCAGGGCGTGGTCTTCCGGTCCTACCCGAAGCCGCCGCCGGGGCTGCCCACCGTCCGCACCACCACCGAGACCCGCCGCGATGCCCTCGAGGAGGCGGCGCTGGTCGTCGAGTCGCTCCCCGACGGACTCGCCACCAGGGTGGACCACGTCGCGGTCGCCACCGTCGACCAGATCTCGCTCGTGCTGCGTGACGGCCGGACCGTCACCTGGGGGAGTGCGGAGGAGTCCGAGGCCAAGGCCGAGGTGCTCACCGAGCTGCTCCGGATCCGGGCGCAGGAGTACGACGTCAGCGTCCCCGGCCAGCCCCGCACCTCCGGCTGACCCGCCCCGTCGCGGAAATCGGGCGACACGCGGCGTGTCGTCCCGGATCGGTGGCGCCGGGTTCCTAATGTCTTCCCCATCGCGAGGTTGACATAACTATAACCCTCAGCCTGAGGGTGACAGTTCCGAAGACCGAGCGACTTCCCCACGACACACACAGTCCGTCCGTTCCGGCCGTACGAGTCCGGAGCACGATCACGAGAGGCACTCCCGCCGTGGCAGCAGCACAGAACTACCTGGCCATCATCAAGGTCGTGGGCATCGGTGGTGGTGGGGTCAACGCCGTCAACCGGATGATCGAGGTCGGACTCAAGGGCGTTGAGTTCATCGCGATCAACACCGACGCGCAGGCCCTGCTCATGTCCGACGCCGACGTCAAGCTCGACATCGGTCGCGAGCTCACCCGGGGCCTCGGCGCCGGTGCCAACCCCGATGTGGGCACCCAGGCCGCCGAGGACCACGCCGACGAGATCGAAGAGGTCATCAAGGGCGCCGACATGGTCTTCGTGACCGCCGGCGAGGGCGGCGGCACCGGCACCGGCGGCGCTCCCGTCGTGGCCCGGATCGCCCGATCGCTGGGGGCCCTCACCATCGGTGTGGTCACCCGCCCGTTCGCCTTCGAGGGTCGCCGTCGCGCCAACTCCGCCGAGGAGGGGATCTCCCAGCTCCGCGAGGAGGTCGACACCCTCATCGTCATCCCCAACGACCGGCTGCTGTCGATCAGCGACCGCAACGTCTCGGTGCTCGACGCCTTCAAGCAGGCCGACCAGGTGCTGCTCCAGGGTGTCTCCGGCATCACCGACCTGATCACCACCCCCGGCCTGATCAACCTCGACTTCGCCGACGTGAAGTCCGTGATGGCCAACGCCGGCTCCGCACTGATGGGCATCGGGTCGGCCCGCGGCGAGGACCGCTCGGTCGCCGCGGCCGAGATGGCCGTCTCGAGCCCGTTGCTCGAGGCGAGCATCGACGGTGCCCACGGTGTTCTGCTCTCGATCGCGGGCGGCTCCGACCTGGGGCTGTTCGAGATCAACGAGGCCGCAGCGTTGGTGGCCCAGGCCGCCCACGCCGAGGCGAACATCATCTTCGGTGCCACGATCGACGACGCCCTCGGTGACGAGGTGCGGGTCACGGTGATCGCGGCCGGGTTCGACGGCGGGATGCCCAAGCGACGCGACGAGGGCACAGTGCTCCGCCGTGAGTCCAAGCCGCAGCAGACCCAGGAGGAGACCCGCAAGGCGGCCCAGCAGCTCGCCACCCGCGAGCGGCCCGCGCCGGCCGCCGAGAAGGCACCGGAGCCTGCTCGCGAGCGGGTGCTGCCGCCGCCGGCCTCCACCGAGAAGTCGGCTCCCCAGCAGCCCGCCCGGCAGCCGCGGCAGGTCCAGTTCGACGACGACGAGCTGGATGTGCCCGACTTCCTCAAGTAGGCGTCTGCGAAAGTAGGGCAGAGTGTTCGCCTACTTCGAGACCTGTGAAGGCGACGTCGTGATCGACGTCGCCTTCACGGATCGTCACGGGGGAGTGTCCGGGTCGCTGGACCTCGCCGACGAGGTGGACGACGCCTCCCAGTCCCGCCGCGACGAGAACATCGACATCCTCGCGTACGCCGTCGCCCGCGGGGCGGAGGCGGTCGACTCCGGCCACTGGTTCGAGCGGACCACCGACGACCTCCCTGCCGACCGTGTGGACGGTCCACCAGGTGCATGGGGCCGACGGTCGTCGGCATCGACACAGGATCCGGTCGACGACCGGGATGCCGACGCCATGGTGACGTCCCGCGTCGGTCAGGCCCTGCTGGTCCGGGCAGCCGACTGCGTGCCCGTCGTGCTCGCCGACCCCTAGGCCGGCGTGGTCGGCGCCGCCCACTGCGGGCGCCCCGGCCTGGTGGCCGGCGTCGTGCCGGCCGTCGTCGAGGCCATGCGCGAGCGGGGCGCGGCGGACCCCCAGGCGTGGATCGGCCCACACGTGTGCGGCCGCTGCTACGAGGTGCCGGCACGCCTGCAGGACGAGGTCGCCGCACTCGTGCCCGAGTCCCGGGCCACCACGTCCTGGGGCACCCCCAGCCTCGACCTCGGCGCCGGGGTGCGCGCCCAGCTCGACGCGGCCGGCGTACCCCACCACTCCGTCGATCGCTGCACTCGCGAGGACGACGACCTGTGGTCCTACCGCCGGGACGGCGAGGCCGCCGGCCGACAAGGGGGACTGGTGTGGATCAGGCCCTGACCCGGCGCGACGAGCTCGCCGCCAACCTCGAGCAGGTGCGCGCCCGGATCGCGGCCGCATGCCGCGACGCCGGCCGCGACCCCGGCGAGATCACTCTGGTCGTGGTGACCAAGTTCTTCCCCTCCTCCGACGTTCGCCTGCTCGCCGAGCTGGGAGTCACCGACGTGGGGGAGAACCGGCACCAGGAGGCCGAGCCGAAGGCGGCCGAGTGCGCCGAGCTCGGGCTCCGCTGGCACTTCGTCGGCGGTTTGCAGAGCAACAAGGCGGCCGCCGTCGCGGCGTACGCCGACGTCGTCGAGTCCGTCGACCGGCGCAAGCTGGTCCGGCGTCTCGACGAGGGTGCCCACGGCCGTTCCCAACCCCTCGACTGCCTGCTCCAGGTGAGCCTCGACCCCCCGGGGGCCGAGGGCCGCTCGGGGGCGGAGGCCGAGGAGCTCGACGACCTGGCGCGCGAGCTCGAGCAGGCCGGGATGCTCCGGCTGCGCGGGCTGATGGCGGTGGCGCCCTACGGCGTCGACCCCCGCGGGCCGTTCGACCGGCTCGCCGCGGTGCACGCCGATTTCGTGGCCGGGCACCCGGAGGCACGCTGGCTCTCGGCCGGGATGAGCGCCGACCTGGAGCACGCCGTCGCGGCGGGCGCGACACACGTGCGCATAGGCACCTCGGTCCTCGGAACGAGGCCAGAGGTCAAGTAGTGTCAAAAACACCAACAGCGCCCACGGGCGCAGGAGTCACCGGAGGACGAAGTCATGAGCGGCGCGATGCGCAGGATCGGTGAGTACCTCGGCCTGCTCGAGGACACCCGGTACGACGACGAGTACGACGGCGACTACGAGACCGCCGACAACACCCCCGCTGTGTCGGGCAACCGGGCACCGAGTGCCCGCGACAGCCGGCCAGCGTCCGTGTCCGACCTCGCCGAGCGCCGTCGTCCGACGCCCGGCCCCTCCGGAGTGGTAGCCGAATTGTCCCGCATCACGACCCTGCACCCGCGCACCTACAACGAGGCGCGCACCGTCGGCGAGAACTTCCGCGACGGCACTCCGGTGATCATGAACCTCTCCGAGATGGACGACAACGACGCCAAGCGGCTCGTCGACTTCGCCGCCGGGCTCGTGTTTGCCACGCGTGGCAGCATCGAGCGCGTGACCAACAAGGTGTTCCTGCTCTCGCCCCCCAACGTGACCGTGGCTGCTGAGGACAAGCAGCGCATCGCCGAGGGCGGGTTCTTCAACCAGAGCTGATCCGACGTGCATCCTGTCGGGCAGATCATCGTCGCCCTGCTGTGGATCTTCATCGCGTTGCTCTGGATCCGGTTCGTCGTGGACTGGGTCCAGGTGTTCGCGCGGTCGTGGACGCCCCGGGGCCCGCTCCTGGTGGCACTCGAGGTCGTCTACTCGACCACGGACCCGCCGATCACAGCGCTGAGGCGGGTGATCCCGCCCCTGCGGATCGGCAACTTCGCCCTCGATCTCAGCTTCCTGATCGTGCTGATCGCGGCCTATGTGCTGCTCAGGGTCGCGCTCACGGTGTTCTGAGGCTCCTGGCCTCGGGGCGACCCCGCGACCGCCGAGTCGAGGCTGCGGGGGTCAAGCGCTATTGTTCGACAGACAGTTTTCTTCCGCCGACGAATGAATGGGTGAGGTCATGCCGCTGACGCCTGAGGACGTGAGCAACAAGCGCTTTACTCCGGTCCGGCTCCGCGAGGGCTACGACATGGGGGAGGTCGACCAGTTCCTCGATGAGGTGGAGGCCGAGCTCGCGCGGCTCACGAAGGAGAACGACGACCTGCGGTCGAAGCTCTCCACGGCTCAGTCCGGCGGAGGTGCGACCGCACCGCAGCCCGTCGTTGAGAAGGAGCCGGAGCCCAAGCCCGAGCCGAAGGCAGAACCCAAGCCCACGCCGGCGCCGGCGGTGGCCGCCGCCGCGGGGTCTTCGGTCGAGACGATCCGCGTGGAGACCGTGCCCGAGGCGTCCAACGCCGCGGCCCGGCTGCTCGAGATCGCGACCCGCAACGCCGACGAGCTCGTCGAGGAGGCCAAGAACGAGGCGGACCGCATCGTCGGCGAGGCCCGCACCAAGGCCGAGCGGATCGACTCCGAGTCCAAGGGCAAGGCCGACCGCCTCGAGCAGGAGGCCCGGTCCCGCGCTCAGATGCTCGACTCCGAGACCTCCGAGCGGCGCCAGCAGATGTTCGGCGACCTCGAGCGGGAGCGTGACAAGCTCAGCGCCGACGTGGAGAACCTCCGCTCCTTCGAGCGCGAGTACCGCTCCCGGCTCAAGAGCTACTTCACCCAGCAGCTGGAGGGCCTGGAGGGCACGAGCGACTCGGGGCCGTCCAGCCAGGAGCCCGCTGCGCCGAAGCGTCTGCGGTCCATCCTGGGCGACGAGCAGGCCTGATCCGGCTCACCTGACCCACCCACGGCGCGGCCGGCCCCGAGCGGGGCCGGCCGCGCCGTTCATTTTCATGGGCGAGCCGACTTTGAGTCGCCTTGGGTCACGGGCTACCCTCCCGGTCACCACTTGTGGCTTCCGCCACATCGGCGTCAGTTCGAGGAGGCCACCGCTCATGGCTCGCAGCACCCGGAAGTCGCTCGCCAGTTCGGCGCGGTCCGCCGCCCGCAAGGTCGTCGGTCGGAAGTCGTCCGCCACCTCGGCCGCGAAGCCGTCAACATCCGCGAAGAAGGCGCCCGCGAAGAAGGCGCCGGCCAAGAAGGCGCCCGCGAAGAAGGCGCCCGCGAAGAAGGCGCCCGCGAAGAAGGCGCCCGCGAAGAAGGCGCCGGCGAAGAAGGCCCGGCCAA
Source organism: uncultured Actinomycetota bacterium (assembly GCA_963829635.1). Taxonomy (GTDB): domain Bacteria; phylum Actinomycetota; class Actinomycetes; order Propionibacteriales; family Nocardioidaceae; genus Nocardioides. Next base: position 229,454 of record CAWHJI010000009.1, read on the forward strand.
GAAGGCACCGGCCAAGAAGGCACCGGCCAAGAAGGCACCGGCCAAGAAGGCGCCGGCCAAGAAGGCACCGGCCAAGAAGGCACCCGCGAAGAAGGCGCCCGCGAAGAAGGCACCGGCCAAGAAGGCGCCCGCGAAGAAGGCGCCCGCGAAGAAGGCGCCCGCCAAGAAGGCGCCGGCCAAGAAGGCGCCCGCGAAGAAGGCGCCCGCCAAGAAGGCGCCCGCCAAGCGGGCCTCCGCGAAGGCGACGCCGGCGAAGAAGACGACGACCAGGTCGACGGCGGCAAAGGCCACCAAGGCGCCAGCCAAGAAGGTCAGCGCTCTGAAGGTCAAGGAGGGCGAGGGCGCCTGGACCAAGGCCGAGATCAAGGAGGTGCTCGACGAGCTGCACAGCGACCGGGAGCGGGTCGCGAACGCCCTGGCCGTGCAGGAGTCCGAGCTCGCCGGGCTGATGAGGGATGCCGGCGACGGCGCCGGCCACGACCAGGCCGACATGGGTGCCACCAGCTTCGAGCGCGACCACGAGCTGACGGTGCTCAACAACGAGCGGGAGAAGCTGGCCCAGATCGACCGTGCCCTGGCCCGGATCTCCGACGGTTCCTACGGGGTCTGTGAGTCCTGCGGCAACCCCATCGGCAAGATGCGGGCCATGGCTTTCCCGCGTGCCACACTGTGCCTGACATGCAAGCAGCGCGAGGAACGTCGCTGAGCGACGCCGGACCACCCACCCCCAGCAGCCGTACGCCGGGCAGCGGCGTGCGCGCCGAAGGTCGTCTTCGCGGTGGTCGCCGCGGCGGCGTACGCCTTCGACGTCGGCACCAAGGTGGTCGCCGTCGAACGGCTCGCGGACGGTGAGCACGAGGTGTTCGGTTCGTGGTTCGTGCTGCACCTGACCCGCAACCCGGGTGCCGCGTTCAGCACCGGTACCGAGCTGACGGTGCTGCTCAGCTGCCTGGCGATCGTCGCGGTCTCGGTCGTGCTGTGGCTGAGTCGTCGGGTGGCCAGCACCGGCTGGGCGTGGGCGCTGGGCCTGCTGCTCGGAGGCGTCGGCGGCAACCTGACCGACCGGCTGCTCCGCGAGCCCGGCCCGATGCGTGGCCATGTCGTCGACTTCCTGATGGTGCCGAACTGGCCGGTCTTCAACATCGCCGACATCTGCATCAACGTCGCCGCGGGCCTGATCATCCTCCAGACGCTCCGCGGCATCAGCCTCGACGGCACCCGGGCGGCCCCGCGGGAGAAGAAGGCGTGACGCGCTGCCGATCACCGGGTGCTGCGCGTCCCGGACGGACTGGCTGGCGAGCGGGTCGACGCCGCCCTCGCGCAGGATGTTCGGGCTGTCGCGCACCCGCGCCGCCGAGCTGATCAAGGACGGGCACGTGATGGTCGACGGGTCCGACGTCGGCAAGAGCGACCGGGTCATGCCCGGGGCTGTGCTCGACGTGACCATCCCCGACCGGCGCGACCAGCTCGAGGTGGTGCCCGAGATCGTCGAGGGGATCAAGATCATCCACGACGACGACTCCATCGTGGTCATCGACAAGCCGGTCGGCGTCGCCGTCCATCCCTCACCCGGGTGGTCCGGCCCGACCGTCGTCGGCCACCTTGCCGGCGCGGGATTCCGGATCGCCACGGGCGGCGCGTCGGAGCGACAGGGGATCGTGCAGCGCCTCGACGTGGGGACGTCGGGGGTGATGGTGATCTGCAAGTCCGAGCACGGCTACTCGATCCTCAAGAACGCCTTCCGCCGCCGGGCGGTCGACAAGACCTACCACGCGCTGGTGCAGGGGCACCCCGACCCGTGGTCGGGCACGATCGACGCCCCGATCGGCCGGCACCCGAAGGCCGACTACAAGTTCGCGGTGATGGCCGACGGCCGGCACAGCGTCACCCACTACGAGACCCTCGAGGCGCACCGGTTCGCCAGCCTCCTGGAGATCAGGCTCGAGACCGGGCGGACCCACCAGATCCGCGTGCACATGGCTGCCCTCAAGCACCCGTGCGTCGGCGACCTCACCTACGGTGCCGACCCCGTGCTGGCCGAGCGGGTGGGCCTGACCCGGCAGTGGCTGCACGCCTGTCGCCTCGGCTTCGAGCACCCTGACACCGGTGAGTACGTCGAGTACGAGTCGACCTACCCCGACGACCTGGCCGCGGCCCTCGACGTGATCCGCGAGGCGCACTGATGGCGGATCCGGGGGAGGACGTGCTGATCCGACCGGCCACCGACGTCGGACGCGCCGGTGATGGCCGACGTCCACGTTGCGTCGCGGGAGGCGAACGTCGGGAGCATGCCGGCCATGGTCCACACCCGCGAGGAGACGCGTGCCTGGATGGCGCGTCGGCTGGCGGGGGAGAGCGAGGCCTGGGTCGCCGAGGCGGACGGTCGCGTGGTCGGCTACCTGGTGCTGACCGACGACTGGCTGGACGACCTCTTCCTGCTGCCCGAGGCCACCGGCCACGGCATCGGCGCCGCCCTGCTCGACCTCGTCAAGGCGCAGCGACCCGGCGGCTTCCGGCTGTGGGCCTTCGAGTCCAACCGTGGCGCCCGACGCTTCTACGGCCGGCACGGCCTGGTCGAGCTCGAACGCACCGACGGGTCCGGCAACAACGAGAAGTCGCCCGACGTGAAGATGGCCTGGCCCGGCGCGGACCCGTTGGCCTACCTGCGCCGGCTCGTGGACGACGTGGACGCCGAGCTCGGCGACCTGCTCGCCCGCCGTACGGCGCTCACGCGCGTCATCCAGGCCCACAAGCCGGACACCTCCCGGGACCCCGAGCGGGAGACCGCGATCGCCGCCGCGATGGCCCTGCGCGCACCCGAGCTCGGCAGGGAACGCCTGGGCCGGATCGTGCACACCATCATCACCGAGAGCCTCGACGCCACGACCGAGCGCTGACGGCTCGAGCGTCAGAGCAGCGCCGAGATCACGAAGTAGCCGACCAGCGCCACGATCAGCACCACGGCGACCACCCGGGTCCACAGCGGCGGTCGGGGCTCGCGGGTGGGGTCGGGTGAGGCGCCACGCAGCTCCGGGGGCAGGTTCTCGGGCATGGGTCGACCCTAACCGGGCGCGTCACCGTGGTCGTCGTACGGTGAGGACACCGACCGTTCGCTCGAGGAGAACCGTGCCCAAGCCGCCCTTGCCCGACGACGTCCGCGAGTTGCTCGCCAAGCCGAACCCCGCCGTGATCGCCACCGTGCGACCCGACGGCCACCCGGTCTCGGTCGCCACCTGGTACCTCCTCGACGGCGACCGGATCCTCGTCAACATGGACGAGGGCCGCAAGCGGCTGGACCATCTGGAGGCCGACCGCCGGGTCTCGCTGACCGCTCTCGACGAGGCCGGCTGGTACACCCACGTCAGCGTCCAGGGGCGGGTCGTGGAGCTGGCCGACGACGAGGGGCTGGGCGACATCGACCGGCTCTCCCGGCACTACTCGGGCCGGGACTACCACAACCGCGAGCGCAGGCGGGTCAGCGCCTGGATCGAGATCGACTCCTGGCACGGCTGGAAGAGCCCGGCCGCCACCCGCTCCGGCTCCTGAGGGCGTCCACGCGAGGCTGTCGGTGGGTCTCCCTACCGTGACGGGTGTGATCGCTTAGGGTGAGACCCTTCCCCGACAACGCCGCCCGGTGCGCTCACCGAGGTTGCTGATGCCTGCCCCCAAGCCACCCAGACCGACGTCCGAGGAGCACCACCGCAGAGATGGCGTCCGACTCCTTCGCCCACCTCCACGTCCACACCGAGTACTCCATGCTCGACGGGGCGGCGCGGCTGAGCGACATGTTCGAGCGGACCGCCGAGCTGGGCATGGACGCGATCGCGATGACCGACCACGGCAACGTGTTCGGGGCCTACGACTTCTACGCCAAGGCCACGGCCGCGGGGATCAAGCCGATCATCGGGATGGAGGCCTACTTCACCCCCAACACCTCCCGCTACGACAAGAAGCGGGTCCGGTGGAACGACGGCGGCGACGACGACGTCTCCGGCAGCGGCGCCTACACCCACATGACCCTGCTCGCCGAGACCACGGCCGGCATGCACAACCTGTTCCGGCTCTCCAGCCGGGCCAGCATGGAGGGCTTCTTCTACCAGCCGCGCGCCGACCGCGAGCTGCTGGCCGAGTACGCCGACGGCCTGATCGCCACCACCGGCTGCCCGTCGGGGGAGATCCAGACCTGGCTGCGGATCGGTGACTACGAGAAGGCCCGCCAGGCGGCGGCCGACTTCCAGGACATCATCGGGAAGGACAACTACTTCCTCGAGCTGATGGACCACGGCCTCGACATCGAGACCCGGGTCCGCGACGGCCTGCTCAAGCTCAGCAAGGACCTCGGCATCCCGCCGATCGCCACCAACGACTCCCACTACGTCCACCAGGCCGACGCGCCGTCCCACGAGCACCTCTTGTGCGTCTCCAGCGGCAGCGTGATGTCGCGACCCCAAGCGGTTCCGGTTCAACGGCGACGGCTACTACATCAAGTCCGCCGCGGAGATGCGGGAGCTGTGGGAGCACAAGCACGGCCTGCGCGAGGCCTGTGACAACACGCTGCTGATCGCGGAGCGGTGCAACGTCGAGTTCACCGAGGGCAGCGGCACCTACATGCCGGTGTTCGACGTTCCCGAGGGCGAGGACGAGACGTCGTGGTTCGTCAAGGAGGTCGAGACGGGCCTGCAGTTCCGCTACCCCGCCGGCATCCCCGACGACGTTCGCAAGCAGGCCGACTTCGAGGTCGGCGTGATCACCCAGATGGGCTTCTGCAGCTACTTCCTCGTCGTCGCCGACTTCATCAACTGGGCCAAGGACAACGGCATCCGGGTCGGTCCCGGGCGAGGCTCGGGCGCCGGCTCGATGTGCGCCTACGCCCTGCGGATCACCGACCTCGACCCGCTCGAAGCACGGCCTGATCTTCGAGCGGTTCCTCAACCCCGACCGGGTCTCGATGCCGGACTTCGACATCGACTTCGACGAGCGCCGGCGCAGCGAGGTCATTCGCTACGTCTCGCGAGAAGTACGGCGAGGACCGGGTCTCGATGATCGTCACCTACGGCACGATCAAGGCCAAGCAGGCCGTCAAGGACTCCTCCCGCATCCTCGGCTACCCCTTCGCCATGGGCGACCGGATCACCAAGGCGATGCCCGCCTCGGTGATGGGCAAGGACGTCCCGCTCACGGGCATCTTCGACGACAGGCCCACGCCCGCTACGGCGAGGCCGGCGAGTTCCGCGTCGCTCTACGACAGCGACAACGACGTCAAGACCGTGGTCGACACCGCGATCGGGCTCGAGGGGCTCAAGCGGCAGTGGGGCGTCCATGCCGCCGGCGTGATCATGTCCGCGCGCGCCTCTGATGGACGTCATCCCGCTGATGAAGCGGCCCCAGGACGGCGCGGTGATCACGCAGTTCGACTACCCGACCTGCGAGGCGCTCGGGCTGATCAAGATGGACTTCCTCGGGCTGCGCAACCTCACCGTGCTCGACGACTGCGTCCGCAACATCGAGACCAACCGCGGCGAGACAGCTGGTGCTGGAGGACCTCGAGCTCGACGACGCCGGCGCCTACAAGCTCCTCGGGCACCGGCAACACCCTCGGCATCTTCCAGCTCGACGGCGGCCCGATGCGCAGCCTGCTGCGGCTGATGCGTCCCGACAACTTCGAGGACATCTCCGCCGTGCTCGCGCTCTACCGGCCCGGGGCCGATGGGCGTGGACAGCCACACCAACTACGCCCTGCGCAAGAACGGCAAGCAGGACATCACACCGATCCATCCCGAGCTGGAGGAGCCACTCGCCGAGATCCTGGGTCAGACCTACGGCCTGATCGTCTACCAGGAGCAGGTGATGGAGGTCGCCCAGAAGCTGGCCGGCTACACGCTGGGCCAGGCCGACCTGCTGCGCCGGGCGATGGGCAAGAAGAAGGCGGAGGTGCTCGACGCGGAGTACGTCCCCTTCTCCGAGGGCATGCGCGCCAACGGCTACTCCGAGGCGCGGTCAAGGCGCTGTGGGAGGTGCTGGTCCCGTTCTCCGACTACGCCTTCAACAAGGCCCACACCGCCGCCTACGGGATGATCTCCTACTGGACCGCCTACCTGAAGGCCCACTACAAGGCCGAATACATGGCGGCGCTCCTGACGTCCGTCAAGGACGACAAGGACAAGATGGCGATCTACCTCAACGAGTGTCGCCGGATGAAGATCCAGGTGCTGCCGCCGGACGTCAACGAGTCCCAGTCCACCTTCACCCCGGTCGGCAACGACATCAGGTTCGGCCTGACGGCGATCCGCAACGTCGGCTCCAACGTGGTGTCCGCCATCGTCGCCGCCCGCGAGGAGAAGGGCCGCTACACCAACTTCAACGACTTCATGGAGAAGGTCTCCGCGCTGGTCTGCAACAAGCGGGTGATCGAGTCCCTGATCAAGGCCGGGGCGTTCGACGACCTCAAGCACCAGCGCCGCGCGCTCGTGGCGATCCACGAGAGCGCCGTGGACCAGTACGTCGACATCAAGCGCAACGAGGCCATCGGCCAGGACTCCCTGTTCGCCGGGCTCGACGGCGATGGCGGCGACAACGGGTTCGGGGTCTCGGTGGCGATCCCCGACATCGCCGAGTGGGACAAGACCACCCTGCTCGGGCACGAGCGGGAGATGCTCGGTCTCTACGTCTCCGACCATCCGCTCCAGGGGCTCGAGCACGTCCTGTCCAACGGCACCGACTGCACGATCGGTCAGCTGATGCTCGACGAGGAGCGGGCCGACGGCAGCGTGCTGACGATCAGCGGCCTGGTCACCTCGGTGACACGCAAGATCACCAAACGCGGCGACGCCTGGGCGATGATCACCCTGGAGGACCTCGACGGCGCGATCGACGTACTGCTCTTCCCCAGCGCCTACCAGCTGGCCAGCACCTACCTCACCGAGGACGCCATCCTCACCGTCAAGGGGAGGCTCTCGCGCAGCAAGGACCAGCCCGAGCTGCACGGGCAGGAGGTCACGGTCCCGGACCTGTCCGACGGCCCGGCGGGGCCGGTGGTGATCAGCCTTCCCTCCACCCGATGCACGGCCCCCGTGGTGGAGCAGCTCAAGGACGTCCTGGGCACCCACCCCGGGATGACCGAGGTCCAGCTACGGCTGCTCACCCGCAGCGCGACCACCCTCATGCGGCTCGACGACCGGCTCCGGGTCACCCCGAGCCCCGCACTGTTCGCCGACCTCAAGCAGCTGCTGGGTCCCGGATGCCTCACGTCGTGACCGAGGCACGCGACACCGAGCAGGGCCCCGTGCGGTCGGGGCTGGCCTGGCGCGATGCCCTGGTCATCGTGGCGTCCTTCGCTGCCGCCGGGGCAGTGGCGGGCGTGCTGTGGGAGTGGGTCTGGACCCCGCCGAGCGGCCTCGCGCTCGAGCACAAGTGGGTGCTCGACAACGACGGCCTCCTCCACTCGTTCACCGGGACCGGCACCTACGTCGTGGTGGCGTCCCTGGTGGGGATCGTCGGGGGAGCCCTGGCCGGACTCTTCTTCGACCGGTCCGAGATCCTCACCCTCGCCTCCGTGGTGGTGGGCGGGCTCCTCGCGGGCTGGGTGATGCAGCAGGTGGGCGGCGCCCTCGGCCCCCCGGACCCGCGCCCGATCGCCGCCACGGCGAAGGACTACACCCCGATCCCCGCCAACCTCGAGGTGTCGGGGCGCAGCGCCTGGGTCGTGTTCCCGGGCGGAGCACTGCTCGGGCTGATCGTGGTCCTGCTCGGGCTCACCGGGCGACGTCGTTCGGCCGTGCGGTCGCCGGCAGGCGAGTAGGATTTCCGTCGCGGACGCGAACGGGTCGCCCCGCGTCTGATGCATGACCGATCGGCCCCGTCCCGGGCCGCTCCTGAGGGGGAGCAACAACGTGTCCAACACCCTGCCGCCTGAAGGTCAGCCGGAGTACCTCGAGCAGGGCGGCGGTACGCCGCTCCCGACCGAGCCCCGCGAACCCAGCAGCCTCAAGAAGCCGCTGCTCGTCGGTGGTGCCGTGCTGGGGCTCGCCGCTGTGGGCGGAGGTGTCTGGGCCGCGATGTCGTTCCTCGGCACCGGCGCCCAGCCGGCGGAGGCGCTGCCGGCCTCGACGCTGGCCTACGCCAGCATCGACCTCGACCCGAGCGGTGGCCAGAAGGTCGAGGCCTTCGAGATGCTGCGCAAGTTCCCGGCGTTCCGCGAGGAGGTCGGCCTCGACGCCCAGGACGACGTCAAGAAGTGGATCTTCGGCGAGGTAGACCTGTCCGGTCACTGCCCGGGCGTGACCTACGCCGAAGACGTCGAGCCGTGGCTCGGTGACCGGGCCGCAATCGCGGCTGTCGACACCGGGAAGGAAATGCCCACCCCGGTCGTGGTCGTGCAGGTCACTGACGCCGATGCGGCAGGTGACGCCTTGGCGACCATCCGGGCCTGTGACGGCGAGGAGGGCGGCTGGACGATCGAGGGTGACTGGGCCGTCCTCGCCGAGACCCGGGCCGTCGCCCGCGACGTGGCCGACGACGCCGCCCAGGGCAGCCTGGCCGACGACGCGACCTACCGGAAGTGGGTCGGCGAGGCCGGCGATTCCGGGGTCGTCACCATGTACGCCGCCCCCGCGCTCGGCAAGCTCCTGGCCGGTGACCTCGGGCAGTACATGGGCCTGTTCGGGCCGATGGGCATGATGGGTGGAGAGGCGATGGCCCAGCCGGCGCTCCCTCCCGGCACGCCCTCCTCCGTCCCACCGATGCCCTCCGGCAGCTCTCTCCCCCCCGAGATCGAGGCGGAGATGGAGGCGGAGATGAAGGAGATGGAGAGGGAGATGGAGAATGGAGTTCGCTGGGGAGGACTTCCCTGCCACCGAGCCACAGATCCCCGACGAGGTCAGGAAGGCGTTCGAGGACTTCGGCGGCGCGGCCGCCGTCCTGCGCTTCGACGACGGCGCCCTGGAGCTCGAGGTCGCGGGCGACGCTGCGGTGATCGAGGAGAACTCCTCCGCCACCGACCGCGGCGACGACGCCCTGGCCACGCTGCCCGAGGACACCGCGGCCGCGATCGGGATCGGCTTCGAGGACGGCTGGGCGCAGACGATGATCGACCGCTTCGCCGGGATGATGAGCGACGGAGCACCCGTCGAGTCCATGGTCGAGGAGGCCGAGCGGGCAACGGGGCTGTCGCTTCCGGAGGATCTCGAGACGCTGGTCGGTGACTCCACCGCGATCGCGATGGGCAGCGACTTCGACCCGAAGGAGTTCTTCATGAGCCAGGACGGCGCCGGGGTGCCGGTCGGCGCCAAGGTCAAGGGCGACCCGGAGGCGATCGAGGCGGTGCTGGAGAAGATCCGCGCCAAGCTCGGCAGGACGGGCGAGGGCAAGCTGCTGCAAAGCGCGTCCGACGGCGACATGGTCGCGATCGGCCCGAACGCGGACTACCTCGACCGGATCGTCGGTGACGGCGGCCTCGGCGACACCGACGGCTTCCGCAACGTGGTCCGCGAGGCCGAGCAGGCCGGGGCGATCGTCTTCGTGAACTTCGATGCCGGCGACTGGCTGGCCGGCCTCGCCGAGGGCGACCAGGAGGCCGTCGAGAACCTCACGCCCCTCGAGGGCTTCGGGATCAGCGTCTGGCAGGACGGCGACACCGGTCACGGCGTCATGCGTCTCACCACCAACTAATTGGGGGACCAGCGGGTGCGGGCGACCTCGGTGGCCGGCAGCGACGGGATCACGTTCATCGCCCGCAGCTCGGTCCGCAGCAGGTCGGTGACCATCGCCAGCCGGATACCGGGGTCCTCGGCCTCGAGCAGCGACTGCCGCTCGTGCATCGGCAGCGGGGCCACCGCCGCCAGCGTCCAGGAGAGGTACGTCGGGTCGCGGGGCAGGTCGCCGGGGTAGGGGTCGGCGCGGATCGAGCCGAGCGCCACGCGGTAGGCCGCGAACGTCGCCCGGGCCCGCTCCACGATCTCCTCCGGCACCTCGGCCGACGGCTCGGGGCGTGGGACGACGTGCCCGACCGGGAAGGTGCCGGTGGTGTCGAGCCGTTCGAGCTCGATCCGGTCCATCCCGACGGCCACCACGTCGAACGTGCCGTCGGGGTGGGACTCGACGTCGGTGAGCTTGACCCGGCAGCCGACCCGGAACAGCGACTGCGCCCCGTGGTCGCCCACCTCGTAGCCCTCGCGGATCCCGACCGACCCGAACATCCGCTCCGTCGGGTCCGGCACCCGCAGCAGGTGGTGGACCAGCGCGCGGTAGCGGTCCTCGAACACCTTCAGCGGCACGCTCACGCCGGGGAAGAGCACCGCGTTCAGCGGGAACATCGGCAGCGTGTCGCTCACGCTGTCGACTGTAATCCGCCGGCGCGACGTCCACCGGCAGAAACCACGACCGGGCCAGCGCGGCGTCCAAACTAGACTCGTGGCCATGATTCGCCGGATCGACCTGCGGGGCCCGGCCGCCCCCGACGACTATCGCGCCGCGATCCCGCGCGCCGATTTCGACGTCGAGGCCGCCACCCATGTCGTCCGGCCGATCCTCGACGCGGTCCGCGACCGGGGGGTCGAGGCCGTCCGCGAGTTCTCCGCGAGGTTCGACGGGGTCGAGCAGGACGACGTCGCCGTTCCCGCCGACGCGATCGAGGCGGCCCTCGACGCCCTCGACCCGGACGTCCGGGCCGGGCTGGAGGAGTCGATCCGCCGGCTGCGCGCCACCTGCCGCGGCCGAGCTCGAGGCCGACGTCGTCACCGACCTCGGCCCCGGGCGCCCGGGTCACCCACCGGATGGTGCCCGTCGAGCGGGTCGGCCTCTACGTCCCCGGCGGGATCGCGCCCCTGGTCTCCAGCGTCGTGATGAACGTGGTCCCCGCCCAGGTCGCCGGCGTCCCGTCCATCGCCCTCACCTCCTCGCCGCAGCGCGACCACGGCGGCCTGCCGCACCCGACGATCCTGGCCGCCTGCGCGATGCTCGGCATCGACGAGGTGTACGCCGTCGGCGGCGCCCAGGCGATCGCGATGTTCGCCCACGGCGCCGGTCCGTGCCGGCCGGTCGACCTGGTCACCGGGCCGGGCGGGATCTACACCGTCGCCGCCAAGCGGATCGTCTCCAGCGTGGTCGGCATCGACTCCGAGGCCGGTCCGACCGAGATCGCGATCCTCGCCGACGACACCGCCACGCCGGCGTACGTCGCGGCCGACCTGATCAGCCAGTCCGAGCACGACCCGCTGGCCTCCTCGGTGCTGGTGACGCCCTCCGAGCGGCTCGCCGAGGAGGTCGAGGCCGAGCTGGACAAGCAGGTGCCGGCGACCAAGCACGCCGAGCGGATCCGCGAGTCCCTCGCGGGCAAGCAGTCGGGCATCGTGCTGGTCGACGACCTCGACCAGGGGCTGGCCGTGGTGAACGCCTACGCCGCCGAGCACCTCGAGATCCACACCGAGGACGCCGCCGACGTCGCGGCCCGGGTCCGCAACGCCGGCGCGATCTTCGTCGGCCCCTTCGCCCCGGTCTCGCTCGGCGACTACTGCGCCGGCTCCAACCACGTGCTGCCCACCGCCGGCTGCGCCTGCCACTCCTCCGGCCTGTCCGTGCGCGCCTTCATGAAGGCCGTGCACGTCGTCGACTACTCCCGCGACGCTCTGGCCGAGGTGGCCGACCACGTCGTCACGCTCGCCGAGGCCGAGGACCTGCCCGGCCACGGCGCCGCGGTGCGGGTCAGGTTCGGGGACTGAGCCCATGAACTTTCCTCCTCTGCGTGAGGAGCTGCGCGGCCTCGCGCCGTACGGCGCCCCGCAGCTCTCCCTCGAGCAGGCACCCGTCCAGCTCAACGTCAACGAGAACCCCTACCCGCCGTCGCCGGCGGTGGTGGCCGACGTCGCCGCCGCGGTGGCCGAGGCGACGACCCGGCTCAACCGCTACCCCGACCGCGAGTTCAGCGAGCTGCGGGCCGCGCTGGCCGACTACCTGACCGCCGACGGCGGCCTCGAGGTGACGCCCGGCCAGGTGTGGGCGGCCAACGGCTCCAACGAGGTGATGCTGCAGCTGCTGCAGGCCTTCGGCGGGCCGGGCCGGGTGGCGCGTCAGCTTCGCGCCGACGTACTCGATGTATCCGGAGTACGCCCGCGACACCAACACCACCTGGGTGGTGGGGCACCGGGAGCAGGACTTCTCGCTCGACCTCGACCACGCCCGCGAGGTGATCCGCGAGCGAGCGACCCAGCGTCGTGCTGCTGCCCGTCGCCGAACAACCCCACCGGCACCGCCCTCCCGCCGGAGGCGATCTCGGTGCTGTGCGAGGAGCTCGGTGACGCGCTCCTGGTCGTCGACGAGGCGTACGGCGAGTTCCGCCGCGACGGCACGCCCAGCGCGCTGGAGCTGCTGCCGCGGCACCGCAACCTCGTCGTCACCCGCACCATGAGCAAGGCGTTCGCGCTGGCCGGCGCCCGGCTGGGCTACCTGGCGGCCGCGCCCGAGATCTGCGACGCGATCCGCGTGGTCCGGCTGCCCTACCACCTCTCGGCGGTCACCCAGGCGGTCGCGCTGGCCGCGCTGCGGCACGCGCCCGAGCTGCTCGGGAAGGTCGACGGACCTGCGCGCGGAGCGGGACGCGACCGTCGCGTGGCTGCGCGAGCAGGGGCTGACGGTGGCCGAGAGCGACGCCAACTACGCGCTGTTCGGCACCTTCGCCGACCGGCACGCGGTGTGGCAGGCGCTGCTCGACCGCGGGGTGCTGATCCGGGAGGTCGGCCCGGACGGCTGGCTGCGGGTCTCGGTCGGCACGCCGGAGGAGATGGGATCATTCAGGAGCGCCCTCACCGAGGTGCTGGCGCAGCACGGCCCGACAGCGAGCGAGATGGAGGAGGCCCGATGAAGCGCTCGGTGAGCCGCACGGCCACGATCGACCGCACGACCAAGGAGTCGCAGGTCCACGTCGAGGTCGACCTCGACGGCACCGGCAAGGCCCAGGTGTCCACCAACGTCGGGTTCTACGACCACATGCTGCACTCCTTCGCCCGGCACGCGCTGGTCGACCTGACCGTGCACACCGTGGGCGACACCCACATCGACGCCCACCACACCGTCGAGGACACCGCGATCGTGCTCGGCGACGCGCTGCGCGAGGCGCTCGGCGACAAGCGCGGCATCCGACGCTTCGGCGACGCCACGGTCCCGCTCGACGAGGCGCTCGTGCAGGCCGTCGTCGACGTCTCCGGACGGCCCTACTGCGTCCACATCGGCGAGCCCGAGGGCCAGGCGTTCGTGACCATCGGCGGCGACTCCGGGCCCGGCTACGCCGGCTCGCTGACCCGGCACGTCTTCGAGACCCTCGCCTTCCACGCCCAGATCGCGCTGCACGTCCGGGTGCTGTCGGGTCGCGACCCGCACCACCTGGTCGAGGCGCAGTTCAAGGCGTTCGCCCGCGCGTTCCGCGACGCGGTCGCGATCGACCCGCGGGAGACGGGCGTGCCCTCCACCAAGGGCAGCCTGTAGCAGCGTGTCCTCGACGGTTGTCGTCCTCGACTACGGCTCGGGGAACCTGCGCTCCGCCGTGCGCGCTCTCGAGCGCGCCGGCGCCGAGGTGACCCTGACCGCCGACCAGGGTGCGGCGATGGACGCCGACGGCCTGGTCGTCCCCGGCGTCGGCGCGTTCGCCGTCCTGCATGCGCGGCCTCGCGGGCCGTCCACGGTCCACGCACGATCGACCGCCGGCTGGCCGGCGGGCGGCCGGTGCTCGGCATCTGCGTCGGCATGCAGGTGCTCTTCGAGCGCGGCGTCGAGCACGGCGTCGAGACCGAGGGGTGCGACGAGTGGCCGGGCGTGGTCGAGCGGCTGCAGGCGCCCGTCGTACCCCACATGGGGTGGAACACCGTCGAGGCACCGGAGGGCAGCGTGCTGTTCGACGGCATCGAGGGGGAGCGGTTCTACTTCGTGCACTCCTACGGCGTGCGCGACTGGACGCTGGAGACCAACGACCGGACCCGGGCGCCGCAGGTGACCTGGGCGCGAGCACGGCGGCGACCGCTTCGTGGCGGCCGTCGAGAACGGACCGCTCACCGCGACCCAGTTCCACCCCGAGAAGTCCGGCGACGCCGGCGCCGCCCTGCTCCGCAACTGGGTGCAGACCCTGAGAGGCAACTGATGTCCCACCTCGAGCTCCTGCCCGCCGTCGACATCGCCGGCGGCCAGGCCGTCCAGCTGGTGCAGGGGGTCGCCGGCTCGGAGAAGCGGTTCGGTGACCCGGTGGAGGCCGCACTGCGCTGGCAGGACGCCGGCGCGGAGTGGATCCACCTCGTCGACCTCGACGCCGCCTTCGGCCGCGGCCACAACCGCGAGCTGCAGGCGAAGATCGTCGGCACCCTCGACATCGACGTCGAGATGAGCGGCGGGATCCGCGACGACGAGTCGCTGGCCGCGGCGATGGCGACCGGCTGCCGCCGGGTCAACATCGGCACCGCCGCGCTGGAGCAGCCGGAGTGGTGCGCCGCCGCGATCGCCGAGTACGGCGACCGGGTGGCGGTCGGCCTCGACGTCCGTGGACGGACCCTCGCGGCGCGCGGCTGGACCCGCGACGGCGGCGACCTCTACGACGTGCTCACCCGGCTCGACGCCGAGGGGTGCGCCCGCTACGTCGTGACCGACGTCAACAAGGACGGGATGCTGCAGGGGCCCAACGTCCAGCTCCTGCGCGACGTCTGCGCCGCCACCGACCGCCCGGTCGTGGCCTCGGGCGGCATCACCGAGCTCGCCGACCTCGAGGCCCTGCAGGCGCTGGTGCCCGACGGGGTCGAGGGCGCGATCATCGGCACCGCGCTCTACGAGGGCCGGTTCACCCTGCAGGAAGCGCTGGAGCTGACCCGCCGATGACGCCTCGCAGTCCGGGTGATCCCGTGCCTCGACGTCGACGCCGGCCGGGTGGTCAAGGGGATCAACTTCACCGAGCTCCGGGACGCCGGCGACCCGGTCGAGCTCGCCCGCACCTACGACGCCGAGGGTGCCGACGAGCTCACCTTCCTCGACATCTCCGCCTCCCACGAGGGCCGGGCCACCACGATGGAGATCGTGTCGCGGACCGCGGAGGAGGTCTTCATCCCGCTCACCGTCGGCGGGGGAGTCGGCAGCGTCGAGGACGTCGACCGGCTGCTGCGCGCCGGCGCCGACAAGGTCGCCGTCAACACCGCCGCGATCCGCCGGCCCGAGCTGGTCGCCGAGATCGCCGACCGGTTCGGCAGCCAGGTGCTGGTGCTGTCGGTGGACGCCCGCCGGGCGCGCGGGCACCGACTCCGGGTTCGAGGTGACCACCCACGGCGGTCGTCAGTCCGCCGGGCTCGACGCGGTCGCGTGGGCCGCGCGCGGTGCCGAGCTGGGTGCGGGGGAGATCCTGCTCAACGCCATGGACGCCGACGGCACCCAGGACGGCTTCGACCTCGAGCTGATCCGCGCCGTACGCCGCGAGGTGACCGTGCCCGTCATCGCCTCGGGCGGCGCGGGCCGCACCGACCACTTCCCGCCGGCCGTCGACGCCGGCGCGGACGCCGTCCTCGCCGCGACCGTCTTCCACTTCGGCACGCTCCGCATCGCTGAGGTCAAGCAGTCGCTCGCCGACGCCGGCCGCCCCGTCCGCTGAGTCAGAGGCCGAGGCCGGCGGAGCGCAGCTGCTCGATCTTCTCGTCCGGTCCGGTGAACGACAGCCCGCGGTGCTGGTCGCGGCCGTAGAGGAACATCACGATCTCCGACGGCATCCCGCTGAGCACCGCCGGGTCGCGGCCGCGCCGCAGGGACGCCTCCTTGCCGGTGTCGGTACGCCGGATCCGCACCGGGACGCCGGCCGGTCGTACCAGCGCCCGACCGAACACCCGGATCGCCGACCACAGCGCCGACTCGTCGGCGCGGTCCAGCTCGCGGGGCGCCCAGCCGGGCTGGGCCCGGCGCAGGTCCTCGTGGTGCACGAAGTACTCCAGCGTGTTCGCGACGAGGTCGACCGGCGGCAGCGAGTAGGGCGTCAGGCCCCGGCTGCGCAGCCGCTCGACCAGGACGGCGAAGTCCTTGCGCCCGACCCGCGCCATCTCGAGGTCGGTGAGCCTCGCGAGCGGGCGCACCAGCAGGCCCGGGGCGCCGAGGGGGCTGTGCTCGCGGACCAGCAGGTGGGTGACCAGGTCCTTGGCGGTCCAGTCGCCGCTCAGCGTCGGGGCGTCCTCGCCGAGCACCAGCGCGAGGTCGCACAGGTCGCGGCGCTCCCGCCGGGCGAACAGTTCGCGGCTCATGCCGGTGAGCGTACGGCGTCGCTCGGCCGGTCGGCTGGTAAGGGGTTGGTGGCGTGGAATACCCTGACAACTGCGATGGCCGGAACGGCCGAAGGGGGACTACCAGCACGTGGCGGACGAGCGGGCGGAGCGCGAGCGCGGGACGACGACGCGCGAGGGATTCGCCGTACTCGGCCACGCGATCCGGCGCGAGCCCGGGATCTTCGTGCTCTCCACCATCGGCAGCGTCCTGTTCGCCGTGCTCACCGTCGCGGACGCCTGGGTGCTCGGCTGGTCCACCGACCACGTCCTGATCCCGGCGTTCGAGAACGGCGAGATCGACGGAAGCCTGCTGTGGGTCGTGCTGGCGCTGTTCCTGGGCGTCGCGATCCTGCGCGCGGTCGGCATCGTCGCGCGTCGGCTCGGTGCCGGCGTGATGCAGTTCCGGATGCAGGCCCGCACCCGCCGGGCCGTCACCCGGCAGTACCTCACCCTCCCGATGGAGTGGCACCAGCGGCACCCGACCGGTCAGCTGCTCTCCAACGCCTACTCCGACGTCGAGGCGGCGTGGGGGCCGATCGCGCCGCTGCCGATGGCGCTCGGCACCGTCGTGATGATGGCGATCGCGGTGGTCCAGATGCTCATCGCCGACGTGGTGCTCGCGATGGTCGGGCTGCTCGTCTTCCCGGCCGTGGTGGTCGCCAACCTCGCCTACCAGCGGCTCGCCTCCCCGCTGATGACCCGCGCCCAGGGCCTGCGGGCCGAGGTCAGCGAGATCGCCCACGAGTCCTTCGACGGTGCGATGGTCGTCAAGACGCTCGGCCGCGAGACCGAGGAGACCGACCGGTTCAGCGCGAAGGCCCACGAGCTGCGGGACGTCAACGCGCGGGCCGGCCGGATCCGTGCCGCCTTCGACCCCACCCTCGCGTCGCTGCCCAACATCGGCGTCCTCGTCGTGCTCGCCGTCGGTGTCTCCCGGGTCATGAACGGCCAGACCGACGCCGGTGACGTGGTCACCGTGGCCTACCTGCTGACGATCGTGTCCTTCCCGATCCGGGCGATCGGGTGGCTGCTCGGCGAGTTCCCGCGCTCGGTGGTCGGCTTCCGTCGTACCCGCCACGTGCTCAACTCGACCGGCGCGATGACCTACGGCGAGGCCGGTGTGCCCGACGCGGCGCACGGGGCGCGGCTCGAGGTCGACCGACTCGGCTACGCGTACGACGCCAGCGTGCCCTTGCTGGACGGGGTCTCGTTCGCGGTCGAGCCCGGCCGCACGGTCGCCGTGGTCGGTGCGACCGCCTCCGGCAAGAGCACCCTCACCAACCTGATGACCCGCCTCGTCGACCCGGACAGCGGGCGGATCCTGGTCGACGGCGCCGACCTGCGTGACCTCCGCAAGGGCGCGCTCGCCGAGGCGGTGGCCCTGGTGCCCCAGACCGCCTTCCTCTTCGACGACACCGTGCGCGGGAACGTCACCCTCGGCGCGGACATCCCCGACGAGGACGTCTGGGCCGCCCTGCGTGCCGCCCAGGCCGACGGGTTCGTCGCGGCGCTCTCCGGCGGCCTCGACGCGAAGCTGGGGGAGCGCGGCACCTCGCTCTCGGGCGGGCAGCGGCAGCGGATCTCGCTGGCCCGCGCCCTGGTCCGCAGGCCGCGGCTGCTGATCCTCGACGACGCGACGTCCGCGGTCGACCCGGAGGTCGAGGCCCGGATCCTGTCGACGCTGCGGGGTGGGAACAGCGACAGCACGCTGGTCGTCGTGGCCTACCGCAAGGCGACGATCGCGCTGGCCGACGAGGTGGTCCACCTCGAGGACGGCCGGATCGCCGACCGCGGCACCCATGCCGAGCTGCTCGACCGCAGCCCCGCCTACGCGCGGCTGGTCAACGCCTACGAGCAGGAGCACGAGCACGGGGAGGTGGAGGCGCGATGACGGCCGTCGCACCGGAGCGCACCTCCGGCACCCGGATGGACTCCGGCGAGGACATCAAGGCGATGGACACGATCCGCCGCGGCATGCGGATCTCGCCCGAGCTGCGCGAGGGCTTCGGGTTCACGCTGTTCCTCGCGGTGATCGCCTCCTGCGGCCAGGTGGTCGTGCCGATCGCGGTCCAGCAGACCCTCGACCGCGGGCTGAACGGCCCCGGCGGCCCGGACGTCTCCTTCGTCGTGTGGATGGGGGTGCTTGCCGCGGCGGCGATCGCGTTGACCAGCGCGGCGTCGTACCTCATGACGATGCGGCTGTTCACCACCTCCGAGCGCGGCCTCGCCACGCTGCGGATCAAGGCGTTCCGCCACGTCCACGACCTGCCGCTGCTGACCCAGAACACCGAACGTCGCGGCGCGCTGGTCTCCCGCGTGACCACCGACGTCGACCAGGTCTCCCAGTTCCTGGTCTTCGGCGGCCTGCTGTTCATCGTCAGCATCGGCCAGATGCTCGTCGCGACCGTGATCATGGTCGTCTACAGCTGGCAGCTCGCCCTGGTCGTGTGGGTCGCGTTCGCGCCGCTGTTCCTGTCGATCCGCTACTTCCAGCGCAAGCTCTCCGAGGCGTACGGCGTCGTGCGGCACCAGGTCGGGGTCCTGCTCGGCGCGATCTCCGAGCCGGTCGTCGGGGCGGCCGTCGTGCGCTCCTACGCCGTCGAGGACCGCACCCAGGACCGGATCGACACCGCGATCGACGACTTCAAGGCCGCCAGCATCCGCGCCCAGCAGTTCACGGTCGTGTCGTTCTCGCTCGGTGGCATCTCCGCGGGCCTGGCCAACGCGTGCGTGCTGATCGTCGGGGTGTGGCTCGGTTTCACCGGCGACATGACGCCCGGGCGGGTGCTGGCGTTCGCGTTCCTGGTCACGCTCTTCGTCGGGCCGGTCCAGATGGGCACCCAGATCCTCACCGACGCCCAGAACGCCATCGCCAGCTGGCGGAGGGTGATCGGCATCCTCGAGACGCCCGCCGACCTCGTCGACCCCGGTCCGGACGGAGAGGTGCTGCCGCGCGGCCCGATCGACATCCGCTTCCAGGACGTCACGTTCTCCTACCCCGACGGGCCGCCGGTCCTGCGGGACATCGACATGGCGATCGCGGCCGGGTCGCGGGTCGCGATCGTGGGGGAGACCGGGTCGGGCAAGTCGACGTTCGCCAAGCTGCTCACCCGGCTGATGGACGTCGACGCCGGCGCCGTACTCCTCGACGGGGTCGACGTGCGCACCATCTCGTCCTCGTCCCTACGCCGCAGCGTGGTGCTGGTGCCGCAGGAGGGCTTCCTCTTCGACGACACGATCACCGCCAACGTGCGCTACGGCCGGCTGGAGGCCACCGAGGCCGAGATCCTGGCCTCCGCCGACGAGCTCGGCCTGCGCGACTGGCTGGACGGGCTGCCCCGCGGCATGGACACCATGGTCGGCCAGCGCGGCGAGTCGCTCTCCGCCGGCGAGCGGCAGCTGGTCGCCCTGCTGCGCGCCCACCTGGTCGACCCCGACCTGCTGGTTCTCGACGAGGCGACCTCGGCGGTCGACCCGGCCCTCGAGATGCGGATCGGGCGGGCACTCGAGCGGCTGATGAGCGGGCGTACCTCGGTCACCATCGCCCACCGGCTGACCACCGCCGAGAACGCCGACGAGGTCGTGGTCGTCGATCGCGGGCCGGATCGTCCAGCGCGGACCGCACGCTCAGCTGGTCCGCGAGGAGGACAGCGTCTACGCCGGCCTGCACTCCTCCTGGGTCGCCCAGCACGGCTGAGCCCGCGCGCGCCTCGGTGGTCGAGCAGGTCGCGCAGCGACCGGGCTGGGGCGAGTATGTCGAGACCCCGGAACTGTGGGCTGTACGGCGACCCTGGCTCGTCTGCTCCGTCGGGCTTCGCCCGACGGGTCGAGGAGGGGTGGTCGCGGTTCGCGGTGGTTGCGGTACGTCCCGACGTCCGCTGCCGGGGTGCGGTGGTCTGGGGTCGCCCCTCGTGGTTGCGGTCCAGAAGACTTTCGAAAATTGCTTCGTTCGGCGCTGTGGAGGAGCCCGGTTTCGGGGGTCGGAGTGTCGGTGGCCGGTGCTTGAGTAGGGCCATGACAGCGACCACCGCAATCGACGCACTCGACCGGGACCGAGTCCCCGGCCGAGGTGCTGGCTGGCGGTGCGCGATCGGCGGGCGGTCGCGGACCGGGCGGAGGCCGACAAGCTGGAGCTGGCGGTGGAGTGGGCGCGGATGCATTCGACCGACTCGATCCACGAGGCGGCGACGTTGTGGGACGGGCGGGGTGAGGACACCGGGGTGCCGGTGGCGGGGGTGGGGGCGCCGTTGGTGGCGGAGTTCTCGATCTGTGAGTTCGCGGCGGCGTTGGGGGTGCCGACCCAGGTCGGCAAGACGTTCCTGGGGGAGGCGCTCGAGCTGTGCTACCGGCTGGGCCGGGTGTGGCGGCGGGTGCAGGCGGGGCAGGTGCCGGGATGGCGGGCGCGGCGGATCGCGGCCCTGACGATCGCCCTGACCCCGGAGGCGGCCGCCTATGTGGACCGGCACGTGGGTCCGGTGGCCCACAAGGTGGGGCCGGTGCAGACCGAACGCCTGGTCGCCGAGGCGATCGCCAGGTTCATGCCCGACGACCGCGGAGGCGATCCGGCGGAAGGCGGCCGATGGGCGGCACTTCACCGATCGACCACGACCAGGTCTCCTTCGCCGGCACCAGCCTGATCTGGGGCGAGGTGGACCTGGCCGACGCCCTGGACCTGGACGACGTGGTCGCGGCCCGTGCGGCCCGGTTGAAGGACCTCGGCTGCACCGAGTCGCTGGACGTGCGGCGTGCGATCGCGGTCGGCGAGCTGGCCCGCCACCAACCCACCCTCGACCTGCCAGCAGCCGACGAGCCGACGCCCGCGGCATCGGTGGTCGAGTAGCGAGCGCCAGCGAGCGTATCGAGACCCAGTCGCCCAGCCGCGCCGACAGGTCGTCCTCTACGTCCACCTGCCCAGTACGCCATCACCGGGGCCGGGTCGCCGGTGGGTCGGGTCGAGAACGCCGGCAACCGGCCGATCACGGCCGAACAGATCCGCACCTGGTGCGGCCACCCCGACACCGAACCTGGTGGTGAAGCCGGTGATCGACCTGGCCGACCACGTCCACGTCACCGCCTACGAGGTCCCCGACCGGATCGCCGAAGCGGTGGCGCTGCGGGACCAGACCTGTGTCTTCCCCTGGTGCACCCGCCCCGCCCGCAACCTCGAACCGGACGGGCATGGCTGCGACTGCGACCACGTGGTCCCCCATCGCGAGGGCGGACCGACCTGCTCGTGTCAGATCGCGCCCTTGTGCCGGCGACATCACCGGGTCAAGACCCACACCGCCTGGCGCTACACCATCCTCGAACCCGGCACCTACCTGTGGTACAGCCCGCACGGGATGGCGTTCCTCCGCGACCACGAAGGCACCCTCGACATCACCCACGACCGCCGCGCACCCGCCGACCCGCCGGAGACCTGACCACCCCGCCCCGGACCCGCCCCCAACAACAGGGCGGGGGCTGAGGCATGTCCGGAGGGCCGCAAAGCCCGCCATCTGCCCACGCAACCGGCGATGATCGATGCGTGAGTGACGTCATCGTTCAGGATGCCCGCGCATCGAGATCATCGATATCCGCTCGCTTGCTCACGGTGACCCTCGCCGTCGTCGTGGTGCTCGCCGCAGCTGCCCTCTACGTTCGTGTCGGCTGGTCGGGGATGGAGTCCGCCTGCGCGCTCGATGACGCTTCGGGATCGATTCACAGCTCGGTGTCCTACGACTGGAGCTGGCGGCCGCTCGGCTTTCAGTGCACGTACGGAAACGGGGAGACCCGAACATCTCTCTGGTTCCAGGGGCGGGATCCGACGTTCTGACTTGGACGAGTCGTGCGAGCGCATCGCGGCATGGTCGGGCTCCGCCGCCCGCAACGCGGCATGAGCGGACACTGATCCGGCAAGATGCCAGCATGGCCGATCCCGAAGACGACACGATGGGCGCGTTCGCACGCGAAGACATACGTGCCGTGCTCGCACGGTTCGGCATCTCCTCAGCACGGCGAGCCGTGACCACCGATTCGACCGAGGAAGTGATCCTCGTGTCGAAGAGAGACTTCACTCAGATCGACGCCCGTGAGGTGACGGCCGCGGTTATGGCCGTGTTGCCACACACGAAGGTCGTCGTCATCGAGGACCACCCGCCATGGGCCACCGAGGACCTATAGCCGGGTCAGGCACGTTTCCAGCCATCGGCAGGACTGAGCGGATCGCGGCATGAGCGGTCACACAATCGGCACACCGAGCGGACGGAAGAGAGGGTCGCGGGCCCAAGCCTGAATCGAGGCACCGTCCGGGCGCGGGACCGCATCGAGGTCCGGCCCGTCAGGGCTAGCATCCGACCAGAGTCGCGCAAACCACTCTGCTTCATCGAGGGCATCCCAGTGTCGGCGGATGAATGCCACAAGTTCGGACCTGCGCGACGGGTCAGAGGCATGCTGGGCCAAGTACGCGAGGGCCATGGCGACCTCGGACTGTCCGTGTGTCCGACCCTTTCGTCGAAGCACCGAGCGTAGGTACCCGAGGACCTGCTTCCAGGCGTTGTCATCGTCGGCGCCAGCACCGGCGAGGCCGATCACTGAGTAGTCCTTCACGGCTGCGTCGGACACGGCCAAGCCGACGAGCAGGTCCGGCGTGGCCTGACTGCCAAGCCTCTTCGCCAACGCGAGGAGGGACGCGCAACGCAGATCCCTGCTCCCGGGGCCCGATACGCGGATGGCCCGCCGAAGGGCGTCGTCCCCTGAGGCACCCGTGAGGTCGCCCAGGTGGGCCGCAATGACCACCTTGTAGTAGAAGGCAAGGTCAGACTCATCAAGCATCCGTGCAAGGAGTTGATCCGCGTGGAGGTCGATGTAGGCGTCGCGGATCGCCTGTCGACGGCGTGCACTCCGCCGACTCATGAACGAGGTGAAGATCGCCTCGTGGTCGCAATCGTCGCTCACGCACGCAGCATGCCTGACGCCACGTCGCCCCGCACTCACATCGGCTGCTTGTTTCATTGCGGGTAAGGCCGATCCTGGCGAGGCTCGGTCCAGGCGCCCGGCTCGTCGCTCTCATTTCGGCTGCCCACGCTGAGTCGTGTGGCTCTCATTTGGCCTGCGCGGGTCGGGCGTCGCCAGGGCCAGGAGAGGCTCAAGAGGGGTTTGCCCAAGCTCTAAGCAGCGTTGCCCTCCGGGCTCGACAACCCAACAAGGTTCGAGCAACCGGAGGAACACGATGAGCACAACTGAACGCCGTGTCGTGATGGGCATGGACCCGCACAAGAGGTCGGTCACGATCGAGGTGATGGCCGCCGACGAGACCATCCTCGGCGGAGGTCGTTTCGACACAGATTCCGCGGGCTATCGATCCTTGCTCCGCTATGCCCAGCAGTGGCCGGAGCGGACCTGGGCGATCGAGGGATGTCAGGGCATCGGCAAGCACGTGGCGATGCGACTGCTCGCCGACGAGGAGGCGGTGGTCGACGTTCCACCGAAGATGTCCGCGCGGGCTCGGATGTTCGCTACCGGGCAGGGCCGCAAGACCGACGCCACCGACGCCCACTCCGTGGCACTGGTCGGGACCCGCATGTCGGGACTGCGGCCCGTCATCAACGATGAGCAGCTCGCGGTGCTGCGGATCCTGGTCGACCGGCGTCGGTCCCTCGGCGAGGACCACACCCGGATGACCTCCCAGCTCCACCAGTTGCTGCTGGAACTCATCCCGGGTGGCGCCAAGCAGCACCTCTCCGCCGCGCAGGCCAAGGCGCTCCTGGCCAAGGTCCGCCCCCGTGATGTGGCCGGCAAGGCCCGCCGCCGGGTCGCCGCAGAATTGATCGCCGACCTCGAGCGGATCTACGCCCGGAAGAAGGCCGCGAACAAGGAACTCAAGGCACTGGTCGCAGCCACCGGCACCACCCTGATGGACCTGCACGGCATGGGCCCCTCCGGCGCAGCCCGCCTCCTGGTCGAGGTCGGCGACATCGCCCGCTTCCCGAACAAGGCCCACTTCGCCTCCTGGAACGGCACCGCACCCCTCGACGCCTCCTCCGGCGACCAGATCCGGCACCGGCTGTCCCGCAAAGGGCAACCGGCAGATCAACCGAGTCATGCACATCATGGCCACTGTCCAGCTGCGCCATGCCACCGAGGGTCGCGCCTACTTCGACCGCAGGAAAGCAGCCGGGAAGACCTCCAACGAAGCCATGCGCGCCCTGAAGCGAAGGCTCTCCGACATCGTCTACCGACACATGATCAACGACGCCGCGAGGCATGTGGTGACGGGCCCGGGAGGGCAATCGGGAAACGACTCTGACTCCAGCGCGACCGACTCACATCCCAACGCCGGCTCTTCGGAGAAGCCACTTCCCGGACCCGCCACCAGACAGCCTAAGCCCGCGCTCCCAGCCGCCTCTTGACTTAGAGGGGTGCCATGAGCGGGCGGCTCACGTCTACCCGGGGCAAGCGATACGCCGGCCCCGGAGCATTGACCACCCGCTCCCCGTCCACGCGCGCCCGGGCGGGGTCGGTGGCACAGACGCCGCGCGATACTGGGGGCGTGACTTCTCTCGACCCCGCCATCGCGGCCCGGCTCAAGCGGTCGGCCGAGGGCCTGGTGCCGGCGATCGTCCAGCAGCACGACACCGGCGAGGTGCTGATGCTCGGCTGGATGGACGACGAGGCGCTGGCCCGGACCATCGCGACCGGGCGGGCGACGTACTGGAGCCGCTCGCGGCAGGAGTACTGGGTCAAGGGCGAGACCTCGGGCCACCACCAGCACGTGAAGGAGGTCCGCCTCGACTGCGACGGCGACACGCTGCTGGTGAAGGTCGACCAGGTCGACGGGGCGTGCCACACCGGGGACCGCACCTGCTTCGACGCCGACGAGGTGTGGTCGGGTGCGCTGAGCCGCGACGCACGTTCGCGCCGGTGCTCGGGCTCGGCCTCGCCGCCGGCGTCCTCACTGCCGTTGCCAGCAGCCGGACCTGGCTCGACTACGACGATCAGGCCACTCGGGCCGCGAGGGATCCGTTGTTGGGCGACTCGGCCGTGGGCCAGATGCCGCTCGCGTCAGCCCTCGCCCTGGTGGTCCTGGCCTGCTGGGGCGTCCTCCTGGTGAGCCGGGGAGGATTCCGCCGTGCCGTGGCGGTCCTGGGCTGTGTGGCGTCGCTGGGGGTGGTCGCCGCGGTCGTCTACGCCTGGTTCCTGTTGCCCGACCAACGACCGCGGCCGATGACGCTCGGGTACGAGGACACGAGGAGCGGCCTGAGCTGGACGGGCTGGTACTGGGCCGCGGCCGTGGGAGCAGTCCTGTCGGTGGTCGCCACCGCGGCCGCGGTGCGCTGGGTGCCCGACTGGCCCGAGATGGGCAGCCGGTACGACGCCCCGGGCGCCGCGGAGCGTCCGCAGGAGGCGGGGGAGGACCAGACCAACCTGGATCTGTGGCGGTCCATCGACGAGGGGCGCGACCCCACCGCCTGATCCGCCCGCATAGACTCATGCCCGCACTCGTCCCGCCCAACCAGGAGCACGCATGTCTGACAACCACGGCAACACCCCCGCGGCCTGGACCGCCGTGTCGGTCGCCATGCTCGGCTTCGTGGTCGGAGGCGTCGCCCTGATGCTCGACCCGGTCAGCATGGGCCTGTTCTGGATCGGGTGCGCCATCGGTCTCGTCTCCCTGGTCGTGTTCGCCGTGATGGCGAAGATGGGCCTCCACACCTCGCGACACTGACGCCATGTCCGTGCTCGACGACATCGTCGCGGGCGTGCGGATCGATCTCGCGCGTCGGGAGGCCGAGACGCCGGCGGCCGACCTGCGCGCCACCCTCGCCGACCTCGACCCACCCCGGGACCCGATGCCCCACTTCCGCGGCGCCGGCTCCAGCGTGATCGCCGAGGTCAAGCGCCGCAGCCCGAGCAAGGGCGACCTGGCCGCGATCGCCGACCCGGCCGCGCTCGCCGCGGCCTACGAGCGCGGGGGAGCGGCCGCGATCAGCGTGTTGACCGAGGAACGACGCTTCGGCGGCAGCCTCGACGACCTGCGCGCCGTCCGCGCCGCGGTCGACGCACCGATCCTCCGCAAGGACTTCATCGTCACGCCCTACCAGCTGCTGGAGGCCCGGGCGGCGGGCGCCGACCTGGCCCTGCTCATCGTGGCCTCGCTCGACGACGACACGCTCCGGCGGCTGCACGACGAGGCTCGCGAGCTCGGCCTGACGGTCCTGGTCGAGGTGCACGACGAGCCCGAGACCGAGCGCGCCGTGGAGCTGGGCGCCGAGCTGATCGGGATCAACGCGCGCAACCTCCGGACGCTCGAGGTCGACACCGACACCTTTGCCCGGCTGGCACCGTTGGTGCCGGAGGACCGCGTGCTGGTCGCCGAGTCCGGGATCGCCGGCCCGGCCGACGTGACGCGCTATGTCGGCCACGGCGCCCGCGTCGTACTCGTCGGCGAGGCGCTGGTCCGCGACGGCGACCCCGAGGCTGCGGTCCGGGCAATGACAGGAGTGGCATGAATCTCGACGAGCTCGATCCCCGGTGGGGGGCCGACGAGCGCGGCTACTTCGGTGACGGTGACATCCGCTGGGGCGGCCGGTTCATGCCGGAGGCGCTGGTGGCGGCCCTCGACGAGCTCACCGAGGCGTGGCAGGACGCGATGGCCGACCCGGCGTTCACCGCCGAGTTCGACGCCATCCTGCGCGAGTACGCCGGGATGCCCAGCCCCCTCTACCTCGCCGAGCGACTCAGTGCGAAGGTCGGCGCGCGGATCCTGCTCAAGCGCGAGGACCTCAACCACACCGGCGCCCACAAGATCCGCAACGTGCTCGGCCAGGCCCTGCTGACCAAGCGGATGGGCAAGAAGCGGGTGATCGCCGAGACCGGCGCCGGCCAGCACGGCGTCGCCGCCGCCACGGCCGCGGCGTACTTCGGCTTCGACTGCACCGTCTACATGGGCGCCGTCGACACCCGCCGCCAGGCGCTCAACGTGGCCCGGATGAACCTGCTCGGCACCAAGGTCGTGCCGGTCGAGTCGGGCAGCGCCACCCTCAAGGACGCGATCAACGAGGCCCTGCGCGACTGGGTCAGCACGGTCGACCACACCGCCTACCTCTTCGGTACGGCGGCCGGGCCGCACCCCTTCCCGAGCATGGTCCGCGACTTCTGCCGCGGCATCGGCGACGAGGCCCGCCAGCAGTGCCTGGACCAGTTCGGGGTGCTCCCCGACGCGATCGCCGCCTGCGTGGGCGGGGGCTCCAACGCGATCGGGCTGTTCCAGGCGTTCCTCGACGACGAGGGCGTGGCGATCCACGGGTTCGAGCCCGGGGGCGAGGGCGTCGAGACCGGCCGGCACGCGGCCACCATCGCGGCCGGCGCCAGCGGCGTCCTCCACGGCGCCCGCACCTACATCCTCCAGGACGACGACGGCCAGACCATCGAGTCGCACTCGATCTCGGCCGGGCTGGACTACCCCGGCGTCGGTCCGCAGCACGCCCACCTCGCCGAGTCCGGCCGGGCCACCTACGAGCCGGTCACCGACGCCGAGGCGATGGACGCGCTGGCGCTGCTCAGCCGCACCGAGGGCATCATCCCCGCGATCGAGTCGGCGCACGCCGTCGCCGGCGCGCTGAAGGTCGCCGAGCGGCTCGCCGCCGAGAAGGGGCCGGAGGCGACCGTGCTGATCAACCTCTCCGGCCGCGGGGACAAGGACATGGGGACCGCGATCGAGTGGTTCGGGCTGGACCCGGAGTCGGCCACCGAGGAGCCCGTGGGAGATGCGGAGTGAGCGTGTCCACCGCCTTCGAGAAGGCCCGCGCCCAGGACCGGGCCGCCCTGGTCGGGTACCTCCCGGCCGGGTTCCCCGACGTCGACGGCGCGATCGCCGCGATGCGGACGATGGTCGACGCCGGTTGCGACGTGATCGAGGTCGGGCTGCCCTACTCCGACCCCGTCATGGACGGACCCACCATCCAGGCCGCGGCCCAGCAGGCGCTGGAGGGCGGCATCCGCACCCGCGACGTGCTGCGCACCGTCGAGGCGGTCGCCGCGACCGGCGTCCCGACCCTGGTGATGACCTACTGGAACCCCGTCGACCGCTACGGCGTGCCGCGTTTCGCCCAGGACCTCGCGAGCGCCGGGGGAGCGGGCCTGATCACGCCCGACCTCACCCCCGACAGCGCCGAGGAGTGGATCGCCGCCGCCGACGAGCACGACCTCGACAAGGTCTTCCTCGTGGCCCCCAGCTCCACCGACGCACGGATCGCGATGACCACGGCCGCCTGCCGCGGCTTCGTCTACGCCACCGCGGTGATGGGCGTGACCGGGGCCCGGGAGTCCACCAGCGACCTGGCCGGCCCGCTCGTGGCCCGCACCAAGCAGGCCACCGACCTGCCCGTCGGGGTGGGGCTCGGGGTCAGCAACGGCGCCCAGGCGGCCGAGGTGGCGGCGTACGCCGACGGCGTGATCGTCGGCTCCGCCTTCGTCCGCGCCCTGCTCGACCACCCCGACGACCGGGCCGCCGGCCTGCGCGCACTGGCCGACGCTCACCGAGGACCTCGCTGCTGGGGTCCACCGTGCGTGAGGTGCTCACGGCGGTGGTCACCGCCGCGCTGCTGCTGTCCGGCTGCGGGGGAGCGGCCGGCGACGACGGTGGCGGGACGACGATCACCGCGCAGCAGGTCGAGCCTCCGTTCACGCTCACCGACACCGCGCTGACCGACACCGAGGGCCAGCCGTTCTCGCTCACGGCCGACACCCGCAAGCCGCTGACGCTGGTGTTCTTCGGCTACACCCACTGCCCGGACATCTGCCAGCTCGTGATGAGCTCGCTCTCCTCCGCGATGACTCGCCTCGACCAGGCCGACCGGGAGCGCGTCGACGTCGTGTTCGTGACCACGGACCCCAAACGGGACGATCCGGCGACCCTCCGCACCTACCTCGACCGGCTCGACCCCGGCTTCATCGGCCTGACCGGCAGGCTCGAGGAGATCGTCGCCGTCGCGAAGGAGGTCGGCGTGTTCGTCGCCGACGGCGAGCAGCTCGCCAGCGGCGGCTACGACCTGGGCGCCCACGGGAGCCAGATCATCGCCGTCAACGGTGACGACGTGGCGCCCTACTACTGGCACGAGGACACCTCCGCCGACCAGTTCGCCGACGACATCCACCAGATCCTCGCCGAGGAAGGCACAGCGTGACCGCAGCACTGTTGACCAGCCTGACCATCCCGAGCCCCAGCAGCGGGATCTGGTACCTCGGCCCGGTGCCGATCCGCGGCTACGCGCTGTGCATCATCGCCGGCATCATCGCGGCGATCTGGATCGGGGAGCGCCGCTGGGTCGCCCGTGGCGGTCGCTCCGGCGACATCTCCGACCTGGCCGTGTGGGCGGTCCCGTTCGGGCTGGTCGGTGGCCGGCTCTACCACGTGATCACCGACTACCAGCTCTACTTCGGCGAGGGCGAGAACCCGATCACGGCGCTCTACATCTGGCGTGGTGGCCTCGGCATCTGGGGGGCGATCGCGCTCGGCGCCCTGGGCGTGTGGCTCGGCGCGCGACGCAAGGGGATCAAGCTGCTCCCGGTGCTGGACGCGATGGCGCCCGGCGTCCTCGTGGCCCAGGCACTCGGCCGCTGGGGCAACTGGTTCAACCAGGAGCTGTTCGGCCGCCCGACCGACGCGGCGTGGGCGCTGGAGATCGACGCCGCGAACCGTCCGCCCGGCTACCTCGACGAGGCGACGTTCCACCCCACGTTCCTCTACGAGTTCCTCTGGAACCTCGGTGCGTTCGGCCTCGTGATCTGGGCCGACCACCGCTTCAAGCTCGGCTTCGGCCGGGTGCTCGCGCTCTACGTGATGGCCTACACCGCGGGCCGCGGCTGGATCGAGCACCTGCGGATCGACACCGTGCAGATGGACGACGTGTTCGGGCTGCGGCTCAACGTGTGGACCTCGATCGTGCTGTTCGTCGCCGCCGCGGCCTACTTCGTGGTCTCCTCGCGCCGGCACCCCGGCCGCGAGGAGCGCGTGTACGCCGAGGGGCGAGAGCCCGCCGACGACCCCGCCTGAGCGTGTCCGAGGGTCAGTCTGCCCCTCCATCGCCCGTGAACCGGGTGGTAACCTCGATCTTCCGCTCGGGCCAACGTCGTCCCCTGCGCCAAGCTTCGCCTTGCCGATCCCACCGGCACGCGCAGTCCCGCCCGGGGCCGGCGTGAGCCGTTCGACGACGACGGGAGAATGCCCGGTGCCAGAACTGCACGCGTTCCCGCCGAACCTTCCACCCCAGCAGGGGCTCTACGACCCCCGCCACGAGCACGACGCCTGCGGCGTGGCCTTCGTGGCGACCCTGACTGGCGAGCCGAGCCACGACATCATCGCCAAGGCGCTCACCGCCCTGCGCAACCTCGACCACCGCGGCGCGGCCGGCGCGGAGGCCAACTCCGGCGACGGCGCGGGCATCCTGATGCAGATCCCCGACTCCTTCCTGCGCGAGGTCGCCGAGGAGGCGGGCTTCGAGCTGCCGCCGCGTTCGTCGTACGCCGTCGGCACGGCGTTCCTGCCCGGTGACGACGAGGAGGTCGCCAAGACCCGCCGCCGGATCGAGGAGCTCGCCGCCGAGGAGGGCCTGGCCGTCCTGGGGTGGCGCGAGGTGCCCACCCAGCCGGACACCCTCGGCGCGACCGCACGCGGTGTGATGCCGACGTTCAGCCAGCTCTTCGTGGCCGGCGCGGGCGCCCGCGTCGGGCGGGATGGCGCTGGAGCGCCAGGCGTTCTGTCTCCGCAAGCGGGCCGAGCACGAGACCGAGGCCTACTTCCCGTCGCTGTCCTCGCGCACCCTGGCCTACAAGGGCATGCTCACGACCGAGCAGCTCGACCACTTCTTCCCCGACCTGACCGACGAGCGGATCGCCTCGGCGCTGGCGGTCGTCCACTCGCGCTTCTCGACCAACACGTTCCCGAGCTGGCCGCTGGCCCACCCGTTCCGCTTCATCGCCCACAACGGCGAGATCAACACGGTGATGGGCAACCGCAACTGGATGCGGGCCCGCGAGGCGCTGCTCAGCCTCCGACCTCATCCCCGGCGACCTCGAGCGGCTGTTCCCGGTCTGCACGCCCGGGTGCGTCGGACTCCGCGACGTTCGACGAGGTGCTCGAGCTGCTGCACATGGGCGGGCGCAGCCTGCCCCACTCGGTGCTGATGATGATCCCCGAGGCGTGGGAGAACCACGCCGAGATGGACGAGAAGCAGCGCTCGTTCTACGAGTTCCACGCCTCGATGATGGAGCCGTGGGACGGCCCCGCCTGCGTCGTGTTCACCGACGGCGCGCAGATCGGCGCCGTGCTCGACCGCAACGGCCTGCGCCCCTCCCGCTACTGGGTGACCGACGACGGCCTGGTCGTGCTCGCCTCCGAGGTCGGCGTGCTCGACCTCGACCCGGCCACGATCGTGCGCAAGGGCCGGCTCCAGCCGGGCCGGATGTTCCTCGTCGACACCGACGAGCACCGCATCATCGAGGACGAGGAGATCAAGGACGGCCTCGCCTCCGAGCACCCCTACGACGAGTGGCTGCACGCCGGCCTGATCCACCTCGACGACATCCCCGAGCGCGAGCACGTCGTGCACACCCACGCCTCGGTCACCCGCCGGCAGCAGATCTTCGGCTACACCGAGGAGGAGCTGCGGGTGCTGCTCACGCCGATGGCCAACACCGGCGGTGAGCCGCTCGGGTCGATGGGCACCGACACCCCGATCGCCGCGCTCAGTGACAAGCCGCGGCTGCTGTTCGACTACTTCAGCCAGCTGTTCGCCCAGGTCACCAACCCGCCGCTGGACGCGATCCGCGAGGAGCTGGTGACCTCGCTCAACGGCACCATCGGCCCGGAGGCCAACCTGCTCGAGCCGGCGCCCGCGTCGTGCCGCCAGGTCGTGCTGCCGTTCCCGGTGATCTCCAACGACGACCTGGCCAAGATCCGCCACGTCAACCGCGACGGCGACATGCCGGGCTTCATCACCCACGTCTCGCGCGGCCTCTACCCCGTCGAGGGTGGCGGCGAGGCGATGGCGCGGCGGATCGACGAGATCTGCGCCGAGGTGTCCGAGGCGATCGCCGAGGGCGCCCGGATCATCGTGCTCTCCGACCGCCACTCCACCGCCGAGCAGGCGCCGATCCCCTCGCTGCTGCTCACCGGTGCGGTCCACCACCACCTGGTCCGGGAGAAGACCCGCACCCAGGTCGGGCTGCTCGTCGAGGCCGGCGACGTCCGCGAGGTGCACCACGTCGCCCTGCTCATCGGGTACGGCGCCGCCGCGGTCAACCCCTACCTCGCGATGGAGACCGTGGAGGACCTCGCCCGCGACGGGTTCTACGTCAAGGCCGAGCCCGAGCAGGCGGTCGCCCACCTGATCAAGGCGCTCGGCAAGGGCGTGCTCAAGGTGATGTCCAAGATGGGCGTCTCCACGGTGGCGTCGTACACCGGTGCCCAGATCTTCGAGGCGGTCGGCCTCTCCCAGGCCGTCGTCGACAAGTACTTCACCGGCACCACCTCCAAGCTCGGCGGCATCGAGCTCGACACCATCGCCGACGAGGTCGCCCAGCGGCACGCCGTCGCCTACCCGCCCGCCGGGATCGCGCCCGCCCACCGCGAGCTCGCGATCGGCGGCGAGTACCAGTGGCGCCGCGAGGGCGAGCCGCACCTGTTCGACCCCGACACCGTGTTCCGGCTCCAGCACGCCACCCGGACCGGTCGCTACGACATCTTCAAGCAGTACACCTCCCGCGTGGACGAGCAGTCCGAGCGGCTGATGACGCTGCGTGGCCTGTTCCGGTTCAAGGACTCCGAGGCCAGCGGACGCGGCTCGATCCCGATCGAGGAGGTGGAGCCGGTCTCGGAGATCGTCAAGCGCTTCTCGACCGGCGCGATGTCCTACGGGTCGATCAGCAAGGAGGCCCACGAGACCCTCGCGATCGCGATGAACCGGCTGGGCGCGAAGTCCAACACCGGTGAGGGTGGCGAGGACGCCGACCGGCTGCACGACCCCGAGCGGCGCAGCGCGATCAAGCAGGTCGCCTCCGGGCGGTTCGGCGTCACCGCGGAGTACCTCACCAACTCCGACGACATCCAGATCAAGATGGCCCAGGGCGCCAAGCCCGGCGAGGGCGGCCAGCTGCCGGGCAACAAGGTCTACCCGTGGATCGCCAAGACGCGGTACTCCACGCCCGGGGTCGGCCTGATCAGCCCGCCGCCGCACCACGACATCTACTCGATCGAGGACCTCGCCCAGCTGATCCACGACCTCAAGAACGCCAACCCGCAGGCCCGGATCCACGTGAAGCTGGTCTCCGAGGTGGGCGTCGGCACGGTCGCGGCCGGTGTCTCCAAGGCGCACGCCGACGTCGTCCTCATCTCCGGCCACGACGGCGGCACCGGTGCGTCCCCGCTGACCTCGCTCAAGCACGCCGGCGGACCGTGGGAGCTCGGCCTGGCCGAGACCCAGCAGACGCTGCTGCTCAACGGGCTGCGTGACCGGATCGTCGTGCAGACCGACGGCCAGCTCAAGACCGGCCGTGACGTGCTGATCGCGGCGCTGCTCGGCGCCGAGGAGTACGGCTTCGCCACCGCCCCGCTCGTGGTCTCCGGCTGCATCCTGATGCGGGTCTGCCACCTCGACACCTGCCCCGTCGGCATCGCCACCCAGAACCCCACCCTCCGGGCGCGATTCACCGGCCAGGCCGACCACGTCGTGAACTTCTTCGAGTACGTCGCCGAGGAGGTCCGCGAGCTGCTCGCCGAGCTCGGCTTCCGCACCCTCGACGAGGCGATCGGCCGCGTCGACGTCCTCGACGTGACGGAGGCGGTCGACCACTGGAAGGCATCCGGGCTCGACCTGGCGCCGGTCCTGCACCTGCCCGACCTGCCCGAGGGCGCCTCGCTCTACAACACCACGGGCCAGGACCACGGCCTCGACAAGGCGCTGGACAACAAGCTGGTCGAGCTGGCCGCACCCGCGCTGGAGAACGGCGAGCCGGTGCGCGCCCAGGTCGAGATCCGCAACGTCAACCGGACGGTCGGCACCATCCTCGGCCACGAGGTCACCAAGCGGTACAAGGGCGAGGGCCTGCCCGACGGCACCATCGACCTCACCTTCACCGGCTCGGCCGGCCAGTCGTTCGGGGCGTTCCTGCCGCGCGGGATCACCCTGCGGCTCGAGGGCGACGCCAACGACTACGTCGGCAAGGGCCTGTCCGGCGGCCGGATCGTCGTCCGCCCCGACCGGTCGGCCACGTTCGACGCGGCCGAGCAGATCATCGCCGGCAACGTGATCGGGTACGGCGCGACGTCCGGCGAGATCTTCCTGCGCGGCGTCGTGGGCGAGCGGTTCTGCGTCCGCAACTCCGGAGCCTCGGCCGTCGTCGAGGGCGTCGGCGACCACGGGTGCGAGTACATGACCGGTGGCCGGGTCGTGATCCTGGGCCGCACCGGCCGCAACTTCGCCGCCGGCATGTCCGGCGGATACGCCTTCGTGCTGGACCTGGACGAGGGCCGGGTCAACCCGGAGCTGGTCGAGCTGGGCCCGGTCGAGGGCGAGGCCGCCGACGAGCTGCGGGACCTGGTCACCCGGCACTGCGAGGAGACCGGATCCACGGTCGGCGGAGGAGCTGCTCGCCGACTGGGACGCATCCCTGGCACGTTTCACGCTGGCGATGCCCAGCGACTTCCGGAAGGTGCTCGAGGCCAAGGCGGCCGCCAAGGAGGACGGCCTCAACGACGAGGAAGCCGACGCACGGATCATGGAGGTGCTGCATGGCTGACCCGAAGGGATTCCTCAAGCACGGCCGCGAGGTCGCCCCCCGGCGCCCGGTGGAGGAGCGGATCCACGACTGGAACGAGGTCTACCCCGACGGTGTCGGGCGGGCCCTGCTGCCGATCATCAGCGAGCAGGCCGGCCGGTGCATGGACTGCGGCATCCCGTTCTGCCACCAGGGCTGCCCCCTCGGCAACATCATTCCCGAGTGGAACGACCTGGTCTGGCGGGACGACTGGGAGGGCGCGATCGAGCGGCTGCACGCGACCAACAACTTCCCCGAGTTCACCGGCCGGCTGTGCCCGGCGCCGTGTGAGCCGGCGTGCGTGCTCGGCATCAACCAGGAGCCCGTCACGATCAAGAACGTCGAGGTCTCGATCATCGACCGGGCCTGGGAGTCCGGCTACGTCCGCCCCCAGCCCCCGGAGTGGCTGTCCGGACGCACGATCGCGGTCATCGGGTCGGGCCCCGCCGGCCTGGCCGCCGCCCAGCAGCTGACCCGGGCCGGGCACACCGTCGCCGTCTACGAGCGGGACGACAAGATCGGCGGGCTGATGCGCTACGGCATCCCCGAGTTCAAGATGGAGAAGAAGCACCTCGACCGGCGGCTGGACCAGATGCGCCGCGAGGGCACGGTGTTCCGGGCCGGCATCGACGTCGGGTCGACCCTGACCGCCGACCAGCTGCGCGACAGGTACGACGCCGTCGTACTCGCCATGGGCGCGACCGAGGCCCGCGACCTGCCGGTGCCCGGGCGGGAGCTCGGCGGCATCCACCAGGCGATGGAGTACCTGCCGCAGTCCAACCGCGCCTCGCTCGGCGAGGTCCGACAGCTGATGGCTCGACCAGATCCGGGCCGACGGCAAGAACGTCGTGATCATCGGCGGCGGCGACACCGGTGCCGACTGCCTCGGTACCGCCACCCGCCAGGGCGCCGCCTCGATCACCCAGCTGGAGATCATGCCCGAGCCGCCCGACTCGCGGCCCGAGGGACAGCCCTGGCCGACGTACCCGATGGTCTTCCGGGTCTCCTCGGCGCACGAGGAGGCCGGCGACCGGGTCTACTCGGTCTCCACCCAGGAGTTCCTGGCCGACGACGACGGCAACGTCCGGGCGCTGAGGCTGGTCGACGTCGAGATGAAGGACGGCTCGTTCACCGAGGTCGAGGGCACCGAGCGCGAGATCCCGGCCGAGCTGGTGCTCTTCGCGATGGGGTTCACCGGGCCCGAGAAGCCTGGTCTGGTCGAGCAGCTCGGCGTGGACCTCGACGAGCGCGGCAACATCGCCCGCGACGGGAAGTACGCCACCTCCGTCGAGGGCGTGTACGTCGCCGGCGACGCCGGTCGCGGCCAGTCGCTGATCGTGTGGGCGATCGCCGAGGGCCGGGCCGCGGCAGCCGCCGTGGACGAGTACCTCACCGGGACCACCAACCTGCCCGTCCCGATCCCGCCGACCGAGCGGCCCCTCGTCGTCTGAGCGACCCCGCCCCGGGTTCCAGTTGGAACGATCGAACGCTAGGCTCGGGGCGTGCGTAGAGCCAAGATCGTCGCGACCCTCGGCCCGGCCACCTCCACCCCGGAGCAGATCCGGGCCCTGGTGGAGGCCGGGATGGACGTTGCCCGGCTCAACATGAGCCACGGCACCCATGCCGACCACGAGCGGAGCTACCGGCTCGTCCGGGAGGCGGCCGACGCCACCGGGCACGGGGTCGGGATCTTCGCCGACCTCCAGGGGCCGAAGATCCGGCTCGGGGTCTTCGCCGACGGCCCGGTCACCCTCGACCGCGGCGCACGGTTCACGATCACCACCCGGGACGTCCCCGGCGACGCGACGTGTTGCGGCACGACGTACGACGGGCTCCCGGGCGACGTGAAGGCCGGGGACCCGATCCTGATCGACGACGGCAAGGTCCGGCTGCGCGTCGTGGCGGTCGAGGGCGAGGACGTCGTGACCGAGGTGGAGGTGCCGGGGCCGGTCAGCGACCACAAGGGGATCAACCTGCCCGGCGTCCCGGTGAGCGTCCCGGCGATGTCGGAGAAGGACATCGAGGACCTGCGGTTCGCGCTCCACCTCTCGGTCGACTTCATCGCGCTCTCGTTCGTCCGCTCGGCCTCCGACGTCGAGGACGTCCGGCGCGTGATGCGCGAGGAGGGCGTGCTGGTCCCGGTGATCGCGAAGATCGAGAAGCCGCAGGCGATCGACAACCTCGACGAGATCATCGCCGCCTTCGACGCGTTCATGGTGGCGCGCGGGGACCTCGGGGTGGAGTGCCCGCTGGAGGACGTGCCCTTCCTGCAGAAGGACGTGATCACCAAGGCGCGCAAGAACGCCAAGCCGGTGATCGTGGCCACCCAGATGCTGGAGTCGATGATCACCAACCCCGCGCCGACGCGCGCGGAGGCCTCGGACGTCGCGAACGCCGTCCTCGACGGGGCGGACGCGGTGATGCTGTCGGGGGAGACGAGCGTGGGGGAGTACCCCCTCGAGGCGGTGCGCACCATGGAGCGGATCGTCGGCGCCACTGAGAAGCACGGCCTGCCCCACATGACCGCGCTCGACTGGGCGCCGCGCACCCGCGGTGGCGTGATCGCCAAGGCGGCCGCCGAGGTGGCCGAGCGGATCGAGGCGAAGTACCTCGTGGCGTTCACCCAGTCGGGGGACTCCGCGCGCCGGCTCTCGCGCTACCGCGGCAAGGTGCCGGTCCTCGCGTTCACCCCGGAGGGGAAGGTGCGCTCCCAGCTGTCGATGACCTGGGGCGTCGAGACGTTCAAGACCGCCGCCGTCGAGCACACCGACGAGATGGTGCGCCAGGTCGACGAGGCGCTGCTCCAGATCGGCCGCGTCAAGGAGGGCGACCTGGTGGTGATCATCGCCGGCAGCCCCCCGGGCATCCCCGGCTCCACCAACGCACTGCGGATCCACCGCATGGGCGATGCCATCAACGAGGTCGCCCCCGCCTACCGCCGCTCTGCGCGCGCATAGCACGCACCTCTCTGCGTTGTCGTCAGTCGGCGGCCAAACCCGGGCCGCCTCCCTCCTCCGCCTTGCGATGCGCGCACTCTGCGCACGCAGAGTCTCCGCTGACGGCGGTCGAGGGCCCAAGCGCACATGCGCCGGATGTCGTCGGAGTTGTTGGTGAACTGCCACCGTGGGTAGTCGTACCGCTTCGACTCGCCGGCCACCACGCGGGTGGCCCAGTTGTTCACGCGGCACCCGTCGGAGTGGAACAGCCCGCGAAGGAAGTCGGCCGGATGTCGTTCCACGATCGCGGCCTGCCACGCTTGGAGGATGATCGGCCGTTCGTGCTTGCGGCCGGGTCCATGCTGTGGAAACAGGCACGGCCAGTGCTTCCAATGAGACTGCACGACGACGGCTCCCGGTGCGCGGACCAGGAACACACGCCCGTCAGGGCGCACACCCTCAATGGATCCGTGCACGTCCGAGATGATGCCCGGATACTTGGCGTCGCACGAGATTCGCAGCGCGAAGTACCGCGCTGCGCGCGAGATGTGGCCGTCTCCCAGGTAGAAGCCGAGCAGGGCGGAATAGCTCCCGTGACCGAGTGGCCGGTCATCGCAGCTCGGGCAGCCGCCTGGACGATGTCGGACGGCAGTGGCCCTCCACGAGCGCAACGCCGCTCGACTCACTCCCGTCGCGCGGCTCGTTTGCGACAGGGTTGCCCCGGCATCGAGCATGTCCAGAGCCTGTCGGCGGCATCGGTCGTCGTACACAGCTCAACGATGGGAGGGCCCACCGACAGTCGAGCTCTGGAGTGCCCCGGGTGAGATTCGAACTCACACTGAATGCTGTTTGAGAGCATCGCCTCTGCCGTTGGGCTACCGGGGCTGGAGCGGAGGAAACGGTACCGGATCGTCGGCGTAGGACGGCACTTGCCAAAGTCTAGTGAATCAGTATGATTAAGGCATGTGGACACCGTGGCAGCTGGGCCGGGCCAGCAATGCACGCGCGCTCGCCAACGCTCGGGCTGCGGCCACCGAGCTGAGCAGGCTCCGCGTCGAGCGGAACGAGATCGAGCTGTACGTCGAGCAGCGGGCCGCCGAGCGGACCGTGGCCGACCAGCCGGCCTGACCCTGCCTCGGGCGACCCCGCGCAGGGACCGGGGCGACCGGCGGCTAGCCTTGTCGCCCGTGACCCAGGCCGCCACCCCCGATTCGACCCCGCCCGCGGGCATGCGTCGCGTCGTGATCGCCGAGGACGAGGCCCTGATCCGGATGGATCTCGCCGAGATGCTCGGCGAGGAGGGGTACGACGTCATCGGCCAGGCCGGCGACGGAGCCCGCGCGATCGAGCTGGCCGAGGAGCTGCGGCCCGACCTGGTGATCCTGGACGTGAAGATGCCGGTCCTCGACGGGATCGCGGCGGCCGAACGGATCGCGGAGCAGCGGATCGCGCCGGTCGTCATCCTCACCGCCTTCTCGCAGCGCGAGCTGGTCGAGCGGGCGCGCGACGCGGGGGCGATGGCCTACCTCGTCAAGCCCTTCAGCCGTGGGGACCTGGTCCCCGCGATCGAGATGGCCGTCAGCCGCTTCGCCGAGCTCAGCCTGCTCGAGAAGGAGGTCGCGGACCTCACCGAGCGACTGGACACCAGGAAGGCGGTCGACCGCGCCAAGGGTGTGCTCCAGAAGGAGCTCGGCCTCTCCGAGCCCGACGCCTTCCGGTGGATCCAGAAGACCGCGATGGACCTGCGCCTGTCGATGCGCGAGGTGGCCGACGGCGTCGTCGCCCACGGACCCGGAGGCGCCGGCAGGTGACCGCGGCGTCACGTTCCGACATCATTGTCGGAGGGTGTGGCCTGCGCCACAGCCTCTGCCCCTAGACTGCCCGAGGCGCAGAGCACGGCGCCCGGAAGGAGAACCGAGTGAAGTCCCGACCAACCGGCCGCGATCTGGTCGCGTGGAGGAGCCTCGCGGGCCTGCTCCTGGCCCTGCTGATCGCGCCCCTCGCGTTGCTGATGACCTCGTCGTCCGCCCACGCCGCGGAGCTGTGCATGCCCGACGAGCAGACGTCCTGCCTCGTGGGCACCCTGCGGACCGAGGAGGGACCCGTCGCCGACATCGACCTGACGATCTCCGACCCGGCCGGCACCGAGACCACCGTGACCACCGACGATGCCGGCAAGTGGAACCTGCCGGCGACCGAGGCGGGCGAGTACACCGTCACCATCGACGAGGACAGCCTCCCGGAGGACGTCGGCGTGGTGGGCGCGACCGAGAAGAAGGTCAACGTCAAGATCGGCGAGAAGCAGACGACGTACCCGGCACTCTTCGAGATCCGCACCGGCGACTACAGCGCCGGGACGTCCCAAGTCCAGTACTGGGTGCAGAGCGCGTTCAACGGACTGCGCCTGGGTCTCCTCCTCGCCCTGGCGTCGGTCGGCCTGTCGCTCATCTACGGCACGACCGGCATCTCCAACTTCGCCCACGCCGAGCAGGTCACGCTGGGCGGCGTGCTCGCCTACGGCCTGATCAACGTGGCCGGCCTCAACCTCTGGCTGGGCGGCCTGCTCGTCGTGCTCATCTGCGCGGCCACGGGCTGGGGCCAGGACCGGCTGATGTGGCAGCCGCTCCGTCGGCGGGGGCTGGGGCTGATCCAGCTGATGATCGTGACGATCGGCCTCTCGCTGGCCATGCAGTACGCCTTCCAGATCTTCATCGGCGCCCGCACCGTCCGGGTGTTGAACGCGACTCCCTCGACGTTGTCCCTCGGGGGGATCGCGACCACCTACCAGTCGCTGGTGGCGATGGGGCTCGCGGTGATCATGCTCAGCCTCGTCGGCTACACCCTGCTCCGGACTCGGATCGGCCGCGCCACCCGCGCCGTGTCCGACAACCCCGCGCTCGCCGCGGCCTCGGGCATCGACGTGGACAAGGTGATCCGGCTGGTCTGGACCGTCGCGATGGGCCTGGCCGGCCTCTCCGGCGTGATGTACGCGCTGGTCACCAACGGCATCAAGTGGGACACCGGCCTGCAGATCCTGCTCCTGCTGTTCGCCGCGGTCACGCTCGGTGGTCTCGGTACGGCGTTCGGGGCGCTCGTCGGCTCGCTGGTGATCGGCATCGTGGTCGAGTTCTCGCCGGTGGTCGGCATCCCCGGTGACCTCAAGTACGCCACCGCCCTGCTGATCCTGATCCTGGTGCTGATGGTCAGGCCACAAGGCCTGCTCGGCCGCGCCGAACGAGTCGGATAGGGAGCCCGGACATGGAGACCATCCTGAACATCCTCGAGGCCATGGCCGAGGAGGCACTGCGCCCCTCGACGGCGGCGGTCGCGATCGCGGTCATCGGACTCAACGTCCACTTCGGCTTCACCGGGCTGATCAACATCGGCCAGGCCGGCTTCATGCTGCTCGGTGCCTACGGCTTCGCGATCTCGGTCTCGCGAGGGGTACCGCTGGCCCTCGCGGTCCTGATCGGGCTCCTCGCGGCGGTGCTGTTCGCGCTGCTGCTCGGTGTGCCGACCTTGAAGCTCCGAGGCGACTACCTCGCCATCGTCACGATCTCGGCGGCCGAGATCATCAGATACACCGGCCGGTTGTCGTTGCTGACCGACTTCACCGGCGCGGCCCAGGGCCTCAAGGGCAACTCCTACCGCGGCCCCTTCACCGACCTGTCGTTCTTCGGGGCCGGTAGCACGGGCATCGGGCCCTTCGACTACCAGAACACCGGCGTCAACGGCTGGTGGGTGCGTGCGGTGGCGTGGGCGCTGGTCGCCGTATGCCTCCTCCTGGTCTTCCTGCTCGCCCGCAGCCCGTGGGGCCGTACGCTGCGCGGCATCCGCGAGGACGAGGACGCGATCCGCAGCCTCGGCAAGAACGTCTTCGCGATCAAGATGCAGGCCCTGATCATCGGAGGCATGCTCGGCGCGCTCGGCGGCATGGTCTACGTCCTGCCGTCCTCGGTCCAACCCGATGCGCTGAGTCGTTCGATGACGTTCTTCGCGTTCACGGCCCTGCTGCTGGGAGGCGCGGCCTCGATCTTCGGCCCGGTTCTCGGGTCGATCCTGTTCTTCTCGGCGCGCATCGGGATCAAGGCCGGCGCCGACACCTACGTTCCCAACGACATCCTGAACAGCCAGCAGACCGAGCAGTTCTCGTTCGTCGTCGTCGGTGTCGCGCTGATGCTGCTGGTGATCTTCAGACCACAGGGCATCCTGGGCAACAAGAGGGAGTTGCAGTTCCATGGCTGAGCAGGCGACAGACCGGGCCGCGACCGCTTCGCTGGCGGACCCGGCGGCACGCAAGCGGCTGACCGCCGGAGTCGACGCGGAGCCGGGTTCGGCGAAGCCCGACCCGATCCTCGTGGTGGACAACATCGTGCGCCACTTCGGCGGTATCACCGCGGTGGACGTCGGCCACCTCGAGGTCCAGCGGGGGATCATCACCGCACTGATCGGGCCCAACGGCGCCGGCAAGACCACGTTCTTCAACCTGATCACGGGCTTCGACAAGGCGACCTCGGCCAAGCAGGGGGCCCACTGGTCCTTCGACGGGGCGACCCTGGACAAGACGTCGGCCTCCAACGTCGCCCGGTCGGGCATGGTCCGCACGTTCCAGCTGACCAAGGCGCTCAGCCGGATGACCGTGATGGACAACATGATGCTCGGCGCCCAGGGCCAGGCGGGCGAGAACCTCTTCAAGTCCCTGTTCAAGCCGCTGTGGGCGCGCCAGGAGCGGGAGATCCACGAGAAGGCGCTGTCCCTCCTCGAACGCTTCCAGCTCCTGGAGAAGAAGGACGACTACGCCGGCAGCCTGTCGGGCGGGCAGCGCAAGCTGCTCGAGATGGCGCGAGCCCTGATGAGCGACCCGAAGATGATCATGCTGGACGAGCCGATGGCGGGGGTGAACCCAGCCCTCACCCAGTCGCTGCTCCAGCACATCCAGAGCCTGCGCGACGAGGGCACCACCGTCTTGTACGTCGAGCACGACATGCACGTGGTGCGGCACATCTCCGACTGGGTGGCCGTGATGGCCGAGGGCCGGCTGGTGGCCGAGGGGCCGCCGGAGGCCGTGATGGCGAACTCCGCGGTGATCGACGCCTACCTCGGCGCCCACCACGACACCGACCTGGGTGACGACGCACTGATCTCCGACGAGGCGATGGAGAAGATGGCCGCGGAGGTCGCTGCCGAGGACGCCGAGCGCGAGGCCGAGGCGGAAGCGGACGAGCAGGCGCCCGGGGCCGAGGAGAAGGCATGAGCGACAACAAGCAGAACGAGCCCGTCGTCGAGGCGCGGGACATCGTGGCGGGCTACCTGCCGGGCGTGAACATCCTCAACGGCTGCAGCGTCGCGGCGTACCCCGGCGAGATGATCGGCATCATCGGGCCCAACGGTGCCGGCAAGTCCACGCTCCTCAAGGCGATGTTCGGGCTGGTGCAGGTCCACGACGGCACCGTCACCCTGCACGGCGAGGACATCACCAACTTCAAGGCCAACAAGCTCGTGGAGATGGGTGTCGGCTTCGTGCCGCAGACCAACAACGTCTTCCCGACGCTGAGCATCGAGGAGAACCTCCGGATGGGCCTGTTCATGCGGCCCCGGAAGCTCACCGAGCGGCTGGCCGCGACCTGGGACCTGTTCCCGGTGCTCCACGACCGCCGCAACCAGCGCGCCGGCGCCCTGTCCGGCGGAGAGCGGCAGTCGCTGGCCATGGCCCGGGCGCTGATGATGGAGCCGTCCGTGCTGCTCCTCGACGAGCCGTCGGCCGGCCTGTCGCCGGTCCGCCAGGACGAGACGTTCCTGCGCACGCGCAAG
This sequence comes from uncultured Actinomycetota bacterium, assembly GCA_963829635.1. Taxonomy (GTDB): domain Bacteria; phylum Actinomycetota; class Actinomycetes; order Propionibacteriales; family Nocardioidaceae; genus Nocardioides. Next base: position 273,261 of record CAWHJI010000009.1, read on the forward strand.
ATCAACAAGACCGGCGTCTGCGTGGTGATGGTCGAGCAGAACGCGCGGCGCTGCCTGCAGATCTGCGACCGCGGCTACGTCCTCGACCAGGGGAAGGACGCCCACACCGGCACCGGCCGCGAGCTCGCGAAGGACCCCAAGGTGATCGAGCTCTACCTCGGCACCCTCGCCGAGGACGTCGACGCCAAGCGCCAGGAGCAGCAGAGCTGAGTTCCCTTGCGGTTTCCCCGCTTGAGCGGGGAAACCGCGGACACGCATGCGCGGCGGGCGGAAACGACAGTGGCCCCGGACCTTGCAGGTCCGGGGCCACTGTCGTGCTGTCAGGTGAGCTCGATCAGCTCGAGCCCTCCACCGTGCTGCTGAGCTCGGGGGCGTTGTCGGCGTTGAAGCTGTAGATGCCGACGAACGCGGAGCTCGGGTCGTTCTTGTCGTTGATCGGACCGATGCCCGAAGGTCCGGCGTACCGGATCTCCTTGCCCTCCTCGATCAGCGCGAGGCAGTCCTCGTACGTCGCGCACTCCTCGCCGTCGGTGGCGCCGGAGACAGCGGCGTAGTTCTCCTGGACGGTCGTGCCGTCGTTGGCGCCGCCCTTGGCCGCGGCCAGCGCCGCCAGGATCGTCGCGTCGTAGGACTCCGCGCCGTAGGAGTAGTCGCTGAGCGACTCGCCCTCCGCCGCGTCGTACCAACCGCTGAGCGCGTCCTTGAAGCCCTGCTCCGGGTCGTTGCCGGGCAGCGTGCCCTGGGCGCCCTCGAGCAGGCCCTTGTCGAAGACCTCGCTGTAGTCCGAGAGGTTGCCGTCGGTGTAGTAGGTCTTCGACATGTCGAAGCCCTGCGCGGCGAGCTCGGGGACGATGGCCTTGGTCTCGTCGAAGGCGATGATCACGATCGCGTCCGGGTTGGTCTGCAGCGCAGCGGTCACCTCGGCCGAGAACGTCGTCTGGCCGGCGGGGAACTCGTCGCCGTCGCCCTTGGCGCCGTAGACGACCTCACCGTCCGCGGCCTCGATGGCCTGCTGGGTGTAGTTGCGCAGGCCGGTGCCGTAGGTGTCGTTGAACACCAGGAAGGCGACCTTCTTGTAGCCGTCGGAGGTGATCAGCGTGCCCAGCGCGTTGCCCTGGATGGTGTCCGGGGGAGCGGTACGGGCGTAGTACGGCGAGTAGCCGCTCAGGTCGACCGCGGTGTTGGCCGGCGAGACCTGCATGATCTTGGCGTCGGCCAGGGTGTCCACGAAGTTCAGCGAGACGCTGGACGAGGCGGCACCGATCACGACGGACGGCTTGAACGACACCATGGTGCCGGCCGAGGCCGTCGAGATCGACATGTCGGTCGAGTCGCCGGAGTCCTCGATCCGGTGGCAGGCGTCCGCACCGTTCACGCCGCCAGCGGCGTTGATGTCGGAGACGGCCAGGCCGACTCCGGCGATTTCCGGTGGGCCGAGGAAGGCGAGGTTACCCGTGAGCGGGAGGATTCCGCCGACCTTGAACGCGTCCTTGGCAGCGCCGCTGCACTTGTCGTTCGTGAAGGTCCGGGTGTCTTCGGTGGACTCCGACGTCGGAGACTCCGAGGGGTCCTCGGACCCGGTGGAGGGCTCGTCGGAGCCACATGCTGCGAGGGACAGGCTGAGGACGGCGGTGCCGGCCATCACCTTGACCCAAGTGGCGGTTCTGGATCGATTCACGAGGTGAACCTTTCTGTCGCGTTGGTGCTGATCACCGCAGCTGGGCCCAAGGGCGGGCACAGCCGTTGCACACGTTAGGACCGGGGAGAGTGAGCGGCGTCACCCGGCACCCTGTCGTTAGCGAACCGTTACGTCAACGATTTCGGCCGTTTTCGTCACCCGATCCACGCTGCGAACTCCACCAGCACCGGCGCGAGCACGAGCGCCGGCAGCAGATCGGCGACGGGGATCTCCCGGATGCGCAGCAGGCGCAGGGCCACCCCCACCAGCAGCAGGCCGCCGGTCGCGGTGAGCGCGGCGACGTGGGCGTCGGGCAGGACGTCGCCGAGGACGACGCCGACGAGTCGTCAGGCCGCCCTGGACGACGAGCACGGTGAGCGCACTGGCCGCGACGCCCCAGCCGAACGACGCTGCGAACGCGATGGCGGCGAAACCGTCGAGCGCCGACTTGAGGAAGAGCTCGTCGGCGCCGCGGCCCAGCCCGTCGTTCAGCGAGCCGAGAATCGTGAGCGGGCCGGTGCAGAACACGAGCGAGGAGACCACGAAGCCCTCGATGAAGCGGTGTCGTTCGACGGAGCCCGCGCCGCGTGAGAGCCGGGCCTGCAGCCACCCGCCGAGCGACTCCACCCGGCTCTCCAGCCGCAGCAGCGACCCGATGATGCCGCCGGTGACCACCGCCCCGAGGACGATCAGCATCGGGGCGCTCGATCCGACCAGGCGGACCAGGTCGGGGTCGGCCACCGCCACGGCGCTCCCGGCGGCGATCAGCAGGGTCACCAGCCCCAGGGCGTCGGTCACCACGTCGCGGGTCCGCTCCGGCAGCCGGTGCCCGAGCAGGACCCCCAGGCCGGCGCCGAGCAGGACGGTCGCGACGTTCACGATCGTGCCGATGCCGGTGATGACGGGCCTCCTCTGTCCTGGCCGAACGCCTGAGCGTAGTCTCGTCCCGTGGAGCGACGTCCCGGGGGAGCCGGAGGGCGTGCCCAGCCGATTCAGAAGAGGTTCCCCATCGTGTATGAGCCCCAGCGGCGCTCGCTCATCTCCTTCCGGACCGCCGCACCGGGCGACGCGGCGGTCCTGGCCGAGCTCTGGGGCGACGTGCTGCGCCGGGTCGACCACGACGAGCAGGTCAAGGACCTCGAGGCGGTCATCTCCCGCGTCGAGGGGCTCGAGAGCGAGCGCCTCGTCGTCGCGGAGTACGACGGCGAGCTGGCCGGGGCGGTCCACCTGCGGGCGACCACGCTGACGCCGGTCAACCTCGAACCCGTCGTGCAGGCCATCTCCCCCCACGTGTTCCCCGCCTACCGCCGCCACGGAGTCGGCAGGGCGCTGATGGAGGCCGCCGTGGCGTTCGCCGAGGAGCGGGGCATCGACCACGTCGCCTCGGCCGCCGTCGCCGGCTCCCGGGACGCGAACCGGTTCATGGCCCGGCTCGCGCTCGGCCCGTACGCGACCCTGCGCCTCGCTCCCACCCACGTCATGAAGTCCAAGCTCAGTGCCCAGGGCCCGTTCACCGGGCGGACGACGGGCCGGACCGGCGGCCGCCAGCTCACCCACGTGCTCGCCGCCCGCCGTTCGATGCGCCGGTCGCGAGCGGGCGACCCCGCCGACCTCGGCAGCTGAGCGCGGTCCCTACGACCCGATCCGGTCGGCGGGGATCAGCGCGCAGGTGATCCGCGACGTACACACCCGCTTGCCGCGCTCGTCGGTGATCACCACGTCGTAGCTCGCCATCGTGCGGCCGAGGTGGATCGGGGTGGCCACCCCGGTGACGGTGCCGGAGGTCGCGGCGCGGTGGTGGGTGGCGTTGATGTCGACGCCCACGGAGATCCGGTCGGGCTGGGCGTGCAGCGCCGACCCGATGGAGCCCAGGGTCTCGGCCAGCACCACCGAGGCTCCGCCGTGCAGCAGCCCGTACGGCTGGGTGTTCCCCTCGACCGGCATCGTCGCCACCACCCGCTCCGGGGACACCTCGAGCAGCTCGACCCCCATCTTCTCGTTCAGCGACCCCATGCCCTCGGGCATCCGGGCGATGTAGTCGTCGATGGACTCGATGGCGCGCTTCTCCTCGCTCATGGGGGCATCATTCCCGACGCCTCGCGTGTCCCCGCCCCCGGCTAGAGTCGCGGACGTGCCAGCCACACCGACTGCCGACCGTCCACGCCTGCTGCTCCTCGACGGCCACTCCCTGGCCTACCGCGCATTCTTCGCGCTGCCGGTGGAGAACTTCTCGACGACGACCGGCCAGCACACCAACGCGGTCTACGGCTTCACCTCGATGCTGATCAACGTGCTCCGCGACGAGCAGCCCACCCACGTGGCGGTCGCCTTCGACGTCTCCCGCAAGACGTTCCGGCTGGAGGAGTACGCCGACTACAAGGCCAAGCGGAACAAGACCCCCGACGAGTTCAAGAGCCAGCTCCCGCTGATCCAGGAGGTCCTCGACGCGCTCCGGATCCCCTTCCTCCAGAAGGACGGCTACGAAGCCGACGACGTCATCGCCACGCTGGTCACCCAGGCACTCGCCGAGGACCTCGAGGTGCTGATCCTGACCGGCGACCGTGACGCCCTCCAGCTCGTGACGGAGAGCTCGACGGTGCTCTACCCCATGCGGGGCGTCTCGGAGCTGGCCCGGATGACGCCCGAGGCCGTCGAGGCGAAGTACGGCGTCCCGCCCCACCGCTACCCCGAGCTGGCCGCGATCGTGGGGGAGACCTCCGACAACCTGCCCGGCGTCCCGGGCGTCGGCCAGGGGTACGCCGCCAAGTGGATCAACCAGTTCGACGGGCTCGACAACGTGATCACCCACGCCGACCAGATCACCGGCAAGAAGGGGGAGGCGCTGCGCGCACACCTCGACGACGTGCTGCGCAACCGTCGCCTCAACGCCCTGGTCCGCGATCTCGACCTCGACCTGCGGCCGGCCGACCTGGCGCTCAAGCCGTGGGACCGGCAGGAGGTGCACACCCTGTTCGACGGGCTGGAGTTCCGGGTACTGCGCGACCGCCTCTTCGAGACCCTGGAGTCCGAGGAGGAGATCGACGACTCCGGCTTCGAGCTGGCCGGGGCCAGGCTGGCTCCCGGCGAGGTCCCGGCGTGGCTGGAGGAGCACGGCCGTCCCGACAAGGGAAGGACCGGCGTGACCGTGCAGGGGTCCTGGCGGTCCGGCACCGGCGAGGTGTGGTCGGTCGCCCTCGCCGCCGCCGACGGGTCCGCGTGCTGGTTCGACGCGGCCGAGGTGAGCCCCGAGGACGACGCCGCCCTCGTCGCGTGGCTCGGGGACCCCGACGTCGCCAAGGTGCTCCACGACGCGAAGGGGCCCTCGCTGGCGCTGGCCGCTCGGGGGTGGCCGCTGCGCGGGCTGGTCAGCGACACCGCCCTGGCGGCCTACCTCGTCCGGCCCGACCAGCGCTCCTACGACCTGTCCGACCTGACGCTGCGCTACCTCAAGCGCGAGCTGAAGCAGGAGGCGGGCGAGAGCGCCGACCAGGCCCAGCTGTCCCTCGACACCGTGGAGGAGTCCGGAGCGGCCGAGGTCGCGATGCTGCATGCGCGGGCCGTGCTCGACCTGGCCGAGGCGCTCGACGACGCGGTGGAGGAGCACGGCGGCACCGCCCTGCTGGCCGAGATCGAGCTGCCGCTCGTCGACCTGCTCGCGGAGATGGAGCAGACCGGCATCGCCGTCGATGTCGACCACCTCGAGTCGCTCGAGTCCCACTTCGGCACCCAGGTGAAGCAGGCCGCCGACGAGGCGTTCGGCGTGATCGGCAAGGAGATCAACCTCGGCTCTCCCAAGCAGCTGCAGGTGGTGCTCTTCGACGAGCTCGACATGCCCAAGACCAAGCGCACCAAGACCGGCTACACCACCGACGCCGACGCGCTCCAGCAGCTCTACGAGAAGACCGAGCACCCGTTCCTGACCGCCCTGCTGCGCCACCGCGACGTCATCCGGCTGCGGCAGACGATCGAGGGGCTGCTCAAGACGGTCGCGGGCGACGGCCGGATCCACACGACGTTCAACCAGACGATCGCGGCGACCGGGCGGCTCTCCAGCACCGACCCCAACCTCCAGAACATCCCGATCCGCACCGAGGAGGGGCGCCGGATCCGCGAGGGCTTCGTGGTGGGCCCGGGGTTCGACTGCCTGATGACGGCCGACTACAGCCAGATCGAGATGCGGATCATGGCCCACCTGTCCGAGGACGACGGGCTGATCGCGGCGTTCAAGTCGGGCCGCGACTTCCACTCGATCACCGCGGCGCGGGTCTTCGACGTCGACGCGGACGCCGTGACCCCGGCGATGCGGGCGAAGATCAAGGCGATGAACTACGGCCTCGCCTACGGCCTGTCCGCGTTCGGGCTGGGCCAGCAGCTGCGCATCGAACCGAGCGAGGCCCGCGCGCTGATGGAGGAGTACTTCGAGACCTTCGGCGGCGTCCGCGACTACCTCAACGGCATCGTCGACGAGGCCCGTCGCACGGGCTTCACCGAGACCATCCGGGGCCGTCGGCGCTATCTGCCCGACCTGACCAGCGACAACCGACAGCGCCGGGAGATGGCGGAGCGGATGGCCCTCAACGCTCCCATCCAGGGATCCGCCGCCGACCTGATCAAGGTCGCGATGCTCAAGGTCGAGGCGGCGCTGACCGCGTCGTCGCTGTCCTCACGGATGCTGCTGCAGGTCCACGACGAGCTCGTGTTCGAGGTCGCGCCGGGCGAGCAGGAGCAGCTCGATCGCCTGGTCCGCGAGCAGATGGCGGCCGCGGCCGACCTCGCCGTACCGCTCGATGTCTCGGTCGGGACCGGTCGCAGCTGGCACGACGCCGCTCACTGAGCGCCGGAGCCGGACCGCCGTCCCGGTCGATGGAGCAGCGCCGTACCCACCAGTGTGAGGAGCACGGCCGTCTCGATCACGACGACGCTGACTGCCAGCGACCGCTCGCTCGTGACGTAGAGCGCCGAGCTGGCGACGGCGGCCAGCCCCGCCCAGAGCACGAACACGCTCGCCCGGTGCTGACGCGCCACCACCTCGTAGACCATCAGCTGGATCATCGCCAGCACCATGCCGAGCGCGGCGAACAGCCCGACCAGCGGCTCGATCCCGGCGTACGCCGGCCCGCCGACGAACGTGACCGCCAGGTCGCTGAGGACGATCGCGCCGACGGTGGCGCCGATGCCGAGGCCGGCGACGAGGGCCAGCCCCTTGAGGTACATCCGGTGCTGCCTCCCGGGTGCCGCCATCGACGGGAAGGCGATCACCACCACGAACTGCGGCAGGAACAGCACGGCCTTGGTGAGGATCAGGCCTCCGGCGTACAGGCCGGCGACCTGCTCGTCGAGCACGATCCGGGCCACGATCACGTCCGCGTTGGAGAGTGCGAAGAACGCGAGCAGGGCGTGTGAGTTGGAGGTGACCTCGTGCAGGATCTGCTCGCCGCGGGCGGCGGTCGAGCGGCGATCGGCCCGGCCGCGCCCCACGTGACCGAGGGCGACGGCGCCGACCAGGGCGGGGATCCACGCGGCCACGGCCACCCCGAGCATCGCGCCGAAGGCGGTCGGAACGGCGAGCATGAACGCGCCACCCACCACGAGGCGACCGACGCCGACGCCGAGGAAGACGGCCGCGAGCGGGAACCAGCGATGCTCGCCCTGCAGGATCCCGGACTGGCCACCCATGATCGTCAGCGGCACGGCGCTGACCCCGATCATCAGCGCGGCCGGCCAGGTGTCGAGCTGCAGCGACCAAGCGATCACCGGCGTCAGGGCCAGGCAGAGCACACCGAGGACGAGGGAGGAGCGGTAGGTCGCGGACATGATGGCGGCCTCGATCTCGGTGCGCCGCTCGGGCGCGGCCGCGATCTTGCGGGCACCGGTCGCCTGCAGGCCGAGGCTGAGCACGACCACGACCAGCAGCAGGCCCATCAGGCTGGCGACCGCGCCGTACTCGGCAGGGCCGAGCCTGCGTGCGGCGACGATCGTGAAGGCGTAGGCGGCGACGTTCTGGACGGCCATGGCCACGGCGATCCCGGCGCCGCTGCGCAGCAGTGCGCGCAGGGTGCCCGCGTCCGCGCCGTCGGTCGTCGTCACCGGGCGAGCCTAGGAGACGGCGGTGATGTCGTTGGAATCACACCCTCCGGACCCCGAATTTCGCGTCCGGGATGCGCATGTTATCTAAACCTGGCGCTATAGTCTTCGAGGCTCGCGCCCAAGGGAAGAAGGCGCGGCACGTCGGCCCGGGAGGGGTCGACGAACCTCTGGAGGGAGCGCGCAAGCATGCGCAGATCAATTCTCGGCGGGCTCTTGCTCGCCCTGGCGGCGGCTCTGGTCGTGTGGCTGAGTGCCGCGCTCGACCTCGAGCTCGAGTCCGCCGTCCTGTTCGGTGCGGCTGTCGGTGCTGTCCTCGCGATGGTGCCCGACCGCACCCCGGCGATGCGGTTCGTCGGGTTCGCCGGCGGGTTCGTCATCGCCTGGATCGGGTTCTTCGTACGAGCGGCGCTGGTGCCCGACACCGCCTCGGGCCGCGCGGTCGTGGTCGGCCTCGTGCTGCTGGCCTGCGTCGGACTCGTGGCCGCGACCATGGGTCGGCTGCCGATGTGGTCCACCCTGCTCGGTGCCGCGGCGATGGCCGGCGGTTACGAGTACACCTACGCCGCCGCCCCGCCGGAGGTCGTGAGCACCTCCGTCACCACGGCGACGTCCCTGCTGGTCTGCATCGCCGTCGGGTTCCTGGTCGCCGCAGCTACCGCTCCCGCGGACGCCGTCGGCGAGGTCGCGCCGCGCCAGCCGCGCGCGAACGACCACGGCAACTCGAAGCTCGACGACCTGATGACGGAGAACGCCAAGTGAACACGCGAACCACCACGCTCCGCGTGGCAGCCCTCTCGGGCATGACCGCCATCATCTGCGCGATGGCTGCTCCTGCCGCCGTCGCCGCTGACGGCGACGTCGAGGTGCTCAACACCGAGACCGTGCAGGTCTACACGTCCCCGACCGGCGAGGTCGAGACGCAGCGCGTCTACGAGCAGCTGGTCCTCACCGGCACCGGCTCGGTGGACCTGTCCAACCCGATCGCCACCGACGGGCTCCGCAACCTCGAGGGGTTCACGGGCTTCGACGTGCGCGACGGCAACCAGGTCACCGAGATGACGGTGGACGGCGAGGAGCACCTGCGCTCGGTCAGCGACTACGACGGTGAGCTTCCGCTCGACGTCTCGGTGATCTACAAGCTGGACGGCGAGAGCGTCGAGCCCGGTGACGTGGTCGGCGAGAGCGGCCAGCTCGAGGTGACCTACACCGTCAAGAACGTGACCGCGCAGCCCCAGGAGGTCTCCTTCCCCGACGGCGAGGGCGGCACCGTGACCAAGACGGTCGACGTCCCGCTGCCGATGGTGGGCTCGCTGTCCACGGTCGCGCCGGAGAACTTCACCAACGTGGAGTCCAAGCAGGCCAACATGGCCGGCGACGGCAAGGGCGGCACCAAGATGTCGTTCACGATGACGCTGTTCCCGCCGATCGGCTCCGACACGGCCACCTTCGGCTACACCGCCGACATCGTCGACGGCGTCGTCCCCCGCGCCGACATCTCGGCACTGCCGGTCAACCCGCTGGAGTCGCCGACGTTCGCCACGGCGGCCGAGAGCTACGGAAGCGGCGCCGACACGGGCGCCAGGCTCGCCGACGGCGCGGCCACGATCGACTCCAACCTGCTCAAGCTGCGCGACGGCGCGGCCGAGCTGCTCGCCGGCCTGATCAAGCTGCGCGACGGCTCCGCCGAGCTGCGGGCCGGTCTGGCGGGCGAGGCGGCACCTGGCGCGGCGAAGCTCGCCGACGGAGCCGGACAGGCTCGCGACGGCGCTGCCAAGTCTGGCCGACGGGGCAGGTCGTCTCGACGACGGTCTCGGCCAGCTCGACGGCGGGCGTCGGCGACCTCGAGCAGCGGCGCGGACCAGCTGGCGGACGGTCAGCGCCGTCTGGCGGACGGCCTGAAGCTGCTGTACGAAGGCGTCGACGCGCTGCCGCGGTCGGTGAAGGCGGAGCTCGAGGCAGAATCCGGATTACCTGACCTGCTGGGTACGCTCGACAAGAGCGTGGCAGGGCATCGGCACGACGCTCATGGGCAGTGACACCTCATGGGTGGTCTCTTCCAGGTTCGGTCGGCTCTGCGTATCCCGCGGCGACTGACAGCACACGTCGCGCTCCGGGCGCAGTTCGGCAATGTCGACGTGGCGGATGTGCTCAGTGACTGCGGGTGCCTCGCATGCCGCGACGACAGGCGGATGCTCGATGGCCTCGCAGTCGCTGACGGCCTGGCGGCGCCGGGACCCGCTGCACCGCTGCCTCGACCGCTGTCTCGCCGTCGCCCGATGCGAGTCGGCCCCATGCTGTTTACGCAGCTGGACTCGGCGGGGCTGCGCAAGCATGCGACCCCGACTGGCGACCGGTGCTGCGGGCCCGACAAGTTCGTCGGCGGTCAGCAGCGGGCTGCGAGCCGGTCTCTTGACAACGACGATGCCGGGCATCAAGCGATTGCGGGCGCTTCACAACGCGCCCTGCGATCCGACAGAGACGGACAATGACCGCCGCAGATTCTGTGGCATCTCTCAGGCGGCTGCTCTGATCCGGCCGGCATCCCGACGCTGGTCGACGAGCATCCTGGCTCGGCATCGAGGACGAGCTGCTCGCCAACATCGGACGACCCACTCCGGGCTGCGACACGTCGGAGACGCTGCGTTGCGGCGCGGAAGCGCTCGCCGATGGTGGGGGAGACCTGACGGCTGGTGTCGACAAGCTGGTGGCCGGTGTGGCCAAGCTGAGTGACGGCGGTTCGCTGCTGTCGGCTGGTGCCGGAGACCTCTCCGACGGCCTGGGCCAGATCGACGATGGTGCCGGCCAGCTCGCGGACGGCCTGCAGGACGCGGCCGATGGCTCGGGTCGCCTCACCGACGGACTCGGCACGGCCGCCGACGGTGCGCCGAAGCTGGTCGACGGTGCCGAGAAGCTGTCCGTGAAGGGCACGAGCAAGCTCGCCGAGGCCGGGGTGGACACCGCCCAGACCTACGGTGAGCTCGGCGCGATCATGGTCGCGGGCGCCGAGCGCGCCCAGGCCGAGGACATGGCCTACGGCGCCCCCGAGGGTGCGCTCGGCCTGACGGCGTACAGCTACGTGATCCAGGGCGAGGACGGCGAGTCCACCCGCAACTGGGCACGCGGTCTGGCCGGCCTGGCCCTGCTCGGCCTCGGTGGCGGTGCGTTCGCGCTGCGTCGCCGGGTGATCTGAGGCAAGGACGGATCTCGCGAGATCTGAGGAGAGGGGCACCGGGCAACCGGTGCCCCTCTTCCTTTGCCGTCTCCTATGCCGCGAGGTCGAGTCGGCGGGTGCCGGTGTGGTCGACGAGGTAGAGCGCGCCGTGGGGATCACGCCACAGGTAGAGGCCGGGGAAGGGTTGCTTGACGGTCCACTTGCCGAAGGTCTTGATCCGGTGGTGGAAGGTGGTCATCGGTCCGTAGTTGCCCAGCCTGGACTGGCCGCCCGGTCGGTTCGCACCGTGCTGGTAGGGCTCGGTGTGGTCGAGATGTTGTCTCCGCGTGGTGTTGGAGGCGTAGGTGAAGGTGTCGGCCGGCGTGCTTGTCAGCCCAGGTCCAGGGCATCTCACCCACGAACCACGCGAGGGCCGCGCAGTTCGCGACGACGGTGCACCAGAAGATGGTTCGGAACGGCTGCTTCGTGGTCTTGTGCCTGAGGACCGGCCGCGCGAGCATCGCGCCGGGCCAGCCGCCCAACAGGGCGACGAGGTGCAGGGTCGCCTCGGAGATGCGCCACGTTCCCTGCATCGCGGCGGTCTTGTCCAGCCGGTACATCACGATCGCCACCACGCTCAGTCCGCCGTAGGCAGCCACGAGCAACAGGGGAACGCGGTCCAGCGTCGCGACCCCGGCCAGGAGCACTGCGAACACGCTCGTGATGGCAAGCGCTGCGGGTAGTCCGCGGGCCCCGGTTCGCCGACGCCGTGAGGAAGCCAGGTAGCGCACGTCCGAGGCGCGCAGCCTGTTCCGCTCGTCGCGGTCCACGTCGTAAGTGACGCGGTCATTGCTGGCGGGACGTGGTCCTCGAGGGAACGCGCTGACGTGCACGAAGACGCGGGGCCCTCCGGCGGCTGGCGTGATGAAGCCGAAGCCCTTGTGGTCGTTCCAGTCGGCGAGGATGCCCTGCTCACGCGTCACGCCTCATCTGACCACATCGACTAGCCTCGATCCGTGTCCAGCGCACGCGAAAAGCCCCGCGTGTTCCCCCGCGCTGGTTCGTGCGGCTGGCGTGGCACGCGCACCGTGCCGTCTACCGGCGTCACCCGCGGGCGCATCGGGCTGTGGCGGCCGAAGGCCCAGGGCTGGGGAACGCTCCGGCTCACGACGACCGGGCGTCGTACGGGGCGCGAGCGCAGCGTGATCATCGGCTACCTGGAAGACGGTCCGAACCTGATCGGGCTGGCCATGAACGGCTGGGCGGATGGCGAGCCCGCCTGGTGGCTCAATCTCCAGGCTCATCCGGATGCGACGGCGATCCTCCGCGACGGGCCGCGCCTCGTGCGCGCCCGGGCTGCACAAGGGGAGGAGCGATCGCGCCTGTGGGCGCGCTGGCGGGAGGCCGGTGAGGGGCTGGACGGCTTCGCGGCGCTGCGCTCGACCGAGACCGCGGTGGTGATCCTGGAGCCCCGACCGACCCGGGTCCGTGACCGGTGACGTAGGACCCGACAACCCGAACGACCTCCAGCTCGGCAGGATGGAACTCGGCGACGTGCTGCTGCACGGCGCCCATCCGGAACCGGAAGTCGGGGTCGGACTTCCAGGCGTGGACGAGCTCGAGGTCGGTCCAGGCCTCCCACACGTTGACGAACTGCTCCGCCTGGCCTTCCTTCGCGATCCATTCCCCCGTGGTGAGGTACTCGGACATGGTGCCCTCCTGAGGAGCCGGAACCCTGCCATTCTGTCGCTGGGCGGCATCGGATGGCTACGCCGTAGGGCCGAGGTCGGC
>CAWHJI010000010.1:0-551582 GCA_963829635.1 uncultured Actinomycetota bacterium
GTGGGCCATGTCGACGAACCGGGAGTAGTGGCCCTGGAAGGCGACGGTGATGTCGCGGGTGGGGCCGTTGCGGTGCTTGGCGACGATCAGGTCGGCCTCGCCGGGGCGGGTCGACTCCTTCTCGTAGACGTCGTCGCGGTGGAGCAGGATCACCATGTCGGCGTCCTGCTCGAGGGAACCCGACTCGCGCAGGTCGCTCATCATCGGCCGCTTGTCGCCGCGCTGCTCGGGGCCACGGTTGAGCTGGGAGAGCGCGATGATCGGGACCTCGAGCTCCTTGGCCAGGAGCTTGATCTGGCGGGAGAACTCCGAGACCTCGAGCTGGCGGGACTCGACCTTCTTGCCGGAGGTCATCAGCTGCATGTAGTCGATCACGATCAGCTCGCAGGTCGTGGCGCTGCTTGAGCCGCCGGGCCTTGGCCCGGATCTCCATCATCGTCATGTTGGGCGAGTCGTCGATGAACATCGGCGCGGAGGACACCTCGGCCATCTTGCGGGCCAGCTTGCCCCAGTCGTCGTCGTTCATCTGGCCGTTGCGGATCGCGTTGAGCGGGACCTTGGCCTCCGCCGACAGCAGCCGCATCGTGATCTCCGAGCGCGTCATCTCCAGGGAGAAGAAGCAGCTGGTGAGGTTGTTCTGGATCGACGCCGCCCGGCACAGGTCGAGGGCGAGGGTGATCTTGCCCATGGCGGGCCTGGCCGCCACGATCACCATCTGCCCGGAGTGCAGACCGTTGGTCAGGTCGTCGAGGTCGGCGAAGCCGGTCGGCACGCCGTAGAGCCCGGCCTCGCGGTTGCCGATCGCCTCGATCTCGTCGAGGACGCCGTCCATGATGTCGGCCAGCGGGGCGTAGTCCTCGGCGGTGCGGCGGTCGGTGATCCGGTAGACCTCGGCCTGCGCCTGGTCGACCACGTCGTCGACCTGGCCCTCACCGGCGTAGCCGATCTGGACGATCTTGGTGCCGGCGTCGACGAGGCGGCGCAGGATCGCCTTCTCGCGGACGATCTCGGCGTAGTAGCCCGCGTTGGCCGCGATCGGCACGTTGGCCGACAGGGTGTGGAGGTAGGGCGCGCCGCCGATCCGCTGCAGCTCGCCGCGGCGCTGGAGCTCCGCCGCCACCGTCACCGGGTCGGCCGGCTCCCCGCGCCCGTAGAGGTCGATGATCGCGTCGTGGATGATCTCGTGGGCCGGCCGGTAGAAGTCGACCCCGCGGACCGTCTCGGCGACGTCGGCGATCGCGTCCTTGGACAGCAGCATCGACCCCAGCACGCTCTGCTCGGCCGCGTTGTCCTGAGGCGGGGTGCGATCGCCCGGCCGCGCCGGGGCGTCGCCCGGAGAGAATGCCGACGGCCCGTCGCCCCACTCGTCGTACGCCGGCTCGGTGAGCCCCAGCGCATCGTGGTCGACGCTCACACTGCCTCCTCGCAGGGTCGGGCCGGATCGGTTTCGGACGTGGCTTGACCGTAGGAGAGGGCACCGACACTCTCGATCGACCCGCTCGCAACCCGGAGGAACGTACGCCGCCGAGGGCCCCCGGAGGAAGCCGGTCCTCCACAGGGGCTGGGGAGAACCCGCGCTCGGCCGGTGGAGGGACGTGCCCCAGGTGTGCACCAGCTGGGGAGCCGCCTGTGGACAACGGGGGTTTCGTCGCCAGGCTCGCCGCGCTGACCTGCAGGAACGGCCATCCACACCTGTGGGTGAAAAACTCCTGGCAACATGGCGCCGGCCGCTTTCGCCATCTGGGATTCCCGTGTTGGTTTGTCGACAAGGGCCACGGGGCGGGGACTACTCACAGGGATTTACACAGCTGGGGGTAACTACAGCGGTCATAGTCATTTACCCCGTGTGACCCTTACGTGAACTAGGCTGCTGGCCATGGACATCCGGGACCGCGAGATCGTGCGCCTCGCCGTCCCGGCCTTCTTCGCCCTCGTGGCCGAACCCCTGTTCCTGCTCGCCGACGCCGCGATCGTCGGCCACCTCGGCACCGTGTCCCTGGCCGGCCTCGGCGTCGCGGGGGCGGTGCTCCAGACCGTGGTGGGGATGTGCGTGTTCCTCGCCTACGGCACCACCGCGAGCGTCGCCCGCAGGCTCGGCGCCGGGGACGTGCGGGGCGCCCTCGCGCAGGGGGTGGACGGGATCTGGCTCGCGGTCCTCATCGGCGCCCTCGCCACCGGGCTGGGTGTCGCGCTGACCGACCAGCTCGTCGGCCTCTTCGGGGCCGGTGCGGCGGTCACCCAGGCGGCGGAGACCTACCTGCGGATCGCCTTCCTCGGAACCACCCCGCTGCTGGTGATGCTGGCGACCACCGGCATCCTCCGCGGCCTCCAGGACACCCGCACCCCGCTGGCCGTCGCGGTCGCCGGGAACGCGCTCAACGTGGTGCTCAACCTGCTCCTCGTCTACGGCGCGGGCCCGATCGCCGGTCTCGGACTCGCCGGCTCCGCGTGGGGCTCGGTGCTGGCCCAGGTCGCCAGCGCGGCCGCCCTGCTCGCCGTGGTCGTGCGGGCCGCCCGCCGCCAGGGGGCTCCCCTCACCCCGGACCTGCCCGGGATCCGGGCCGCCGCGCACGCCGGCGTGGCGCTCGTCGTGCGCACCCTCACCCTGCGCGCGGCGCTGCTGCTGACGACGTACGCCGTCGTCGTCTCGACCGGGACCGGTGTCGAGGTGGGCGACC
The DNA here is from genome assembly GCA_963829635.1 of uncultured Actinomycetota bacterium. Lineage (GTDB taxonomy): Bacteria > Actinomycetota > Actinomycetes > Propionibacteriales > Nocardioidaceae > Nocardioides. Next base: position 2,679 of record CAWHJI010000010.1, read on the forward strand.
CCACCCCGGGCAGCTCCCAGGAGGTCGACCTCGCCACGCACCAGCTGGCCCTGACCATCTGGACGTTCCTCGCCTTCGTCCTCGATGCCATCGCGATCGCGGCGCAGGCGATCACGGGGCGCTACCTCGGTGCCGGCGACGTCGCCGGCACCCGCGAGGTGACCGGCCGGATGGTCCGCTGGGGAGTGCTCAGCGGGGTGGTGACCGCCGTCCTGCTGGCCGCGTCCAGCCCGATCCTCGGACCCCTGTTCACCGGTGACGCCGCCGTCCACGACCGGCTGGTCGGCGTCCTGCTCGTCGCGGCCATCGGCCAGCCGGTCGCCGGCGTGGTCTTCGTCCTCGACGGGGTGCTGATCGGCGCGGGCGACGGGACCTACCTCGCCTGGGGCGGACTGGCGACGCTCGTGGCGTACGCCCCGGCCGCGCTGCTGACCGTCTCGCTCGGCGGCGGCCTGGTGGCCGTCTGGGTCACCTTCGTCGCGGTGTTCATGGGCAGCCGCCTCGTCGTCCTGGTCCGCCGGGCCCGCGGCACGGCCTGGCTGGTCCCCGGCGCCTAGCCCGAACTCCTAGGCTGGTCGGCATGCGGCCGCTCCAGTCCATCGCCATGGGGCTGGTCATCGTCGCGCTGCGCCCCCAGGTCGACGGGTACGACGCCCTGCCCGACGTGTTCGGCTGGCTCCTGGTGCTGCTCGGCGTCCGCGGCCTCCCGGCCGACCTGTGGCAGCGCACGGTCGTCGTCCGGCTGGCCCTGCTCGCCGGCCTGGTCTCGGTGCCGTTGTGGTTCCCGCAGGTCACCGACGCCCTCTACGACACCCACCCCGCCCTCGGCTGGGCGGTCAACCTCCCGCAGCTCGGGTTCGCCGCCGTGCTCGCCCGCGGCCTGGGCCTGCGGGCCGCGACGGCCGACGACGGCCCCGCCCGGCGCTGGCTGCGCGCTGTCCGCGGTCGGGTTCGTCCTCGCCGCGGTGCTCCCGGTCCTCGTCTTCGGCGCCGACGTGGCGTCCCTGGAGGTCCTCACCTACGTCGCCGCGACCCTGGTGCTGCTGCTGTTCATCTGGCTGCTCTTCGCCTACTCCGCGCGCCCGTGGACGGGGTTCGCCGACTCCGCCGCCGGGACGGCGGAGTCGGCGTAAGGAGCGCGGTCGCGGGTGCTCACCCCGTCGGGGCGCCGCCCTCCGGCCGGGTGGCCCGAGCCAGCGCGACGGCGAACACGGTGAAGCAGACCGTCGTGAGGGCACAGCCCCACCACATGACGCTCGACATCCCGAAGGCGGCGATCCCGGCCAGCACCGACAGCGGCGCCCACCAGCGGACCAGCCCCGCCCGCCACAGGGCGACGGAGATCAGCGGGAGGGCCAGCAGGGTGCCGACCACGCCGGGGGTGGCCAGGGCCACCGGCCCCCACATCCCCGTCATCGTGTTCTCGACGGCGACGGCGCCGTCGACGCCGAACTGCTGCGTGATCGCCGAGTCGTAGAAGTCGACGAACAGCAGGCCGGGCAGTGTGGTGACGCCGACGAAGCCGACGACGGCCGCCACGTTGGCGAGCCAGGCCCCGCGGGCCCGCACGTACGGGACGGCCAGCAGCGCCGGTGCCGCCCAGAACGCGTAGGACCAGTGGAGTCCGACGGACTTGACCTGGAGGGGGTCGGGGTTGGCGCCGTAGAGCTCGTAGAGCCGGTCTCCGTTGATGCCGGCGGCCGGGTCGGCGTAGGCGCCGATGACGGCGAAGACGCCGGCCAGCACCGGGCACGCGACGAGGAACCACCTCCGTGCCGCGAGTGCGCGTGAGCGACGGCGCGGGACGAGCGGTGTCGGACGTCGGGTCGAGGGTCAGGGCGGTCATGGTGGGTCCTCCTGCGAGTGGGTGGGACACCACGATCGGGCCCGGCGTCCTCAGCGCGGATCGGCCGCGGGACGGAACTCCGCCTCAGTCGTACGACGGATCAGCGTCTCGCCGGCCGGCCACCACCACGCCGTGCTCGTAGGCATGGATCACCGCCTGCACCCGGTCCCGCAGGCCGAGCTTGGCCAGCACGTTGCTGACGTGGGTCTTCGTCGTGGCCTCGGAGACGAACAGCTTCTCCGCGATGTCGAGGTTGGACAGCCCACGGGCCAGCAGCCCGAGCACCTCGACCTCCCGTGGCGTCAGGGTGGCCAGCCGCGGGTCGGTCCGCGCCGTCTCGGGCGAGCCTCGGCGCACGAACGCGTCGATCACGCGGCGGGTCACGCCGGGGGCCAGCAGCGAGTCACCGGCCGCCACCACCCGGATCGCGGCGGCGAGCTCGTCGGCCGGCGCATCCTTGAGCAGGAACCCGGACGCACCTGCCCGGAGCGCCTCGAAGACGTACTCGTCGAGGTCGAACGTCGTCAGCACCAGGACGCGGGTGGGCGCGCCTGCCTCGAGGATCCGCCGCGTGGCCGCGATCCCGTCCAGCACGGGCATCCGGATGTCCATCAGCGTGACGTCGGGGGCCAGGCGGGAGACGGCCTCGACCGCCTCCTCGCCGTTGGCGGCCTCGCCGACCACCTCGAGGCCGGGCTCGCCCTCGAGCAGCGAGCGGAAACCCGCGCGGACCATCCCCTGGTCGTCCACGATCAGCACGCTCGTCATGGCTGCCCCCGTGTGGGCAGGGTCGCCGAGAGGACGTAGCCGCCGTCGGGGGCGGGTCCGGCAGTGACCCGGCCGTCGTACAGCGCCACCCGCTCGCGCACGCCGACCAGTCCGTGACCGCCGGGGCCGGAACCTCGGCCGCTGCCGTCGTCCTCGACGCGGACCTCGACCTCCGTGGGTCCGTAGCGCACCCACAGGCCGACCCGGGTGGCGCCGGAGTGCCGGAGCGCGTTGGTCAGGCCCTCCTGGAGGATGCGGTACGCCGCGAGGTCGATGCCGGGCGGCAGCGGGTAGGCCGTGCCCTCCGTGCCGAGCTCGATGGACACGCCCGGTGACCGGGCGCCGTCGACGAGTCGGCCGAGCTCGGCCAGCCCGGGCTGGGGCGAGAGCGCGGCGTTGTCGGGGCTGCTGCGGAGCATGCCGAGCAGCCGGCGCATCTCGGCCATCGCGTCGCGGGCGGTCGCCTCCACGGCCGCCAGGTCCTCGGCCTCGCGGGCGTGGTCGGGGCCGAGCCTGCGGCGTACCGCCTGGGTCTGGATGGTGACCACGCTGATCGAGTGGGAGACGATGTCGTGCAGCTCGCGGGCGATCCGGGTCCGCTCGGCCGCCGCTGCCTCGGCCGCCTCCTGCTCGCGTTGCCGCTCCGCCTCCTCGGCCCGCGCCACGGCCTCGGCGGTGCGCGCCACGGCCTCGTCCGTACGGGCGCTGTGCTGGCGCAGGAGGGTCCCGACCGTCCAGGGGCCGACGAGGAACACCACGGCCGCCGCGACGTCGCTGGGGAGCAGGCCCTCCTGGGCGAGCCCGGCGAGATAGGGCACCAGGACGACCGCCAGGCCCACGTGGCTGCGCGGCGGCACGGTCTCGGCGCCGACGGTGAACGAGACCAGCACCAGGGCGAGGAGGACCGAGAACTCTCCCGACGGGTCGGTGAGGATGACGGTCGTGATCGCCAGGCCGGCGATCGTCAGCGGGAAGATCCGGCGCCACGCCAGGGTGGCCATCGCGACGATCCCGAGGGCGATCTCGGCACCGTTGCGGTCGATCCGGCTGGAGCACCGCCTCCAGCACCGTGAGCGCGACGAACAGCGCCGCCAGGACGAGGTCGAGCACCGGCGGGCGCACCCGGGACCTGTCGGGAACCGGGAGTGCGGGGCGCGACGCGGCCCGGAGGGAGAGGGTCACCGCTCGACCGTAGGTCACGGCGCGGCCGGGCACATCCATCTCGCGACGGAGATGCAGCGAGGGCCGTTCCCTTCACGGGAACGGCCCTCGGATGACGCGGGTGAGGTCAGCCGGGAACGACGTTGAGGGCCACCGTCGCGGACACCTCGTCGTGCAGCTTCACCGACACCTCGTGGGCGCCCAGCGTCTTGATCGGGTGGGGGACGACGATCGTCCGCTTGTCGACCTGCTCGCCGGAGACCTCGCTGATCGCCTCGGCGATGTCGGAGACGGTGACCGCGCCGAACAGGCGGCCGCCCTCACCGGCCCGGACCTTGACGTGGACCGGGTTCTCCTCGAGGTTCGCCTTGATCTCGGCCGCGTGGTCCTGGTCGCGCACGGCGCGGGCCATCCGGGCGGACTTGATCGACTCGATCGTCTTCTCCCCGCCACGGGTCCAGCGGATCGCCACGCCGCGCGGGACGAGGTAGTTGCGGCCGTAGCCGTCCTTGACCTCGACCACGTCGCCCGGGGCACCGAGGCCGGACACCTCCTGGGTCAGGATGAGCTTCATGTCCGTGCCTCCTTATCGACCGGTCGAGGTGTAGGGCAGCAGGGCGACCTCGCGGGCGTTCTTGACCGCGATCGCGACGTCGCGCTGGTGCTGGACGCAGTTGCCGGTCACCCGACGGGCGCGGATCTTGCCGCGGTCGGAGATGAACTTGCGGAGCAGCACGGTGTCCTTGTAGTCGACACCGGTCGCCTTCTCCTTGCAGAACTGGCAAACCTTCTTCTTCGGCTTGCGAATCACTGCCTTGGCCATTGTGGTGCTTCCTTTCTAGAAGCCCGGCTCACGCCGGAATGGTTGAGGTTGTGTTGGTTGGTTTGATCTCGATACGCGCGTCACGGCCTCGCAGGCTCGGCCGTGGCGCTACTCGATCTGCCCGCCTCATCGCCGCCGCTGCGCGGCGGCGGGCGGTCAGAAGGGAGGCTCCTCCGAGCCGACCCCGGGGGCACCCCACGGGTCGTTGCCGGCCGCCTGGCCGCCACCCTGGCCGCCACCCTGCTGGGGGGCGGGGGTCGCCCACGGGTCGTTGCCGGCCGGCTGGCCGCCGCCCTGGCCGCCACCCTGCTGGCCGCCGTACCCGCCGCCGGCGCCGGAGCGCTGGGTGCGGGTGACCTTGGCCGTGGCGTACTTCAACGACGGCCCGACCTCTTCGACGTCGATCTCGAAGACGGTGCGCTTCTCACCCTCGCGGGTCTCGTACTGGCGCGACTTCAGCCGGCCCTGGACCACGACGCGCATCCCCTTCTGGAGGGACTCCGCGACGTTCTCCGCAGCCTGGCGCCAGACGGCGCAGGAGAGGAACAGCGCGTCGCCGTCCTTCCACTCGTTGGTCTGCTTGTCGAAGGTGCGCGAGGTGGACGCGATCCGGAAGTTGGCCACCGCGGCACCCGAGGGGGTGAAGCGGAGCTCCGGGTCGTCGACCAGGTTGCCGACCACGGTGATGACGGTCTCGCCTGCCATGTCAGGTCTCCCTTGTAGATTCCATCTGGACGTCGGGGCTCATGTTGTCGCGAGCCACCGACAGGGGGAAGGGGGCATCCACAGCCCGCCGCTCAGTGAGCGTCGGGGCGGATCACCTTGGTGCGCAGGACCGACTCGTTGAGGTTGAGCTGGCGGTCGAACTCCTTGATCGTGGCCGGCTCGGCCGCGACGGAGAGCACGGCGTAGATGCCCTCGGGGTTCTTGTTGATCTCGTAGGCCAGTCGGCGACGTCCCCAGACGTCCACGGAGTCGACGGTCCCCCCGTCCTTGCGGATGACGTTGAGGTACTTGTCGAGCGACGGCTCGATGGTCCGCTCTTCGAGACTGGGCTCGAGGATGACCATCACTTCATAGGCACGCACAGCGGGTCTCCACCTCCTCTGGGCTCGGCGGCCACGGTCTCTCCGTGGCAGGAGGGCGATGCGTTGCCGCCGGAACCGGCGGCACATCCTCCCGGCGGACGGCCCGTCGGTGGGCGTCGTACCAGGAGGACGTCACAATCTAACAGCGACCCGGTCGGCCGGAGGAATCGGCGGTCGGCGGCACTGCCTACGATGGCGGGCATGTTGCTGGGAGCCCACGTCGACCAGTCCGACCCGATCGCGGAAGCGCAGGCGCGGGGCGCCGACCTCGTGCAGTTCTTCCTCGGCGACCCCCAGGGCTACAAGGGCCCTGAGGTCCGCTACGCCGGCGGGGCCGACGGGCTCCGGGCCGACGCCGAGGCGGCAGGGGTCGACCTCTATGTGCACGCGCCCTACATCGTCAACGTCGCCACCACCAACAACCGGATCCGGATCCCGTCGCGCAAGCTGCTCCAGCAACACGTCGACGCGGCCGCCGCGATCGGGGCCAAGGGCCTGATCGTGCACGGCGGGCACGTCAACAAGGACGACGATCCGGCGGTCGGATTCGACAACTGGCGCAAGGCGGTCGAGGCCACCGACCTCAAGCTCCCCCTCCTGATCGAGAACACCGCGGGCGGCGACAACGCGATGACCCGCTACCTCGACCGCATCGCCGGGGTCTTCGACGCGATCAGCGCGGCCGAGGGAAGCGAGCACGTCGGGTTCTGCCTCGACACCTGCCACGCCCACGCCGGAGGAAACGCCCTGGAGACGATCGTGGAGGACGTGCGCCGGATCACCGGCCGGATCGACCTCGTGCACTGCAACGACAGCCGGGACGACTTCGACTCGGGCGCCGACCGGCACGCCAGCCTGGGCGCCGGCAACGTCGACCCCGACCTGCTGGCCGCCATCGTGCGCGACGCCGACGCCCCGGTCTGCCTCGAGACACCAGGTGGTCCCGACGAGCACCGGGCCGACTTCGCCTGGCTGCGCGACCGGCTCTGAGCCAGGTCACCGGGTAGCCTCGGGCCCGTGCTGACCGTCCGCGAGATCTCCGAGACCGAGCACCTCGACTTCATCCGCCGCCAGGGATCGGCGAGCTTCCTGCAGACCCCGGCCTGGGGCCGGGTGAAGTCGGAGTGGCGCCGCCAGTCCCTCGGCTGGTTTCGCGACGCCGAGCTCGTGGGCGCCGCGCTCGTGCTCTACCGCCAGCTCCCCCGGTTCCGGCGCTACCTCGCCTACCTCCCCGAGGGCCCGGTGATCGACTGGGAGAGCGAGGACCTCGCCGGCTGGCTGGCGCCGATGACCGCGCACCTGAAGGAGCACGGGCGCGTTCGGGGTGCGGATGGGGCCGCCCGTCGTCACCCGGAGGTGGAGCGCGGCCCAGGTCAAGGAGGGCATCGCCGACGACGCGGTGCAGCGACTGGGCGACGTACCGCCCCTGGAGCGCAGCCGCACCGGCGCCGCCGTCGTCGCGCAGCTGAACGAGCTCGGCTGGAAGCCACAGTCGGTGGAGGGCGGCTTTGCCGCCGGACAGCCCCAGTACAACTTCTGGATCCCGCTGGCCGACCGGTCCGAGGACGACCTCCTCCAGGGCATGAACCAGCAGTGGCGGCGCAACATCAAGAAGGCCGCCAAGCAGGGCGTCGTGGTCTCGACCAGCCGGGGCGACGAGGGTGGCGCGGCCACCGACCTCAAGGCCTTCCACGACCTCTACGTGCACACCGCCGAGCGGGACGGCTTCACCCCCCGCGGGCTCGGCTACTTCCAGACGATGTACGACGCGCTGTCGGCCGAGGAGCCGGACCGGATCACGCTGTGGTTCGCCCATCACGAGGGCGACCTGGTCGCCGCCACCATCGCCATCCGGGTCGGCACCCACGCGTGGTACTCCTACGGCGCCTCCTCCACCGAGAAGCGGGAGGTCCGCGGCTCCAACGCGATCCAGTGGGCGATGATCCAGCACGCCCGCGAGGCCGGGGCCCACGTCTACGACCTCCGCGGGATCACCGACACCCTCGCCAGCGACGACCCCCATGTCGGGCTGATCCAGTTCAAGGTCGGCACCGGCGGAGAGGCGGTCGAGTACGCCGGCGAGTGGGACCTGCCGCTCAACCCGCTGCTCTACAAGGCGTTCGCCCTCTACATGAAGCGTCGCTGAGATGGCGCTCACCCTCACCGTCGACGGGGACCGCTGGCGTACCCACCTGCGGGAAGTCGCGGAGGCGACGCCCGGTCTCGTGCCGGTGGCGAAGGGCAACGGCTACGGCTTCGGCCTGGCCCGCCTCGCCCGCAAGGCCCAGTGGCTCGGCGCGGACACCCTCGCGGTGGGCACCTACGAAGAGCTCCCGGAGGTCGCGTCGCGCTTCGACGGCGACCTGCTCGTGCTCACTCCCTGGCGTCCGTTCGGGGCGGCGCTGGAGCTGGACCCGGCGTACGCCGGCCGGGTGATCCACACCGTCAGCCGCCTGACCGACGTCGGCGGACTGCTGCGCCGGGAGCCGGAGAGCAGGTACGTCCTCGAGCTGCTCACCAGCATGACCCGGCACGGCATGACCGGGCGCGACCTGCGAGGCGCGGGACCCCTCGGTTCGCGCGGTCGGCTCGAGGGCGTGGCGCTGCACCTCCCGCTGGCGCGCGGATCGCATCTCGGCGAGGTGCAGCGGCTCCTCAACGACGTCGTCGCCGCCGGGCTGGACGCCACCACCATCTGGGTCAGCCACCTGACCCGTGAGGAGCTCCGGCAGCTCCGCGCGACGTACGCCGACTTCACCTTCCGGCCCCGCATCGGGACCTCCCTCTGGCTCGGCGACCGTGGCGCCCTGCGCGTCACCTCGACCGTTCTCGACGTGCACCCGGTCGAGCGTGGCGAGCCGTTCGGCTACCGCGGCCGCAGCGCCCCCAAGTCCGGCCACCTGCTGGTCGTCAGCGGCGGCACCGCCCACGGGATCGGCCTGGAGTCACCGATGGGCGAGTCGAGCATCAAGGCCAGGGCGGCGACCCTGGCCCGCGGCGGGCTGGACGCGGTCGGGTTCGTGCGCAGCCCGTTCACCATCGACGGCAAGGCCCGCCTGTTCGCCGAGCCTCCCCACATGCAGGCCTCGATGCTCTTCCTCCCGCACGGTCCGCGGGTGCCCGAGGTCGGGGACGAGATCGACGTCCGGGTCCGCTACACCGCCACCGCCTTCGACGCGGTCGTGATCAGCTGAGCGTCCGCGCCCCGGTCGACCGGGTCGTGCTCGGGTCGCAGTACGTCGCGCGCGACCACCGCGCAGAGGTAGAGCTCGGCGGCCACCCGTACAAGGATCGCCAACCAGTAGAACCCGGCGTCCGCTCCCCCCGCGGCGTCGAGGTGCCCGCCGAGGTACCACCACACGGAGGCGAAGTAGAGGACCTCGCCGGCCTGCCACACCAGCTGGTCCCGCCAGCGCGGCCGCGCCAGGACCGCGAGCGGCAGCAGCCAGAGGACGTACTGCGGCGAGTAGACCTTGTTCACCAGCAGGAACCCGGCCACGACCAGGAGGGCCAGCTGGGCCAGCCGCGGCGTCACCGGCGCCCGCAGGCCGAGGACCAGGACCCCGACGCACCACGCGGCGAAGAACAGCAGCGACACCTGGTTGACGGTGGTGGCCGAGATGGCCGCCCCCGAGGCCTGGGTGACCACCAGCCACACCGAGCCGAGGTCGGCTGCCCGGTCGGCGTTGAAGCTCCAGAAGACCTGCCACTCGTCGCGCCCGGTCAGCCACGCCGGCAGGTTCACCACCACCCACGCGCCGACGGCGGCGAGGGCGGCGGTGGCGAAGTCCGGGAGCCGGCGGCGGCGCAGGCAGAGGACCAGGATCGCCCCGAGCAGGAAGAGCGGATAGAGCTTGGTGGCCGTGCCCACCCCGATCAGGACCCCGGTCAGCACGGGACGGTCCCGCGCCCACGCCCACAGGGCGCCGGCCACGCACGCCACGGCGAGCAGGTCCCAGTTGACCAGTGCGGTCAGGGCCAGCGCCGGACTGAGCGCGAAGATCGCGGCATCCCACGGCCGCCGCGGGTTGACCCTGGCCAGCAGCCACGCGGCGAGCAGCGCGGCGATCGCGAGGCCGACCGCGTTCACGACGACGAACAGCCGGGACTCCGCCACGACCGTGTCGGTGCCGGCCAGGGTGTCGGCCGGCATCGCGTAGCGGCTGTCGAGGTCGGGGAACCCGCCGAGTCCCTGGGTCACCCAGGCCGCGCCCCAGGCGAAGTAGGAGATGACGACGGGGTACTCCATGACGTCGTACCTGGCCCGCGTCTGCTCGTCGGAGGAGTACGGCCAGGCACGCTCCGCGAGGCCGCGCCCGGTGTAGAGGTAGGGCAGGTCGGAGTAGCACATGTGCGTGTACCGCTCCTCGCCGTCGCGCCAGGATGCCTCGTAGCACGAGGACTTCTGCACCATCCCGAGCGCGAGGCAGAGCGCGGTCAGGGCCAGCACGACGCGGACCGGCGTCCACCAGGGATGCCGGCCGGCGTGGGCGCCGACCGGTCCCCCGACCGACTCGCTCAGCGTCGCGACGACGGTGTCGTCCTGCGTGGGGTGGACCCGGCTCTCACCGGGGCCCGTCGTCACGCGTAACGCTCCCGAGTGGCCTCTTGCCGGTCCGCCGTCGTGTCAGCGGCGTTGTTGCCGTTGCCCGGACTGTTGCTGTCCGACGGGTCGTCGGAGGGGCAGGTCGCCGGCAGGCAGGAGTCCTCCGGCGATGAGGGCGGCGCGGTCGGCGTCGGCTCCTCGGTCGTCGGCTCCTCCGAGGGCTCCTGGGTGGGCGTCTTGGACGACTTCGGGGGCGGCGGCGGGGCCTGGGTCTGGGTCGGCGAGGGCGGTGGGGTGTACGGCTCGTGACCGGTCTCCGGCGCGTCGCCGTCGACGAACGCCGGCGGCGGGAAGTCCTCGACCGGCAGCCCCTCCATCGCCCGCTTCATCACCGCGGTCCACGTCTCCGCCGGGTAGGCCCCGCCGAAGTACGACGGGAGCCAGCCCTGCAGCTGCTCGTTGCCCTTGCCGCGGACATACATCACCGACGTCGCCAGCTGGGGCGTGTAGCCGGAGAACCACGCCGAGGAGACCGCTCCCTCACCGTTCGTGGCGGTGCCGGTCTTGCCGGCCACCGGCCGACCGAGGGCCTGGGCCGCGGTCCCCGAGCCGGACTTGACCACCTGCTGGAGGGCGTAGGTGACGTCGGAGGTGATGTCCTCGCGGACCGCGTCCTCGTTCTTCACCTTGTGGCTGTAGACCGTCTCACCGTTGACGTCGACGACCTTCTCGATCAGGTAGGGCTCGGCCGCCTGCCCGCCGTTGGCGAGGGTGGCGTACCCGTTGGCCATGTTGATCGGGCTGACCGTGGCGCTGCCCAGCGCGACGCCGGTCTGCGGCGTCGAGGCCGGGCGTGGCGTTGGGGAAGCCGGGCGCCCTCTTCTTCTCGGCCTTCGAAGGCGGGATCCCCATCCGGTTCGCCATGTCGACGATCTTCTTCGGCCCGCCGTCCATGCTCATCGTCATGTCGATGAAGGCGGTGTTCACCGAGTCCTCGGCGGCGCGGACCATCGAGATCGCCGAGCCGTAGTCGGTGTCGCCCTGGTTCTCGAAGTCGGTGCCGTCGGGCAGCACGATCGGGCTGTTGCCGTTGAAGGTGTCCTTGAGCGAGAACCCGTCCTTGATCGCGGCGGGAAGCGCGAACGCCTTCATCGTGGAGCCGGCCTGCCCGCCCGCGAGCGCCCAGTTGATCTGGGACTTCAGGTAGTCCTGGCCGCCGTAGAAACCACGCAGCGCCCCGGTCCCCGGCTCGACGCTGGCGACGCCGATGTGGAGGTCCTTGTCGCCGCTTCCGGGGGCGGTACGGCCCTTCTCGCCCGCGCCCCCCTCGGGAAGCCCGGTCGGGCGCACCTCACGCACCCCCTGCTCGGCGGCGGTCATCGCCTTCTTGGTCAAGGTCGTGGTGACGCGCAGCCCGCCGCCCTCGATCTCCTGCTCGGAGAAGCCGAGGCGCACCAGCTCCTTCCGGACCAGGCTCAGCACGTGGCCGCGCTGGCCGCCGTACTGGCTCTCCTCCTCGATCTTCGGGAACTTCGGCAGCTTCCGGACCGCCTTGTCCCGCTTGTCCGCGGTGAGGGCCCCCGTGTCGACCATGCTGTCGAGGACGTAGTCGTAGCGGTCCTTGAGGTCCTGCTTGGCCTGCTTGCCGTTGGCGGGGTCGTACTTCGTCGGGTTGTTGAGCACCGTCGCCAGCACCGCGCTCTGGCGTACGTCGAGCTCCTTCGCCGGGATGTCGAAGAACGCCTTCGCGGCAGCCTGGATGCCGTAGGCACCGCGACCGAAGTAGATGGTGTTGAGGTAGCCCTCGAGGATCTGCTTCTTGCTCAGCTGTCGGTCGAGCTTCAGCGACAGGATCGCTTCCTTCAGCTTCCGGGAGTAGGTCTGCTCCTGGGTGAGGTAGAGGATCTTGACGTACTGCTGGGTGATCGTGGACGCGCCCTGCGTGTCGTTGCCCTGGGCGTTGTTGAACACCGCCCGGAGGATGCCCTTGGGGTCGATGCCGCTGTCGCTCCAGAAGCCCTTGTTCTCCGCGGCCACCACGGCGTCCTGGATGGACTGCGGCATCTCCTCGAGGGTGATCGAGTCGCGGTTCTGGGTGGCGAACCTGCCCGCCTCGGTCTTGCCGTCGTTGTAGTAGACGTACGTCGTCTGGGTCTCGAACGCCTCGTTCGGGTTGTCCGGGACGTCCACCGTGGCGTAGAGGAACGCGAAGGACGCCACTGCGATCAGGGTGCCCACCAAGCCGACGATGAGGGCCCACTTGCCCGCACGCTTCATCCGGTCACGCCGGGAGGCCGGGCGCTTCGGGGTCGACTTCTTCGTGACTGGGGGGCCGGAGGCCCGGCGCTTTCCACTCAAGGTAGGAACTCCGAAGGGGACGGGGGCTGTGCTCGCTGGTCGGACGACACGGACGAGTGCGCACCTGGCGCACGCCCGCTACAGGGTACGCAACGACGGGGCCCACCACGAAGCGGCCAGCGGGCGACATCGCTCACGCCTGCGCGCGCTTCGTGGGTGCACTGATGTCCCCCCAGCCACGGGCGCCCCTCCAGTCCGGCTCGCGTCCCGAGTGCGCACTCTCTGGATATATCGCTACGATAGGTCGCATGGCACGTCGTGGTGAGACCATCGAGCTGGCAGTCCTCGGGCTGCTGCACGAGGGACCCATGCACGGCTACGAGCTGCGCAAGCGGCTGAACCTGATGCTCGGCTGGAGCAGGGTGCTCTCCTACGGCTCGCTCTACCCCGCGCTGAAGAAGATGCTGCGCAACACGCTGATCGAGGAGGAGACGACCGCGACGACCCCGGTCACCCGTCGGCCCCGGATCGTCTACCAGCTCACCGACGCCGGTCACGAGCACTTCCAGAAGCTGATGTCCGACATCGGTCCGACGGCCTGGGAGGACGACAACTTCGACATCCGGTTCGCCTTCTTCGGCCGCACCGACATGGAGATCCGGCTGCGGGTGCTCGAGGGTCGCCGTACCCGCCTCCAGGAAAGGCTCGACCGGGTGCAGAACCAGCTTGTCGATCACCCAGAAGGAAGTCGATCGTTACGCCGCGGAGCTCCAGCGGCACGGGGTGGAGTCGGTCGAGCGCGAGGTGCGTTGGCTCTCGGACCTGATCAACGCCGAACGCACCAACCAGCCCCACCCGACCAGCGAGGCCGCACCGCCGGCCGACGCGACCACGTAAAGACAGGAAGGAAACCCGATGGGTTCGGTACGTGTAGCAATCGTGGGGGTGGGCAACTGCGCCACCTCCCTGATCCAGGGCGTCGAGTACTACAAGGACGCCGACCCGTCCGGCAACGTCCCGGGCCTCATGCACGTCACCTTCGGTGACTACCACGTCTCCGACGTCGAGTTCGTCGCCGCGTTCGACGTCGACGCGAAGAAGGTGGGCTTCGACCTCTCCGAGGCCACCAACGCCTCGGAGAACAACACGATCAAGATCTGCGACATCCCACCCACGGGTGTGACCGTGCAGCGCGGTCACACCCTCGACGGTCTCGGCAAGTACTACCAGGCCACCATCGACGAGTCCGACACCGAGCCGGTCGACGTCGTGCAGGTGCTCCGCGAGACCGAGGCCGACGTCCTCGTCTCCTACCTGCCGGTGGGCTCCGAGCAGGCCGACAAGTTCTACGCACAGTGCGCGATCGACGCGGGCGTGGCCTTCGTCAACGCGCTGCCGGTCTTCATCGCCTCCGACCCCGAGTGGGCCAAGAAGTTCGAGGACGCCGGTGTCCCGATCATCGGTGACGACATCAAGTCGCAGGTCGGCGCGACCATCACCCACCGCGTGCTGGCCCGGCTCTTCGAGGACCGCGGGGTGGTCCTCGACCGGACCTACCAGCTCAACGTCGGCGGCAACATGGACTTCAAGAACATGCTCGAGCGCGAGCGCCTGGAGTCCAAGAAGATCTCCAAGACCCAGGCCGTGACGTCCAACATCGAGCACCAGCTCGGCGAGCGCAACGTCCACATCGGCCCGTCCGACTACGTCGCCTGGCTCGACGACCGCAAGTGGGCCTACGTGCGGCTCGAGGGCCGCGCGTTCGGCGACGTCCCCCTCAACATGGAGTACAAGCTCGAGGTCTGGGACTCCCCGAACTCCGCCGGCATCATCATCGACGCGATCCGCGCCGCGAAGATCGCCCAGGACCGCGGCATCGGCGGGCCGATCGTCTCCGCGTCGTCCTACCTGATGAAGTCGCCACCGGTGCAGCTCCCCGACGACGAGGGCCGCCGCCGCGTCGAGGCGTTCATCAAGGGCGAAGAGGCGCCGAGGGGCGTGAGGCACGAACGCCACCTCGTAGCGCCCGAAGGTTGAGCAAGCGACGCGACTGAGGGACGAAGTCGCGTGAGCGCGTCGAAACCCCGGAACTGTCCGCAGGGCGGTGACCACCGTGGTCGCCGCCCTGCGCCGTTCACGACGCTCGCTGACGCTCGCTGCTCAACCACCGGACTCGGCTGGGCACGGTCCGGATGTAACCCGGGCCCACGTGGGTCGTTGAGGCGGCACCCGGTCACACCACCCCGTGGCCCTGCCTTCCGAGGATGCCCATGTCTGCCCTGCACCCCAGGCGGCTCCTCAGCGTCGCGGTCACCACCGTGCTCGCTGCGAGCCTCTCCCCAGCCCTCACCACCACGCTCTCCGCCGAGGCCGCCCCCAGCGCGCCGGCCCCCGCGGCGGCCGGCACCTCCTCGGAGGGTGACGCCGACGGCCTGAGGATCGAGAACTCCTTCGTCAGCTCCGAGGGCTGGGTCAAGCCCGGCGACTCCTACCCCTCACGGATCCTGCTCGGCAACGAGACGAGCTCCACGATCAGCGGCGCGAGCGTCACGATCACCGCGCCGCGCGGGACCACCTTCCTCGACGCCCGGGGCCCGGGTTCCCACCCGGTCAGCGCCGACGAGATCGTCTGGACCCCCGGCGACATCGCTCCGGGCGCCGAGCCGACGCTGATCCTCGAGAGCAAGGCCGCGACCACCACCGAGGAGCCCACGATCGTGTGGCGCGACCTGTCCACGACGGCGGTGCTCGACACCACCGTCGCCCGGTCGACAGTGGTCAGCCACGGCCCCAAGGTGATCCCGCCGGGAGAGGCCTACGAGACCGCCAAGTACGGCGACCGCCCGTTCCCGGTGGTGCCGGTGCAGTACACCGATCGGTCCTACCAGCCCACGAACACCGGTGGCGAGCTGGAGGGCGTCATCAACGACCCCGAGAACCCGGGCTCGACGTTCAACCTGTTCCAGGAGATGTCGCTGGGCCAGCTCTACCCCGAGGGAACCGTCGGGTCGGCCGGCCTCGACGGCCAGGGCTTCGACTACGAACCGGGCTTCGACTTCACCAACGCCGAGGTCGGGCAGACCTGCACCGGCGCCACCCTCGAGGACGCACCCGTCCCGGCCGAGGGGACGCCGGCGTACCCGACCCGGATCAGCAACGGGGTCTACAACCTCCCCGGCAACACCGCCTACTACGGCTCCGACGGCAACGGCTCGGCCCTCGTCGGCGCCCTGGCCGGCGTCGGTGCGCTGCAGAACATCGACTCCGGCTGCGGGTCCCCGGGCAAGCTCGTCTACGACGCCGCGGTGATCGCCGACCCCGAGGTGGACTACTCCGACTTCGACACCGACAAGGACGGCGTCGTCGACTTCTTCATGGCAGTCTTCGCCGGCTGCGGCGGCAACGGTGCCTCCCAGCTCAGTGTCGCCGGCTGCGACTACGCCGACGCGCCCTACGACAACGTCTGGCCGCACTCCTCCTCGCTGGAGTTCTACTACTCCGACCCGGTGACCGGCCTGCCCGGCTACACCACCGACGACCAGCTCAAGAACCTCGAGGGCCAGCCGCTCTGGTACACCGACACGAGCTACGCCGAGACCACCACCACCGACATGGGCGAGGACCTGAAGGTCTTCGTCCGGGTGGGGCCCTACAACGTGAACCCCGAGACGGCGATCGACAAGGCCAGCGTGATCTCCCACGAGTACGGCCACTCGCTCGGGCTCCCCGACTTCTACTCCACCGGCAACCGGGAGACCTACGGCGACTGGAACCTGATGGCGACCGACAAGTCGCAGAACATGGACATCTTCTCCCGCCAGGAGCTCGGCTGGGTGGTGCCCGAGGTGCTCGAGCCGGGCACCTCTCCCAGCGTCTCCGGCTGGACGGACTCCAAGGAGGACACCGACACCATCCGGTGGCAGACCGCCGACGGGACGCCGTACACCCTGACCGAGGGGACCGACGGCCGGGTGCAGAACTCCCAGGCGTACGTCGCCAAGCTGCCCGGCCGGCAGCTGCTCGACCCGGCGAAGTTCGACACCGGCGACACCGCGACGCGGACGCACGCCTGGTGGACCGGGTCCGGCAACGACTTCGGCTGCGCGCCCACCGGCGGCCGGAACCTCGACGTCGCCATTCCTGGCCTGGCGGAGCTGCCCCAGGGCAGCACGGTCAAGCTGGAGCTCAAGTCACTGTGGGACATCGAGTGGGACTACGACTACGGCTTCGTGCTCACCACCACCGACGGCGGTGAGACCTACACCTCGAACCCGTCGGAGAACGGCTACACCACGTCCAACACCGACCCGCTCGCCGGCAACCCGAACCAGAACTCCTGCCAGGCGAAGTACGACAACGGCCTCACCGGCACCAGCGGCTCCTACGCCGCCGACACCGAGGCCGCCGACCGCAAGCTCGCCGAGTACCCCGAGTCGGTGTTCCTCGCCGACAGCTACGACATCAGCGAGCTCGCGGGCGCCCAGGAAGGGGCGCTGCGGTTCAGCTACGCCACCGACCCGGGCGTCGCCAACCCCGGCTGGTTCATCGACGACCTCAAGGTCACCGCGACCACACCGTCCGGTGAGGAGGTGCTGCTCGACACCGACCTCGAGACCTCCGGTGGTCCCGACGACGCCCGCATCTTCAACGGCGGCTGCCGCGAGGATCTCACCACCGCGCAACGCTGCACGCTCGGCTGGAAGTACGTCGCCGCCGGGTCCGAGGCCGCCGCCGACCACGCCTACTACATGGAGCTGCGCGACCGGTCCGGCTTCGACCTCGACGGCAAGGGCGAGATCGATCGTGACCCGATCGGCTTCGCGCCGGGCCTCTCGCTGGTCTACACCGACGAGGCCCACGGTTACGGCAACGCCGGGACCGACGACCCGCCGGCCCAGACGCCGCTGGACAGCCAGCCCCAGCCCGGTGAGTCCGCGCCGAACCTGAACGACGCTGCCTTCACGGCGGCCGACGGCGACTCCACCTTCAGCGACTCCGGCCCCGGGCACACCGACAACTACGAGGACCCGGGCAACTCCGAGGCGGACCCCCGCTACCCCGACGTGGAGAACCCGTGGCGGTTCCGCTACGGCTGCCTGGCGTTCGAGGTGCTCTCGATGTTCGGCGCCACCGACGGCCCGGCGACCTCCGACGGCGACCTGACCGGTGACGTGTCGTTCACGATGGGAGAGGGCTGCGGTGCGTTCGACTACGGCTACGGCGACGTGTCGGGCGGGCCGGACAACACCGCGCCCACCGCCTCGGCCACGGCGACGCCCGACGAGGCGCCCGCCGGGAGGAAGATCCGGTTCAGCGCCGCCGGCACCGACGACGCGGAGACGCCGGACGACCTCGACTACAGCTGGAACTTCGGCGACGGCGGCACCACCAAGGACGCCACCGGCAGGACCGTCGACCACGCCTACGGCGAGGCGGGCACCTACACCGCCACGGTGACCGTCACCGACCCGGCGGGTGCCTCCGACACCGCGAGCGTCGACGTCACGGTGACCGAGAAGCGCAAGCGGGCGGAGTACGTCGGCTGCCAGACGGCGGCCGTGGACCGCAGTGGCAGCTGGCGCACGGTCCGCAGCACGGAGGCACGCGGCGACCGCTACTGCGACAACGGCGGTCGCGGTCGCGGCGAGGACGTGATGCGGCTGTCCTTCTCGGGCGACCGGCTCGTGATCGGCCACGGGACGTCGGTCCGGGGCGGCGCCGCCACGGTGCTCGTCGACGGCGACCGCGTCGGTCGCCTCGTGTTCGAGGGCCGCAGCGAGCGGGTCCGGTTCGACACCAGCCGGGTCTTCGACTCCCTCGGGACCGGTGACCACGTGGTGCGGGTCGTCGTGACGCGCGGGCGCGCCTACCTGGACTGGTTCCGCGTCCGCCGCTGAGAAGGGTCAGGCCTCGGCCTCGGCCTTGATCCGCTCGAGGGTCTGCCGCATGCCGGAGCGCAGCTCGGAGGTGAACCGCTCCTCCCCGCCGAGCACCTTCTCCTGCAGGGTCTTGGAGATCGGGGCGATCCCGTCCGGGGCGTTCCGGCGCTGCGTCACCCGGGTGCCGCTCTCGGTCGCCTCGAGGGAGAACGACCAGATCGTGAAGTTGTCCTTGACCCGGAACGCGAACTCCCGGTGCGGCTCGAAGGCGACGACCTTGCTGCGGGTGGGCCACACGAGCGGGCCGCGCCGGTTGATGTTCACCGCGCGGGTGCCGAGCTGCACGGGCCCACCGCGGACGAACGTCTTCACCACCTGAGGGCTCCACGCCGCCATCCGCGGGAGGTCGGTGACCAGGGACCAGACCTTCACCGGTGGGGCGTCCACCTCGATCGAGTCCTCGAGCGTGTGTGCGTCCTGGGACATGCGGGTTCTCCGTCGGGTGTGGGTCGGGGGACCTCTCGACGGTAGTGGAGCCGGCTCGCTCAGGAGCGGGACGCCCACCAGTCGAGCAGCGCCGCCCGGGCCTCCTCCGCGCTCATCGGACCCTGCTCGAGCCGCAGGTCGAGCAGGAAGCGGTACGCCGCGCCGACCTCGGGACCCGCCTGGATGCCGAGGATCTCCATGATCTCGTTGCCGTCGAGGTCGGGCCGGAGCGCGGCCAGCTCCTCCTCCTCGGAGAGCCGTTCGATCCGCGCCTCGAGACCGTCGTAGGTTCGGCGCAGCCGCTCGGCCTTGCGCCGATTGCGCGTGGTGCAGTCGGCGCGGGTGAGGACGTGCAGCCGCTCCAGCTGGTCGCCGGCGTCGCGGACGTAGCGTCGTACGGCGGCGTCGGTCCACTCACCGTCGCCGTACCCGTGGAAGCGCAGGTGCAGCTCGACCAACGCGGAGACGGCGTCCACGACGTCGTTGCTGAACCTCAGGGCCTTCATCCGCCGTCGGGTGAGCTTCGCGCCGACCACGTCGTGGTGGTGGAAGGTGACCGAGCCGTCGTCGAGGAAGCGGCGGGTGCGCGGCTTGCCGACGTCGTGCATCAGCGCCGCGAAGCGGGCGACGAAGTCCGGGGCGCCGGGAAGCCGCGACTCGAGGTCGAGGGTCTGCTCGAGCACGGTCAGGGTGTGCTCGTAGACGTCCTTGTGCCGGTGGTGCTCGTCGCGCTCGAGCGCCAGGGCCGGCAGCTCGGGCAGGACGTGGTCGGCGAGGCCGGTCTCGACGAGGAGGCGGAGCCCCCGGACGGGCCAGGGGGCGCACACGAGCTTGACCAGCTCGTCCCGGATCCGTTCGGCCGAGATGATCTCGATCCGTGCCGCCATGGCGGTCATCGCCTGCACCACGGCCGGGTCGACGGTGAAGCCGAGCTGGGCGGCGAACCGGGCGGCCCGCATCATCCGGAGCGGGTCGTCGGAGAAGGAGTCCTCCGGGCGACCGGGTGTCCGCAGCACGCGGTGGGCCAGGTCGAGCACGCCACCGAAGGGATCCTCGAAGCGTGCGGTCGGGGACCCGCACGGCCATCGCGTTCACGGTGAAGTCGCGGCGCCCGAGGTCGCCGGCGAGGGTGTCGCCGAAGTCGACCGCCGGCTTGCGGGAGCCCGGGTCGTAGGACTCCGAGCGGTACGTCGTGATCTCCACCTGCCAGTCACCGCGACGGCAGCCGATGGTGCCGAACGCCCGGCCCATGTCCCACACCGCATCAGCCCAGCCGCTGAGCAGCTGCTCGGTCTGGTCGGGTCGTGCGGAGGTGGCGAAGTCCAGGTCGTTGTGGTGCCGGCCGAGCATCGCGTCCCGCACCGGACCGCCGACGAGGGCGAGCTCGTGGCCCGCGGCGGTGAACCGGCGACCCAGCTCGTCGATGACCGGCGCCAGCCGGTCCAGCTCCTCGGCCACCGACCGTTGCACCTGCGCCATCGAGAGGGGAGGAGGCGCGGCGTCGGACACGCCGAGAAACTCTAGATGACGCGCGGCCGCGCGCCCTCTCCCGGCTCCCGGACCCGCCCCGTCCCGTCGGTAGAGTCGGGTCGTGCCCCGCTCGACGTCGTTGCTGCCTGTCCTCGTGGCGGTCGTGGCGACGCTGGCGCCGGTCGGCCCGGCACCGGTCGGGTTACCGCCTCGGCGGACCCGTCCGGGAGCACCGAGGCCACCCAGGAGACCGCGCCCACGAGTGCCCAGTGGGGCGACCGGCCGGTCGCGACCAGCCGCAGCCAGGCCGGGCCGGCGCCCCGGCCACGGGCCAACGACGACCCGCTGCGGGTCACCATCGACGCCCTGACCCCGTCGTACGTTCCCCGGCGTGGGCAGGTCCGGGTGACCGGGTCGGTCACCAACACCACCCGGGACCGCTACGTGGCGGTCAACATGCACGCCTTCGTCTCCGCGGACCCGATCCGCACCTCCCGCCAGCTCGCCCGGGAGGTGGAGCGCGACCCCGCGGAGCCCGTCGGGGACCGGATCACCAGGACGGGCTCCTTCGACACCGTCGAGGCGATCGACCCGGGAGAGAGCGTCCAGTACTCCATCAAGCTCAAGGCCGCGCTGCTCGAGGCGACCGAAC
The DNA here is from genome assembly GCA_963829635.1 of uncultured Actinomycetota bacterium. GTDB lineage: Bacteria > Actinomycetota > Actinomycetes > Propionibacteriales > Nocardioidaceae > Nocardioides. The sequence continues at coordinate 23,696 of CAWHJI010000010.1, forward strand.
CCGGCGCCTACTGGTTCGGCGTGCACGCGATGGGCGACGCCGGCGCCGGCCGGGACGGCATCGCGGACGGGCGGGCCCGGACCTTCCTCCCGCTCGCCGCCGGCACCGGCCGGCTGCGCAACGCGGCCGTCGACACCGCGCTGGTCGTGCCCATCCGCCACGACGTCCGGCACGAGCCCGACGGCCGGGTCGCGGAGGTGGCCCGCTGGTCCCGGACGCTGTCCCCGGGCGGGCCGCTGCGGACGCTGGTCGACTTCGGGGCCTCCGCCGGCGACCTTCCCGTGACCTGGCTGCTCGACCCCGCCGTACCGACGGTCGTCCAGCGACTGGTCGACGGCAACCCGCCGCGCTCCCTCGGCGACACCGAGGAGCCGCCGTCCGGCGAGGAGTCGGCCACGCCCGACCCGAGCGCGGAGCCCGACGACCAGGAGTCGTCCGAGCCCACCGACGAGCCCTCGCCGGAGACGAACGCCGCGACCGAGCCCGGCTCCACCTGGCTGGCCAGGCTCCGCGAGGCGATGAAGGAGGACGAGGTGCTCGCCCTGCCGTACGGCGACCTCGACCTCGCGGCCGCCGCGACGCGCAATCCCGGGATGTACGCCCGCGCCCGGTCGCGCAGCGTCCGCGCCCTGACGCAGCTCGGGCTGGACGGCCAGCCGGCGGCGGCCTCGCTCGACGGCTCCTTCGACCCGGCGGCGCTGCCGATGCTCCCGCGACGCACCACCGTCCTGGTCGGCGACGAGATGTACGGCGGGGCCGCGCCCTCCCGGGCACGGATCTCCGGACGCACGCTCACCGCCACCTCCTCCTCCACCCGCGCCGGTGGTCCCGGCCCGGACAGCCCGCTGGCCGGGGTGGCGCTGCGGCAGCGCATCCTGAGCGAGGCGGCCGTCCGCCTGCTCGCCCCGGGGGACCGTGCGCTGGTCGTCGTCCTGCCCCACCGCTGGAACCCGGTCAGCACGACCGGCTTCTTCGCCGGCCTGGACGTCGACTGGCTCAACCTGACCACCGTCGACACGCTCGCGCTGGGCCGCGCCCCGCGCATCGATCGCTCGCGGCTGACCTACCCCGACGAGCAGGTCGACCTCGCCCTCGACGAGGCGAACTTCGACTCCGCGACCAGCCTCATCGACAGCGGCAACACCCTCGAGCGGGTGCTGCTGCGCAACGACGAGGTCTCCGAGGAGGTCCGGGACCAGGCCCTCACCGCCCTGTCGTACTCCGCCCGTCAGCACCCCAACGCCTCCCGCGCCGAGCTCGACCGGGCGAACCGATGGATCGGCGCCCAGCTCGGGTCGATCACGGTCGACGCACCGCCGGCGGTGACGCTGTCGAGCACCTCCGGCGGCTTCTCCGCCACGATCGAGAACGACCTGGAGCACCCGGTGCGGGTGCGCGTGGAGGCGGTGGCCGACTCGTCCCTGACCATCGAGGGCAGCGAGGCGATCGACGTCCCGGCCGGAGGCCGCGCCTCGGTGCCCCTCGAGGCCGCGACCGACCGGCTCGGCGTGCACAACGTCGAGCTGATCGTCACCGACGAGGACGGCACGCCGCTGGGCTCCACCGACACCCTCCCGATCCGGCCGACCAACGTGAGCAGCGTGATCTGGGTGATCCTGGGCATCGGCGTCGTCCTGCTCTTCGGCGCCATCTTCGTGCGCCTGATCCGGCGGGTCCTCCGCGCCCGGAGCAGCGCGTGAGCACCGAGGAGTCCACCGACGCGCGGATCCTGCGGTCGAGCGCGGTGATGGCCGCGGGCACGGTCGTGTCCCGGCTCAGCGGGTTCGTCCGCTCGGCCCTGCTGATCGCGGCGCTCGGCGGCGGGCTGCACGCCGACCTGTTCAACATCGCCAACACCGTCCCGAACATGGTCTACATCCTGATGGCGGGCGGCATCTTCAACGCCGTGCTCGTCCCGCAGCTGGTCCGGGCGATGAAGCACGACCCCGACGGCGGGGAGGCCTACACCAACCGCGTGATGACCCTGTCGGTGCTGTTCCTCGGCGTCGTCACGGTCCTGCTGGTCGCCGCGGCCCCCTGGGTGATGTCGGTCTTCCTCGACTCCAGGTACGACCAGCCGGAGCTCGCGGCCCACCGGGAGTCGATCGTCGACTTCGCCCGCTACTGCCTGCCGCAGGTCTTCTTCTACGGCATGTTCGTGCTGGTCGGACAGGTCCTCAACGCCCGCGGCCGGTTCGGGCCGATGATGTGGGCGCCGATCGCCAACAACGTCATCGCGGTCACCGTGCTGGTCGCCTACCTCGCGGCGCACGGAACGGCCCAGGGGGCCGAGGAGTCCGGCCCGTTCACCCGCGACCAGGAGCTCCTGCTCGGACTCGGATCGACGCTCGGGATCCTGGCCCAGCTGCTGATCCTGGTGCCCTACCTGGGCGCCGCCGGCTTCCGGTTCCGGCCGCGGTTCGACTTCCGCGGCACCGGCCTCGGGCACACCCTGCGGCTCGGCCTGTGGACCGTGCTGTTCGTGATCGTGAACCAGATCGCCTACGCCGTGGTCGTCCTCCTGGCGTCGGGAGGCACCGCCGACGCCGTCGGGACGGGCGCCGACGCCACCGGCTACACCGTCTACTCCTACACGTTCCTGATCGTGATGGTCCCGCACTCGGTCGTGACGGTCTCCCTCGCGACCGCGATCCTGCCCCGGCTCAGCGCCCACGCCCACGAGGACGACCTGGCCGGGCTGGCCCGGACGCTGGGCATGGCGTTCCGCAACGCCCTCGCCGTCGTCCTCCCCTTCGCGCTGCTGCTGCCGCTGGTGGCGCCCGACCTCGCGCACGTGATCTGGGGCTTCGGCGCCGGCAGCGACGACTACCAGCTGTTCGCGCCGTCCCTGTCACTGTTCGGGGTGGGGCTGGTCTTCTTCACCGTGCACTACCTGACGCTGCGCGGGTTCTACGCCCTCGAGCGGACGCGCACGGTGTTCTTCATCCAGTGCGGGATCGCCGCCGTCAACATCGCGGCGGCGGTGGCCCTGGTCGGCCTCACCAACGCCGAGGACACCTCGCCCGCGCTGGTCCTGGCCTACGCCGCGGCGTACGCCGCCGGCTCGCTCGCCAGCTACCTCGTCCTGCGGCACGTGCTCGGCGGCCTGGGCACGGCCCGGCTGCTGCGCTTCGTGGTCCGGCTGGCGATCGCGGCCCTCGCCTCGACGGCGGTCGCGGGGCTCGTGCTCTGGCTGCTCGGGGGCCTCGGGGACGACCCGCACGTGGCCTTCGCCGCACTCCGGATGGCGGTCGTGGTCGCGGTCGACGTCGTCGTCTTCCTGCTCGTGGCCCGGCTGCTCCACCTCCGTGAGGTCACCGCGGTGCTGGACACGGTGACCGGGCGGTTCGGATCCCGGTCGAGGAGCTGACGCGGCCTACGATGAGGGGAAGCTCTCCACGCCGACAAGGGAAGGTGGGTAGGTCCTGATCCGCCCGGGTGACGTCCTCGCAGACCGCTACCTGCTGGTCGACCTGCTCAGCGAGAGCGGGGGTGGCCGATTCTGGCGCGCCCAGGACCGCGTCCTCGACCGGCACGTCTCCATCCACGTGCTCGACGCGGACGACGCGCGGGCCGCCGGACTGATGCGGGCCGCCCGCCACTCCGCGACGGTGACCGACCGGCGGATCCTCCGGGTCCTCGACGTCGACGAACGGTCCGACCTCTGCTTCGTCGTCAACGAGTGGGGCAGCGGCACGTCCCTCGACATCCTGGTCGGCCAGGAGGGCACGCTCGGGGGTCGCCGGGCCGCCTGGATCGTCTCGGAGGTCGCGGCGTCGATCGCCCATGCCCACGAGGCCGGCGTGACCCACGGCCGCCTCGTGCCCGAGAACGTCCTGATCGACCACACCGGCGGGGTCCGGGTGATCGGGATGTCCGTGGAGGCCGCCCTGCTCGGGCTTCCCGAGGGACGGATCACCTCCGACGTCACCGACCTCGCCGCCCTGGTCTACTTCCTGCTCACCGCCACCTGGCCGGGGGTGTCCCGGTCGGCGTGCCCGGCGGCGCCCCAGGAGAACGGCCGGGTGCTGCGTCCACGCCAGGTCAAGGCCGGCGTCCCCCGTCCCCTCGACGACCTGTGCGACCGGGTGATCAACACCTCCGGGGCGGACGCCGACGCCAACGGCCTCGCCTCTGCGGCCTCGATCCGCGACGCGCTGCGCGAGTTCGTGGGCGATGCGTCCGGGATGGTCGCCGCCGAGGCCGCCTCGAGCAGGTACGCCGCCGCGTCGGCCGCGGTCCCGCCCGCGGCTCCTCCGCCACCGGGCGCGCACGACGCGCCTGCGTCCCCGACTTCGCCTCCGAGGACACGGCCGCACCGGCCGAAGCCCCCGAGCCGGGAGCCGCCGATCCTCCTCCCGCCGACCCGGACGCCCACGATGCGGCCCCTGCCGCCGTACCGGACGCGCCGACCACCGTCGTCCCGGGGATCGCCCCGGGGGTCACCCCGCCCGAGCCGGCGCCGACCGAGCAGCCCACCCAGGCCGGGATGCCGATCTTCGACGACGAGAGCGACGAGGTCTCCTGGCTGGCGGCGCGGGCCGAGAAGCCCCCGCCCCCGCCGCCGTTCGAGGATCCACCCGAGCGTCCGCTCTTCGCGCCGACACCGCCCGAGGGCGAACCCGTCCGCAGGCCCCGCCACGGCGCCGCCACGCCCTCGCGTGAGTACTGGCCCTGGGACACCGGTGCGACCGGGAGCGGCGTGATCCCCGTTGCCGAGGAGGACGAGACCGACGACGAGGTGCCCGGCCGCAACTGGCTGCGTCTCGCGGGGGCCGTCGCGGCCGCCCTGCTCCTGCTCGTGGCGATCGTGTTCGCGTTCAACCTCGGCCGTGGCCGCTCGCCGCTGGGCAACGAGCCCGAACCCGAACCCTCCGCCAGCGCCACGCCCGCGACCGACGCCCGACCGATCGAGGTCGCCGGAGTCACCGACCTCGACCCCCAGGGCGATCCGCCCGAGGAGAAGCCCGAGCAGGCGCCGCTGGTGGTCGACGGGAACCAGCAGACCTCCTGGAGCACCGAGACCTACTTCCAGGACTTCGGACCCGGTGGCCTCAAGACCGGCGTCGGCCTGGTCCTCGACCTCGGCGGGGTCGAGGAGGTCCGGGAGGTCGACCTGAGCATGGGCGGCGAGCCCACCGACGTCAGCCTCTACCTCACCCGCACCGCCCCGACGGGCGTGGCCGGGCTCGACCCTGCCTCGACCACGACGGCGCGGGCCCGCGAGCAGATCGCCTTCGACGAGCCGGCCTCGGGCAGGTTCCTGGTGGTGTGGCTGACCTCGCTGCCCCCGGTGGAGAGCGGCTTCCGGGGCGAGGTCGCCGAGGTGGTGGTGCGGGGATGAGCCCCACGATGGGCCCGATGACAGGCCCGGAGACGGCGCGGGGATGACCACGCCGTACGGCGACCACCGGTCCGACGCCGACCTGCTGTCGGCCCACGTGCACGGCGACGCCGAGGCCTTCGGCGTGCTCTTCACCCGCCACCGGGACCGCCTGTGGGCCGTCGCCCTGCGCACCATGGGCAACCCCGACGACGCCGCCGACGGCCTGCAGGACGGGCTGATCGCCGCCTACCGACGGGCCGGCTCGTTCCGCGGGGAGGCCGCCGTCACCACCTGGCTGCACCGGGTCGTCGTCAACGCGTGCCTGGACCGGATCCGGGCGGCGAAGGTGCGGCGGGCCGAGGCGCTGCCCGACGACCTCGACGAGGTGGGCGACCGCGGGTCCCTGGCCACCAGCTCGACGGAGGACCCCGCGGACCGGGCCGTCGCCGACGAGCGGCGTACCCAGGTCCTGGCGGCTCTCGCCACCCTCCCCGCCGAGCAGCGGGCCGCGCTGGTGCTGGTCGACATGGAGGGCCATCCCGTCGCGGAGGTCGCCGAGATGCTCGGCTGTGCGGTGGGCACGGTGAAGTCCCGGTGCTCGCGGGGCCGGAGCCGGCTCGCCGTGCTGCTGGGCGTGCTCGACCCGGGCCGTGAGCCGGACCACGCCGAGCCGGGGAACCCTGCCCCCGCCCCACCCGTCCGATCCACGGAGCCGCGCGGGCCTCCGGCTCCCGCCTGAGTCCCACCACTGTTCCGACCACACCCGGCCCCGGCCGAAGACCCCGCGAGAGGAGGTGCACCGTGACCGACGAGTCCCCGTCGAACCCCGCCGAGGAGGAGGTGCGCCGCCTGCTCGTCGAGGCCCGCCACACCGATCCACTGCCCGTCGAGGTGGCCGCGCGCCTGGACCGGGTCCTCGAGGGCCTGGCCGAGGAGCCCGCGCGGGACCGCCCCCGTGATCTCGCTGGCGCGCCGCCGCCGCCGTACCGCCACGCTCCTGGTGGCCGCTGCCGCCGTGGTGGCGGTCGGGATCGGCCTCGAACCAGGTGGTCCAACCCGGCGACAACGAGGCGTTGGAGGCGCCCAGCGCCGGCACCGCGGGCCGGGAGCTGGAGTCCGAGGACAACGGGGTGACCGCGCAGCGGGACGAGGTCAGGTACCCGGGGCCACCGTCGAGGAGGACAGCCCGGCCGAGTCCTACGCCGCCGACAGACGGCTGGTCGAGCTCCAGTCCGGCGGACTTCGCCGACGACGTCCGCTCCACGCGGCGAGCGCTTCGCCGACGGCTCCCTGGCGGGACTGGATGCGCGCGCACCCAACAGCGCCCTGCGCCAGACCTGCCGCACCGCCAGCTGGGGGGCCGGCACGTTCGTGCCGGTCCGGTACGACGGCCAGCCGGCCGTGGTGGTCTTCCGCCGTCCCCAGGGCGACACCCAGGTCGCCGACCTGTTCCTGTGCGGCAGCACCGAGCCCGACCGCTCGGTCACCCTCCCCGCGCCCTGAGCGGGCGGTCCGGGCGGCGACCTGCGCCCGGGGAATGTCTCTCGCCTACGATCGGTTCTGGCATCCGTACCCACCGATCCCAGGAGCGCCCCTTCATGTCCGACCCCCGCAACGTCATCATCATCGGCTCCGGCCCCGCGGGCTACACCGCGGCCGTGTACGCCGCCCGGGCGTCGCTGTCCCCGCTGATCATCGAGGGCTCGGTGACCGCCGGTGGCGCGCTGATGAACACCACCGAGGTGGAGAACTTCCCGGGGTTCCGCGACGGGATCATGGGTCCGGCGCTGATGGACGAGATGCGTGCCCAGGCGGAGCGGTTCGGGGCCGAGCTGCTCGCCGACGACGTGGTCGAGGTGGACCTGACCGGCGACGTCAAGGTCGTGAAGACCGCGACCGACACCTTCACCGCGCGGTCGGTGATCCTCGCCACCGGGTCGGGCTACCGCAAGCTGGGACTGCCCAACGAGGAGCAGCTCTCCGGCCGCGGGGTCTCCTGGTGCGCCACCTGCGACGGGTTCTTCTTCCGCGAGCAGCACATCGCGGTCGTCGGCGGCGGCGACTCCGCCATCGAGGAGGCGACCTTCCTCACCCGCTTCGGCTCCAAGGTCTCCCTCATCCACCGCCGCGACGAGCTGCGCGCGTCCAAGATCATGCAGGAGCGCGCCTTCGCCGACCCCAAGCTCGAGATCGTCTGGAACGCCGAGATCGAGTCGATCAACGGCACCGAGAGCCTCGAGTCGCTCACGCTGCGCGACACCGTCACCGGCGAGACCCGCCCGCTGGAGGCCACGGGCCTGTTCATCGCGATCGGCCACGACCCCCGCTCGGAGCTGCTGACCGGCCAGGTGGACCTCGACGAGAACGGCTACGTCCTGGTCGACCACCCGTCCACCAGGACCAACCTGAGCGGGGTCTTCGCCTCGGGTGACGTGGTCGACCACCACTACCGCCAGGCGGTCACCGCCGCCGGGACGGGGTGCGCCGCCGCGCTCGACGCCGAGCGCTTCCTGGCCGCGCTCGACCACCACGCCTCGACCGCGGGCGACGCCGCTGCGACCGAGGCGTTCACCGAGGCCGTGCAGACCGCCGGCGCCTGAGACTCCGGCCACGCTCGGAACAACTGTCGGTGTCCTGGTGTTGACTGGGCACAGACCTCGACACACAAGCTCACCGAAAGGGACAGATCCGTGGCGAACATCGCAGCCGTGACCGACTCCGACTTCGAGGCCCAGGTCCTCAAGTCCGACAAGCCTGTTCTCGTGGACTTCTGGGCCGAGTGGTGCGGGCCGTGCCGTCAGGTCGCCCCGATCCTCGACGAGATCCACGCCGAGCACGGCGACAAGATCACCCTCCTCAAGATGAATGTCGACGAGAACCCCGTCACCCCGTCGTCCTACCGCGTCACCGGCATCCCGACGATCAACGTCTACCACGGCGGCGAGGTCGTGAAGACGATCGTGGGTGCCCGCCCCAAGGCCACGCTGCTCAACGAGCTGGCCGAATACATCGCCTGACACCGCTCCCTGCTCGAGCCCGGGTCCTGACCCGGGCTCGACGCATGCCGGACCGCGGTCAGCGGCTGGTGCGGGTCGCCTTCGGCGCCGGTCGTACGGCGCCGACCAACCGCTCCAGGGCGGCCTCCACCTCCGACTTCCAGGTGAGCGTGCTGCGCAGGTCCATCCGCATCCGCGGCGTCGTGGGGTGCGCCCGCTGGGTCTTGAAGCCGACGCTGCCGAGGAAGTCGACCGACAGCACGCACGGGGCCTTCCCCCGCGTGTCACCGAAAGCCTCGACCGCGCGGATGTCGCGCTTGACCAGGTCCCGGGCCATGCCCTGGACCAGCATCCTGCCCAGGCCGCCCTTGTCGTGGCCGGGGGCGACGTAGGCGATGGTGAGCAGCACCGCGTCCGGCGACACCGGTGCCGTCGGGAACCCAGCCGCACCCGGGACGAACGCCTCGGGCGCGTAGACGACGAACCCGACCGGCCGGTCATCGATCAGCGGCCACCCGCCCGCACGAGCCCCACTCGCGCAGCACGTGGGAGATCCAGGCCTCCTTCTCCGCCACCGGGTCCGCGACCTGGCTCCGGCGGACCGGGTCCCGCTCCCAGAACAGGCAGGAGCGGCACGGAGCCGAGAGCTCCTGCAGGTGGTCCAGCGTCAGCCGGACGATCTTCCGGGACATGGGCGGCCTCTCCGCTCCCATCGTATCGACTGAGAGGATGGCGCTCGTGCGCCCGATCCGTCAGAGCAGGAAGCTCCACAACGTCCGGTACGACGTCCGCGGCCCGATCCTGGTCGAGGCCCAGCGGCTGGAGGCCGAGGGGCACCGGATCCTCAAGCTCAACATCGGCAACCCGGCGCCGTTCGGGTTCGACGCCCCCGAGGCGATCGTGGCCGACATGGTCCACCACCTGCCCGAGGCCCAGGGCTACAGCGACTCCCAGGGCATCTACCCGGCCCGGACCGCCGTGGCCCACTACTACCAGGAGCACGGCCTGCGGGACGTGAGCGTCGAGGACGTCTTCATCGGCAACGGAGTCTCCGAGCTGATCTCGATGGTGCTCCAGGCGTTCGTCGACGACGGCAACGAGATCCTCGTCCCCGCGCCGGACTACCCGCTGTGGACCGGCGCGGTGACCCTGGCCGGCGGTACCCCCGTGCACTACCTGTGCGACGAGGAGAACGACTGGAACCCCGACCTGGCCGACATCGAGTCGAAGATCACCGAGAACACCCACGCGCTGGTGATCATCAACCCCAACAACCCGACCGGGGCGGTCTACAGCAAGCAGACGGTCGAGGCGCTGGTCGACATCGCCCGGCGGCACCGGCTGGTCGTCTTCGCCGACGAGATCTACGAGAAGATCATCTTCGACGACGCCGTCCACCACCACGCCGCCAAGGCGGCCGGGCACGACGTGCTGTGCCTGACCTTCAGCGGACTGTCCAAGGCCTACCGGGTGTGCGGCTACCGCGCCGGCTGGGTGATGATCTCCGGCCCCAAGGAGCTCGCGGAGGACTTCCTCGAGGGGCTCACCCTCATCGCGAACATGCGGATGTGCCCCAACGTGCCCTCCCAGCACGCGATCCAGACCGCACTCGGCGGGTACCAGTCGATCGAGGAGCTGATCGTGCCCGGCGGCCGGTTCTACGAGCAGAGCATGCTCGCCGACCGGCTCCTCAACGAGATCCCGGGCGTCACCTCGGTGCGCCCCCGGGGCGCGCTCTACTGCTTCCCGCGCCTGGACCACGACGTCTACGGGATCGAGGACGACGAGACGTTCGTGATCGACCTGCTGCGCAGCAAGAAGCTGCTGGTGACCCACGGGACGGGCTTCAACTGGCCCCGCCCCGACCACTTCCGGCTGGTCACCCTCCCCGACGTCGGGATGCTCGAGGAGGCCATCGGGCGGATCGCGGAGTTCCTGGAGACCCGCCGCTGACGGCGCCCCACCCCTGACCACCTACGCTCGAGGCCAGCCATTGCCTGCAGCGGAGGTGCCGCGTGCGTGACCTGACCTATCCCCCGATCATCGTGGCGTGCAAGACCGCGTTCCGGCTGCTCGGCCAGAAGATCGAGATGACCGGGACCGAGCACGTCCCCCGCACGGGCGGGGTGATGCTCGCGGTGAACCACATCTCCTACGTCGACTTCGTGTACGGCGGCCTCGCGGCCAACCCGTCGGGCCGCAAGGTGCGCTTCATGTCCAAGCGTGAGCTGTTCGACCACCGCTACACCGGGCCCCTGATGCGCTCGCTGCACCACATCGAGGTCGACCGCGGCGCCGGCGTGGCGTCGTACGACACCGCGGTGGAGTACCTCCGCGCCGGCGAGGCGGTCGGGATCTTCCCCGAGGCCACGATCTCGCGGGCGATGCAGCTCAAGGAGTTCAAGACCGGCGCGGTGCGGATCGCGGCGGAGGCCGGCGTACCGCTCGTCCCCGTCGTGGTGTGGGGGACCCAGCGGATGATGACGAAGGACCACCCACGGGACTTCTCCCGCGGCAAGACGCATCCTGATCCGGGTCGGGGCACCTCTGGCGCCGACCGGTGCGAGACCCGGTCGCCGAGACCGCCGACCTCAAGGCGGCCATGCAGGGACTGCTCGACGAGGCGATCGCCGCCTACCCGGCAGCGGAACAGCCCCCCGGCTCCTGGTGGGTCCCGGTCTCCCACGGCGGGTCCGCACCCACGCTGGAGGAGGCCGCCCGGCTCGACGCCGAGGAGAAGGCCGAGCGCGCCGCGCGGAAGGCAGCTAGATCGGCAGAGTGACGAATCGGTTTGTCGACATAGCGACTCATCGTCTGATTGTCCGCGTCGTGCTTCGACGCCGTTGCTCAGCTCAGATGGGCCGGTCGGAGCGGTTGCGGGGGTCCATCACGTCGACGATCCGCCGCAGGTCCTCCATCGACGCGAACTCCACGGTGATCCTGCCCTTGCTCTTGCCCAGGTCGACCTTCACCCGCGTCTCGAGCCGGTCGGAGAGGCGGTCGGCGAGCTCGGTGAGGCCGGGGGCCACCGGCTTGCGGCGCGCCGGTGCGGTGGTGCTCCGACCGGTGTCGCCCACGGCGACGATCTCCTCGAGGCCGCGGACGCTGATCCCCTCGGACACGACGCGCTGGGCCAGCCGGTCCTGGAGGTCGCCGTCCTCGACCGCGAGCAGCGAGCGCGCGTGGCCGGCGGAGAGGACACCGGCCGCGACCCGGCGCTGCACGGCCGGGCTCAGGCGCAACAGCCGCAGGGTGTTGCTGATCTGCGGGCGGGAGCGACCGATCCGGGAGGCGAGCTGGTCGTGGGTGCAGCCGAAGTCCTCGAGGAGCTGCTGGTAGGCCGCGGCCTCCTCGAGAGGGTTGAGCTCCGAGCGGTGCAGGTTCTCCAGCAACGCGTCCCGGAGCATGTCGTTGTCGCCGGTCTCCCGGACGATCGCCGGGATCGCGGTCAGACCGGCCTGCTGCGCGGCGCGCCAGCGGCGCTCGCCCATCACCAGCTCGAAGGCGTCCTCGCCGGTCCGCCGGACCACGATCGGCTGCAGCAGCCCGATCTCGGAGATCGAGTGCACCAGCTCGGCCATCGCCTCCTCGTCGAAGACCTGGCGTGGCTGGGCGTGGTTGGGCCGGATCTGGTCGAGGGGGATCTCGGCGAACACGGCGCCGGCCACGGGTGCGGGCGCGGACGTGTCGGGTCCCGTCGGCGGTGCCTGCCCGTCGCTTCCCCCAGCGTAGGGAGCGCTCGAGCCGTCGTGCGGCACCGCGCCGTCGGGCGTGTCGACGGCCTCCGCCTCCGCCTGGGCAGGCGCGGTCGGGATCAGCGAGCCGAGGCCGCGGCCGAGGCCGCGGCGCTGGGTCTTTCCGGTGGTGTTCATGCGGGTGCTCCCTTGGTCGCGATCTCCCGGGCGGCCTCGAGGTAGCACAGGGCACCCGCGGAGCCAGGATCGTAGGTCATCACGGTCTGGCCGTACGACGGTGCCTCCGAGACCCGCACCGAACGGGGTACCGACGCCTTGAGCACCTGGTCCCCGAAGTGGTCGCGGACCTCCTCGGCGACGCCCTGGGCGAGACGGGTGCGGCCGTCGTACATGGTGATCAGGATCGTGGAGACGGTGAGCCGCGGATTGAGGTGCTGACGGACCATCTCCACGGTCTCGAGCAGCTGTCCCAACCCCTCGAGCGCGTAGTACTCCGCCTGGATCGGGATCATCATCTCCGCGCCTGCCACGAGCGCGTTCAACGTCAGCAGGCCCAGCGAGGGCGGGCAGTCCACGAAGACGTAGTCGAACCGCTCCTCCCCTGCCTCCTCGGCGCTGCCGACCCCGGGGTGGCCCGTGATCGCCTTCAGCAGCCGACCCTCCCGGGCCACCACGCTGACCAGCTCGATCTCGGCGCCGGCCAGGTCGATCGTCGCCGGCACCACGAAGAGGCCGTCGACATCGGGGCACGGCACCACGACCTCGGTCAGCGGCGTGCCCTCCACGACGGCGTCGTAGGTCGACGGCACGCCACGGTGGTGGTCGACCCCCATCGCCGTCGAGGCGTTGCCCTGCGGGTCGAGGTCGATCACCAGCACCCGCTGACCCAGCTGGGCCAGCGCGGCGGCGATGTTCACGGTCGAGGTGGTCTTGCCGACCCCGCCCTTCTGGTTCGCCACCACCACGACTCGGGTGCGGTCCGGCCGCGGCAGCGCCGGTCGCATCCGGGCGCCCTGGCGGGCCAGCACGATGTGCTCGGCGGCCCGGGCCAGCGGCGTGCTGTGGTCCTCGGGTCCGGCATCGGCATCGGCCACGTCGCCGGCGGTGCGGACCAGGAACGGGGCCGGCGGTGTTTCACGTGAAACCACGGGGGTGCTCTCCGTCGTTGTCGCGGTCTGTGGATGAGTGGGAACAACCTGTGGATAACTCCGCTCACCGGGCCACCCGAGCCCGGTGGATAACCGGGGCGCCTCCACCTCGGGCCACCCCAACGGGCCCGCCCGACCGGGTGTGGACCCTGGGGTCACCGCGATTCCTCCACGTCGTTCTGAGGCCGCCCCGAGCGAGGCAACCGGGTCAACCTACCCCGCCTCGGCGGCCCGGGCCACCCGGACCGCCGTCGTCGGTGGATGAACAATTTCCGCCCCCAGCTCGAGCACCTCCGGCGTGGCGCAGCGCAGGCGCCGCAACACCTTCGCAGCGCCCTGGATTTCGTCACGCGCCGAGGACCCCTTCATCGCCAGCACCGCGCCGCCGGCGGCGACGAGGGGCACCGACCAGCCGAGCAGCCGGCCCAGGGGAGCCACGGCCCGCGACGTCACCACGTCGAACGTCGCCTTCCCGTGCAGCTCCTCGGCGCGGGCCCGGACCACCCGCACCTGATCCAGCCCCAGCTCGGCCACCACTTCCTCGAGGAAGGTGGTCCGGCGCAGCAGCGGCTCGACCAGGGTCACGTCGAGGTCGGGGCGGACGATCGCCAGGACGACGCCGGGGAGACCGGCTCCCGACCCGAGGTCGCACACCGTGGCACCTTCCGGGACGGCGTCCCCGAGGACGGCGCAGTTGAGCAGGTGCCGCTCCCACAGCCGCGGCCCTTCGCGCGGGCCGATGAGACCGCGGAGCACACCTTCGGTGGCGAGGAGGTCGGCGTATCGCTCGGCGAGGGGGAGCCGGGAAGCGGAAAAGACCCTCCGCGCCACGGCCGGCGCGGAGGGTCTTGTTTCACGTGAAACCACGGGGAGTCGGTCGACTCAGGCCGGGAGGATCACCACGAAGCGGCGTGGCTCGACGCCCTCGGACTCCGAGGTGAGTCCCGCGGCGGCCACCGCGTCGTGGACCACCTTGCGCTCGAACGGAGTCATCGGCGGCAGCGACACCTGCTCCGAGCTCTCCCTCACCCGGGCGATGCTCTCCTCGGCCTGCGCCACCAGCTCCCGGCGGCGGTTCTCGCGGAAGCCGGACACATCGAGCATGAGTCGGGAACGCTCCCCGGTCTCGCGGTAGACCGCGAGTCGGGTCAGCTCCTGGAGCGCGTCGAGCACCTCGCCGTCGCGTCCCACCAGCTGCTGCAGGTCGGCACCGACGATCGAGACGGCCGCGCGGTCGCCGTCGACATCCATGTCCAGGTCGCCGTCGAGGTCGGCGATGTCGAGGAGCTCCTCGAGGTAGTCCGCGGCGATCTCGCCCTCGTTCTCCAGCTCGTCGATCCGGGCGGTGCTGCCGGTCTCCTCCACGGACTCCTCACCGGCGTCCTCGGTGACCTGCTCCACGGTGTCGGTCTCGGTGGCCTTGTCCGTCATCGGCTCTTCCCCTTCTTCGTTGTGGCGGACTGGCCGCCGGACTTCTTGCGTTGCTGGCGCGACTTCTTCTTCGGCTGCTGCCGCGCTGCCGGACGGCGGTCGGCCTCGGGGGCCGGTGTCGGCTCGTCGGTCGCGGTCGGAGCCGCGCCGTGTCGCGCGGCCTTCGCCCGCTCCCGCTCCTCCTTGGCCTTCGCGGCCGGGGTGCCGGGAGCCGGGTTGTTGCGGATCACGTAGAACTGCTGGCCCATCGTCCACAGGTTCGAGGTCGTCCAGTAGAGCAGGACGCCGATCGGGAACGCGATGCCACCCACCGCGAACACGAGCGGGAGCACGTAGAGGAGCAGCTTCTGCTGCTGGGCGTACGGCCCGCTCAGGGCGTCGGCCGGCATGTTCTTGCTCATCAGCTGGCGCTGGGTGAGGAAGGTGGTGAGCGTCATCGCCAGGACCAGGATCGCGGCCATCAGCATCACCCCGACGTCGCCGTCGGCGCTGAGGAAGGTCTTGGAGATGGTCACCCCGAACAGCTGCGCGGCACCGAAGTCGTCCGCCTGCGTCTGGGTCAGGATGCCGCGCGGGTCGCCGTGGGAGGCGCGGTCGAGCAGCCGGAACAGGGCGAAGAAGATCGGCATCTGCAGCAGGATCGGCATGCACGAGGCGAAGGGGTTGGTCCCGCTCTCGCGGTAGAGCTTCATCGTCTCCTGGGCGAGCCGCTCCCGGTCGTGGCCGTACTTCTTCTGCAGCTCCTTCACCTTGGGCTGGATCAGCTGCATGTTCCGGCTGGACTTGATCTGCTTGACGAACAGCGGGATCAGGGCGGCCCGGATCACCAGCGTGAGACCGACGATCGACAGCGCCCAGGACAATCCGCCGGCCGGGTCCAGGAACCTGCTGAACAGGTTGTGGAAGCCAACCATCACTACTGAAATAATGTAGTAGAGCGGCGTCATGATGAAGCCGCCGATGCTGCTGAAGAACTCGATCACTGAGGTAGCCCTCCGGGCATGGTGATGGGACCCGTCGGACGGGCCGGGACAGGGTCGTAGCCGCCCGCCGCCCACGGGTGGCAGCGAGTGAGTCGGCGCAGCGCGAGCCAGGTGCCGCGCAGGCTCCCGTGCACGGTGACGGCCTCGAGGGCGTACGCCGAGCAGGAGGGGTGGTAGCGGCAGACCTGCCCGTACAACGGGCTGATCAGCAGTCGGTAGGCCTTCAGCAGGCCGATCAGGAGGAGCTTCATGAGGTCACTCGAGTCAGGCAACGGTCCAGGTCGCCCCGAAGTTCCGCGTACGACGCGCCCGCCGCGGGCGGGAGCGCCCGGATCACGAGCACGGCAGCGTCCGGCAGCGCGCTGAGGTGCTCGCGGGCGAGGTGGCGGAGTCGGCGCTTCACACGGTTCCGGACGACGGCGTTCCCGACGGCGCGGTTGACCACCAGCCCGACCTGCGCGGCTGGGTGGTCAGCAGAGCCACGGTCCTGGTCATCGAGATGAACCACGAGGGTGGCCGAACCGGCGCGCCGACCTGCGCGGATCGCCTGCCGGAAGCGGTCCGCGTCGGTGAGCCGACGAGCCGCGGGCAGCACGGGGCGCCGCCGACGTCAGACCGACAGGCTCTTGCGGCCCTTGCGGCGGCGCGAGTTCAAGATGGCGCGGCCGGCGCGAGTCCGCATGCGCAGACGGAAACCGTGCACCTTGTGGCGACGACGGTTGTTCGGCTGATAGGTACGCTTGCTCACGAGTTTCTCTTTCGTCTGCGGGCTGGGGTCACGGGCACGACAGCAGCACGGCCGTTTCGGCTGGCACCGCGCACCCACGACCCCTCGTGGACATGCGGCACCGGTCGACACCAGTGAGCCGCGAAGCCTTCTGGCGGCTTCGACCGGCCAACGGTACGCGCTGGTTTCCGACAGGGTCAAACCGTGGCGGCCCGCCGGGTCGCCGGCCTGTGGATGAACCCTTGCCGCCGACCTCAACTGCTTGTTACGTTCGAGCCCGCCGAGGTTCCCCTCCATCGTAGGATCTGGCCGGTCAGCGGCGACTGTGGTGACCGGGGTCACAAACCCGGGAAATGCGCCTCTGACCTGCATTAATGTCACGGCCAGCGCGTCTGTGATGGCTCTCGGAACGGTTCTCTCCACAGGGAGTGGGCCGGGTTCACAACCTGTGGACAAACTTGTGGAGCAAATCGGGTCAGCGCGACCCGACCAGGAACGACACGAATTGGAAAGCGGGAACCCCCGTGGAGCAGACCACGTCCGATCTCGGCGCCGCGTGGCGCACCGTCCTCGAGGAGCTGCAGCCCAACCAGCGCGCCTGGCTGCGGGCCAGCGAGCCGGTGACCCTCCACGAGAGCACCGCGATCATCGCCGTCCCCAACGAGTTCACCCGCAGTCAGCTCGAAGGGCGACTGCGCGGCCAGCTCGAGGACGCCCTGACGGTCACCTTTGCCCGCGAGATCCGGATCGCGGTGACCGTGAACCCCGCACTCGAGGAGCAGGCGAGCCCCGGCTACCCCGCCGCCCCGCCGGCGTACGACGAGGGACCGGCCCCCGCGCCCACCTCCGATGAGTGGATGGGTCAACAAGTCGACAAGTCGACGAATGGCCCGGGTGCGCCGATGCGGGCCGAGCGCGCCGAGACTCCCCGACCAGGGACGGTCCACGGCGCTCGAGACACGCCTCAACCCCAAGTACACCTTCGAGACCTTCGTCATCGGGTCCTCCAACCGGTTCCCCCACGCGGCCGCGGTGGCCGTGGCCGAGGCGCCCGGCAAGGCCTACAACCCGCTGCTGGTCTACGGCGACTCCGGTCTCGGCAAGACCCACCTGCTGCACGCGATCGGCCACTACGTGCGCAGCCTCTACAGCGGCGCCAAGGTGCGCTACGTCTCCAGCGAGGAGTTCACCAACGAGTTCATCAACGCGATCCGTGACGACCGGCAGGACCGGTTCAAGCGGCGCTACCGCGACGTGGACGTGCTCCTGATCGACGACATCCAGTTCCTCGAGGGCAAGACCCAGACCCAGGAGGAGTTCTTCCACACCTTCAACACCCTGCACAACGCGAACAAGCAGATCGTGCTCACCTCCGACCGGGCCCCCAAGCGGCTCGAGCGGCTCGAGGACCGGCTGCGCAACCGGTTCGAGTGGGGCCTGATCACCGACGTGCAGCCGCCGGACCTCGAGACCCGGATCGCGATCCTCCGCAAGAAGGCCGCCATGGACCGGATGACCGCGCCCCCCGACGTCCTCGAGTTCATCGCCTCGAAGATCCAGACCAACATCCGCGAGCTCGAGGGCGCCCTGATCCGGGTGACGGCCTTCGCCAACCTGAACCGCCAGGAGGTCGACATGACCCTGGCGGAGATCGTGCTCAAGGACCTGATCCCCGAGGGCGGCGAGCCCGAGATCACCGCCGGGCTGATCATCGCCCAGACCGCCGCCTACTTCGGCCTCGCGATCGACGAGGTCACCGGACCCAGCCGGGGTCGACACCTCGTGATGGCGCGGCAGATCGCGATGTACCTGTGCCGGGAGCTCACCGACCTGTCGCTGCCCAAGATCGGCGCCCAGTTCGGGGACCGCGACCACACCACCGTGATGTACGCCGACAAGAAGATCCGCCAGCTGCTCGCCGAGCGCCGGGCCGTCTTCAACCAGGTCAGCGAGCTCACCAACCGGATCAAGATGCAGGCCCGTCAGGGCTGATCCGCGCGACCGTCACGCTTGTGGAGGACATGTGGGCCGGCCCGTCCTCGCTCTGCACAAGATGTGGACAACCGGTGAGTGTTTCCGACCCGGACACCTGTCATTCACACCCCCGGCGGGCTTTGCCTCCCTCCACCCACACCCCTGTGCACCCCCGATCACCCCGCTGACCTGCACCAACACCGGTCATCCACAGTTTCCACCGATGCTATGACTCCCACGAACCTGCAACTGGATCGATCCTCGGTGAACATCCTGAACGACGTCCGCCTGGGGACAACTCACTCCGCGCCGCGATCCGGGTGGCCTCATTCCCCACCGAACCTCCCGCAGCCGCCTCCTGCATGGCAGGATGCGCAGTCCAGAACGCCCCGCACCCCGATCTGCCCGAGCCCCGAGCAGGCTCGACGAACCACGAAGGACCCCACGTGAAGTTCAGCGTCGACCGCGACGTACTCGCCGATGCCGTCGCCTGGGCTGCTCGCAGCCTCCCGGTCCGTCCGAGCGCCCCGGTCCTGTCCGGACTGCTCATCGACGCCAGCAACGACGGCCTGGTGCTGTCCACGTTCGACTACGAGACCTCGGCGCGCGCCACGTTGCAGGCCGACGTCTCCGACGAGGGCCGGGCCCTGGTCAGCGGTCGCCTCCTGGCCGACATCTGCCGCAGCCTCCCGGCCAAGCCGGTGACGATGGTGCTGGACGGACCCCGGGTCTCCCTCACCTGTGGCTCGGCCCGGTTCAGCCTCCAGACGATGCCCGTGGAGGACTACCCCACCCTGCCGGACATGCCGACGGCCACCGGGACCATCCGGTCCGACGAGTTCGCGCACGCCGTGTCGCAGGCGGTCACGGCCGCCGGGCGCGACGACATGCTGCCGGTGCTCACCGGCGTCCGGATCGAGATCGACGGCGCCAACATCTCGCTGCTGGCCACGGACCGGTTCCGGCTCTCCCACCGCGAGATCAGCTGGGACCCGCGCACCCCCGACGAGTCGGTGGCCGCCCTCGTCCCCGCCCGCGTGCTCGGCGACACCGCCAAGTCGCTCACCGCGGGCAGCGAGGTGACGATCGCGCTGGCCGCCAGCGGTGCCGGCGAGGGCATCATCGGTTTCGAGGGCGCGGCCGCCGGCGGCACCCGCCGTACGACGACCCGGTTGCTCGACGGCGAGTTCCCCAAGGTCCGCAGCCTGTTCCCCCACGAGCACCTGACCGTGGCCAAGCTGGACAAGGCATCCCTGGTCGAGTCGGTCAAGCGCGTGGCCCTGGTCGCCGAGCGGAACACCGCGGTGCAGCTGGCCTTCAGCGACGGCGTCCTGACCCTCGACGCCGGTTCCGGCGAGGAGGCGCAGGCCTCGGAGTCGATCGAGGCCCGGATCGAGGGCGAGGACCTCACCACGGGCTTCAACCCGCAGTTCCTGCTCGACGGGCTGACCGCGATCGACGAGGAGGTCGTCGAGCTCGCGTTCACCCAGGCCTCCAAGCCGGTCGTGATCTCCGGGTCGGTGTCCGACGGCGAGGACTCCGGGTTCCGCTACCTGTTGATGCCGCGACGACTCCTCTCGTGACGTGATCGGCCGTTCCGCACCGCGTGATTGACTGAGCCGCATGGACATCGGGCTCGTCGGACTCGGCAAGATGGGTGGCAACATGCGCACCCGCCTCTCGAACGCGGGCCACACCGTCGTCGGCTACGACCGCAACCGCGAGGTCTCCGACGTCGGCAGCCTCGAGGAGATGGTCGGCAAGCTCTCGTCCCCGAGGGTGGTGTGGGTGATGGTGCCGGCGGGCGACCCGACCCGCGAGACCATCCGTGCGCTCGGCGACCTGCTCGGCGAGGGCGACCTCGTCGTCGACGGCGGCAACTCCCGGTGGTCCGACGACGAGGTCAGCGCCGCGCACCTCGCGGAGAAGGGTGTCGGCTTCGTCGACTGCGGGGTCTCCGGTGGCGTCTGGGGCCTGGAGAACGGCTACGCCCTGATGTACGGCGGGTCCGCCGAGGACGTCGCCAAGGTCCAGCCCGCCTTCGACGCCCTCAAGCCCGAGGGCGAGTTCGGGGCTGTCCACGCCGGCGCCGTGGGCGCCGGCCACTTCTCCAAGATGGTCCACAACGGCATCGAGTACGCCGTGATGCAGGCCTACGCCGAGGGCTGGGAGCTGCTGGACAAGGTCGGCCTGGTCGACAACGTCACCGAGGTCTTCCGGTCGTGGCGGGAGGGCACGGTGATCAGGTCGTGGCTGCTCGACCTGCTGGTGGCCGCACTCGACGAGGATCCCGACCTGGCCGGGATCCGCGGGTACGCCGAGGACTCCGGTGAGGGCCGCTGGACCGTCGAGGCCGGGATCGAGAACGCCGTCGCCACGCCCGCGATCACCGCGGCGCTCTACGCCCGGTTCGTCTCCCGGCAGGACGATTCCCCCGCGATGAAGGCGGTCGCCGCGATGCGGAACCAGTTCGGCGGCCATGCGATGCAGACCGACGCTCCGAAGGGCGGCGACGCCCCGGGTGAGCAGGCCCCGGACCAGGCCGGCGCCGCGAAGGAGGCCGGCTCGGGCTCGGAGCAGCCACCGGGCGCCCCCGGGAGCTAGACACCATGCACGTCTCCCGCCTCCAGCTGCACGACTTCCGCTCCTACGCCGACGTCGATGTCGCGCTGCAGCCGGGCGTCTCCGCCTTCATCGGCCGCAACGGGCAGGGCAAGACCAACCTCGTCGAGGCGATCGACTACCTGTCCCGCCTCGCCTCCCACCGGGTGGCGACCGAGGCCCCCCTCGTCCGGGCGGGCGCCGAGCGGGCCCTGGTTCGGGCGAGCGTGGTCCGCGACGGCCGCGAGGCCGTCCTCGAGGTCGAGCTGCACCCCGGGAAGTCCAACCGGGCCCGGGTCAACCGCTCGCCGCTGCCCCGCGCCCGTGACCTGCTGGGCCTGGTCCGGACCGTCGTCTTCTCCCCCGAGGACCTGACCCTCGTCAAGGGCGACCCGTCGGACCGCCGGAAGTTCCTCGACGACCTGCTGGTGCTGCGCACTCCCCGGCTGGCGGGCGTCCGGGCCGACTACGACCGCGTGCTGCGCCAGCGCAACACGCTGCTGAAGACGGCCGGGGCCGCGCGGCGGGGCACCTCCTCGGAGGAGTCCGCGCTCGCCACGCTCGGCGTCTGGGACGCCCACCTGGCCCGCACCGGCGCCGAGCTCGTCGCCGAGCGGCTCGCCCTGGTCGAGCAGCTGCGGCCGTACGTCGGGAAGGCCTACCAGACCGTGGCCCGCGGCGCCGGACGCGACGACGCCGACATCGAGTACCGCGCCTCGGTCGAGCTCCCTGCCACGGGCGCGACGACCGACGACCTGGTCGAGGCGCTGCTCGACCAGCTGGAGGTCCGCCGCAACGACGAGCTCGCCCGCGGAATCTCGCTGGTGGGACCGCATCGCGACGAGCTGCTGCTGACCCTGGGCAGCAGCGAGACCCGGCTCCCGGTGAAGGGCTACGCCTCGCACGGCGAGTGCTGGTCGTTCGCGCTCGCATTGCGGCTGGCCTCCTACGACCTGCTGCGCTCCGAGGGGGACGACCCGATCCTGATCCTCGACGACGTGTTCGCCGAGCTCGACACCGGCCGCCGCGACCAGCTGGCCGAGCTCGTCTCGGGCGCCGAGCAGGTCCTGGTGACCGCGGCCGTCGCGGGCGACGTACCCGCGTCCCTGGCGGGGGTGCGGTTCGTCGTCGAGGACGGCGAGGTACGAGGAGACGACGATGACCGGTGAGCCTCCCGACCCGGCCGCACCGCCGGCCGCCCCCCGAGCACCGGGACGACGGCCTCGACCTGGCCCGTGCGTTGACCCGCGCCTCCGCCCGGTCGACGCCCGCCCAACGGAGCAAGAAGCGGTCACGGCAGCCCCGGCCCCGCACCGGCCGGGTCTCCGGCGCCCACCCCGACGAGCGCGACCCGCAGCCGCTGGACCTCACGGTGAGCCGGATCGTGGACGACCACGGGTGGGACCTCGACCTGCGCGTGCAGGGAGTCTTCGCGCGCTGGCCGGAGCTGGTCGGCGACGAGGTTGCCGACCACTGCCGCCCCGAGACCCTCGACGACGGCAGGCTGGTGGTCCGGGCCTCCTCGACGGCGTGGGCCGCCCAGCTGAAGTACCTCACCCCCACCCTCGTCCGACGACTCAACCAGGAGCTCGGGCACGGCACGGTCACCGTGATCGAGATCCTCGGTCCCCACGGCCCGACCTGGAAGAAGGGCCCCCGGTCGGTCCGCGACGGGCGGGGTCCGCGCGACACCTACGGATGAGGTTTTCGTCCAGATGATTGCCGCATCGGGGTGGCGGGTCCCCAATGGGTCCATGCGTATCGTGACCTCCCTCCTCCTCGCCGTGGCGACGACCGCCGCGGTCGCCGGCCCGCCCCGCGCCGCGGCAGCACCTCCGGACTCGACCCCGGCCGCGGGGTCCTACATCGTGGTGCTGGTCGACGGCGCCGCCCCCGGACGGGTGGCCGCCGAGCACGGCCGCGCCCACGGGGCCGAGGTGGCGCACGTCTACCGCACCGCGCTCCGGGGGTACGCCGCCCGGATGACGCCGACGGCCGCCGCCCGGGTCGCGGCCGACGACCGCGTCGCCTGGGTGCAGCCCGACGGCGTCGTCCGGGCGAGCGCGCAGGAGCTGCCCACCGGGATCAACCGGGCCAACGCCGACGCCGCGAACACGGTCGCGGGCAACGGCAGCGGCAGCGTGAACGTCGACGTGGCGATCATCGACACGGGCATCGACCTGGACCACCCGGACCTGAACGTGTACACCGCCGGGGCGAAGAACTGCTCCACCGGGAAGTCGGCCGCGGACGGCAACGGGCACGGCACCCACGTGGCCGGCACCGTGGGCGCCAAGGACGACGCCAACGGCGTGGTCGGGATGGCTCCCGGTGCCCGCGTCTGGCCGGTGCGCGTCCTGGACAACCGCGGCAGCGGGTCCTGGTCCGCGGTGATCTGCGGCGTGGACTACGTCGCCGCGCACGCCGGTGCGATCGAGGTCGCCAACATGAGCCTCGGCGGCACCGGCAGCGACGCCGGCGGGTGCACCGGGCAGGACGCCCTGCACCGCGCCATCTGCGCGGCCGTGACTGCGGGCGTCACCTTCGTGGTCGCCGCCGGCAACGAGTCCGACGACGCGGCCCGGCACGTCCCCGCGGCGTACAACGAGGTGATCACGGTCTCCGCCCTCGCCGACTTCAACGGCCTGCCCGGTGGCGGTGCCGCGGCCACCTGCCGCAGCGACAGTCGACGACACCTTCGCCAACTTCTCCAACTTCGGCCCCGACGTCGACCTCATCGCGCCGGGCGTGTGCATCAGGTCGACCTGGAAGGGCGACACCTACCGGACGATCTCGGGGACGTCGATGGCGAGCCCCCACGTCGCGGGGGCGGCGGCGCTCTACTCGGCCGCCAACCCGGCGGCCACCCCGGCCCAGGTCCGGACCGCCCTGCAGGGCTCCGGAAGCCTCGACTGGAACAGCACCGACGACAAGGACACGACCAAGGAGCGGCTGCTCGACGTGAGCACCTACTGACCCCTCCGATGCCGCCAGATCTGGCGATCTGGGAGCCGCGCGAACGTACTGGGACCCATCCGACCCCCTGCACGGGCGTCGCAGATACCGTCAAACGGCGCTCAGGGCCCCCTTTTGTCCACAGATCCCCCCGATCCGGGGGCTGGAACGTGGCTCAGGCCCCTGAGGGCGGTACCATGGACACCGGGTCGACGGCTCACCGCAGCCTCGACCTTCGCCATGTCAGAGCGGTCCGTCCCGGGGCGATGAGCCGGGGGCGGGCGGCCCGTCACAAAGAGGTGTGCGTGACCGACGAGACCGCCGTCGAGAACAACCAGAAGCAGGGCGTGAGCAGCACTGCATCCCCGGTCGGAGTCGCGTACGACGCCTCCGCGATCCAGGTCCTCGAGGGCCTCGAGGCGGTCCGCAAGCGACCGGGCATGTACATCGGGTCCACCGGTGAGCGCGGCCTGCACCACCTGATCTGGGAGATCGTGGACAACGCGGTCGACGAGGCGCTGGCCGGCCACTGCGACCGGATCGTGCTGACGCTGCAGGAGGACGGCGGGATCCGGGTCGAGGACAACGGCCGCGGCATCCCGACCGACACCGCGCCGGGCCAGGACATGCCGGCGGTGA
Organism: uncultured Actinomycetota bacterium; assembly: GCA_963829635.1. Lineage (GTDB taxonomy): Bacteria > Actinomycetota > Actinomycetes > Propionibacteriales > Nocardioidaceae > Nocardioides. The sequence goes on from CAWHJI010000010.1 coordinate 48,171, forward strand.
CGATGGCGCTGACCATGCTGCACGCCGGCGGCAAGTTCGGCGGTGGCGGCTACAAGGTGTCCGGCGGCCTGCACGGCGTCGGCGTCTCGGTCGTCAACGCGCTGTCCTCGCGGCTCGTCGTCGAGGTCAGGAACCGCGGCCACCTGTGGCGCCAGACCTTCCAGCTCGGCGTCCCCGACGCCGACCTCGAGCAGGTCCGGCCGCTGGAGGCGGACGAGGGGACGGGCACGACCGTCACCTACTGGGCCAGCGAGACGATCTTCGAGACCACCTCCTACTCCCTGGAGACCATCACCACCCGCATCCGCGAGTACGCCTTCCTCAACAAGGGCCTGGAGATCGTGGTCCGCGACGAGCGACCGGCGGCCGCAGACCTCGTCGATGCCGTCCAGGACGACACCGTCCACGACTCGGTCGACCAGGCCGGCACCGACCGGATCCGCAAGGGCGCGGGCGGCGGGCTCGAGCAGGTCTTCAAGTACGACCGCGGCCTGGTCGACTACGTCGAGCACCTCAACCGCCGCAAGGACAAGGCCAACCCGACCGTCATCTCCTTCGAGGCCGAGACGCCGCCGACCGACGAGGCCCACATGAGCCTCGAGGTCGCGATGCAGTGGAACACCAGCTTCACCGAGTCGGTGCACACCTTCGCCAACACGATCAACACCCACGAGGGCGGCACCCACGAGGAGGGCTTCCGGGCCTCCCTGACCGGCCTGGTCAACCACTGGGGCGAGGAGTGGGGCCTGATCAAGAAGCGGGAGGACCGCGTCTCCGGCGACGACATCCGCGAGGGGCTCACCGCGATCATCTCGATCAAGCTCGGCGAGCCGCAGTTCGAGGGCCAGACCAAGACCAAGCTCGGCAACACCGAGGCCAAGGGCTTCGTGCAGCGGATCATGAACGACCAGCTCGGCGCGTGGCTGGAGCAGAACCCGGCCGAGGGGCGCGACATCGTCCGCAAGTCGCAGGCGGCCGCCTCGGCGCGGCTCGCGGCCCGCAAGGCGCGCGACCTCGCGCGCTCCCGCAAGGGGCTGCTCGGCGGTGGCGGCCTGCCCGGCAAGCTGTCGGACTGCCAGTCGACCAATCCCGCCGAGTGCGAGGTCTTCATCGTCGAAGGAGACTCCGCCGGCGGATCGGCGCGCCAGGGCCGTGACCCCCGCGTCCAGGCGATCCTGCCGATCCGCGGCAAGATCCTCAACGTCGAGAAGGCGCGCATCGACAAGGTGCTGGCCAACGCCGAGGTGCAGGCGATCATCTCGGCCCTCGGCACCGGCATCCACGAGGAGTTCGACCTCGCCAAGCTGCGCTACCACAAGGTGGTGCTGATGGCCGACGCCGACGTCGACGGCCACCACATCAACACGCTGCTGCTGACCCTGCTGTTCCGGTTCATGCGGCCGCTGATCGAGCACGGCTACGTCTACATGGCCCAGCCGCCGCTCTACCGGATCCGGTGGAACAAGCCGGCCGAGCACGAGTTCGTCTACTCCGACGCCGAGCGCGAGCTGCTGACCCGAGACGGGCTCGAGCAGGGCAAGAAGCTGCCCAAGGAGAACCCCGTCCAGCGCTACAAGGGGCTCGGCGAGATGAACGCCGATGAGCTGTGGGAGACCACGATGAACCCCGACGGCCGGCTGATGCTGCAGGTCACGCTCGACGACGCGGCCCAGGCCGACGAGGTGTTCTCGACCCTGATGGGCGAGGACGTCGAGCAACGGCGGTCCTTCATCCAGCGCAACGCCAAGGACGTCCGATTCCTCGATATCTGAGGCGTCACGATGCGCTAGCGCGCGACCCCGCGATTCGCTGGTCGATAGCCATCTACGAGCGTTCGAGACCATTCCCTAAGACCGAGTAGACGACGAAGAGAGACCGAGAGTGACTGAGCAGACCGAGAACCTGGCCGGCGACGGCGGCGGAGGCGGCCGGATCGAGCCGATCGAGCTGCAGACCTCGATGCAGCGCGCCTACATCGACTACGCGATGGCGGTGATCGTCGGCCGGGCCCTGCCCGACGTACGCGACGGGCTCAAGCCGGTGCACCGCCGGGTCCTCTACGCGATGTACGACGGCGGCTACCGGCCCGACCGCGGCTTCTCCAAGTGCTCCCGCGTCGTCGGTGACGTGATGGGTCAGTACCACCCGCACGGCGACACCGCGATCTACGACACCCTGGTCCGGCTCGCCCAGCCGTGGGTGATGCGTGCCCCGCTGATCCACGGCCAGGGCAACTTCGGCTCGCCGGGCAACGACTCCGCGGCCGCGATGCGGTACACCGAGTGCCGGATGGCGCCGCTCGCGCTCGAGATGGTCCGCGACATCGACCAGGAGACCGTCGACTTCCAGCCCAACTACGACGGCCGCTCCCAGGAGCCGACGGTGCTGCCGTCGCGCTACCCCAACCTGCTGGTCAACGGCTCGGCGGGGATCGCGGTCGGCATGGCGACCAGCATCCCGCCCCACAACCTGCGCGAGGTCGCCGAAGGCGCGGCCTGGGCGCTGGAGCACCCCGACGCGACCAGGCAGGAGCTGCAGGACGCCCTGGTCGAGCGGATCCACGGCCCCGACTTCCCCAACGGCGCCCTGATCGTGGGCCGCGACGGCATCGAGCAGGCCTACCGCACCGGTCGCGGGTCGGTGACCCAGCGGGCCGTGATCGAGATCGACGAGGACGCCAAGGGCCGCACCTGCCTCTCGATCACCGAGCTGCCCTACATGGTCAACCCCGACAACCTCGCGCTCAAGATCGCCGAGCTGGCCGACTCCGGCCGGGTCCAGGGGATCTCCGACGTGCGCGACGACTCCTCGGGGCGGACCGGGCAGCGGCTGGTCGTGGTGCTCAAGCGGGACGCCGTGGCGCGCGTCGTGCTCAACAACCTGCTCAAGCACACCGAGCTCCAGACCAACTTCAGCGCCAACATGCTGGCGCTGGTCGACGGGGTGCCGCGCACGCTGTCGATCGACCAGTTCATCAGCAACTGGGTGGCCCACCAGCTCGACGTGATCCAGCGACGGACCCGGTTCCGGCTGCGCGAGGCCGAGGAGCGGGCCCACATCTTCCGCGGCCTGGTCAAGGCCCTCGACATGCTGGACGAGGTGATCGCGCTGATCCGCCGGTCACCCGACGTCGACCAGGCGCGGACCGGCCTGATCGAGCTGCTCGACATCGACGAGCTCCAGGCCAACGCGATCCTCGAGATGCAGCTGCGGCGGCTGGCCGCGCTCGAGCGGCAGAAGATCATCGACCGGCTCGCCGAGCTCGAGCTCGAGATCGCCGACCTCAAGGACATCCTCGCCAACGAGGCGCGCCAGCGACGGATCATCGGTGAGGAGCTCCACGAGATCGTGGAGAAGTACGGCGAGGACCGCCGTACCCAGATCATCGCGGCCGACGGCGACCTCTCGATGGAGGACCTGATCCCCGACGAGGAGCTGGTCGTCTCGATCACCCGTGGCGGCTACGCCAAGCGGACCCGCGCCGACCAGTACCGCACCCAGAAGCGCGGCGGCAAGGGCGTGCGCGGGGCGACCCTGCGCGGCGACGACGTGGTCGAGCACTTCATCGCCACGTCCAACCACCACTGGCTGCTGTTCTTCACCACCGCCGGGCGGGTCTACCGCACCAAGGCCTACAACCTGCCCGAGGCGTCGCGGGACGCGAAGGGCGGCCACGTCGCGGGGCTGCTCAGCTTCCAGCCCGACGAGAACATCGCGCAGGTGCTGGCGATCCGCGACTACGAGCAGGCGCCCTACCTCGTGCTGGCCACCCGCAACGGCCTGGTCAAGAAGACCCGGCTGGGTGACTACAACAGCCCGCGCCAGGCCGGCGTGATCGCGATCAACTTCCGGGAGGACGACGACGAGCTGATCGGCGCCGAGCTGGTCAACGCCGAGGACGACATCCTGCTCGTCTCCCGCAAGGGCCAGGCGATCCGGTTCCGCGCCGACGACTCCCAGCTGCGACCGATGGGCCGCGCCACGTCGGGGGTCGCCGGGATGAAGTTCCGCCAGGGCGACTCGGTGCTCTCGATGTCGGTGATCCGCGCCGAGCAGGTCGCCGCCGAGGAGGCGGCCGAGGCACGCGCCGAGGCGGCCGGGGAGTCGACCGAGGCCGGCGACCTCCCCGACGTCAAGGAGCAGTACGTCTTCACGATGACCGACGGCGGGTTCGCCAAGCGGTCCCGGATCTCCGACTACCGCCGGCAGTCGCGCGGCGGGATCGGGATCAAGGCGATGTCGCTGACCAACGAGGACCGCGGCGGGCTGGTCGGGGCGTTCATCGTGGTCGAGGGCGACGAGATCCTCTCGATCACCCAGGCCGGCCAGGTCGTGCGCAGCCCGATCAACGAGAACTTCCGGGCCACCGGGCGCGCCACGATGGGCGTGAAGTTCGTGTCGCCGAAGGACGGAGACGCGGTGGCCGTCGTGGCCCGGTCGGTGGAGGCCAAGGAGGCCGCCGAGGGGGTCACCGACGGACCGGCGGACGAAAGTGGTCCGGACACCGAATCGCCGGATCAGGACCCTGATGCAACAATCGAAGGATCCGACGAGGCGTCGGAGCCGACCGAGTCCCCCGGGGAGGGTGACGCCTGATGACCGAGCGCCCTGCGACGCGCACGAGCAATCGCGGCGACACCAACCCGGACACCAGCGCGGACACCAAGGCACCGCTCACCGAGCGGATCCAGGCCAAGCTCGCCAGCGCCGCCGACGAGCACCGCGCCAACGCGGAGGCGGACACCAAGCCCGCCGTACGCCGTCCCGCCGGTCGCCGCGGCCCGCGCCGCGCGCGCCTGCGGCTGACCCGGATCGACCCGTGGTCGGTGATGAAGACGGCGTTCCTGCTCTCGATCGCCCTCGGCGTCGTCACGATCGTGTCGGTGTTCATGGTGTGGTCGGTGCTCGGCGCGGCCGGCGTGTGGGACTCGATCAACCAGACGGTGACCAACATCCTCGGCGGCGAGGAGGCCGGCGACTTCGACGTCCAGGACTACATCGGCATCACCCGGGTGATGGGCTTCACCATGCTCGTGGCCGTGATCGACGTCGTCCTCGTGACCGCGATCGCCACCCTCGGCGCGTTCCTCTACAACATGGCCGCCGCCCTCCTGGGCGGCATCGAGGTCACCCTCGCCGAGGACAGCTGACCCTCCGCGAAGTGGCGCTTGTGGCCCCGCGAAGTGGCAGCCCTCGTCCGTTTTGTTCGGCTCCTCGGGGGTGGGGTAATCTCCCTCCGGTCGTCCGCTGGCGACCGCCTGCCGGTTCGTCCCGGCGCCGGGCCTATAGCTCAGACGGTTAGAGCGCTTCCCTGATAAGGAAGAGGTCACAGGTTCAAGTCCTGTTAGGCCCACCATCCAGCCTGCGAATCGAGCGAGGAGAGCACCATGAAGAAGATCCTGCTGGTCCTGCTGGCCGCCGCCGGGGCAGCGTTCGCCAACAAGAAGCTCAACGAGAGCAAGAACGAGCAGGCCCTCTGGGCCCAGGCCACCGACAACGTCGACAAGTCCTGACGCTCGCCCACCGCCGACCGGGCTCCGGTCGCCGGTCCACGATCCGGGGCCTTGGCGCAATTGGTAGCGCACCTGCTTTGCAAGCAGGGGGTTAGGGGTTCGAGTCCCCTAGGCTCCACGCATGTGTGAGGCCCCTCCGTTCCGGGAGAGGCTGGGGGCGAACCGCCCACGTGGGCGATGGATCCCGCCGGACCCGGGGTGCAGGCTGGTGGCGACGGAGGAGCGCACGCTGCCCGGGACGGAGACCACCATGGATCTCGATGAGTTCGTCAGCCAGTGCGAGCAGGCATGGCAGGTCTTCGTGACCGGCGACCCCGGTCCAGCCAAGCTGCTGTTCTCACGCCGCGACGACGTGACGCTCGCCAATCCGTGGGGCCCCGCCGTCACGGGATGGGCCGCTGTGTCAGCGACGCTGGAAACGGCGGCGGCCCGGTTTCGGAACGGCCACCTGTCGGCCTACGACATCCTCAGCAGGTTCGTCTCCGAGGATCTCGCCTGTTTCCACGAGATCGAGCGGGGCGAGGCCATGCTGGGCGGCAGCTCCGAGCTCGAGTCGTTTGCCCTGCGGGTGACCTCGACCTACCGGCGTGAGGACGAACAATGGCGCATCGTGCTCAGGCACGCGGACCCGATCCTGGCTCCGCGACCGGCCGATGCGACGCTGAGTGGCTGAGCGCACCTGAACCCCGCTCGGGTTTGGCAGACTGCGGGTCGTGCCGGGCCGCCTGATCGTCGCGCTGACGTCGATCCTCGTGCTCGCTGGGTGCGGCGGCGAGAGCCCGCCCGAGCCCACGCCCAGTCCGTCGCCGACCGTGGCGACCGACGTGCCGCCGTACGACGCCGGGCTGGAGCCGGCGGAGGCGGTGCTGACCCTGGTGCCGCTGGACGCCACGACACTGACCGTCACCGACTTCGACGAGGTGCGGCGGCAGCTCGGCGTCCCGGACCTCACGAGTGCGGACCCGATGACCGACCGGCTCGCGTTCTGGGAGCGGGCCGGTCGGGGAGGTGCCGCTGTTGGCCGAGGGGATGCTGCGGCCGGCGAACAGCGAGCTCGAGCTCGACTACGGCTTCACCCAGGACGACGTGGACTGGGAGGCGCACTTCTCGGGGCCGGGCGGCAACGGGTTCGTCCTCGGCCTGCGGCCGAACCTGGACCTCGGGCCGGTACGGCGAGCGGTCGCGGCCGGCGCCGGGCCGCTGGACGGAGCACGGGTGCTCGCGGCGCGACCACCTCGTGGTCTCCGGGACGGCGGAGGCCGGCGAGACCGTGTGGGCCGGGGACCCGGCGTTCACCGGGCTGGTCGGGGAGACGGCCGAGTCGACGTACGTGCGGCGGGACTGCGTCCCGCTGGACAGCGCGCTCGGGCCGGACGCGGGGTACGAGGAGCAGCAGGAGCTGCTGTCGCAGCACCCCGTGACCAACCTGGACGAGCTGGCTGCGTTCTCGGTGAGCTTCGGCGACCACAACGCCACCGTCCGGATGGAGCCGAACCGCGACGACCTGTTCGACCGGCTCGACCTGGGCCGGCACTGGCCGGTGCCCGCATTCGGAGCGGCGTTCCGGCACGGCGTCGGGGACCCGACCAGCGGCCGGATCGGGTACGACGTACCGCGGCCACCGCAGGCGGCGGCGCTGACTCTGCTCGAGGAGCTGCCGTTCGCGGTGTGCAACGAGGTCACGCCGATCCCCGAGCCGACGGGTCTCTAGGCCAGACCTCGCGGCGTCAGCCTGCGGACTCCGCCTCCAGGTCGTGGAGCCGCTTGACGGTCTTGGAGGTCCGCACCCCGGACGGCTCGGGGTAGGTGCCGAGGAGCCGGTCGGCGGTCCCGGCCGTGGTGACGGTGAACCAGTAGTGCTCGTTCTTGTAGTGGTGCAGGCGGTGGTTGCGCCACACCTTCCGGTAGGCCGCGGACCGGGGCTTGTAGTCGCTGTGGATCAGGTAGTGGGTCCACTCGTAGCCGAACATCAGCCCGTAGACGCTGACCATCAGGGTGAACGCGCTCGCGGTGGTCGGCAGCGCCACCCAGGCGAGGGCGACGTACGCCGGCAGCAGCCAGACGAGCACCGGCCAGGGGATGAAGACGAGGGGGATGTCGCGCGGGTCGGCGTGGTGCTCCCGGTGCTTGCGGGCGAGCAGGGAGTCCACCGCGACCGGGCCGACGCGACGCGGCTTCCAGTGCAGGATGCCCGACGTGGATCAGCCACTCGATCACCGGGAACAGCGCGACGAGCGCCCCGGGATCGACCAGCTCCCACCAGCTCCCGGCGCCCACGACGACACCGGGTGCCGACCGAGCCGGCGAGGAAGGCCGAGATCAACCACGGGGAGGGATGGCGCCAGAAGGACCGCCAGGCATCGCCGAGGGTCACCCGGCTGATCCGGCTGCCGGTGATCCGCTGCTCGTCGGCGGCCAGGCGCTCGTGGGCCAGGGCGTCGATGTCGGTCATGGCGTCTCCTCCCGGAGGGCGTCGAGGGCGGTGAGCAGGTTGCTGGTGGCCGGGCGCAGGACCCGGTCGGCGGCGGCGCGGGCGGTCTCGGGGTCGCCCTCGCCGATCGCGGCGGTGAGCACGCGGTAGGCGCCGGTCTGGCCGACCTCGTCCCGCATCAGCGGCGCGAGTGCCGCGAGCGCGGGCTCGTAGGCCGCGCGCAGGCTGTTGAACATCAGCCGGAACGCGATCGAGTCGGCCGCGTCGACCACGAGGTCCCAGAACGCCAGCGCGTGCCGCTGGCGCTCGATGTCGTCGTCGGTGCCGGCCAGGGCGTCGACCGCGTCGGTCAGGGCTGCGGCCAGGGCGGGGCCGCCGCGTTCGGCGGCCAGCGCGGCGACGCCCGGGCCGATCACCAGGCGCGCCTCGAGGACGCTGCGGGCCACGGCGGTGTCCAGGTCGCCGCGCCGGACGAGCAGGCGCGGCAGGAGGTCGAGGCCGGCGACCCGCTTGAAGTCGCGGACCGTCGTCGCGCCGCCCTGGCGGACCTCGACCAGCCGGGTCTGGGCCATCCGCTGGAGCGCCTCGCGGACGGCCGGCCGGGAGACGCCGAGCACCTCGGCCAGGCGGCGCTCGCTGGGCAGGGTCTCGCCGGCGCTGATCTCGCCGTCGACGACCTCGGCCAGGACCTGGTCGAAGACCTCGTCGGGGACCGAGCGGCGGTTCACGGGTTGCAGGGGCATGGCAGGGGACCGTACTCCGCTGCTGGCCGGTGGTCAAGTGGTCAGACCAGTGAGGGAACTTGCGCCGGGTCGGCGGGTCATGGGCGGGAACTTGCGCCGGCTCGCGGGTTCGTAGGATCGGGGGGTGCCGTCTGCCCCCGCCTCCTCCTGGTGGGCCCCGCGTTTCTGGGCGGTGCACCTGCTGGCGCTGGCCTGCGTGGGCGCCGCGGGTGCCCTCGGCTTCTGGCAGTACGACGGGTGGCAGGCGAGCCGGGCCGCGGAGGCGGTGGACCTGACGCGGTTGGAACCGATCCCGCTCGCCGAGGCGATCGGGCCCGACGACCCGTTCCCCGGCGACCAGGTCGGCCGGCCGGTCCTGATCGAGGGCACCTGGGTCCCCGAGGGGTCGGTCACCGTCTCCGGCCGCGAGCGCGGCGGAGAGCAGGGGTACTGGGCCGTGACGCCGCTGGCGACCGACCTGCCCGGCGCTCCCGCCATCCCGGTGGTCCGGGGCTGGACCGCCTCGGCGGCGGCGCCCGCGCCGCCGACCGGCCGCGCCTCCCTGGTGGGGTGGCTGCAGCCGCCGGAGGGCTCCGGCGAGACGGATCCGCGACCCGACCGACGACGTGGTGCCGCAGGTGCGGATCGCCGACCTGATCCAGCGCGTCGACCAGGACCTCTACGGCGCCTACGCCGTCGCCACCGACGACGTGGCCGGCAGCGCGTCCGCGACGAACGCCGGCACGGCCGGGCTCGAGCCGGCGACACTCGAGCAGCTGCCGGACGTCGGCCGGTTCACCGGCGTACGCAACCTGCTCTATGCGGTGGAGTGGTGGGTGTTCGGGGCGTTCGCGGTCTTCATGTGGTGGCGCTACCTGCGCGACACCCGTGACCGGGATCAGGCGGAGCGGAGCGGGACCGGCTCGACGTGACCGTCGGGCGCGAGATAGGCGCCGTCGTCGAAGAGGATGATGCCGTTGCACAGGCGGCACCAGCCCTGCTCGGAGTGGTCAGCGACGGTGTGGGCGCTGCAGCAGTCCGGATTGTCCGCGTCCGGACACGGGGGTTCGTGAGTGCACATCGTCGGCGTCCCTCTCCTGAATCGTTCTTCAACCATGGAACGACATTCGGCGGTCGTTTGGCAGGGGTTCGGCAGAACTTGTGGACAACCGGGGCCCGCGAGGGACGACCCGGGACCGGCAGGTACGTTCTGACGCGTGACGAACCTGCTGCGCGGCTACCGGATCCTGGCCACCGTCGTGGGCCTCTTCCTGATCCCGCTGTTCCTCGGGTGGGGGCTGGAGCTGTTCGCCTCCGGCGAGTGGCACGAGCGCGCCTCGACCTTCACCGACGTGGCCGGCCCGATCCACGGCCTGCTCTACATGCTCTTCTTCGTGACTGCCGCCCTGCTCTCGCGGAAGGCGGCCTGGGACCTCCCCTTCACCGCCGTCACGCTCGTCTGCGGGACGATCCCGATCGCCAGCTTCTGGGCCGAGCACCGGGCCACCGCGCGGGTCCGTGCGGAGCAGGTGGGATAGTCCCCTTCGAAAAGCACCCCCTGGGGCGTCCTGACCGGTGCATTTCGTAGGGGACTATCGGGCAGAGTGACCCCATGACGACCGCGTTCGTACTCGGTGGCGGGGGTGTCCTGGGCGCCGCCGAGGTCGGGATGCTGCGGGCGCTCTTCGAGCGGGAGATCGTCCCGGACCTCGTGCTGGGCACGAGCGTGGGGGCGCTGAACGGGGCGATGGTGGCCCGCGAGCCCGCCCTGAGCGTGATCGACCGGCTGACGGACCTGTGGAAGCAGACCAGCGAGAGCCGGGACGTGTACGGCGACCGCCGGCTCAAGACCGTCCGGCGGGCGGTGGCGACCGGCACCCACATCTACTCCGCCAAGCCGCTCAAGGAGCGCCTCAGCGACGAGTTCGGGGAGCTGACCATCGAGGAGCTGCCGGTCCGGTTCCAGGTGTGCGCGGCCAGCATCGAGCGGGCCGCCGAGCACTGGTTCGACTCCGGCCCGGTCGTCGACGCGGTGGTCGCGAGCGCCGCCGTACCCGGACTGCTGCCGCCGGCCCGCGTCGGCGACGAGCACTTCCTCGACGGGGGCATCGTGAACTCGATCCCGGTCGGCCGCGCCGTCGAGCTCGGCGCCACCCGCGTCTTCGTGCTCCAGGTGGGCCGGATCGACCGTCCGCTCACGGTGCCGCGGCGGCCGTGGGAGGTGGCGCGGGTGTCCTTCGAGATCGCCCGGCGGCACCGGTTCGCCCGCGAGATGAGCGCGCTGCCCGAGGGCGTGGAGGCCCACGTCCTGCCCGCCCGCGGCACCTCGAGCAAGGACGACTCGCTGTTCGCCCATCGCGACTTCTCCGGGGTGCAGCACCGCATCGACGCGACGTACGACGCGAGCCTGGCCTACCTCGACGAGCTCGCCCGGCCGCCGGAGCCCGCATGACCACCCGGGACCCCCAGTGATCTGGGCGTTCCGGCGGCTGGTCGTCGCGCCGGCGATCATCCTGCTGACCGTCCTGGTCTGGGTCGGCCTGCCGGTCTGGCTGATCGTCACGGCGGCGGTCTCGCCGGTGCTGCCGGGTCGCTGGCGGGCGCTGCGGCTGATGTGGGTGGTGATGCTGTACCTGACCTGCGAGTCGCTGATGCTGCTCGTGCTGCTGGGGCTGTGGATCGCGTCGGGGTTCGGGTGGCGGATGCGGACGCCGTACTTCGAGGGGATCCACTACGACCTGGTGCAGGGCGTGATGTGGGTGTTCTTCCGGGAGGCGCGGCGGGTCCTCGGCCTCAGCATCGCCACCGACGGGCCGGCGCCGGACGCCCACCCGGGCAAGCCGATCCTCGTGTGCTGCCGCCATGCCGGGCCGGGCGACTCGTTCACCCTGATCCACGCCCTCATGCACTGGTACGACCGCGAGCCGCGCGTCGTGCTCAAGGACACCCTGGCCTGGGACCCGATGATCGACGTGGTGCTGCGCCGGATCCCGGCCCGGTTCATCTCCACCAACCCGCCTCCGGGGGACGACCTGGAGTCGCAGATCTTCGCGCTGGCCAGCGACCTCGACGAGAACGACGCGTTCGTGATCTTTCCCGAGGGCGGCAACTTCACCCCCGAACGACGCCAGCGCGCGATCGACCGGCTGCGCAAGCTCGGCATGGAGCGGATGGCGCGGCGGGCCGAGGCGATGACCCACGTCCTGGCGCCCCGGCCCGGAGGATTCCTCGCCGCGCTGGAGGCGGCGCCCGAGGCCGACGTGGTGCTGGTCGCGCACACCGGGCTCGACCACATGCTGACCATCGGCGACGTGTGGCGGGAGCTGCCGATGGACAAGCGGATCGTGATGCGGTGGTGGCAGGTCTCGCCGGAGGAGATCCCGGCCGGCCGCGAGGACCGGATCGAGTGGCTGTTCGGCTGGTGGGAGCGGATCGACGCCTGGATCCAGCAGAACCGGCCGGAGGATCTCTCCTCCGGCCGGTCCCGGTGAACGTGCGCGTGAGCTCAGGCGCGGTGCGACCCCGAGGGGGAGTCCTGGTCGATGTCCACGACCTCGGCCGGGTCGTCGGGGGTCGACACGGCGTGCGGCTGGTCGGCGGAGTCGGCCAGCGCCCTCGTCGGGCGAGGAGCCCGAGGTGTCGTCGGCCGCGACCCGAGGCGGGGGCGGCGGGCGTCGGCGGCGTGGCCGGCGCCGGCGTCGGGGTGTAGGAGGACTGCCAGTTGTCGCTGGTCGAGCCACCCTTGAGCTTGGAGTAGACGACACCGCCGGCTGCGGCGAGCCCGCCGAGGAAGAGCACCTTCTTCAGCTTGCCGCGCTTCTTGGGCGCCGGCTTGCCCTGGAGCTCGGCCAGCTTGGCGACGGCGAGGTCGCGGCCCTGGGCCGCCTTCTCGGCGGCGAGGGTGGCGCCGACGGAGGCCCGGTCGGCGGCGACGGCCGCGCCTTCCGCGAGGATCGGGGTTGCCTTGGCGCGGGCATCGGCGATCACCGGGGCCGCCTTGTCCCGGGCGTCCGCGATGACGGGGGCCGCCTTGTCCCGGGCGTCGTTGAGGACGGGCACGGCCCGGTCCCTGGCCTCGGTGAGCGCGGACTCGATCTGCGGGATGACTCCCTCGACGTAGTCAGCGGCCCGGTCGATGAGGGACTTCTTCCTGCGCAAACCCATGTCGTGGCTCTCCTTCTCGTCGTTTCGTCCATTCGACCATGCTTTGCGGCACCGGACCAGCGCGGGTCCCGGCATGGGGTACGGCGGCGGTGCCGCGCTGGGTCAGGCGTGCAAGGATCGGGGCGGACGCCGGCTGCTGCGCCGGTGGCCGACCCAGTCGACGTCGGGAGCGACGTACCCATTCACGCGAGAGGTAGTCATGGCTGACCAGCAGGCCGTCCTGAGGACCAACAAGGGCGAGATCACCATCAACCTGTTCCCCGACCACGCGCCGGAGACCGTCGCCAACTTCACCGGGCTCGCCGAGGGCACCAAGGAGTACGACGCCGGCAACGGCCGCAGCGGACCGTTCTACGACGGCCTCGGCTTCCACCGGGTGATCGAGGGCTTCATGATCCAGGGCGGCTGCCCGCAGGGCACCGGCACCGGCGGCCCCGGCTACACGTTCAAGGACGAGACGCACCCCGAGCTGACCTTCGACAAGCCCTACCTGCTCGCGATGGCCAACGCCGGACCGGGCACCAACGGCTCGCAGTTCTTCATCACCGTCGGCGCGACGCCGTGGCTGAACTTCAAGCACACGATCTTCGGCGAGGTGGCCGACCAGGGTTCCCGCGACGTGGTCGACGCGATCGCCACCGCCCCGACCGGCGCGGGCGACCGGCCGGCGGAGCCGATCACGATCGAGACCGTCGAGGTCAGGCGCTCCTGATCCCTCCGCATGACCGGCCAGCCACCGTCGGAGACCGGGACGCCCACCTGCTACCGGCACACCGACCGCGAGACCTACATCCGCTGCCAGCGGTGCGAGCGGCCGATCTGCCCTGACTGCATGCGCGAGGCTGCGGTCGGCTTCCAGTGCCCGACCTGCGTCGCGGAGGGCGCGAAGTCCACCCGCAGCGGGCGGACGCCGTACGGCGGGCAGCGCTCGGGCAACCCCGGGCTCACCTCGATGGTGCTGATCGCGCTGAATGCGGCGGTGTTCCTGCTGCTCGTCGGCACGGGCGGTTCGCGCTCGGAGTGGTTCGCCCGGCTCGCCCTGCTGGCCAAGGGCCACTGCATCCCCCAGGGACACCCGAACCAGTTCTTCCCCAACGCCACCTCGGAGAGCGTCTGCGCGGTCTACTCCGGTGGCCAGTGGGTCCCCGGCGTGGCCGACGGCGCCTACTGGCAGCTGGTCACCAGCGCCTTCACCCATGTGGAGATCTGGCACATCGGGTTCAACATGCTGGCGCTGTGGTTCCTCGGTCCGCAGCTGGAGCTGGCGATCGGACGGCTGCGCTTCCTGGCGCTCTACCTGCTCTCCGCCCTGGCCGGCTCGGCGGTCGTCTACTGGCTCTCGGACCCGATGGTGCCCACGCTCGGTGCCTCGGGCGCGGTGTTCGGGCTGATGGGGGCGCTGCTCGTGCTGGCCTACAAGGTCGGCGGGAACACCCAGCAGATCCTGATCTGGCTGGGGATCAACGCGGTGATCACGTTCACGTTCCCGAACATCTCGTGGCAGGGGCACCTCGGCGGCTTCCTCGGCGGGGTCCTGATCGCCGCGATCCTGGTCTACTCACCCCGCGTCGGGCGTTCGAAGTGGCAGGCCCTCGGCCTGACGGCGACCGCCGTCGGGCTGGCCGCCGCGATCCTCGCCCGCACCGCCACCCTCTGACGCCGGCGCAAGCGCACGGACCTGTGTCCACAGCTGAGGAAAACTCTGGGGATAACTACACGCGTGTAGTTATCCCCAGGTTCTTCCCCACCTGTGCATGAGAGTGGGCACCGTTGGCGTGCACCTCACCGGGTTTCGAGACGCGCCGCTCAGCCCTTCGCTGCGCTCAGGTCTGAGCCGGACGCTCCTCAACCTTCGTACGCGAGCTACTCCCACTTGGTGGCGAAGGTGAAGCCCACCGCCATCAGGGAGATGCCGACGATCAGGTTCATCTGGCCGAGGTCGTTGAAGACCGGGATGGCGGTGAGGTCGTCGGAGAAGACGTAGAACGTGCAGATCCACAACAGGCCCACCAGGAAGCAGCCGAGCATGCCGACGACCACGCCCCGGCCGCGGCCGAGCGGGGTGCTCTGGTGGGCGGCCACGATCAGGCCGACCCCGATCGCGCCGAACCCGATCAGGTAGTTCCAGTCCTTGAGGTCGGCCATGAAGCCCGGCCCGCCCGGCTTCGGTGCGGGGAGCACGGTGGGGTCGACCCGGACGGCGAGGTAGTAGTAGGTCATCCACGCGATCCCGGCGGCGATCAGCAGGAGCGCGAGCAGGAAGCGCACCGTGAAGACCGGCCCCCGGGTGGGGTCGGTGAACTCCGGCATGGCCTTCGGCTTGGTGGACACTTACTGCTCCTCGAGTCGACGTACGTGCTGGTCAGGGACCGGGGGTTAGCGTAGTCGCCATGACATCGGGTCCCCACGAGAGGGCGGGCGCCGCCGCGTGGCTCGGCCGCGCCTGGCGCGCCGGGCGCTCGTGGCTGACCGGCTGGCGGGTGGGGACGCCGCTGGTCTTCCTGGCCTGCGGCGCGCTGTTCGTGGTGAGCGCCCTCGACAGCGAGGGCACCGACCTGCGGCCGGGCCGCTACACCGACCTCGCGTCGCTGGTCGAGGCGGAGGCCGACGAGTACGCCGCGCTCCAGGAGCGGGTCAAGGACCTCAACTCCGACGTCGCGCAGCTCACCTCCGCCGTCGACGACCGCACCGTCAACCGGTACCGGCAGCGGATCGAGGTGCTCGAGGACCCGGCCGGGATGACCGAGCAGACGGGTCGGGGGGTCACGGTCACCCTGTCCGATGCCCCCGAGGACGTGATCAACAGCAGCAGCCAGAACCTCAACCTCCTGATCGTGCACCAGCAGGACATCCAGGCCGTGGTCAACGCGATGTGGGCCGGCGGCGCCACCGCCGTCACCGTGCAGGGACAGCGGATCATCTCCACCACCGGCATCAAGTGCGAGGGCAACGCGGTCCAGCTGCAGGGGGTTCCCTACGCGCAGCCCTACGTCATCTCCGCGGTCGGGGCACCCGCCGACATCCTCGAGTCGATCGAGATCAACGACTACCTCGAGCTCTACCGCTCCCAGGCGGCCATCCCCGACATCTCGGTCGGCTGGGACCTCGAGGTCGAGGACCACGTCGTCGCACCGGCGTACGACGGGCTCACCGGCGTGTCCTACGCGGAACCGATCACCTGAGTCCCGGCCCGACCTACCATCCCGCCATGCAGGCGACCCGGCGGCTCCTCGGTGGTGCGATCGTCCTCCTCGTGCTGAACGTCGTCGCGACGGTGGTCGCGATCGTCGTCAACTGGCCCGCCCAGTTCGGGGGCGTCGGGACCGACGCCGGGGAGGAGTTCCTGCTCCGTGGGACGGCGATCTCCGCACCCCTCCTGCCCGTGGGGCTGCTCCTGGTGGTGGCCCTCGGCGCGTGGGCGGGCGGTCGGTGGACCTGGGTCGCGGCGGCGGCGGCCTACCTGACGGCGGCGCTCGTCGCGGTCGGCGGCGTCGGCGAGATGGTGGCCGAGGCCACCGCGGACACCCCGAAGGCGGTGCTGGTCGGGGCCGGGGTCGCCTGGCTCGCGGTGGCCGCCGTCCTGGTGCTGCTGGCCACCGGCGTGGTCGTCGAGAGGCGCCGCGCGGGCGGCGTCGTCACGCCGAGGTGAGCCGGCGCCGCCCGGACTGACCGGGCGCCAGGGTGCCGTTGGCGGCCGGCGACTCGGTCGGAAGTGACTCGTCGTCGCTGGGTGACTCCGAGGGCTCCTCGGTCGGCGACGGCTCCTCGCTGGGCTCCTCGAACGCGGAGACCACGATCGTCACGGTCGACCCCTCGTCCTCCTTGGCGCCGCCCTGCGGGCTCTGGTCGATCACCGTGCCCTTCGGCTGCCGGGTGTCGGTCGACTCGACGACCCGTGGCTCGAAGCCGGCGGCCCGCAGTCGCGACTCGGCCTCCTCCTGCTGGAGGCCGACCACGCCGGGGACCTCCTCGGGTCCGTCGGAGTAGAACAGGGTCACGGTGGAGCCCTCGGGCACCTCGGTGCCCGGCGTCGGGTCGGTCTCCAGCACCTGCCCGGCGGGCTCGTCGGACTGCCGCTCGGTGAGCTTCACCTTCAGGTTCTGCTCGAGCATCGTCTGACGCGCCGGCGCGCGTTGCTGCCCGATCACGTAGGGCACCTCGACCCGCGGCTTGCCGCTGGACACCACGAGGTCCACGGCGGTCCCGGGGTCGACGTACTGGTCGCGGTTGGGTTCCTGCTTGATCACCTCGTCCTTGCGGACGTCGGCGCTCTCCTCGTAGTTGACGTCGCCGACGCTCAGCCCGGCGTCGCCGATCGCCGCGCGGGCCTCCTCCTCGGTGAGCCCGATCAGGTTGGGCGTGCGGACCTGGTCGGGCACCGGCTCGGAGAGCTGCCCGAAGAGGTAGTAGGCAGCGCCGAGGAGCCCGATCAGCAGCAGCCCCAGCAGGAAGAGCAGCACCGCCCGGCTGCGGTGCTCGTCCTCGTCGTCGCGGTGGGCGGGCCCCTCGTCGGTGGCGGCCGCGGCGGCGCCGGCGGCGGGGATCAGGGTCGTCGGCGGGGCCGGGGGTACGACGGCCTGCACCGGCCGGCCGGCGAGGTACCGCTCGATGTCGCTGCGCATCGCCGCCGCGCTCTGGTAACGGTCCTCGACCCGCTTGGCCAGGGCCTTCATCACGATCGCGTCGATCTCCGGGGAGAGCTCGGTGTCGTGGTCGGACGGAGGTACGGCGGGCTCCCGCACGTGCTGGTAGGCGACCGCGACCGGGCTGTCGCCGACGAAGGGCGGCCGGCCGGTGAGCAGCTCGTAGAGCAGGCACCCGGCGGAGTAGACGTCGGAGCGGGAGTCGACGCTCTCGCCGCGCGCCTGCTCGGGGGAGAGGTACTGGGCGGTCCCGACCACGGCCGCGGTCTGGGTCATCGTCGAGGAGGCGTCGGAGATGGCCCGGGCGATGCCGAAGTCCATCACCTTCACGTCGCCGCTCGGCGTGAGCATCACGTTGCCGGGCTTGATGTCGCGGTGGATGATGCCGGTGCGGTGGCTGTAGTCGAGGGCGGACAGCACGCCGCTGGTGATCTCGAGCGCGCGCTCGGGGAGGATCTTGCGGCCCTCGCGGATGATGTCGCGCAGGGTCCGGCCGGCGACGTACTCCATCACGATGTAGGGCTGGGCGACGCCGGACCCGTCGGTCGCGGTCTCCTCGCCGGTGTCGTAGACCGCGACGATCGCCGGGTGGTTCAGCGACGCCGACGACTGCGCCTCGCGACGGAACCTGGCCTGGAACGTCGCGTCGCTGGCCAGGTCGGTGCGCAGTCGCTTGACCGCGACCGTGCGGCCCAGGCGCTGGTCGGTGCCCTTGCGCACCTCGGCCATGCCGCCCCGGCCGAGCATCTCGCCCAGCTCGTAGCGTCCGCCGACGACCTGCCCGCTCACTGCGTGGCCTCCGGGGACGGCGACTCCTCGACCAGGGTCCCGTCGCCGTCGCCGCCGCCGTCGCTCGGCTGCTCGGCCGCCGCCGGCGAGCTGCTGTCGGTCGGCAGGCTCGGCTCGGTGGTCTCGCTCGGCTCCTCCTCGGGTGGCGGCTTGCCCCAGTAGCTCACGGTCACGGTGTCGCCCTCCTGCAACGTGCCGGACGGGTTCACGCCCTCCACCGCGTCCTCCTGCTCGTCACCGGGGTTGTCCAGCCTGTCCTTCTGCACCTTCAGTCCGAGCTCCTTGAGCTCGTCCTCGACGTCGTCGACGTCGCGGCCGACGTAGTCGGACTCGTCGACCTCCACGGTCGTGTCCTCGGTCTGCGTGGGGCTCGGCTCGGGCGGCGGCTGGCGGGTGGGCGCGCTCCGGGTCGGCTCGTCGGTCGGGTCGGTCGTTCCCTCGTCACCGTTGGCCAGCACGGCGATGAGGATGATCGCGGCGACCACGGCCAGCGCCAGCAGGATCCACCCCCACGGGATCTTGCGCTTCTTCCGGGCGGCTCCGACGGGAGTGTCGGCCGGGGTCGGCGCCGGCACCGGCGCGGTGCCGGTGAGGACCTGGGTCGCGGGGGCGGCGCTCGCCGCTGCGGCGACGCCGGCCGGGTTGCGCAACGCCGCCGCGAACGCCGCGGCGTCGGGGAAGCGGTCCTCGGGCGACTTCGCCAGCGCCCGGCGGACGACGGCCGCGAGGTCGGAGGGGACGTCGTCGGGCAGGTCCGGGACGGGCTCGCGCAGGTGCGCCAGCGCCGTCGCGACCGCGTTCTCCGCGACGTAGGGGCGGCGGCCGGCCAGGCACTCGAAGGCGACGACGCCGAGGGAGTAGACGTCGGAGGCAGGGGTGGCGGTGCCGCCCTGCGCCTGCTCGGGGGAGAGGTACTGGGGCGTGCCCATCACCTGGCCGGTCTCGGTCAGCGACATCCCCTCGGTGGCCCGGGCGATCCCGAAGTCGGTGATCTTCACGTGCCGGTCGGGCGTGACCAGCAGGTTGGCGGGCTTGATGTCGCGGTGCACGATCCCGGCGGCGTGCGCGGCGGCGACCGCGTCGGCTGCCTGCGCGAGCAGGTCGCGGGTGGCGTCGGGGTCGAGCGGCTGGTCCGGCTGCAGCAGTGCCGAGAGCGGCTGCCCGTCGACGTACTCCATGACGAGGTAGGGCCGGGGCACGCCGGACCCGTCGGTCGCGGCCGCCTCGCCGAAGTCGTAGACCTGGGCCACCCCGGCGTGGTGCAGCGAGGCGGCGTGCTGGGCCTCGGTCTCGAAGCGGGACCGGAACGTCGGGTGGTCGGCGTACTCGCTCTTGAGCAGCTTGACCGCGACCGTCCGGCCCAGGGTGGTGTCGCGGCCGCGCCACACCTCGCCCATGCCGCCGGTCGCGATCCGCGAGTCCATCGTGTAGCGGCGGGCGTCGTCGACGAAGTGCTCCTCCTGCTCCACCATCAGCGAATCACCGCCTCCATCACGCTCTTGGCGATCGGGCCGGCCACGGCCCCGCCGGCGATCTCACCGCGGGGGATGTCGGCCTTCTGGATCACCACGGCCACCGCGACCTGCGGGTCGTCGGCGGGGGCGAAGGAGATGAACCAGGCGTACGGCGGCACGTTGTCCCGGCCGCTCTGCGCGGTACCGGTCTTGCCGCCGACGTCGACGCCCGGGATCGCCGCGGGCGTGGCGGTGCCGTTGGACACCGTGGAGACCATCATCTCCTTGAGGGTGTCGGCGGTCTCGGGCGAGACCGCCTGCGAGAACTCGGTGGCGTCGGTCTTGTCGAGCACGTCGAGCTCGGGGGAGCGGACCTCGTCGACGAGGTAGGGCTGCATGACCGACCCGCTGTTGGCGATGCCGGCCACCACCATCGCCATCTGGAGCGGGGTCGCGGTGACGCTGGACTGGCCGAAGCCGGACAGCGCGGTCTGCGGGGCGTCCATGCCCTCGGGGTAGGCCGACTGGGCCTGCAGCGACAGGTCCTCGAGGTAGTCGGAGTTCCAGCCGAACGCCTCGGCCTGCTCGTGCATCGCCTCGGCGCCGACCTCGTCGGCCAGCGCGGCGAACGAGGTGTTGCAGGACTGCTCCAGCGCCTGGATCAGCGGGATCCGGCCGCTGCCGCAGGAGCGCCCACCGTTGGTGATCAGGCCCGACTCGCCGGAGGTCAGCGGCAGCTGGTAGGTCGGCCCGCCGGGGACCATCGAGTCGGAGCCGGAGTAGTTGCCGCTCTCGAGCGCGGCCGCGGCGGTCACCACCTTGAACGTCGAGCCCGGCGGCAGCGTGGTCTGGATCGCGCGGTTGAGCAGCGGCTGGGCGGGGTCGGACTCGAGCTGGCGGTAGGTGTCGCCGTACGCCCCGAAGTCGTGGGTGGCCAGCGCGTTGGGGTCATAGCTCGGGCTGGAGGCCATCGCCAGCACCTTGCCGGTGCTCGGCTCCAGCGCGACCACGGAGCCCTGGGTGTTGGACCCGATCGCCTGGAGGCCCTCGTAGGCGGCGGTCTGGGCCTGGGGGTCGAGCGTGAGCTGGACGCTGCCGCCCTTGGGCGTGGAGTTGCTGAGCAGGTCGACCAGGCGGGTGACGAACAGCAGCGAGTCGTCGCCGGAGAGGACGTCGTTCTGGGAGCGCTCGATGCCCGTCTGGTTGGCGTAGGCGAAGAAGCCGGTGACCGGCGCGTACTTCCGCGGCTGCGGGTAGATCCGCTGGAACTTGTACTTGTCGCCGGACTCCTCGCTCTCGGCGATCGGGTCCTGGCCGACCAGGATCGCCCCGCGTTCGCCGGAGAACGAGGCCGCGAGCACGCGGCGGTTGCGGGGGTCCTCGTCGAGCGCCCCGGCCTGGTAGTACTGCAGGTAGGTGGCGTTCAGCATCAGGGCCAGGAACAGCACGAGGCAGAAGATCGAGATGGTGCGGATCGGCTTGTTCATCGGGGCGCCTCACCTCCCGAGCTTGACCACCTGGGTGGACTCGGCGTCGGCGTCGTCTTCCTCGGGTGCCAGGGACGGGACCGGACGACGGGCCTGGTCGGAGATGCGGAGCAGCAACGCGATGATCACCCAGTTCGCGACGAGGGAGGAACCGCCGTAGGACAGGAACGGCGTGGTGAGACCGGTGAGCGGGATCAGCCGGGTGACGCCGCCGATGACGACGAACACCTGGAGAGCGAAGACACCGGCCAGGCCCGTGGCGACCAGCTTGCCGAAGCCGTCGCGGCACACCAGGGCGGCGCGCAGGGCGCGCTCGACGATGAGGCCGTACATCAAGACCACGGCGATGACGCCGGTGAGGCCGAGCTCCTCGCCGATGGCGCCGACGATGAAGTCGGACTCGGCGTAGGGGATCCGCTCGGGGCTGCCGTCGCCGAAGCCGCGGCCGATCAGGCCGCCCCAGCCCATCCCGAACATCGACTCGACGATCTGGAAGCTCTCCTGCGCGGGGGTGTCGTAGTAGTGGAACGGGTCGCAGCCAGATGTTGACCCGGGTGGCGACGTGGCTCATCTGGCCCGTCGTGGTCGCGACGTAGTAGAGCAGTGCCGCCCCGCCGAAGAACATGGTGCCGCCGACGACCAGCCAGCCCGGTCGCTCGGTCGAGACGTAGAGCAGCACCAGGAAGAGGCCGAAGAACAGCAGGCTGGAGCCGAGGTCCTTCTGGAAGACCAGGATGCCGAGGCTGACCAGCCACATCGCGAGGATCGGCCCGAGGTCGCGCCCCCGCGGCAGGTCGACGAACAGGACGCGCCGGCCGGCGAGGGCGAGGGCGTCGCGGTGCAGGACGAGGTAGCCGGCGAAGGCGATCACCAGCAGCACCTTGGCGACCTCGCCGGGCTGGAAGCTGAAGGCGCCGAGCCGGATCCAGATCCGGGCGCCGTTGATGGTCGTGCCCAGGCCCGGGATGAGGGGGAGCAGCAGCAGCCCGATCGAGGCGAGGC
The DNA here is from genome assembly GCA_963829635.1 of uncultured Actinomycetota bacterium. Lineage (GTDB taxonomy): Bacteria > Actinomycetota > Actinomycetes > Propionibacteriales > Nocardioidaceae > Nocardioides. The sequence continues at coordinate 70,376 of CAWHJI010000010.1, forward strand.
CCAGGGTGTAGGTGATCCGCTGCAGCACCCGGTGGTCGCGCAGGAAGACCAGGGTGAGCACGAACAGGACGACGCCGAGGGTCATCCAGATCAGCTGGCGCTGGGCGAAGCCGGCCTGGTCGCCGGCCGCCTCGTAGGCCAGGTCGAGCCGGTGGATCATCGCCAGCCCGAGTCCGTTGAGGGCGGCCACGACCGGCAGCAGCACCGGGTCGGCGTACGGCGCCGTCATCCGGACCACGACGTGCGAGGCGATCACCAGGGCGGCCAGCCAGCCGCCGTACCCGAAGAGGTCGGGGGGAATGACGCCCTCGACGCCCAGCCCCACCGCGGCGTAGGCGCCGATGCCGACCGCCAGCGCGAGGACGAGCAGGAACAGCTCCGCGCCGCGGCGCCGCCGGTGCACGAATCCCATGATGCTCGAGGTCTGCGCCATCTCAGCCGCCGCCGCTCTCGCTGACGGGCCGCTGCCTCGCGGCAAGGTTCTCGACGGTGCGGCGGGCGTCGGTCAGGGTGCCGACCTCCATCCCGTCGCGGACCCGGTCGGCGTCGTACTCGGGCAGGTCGGCGAGCTCGACGTTGCTCTCCTCGTAGGGCTGGGACAGCTCGACCCCGGGCAGGTCGGCGTTGAGCCCGCGGTAGATGGTGACGGTGCCCTCGTGGTCGCCGACGTAGTACTGGCGCTGGCTCCACGACCACGCAGCCGCGCCGCCGATCCACAGCAGCCCGAGCACGATCACGGCGGCCAGGAGCCGCTTGGCCCAGGCGTAGCGGGCCGGCGGCCGCGGCGCGTAGCGGGCCTGCTCGGGGTCGATCGGGTCGGCGGGGATCGCGAACGGGACGTCGTCGGGGATGTCGGCGACGACGGGCTCGAGCTCGCCGGTGTCGCCGGAGCGGTGGCCGCGGAAGAGCCCGGCCATCCCGCCGCGCCTGCGGCGGAGGTCGGCGATCGCGCCGACGGCGAGCGGCTCGATGCCGGGGGGAGCCTGCTCCACCACGTCGGCGACGAGGCAGGTGACGTTGTCGGTGCTGCCGGCCTCGAGGCTGGCGCGGACCAGCTCGGTGGCGGCGTAGTCGGGGCTGCCGCCGCTGAGGATGTCGGCCATCTGGGCGGTGTCGAGGACACCGCACGCGCCGTCACTGCACACGAAGACGCGGTCACCGATCTGCAGCTCGACGTGGAACAGGTCCGGCTCGAGGTCGTGGTTCCCGTCGAGCGCCTTGAGGATCAGGTTGCGGTGGGGGTGGAACCGGGACTCCTCCTCGGTGATCCGCCCCTCGTCGATGAGGGTCTGCACGAACGTGTGGTCGCGGGTGAGCTGGGTGAGCTCCCCCTCGCGGAACAGGTAGGCGCGGCTGTCGCCGACGTGGCCCATGCCGAGCTTCGTGCCGTCGAAGAGCGCCACGGTGGCGGTGGTGCTGGTGCCGTTGAGGGCGGGGTCCTCGTCGACGAGCTCGGCGATCCGGTCGTGGGCCCGGTGCAGCGCGCCGGCGACCTGGCCGAGCAGGTCGTCGCTCGGCTGGGCGTCCAGCTTGCGCAGCTGCTGGACCGCCGTGCTGGAGGCGATGTCACCGCGGGCGGCTCCGCCGACGCCGTCGCAGACCGTCAGCAGCCAGGGCCCGGCGTAGCCGGAGTCCTGGTTGTCCTTGCGGACCCGGCCGACGTCGGAGATCGCGGCGAAGTCGAGGTGCACGGGCTACTTCCTCAGCTCGAGGATCGTCTTGCCGATGCGGACCTGGGTGCCGAGGGTGATGGCGGTGGCCTGGGTGAGCCGCGCCGTACCGATGTAGGTGCCGTTGGTGGAGCCGAGGTCCTCGACGAACCACTGGTCGCCGGACGCCGCGATCCGGGCGTGCCGGGTGGAGACGTAGTCGTCGTCGAGGCGGATCGCCGCGTCGTTGCCACGGCCGATCAGGATCGGGGCCTGGTCGAGGTCGGCCCGCTCGCCGGCGTTGGCGCCGTCCACGACGAGCACGTGGGTGGGGCTGCCTCGGCGCTTGGGCGGGGGCTTCCCGGACTTCTGCTTGGGTGCCTTGCCGCGGCCCGACGCACCGCGCGGGGTCGCCGGCGCGCGGGCGCCGAACATGTCGGAGCGGATCACGGAGATGGCGGAGAGGACGAAGATCCAGAGGATGGCGAGGTAGGCGATCCGGATCAGGAACAGGGTGAGCTCAGACATCGACGTCCTCCTCGATGATGGTCACCGTCATCGTGGTGTTCCCGATCTTCACGGTCGTGCCGTCGTGGACGGCGGTGTGGGTGATCCGGTGGCCGTCGACGAGCATGCCGTTGGTCGAGCCGAGGTCGCGTACGGCGAGCCGCGGGTTGTCCTCGCCCCTGCTGACGTCGATGGTGAACTCGACGTGCCGCCGGCTCACGCCCGGGTCGTTGATCCGGACGTCCGCCTCGGTGCCGCGGCCGATCACCAGCCCGGGAGGCAGGATCGGGTGGCGGGTGCCGTTGACCTCGAGCGTCGCGCGGGCCCGGCGGGCCTGGGTGTGGGTGGAGCTGCCGGTGACCCGGGCCTGGTTCTTGCTGCGGATCCGGAACCGGCCGGTGGTGAGGTCCTCGGCGACCTCGAACTCGATCCGCACCGGCCCGGGGAAGACGTAGCTCTGCGCCTCGGCGTGGTCCTTGACCTGGGTGGCCAGCTCGCCGGCCAGGGCGGTGTCCTCGGGGGAGAGCCGGTCCATGTCGGGCTGGGAGAGCTCCACGTGGAACACGTTGGGAACCATCCGCCGGTCGCGGGAGAGGATCTGGGCGTTGTTGTCGCACTCGCGCTGCAGACCGGCGGCGATCTCCACCGGCTGGACGGCGCTGCGGAAGGCGCGGGCGAAGGCGCCGGAGATCATCTGCTCCAGCCTGCGCTCGAAGTTCTGCAGTCCGGCCACGTGCGCCTCCTCTCTTCTCAGTCCGCTGGTCGCGCTCGACCGTTCGCGGTGGTCGAGCTGTCCTGCGGTGGTCGAGCCTGTCGAGACCCTCGAACCGTGGCCGATGCTATCGGGGCGCGCGCTCGGGGCCCGCGACCCCACGACCAGCCTCCGGTCAGTCCCCCGTCGCAGGGCTGTCGGTTTGGGGTCGCTCGGGACGCTGGGATAGCCTGACCCCGCTTCTCGCGCGAGTGGCGGAATAGGCAGACGCGCACGGTTCAGGTCCGTGTGTCCGAAAGGACGTGGGGGTTCAACTCCCCCCTCGCGCACCCACCACGGTGACCTCTCACGAGCGCCGGACGGGCCGCACCCTGAGGGTTCGGCCCGTCGCCCATTTCGGCCCGCGAACTTCCTCGTGACCTACGCCTCAGCGCGTCGTTGGAGAAGCAGCCCGGCCGAGGGCTGGGCCTTACTTTTCGGAGGCACAAGTGAAGAAGAAGAAGACACTCACCCTCGTCGGGGTGGGCGTGGCCGGTGCCGCGCTCGCACTGTCGGGGTCGGGCGCATTTGCCGGGACAGGAGGACGCGGCGACCGGCGGCGGCCAGATCCTCGTCGGCGACCGAGGGCGGCGCGGCGACACCATCGCGTTCACCGCCTCGGGCACCGCGGAGGCCGGTCGAGGGCCAGGTCCAGTACGTCGACCGCGACGGCGGGACCGGTCAGGGCCAGACCGTCAGCACGGCACCGTCACCTGCATCGACGTCCAGGAGCAACGTCGCGCGGATCGCCGGCGAGTGGCGCGACGGCGGCACCTTCGGCCTCTACGTCGAGGACAACGGTGAGGGCGACGCGGACCGACATGATCCAGATCACGCCCGACCTGACCGACTGCGCGGACGACCGCGAGGACGACGAGCCGACCGGCCTCGCCCGCGGCAACGCGCAGGTCCGGGACCGCGGCTAGTCGACGATGAACCACCACAGGATCACGGGGGCACTCGCGGCGCTGGTCGTCGCGGGTGCCCTCGTGTCCTGTGCCGCCGACGCCGAGCCTCAGGCGTCCGGCGAGAGGGAGGGGAAGGGCAAGGCGGCTCGCGAGAACCGCGACGACCGGAAGCCGGGCGACAAGCGCGGCGCCGCCAAGCCCGGGCAGGCGAAGCAGGGGAAGACCCGCGCCAACGGCGGTGGCCCGAGCTCGGCCGCTCCCGGCAGCGCTGCGGGCGGCTCCTCCGGCTCCACGGGTGCGCGCCCAGGGCAGCGCCCCCGCGACCACCGCGGCGGCGTCGAAGCCGTCGTGCACCGACGACGCGTCCGGTGACCTGGAGGGCTCCGGCTCCGCGCCGTCGTACGTCGACACGACCCGCGGCTGCCTGGACCCGCAGGGGTCCCAGCTGCGCCTCGAGGCCGTCACGGTCGGCGCGATCCCGGCCCGGATGCCCGACCGGGACACCCAGCTCTCCTACGGGTTCGAGCTGACGCCCCCCTCCGGCTCCACGCTGTACGTCCACGCCCAGGCGAGCCCCGGCGGATGGACCGCCTACGTCAGCCGCGGCAACAGCCAGCGCCGGATCGGTGCCCCGGCCATCGACGGCGACCGCGTCGTACTCTCGCTGCCGCTCGACGAGCTCGGCGGTGCCCGGACCTTCCAGTGGGCCCTGGAGTCGAGCTGGCTGAAGTCCGGCCTGCTCAGCACCTCCTACGCCTTCGACGGCGCACCGAACGTCGGCACCGCCCGCTTCGACCGCTGACCGAGCCTTCCTCAGCAGCCCGGGTCGTGGTCGGGGTGGCGCGGGCAGTTCGCGGTCCAGTAGGGCGACCCGGCGTGCACGTCGACGATCTGCCCGGTCTCGAGGAACCGCAGCCGCTGGATCAGTGCCACGTCGTCCTTGCGGGGGTCGCCGTGGGGGTCCTGGCCGAGGTCGGGCGGCGGGACGTTGCCGTTGGGCGGGGTCGGGTTGCCGGAGTCCCAGTAGACGATCGCCGACCCGCTGGGCGCCATCAGGGTTCCGTCGGGTCCGGGCACGAACGGCGTGAAGCCGTACGGCGTCGGCGCCGCCCCCGTCGCGTAGGCGCGCTCCCAGTGCCGGCCGGGCGCGAGCGCCGTCCCGAGGAAGTCGGCGCCGATGGTGCGGGCCTCGACCTCGGCGGCCACGTTGGCCACCTGGTAGTCGCCGAAGGCGACCTCGAGCAGGACCTGGTGGGCGGGAGTGTTGGGGTGCGGGTCGGTCGTCATGTGCGCGGCGTAGCCGTTGCCCTCGCCGCGGTCCCACAGCATCTGCATCAGCCCGAACACGATCTGCTGGTCGACCTTGTCGGGGAACGCCGCGTAGAGCACCGACGCGTAGGCGGGCAGCCCCGGCTCCTCCGGGTCCACCACCTCGCCCTCCCAGTCGACCGACCGGTTGAGCAGCGTGGAGTAGTTCGTGGCCGGCACGCCCAGCACGGATCGGGTGAAGTCGGGCGCGAGCGCGGTGAGCCCGCCGCCGAGGATGCCCCCCTGCGAGTTGCCGTCGTAGACCAGCGAGCTCGTGTCGAGCACCGGCTCACCACCGACCGCGAAGGCCGGGTCGGCGGCCAGGCCCGCCTCGTGGATCAGGGCCCGGCCGACGTACATGAAGTTGAGGTAGCCCTGCTGGGTGCGGTCCGGCAGCGACGGGAAGTACGACGGGTCGCTGAGGATCAGCGCGACGTTGGTGATGTCCTCGGTCGCCATCCCGATCCAGTCGACGCCGCAGGCGGCGTACCCGCTGCGCCGCAGGTCCTCGGTGGAGCCGCCGGTGGCCTCGTTGCGGGAGCCGAGCAGCCCGTGGCCGTAGAGCATCGGCCGGATCGACGGGCAGGTCGGTGCGGAACCGGCACACGAAGTCCGCCTCGGTCGTGGGCACCAGCGGGTTCTGCACCGGGGTCGCCATCGGGCCGTCGCGGCCCGCGCCGTAGAAGAAGCGCGACTGCGGTACGACGACGCCCACCCCCTCGACCTCGACTCCGGGCACGGAGTCCTGTGGCGTGGTCAGGTAGTTGGGCACCGTCACCGTGCCGTGCACGGTGCGCTGGTTCCCTTCGTCGGTGACCTCGCCGATCGTGAAGCCCGGCGAGTCGCCCTGGACCACGCCGTCGCCGAGGTCGGGATCGCCGAGCTGCGCGAACGCGTCGTCCCGGATCGCCAGCGCGCGTCCGGCCAGGTTGTCGCCGGAGGCGACGTGGAAGTCCCAGGCCAGGTGGAGCCGGGAGACGTCGACGCCGCGGGCGTCGAGGCGGGTGAAGATGTCGGTGTAGCGGGCCGCGCGGTCGGCGGGGTCGACGTCGGCCGGGGCCGGGAAGCGGCTGGAGCGGCGGTCGTCGTACCCGTCCCTCAGCTCGGCGAAGGCCGGTGCCGCCGGGATCGTCCCGCCAGTCGGCGTCCCGGAGGTCGCGCAGGGCGACGATGTAGCGGTGTCCCTCGGTGAGGTTCACCAGCGGCCGGATGATCAGCGTCCGGTCGGCACCCTGCTCGAGGGTGGCGGCGTTCTCGTCGAGCTCGGCCCAGTAGGGGTGGCGCTCCCCGGTGTCCGCGTCGAGCAGCACGATCGGGGCCCGGCGGGCCATGCTCCGGGCCGGGTCCTCGACCAGCGCGTCCGGTACGTCGTCCCGCACCGCCCACGGGTCCCCCGAGGTCCCGACGCCGGTCTCCGGGGTGGGGTCGAGGTCGAACGTCCGGGTCAGGTCGAGGCCGGGGACGAACGTGAGCATCGGCGTGCCGGGGCTGAACCCGTCGTTGTGGTTCCACTCGGTCGGGTCGATCGGCTTCCCGGCGACGTTGCGGGGCATCTCCAGCTCGTGGAGGTCGATGCGGCGGCCCGTCGGCGTGCTCGCGTCGAGCGTGGTGAACGTGTCGCTCGGGAACGGCAGCAGGCAGGCCCGCTCGTCGAGCTCGTCGCAGAGTCCGGCCGCCGACACGACCGGGCCGAGCGGGTCGCCCGCCGCCGGGAGCGGCACGGCGACCAGGCAGGTCGCGACGCCGGCGAGCAGGGAGAGGGCCAGGGAGACGGGGCGTACGCGCACGAGCAGTCCTTCGAACGGCCTCCCCGCCCTGACAACGGCCGGGCGGTCCGTCGGTCACGCGGGCCCGGCCGCCCCGTCCCGCGGCTGGGCGGCAGGGATACTGGCGGCATGCCCGAGGGGACCTCGCCGTGAGCCGCCGTACCAACCGGATCCTCCTCGTCGTGGTCCTGGTGGCGTTCATCAACCTCCCCTACCTCCACTCGGCGTGGACCAGCTGGCGGGTGGACCGCAGCGGCCTCGAGGTGACGGCCGAGGTGGTCCGGTCCCGGGTCATCGACCGGGAGGGCGACCCGAAGTACTTCCTGGAGATCCGGTTCCCGAGGACGGTCGACGAGGACCGGCAGGTGTGGCCGGCCGGGGTCGACCGGGCGACGTACGAGGAGGCGAGGCAGCAGCGCACGGTCGAGGCGCGGGTGCTGCCGGACAACCCGGCCGCCTACGAGGTGGAGGGGCGAGGTGACCAGCAGGCTCGGGCTCGTCATCACCGTCGTGGCCGACCTGATGCTGGCCGGCATCCTGCTGCTCGCCTGGCGGTTCGGCGGGCGCTCGCGGCCGTGGCCGATCCGGATCGCCGCCATCGGCGACGTCGAGCGGTGCCCGCCGGGAGGCTCGATCGAGCAGGTGGAGGGCGACCTGTACGTCGTGCGCGGCGAGGTCACCGGGATCGACGACGACGAGATCGTGATCGACGCGGGGGAGCGGGACGTGCTGGTCATCCTCGACGGGCACCGCAACCCGGTCGGCTACCAGCAGCCGGCGCAGGTGCGCGGCCGGCTGGTGGAGTAACCGCGGCCGCCGCCGGGCGTTGAGCAGGCATGACGACCCTCACCGAGTTCACCGCCCGCAGCTCCGACGGCACCGACGTCGACCTCTCGGCGTACGACGGCCAGGTCGTCCTCGTCGTGAACACCGCCTCGCAGTGCGGCTACGCCTCCCAGCTGCCCGGACTGCAGCGGCTGCACGACACCTACGGCGGACCGGGGGTTCGCGGTGCTCGGCTTCCCCTCCGCGCAGTTCAAGCAGGAGCCGCTGGCCGACGACGAGATGGGCGCGGTGTGCGAGCGCAACTTCGGCGTGAGCTTCCCGATCTTCGCCAAGGTCGCGGTGAACGGGCGGGACACCCACCCGCTGTTCGCGTGGCTGAAGAAGCAGCGGAAGGGGGCCCTCGGCGGCCGGATCAACTGGAACTTCACCAAGTTCCTCGTGGACCGCGAGGGCCGGGTGATCGGCCGCTACGGCCCGAACACCGGCCCGGCGAGCATCACCGACGACATCGAGCAGGCGCTCGCCGGCTGACGGCTACCTCTTCCGCACGGGGACCGGAGCAACGGCGGCTCCGGAGAGGACGACGACGACCATCGCCAGCGGGACGAACGTGATGAAGGCGGCCACCAGGGCCATCGTGAACGGGATGAAGGACATGTCGGAGACCGTTCCCGGTCCGACGGATCTCAAACCTCCTCGTGGCGCGCGGCCTGGGATCGGCGCCACCTGACTTGCCCGTAACCACGCGGGGGCGGGAGGGTGATGGCATGGCCGCCACCACGTCGTCGTACTCGATCACCATGCGGCTGCACACCGCACCTGACCACGGGATCGTCGGGTCGGTGGCCACCGCCATCTCGCACGCCGGCGGCATCGTCACGGCCATCGACGTCGCGGACTCCAGCCACCAGCGCCTCGTCCTCGACGTGACCTGCTCGGCCAGCGACGCCGACCACGCGGAGAAGCTGGTCGCGGCCGCCGACGCCGTCGCGGGGGTGGAGGTGCACAAGGTCAGCGACCGGACCTTCCTGCTCCACATCGGCGGCAAGATCGAGGTCAACTCCAAGGTCCCGCTGCGCAACCGCGACGACCTGTCGATGGCCTACACGCCCGGCGTGGGACGGGTGAGCATGGCCCTGGCGAACAACCCCGACGACGTGTCCCGGCTGACCATCAAGGGCAACTCGGTCGCCGTCGTGACCGACGGCTCGGCCGTGCTCGGTCTCGGGAACATCGGCCCGGGGGCCGCGCTGCCGGTGATGGAGGGCAAGGCGGCGCTGTTCAAGCGGTTCGCGGGCATCGACGCCTGGCCGATCTGCCTGGCCAGCCAGGACACCGACGAGATCGTCAAGGCAGTGGAGATGATCGCCCCCGGTTTCGGCGGCATCAACCTCGAGGACATCGCCGCGCCGCGGTGCTTCGAGATCGAGGCGCGGCTGCGCGAGAGCCTGGACATCCCGGTCTTCCACGACGACCAGCACGGGACCGCGATCGTGGTCACCGCCGCGCTCACCAACGCGCTGCGGGTGGTGCACAAGGAGCTCGCCGACGCGCGGATCGTGGTGGCCGGAGCCGGTGCCGCGGGCTCGGCGATCGTCACCCTGCTCCTGGCCGGCGGGGTCGCGCGACATCGTGGTGTGGGACCGCGAGGGCTGCCTGTCCTCCGACGACGACTCGCTGCCGCCGGCCAAGGCGGAGCTGGCCGCGCGGACCAACCCGCGCAAGGTGCGCGGTGACCTGCTGGCGGGGCTCGCCGGCGCCGACGTCTTCATCGGGGTCAGCGGACCCGGCCTGCTCCAGCCGGAGTGGATCAAGGAGATGGCCGACCAGCCGGTCGTCTTCGCGCTCGCCAACCCCGACCCGGAGGTGGACCCGGCGGAGGCGGAGAAGTACGCCGCCGTCGTGGCCAGCGGCCGCTCCGACTACCCCAACCAGATCAACAACGTGCTCGCGTTCCCGGGGGTCTTCCGCGGGCTGCTCGACGCCCGGGCCTCGGAGATCACCGTCGAGATGCTGCTCCGCGCCGCCGAGGCGATCGCCCACGTGGTCAAGGACGACGAGCTGAACCCGAACTTCATCATCCCGACCGTCTTCAACTCCGACGTGCCGAAGGCAGTGGCGACCGCGATCAGCGGCAAGCACCCCGAGTAGAGCCCGAAAACCGCGGTGCGTCGCGGCCCCGGGGCTGGCACCCTGAGCGCGTGCCCACCCGCCTGACCCTCACCCAGCACCTCGACGGCCTGTCCGCCGCGACGGCGGCCTTCGCCGGGTACGTCGGGAAGGCCGGCGCCGAGGCCGACGTACCGACCTGCCCGGACTGGACCGTGCGCGACCTGGTCGCGCACCAGGGGATGGTGCACCGGTGGGCGGCCGCGCTGGTGCGCGGCGAACGCGTCGAGGAGTCGGCGTTCGAGGAGGAGGGTCGTCGCGCGCCCGACCTCGTCGCCTGGCTGGAGGACGGCGCGCGCGAGGTGGCCGCCACGGTCACCGACGCGGCCGCCGACACGAAGGCGCTGGTCTTCCTCGCCGACGCCCCGCCGCCGCGGGAGTTCTGGGCCCGGCGGCAGTGCCACGAGACCACGATCCACGCGGTCGACGCCCTGTCCGCCGTCCTGGGTCGCTACCCCACGTCGGAGGACACCACGATCGACCCCGCGATCGCGGTCGACGGGATCGACGAGCTGCTCGGCGGCTTCCTGACCCGGCCTCGGTCGCGGCTGCGGACGGAGCAGCCGACGGTCCTCGTGGTGGTGCCCGACGACGCACCGGACTGGTGGCGGGTGGAGCTCGGCTCGCACCCGCCGCGGACCGCTCGGCACACCGGTCGCGCGGGCCGGGGCGACGTACTCCTGACCGCGCCCGCCGTGGCGCTCTACCTCGCGCTCTGGAACCGCTCCGACGAGCTGGACGCCCAGGACGAGTCCGGGCTGATCGCGAGCTGGAGGGAGCGGTCGGCGGTGCGCTGGTCCCGGTGACGCGAACGCCGGGGTCCGCGACCCGCGTCGCGTCGCGGTGGGGTGCGCGCTGGTCGGCGCCCAGAACGGGTACCGTGAAGGTAGTCAATCCGGGGGTCGAGGAGGAACACCATGTTCGGACGCAGGACCGATCACGAGCAACCGACACCGACGCACACGACGCCGCCGAGACGAGGGCGGCCAACCGCGACGCCGCCCACGAGCGCTACGGCGGCCTCAACCTGGGCGCGGCCTTCTTCGGCTGGCTGGTCGCGATCGCGATGATCGTGCTGCTCGCCGGCATCGTCACCGCCGTCGCTGCCGCGGTCGACCGCGAGATCCAGCTGACCCAGTCCGAGGTGGAGGCCGAGGGCGCGACCGCCGGGCTCGTGGTCGCGATCGTCGTGATCGCCATCTTCGCCATCGCCTACTACTTCGGCGGGTACGTCGCCGGCCGGATGTCCCGCTTCGACGGCGGACGGCAGGGCCTGGGCGTGTGGATGTTCGGCCTCCTGATCACGATCATCGCCGTGGTCATCGGCGTGGTCTTCGGGCAGGAGTACAACGTCCTCGACGAGGTGAACCCGCCGAACATCGACGCCCCGGAGGACGCCGGGATCGGCGCGATCATCGCCGGTATCGTCCTGCTCGTCGTCTCCGCGCTGGCCGCGATGGCGGGCGGCAAGGCCGGTCGGCACTACCACACCAAGGTGGACGCGGCCCGCTACCCGGCCTGACCACCCGCACCCTCGTCGCCCCGTCCGGGACGCCTCGGGCGGGGCGTCGTCGTGTCCGGACCCCTTGCCAGATCGGTTTACAAACTCTATGGTTTTGTAAACCGATCTCCCAGGAGGCACCGGCCATGTCCGACCAGATCGCCAGGAGCACCGTCCCCGACGGGTCGACCGAGCAGTGGCGCGACAAGAAGCGCTACCTGTGGCTGATCGGCCTCGTCGTCCCCGCGCTCGCCTTCGTCGGCTACGGCTCGTGGGCCGCCACGGGGTGGGCGGTCTTCCTCTGGATCGGCCCGATCGTGGTGCTGGTGATCGTCCCCGCGATCGACCTGCTCACCGGGCTCGACCGGTCGAACCCGCCCGACGACGTGATCGCCGCGCTGGAGCAGGACCGCTACTACCGGTGGATCACCTACCTCTTCCTGCCCATCCAGTACGCCGGCTTCGTCGGCGCGTTCTGGCTGGTCGCCCACGGCGACCCGCTGGGCCTGCAGGGCGAGCTGAGCGTGCTGGAGAAGGTCGGGCTGGCGATCTCGATCGGGACGATCGGCGGGATCGGGATCAACACCGCCCACGAGCTCGGCCACAAGAAGGAGAGCCACGAGCGGTGGCTGTCCAAGATCGCCCTGGCGCAGAGCTTCTACGGCCACTTCTACATCGAGCACAACCGCGGCCACCACGTCCGGGTCGCCACCCCCGAGGACCCGGCCAGCGCGCGGATGGGTGAGAACTTCTACCAGTTCTGGCCGCGGACCGTGGCCGGCTCGCTGAGGTCCGCCTGGCGGCTGGAGAAGCGGCGCTACGCGCGCAAGGGCAAGCACCCGTTCCGGATCGGCAACGACGTGCTGAACGCCTGGCTGATGTCGGCGGTGCTGTGGGGCGCGATGATCGCGTGGCTCGGGGTCGGCATCGCGCCGTACCTCGTGATCCAGGCGGTGATGGGCTTCTCGCTGCTGGAGGTCGTCAACTACATGGAGCACTACGGCATGCTCCGGCAGAAGGTGGGGGACGGGGAGCGGCAGCGCTACGAGCGGGTCGACCCCTCGCACTCGTGGAACTCCAACAACATCGCGACCAACGTGCTGCTCTACCACCTGCAGCGGCACAGCGACCACCACGCCAACCCGACCCGGCGCTACCAGTCGCTGCGCGACTTCGAGGAGTCGCCGGTCCTGCCGACGGGGTACGCCGGGATGATCGTGCTCGCCATCGTGCCCGCGGTGTGGCGCCGGGTGATGGACCCGCGCGTGGTCGCGCACTTCGACGGGGACCTCAGCCGCGCCAACCTCAGCCCGCGCAAGCGGGACAAGATCCTGGCGAGCGTTGACCCGCCGGCGAAAGTGTACCTCCCCGCGCTCGCTCCTCCCGAACACTTTCGGGCGGGTCAACGATGAGGGGACGAGGTGCTCGCCGCCCGCTGCCCGGGCTGCGGCTACACCTACGAGGTGGACGCGGGCGACGAGCGGGAGGGCTTCGCGGCCGGCACCGGCTGGTCCGAGATCCCCGACGACTGGTGCTGCCCCGACTGCGGGGTCCGCGAGAAGACCGACTTCGTGCCCGTCGAGAAGGTTCAAGCATGAGGATCGTGGTCGACCGTGACCTGTGCGAGGGCCACGGCATGTGTGAGGCGATGGCGCACGAGTTCTTCGAGCTCGACGACGACGACGTGATGCACGTGCTCGACGAGCGGCCCGATGAGGAGCACCGCTCCCAGCTCAGCGCCGCCACCGAGGCGTGCCCCGTGCTGGCGCTGGCCCTGGAGGGCTGACGCGGGTAACGCCGCGCAATGGTGGCTTCCCGACCGGTACACCGGTCGGGAAGCCACCACAACGTGGCGTTACCTTGAGACCATGACGGCGACCACCGCGCCCACGCTGCGACAGCGGATCGTCGCGGCCGCCGTGGAGCTGACCACGACGTCGGGCTGGGCGCACGTGACGATGTCGCGGATCGCCGAGCGGGTCGGGGTCAGCCGGCAGACCGTCTACAACGAGGTCGGCGGCAAGGACGCGCTCGCCGAGGCGATGATCCTGGCCGAGCTGGACCGCTTCCTGCTCGTGGTCACCGACGCCTTCGACGCGCACCCCGCGGACCTCGTCGAGGCGATCCGGGGCGCCTCGCGGGGAGTCCTCGAGCTCGCCCAGGACAACCGGCTGCTGCACGCGGTGGTCTCGGCGACCCACGGGGCCGACACCGAGCTGCTGCCGCTGCTCACCACCCACGCCGAGTCGCTGCTGGTGGTCGCCAAGGGCGTGGTCAGCGAGCGGGTGGCGCCGTACGACCTGGGCGTGCCGGCCGAGCGGCTCGGCGGCGCCATCGACATGGTGGTCCGGGTGGTCCTCAGCCACGTCATGCAGCCCAGCTCCACGCCGCGGGAGACCGCCGACGACATCGCCTGGATCGTCGACCGCGTCCTGCGCTGACGAGGGCGGTCGCTACCCGGCGAGGGGGGTGCGGGCCCGGGCGAGCTCGACGGCCTCGTGGAAGGCGGCCACGACGTAGTCGGGCACCCGCATGCCCTGGTCGCGCGCCCAGAGGAGGTCGCGCTCGACCCGGCTGATCTGGATCGCGAACGACGAGATGTTGCGGTCGATGCCGAGGCTGATCATCAGGTCCCCGAAGTCGGCGCGCTGCCCGGGGTCGTTGGCGCCGACAGGAGCGAAGTGGATCTGGCGCAGCCGCCGGAGCAGCCAGCGCTGCCATCGGGTCAGCTGCTCGGAGAGCCCGCGCGCCGACATCTTGTAGAAGGCGTAGTGGCCGGGCTCCTGCCGGCGGATCTGGGCCACGATCGTCTCGGCGATCGCGGTCTCCCCGATCTCGCGCAGGCCGTCGTGGAGCAGGTTGTAGGCCAGCACGGCCGACCGCTCGGTCGACATGCCGGTGAGGTAGTAGATCATCCGGACGACGTCCTGGATCGGGCTCAGGTGGGCCAGCGCGCCGAGGATCTTGATCTTGGCGGTGACGTGGTCGACGTCGGCATCGGCGTGCGGTCGCCCGATCCGGACCTGCAGCTCATCGAGGATCTGGCCGTGCCGGATCTCCTGGGGCTGCCACACGTCGGCGTAGAACCGCACGTCGACCGGGGGCGGGTCGGGCAGCAGGGTGGTCAGCTCGAGGACGTTCCGGTCGACCTCGAGCTCGACCCGGGCCATGTAGTCGAGGACGTGGCCGTAGCGCTGGTTGAGCAGCGCCGGGTCGCGCACGGAGAAGTCCACCGTGGCCAGGTCGATGGGCGGGTGCTCGTCGCCCAGCCGCTCGACGTGGTCCGCGAGCCGCAGCTCCGTCGTACGGGGAGACGTCACGGCCGCAGCCTACGCTTCGTCACATGGGCGATTCGGCACCTTCGGCGATCCGGATGGGTACGCCGACCGGCCGCGCCGTCGTCGCCGCCGCGACGCTCGGCTCGGGCATGACGTTGCTCGACGGAACGGTCGTCAACGTCGCGCTGCGGACGCTCGGGGCGGACCTCGACGCCAGCCTCGCCCAGCTGCAGTGGATCACCAACGGCTACCTGCTCTCGCTCGCCTCCCTGATCCTGGTCGGCGGCGCGCTCGGCGACCGGTTCGGACGGCGCCGGATCTTCGTCCTCGGCACGGCCTGGTTCGCGCTGGCGTCGCTGCTGTGCGGGCTGGCCCCGAACCCCGAGATCCTGATCGCCGCCCGGGTCCTGCAGGGGATCGGCGGCGCGCTGCTGGTGCCCGGCAGCCTGGCCATGATCCAGGGCGCGTTCGTGGCCGCCGACCGGCCGACGGCGATCGGCGCCTGGTCCGGGCTCGGCTCCGTCGCCGCCGCGGTCGGGCCGTTCGTGGGCGGGCTCCTGGTCGACCACGCCTCGTGGCGCTGGATCTTCCTGATCAACCTGCCGCTGGCCGCGATCACCATCCCGATCGCCCTCCGGTCGGTCCCGGAGTCCTGCGGCGAGGTGGTCGGCCGGCGCGTCGACGTCGCGGGCGCCGTCTCGGCCTCGGCCGCCCTGGCGGGGGTGACCTACGCGCTGATCGAGTGGGGCGACCCGTTGGCGCCGGTTGCTGCGGTGACCGGCCTGGTCGCCGGGATCGCCTTCGTGGCGCTCGAGCGCCGCCAGCGGCAGCCGATGCTCCCGCTCGGGGCTGTTCGGCAGCCGCACCTTCAGCGCGGCCAACGCGATGACGCTGCTGGTCTACGCCGCGCTCGGGGCGATCCTCTTCTTCCTCGTCCTGCAGCTGCAGACCGTCGGCGGGTACTCCGCCCTCGCCGCCGGCGTCGCCACGCTCCCGATCACGGCCTGCATGCTGCTGCTGGCCGCCCGCGGCGGCGCGCTCGGCGCCCGGATCGGCCCGCGCATCCCGATGTCACTCGGCCCGTTGGTGATGGCCGGCCGGCACCCTGCTGCTGCTCGGGTGCCGACGCCGAGGTGAGCTACTGGCGCGACGTGGCGCCCGGCCTGACCGTCTTCGGGCTCGGCCTCGCGCTCCTGGTCGCTCCGCTCACCGCCACGGTCCTCGCGGCGGCGCCGGACAACCACGCCGGCGTCGCCAGCGGCGTCAACAACGCGGTCAGCAGAGCCGGGTCGCTGCTCGCCATCGCGGCTCTCCCGCTCGCGGTCGGCCTCACCGGGGAGGAGTACGCCGACCCGGTCGCGCTCGACGCGGCGTACGGCTCCGCGATCCTGGCTTGCGCGGGTCTGCTCGCCGCCGGCGGCGCCCTGTCCTGGTTCACGATCCGCAACGACGTCCTCGAGAAGGGCGCGCGGCCGGCCGTGGCTCCCGCGGCCGGCACCGAGCTGTGACCCTGGCGGGAACGGGCGTCTCGCTGCGACCGGTTGCTCCTCGCACCTAGCCTTGGGGCATGGGAGGCGAGCGGGTACGACGGCTGCTCGCGGCTGCCTGCCTGCTGGTGGCTGTCACGGCGTGCGGCGACAACGGACGCGGCGAAACGCCCCGGGCCGACTCCACCGCCCCGACGGGGAGTGGGAGCAGCTCACCCTCGGTGGAGGTCGCTGACCCCGACCGTGCGGTCGCGCCGCCCGGCCCCCTGAAGGAGGGCGTCCTCCCGGCCGACGTGCTGATCTTCAACGACGAGCCGCTCAGCGACTCGATCGTGGAGCGGGTCCGGCGGATCGAGGAGGTCGCGGCAGTCGAGATCTTCGGGCTGGCCAACGTGGCGATCGAGAACCGCGCGATCAACCTCGCGGCCGTGGACCCGGACAGCTTCCGCCGCTTCACGCCGACCACCACCGCCCAGCTCCAGGAGGCCTGGGAGCGGGTGGCGGGCGGCGAGCTCGCCATCGGCAAGAAGCTGGGCGAGCGGCTCCAGGACGACGAGGGCGAGGTCAAGCTCGGCGGCGACAAGGACGCCCCCGAGATCCACATCGGCGCCTACGCCCCGCAGACGATCCAGATCGACGCCGTCGTCAACCGCAAGGTCGGCGACGAGCTGGACATGGTGTTCGGCAACGCGATGCTGATCTCCACCGGCCGCGCGGCACCCGAGGTGCTGCGCAAGCCGCTGGAGCGGATCATCGGCGACAACGCCTCGGTGCAGAACCTCCACATCGCCGCCCGGATCGGACTGGACCCGAACGCGACCCAGACCGCCTACCTCACCGGCGGCTCGGTGGCCGACGTGGTCGGCACCTTCAACTACACGGTGCTCGGCGGCGGCCGGATCGCGCCGGAGCCGTCCTGGGTGAGCAGCCACATCGGCACCGAGGTGATGCCGATCATCGGCGCGATGACCTGCAACCGGGCGATCTTCCCGCAGCTGCGGGCGGCACTGGAGGACGTCGTGGCCCAGGGCCTGGCCGACGAGCTCCACCCCGACGAGTACGCCGGCTGCTACTACCCGCGCTTCATCGCCGGGACGACCACCCTCTCCAACCACTCGTTCGGGCTGGCCATGGACTTCAACGTGCCCGGCAACCAGCGCGGCACGGTCGGCGAGATGGATCGCGGGATCGTGGCCATCTTCAAGAAGTGGGGCTTCGCCTGGGGAGGCGACTGGAACTACACCGACCCCATGCACTTCGAGATGAACGCGGTCGTCGACCCCCGCTAGGCGGGCGCCGACGACCGACGACGTCACTGCGAGGGCGAGGACGACTCGGACAGGTCGACGTCGCACTCGTCCTTGGCGTGCTTCTCGATGTTGTCCGTGGCCTTCTGGAACTTGGCGTCGCTCAGCGACTGCAGCTTCGGAGCGAGCTCCTGGAGCTTGGCCATGTCGACACCCTCGGGCATCTGACCGGTCTGGATCTTGCCGAGGTCCGCCATGGTGATCCCGGCGTCCTCGAGCGCGGTCTCCACCGTCGTGACGCCCTCGTCGACGACCTTCCAGTCGGCCGCGACCTCGTCCGGCGCGTTGTCGGCCAGCTCGTGCATCGTGTCGAGGGCCTTGTCCATCTCGCTGAAGTCGGGGTCGGTGCTCTCGAAGTTCTCGAGCTGCGCCTTCGCGTCCTTGAGCTGGTCGCAGTAGTCGTCGGCGCTGGCACCGGCCCCGGCACCGTCGCACCGCCGCAGGCGGTGAGCAGTCCGGCGCCGAGCAGCAAGTCCGGCGATCGAGACGGTGATCTTGCGCATGGGTCACTTCCTTCGCCTAAAGCATTGGGCCTTGCTCCACCCTCCCACGCCACCAAGGGACGGGCGGCAGGGGCGGTCGGATCAGGTGGCACGCGCCACGCAGGCCTCCCGGATCGCGGCCGCCATCATGCTCATCGTAGTGCGGGCGCGGGCGAGATCCGCGCTGAGGAAGTAGTGGTCGGCCCCGGGCGTCACGTCGTGCACGACGGGGATGCCCGCGGCGCGGAGCCTGGCGGCGTACTCGTCGCCCGCGGCGCGCAGGACGTCCCGCTCGGCGGTCAGCACCACCGCCCACGGGAGCCCCGAAAGGTCGTCGGCACACAGGGGTGAGGCATACGGGTGGGTGCGGGTGAGCGGGTCGGGGAAGTAGACCCGCCGCACCATGCGGCGCAGGGACACCGAGATCATGCCCGGCTCCCCGGGTCGGGGCTCGGAGGCGAGGTCGAGGGCGGGAACGCCGAGCAGCTGCAGCACCGGCTGGAACGAACCGGAGTCCCGGGCCTGCAGGGCGACCGAGGCGGCGAGCCCGCCGCCGGAGCTGAAGCCGCCGATCGCGATCCGGGAGCCGTCGATGCCCAGCTCCGCGCCGTTCTGCGAGATCCAGGCGGCGACGTCGTGGCACTCCTCCTGGGCGACGGGGAAGGTCACCTGGGGCGCGCAGTGGAAGTCGACGTTGACCACGACCACGCCCGCCTGGTCGGCGACGTAGCGACACCAGAAGTCGTCCATCGCCGGGTAGCGCATCAGGAACGCGCCGCCGTGGAAGTGCACGTACGCCGGGCGGTTCCGGCGCGGCGTCCCCGGCGGCCGGTAGACGAAGATCCGGACCGGCCCGTGCCGGGTCGGGACGACGGCCCGGGCGGGCTTGGCGAGGTCGCGTCCGCCGAAGCGCAGGTCGGCTCCGTAGTTGACGCTGACCGGTGCGACCTTCTGGATCACCCAGGCCCGCGCCCAGTCGCTCCACCTCATGTCCGGAGTTCGACGCCGCGGGCCGGCCGGATGGGTGCCCGCCGACGGGATCCGCGGCGGTCGCTAGCGTGGGCGCCATGCGCGCCGTTCAGGTCATCACCCCCACCGGCCCCGCCGACGTCCGCGTCGTCGAGGTCGACGAGCCCGCTCCCGGCCCCGACGAGGTGCTGGTCGAGGTGCACCGGGTCGGGATCTCCTTCCCCGACCTGCTGCTGAGCAAGGGGGAGTACCAGCTCAAGCCCGAGCCGCCGTTCACCCTCGGCGTCGACTTCGCCGGGACCGTCGTCAGCGGCCCGGACGGCTACCGACCCGGCGAGCGCGTGGCCGGCGTCCTGCCCTACGGGGGCGCGGCCGAGCGGGTGGTCGCGCCGCCGATGAGTGTGTTCGCGCTCCCCGACGAGCTCTCGTACGACGAGGGCGCGGCGCTGCCGATGAACTACCTGACCGCCCACTTCGCCCTCGCCGAGCGCGGCGGGCTGCGTGAGGGCGAGACGGTGCTGGTGCACGGCGCGGCCGGCGGGGTCGGCACCGCGACCCTCCAGGTGGCCAGGGGCCTGGGCGCCCGCACGATCGCCGTGGTCAGCACCGAGGAGAAGGCCGACTTCGCGCGCAAGGCAGGGGCGGACGAGGCCGTGCTCGCCGACGGGTTCAAGGACGCCGTCCTCGGGCTCACCGACGGCGAGGGCGTGGACGTGGTCCTCGACGTGGTGGGCGGGGACGCCTTCACCGACTCGCTCCGCGCGCTCGCCCCGCAGGGCCGGGTGCTGGTGGTCGGATTCGCCGGTGGCCAGGGCATCCCCGAGGTGAAGGTCAACCGGCTGCTGCTCAACAACATCGACGTCCGCGGGGTCGGCTGGGGTGCCTACGCGATGGTCCGGCCCGGCTACATGCACGAGCAGTGGGACGCGATCTCGCCGCTGATGGAGAGCGGCGCGATCAAGCCGCCGATCGGTGCGACGTACGACCTCGACGACTTCGGCCGCGCTTTGGCCGACATGGAGGCACGCCGGACGCTCGGCAAGTCCGTGGTCCGGGTCCGCGACTGACACAGCTGCGCGCGGGCCACCCCCATGACCGGTCGGGCGGGCGTTCGGCAATCCGGCGTCGTAAGGTCGGCGGGGTGAGCATTCTCGACGCCGCCCGCGCGGGCATGAACCCCGACATCCGACCCCAGGACGACCTCTTCGGCCACGTCAACGGCCGCTGGCTGGACGAGACCGACATCCCCGCGGACAAGTCCGCCTGGGGGAACTTCGTCAAGCTGGCCGACGACGCGGAGCAGCACGTCCGGGAGATCATCGAGTCCCTGGCCGAGGCCGTCACCTCGAGCGCCGCTGCGGGCGGCGACCTCGACGAGGACGCCCGCAAGATCGGCGACCTCTACGCCTCGTTCATGGACGAGCAGGAGATCAACGCCCGCGGGCTCCGGCCCGTCCGGCCGCTGATCGACGCCGTCGCGTCGCTCCGGGACGTCCGCGACTTCACCGCCTTCATCGGAGAGTTCGAGCGGGTCGGTGGGCACGGCCTCTTCGGGTCCTACGTCGACACCGACGCCAAGGACTCCGAGCGGTACCTGTTCAACCTCCTCCAGGGAGGGCTCGGCCTGCCCGACGAGTCCTACTACCGCGAGGAGAAGTTCGCCGAGATCCGCGAGAAGTACGTCGCCTACCTCGAGCGGCTGCTCGGGCTCGCCCACCACCCGGATCCGGCGGGAGCGGCCGCCACGGTCATGGAGATCGACACCCGGCTCGCCAAGGGGCACTGGGAGCGGTCGGAGACCCGGGACGTCCAGAAGACCTACAACCTGACCACCCTCGAGGAGCTCCGGTCGCTGTGCCCGGCGTTCGACTGGGACGCCTACGTCACCAACCTCGGCGGGAGCGCTGCCGGGGATTCCAGCAGAGTGATCGCCGAGACCTGCGTCCGGCAGCCGTCGTACCTGGCGCACCTCTCCAGCGTGCTGGAGGAGGTGCCGATCGAGGACTGGAAGCACTGGCTGCTCACCCGCGTGCTGCGGACGGCGGCGCCGTACCTGGCCGACGAGTTCGTCGAGACCAACTTCGACTTCTACGGGCGGACGCTCAACGGCACCCCGGAGCTGCGGGCGCGCTGGAAGCGGGGTGTCGCGCTGGTCGAGGGCGCGATCGGCGAGGCGGTCGGGCGGGAGTACGTCGCCCGCCACTTCCCGCCGGAGTCGAAGGCGCAGATGGACGAGCTGGTCGCGAACCTGCTCGAGGCCTACCGCCGTTCGATCGCCGACCTGCCCTGGATGAGCGAGGAGACCAAGAAGCGGGCGTTCGAGAAGCTCGACACGTTCCGGCCCAAGATCGGCTACCCCGACACGTTCCGCGACTACTCCGCGCTGCGGGTCAGCACCGACGACCTGCTCGGCAACGTGGCGGCGGCCGCCGCGTTCGAGACCGACCGCCAGCTGGCCAAGATCGGGGCGCCGATCGACCGCGACGAGTGGCTGATGCTGCCGCAGGCCGTGAACGCCTACTACAACCCGGGGCTGAACGAGATCTGCTTCCCCGCCGGCATCCTCCAGCCGCCGTTCTTCAGCCCGGACGCCCACCCGGCGGAGAACTACGGCGGTATCGGGGCCGTGATCGGCCACGAGATCGGGCACGGCTTCGACGACCAGGGATCGCAGTACGACGGCCGCGGGGAGCTCAACAACTGGTGGACGGCCGAGGACCGGGCCGCGTTCGAGGTCAAGTCGCGGTCACTGATCGAGCAGTACGACGGCTTCTCGCCGCGGATGCTGCCCGGCGAGTTCGTCAACGGCTCCCTCACCGTGGGCGAGAACATCGGGGACCTCGGCGGCCTCACCATCGGCCACAAGGCCTACCTGATCTCCGAGGGCGGCTCCGCCGACGAGGAGTCGCGGCGGATGCTCTTCCTGAACTGGGCGCACTGCTGGCGGGTCAAGCGGCGCAAGGAGCAGATGCAGCAGTTCCTCACCATCGACCCGCACAGCCCCGCGGAGTTCCGGGCCAACATCGTCCGCAACCTCGACGAGTTCCACGAGGTGTTCGGGACCGCCGAGGGGGACGGGCTCTGGCTCGACCCGGACCAGCGGGTCCGGATCTGGTGAGCCACCCATCGCGGCGTGTGCCCGAGCGAGCGCTCTGGCGCACTCTGGGGCACACGCCGCCGGCTTTGGGGCCCGTGCAACACTGATTACATGATTACGAACGAAGCACGCGAGCGGGTGCAGGGCTGGTTCGCCGGCCGCCTCCCGCAGGAGTGGCAGGCCGAACCTGCCGCCGTCACGATCGACCGTGAAGAGATCACGGTCATCCTCACCGTCCCCGACGTCGAGCTCGGGGAGGGCCAGTCCGAGGCAGCGATCGAGGAGGCCCGCGCCGGCCGGTCCTCGGGCTTCCGCGAGGAGACCCGCGAGCACCGGATGGAGATCGCCCGGGAAGCCCAGCACCGCTACGAGCGCAAGGTCTCGTGGGGGGTGTCGGTGGGCGGACGCCGGGAGCTGTGGACCCACGTCGCGGCACCGGTGATGACCCGGCTGCGCCAGCCGCAGCGGCTGGTCCTCGACACCCTGGTCGACGCCGGCGTCGCCCGTTCCCGCGCGGATGCGCTGGCGTGGTGCGTCCGCCTGGTCGGGCAGCACGAGGACGACTGGCTGGCCGAGCTGCGCGAGGCGATGACGAGCGTGGCCGACGTACGCGCCAAGGGCCCGGCGGCCTGAGGACGCCTCCGATCAGCCCCGCCCGCCGAGCTCCTGCTCCTCGTCGACCCGCTTCTTGAGCCGACCCATTCCGGGCAGCTTGGCGAGCATCTCGTTGAGCTCGCGGGAGACATCGAGCAGGTCGTGCAGGTCCGGAGCGACCGAGGAGAGGGTCTCCAGCACCGGGATGATGTCGGTCTCCATCTTGGCGGCCAGCAGCGGCAGGTGGTCGACCAACGCGACCATCGCGTCGACCTCGCGCGGGTCGGTCGTCTCCGCGAGCCGCTCCAGGGTCGGCTGCAGCCGGGTCAGCGAGGGCTCCAGTGCGCCGAGCAGCGCGTCGGCGCGGACCACCGTGGCATCGGTCCGGGCCACCACCTCGTCGGCGGCGGCACGGGTCTGCTCGATCCGGCCGATCAGGGCGCCCGCGTCCGCCACCAGGTGCTCGGCCGCCCCGAGCAGGCCGGTCACCCGCTCGACGAGCTCGACGACGTCCCGGGGACCGGGGATGGGCGGCAGGCGCATGCCACACACGGTAGGGCACCCCGCCACCTGCCAGAGGCCCTGCCGTCCACGACGACAGGGCCTCTGGGCTGGTGACACCGGGTGCGGCTACTTCACCTCCGACCTCAGCACCAGCCGGAGGCCGAGCAGTGCCGGCAGGACGAGCCAGACCGCGGTGGTCACGCCGATCTGTGCCCACTGCTCGGTGGTGGGCGTTCCTTCGAAGAGGAACGACCGTGCCCAGTTCGCGTCGACCCATGGCTGGATGTCGACGAACTTCGGCTGGCTGGCGCTCAGGATGCCGGCGATGGTCGGGAACACGAGTGCGACCACGAAGTACGCGACCAGCGCGCCCGCAGAGCTGCGGAACAGCATCCCGAGCATCGTCCCGGTCAGCAGGCAGAGCAGGCTGCCCAGCACGATGTTGGCACCCTCGGCCGCGGAGACGTCCCAGACCAGGTCGGTGCCCGCGATGGCAGTGCCGACGACGTTGCCGACGACACCGATGGCCAGGGCGAACGCCATCGCCGCGACGCCGACGACGACTGACGCCGCCGTCTTGGCCACCAGCACCCGGTTCCGGTGCGGGACCAGGGTGAAGGTGGTCAGCCCGGTGCGCTGGCTCCACTCGCCGGTGATCGAGAGGACCGCGATCATCGGCAGGACGATCGTCATCGGGAAGCCGAGCGCCTTGGCGAAGGTGTAGTAGGTCAGGTCCTCGTCGGGGGCGAAGAGAACCACGCCGACCATCGTCGCCAGGGCGACGATGACGATGCTGGCCATCAGCCAGAACCCGGAGCGGGTGTTGAACATCTTGCGCAGCTCGATCCGGACCACGCGCCCGAGGGGGACGGGGTCGTGGCGCGGCGTCGGCTGACGGACGACGGGAACGGTGGGGACGGTGGTGGCGGTCATGCTGCTGGCCTTTCTGGGTGGTGGTCACGCTGGGTGTCTGCGGTGAGCTCGAGGAACATGTCCTCGAGCCCGCCTTCGGTCGGGCGGAGCTCGGTGAGCACCAGGCCGGCGGCGAGGGCCACCGCGCCGACGCGGTCAGGGTCCGCGTCGGTGGTGACGCCGCCGTCGGCGTTGGCGGTGGCGTCGGCCCCGGAGGCGTGGAGCGCACGCAACAGTGCGGGGGCGTCGGCGGTGCGGGCGACGCTGCCCTCACCCCGCAGCAGGTCCTTGAGGGATCCCTGGCAGACGACGCGGCCGCGGCCGATCATCACGATGTCGTCGGCGACCACCTCGACCTCGCTCAGCAGGTGCGAGGAGAGCAGGACGGTCCCGCCCTGGTCGGCGAAGTCGCGCAGCAGGTCCCGCATCCAGCGGATGCCCGCCGGGTCGAGACCGTTGGCGGGCTCGTCGAGGACGAGTACGCCGGGGTTGCCGATCAACGCGGTGGCGATCCCGAGCCGCTGGCGCATGCCGAGCGAGTAGTTGCCGACCCGCCGGTCGGCCTCGACCTCGGTGAGGCTGACCAGCTCGAGCATCTCGGCGACGCGTCGGGCCGGCACCCCCATGGTCTGCTGGGCGATGGTGAGGATCTCCCGGCCGGTGCGGCCGGCGTGCTGGGCCGAGGCGTCCAGCATCACGCCGACCTCCCGGCCGGGGTTGGGCAGGTCCGAGAAGCGACGGCCGGAGACGGTCGCCGTACCGGACGTGGGCTTGGTCAGGCCGACGAGCATCCGCATCGTGGTGGACTTGCCGGCGCCGTTCGGACCGAGGAAGCCGGTGACCCGGCCGGGCTCGGCGACGAAGCTGACGTGGTCGACGGCGACGGTGGAGTGGTACTTCCTGGTCAAGGAATCGATGGTGATCATGTGGTGGTTCCTCTCGTGCGATGGGGTGCCTCCGACGTTAGGAACGGCGGGGCCTGCGCGCGTCGTCGCGAGGTCGCGACGGTGGCTGCGACGAACCGGTGACGCTCCGTCCTCCTCAGGTAGGACAGCGAGCGGCGATCAGGCCTGGTCGAAGAGGCCGGTCTGGTAGGCGAGGACGATGGCCTGGGCGCGGTCGCGCAGGTCGAGCTTCTGGAGCAGCCGGGTCACGTGCGTCTTACGGTGGTGTCGCTGATGAACAGCTCCTGCCCGATCTCCGCGTTGGACAACCCGCGGGTGATCAGCTCGAAGACCTCGAGCTCTCGCGCGGTCAGCATCGCCACCCCGGGCGGCGGCGCCTGGGTGTTCATCCGGGTGAAGTGCCGGATCACCCGTCGGGTCACGGCGGGGGACAGAAGTGCCTCGCCGGAGGCGATCGTGCGTACGGCGGCAATCAGCTGCTCGGGCGGGTCGTCCTTGAGCACGAACCCGCTGGCGCCACTGCGCAGCGCCTCGAAGACGTACTCGTCGAGGTCGAACGTGGTGAGGATCAGCACTCGCGCGGCCGTGTCGGTCGCCAGGATGCGCCGGGTTGCCTCGAGCCCGTCGAGCTCGGGCATGCGGATGTCCATCAGGATGACGTCCGGGTGGAACCGGGCGGCGTAGGACACCGCCTCGCGGCCGTTGCTCGCCTCCGCGACGACCTCGATGTCGGGCTCGTCCGCGAGCAGCAGCCGGAAGCCGGCCCGGACCATGGACTGGTCATCCACCACGAGAACCCGGATCGTCACCGGAGGTCCCCGCCGATCGGTAGCCGGGCCCGGACCAGGAAGCCCCCACCGGGCGCCGGGGCGGCCGACAGCTCGCCGCCGAAGAGCTTCACCCGTTCGCGGATGCCGACCAGGCCGTAGCCGTGCCCGTCGACGTTCCCGGGATCGCCTACCCCGTGGTCGCGGACCTCGAGCCGCAGCTCGTCGGGCCCGTAGTCCACCGTCACCTCCGCCGCGCCGGCGCCTGAGTGCTTGAGCGCGTTGGTGAGACCTTCCTGCACGATGCGGTAGGCGGACAGGTCGAGGCCGGCGGGCAGCGGCGCCGGTTCGCCGAGCACCCGGACCTCCACCGCCAGGCCGGCGGCGCCGACGTGGCGCACCAGCCGGTCGAGGTCGTCCAGCCCCGGGTGCGGGGTGAGCTCGGCCTCGTCGCCCTCGTCGCGCATCGCGTTGAGCAGCCGGCGCATCTCCGCCAGCGCGGTGCGTCCCGCCTCCTCGACGTTCCGCAACGCCTCGCGGTCCCCGGACTGCGTCTCCGGCATGCGGTGCCGTACCGCCCCGACCTGCAGCACGATCACGCTGACGGCGTGGGCGACGACGTCGTGGAGCTCGCGAGCGATCCGGCCGCGTTCCTCGGCGACGGCCACGCGGGCGGCCGCCTCGCGCTCTCGCTCTGCCCGGAAGGCGCGTTCCTCGGCGGCCTCGGTCCGTTCCGTGCGCTCGCGCAGGGCCCATCCGACCAGCCACCCGATCGCGAACATCACCGGGACCGAGATCAGGTCGTCGGTCGTGGAGTCGGGCCCGTTGCGCACCACCGTCACGGCACCGGCCAGCACGAACACCAATCCCAGGCGTGACAGCGCGGCGATGCGCTGAGCGCCGAGCAGCACCGCGGCGCCCATCCCGGCGATGAGGATGCCGGCTCCGTTGACGATCAGCTGCCCGTCCAGGAACGAGAGCGCGGCGCACAGCAGCCACGTCGACGCCGGCGCCGCGAAGGGGAACCGTCGCCGGGCCAGCAGGACCAGCACGGCCGAGGTGATGCCGACGACGCCGAGCAGGAACCGTGGCCCGCTCGGGTGCACCAGGTCGTCACGCAGGGTGGTCGCCACCGCGGTCGCCACGGCAGTGACGACGACCAGGAGGTCCAGGCCGTGTCTGGAGAAGAAGTGACCTGCTCGGCTCACGACGCCAAGGTACGACGACCGGAAGCCGCGCGGCGTCCATCCAAAGGAGGACGGCACGTCGTCACTTGGGGCTCCCCGAACGCGCGGCCTTCCGACGACGACGCCGGCGGGCGACGCGCCTAGCGTCGAGGACATCAGCTTCCACTCCCGCCACCAGGCTCCAGGAGACGTCATGAACACCGAGTACGAGCAGGGGACCTACGCCAGGACCCCTCACCACCACAACGGCTACTACGCCGGGGACTTCAGCAACCGGCCACGCCCGAATGCTCCCCTCAAGGAGCTGATGACGGTCCGCGTGCCGAAGCACGTCGGCCCCTCTTGGTAGACAGGGACCCGTGACCACTGCCGTGACCGACGACGTACGCCGCGACGTCGCACCGCCGCCGAAGCCCACCTGCGCGCCCTGGTCGGCAGCGACGACGCCCGGCTGCGCGAGGACCAGTGGACCGCCATCGAGGCGCTCGCCGTGGACCACCGCCGGTCGCTGGTGGTGCAGCGCACCGGGTGGGGCAAGTCGGCGGTCTACTTCGTGGCGACCGCGCTGCTGCGGGAGGGCGGCGCCGGACCGACCGTCATCGTGTCGCCGCTGCTCGCGCTGATGCGCAACCAGATCGCCGCCGCGGAGCGGGCCGGGATCCGCGCGGTCACCATCAACTCGACCAACATCGAGCAGTGGCAGCCGGTGCAGGACGCGATCGCGGCCGGTGAGGTCGACGTACTCCTGGTCAGTCCCGAGCGCCTCAACAACCCCGGGTTCCGCGACGAGGTGCTCCCCGAGCTGGCGGCGACCTGCGGGCTGCTCGTCATCGACGAGGCACACTGCATCTCCGACTGGGGCCACGACTTCCGCCCCGACTACCGCCGGATCCGCACCCTGCTCGACGACCTGCCGGACGGCATCCCGGTGCTGGCCACCACCGCCACCGCCAACGCGCGGGTCACCCAGGACGTGGCCGAGCAGCTCGGCACCGGCGTGCTCGTCCTGCGCGGGTCGCTGGACCGCGAGTCGCTCCGCCTGGGGGTGGTTCACCTCACGACCGCCGAGCAGCGGCTGGCGTGGCTGGCCGACCACCTCGCCGAGCAGCCGGGCTCGGGCATCGTCTACTGCCTCACCGTCGCCGCGACCCAGGAGGTCGCCGACTACCTGCGCAGCCGCGGCCACGACGTGGCGGCCTACTCCGGCCAGACCGAGACCACCGAGCGGCTCGCCCTCGAGGAGGCCCTGCTGTCGGGTCGGGTCAAGGCGCTCGTCGCCACCAGCGCGCTCGGCATGGGCTTCGACGCGACCCTCGGGTTCGTCGTCAACCTGGGCGCCCCGTCCTCGCCCGTGGCCTACTACCAGCAGGTCGGCCGCGCGGGCCGCGGCACCGACGAGGCGAGCGTGCTGCTGCTGCCGGCGATCGAGGACCGCGACATCTGGGCCTACTTCGCCTCGCTCGCGTTCCCCCGCGAGGAGGTGGTCCGGCAGACGCTGGCGGTGCTCGCCGACGCGGGGCGGCCGATGAGCACCGCCCAGCTGGAGACGTACGTCGAGCTCAACCGCACCCGCCTGGAGACCATGCTCAAGGTGCTCGACGTCGACGGCGCGGTGCGCCGGGTCCGCGGCGGGTGGGAGGCCACCGGGCGCGACTGGGTCTACGACACCGAGCGCTACCAGCGGGTGCGGGCGGCGCGGGAGCGCGAGCAGGACGCGATGCTCGCCTACCTGACCACCGACCGGTGCCGGATGTGGTTCCTGCGGGACCAGCTCGACGACCCGGAGGCGGCCGAGTGCGGCCGGTGCGACAACTGCGGCGGCCTGTCCGTCACCACCGAGGTCTCGAGTGCGGCCGTCGATGCCGCCAGCGAGCGGCTCGCGCGCCCCGGCGTGCCGATCGCTCCCCGCAAGATGTGGCCCACCGCGCTGGCCAACCTCGGCCTGCCTGAGAAGGGCAAGATCGGCGACCCGCCCGAGGAGGGCCGCGCCGTGGCCCGACTCACCGACCTCGGCCACGGCCAGCAGCTGCGCGCCCTCTTCGCGCCGGGGTCCGAGGACGGCCCGGTGCCGGTGCCCCTGGTGAAGGCCGTCGTGGAGGTGCTGGCCGACTGGCAGCCGAAGGTGGCGGGGATCGTCGTGGTCGACTCCCAGACCCGGCCCGAGCTGGTCGGCGACCTGGCGACCGGTCTGTCCCGGCACCTCGGGGTGCCCGTGGTGGGCCGGTTCGCGATCGTCGACCCCTCGGTCGCGCCGGGCCAGGGAGCGATGAACTCCGCGCAGCGGGTGGCGGCCGTCGCCCGCCGCTACCGGCTCGAGGGCGACCTCGCGGAGCTCGACCGGGCGGGCGGGGTGTTGCTCGTCGACGACCTCGTCGTCACCGGCTGGACACTCACCCTGGCCGCCCGGGCGATCCGCGCGGCCGGGGCGAGCGAGGTCCTGCCGCTCGCCCTGGCCCTGGAGTCCTGAGGCCGGCCGATCCGGTCAGGGTGAGGCCTGCAGCTCCCCGTCGGGGCCGCGCACGAGCAGTCCGTCGGCCACGGCGAACGCGAGGGCGCTGTCGAAGCGGTCCTGCTCCCAGTAGGCCGCACCGACCAGCTGGGCCAGCTGGTCGGGGGTGCAGGCCCCGTTGGCCTCGACGGCGCGGACGATCTGACCCATCTCGTGGAAGACCTGTCGGTCGCGCCGTCCCTCGGTGGTCGGCTTCGGTGGGGGCATGGGCATGTCGTTGCTCCTTTGCGCTCGTGGGGTCAGACCGGCTGACGGTCGCGGTCGGGGCCGGAGGGGCCGGGCTCCGCGTCCTCAGCGGTCAGCGGGCGGGCAATGCTCTCCAGGGATCGGCCCTCGGCCTTGACTCCGAGGAAGGCGGCCACGATGCCGCCGCCGATCATCAGCGCGGCGCCGATGAAGTAGCCCAGGGCGATGGCGGTGATGTCCTTGCCGCCGGTGGTGGCGTCCTCGATCAGCTTGCCGAAGAGCAGCGGGCCGGCGATGCCGCCGGCGGCGGTGCCGATCGCGTAGAAGAACGCGATGCACAGTGCTCGCGTCTCCATCGGGAAGACCTCACTGGCGGTCAGGTAGGCGGCGCTCGCCCCGGCGGAGGCGAAGAAGAAGATGATCGCCCCCATCAGGGTCAGTGTGGTCGCGCTGAACGAGCCGAGGGTCAACCCGGTGATCCCCAGCAGGACCCCCGAGATGACATACGTCCCGGTGAGCATCTTGACCCGGCCGAGCGTGTCGAACAGCGGCCCGAGGATCAGGGCCCCGGCGAAGTTGCTGACGGCGAAGACCGCGATGTACCAGCCCACCTGCCCGACCCCCATGAAGGTGGTCAGGGTGTCGCCGTAGGTGAAGAAGAAGGCGTTGTAGAGGAACGCCTGGCCGATGAAGAGCGAGAAGCACAGGATCGTACGCCGGGGGTACATCGTGAAGACCGTGCGCGCGATGAGCGGCAGGCCGATCGTCTTGCGCTGCCGGATCGTGATCGACTCCGACACCGCGGGAAGCTCCTTGCCGGACTCGCTCGAGACCTGGTGCTCGATGCTCGCGGACGATCTCCTCGCCCTCGTCCTCGCGGCCGTGGATGAACAGCCAGCGCGGCGACTCCGGCACGTTGCGGCGCACCAGCAGGATGCCGACCGCCAGGATGGCGCCCAGGCCGAACGCGAGCCTCCAGCCCCACTCCTGGTTGATCACCGTGGGGTCGAGCAGCGGGATGGTCAGCAGCGCACCACCGGCGGCACCGACCCAGAACGAGCCGTTGATCGACACGTCCACCCGGCCGCGGTACTTGGCCGGGATCAGCTCGTCGATCGCGGAGTTGATGGCGGCGTACTCGCCACCGATGCCGGCACCGGTCAGGAACCGGCAGGCGAAGTACCACATCGGCGTCATCGAGAACGCCGTGAGCACCGTGGCGACCGTGTAGACGGCCAGCGTGATCAGGAACAGCTTCTTCCGTCCGAACCGGTCGGTCAGCTGGCCGAAGAACAAGGCGCCGACGCAGGCGCCGGCGACGTAGACCGCGCCCGCCAGCCCTACGTCGAAGCTGCTCAGGCCCAGGCCGGTCTTGGGGTCGGCCAGCGCGTCGGACATCGATCCGACGATCGTGACCTCCAGGCCGTCGAGGATCCAGACGGTGCCGAGGCCCACGACGACCAGCCAGTGCCATCGACTCCAGGGCAAGCGATCGAGTCGCGCCGGGATGTCCGTGGTGATCCTGCCGGTTTCGACACCGCTTGACATGCGTGGCTCCTAGTTCGTCGTGGTGATGAGCGTGGGGGCGGCACCGGTCACTCCGACGAGGTGGACCCCGAGATGCGCTGACATGGGCGATCGGGTACCCAGTCGAACTCCGGCCAAACCACGCCGCGACCTACCCCCGGTATGGCCGGTGCACCCTTCCGGGTGAGAACCCTTCCGACTGGACTAGACCTGTGGCAGGGTCGAAAGACCGGGGAGGTCACCGACCGCCCCTCGCTGCAACACAGCCGGCGAGACCGCCTGACGCCATGTCTGGAGTGGTTCGAGAATGAGTGCAGCACCCGAGTGGTCCCCCGTCCGCGAGTCCCAACCGCTCACCCGCCGGCAGCGTCGCGAGCGGACCGCGCGAGCTCTCGAGGCGATCGCCCGCAGCCGCAGCCGGTCCCGCACCCAGCAGCTGCTCGACTACGTCGTCGAGATCAACATGGGAGTGGCCAACAGCGTGGCGCGGCGCTACTACCACCGCGGTATCGACGAGGACGACCTGCTCCAGGTGGCCTATCTTGCGCTGACCCGGGCGGCCCGCGACTTCGACCACGGTCGTCACGGCGACTTCCTCTCGTACGCCGTGCCCACCATCCGCGGGGAGCTGAAGAAGCACTTCCGCGACCAGGGCTGGACGGTCCGTCCACCGCGCCGCGTCCAGGAGACCCAGGCGAAGGTTGGTCGCGCCGAGGGTGACCTCGTCCAGGAGCTCGGCCGGACGCCCACGCCGGAGGAGGTGGCCGACCGGATCGGGGCCGAGGTCACCGACGTGGTGGAGGCCGGCTCCGCCGACGGGTGCTTCGCACCGAGCTCCCTGGACCGCCCGGTCAACCGGGACGACGCGGAGTCGGCGTCGTTGGGCGACCTGCTCGGCACCGAGGATCGCGGGCACAAGGCGGCCGAGGCCCGGGTCGCGCTCGCCCCGGCGGTGCGCCAGCTGGAGGACCGCGACCAGCGGATCCTCTACCTGCGCTACTTCGAGGAGCGGACCCAGCAGGAGATCGCCGACGACATCGGGGTGACCCAGATGCAGGTGTCCCGGTTGCTCTCCCGCATCCAGCGCGACCTGCGCCAGGAGCTGACCGAGGAACCCGCCGACCAGGCCTCCTGACCCCGTGCGGCGCGGCTATCGCGCCCGGGCGACGGGGTCCTTGCGGACCTCGAGCAGGCGGACGCCTCCCTCGGGACGGGCCGGGATCCGGCGCAGTGAGTAGACCCGGTCCTCGGGGTGGATGTGCCAGTCGAGGCAGGCCATCGGGGCGATCACGGTGCGCAGCAGCGCCATCGTCACGCCCTCACCCGGGCATCGGTGCCCCCCGGCGACGGGACCCCCGCCCTGGGGGATGAACTCTGGTCGGGCCGCCGACCCGTCGCGGAACCGGTCGGGGTCGAAGGTGTCGGCGTCGGCCCAGATGCTCGAGTCGTGGTCGGTGCCGTAGACGTCGAGCAGCAGCCGGTCGCCGCGACGTACCCGGTGGCCGCGCCAGGTGAAGTGACGTCGGGAGCGTGCTGCCAGGAGCGGCACGAACGGGCTCATCCGCCGGACCTCCTGGGCGAACAGCTCGACCTGGCCGGGGTCGCTGGCGCACAGGTCGTTGAGATCAGGGTTGGCCTCCAGCTCGAGCGCGGCGAACGCCGCGAAGTAGGCGACGGCGACGGTCGGCCGCAGGACGTTGAGCAGTTCGACGGCGGCCGTGCGCGCCGGCAGCAGCCTGCCGTCACGGTCGGTGGCGCCGGCCATCACGGCTGCGGCGCTCCGCAGGGTCGGCGTACGTCGGCCTGCCCGGACGTCGACGACCATCCGCTCCGCCCACCGCTCCAGCCGCCGCCGCGCGAAACGCGCCTGCAGCCAGGAGGGGGCGGCGTTGCCGAACCCGTCGACGAGTCGGGCAAGGTCACGGGAGCGTTCCCGCATCGCGGACGGGGTGTCCCCGACGCCTGCCCACTCCTGGGCGGCCTCGCCGAAGACGGCAACGGCGGAGGTGAAGACCACGCCGTGGCCCTCGCGGACCCAGGTCTGGGTCTCCCGCTCCCACTTCGCCGCGACGAGCCGCGCGAGCTCGTCCACTCGCCGGAACGAGGTGACCTGGAGGAAGAGCTCCTTGCGGTGCTGGTGATCGGCTCCGTCGAGCCCGTGGACGGCACCGCGTCCGAACAGGGTCTCGGCGAGCACGGGCGGGGTGCTCCCCGTTCGCTCGACGCGGGAGTCGTCGTAGAACAGGTTGACTCCCTCCCGCCCACGGACGACCAGGGAGCGGCGTCCGAGCAGCCGGATCGGGATGGCGGGATCGTCGGTCGCGGACGAGTGCTGCAACCACTCGGAGAAGTGGTAGCCGCGTCGCGCGAGGGCGAAGGTCCGGTCAGGCAGTCCCATGGGGCGCCTCCCTTCGGCGAGGTCTCCTGCGTACCCGACGCCTGCCGACGGCAAACCCCTCAGCCTCGGGCGAGCTCCGCCTCGATCGCCTCGACCAGCAGCGGGTCCTGCGGCTCGACGCCCGGGTTGAACCGGGCGACGACCCGGCCGTCCCCGGCGAGCAGGAACTTCTCGAAGTTCCACTCGATGTCGCCGGTGCGGCCCTTCTCGTTGGGCGTGTCCACGAGCTCGCGGTAGATGCCGTGCCGGTCGGCACCGTTGACGTCGACCTTCTCCGTCATCGGGAAGGTGACGCCGTAGGTCGCGGAGCAGAACTCCGCGATCTCCTCAGGGGTGCCGGGCTCCTGGCCGCCGAACTGGTTGCACGGCACGCCGACCACGGTGAAACCACGCCCCGCGTAGGACTCGTGGAGCTCTTCGAGCCCGGTGTACTGCGGGGTGAGCCCGCACTTGCTGGCCACGTTGACCAGCAGGGCGGGCTGGTCGCCGGTGAGGTCGCCGAGCGTGCCCGGAGTGCCGTCGAGGCGGGCGATCTTGTGGTCGAGGATGCTCATGGCGGTGAGGGTAGCCCGGTGGCGGGAACCCGGCCACGGCCCCGTGCGACCCGGTCCGGATCCCGGAAGGCCGCCCGTAACCCCCTGCGGGGTATGGCGTTGGTCACGCGGGAGGGCGAGGACTGAGGAGAGTCATGGTCGCCCAAGGACGTCGAGCCGCGCGCGCGGTCTCCGTGTTCGCCGTACTGCTGCTCACCGCGTTCGCGGTGCCCGCCCAGGCGAAGCCTGCCGAGCCCGGCACGCTCGCAGGGCGGTTCGGTGGTGCAGACCGGGTGGTGGTCGAAGGTCAACGAACCCGCCCCCGAGACCGGGGTCCTGGCCCCGCCCAACATGCCGGCCCCCGCCGCGCCGAAGGGCACCCTTCCGGTGGCGGTCGCCAACGGCGAGCGCGAGCGGATCGCCGCGATCCAGCTCGATCTCGACGGCAAGCCCAACGCCAGCGTCAGCCAGGTGGAGCTGGTGCTGCGCGAGTCGGCCGAACCGGATGCCCAGATCAGCTCGCCGCTCGCGATGGTCACCGCCTGCCCGGTGACCGAGACCTTCTGGGTGGGCGGGGAGAACAGCCCGTGGAAGAACCAGCCGGTCTACGACTGCGACGTCGCCTCGGCCGCCGGGGAGCGCAGCGAGAAGGGCGTGTGGACCTTCGACCTGACCGTCCTCGCGTCGGAGTGGCTGTCCCCCGACTACGCGAACTCGCCCGCGGTGGTGCTGGTCGGTGAGGAGACCGGGGAGAACAACGAGCCGCTGACCTTCCAGGTGGCCTTCGACGGGGTGGAGGCCGACGGCATCGGCCTGGTCGCCGAGACCGGCCCCGCGACCACGACCGCACCGCTCAGCGCCCCGGCCGCCGTGGGCTCGAGCGGCGCTCCGGTCGCCAGCGGCAGCGGTGGGACCGGCTCGACCGTGGGCAGCGTGCCGTCCAGCGGCGGAGCGGCTCCCGGCGCCCCGGTCGCAGGCGCCGCTGCGGGCGAGGGGCCCGCGCCCGCGGCCGCCGGTGAGCAGCAGGAAGAGGTGCAGCCGGTGTCGGCCGCACAGCTCCCCTGGTACGCCGGCCTCGGCAAGTCGACCCTCCTGCTCCTGCCGCTGGTGCTCGTCCTCACCTACCTGCTCATGCTCGCCAACGGCCCCGCCGCGCAACCGACCGGACAGTCGGGCGGACGGGGCGTCAGCAAGGCACTGGACCGGATGCGGGCCGCGGGTGCCCAGGTCCTGCCAGGAAAGTTCTCCGGAAAGTGAGTCACCCCTTGATGTCGAAGACCATGCGAACCCGGATGGGCGCCGTCGGCCTGACCGTGACCCTCGCCCTCGGCGCCGCCGCGTGCGGCCAGAAGGCCGGGGTCGAGCAGGCCTATCCGGCCGGCATGGCCGTCGCCCCGGACGGCTCGATCGTCGGTGGAGTCGACGCCCAGGGCAACCCGCTGGCGCCCGGTGCGCCCGGCGCCGGCGGAGGGAGCGGCGCGAGCCTCGGATCCGGTTCGAGCGCGGCCTCCGGTGGCTCGGGTTCCGGCTCGGGTTCCGGCGGCGGCGAGGCACCTCTTCCCACCGGCGCCACCGCAGGGCGCGGGGACACCACCGGGATCACCGCCAACAGCATCAAGATCGGGGTGCACGCCCCGGTGACCGGCGCCGCGGCGATCCCGCAGCAGTCCTTCGAGCGGGCGGTCGGGGTCTACTTCGACTACGTCAACCGGCGCGGCGGATTCTTCGGCCGCAAGGTCGAGGTGATCTTCGAGGACGACCAGTTCCGTCCCGACGTGGCGCGATCCAAGTGCAAGGAGATGGCCGAGCAGCAGAAGGTCTTCGCGATCATCGGCGGTGCCGGTTCCGACCAGATCGACGCGTGCGCCCGCTACGCCGCCAGCGTCGGCGTGCCCTACCTCTCCGCCGGCGTGCACGAGACCCGGCCCGGCCAGGGGGCCCTGGCCAGCCTGCCGACGTACTTCGCCGTGTCCCTGTCCTACGAGCAGCAGGTCCCGCTGCTCTCCCGGCTCTACGGCGAGGAGTTCGGTGGCGAGACCGTCGTCGTGCTCACCGCCGACAACGACTCCCTCGACAACTACCACTCGAGCATCGCCGGTGCGATCTCCAAGGCCGCGGGCGACGACCTCGCCTACGCCGAGCGGGTGCCGAAGAACATCCAGAGCGAAGCCGTCGCCATCGGTACCGAGATCTGCAACAGCGGCGCCAAGGCGGTCGTCTGGAACGCCAGCCCGAGTGGCCTGCTCAACGTCGTGAAGTCCATGCCGTGCCGGGTCACGTTCATGGGACCCGGGCTGACCAACGGGCTCAACGTGGTCGCCCAGGTGGGCTGCCCCAACATCGACGGCGCGATGTTCTACTCCACGTTCCCGGGCATGGACGTGATGCGGCAGAACGGCAAGTTCGTGCAGGCCTACCGCGAGAAGAACGGCGGCGCGAACCCCGACGACATCGGTGCCGCGATCTATGCCATCGAGTCCACGGTCGGAGCGATGCTCCAGGCCTCCGGGAAGGACCTGAGTCGTGAGGGCTTCATGGCCGCGATCGCGCGGGTCAAGAAGTTCAACGCCGGCGTCCTGCCTCCGACCAACTTCACCAGCCGGCTGGGCGGGACGGCCATGCACCTGCTCCAGGCCGACTGCGACCGCCAGGAGTACGTCACGGTCAGGCAGAACGAACGGCCGTGAGCAGGAACCCGACATGAACGACCTCGCGCAGGAGCTGGCCATCGCCGTGACCGCCGGCCTGCTCCGGGGCAGCGTCTACGCGCTCGTGGCGCTCGGGATCGTCCTGGTCTACCGGGCGTCGGGCGTCTTCAACTTCGCCCAGGCGGAGTTCGGCACCACCGCACTGTTCGCGACGTACGCCGCGGTCGAGCTGTGGGGCTGGAACTACCTCCAGGGCTTCCTGTTCGGGATGGGCGCCGGGATCGCGATGGGTCTGATCACCGAGCGACTGGTGATCCACCCGCTGCGCAACTCCTCCAAGGTCACCTTGCTCGTCGGCACCGCGGGCGTCGCGCTGGCCGCGATCGGGCTGCAGTTCTGGCTGTTCAACGAGACCCTGATCATGAGCCTGCGCAAGATCCACGACGGGTTCTACGTCACCCCGTGGGGTGCTCCGGTGACCACCCAGTCACTGATCACCCTGGGGGTGCTCGCGGTCGTGGCGGTCGCCCTGGCGCTGTTCTTCCGGTCGCCGTCCGGGCTGGCGATCCAGGCCGCCCAGCAGGAGCCGGTCGCCTCGGAGCTGATCGGGGTCAGCGTGCGCCGCGTCTCGATGCTGACCTGGGGGATCGCGGCCGCGCTCGGCGCCCTCGCGGGGATCCTCACCGGGCCGCAGACCACGTTCACCGCGGCCTTCCTGAGCTTCGGCGCGTTCGCGGCGCTGCTCCCCGGCTTCATGGCCGCGGTCCTGGCGGGGATGCGCAGCATGCCCGGCGCCGTCGCCGGAGGCCTGCTCGTGGGCTGCGTCGAGCAGCTCGGGTCCTTGAGCCTGTTCGGGGACTCCATCCCCGGCACCGGTGCCGCGATCCTGTTCGTCTTCCTGCTGGCCGTGCTGCTGGTGCGGCCGCAGGGGATCTTCGTGGGGAGGGCGGTCACAGCATGAGCACCAGCACCGACGACACCACGGTCATCGAGCCCGTCGACCCGGTCACCGAGGAGATCCCTCCCGTGGAGGAGGAACTCGTCGAGGTCGACGAACGCCGACGAGGGTGCCCACCGCGCGTTCCGCCCCGGGCCGGCCGGGCGCGTCGCCCGCGGCGTGGTCTGGGCCCTGCTGGTGTGGTTCGTGCTCGCGTTCCCCGCCAACGTCCTCTCGCCGTTCGACCTGGGGGTCGCCGACGTCGGCGCGGCCACCGAGGCGGTGATCTTCGCGATCATCGCGCTGTCGCTGAACATCCTCCTCGGCTACGCCGGCCAGATCTCGCTCGGCCACCAGGCCTTCGTCGGGCTCGGGGCCTTCACGTCGGCGTACGTCGTGGTGGACCTGAAGCTCAGCTTCTGGTTCGCGCTCGGCGTCGCCGCGGGCATGGGCGCCCTCCAGGCCGGCCTGCTCGGGGCGGTGTCGCTGCGGCTGACCGGCCTCTACTTCGCGCTGGTGACCCTGGCCTACGGCACCTTCACCCAGGAGACGCTGCTCGGCATCACCCAGCTCACCGGCGGCGAGGGCGGCAAGCCCGCGCCGCGCCCCGCCGGGTTCGACAGCGAGATCAGCTACTACCTGCTGTGCCTGGGGTTCCTCGCGGTCGTGCTGTTCCTCGACTGGCGGCTGACCCGCAGCAAGGCCGGTCGAGCCCTCCAGGCCCTGCGGGAGAACCCGCGGGTCGCCTCGTCGTACGGCATCAACGTCAACGCCTACATCCTGCTGGCCTTCGCCACCTCGGGCCTGTTCGCCGGCCTGGCCGGCGCGCTGCTGGCACACCACGAGGAGGTGATCGTCGGCAGCAAGTTCGACTTCCGGCTGGCGCTGCTCTTCGTGCTGATGACCGTGGTCGGCGGCCTGCGCAGCCGGTCCGGCGTGGTGATCGGCGCCGCCTTCTTCGCGCTGCTGGGCAGCGGGAAGCTGCTGGAGATGCTGGACAAGCCGCTGGGTGGGATCGGGTTCAGCCTGACCGAGTTCATCGAGGGCACGATCGGCCTGCCGGCGGAGTTCGTGGCGCTCGTGGTCGGTCCGATCCTGCTGCTGCTGACGATCACGATGTACCCGGGCGGGATCGGGCAGCAGATCGCCCCGGTCCGCGAGTGGCTGCTCGGCCGCCGCTTCGACCCGCACGCCGGCAAGGTCGAGGACGTGGAGGTGTCCGATGTCCGTGCTTGAGATCGACGACCTCTCCATCCACTTCGGCGGGATCAAGGCCCTCCAGCACGTCCGGATGCGGGCCGGCGAGTGGGAGATCGTCGGCATCATCGGCCCCAACGGCGCCGGCAAGACGACGCTGTTCAACTGCATCACCGGGTTCTACGAGCCGACCGCCGGGACGGTGCGCTACCGCGGCGGCGACATCTCGCGGCTGCCGGTGCACCGGCGTACGGCGCTCGGCATCGGCCGTACCTTCCAGAACGTCGGCCTGGTCAAGAACGCGACGGTCCTGGAGAACCTCGTCACCGCCCAGCACCTCCAGGTCGGGTACGGCGCGGTCGGCGGCATGCTCGGTCTGCCCGCCACCTTCGCCGAGGAGGGCCGGCTCTCCGGGCGCGCCCACCAGATCCTCGAGCTGATGAACCTGCGCGAGGTGACACGCAGCCGCGTGGCGGACCTGCCGTACGGCGTCCTGAAGCGGGTCGAGATCGCGGCCGTCCTCGCCACCGACCCCGACCTGCTGCTGCTCGACGAGCCGGGGTCGGGCATGGGTCCCGAGGAGGCGCACGCCCTGGGCGACACCCTGCTCGAGATGCGCCGCGAGTTCGGGCTCACGATCGTGATGATCGACCACCACGTGCCGCTGGTGACCCGGGTCTCCGACTACGTCTACTGCCTCAACTTCGGCGAGGTGCTGGCCGAGGGCACCCCCGACGCCGTCCGCCGGCACCCCGAGGTGGTGCGGGCCTACATGGGCGAGGACGCCCCCGCAGGCGCCGACGAGGCCGCGGAAGCGAACGAGGCACGACCGGACCGGGGAGCTGGTCTGATGGCCGTCCTGGAGGTGCGCGACCTGGTGGCCGGCTACGGCCGGTTCCCCGTCCTGCACGGGATCGACTTCGTGGTCGAGGAGGGCGAGGTCTGCGTCCTGCTCGGCCTCAACGGCGCCGGCAAGACCACGACCGTGTCCACCATCGCCGGGCTGCTGCGCCCCACGTCGGGGCAGGTGCTCTTCGAGGGCAAGTCCCTCGGTCGCCGCTCGCCGTCGGGGCGGGTGAAGGCAGGGATCTCGCTGTGCCCCGAAGGGCGACGGGTGTTCCCGCGGCTCACGGTCGCGCAGAACCTGAAGCTGGGGGCGTGGGCCCGGCGCCGCCAGTCCCGGCTGGTCCGCGAGCAGCTCGAGCTCGTCCTCGACTACTTCCCGCGGCTGGGCGAGCGGGAGGACCAGGTCGCCGGGACGCTGTCGGGCGGTGAGCAGCAGATGCTCGCGGTCGGTCGCGCCCTGATGTCCCGCCCGCGGCTGCTGATGATCGACGAGGCGTCGATGGGGCTCAGCCCGACCCTCGCCCGCACGGTCTGGGAGGCCACCGCCCGGATCGCCCGCGACGGCACCACGGTGCTGATGGTGGAGCAGAACGCCGGCGCGCTGCCGTTCGCGGACCGCGCGCTGATCATGGAGAAGGGCACCCTCCCGCACACCGCCGTGGGCGAGGACGTCCGGAACGTCAACCTCAGGGAGGCCTACCTCGGCGCCTGAGCCGGGGTAGGGAAAGACAGGAGAACGACCAATGACCACAGCACCCGTCACCGGTTCCTCGACCGGATCCTCAGGCGGTTCCTCCACCGGCACGTCCGGCTCGGCGTACGGCCTCGGCAAGCTCGGCGGGCAGCTCGGCGTCCTGCTGTGCGTGCTCGGCTTCGTCGGGATGTTCCTCGGCTGGAACGGCGCGGCCAGCAAGAACGTGATCATGGCGCAGTTCCCGTTCCTGATCTCCGGCGGTCTCGTCGGGCTGGCCATCGTCGTGATCGGCGCGGCCATGCTGATCGTGCAGAACGCCCGCGAGGACCGGGCGCGCCTCGAGGCCACCCTCCAGCGGCTGATCACGGCCGTCGAGCACGGCTCGGGCGGTTCGCCGGCGCGCCAGGCCTCGGTCTCCGACGGGACGATGGTGCTGGCCGGCCTGGCGTCGTACCACCGGCTCGACTGTGCGCTGCCCGCTGCCCGGGAAGAGGCCCACCTGATGCCGCTCGACGACGCGATCGCGCGCGGCATCGAGGCCTGCCGGGTCTGCCGGCCGCCGGCGATGGCGCACCCGACCTACACGTGAGGTTGCCCCGCATTCGACTGCCCCGAATTCGACTGCCCCGGCTCCGACTGCCGCGCGTCCGGCGGCCCCACCTCGTCGGCACCACCGACCCGGCCCACGTCGCGGCCTGGACCGTCCTCGGGCTGGTCGTCACCGTCCTGGTCGTGGTGACCGCGCTGGGTGCCACGGTCGTCGGCGGTCCCGCACTGTCCTCCCACGGCGGCTGGCCGGGCTCGACGCTTCCGGCCGGGCCCGCCGGTCAGG
Organism: uncultured Actinomycetota bacterium; assembly: GCA_963829635.1. Lineage (GTDB taxonomy): Bacteria > Actinomycetota > Actinomycetes > Propionibacteriales > Nocardioidaceae > Nocardioides. The sequence continues at coordinate 111,517 of CAWHJI010000010.1, forward strand.
CGGCGTCGTACGCCGTCGCTGACCCGGCGCCGCTGACCCGTGGCCTGCACGCCCCCTCCCTGCTGGTGGTCGCGGGCGCGGACGACCCGGCTCTGGTGCGACGGGTACGGGCGACCGGAGGCGTCGCAGCGGCGGAGCCGATCGGGCTCGCGTCACTGGTCGTGATGGGTCGGACCGTGAACGCGGCCGCCGTCGACCCGGCCAGCTACCGGAGGCTGACGACCGGCCGCACCGCCCGGATGGAGGCCGTGTGGGACGCGGTCGCGCGGGGCGACGTGGCGGTCACCCACGGCATCGCCGCCGGGCTGCGGCTGGACCTGGGTGGAGAGATCGTGCCCGGCAACGACCCGGCGGCGCCCCGGCTGCCGATCGGCGCGATCGCCACCACCGTGGCCGGGATCGACCTCGTCGTGAACCGCCCGCGGGGGCGCCAGCTCGGCCTGCCTTCCCGCAACGCCGCCGTGGTCACCCTCGAGCAGGGCGCCGAGGCGGACGCGGTGCGGGCGGCGCTGCAGCGGTCCCTGGAGCGATCGCCGGGAGCCGGCGGCTCGGTCACCGACCTCACCGTCGAGCCCGGCTCGGGGGTGTACGCCGCGCGGCTGGCCGGCGGCTCGGTCGCCGACGCCGTGGGTTCGTTCGGCTACCGCTACTTCGACGACGGCACGGTCGAGCCGGACCCCGGACTGGGTGGGGGCCAACATCGTCACCGGGGAGGTGCCGATCCTCGGGCAGGTCACCTGCCACCGGGTGATGCTGCCGCAGCTGCGCGGGGCGTTGCAGGCGGTGGTCGACGCGGGGCTGGCCGGCGCGGTCGACCCGGGCGACTTCGGCGGTTGCTACTCGCCGCGGTTCATCGAGCGGGACCCCTCGCGCGGGTTGTCGCTGCACACGTGGGGGATCGCCGTGGACCTCAACGTGACCGGCAACCAGGTCGGGACGGCCGGCACGATCGACCCACGGGTGGTGGAGATCTTCGACCGGTGGGGATTCGCCTGGGGTGGGCGCTGGCGGGTCCCCGACCCGATGCACTTCGAGCTGGCCGCGCTGGTCGGGTAGCCGCCCTCAGCCGGTGATGCCGAGCGAGCGGAGCGCCATCTCCTCCAGCAGCCGGCGCATCGCCCGGTCGGGGAGCAACCCGCTGTGCGGGGTCGAGTTGATCAGGCCGAACGCGGCGTGCGCCATCGCCCGCGCCTCGTTCAGCGAGACCCCCGTCACGCAGCCCCCGCAGCTGGGCCGCCCACAGGTCGACGTACTCCCGCTGGAGGGAGCGCACCTGCTCGCGGGCCTCGGGGGGCAGCGACTCCCAGTCGCGGTCCTGGACCACGATCAGCGGCCGGTGCCGGAGCGCGAAGTCGACGTGCCACTCGACGAGGCCGACGACGCCGGCCGTCGCGGTCGGTGCCACGGAGACCCGGTGCCGTCCGACCTCCAGGAGCTCCTCGCTGATGGAGACCAGCATCTCGGCCAGCAGGGCGTCCTTGCTGGGGAAGTGCTTGTAGAGGGCCGGGCCGGAGATGCCGCAGGCCGCGCCGATGTCGGCGACGGAGACGCCGTGGAAGCCCCGCGCGGCGAAGAGCTCGGCGGCGGTGGCCACGATCTGCTCTCGCCGGGTGGTCGGCTCCACGGTCACCCGCCAAGGTTAGCGTCCGTTAACGGCCGCGAAGTGCCCGTGGCGTCGTGGCGAGGTGGCGGCTGAGCCGTCGCAGGTCGGTGCCGCCGAGTGCGCGCGGACCGGCGGCCGGGCGCTCGATGTCGAGCTCGCGTACGGCGTCGATGACCTGGTCGAGCGCCGGAGCGGGGAGTGCGCCGGGTTGGGCGAAGACGAGCGTCCCGTCCTTGAAGGCCATCAGGGTGGGGATCGAGGTGACCCTCGCGGCCGCGGCCAGCGACCGCTCGGTCTCGGTGTCGATCGAGCCGAACACGATGTCGGGGTTGGCCTCGGACGCGGCCTCGTAGATCGGGGCGAACTGACGGCACGGCCCGCACCACGACGCCCAGAAGTCCACGAGGACGATCTCGTTGTCCCGGATGGTGTCCTCGAAGTTCTCGGCGGTGAGCGTGATCGCGGCCATGGGCCTCCTCCGGTCCTCGCCTCCATCATGCCTGCCCACGCCGGGTGCCCCTCGCGCGACCAGACGCGCCACCTCGCGCGGCCACAACTCGCAGCGGGTGGACGCGGGAGGTTAACGATCGCTAACCTAGCCGGGTGACCCAGGACCAGCAGGCACCCGATCTCCGGGACCTCGTCGCCGACCTGCGCGAGCGGCTCGCCCTCGTCCGGGAGGGTGGCTCGGAGAGTGCGCGCAAGAAGCACACCGACCGCGGCAAGCTGCTCGCCCGCGACCGCGTGGACCGGCTGCTCGATCCGGGGAGCCCGTTCCTCGAGCTCAGCCCGTTGGCGGCCACGGGCATGTACGGCGCCGGGCCGGACGACACCAACGCCGTACCGGCCGCGGGCATCGTCACCGGCATCGGCCGGATCAGTGGCCGCGAGTGCGTCGTGGTCGCCAACGACGCCACCGTCAAGGGCGGCACCTACTACCCGGTCACGGTCAAGAAGCACCTGCGCGCCCAGGCGGTCGCCAGCGACAACCACCTCCCGTGCGTCTACCTGGTGGACTCGGGCGGGGCGTTCCTGCCGATGCAGGACGAGGTCTTCCCCGACCGCGAGCACTTCGGCCGGATCTTCTTCAACCAGGCCAACCTGTCCGGCCGCGGCATCCCCCAGATCGCCAGCGTGATGGGCTCCTGCACGGCAGGCGGCGCCTACGTCCCCGCGATGTCCGACGAGACGGTGATCGTCAAGGAGCAGGGCACGATCTTCCTCGGCGGCCCACCGCTGGTGAAGGCCGCGACCGGCGAGGTCGTCACCGCGGAGGACCTGGGCGGTGGCGACGTGCACGCCCGCACGTCCGGCGTCGTCGACCACCTCGCCGAGGACGACGCGCACGCCCTCGCGATCGTGCGGAGCATCGTCGACACGCTGCCCCGTGGTGGTGGTCTCCGTGAGGTCCACGAGGTGGAGGAGCCCCACGAGGACCCGCACACGCTCTACGACGTCGTGCCCGCGGACACCCGGACGCCGTACGACGTCCGCGAGGTGATCCGACGGATCGTCGACGGCAGCCGGATGCACGAGTTCAAGCAGCTCTACGGCGAGACCCTGGTCTGCGTCTTCGCCCGGATCTGGGGCCACGAGGTCGGGATCGTCGCCAACAACGGCATCCTGTTCAGCGAGTCGGCGCTCAAGGGGGCGCACTTCATCGAGCTGTGCAACCAGCGCGGCATCCCGCTGGTGTTCCTCCAGAACATCACCGGCTTCATGGTCGGCCGCGAGTACGAGAACCGCGGCATCGCCCGCGACGGCGCCAAGCTCGTCACCGCGGTCGCCTGCTCCGTCGTCCCCAAGTTCACCGTCGTCATCGGCGGCTCGTTCGGTGCCGGCAACTACGGCATGTGCGGGCGCGCCTACGACCCGCGGTTCCTGTGGATGTGGCCCAACGCCCGGATCTCGGTGATGGGCGGCGAGCAGGCCGCGAGCGTCCTGGCCACCGTCCGGCGGGACGGCTTCGACGCCCGCGGCGAGGAGTGGAGCGCCGAGGACGAGGAGGCGTTCAAGGCGCCGATCCGGGACCAGTACGAGCACCAGGGCTCGCCGTACTACTCCACCGCGCGGCTGTGGGACGACGGCATCATCGATCCCGCCGACACCCGCCGGGTGCTCGGGATGGGGCTCGTCGCCGCGGCGCACGCGCCGGTGCCCGCGCCCAACTACGGCATCTTCCGGATGTGATGAGCGTGCCCGTCTCCCTTGCCAGCGTCTTCGAGTCCGTTCTCGTCGCCAACCGCGGCGAGATCGCGATGCGGGTGATTCGGACCTGCCGCCAGCACGGCGTGCGCAGCATCGCGATCTTCACCGACCTCGACGTCGACGCCCCCCACGTCCACGCCGCCGACGACGCGATCCGGGTCGAGAGCTACCTCGACAGCGCCGCCGTGGTCGCGGCGGCGCTGGCCACCGGCGCGGCCGCCGTGCATCCGGGGTATGGCTTCCTCTCCGAACGCGCCGAGTTCGTGCGCGCTGTCGAAGGGGCCGGCCTGGTCTTCGTCGGGCCCTCCGCCGAGGTCATGGAGCAGATGGGCCGCAAGGACGCCGCCCGCGAGATCGCCGTCGCGGCAGGCGTGCCGGTCGTCCCCCGGGGTGACGACGCCGGATTCCCGGTTCTGGTGAAGGCCGCCGCGGGCGGGGGCGGCAAGGGCATGCGCATCGTCCGGTCCGCCGCGGAGTACGACGAGGCCGTGGCCGCCGCGAGGCGCGAGGCGTCGTCGTCGTTCGGCGACGACACGATCCTGGTCGAGAAGTACGTCGAGCACGGGCGCCACATCGAGGTGCAGGTGCTGGCCGACACCCACGGCAACGTCCTGCACCTTCATGAGCGCGACTGCTCGACCCAGCGCCGACACCAGAAGGTGCTCGAGGAGGCGCCGGCCCCCACGATCACCCCCGAGGTTCGCGAGCTGGTGACGAGCTCGGCGGTGGCGCTGGCCAGGCACGTCGGCTACGTCAACGCCGGCACCGTCGAGTTCCTGCTCGACGACGACACCGGCGAGGCCTACTTCCTGGAGATGAACACCCGGCTCCAGGTCGAGCACCCGGTGACCGAGGCGATCCTCGACAACGTCGACCTGGTGTTGTTGCAGCTGCTCGTCGCGGCCGGGCACCCCCTGGACTGGACCCAGGACGAGCTCCAGCCTCACGGCCACGCGATCGAGGCGCGGGTCTACGCCGAGGACTCGTTCGGCGGCTTCCTGCCCCAGGCCGGGACGGCGAGCATCGTCCGGTGGCCGGAGCGTGCTCGTGTCGACCACGCGCTCGAGAGCGGCCAGGTCGTCAGCACGTCGTACGACCCGATGCTCGGCAAGGTCATCGTGCACGGTCCCGACCGCGAGTCGGCCCGTCGCGCGCTCGTCGCCGCGCTCGACGACACCGCGATCCTCGGGCTGACCACGAACGTCGGCTTCCTGCGAGCCCTGGCCGCCAGCGACGAGTTCCGCGACGCAACCATCGACACCGCGTGGCTCGACCACGCCACGATCGAGCCGCCGAGCCGCGACACCGCACGCGTCTTCGCGGCCTGGACTCGCGCAATGCTGGTCGCGCTCGACACCGGGCACCCCTTCCAGGCCGACGGGTGGCGCTCCGGCGCCGAGGCCGCCCCGGTCGTGGTCGAGCTCGACGAGACCCTTCTCGTCGACCGGGCGCTCGGGCTGGTCGGCGACCGCGAGGTACGCGAGCTGCTCGCCGAGCGGCACGTCGTCGTCCTCGCCCTCGACGGGCGACGCGAGCAGGCGGTCGTCAACGTGCAGCCGCACTTCGTGGAGGTCGTGCACCAGGGGCATCGCCACATGTTCGAACGGCCCGACGTGTTCGGCGACCACGCGGTTGCCGCCGACGGGACGATCCTGTCGCCCGATGCCCGGCACCGTCCTCGACGTCCGGGTCGACAAGGGCCAGGAGGTCGCGCAAGGCGACATCCTGGGAGTGATGGAGGCCATGAAGATGGAGCTGAGCCTCAAGGCGCCCTTCGACGGCACGGTCGCGGCGGTCGACGCGAAGGCCGGCGAGCAGGTCGCCCTGGGGGCGCGCCTGTTCCTGGTCGAAGCCGCGGGGGAGGACACCTGATGCGCACCCCGACGGTGGCTCCGGCGAAGGGTCTGCCGGAGCGGGTGACGATCTACGAGGTCGGCCCGCGCGACGGGCTGCAGAACGAGCAGGCGCTGGTCCCGACCGAGGTGAAGGCGGAGTTCATCCGGCGGCTGGTCGCCGCGGGACTCCCGGTCGTCGAGGCCACCAGCTTCGTCCACCCGAAGTGGGTGCCCCAGCTCGCCGATGCCGCCGAGCTGATGACCATGCTCGGCGAGGACGGCCGGGAGCTGCCGGTGCTGGTTCCCAACGAACGCGGCCTCGACCGTGCGCTCGAGCTCGGCCTGCGCCACATCGCGATCTTCGGCTCGGCGACCGAGACCTTCGCCCAGCGGAACCTCAACCGCAGCCTCGACGAGCAGTTCGCCATGTTCGAGCCCACCGTGACCCGCGCGCGGGCGGAAGGACTCGACGTACGCGCCTATGTGTCGATGTGCTTCGGCGACCCGTGGGAGGGAGCCGTCCCGGTCGACCAGGTGGTCCGGGTCGGGCGACGGCTCTTCGACCTCGGCGCCAGCCAGCTCAGCCTCGGCGACACGATCGGCGTCGGTACGGCGGGCCACGTCAAGGCACTGGTCGGGGCGTTCGTCGACGACGGGATGGCCCTCGACCAGCTGGCGATGCACTTCCACGACACCTACGGCCAGGCGTTGGCCAACACGTACGCCGCCCTGGAGCTGGGCATCACCACGTTCGACGCCAGCGCTGGCGGGCTGGGGGGCTGTCCCTACGCCAAGAGCGCGACCGGCAACCTCGCCACCGAGGACCTGGTCTGGATGCTTCGCGGCCTGGGCATCACCACCGGTGTCGACCTGGACCAGGTGGTGGCGGCCAGCGCGTGGATGGCCGGGCAGCTCGGCCGGCCCAGCCCCTCGGCGGTCGTCCGGGCGCTGGCCCGCTGACTGGCTGCGGTTTCCCCGCTTAAGCGGGGAAAGCGGAACATCCGGGAGGAAACTTGCTCCTGGATGTTCACGACTCGCTCAGGAAGTCGCCGTTCCCGGGGCCCAGACCGACACGGCACGCGACACCGAGGGCGACGCTGGCACAATCGCCCCCATGAGTCGGTCGGTCTTCCTCCACATCGGCGCGCCCAAGACAGGCACCACCTACGTCCAGGACCGGCTCACCCTCAACGCCCGACGCCTCGCCGACCACGGCGTCCACTTCCCGACCCGCTCGCCGCTGGTGAGCCCGGCGCTGTTCCAGTTCCGCGCGGCGCTCGACCTGCTCGAGCAGGACTGGGGCGGCCCCGTCGGGGCACGCGGCGGGGAACTGGGACGCGCTGGTGCGACGGGTCCGCCGCCTCGCGGGCACGGTCGTGGTCAGCCACGAGATCCTCGCGCCCGCGCCGCCGGACAAGGTGGCCAAGGCGATCGAGGACCTGGCCAGCGAGCGAGATCCACGTCGTCTACTCCGCCCGCGACCTGGGCCGGGCGCTTCCGGCCGCCTGGCAGGAGAGCATCAAGCAGGGCCGCCGGTGGAGCTTCGCCACGTTCCTCCGCAAGGCGCAGCACGGTACGCCGTGGTTCTTCCGGGCCTTCGACATCCCGAACGTCCTCGGGACGTGGGGCGGCGCCATCCCCCCGGAGCGGATCCATCTCCTCACGGTCCCGCAGCGGCCCCCTGCGGAGGCGGGGGTGGCCACCGGGGACCCGCTGTGGCTGCGTTTCTGCGAGGTCTTCGGCATCGACCCCGCCTGGGCCCCCACCGACAGCGACCGGGCCAACGCGTCCCTGGGAGTGGTCGAGACCAACGTGCTGCGCGGGCTCAATCGGCGACTGGACAGAAAGGCACGCCGCCGGCCGCCGTACGACGCGCTGATCCGTGAGGCACTCGTGGAGGAGCGCTGGGTCCGGCGTCCCTCGGCCTCGGTGCGGTTGCCGCCGAGCGACTTCGGCTGGCTCGACGAGACGACCGAACGCTGGATCGAGTACATCCAGCAGAGCGGCGTGCAGGTGGTCGGCGACCTCGACGATCTGCGGCCAGAGCGCCCGGATCCCGACACGTCGTGGCAGGACCCCGACCGTGTGCCGCCACGCCAGCGGCTGCGGGCCTCGCTCGACGCGCTGGCCGCGATGACCGATGCTGCCGCCTCCCGCCAGGACCCCCGCGACCAGCTGACGACGAAGGTCCGCAAGTCGGCCAGTCGGCTGAAGGGGCGCTCGTGAGCCGGCGCTACCGCTGCGTGCGGGGCAGCAGCTCGCGGTCGGCGTAGCGTCCGATCTTCCACGTCGCGTAGCCGTCTGCGCCCGCGCCGACCACGCCGCCGACGACCGGGATCCGTCGGCCGATGGTGATCGCCAGTCGCTTGCCGGCGACCTTGGTGATCAGGTCGGAGGCGACCTCGGCGGAGATCACGCGGTCCAGCGCCGGGTCGTGGGCCGGGGCGGTGGCCAGCGCCATCGGAGGCGCGGGCAGCTTCTTCCGCTTGACCAGGCCGGTGACGGTGTCCTCGCCCAGCAGGCAGGTCAGGATCGCGTTGCGGACCCTCGGGTCCGCGAGGTCGTACCCACGCAGGTGGGCGATCCCCGCGATCATCCGGCACTCCACCAGCGCGAGCCCGGTGATGTTGGTGGGGATGGTCACCGTCGCGGTCACCAGGCCCCCGAGGTTGGTGAGGAATCCCTGCGCCCCGGCGTAGCGGACGTGGTTCTCGATCACCTCGTGGATCGCCCGGTCGACGTTGCCGTGCTGCTCCTGGAGCTGCTTCTCGGCTGCCGCTGCCGCCGGGGGCAGCGGGCCGACGCCCCGGATCGCCCGGTCCAGTGCCTGCCGGACGAAGTTCTGGGTCAGCTCGGGGGCCAGCTCGGTGATGCGCGGAGCCAGCCGCTTGCCGATCGTGGACTTCACGCTCATCCGGGGCCCCGTTCGAAGCGGAACGCAGTGAGCATTCGAATGGGGTGGTTCTCATGAGTTGATCCTACGGACGCGCGGTGCGGGCCGACCCCGGTGGTTGAGCAGCGAGCGCGAGCGAGCGTCGTCGAAACCCCGGAACCGTGGGCAGGGCCCCCATCCTCGTCGTTGCCGCCGACTACCGTCGTGCCGTGCCCGTCGAACCGCCGCCCACGCCGTGGCTCTTCGCCGAGCCCGGCGCGGACCTCGGGGATCTCGTCGGCGTCGGCGCCGACCTCGCCCCTGGCACGCTGCTGGCGGCGTACCGGGCCGGCATGTTCCCGATGCCGTGGGGTCCTCCCGGGGAGCCGATGCACTGGTTCAGTCCGGTCCGGCGCGGCGTCCTGCCCCTGGACGGGCTGCACGTCTCGCGCTCGCTGCGGCGCTCCGCCCGCAACTTCGAGATCCGGGTCGACACGGCCTTCGCGGAGGTGATCGACGCCTGCGCCGACGCCAGTCGCGAGGACGGTTGGATCGACCCGGACATCCGTGCGGCGTACCTGCGCCTGCACGAGCTGGGGTGGGTGCACTCCGTCGAGACCTGGCGCGGGGAACGCCTCGTCGGGCGGTCTGTACGGCGTCGCGATCGGCGGGCTGTTCGCCGGGGAGTCGATGTTCCACCGGGAGAGCGACGCCTCGAAGGTGGCGCTGCTCGGGCTGGTCGACCTGCTGACCGATGAGCACGTCGACGGGAGGCTGCTCGACGTGCAGTGGCAGACCCCCCACCTGGCCTCGCTCGGCGTGGTGGAGATCCCGCGCCATTCCTACCTGCGGCGGCTCCGGGATGCCCTGCGCCTGCCGCTGCCACGACAACTCGGGTCGACGGCCGCCGACGCCGAGATGCCGTAAGCCGGGTTCACACGACGTGTGGCGGGTCCCCGGTCTCGCTGACCATCGGCCGCCCGGCATCGACCCAGTCGAGCATCCCGCCTTCGAGGTTGGCCACGTCGTGGCCCTGCTGGGCGAGGTAGGCCACGGCCCGCGCGGAGCGCCCACCCACCGTGCAGACCACCACGGTGCGGGCGGTCGACAGCTCGGCCAGGCGCTCGGGGAGCTGCTTCAGCGGGATGTGCACGGCGCCCTCGATGTGGCCGTGATCCCACTCGACCTGCTCCCGGACATCGAGCACGACCACGTGGTCCGGCAGGGGGTCGGGCAGCTCTTCGATCGCGACGGTCGGGACGTGGTACATGGGTTGGGCCTCACTTCAGGAGCTTGGACATGCGCCGGTCGGCGAGTGGCTTGCCGCCAGTCTGGCACGTGGCGCAGTACTGCAGGCTTGAGTCGGCGAACGAGACCTCGCGGACGACGTCGCCGCAGACGGGGCAGGCCTCGCCGGTCCGGCCGTGCACGGCGAGGTGGGACTTCTTCTCGCCCTTGAGCTCGCTGGCGGCCAGCCCGCGGGACCGGTCGACCGCGTCGCCGAGGACGTCCCGGATCGCGTCGTACAGCGTCTGCAGCTCCTCGTCGCCGAGGCTGTTGGCCGGCTTGAACGGCGACATCCTGGCGGCGTGCAGGAGCTCGTCGGAGTAGGCGTTGCCGATGCCGGCGATGGTGCCCTGGTGGCGCAGCACCCCCTTGATCTGGGCCCGCCCGGCGTCGGTCAGGATCCGCCGCAGGGCGTCGGGCGTGAAGTCCGCGGTGAGCGGGTCCGGGCCCAGCGACGCGATGCCGGGTACGTCGGCCGGGTCCCGCACGACGTACATCGCCAGGCCCTTCCTGGTGCCGGCCTCGGTGATGTCGAGCCCGGACTGGTCGTCCAGGACGACGCGCACCGCCAGGGGGTTCTTGTTGCTGGGTCGGGGCGGCAGCTGCGGGACCTCGTCGCGCCACCGGACCCATCCGGCGCGGGCGAGGTGGAGCACGAGGTGCAGCCCGGAAGCCGAGATGTCGAGGAACTTGCCGTGCCGGGTGACGTCGTCGACGAGCGTGCCCTCCAGCGCCTGGAGCGGCGGGTCCACGGTCTTGAGCGCGCTGAACGCCGCCACGTGGACCCGGACGATGGCGCGGTCGGTGAGCCGGCCCCTCAGGTCGAGGGCCAGGGCTTCCACCTCGGGGAGCTCGGGCACGGCGCCCAGTGTATTTCCCCGGCGATCCCGGTTCCGTCAACCCGGTGACAGATCTCCTGCGGGCGGCGCAGAATGGCGGCATGTCCGTGCCGCGCCCGCTCCCCTCGACGGGGGCGGTCTTCCTCGACTCCCGGGGTGGTGACCGCGCCCTGCGGGTCTCCTGGCACCACGAGGCCGGGCTGGTGGTGCTGTCCCTGTGGCGCGACGCCGTGTGCGCCGGTTCGTTCCGGCTCGCCGTGGACGAGGTGCCCGAGCTGATCGCCTTGCTGCGGGCGGGCCTCGACGTCGCCTACGAACGCGCCGACGCCGCCACCGGCAGCGTCGTGTGCTGAATCGGCTGCCCCGACAACCATCTGGGCACACGACCCGGAAATCTAACGGTTCCCGTAGATTCCCCGATACGGTCCGATCGTGGACCCGATCCGAAACCCGTACGCCCCCGGCGCCGGCCAGCGCCCGCCCGAGCTTGCCGGCCGCGACGAGCAGCTCACCGCCTTCGACGTCGTCCTCGAAAGGGTCGCGCGCGGCCGTCCCGAGCGCAGCCTGGTCCTGACCGGGCTCCGCGGCGTCGGCAAGACCGTGCTGCTCAACGCCCTCCGCTCCGCGGCCGTGCGTCGCGGGTGGGGGACCGGCAAGCTCGAGGCCCGCCCCGACCAGCGGCTGCGCCGTCCGCTGTCCAGTGCCCTGCACCAGGCGGTCCGCGAGCTCTCCCACCCGCAGCAGGACGACGTCGACCACGTGCTCGGGGTGATCCGCGCGTTCGCCCAGCGCGAGGCCGGTACGGGCGCGAAGCTCCGCGACCAGTGGAACCCCGGCATCGACGCCCCAGCGGTCAAGGGGCGGGCCGACTCCGGCGACATCGAGATCGACCTCGTCGAGCTGTTCACCGACCTGGGCGGCCTGGCCGCCGACGTCGGCAAGGGAGTGGCGGTCTACATCGACGAGATGCAGGACCTCGGCCCCGACGACGTCTCGGCGCTCTGCGCGGCCTGCCACGAGATCAGCCAGTCCGGGCTGCCCGTGATCGTGGTGGGGGCGGGGCTGCCGCACCTGCCGGCGGTCCTCTCGGCCAGCAAGTCCTACTCCGAACGGCTCTTCCGCTACCAAAGGATCGACCGGCTCGCCCGCGACGCCGCCGACCGCGCGCTGAGTGCTCCTGCCGCGGAGGAGGACGCGTCGTTCACCGACGACGCCCTGGCCGCGATGTACGCCGCCACGGGTGGCTACCCCTACTTCATCCAGGCCTACGGCAAGGCGGTGTGGGATCTCGCCCCGCGCTCGCCGATCACGCCCGAGGACGTCGCCGTCGCCGCGCCGGAGGCCGAGGGCGAGCTCGCCGTGGGCTTCTTCGGCAGCCGGTTCGAGCGCGCGACGCCGGGGGAGCGGGACTACCTGCGGGCGATGGCCGATGCGGCCGTGGCCCTCGCCGAGCGCGGCGAGGACGCCCCCGACGACATCGGCTCGGTGCCGACCTCCGACGTCGCCTCCGCGCTCGGCAAGAAGCCCCAGTCGCTCTCGCCGGCGCGGGACTCGCTGCTGAAGAAGGGCCTGATCTACTCCGGCGAGCGCGGCCGGATCGCGTTCACGGTGCCGCACTTCGGCCGCTACCTCCGCGAGCACGCCGGGTAGGCCGGGCCCGCGCTGTCGAATCCGGCACCTCCCGTTCGTGGTGGGAGTGAGACAGACTCACCACGACAGGAAGGCACGACCATGGGCACCATCGCAGTCCACGAGTTCATCTCCCTCGACGGCGTCTTCGAGGACCCGAGCTGGACGTTCGACTACGGCTTCACCGACCAGATGGGGGAGACGCTCGGCGCGATCACCGATGCCTCGCGGGCGATCCTGCTGGGGCGGACGACGTACGAGATGTTCGCGCCGGCCTGGTCGACCCGCACCGTCGAGGACGACCCCGGGGCGCCGTTCTTCAACGACACCCACAAGTACGTCGTCGGCGCGCAGGAGCCGAACACGGACTGGGGCCCCTCGACCCGGCTCGGCGGCTACGACCCGGACGCGATCCGCCGGCTCAAGGACGAGACCGACGGCACGATCTTCGTCTCCGGCAGCGGCACGCTGGTCCGCGGGATGCTCCGCGACGGGCTGGTCGACGACCTCCACCTGTTCGTCTACCCCGTCGCCCTCGGCAGCGGCCGGCGGCTCTTCGACGACGGCGTGGACCCGACGAGGCTCGCCCTGAAGCAGCACGAGGTCTTCGAGAACGGCGCCGTGCACCTCTGACTACGGACCCGCGTGACCCATGGAGCTGCCCCACGTCGACGAGCACGCCGTCGAGATCGACGCCGGCGTCGAGGACGTCTGGTCCGCACTGCTCGAGGTGATGGGGCGCACGAGTCCCGCGGGCACGGCGTACGCGCGCCTCGTCGGGTGCGCCGAGCACCAGTCGTCAGGCCCGCGGCCGTTGGCGGCCGGGTCGACGGTGCCCGGGTTCCGGGTGACCGCCGCGGTCCCGGCCCAGCAGCTGGTGCTGGAGGGCAGCCACCGCTTCTCCACCTACGCTCTGGTCTTCCGGCTCGACCCGCTCGAGGGCGAGCGTTGCCGGCTCCGTGCCGAGACCCGGGCCGCGTTCCCGGGCCGGACAGGAGCTGTCTACCGGGCGCTGGTCATGGGTACGGGAGGTCACGTGGTCGCCATGCGTCGCCTGCTGGGCGGGATCAAGCGCCGCTCGGAGGCGTGAGCTCCGATCGCAGGCCACCCCGGCGAGGGGGCACCGGCGACGCGGCGCGCTCCGTCACAATCGATGGCATGGGGCCCCAGGTCGTGGCGCACCGCGGCGCGAGCCACGAGGTCGCCGAGCACACGCTCGGCGCCTACCTGGCCGCACTGGAGGCGGGTGCGGAGGCGTTCGAGTGCGACGTACGCCTGACCGCCGACGGCCACCTGATCTGTGTCCACGACCGGGACCTGCGGCGTACGGCGAGCAACCGCGGCGTGGTCTCCACGATGGACCTCGCCGAGCTCGACGGCCTCGACTTCGCCTCCTGGAAGAACCCGTGGGCCGACCTCGACGACGAGGCGCCCGAGCGCGACTCCTCGCTCGACACGGTGCTCACCCTGCGCAGGCTGCTGGAGACCGTGGCCGACTACGAGCGCCCGGTCGAGGTGGCGATCGAGACCAAGCACCCCACCAGGTACGGCGGGCTGGTCGAGCGCCGTCTCGTCGAGATGCTCCGCGACTTCGGCTGGGACCGGCCCGGTTCGCCGGTGCGGGTGATGAGCTTCTCGTGGACCGCGCTGCAGCGGGTGCAGCGACTGGCTCCGGACGTGCCCCTGGTGATGCTGTTCGAGAAGGCGCACCAGTGGCAGACGCTCAAGCCGGTCCTCGGGGACGACTGGATCCTCGGGCCCGGGGATCAGGCTGCTCCGGGAGAACCCGCGGCTCCGCGAGAGCCTGGCCAGATCGGGACGCGAGGTCCACGTCTGGGTCGTGAACACCCCGGACGAGCTGGACCTGTGCCTGGAGCTGGGCGTGGAGGCGGTCGTCACCGATCGACCGGCGTACGTCCTGGGGCTGCTCGGCCGCTAGGTTTGCGGCCATGGCGAAGCGATCTCGCACCAAGGCACGCGACCACGCGACACCCTCCGGCGAGGTCGGGCCGCGCCAGCCGTGCCCCTGCGGGTCCGGGCGTCGCTACAAGGCCTGTCACGGCGCGGCCGGCGGAGCGCCCTCGGTCTTCGTGAACCGCCCGTTCGAGGGTCTGCCCGGGGAGTGTGACGTGGTCGCACTGCGGGAGCTGGTCCCGGCCGCGACCGCTCCGCTGGCCGTCGCCGGAACCGACCGCACCGTCACCCTGTGCAGCCTCCTGCCGATGGCGGCACCGGCGATGGTCCGGGAGAGCGGCGAGGTGTGGCTGGGACTGCAGGTGCAGCACAACTTCGGCGATCCGGCGCGTGACCTGGGCGCCGTGCTCGAGCGCGCGCTGGCAACCGAGGAGCCCGGAGTCGTCGGCCTCACCGACCCGCCCGGCCCGGGCCCGCGGTTGCAGGAGCTGGTCAGCGGTACGACGCTCGAGGTCACCGTGCACGATGGTTTCGGCTACTGGGTGGCCGACACCGAGGAGCCCGACTCCGTGGCCGGTGCCCTGGAGCAGGCCAACGCGTCGATCAGTCCCACCGCGAAGCTGATGTCGGTGGAGGCGGCGTACTGGACCGACGTCGGGTCGAAGGAGCACCTGCGCTGGGTGATGCCGGAGCCCGAGGGTCCGCTGCTGGACGCCCTGGCCCGGCTGCACGCCGCCGGCAAGGACGTCATCGCCCCCGGGTCGAGGCTCGTGGGGATGTTCCGCGCCCACGGGCTGCTGACCCCCGTGTGGGACCTGCCCGTGGGAACCGGCGTGGAGGCACTGGAGGAGCCCGCGGCGCGGTTCGCGGAGGAGCTCTCCGCTGCTCTGGCCGACGGCAGCGATCTGACCACGGAGGAGCGGGCCGCCCGGTCCGGGCTGGCCAACCGTCAGGTCACCATCCGCTGACTCTTCCGGCGGTGGCCGACGACATGCGGTCGTGGTCTTGTGCGGGGGTGGAACGCGGAGTAGATTTTTCCCCACCCCGGTCGTTGTTGTGTCCCCCGTCAGCAACGACCGGGGTCTTTGTGCCCGGACAGCGCTCAGCCCTCCGGGACTCCCGGCTCCAGGCGCGAGATCGTTGCGGGCTCGGTGACCAGGCGTCGGGCGAGGTCGGTGAGCTTCACGTTGTGCTCGCGGGCGTGCTCACGGATCCGCTCGAACGCCTCGTCGACCCCGATCCCGAGGGCGCGGGCCACCGCCCCCTTCGCCTGCTCGATCACGACCCGGCTGTTCAGTGCCGACTGGAGCTGCTCGGTCAGCGTCTCTGCCTGGGCGATCGCCCGCTCCTGGATGATGCCGATCGTGGCCACGTCGGCGAGGGCCTGCAGCACCCGGCTGGTGTCGGCCGACGCCACTGGCGCCGGCTCCCGCCCGAACAGGTTCATCGCCCCGATCACCCGGTCGCGCAGCCGCATCGGATAGGCATGGACCGCTCGGAACCCGAGCTCGATGGCTCGCGGGGCGAACAGGGGCCACTCCGACGCCGCGGCGGCGAGGTCGGAGTTGACCACCGGCTTGCCGGTCCGGTGGCAGTCCACGCAGGGTCCCTGCGCGATCTGGAGCTGGAACAGCTCGAGCAGGGCGGCGTCCTCGCTGGACGCTGCCATGAACTGCAGCTGGCCCGTCTGGTCGCTGAGCATCAGCCCCACCGCCGATCCACCGCCGATCTCCGACGCGTGGGTCGCGACGAGGCGCAGGAACTCGATCACGTCGAAGTCGTCGACGAGGGTGTCGGCGACTTCCACGAACAGGTTCGAAAGCCGGTCGACTTCCAACATCAATCACTCGCCTCCAAAGTTGTCTTCAGTCTAGGACGTCACGCTCGAGGGACCTACCCCCGCCGATGATCTCCCGGGCGAGATCGATGAGCGGTACGGCGGTGCTGTAGGCGTGTGCCCGCATCCGCACGAGTGCCTCCTCCAGGTCGACACCGAGGTCGATCATCACCATCCCCTGGGCCTGGTGGATCTCGAACCGGCCCTCGAGGACCTCATCCAGGCCGGGCTCGAGGGAGCCGTCGGACAGGGTGGTCTGGGTGCCGAACAACATCACGGTGCCGACCCGGGCGAACGTGAGGGCCGTCGCGACCTGCTCGTCGTCGATCCAACCGGCCCGGTCGTGGTAGACGGTCAGCACACCCAACGACGATGCGCCGACCTGCAGCGGGAAGGAGAACGCGGCCAGGACGCCGGACTCGATGGCGGACGTCGCGAAGCCCGGCCAGCGCCCACCCGGCACGGCCGTGAGATCGGGGGTGAGGAGGGGGCGGTGCAGGGCCAGAGCCTCGTGACACGGACCTTCCCCCGTGGTGAACTGCAGCTCGTCCACGAGCCGCATCAGGGGGTCCGAGCTGGCCACGACGCCGTTGGGACCGGGGCCGGTGCCCATGGTGACCGCGGCACCCCGCATGGAGAGACCCGAGGCGGCGGCCCGGCAGAGCTGTTGCAACGACTTGGCGACCCCAGTGAGCCCGTCGTCCGCCGGCGTAGCAGCCACCAGCGCAACGGCGGCCGAATAGCGGCGCCGGGACGGCGAGGCAGGGTCCTCGTTGTCCGTCACGTTTCCCTCTCTCAGGTGGTGGTGCAACCGGGCCCTGGTGAGGATGCGACAAGCGTCAACGAGGACTGGGGACTTCCGACCCTACGCCAAGACGGGCCAGCGGGCCGACGCGGGGAGCGGAAGTCCTGCGGGACCCACCCGCTCGCTCGGAGTGGATGGGTCCCGCACCCTCGGTCCCCGCCCCCGTGGGGGGACCGTAGGTTCTGGGTTCTGCCTCACGGACGCCTCACAGGCCAGTGTCGGTGACCACGCCCTCGAGCTCTGCGTCGAGCCAGCGCACCAGTGCGGTGGTGTCGCCGTTCGACGGGCCCCCGCGGAGGTCGGTCACCAGGGACTCGGCGCTGCCTTCCAGGTTGTTTCCGGACCTGCGTGACCATCGCACGAGCAGTGCCAGCGCGAGCGGCGAGCCGATGCCGTAACGCAGCATCACGGCCCCCTTGGCCTGGTTCACGACTCCGTGCCCGGTCCTCGGAGCGATCCGCTGCATGCCCCAGCCGCCCGCGGCGTTGGAGCCGTGTCGATCCTGCCCGGCGCGGGTCCGGGGTTCGGGGAAGTCGGCCATCATGGCGCCAACTCCTTGACACTGCGGGGTGCCCGAGCGCCCGGCCGACCCGATGACGGGCCGGTTCCCTGAGAGAGAAGTAGATGCACGCCGGAGACCTTTCGCCAACCAGGCAAGTGCGACAACTGCGATGGCCGCCAGGGTCCGGGGCGGGAACGATCCGAACGGATGTTCCTCAAGCAAGTTATCACCGCGCAGCGAAGCACGACAAGGAAAGTTTTCCCAGCTGCGCCGGGGGAGCGGCCGCCCTCAGGCGTCGTACTTCAGTGGCTCTCTCGTGATCGGGCAGCTCATGCACCGCGGGCCACCTCGACCGGATCCCAGCTCGGAGCCGGCGATGCGGACGACCTCGATCCCGGCCTCCTCGAGGCGGTCGTTGGTCTCGTCGTTCCGCTCGTAGGCCACGGCTACCCGGGGTGCGAGCGCCAGGGTGTTGTTGCCGTCGTCCCACTGCTCCCGCTCGGCGGTGACCGGGTCCAGACCGGTGTCGATCTGGTGCAGCGTGTCGATCTCCATCGCCTTCGCCGCCGCGACCAGGAACGGCTCGGCGTCCGCGACGTCGAGCACCAGCTCCTGGTCGTTCACGCCGCGGTCGGCGACGGTGACGGCGTACGCCTGCAGCGAGTCGGCGACGTTGGGATACATCACGATCTTGTCGACGTCGACCATCGTGCAGACGGTGTCGAGGTGCATCGTGGCCCGCTCCTGCGCGATGGGTACGGCGAGCACGGTGTGCGCGAGCTCGGCATGGAACACCTGTCGTGCCAGCCGCTCCACCCCGGCCGGCGTGGTCCGCTCACCGACCCCGACCGCGAGCACCCCAGGCGCCAGCAGCAGGACGTCACCACCCTCGACGTGCTCGTGGTGCCAGCCGTGGATCTTGCGGGTGCCGATGAACCGCGGGTGGGCGGTGTAGATCAGCTCGGTCAGCTGGGTCTCCCGCGACCGCGCCGGCATCGCCAGCGACGTGACCGCGACCCGGTCCTGGATCCACACGCTGGAGTCGCGGGTGAACAGCAGGTTGGGCAGCGGGTCGATCAGGAAGTCGTCGCTGGCGAGCAGCGAGGTGACCAGCCCGAAGCCGCCCCGCACCTCGTCGTTGCGGATACCGCTGGTGAGGTAGCCGGTCAGCTCCTCGGGTGAGGCGTCCTGCAGCACCCGGGCGAGGTAGCTGCGCATCGTGTCGCCGAGGTGCAGCCCGCCGAGGGCGGTGGTGATCGCGTGGTTGCGGGCCTGGTCCTCCTGGAGCGTCTCGGTGAGCAGCTCGGTCAGGTAGAGCACCTCGACGCCGCGGCGGCGCAGCTGCTCGGCGAAGGCGTCGTGCTCGTCCTGGGCGCGGTTGACCCAGGGGATGCCGTCGAAGAGGAGCTTGTCGTTGTTGCGCGGGGTGAGCCGCTTCAGCTCGTTGCCCGGGCGGTGCAGCATCACCGTCCGGAGGACCCCGACCTCACTGTCGGCGCCGTGCGTGGCGCCCGCCTGCTGCTCCGTCATGGAGCACAGCCTAATCGGCTCCTTCGGTGGCGCTCCTCGATCGCCGCAGCACCCACGGCTCCAGCCGCGCGTATCCCTTCACCGAGCGCCGGGGCATCCGGCGGAAGGAGTAGTCACCCGCCTTCGTGTACGGCGACAGCTCGGCCAGCTCGTCGGCGGCACGCTCGAGGATCTTCGAGATCCCCAGCCCCTCGTCCTGCGCCTCCATCTCGACGGTCTCGGTGGAGTCCTCCGCCAGCGGGCCGGACATCGCCTCGTAGGCGCCCCGGTCGACGAGGACGGTTCCGGGTCGGGCCACCGTGGTGAGCCGGGAGGCGATGTTGACCGTGGGTCCGAACACGTCACCCAGCCGGCTGACCACGTCGCCGTACGCGATCCCCGCGCGGACGTCGGGGAACCGGTCCTCGTCGTCGGCGCCCTTCTCGGTGACGATCAGCGCGACCTCGGCGGCGGCGCGCGGGTCGTCGGTCACGAAGAGCACCTCGTCGCCGATGGTCTTGATGATCCGCCCGCCCAGCTCGACGACGATCCGGGTCATCTCGTCCTCGAAGTTCTCCACCCAGTCGACCAGCGCGCTGTCGCTGAGGTTCTTGCTCTGCGAGGTGTAGCCGACGATGTCGACGAACGAGACGGCCATGGTGGAGGTGCTGCCCACCCCGTCGGGTGCCCCCAGCAGGCGGCCCGCCGCACTCGCCAGGTGGCGCCGCCAGACGTAGTTCTGCAGCTTCTCGACCCGGGGGAGCACGTCGTCCATCAGGTGGCCCAGCTGGGAGCCGGGGTCCTCGGGATCGGCCTCCAGCGCGACCTCGGCCAGCAGGTTGACCTGCCACTCGGCGAGCCGCGCGAAGCTGCGACCCCAGGTGCGGACGAGGGCGGCCTGGGAGTCCGGCGTCAGGATGCCCATCGAGATCAGCTCGTTGGTCGTCTTGAGCGCCGTGACGTCGGCCTTGGTGAACGCGACGTCGTCGTCGTCGGCGTGCGGGAACCCCAGCTGTCCCCAGAGCTCCTGCGCCAGGTCGAGGTCGACGCCCGCCTTGCCCGCGACCTGGACGCGGTTCAGGGACCGTTTCGAGCCGAGGAGGAACCGCTCGATCTCCTCGATCTCGATGAGGGGCTCGCCGGGGCCGTCCGTGGGGCCGTCCGTCACGGAGGGGTCAGTCCTTGTCGCCGAGACGTTCCTGGGCCGCGCGGTCGAGGGCCGCCTTGAACGCGGGGACCTCGGAGCACAGGCGTTCGACCTCCTCGCGGGTGAAGTGGATCAGCTCCAGCTTGGTCAGGCTGACCACCGAGGCGTTGCGCAGGGAGTGGTTGACGATCCCCGCCTCGCCGATGATCTCGCCCGGACCGAGCCGGGCGATCTCCTGGCCGTCCTTGCGCACCGACACCTCGCCCGACAGCAGGATGTAGGCCTTGTCGGAGGGGGTCTTCTCCCAGATCGGTGACCAGTCGGCCGGCAGGGTCACGAACGTCCCCGCGCTGATGACCTGCTGTACCTCGTCGTCGGAGAATCCATCGAAGATGGGCATGGCCTGCCTCTCGCGTGCGGGGCCGTCGGCCCCGGGTCGTGTTCCGTTGCTGTGCACCCTCACCCGTCTGCCGATCCTTGCGGACCGCGGGAGGGCTGGCAAGCGGTCTCAGCGAGCGGTCCCGTGTCGTTGCTCTCAGCGCTGCTCCCGCGCGGCCGCCCACTCCTCGGCCAGGACGGCGTACTCGTAGGAGTCGGTCCACTCACCCTTGGACCAGTAGTCGCGGCGGCGGTGGCCCTCGCGCCGCATCCCGAGCCGCTCGCACAGGGCGGCGGAGCGCTCGTTGCGGGCGTCGAGCAGCGCGAAGACCCGGTGCACGCCGTAGTGGTCGAAGGCGAGATCGACCAGGGCGCGGCTCGCCTCGGTGGCGATGCCGCGGCCGGCCATCCGCGGGTCGAGCACCCAGCCCACCTCGGCCTGGCTGTAGGAGGGCGGCTGCAGCATCAGGATCAGGTCGCCGACCATGTGGCCGTCGTACTCGACGACGAGCGCGAGGTTGGGGCCGCGCCCCTCGTCCTCGGGCCTCGGGATCCTTCGCCGGAGCTCCCCCTCCGCCTGGTGCAGGTCCAGCGGCGGCGTGAGGAGATAGAGGGAGACCTGCTCCTCGGAGTAGTAGGAGTGGAGCGCCTCGGCGTCGCCGGGCTCGGGTGCCCGCAGCACCAGCCGCTCGGTGCGGACCGGGAGCGGTGGGTCGACCGGGGTGAGGTACGCCGCCCGGGGCTCGTCGATCCACCGCTCGCGGGAGAGCGGCTCGCCGAACCGCAGGCGGTCGTAGCCGGTCATCGGCAGCTCGAGCTCGTCGAGCTTGGCCGTGGCCTCGCCGAGCGAACCTCGGGCGACCGGGTCGCGCGGGTCCCGCTCCAGCGCGGTGACCGCCGTCCTTGACCTGGTCGACGAGCGTGGTCTTGCGACGGATGGTCAGCGGCGTGACCGACCTCAGGCAGACGTACCGCCCGGAGAGGTAGGCCGCCCACTCCTCGACGGCCGTGTCCTGCTCATGGGCCGGCCAGTGGTCGAGGAACCACGCCCGGAGCCCGTCGATGCCGCCGGCCCACTCGAGCGGTGCCAGGTAGTCGGCCGGGACCATCGGGGTGCCGTCGGACAGGAGGTACGACGGCAGCGGCAGCTCGCCGGCCAGCATCTGCTCGAACGTGGTGTCCGGGTCGGGGACCTCGACGAAGTTGGCGCGGACGTAGGCGTCGTCCTCGGGCGACATCGGGTGGTCGCCGTTGACCTCGCGGAAGCGGGCCTGCAGCCGGCCCAGGCTCATGAGAGCAGCTCGTAGAGCGTGATCGCCTCCAGCACGAGGCACATGCTGCCACCCACGTAGTGGAGGGTCTTGAGCTTGACGTGGTTGAGCAGCACCCGGCCCACGACGACGGCCAGTCCGCTGACGGCGAGCAGCGCGGCCAGGGCGCCGAGGAACACGCTCGCGGGGTCGTCGTAGGTGGCGACCAGGGAGAGGGTCAACAGCTGGGAGAGGTCACCCCACTCGGCGGCGAAGAGCACCAGGAAGCTGGCACCGACCGCCTTCCACCCCTGCTTGGGCCCCCCGGCCCGGGCGGCGTACTCACGCTCCGTCTCGGCTTCCTCCGCGTCGGCGTTGCGGGCCTCCCGGAACAGCAGGATGGCGCCGAGGAGGAACAGCACGGCCGCGGCGATCCGGACCGCCGTGATCGGCAGGATCGAGGCCGCCGTGCCCAGGCCGACCGCGATCGCGGTCTGGAGCGTGAAGGCCATCGCGACGCCGAGCCACACCAGAAGGGGGCGGAACTTCGTGCTCAGGACGAGCGTGGCGATGAAGGTCTTGTCGGGCAGCTCGACCAGGAAGATCGTGCCGAAGGCGAGCACGACGACGGCGAGGTCCATCAGTGGAGCAGGCTCCGCGCCGCGGCGACGGCCTCGGCCAGGACGTCGGCCACCGGTCGGCCGAGGGCGGCCGCGGCGCGGGCGACGTCGTCGTACTCCGGCATCGCGTTGACGACCTGGCCGTCGCTGCGGGCGACCTTGACCGCGATCGGCTGTCCGGCGATCTCGATGCCGGTCATCTCCCGGTCGAGGGCGTGCTTGTCGAGGCGCTGCTCGCGGACGCCGATCGCGGACGTCTCGCGGAAGATCGTGGCCCGGGCGGCGTCGGCCCGCTCGGCCGGGACGAGCACGCTGAGGGTGTGGGCCGGCCGCCCCTTCTTCATCAGGATCGGGGTCAGCCAGGCGTCGGACGCCCCGGCCTCCAGCAGCGCGGTGATCACCGCCGGCCAGACGCGGGGGTCGAGGTCGTCGACGTTCGACTCGATCAGCACGGCCGTGTGTCCGCGTGTCGCCGGGCTCCGTGGTCGAGTAGCGAGCTGCCCACGAGCAGCCGCAGCACGTTGGCGTGCCCCTCGGGGTCGCGGCCGCCGGCGCCGATGCCGATCGTGTCGGTGGTCATCGGTGGTTGCGGACCCCAGTCGGTCGCGACGGTGGTGAGGATGGCGGCACCGGTGGGCGTGCACAGCTCCATCGCTGGCGCGCCCGGCGGGCCGGCGTACGACGGGACGCCGCGCAGGAGCTCGGCGACCGCGGGCGGGGGGACCGGCATCGTCCCGTGCGCGCCGTCGATCGTGCCGGACCCCACGGCCACCGGGCTCACCACGATGCCGAGGGGGTCGTGTGCCTGAGGGTGCGCTGGGCCGCCCTCTGGGGCACACGACCCCAGGATGCACGAACCCCGCGGCCGCCCCGACCACGTCGGCGATCGCGTCGAGCGCGCCGACCTCGTGGAAGGAGACGTCCATCGGGTCGGCGCCGTGCACGGTCGCCTCGGCGCCGGCGAGCCGCTCGAAGATCCGCAGCGCCAGGTCGCGGACGTCGTCCTGGAGGGCGGCCGCCGCGAGCAGGTCGCGGACGTCGCGCCACGACCGGTGGTGGGTGGAGTCGGCGACGTCGACGTGGCAGCGGGTCGCGGCGAACCCGTTGCGGGTCACCTGCTCGACGCGGAGCGACACCGGCTCGGGGGCGAGGGAGTCCACCGCGTCCTGGAGGGCTCGACGGGCACGCCGGCGCCCACGAGCGCGCCGAGCACCATGTCACCGCTGGCCCCCGAGGAGGCGTCGATCCAGACCGTCATCGGTCCTCGCCGGCCGGGCGGAGCGGCCTCCGCGGCGGGGCGGACGCCGGCCCGGCGCGCCACCCGGGCCGCGAACACCCCGGCGCCGTAGCCGTTGTCGATGTTGACGACCGTCACGCCGGGGGCGCAGGAGTTCAGCATCGCGAGCAGGGCGGCCAGTCCGCCGAAGGAGGCGCCGTAGCCGATGCTCGTCGGGACGGCCACCATCGGGACGCCGGTCAACCCGCCCACCACGGACGGCAGCGCCCCCTCCATGCCGGCGACGACCACGAGGCAGTCGGCGTCCTCGAGCCGGTCGCGGACGCTCAGCAGGCGGTGCAGTCCGGCCACCCCGACGTCGTGGATCTCCTCGACGCCCGGCGCCGTGAACGCGGGCGGTGAGGGCGGCCTCGGCGGCGACCGGCGCGTCGGAGGTGCCGGCGCTGACGACCACGACCCGGCCGCGCGGTTCGGGGACCGGGCCGAGGGTGGCGGCCCGGGCGACCCGGTCGATGTCGGCCCCCAGCTCGGCCACGGCGTGCATCGTGTCGTCGGTGAGCCGGGTGGCGAGCACGGCCCGGTCGGGGTGCTTCGCGTGGAGGGTCCGCAGGATCGCGACGACCTGCTCGGGCGTCTTGCCGGCGCCGTACACCACCTCGGCGTCGCCGGTCCGGGCGGCGCGGTCGACGTCGACGCGGGCGAAGCCGAGGTCGGCGGTGCGGTCGTCGTGCTCCACGCAGGCAACCTACCCGCCGGTGCGGGCATCGTTCACCTCGCCGTCGTTGTCAATGTCGGTGGCCGGGTGTTGAGTCGCGGTCGCAGGGGTCGACGACGACAACCAAGGAGTGCAGTGATGGCGAAGTTCGAGTCCTACCAGCAGGGCACGCCGAGCTGGATCGAATACAGCAGCGCCGACCAGCAGGCCTCGAAGGACTTCTACGCCGAGCTGTTCGGGTGGGACTACGACGTGCAGCCGATGAACGACGAGCAGGGCAACGAGGTCGGCACCTACGCGACGGCCACGATCCAGGGCGACGCCGTGGCGGGGCTGGGGCCGGTGATGGCACCCGACCAGCCGGCCAGCTGGGGCGTCTACCTCGCGGCCGACGACGTGGACGCGGTGGCTCAAGAAGGCGCAGGACGCCGGCGGCCAGACCCTGGCCGGGCCGATGGACATCGGCGACCTGGGCCGGATGGCCTGGGTCCAGGACCCGGGTGGTGCGGCCGTCGGGCTGTGGCAGGCCGGCTCGTTCGCCGGCTCCCGAGCGCGCCAACGAGCCCGGCACCAACAGCTGGAACGAGCTCACGGTCGCCGACCCGCCCGCCACGGCGTCCTTCTACACCGACATCCTCGACATCGGGGTCGACCAGGCAGGACATGGGTCCCGACGTCCCGGCCTACACGCACGCTCAGCGTCGACGGCCGCACCGTCGCCGGCACGCATGCCGCTCCAGCCGGGCATGCAGCCCCACTGGAACGTCTACTTCAACGTCGACGACGTCGACGCGACGGTGGCGAGGGCCAAGGAGCTCGGGGCGACGGAGTTCGCGCCCGCCTTCGACGTGCCAGGGGTCGGCCGGCTCGGCTACCTCACCGACCCGCAGGGCGCGACCTTCAACCTGTTCCAGAACCCGCCCGACTGACGGCCGGGGATCACTCCTCGCGGAAGCTGTCCGCCGGATAGACGCCGAGCACCTTGACGTCGGTGGTGAAGAACGCCAGCTCCTCGAGGGCGTTCTTCACCGCCGTGTCCTCCGGGTGGCCGTCGACCTCGGCGAGGAACTGGGTGGCCGTGAAGTGGCCGCCGACCATGTAGCTCTCGAGCTTGGTCATGTTGACCCCGTTGGTCGCGAACCCGCCCAGGGCCTTGTAGAGCGCGGCGGGCAGGTTGCGGACGTTGAAGACGAACGACGTGACGACCGGCCCGTCGCCGGCGGGCGCCTCGACGTACTCCTGGGACGAGCACGACGAACCGCGTCGTGTTGTGGTCCTCGTCCTCGACGTCCTCGCGCAGGATCTCCAGGCCGTAGATCTCGGCGGCCAGGGGTGGCGCGATGGCGGCCTGGGTCGGGTCCTGGGCCTCGGCGATCTCACGGGCCGCGCCGGCGGTGTCGCCGGAGACGAGCGGGGTGAGGCCGAGCTCGCGGATCACCTTGCGGCACTGGCCGAGCGCGTGGACGTGGCTGTGCACCGTCTTGATCGTCTCGAGCGAGGCGCCGGCGACGCCCATCAGCGTGAACTGGATCCGGAGGAAGTGTTCGGCGACGATGTGGAGGTCGGAGTCGGGGAGGAAGTGGTGGATGTCGGCCACCCGGCCGGCGATCGAGTTGTCGATCGGGATCATCGCGAGGTCGGCCTCGCCGGACTCCACCGCCGCGAAGACGTCCTCGAACGACGCGCACGCGACCGCCTCGTGGTCGGGGTAGCGCTGGCGGCACATCAGGTGGGAGTTCGCGCCGGGCTCGCCCTGGTAGGCGATGCGTCGTGGGGTCACCACCGCAGTTTCCCACGTGGCCCGCTGTTGTTCGGATGACGGTCACGGGCGGTTGCGCCGGCCCGGCGAGCGTGGTGCGCGGCCGGTCGCCCGACCGGCGAGCCCACCTCACTCGGGAGTGTTGCCATGACCGTCCTCCGACCTCGCCTCACCGCCGTACTCGCCGTCCTCCTGGGGCTGGGCGCCCTCCTGCTCGCCGCGGGCCCGGCGTCGGCCGTGCCTGCGGACCCCGCCAAGGAGATTCAGAACATCGCCCACCGGGGCTCGTCCGGGGCCGCGCCGGAGAACACGCTCGCCGCCGTGCGACTGGCGCTCGACCAGGGCTCCGACGTCGTCGAGAACGACATCCAGCGGACCAGCGACGGGGAGCTGGTGATCATGCACGACACCACGCTCGCCCGCACCACCGACGTCGAGCAGGTGTTCCCGAGCCGCGCTCCCTGGGCCGTCGCCGACTTCACCCTCGCGGAGATCAAGCGGCTCGACGCGGGGTCGTGGTTCTCGCCGAAGTACGCCGGGGCGCGGGTGCCGACCCTGCAGGAGTGGGTCGAGGCGGTCGGCCAGAAGGCCGGCATGCTGATGGAGCCGAAGTCGCCGGCGCTGTACCCGGGCATCGACGCTGACCTGGACAAGGAGCTCCGCTCGATCCCGGCGTTCAACCGGGCACTGACGGCCGGACGGGCCACCGTCCAGTGCTTCGACCACGCCTGGCTGCGCGGTTACAAGGACCGCGCCCCGGACGTCCCGGTCGGGCTGCTCTACGGGAACAAGCCGACGCAGGCCGACATCGACGCCGCGGCCACGTGGGCCGAGCAGGTCAACCCGGCGCTGGGCGCGGTCGACGCCGCCACCATCGCCGCCATCCGGGACGCCGGGCTCGAGGCCCACGTGTGGACGGTGAACGACGGCGCCGGGATGCGACGGGCGATCGACTGGGGGGTCGACGGCATCATCACCAACTATCCGCAGGTGTTGCGCGACATCCTGCGTCGCGGCTGAGGACGGGCGGCGAGCGGCCCTAGGCTGACGCCATGCCGCTCGCCCTCTCCGTCGTCGCCCTGCTGGCTGCCCTGGCCGCGGTCGCCCTCGCGGTCGTGTCGCTGCGCCGGCACGGCCCCCGCCGGCGTCGTTCCGGTGCCGACCTGCCCGAGGACGTGCCCGGCCTGCGCCGCGAGGTGGCCGCGCTCCGCTCCGAGATCGGCGACGCCCTGCGGCACCTCGCCGTGGTGCGGTACGACGCGTTCGGCGACATGGGCGGACACCTCTCGTGGTCGCTGGCGCTGCTCGACGACGAAGGCCACGGCGTGGTGCTCAGCTCGATCGCCGGTCGCAGCGAGGCCCGTACCTACGCCAAGAACATCGCCGGATGGTCGTCCGAGCAACAGCTCTCCCCGGAGGAGGAAGAGGCGATCGCCCACGCCCGTCCGGGCTGATCGCGCGGACCGTGACGCTCAGTCGTCAGGCATCGAACGCCGCTCACCGACCGGGCGATCGGTGAGGGGGAAGGCGATCGAGTCGGCCTGCACCCACCACTCCATCACGTCGTACGCGAGCCGACCTGCCACGACGGAAGGGTCGCCGTCAGAGAGCCGCGCGGCCTCGTCGGCGTCGCAGGCGAAGATCGACATCCCGCGGTACGACGGGTCGGTCTGCCCATCGAACGGCCCGTTCGCGACCACCACGCCCTGCCGCCTCAGCTCGGCGCGGTAGGCGAGGTGCCGGGCCTGCAGCGCCTCGAGCTCCTCGTCCGACATCTCCGTCGCATCCGCCGGTCGGCGCAGCACCACGACCGTGTAGACGTCGAACGCGTCAGGGATGTTGGGGTCGCGTGGCATCGGTCCGTTCCTGGGCCTGCGTCGGAGCTGGTGGCCGCCAAGGTAGCCCGCGCGTCACACTCGGTGCATGACACGCGACGACGCGCTGATGGTCGAGTCGGCACTCGACGCGCTGCTCGCGCAGGGGCACTCGCGCACCCGAGCGACCGAGCTGGTCATCGAGCGGACGGTCGCGGGCGCGTCCGGTGCGTCGACCGTCGTCCTCGTCGAGGGGCTCAGCGACCAGATCGCGGTCGAGACCGTCGCCCGCCGGCGAGGGCGCGTCCTCGAGGAGGAGGGGGTCGCGGTCGTCCCGATGGGAGGCGCGACGAACGTGGGGCGGTTCCTCGGTCTGTTCGGGACGGCGCGGCTCGCCGGACTGTACGACGTCGCCCAGGAGCGCCACTTCGCGCGGAATCTCGAGCGAGCCGGAGTGGACACCCGAGCGGGGCTCGCCTCGATCGGGTTCTTCGCCTGCGAGTCCGACCTGGAGGACGAGCTGATCCGCGCGCTGGGCATCGTCCGCGTGACGCAGGTCCTGGAGGCGGCGGGCGAGGTGGCGTCGTTCCGTCGCCTGCAGAGCGAACCGTTCCACCGCGGGCGGGCCGTCGAGCTGCAGGTCCACCGGTTCATCTCGTCGCAGTCCGGACGCAAGTACCGGTACGCCCGCTTGCTCGCCGAGGCGCTCGACCCGTCCCGCGTCCCCCGTCCGCTGGATGACCTGCTCGGGTATCTCTGACAGCGCCGGCCCCTACTCTTCGCACATGAATCCCGTGCGCTGGCTGGCGATCAAGATCGGCGGGCAGCCGTGGCTGCCCAGGTTCGCGAAGTACATCGTCGGCTTCGACGTCTTCCTGCAGAGGATCACCCGCGGCCGGTTCACGCTGCTCACCCTCGCGGGGCTGCCCGAGATCATGGTGACCGTCGCGGGCCGGAAGAGCGGCCTGCCGCGCTCGACGCCGCTGCTGTGCGTGCCCCACGACGGCGCGTGGCTGGTGGCGGGGTCGAACTGGGGCGCACCCAAGCCGCCCGCCTGGGTCGGCAACCTCGACGCCGCGTCGGAGGCGACGGTGACCCATCGCGGCCGGCCGACCACCGTGGTCCCGCGACGACTCGAGGGCGGCGAGCGGGCGTCGTACTGGCAGGTGATGCTGGCGACCTGGCCGAACTACGCGAAGTACGCCGAGCGCACCGACCGCGAGATCCCGGTCTTCCTCCTCACGCCGCGGTGAGGCCCCTGGCCGGCGCCGGGTAAAGCACCCCGAACATGGCGTTACCCAACGGAACGGTCAGCGAGGGACGCGGACCAGCAGCCGGCCGTGGATGCACTCCATCCGCAGCTCGCGGCCCATGCCGATCGAGTCGCCGTCGAGCTGGCGCGGGGTGTCGATCGCGGCCCGGATCACCACCGAGCGGCCGGTCATCCGGTTGATCGTGTCGTCGACGCGGACCCGCTTGGTCAGCACGCGGTAGACCACGGAGAGCCAGGACAGGAAGCGCTGGGGGTGGAGGATCACCACGTCCACCTGGCCGTCGTCGATCGACGCATCGGGCAGCAGCGGCATGCCGGCCTGCAGCGTGCCGACGTTGCCGACCACGACGGTCCGGGCGCGGTGCTTGGTGAACGGCGTCGCCGTCGATCGAGATCTCGAGCCGCACCGCGGGGAACATCAGCGACTTCAGCGCGGAGATCACGTAGGCGAACCAGCCGATCCGCTTCTTGATGTCCTCGTTGACGCCCTCCATGATCGCGGCGTCGAAGCCCATGCCGGCCATCACCATGAAGTGGGTGTCCTCGAGGTGGTCGCCACCGACGGAGACCATGTCGATCGCGCGGTCCTGCCCGTTGAGCGCCACGTCGATCGCCGCCCTGATGTAGAGCGGGATGCCCAGGTTGCGGGCGAGCAGGTTGCCGGTGCCCGCCGGGACGATCCCGACCGGGATGCCGGTGCCCGCCAGCTCGGCGCACACCTCCCGCACCGTTCCGTCGCCGCCGCAGACCAGGACCAGGTCGGCGCCCGCGACCGAGGCCGCCTCGGCCATCCCGGTCCCCGGGTCCTCGATCGTCGTGTAGTGCCACGTCGGCTCGGACCAGCCCGCCTCGGTCGCCATCGTGCTGACGACCGCGCGGAACTGGCCGACGTCCTCGACCTTGATCGGGTTGAGGACCACCGCCAGCTGCCGGGCGGACGGGATCGCCTCCGGCAGCGGTTCGGCGGAGGCGGCGATGCTGCGCGGCAGCGGGTTGTACAGCGCCACCCCGAGCAGGACGACGAACGCCCCGAGCAGCACCCCGGCGACGACGTCGCTCGGGAAGTGCCGCCCCAGCAGGACCCGGTCGGCGGCGACGAGTACGACGACCAGGCCGGCGACGACATAGGCCAGCCGGCGCATGTTGGAGCGTCGTACCAGCATCGCGACGAGGACCATGACGAGTCCGGCGAGGGCCGCCACCGACGAGGCGTGGCCCGAGGGGAACGCGTTGTTCTCCAGCAGCGAGCTCGGGCTCTGCCACTCCGGCCGCGTCCGGGCGAAGTAGGTCTTGAGCACGGTGGTGGCCAGCGCGGTCACCGCCATCACCGCGACCGTGAGGATCGCGGCTCGACGGTGGTTCTTCACGAACAGCCCGATCGCGAGCAGTGCGGTGTAGATCGTCATCGCGATGGTGTTGAAGCCGATCTCCACGACCTCGAGCACGGCCTCCACACCCTGGCGGTCGGCGATCCAGGCCGGCGCGTCCTTCCCGCTCTCGTCGAGATCCACGAGCGCCGCCCACTCGACCGCGACCAGGACGGCGAGGAGGGTGAACAGACCCAGGCAGAGCACGGCCCAGCCGAGGGGGGCGATCCGGGGACGATCGAGCACGCGGGTCCGTTCTGAGTGGGTCGAGGTCGGCGACAGGGTATCGGCCGGGGCGTCATCCGGACGGAGCCGTCTAGGGCTCGGGTCGCCTGACGCGCGACCTGGCGTCGCGGGCGGATAGCCTTACGCCGTGACCTCACCCCACGCAGAGCCTCCGCTGCGCTCACGTCCTCTCCGCGGGGACCCCGGGATGATCGACCCCAAGCTGTTGCGCGAGGACCCCGACCGGGTTCGTGCCGGGCAGGTCAAGCGAGGGCTCTCCGACGACGTGGTCGACCGGGCGCTGGCCGCCGACGCGGCGCGCCGGCAGGCGATCGCCGCGTTCGAGGCCAAGCGGGCCGAGCAGAAGCAGCTCGGCAAGCTGATCCCGCAGGCCACCGGCGAGGAGAAGGCCGAGCTGCTGGCCCGCACCAAGAGCCTGGCCGCCGACGTCAAGGCGGCCGAGGCTGCCCAGGGGGCAGCCGAGGAGGAGTGGCAGGCGGCGCTGATGTCGATCCCCAACGTCGCGGCCGACGAGGCCCCGGCCGGCGGTGAGGAGGACTTCGTCCTGCTCGAGACGGTGGGCGAGCCCCGCCAGTTCGACTTCGAGCCCCGCGACCACGTCGAGCTCGGCCGGCTCCTCGGCGCGATCGACCTCGAGCGCGGCGCCAAGGTGAGCGGCAGCCGCTTCTACTTCCTCACCGGCATCGGCGCCCAGCTGGAGCTGGCACTGGTCAACCTCGCGATGGACCAGGCACGGGCAGCCGGGTTCACCCAGGTGATCGCGCCGTCCCTGGTCAAGCCGCGCGCCATGGAGGGCACCGGCTTCCTCGGCCAGGCCGCCGACGACGTCTACCGGATCGAGGGGGAGGAGCTCTACCTCGTCGGGACCTCCGAGGTGCCGATGGCGGCGTACCACTCCGACGAGATCCTCGACGGCAGGGCGCTGCCGCTGCGCTACGCCTCGTTCAGCCCCTGCTTCCGCAAGGAGGCCGGATCCCACGGCAAGGACACCCGCGGGATCATCCGGGTGCACTGGTTCGACAAGGTGGAGATGTTCGTCTACACCACGCTCGAGGAGTCCTACGCCGAGCACCAGCGGCTGCTGGAGTGGGAGAAGGAGTTCCTCGACAAGCTGGAGCTGGCCTACCGCGTGATCGACGTGGCCGCCGGCGACCTCGGGCTGTCGGCGCAGCGCAAGTTCGACTGCGAGGCCTGGATCCCCACCCAGGGCCGCTACCGCGAGCTCACCTCCACCTCCAACTGCACCGACTTCCAGAGCCGCCGCCTCGACACCCGGGCCCGCTTCGCGGACGGGGTCGGCCCGGTGGCCACCCTCAACGGCACCCTGACCGCCATCACCCGCGCGATCGTGGCGATCCTGGAGACCCACCAGCAGGCCGACGGCTCGGTCGTGGTCCCCCAGGCGTTGCGCCCCTACCTCGGCGGGCTGGAGATCCTCAAGCCCTTCGAGACGGTCGCTGCGCGACCTCCTCAGGAACCACCGGTGGGTTCCCCCGGTGACTGACGGCTGGCAGCCGCGGCTGGTCGCGCTCGACATCGACGGCACGCTGCTCAAGTGGGTCGAGGGCGCCGGCACCACCTACGAGCAGATCGCCCCGACGGTGTACGACGCCGTCCACCGCGCCCGGGCAGCGGGTGCCCGGGTCGTGCTGGCCAGTGGCCGGTCGCCCCACGGCATGACCCGGATCGCCGACCTGCTCGACCTCCACACCGACGGCGTCGACCGGCTCTGGACGGTGGCCTCCAACGGTGCGGTGCTGTTCCGTTACCCGCCGCTGGAGGTCGTCCACGAGGAGACCTTCGACGCCGCCCCGGCGGTCGCGGCCGTGCTCGAGCACCATCCCGACGCCCTCGTGGCCGTCGAGGAGCGCGGCATCGGCTACCGCGTCAACAAGCACTTCCCGATGGGTGAGCTCTCCGGCGACATGATCATCGCCGAGGTCGAGGACATCGTCGCCGGGCCGGTCAGCCGCGTGATCATCCGCGACCCCGATGCCACCGCCGAGGACTTCGTCGAGCTCGCCGCGCGGCTGGGTCTCCACGGCACCGACTACGTCGTCGGCTGGACCGCCTGGCTGGACCTCAGCCCGGTCGGCGTCTCCAAGGCGTCCGGCCTGGCGATGGTCGCCGACAAGCTGGGCGTGGCCCAGGACGACGTGCTCGCCATCGGCGACGGCCGCAACGACATCGAGATGCTGCGCTGGGCCGGGCGGGGCGTCGCGATGGGGCAGGCCGTCGAGGAGGTGCAGTCGGCCGCGGACGCGGTCACCGACACGGTGTACGACGACGGCGTGGCCGCGGAGCTCGGCCGCTGGTTCCCGGAGAACGGCCAGTGAGCCTGCCGCGCGAGATCACCACCGACCGGCTGCGGCTCGTCCTGGTCACGCCCGAGGACGCCGCGGCCATGCTGGCCGGGAGGCGCGACCCCCGCTGGCACGACGACTACCCGCGCCGCGACGACGTCGACGCGGCCACGCTGGCTGCGGCCGACAACACCTGGGGCCCGCGGCACGTCGTGCACGAAGGTCTCGCCGTCGGCACCATCGGGCTGTTCGGTCCGCCCGAGGACGGCGAGGTCGAGGTCGGCTTCGGCCTGGTCGAGCCGGCGCGCCGGCGCGGCCTGGCGACCGAGGCGCTCCGCGGCCTGCTCGGCGAGATCGACCGGGTCGGGGTCCGCGTGCGCGCCGCCGTCCGTCCCGAGAACGCACCCAGCATCAAGCTGCTCGCCGGCTGCGGGTTCACCGAGCTCCGCGGCAGCGACGAGGACGGCCAGCTCGTCCTCGCCCGACCGCTTCCGTGAACAGGCCGCGGCTGGTCGCCACCGACCTCGACGGCACCCTGGTCCGCAGCGACGGGACGGTCTCGGCGTACACCCACGAGGTGATCGCTGCCCTCGACGACCGCGGCGTCCCGGTCGTGTTCGTGACCGGTCGGCCGCTGCGCTGGGCCGAGGCGGTCTTCGACTACGTCGGCGCGCACGGGCTGGCGATCGTCTCCAACGGCGCGGTGGTCTACGACGTGGCAGCGGGCGGGGTCCGCGAGGTGGCGGGCATCGCCCCCGACGACGGCCTTGACGCTCACCGGCGTGATCTCGGAGGCGGTGCCGGGCTCGTCGTTCGCGATCGAGTGCCTGGGCGGCATCCGGCTCGACACCGCGTTCGTGGAGCGGCACCGGGTCCCGGAGGGCAGCCCGGTGGGTCCGCTCGGCCGAGCTCTGGGACGAGCCGGCGGTGAAGCTCCTGGTCCGGCACGAGTCGATGGAGCCGGTCGAGTTCCGGGAGCGGGTGCTCGCCGCCGCCGAGGGCCTGGCCAGTGCCACCTGGTCGGTCGACGGGCTGGTCGAGATCAGCGCGGCCGGGGTGACCAAGGCGATGGCGCTGGAGCGACTCGCTGCGGGGCTCGGCGTCACGGCCACCGGTGTCGTCGCGTTCGGTGACATGCCCAACGACCTGGCGATGCTGCGGTGGGCGGGTACGTCGTACGCCATGGGCAACGCGCACCCGAGCGTGCGTCGAGGCCGCCGACAAGGTGGCGCCGACGAACGACGAGGACGGCGTCGCGTCCGTACTGGCTGGTCTGTTCCACCTGTGATCTGTTGGAATACCCGGGTGATCGCGCTCTTCTCCCGACTCCTGGTCGTGCTCGCCCTGGCCTGTTCCGGCCTGGTGCTGGCCCAGGCGCCGGCGTTCGCCTGCAAGTGCGACGTCGCGTCGGTCAAGAAGTCGGCCGCCCGTGCCGACGCGGTGTTCAGCGGCGTCGTCGTGGAGTCCTCGACGCAGCGAGGCGGCGCACGCGAGACCGACAAGGACGTCTACCGGGTCGAGGCCGAGACCGTCTACCAGGGAGACGTCACCGCCGCCGAGGTCGAGGTGGTTTCCCCGGTCACCTCGTGCGGTCTCGGCGGCCTCGAGCAGGACCGGGCCTACGTCTTCTTCGTCGCCGCCCGGGGCACCGAGCTCCGCGCCGACCAGTGCGGGGGGAGCGGCCGCGCCACCGACCGCCGGATCGCCGCCCTCGAGGACGCGCTCGGGCCGGGCACGCCGCTCAACGCGAAGCCCGAGCCGACGGAGGTCTCGTTCAAGCCCGTCGACAACGGCGCGCCGCAGAGCCTGACCCGGATGGCGGCGCCCGGCGGCGCCCTCGTCCTGATCGGCCTGCTCGGCCTGCTCGTCGTACGCCGCGCCAGCCGCGCCTGAACCATCGCGCCTGCGCCCTCGCCAGGGGAGGCGTCCGAGGCCGGAACCTCGTGAGCGAGTCGTGAACATCTGGGGGCAAGTTTGCTCCGGGATGTTCCGGTTTCCCCGCTCAAACGGGGAAACCGCAGGCACGCCTCAGAGGTACATGCCTCCACGGTCGCCGGTCTGGTGCTCGTCCCGGTCGCCGCTGACCCTCGTGCGGCGGCATGCCCGGCATGCTCGCGCCGGCGGGCAGCGCGCGACGCATCTGCTCGAGCTGGGCGCGGGCCGCGACCTGCTGGGCGTAGATCGCGGTCTGGATGCCGTGGAAGAGCCCCTCCAGCCAGCCCACCAGCTGTGCCTGGGCGATGCGCAGCTCGGCCTCGGAGGGGGTGCCCTCGGTGAACGGCAGCGACAGGCGCTCGAGCTCCTCGATCAGCTCCGGGGCCAGCCCGGCCTCGAGCTCCTTGATCGAGGCGTGGTGGATCTCCTTGAGCCGGGCCCGGCTCGCCTCGTCCAGCGGCGCGGCCTTCACCTCGTCCAGCAGCTGGCGGATCATGCTGCCGATCCGCATCACCTTGGCGGGCTGCTCGACGAGGTCGGCGATGTTGCGCTCGCCGTCCTCGTCGTCCTCGCCCCCGGTGACGCTCGCGGCGGCCTGGGCCAGCACGCTCGCGGGTACGGCGCCCATCGGCTGCCCGTCCGGACCGATCACGACGACCTGCTGCTCCTCGGCAGCGTCGCCCTGACTGGCGTTGTCGTTCATGCGGACCACCCTACGCACCGGTGGTGAGCAGGATCTTGCCGATGTTCTCCCCGGCCTCCATGGCGGCGTGCGCGGCCGCAGCCTCCTCCAGGGGGAACGCGGTGTGCACGATCGGCCGGACCCGCCCGTCGGCGACGAGCGGCCACACGTGCTCGACCACCGAGGCGCAGATGGCGGACTTCCCCTCGACCGGCCGCGAGCGCAGCGCGGTCGCGATCACGGCGCCCCGCTTGCGCAGCAGGGTGGCGATGTCGAGCTCGCCCTTGGTGCCGCCCTGCATGCCGATGATCACCAGCCGTCCCTCGGTGGCCAGCGCGTCGACGTTGCGGGCGAGGTACTTGGCGCCCATGTTGTCGAGCACGACGTCGGCGCCGCGGCCGTCGGTCGCCGCGCGCACCTCGTCGACGAAGTCCTGCTCCCGGTAGTTGATCGCCACCTCGGCGCCCAGGTCGCGGCACACCCGCAGCTTCTCCTCCGAGCCCGCCGTGGCCAGCACCCGCGCGCCCAGGGCGGTGGCCAGCTGGATCGCGAACGTCCCGATCCCGCCGGCGCCCCCGTGCACCAGGAGCGTCTCGCCGGGCTGCAGCCCGGCGACCATGAACACGTTCGACCACACCGTGCACGCGACCTCGGGCAGCGCCGAGGCCGTGACCAGGTCGACGCCCTCCGGCACCGGCATCACCTGGCCGGCGGGTACGACGACGCGGGTGGCGTAGCCGCCACCGGCCAGCAGGGCGCACACCTCGTCGCCCACCTGCCACCCCTCGACCTCGGGGCCGACCTGGGCGATCCGGCCGCTGCACTCCAGCCCCAGGATGTCGGAGGCCCCGGGCGGCGGGGGGTAGAAGCCCTGCCGCTGCAGCAGGTCGGCCCGGTTCACCGCGCTGGCGGCGACCTCGATCACGACCTCGCCCGGCGCCGGCCTCGGGGTCGGGCTGCTCGGTGACGGACAGGACCTCGGGGCCCCCTGGCTCGGAGGCGGTCACGGCACGCATGGCGTCCACCCTAGGAGGGCGGCCGGCGAGCGCTGCGCTCAGTCCTCGTCGAAGGTGTCGCCCGAGTGGTCGACGGCGCTGTCGTCGGGGATCTCGTCGTCCACGTCGACGGGATCCGGGGCGCCGGCCGGCCGGTCCCAGCCCTCGGCGAGCGCCTGCGCCTTCGCGGCGAGTGCCTCGGTGGCCGCAGGGTCGGCGCCCTGCTCGCCGGCGGCGTACCCCAGCAGGTAGGAGGTGATCGGCGCGGCGATCTTCACCACGTTGTCGGCGGTCACCTTGGCCAGGTCGAGGATCAGTGCCTCGTCCACCTCGGTCTCGATGTCGAGGACGTCGCACAGCTCGTCGATCCAGTCGTGCAGGTTCACAAGGTCAGACTTGCCACTCCGGGCGCCGCCCGCAACCCCCAACACACCTCAGTCGTCCGACGGGTCCCCGAGATCCCTGAGGTCGGTCCAGGTGTCGACGTCCCGGGACTCGGCGCCCAGGGCCTCGACCGCGACCAGGTCGAGCTGTCCGAGCAACCGGTGGACGGGCAGCCCGACGACGTCGTCCGGTCGGACGGCGTCGAGGCGTCCGAGGTGGAGCACCCCCGCCAGCTGGCGGCGTCCGTCCCCGTCGACCAGGAACGCGCCGTCGTGGCCGGCCGCCGCCTGTCCGAGCCGCTCGAACGTGGCGGGGGTGAGCCGCGGCATGTCGACCGCCACCACCGCCAGCAGCGCGGCGGGTCGGAGCAGGGCGTCGCGGCCGGCGAACAGCCCGGCGACCGGGCCGCCGTACGGCGGTTGCTCGCGGACGAAGGTGACCGGCCGGCTCGTGGGCACCTCCTCCCCGACGACGACCACCTCGGTCGGCGTCGGCCAGGGCGGCCAGCACGTGCTCGAGCAGGGTCCGGCCGGCGTACTCGATCCCCGCCTTGTCGGCGCCGTCCATCCGGGCGGCGGTCCCGCCGGCCAGGACGACGGCGGCGAACGGCGGGGTCACTCGGCCATCGTGCCAGCCGGGGTGGGAGGACGCGCGCCGTCGGGGATGATGGGCGGATGGAGCTACGCGTCGCCGTGATCCAGGAACCCGCCGGACTCGAGCCGGAGGACAACCGAGCGAGGCTGGCCGCGCTGACGCCCGGCGACCAGGACCTCGTGGTCTTCCCGGAGGCGTTCGCCCGGGACTTCGGGGAGGCCGGGTCGGACGTCAGCGCGTTCGCGGAGGACGCCGACGGGCCGTTCGCCGCCGAGCTCGCCCGGGTCGCCGTCGGAGCGCCGGACCACGGTCGTGGCCGGCATGTTCGAGCGCAGCGCGGACCCGGACCGGCCGTTCAACACCCTGGTGGTCCGCGGCGCGGCGCAGGCGGACTACCGCAAGATCCACCTCTACGACTCCTTCGGCTACCGCGAGTCCGACCGGCTCTCCGCGGGTCCGATCGGGGAGTCGCTCGTCGAGGTCGCGGGCTTCACCGTCGGGCTGATGACCTGCTACGACCTGCGCTTCCCCGAGCTGGCCCGCGCCCTGGTCACCGCCGGCGCCGAGGTGCTGGTCGTCCCCGCCGCCTGGGTCGCCGGACCGCGCAAGGTCGACCACTGGCGGACCCTGGTCCGCGCCCGGGCCATCGAGAACACGGTGTACGTCGTCGCCGCCGCCCAGCCGGCACCCCGCTACTCCGGCCACTCCCTGGTCGTGGACCCGCTGGGCGACGTGCTGGCCGAGGCCGGCGACGACCCCGAGGTGCTCACCGCGGTGCTGCGGCGGGAGGCCCTCGAGGAGGCCCGGAGGACCAACCCCTCGCTGGTCAACCGGCGACTGTAGATTTCGGCAGCGTGCCTTCCCCCACCCCGCGTCGCCGAGCCGTACGGCGCTCGCCGCTGCGCCGGGCGTGGGACCGGGTCGCCCGGGCGGCTGCGATCGCGGCGGTCGCGGTGGTGGTGGGCCTCGGGCTGGCCGCGATGGTCGCGGCGGCCATGGACCTCGCGCCGCGCGGCTTCGACCGCGAGCTGTCGCAGGGCGGCGCGGCCGCGATCGCCGTCGGCTACACCTGGGCGCTGGCGGCACGCACCGGCGGCCGCCCGGTCGTCTTCGGCGGGCTGGCCCTGCTGCTCGGCGTCGCCGTCATCGTGGTGGACCGCGACTTCCTGTCCACGGGCGCGGCCGTGATGACCAGCGTCCTCGCCGCTGTCCTCGCCGTGCTGGTGACGATCCCGGCCGTCACTGCGGTCCAGGCGCTGCGGGAGGTGCTGGTCGCCGTCCTCGTGGCCGGCATCGGCGCGGTCGCGACGGTGGGGTTCGAGCCGGCCGTCTCGGTGAGCCGGTTCGAGTACGCCTCGCTGGGCCTGGCGATGCTCACGGCGCTGGCCCTGGTGTACCGCCTCGGCGCCGGCCTCCACGGCCTGGGCCGGCGGGGGCTGGTGGCGGTGCTCGTCGGCGGCGCCGTCCTCGGGGTGATCCTGGCGTACGCCGAGCTGTTGCGCCGCTACGGGACGCCCGGCCTGGTCGAGTCGATGTTCGACGGCGTGCAGTGGACCCGCGAGCAGCTCGGCGCCTTCCCGCGGCCGCTCGAGGCGGTCCTCGGGATCCCCGCGCTGCTGTGGGGCACGCACATGCGGGCCCGGCGCCGCCAGGGCTGGTGGGTCTGCGTGTTCGGGGTGGCCGCGACCTCGCCGATCGCGACCAGCCTGGTCCGGACCTCGGTGACCCGCACGGAGGTGTCGCTGGCGACGGCGTACGCCCTCGTGGTCGGTGTCGTGCTCGGGTACCTCCTGATCCGCAGCGACCTGTGGCTCAGCGGCTCGCGGGGGCGTCGTGGCGCCCGGACCGAGGAGGCGGCGGCGGTCCGGCCCGAGCCCGCGCGGACCCGCCCGCTGCTGTGACGTGTCGTCGGCCGAGTCGGAGTACGCGCCGGTAACGACTAGGTTCGCGGGCATGGCGCGTGAGCAGGCGGTCGAGATCCTCGCCGAGATGGTGGCCAACGTCCTGACGGTCGACGTCGCCGTCGGCGACGCCGTGACCGCCGGCCAGACCGTGGTGCTCCTGGAGTCGATGAAGATGGAGATCCCCGTCATCGCCGAGCGCGACGGCACGGTCACGGCGGTCAAGGTCGGTCCGGGCGACGTCGTGCAGGACGGGGACATCCTGATCGCGCTCGCCCTCACCTGACCCGCTTCGCAGGCATCGGCAGAGGGGGCGGGATTCGAACCCGCGGCTGACATCTCTGCCAGCGACCGCTTTCAAGGCGGTTCCGATCGGCCACTCCGGCACCCCTCCGTGCCATCCGGGGATGGGCACGCGCAGCAGTGTAGGTGGCGTCCTCGCTCGGTGGTCGACTACTCCGAGCCGCCGAGCTCGAGCTCGACCTCGTCGTAGGCCAGGTCGTGCAGCCGCTGGATGTGGTGGGTGATGTCGACGAGCAGCCGGTGCAGGTCGGCGCGCACCTTGTCGACCTCCGGGCTCTCCAGGACCGGCCCTCCGAGCTCGGTCAGCCGGAGCAGCAGCGCGGTCACGTTCGCGGCGGGCGGCCCCGCCACGCGCGGCCAGCCAGCCGTCGGCGGGGTGGTCGGCCTCGTTGATGAGCAGGTCGCGGACCGCGGCCATCCGCTGCCGGAGGTTCCAGCGCCAGTTGCCGAGCGGGATGCCCTCGGCAGGGGGCGTCTCGAGGGCTTGCCTGAGTCCGTGCAGGGCGGTCGATGTCGCGGTCATGCCGACCTCCGGGGGTGGGCCCGAGCCGAGGGGACGTCTGAGTTTCGCCCCGCGAACGGCCCCACGGCAACCCCCCTGCGCCAGCGAATCGGCAGGTCTTGTTCAATCGGGTCCATGTCGTCCGACTATCGGCTCTCCGCGGTCCTCGCCGCCCGACTGGTGGGGCTGGCCCTGGTGGTGGTCGCCGTCCTGGTCTTCGCCACCACGCTCGTCGTCGGGGCGGCCGATGCCTCGCCGCTGATCCTGCTGGCCGTCGCGGTCCTCGGCGCGCTCACGGTGGGCGTGGCCGGGTACGTCGTGACCCGACGTACCTCCGTCGTGCAGCCTCGACGACCGCGGCTACCGCGTGCGCCTGGTCCGGGGTGCCGGAGTGACCTCGGCCGCGTGGTCGGAGGTCGAGGACGCCGTGACCGCCGAGCGCCAGGGAACTCCGTGCGTCGTGCTGCGGCTGCGGGACGGCCGGACCACGACCATCCCGGTCGAGCTGCTGGCGGTGGACCGGGACGAGTTCGTTGCAGATTTACGCAGCCACCTCCGTGGACCGCGGGGGTGAGCCCTGATTCGGCGCCGGTCAGCCGTGCCTTGTAGCCTGTGCGGGCTGTCGAGAGTGCACCTCCGGGAGCGGAGGAGGCGTCGCCTAGTCCGGTCTATGGCGCCCGCCTGCTAAGCGGGTTGAGGGCAAACCCCTCTCGCGGGTTCAAATCCCGCCGCCTCCGCCAGCGTGTTCGGCCCCTTCCAGACCCCGTGGGAGGGGCCGAACCTGCCACTGGTGGGAAACCCCCTGAACTGCAAGAATATGCAATGCAAAGAGTTGAGCCGGCGAAACCCTGACGGGGGTGGACAGGTGGCCACAGACTAGTGCTCGTGGGTGAGGGAAACCCCGAGACCCGAAGCACAGACCAAGTGGGAGAAACCAATGAGGATCGCAATCAAGGTCGCCGCAACCGTGGCCACCGTCGTCATGAGCGTCACCCTTCTCGGGGCCCCCGCCGAAGCAGCCAAGGACAGCGGTTGGGGATGCCCCACCTGCCGTTCCTACATCCCCTGATTTGCACTAGAGCTTGAGACCGGGACCAGCCTCCCCCACGTAGCTCGGTCCGCCCGCCTCCCCAGTCGGCCGGTCTCAATCCACACGAGGGCAGTGACGATGTCACTGCCCTCGTGGCATTTCCCGACACGTCGTGCGCCGGCTCAGCCCGTGTCGGACTCGTGGGACTCGGCGCCGGTGATCCCGCGCTGGCCCATGGTGTAGCCGAGCTGGAAGCGGGTCTCCGCCTCGTACTCCTCCTTGAGGTCCGCCACGTAGCCGGCGTAGGTGCGCGGGCTGACCCCCAGCCGCTTCGCGCTGGCCGGGTCGGCGTGCCCCTCGATCAGCATCCGGATGGTCATCGCGCGCTGCTCGACGGCGATGTCCTTCATCATCGAGGTCTCGCGGTTGGTGAACGGCCGGGCCCGTTCCCAGTGGCGCTCGAAGATGTCGACGAGGTAGTCGATGATCGCCCTCTCCCGGATGATCATCGCCGCGTTCATCTCGGCCTCGGCGGGGATGATGGCGATCCGCCGGTCGATCACGATGATCCGGTTGAAGAACTCGTCGAGCGTGCGTACGTCGGCCCCGCGCGCGGTGACCGCGGCGACGTACTGGTGGGTGATCGTGCTGCGGCGCGCGCTGTGCTGGTAGAGCGTGCGCATCTTGATGCCCCGCTCCAGGGCGGCGACATCGCGTTTCACCGCCTGGGTGACGCTCTTGGTGCCGCGCCCGGTCTGCGGCTGAGCCGTGAGCATCTCGTCCTCGCACTCCGCGACCAGCCCGGCGATGAAGGGGTCGATCGCCTCGCCGTGGACATAGGTGAACGGTCCGGGTACGGCGTGCTCGGGCGACCTGCGCCAGGCGTGGCTCAGCTGGGTGAATGCCTTCGCCCAGTGGGAGGACTCGTCGAGGAGCCGGGCGCCCTCGGCCCCGATGGGCGAGACGACGCGCGACTGGATGGTCTGCGGATCCACCGGCGCGTAGGTCTTCGCGGAGGCGTCCCAGAGCAGGAGGCCCAGGTCGAGCAGGAGGTCGAACGCGGGCCGGTCGGCTGACTTGGCGGCGATGCGCGGATCACTCTTCTTGATCCCGCCCTCGGCGACGATCTCCTCGAAGAGCGCCGTCGCCGCGGTCTCGAAGAGCGTGCGGTCCTCGGGACCGTACTCGCGCACCTGGCTCCCCTTTCACCGAACCCGCTTCCGATCCTTCCACAGCGGACAAGACTGATGGCCCCGACCACGCGGGGTCGGGGCCATCAGTCGGGCGTAGGCCGGGAGGTCGCTCCGTGCGCGACGTCAGGCGCCGAGGCGGCGCCTTGAGGCCGTCGAGCTCGGTCCAGAGCACGGCGGGCAGGTCGTCGCCGAACTTCTCGAACCACTCCTGGATCTGCGGGAGCTCGGCCTTCCACTCCTCCACGTCGACGGTGAGGGCGGCCGCGAGGGCCTCCTCGGTCATGTCGAGGCCGTCGATGTCGAGCGAGCCGGGCGCCGGCACGTGGCCGATCGGGGTCTCGACCGCGGCGGCCTGGCCCTCCATGCGCTCGATGACCCACTTCAGCACGCGGCTGTTCTCGCCGAATCCGGGCCACAGGAAGTCGCCGTCGTCGTCCCGGCGGAACCAGTTGACGTAGAAGATCTTCGGCAGCTTCGCGGCGTCGTTCTCCTTGCCCATGTTGATCCAGTGGCCGAAGTAGTCGCCGGCGTTGTAGCCGATGAAGGGCAGCATCGCCATCGGGTCCCGACGCACGACGCCGACCTGGCCGACCGCGGCGGCGGTGGTCTCGCTGGACAGCGTGGCGCCCATGAAGGTGCCGTGGGTCCAGTCGCGGGCCTCGGTCACCAGCGGGATGGTCGTCTTGCGGCGGCCGCCGAAGAGGATCGCGTCGATCGGGACGCCGCGCGGGTCGTCGTACTCGTCGGCGAGGATCGGGCACTGCTTGATCGGGGTGCAGTAGCGGCTGTTCGGGTGGCTGGAGAGCTCTTCGGAGTCCGGCGTCCAGGGCTCGCCCTTCCAGGACGTGGCCTTGGCCGGCGGGTTCT
This sequence comes from uncultured Actinomycetota bacterium, assembly GCA_963829635.1. Taxonomy (GTDB): domain Bacteria; phylum Actinomycetota; class Actinomycetes; order Propionibacteriales; family Nocardioidaceae; genus Nocardioides. The sequence goes on from CAWHJI010000010.1 coordinate 154,852, forward strand.
CGAGGCCCTCCCACCAGACGTCGCCGTCCTCGGTCAGCGCCACGTTGGTGAACACCGAGTTGCCGATGTTGATGGTCTCCATGGCGTGCGGGTTGGTGTGCTCGTTGGTGCCGGGGGCGACGCCGAAGAAGCCGTACTCGGGGTTGACCGCCCACAGCCGGCCGTCCTCGCCGATCCGCATCCACGCGATGTCGTCGCCGATCGACTCGACCTTCCAGCCGGGGATGGTCGGCTTCAGCATCGCGAGGTTGGTCTTGCCGCAGGCGCTCGGGAAGGCCGCGGCGATGTACTTGGTGACGCCCTCGGGGCTGGTCAGCTTGAGGATCAGCATGTGCTCGGCCATCCAGCCCTCGTCGCGGGCCTTGGCCGACGCGATGCGCAGGGCGTAGCACTTCTTGCCGAGCAGGGCGTTGCCGCCGTAGCCGGAGCCGAAGGACCAGATCGCCCGCTCCTCGGGGAACTGCACGATGTACTTGGTGTCGTTGCACGGCCACGACACGTCGTCCTGGCCCTCCTCCAGCGGCATGCCGACGGAGTGGAGCGCGGGCACCCACTGCACATCTTCTCCGGCCGCGTCGAGCTCCTCCATCTTGCGCAGCACGTGGGTGCCCATCCGGGCCATCACGCGCATCGAGGCGGTGACGTACGCCGAGTCGGTGATCTCCACGCCGAACATCGGGTGCTCGGCCTCGAGGTGGCCCATGACGAAGGGGATGACGTACATGGTCCGGCCCTTCATGCAGCCCGCGTAGAGCTCGCGCATGATGGCCTTCATCTCGTTCGGGTCCATCCAGTTGTTGGTGGGCCCGCAGTCCTTCTCGTCGACCGAGCAGATGTAGGTGCGGTCCTCGACGCGCGCCACGTCGGTGGGGTCGGAGGCCGCGTAGAAGGAGTTCGGCTTGATCGCCGGGTTCAGCCGGGTGAAGGTGCCCGACGCGACCAGCGCATCGGTCAGCTCGGTCCACTCCTCGTCGGACCCGGTGCACCAGTGGATCCGGTCGGGCTGGGTCATCGCGGCGACCTCGTTGACGAAGTCGAGGATCCCCTGGTGAGTGGTGGGTGCCCCTGTGGAAGTGCCCGGGGTGGCGGCAGTCTCGGCAGTCATGCCTGGATGTTCCCTCTCGCGCATTCGCGGTCCGTTCCCGGTGGGTACGTGCGTCGTACGCCGGTTGCGGCCCCGGCCGTCGAGCGTATCGACGGAGGTGTCGTGGAGTTGTCATGGATCGCGCGGCTTCGTTGCCGGCGAACTGGTGCGGACGGTCCGGGCCCTGGCGAGGTCCTCGCGCGCCCGCGATGGGCTGAGGCTACTCCGGCGGGTGGGGCACTCATATTGGATCGTTCCACGGTGGGACCGGTGTCGCGCCGACCTGCGGCGGGCCACTGATTTCGGCCCCACGTGAGGGGTCGGCTATCCTCGACCAGTCGTCCGGCCAGCCGGCGGCATGCGCCCGTAGCTCAACGGATAGAGCATCTGACTACGGATCAGAAGGTTTGGGGTTCGAATCCCTACGGGCGCGCTCCGAACCGCAGGCGCCCGCCGCTGACCTGCGGTGCGGTGATCGGTTCTTCTGAGTTCCCAGCGCGTGAGCGTCATCAACCGGCATGCTGAACACCTGCGCCTGCCGGCACCGGGGCCGAGGGCGAGGAGCGGGAGGGGACCCCCCATGGCGAGCGGCTGCCCATCATCTACGTGCGCGGTTTCGCCGGGGGTCAGTCTGGTGTCGACGCCCAGACCGACGACCCCTTCTACGGGTTCAACGTCGGGTCGACCCACGTCCGCGTCGGAGCACACGGCACGCCGACCTTCTACCAGTTCGAGAGCCCGCTGCTGCGGCTCATGCTCGACCACGACTACGACCTGAAGGTCAACGGCGGGCAGGTGGCCTGGCTCACCGCGCAGGACGACGGTGCTGTGGACCCGGCGACGCATCTGGATCCACCGGTTCTACGACGCTCTCCGCCTCCACCTTCGGGGAGGAAGCCGAGAGAAGTACAGCCTCGAGCGGGCCGCCGAGACCCTGCTGGACCTGATCGAGCTGGTACGAAACAAGACCGGCGCCCCGCGCGTGTTCCTGGTGGCGCACTCGATGGGCGGGCTGATCTGCCGGTCGCCTGATCGAGAAGGTGATCCCCGAAAAACGGGGCGAGACGGGGACACCGACTACGTCGACCGCCTCTTCACCTACGCCACCCCGCACGGTGGCATCGAGTTCGACATCGGCTTCGGGTTGTTCGAGAAGGTCCGCGACGTGTTGGGGGTCAACGGCGCGGACATCTTCGGCCCTGAACGGATGTGGTCCTACCTCAATCCGGGCGATCCGGCCCGGTCCCGAGAAGTGGGACCCCGCGAGAGTGCCCGAGGAAGCATTCCCGAACGACCGGATCTTCACCCTGATTGGCACCAACCCGAGGACTACGACGTCGCCCACGAGGACTGTCCTCCAAGATCGGTCGGCGCGAAGAGTGACGGCCTGGTGCAGATCGAGAACGTCTACGTCCCGTGGGCTCGGTTCGCCTTCGTGCACCGCAGCCACAGCGGCGCTACGGGATCGTGAACTCCGAGGAGGGCTACCAGAACCTCCGCCGCTTCCTGCTCGGCGACCTGGAGGTCACCGCCGACCTGGTCGGCGTACGGCTTCCCGAAAGCCGAGGGACGACGTCATCTGGCAGGCAGAGGTCGAGCTCGCGGTCCGCGGGCTGCCGATCCTGATGCACCAGCAGGTCGCCGCGCACCACTGCCCGTGGTGCTGGAACTGCCGGCAAGACGACAGCTGACCGGCCGCAGCCGCTGGTCACCACCTTCCTGATCGGACCCACAGCTGCGTCCGAGGAGTCGGCGGACACGTCTCGGTACAAGCTGGACCTGCGGTTGCTGTCGCTACGACAGCGCCGGAGGCGTCTTCGACTTCGGTGACCACCTGGAGCAGAGCGCTCGACTTCGACGGCACGTTGGTGGTCGACATCGGGGCCGGACGGTCGAGCTGGCGGCCTGGGCGACATGGCAGTCCGATCTCGCCGTGCCGCTGCGAGAGTACGTCCCGACCGGCGAACCGCTGGGCGACGAGGACCCCACCGCGGGGCGGTGGGTGAAACGCATCTCGCTCCCCGACCCTGCCCGGGAGTTCCTCGGTGACCGAGCCGCGGTCCGGCTCACCGTCGAGGACCGGCGGGGACACGCCTCGAACGGGGAGGGCTGATTGGCGTGCCGACCTCGCTCCCCACCACCGTCGACGGCGTCCTCGACCGTCTCCGCACCATCCAGCGCCACGCTGCCGGCCGCCGACGGCGTGGCGGTGTTCAACGGGATGTACCTCGACGTGACCGAGCGCGTGGCCGCCGCCATCGACGCCGACGACTTCGCCGACGCCGCCTTCATGGCTGAGCTGGATGTCCGGTTCGCGAACCGGTGGCTCCACGCGTACGACGTAGCCGTCGAGGGCGGCCAGCCGCCCTCGGCCTGGAAGCCGCTGTTCGAGGAACGCGGAGCGCGCGGGGTGCTGCCGATCCAGTACGCGCTGGCCGGCATGAACGCCCACATCGAACACGACCTGCCACTGGCCGTCGTCGAGACCTGCCGTTCCCGTCGGACCGAGCCCGGCTCCGGGACGGTGCGCCAGGACTACGAGCGCGTCAATGAGGTCCTGGCTTCCGTGGAGTCCGCGATACGCGAGTCGTTCCTCACCGCGATCGGCAGGCGGGTCGACGAAGAGATCGGCGCGGTGGTCCACCTGGTAAACGCCTGGAAGATCGACAAGGCGCGCGATCTCGCTTGGGTCAACGTGGAGACGCTCTGGGCTGTGCGAAAGCTCGAGCTGCTCTTCGACTGCTACGCCGCCATGCTCAGCCACACCGTCGGCATGGGCTCCGCATCCTGCTCACCCCCGTGGCCCGGGGCCTCGACCTGGTCGGATGAGGGCGGCTCACGGTTGGGGCCCAGTGGAGCGAGCCAGGACCATTCTGCAGCTGCCGCGCAGAACAGTGCCGCTCGTGGCTTCGCGGGGCCGTGCGTCAGTTGCTCGCGCTGCTGACGACGACCGTCTCGCGAGGAGCGCCACAGCGCGGCAGCAGGCGTTCGAGTCGAGGCGACGGGGTCAGACCGAGCTCCTGAGCCAGCAGCGAGCGGAACGACGTCGTAGCGGTGCAGCGCGTCGACGACGTTCCCCTCGGCGAGGTAGACGGACATCAGCGCCGCGGTCGAGGTCTCGCGCAGCGGCTCCGCGCGCACCGCCTCGAGAGCGACCTGGAGGGCGATCTCGAGGCGCTCCCGCCCCAGCAGCACGCTGACCGTGCGCTCGAGCGCATGGAGCCGTAGCTGGTGCAGCCGCTCGCGCTCGAACACGACCCAGTCGTCGTACCACCCTGGCAGCAGGCCACCGGCCCACAGCGTCCCGATGCCGGCGATCACCCGGTCGTCGTCCAGGCGGTCGTTCAGCAGTCGGGTGGCGAACGCCTCCTGGTCGCGGCTGTCGACGGAGGCTGCGTTGGTCATGGTCACCACAGAGCCGCCGCGTCTCGAGCAGCCCGGGCACCAACCGGTTGATCCGCCAGATGCCGGTACGCAGGCTGCCCAGCGATTGTTGCTCCGGCACCTCGGGCCAGAGAGTGCCGGCGATGACTGACCGATGCGTCGGGCCGCGCAGGCCCAAGAAATGCGAGCAGCCTCTGAGGTCCGGTCGGGAGCGGCACAGGTGAGCCAGCAAGCTCGAAGGCGAAGCCGTCGAGCAAGCGCAGCTGTACCGGACCCATGCCCTCCCCCTAGGTACGCACGGTGATCGTGGAACCTCGAGAAGAGCCAGCGCGACACCCCGAGAATCCACTGCTCGCCGCCGAGTCTAGGCGGATCACCGGGGGGCAAGCATGACAACAACGGGCCATTCTCTGGCCACCGCTGCACCGCAACTTCGACCCCGGACTGGACCGGATTCGGAGCGGTGACGCCGCTGTGACGACGGCGTGACGCACCCCCGTCCTAGCGTGCTCGTGTCCGGATCACCGAGGAGGCGACGATGGCGACCAAGTCCCAGTTCCTGCTTCTCGGCATCGGTGAGAAGGCCCGCATCGGCGGCAACGTGCGGGTTCTCGGCACGGCCGCCGACGAGCAGGAGGCGGTGGGCAGCGCTCGACGAGCTCGGATCCATCCGTCCTCGGGCTGATCGTGCTCGTCGAGGTCAAGCAGCAGTACGAGCGACGTCCGACGGTGCAGAGCAACCCGACGGACAGCCCCCTGTTCAACACCGACAAGTGAGCCCTGGAGGCGACGATGCCAGACCGCGCGGTAACCGAGCTTCAGCAGATCCCCTTCTCCCACCTCATCGGGTCGCCCCTCAAGGCGGCAGTGGAGGCTCAGGCCATGGCGGCCCAGTCGACGATCGAGTTCATCCACAAGGTGGGCTTCAAGGAGCCCGAAGCTGGTCCGACCGACCTGGTCTTCGCCGATCCCACTGCGGACGACGAGCGCCGGCGAGATCCGCTCGGTCACCTTCAGCTACGAGAAGAAGGATGAGAACGAGGAGCTCAAGAAGTACTCGCTCACGGTCCCATTCCTCGCGATCACGCCGATACCGTACATCCGCATCGACGAGATGACCATCGACTTCAATGCCAAGCTCACCGACGCGGTCACCCGCAACACCAACTCGGAGTTCAAGCTCGACACCTCCCTCTCCGCGTACGTACAGCGCGTTCTGGAGACCGGTGAAGGTCGATGCGCGGGTCAGCGCGACGTACAACCAGAAGTCGTCGACGACCGAGCACCAGCAGCGGGAGTACTCGATGCAGATCCACGTGCGGGCGGTGCAGGACGAGATGCCGGATGGCCTGTCGCGCATGCTCGACATGCTCGAACAGGCGATCCAGGAGAAGGACGACAGAGACCACCTGACATCGGAGGGCTAGCAATGGCACAGCTCGGCGAGGTACTGGGAAGCATGCTCACGGACGTGGTGCGCGCTCGGATGGCAGCGGATCTGGTCACGGCACAGGCTGTGAGACCTACCGCGACCAAGCGCGCGCTGGCCAGCCTCTCCGTCCCAGGGTGACGTCTCCAACCTGACGGTGAGGCTGGCGTTCGCCGGTAATCGGCGATGCCGCTGACCCGACGGCCGGCGTTAGATCTGCGGCGAGCGCGCGCCGAGTGGACGACGCGTCTGGAGGAGAACGTCGCGAGCGGTCTCACGCCGCTCAGGGAGACGCCGAAGACACCGCGGCCGACGGAGAACGGAAGAGACACCGCAGCTCCGAGAGGTCCCAGTCGACACCGAAGCAGATCGACTCCGGGCTCGCCGGGGACGTCGAACCACTTAGTCGACCGCCACCGTGTCGCACTTGATGGAGGGACGGGGCCGGATAAAGAAGCTGCAGCGAGACGAGCTGGTGGCCGACGTCCGGCAGCACGCCCTGGCGCTACGTCGACGCCGTACGGCAGCAGCAGTTCGCGGACATCGCCAACCGCGCGTAGATGGACATAGAGGTGGTCGCCTCGAAGGTAGTCGGAAGACGCCGAGCCGAGGCGCTGCAGTCGCTGGAGGTGACGTTCTCCGATGGAGGACCTCGAGGAGATACTGACGTGCACGGCGAGTGGGGGTGACGGCACAGTGCCGATAACGGGACGTCTCCGCGCTGGGACTGGGCGAGCTGCTAGGTTCGTTGCTGACCGCGGTGGTGGAGGGCCAGACGGGCGCCTCCGCGCAGCTCGCTGGACTTCGTCGAGCGGGTCGGCTCAGCGAGGACCCGGAGAACCCGGGCTTCCGCACGGTCCCGATCCGCTACACCAAGCTAGACGAGAACCAGCAGCCGGCGGAGTTCGTGCTCGACTGCCGATGCTGGCGCTGGTCAACATCCCGACGCTGACGGTGAAGGAAGCGAAGATCGACATTCGCCTACGACGTCGTCACCGTCACCACAGGAGACGAGAGGAACCGGCACCGACGCAGCCACGCGAGACACCGCTCTCTGTGGTAAAAGGGAAGATCGTACAGCCGGTGCGGCTGGTGTCCCTCGTCGGCTACGTGCCACGCCGCAGCTCGACGCTCGAGAAACAGCACCGAGACGACCGGCATCGACGTCGAGGTGACAGTGCAGAGCCAGAGCCTCCCGCTCGGCCTGGAGCGGCTGCTCGAGCTCACCGAGCTCGCCAGTCTCGTCCCTGTGGAGGAGAGACGACGTGACGGCCGTGCCAGACACAACCACGTCGCGGACAGCGTCGAGGCTGCGATCGGGGCGCTCGAGCAGCTCGAGTGCGTCGCTGCGTCGGGGCGGCTTCGCGGAGGGTGCGCCGGCGTACCAGCGGATGGCCGAGGTGCTCGTCGCGCAGCGGCTTCTACCACGAGGACGAAGGACGAGGCGGACTCGCTCACCCGAAGGTTCGACCACCTCGGTGACCCTCGCCCGGGAAGTGTTCGAGCTGCTGGAGCCGTATGCGAGCGCGATGCGCGACTCGGCCTCGATCGCTCCAGAAGAGACCAGACGAGAGCGCCGACAAAGGAGATCCGTGCCCAGCTCGAGCGCCGCGGGCGCGCGTGGCGCGACAGCGTACGTTGCTCGCGCGGGCCGCGCGCGTGCCGCGGGAAACCACCGAGCAGGTGCTGGCTGCCCTGGTCGCCGACGGCAGCTGTCGTACGCCGTGACAGCGGCGACGTTGAGCTCATAACGGCTCGCGAGCCTGCCCGGGAGGACGTCATGACAGAGGCACGGATCAACGGGTCGGTCGGCTCCGGAGGCGACAACCGCGACCGACGACGTGCGGGTCGTGCAGGACCTGCTGAACAGCGCGGTAGGCGCCGGACTGGACGTCGACGGGGACTGCGGACACAGGACCGTCGGGGCGATCACCGACTACCAGAAGGAGCTTCAACGCAGCGGCCCGACGGGCGTGTGGACACGGAAGGGACTGACCCTGCGCAAGCTCCGTGCTGCGGTCGCCGAACGGTCGTACAGCCGTCCGGGCCAGCCGGAGCGCCCGCCCGCGCAGGGCGGGCCGGCTGCTCCCAACCGGCGGCCCTTCCACCGGGACGCGGCTACCAGCCGCTCGGCAGTGGCAAGGGCTTCTACTCTTACTCCAAGCCTGATCGACAGTTCGCCGGCGACCCCTTGCTCGCAGTGCTCCGCGAGGTAGCGCTGCGGCTGGCGAAGGCTGGCCTCGAGTACGGGGTGGGCGACCTCAGCTTCGAGCAGGGCGGTGCCATCACCCCCCACAAGACACACACCTCGGGCCGTCACGCCGATCTGCGCCCCCTGCGCAGCGACGGCGCCCACTCGCGCACGTCCATCGGGGAGCCGAGCTACGAGCCGGGAATCGACGCGGATCCTCGTCGAGGCACTGCAGGCGCAGTCAGCGGTCAACCAGATTCTCTTCAACGACAGCGAGATCGCCGGTGTGAAGCGCTGGCCGGCCCATGACAACCACCTGCACATCCAGGTCAGGTGACCGCGGAGAACGTCGGCAGCGAACCTGCACGGGCGTGTACGAGTGCGGAGCTCATTGCCGTATGGTGAAGGTGCCGAGGAACGTTCGACGTCGAGACCCCGCGTCACGATTTCGAGGCGACCACTTTCGCCGCTGACCAGTCTTGGTCGGCAGACAGGTCCCCATGACCCCCCTCCTCACCCGTCCTCCTGCCGCCGCGCCGTCGGCTGTCACGACGGCCCCGGGCCGCCCCTCACTGATGGCGGTGATCCGGCGGGTCTCGATCAGCCTGCTGATCGCGTGCGCCATCCCGGGCGCCCTGTTCTACGTGTGCGTGGTGACGTTCGGGGTGTGGCCGGCGATCATCGCAGCCCTCCTCTGGTCGTACGGCGCCATCGCGTGGCGAGCGCTGACCAGCCGGCGTTCCTCCGGGTTGCTGGCCCTCACCGCCATCGTGATGACGGGGCGGACGGTGGTGGCCGTCGCCTCCGACAGCACGTGGCTCTACTTCCTTCAGCCCATCATCAGTGACGGTGTGATCGCGCTTGCCTTCCTGGCCTCGCTGGCGACGGCCAGGCCGATGGTGGCGAGGCTCGCCGGTGACTTCTACCCGATGAACCATGAGCTGTCCCTGCGCCCGCGGATCCGGCGGCTCTTCTGGCACCTGACCGTGCTGTGGGCGGTGCTGTGCGTGAGCAAGGCGGTGATGGTGCTGTGGATGCTGCAGTCGCTGTCGCTGGAGTCGTTCGTCCTGGTCAAGGGCGCGTCGGTGCTCACCCTCAACGTGGTGGCCGCCGCCACCACGATCGCTGCCGCCGCGATCGTGGCGCGCAAGGAGGGCCTGCTGGGTCACGTCCCGGCGGAGGCCCTCGTCCCGGTCCGCGCCTGAGGTGAGGCTGCGGGTTCGGCCGAGCCGTGCTCGCCGATCCACGACTTCGCAGGGGTTCGGGGTAGACTCGGCCGTGTTGAAGAGGTCATCCTCTCGGCGCTCGCTCATCGAGCCGCCGGTTCATCACCACCACGTTTCTTGGTCTTCGGTCAGCTGGACATCAGGCGCAAGGGCAGATGTTTTCAGCTCCGCGGTGAGCACAGTGCTCCACCGCGTCGATTCACCGAATGAAGGAACAGTCATGACGCAAGGCACCGTGAAGTGGTTCAACGACGACAAGGGCTTCGGCTTCATCGCCCAGGAGGATGGCGGAGCGGACGTGTTCGTCCACCACACCGCGATCTCCGGCACCGGCTTCAAGTCGCTCGCCGAGAACCAGAAGGTCGAGTTCGACGTCACCCAGGGCCCCAAGGGTCCCCAGGCCGAGAACGTCCGCGGCCTGTAGGTCGCGCGAGCAGCATCCGTCCGACGGCGGCCACGATCCCTGATCGCGGCCGCCGTCGGTCTGTTCGGAACACCCGCCGCTCGCCGACCGAGCCTCGAGCTACGGCGTTGGTGACGGTGAGGGCTCTGCGGGGGCGGTGGTCGGTTCTGGCGACGGTGTGGGGGTCGTGGTCTCCGTGGTCGGCTCCGACGTCGGCTCGTTGGTCGTCGGCTCGCTCGTGGCCGGCTGGCTCGTCGGGGATGATGGTGGGCTCGCTGGTCGGCGAGGGCTCGTTGCTGCCGTAGGTGGACGTCCCGGTGGGCGACGACGATGTGGGCGTCGACGTCGTGTCGGTCGACACCGGTGGCGCGCCGCCGAGGATCGCGACGATCTCCGCCTTGAACTCCTCCAGCTGGGCCGAGACTTCCGAGAGTGGGTAGCTGGTGATGCTCTGCCCGAACTCGGTCAGCTGGTTCCAGACCGCGCCGAGCGCGAGCAGCTGTTCGGTTCCCGGCACTTCCTCCAGCGACAGCACGAGCTGGCTGGCGATCGCGGCCGTGATGCAGCGGTAGCACTCGTAGTTCGCGGCCACGGCGAGGTTCTGCGGGACGACCACGTGGGCGTCGTCCATGATCAGCACGACCTGGAAGGCGACGGCGACCGTCACGCAGTTCGAGCACGAGGCGTAGGCGTGGGCCTCGTTGACGTTGAGCACCTCGTCGCCCGTGGCCCACACGAGGGCGAAGGCGACGTCGTAGGTCATCGAGTCGTCGGTGGTGTTGTACGCCGCCGCCTGGTTGTCCCCCTCCGCGGGAGGCAGCGGCTTGTCGAACGGGAAGACCCAGGGCTCGGCCGGTCGTCCGTCCCGTGGTCGGGGCCTGGCCGTCGTCGGGGTTCTCGCTCGGGACGAGCACCATCGCCAGCTGCGGGTCGGACTTGCTCGGGAGCTTCCCCTCCGGGAAGGTCGCCTCCAGCAGACCCCCGTCGGCCAGCCGCCGCTCGGCCGATGCGCCGACGGGAAGGATCCCGCCGTCGGCGTACGTCGCGGCGGCCCGCGCCGGGAGCCGCCCCGGCCGCCGCGCCCTGCCCGGTCGGGAACAAGGCGGTGAGCAGCCCCCTCTCGTCGGGGCCGATCGGCCGGTAGTTGTCCGGCCCCGGCCACCATGCCCAGGAGAGACCGGTGATGACGACCGCGCTGAGCGCTGCGGCCGTGACCCGCTTGGGGAAGGACCCGCGGCTCCAGCGAGCCAGTCCACGCGACGAGCGCAGCCCGATCCGCCCGAGGATGAGGATGCACGCCAGCATCGGGAGTACGACGCCCAGCACCTGGAGGGTGTGGGCGGAGACGTCGACCATGCCGCCGTTCCGCCAGGCGCTCGTCACGCCGGCAGCATCCTGCTGCACGACGTCCCACGCCGTACCGAGCAGTCGCGGGACCGCCGTCACGAGGGCGTAGAGCATCAGCGCCATCATCGGGATCGTGATCAGCACCCAGAGGGTGATCACCGCCCGGGACCACGGCTTCAGGACCCGGTTCTCCTCATGGAACCACCGGTGCGGCAGCAGCCCGAGCAGAGTCGGCCGGATCCGGTGGTAGAGATCGGGGACCCCGGCCAGGTCGGCCAGCAGGTGGTAGCCGTCGAAGCGCAGCAGCGGCAGCAGCTGCTGCACCATCTGCAGGATCTGGGTCGCCACCAGGAGCAGCAACGCGTCCCACCCGGTGTAGGACCACCAGGCGAAGGTCAGCACCACCACGATCGCGTTGAAGTACAGGCCGCCCAGGTCGGTACGGATGCGTCCCCGCCGCTCCAGCCGGTAGCTGTCGGTCACGTCGGTGTAGAACGCCGGCCACACCAGGTAGAGGCCGACCCCGATCACGCCCGGGCTCGGCCCCGCTGTAGCGCGCGGCCGCCGCGTGCCCGAACTCGTGGAAGCCCCCGGAGAGCACGGACACCACGAAGACGAGCAGGAGCAGGTGCGGGCGCTGGAAGGCGTCGTACGCCGCAGGGGCGAGGCCCTGGTCGAAGAAGACCCACCACGTGACCGCCACGAAGCCGAGCACGACCGCCAGGGACAGCACCGGTCGGAAGAGGATCCGGAACGGGTCGGTCAGCCGGCGCGTGATCCGGGGGTTGGTGACGGCGAGCTTGAACCTGAGACCGAGCAGGGGGTTGGACCGGTTGAGCGGAGGCTCGGACCCGTCGGCCAGCTTGAGCAGCCCCAGCGGCCGCAGGTGCTGGTCGACGAGCGTCGCGACCATCTCCTCCGAGACGCTCCTGCTCATGGCGTCGCTGACCACGGTCGCGATCTCGGCGCAGGTGCGCCGGCCGTCGACCGCGTCCAGCACGAGGTAGAGCAGCTTCGTGAGCTGGAGGGTCTGCCCGTCACCGCGGCGCACCAGGGCCGGTGGGGTCCGGTAGCCGGACCCCACCATGGACCCGATGAGCTGGAGGTCATCGGCGCGCGCCGGAGGCGCGCCGACGATCGTGGTCACTGCGGCGGAGTCTCCGTGTGGGCTCGACCGTCTCGTCACCGGACTCCGACGTGGTGGTCGCCGTCGTCGCGTCCGTCCCGTCGGTCGACGCGGTGTCGGTGTCGGGCGGCTCGATGGACGACTGGTTGATGTCGGACGTCTGATCGGAGGTGGCCACGGCCTGCCCGGTGATCGACTGGGTGATGATCGCGTCCTGCGTCGCCATCGCCCCGGCGTACGAGTCGTCGGAGAGGATGTTGGCGGCGACGGACGCGTCGATCGGCGCCGCCACGTTGGCGTTGGCCGCGACCGCGCCGTTGATCGGGGCCGCCAGGTCGGCGTCCAGGTCGACGTTGACGTCGACGTTGAGGAGGTCGCCCTTCAGCAGGTCGCCGGTGTTGAGCTGGCCGATGGTGTCGGTGACGTCGTCGAGGATGGGGCCGAGCGTTCCGATGATGTTCCCGGCCGCGTCGAGGACATTTCCGGTGAGCGGGTCGAGGGTGCCGATGATGGCGCCTGTCGCAGTGACGATGTTGCCGGTCGCCGCGTCGAGGGTGCCGAGGACGTTGCCGGCCGAGTCGACCATGGTCGCGCCGTCGACCAGGTTCGTCACGGTGCCCAGGACCTCGTTGGCCGTGTTGAGGACCTCTCCGGTCAGCGGGTCGAGGGTGCCGACAAGGCTGCCGGCGCTGGTCACCTCGCCGGTGGCCCCGTCGAGGACGCCGATGATGTCGCCCGCCGCGTTCGCCACCACTGCGCCGTCGACCAGGTTGGTGACGGTGCCGACGATGGCGCCGGCGGAGTCCACGACCAGGCCGGTCGTCTCGTTGAGAGTGCCGACGGTGTTGCCGGCCGCGTCGGTCACGGTTCCGGTGGCGGTGTCGAGAGTGCCGAGGATCTCGCCGGCAGAGTTCACCACCACTGCACCGTCCACGGGCTCGCTCGCGGCGGCGGCCGTGGCGTCGGCGGCGTCGGCCGCGGCCATCATGGCCGCCGGCTCCTCACCGGTGGTGGCCCCGGTCGTCGGTGCGTGCCGGTCCCGTCGGTGACGGTGTCGGACTGGTCGATCGTGCTGTCCTGGATGCCGGTCGCGATCGCGTCGGCAGCCACGGTCTGGTTGAGCAGGACGCCTTGGTCGGCCACCGCTTCTGCGGTGGACCCGTTGGACAGCAGGTTGGCGCTCACTGCGGCGTCGATCGGTGCCACCACGTTGGCATTCAGGGCGATGGCGAGGTCGATGGGTGCGGCCCCGTCGATGGCGAGGTCGATGTCCGCGGCGAGGTCGAGGATCGAGACGACTTCCTTGTCCGGTAGCGCGGTCACCCCCTCGGCCTCCAGCTCCTCGGGCGTCAGCGGTGCGAACTCGTCGGTGCTCATCGGGTCTTTCCCTCTCTTGCGCCCGGCACGTCCGGCCGGGTGCCTTCTCCCTTCGGCCCGACACATCCGAGCGTCGGGCCGCCCCTTTCGCATGCCCGGCCTCGCGGCCCGACATAACCAAGCCACTACCCGACAGACGGATGTCTAAACCACTTGCCGCGGATCTCGCCCTCCCGGAGGCGGCGAATTCCGCACCAGAATTTGCCGGACGTCATGCGATCCGGGCGCTGTAGGGACCGGGACGCATGACGTCCTGAGTCGCTGTGCGAAGCCCTCGGGAGCGGGAGCGTCGTACCCATGGCCCGGACGGGCTCGCCTGATGACGTCATGTTCAGCCCGGGGCAAGCGCGCATAACGTGCACGACAGAGGGCCACGGCATCGGACGATGCCTCGCACTTCTCGGCGAGAGTGGCTCGCTGCAACGCAACGACTGGGGACATCGACGCGCGAGGCACTCCAGCCCTCCCACGCAACAATCCACGGCCGATCCAGCCGCTCCGGGTAGCGCACACGCATCGGTCGACGAGCGCGGTCAGATGGCTGCCCGGCTCGACGTCCACAACGAAGGCAACCCCATGAACAACCTGAAGCGACTCCTCCTCATCACATTCATGACGCTGGCCCTGGGGCTGGTAGCGGGCCCGGCCATGGCCGCGAACGCACACGTAGTCAAGGGCCCGACCGCCACGCTCAGCGGCAACACGCCTGACGATCACGGCGTCCATCGCCGGCCTCGGCAACGTGCCGGACGCGGACTTCACCCTGAGCGGCAGCGTCGACGTCTTCTCCCAGTGCTACAACAGGGGCGGCAAGAACCCCGCAGCGGACAACAAGCAAGAGACCGTCGCGGTCAACGAGACCAAGACCTTCGACGTCCGCAATGGCCGCACCAACGTCTCGTTCACGATCAGCCCGCTCTCGACGCTCGACTGCCCGGGCAACCAGGTCGTCGTCATCGAGTCCTTCAGCTGGGACCTCACCCTCTCCACTGACGCTGGTGGGGGCCTGAGCGTCCCCATCTCGGGTAGTGCCTGACAGACATCGCAGGCACAACGGTCGGGCACCGGCGTGAGCCGGGGTCCGACTGTTGCGCGAACGATCCCGGGCGCGGACCGGGAGTGCGCAGGTTTCGTCACCCCTGTGGGTGGGCATGAACCCTGTGTATTCGGTTACTGGTGTTCGACCGAACCCGAGGAGACAAGGATGGCGATGAGCGACAAGGTCGAGAACACCACGGACAAGCTCAAGGGCAAGGCCAAGGAAGCCGAGGGCAAGGCCACCGGCGACCAGTCGAGGGAGAACCAGGGCAAGGCCGAGCAGAGCAAGTCCGACATCAAGCAGGCCGGCGAGAAGGTCAAGGACGCCTTCAAGAAGTAGCGCCGGTCCGAACAGAGGGAGCACACATGGAATTCATCCTGTGGATCATCGCGGTCATCCTGGTGATCAGCGGCATCTTCTCGTTGGTCAGGGGATCGGTGCTGTGGGGGATCGCCCTGATCGTCCTGGGGCTGCTCGTCGGCCCGGGAGGCGTCAGCATCTTCGGCTGACGCCGGAGGGCGCACAACAGGAACACGGCCACCGCGTCAGCCTCGGGGCGACGCGGTGGTCGTCTGCTGCCCGGACCTGCCACCAGGTCGCGAACGACGTCGGCGCCCGCGTCTAGGGTGCCGAGGGTGACCCTGCGGATCCATCGCGCCCCCCGCACCGACCTGCTCGCCGATGCGCTGGGCGACCTGCTGGTGGATCCGCTGCCCGACCCGTTCGCCGAGGACGTGGTCGTCGTTCCCGCCAAGGGGGTGGAGCGGTGGCTCACCCAGCGGCTGTCCCACCGGTTGGGTACCTCGACCTCGGGCGGGGACGGCGTCTGTGCAGGCGTCCGGTTCCTGAACCCCTCTTCCCTGGTCTCGATGCTGCTCGGGCGGGACCGCGACGACCCCTGGGACCCCGACCGCCTGGTCTGGCCGCTGCTGTCGCGTGATCGACGCCCACCTCGACGAGCCGTGGTGCGCCACGCTGGCGACCCATCTCGGCCACGGCCTCGAGGGCGACGAGGCACTGCTGCGGCGCAACCGCCGCTACTCCGTCGCTCGCCGCCTCGCCGGCCTGTTCGCGTCGTACGCCGTCCAGCGCCCGAGCCTGGTCACCGACTGGCGCGAGGGCCGAGACCGCGACGGGGCAGGCGCTCCACTCGACGCCGACCTCGGCTGGCAGGCCGAGCTCTGGCGCCGGTTGCTGGCCGTCGTCGACGCGCCACCGCCCGACGTCCGGCACGCCCGGACTCTCGAGCTGCTCGAGGCAGGGGCGGACGAGGTCGACCTGCCCGACCGGCTGTCACTGTTCGGGCACACCCGGCTGCCGGTCACCGAGGTCGAGCTGCTGCGGGCGCTCGCCCGCCACCGCGACGTCCACCTGTGGCTGCCGCAGCCCTCGACGGCGCTGTGGGAGGACCTCGCCGGCCTGGGTGGTCCGGTGCCGCGTGACCAGGACTCCTCCGCGACCCGGGTCGGCCATCCGCTGCTGGCGTCCCTGGGGCGGGACAGTCGCGAGCTGCGGCGGGACCTGGATCCGGTGGTGGGTTCGGTGGGTGCCAGCGATCCGGTGGTTGACGGTGCGAGGCGCGCCAGCGCCGAGCCTCGAAACCCCCGCACCGATGCAGGGCAGCGACACCCTCCTCGGGTGGCTCCAGGCCGACCTGCGGGCCAACCGCGCGCCCGACGCCGACCGTACGCCGCGAGCGCACGCCCGGCCAGACCGACCGCAGCATCCAGGTGCATGCCTGCCACGGGCCGGCCCGCCAGGTCGACGTCCTGCGCGAGGTGCTCGTCGGTCTGCTCGAGGACGATCCCGGGCTCGAGCCGCGCGACATCCTCGTGATGTGCCCCGACATCGAGACCTACGCGCCGCTGATCTCCGCCGGGTTCGGCCTGGCCGACGTCGTCGAGGACGACGCCGCCCACCCCGCCCACCGGCTGCGGGTGCGGCTGGCCGACCGTGCCCTGAGCAGCACCAACCCGCTGCTCGCCGTGGCTGCCGCTGTCGTGCAGCTTGCCGGAGGGCGGGCCACGGCCAGCGAGGTGCTCGACCTGGCCACCGCCGACGCCGTGCGGGCCCGGTTCCGGTTCGGCGACGACGACCTGGCCCGACTCACCGGCTGGGTGAGCGAGGCCGGCATCCGGTGGGGGTTCGACGACCGGCAGCGAGCCGAGTTCGCGATGGACCGGTTCGCCCACAACACGTGGCGCTCGGGGCTCGACCGGGTCCTGCTCGGCGTGGTGATGAGCGGCGACGACCACCGCCACCTCGGCCGCGGCCTTCCCGTCGACGACGTCGGCAGCAACGACATCGACCTCGTCGGCAAGGTCTCGGAGTTCTGCCACCGGCTGGAGTCCTGCCTCGACGCGCTCGCCGACGCCGAGGAGGTGGGGGCGTGGATGTCCGCCCTCCAGCAGGGCGTGCGGTCCCTGACCGACGTGCCGCGCGACGACGCCTGGCAGGTGCCGCAGTTCGAGCGCGAGCTGGCCCGGGCGGTCGACTCCGCGGGTGGGGGCGACGCGGTCGAGCTGCGGCTCGCCGACGTCCGCGCCCTCCTCGAGTCACGCCTCGGCGGCCGGCCCACCCGCGCCAACTTCCGGACCGGGACCCTGACGGTGTGCACCATGGTGCCGATGCGCTCGGTGCCCCACCGCGTGGTGTGCCTGGTCGGGCTCGACGACGGCGCCTTCCCGCGGACCCAGTTCCTCGACGGCGACGACGTGCTCGCCCGGCGGCCGGTCACCGGGGAGCGCGACGCCCGCAGCGAGGACCGCCAGCTGCTGCTCGACGCCGTGCTCGCGGCCACCGACACCCTCGTGGTGACCTACACCGGCGCCAACGAGCACTCCGGTGCCGTCCGCCCTCCCGCCGTACCCCTCGGCGAGATCCTCGACGCGGTCGACCGCACCACCGCAGCCCCCGTCCGTGACCAGGTGCTGACCCGCCACCCGCTGCAGCCGTACGACGCCCGCAACCTGTCGGCCGGACTGGTCGGCGACCGCCCGTTCAGCTTCGACCGGTCGTCGTTGGCGGGCGCGACCGCCGCGGCGGGTGCCCGTCAGTCGCGTCCGCCCTTCCTCACCGGCCCGCTTCCCGACGCCCCGCGCGACGACGTTTCGCTGGCCGACCTCAGGGCGTTCTTCACCCACCCGGTCCGCGAGTTCCTGCGCCGCCGGCTCGACGTCTCGACCCCGCGCCGGGCCGAGGAGGTCAGCGACGCGATCCCGATCGACCTCGACGCGCTGGAGCTGTGGGGTGTCGGCGACCGCCTGCTGGGCGAGGTGATGGCCGGCCAGGACCCGGTCGCGGTGATGACGGCCGAACAGCTGCGCGGCTCGCTCCCACCCGGTGGCCTCGGGCAACGCGCCCTCACCGGCGTCGTCGAGGAGTCGCAACGCCTCTTCACCCGCACCGCCGAGCTCCGCGAGGGCCCCGCCCGCAGCATCGACATCGATGTCGACCTCGGTGACGGGCGTCGTGTGACCGGCACGGTCACCGGGATCCACGGCGAACAAGATCGTGTCCCTGGGCTTCTCCAGGCTGAAGGCGAAACAGCGGCTGATGTCCTGGCTCGACCTCGTCGCACTCAGTGCCGCTCGCCCCGACGAGAGCTGGACCGCCCACGCCGTCGGGCGCGACCGCGCCGGACCCAAGCGTGCGCTCGCCGGCCCGCTGGACCACCGGGCGGTCGATCTGCTGCGCGAGCTGGTCGAGCTGCGCGACCTCGGGCTGCGCGGGCCGCTGCCGGTGCCGCTGAAGACCGGTCACGCCTGGGCGGAGGCCCACCTCCTCGAGCAGATGGGCAACGACCGCTCGCCGCGGGACGCCGCCGCGCGGGAGTGGACCACCGACCCCAACAACACCTACGGCATCGAGGGTGAGGACGCCGATCCCTGGCACGTCCGGGTCTACGGCGAGCAGGCGCCGCTGTCGGTGCTCGTCGAGGCCGGCCTGCCGACGTACGCCTGGCAGGTGTGGGAGCCGCTGCTCACCGGTGGGGAGCGGGTGGCTTGAGCGCTGTGACGCCGGACCACTTCGACATCCGCGACCCGCTCCCGACCGGCACGACGCTGCTCGAGGCCAGCGCCGGCACCGGCAAGACCTGGACCATCGGCGCCCTGGTCACCAGGTACGTCGCCGAGGGGGTGTGCCTGCTCGACCAGATGCTCGTGGTGACCTTCGGCCGGGCGGCCAGCCAGGAGCTGCGGGAGCGGGTGCGGGCCCAGCTGGTCGAGGCCGAGCGTGCTCTCTCCGACGACCCGACCCTCTCGCCGCCGGAGCCCACGGACCTGATCGCGCTCCTCCTCGACTGCGACGACGACGAGCGCCGTCTCCGGCACCGGCGGGTCACCGAGGCCCTGGCCGGGTTCGACGCGGCGACGATCGCGACCACCCACCAGTTCTGCAGCATGGTGCTCGGCTCGCTCGGCGTCGCGGGTGACACCGACGCCCGGGCCCGGTTGGTCGAGGACCTCGACGACCTGCTCCGCGAGGTCGTGGACGACCTCTACCTGCGCGCGTTCGCCTGGGGCGAGGGCGAGCCGTTGTTCGGCCACGCGGAGGCGCTCTCGATCGCCCGCGCCGCGGTCGGGGACCCCCAGGCCCGGCTCGAACCCTCGGCGGAGGACTCCCGAATCGCCCGCGGGTCGCCGGGTGCGGTTCGCCTGCGCCGTACGCAGCGAGCTCGAGCACCGCAAGCGGCGGCTGGGCATCCTGTCCTACGACGACCTGCTCGCCCAGCTCGCCCACGCGCTGGAGGATCCCGACGGCCCCCGCCCGGACTCGGATGCGGCAGCGCTGGAAGATCGTGCTCGTCGACGAGTTCCAGGACACCGACCCGGTCCAGTGGCAGGTCCTCGACCGGGCCTTCACCGGGCACGCCGCGATGGTTCTGATCGGCGACCCCAAGCAGGCGATCTACGCCTTCCGCGGCGGTGACGTGACGACGTACCTCCAGGCGGCCCGGACCGCGACGACGCGGAAGACCCTGGCCGTCAACTGGCGCAGCGACCAGGCGCTGCTGGAGTCCTTCCAGACCGTCCTGGCCGGCGCCGAGCTGGGCGATCCGCGGATCGTCGTGCACGACGTGACCGCCCACCACCCGGGGTCCCGGCTGACCGGCGCGCCGCATCCCGACCCGTTCCGGCTGCGGGTGGTGCGTCGCGACCACTTCGGCAAGCGGGGCGAGAAGCCGCTGTTCGTCGGGCAGACCCGGCCCCACATCGCCCGCGACCTGGCCCTGGACGTCCGCGCCCTGCTCGCGTCCGGTGCCGAGTACGACGGACGACCTCTCGAACCGCGCGACGTCGCCGTGATCGCCTACCGCCACAAGGACCTCGCCGATGCCCGCGACGCGCTGCTCGAGGTCGGGGTGCCCGCCGTGATCGCCGGCGGCGGGAGTGTCTTCGCCACGGCCGGGGCCGTCGAGTGGCTGACCCTGCTCGAGGCACTCGAGCAGCCGCACCGCAGCTCCCGGGTGCGCGCCGCCGCGCTCACCTGCTTCTTCGGCCACACCGCCCGCGACCTCGACGAACGGGGCGACGACCTGACCGACCAGGTCGCCGACACGCTCCGGTCCTGGGCGGAGGTGTTCACCCGACGCGGCATCGCTGCGGTCCTGGAGGCCGCCAACGTCGGTGGACTGCCGGCGCGCGTCCTCGCCCTGGTCGGGGGCGAGCGGCTGCTCACCGATCTGCGGCACATCGGCGAGGTGCTCCACGAGACAGCCCTGACCGAACGGCTGCGGCTGGTCGCCCTGCTCACCTGGCTGCGGTCCCAGATCGCCGAGGGGCAGGACGGCCGCGGCACCGAGCGGACGCGGCGGCTCGACTCCGACGCCGCCGCCGTGCAGCTGGTGACGATCCACGCCAGCAAGGGCCTCGAGTACCCCGTCGTCTACCTGCCCGCCCTGGGCGACCGCAACGTGCCCAAGCCCTCGACGCCGCTGTTCCACGACGACGACGAACGCCGCTGCCGCGCGGTCGGCGGCTCCACGGCGAGCGACTGGCGTGACCACGTGTCGCGCTGGCTGGCCGAGGACGCCGGCGAGTCGTTGCGCCTGCTCTACGTCGCCCTCACCCGCGCGCAGTCGCAGGTCGTCTGCTGGTGGGCCCCCACCCGGAACACCGTGGCCAGCCCGCTGCAGCGGATGATCCAGGGCCGGGCCCCCGGTCTGGCCGCGGTGCCGGCCGAGGTCGCGCTACGGTCCGACGACGCCGACGCCGAGTTCTTCGAGCGGTGGCGGGCGCGCGGCGGGCCGGATCCCGAGCCTGCGGTCCTTGCCGACCCGGGGCCCGATCCCCGGCTCCCGGAGCAGCCGCCGCTGTCGGTGCGCTCCTTCACCCGAGCCGTCGACGCGACGTGGCGGCGGACGTCGTACTCCTCGCTCACCGCGGTCGAGGTCGCAGCGGCGCCCGCACTCAGCGGCGTCGGTGGCGTCACCAGCGAGCCGGAGGTGCTGGCCCGCGAGGACGAAGAGGTGGGGCCGGCCGCCATCGCCGCGGCGGTCGACGGGCCGACGGCGTCCGCACCGGTCTCCCCGATGGCCGAGCTGCCGGTCGGCGCGACGTTCGGCTCCCTGGTGCACGCGGTGCTCGAGCACGCCGACCCCGAGGCTGCCGACCTGCGCGACGAGCTCCGCGGCCACATCGACGACCAGCTCGTGCGGTGGCCCGTCGACCTCGACCGGGACGTCCTGGCCGACGCACTGGTCGCGGTCTGCGACTCCCCGCTGGGAAGCCTGGCCCCGGCCACGCTTCGGGAGATCCCCCTGCGCGACCGGCTCCGCGAGCTGGACTTCGAGCTGCCGCTCTCCGGCGGGGACGAGGTCCGTGGTGGCCAGTCGTCCCGCCTGGGCGACCTCGCGCCGCTGCTCCGTCGGCACCTTCCGGCCGACGACCCGGTGCGTCCGTACGCCGATGCCCTCGACCAGCCTGCGCTGGGGGAGCAGTCGCTCCGCGGCTACCTCACCGGCTCGGTCGACGTGGTGCTGCGGCTCCCCGGCCCCCGCTACGTCGTCGTCGACTACAAGACCAACTGGCTCGGCGGCTACGACGAGCCACTCACCGCCCACGCCTACCGGCCCGAGGCCCTCGCCGCGGCGATGGGCCACTCCGACTACCCGCTGCAGGCGCTGCTCTACGCCGTCGTCCTCCACCGCTTCCTCCGGTGGCGCCAGCCCGGCTACGACCCGGACACCCACCTGGGCGGGGTGCTCTACCTCTATCTCCGCGGGATGTGTGGTCCCGCGACTCCGCTCGTCGACGGCGAGCCGTGCGGCGTGTTCGCCTGGCGTCCGCCGGCGGCGCTGCTCGACGCGGTCTCCGACCTGCTCGACGGGAGGATCTCGCAGTGACCACCCAGATCTTCGAGGCCACCGGCGAGCACGACTGGCGGCTCGTGGCCGGCGGCGACGGCCTGCTCGGCGAACTCAACGTCGCGGGCGTGCTGGAGTCCTCCGACGTCCACGTCGCGCGGCGAGTGGGTGACCTGGCGGGCGAGGGCGACGAGCGGGTGCTGCTCGCCGTCGCGTTGGCGGTCCGCGCGGTCCGCAACGGCTCCGTGTGCGTCGACCTCCGGACCGTCGTCGACCTGGCGCCCGAGCTGGCGTGGCCGGAGACGGAGGCGTGGCTCTCCGCGGTCGAGGCGTCCCCGCTGCTCGCCGAGGGGGCCCTCCGGCTCGAGCACGACCTGCTCTACCTCGACCGCTACCACCGCCTGGAGCGGCAGGTCTGCGACGACCTGCGGGCCCGGCTCGACCAGCCGCCGCCGACCGTCGACGAGACCGCGCTCGGGCACGCGCTGGACCGGGTCGCCAGCGGCCACTTCAGCGACGAGCAGCGCACCGCCGCGGCCAGGTCGGTGCACCAGTGGACAACGGTACTGACCGGCGGCCCCGGCACCGGCAAGACCTCGACCGTCGCCCGGATGCTGGCACTGCTCGCCGATCAGGCATCCGCCCGCGGCGAGCGGATCTCGATCGCGCTCACTGCACCGACCGGCAAGGCCGCCGCCCGGCTGCACGAGTCCGTCGAGCGCGAGCTCGGCTTCCTGCCCGACGCCGACCGCGCGCGCGTCGGCCGGCTCGAGCCGATGACGCTGCACCGGCTCCTGGGCTGGCGGCACGACAACACCACACGGTTCCGGCACCACCGCGGCAACCGCCTCAAGTACGACGTGGTCGTCGTCGACGAGGCGTCGATGGTCGAGCTGACGATGATGGCGCGGCTGCTGGAGGCCGTGCGGGCGGGGTCGCGGCTGGTGCTGGTCGGCGACCCCCACCAGCTGACCTCGGTCGGGGCGGGCGCGGTGCTCTCCGACCTGGTCGCAGGGTTCGAGGACGACCCGGCCAGCCCGGTGGTGTCGCTGACCGAGAACTTCCGCTCGACCGCGGCCATCAAGCAGGTCGCGGAGGCGCTTCGCGCGGGCGACGCCGACGGGGTCCTGGCCGCCCTCCGCTCGGAGTCCACCGAGGTCGACTTCGTGGAGACCGAGGACGCCGCCTCCGTGCTCCGGTCCGACGTCGTCACCGCGGCGCTGGCGGTCCGCAGAGCGGCCGAGGTCGGTGACGCGGAGGCCGCCGTGGCGGCGCTCGACGAGCACCGCCTGCTGTGTGCCCACCGCGAGGGACCACACGGCGTACGCCACTGGAACCGGCAGGCCGAGCAGTGGCTCGGCGAGGAGATCGGGCAGGACCTCTTCGCCGAGTGGTACGTCGGCCGGCCACTGCTCGTGACCGCCAACGACTACGCGATGGAGATCTACAACGGCGAGACCGGCGTGGTCGTGCTGCGTGACGACGGCCGGCTCCGGGCCCGGATCTCCGGGACCGGCGGGCTGCGCGACTTCGCGACCGGGACGGCTCGACGCCATCGAGACGATGCACGCGATGACGATCCACAAGAGCCAGGGCAGCCAGGCCCGCCGGATCACGGTCCTGCTGCCCGACGCCGACTCCCGCCTGCTCACCCGCGAGCTCTTCTACACCGCCGTCACCCGGGCCCAGGAGCACGTCCGGGTCGTCGGGTCGGAGGCGTCGGTGCGGGCGGCCGTCGGAACCCGGGCGCAGCGGGCGACCGGCCTGCGGCAGCGGCTGCTCGAGTCGCGCACCGACGCGCGTTGACCGCGCCTCGGAATGCCTCGATCGCCGGCCGGACAGCGCGCCTAGGCTCGAGTCATGCCTTTCCTGCTGCGCGTGGAGCTGCCCGACGTCCCGGGTTCGCTGGGGCTGCTGGCGAGCGCGATCGGTGAGGCCGGCGGTGACATCGAGGCGATCGAGATCGTCGACAAGGGCATCGACGGCGTGGCGATCGACGACGTGCTCCTCGAGATGGAGCCGGGCGCGTTGCCGGACTCCATCGTCTCGGCGTGCACCGCGCTCGAGGGGGTCCGCGTCCTCTGGATCAGCCGGTACGCCGCGGGCGGCAACATCTTCCTCGACCTGGAGGCGGTCGAGGACCTGACGGCCCACCCCGACACGGCAGCGGACCGGCTGGTCGACCTGCTGCCGGCCGTGTTCCGGTCCGACTGGGGAGCGCGCGTGCACCGGAAGGACGGCCTCCTGCACGCCAGCGAGGCGGCCCCACCCGACGTACCCTTCACGCGGCTCACCCGGCCAGCCCGGCTCGACGCCACCGACGATGTCTCGCTGACCTGCGCGGCCCCGCTCGGCGCGGACGAGATCGTCGTGATCGGCCGTCGCGGGGGCCCGGAGTACCTCGACTCCGAGCTGGCCCGGCTCGGCCACCTCGCGGGCCTCGCCCTCTCCATCTCCCGCTGACGTCGCGGATAGTCCCCTACGAAATGCACCCCTCGGGGCGGCGGCAAGGGTGCATTTCGTAGGGGACTATCTCGGACGGGGCAGGGTCTCGATACGCTCGCTGCGCTCGCTACTCGACGACCGACGGAGGGCCATGAGTGCGATCGAGGGCGTGTCCCAGAGCTTCGACCCCGACGCCTGGGACGAGGTGCCCGGCTTCGAGGACCTGACCGACCTGACCTACCACCGGGCCAAGGCGCACGGCACGGTGCGGATCGCGTTCGACCGGCCCGACGTGCTCAACGCCTTCCGCCCCCACACCGTCGACGAGCTGCTCCGCGTCCTCGAGCACGCCCGCACCACCAGCGACGTCGGCTGCGTCCTGCTCACCGGCAACGGCCCGAGCGAGAAGAACGGCAAGTGGGCCTTCTGCACCGGCGGCGACCAGCGGATCCGCGGGCGCACCGGCTACCAGTACGAGGACGGCACGGGCGGCGAGGTCCGCGACGCGCGCTCCCCGGCGGAGCGGGCGCGGCTCGGGCGGCTGCACATCCTGGAGTGCCAGCGGCTGATCCGGTTCATGCCCAAGATCGTGGTCTGCCTGGTCAACGGCTGGGCGGCCGGCGGCGGCCACTCCCTCCACGTCGTCTGCGACCTGACGCTGGCCAGCGCCGAGCACGCGCGGTTCAAGCAGACCGACGCCGACGTCGGCTCCTTCGACGGCGGCTTCGGGTCGGCGTACCTCGCCCGCCAGGTCGGCCAGAAGTTCGCCCGCGAGATCTTCTTCCTCGGTGAGGAGTACGACGCCGAGCAGATGCACCGGATGGGCGCGGTCAACAAGGTGGTGCCGCACGCCGAGCTCGAGGCGCAGGGGCTCGAGTGGGGCCGGAAGATCAACGGCAAGTCGCCCACCGCGCAGCGGATGCTGAAGTACTCCTTCAACCTGATCGACGACGGCCTCGTCGGCCAGCAGCTCTTCGCCGGCGAGACCACCCGGCTCGCCTACATGACCGACGAGGCGGCCGAGGGTCGCGACCAGTTCCTCGAGAAGCGCGAGCCGGACTGGTCGCCGTACCCCTGGTACTACTGATCCGGCGCGCACCCTGGCCGGCTGAAGCGGTGAGGTAGGACTGATCCATGCACCCGAAAACCGTCCTGACTCACCGCCCCGGTCCGCGAACGCGATGAACGTCGTCGTCCTCACCGGCGCCGGCATCTCCGCCGAGAGCGGGGTGCCGACCTTCCGCGACGCCGACGGGCTGTGGGAGGGGCACCGGATCGAGGAGGTCGCCAGCCCCGAGGGGTACGACGCCAGCCCGGCGCTGGTGCACGAGTTCTACGACGCGCGTCGCGCCGCCCTGGCCGCGGTCGAGCCGAACCCCGCCCACCGACGCCCTGGCGCGGCTGGGGCAGGCGCTCGGTGACCGGCTCACGATCGTCACCCAGAACATCGACGACCTGCACGAGCGGGCGGGCTCGGCCAACGTGCTGCACATGCACGGGCAGCTCCGCTCGGCGCTGTGCCGGGCCTGCGGCCGCCGCTTTCCGTGGACCGAGCCGCTGGGCGACTTCCCGCCCTGCCCGGGCTGCGGGGTCAGCGAGCTGCGGCCGGACGTGGTCTGGTTCGGCGAGGTCCCCTACGAGATGGACCGGATCTTCGGGCTGCTGGAGAAGGCGGACCTGTTCGTGTCGATCGGCACGTCCGGCGTGGTCTACCCGGCGGCGGCGTTCGTGCACTGGGCCGCCGGGTCGGACCCTGGAGCTCAACCTGATCGCGAGCGAGGGCGCGAGCGACTTCGACGAGGCCCGCGAGGGGCCGGCCAGCGAGCTGGTGCCGGCCTGGGTGGACGAGGTCCTAGCGGGCCATCTCGGCGACGAGTAGCGCGTCGAGCCGCGCGGGGTCCTCACCCACGGCGAGGCGCGGCATCCACTCGCGCACCATCGAGGTGAACATCGCCCCGCTCTCGATGATCCGCGGGTCCATGTGGCCGAACACCTCGAGCGTCACCACGCCGTACAAGCGCGGCCCACGACTGGATGAACAGCCACAGGATCCCGCGGTGGCCTTCGGGCACCCGCGTGATGTCGACCGGGAGGACCGGGTCCTCGAGGGCGGCCGCGACCTCCGGATCGAGCTCGGAGAGCTCCGGGTGGGGGAACCGGTACTTCTCGTAGACCTGGATCAGCAGGTCGTGGAAGTAGTGCCCCGACGTGGCCGAGGTCAGCAGCTCGCGCCGGACGCAGGCGCTGTCGGCGACCGGGTTGGCGAAGACCAGCGAGAACTCGCGCGGCTGGGCGTGCGCCCAGCGGCGGAACGCCACCGCGGAGCACACCAGCCGGGCCGCCGGGTCGTCCTCGGCCTGGCCGGCCGCCGCCTCGGCGAGCAGGGCCGTGGCGGCCTTGTCGACCTCGAAGGCGACCAGGTCCACCAGCTCCTGGTAGCTGCCGACGTAGCGGTAGAGCGCCGGGGCGGTCATCCCCATCCGGGCCGCGACCGCGCGCAGCGAGAGCTCCTCGCCCTCGGCGAGCAGCCCGCGAGCGTTGCGGACGATCTCGTCGTACGTCGCCTCGCGCTGCCGCTCCCGCCGGGTCGTCACCTGCTGGACCACTGGACCACCTCGGACCTTGCTTGACAGCCGGAGTTTACGCCGTTTACTGTTTACAGCGTTCACTATTCTGACACCGTATCACCTCGGGCGGCGTCATCCGAGATCGAGGAGTTCCCATGTTGCAGCGGTGGGCGGCCTTCCTGGCCCGGCGAGCACTGGCGGTCCTGCTGATCGGCATCGCCCTCGTGGTCGCCGCCGGCGCCTACGGCTTCGGCGTCTTCGACAGCCTGTCCCAGGGCGGCTTCGACGACCCGGACAGCGAGTCGGCGCGCGAGCTCGCCCTCGAGCGCGACACGTTCGGCAACCGCAGCGTCGACGTCGTGGCGATCTACTCCAGCGAGGACCTCGAGGCGACCGACCCCGCCTTCCGCGCGGAGGTGGAGGACGTGCTGGCCGGGATCCCCGAGGACCGGGTGACCTCGGTGATCTCCTACTACGACCGGCAGGACCCGCGCCTGCTCAGCGAGGACGGGCACGCGGTCCAGGTGCAGATCTCGCTCGCCGGGCAGAGCCAGGACGCCTTGCTCGACAGCTGGGACGTCGTCGAACCGACCCTCGAGGCCGAGGAGATCGAGACCGACCTGGCCGGCTCGTTCGCGGTCTACGGCGACGTCAACGAGATCACCTCCGAGGACCTCGAGCGGGCCGAGCTGATCTCGATGCCGATCGTGATCCTGCTCGCCCTGCTGATCTTCGGCAGCGCGGTCGCCGCCCTGATGCCGGCGCTCGTCGGCGCCATCGCGGTGATCGGCTCCCTGGCCGTCGTACGCCTGCTGACCGGCGTCACCGAGGTGTCGATCTTCTCGGTCAACGTGATCACCCTGCTCGGGATGGGCCTCGCCATCGACTACGCGCTCTTCGTGATCAGCCGCTTCCGCGAGGAGCTGGCCCGACTGCCGCTGGACGACCCCGACGCCGCGTCCAAGGCGATCCGCACCACGATGGCCACCGCCGGCCGCACCGTCCTCTTCTCCGGGCTCACCGTCGCGGCGGCGATGTCCTCGCTGCTGGTCTTCCCCCAGGCGTTCCTGAAGAGCATGGGGTACGGCGGCATGGCGGCCGTCGTGATCGCGATGCTGGCCGCGCTGACCGTGCTGCCCGCGACGCTGCGCCTGCTCGGCCGACGCATCGACGCCGGCCGGATGCCCTGGCGCCGGCACCAGCCGGTCTCGGTCGGCGACGACCACGGCCGCTGGGCCCGGCTGGCTCGCGGCGTGATGCGGAAGCCGGTCACGATCATCGTCCTGGTGACGGCCGCGCTCCTGCTGGTCGCCTCGCCGTTCCTCGACGCGAAGTGGGGCAGCGTCGACTACCGCGTCCTGCCGGCCGACGCGCCGGCCCACGTCGCCGCCGACAAGCTCAACGCGGAGTTCGGGCGCGAGCAGTCCACCGCCAGCCTCCTGCTCGACGGTGCCGACAAGGCCGAGGTGGCGGCGTACACGACGGCGATCGAGCAGGTCGACGGGATCGTGGGCGTCCAGCCGGTGGCGCAGGAGGGCGACGTCACGCTGCTGCGCGCCTTCTGGAACGGCAACAGCCAGGTCGAGCGCTCCCAGGACATCGTCCGCGACCTGCGCACCGTCGATCCCGACCAGGGACAGGCGCTGGTGGGCGGCCTGACCGCGGACACCGTCGACGTGATCGGCTCGGTCGGCGACCACCTGCCCTGGATGGGGCTGATCGTGGTGGCCGTGATGCTGGTGCTGCTGTTCCTCGCGTTCGGCTCGCTGGTGCTGCCGATCAAGGCGGTGGCGATGAATGCGGTCTCGATCATCGCGTCGTTCGGCGTGGTGACGTGGATCTTCCAGGACGGCAACCTCTCGGGCCTGCTCGGCTTCGAGTCGATGGGGTTCCTCGACGCGACCAACCCGATCCTGATGCTCGCCATCCTGTTCGGGCTGTCGATGGACTACGAGGTGTTCCTCCTCTCGCGGGTGCGGGAGCAGTGGGACCGGACCGGGGACAACGACCTCGCGGTGGCCACCGGGGTCCAGAAGACCGGTCGGATCATCACCAGCGCGGCGCTGCTGCTGGCCGTCGTGATCGGCGCCTTCGGGCTCTCCGGCATCGTGTTCATGAAGATGATCGGGATCGGCATGCTGGTCGCGCTGCTCATCGACGCGACGGTGGTGCGGGCGCTGCTGGTCCCCGCCACGATGAAGCTGCTCGGCACCTGGAACTGGTGGGCGCCCGGCCCGCTGCGGCGCTGGTGGGAGCGGCACGGCTTCCGCGAGCACGACGTCGTGCCGCCGACGGCGCGGATGCCGGTCGAGACCGCTGGCCGGGGTCGCGACGACGTACCGGTCTGACCCGTGGTCGGGATTCGTCGGCCGGTCGGGTGCGTGATCTGATGCAGGCACCATCTCGGATCTCCATGGAGGACGTGTGACCAGCATCAGACGGACCCTGGGCGCGGCCGGCGCGCTCGTCGTACTCACCGGCTGCGGGAGCGGCTTCGCCGAGGAGAGCTCCGCCGACATCCAGAAGGCGGCCACCACCGACATGAAGGCGGTGAAGTCGCTCCACCTCAGCGGTGAGGTCGACCACCCAGGGCGAGGAGATCACCCTCGACCTGACCCTCACCGACGAGGGGAACTGCGAGGGCGAGGTCGGCGTCCAGGGCGGAACCGCCCAGATCATCAGCCTCGACGGCGAGTCGTGGTTCAAGGCCGACGACGCGTTCTGGCAGGCCTCCGCCGGCGAGGCCGCCGGTCAGATCACCCAGCTCGTCGGCGACAAGTGGGTGGTGCAGTCGGGCGGCGAGTCGTTCGCGGCGTTCTGCGACCTCGACACCCTGCTCAAGGAGCTCGGCAGCGACGAGAACGACACCGAGGCGAAGAAGCAGGAGGACACCGAGGAGATCGACGGCCAGGAGGCCGTCGTCCTCGACAGCGAGACGGACGAGGGCGACCCGCTGACCGCGTGGGTCTCCGTCGACGACCCGCACCACATCCTGCAGCTCGAGGTGACCGACGGCGAGGAGCCCGGCAGGGTGACGTTCTCGGAGTTCGACGAGGACGTCTCGATCGAGGCGCCCGCCAAGGAGGACACGATCGACCTGAGCCAGATGGCGGGCTGATCAGCGGCCGTTGCGGCTGAAGTGCTGGTAGTCCTTGAGCGTGCGCCAGTCACCGCCCCACGACCAGCCGATCTCCCGGAACGCCGCCACCACGGGGCCGCGCGCGGTGATCATCCCGGGACGCACCCGGTCCCGGCGGAGGTACGCCGAGGCGAGCTCGGGCAGCACCAGACCCTCGTCGGCGTAGGGGTTCTGGAACGTGTTGACGTCGATGGCCAGGCCATAGGCGTGCTGGGAGTACGACGTCCCGCCGGTCGTCGGCCGGCACACGAAGCCACCCGTCCCGTTGCCGTCGCCCGTCTTGGGCGCGTCGGGGTCGTAGGACCGCACGATCACCACCTGCTCCAGCGGGAACCGCGCCTGCCACAGGCGACGGAAGACGAGCGCGAGGTCCCGTGCGGCGGCAGGCGTGCACCAGCAGCTCGCCGGTGTGCCGGCGGGCGTCGAAGCCCCAGAACGTCACTCGCAGCCAGGCCAGCTGGGTCCGTGCGACCGGGCAGCCGGGCTCCCACGTCGATCGGTCGATCACGTCCCGGGGTGCGGGGGAGACGATCCGGGCGGCGTACCCGCGACCGGGGAGCATCGGCACCTGGTCCGGCAGCGTGAAGGCGCGGCGGCGCAGCGCGGGCGGGGTCGGCCGTACCTCGCCGAACCCGGTGGCGGTCTCGGGCAGGACGCGCTCGAAGAGCCATGACGGCGGCGTGCTCCCGCGGCCGTACGCCGCCGCTGACAGCGTCCCGTCCCGGCTGACGGGGCCGGTCCCCTCGCTGGCCGCGGACGGCTCGGGCGAGGGTGAGCGCGGCGTCGGGGCCGGTGCCGACGACGCCGGGCTGGGCGGCTCGGCCGAGGGCTCGTCCGGCCCGTCCGAGGTGCATCCCGTGACGCACAGCAGCACTCCGGCCACCGCTCCCGCCGTCCTCGTCCACCTGCTCACACGCCGAACCTAACCCGGCTACCCGCGAGTACGATCGCGGCATGAAGCGGACGATCTACGACGAGGACCACGAAGCATTCCGCTCGTCGGTCAAGGAGTTCCTCGACCGGGAGGTCGTGCCCCACCTCGAGGAGCACGCCGAGAGCCACGCACTGCCTCGGGAGTTCTGGAAGGCCGCCGGCGCGCAGGGCTTCCTGGGCCTGGAGATCCCCGAGGAGTACGGCGGGATGGAGGCGGGCGACTACCGCTTCAACGCGGTGCTCACCGAGGAGCTCGCCAAGGTCAACATGACGCTGCCGAGCTGTGTCGGCATCCACGCCGACATCGTCGCGCCGTACCTCGTCCACCTGACCAACGACGAGCAGAAGAAGCGGTGGCTGCCCGACTTCTGCACCGGCGACCTGCTCACGGCGATCGGCATGACCGAGCCGTCGGGAGGCTCCGACCTCGCGGCGCTGAAGACGACGGCGGTCAAGGACGGGGACGACTGGATCCTCAACGGCTCCAAGACGTTCATCACCAACGGCGGCTCCGCCGACCTCGTCGTCGTGGCCGCGCGCACCGCGCCGGAGAAGAAGGCGAAGGGCATCTCGCTGTTCGGCGTCGACACCAGCCTGGACGGCTTCTCGGTCGGGCGGGTGCTCGACAAGGTCGGCCAGGACGAGTCCGACACCGCCGAGCTGGCCTTCGACGACGTGCGGGTCAGCAACGCCGACCTGATCGGGGAGCTCGACACCGGCTTCATCTCGATGATGCAGTTCCTGCCGCAGGAGCGCCTCGGCTCGGCGATCACCAACATCTCCCACGCGGCCCAGATCCTCGAGGAGACGATCGAGTACGCCAAGGAGCGCAAGGCGTTCGGGCAGCCGATCGGCAGCTTCCAGGCCAACCAGTTCCTCGTCGCCGAGCTGGTCACCCAGGTCGAGGTCACCCAGGCGTACGTCGACCAGTGCGTGCTCGCGCACACCAAGGGCGAGCTCGGCCCGGTCGATGCGGCGAAGGCCAAGTGGTGGTCCTCGCAGGTGCAGAACGAGGTGCTCGACCACTGCGTCCAGATCTACGGCGGCTACGGCTACATGAACGAGTACCGCGTCGCGCGCGCCTGGCGGGACGCCCGGGTCACCAAGATCTGGGCCGGCTCCAACGAGATCATGAAGATGCTGATCGGTCGCGACCTCGGCCTCTGAGGTCAGCCACCTCAGGTAGTCCCCTACGAAATGCACCCTCTTCAGCTGCTGCGGGGGTGCATTCCGTAGGGGACTACCCAAAGCGGGCAGGGGCTCAGCGCAGCCTTGCCTTGCTTGCGGGGGGATTCCCGGGGGCGAAGGATTGACCCATGAGCACCGACGCCGATGCGCTCGACCTGCCGGTCGGACCCCACGAGGACGAGCCGCACGAGGACGGGATCAACAACCGGCTGAACTGGCTGCGCGCCGGGGTCCTCGGCGGCAACGACGGCATCGTGTCCACCGCCGGGCTGGTGATGGGTGTTGCCGGCGCGACCAGCGACCGGACCGCGATCCTGATCGCGGGCGTGGCCGGCCTGGCTGCGGGCGCGCTGAGCATGGGCGCCGGAGAGTACGTCTCGGTCAGCACCCAGCGGGACTCCGAGAAGGCGCTGCTGGCCAAGGAGCGCCGGGAGCTGCACGAGGAGCCGGAGGAGGAGCTGGCCGAGCTCGCCGGGATCTACGTCGGCAAGGGGCTCAGCGAACGGCTCGCGCTCGAGGTCGCCCAGGAGCTGACCGCGCACGACGCCCTCGGCGCCCACGCCGAGGCCGAGCTCGGCATCGACCCCGACGACCTGACCAACCCGTGGCACGCGGCCGTGGGCCTCGATGCTGGCCTTCACGCTCGGCGCGCTGCTCCCGCTGCTGACGATCACGCTGCCGCCCGAGTCGGCGCGGATCGTCGTGACCCTGCTCGGGGTGGGGGTGGCGCTGGCGATCACCGGCTGGGTGAGCGCCCGGCTCGGCTACGGGTCCGCCGGCCGCGCGGTCGCCCGCAACGTCGGGGGCGGGGTGTTCGCGATGCTGGCCACCTACGCGATCGGCTCCCTGCTGGGCACCCAGCTCGGCTGACCCGCGCCGGAACTCGACCGCGAATCCCGACGTTGACCCGCCCGAAACTCGGGCGGGTGACGTAGGTTCGGACGGTGCGGATGTTCGTGGCGCTCGTGCCGTCCGAGGAGGCGGTCGAGGGGCTGGAGGAGTTCCTCGCGCCCCGGCGCGAGGCCGGGCGGTTCCGCTGGGCGACGCCCGAGCAGTTCCACGTCACGTTGGCCTTCCTGGAGGAGGTGCCGGACCGCCGGCTCGACGAGCTGGTCGAGCGGCTGGAGCGGGCGGCCACGCGGCGTACGCCGTTCAGTGCCCGGATCGCCGGCGGTGGCGCGTTCCCGAACCCCGGTCGGGCCAGGGTGCTCTGGGCCGGCCTCGCGCTCGACGAGGTGGGGCAGACCGAGCTCCCGCGGCTCGCCACCGGCGCCCGGGCGGCCGCGAACCGGGCCGGGATCGCCGTGGACGGCCAGCGGTTCAGGCCCCACGTGACCGTGGCTCGGCTCGGCCGGCCCGCCGAGGTGTCCAGCTGGGTGCGGCTCCTCGACGCGTACGACGGACCCGCGTGGTCGGCCGACCGGATCGAGCTGATCGCGTCGTACCTCGGTGAGGGCCCGGGCAACCGGCCCCGCTACGAGACCGTCGCCGAGCTGCCCCTGGGTGGGTAGTCCAGACCGAAACGGCCCTGATTTCGGCACGGGAGGGGCCGTTTCGGTCTGGACTACCCGAAATGGCCCGGGGTGGGGCGTGCGGATTCTCACCCCGCCGACGCGCCGCCGCCACGTGAGATGGGTGTTCGCATGGCGGGATGTGCCCTAGGTTTCAGCGGGTGAAGATCGCGGTAGCAAGAGAGACCAGGGACGGCGAGTCCCGCGTCGCGATGGTCCCCGAGCTGGTCGACAAGCTGACCGGGCTCGGCTGGGACGTCGCGGTCCAGGCAGGAGCCGGGGGACCCGCGCTCATCGAGGACGACGAGTACGTCGAGGCGGGTGCGACCGTCGAGGAGAACCCGTTCGCGGGCGCCGACCTCGTCGTGTCCGTGCAACCCCTGCCGAACGAGACCATCCGCTCCCTCGACAAGGGCACCTCGACCATCTCGTTCCTGCCCACCCGCCAGGAGCAGGACGCGGTCCGCGACCTGCGCGACTGCGGCATCACCTCCTGGGCGGTGGAGCTCGTGCCTCGCATCTCCCGAGCCCAGTCGATGGACGCCCTGTCCTCGCAGGCGCTGGTGGCCGGCTACCGCTCCGCGATCGTCGCGGCCGGGATGCTGCGCCGCTTCTTCCCGCAGAACATGACCGCGGCCGGCACCGTCCAGCCCGCGAAGGTCGTGGTCCTCGGCGCCGGCGTCGCCGGCCTCCAGGCGATCGCCACGGCCAAGCGGCTCGGCGCCGTCGTCCAGGCGTACGACGTCCGCGCCGCCGCCGCGGAGGAGATCGCGTCCATGGGCGCCAAGCCGATCCAGCTCGACCTCGAGACCCTCGAGGGCGCGGGCGGCTACGCCCGGGAGATGACCGAGGAGCGGGCCGAGAAGCAGCGCGAGCTGCTGGCGCCGTACATCGCCGAGGCGGACGCCCTGATCACCACCGCCGCGGTGCCCGGCCGCATGGCGCCGCTGCTGGTCACCCGGCAGATGGTCGAGCAGATGGGCCCGGGTGCCGTCGTCGTCGACCTCGCCGCCGAGACCGGCGGGAACGTCGAGGGCTCGCTGCCCGGCGAGGTGGTCCGGATCGGCAACGCCCAGGTCTGGGGCGGGCGCAACGTGCCCTCGCAGATGCCGGGACCGGCCTCGAAGCTCTACGCGCAGAACGTGTTCAACCTCGTCGAGCTGATGACGACCAAGGCCCAGGACGGCGACGACGAGAACGAGGCCACGCCGGCGGCGTTCGCGCCCGACTTCGAGGACGAGATCGTGAGCAGCGCCTGCGTCACCCGCGACGGCCGGATCGAGCACGAGCCGACCCGCGACACGATGGAGGGCCCGGACCCGGAGCCCGCGTCGGACCCGAACCAGGAAGGTGACACCAGTGAGTGAGGCCGTCGTCTGGCTGACGATCTTCGTCCTCAGCGTCTTCGTGGGGATCGAGGTGATCTCGAAGGTCTCCTCCACCCTGCACACGCCGCTGATGTCCGGCGCGAACGCGATCCACGGGATCATCCTGCTCGGCGCGATCATCGTGACCGGCCAGGCCGAGAGCACCGGGGCGCTCGTCGTCGGGCTGGTCGCGATCGTGCTGGCCGCGGTGAACATGGTCGGTGGGTTCGTCGTGACCGACCGGATGCTGCAGATGTTCACCCGCAAGAAGAAGAAGCCGAAGCAGGACGCGGACGCGCCTGCCGAGGGGAGCGCCGCATGACGCCGACCTGGGTCCAGCTCGTCTACCTCGCCTGCGCCGTCTGCTTCATCCTCGCGCTCAAGGGGCTCTCCGGCCCGAAGACCGCGCGCACCGGCAACCTGGTCGGCGCCGTCGCCGCCGTGGTCGCGGTCGCCGTGCCGTTCTTCTACCTCGACCTCGACCACGTCGCGCTGATCCTCGGCGCGGTCGTGGTCGGCACCGCCGGCGGTGTCTTCGGGGCGCAGAAGGTCCAGATGACGCAGATGCCGCAGATGGTGGCCCTGTTCAACGGCGTCGGCGGCGGCGCGGCCGCCCTCGTCGCGCTGCTCGAGCTCGCCGAGATCACCGGCCACCACACCGACGTCGGCTGGTTCGTGCTCGCCGCGACGGCGTTCACGGTCGCGGTCGGCTCGGTCTCCTTCGCCGGCTCGATCGTCACCTTCGCCAAGCTGCAGGACCTGATGACCTCGGCGCCGGTCGTGTTCCCGGGCCTGCCGGTGATCTTCGGCGTCGGGCTGCTGGCCACGATCGGGCTGTCGGTGCTCACCGTCGCCGACCCGGCGATCGTCGATCGGCGTGGTGCTCGCGCTGGTCGGCCTGCGTGATCGGCCTGCTGCTGGTGCTCCCGGTCGGCGGCGCCGACGTACCGATCGTGATCTCGCTGCTCAACGCGTTCACCGGCCTGACCGTCGCGGCGGGCGGCTACGTCCTGGACAACACGGTGCTGCTGGTGGCGGGCACCCTGGTCGGGGCGAGCGGTACGTTCCTGACCCTGCTGATGGCCAACGCCATGGGCCGTTCGGTCGCGAACATCCTCTTCGGCGCGCTCAAGGGTGGCTCCACCCTGGGCGCCGGCGAGGCGAGCGACCGCCCGGTGAGGTCCGCCCAGCCCAACGACGTCGCGATCACGCTCGGGTACGCCGACCGCGTGATCATCGTGCCCGGCTACGGCCTCGCCGTGGCGCAGGCCCAGCACGCGCTCCGCGAGCTGGTCGACGTGCTCGGCGAGCGGGACATCCAGGTCGACTACGCGATCCACCCCGTCGCCGGCCGGATGCCCGGCCACATGAACGTGCTGCTCGCGGAGGCGCAGGTGCCCTACGAGCAGCTCAAGGAGATGGCCGAGATCAACGACCAGTTCAAGGACGCCGACGTGGTGCTCGTCGTCGGCGCCAACGACGTGGTCAACCCGGCGGCCAAGACCACCCCGGGCGCGCCGATCTACGGCATGCCGATCCTCAACGCCGACGAGGCCAAGCAGATCGTCTTCATGAAGCGGTCGATGCGGCCGGGCTTCGCGGGCATCGAGAACGAGCTGCTCTTCGACGAGAAGACCACGCTGCTGTTCGGTGACGCCAAGGACACGATGAGCAAGCTGCTCAACGCGGTCAAGGCCCTCTGACCCGCGGGACTTTCCGGCCGCTGAGCCGTTGATCAGGTCGGAACACCGATCTGGAGGACGAGATGACGGAGAACGACGACGAGCGCGCCGCCCGCTGGGAGGGCCACCGCTACGACGCCCCGGAGTCCGAGGAGACCCGGCACAGCAAGGAGTTCGCCTACGGCGTCCTGGGTGCGGTCGTCCTCATCCTGATGGTGCTGATCGCGACCGGGAAGGTGCCGATCTTCGGCTGACGCGGAGACTCAGCCGGCGACGCCGTACAGCCGGTCGCCGGCGTCGCCGAGGCCGGGCACGATGTAGCCCTTCTCGTTGAGCTTCTCGTCCATCGCTGCGGTGACGACCCGCACCGGGACGTCCACGCCGGCGAGGTCCTGCTCGAGCCGCTCGCACCCCTCGGGCGCGGCCAGCAGGCAGATCGCGGTGATGTCGTCGGCGCCCCGGTCGGTGAGGAACGTGATCGCCGCGGCGAGCGTGCCGCCGGTGGCCAGCATGGGGTCGAGGACGTAGCACTGCCGGCCGGAGAGGTCGTCGGGCAGCCGCTCGGCGTACGTCGAGGCCTCCAGCGTCTCCTCGTTGCGGACCATCCCGAGGAACCCGACCTCGGCGGTGGGCAGCAGCCGCATCATCCCGTCGAGCATGCCCAGCCCGGCGCGCAGGATCGGGACCACGAGCGGCTTCGGCCGGGCCAGCTTGACGCCGGTGGTGGGCGCGACGGGGGTGACGATCTCCTTGGCGTCGACCCGGACGTCACGCGTGGCCTCGTAGGCCAGCAGGGTGACCAGCTCGTCGGCGAGCCGCCGGAAGGTCGGCGAGTCGGTGGTCTCGTCGCGCAGGGCGGTGAGCTTGTGGGCGACGAGCGGGTGGTCGACGACGTGCGTGCGCATGGCGGGAACCCTAGTCGCCCCGCGGCTGTTGGGGGCCTCCCGGGCGCGGGCAGGTCCGCGGCCGCGGACGAAAGGCTTGGCCGTGGCCACCGGTGTCTGCCACTCTTGAGACGCCCGCATTCGCAGGGCACGCAGGACCAGCCGCGAGCCGAGGAGGAGTGAGATGACCACCGAGCAGCTGGACGGGGTCGACTTCGCCCTGGCTGCCTACCGCGAGGAAGGCATGTGGCAGGTCCAGGAGCTGGCCCACGACGTGCTGACTCGACATCGAGACGCTCTCCCACGCGCTGCGGCGGTTCCCCGGGGACGGCGGCGCCGTCGGGATGGTCGCCATCGACGAGGACTTCTTCGTGATCGTCCGCGTCGCCGGCGCCAGCACCCGCGTCCTGCTCTCCGACGTGACCGCCTCCGACGAGTGGGAGCTCGCCAGCTCCGCCGTGGAGTTCCTCGGCCTGCCGCCGCCGGAGGAGGACGACGACCAGGTGCCGGCCGGCGACCTCGACCTGCTCGGCGACCTCGGCATGCACGCCATGGACATGGGGGTGCTGCTCGACGACTTCGACCTCTACCCCGACGAGATGCTCTCCGACGTGGCCCGCCGGCTCGGCTTCGGGTCGCTCTTCGACGAGGCCGTCGGTCTCGCCTCCGCCTGAGCCGCTCGCCGTGAACCCGTCGTACGACGTGCCGATGCGCGCCGCGCTGGACGAGGCGCGCGCCGCCCTCGCCACCGGCGACGTCCCGATCGGCGCGCTCGTCCTCGACCCGTCCGGACACGTGATCGGGCGCGGCCGCAACGTCCGCGAGGCCGCGGCCGACCCCACCGGCCACGCGGAGGTGGTGGCGCTGCGCGAGGCCGCGTCGGCGCTGCGCCAGTGGCGGCTCGAGGGGTGCACGCTCGTCGTCACCCTCGAGCCCTGCACGATGTGCGCCGGCGCCGCCGTCCTCGCCCGCGTCGCACGGGTCGTGTTCGGCGCCTACGACGACAAGGCCGGCGCCGTCGGCAGCCTCTGGGACGTGGTCCGCGACCGGCGCCTCAACCACCGGCCCGAGGTGCTCTCGGGCGTCCTGGCCGAGGAGTCCACCGCCCTGCTCGACGAGTTCTTCCACGGCCACCGCTGATTTTCGGGGCCACCGGCCTCTCCGGTAGCCTTCCCCGCGGTGGCGTGTCCGAGCGGCCTAAGGAGAACGCCTCGAAAGCGTTTGTGGGTGCAAGCCCACCGAGGGTTCAAATCCCTCCGCCACCGCCAGTCTCCGAACGGGACGTCCTGCGAGCCGGTTGCCATCGGCGACCACTTCGCAGGACGTCCCGTTTGCGGTTGAGTGATCCGCATGCATCTCTACGAGTTCGAGGGCAAGCGACCGACCGTCCATCCCGAGGCGTTCGTCGCGCCGACCGCCACCCTGATCGGCGACGTGACGGTCGAGAAGGGCGCGAGCATCTGGTACGGCGCCGTCCTGCGCGCCGACATCTGCACGATCGTGGTCCGGGAGGGCGCGAACGTCCAGGACAACTCCGTCCTGCACGCCGGCCCGGACGCGCTGCTCGACGTCGGGCCGGGCGCCACGATCGCCCACTCCTGCGTGGTGCACGGCGCGACCGTGGGGGAGAAGGCACTGGTGGGCAACGGCAGCACCGTCCTGGACGGCTCGAGCATCGGCGCCGGCTCCATGGTCGCCGCGGGCGCCCTCGTCACCCCGCACACCGAGATCCCCGACGGGGTGCTCGCCGCCGGGGCGCCGGCCAAGGTCCGCGGCCCGATCGAGGGGACGCCGGCCCAGGCCTGGGTGGACGGCAACCCGGCGTACTACGCAGATCTGGCGCAGCGCCACCGCTCCGGGATCGCCGCGATCCAGGACTGAGACCCGGCTTGTACCACACCCCGATCGGCTACCAGGGAGTAGTCACAATGCACCAGAGGATCGGGTCCGGTCAGGGGACAGACGGGCCACCCCGGCACTGACAGAGTCAGTCCAGACCCGTGAGGACGGGTCGCACGCGCCATTGCGCGATCTAGGGGGATCTCCATGGGCACACGTTCGACCCTGTCCGCACGATGGGGGCGTCCGGCCCGCATCCTGCTGAGCGGCGTCGTCAGCGCAGCACTCACCGTCGCCGTGGCTCCGGGGGCCAGCGCGGTCGCGCCGCCCGCCGCCCCGCCACCGGCCGACGTGGTCGCCCTCCAGGAGGCGATCGTCGAGCTGAGCCTCGCCCTCGGCGGCCTCGAGGACAACCCGACCCTCGGCACCAGGCTGCCCGTCGCGGGCCAGTCGATCTCCGACGCCCTCGGCCTCGGCCAGCTGTTCGCCAGCTCGATCGGCCAGGC
The DNA here is from genome assembly GCA_963829635.1 of uncultured Actinomycetota bacterium. GTDB lineage: Bacteria > Actinomycetota > Actinomycetes > Propionibacteriales > Nocardioidaceae > Nocardioides. The sequence goes on from CAWHJI010000010.1 coordinate 194,828, forward strand.
GGCCGGCGGGTTCAGCTCCGGCGACATGGCCGCGTTCCAGGCCGCGATGAGCGGCGCCGACACCGCCGGCCTCGGCGTGACGGCGAGCGCCGCCACCAACCCACGCGGGGGCACCCGGCTCACCCTCACCTTCGGCAGCAACCCGAAGTCGGCCGACGTCTACGCCCTCCACGCCGACGACACCCTCTTCCTCGACGGCACCTCGACCACCACCGGCAAGACGCCGGTCACCACCCAGGTCACCGGCTCGCTCGTCTTCGACGTCACCTCGGGCGGCACCCCGACGGTCACCCTGCAGCGACAGCAGCGCCCTGGCCGTCGTCCTCAACGGCTCGTCGAGCACCCTCTCCCTCCCCTCGATCTACGGCTTCTCCGACGTCACCGCCAAGGGGTCGGCGTCCTACGGCGTGACCGTCGACCTCGACCTCACCGACCCCGACGGCACCGGCGGGATCACCCGGCAGGAGGTCGGCCAGACGCTGATCGAGGACCTGGCGGTGCCGCAGGTGCGCGCCGGGTCGGCCGTCTCCGTCAACCTCGGCCTCGACAGCAACCTCGTGGACGGGACCGACAACGGCACCGTCACCACGTCGCTGAACGCGACGCAGCTCGTGCCGTCCGCCAACGGGGACGGCACCCACACGTTCCCGGCCCCGACCGTCACGGTCGGGCAGGGGCTCGGCGACCTGGCGAAGGTCACCCCGAGCGACGCGATCGTCAGCCTGGCGCAGATGGCCGCGGCGTACACCACCGCGCAGTCCCGGATGGACCCGCGCCTGCCCCTCGTGGACACGGCGGTCAGCGAGATCGCGTCCGCGGTCGGCCCGCTCAACAAGCTGGTGGAGGCCCAGGGCGCCGCCGCCGTCAGCTGTGGTCGCGCGGACACCAACCCGCCTGCGGCGACCACGGTCCCCGGCACGACCTGGTACTGCCAGGCCCGGACCGCCGAGCCCGTCAAGGCCGGCTCCGTCCAGTGGAGCACCCCCGCCGGCACCACCATCACCAACGGGACGAGCGACGCCACCGTCGGCCCCCACCCGACCGCCAACGTCGCGGTCACCGGCAGCTCCACCGAGCCCGAGATCTCGGTCGCGTTCAAGACCGCCGGCAGCGACGGCACCGACCTCGAGTTCACCGCGCAGCGACGGATCCGTACCGCCCAGGAGCTCGCGTCGCGGTTGCGGCAGCTGCCCGGCGGCTCGGTGACCACGGCGTACGGCGCCACCTCCCGCGCCCTGACCTTCGCGCTCGGCACGAGCAGCGACCCCGCGGCGAAGCCGCTGCCGATCAACGTCGGCGACCTGTTCCGCCAGGACGCCCGGCTCCGCGGCGTCGAGACCACCGGGACGCTCAGCGTCGACCCGGGCACGATCGGCATGTCCGGCACGCTGGGCATGCTCCTCGCCGCGCCTGCGGCCGAGGCGACCACCGTCTCCCAGCGGGCCTTCCTCAAGGTCGACCCGAGCGCTGCCGAGGTCTCTCTGGCCGGGCTCGCGACCAGCGGTGGAACCGGATCCTTCAGCGGCACCGGGTCCGTCGGCTACCTCGGCGTCACCGTGGCCGGGTCCGGCGTCAAGGTGGCCAGCACCGGCATGGCCGCCAACATCGGCGTCACCGGCAGCCTCACGGCCGGTGGGGGTACCAGCCTCACCAACGCGGCCCTGCTGACCAACGTGCTGGCCAGCGAGACCACCTCGGGCGCTCCGCTCACCGGCACCGTGAACCTCGACGCGGATGCGGTGCTCACGGTCTCCGCGCCGCAGCTCCCGGCGGGCCCCTACACGACGACCCTCGACTTCCCGGTGAACCTGACGACGCCCTCGACGGGACAGCCGCCGCTGCCCACGGTGACCACGAACGACGCCTGGAAGACGTGGCTGACCCCGCTCGACGTCGCCCCCGAGGTGGCCGGCCGCGCGAGCGCCGCCGACACGACCGGCGTGACCCTGACCGACAGCAGCGCCACGTTCACCGGCGGAGACCTCGGCCAGACGGTGGCGGCCGGGACCGTGCTGAACCTCAGCCTCGTCAACCTGCGCAGCAACGCGTCCTGCTCGTTCCTCAAGGTGGTCTCCGCGACCCAGCTCACCTGCATGGAGCAGGGCTCGCCGAACGCGACCACCGGTGAGGCGACGTACGTCGAGAGCCGCATGGTGGGCGGCAAGGTGCCGACCGCGACGCCGGCCAACCTCACCGACGAGAACGAGCAGAACGACTACGACGTCGACAACAAGTGGCAGGTCGGCGACGGCTACGTGATCGAGGGCGACCCGAACGCCGTGAAGGGTGCCGTCACCGGCGGCCTGTACGACGTCGCGAACGCGATCGACCAGAGCGAGGAGTCGGTCTGGAACAGCCCGCTTCCGGTGGTCGGCCTGACCCCCCACGACCTGGTGCCCCAGGCCGCGAAGCTGCGCGAGCTCGCCGCCGAGGTGACCAACCTGGCCGACGAGGTGCGCCCGGCCGACTGTGCCGTCTCGGAGGCGGGCTGCCCCAGCCCCGCGTCCCTGGAGAAGGCCCCCGCCGACCTGACTGCACTCGAGGCAGCGCTGGAGTCGCGGGCCGACACCCTGGCTTCCAGCCTCGACTCGTCCGCGACCGCGTCGACCGACCGGGTCGACCTGACTGTCAAGACCGCCGTCGACGGCAAGCCGCACGTCGTCGCCGAGATCGCGCTTCCCGCGAAGGGTGACGCCGAGATCCCGCTGTCGGCCGACCTCACCTCAGCCGGCACCAGCTACTACCTGGAGCGTGCGGAGAACACCGCCGGCGCCACCAAGAGCCTGAAGGCGCAGTGGGCCTCCACGCTGACCGTCAAGCTGGCCGTGCCCACGAACCCGGACACCGACTTCCGCGCCGTGCGGGTGCTGCCCGGCACCGGCGTCAGCTCGCTGACCGTGACCGTGGACAAGACCGACGTCGACCTGACCGGGTCCCTCGGCCCGGTCAACGTCGAGATCGGCAAGGCGGCCGCCCTCGTCGGCGACCACACCGAGCCGGCCGACCCCGGCCCGCTCCGGCGGGCGATCGGCACCGTCACCGTCGCCGGCACCAACACCGGCACCGGTACGACGCTCACCGACGCCGAGGTCGACCTCGGCAAGCTCGCCGGATCGTCCACCAAGGCGACGCGGACCTCCGACGGCCTTCAGTGCGACGGGGCCACGGCCACCGGTACCAGCCTGGTCTGCGACCTCCCCGACGCCGCCGACGACGGCAACGCCGAGACCTCCGAGGTCCGCAGCTGGGCCTCCGGCGAGGCCTACACGCTGGCCTCGTCCAGCACCACGGTGCTGACCGACACCTCCGCCGACTTCACCACCGCCAACGTGGCCGCCGGTGACGTCGTCGTCACCTTCACCACCGACTCCGCGGGCGCCCGCACCACCGAGGGCGTGTGCACCGTCGGCACGGTCGCCGAGCACCAGGTCGTCTGCGCCGGCCCGCTGAGCAACGGCAAGTCGTTCACCAGCGGCACCGCGGCACGTCGTACCGGATCCTGCAGAACGTCCTGATCGACGACGGCGCGGGCTTCGACCAGCTCGACCTGGTCGGCCGCACCATCAAGAACACCACCGACGCAGCAGCTGCGAGGTCGCCAGCGCGACCACCCACGCACTGGTCTGCACTGCGCCGTTGACCGGCGGAACCGACAACCGGTGGGAGCCGGGCGACGCCTACCGGTTGGAGCCCCAGGCGACCGTCAAGGCCGACCTGCGCTACACCCTGCTCTCGACCTCGGAGAACAGCCTGGTCGACACCTGGGCCGCCGGCCTCAAGAGCACGGTGACCGGCCCGTCCACCGCGCTCTCCTGTGGCCGTGCGGTCGCCGGCGACGCCGGCCAGCGAGGCGAAGGGTGCCGCGTGCGCGCTGCTCTCGGTGCGCACCCTGCCGACCGACGAGGACGCCGACGGCACCTACCTCGGCGTGGTCGGGGTCGGCTTCGCCCCGGGCGCCACCCCCGAGACGAGCGTGCACATCTCCAACGGGATCAAGAACCTCAAGAACGGCGTCACCCCGATCGGCCTGGACATCCTCGGCGACTCGGTGACCGACCTCGGTGCGGCGGTGACCGCGCTGGTCGACGACAGCACGCGTCGTACGCCGCTGCCGCTGCTCGGCGAGGACGCCTCGGCCGGGTCGTGGCTCACCCCGGTGCTCGAGGAGCTGGGCGTCGAGCTGCGGGCGCTGCTCTCGACCGACTACCTCACCACCCTCCCGCAGGACGCGCTCGTCAACGACCTCAACGGTGACGGCACCAGCGGGGACAGCCTCGCCGCCGCGCTGCGGCAGGCCACCACCGACGCCGTGGGCAGGATGCAGGAGACCCACGACAGCCAGAGCATCGACATGGCCGACATCCTCGACAGCGACGGCGACGGAACCCCCGACATCACCGTGAAGGTGCTGTGCGGCGAGGGCAGTGGGGGCGCCTGTGCCGACGGCCAGACGCTCGGCGACGTGCAGGACATCAAGCTCGGCCTGCGGATCGGCAAGGAAGAGGTCTACCAGGTGCCGTTCCAGGCCGGCCTGTCCGGCCTGCCGATCTCGGCCGACTTCCGGGTCAACTCCGAGGTCGAGTGGTCCCTCGGCATCGAGGTCGGCGTCTCCCGCAAGACCGGCGGGTACGTCGACGTGGCACCCAGCGACCTCAAGCTCAAGGCCGAGGTGAACGTGCCCGACAAGGGCGGCTCCGAGACCTGCCCGGACTCACCGGTGACCGGTGCGTTCACGGACCCGAGCCCGTTCTCCGGCTACGAGAAGGACCGCTGCCAGTCGATCACGCTCGGCCTGCTCCAGGCCACGGCGTACGACGCCAAGGGCGCCGACCGCAGCCGGCTCGGGCTCGACCTGTCCCTGCAGCTCGACAAGGTCTTCGGCACCGGCGAGCAGGTCGCCGCGAAGATCGCCGAGGAGACCGCCGCCGGCGACCTCGACCACTCCGGCACCAAGATCGTCGCCGACGGCCGGCTGAACATGTACTTCGTCACCGGCATCAACCCCAACCTGCCCAACCTCCAGGCGGGCAGCCTGCCCTCGGTCCACGGCGTGATCGACATCAAGTTCAACGAGGACGAGGTCGACCTCCGGGACCTGACCGCCGACGCGGCCGACGGGCTGTGGAGCATCGACTACCGGTCGCTCTACCTCGACGCCGGGTCGTTCGTGAACGAGTTCGCCGGACCCGGTCGTGGGCGAGATCGCGGACAACGTCAGGCCCTACAAGCCGCTGATCGACCAGGTCCGCGCCCCCGTGCCCGTGGTCTCCGACATCGCCATCGCCACCGGCGGTGAGCAGGTCTCACTGCTCGACATCCTCGAGGGTGTCTCGGGCAACGACCTGTCGTTCGTCCGCAAGGTGCTCGAGGTCCTCGACGTGGTGGCCGGCATCCGGCGTACCGACACCCAGATGCTGATCCCGCTCGGGCCGAGCCCCGTGCCGGAGTACACCTCTGGTCTGAAGATCCCGTCGGTCAACCTGAGCGGCTCGTTCAAGATGCTGCCCAAGCAGGCCAAGACCGGCCCGTGCGGCGGGACGATGAAGCAGAACCCGAACCCGACCGCCAGTGGGGCCCGTGGTGTGGGCGGCACGACCACCGCCAGCCCGGCAGCCACCCAGACCACCCGGCGGATGCCCAAGGACTGCACCAGCACCGACAAGGGCTCCTCGAGCTACGGCAAGACCAAGGTGATCCAGACCCAGCCGTGCCCGACCTCCACCGGGTGCACCGGCAAGGAGCGCGCGGCCACGATCAGCGCCCGGATCGGTCGCCCCAAGCTCACCGGTACGGCGATCACGTTCCCGTTCCTGGAGGACTACTCGGAGATCTTCGGGCTGATCGTCGGCGAGGACGCCACCCTCGTCCGGGTCGACCTGGGAACCCTCCGGGCCACCGCCGGTCTCGGGCTCAAGTTCGGTCCGTTCATGGCCGGTCCGGTCCCCGTCGACATCGGCATCGGGCTGAGCGTCACCTTCGGCGCCCACCTCGCCATGGGTTACGACACCCTCGGCCTGCGCAACGCGCTGCTCACCAACCCGGGCGACTTCGCTCCGGACTCGTTGATGGACGGCTTCTACATCGACGACTTCGACGCCTCCGGCAACGAGACCCCGGAGCTCACGCTGACCCTCACGGTGCAGCTCGAGGGCGCCGTCAGCGTCAAGATCTTCCGCGTCGGCATCTACGGCGGCGTGTCGATCACGATCGCCGGTGACCTCAACGACCCCAACAACGACGGCAGGTTCCGGATCGCCGAGATGCGGCAGTTCGCCGACGACCCGCTCTGCCTGTTCACCCTGTCGGGCTGGATGGACTTCTACTTCGGGTTCTTCGTGGAGGTCGACCTGTTCATCAAGAGCTTCCGCTACGACGTGGAGCTGTGGCGGCTCAAGCCACCGCTGAAGCTGTTCGAGGTCAAGTGCGAGCCCGAGCCGCCCGTCCTGGCGCAGCCCGACGGGAGCAACCTGCGGCTCAACATCGGCGTCAACGCCGGGGACCGCAACGTCTCGGAGGACAAGAAGAGCGAGAAGTTCCGGGTCCGGCAGATCTCCGCGGTCGGCGACGCGAACGGTGACGGGACCGTCGGCGAGACGGAGGGCACCCTCGTCTCGGTCGAGGCCTTCGGCATCTACCAGGAGAAGGTCGTGCCGAAGGGCGGCGCGATCACGGGCAACGCCTCCGACGAGAACGACATCATGGAGTTCCTGGCCGGCGTCGACCTCGCCGGAACGACCCACAAGCTCACCGTGCCCGTCAAGGTCAGTGGTGGCTCCGGCGACGACACGATCATCACCGGCGAGGGCAACGACGACGTCAAGGGCGACGAGGGCACCGACCGGATCACCCTCAGCACCGGTGACGACAAGGCCGACGGCGGCGCCAACGACGACATCGTCGGGGGTGGCCTCGGCACCGACGAGCTCCGTGGTGGCGAGGGCAACGACAACCTGAGCGGCGACGCGGGCGCGGACAAGGTCTGGGGCGACGCCGGCAACGACACCGTGTCCGGCGGACCTGGCCTGTCGGCGGCGGAGTACGACCGGGCCAAGGTCCGGCAGCCCTCCCTGAGCGCGGACGTGAAGGACGGCGCCGACCGACTCGTCGGCGGCACCGGGAGCGACCAGATCACCGGGCACGTCGGCAACGACGTGATCTTCGGTGACGGCGAGGTCTCCTCCGGCACCTTCCGGTCCGACGCGTGCGCGGGCAACGCTGCCGTGGACGGGGCCGGCGACTCGGTCGACGGTCAGCTCGGCAACGACTGGGTGGCCGGCGGCGGTGGCCCCGACTCCCTCACCGGTGGCGAGGGCGACGACACGATCTGCGGCAACGGCGGCGACGACCTCCTCGAGGCCGAGACCGGTCCCGGCGGCACCACGGTCGGCTCCGACGAGCTGCGCGGCGGCGACGGCCACGACCGGCTGCTCGGCCGCCAGGGCGGCGACTACGCCGAGGGCGGCGCGGGCGACGACCTGGTCGACGCCGGCACCGGCAACGACGTCGCGATCGGCAACGCCGGCTCCGACGCGATGACCGGCGCGGACGGCAACGACATCGTCACCGGCGACGGTGCCACGGTCTCCGGGATCTCCTTCCAGGACAGCATCGAGGGCGGCCGGGCCGGCGTCGCCTCGCTGGGCAACCTGTCCGTGACCTCGGGGACCGCCCTGGAGTCGCGGGTGAGCAGCGCGGACGCGAGCGGCACCGACGGCAGCATCACCACGTGCACCGACCGGGTGGCGCTGATCCGCAACACCGCGCTGGCCAGCGGGCCGCGCGGTGAGGTGGACCTCAACGGCGACGGCACGATCAGCGGCGCCGACGACGGACGCCTCGACGGGGTGGCCGTCCTCAACGGCCTCGTGAACCTCGACGGCGACGGGGACATCGACGGCGACGACAGCGGCGTGGTCGCCGGGCTCGTGGTCGGCGCGGGCCGCTTCGACGTACCCGTGAACCAGGCCGTCCAGGTGCTCGGCTCCGTGCCCGGCTCCTCCGGCGCCGGGGACGCCGACTGCGTGTTCGGGCACAGCGGCCACGACGCGGTGTTCGGCGGCGCGGGCGGCGACCAGCTCAACGGCGGCGCGGGCGCAGACCTGGCCGCTGGCGGCGCCGGCGCGGACACCGCCCGGGGTGAGGCAGACGCGGACGAGGTGCGCGGCAACGACGGTGACGACGACCTGTTCGGCGACTCCGGGGCCGACCTGCTGCTGGGCAACGCCGGCGCGGACGAGGAGTACGGCGGCCTCGACATCGACCAGGTCGAGGGCAACCAGGGCTCGGACACCCTGTCCGGCGGCGCCCACGTCGACATCGTGATCGGCGGCAGCTCGGTCTCCGGTACCTCGGACGCCGGGGACAGGGTCGACGGCGGCGACGGGGCCGACGTGCTCCTGGGCGACAACGGCGCACCGGTGCGCTCGGGTCTCGGGGTCCTCCTCGGCGCCCACCTCACCGACGTGCCCGGGGGCACGGCGGCCGGCGCGGACGAGATCCACGGCGGACCCGGGGACGACCTCGTCTACGGCGAGGGCGGCGGCGACACGGTCTTCGGTGACGAGGACGCGGACACCGTCGAGGGTGGGCTCGGTTCCGACGAGATCCACGGCGGCGACGGCCTCGACCTCCTGGTGGGCGGCTCCGGACGGGACCGCAACACCGACGGCACCGAGCGGACGTGGCAGGGCACGGCGGACGACGGCGACACCATCCACGGCGACGCCGACGAGGACGTGATCCTCGGCGACAACGGCGTCCGGTCCACGGGCGGGACCGTCACGATGTTCGACATCCCGTTCCTCGACGCCTCCCCGGCACCGTCGGCCACCACCGCGGGCGACGACGTCCTCAACGGCGGCGACGACGCGGACCGGATCTACGGACAGTCCGGCCGCGACACGGTCCACGGGAACGCGGACGACGACGTCGCCGAGGGCAACAGCGGCGCGGACGACGTCTACGGCGACGCCGGCGAGGACGACCTGTTCGGCGGCACCACGCTGCCCGAGGTCGACGACCGCGCCGTGACCGTGTCCGGCACCTCCCGCGGCGACCTGGTCGAGGGCGGCACCGGCGACGACGTCGCGCTCGGCGACAACGGCCTCGTGTCCGGCGACGACCGCGACGTGGAGGAGTACGACGTCGAGTACGCCGCCTCGACGGAACGGTTCCTGCACGCCTCGGGACCCGACACGATCCTGGGCCAGGACGACGAGGACCGGCTGTTCGGGCAGGGCGGTGACGACCGGATCGACGGCGGCGCGGCCGACGACCTCGCCGCGGGCGACACCGGTGACGACACGATCAACGGTGGCGAGGGCGCGGACGACCTCACCGGTGGCTCGGGCCTCGCGCAGGTCCCGGTCGACCTGGCCGGGGTCATCGACGGCCGGGACGACGTCAACGGTGGCGGCACCGGTCTCGCGGCGGCCGACGGGGCCGACGTGATCCTGGGCGACAACGGCTCGATCACCCGGACCGGGGACACCGACCCGAACACCGGAGACGCGGTGCGCACCGTGCTGCTCTACGACCTCGACGTGGCCGGCGACACCGCCGCACCCGAGGTCGGCAGCGGTGGCTCGGACACGCTCGACGGCGACGGTGAGCGCGACCTCGTGCACGGGCAGGCGGGCCTCGACATCATCAACGGCGGCGACGGGGACGACTGGCTCGAGGGCAACGCCGCCGAGGACACCGTCCACGGCGACGCCGGCGACGACGACGCCCTCGGTGGATCGTCGGCGAAGGTGGTCGACGGCGGTGACGTCGGCGGACTGGTCGGCGAGCCGGGCACCGGGAACTTCCCGACCCAGCCCAACGCCCTGGTCGACGGCGACGACGAGGTCTGGGGCGACGCCGGCAACGACGCCGTGGCCGGCGACAACGGCCGCATCGACCGGGCAGCGACCTGGGCCTACCAGGGCTACCTGGGCGGGCAGCTGCTGATCCGCACCGTCAAGCTGGCCGGCATCGCCGAGCACGGCGATGCCTACGGCGACGACACCCTGCACGGCAACGACGGCCACGACGAGGTGTACGGCGCCCTGGGCGACGACCTTGCCGAGGGCAATGCCGGCGACGACTCGGTGCTCGGCGACCTCGGCCTGGTCACCACGTCGGTCAACGGCGGCACCGGCCCCGGCACCCTGATCTCGGCCGACGGGTTCATCCAGGACCGGGTCGACGTGCCGGGCACGCTGCGGCGTACCACCACGCTCTACCCGAACGTGGCCTCCGTGACCAACGGCGGTGCCGGCGGGGCGGACACGCTGCTCGGCGGGCTGGGTGACGACGTCCTCCACGGCGGCGCCGGCAACGACACCGCCTGGGGCAACCGGTCCCTCGGGGGCACCTCCGGTGAGGTGCCGACGGCGGAGTCCACCTCGGCGGCGGACGACGACGTCCTGTTCGGCGACCACGGCAACGACCGGATCTGGGGTGGCTGGGAGCACGACCACCTCTACGGCGGCCACGGCGCCGACCTGCTCGACGTCGTCACCGATCTCCGCAACGGCGGCGACCCGGAGGTCGACTTCAAGGGCATGGACTTCATGTACGGCGGCTGGGGTGCCGACGGCATGCAGGCCGACTGGAGCAAGCCGAGCCCCGACCACGGCACCGACAAGATGGTCGACGGCACGGGCTCCTACAACGGCTACTTCGTCTGCGAGGGCGCCTACGGCGGCAACTCCGTGATGCGGCTGCTCTCACCGGCGATGCAGAAGTTCTGGCAGCGCCTGGCCGCCGGCGACGGAGCGCTGGGGGCCGCGACGACCGGGAGCTCGGGCTGGTGGGAGCTGTCGATGGTCTTCAACGGCGACCGCTCGGCCAACGCCAACCCGGTCTACGACCTCAACCCGGCGCACTTCGTCTGCGACTCGACCCCCTGAGGAGGCGGGGGCCCGTCACTAGGGTGAGCGCATGAACGTGCGCATCGAACGTGACGGGCCCGTCGCCACCGTCGTCCTGCACCGTCCCGAGGCCCGCAACGCGGTCGACCGGGCGACGGCGCAGGCGCTGGTGGAGGCGTTCCGCGAGGTCGAGGCGGACGAGAGCTGCTCGGCCGCCGTGCTGTACGGCGACGGCGGGACGTTCTGCGCCGGCGCCGACCTCAAGGCGATGGACAACCGGGTCGAGGACGACGGCGACGGGCCGATGGGACCGACCCGGATGCGGCTCTCCACGCCGGTGATCGCCGCGATCGAGGGGCACGCCGTCGCGGGCGGGCTCGAGCTCGCGCTGTGGTGCGATCTGCGGGTGGCCGCCAGCGACGCGGTGCTGGGCGTCTTCTGCCGCAGGTGGGGCGTCCCGCTGATCGACGGCGGCACGGTCCGGCTGCCGCGGCTGATCGGGACCAGCCGCGCCCTGGACCTGATCCTCACCGGCCGCCCGGTCGAGGCGTCCGAGGCGGCGGCGATGGGCCTGGTCAACCGGGTGGTCGCGCCGGGCACGACCCGGGAGCGCGCCGAGTGGCTGGCCCACGAGCTGGCCGAGTTCCCGCAGACCTGCCTGCGCGGCGACCGCATGAGCGTGCTCGACCAGCACGGTCGGGACGAGGCGACCGCGATGCAGCGTGAGCTCTCGCTCGGGCGGGACGCCCTGGCCGAGGCCGCCGAGGGAGCGGCCAGGTTCGCCGCCGGCGAGGGGCGGCACGGAGCCTTCGACTGACGGCGGTCAGCGGACCTGGCGCAGGCAGACGGCGACGAGGCTCGCGCCGCTGTCGGAGGTGTAGGCCCGCCACCCCTCGTCGAACGTGACGGCGGCCAGCCGCCCGGAGGGGCGCTGCACGATCGCCGACCGCGGCGTGGCGTCGTGGCCGTACCCGGTGAAGGAGCAGTCGTAGCGCTCCATGATCCGCTGGGTGCGGGCCGGCGCCTGCTCGGTGTGGGTCAGCCCCTCCCGCCACTGGTCCGGGACGTCGTGGCCGTCCGCGCCCATCGCCGCGACCGCGGCACCGGCGGTCGTGAACACCACCGTGCCCACGAGGGCACGCGCCAGCTGGCCGCGCAGCGTGCGCGGGGTGCGGCGAGGGTGCAGGCGCATCGGTCGACTCCACGGAGTGCTCGTTGTGGGTCCAACGAGGCGCCCGCGCACCGGTCACGCGGCGTACGACGGATGACACGCGCGGTCCAGACCGAGCCGACGCGCCTATGCTCGCCCGGTGACCTCGCGACCCGCCCCGGACTCCGGATGGTTCTCCTCGCCGAGCGAGGTGACCACCCGCCTGCACGACGCCGGCTACCTGGCGGATCACGCCACGGCGACCACCGCCTTCCTGGCCGGGGCCCTCGAGAAGCCGCTCCTGGTGGAGGGCCCGGCCGGCGTCGGCAAGACCGAGCTGGCCAAGGCCGTCTCGAGGGCGACCGGCGCGGAGCTGGTCCGCCTGCAGTGCTACGAGGGGCTCGACGAGGCGCGGGCGCTCTACGAGTGGAACTACAAGAAGCAGCTGCTCCGCATCCAGGCCAGCACGTCGGACGAGTCCTGGGACGAGACCCACGACGACATCTTCACCGACGAGTTCCTGCTCACCCGGCCGCTGCTGACCGCGATCCGGCGAGACGAGCCGACCGTCCTGCTGATCGACGAGGTCGACAAGACCGACGTCGAGGTGGAGGGCCTGCTGCTGGAGGTGCTCTCCGACTTCCAGGTCACCATCCCCGAGCTCGGCACCCTCGTCGCGACCCGCCGTCCCTACGTCGTGCTGACCTCGAACGCGACCCGGGAGCTCTCCGAGGCGGTCAAGCGCAGGTGTCTCTACCTCCACCTGGACTACCCGGACGCCGAGCGGGAGCGGGAGATCGTCACCGGCCAGGTCCCGGACCTCGACGACAAGGTGGCCAGGTCCCTGGTCGAGGTGGTCGGGCGGCTGCGCGAGCTGGAGCTGAAGAAGGCGCCGTCGATCGCGGAGTCCGTCGACTGGGCGCGGACGCTGGTGGCCCTGGAGATCCGGGAGCTGGACCCGCAGGCGATCAGCGACACCCTCGGCGTGATCCTCAAGCACGCCTCCGACCACGAGCGCGCGGTCAAAGAGCTGCGGATCACCGGGTGAGCCGGGGATGACCGGAGGGCTGGTCGACCGCCACATCGCGTTCCTCGAGGCGCTGCGGGGAGCGGGGATGTCGGTCAGCCTCGTCGAGGGGCTCGACGCCGTGCAGGCGCTCCAGGTCGCTGCCGTGGGACGAGCGCGCCACGGTGCGGGCGGCGTACGCCGCCACCCTGGTCAAGAAGCAGTCCCAGCGCACCACCTTCGACACGCTCTTCGACCTGTACTTCCCGCGGCTGGTCGGCTCCGGCGCCGCCGCCGAGGAGGCCGAGGACGGGGACGGAGCCCGACGGGCGGGGTGCGGGACAACGCGGGGGCCCTGCGCGACTTCCGGGCCGAGCTGCTGCCGGCGCTCGGCGAGGGCGACGAGCAGGCGATGGCGGACCTCGCGGTCGAGGCGGTCGGCCGGTTCGGCGCGATGCCCGGCCGCGGCCCCGGACTCAGCTCCTGGTCGGCCTACACCGCGCTGCAGCGGGTCTCACCGGCCGACCTGGTGGAGCAGATCGTGTCCGCGTTGCTGACGCAGGGACGGGTCGAGGAGGAGGCGCGTCGGGTCGCGGGGCGTCGGCTCGGGGCGTTCACCCGCCTCGTCGAGGACGACGCCCGCCGCCGGATCGCCGAGGAGAAGGGCCCCGACCACGTCGCCGACGTCGCGGTCCGGCCCACCATCGACCGGCTCGACTTCACCGCGGCGCGGAAGGCCGACCTCGAGGAGATGCGCCGGGAGATCTACCCGCTCGCCCGCCGGCTGGCGACCCGGCTCACCAAGGAGCGGCACGCCCGCCGCCGCGGCGCACTCGACTTCCGTCGTACGGTCCGGGCTTCCGTCTCCACCGGAGGCGTGCCCTTGACCACCCACCACCGGCCGAAGCGGCCACACCGCACCGAGCTGGTCGTGCTCTGCGACGTCAGCGGGTCGGTGGCGAACTTCGCGCAGTTCACGCTGCTGCTGGTGTTCGCGCTGCGCGACCAGTTCACCAAGGTCCGCGCGTTCACCTTCATCGACCACGTGCACGAGGTGACCCACCACTTCCGGCCCGGAGCCGACGTGGTCGACGTGATGGCCGACCTCGCCGCCAGCACCGCGCACGCCGCGCTGTGGGGACGGACCAACTACGGCCGGGCCTTCAGCAAGTTCACCGAGGAGTACGCCGACGCGCTCGGGCCGAAGTCGTCGCTGCTGATCCTGGGGGACGCCCGGTCCAACTACAGCGACCTGGCCGACGGCGTGCTGCGGGAGATGGCCGACCAGTGCCGGCACGCCTGGTGGCTCAACCCCGAGCACACCCGGCACTGGGACACCGGCGACTCGGCCGCCCGGACCTACGGCGCGATCGTGCCGATGGTGGAGTGCCGCAACCTGACCCAGCTCGGCGAGTTCGTGCACGACCTCGTCTGAGCCGCCTCAGCCGGGTGACCCACGTCCCCGTAACGGCGGGCGGAGGGTGCTCGTTGAACCCGTGACGTCCACCGATCCGGAGGAAGCATGTCCGTCCGCACCACCGCCCGCACCCTCGTGGCAGCCCTGACCGGCGCCGCCCTGGCCCTCGGCCTGGGCCCGGCGGGTCCCGCCGCCGCCAGCGAGGAGCAGACGCCGGTCGGCGACGTGAAGCGCCTGGTCTTCGTCGGCAACAACTGGGAGGGCACCGTCGACCTGCTCACGCCCGGCACGTTCAAGCGGGTGGGACGGATCAACATGGTGCCCGACCAGGACGAGCGGATGATGGAGATCGCGACCAACCCCGAGCGGCTGGCCTACTTCCTGGCCATCCGGGAGGCGATCGGTGAGGGCCACGACCAGCTCGTGGACGACATGTACACCTCCAACGACGGGCGGCTGCTGATCGCGTCGCGCCCGTCGTACGCCGACGTGGTCGCGATCAGCCTCAAGACGAAGAAGATCGTGTGGCGCTTCCCCGTGGCCGGCCAGCGCTCGGACCACATGGCCATCTCGCCCGACGGCCAGACCGTGGTCGTCAGTGCCTCGACCGGCAACGTGGTGCACGCGATCGACGTGCAGTCCGGCGAGGAGGTCGGGCAGTTCCCGTCCGGCGGCTCGCCCCACGAGAACGTCTACATCGACGGCGGCGAGAAGATCATCCACGCGAGCATCGGCATGGTCTACACGCCGCTCGACCAGCCGGAAGCCGACCCGACCAAGGGTGAACGCCGCTTCCAGATCGTCGACGCCGACACCTACGAGGTCCTGCGGACCTACAACCTGCGCGAGAAGCTCGATGCCCGCGGCCGCGAGGACATGAGCACCGCCGTGCGCCCGATGACACTCTCCCCGAACGACCAGAAGGTCTACTTCCAGCTGAGCTTCTTCCACGGCTTCGTCGAGATGGACCGCAGCAGCGGCAAGCTGCAACGGTTCAAGAGGCTGCCGAACCTGGTCCCCGACATGCCGCGCGAGCAGTACGTCCTCGACTCCGCGCACCACGGCATCGCGATGAACCCACGCGGCACCAAGATCTGCGTCGCCGGCACCATGTCGGACTACCTCACCGTCGTCGACCGCTCCTCCTACCAGCGCACCAAGCTGGTGAAGAAGGAGGACGGCAAGCCCTACTGGGTGACGCCGAGCGCCGACGGCCGCTACTGCTACATCTCCTGGAGCGGCACCGACCAGGTCGCCAAGATCTCCTACCGCACCGGCCGGGTGGTGGACGAGAAGCGGGTGGGTGACCATCCGCAGCGGATCCGCAACGGGTTCGTCGCCCGGTCGCTGCTCGCGGGGCTGCCGATGCCCCGTGACCTGCCGCCGTACGAGCCGGTGCCGCCGTACCACCCGACGCCCTGACGCTCGTCTGCTGGGGCGGGGTCAGCGCAGGTACGCCGCCAGCCGCTCGAGCCCGACCTCGACGTCGGTGCGCGGGCCGGCGAAGCTGAGCCGGACGAAGCGGTTCCCGACCGCGGTGTCGAAGTCGACGCCGGGCGCGACGGCCACCCCGGTGGTCGCGAGCAGGTCATGGGCCCACGCCATCGAGTCGTCGGTCAGGTGGCCGACGTCGGCGTACACGTAGAACGCGCCGTCGGCCGGCGCCAGCTCGGTGATCCCCAGCGCCGGCAGCCCCTCGAGCAGCAGGGCCCGGTTGTCGGCGTAGCGCGCGACATGGCCGTCCAGCTCGGCGTACGACGCGTCGTCGAACGCCGCCAGCGCAGCGAACTGGGCGATCACCGGCGGGCAGATCGTGAAGTTCCCGGTGAGCACGTCGACCGGCCGGCGCAGCCGGTCGGGCACCAGCATCCAGCCGATCCGCCATCCGGTCATCGAGAAGTACTTGGAGAACGAGCTGAACACCACGGCCTCCCGCGAGGTCTCCCAGGCGGAGCGGGACAGCGCTGGCTCGTCGTACTCGATGCCGTGGTAGATCTCGTCGGAGATCAGCTGCACGCCGCTGCGCTCGCACCAGGCCGCGATCGCCGCGAGCTCCTCGGGCAGCAGCATCGTGCCGGTCGGGTTGGCCGGACTCGCCACCACGACGCCCGCCAGGTCCTCGACCTGCTCGAGCTGGGCCACCGTCGGCTGGAACCGGGTCTCCGGGCCGCACGGCAGCTCGACGACCTCGCAGCCGAGAGCGGTCAGCACGTTGCGGTAGCAGGGGTAGCCGGGGCGGGCCATCGCCACGCGGTCGCCGGGCTCGAACGCGGCCAGGAAGGCCAGCAGGAAGCCCCCGCTCGACCCGGTCGTGACGATCACGTCGTCGGCGCGGACCTCGACGCCGTGGAGTCGCCGGTGGTGGTCGGCGATCTTCTCGCGCAGCTCGCGGATGCCCGCGGCGACGGTGTAGCCCAGCGGGTCCTCGGACTGCAGCAGCCGGATCGCCTCGGCCTTCACCGGCGCCGGCGCGCCGGTGCTGGGCTGGCCCGCCACGAGGTTGACCAGGTCGCCGTGGCTGCGCCGGCGGGCGTCGGCGGCCGCGAGCAGGTCCATCACGTGGAACGGCGGCACGTTGGCGCGGCTGGCGACGTTCATCCGGGCGACGGTGCCTGCCTCGTTGAGTTGGGCGTCGACTGAGTCCCTGAGTTGGGCATGACTGACGTGGTTGCGGTGCTCAGCGACCGCCCAACTCGACCGGGTCGTGATGCCCAACTCAACGGTTTCGCGCGATCGCTGCCGCGGCGCGCCCGGCGCGGCGGCCGAAGAACGAGCCCTCGCCGAGCTGGGTGCCGGAGGCGTAGCCCTTGCCGTCCTGGGCCAGGTTGGAGGCGCAGGCTCCGGCGGCGTACAACCCCGCGATCACCGAGCCGTCAGGGCGCAGCGCCTCGCCGTCGATGCTGGTCGCGATCCCGCCGAGGGTGAAGCCGGCGTACAGCGCGTTGCCCAGCGTCAGGTCGTAGGCGCCCCAGGGGCCGGTGTCCTGCGGGGCCAGCCACTCCGGCGCCTTGTGGAAGTCGGGGTCCTCGCCGCGGGCGGCGTGCTCGTTGTAGCGAGCCAGCGTCGCGGCCAGCGAGCCGGCCGGCAGGCCGAGCCCCGCCTCCATCTCCGCGATCGTCTCCCAGCCGTCGATGAACGGCGCGAGCGGCATCTTCGGGTGCTCGATGTGCTCGCTGTCGACGATCAGGTACGCCGTCTGGTCGGGCTGCTCCATCACGAAGCCGGAGGTCCGCGAGTGGTAGGAGTCCTCGGCCACGAACCGCTCACCCCGCTTGTTGACCACGATCCCCGTCACCAGCGACGACGGTGGGTAGAACGGCGCGGTGATGAACGGCTGCTCCATGTGCCTGAGCTGGGCGCCGACCGACGAGCCGAGCCGGATGCCGAGCCCGTCGTCGTACGTCGACCCGAGCGGCATCAGCTTGGAGCCGAGCACAGGGGTGTGTTCGGCGACCATGTCGGCGTTCATCACGAACCCACCCGCCGCGAGCACGACGGAGCGCGTCGCGACGACGCCTCGCTCGCCGAAGCGCCGCCAGGCCACCCCGACCACGGCGTCCCCGTCGCTCACGAGGTGGGCGGCCCCGGTCTCGTAGCGCACCTCGACGCCGGCCTCCTCCACGCGGTCGCGCAGCAGGTCCATCACGACCCGGGTGCCCTCGGTGTCACCCGGCACCGGCACCTTGTGGCCGCGGGGAGCGGGCACCGCCTGCTCGCGGAACGGCCACACCTTCTCGTTGCCGGTGAACATCAGCCCCTCGGTGCCGGGCTGGATCACCGCCTTCTCGGGGTAGTAGGAGCGCTCGAACTCGAAGCCCAGCGACTCCAGCCAGTCGAAGTGCTCGACCGAGCCGTCGCAGTAGGCGCGGATCTTGTCCGGCTCCGGGTCGAGCGACACCGCGTGGAGGTAGGCGAACATCTCGTCGGGGGAGTCGGGCTGCCCGGTCGCCTCCTGCACCGCGGTGCCGCCGCCGAGGTAGAAGTGGCCGCCGGACATGCTCGACGTGCCGCCGTGCACGGCCGCCCGCTCGAGCAGCAGCACCGATGCGCCGGCCCGGGCCGCCTCGAGCGCCGCGCAGCCGCCGGCGATCCCGAACCCGACCACCACCACGTCGTACCGCTCGGCGTCGGGGCCCAGGGTCGAGGCGGGCAGCACCTCGGGCAGCGCGGTTCCGGTCGTCTCGGCCATGGCCCAAGACTAGAACACGTTCCAGTTGGGGGAACAGGGTTGCTCGCCACGCGACCGATAGGATCAGGGTCCGGCCGGCCCACGCGACAACGTGAGGTGACCTTGACCTTCGACGTCCACCAGCTCGACAGCTTCGTGCTGGTGGGCG
Organism: uncultured Actinomycetota bacterium; assembly: GCA_963829635.1. Classification (GTDB taxonomy): domain Bacteria; phylum Actinomycetota; class Actinomycetes; order Propionibacteriales; family Nocardioidaceae; genus Nocardioides. Next base: position 213,594 of record CAWHJI010000010.1, read on the forward strand.
CCGCGGTCACCCTCCTGGCCATCCTGGCCGTGCGGGTCTCCTCGCGCGCCGGCCTCCCCAGCCTGCTGATCTACCTCGCGATCGGGGTCGCGCTGGGGGAGAGCGGACCGGTCGGCATCCAGTTCGACGACGCCGAGCTCGCCCACGCGCTGGGCTTCGCGGCGCTGGCGGTGATCCTCGCCGAAGGTGGACTGACGACGACCTGGCGCGAGGTGAAGCCGTCGATGCGGCTCGGCGGTGCCCTCGCCACCGTCGGCGTCGCCGTCTCCGTGGGCGTGGTCGCGGTGGGCTCGCACTTCCTGCTCGGGCTGCCGTGGGAGCTGGCGGTGCTGCTCGGCGCGGTCACCTCCCCGACCGACGCCGCGGCGGTGTTCTCGGTGCTGCGGACCATCCCGCTGCCCCAGCGGCTGACCGGCGCGCTGGAGTCCGAGTCCGGTCTCAACGACGCACCCACCGTCGTCCTGGTCACCCTCATCTCCACCGGCGCGGTCTCCGAGTACGGGCTGCTCGGCACCAGCGCGATCATCGTGCTCGAGCTCGCGGGCGGCGTGGCGATCGGCCTGGCCTGCGGGTTCGGCGGCGCCTGGGTGATGCGGCGCGCGGCGCTGCCGTCGTCCGGCCTCTACCCGCTCGCCGTCCTCACCCTCTGCTTCCTGGCCTACGGCGCCGCGGCCGCGGCGCACACCTCCGGGTTCGCCGCGGTGTACGTCGCGGCGCTGGTGCTCGGGAACAGCGAGCTGCCCCACCGGGCCGCCACCCGGTCCTTCGCCGAGGGCGTGGCCTGGCTGTGCCAGATCGGCCTGTTCGTCATGCTCGGCCTGCTGCTCTCGCCGGCCGAGATCACCTGGGAGATCGCGGGACTGGCCGTGGTGTCAGGGCTGATCCTCACGTTCGTCGCCCGGCCGCTGTCGGTGCTCGCATGCGGGGTGGTGTCGCCGATGGGCAACCGGGAGCTGGCCTTCCTGTCGTGGGCCGGTCTCCGCGGAGCGGTCCCCATCGTCCTGACCACGATCCCGTTGGCCGAGAACGTCGTCGGCGCCGAGCGCCTGTTCAACATCGTCTTCGTCATGGTCGTGATCTACACGCTGCTGACCGGACCGACCCTGCCGCTGGTCGCCCGGGTGCTGCGGGTGGCGCGCCGGTCCGAGCCGCGCGGCCTGGAGCTGGAGGTGGCGCCGCTGGAGCGGATCGCGGCCGACCTGCTCCAGGTCACGATCAGCCCCGTCTCGCAGATGCACGGGGTCGAGGTGGGTGAGCTCAGGCTCCCGGTCGGTGCCTCGGTCTCCCTGGTCATCCGGGAGGGAATCATCCTGGTGCCCGAGCGTCGTACCGTCCTGCGGCACGGCGACGACCTGCTGGTGGTGACGCCCCGCAAGCTGCGGGACCAGACCGAGGAGCGTCTCCGCCAGGTGTCCTCGGGCGGGCGACTGGCGCAGTGGCTGGCGCCGCGCCGCCGGCCCTGACCTCATTCGACGGGCGGGGTGCAGATCTCCGTGTCGTCCTTGGCCCGCACCGCGCGCGGGCCCTTGACCAGGCTCGTGAACCCGTCGCCCACGACGACCGTGACGCCCACGCCGAGCGGATCGCGCCGCTCGATCCGCACGGCCTTGCCGAGCCGGCTGGCCACCAGTGCGACGTCGGGGGCCTTCGGCGACTCGGTCCAGATCTCCACGGCACCGACCCGCGTCCTCGGGGGTGCGTTGCCGGTGTCACCGACGCCGAAGCCGGCGTCGGTGAACTCCAGGGCGGTGCGCCCGGCGAGCCCGTTGCGCTCGCTGGCGTTGAACACGCTGACGGTGACCTGGTCGGCGAAGACCTTCTCCCCGGCGGCCACCACACGGTTCACGCACGTGGGGGGCTCGGACTTCTCGGGGAACGGCTCGGTGAGCTGCGCCCAGCCCCAGGTCGCCATCAGGAGCAGGACGAGCGCCAGCCCGCCGAGGGTCAGGGTCGACCGCGCGGCCTGCCCCATCACCCACCTACCGGGTGCACCCGCGCGTGCAGCACGTTGCGCTGCTGGAGGGCGGCCCGCAGCGCCCGGTGCAGGCCGTCCTCGAGGTAGTACTCGCCGCGCCACTCGACGACGTGGGCGAACAGGTCGCCGTAGAACGTCGAGTCCTCGTCGAGAAGGGCGGCGAGCTGCAAGGTGTCCTTCGTGGTGACCAGCTCGTCGAGGCGGACCTGGCGCGGCGGAACGGCGGCCCACCCCTTCGACGTCATGCCGTGGTCGGGGTAGGGCCGGCCCTCACCGACGCGCTTGAAGATCACGCCCGCGAGTGTACGAGGGCGGGGATAGGGTCGCGCCATGACCGGGACCGGCACCGACGACCTCGAGCAGATCAAGCAGCTGAAGTACCGCTACCTGCGCACCCTCGACACCAAGCAGTGGGTGGAGTTCGCGGAGTGCTTCGTGCCGGAGGCGACCGCCGACTACGCCGGCCTGGCCTTCGCCGACCGTGACGCGCTGGTCGGCTACATGCGGGAGAACCTCGGGCCCTCGATCGTGACCATGCACCACTGCCACCACCCGGAGATCCTGGTCGACGGCGACACCGCGACCGGCCGGTGGTACCTCCACGACCAGGTGATCTCCGCCGAGTGGAAGTTCCGGCTCGAGGGCGCCGCCTTCTACGACGACCGCTACGTGCGGACGCTGGCCGGCTGGCGGATCGAGCACACCGGCTACGAGCGGACGTTCGAGGCGACGTACGACCTCGGCGACCTGCCGGGCTTCAAGCTCCAGATCGGGGAGTGACGCGCCACCCTCCCTACAGACTGCCGTCGATCCACGCCGTCTGGACGACCTCGACGCCCCGGTCGCGGGTGACCAGCCGGCCGCGTCCGGGTGGCGCCGGGACCGGCTTGAGGTTGCCGAGGAGCGGGCCCTCGTCGGGGCTGCCGGAGAGCAGCAGGCCCGGGCATCGCGAGGTCGCGCAGGGACTGGATCACCGGTTCGTAGAGGGCACGGGAGGCGCCGCCCGAGCGCCGGGCGACGGCGAGGTGGAGGCCCACGTCCCGGGCCTGCGCGAGCAGCGGTTGCAGGACCTGGACCGGCGAGCCCTGCTGCGTGGCGACCAGGTCGTAGTCGTCGACGACCACGAACACCTCGGCGCCCTGCCACCACGAACGGTGGCGCAGCTGCTCGGGGGTCACGTCCGGTCCCGGAATCCGGTTCTGCAGGTAGCCGGCCAGGTCCGTGAGCACGGGAGTCGCCTGGGTCGCGGAGGTGAGGTAGTTCAGCAGGTAGTCGTCGGGCACCTCGCCCAGCAGGGACCGGCGGTAGTCCACCGACCACCAGCTGGGCCTCCTCCGGCGAACGCGTGCGCATGATCTCGTGCACGTAGGTGCGCAGCACCGCGCTCTTGCCGGACCGGCCGTCGCCGAAGACCAGGAGGTGCGGCTCGGCGTCGGGGTCCAGCCCGACCGGGGCGAGCTCCCTCTCGTTGACACCGAGCAGCAGGCGCGGTCCGGGGAGGCCGGCCTCGGCCGCCTGCGCGCGTACGTCGGCCAGGTCGATCCGCCCCGGGAGCAGCCGCAGCTTGGGGCCGCGTCGGTCCGGGCCACGCCGCACGGACCCGCGCGACGAGGTCGTCGACCCCGGCGCCGAGGGTGGCGGGGTCGGCCTGCCCGTCGATCCGCGGCAGTGCCGCGAGGTAGTGCAGCTTGGCCTGGGTCACGCCACGGCCCGGTCGACCCGACGGCACGAGCGCGGCGATCCTGCGGTCGATCTCGGAGTCCATGACGTCGCCGAGCCGGAGCTCGAGCCGGGTGCCGAAGACGTCGCGCATCGCCGCCCGGAAGTCGGCCCAGCGTGCGGCGCCGGTGACGAGGTGCAGGCCGAAGGTCAGGCCGCGGCCGGCGAGCTGTTGCAGCTCGATCTCGAGGTCGTCGAAGTCGGCGCGCAGGGTGGCCCACCCGTCGACGACGAGGAACACGTCGCCGTACCCGTCGTCGGCCCGACCGGCCGCCCGGCGGCTGCGGTAGGTCTCGATGGAGTCGATGCCGTGGGCCCGGAAGTACGCCTCGCGGCGGTCGACGATGCCGGTCACCTCGGCGATGATCCGGCGCACCACGTCGGGCTCGGACCGGGTGCCGACGCCGGCGACGTGCGGAAGCCGCGCCAGCGGGGAGAACGTGCCGCCGCCGAAGTCGAGCACGAAGAACTGCGACTCCAGCGGCGTGGTGGTCAGCGCCATGCTGGTCACGACGGTGCGCAGCAGCGTGCTCTTGCCGCTGCGGGGCCCACCCACGACGGCGACATGGCCGGCGGCACCGCCCAGCTCGACGGTCAGGGTGTCGCGCCGCTGCTCGCGGGGCCGGTCCACCGTCCCGAGCGGGATCACCAGTCCGCCGAGGCCGCGCCACTGGTGCGAGACCAGGCCGAGCGTCGGGTCCACCGCCAGGTCGACCATCAGGTCGTCCAGGCTGTCGGGTGCGTCGAGCGGGGGCAGCCACACCTGCGTGGGCAGCCGGGCCGCGCCCCACCATCTGGCGGACCGCCACGTCCAGCAGCGACTCCTGCTCACCGCTTGCGATGACGGCTGTGGTTTCCGGCTCGGGCTCGGGTGCCGGAGGGCTGAGGCTGCGGACGTGCGAGATCGTGAACGGGAGGATGCCCTGCACGTGCCCGCCCTTGTCGCGGCGTACCCGCACCTTCCCGCTCGGCGGACCCGAGACGTACGCCGCCTTGAACCGGAGCAGCGTCGACTGGTCGGGCTTGAGGTAGCCGAGGCCGGGCACCGACGGCAGCTCGTAGGCGTCCGGGACGCCGAGCACGGTGCGGGACTCGGAGGCGCTGAACGTCCTGAGCCCGACCCGGTAGGACAGGTGCGACTCCAGGCCGCGCAGCCGGCCCTCCTCGAGCCGTTGGGACGCCAGCAGCAGGTGGAGCCCGAGGGAGCGACCCAGCCGGCCGATCGCCACGAACAGGTCGATGAACTCCGGCTTGGCGGAGAGCATCTCGGAGAACTCGTCGACCACGATGAGCAGGGACGGGATCGGCTCGAGGTCCTCGCCGGCCTGGCGGGCGCGCTCGTAGTCGCGGACCGAGGCGACGTTGCCGGCCTCGCGCAGCAGCTCCTGTCGCCGCACCATCTCTCCCGAGAGGGCGTCCTGCATCCGGTCGACCAGGCTGAGCTCCTGGGCCAGGTTGGTGATCACGGCGGACACGTGCGGCATGCCGGACATGCCGGCGAACGTGGCCCCGCCCTTGAAGTCGACCAGGACCATGTTCAGCTGCTCGGGCGAGTGGGTCATCGCGAGCCCCAGCACCAGCGTGCGCAGGAACTCCGACTTGCCCGAGCCGGTCGCACCGATCACCAGGCCGTGCGGGCCCATGCCCTGCTGGGCGGACTCCTTGAGGTCGAGGTGCACCATCGCGCCGCCCTCGCCGACCCCGATCGGCACCCGCAGCCGGTCGCGGGCCGGGTCGGTGCCGCCAGGCCGCGGCCGGGTCGAAGCCCCGGACGTCGCCCAGGCCCAGGAGGTCCATGAAGTCGGAGGGGCCGCTGATCTCGCCCGTGCGTCTCGGCCGCTCCGGAGGAGACCGTGTGCAGCGGCGCGATCCGGCGGGCGAAGGCCTCCGCGGTGGCCAGGTCGCACTGGTCGCCGAGCGCCCGCACCGGCTCCTCCCGCACCCGCAGGGCGAGCAGCGGCAGCGTGCCGTCCCCGTCCGGATCGCCCTCGAGCTGGAGGCGCAGGCGGGTGCCGTCCTCGAGCTCGTCCCACCGGCTCGGCAGGTCGAGGACGGTCACGCCGTGCAGGCCGTCGGGCGGTACGACGTGGTTGCCGGGCGGCAGGTGTGCCCCGTCGATCACCAGCAGGATGTGTGGTGTCACCGGCCGTTCGTCGGCACCGAAGCGGGGCCGGTCGCCGAGGTCGGAGGGCAACAGGGCGGCGATGTCCTCCAGCGACGTGGTCACCATCCGGCTCGGACCGACCGCGTCGTACTGCTGGGCGCTCTGGACGTGCGGGAGCCACTTGAGCCAGTCCCAGTGGGTGAGGTTGTGCTCGGTGGAGAGGACGGCGATCACGAGGTGCTCGGGGGAGTGGAACGCGGCCGCCGAGCAGATCATCGCCCGGGCCAGCGCCCGCGCCGGGTCCTCCGGACCGCAGACCTCGATCCGGTCGAACGCACGCAGGTCGACGCTCGCGGGCAGCTTCGGCTGGAGCCGGTGCACGACGAGGAGCCGGTGCACCGCGGACGCGGCGGCCGGGTCGACCTGGTCGTCGGGGGCGCTCTCGGGCGGCACCAGCTCCAGGGCCAGGGGCTGGGAGCAGACGCCGTACCGGACGTGCAGGAAGTGCGGGTCGACGCTGGAGCGCTCCCAGACCCGGGAGCGCTCCTCGGCCAGCGACGGCAGGGCGGACGGGTCGGGGTGGTGCCAGGTCAGGGCGCGGCGCTGCTGGACGGCGGCCTCGCGGGCGACCTGCCGGACGTTGCCCAGGTAGCGGAGGTACGCCGTCCGTGACCCGGTGACCTGGTGGGCGCGCTGCTTCCGCTGCCGGTCCAGCTGCACGACGATGAAGCCGAGGGTGGCGAACAGGAACATCCCCGCCGCGACGTAGCTCCGGCCGCCGGTGCTCGAGCCCATCGTCGCGACCAGCACGATCGCGCCGACGCTGCCGAGCAGCGGGACGACGTTCATCAGAATCCCCGACCCGCCTTCACCGGGCTCGATCCGCGGCGGGGCCTGGAGCACGATCTGGCCCGACGGCATCTCCGGCTCGTCGACGCGGGCTCCCCGCAGCGTGGTCGTCACTGGGTCCCCCTCGGTCCCGACCGGCCCTCGGTCCGGGCCGACGATACGGGCGATCGACGGGGTCTCCGGAGCGTTCTCCACAGGTCCGGATCCGAACGGTTGTGGGGCACGGCCAGGCGTAGGACCCTCGTCGTGGGCCGGGGTGACCGGTCCGAGGACAGCCGAGCGGCGTGGTGCCGGCCCGGGGGAGTGCACGAAGGAGGCAGCATGTCCGCAGCAGAGATGGGTCAGGGTGAGGGCACCCTGACGAGGGCGGCCGGTCTGGTGGCCGGGGCCCGGGGTGACTTCGACCAGATCAGTGCCCGGCTGGAGGGGCAGATCGAGGGCTCTGCGGGGCGGGTGGGCCGGGGCCGGGGGGCAGGCGTTCTTCGCGCTGCACCAGGCCTGGACCGAGAAGCAGCGGGTGATCGTCTCTGCGCTCGACGAGTTCGAGGCCGCGCTGACCCGAACCGAACGCGACAACCTCGCCACCGACGAGGCCCAGTCGGCCACCTACCAGCGCACCGCCAGCCGGCTCGGCTGAGCGCCGGGCGAAGGAAGTGAACGAGATGAGCCTCGACGGAATTCGCGTCAACCACGCCGGCCTGGACACCGCCGCGGCAGGACCTCCACGCCACGGTCAGGCAGATCGATGACCGCATGAACCGCCTGGAGTCCGAGCTGGCGCCGCTGCGCAGCGACTGGACCGGCCAGCGCACAGGCGGCCTACACCGCGGCCAGGGCCCGGTGGGACAGGGCGATCCAGGAGATGCGGGACCTCCTCGACCAGACCAGCCGCAGCGTTCACCGGTCCAACGCCGACTACCGGGCCGCCGACCAACGCGGCGCCGCCGCCTTCGACATCTGAGCGTCGCCGGACGTTTCCCCACGAGCGCTAGTGTGCCGCCGGTCCACCGCGGGGTCGCTCGCGTGAGGTGGAGGGAGTGAGTCGATGAGTCAGGCGCCCACCAGCGCTTCCGGCCTGGTCAAGGTGACCGTCGCGTCCGGCAGCCGCCGCGTCGATCTCGTGCTGCCCGGGGCTGTTCCCGTCGCCGAGCTGGTCCCCGAGCTCGCCCGCAGCGTCGGCCTGCTCGACCCCGGCACGGCCTACGGCGGCTACTGGCTCCTCACCCGGGACGGGACGACGGCTCGCCGGCGACGCCGGCCTGACCATGCAGGGAGTCGAGGACGGCGCGCCTGCTCACCGTCGCCGCCGGTGTCGACGAGGTGCCGCCGCGGGTCTACGACGACGTCGTCGAGGCGATGGCCGACGTCGTCGAGCACGACTTCGCGCCGTGGGAGGCGGCCGCCGGGCGGCGTACCGCCTTGACCGCGGCGGGCCTGCTGATGTCGCTCGGTGCGATCGCCCTGTTCATCCGGGACGATGCGCTCGCGGCGGTCGCCGCGGCCGTGGTCGCGCTCGGCCTCGTCGCCGGAGCGGTCGCTGCTCTCGCGGGTCCGGGACGAGCCCGAGGCGTCCGTCGTGATGGCCTGGATCGGTGCCCTCCACGCCGCGGTCGCGGGCGGCATGCTGGCGCCAGACGCCGTCGCCGTCGGGGTCCGTGGTCGCCTGGGCCGGTGCCGGGGCGATGCTGGCGGGCCTGATCGCGCTCGTCGGCCTCGGCGAGGGACGCCCGCTCCTCATCCCGCCGGTCGTCGTGGGAGCGATCTCGCTGGCCGCCGGACTCGTCATGCAGGTCGCGGGCCTCGACCCGGCGGTGGTGCTGACCACGGCCCTGGTGCTCGTGGTCATGGCCGGAAGCGCCTTGCCCTGGCTGGCGCTGGGAGCGACCGGCACCACGGCGCACCCGTCGTACTCGCCCCAGGACGTCGCCGCGCACCACGTCGAGGTCGATCCGAGCCGCGTCGCCGCCGACGCCCGGGTGGCCCACGAGATCCTGGCGGCGCTCTCGGGCACCGTCGGCCTGCTGCTCGTCCTGTCGCGCCCGTGGCGGTCTCCCTCGGCGTCGCCGGCACGCTGCTCGCGGTGGACTGTTGCCTGGTCGTGATGCTGCGGACCCGTCAGTACCGCACCGGGTCGGAGGTCCTGGTCGGGCTGGTGTCCGGCATCGCCGGCCTGCTCTCGCGTGGCGGTCGCGCTGCTCTGGCTGCACCCCGACTGGCGGGCCACCGTCGCCGTCGCGCTGGCCGCCACCGGGACGGTGCTGCTCGCCGTGACCCTGCTGACCGCGACACCGTCGGTCCGGCGCGGTCGCTACGGCGACCTCGCCGAGAGCGTCTCCCTGCTCGCCCTGCTGCCGCTGCTGGTGGTGGCCACCGGCACTCTTCGGCGCCATCAGGAACTGAGGCCGGACCGTGGCGACCAGGAAGGACCTCGTCGAGGCCCACTCCTTCAGTCGTCGCAGGCTGGTCGCGGCGTTCGTGTCGGGCGCCCCGGGCGGACGCGAGGTCGAGCCCGCCCGTCCCGGTCGCACCCTCATCGGCGGTCTCGCGATCGCCGTACTCCTGTCGCCGCGGCCGCGCTCGCCGGCATCCTCTCGCCCGGCGTGGACGAGGACTGGGCCGAGCAGCCGGGGCTGATCATCTCCGAGGAGACCGGTGCCGCCTACGTGATCACCGAGGCCGCGGATCCGGACGCGGAGGGCGGGTCCGGCCCGGTGCTGCGGCCGGTGGCCAACATCACCTCGGCGATGCTCATCCTCGGCGCGGACATCACCCCCGAGATCGTCCCGCAGGAGGCGATCGACGCCGCGGTCATCGGCGACGACGTCGGGATCCCCGACGCGCCGGAGACCGTTCCGTCCCCGACGCTGCTGATCGACACCGGCTGGACGGCCTGCACCAACGAAGGTCGAGGTACGCGGGTCAACCTGTCCGCGACGCCCGGTGCCGGGGTCGTGGAGGGCGGCGGCCTCGTCGTGGAGAGCGGCGGTCGCTACTACGTGATCGCCCAGGAACGTGCGGAGGGCGACGCACCACCGCGCGCCCATCGCTATGCCCTGCCCTCCGGGGACGGACAGGCGGCCCGGGCGCGGGACGCGATGCTGGCCGACCTCGGCCTGCCGCCGGCGGTCGAGGCGCTGCGGGTGCCGGGGGAGTGGCTCGCACTCTTCCCGCCGGGAGCCGCGCTGGAGGTCGCGAGCTTCCGGACCGAGGCCGGGCGGTGCGCTGGCCTACGTCGGGGGCAGCAGCGGGATCCCTCCGGACGCCCGGGCCGGGGACCTCGTCGTGGCCGACGGCGGCGACGCCTACCTGCTGACCGAGCGGGGTCCGGCCCCGCTCGACGAGTTCGCGCTGGCGGTCTATCGCTCGCTGCCCGCTCCCCACACCCCCACCGTCCACGAGAGCGGCACGGCGGTGTCCGCCGTCTTCGCCCGCCGGCCCTACCTCGACGCGCACTGGCCGGACACGACCCTCGAGCCTGTGCCCGGCGAGGCGTGTGCGTTGCTGGAGACGGAGGCAGGCTCGGTGCCCGCGGTCCAGATCGCAGGCGACCCGTCCGAGGAGGCGTCGGCGTACGACGTGTCCGCGGGGCAGCGGTCGGTGCGCGTCGACCCGGGTCGCGGCGCCTACGTCATCTCCGGCGGCTGGGACGACACCACCGAGGGCTCGCCCCACCTCGTCGACGCGCACGGCATCGCCTACCCGCTCGTCGGCGCCGGCACGGCCGCGCTGCTGGGGTACGGCGACGTCGACGCCCCCGTGGTGCCGGACACCTGGGTCGAGCTGTTCGAGTCGGAGGTCTCGCTCTCCCAGGAGCGGGCGCTCTGCCCGCCCGGCACTCGAGCCGGGCGGCGCATGCGGCTGAGGCAGGCGTTGTGTGGTTGATCCGACGCACCAGGTGAGTTGGATCAACCACACAAGGCGACTTGGGCGACGTGACGCCGACGTGACGTGGCGGAGGATGCGGGATTCGAACCCGCGAGGGCGTTAACCCAACCCGCGGACCTGCCGAGTTGAGTGCGAGGTCTCGGGGTCGTTCGGACGTACCCAACGACCAACGGGAGGGCATGTCCAGGCGTGGACTTGGGTCGAACGCGGCCATAGGTACGTCCGATACGTGCCCCAGTGCCGCACATGGCGGGCGCTGGACCATCCGGATCCGCCGCGTTGAGCGCGGTCCTGCCGACGGGCGGGCGGTTGCTGGCGCACGGAACCGGCGGCGAGGAGACTGCGTCTCATGGGCATGGCGGAGAAGTGCTTCGAGGCTTCGTGGATGTCGGCACGAGTTGGTCTGGTCGTGTTGTTGCTGGCGACCGTCACTGCCTGCACGGCGTCGAGCCGCACCGACCCCGCGCGCGACACCGAGGCCGGGTCCCCCAAGGCCGGAACCGCCAACCGAACGGCCCACCCGAACCGACGGGTCGTGGACGCCGAGGCAGTGGAAGTGATGGGGACTGGGGGACTGCTGGTGGCCGGTCGCCTGCCCCACGGACAGCGGACACAGGTCTGGCGCTGCGTGGCCCTGAGCGACATCTCCCAGTGCCAGGGCGTTGGCGCGCCATCGTTCTCACGATCCGACTACGTCGATGACATGGCCACTTTCGGACCGAACACCTACTGGGTCCTCACCATCAATCCGGACCGGCAACGCAGTTCCATCCACGTCACGACCGACGGCGGAGGTTCGTGGGTCAAGCACGCCGCACCGTCACGCGGTCTCGCCGCAGGCTCCCAGGGCACCATCCAGGTCTTCGGCGAGCGACAGGCACTGCTCACTCAGTACTGGGCAAACGGTCCGGTCGCTCAGCAGTACCGGACCGACGACGCTGGCGCTTCATGGCGTCGAGTCGGTGAGATCAACCTCGGTTGAATGGAGCGTTGGGGTCGTGCGCCGCGGCGGTGGTTGTCGGGTGATTCCGAACCCTGCAAGATCGCATCGGTGACGAACGGACCGGGAGATCTCGACCAGCTTCTCGATGAGCAGATCGCTTACTACCGGGCCATCGCCGAGGAGTATGAGGACCACGCTGTCCCGTTTCCAGGTGGTGAAGAGCTTTCTGCTGCGCTCGAAGAGTTGACCGGTCGGTAACGTGCTGGAGCTTGCCTGTGGGCAAGGTTTCTGGACAGGACAACTGGTCGACCACGCCGACGAGATACTGCCGTGGATGCTTCCCCTGAGATGCTCGCGATCGCCTCGACTCGTGTCGACAGCGAGAAGGTGCGCTTCGTGCGTGCCAACGTCTTCGACTGGGTGCCGAACACCAACACGACGTCGTGTTCTTCGGCTTCTGGCTCTCCCACGTACCACTGGAGCGTTTCGATTCGTTCTGGGCGCTGGTTGCGAACTGCCTCAGGCCCGGAGGACGTGTGCTCTTGTCGACGACGCCCACCGAACCCCGGACGAACTCGTTGAAGGCGAGTCGTCCACGACGATCCAACGGCAGCTGAACGACGGCACGGCTCACCGGATCGTGAAGGTTCCGCACCAGCCTGTCGCCCTTGAGGAGCGGCTCAGCGCTCTCGGATGGAGCGTCAAGGTCACCTCGACGACGGGACCCTTCTACTGGGGCGCAGGCAGCCTCGCCTGATCCGCCGGCAACTGGTCGCATCCGCACGTCCGAAGTTGCCGCAGGTCGCGCACGCCTCGGCGATCTCACAGCCAGTAGTCGACCCGTCGGTCTGAACCGGCCCGCCAGGGCGGTGATCGGTCAATTCGATGACTGGGTCCGTCGTGTGCCGGCTTCCGGTAGCTGGCGAGGGGCGCCGGAGCCGGGTGAGGGAGACGAAACCTCGGCCGCGCTGGTGGGGCTCGGATCGACGTCGAGGTGGACGGGTGATGGCGGAGGATGCGGGATTCGAACCCGCGAGGGCGTTAACCCAACCCGCTTTCCAAGCGAGCGCCATAGGCCACTAGGCGAATCCTCCGCGGAGGAGGTTACCGGGCGGCGCCGGGCGTCACGAAATCGCCTCGGGCGGGGTCAGTCGCACGGACGCGGGCCGCTTTGGCCGCCGTACGACGCTCACCTAGACTCTGCGCCAACCCCCCGTGCGGCGGCATCTTGCCGAACTCCCCCAGGGCCGGAAGGCAGCAAGGGTAAGCGAGCTCTGTCGGGTGCACGGGGGGCCTTTGTCTGTAGCGCCAGACCTCTCCGTTCGGGTTCGGGTCACCGGCGGGCGGTGGTCATCGCGCCGACGCGGCTGCACCGCCTACCGGGTGTCGGGACCGGTGGTTAGGGTTCAGGCGTGGAGTCCCCCCTGGCGCTGTACCGCCGCTACCGGCCCGAGACGTTCGCCGACGTCATCGGGCAGGACCACGTGACCACGCCGTTGCGGGCGGCGCTGGCCAACAACCGGGTCAACCACGCCTACCTCTTCTCGGGTCCGCGCGGGTGCGGCAAGACCACCTCGGCCCGGATCCTGGCCCGCGCCCTCAACTGCGCGCAGGCCCCCGTGGCCGACCCGTGTGGCGAGTGCGACAGCTGCCGCGACCTCGCGCGCGGCGGGTCCGGCTCGATCGACGTGATCGAGATCGACGCGGCCTCCCACGGCCGGGTCGACGACGCGCGTGACCTGCGGGAGAAGGCGTTCTTCGCGCCGGTGCGTGACCGCTACAAGGTCTACATCGTCGACGAGGCCCACATGGTCAGCAAGGAGGGGTTCAACGCGCTCCTCAAGCTCGTCGAGGAGCCGCCGCCCCACCTGCGGTTCATCTTCGCCACGACCGAGCCCGACAAGGTGCTCGCGACCATCCGGTCCCGGACCCACCACTACCCGTTCCGGTTGATCCCGCCGCGGCTGCTGTCGTCCTACCTCGCCGAGCTGTGCGAGCAGGAGGGCGTGGCCATCGAGCCGGCCGCCCTGCCGCTGATCGTCCGGGCGGGAGGCGGGTCGGCCCGTGACTCGCTGTCCATCCTCGACCAGCTCTTCGGTGGTGCCGGGCCCGAGGGCATCACCCACGCCCTGGCCACGGGCCTCCTGGGCTACACCCCCGACTCCCTGCTCGACGACGTCGTCGACGCGTTCGCGGCGGGCGACGGCGGGGCCGTGTTCGGGGTGGTGGACCGCGTGATCGAGACCGGTCAGGACCCGCGCCGGTTCACCGAGGACCTCCTCCGCCGCCTGCGCGACCTCGTGATCGTGGCGGCCGTCCCCGACGCCCCGGCGACGGGGCTGATCGACGTCTCCCAGGACCAGGCCGAGCGGCTGGTCGCCCAGGCGGCCCGGTTCGGCGCCGCCGAGCTGAGCCGCGCCGCCGACCTCGTCGCCGCCGGGCTCACCGAGATGCGGGGCGCGACCGCCCCACGCCTCCTGCTGGAGCTGATCTGCGCCCGCGTGCTGCTGCCCGGCTCCGACGACCCGGCCGACGGCCTGATGGCGCGTCTCGACCGGCTGGAGAAGCGGGCCGCGATCTCGGGAGGGGCTCCGAGCACCGCGCCCGGCCCCCGTCGCCGCGCCCACGGAGGCGCCGCCCGCCCACCCCGTCGAGCCCGTCGCCGAGCCGGCCGCCCCCTCGCCGACGCGAGCCCGAGACGGCGCCCGCCCCGGCCGTCGAGGAGCCGCGCCCGACCGCCACCGAGGGTCCGCCCGCACCGCCTCCCGCGCCGGCGGAGGAGCCTGCGGCGTCGTCCGCACCCGCGGGCGGCCTCTCCCTGGTCGAGGTACGCCGGGTCTGGCCCGACATCGTCGACGCCACCAAGCTCCGCCGCCGCGTGGCCTGGATGCACCTCACCCAGAACTCCCAGGTCGTCGGCGTCGAGGGCAACACCCTCACCCTCGGCTTCACCAACGCCGGCGCCCGTGACTCCTTCGTCGGCGGCGGGTGCGACGAGGTCCTGCGCCAGGCCGCGATCGACGTGGTCGGCATCGACTGGAAGATCGACGCGATCGTCGACCCGGGTGCCCAGCCCTCCCAGGGAGCGCCCACCGCGCGCCGTACGCCGCCCGCTCCCGCCGAGCCGAGCCTCGTCGCCGGCAGCGCCCGACGGGCCGCCGGACTGGGCCGCCGACGACCCGCCGTCCGAGAAGGATGCCCCCGAGACGCCCCAGCCGGAGCGGCCACCCGCGGCACCGGAAGCGCGGGAGACCAACCCCGAGGCGGTCGCCGCCGCCCGCGGCGCCATCTCCCGGACCCGCCCCACCGGTGAGTCCCGGGACGACGCGCGGGCCCGCGCCGACGCGGATGCCCACCCCGACGACCTCGACGCCGACACCGCCGGCCTCGACACCGCCGCCCTGCTCGAACGCGAGCTCGGGGCCCAGGTGATCGAGGAGACCCGGCACCAGTGACCACCCCGCCCCACCGACAGGAATGAGACCGCGATGACCCAGAACCCCTTCGACGCCCTCGGCGGAGGTGGCGCTGCCGGCGGCGGGTTCGACATGAACGCCCTGATGCAGCAGGCCCAGCAGATGCAGCAGCAGCTCCAGGACGCCCAGGCCCGGCTGACCGAGACCACCATCGACGGCACCGTCGCCGGCGGCGCGGTGACCGTCACCGTCAACGGCGTCGGCGACCTCGTCGGGTGCCAGATCAAGGCCGGAGGCTTCGACGGCAGCGACGTGGACGACCTCGCCGACCTCGGCGACATGATCGTCGCCGCCTACCGCGACGCCAAGTCCCAGGCCGACGCCCTCGCCGCCGAGGCCCTCGGCCCGCTCGGGGGCGGCGGCGGCCTTCCCGGACTCGGCTGAGCAGACCGGAAGCAACCCCCCATGTATGAAGGCATCGTCCAGGACCTGATCGACGAGCTCGGTCGGCTGCCGGGCGTGGGCCCCAAGAGCGCGCAGCGGATCGCGTTCCACCTCCTGCAGGCCGAGCCGGCCGACGTACGCCGCCTGGCCGAGGTCCTGGTCGAGGTCAAGGCCCAGGTGAAGTTCTGCTCGACCTGCTTCAACGTCTCCGCCGACGAGCAGTGCCGGATCTGTCGCGACCCCCGGCGGGACCCCGCCGTGCTCTGCGTGGTCGAGGAGTACAAGGACGTCGTGGCCATCGAGCGCACCCGTGAGTTCCGCGGCCGCTACCACGTCCTCGGCGGTGCGATCTCCCCGATCGACGGCGTCGGCCCCGACCAGCTCCGCATGCGGGAGCTGATGACCCGGCTGGCCGACGGCGCCATCACCGAGGTCATCCTGGCCACCGACCCCAACCTCGAGGGAGAGGCGACGGCGACCTATCTCACGAGACTGATCAAGCCGTTGGGGTTGCGCGTGACGCGGTTGGCGAGTGGACTGCCCGTGGGAGGGGACCTGGAGTACGCCGACGAGGTCACCCTGGGACGTGCATTCGCAGGAAGGCGGTCAGCCGATGACTGAGACCCGGGTCGACCTACAGACCGAGGAGTTCGCGCAGCAGATCGCGGACCAGGTGGAGAGCTTCCTGATCGCGCTGCAGGCGATCGCCCGCGAGGCCGACGGCGGCCGGGCCATCTCCCTGCTGCTGCTCGAGATCAGCCAGGTGTTGCTGGCCGGTGCCCGGCTCGGCGCCCAGCGCGACTTCACGCCACGTGCCGAGTACCAACCCGACGTCGGCCCCGAGCCAGACCTCGACGAGATGCGGCTGCGGCTGGCGAAGATGCTGGACAGCGTCGACACCTACGGCCTGGTCTTCGACCCCTACGTCCCCGAGCTGGTGGAGAGCCAGCTCTCCGACGACCTGACCAGCATCGCCTACGACCTCGAGAACGGCCTGCGCCACTACCGCCTCGGCAACGTCGAGGAGGCGCTGTGGTGGTGGCAGTTCTCCTACGTGTCCTCGTGGGGCAACCTTGCCGGGGCCGCGCTGAACGCCCTCCTCTCGGTGGTCTCCCACGACCGCCTCGACGTCGACGTCGAGCTCGACGCCGACCAGGTCGCCATGGCCGCTGAGATACTGGAGGGTGAGGAGCCCGCCCCCCGGTAAACTCGAGGACCGTCAGCCGCGGGAGGTCGCGGCACCGTCAACCGAGGGACCATCCGTGGGCATTGTCGTGCAGAAGTACGGCGGCTCGTCGGTCGCGGACGCCACCGGGATCAAGCGAGTCGCCCAGCGCATCGTCGCGACCCGCAAGGCGGGTCATGACGTGGTCGTCGTGGTCTCGGCGATGGGCGACACCACCGACGAGCTGCGGGACCTCGCCGAGCAGGTCAGCCCGCTGCCGCCGCCCCGCGAGCTCGACATGCTGCTGACCGCCGGGGAGCGGATCTCGATGGCGCTGCTGGCGATGGCGATCGCCCAGCTCGGCCACAAGGCCCAGTCGTTCACGGGCAGCCAGGCCGGGGTGATCACCGACTCCGCGCACGGCAAGGCCAAGATCATCGACATCACACCCGGCCGGATCGAGAACGCGATCGCCGACGACGCGATCGCGATCGTGGCCGGATTCCAGGGCGTCTCCCAGGACACCAAGGACATCACCACCCTCGGCCGTGGTGCCTCCGACACCACGGCGGTGGCCCTGGCCGCGGCGCTGGGCGCGGACGTCTGCGAGATCTACTCCGACGTGGACGGCGTGTTCACCGCCGACCCGCGGATCGTGCCGACCGCCCGCAAGCTGGCCCGGGTCTCGACCGAGGAGATGCTGGAGATGGCGGCGTGCGGCGCCAAGATCCTGCACCTGCGCTGCGTCGAGTACGCCCGCCGCTACGACATGCCCGTCCACGTGCGCTCCTCCTTCTCCCAGAAGGAAGGCACCTGGATCATCCCCGACGTTGAGGGAGAAGAGATGGAACAGGCCATCATCGCCGGAGTCGCCCACGACCGCAGCGAGGCCAAGATCACCGTGGTCGGCGTCCCCGACAAGGTCGGTGAGGCGGCCCGGATCTTCGAGGAGCTGGCCACCGCCGAGGTGAACCTCGACATGGTGGTGCAGAACGTCTCGGCGGCCGCCACCGGGCGCACCGACATCTCGTTCACCCTGCCGCGCGAGGACGGCCAGACCGCCATGGGCGCGCTCGCGCGGATCCAGGACGAGGTCGGCTACGACAAGCTGCTCTACGACGACCAGGTCGGCAAGGTCTCGCTGATCGGGGCCGGGATGCGGTCCCACCCCGGCATCACCGCCCGGTTCTTCGCCTCGCTGGCCTCCGCCGGGGTCAACATCGAGATGATCTCCACCTCCGAGATCCGGATCTCGGTGATCGTCGACGAGGCCCAGGTGGACACCGCCGTCCAGGCGACCCACTCCGCCTTCGACCTCGACGCAGAAGAGGTCGAGGCCGTCGTCTACGGCGGGACCGGACGATGAAACTCGGAATCGTCGGCGCCACCGGCCAGGTCGGCGTCGCCATGCGCCAGATCCTCGAGCAGCGGGCCTTCCCCGCCGACGAGGTGCGGTTCTTCGCCTCCGCGCGGTCGGCCGGCACGGTGCTGCCGTTCGCGGGCCGGGAGGTCACGGTCGAGGACGCGTCCACCGCGGACCCGAGCGGGCTCGACATCGCGCTGTTCTCCGCCGGCGCGACCACGTCCCGCGCGCTGGCCCCGGTCTTCGCCGAGGCGGGGGCCGTCGTGGTCGACAACTCCTCCGCGTTCCGGATGGACCCCGACGTCCCGCTGGTCGTCTCCGAGGTCAACCCCGAGGCGATCGGCGACGCCCGCAAGGGCATCATCGCCAACCCCAACTGCACCACCATGGCGGCGATGCCGGTGCTCAAGCCGCTGCACGACGAGGCGGGGCTGGTCCGGCTGATCGCGTCGACGTACCAGGCGGTCTCCGGCAGCGGCGTCGGCGGCGTCGACGAGCTCGCGGGCCAGGTCGGCGCGGCGGGCGAGAAGGCACGCGAGCTCGCCTACGACGGCGAGGCGGTCACCTTTCCGGAGCCGGTGAAGTACGCCCGCACCATCGCCTACAACGTGCTCCCCATGGCCGGTTCCATCGTCGACGACGGTCTCGGCGAGACCGACGAGGAGCAGAAGCTCCGCAACGAGTCCCGCAAGATCCTCGGCATCCCCGAGCTCCGGGTGTCCGGCATCTGCGTGCGGGTCCCGGTCTTCACGGGCCACTCGCTGGCGATCAACGCGGAGTTCGCCGCACCCCTCACCGTCGCCCGGGCGCGCGAGCTGCTGGCCGGCGCGCCGGGCGTCGAGCTGTCCGACATCCCCACCCCGCTCCAGGCTGCGGGCAAGGACCCGTCGTACGTCGGCCGGATCCGGCAGGACCCCGGCGTCGACGGCGACCGTGGGCTGGCCCTGTTCGTCAGCAACGACAACCTGCGCAAGGGCGCGGCGCTCAACACCGTGCAGATCGCGGAGCTCATCGCCGCCTCGCGCTGAGAGTCGACAAACAACGTTGACCCGCCCGAAAGTTTCGGGCGGGTCAACGTGATTCTCGGACAGCTTCGGGCGGGTCAGCGCTCGCTGGGTTCGATGAACGCCACCGTCACCCAGTGCGCGAGCGCGAAGGTGAGGATCGCGAGCGCCGGGACGACGATGATGATCCACCACGTGAACAGCACGTCCATGAGGAAGAGCAGGGTGAGTACGGCGAGCAGGCCCACCGCGAGGAAACTGGTGCTTCCCGGGTCGGGGACGCCGAAGGCGCGCAGCAGGAACGACCCCAGGACGATCGTCGCGACCATGATCACGGCGAGGAGCAGCAGGCCGGGTCCACCGCAGGACGGTGGTTCCCTTGACCGCTTCGCATCCGCGCAGGGCTGCCCAGGTCAGGCCGACGGTGAGCGCTCCGACAAGTGCGCCCGTGAGGATCGCGGCCGGCATGCCGCCGATGGAGGGCAGTCGAGAACCCGCGCCGCTCCTTGCGGCGTTCGCCGGGCGCCGCCACCTCGTCGCCGTCGGCCGGCTGCTCCTGGGCGGCCATCGCCGCGACGGTGGCGTCGTCGTCCTCGGTCGCGGACGCTCCTCCTGCGGTGTCCTCGTCGGCGTAGAGCGGGCGCCCCTGCTCCGCCGCGGGCTCGACACGGGTCTCGTCGAGCGGATCGTCGTGCGGCCCGGACAGCGGGTCGAGGACGGTGGTGGAGCTGTGTCGTCGGCGGCGCGGCTCCGGCTCGGGCTCGGGCTCCGGCTCGGGCTCCGGCTCCGGTCTCGGGCTCGGCCTCGGGAGCGGGGGGAGGCTCGGCGGCGGCCTTGGTCTTCTTGCGCCAGCGCCTGCGTCCGAACCCGAGGGACGGCAGCTCCAGCGACGGCTCGTCCCGGTCCTGATCAGCCATGGCGCGAAGTGTGCCAGACCCGGGTCCCTGGTGGGACCATGCGCGGCCGGGGCCGGACGCGACGATGGCGGTGGTCCGGTGTCACCACGTGACATCGCACCACCGCCATCGCGGCTGGTCGGGCTGACAGGATTTGAACCTGCGGCCTCCTCGTCCCGAACGAGGCGCGCTACCAAGCTGCGCCACAGCCCGATCGCCCCGGACGGCGCCGAGGCACGGGCGAGCATACCCGAGCGGGAAGCGCCTCCAGCAATCGGCCCGAACCCCTCCTCCGGCGCCCGGATCAGCCCCGCGGGGTGAGCGTCAGGAGGGTCGCCTCCGGGCGGCAGGCGACCCGCACCTGCGCGTACGGACTGGTGCCCGAGCCCGGCCGAGACGTGCAGCCACGAGGACCCGGGATCACCGGGTGCGGAGTCCGCCGGGTGCCGGTGCAGACCGCGGGCCCGGGCCGGCTCCAGGTCGCAGTTCGTGGTGAGCGCGCCGTACCCCGGGACGCACACCTGCCCTCCGTGCGTGTGCCCCGCGAGGATCGCGTCGTACCCGTCCCGGGCGAACTGGTCCAGGACCCGCAGGTACGGCGCGTGCGCCACCGCCAGCCGGACATCGGCCGTCTCGTCGGCCGGGCCCGCCACCTCGTCGAGGCGGTCGTAGCGCAGGTGCGGGTCGTCGACCCCGGCGAACGCGATCCGGGTCTCGCCGACGGTGAGCGAGCACTGCGCGTTGGTGAGGTCCGCCCACCCGGCCCGGACGAAGGCGGTGCGCAGGTCGCGCCACGGCAGGATCGCGCTGTCGGTGTGCCGCTTCCCGTCGTCGGGCAGCAGGTAGCGCAGGGGGTTGCGGAGGGTGGGCGAGTAGTAGTCGTTGGACCCGAAGACGAAGACCCCGGGCACCTCCAGCAGCGGTCCGAGCGCGTCGCGCAGCACCGGCACGGCGTCGCGGTGGGCGAGGTTGTCACCGGTGTTCACGACCAGGTCGGGCGCCAGCGAGGCCAGGCCGGCGACCCATGCCTGCTTGCGGCGCTGGTTCGGTGTGAGGTGGAGGTCGCTCAGGTGCAGGAGCCGCAACGGCCGCTGCCCGGCCGGCAGCAGCGGCACCGACACCTCGCGCAGCGTGAACGCACGCGTCTCCCGGACGGCGTACGCCGTCAGCGCCAGCCCGCTCCCCACCAGCGAGGCCAAAACCGGGGCGAGGACCATGGGGCAAGGCTGCCACAATGACCCGATGGGCACCCTCAAGGACCGACTCCGCACCGACCTCACCGCCGCCATCAAGGCCCGCGACGAGGTCCGCTCCTCGACCTTGCGCATGGTGCTCTCGGCGATCACCAACGCCGAGGTGGCCGGCAAGCAGGCGCGCGAGCTCAGCGACGACGACATCGTCGGGGTGCTCTCGACCGAGGCCAAGAAGCGCCGCGAGGCCGCCACCGCCTTCGAGGAGGGCGGCCGGGCCGAGATGGCGGCGAAGGAGCAGGCCGAGGCCGTGGTGATCGCCGACTACCTGCCCGAGCAGCTCTCCGCCGCCGACGTCGAGCAGATCGTCACCGAGGCGATCGACCGGACCGGCTCCTCAGGAGCGGGGATGCGGGCCATGGGTGCGGTGATGGGCGTGGTCTCGCCCCAGGTCAAGGGTCGCGCCGACGGCGCCGCGGTCGCTGCTGAGGTACGCCGCCAGCTCGGCGCCTGACCGACGGCGGTCCTCGCCGCGTCACTCAACTGGGGGGTCGAGCAGGGGTGTCAGCCCCGGCCGCCTCCGCCGTTGCCGTTGCCGTTGCCGTTGCCCGGGCCGTCGGTGCCGCCGCCACCGCCGCCGCCGCCACCACCGCCACCGTCGGTGCCTCCGCCGTCGCCGCCGCCGTCACCGCCGCTGTCCTCGTCGGGCTCGGGCGACGGGGGCGGTGCGGGGACGTAGCCGAGCGAGGGATAGAGCGTGACCACGTCACCCTCGTTGGCGCTGGATCCGGATCCGGGGCTGGTGTAGGCGACCGTCCCCTCGGGGTACTCCGAGGCGACCTCGGTCTCGTTGACGAGCACCGAGAAGCCGGCGTCCTCCAGCGTGTCGATGGCCGACTCGATGTCCATCCCGTAGGTGTCGGGCACCGTCGACGGCGCGCCCTCGAGCGCCTCCAGGGACGGCGGGGTGAAGGTCAGGTCCTCCAGCCACTGCTCGACCACGCCCATCGCGTCGCCCCACATCGGGCCGGCGACGCCGGAGCCGGACGCGCTGGAGATGAACGTGCCGCCGACGGTCTGGCCGCCGAGCTCGATCGGCTGCCCGAGCTCGTTGGCCCCGGCGATCATCGCCGCGGTCGCGAGGTTCCGCGTGTAGCCGACGAACCACACGGACTTGCCGTCCTGGGTGG
The DNA here is from genome assembly GCA_963829635.1 of uncultured Actinomycetota bacterium. Lineage (GTDB taxonomy): Bacteria > Actinomycetota > Actinomycetes > Propionibacteriales > Nocardioidaceae > Nocardioides. The sequence continues at coordinate 235,737 of CAWHJI010000010.1, forward strand.
TGCCGGTCTTGCCGGCGTCCTGCTGGGTCGTCGAGATGTACTGCCCGAACCCGCCTGGGTCGTTGACGCCCTTGAGGATGTCGTTGACGGTGTTGGCGACGTTGGCCTCCATCACCTGGTTGCACTGGGGTGCGTACTCCTTGAGGAGGTTCCCGTTGGAATCCTCGATGGCGGTCACGCCCCGCGCGGCGCAGTGCTCGCCCTCCGCGGCGAACGTGGCGTAGGCCTCGGCCATCTCCAGCGGGCTGGTGTTGACGACGCCCAGGGTGAACGACGGAACCCGCTCGATCGCCGGGTTGGTCAGGTCGATGCCCATGTCCTTGGCCAGCTGGTAGGGCTTGCAGAGGCCGGTGACCAGCTCGAGGTTGGCGAAGAAGGTGTTCACCGAGTTCTGGGTGCCGGAGTAGAGGTCGTAGCTGCCGCCCGCACCGTCGTAGTTCTTCGGGTCCCAGACGCCGGTGCTGGCGTAGGGGATCTCCTTGCCGTTCGCACCGCAGGTGCGGAACTGGTTCTCGGGGATGAACTCCTGCGAGGGGACGCTCACCCTGGTGCTTCGGGTCGGCGCCGTTGGCCAGGGCGGTGGCCAGGATGAACACCTTGAACGTCGAGCCGGCCTGGAAGCCGGCCGAGTCGCCGTACTTCTGCGGGACGACGTAGTTGAGGAAGGTCTCGCCCTGCTTCTTCTTGCGGCCCATCGGACGGGACTGCGCGATCGCCCTGATGTCGCCGGAGCCCGGCTCCACCATCGCCAGCCCGCCGACGGCATCATCGGTCGGGAAGACGTGGGAGCGCACCGACTTGTCGGCGGCCTGCTGGAAGCGGAGGTCGAGGGTGGTGCGGATCGTCAGCCCGCCCGAGCGGAGCAGCTGCTTGCGCTCGTCGACCGTCTTGCCCAGCGACTTGTCCTTCATCAGCACGTTGAGGACGTAGTCACAGAAGAAGGGGGCGCGTGAGTAGACGCACCCGTTGCCTGCCCGCTGGACGTCGAGCCCCAGCTTGCGCTCCTTCTCCCTGGCGGCCACGTTGCGCTTGATGACGTTGAGCTCGGCCATCCGGTCGATCACGAGGTTGCGTCGGCGGAGCGCCTCGCTGGGGGAGTTGGTCGGGTCGTAACCGGTGGGGTTCTTGACCAGGCCGGCCAGGAGGGCCGACTCGCGCAGGTTGAGGTCCTTGGCGTTCTTGTCGAAGTAGTGGCGGGCCGCGGCCTGGACGCCGAACGCGCCGTCGCCGAAGTAGGCGATGTTGAGGTAGCGCTCGAGGATCCAGTCCTTGGAGTAGTTCTCCTCGAAGGCGATCGCGTAGCGCAGCTCGCGGATCTTCCGGGCGTAGGTGTCGTCGGTCGCGAGCTTGCGCTCGGCCCGCGTGTCCGCCTGGCTGAGCAGGGTCAGCTTGACCATCTGCTGGGTGATCGACGATCCGCCCTGCACGGTGGCGTCGCTGGCCTGGTTGGTGATCAGCGCGCGGAGGGTGCCCTTGAGGTCGAGCGCGCCGTGCTCGTAGAAGCGGGAGTCCTCGACCGAGACGATGGCCTTGACCATCGTGCGGGAGATCTGGGTGAGCGGGACGTTGATCCGGTTCTCGTCGTAGATCGAGGCGACGATGTTGCCCTGGGTGTCGACGATCTTCGTCTTCTGCGCCAGCGGCTCCGCCTCGAGCTCGGTGGGCAGGTTGTCCATTCCGCGCGCCACGTCCCGGGCGGCGAGGCCGACGACTCCGGCGAACGGGATGGCGAGACCGGCCACCACCACCCCCAGCACGGCGGCCACGGCCGCCATCACGCCCAGGTGGGAGAGGACGCGACGGGCCGGTAGCCGCTCGTCGGGAGGTACGGACATGGCGCCCAGAGTACGTGAGCGGCTGATACCCGAGCGACTCGTGGTCGAGAGGGACTAGTCCGTATGGGCTATCAGATTTGGGCTGTTCGTGTCTGACGCAGCGATCAAGGAATCGTTAACTTCTCTATCACCGGGTAACCGGGGGCGGTGTCGTGGGGACATCGCCGTGCATGAACGGATGTGGGGACGTCATCATCATGTGGGTTGAAGACTGGGCGCCATCGGCCGCGTGCCGTCAGGCAAATCCCGACCAGCTCTTTGTCAGGGGAGCCGAGCAGAACAAGGCCAAGCAGCTGTGCACCGGATGCCCGGTCCGCACGGAGTGCCTGGCCGAGGCGCTCGACAACCAGATCGAGTGGGGAGTCTGGGGAGGCATGACCGAGCGTGAGCGCCGTGCGCTGCTGCGCCGTCGCCCCAACGCCTCGTGGCGCGCCGTGCTCGAGGCCGCCCGCGACCAGGGCACGAAGGTCGTCGCCGGCGTCTGAACCACGTCCGTCGGGGTCTCGTCGCCGGCCGTCACTGGCCGGCGAGCAGCTCCCCGACGCGGCGCAGGCCGGCGAGGTCGTGCACGTCGCCGGCCAGAGCAGGTACGACGGCGGTCGGCACCGTGGGGTGCGCCGTCGCGAACCGCTCGCGCAGCCGGGCCTCGCGCTCGACCATCCGCGAGCGATCGGCGTGCAGCCGGAGCAGCCCGCCCGTCAGGGCGTCCGGGTCCTGCCGGCGGATCCGGGCCGCGGCCGCCATCGCCTCGTCGGCCGACAGGTCACCCACCGGCAGCGGACTCGCGCGGTTGACCACCAGCCCGGCCAGCGGCATCCGGTCCTCGCTCAGGCGCTCCACGAAGTACGCCGCCTCCCGCAGTGCGTCCGGTTCGGGCGCCGCCACGACCAGGAACGCCGTACCGTCGGCCTGCAGCAGCTCGAACGTCTTCTGCGCGCGCTGCCGGAAGCCGCCGAACAGCGTGTCGAAGGCCTGCACGAACGTCTGCATGTCCCGCAGCACCTGGGTGCCGAGGACCTTCGTGAGCGCGTTGGTGATCATGCTGACGCCGGCCGTCATCACCCGGGCCGGCCCGCGAGCCGGCGCCAGCAGCAGCCGGATGAACCGGCCGTCGAGGAAGCTCGAGAGCCGCTCCGGTGCGTCGAGGAAGTCCAGCGCCGACCGTGAGGGCGGGGTGTCGACCACGATCAGGTCGTAGCCGCCACTCGTTCTGGGCTGCCTGGTGGATCTGGCCCAGCTTCTCCATCGCCATGTACTCCTGGGTCCCCGCGAAGGAGCTGGAGAGGGCGATGTAGAAGGGGTTCTCCAGGATCTGCTTCGCCTTCTCCGGGCTGGCCTGGCTCTCCACCACCTCGTCGAAGGTGCGTTTCATGTCCAGCATCATCGCGTCGAGGCTTCCCCCGCCCGCGGGGTCGACGCCGGCGACCGGACGCGGGACGTTGTCGAGCGCCTCGATCCCCATCGACTGCGCCAGCCTCCGGGCCGGGTCGATGGTGAGGACGACGACCCGGCGCCCGCGCTCGGCGGCCCGGAGCGCGAGCGCGGCCGACGTGGTGGTCTTGCCGACCCCGCCGGAGCCGCAGCACACGATGATGCCGGTCCGGGGGTTGTCGATCAGCGCGTCGACGTCGAGCTGCGGGGCCCGGGACGCGGTCGCGGCCAGGGGGCCGAACCTGGAACGGCCGTGGGCCGTGCGGGTGGCACTCATGCGGGGTCCCCGCGGCGTTGTGCGGCGGAGGAGCGCAGCGGGGGAGACGGAGAACGTCGTGGGGTGTTCATGCCATCCCCTGTTCCTTGAGCTCGGCCGCCAGCTCGTACAGGCCCCCGAGGTCGACGCCACCGGGCAGCCGCGGGAGCTCATAGCTGGGTGCGTCCAGCTCCCTGACCAGGGCGCGCTGCGACTCCTCGAGGGACCGCCGCTCGGCGTGGTCGCGGGCCTCGGTCAGCAGACCGCCGACGAGGTCCTCGTCGGCGTCGACGCCCTGCGCCTTGAGGTCGGCGGCCAGCGCGGCCGGGTCGACCTCGTCGGCACGGATCGCGGCGAGGTCCTCGGCGTCGAGGTCCTGCGGGCGGATCAGGTTGACCACGATCCCACCGACCGGGAGCCCGGCCCGGCGCAGCTCCTCGATCCCGTCGGCGGTCTCCTGCACCGGCATCTCCTCGAGCACGGTGACCAGGTGGACCGCCGTCCGGCGCGACCGGAAGAGGGTCATCACGGTGTCGGCCTGCGCCTTCACCGGGCCCACGCGGGCGAGGCCGGCGAGCTCGCTGTTGACGCCGAGGAACCGGGCGATCCGACCGGTGGGTGGCGCGTCGAGCACGACCGCGTCGTACTGGATGGCGCCCTTGCCGCGTCGCCCCTCCTTCGCCGCCTCGAACACCTTGCCGGTCAGCAGGACGTCGCGGACGCCGGGGGCGATCGTGGTGGCGAACTCGATCACCCCGAACCGGTCGAGCGCGCGGCCGGCCCGGCCGAGCTTGTAGTACATGGCGAGGTACTCCAGCAGCGCCGACTCCGGGTCGATGTGCAGCGCGTGGAGGCTGCCGGACCTGCCCTCGGGACCGGTCAGGCCGCTGGCGATCCGGCGCTCCTCATAGGGGAGCTGGTCGACGTCGAACATCCGGGCGATGCCCTGGCGCCCCTCGACCTCGCACAGCAGGACGTTCCTTCCGTGGGAGGCGAGCGCGAGCGCCAGCGCGGCCGCGACCGTCGACTTGCCGGTGCCACCCTTGCCCGTGACGACGTGCAGCTTCACCTCGGGCCAGTCCGAGCTTTCCTGGGTTCCACCCACGTCCCGCACCCTAGTGCGCCCCGGCCTTTGTGTGACCGGTGCCCATACGGCGACCGCCGGGGCGGTGGTTAGTGTGTGTCGCGGCGCACAACGGGCCGGTCGAGGAGTCGGAGGAATCGTGGACAAGGTCGTGGCGAGTGCGGCGGAGGCCGTCGCAGACATCGAGAGCGGGTCCACCCTTGCGGTCGGCGGGTTCGGGCTCTGCGGCATCCCGTCGGTGCTGATCGAGGCGCTGCTCGAGAGCGGTTCGACCGACCTCGAGGCCGTCTCCAACAACTGCGGCGTCGACGACTGGGGCCTGGGCCGGCTGCTGGCCGAGAAGCGGCTGCGCCGGATGGTGTCGTCGTACGTCGGGGAGAACAAGGAGTTCGCCCGGCAGTACCTCCACGGGGAGCTCGAGGTCGAGCTCACCCCGCAGGGGACGCTCGCGGAGCGGATGCGGGCCGGTGGCTGCGGCATCCCCGCGTTCTTCACCGCCACCGGCGGCGGCACCCAGGTCGCCGAGGGCGGTCTGCCGTGGAAGTACGACGCCGAGGGCAACGTCGTGGTCTCCTCCCCACCCAAGGAGACCCGGGACTTCGGCGGTCGCGAGTACGTCCTGGAGGAGGCGATCGTCGCCGACTTCGGGCTGGTCCGGGCCTGGAAGGGCGACCGGCACGGCAACCTCGTCTACCGCGACTCCGCGCGCAACTTCAACCCGCTCGCCGCGATGTGCGGCCGGCTCACCATCGCCGAGGTCGAGCACCTGGTCGAGCCGGGCGAGCTGGAGCCCAACGACGTGCACACGCCGGGGGTCTACGTGCAGCGCGTCGTGGCACTGACTCCCGAGCAGGCGGCGGACAAGCGGATCGAGCGGCGGACCGTGCGTCCGCGCGGCACCGAGGAAGGGGCCTGAGATGGCGTGGACACGTGAGGAGATGGCGGCCCGGGCCGCCTCGGAGCTGACGGACGGTTCCTACGTCAACCTCGGCATCGGCCTGCCGACCCTGGTGCCCAACTACGTCGACGACGACGTCGAGCTGGTGCTGCAGTCCGAGAACGGCATCCTCGGCGTGGGGGCCTACCCGCTCGAGGGCGAGGAGGACCCCGACCTGATCAACGCCGGCAAGGAGACCGTGACCCTGCGGAAGGGGGCGTCCTTCTTCGACTCCGCCACCTCCTTCGGGATGATCCGCGGCGGCAAGATCGACGCCGCGATCCTCGGGGCGATGCAGGTCTCGGCCGGCGGCGACATCGCCAACTGGATGATCCCCGGCAAGATGGTCAAGGGGATGGGCGGCGCGATGGACCTGGTCCACGGGGCCAAGCGGGTGATCGTGCTGATGGAGCACGTCGCCAGGGACGGCAGCTACAAGATCGTCAACGAGTGCTCCCTGCCCTACACCGGCCGCGCCGTCGTGCAGCGGATCATCACCGACCTCGCCGTCCTCGACGTCACCCCCGAGGGGCTGAAGCTCGTCGAGCTGGCCCCGGACGTCACCGAGGACGAGGTGCGGGAGAAGACCGAGCCCGCGCTGGTCTGAGCGGGCTTACTTAGCGCTCACTAAGTAAGCCAGCCGAGTGGATGGCAGGCTGAGCGCATGGTGGAGGGCGCGGACATTCGTGAGCGCGTGGCGGCGGTGGTGCACGGCTGGGCGGAGCCCATTGCTGAACGAGTGACTGTCGAACTCACCGACTCTCACCGCTGGGACCTGGAGCCGACATCGCCGCACGCCAGCCCGTTGTGGGTGGCTGGCTATGAAGCCTGGGACTTGACGGTGGGGTTCGGGCGGAGAGGTTCACGCATCGAACTCGGCTACTCGTCCAAGGTCAGCGCCGAAGACGCACTCGACTCCCTGGACGAGATTGGACACTCAGTCATCGCTGGCCGACTCACCGAGTGGCGTCGAGGACGGCGCGGTAGTCGCTGGAAACTGGTTCTGCCTGACGGCACGGTCACCCACGGGTCGACAGAGCTGGTTTCTGCCGCTCCCGTGGCGTGGAGCCATCGAAGAACCGTTCGTCCCCTACTGACCCGCACAGTCGCGGAGGAAAGCATCGACCGCTGGGCCATGGCAGCCCGCAGGCACGACGGGCGGATCGAGGTAGCTGGGTGCGCCTACTTCGGCTGCCCGAGGAGCGGTGCGTCCGGGTCGGGTGGGAAGTCCGCGTGCCGGTGGACGATGCGCCACCGGCCCTGTTCGCGGCGGTAGACGTGGGTGACGCGCAGCGTGTACGCGCGCGGGTGCCCGTCGACGACCACCTCGCCGTGCTCGTAGGCGACCGTGTAGGCGAGGTCTGCGCTGGCGCCTGCCGCGATCACCTCGAGCTCCCACTTGTCGGCGCCGGTGAACCAGGAGGCGACCTCCACGAACGTCGGCTCGACCTCGTCCCAGCCGACGCTGGCGAGCTTCGCGCCGAAGAGGGTGACCGGGTCGTCATGGCTCCACAGCTGGATGCGCGGCTGGGGATCGCCGTTGTGCAGGGCGGTGTCGGCGGCCGTTTGTGCCGGGATGATCTCGGCGAGGAACTGCTCGGTCTCGGTGGTGGTCATGGCGTGCCTTCGGGTCCGGCCTTTCGAATACAGTTATGATGTATCCAAATGTCGAAGAGTGTCAAGAGGTCCTACGACTCGTCCGGTCGGCAGGCGAAGGCTGCCGAGACGCGCTTGCGCATCATCACGACCGCGCAGGAGCTGTTCGTAGGTCAGGGGTACGGGCAGACGACCCTCCTCCAGGTTGCCGACGAGTCAGGCGTGGCCGTCGAGACGATCTACGCCGCGTTCCGCAACAAGGCGACCCTGTTGCGCAAGGCCTGGTACCTCGCCGGACGAGGCGACGAGCAGGACGTCACCCTCTTTGCGCGGCCCGAGATGCAGGACATTCTCGCCGAGCCCGACCTTCGCCTCCGCAACGAGCGGTACGCCGCCTTCGTGGCTGCCTTCAACCGGCGCATGGCGCCCTTGGCCGAGATGCTCGCCGGAGCAGCAGCGAGCGAGCGCGCCGCGCGCGACATGCTCAGCCGAGTGGGGCGAACGGCGGCTTGACGTCGCGACGAAGTACGCGGCGGCAGCGGCGGCCTCGGGTCAGCTCGCGGCAGAGGAAGCCGAGTTCCGCGACACGATCTTCGCGACCATCGAGGGTGGGCTGTGGCGCCAGCTGGTCGGCGTACGAAGCTGGAGCGACGAGCGCTACGCCGGCTGGCTGGCGTCTCTCTGGAACGCCAGCGTCAGCGACTGACACCACCGACCGACTGGCGGCACGCGGACGCCTCCTCACCCGCGGACGCGGAAGCGGAGGAGGGTTGCGTCGCCCGACCGCATGCTGCTGAGCGGTTCCAGGTCTGTTCTCGCCAGGCCCGGGGACGAGAAGCGGATGCCGTCGCCGAGCAGCACCGGCAGCACATACACCAGGATCTCGTCGACGAGCCCCCGCTGCAGGCACTGGCTGGCCACGTCGGCGCCGAGGATCTCGAGGTCCTTGCCGCCCGCAGCGTCCAGTGCGGTGGTCACCGCTTCCCCGATGTCGCCGGAGAGGATCGTGACCTCGGGGTTCGGCGGCTCCAACGGTCGATGGGTGAGGAGGAACATCGGTCCGGAGAAGGGGTAGTCGGTGCTGCCCGGCTCCTCGGCCTCCATCCGGTCGCCGACCTCCCAGGTGCGCCGGCCGACGAGCATGGCGCCGGTGGCCGCGGCGACCTCCGCGAGATCGTCCGGTGCCACGAAGTCGGCGAGAGCGCGACCACCGCCCCAGTCCATCGAGTGGCCGGGACCTGCGATGAAGCCGTCAAGCGACATGCACCTGTTCACGACCACCTTGCCGCTCATTTCACCGCTGAGCTTCTGGGTCGCCGGCGGCATCAGTGCCGCTCCTCCAGGCCGACGGCGTCGCGCAGGCGGCGTACGGCGTCCTCGAGCTCCGGGTCCTCCCGGGCCCGGGAGGCCATCAGGTCCGAGAGGGCCTCGGCGAGCACGTTGAGCTTCTCCTGCGAGGCTTCCTCGGCCCGGCGGCCGGCGTTCTCCAGGAGCACCAGCAGCAGGATCGTGAGGACGCTGGCCACCGTGTGGATGACGACCTGCCACTCCTTGGCGTCCGGCCAGAGCGGGTAGCTGGCGAACCAGACGACCAGGATGACGACGCAGACCAGGAAGAACGGACCCCGGCTGACCACCTTGTTCGCGCCTTCGGCGAACCGCTCGAACGGGTCGCGCCCGTCGTCCTTGCCGCGGTCGCGCGCCGCGTCGCTCCGGTCCATCCGGCGAGCGTACTGGAGCGACGCCGCCCGCGGTCGGCTCGCGTCGAGGCCGCAGTAGGGTGCCCACCATGACCAAGTGGGAGTACCTGACCGCGCCGATCCTGACGCACACCGCCAAGCAGATCCTCGACAACTTCGGCTCCGAGGGCTGGGAGCTGGTGCAGATCGCCCCGGGGATGAACCCGGAGAACCTCGTGGGCTACTTCAAGCGCCCTCTGGAGGGCTGACCCGTGGCGCACCCCGAGGAGCGGCTCGCCGCGCTGGGCCTGACCGTCCCGGAGGTGGCCACGCCGGTCGCGGCGTACGTCCCGGCCGTGCGGTCGGGCGACCACGTGTTCACGTCGGGCCAGCTGCCGATGCGGGCGGGCGAGCTGATGATGACCGGCAAGGTCGGCGGCGACGTCTCCCCGGAGGAGGCCGTCGAGTGCGCCCAGCAGTGCGCCCTCAACGCGATCGCCGCGGTCAAGGCCGAGCTCGGTGACCTCGGCCTGGTGAAGCGGGTCGTCAAGGTGGTGGCGTTCGTCGCCTCCACGCCCGACTTCACCGGGCAGCCGATGGTCGCCAACGGCGCGTCCAACCTGTTCGGCGAGGTGTTCGGCGAGGCCGGCGTGCATGCCCGCTCGGCCGTCGGCGTGCCCGTGCTGCCGCTGGACTCCCCGGTCGAGGTCGAGCTGGTGGTCGAGGTCTGATGGACCGGCTCCCCCTGCCGCCCCGGCTCGTGGAGCAGGCCGCGGAGTACGCCGACGGCTCGCGCACCCCGGCCGAGCCGCGGGACGCGGCCACCGTCGTCCTGATGCGGCCCTCGGACCAGGGACCGGCCGTCTACCTGCTCCGTCGGCAGGTCTCGATGGAGTTCGCCGCCGGGATGTGCGTCTTCCCGGGCGGGGGCGTGGACAAGCGCGACTTCGACCACTCGGTGGCGTGGGCCGGCCCGTCCCCGGCGGACTGGGCCGCGCGGCTCGGCACCGGCGAGGCGATGGCGCGGGCGCTCGTCTGCGCCGCCGTGCGGGAGACCTTCGAGGAGTCCGGCGTACTGCTGGCCGGGCCCTCGCCGTCCGCGGTCGTGGACGACACCACCGGCGACGACTGGGAGGCGGACCGGGTCGCACTCGAGGCGCGCGAGCTGGCGTTCACCGAGTTCCTCGACCGCCGCGGCCTGGTGCTCCGCAGTGACCTGCTCGGCGCGTGGGCGGGGTGGCTGACGCCGGCCTTCGAGCCGAAGCGCTACCGCACGTGGTTCTTCGTCGCCTCGCTGCCGGAGGGCCAGCGCACGCGGGACGTCTCGTCGGAGTCGTCGTCGGTGACCTGGCTCCCGGCGTCGGGGGCCGTCGAGGCGGTGGAGGCCGGCGACATGTTCATGCTCCCGCCCACCTACCTGACCTGCCTCGAGATCGCGCAGCACACCGGCCCCGACGCCGTACTGGGGGAGGCGGCCGGTCGCGAGGTGGACATGTTCACCCCCGAGGTGGTCCCGGCCGACGACGAGTTCGTGCTGTCGATGCCCGACCGCTACGCCGACCTGCTCGCGTCGCGATGAGTGCCGCGCCGGGGGGCTGGTCGGGCGGCTCCTTCGGGGAGCGCGGGGCCTGCGTCCTCGCGCCGAACGCCAACATGATGACCCTCGACGGCACCAACACGTGGGTGCTCCGCGAGCCCGGGGCCGGGCGGTCGGTCGTCGTCGATCCGGGGCCCTCGATCGCCTCCCACCTCGACGCCGTCGCCGAGGCAGCCGGTGACGTCGCGGTCGTGCTGCTGACCCACCACCACGCCGACCACTCCGAGGCCGCCCGGGAGTTCGCGGAGCGGGTCGGCTGCGGCGTACGGGCGCTCGACCCGGCGTACCGGCTCGGCAGCGAGGGCCTCGGCGAGGGTGACGTGGTGGCGGTGGGTGGCCTCGAGCTGCACGTGGTCGCCACCCCCGGGCACACCGCCGACTCGCTGTCGTTCCTGGTGCCGGCCGAGGGGGCGGTGCTGACCGGGGACACCGTCCTCGGGCGCGGCACCACCGTGGTCGCCCACCCGGACGGCCAGCTCGGCGCCTACCTCGACTCGCTCGACCGGCTGCACGCCCTGGCCGCCGAGCGCGAGGTCACCACGATCTGGCCGGGGCACGGGCCGGTGATCGAGGACGCCCTCGGTGCCCTCGACTACTACATCGCCCACCGGCGGGAGCGGCTGGAGCAGGTCGAGTCGGCCGTGGCCACGCTGCGCGACGCACCCCACCCCGAAGGCCTCGCCGCCGAGGAGCTTCCCCGCCGCGTCGTCGAGATCGTGTACGCCGACGTCGACCCGGTGCTCTGGGGTGCCGCCGAGCTCTCCGTCCGCGCCCAGCTCGCCTACCTCCAGGCTGGCTGAGTCAGCGGGCGCGGCGGGCCAGGCGCTCGACGTCCATGATCACCACGGAGCGGGGCTCCAGGCGCAGCCAGCCGCGGGAGGCGAAGTCGGCCAGCGCCTTGTTGACGGTCTCGCGGGAGGCGCCGACCAGCTGGGCGAGCTCCTCCTGGGTGAGGTCGTGGTGGACGTGGACGCCGTCGTCGGCGGTCCGGCCGAAGCGGTCGGCGAGGTCGAGCAGCGCCTTGGCGACACGGCCGGGTACGTCGGAGAAGACGAGGTCGGCGTTGACGTCGTTGGCCTTGCGGAGCCGGCTGGCGATCTGTGACAGGAGGCCGCGGGCGACCACGGGGCGGCCCTCGAGCCAGCGGAGCAGGTCGTCGTGGGAGAGCGACGCGAACGCGGCGTCGGTGACGGCGGTGACGGTGGCCGAGCGGGGGCCGGGGTCGAAGAGCGAGAGCTCGCCGAACATCGAGCCCGGGCCGAGGATCGCGAGGAGGTTCTCGCGGCCGTCGCTGGAGGTGCGGCCCAGCTTCACCTTCCCGTCGAGCACGATGTAGAGCTTGTCGCCGGCGTCGCCCTCGTGGAACAGGACGTCGCCGCGCTGCAGGCGACTCTCGGTCATCGACGCACGCAACGCGGTCGCCGCTTCGTCGTCGAGCGCGCTGAACAGCGGAGCCTGACGGAGTACGTCGTTGTCCACGGGGCCTCCCATGTTCGGGTCGCCCACCGGTCTCTGCGTGGGCGTGGCCCCGATCCTAGCCAGTGGCGCAGGTCACATGGCCAATCGCGTCCCGCTCGTCGGCTCGCGCGGGTACGACGCGAGGCCCACCGGGGTCCTGCCGCCGCGGACCTGGGCGGCCCTCACGTCGGAGCCGCCAACTAGGCTGGGCGGCATGGGCAGCACGCAGCCGGACGGCCCGGCGACGAGCCGGACGGCGCTGGTCCGTCGCGCCCGGAAGGTCAACCGCGTGCTCGCCGAGACCTACCCCGACGCCCGCTGCGAGCTCGACTTCGACACCCCCTTCCAGCTGCTCGTGGTCACCGTCCTGAGTGCCCAGACCACCGACAAGCGCGTCAACGCCGTCCGGCCGACGCTGTTCGCGGCCTATCCCGACCCACCGTCGATGGCCGCCGCCGAGCGGGCCGACCTCGAGCGGATCGTCGGGCCGCTCGGCTTCTTCCGGGCCAAGACCGACGCGCTGCTCAAGCTCAGCCAGGCGCTGGTCGAGCGGTACGACGGGGAGGTGCCGCCGCGCCTCGACGACCTGGTGACGCTGCCCGGCGTGGGCCGCAAGACCGCCAACGTCGTACTCGGCAACGCCTTCGACGTTCCCGGCATCACCGTCGACACCCACTTCGGCCGGCTCGCCCGGCGGCTGGGCTGGACGGAGCTGACCGACCCGGTCAAGGTCGAGCACGAGATCGGCGCCCTGTTCCCCAAGCGGGACTGGACGCTGCTCAGCCACCACCTGATCTGGCACGGCCGCCGCGTCTGCCACGCCCGCACCCCGGCCTGCGGCGCCTGCCCGGTGGCGCGCTGGTGCCCGTCCTACGGCGAGGGGCCGGTCGACCCCGACGTGGCAGCCGGGCTCGTGCGGACCGAGGGGCGCGCATGAGGCTGCTCGTCGCCCTCCTGACCGCGCTGCTCCTGGCGGGCTGCGGCTCCGGCGGTTCCGTGCCCTCGCCCGGCCGGGCCGACGTCGACGTCGACACCCGCCAGCTGCGCAGCGCCAAGGCGGCCGCCGGCGTCGAGGACTGCCGCCCCGGCGACGGGTCCCCTGTCGATGGTGGGCTGCCGGCCGTCACCCTGCCCTGCTTCGGAGGCGGGCCCGACGTCGACCTGTCGCGGCTGCGCGGTCCACTCGTGGTCAACCTCTGGGCGTCCACCTGCGGCCCGTGCCGACAGGAGATGCCGGTCCTCCAGTCCTTCCACGAGGAGTACGGCGACCGCGTCGGCGTGCTCGGCATCGACTACCAGGACGTGCAGACCGGGGCCGCGATGGACCTGGTGCGGCAGACCGGTGTCACCTACCCGCTCCTGGCCGACCCGCAGGCCGACCTCAGCGGCGCCGACCCGTTCCCGGTGCTGCAGGGCCTGCCCTTCCTCGCGCTGGTCGACGAGCAGGGCCGCGTCGCGCACCGCGAGTACACGATCCTGGACAGCGAGCAGCAGCTCGCCGACCTCGTCGACCACCACCTCGGAGTCGCGCTGTGATCCCGGAGTGGCTGGAGCCGATCCGCGACGGCGCCAGGTCGATCACGGTGCACGAGCTGACCAGGTTCATGCCGCCCGAGGATGCGGAGGTCCGCCGCGGCGCCGTACTGATCCTGTTCGGCGAAGGGCCTGACGGGGGCGAGCTGCTGCTGACCGAGCGCGCTCACCACATGCGTTCCCACCCCGGCCAGGTGTCGTTCCCGGGCGGCAAGATCGATGCCGGCGAGACCCCCCTCGAGGCCGCCCTGCGCGAGGCCGAGGAGGAGACCGGGCTGGATCCTGACGGCGTGGAGGTCTTCGCCGAGCTGCCCGAGCTGTGGCTGCCGCCGAGCAACTTCGCCGTCACGCCGATCCTCGGCTGGTGGCACGAGCCGTCCCGCGTCTCGGTCGTGGACCCCGACGAGGTGCACGACATCCACCGCGTGCTGATCTCCGAGCTGCTCGACCCCGAACACCGGGTCAACGTCCGCCACCCGCGTGGGTGGGTGGGGCCGGGGTTCCTGATCGGGCCCGACCACGACGTCATCCTCTGGGGGTTCACGGCCGGCATCATCGCCCGGCTCTTCGACCACGTCGGCTGGTCCACCGAGTGGGACCAGACCCGTGAGCGTGATTTGCCGTCCTACATGCTGCAGGGTGAACCCAGCAGGACCGACGTGCGGCCCAACACCAGATTCGAGGAACCCCAATGAACTTCCTCGACTGGCTGCTCCTCGTCCTCGTGTTCGCCTACGCCCTGTCCGGCTACTGGCAGGGCTTCGTGACCGGCGCCTTCGCCACTGCCGGCCTGCTGCTCGGCGGACTGCTGGGCGTCTGGATCGCACCCCTGGCCCTCGGTGACGCCAACCCGTCGCTGCTGGTCTCCCTGGGCGCGCTGTTCATCGTGATCCTCTCCGCCTCGCTCGGCCAGGCCCTGCTGCAGTTCGCCGGCGCACGGATTCGCGACAAGATCACCTGGCAGCCCGCCCGCGCGCTCGATGCGGTGGGCGGAGCGCTGCTGAGCGCGGCCGCCGTGCTGGTGGTGGCGTGGGCGCTCGGCGTCGCGATCGCCGGATCCGGCATCCGCGGGATCACGCCGGTCGTGCGTGACTCGGCGGTCCTCGAGCGGGTCGACGCCGTCCTGCCCGGCCGACGCGGGCGGCGTACTGACGGCATTCAACAACGTCGTCGGCACCAGCTTCTTCCCGCGCTACCTCGAGCCGTTCGCGCCCGAGCGGATCGTGGAGGTCGGCCCGGGCCCCCGCAGGCTGCTGCGTGACCCCGACGTCCAGCGCGCCGCCCCCAGCGTGCTCAAGATCCGCGGGACCAACGAGTGCGGTCGCGGTGTGGAGGGCACCGGCTTCGTCTACAGCGACGACCGGCTGATGACCAACGCCCACGTCGTGGCCGGGGTGGACGAACCCGAGGTGATCATCGACGGCAGCACGGTGTCGGCGGAGGTCGTCTACTACAACCCCGACCTCGACGTCGCCGTACTGGAGGTCGAGACCGGCGCGATCGACCGGCTCACCTTCGACAACACCGCCCAGTCCGAGGACGGCGTCGCGATCCTCGGCTACCCGCAGGACGGGCCGTACGACGTGCAGCCTGGCCGGATCCGCGACGAGCAGCGACTGCGCTCGCCCAACATCTACGGCGAGGGCAGCGTGATCCGCGAGGTCTTCTCGCTGCGCGGGCTGGTCCGTCCCGGCAACTCGGGGGGACCGATCGTCTCCTCGGCCGGCGACGTGGTCGGCGTCGTGTTCGCGGCGTCCGTCCAGGACCGCGAGACCGGCTACGCGCTGACCGCCGAGCAGGTCGAGAAGTCCGCGGCCGCCGGCGTCACCCGCGACGACGCGGTCTCGACCGGCGACTGCGCGGGTTGAGCGGATCCCTCCTCGTGCCTCGGAGGGGCTCCGCTCAGTGCTTGCCGCGCAGGGCGCGCGGGATCTCCTTGCCCTGCGAGATCGCCTTCTCGGGGCCCCGCACCTGCTTGACCTTCCGCACACCGACCAGCACGAGGAGGCCGGCGAGCAGGACGTAGAAGCCGAACACGATCAGGAACGCCCAGTGCAGCGAGAGCCCGGCGCCGTTCCAGTGGATGAAGTAGGCGATGGCGACCGACAGCATGATGATCGCGAGGACGCCGAGGAACGCCGCCGCCGCGAACAGTCCCACGCCGACGCCGCCCGCCTTGACGCTGACCTTGAGCTCGGACTTGGCGAGCTGGATCTCCTTGGAGATCAGGGACGAGATGTCGCGGCTGGCGTCGGTGACCAGCCGCCCGATCGTGGGTTCGCCCTCGAACGGCGGGGCGCTCTTGACCGGTTCGGCTGCCATGCGGTGATCCTCTGCTGGTCGGACGGGGTCGCTGGCTGCGACCCTACAACGGGCCCGGTCCCGCCCAGCGTTGGTAGCATCGAGCCCGGTGAGCCGGGAAGTCTGGTCGGCACACTGCCTCCAATCGGGGCGGTGTTCGAACGCCGTCGACCCCGGGGAGCCCTCCTGTGAGCCCGAGCCAGCACCGGCGCCCGCTGCTCTTCCCCGAGCCGGGCCTTGCCGAGAGCACCTTCCTCGGCGACCTGTTCCGCCGGGAGACCGTCGGTGGCGCCGTCGCTCTCCTCGCGGCCGCGATCGCGGTGGTCTGGGCGAACTCCCCGGCCGGCGGTGCGTACGACGCCTTCCGCCACGCCCAGATCGGTCCGCTGGACGTCGAGCACTGGGCGGCCGACGGCGCCCTGACCCTCTTCTTCTTCGTGGCGGGGCTCGAGCTCAAGCGCGAGTTCGTCGTGGGCTCCCTGCGGCGACCCGCCGACGCCGCCGTCCCCGTGGTGGCGGCGATGTGCGGCGTCGCCGTCCCGGCGCTGATCTACGTCGCGGTCAACAGCGGAGCCGCGGGAGGGCGCCTGAGCCGGCTGGGCGATCCCGGCGGCCACCGACATCGCGTTCGCGCTCGCCGTGCTGGCCGTGGTGGGCTCCAACCTGCCGACCGCGCTGCGCGCGTTCCTGCTGACCCTGGCCGTGGTCGACGACCTGATCGTGATCGTCATCATCGCGGTGTTCTACACCTCCTCCCTCGAGCTGACGGCGCTGGGGCTGGCCGCCGTCGCGTTCGTGGTGTGGGCGGCTGCTGCAGCGCTTCCGGGTCCGGACGCCGCTCGTCTACGTGCCGCTGGCCGTGGTCGGCCTGGTGGGCCGTCCACGAGAGCGGCATCCACGCCACGATCGCCGGCGTCGTGCTCGGTCTCCTGATGCGCGTCCGGCCCGACGAGTCGGAGACCGTCAGCCCCGCGCAGCGCCTCGAGCACCTGCTCTCGCCGGTGTCATCAGCGGTGGCCGTGCCGTTCTTCGCCCTGCTCTCGGCGGGGGTCGTGGTCTCGGGAGGGTCCGACCTCGTGTCGCAACCCGATCGTGGTCGGCGTCGTCCTCGGGCTGGTGGTCGGCAAGCCGATCGGCGTCTTCGGCGGGGCGTTCCTGGTCACGCGGGTGACCCGGGCGCAGCTCAGCCCCTCGCTGAGCTGGCGCGACATCGTCGGCGTCGCCGTCCTGGCCGGGGTGGGCTTCACCGTCTCCCTGCTGGTCTCCGACCTCTCCTTCGGCGGGGCCGCGCGCGACGCCGCCAAGACGGCCGTCCTGGCCGGGTCACTGGTCTCGGCGGTCCTCGGTGCGTTGCTGCTCGGGCACCGCGACCGCTTCCACCTCACCCCCTAGCCGACCCGGCGCAAGTTGCCGCCGGATACGGTCGAGTCGGCGCAAGTTACGTGAACTTGCGCCGACTCGGCGGCCCGTCGGAGTAACTTGCGCCGACTCGGCTCAGTCGTCGGACTTGCCGGAGGCTTCCTTCTCCTGGATCAGGTCCATCACGGTGGAGTCGGCGAGCGTGGTCACGTCGCCGACGTCGCGGTGCTCGGCGACGTCGCGGAGCAGGCGGCGCATGATCTTGCCGGAGCGGGTCTTCGGCAGCTCGGGCACGATCATGATCTGCCGTGGCTTGGCGATCGCGCCGATCTCCTTCTGGACGTGCTGGCGCAGCTCCTGGATCAGCTCCTCCGGGGCGGCCTCGCCGTCCTCGAGCGCCGCCTCGCGCAGGATCACGAACGCACACACCGCCTGCCCGGTCGTCTCGTCGGTGGCGCCGACGACGGCGGCCTCGGCGACCTTCGGGTGCGAGACCAGGGCCGACTCGATCTCGGTCGTGGAGAGCCGGTGGCCCGACACGTTCATCACGTCGTCCACGCGGCCGAGCATCCAGATGTCGCCGTCCTCGTCCTTCTTCGCGCCGTCGCCGGCGAAGTAGAAGCCCTGCTTGTCGTAGCGCTTCCAGTAGGTGTCCTTGAACCGCTCGTCGTCACCCCACAGGGTCCGCAGCATCGCCGGCCACGGCTCGGTCAGCACGAGGTAGCCGCCGGAGCCGTTGGGCACCGACGTGCCGTCCTCGGTCGACCACGTCGGCGGAGACGCCCGGCAGCGCCTTCATCGCCGAGCCCGGCTTGGCGTGGGTGACGCCGGGCAGCGGGCTGATCATGATCTGCCCGGTCTCGGTCTGCCACCAGGTGTCGACGACGGGCACCTCGCCGGCGCCGATCGTCTCGCGGTACCAGACCCACGCCTCCGGGTTGATCGGCTCGCCGACCGACCCGAGGACCCGGATCTTCGACAGGTCGAACTTCGCCGGGATGTCGGAGCCCCACTTCATGAACGTCCGGATCGCGGTCGGCGCGGTGTAGAAGATCGTCACGCCGTAGTCCTGGCAGATCTCCCACCAGCGGCCCTTGTGGGGGCTGTCGGGCGTGCCCTCGTACATCACCTGGGTGCAGCCGTTGGCGAGCGGGCCGTAGACCATGTAGGAGTGCCCGGTCACCCAGCCGACGTCGGCGGTGCACCAGTAGACGTCGCTCTCCGGCTTGAGGTCGAACACCGCGTGGTGGGTGTAGGACACGCCCGTCAGGTAGCCGCCCGTGGTGTGCAGGATCCCCTTCGGCTTGCCGGTGGTGCCGGAGGTGTACATGACGTAGAGCGGGTGCTCGGAGTCGTGCATCTCGGCCTCGTGGTCGGCGGAGGCGGCGTCGACGACGTCGTGCCACCAGACGTCGCGGTCGTCGTCCCAGTCGACGTCCTGCCCCGTCCGGCGTACGACGAGGACCTTGTCGACGTCCTGGCCCTGCTCCTTGGCCTTGCCGACCGCCTCGTCGACGGCGGGCTTGAGGGCGGACGGGGCGCCGCGGCGGTAGCCGCCGTCGGCGGTGATGATCACCTTCGCGTTGCAGTCGGCCACCCGCGAGGCGAGCGCGTCGGCGGAGAAGCCGCCGAACACCACCGTGTGGGGGGCGCCGATCCGGGCGCAGGCCAGCATCGCGACCACGGTCTCGGGGATCATCGGCAGGTAGATCGCGACCCGGTCGCCCTTGGCGACGCCGAGCTCGGTCAGCGCGTTGGCGGCCTTGCAGACCTCGTCCTTCAGGTCGGCGTAGGTCAGGTCGCGGGTGTCGTCCTCCGGCTCGCCCACCCAGTGGAGGGCGACCTTGTCGCCCTTGCCGGCCGCGACGTGCCGGTCCACGCAGTTGACGGCGGCGTTGAGGGTGCCGCCGGTGAACCACTTGGCGAACGGCGGGTCGTCCCAGTCGAGCACCCGGTCCCACGTCGAGCCCCAGTCGAGCCGCTCGGCGGCCTCCGCCCAGAACGCCTCGCGATCGGCACTCGCCCGGTCGTAGGCCTCCTCGGTGACGTTGGCGCCCTTCGCCAGGTCGGCGGGGGGCTCGAAGCGGCGCTCCTCGCGGAGAAGGTTGGAGAGGGTCTCGTCGGTCATGCGAATGCTCCTGAGGTGGGTGTCTTCGTCGGGGCGTTCTGCTGGTCGAACCTACCCCTGAGAACGGGTCCGGACGACCCTCCTGCGCGGAGGGCCGCCCGGACACTGGATCGTGCTGGTTCAGTGCGGGACGGCCTCCTCCGCGCCCGCTCCGGTGAGGGAGCGGACCTCGAGCTCGGGGTAGGCCTCCTCGGCGTCCGGCTCGCGGGAGGAGATCGTGCCGAGCCAGCCGAAGATGAAGCCCGCCGGGATCGAGATGATGCCCGGGTTCTTCAGCGGGAACCACGACCAGTCGCTGTCGGGGAACATCGCCTTCGGGTCCCCGGAGACCGCCGGCGAGGAGACGACGAGGAGCACGCAGACGATCAGGCCTCCGTAGATCGCCCAGGTCGCGCCGCGGGTGTTGAACCGCTTCCAGAAGAGGTTCATCAGCAGCGACGGCAGGTTCGCCGAGGCAGCCACGGCGAAGGCCAACGCCACCAGGAACGCGATGTTCAGCGACTGGGCGAAGATCGACAGCACGATCGCGACGCCACCGATCCCGAACGCCGCGATCCGGGCCACGCCGACCTCCTGCTTCTCGGTCACGTTCCCCTTCTTGATCACGTTCGCGTAGAGGTCGTGCGCGACCGACGAGGCCGAGGTCAGGGTCAGCCCGGCCACCACCGCGAGGATCGTCGCGAACGCCACCGCCGCGATGAACGCCAGCAGGATCGCGCCGCCTGCCGTGCCCTCTCCGCCGCCGACCGCCTCGGCGAGCAGTGGCGAGGCCAGGTTGCCGGCGGAGTCGAACACGCGGCTTCCCTCACTGGTGTCGAGCATCGCTGCCGCGCCGAAGCCCAGGACCAGCGACATCAGGTAGAACGCACCGATCAGGGTGATCGCCCAGTTCACCGACGTCCGGGCGTCCTTGGAGGTCGGCACCGTGTAGAAGCGGATCAGGATGTGCGGCAGCCCTGCGGTGCCGAGCACCAGGGCCAGCGCGAGGCTGACGAAGTCGATCCGGAGCGTGGTGGTGTTGTAGGTGAGGCCCGGTTCGAGGAACGCGGCGCCCTTGCCGGAGTTGTCCGCAGCCGCACCGAGCAGCTCGGAGAGGTTGAAGTTGAACTCCGCCAGCACCAGGACCGTGATCAGGATCGTGCCGGACATCAGCAGCACGGCCTTGACGATCTGCACCCAGGTGGTGCCCTTCATCCCGCCGACGACGACGTAGAAGATCATCAGCAGCCCCACCGCCACGATCGTGAACCGGACCGCCCACGTGCCCTCGACACCCGAGCAGCAGGGTGACCAGGGCGCCGGCGCCCGACCATCTGGGCGAGCAGGTAGAAGATCGACACCACGACGGTGGAGGTGGCCGCCGCCGTGCGCACCGGGACCTGCCGCATCCGGTAGGCGAGCTGGTCGGCCATCGTGTAGCGGCCGGAGTTCCGCAGCAGCTCGGCCACGAGCAGCAGGGCGACCAGCCATGCCACCAGGAACCCGATCGAGTAGAGGAAGCCGTCGTACCCGCTCAGCGCGATCGCGCCGGAGATGCCGAGGAACGACGCGGCGGACATGTAGTCGCCGGAGATGGCGAGGCCGTTCTGGAAGCCGCTGAACGAACGGCCGCCGGCGTAGTAGTCGGCCGCGTCCTTGGTCTGGCGGCTGGCCCAGAACGTGATGCCGATCGTCACAGCGACGACGGCGACGAAGAGGACGGTGGCGAGGGTCTCGGAGCTCATCGGGCGACACCCCCGCCGGCGATCTCGTCGTCGTAGAGCTTCTGGAGCCTGCGCGCGAGCGGGTCGGCGTTCTTGTTCATGTACCGCCCGTAGAGGATCGCGATCAGGAACGTCGAGGCGAACTGGAGCAGCCCGAAGACGAGCGCGACGTTGACGTTGCCGATCACCTTGCGCGTCCATGAAGCCGCCGGCCCAGTTCGACATCACGACGTAGAGCAGGTACCACGCCATGAACACGACGGTCGCGGGGAAGACGAAGTTGCGGAACCGGCGCCGTAGCTCGACGAAGTCGTCGGAGTCGTGCAGCTCCATGTAGATGGGGTGGGCCGAGCGCTGGTGCACGCCCCGGCCGTTGGTCTGTTCGGTCACGGGAGCCTCCCTGAGGGGGATGTGGTCGCCGTCACGGTAGGAGCGTTCGCCGGTGCCTCGGGAGTGGTGCGCACCGATCCCGCGCCCAGCGGAGGCGGCGATTCGGCCAGCGGTCGGATCGGGACGACGAGCGGTCCGCGGCGGTCCCGCCCGGGCCGTCAGCCCCGGTCGAGCCGGACGGCCTCGGGGGTGTGCAGCCGGACCATGAACCTGCCGGTGTGGGCGGGCATCCGGTGTCGGGTCAGCCGGCTGCCGACGACCATCGCGATCAGCGCCGACGGCACGCTCCAGGCCGCCGGCTGCCCCAGGAGCACGGCGCCCCAGCCGGTGGTCTCCGGGCTGAGCAGCGTGTAGCCGACGGCCGTCCCGGAGCCGATCCCGCCGACGAGGAGGCCGGCGATCGCGCCGACGTCGGTCAGGCCGCGCCACCAGATCCCGAGCAGCAGCAGGGGACAGAACGTGGACGCGGCCACCGCGAACGCCAGCCCCACCGTCCGGGCGACTCCGACGTCGCCGCTGGTCAGTGCGGCCACGCACGGGACCACGATCGCCAGCACGGCCGCAACGCGGAACGCGGCAATGCCGGGAAGCCGCCGGTTCCCGTACCGGCGACCGGTGACGTCCTGGCTGAGCACGCCAGACACGGCGATGGCCAAGCCCGACGAGGTGGACAGGAACGCCGCGAACGCGCCCGCGGTGACCAGCCCCGTCAGCAGCTCGCCGGCCAGGCCGGGCAGCATCAGCCGCGGCAGCTCCAGGATCAGTACGTCGCTGCGGCCCGACGCGGCGAGCTCCTCGGCGTAGAGGCGGCCGAGCGCGCCGTACACGGGCGGCAGGACGTAGAACGCGCCGAGCAGGCCGAGCACGACCAGTGTGGTGCGACGGGCCGCCCGGCCGTCGGGGTTGGTGTAGAAGCGGACGACGACATGGGGCAGCCCCATCGTGCCGAGGAACGTGGCGATGATCAGGGAGTAGGTGACGTACAGGCCCTGGCCGCCGCCCTCGCCGTACGGCAGGGACCAGGAGCCGCTCGCGGACGCCATCGCGTCGGCCGGGTTGGCCGCGCCGTCACCGGCCCAGACGATGAGGAGCACGGCGGCGGGGACGAGCAGGGCCGTCAGCTTCAGCCAGTACTGGAACGCCTGGACGAAGGTGATGCTGCGCATCCCGCCGGAGGAGACGTTCGCGAGCACGACGACCGCGACGATGACCGCCCCCAGCCAGTGCGGCGCCCCGGTGGTGGCCGTCAGGGTGACGCTGGCGCCCTGGAACTGCGGCAGCAGGTAGAGCCAGCCGATCAGCACCACCAGCACCGAGCACACCGAGCGGACCCGGGTGGAGGCCAGCCGGGCCTCGGCGAAGTCGGGGAGCGTGTAGGCCCCGGACCGGCGCAGCGGCGCGGCGACCAGGACGAGCAGGACGAGGTAGCCGGCGGTCCAGCCGACCGGGTACCACAGCATCTCGGCGCCGAAGACGAACAGCAGGCCGGCGACGCCGAGGAACGAGGCGGCGGAGAGGTACTCGCCGCCGATCGCCGAGGCGTTCAGCGCCGGCCGGACGGTGCGCGAGGCGACGAAGAAGTCGCTGGTCGTCCGCGAGAACCGCAGGCCCCAGGTGCCGATCGCGAGCGTCGCGAGGGTGACGACGGAGACCGCGACGACGCCGGGCACGGCGTCCAGGCCGGTCACTGCTCCACCTCCTCGACCAGGTCGATGAAGTCGCGCTCGTTCGCCTCGGCGCGCCGGACGTAGCGCCAGCCCAGCAGCAGGAGGAACGGGTAGACGAGGAAGCCGAGCAGCAGCCACGGCAGCGGAAGCCCGAGCAGGCGTACGTCGGCCAGCGACGGCACCAGGTGGAAGACCAGCGGCAGGGTGCCGACGGTGGCGGCGAGGACGGCGAGGATCCGCAGCGCGAGCCGCAGCTGCTCCCGCAGCAGTGACCCCATGTAGATCGCGCCGACCCGCGACTCGGTGTCGATCTCCCGGGTCCGCGGCCGGACCGGCGTACGCCGCCGTGGGCCGGTGACCCGGACCCGTTCGGGCAGCTGGCTGCTCATGCGGTGGTCATGTCGGGTTGTTGCGACGGATCAGCAGGTCGCGCAGCTCGCGCGTGTGCCGCCGGCTGACCACCAGCTCGTGGCCTCCGACGAGGACGGTGCAGCGGCCGCGCGTCCATCCGGACCTCGTCGACATGGGCGAGGGCGACCAGGATCGAGCGGTGGATGCGCACGAACCCGGCCGGGCCCCACTCCTGCTCGAGCGCCGAGAGGGGGGAGCGCAGCAGGTGGGAATCGGTGTCGGTGTGCAGCCGTGCGTAGTCGCCCTGTGCCTCGACGTGGGTGATGTCGCTGCGGTGCACGAAGCGGGTGACGCCGCCCCGTTCGACCGGGATCTGCTCGTCCCCCGCGGCCGGGACCCGACCGCCGCCCTCGACCACGCGGCGTACGGCCTCGGCGAGGCGGTCCTCGCGGACCGGCTTGAGCACGTAGTCGACGGCCTCGAGGTCGAACGCCTCCACGGCGTGCTCCTCGTGGGCCGTCACGAACACCACCGGCGGCGGCGACCTGAACCTGGCCAGGACCTGGGCGAGGTCGAGGCCGGAGAGCCCCGGCATCTGGACGTCGAGGAAGACCGCGTTCACCTCGAGGTCCTGGAGGAGCCGCAGGGCGTCGGTCGCGGAGTCGGTGGTGAGCACCTCGCCGATCCGGGGGTCGCGGCGGAGCAGGAACGCCAGCTCGTCGAGGGCGGGGCGCTCGTCGTCGATGACCAGCACCGTCATCGGCTGGTGGGGTGCTCACGCGTGCACCCCGGGCGCGAACTTGGGCACCCGCACGATCACCTTGGTGCCCGCGCCCTGAGCCGTCTCGACCACGAGGCCGTAGTCGTCGCCGAAGGTGTTGCGCAGCCTGCTGTCGACGTTGCCGAGCCCGACGGAATCGAGGTCGGCGCCGCCGGCCAGCGCTCGACGTACTCGCTCCGGGTCCTCGCCCACGCCGTCGTCCTCCACCTCGATGATGCACTCCTGGTCCAGGTCGCGGGCCACGATCTGGATGTGTCCGGTGCCGCTCTCCTTCTCCGGGCTGGCCTCCAGGCCGTGCCGGACCGCGTTCTCGACGAGCGGCTGGATGCACAGGAAGGGTACGGCGACCGGCAGCACCTCGGGGGCGATCCGTAGCGTCACCCGGAGCCGGTCGCCGAAGCGGGCCTGCTCCAGCAGCAGGTAGCGCTCGATCGACTTCAGCTCCTCGGCGAGGGTGGTGTACTCGCCGTGGCGCCGGAAGGAGTAGCGGGTGAAGTCCGCGAACTCCAGCAGCAGCTCGCGCGCGCGGTCGGGGTCGGTGCGGACGAAGCTGGCGATCGCGCCGAGGGAGTTGTAGATGAAGTGCGGGCTGATCTGTGCCCGCAGGGCGCGCACCTCGGCCTCCATCAGCTGGGTGCGCGAGGAGTCCAGCTGGGCGAGCTCGAGCTGGCCGGAGACCCACTGGGCGACCTCGTCGGCGGCCCGGACGAGTCCGGCGGTGGCGCGGGGCGCGAACACCTGGAGGGTCCCGACCACCCGCTCCTCCACCACCAGCGGGCTGGCGATCGCGTTGCGGATCGGGCAGCTCGGGTCCTCGCACGGCAGGTCGCGGTGATCGACGACGCGGGTGCTTCCGTGTTCGGCGGCATGCGCCGCGAGGCGCGCCGCCTGATCGGCGTGATGGTTGCCGTAGCCGTCCCAGGCGAGGAGTGCTGACACGTCGGTGAGCGCCGTGGCCGGCGTACCGAGGAGGTTGCGCAGGTGCCGGATGCTGCGTTCGGCGCTGGCGGCGGTCAGCCCCTCCCGGAGGGCGGGGGAGGCGAGGCTGGCGTTGTGGAGGGTGCGAAACGTGGCGCGGTCGGACTCGGTCCCCAGGTGGCCACGCCGGAACCCCCTCATGGGTGCGGACGCTAGGGGGAGCGGACCTGCGTTGTCGAGGACTGGCTGACGGCGCTTCGACAGCGACTGGGTCTCGACACGCCGGACGCGACTTCGTCCCTCAGTCGCGCGGCTCGCTCGACCACCATCATCGACCTTCGTTGACCGGAGTCGCTGACGCGCCTTCCGCTCAACGAAAGTCGATCAGCAGCATGTCGGTGTCGGTGCCGTCGCTGGGCCGACCGGGGTCGAGGTCCTGCTCGTCGGTCTCCGGTACGCCGGGCTCGTCGTCGGCCGCGCGCGGCGGCTCCACCACCACGGCGCGGAAGCAGAGAGCGTCGTACGGGAGCTGCATCCCGTCCATGCCGCGGCCGTAGTCGTCGTAGAACGCCAGCAGCTCCGCCAGCTTGGCGGCGCGCGCGTCCTCGTCGAGGGTGGCGATGTTGGACCGGGAGAGCACGAGGTCCTGGATGGAGTCGCGGTTGATCTCCTGCCAGAACTTGAAGCTGGCGTCGTCGACGAATCCGAAGAGCCCCGACTGGACGAGCGGGTCCGCCGGATCCCGGAGCTGGTCCTGCGTCCCGATGATCGCCCCCAGCTTGCGGACCCAGGGGATCCGCTCGTTCCTCTGGTTCCAGACGACCGCGATGTGGCCGCCCGGGCGGAGCACGCGGGCGATCTCCGGCAGCGCCCGCTCCAGGTCGAACCAGTGCAGGCACTGCGCCGCGACCACCACGTCGACCGAACGGTCCGGGACCGGCAGCTCCTCGGCCGAGGCGACGGTGGTCGCGGGTGTCGGGCAGCTTCTTGTGCAGGACGTCGAGCATCGCCTCGTCCGGCTCGGTGGCCCACACGTCGTGGCCGAGCTCCACCAGCAACTGGGTCAGCTTGCCGGTGCCGGCACCGACCTCGAGCACGGTGGCGGCGTCCTTTCCGACCAGCCACTCCACCGCCTCCCGCGGGTAGCCCGGCCGCCCGCGGTCGTAGGCCCGGGCGGCCGACCCGAAGGATCGCGCCTGGCGCTGCAGCTCGTCGTCCATCCTCGTCAGGCTAACCCGATAGTCCCCCTCGAAAGGCACCCTCGTCGACCGCTGGACCCGTGCAGTTCGTAGGGGACTACCTCGCCTAGCCTTCCGCCATGACCACGGACCCGCTCGCCGCGCTGCTGTCCCTGGAGGGCGTGCCGTCGGCGTACGCCGCGGCGCGCGACGGGATCGACGCGATGCTGCGGGACCGGGGGTTGCGAAAGACCTCGCCGGAGACCACGGGGGAGTCGTTGCTGCGCGGCGCGCATGCCAGCGCGGTCCTCGAGGGGTCCGGGTCCACGCTCGAGGAGGTCCGCGCGGGCACCGGCGACGAGGTCGCCCAGGCGGCGCTGCGGGTCTCGACCGAGCTGCTGTCGCTGGCGCCGGTGCTGCAGCGGACTCCCGGCCAGGCGCTGGCCCGGATCCACTCCCTGGCGGCGACGGGCGCGGTCACCGAGGACCGGCTCGGGCGACCGCGCGACGCCGAGGCCGCCGACCGGCTGCGCGAGCTCGGGCGGGTCCTGGTGGCGCCCACCACCGCGCCCGCGCTCCTCGTGGCCGCGGTCGTCCATGCGGACCTGGTCGCCGCCGCACCGTTCGCCTCCCACAACGGGATCGTCGCGCGCGCGGCCGAGCGGCTCGTGATGGTGGCGCGCGGCGTGGACGAGAAGTCGCTGACCGTCCCGGAGGCCGGGCACCTGGCCGCGCGGGCGGCGTACGAGTCGAACCTCCGGGGCTACCGCGACGGGGGCCGGGCGGGCGTCCACTCCTGGCTGCTCTATGCGCCCGAGGCCTACGCCGCCGGCGCCGAGGCCAGCCCCCTCCACACTCGCTGAGTGTCGCGCCCGACAGGGTGCGGTTTCCCCGCTTGAGCGGGGAAACCTGAACATCTGGGGGCAAGGATCACCCGGGAAGTTCACGACTCGCCCAGGAGGTCGGACCACGAGCTGGGAAATAGATGCGGCGGCACCCTCGTCGATGTGAGTCGGATGCCGCCGCTGACACGTGAATCGCTGGCTACCAAGCGTGCAACATCGAATTGCTGCCCCGGGAGTTTCCCGCTAGGTCAGCACCCTGAAAAAAGGGTTGATCGCCGCGTGGGTACCCGGTTCACGTGCAGACTCTGGAGTTGTTGTCTCCGTTCTACGCCGCATCCGGGGTGACTTCAAGGCTTGACATTTGGCAACAGTCAGGCGCCGGGTCGGCGCTTGCGGGCATTGGCCCACAGGATGCCGCCGAACGCGACCACCCCGCCCACGGCCAGGGCCGCCAGAGTCGGCTTGGCGGGGGGTAGCGGCAACCGTGAACGCAGCGCCACCGGCTTGGTGAACACCAGCACCGGCCACCCGCGCGAGGCGGCGATCCGGCGCAGCTCGCGGTCGGGGTTGACGGCATGCGGATGGCCGACCGCCTCGAGCATGTGGACGTCGGTGACCGAGTCGCTGTAGGCGTAGGACCGCTCGAGGTCGTAGCCGAAGGTCTCGGCCAGCTCCTCGATGGCGCGGGCCTTCTCCTCTGCGTAGGCGTAGTACTCGATGCCGCCGGTGTACTTGCCGTCGGCGATCTCCATCCGCGTCGCGATCACGCGGTCGGCGCCGAGCATCTCGCCGATCGGGCCGACCACCTCGGCCCCCGACGTGGAGACGATGACGATGTCGCGCCCGGCCAGCCGGTGCTCCTCGATCAACGACACGGCCTCGTCGTAGACGAGGGGGTCGACGATGTTGTGCAGCGTGTCCGCCACGATCTCGCGCACCGTGGCGACGTCCCACCCCGCGCACAGCTGTGACATGAACTGCCGCATCTTCTCCATCTGGTCGTGGTCGGCGCCGCCGACCAGATAGACGAACTGGGCGTACGCCGACCGCAGCATCGCGCGCCGCGAGATCAGTCCCCCGGCCTGGAACGACTTGCTGAAGGCCAGCGTGCTCGACTTGGCGATGATCGTCTTGTCGAGGTCGAAGAAGGCCGCGGTGGGGCGATACGCCATGGCGTCATCGTAGGAGGGGGCACCGCTTCGACCGGGGACGCCGTGCTCGGCCCGGCCGTCGTCCACAAACCCTCGCGCCGGACGCGCCCGTCCACAGGCCGTGGTCCATGGCCTGCCGCGAGTCGGTCCCCGGGGGCAGCATCCCCCCATGACCACGACGCTGATCATCACCCGCGACGACAACCTCCTAGACGAGCTGCTCAGGCTGGCCGCGGCCGCCGGCGTGACGCCCGAGGTGGCGCCGGACCAGGTGGCCGCGCTGCGCTCCTGGTCGGCAGCCGCACTGGTCCTCGTGGGGTCCGACCTCGCGGCCGAGGTGGCCCGGGCCAGACCGCTGCGCCGTACGGGAGTGCACGTCGTCGCCCTCGGCGCGGTTCCCGACGATCTGTTCCGGACGGCACTCGCGGTGGGCGCCGAGAGCGTGGTCGGCCTGCCGTCCTCGGAGGAGTGGCTGGTCGAGTCGCTGACCGACGCCGGAGACGACCAGCCCGTGCGTGGTCGGACCATCGGTGTCGTCGGTGGGTCCGGGGGCGCCGGCGCGACCACGTTCGCGTGCGCGCTGGGCCAGGTGGCCGCCCGGTCCGGCCCGACGCTCGTGGTCGATCTCGACCCGCTGGGTCCCGGGGCCGACCGGGTGCTCGGTCTCGAGGCCCTCGAGGGCGTGCGGTGGGACGAGCTGGGCCACACCACTGGCCGGCTCAGTGGCCGCTCGCTGCGGGAGGCCGTCCCTCGCCGCAACGGACTTGGCGTGCTCACGTGGGAGCCGGGCCCCCATCGCGACCTCTCGGCGTTCGCGGTGCGCGAGGCCGTGTCGGCTGCCCAGCGGGGGCACGAGACCGTCGTGCTCGACCTGCCCCGGCGCCGCGACGACGTCCTCGACGAGGTGGTCGCTCGCTGCGACCGCGTGCTGGTCGTGGTCGCGCCGACCGTGTCGGGCGTGAGCTCGGCCGCCCGCGTCTGCCACGGGTTCGCCGACCGGGCCGCCCTCCGGCTGGTGCTCCGCGGAGGCGGCGCCGATCCCGCCGACGTCGCCCGCGTCGTGGGCGTCCCGGTCCTCGCCGCCATGACCGACCAGCGCGGCCTCGCCGAGGCCCTCGACCTCGGCCTCGGGCCCGTCCGCTCGCGTCGTGGCCCGCTCGGACGCGCCTCGACCACGGTGCTCGGCCAGCTGGCCGCGTGACATGGAGGTTCCAGCCGACCTGGTCGAGGCGGTCAGGGAGCGGCTCTCCCACGACCCCGGGTCGCTGACCCCGCACCGTGTCGCCGAAGCGCTGCGCGCCAGCGGGCGGCCCGTTGGTGACGCCACGGTCCTGGCGGTGCACGAGTCGCTTCGCCGCGACGTGGTGGGGGCGGGGCCGCTGGAGCCCCTGCTGCGCACACCCGGTGTCACCGACGTGCTCGTCAACGGCGCCGACGCGGTCTACCTCGACCGTGGCGAGGGGCTGGAGCAGGCCGACGTGGCGTTCGGCGACGACGCCGCCGTACGCCGGCTCGCGCAGCGGCTCGCCGCGGCCGGGGGGCGTCGTTTGGACGACGCGACCCCGTTCGTCGACGTCCGGCTCGGTGACGGCACCCGGTTCCACGCCGTCCTCGCCCCGGTCGCCCGTCCAGGCACCGTGCTGTCGCTGCGCATCCCTCGGGCCCGGGGTTTCACGCTCGAGGAGCTCACCGCGGCCGGGACGCTCACGGTGGAAGGGGCCCGGGTGCTGCGGGCGGTGGTCGACCAGCGGCTGGCGTTCCTGGTCTCGGGCGGCACCGGCTCGGGCAAGACCACGCTCCTCGGTTCGTTGCTGTCCCAGGTCTCGCCGCGCGACCGGCTGGTCCTGGTCGAGGACGCCGCTGAGCTTGCGCCCGTGCACCCGCACGTGATCGGTCTCGAGGCGCGGCCCGCCAACGTGGAGGGCGCCGGTCTGATCACGGTGCGCGACCTGGTCCGGCAGGCACTGCGGATGCGACCCGACCGGCTGGTGGTGGGGGAGGTGCGCGGCGGTGAGGTGGTCGAGCTGTTGGCGGCACTCAACACCGGGCACGAGGGCGGGTGCGGCACCATCCACGCCAACTCGGCTGCGGACGTCCCAGCCCGGGTGGAGGCGCTCGCCCTCGCTGCCGGCCTGGGCCGCGACGCCGTGCACAGCCAGCTCGGTTCGGCGCTCGACGCGGTGCTGCACCTCACGCGGCGCCGCGACGGCCGCCGGGTCCTCACCGAGGTGGCGGTGCCCCGTCGGGACGGCTCCGGCCTGGTGTCCCTCGAGCCGGCGATCACCTTCGACGACGACGGATCCTCCCGACCCGGTGCCGGCTTCGACCGTCTCGCCGAACGGCTCGCCCGATGTGGCTGACCGCGTTCCTGGCCGCCGCGGCCGCGGCCCTGCTGCTGCCGGGTCGGGTGCGGTGGCCGAGGCGGCCGGGCCGCTTCACGCGCTCCCCGCCGGTCGTCCTCGCGGGCGTGGCGGTGGTGTGCGTCGCCGCCACGGCGTCGCCCGACGTCGGGGTCCCTGCGCTGCTGCTCGCGGCGGTGGCGGCCGGCGGCTGGCGGCTCGTCCGACGGCGTCGAACAGCCCGGGCCGCTCGCGAGCGGGCGGAGCGCGTGCTCGAGTCCTGTGGGCTTCTCGCCAGCGAGCTCGCCGCCGGACAGCCGCCGGGCGCCGCCCTCTCCCGAGCGTCGGCCGCGTGGCCGCCGCTGCGGCCGGCTGCCGAGGGCTTCGCCCTGGGTGGAAGCGTTCCTGACCGGCTGCGGCACCTGGCGGAGCAGCCCGGCGCCGACGACCTGCGGCTGGTGGCCGCGGCGTGGGAGCTGTCCCATCGCACGGGTGACGGGCTGGCCGACGCGCTCCACCGCTGCGCCGCCTCGTTGCGGGAGGCGGGGGCGACGCGCCGCCTGGTCGAGGGCGAGCTCGCCTCCGCCCGGGCCACCGCGCGACTGGTCGCCGGGCTGCCCGTGCTCACCCTGGTCCTGGGCTCCGGCGCGGGCGGTGACCCGGTCGCGTTTCTGTTCGGTCACCCGCTGGGCTGGGCGTGTCTCGCGGGCGGCCTGCTGTTCGGGCTTCCTCGGCCTCTGGTGGATCGAGTCGCTGGCCGGCGACGTGGGCATCTCGTGACCGCCTGGGCTGCCGTGGTCGCGGCTGCGCTCGCCGTCCTCCTGGCCCGCCCACCGCGTGCCCGGCTCCCGGCGGCAACGCCGCCGCGGCAACGTGCTCCGGACCCAGACTGGATGCACCGGTTCCGGGCGACGCTCAGCGTCCTCGCCGGATGCGGCGCCTGGGTCCTGCTCGGCGGCCCGACCGGGGTGGTGCTCGGGCTCCTGGGCGCCGGCGTCGTGTGGATCGGGATCGGCCGGGCGGAGTCGCCGGCGACGCGGCGCGAACGCGACCGACGTCCGACGCGATCTCCCGCACGTCGTGGGACTGCTGGCGAGCTGCCTCCGAAGCGGCTCGTCCCCGGCGACGGCCGTCCGTGCGGTCTGTACGGCGCTGCCGGGCCCGGCGGCCCGGCGCCTGTCTGCGGTGTCGCACCGGCTCGGCCTGGGCGTCGATCCGGTGCGGGTGTGGGGGGCCCTGGCCGACGACCCCGACCTGGCGCCGTTGGGTCGGGCGCTCGCACGCTCACACGAGACCGGGTCGTCGGTCGTGGCCGCCGTCGAGCGGCTCGCCGACGAGCTCGCGCAGTCGACCCGGGCCCGCGCGGAGGAGCGCGCCCGCAGCATCGGCGTCCGGGCCGCGCTGCCCCTCGGCCTGTGCCTCCTCCCGGCGTTCCTGCTGATCGGCATCGTGCCGATGGCGGCCGGTCTGCTGGCCACGATGTCGCTCGGGTGAGTCGCGGCCGGCCCACGAATCGTCCACGGACGGGCTCCGGACCCCGCCGTCCACAGGAGCCCGACCACGCGCGAGCGGCCACGCCCGAACTGGTCGAACCTCGACCGGGAAGGCCCGCGACGCGGTGGGCCACGACGAAGGGAACTCTCATGACCCACACGCCGACGCACGACGAGCGGGGAATCACCACAGCCGAGTACGCCGTCGGCACCGCCGCCGGTGCGGGCCTGGCCGGCCTGCTCTACAAGCTGCTCACCGGGGGCTTCGGCGACCAGATGCTGCGCTCGCTCTTCGACCACGTGCTTGGCCTGCTGGGCATCGGCTGAACACCCCATGCGAAGGGAGAGCTTCGTTCCGCCAGACCAGGTTGGACCCCGGATGAGGCGACCACGCCCGCAGCGCGGGGCGGTCACCGCCGAGCTGGCCCTGGGGCTTCCGCTCCTGCTCGGGGTGACGGCCGGGCTGGTCTGGCTGCTGGCCGTGGGAGCCGGTCAGCTCCGGACCGTCGACGCGGCCCGGGAGACCGCGCGGGCCATCGCCCGGGGCGACTCGACCGCGGAGGCGGTCGCGGTGGGACGCCGGGTCGCACCCCCGGGCGCCTCGGTCCAGGTCGTCGACGGTGGCGGCACGGTGACGGTGGTGGTCCGTGCCACGGTCGCCGGGCCGGGCGGGCTCCTCGACAGCCTGCCGGCTGCCCACCTGCGGGCCGAGGCAACGGCCCTGACCGAGGACACCTCGTGATCCGCCAGGACCGCGGGTCGGCCACGGTGCTGGTCGTCGCGTTCGCCGGGGTCCTGCTGCTCATCGGCAGTGCCCTCGGCGTCGTGGCGACGATGGTGCACCGCCACCGGCTCGCCCAGTCCGCGGCGGACCTCGCGGCGCTGGCGGGCGCGATCGAGGTCCGAGCGGGCGGGGACGGCTGCGGAGCCGCTGAGCGGGTGGCCGGGGCCAACGAGGCGGTGCTGGTGGCCTGCCGGGTCGTGGGTCGCGAAGTCACCGTCGCGGTACGGGTCCCCGGCCCCCGGTGGCTGGGCCAGTCCCACGACCTGGGCGCCCGGGCTCGCGCCGGCCCCGGATGAGACACGACGGCTGCGTCGTCAGGAAGGCTCGGGACCGGCCAGATCCAGGAGTGCCTCGAGCAGGGTCGCCGCCCCGGCCTTGTCGAGAGGGTGATTCTGATTGCCGCACTTGGGCGACTGGATGCACGACGGGCACCCCTCGACGCAGGCACACACCCGGATGGCCTCCAGGGTGGCGCCGAGCCACGCGCGGGCGGCGGCGTAACCGCGACGTGCGAAACCGGCGCCACCCGGGTGTCCGTCGTAGACGAAGACGGTCAGCCGACCGGTGTCGGGGTGCACGGCGGTCGAGACCCCACCGATGTCCCAGCGGTCGCAGGTCGCGAACAGCGGCAGCAGCCCGATCGCACAGTGCTCGGCGGCGTGGGCAGCCCCGGGGAGGTCCCGGACGTCGAGCCCGGTCTCGGCGAGCAGGTCGGGCGGCATGGTCCACCAGACGCTGCTGGTGGAGAGCGTGCGCTCGGGCAGGTCGAGCGGTTCCTCCCCGATGACCTCACCCGAGGGTTGTCGACGCTTGAGGAACGACACCACCTGGTGGGACACCTCGACATCGCCGAAGGAGAGCCGGCACCCACCCCAGTCCTGGGCCTCTCGCTCACGCACGATGGTGATGTCGGTGATCTCGCGTGCCGAGGTGGAGTAGTCGACGTCCGTGGGTGCGATGACCGCGACGTGCTCGGCCAGGTCGAGCGAGGAGACCAGCCACGTCTCGCCGCGGTGCACGTAGACCGCACCCGGGTGGGCGGCGCCGTGGGCACCCGCTGCGTCGACCGTGCCGACGACCCGGCCGGTGTCCTCCTCGACGAGCTGGACGGGTGCGCCGCCGGTGGAGCGGATGTCGGCGAGGTCGGCGGCGCGGGTCCGGTCGGTCCAGAACCACCCGCGGGGGCGTCGGCGCAGCAGGCCGGCCGCGGTCAGGGTGTCGACGGTCGTCCGGGCGACGGGGCCGAACAGGTCGAGGTCGGGCTCGGTGAGGGGCAGCTCCTGGGCCGCGGCACACAGGTGGGGGCCGAGCACGACCGGGTTGTCCGGGTCGAACACGGTGGCCTCGACGGGTCGCCCGACCAGTGCCTCGGGATGGTGGACGAGGTAGGTGTCGAGCGGGTCGTCGCGAGCGACCAGGACCGCCAGGGCGTCCCGGGCGCCACGTCCGGCGCGCCCGATCTGCTGCCAGAGCGCCGCACGGGTGCCGGGGAACCCGGCCATCAGGACGGCGTCCAGCCCGCTGATGTCGATCCCCAGCTCGAGGGCGTTGGTGGCGGCCAGACCGACCAGGTCGCCGGACCGGAGGGCGCGCTCGAGGTCGCGGCGCTCCTCGGGGAGGTAGCCGCCCCGATAGGCGGCCACCCGTCCGGGCAGGGAGGGGTCGACCTCGGCGAGGAGGTCGGCGGCCGCCATGGCCACCTGCTCCGCCCCCCGCCGGGAACGGATGAAGGCCAGCGTGCGGACGTCCTCGGCCACCAGGTCGGCGAGCAGGTCGGCGGTCTCCGAGGACGCGGCTCGGCGCACCGGCGCGCCGTTCTCCCCGACGTACGACGTGAACGACGGCTCCCAGAGCGCGAGCGCGACCTCTCCGCGGGGCGACCCGTCCCGGGTGATCGCCACGGGTGGCAGCCCCGTGAGTCGCTGGGCCGTCGCCGCCGGCTCGGCCATCGTGGCCGACGCGACGAAGAACGACGGGTCCGAGCCGTGCAGAGCTGAGACCCGACGCACCCGGCGCAGCACCTGGGCGACGTGCGCGCCGAAGACACCTCGGTAGTGGTGTCCCTCGTCGATGACCACGAGGCGGAGTCGCCGCCAGAACTCCGCCCAGCGGTGGTGGCCGGGCAGCAGCGAGCGGTGCAGCATGTCCGGATTGGTCAGGACGTACTCGGCGTGGTCGCGGGTCCAGTCCCGCTGGTCCCGGGGACTGTCGCCGTCGTGGGTGGCCAGCCGGACGTCGAGGTCGAGCGCGCTCAGGCCAGCCAGCTGGTCCTGCGCCAGCGCCTTGGTGGGGGCGAGGTAGAGCACGGTGGCGCCGCGCTCACCCCGTGGACCTCGGCTCTCGAGGATCGTCGTGAGGGCGGGGAGCTGGAAGGCGAGCGACTTGCCGGAGGCGGTCCCCGTCGCGAGCGCGACGTGCCGACCGGCGTACGACGCGTCGGCGGCCGCTGCCTGGTGACTCCACGGGCTCGGCACACCGCGCCGGGCCCAGGCCGCCCGGATCTGGTCGGGAACCCAGTCGGGCCACTCGGCAACCTCGGCGCCGCGTGGTGGCAGCACCTCGAGGTGGACCAGCCGGTCGGCGCGCCCGGGCACCGCCGCCAGGCGCTCGACCAGGGCGGCGCCGCGAAGCGCTCCCCCCGAGGTCACGGTGTCCACCAATGCAGTCTGGCAAAGGCCGGGGACACCGCTGCCGGGTCCGCTGCGGGCGGCTTACCGGACTGGTCAGTCCACAGATAGTTGGGGCAACTGTGCGCAAGGAGTGGGTCCGCATGGTTTCATGGAGCCGGACGAAGTTGCGACGACCGGACCAACGGTGACTCGGGCGTCGTGGTGATGAGTGCCCCCGAGGAGAGATTGTGGACCTGACTCTTGCGACGCACGAGGTCGAGGGAAAGACCGTCGTTGCCGTCGGAGGCGAGATCGACGTCTACACCGCACCGAAGCTCCGCGACAAGATCACCGAGCTGGTCGCCGCCGGGGTCTACGACATCGTCGTCGACATGGGTGCGGTGGAGTTCCTGGACTCGACCGGGCTCGGCGTGCTCGTCGGCGGCCTGAAGAAGGTGCGCGCCCATGACGGCTCGCTCCAGCTGGTGTGCAGCCAGGACCGGCTGCTGAAGATCTTCCGCATCACCGGCCTCGCCAAGGTCTTCGTCATCCACGACTCCGCAGACCAGGCGCTCGCGACCAGCTGATCCGGGGCCCCGACCCCGTTCTCCGGCCTTTTCGTGTGTCCACCCTCACACCTGCGTGCCCGCACCCGGGTGGTGCCTGCGTAGACTCCGCCGCGTTCGTGAGATCTGAATCACTCCCAGGAGGACGCACATGGCCGGGATCACTCCCGTCACGGTGGATGTCTCCGGAGGCAACCTCGTGCTGGTCATCGTCGTCGCACTGATCGCGCTGGGCGCGCTCGGTATGGCGTGGATGTTCCGCAAGGAGGTTCTTGCCGCCGGTGAAGGCACCGACAACATGAAGAACATCGCCCAGGCGGTGCAGGAGGGTGCCAACGCCTACCTGACCCGGCAGTTCCGGACCCTCGCCATCTTCGCCGGCGTGGCGTTCTTCCTGCTGCTCGCGCTGCCCGCCGATGACGCCTCCGTGCGCATCGGTCGGTCGATCTTCTTCCTCGTCGGCGCCGGCTTCTCTGCCGCGGTGGGGTACCTCGGCATGTCGCTGGCCGTGAAGGCCAACCTGCGCGTGGCTGCGGCCGCGAACGAGTCCGGCCGCGACCCGGCCATGAACATCGGCTTCCGCACCGGCGCCATGGTCGGCATGCTGACCGTCGGCCTGGGCCTGCTCGGCGCCAGCATCGTGGTCCTGATCTTCAAGGACGAGGCCGCGCACGTGCTCGAGGGCTTCGGCTTCGGTGCCGCTCTGCTCGCCATGTTCATGCGTGTCGGCGGCGGCATCTTCACCAAGGCCGCCGACGTCGGCGCGGACCTGGTGGGCAAGGTCGAGAACAACATCCCCGAGGACGACCCGCGCAACGCCGCCACCATCGCGGACAACGTCGGCGACAACGTGGGCGACTGCGCCGGCATGGCCGCGGACCTCTTCGAGTCGTACGCCGTCACCCTGGTCGCGGCGCTGATCCTCGGCTCGCAGGCGTTCGGCGACAAGGGCCTCGTCTTCCCGCTGCTGATCCCCGCGATCGGCGCGCTGACCGCCGTCGCCGGCGTCTACCTGTGCCAGCCGCGCGCGGGGGAGAACGGCCTGAAGACGATCAACCGGGCCTTCTACATCTCGGCCGCCATCGCCGCCGTGGCCTGCGTGATCCTCTCGTTCGTCTACCTCCCGGGCGACTTCGCCGACTTCACCAACGTCGCCGGCGCGGACATGGCCGGGGCCGAGGGCGACCCGCGGATCATCGCGTCGCTCGCCGTGGTGATCGGCATCGTGATGGCCGCCGGCATCCTGGCCCTCACCGGCTACTTCACCGGCACCGAGTACAAGCCGGTCAAGGACGTCGGCAAGACCTCCCTCACGGGCGCGGCCACGGTCATCCTGTCCGGCCTCTCGGTCGGCTTCGAGTCCGCGGTCTACACGACGCTGGTCATCGGCGGTGCCGTCTTCGGCGCGTTCCTGCTCGGCGGGGCGACGCTCACCGTGTCGCTGTTCGCCGTCGCGCTGGCGGGTTGCGGCCTGCTGACCACGGTCGGCGTCATCGTCGCCATGGACACCTTCGGTCCGGTCTCCGACAACGCCCAGGGCATCGCCGAGATGTCGGGCGACGTCAGCCCGGCCGGCGCCCAGATCCTCACCGAGCTGGACGCGGTCGGCAACACCACCAAGGCGATCACCAAGGGCATCGCGATCGCGACCGCTGTGCTCGCCGCGACCGCGCTGTTCGGCTCCTACGCGACCTCGGTCGCCGAGGCGCTGCGCGAGGCGAACCCGACCGGGGACGAGTTCGCGCTGCTCGACTTCAACGTGTTCAACCCGGCCGTGCTCGTCGGCATCCTGCTCGGCGCCGCGGTGGTCTTCCTGTTCTCGGGCCTGGCGATCAACGCCGTCGGTCGCGCCGCCGGTGCGGTCGTCTTCGAGGTGCGCCGCCAGTTCCGCGAGATCCCGGGGATCATGGAGGGCACCGGCCGTCCCGAGTACGGCCGCGTGGTCGACATCGTCACCAAGGACTCGCTGCGCGAGCTCGTGACGCCGGGCCTGCTCGCCGTTCTCGCCCCGGTGGCGGTCGGCTTCGGCCTCGGCGTCACCTCGCTGGCCGGGTTCCTGGCCGGTGCGATCGGTGCCGGCACTCTGATGGCGGTCTTCCTGGCCAACTCGGGTGGCGCCTGGGACAACGCGAAGAAGCTGGTCGAGGACGGCCACCACGGCGGCAAGGGCTCGCTCGCCCACGAGGCGACGATCATCGGTGACACCGTCGGTGACCCGTTCAAGGACACCGCCGGACCGGCGATCAACCCGCTGATCAAGGTGATGAACCTGGTCTCGCTGCTGATCGCCAGCGCCGTCGTGTCGATGGGCGTCGGCGAGGACGCGAACGACCCCCTGCGGATCACCATCGCCCTCGTGGCGGTCGCGATCATCACGGCGGCCGTATACATCTCCAAGCAGCGAGAGGTGGCCATCGGCAACGACGACGACCGGCCGGCGCCGCCGCCGGCTGCGCCGCCCGAGCCGTCCTCGGACACCGAGCCGGCACCGACGCAGCAGTTCGAGCCGACTCGGCACGCCTAGCACCCAACATCCGCTGACCCGCCCGGGTATCGATCCGGGCGGGTCAGCGGCATTTCCGGCGACGGTGCGAGGATCGGGGGCGTGGGTCAGGACTGGGTGCGACGGCTGCGGAGCGCACTCGTCGACGCCGGGTTCACCTACGACGGCGTGGCCGATCTGCTGGGCCGTGAGGCCCACGCGGCCCTGCAGCGCAACGAGACCACGCCGGGGCTGCGGCGTACGACGGGCGGCTCGGCGCTCGAGACGCTGACCCGGCTGTTCCTCCTCCAGGCCGTCGTGACGCGCCGGGACGCCGAGCGCGCCCTGCCCGGCCTGCTCGACCCGATGACGGCCGAGGGGCTGGTCGACCACACGGCGGGCGAGGTGGCGGCGCGCCTCGACGTGCGGCCGTACGCGACCGGGGAGCGCGACCTCTGGGTGGTCAGCGATCTGACGCCCGGTCTGGACGGGAGCCCGGTCCGGGTGGGCGCCGACCACGTGCTCGGCATCAGTCCGGCGTCGACCTCCCTGGCGCAGCTCACGCTCCGCGAGCCGGTCCGCCGCTCGCTCGACCTCGGCACCGGCTGCGGAGTCCAGGCGCTGCACCTCGCCGAGCACAGCGATGCTGTCGTGGCGACCGACGTCAATCCGCGGGCGCTGCGGCTCACCCGGCTCAACGCCGAGCTCAACGGGATCCCCGACATCGAGGTCCGGGACGGCTCGCTGTTCGACCCGGTCGGTGACGAGACGTTCGACCTGGTCACCACCAACCCGCCCTTCGTGATCTCGCCGGGCACGGCCGACCGGCTCGTCTACCGCGACTCGGGGCTGCCGGGGGACCGGGTGGTCGAGGAGATCGTGCGAGCAGCGCCGCGCTTCCTGGTGGACGGCGGCTGGTGCCACGTCCTGGCCAACTGGGCGATCGTGCGCGATCGCCCGTGGGAGGAGCGGCTGGACGCGTGGATGACGGGGGACTGCGCAGCGCTCGTCGTGCAGCGGGAGGTGCTCGACCCGGCGTCGTACGTCGAGCTCTGGCTCAAGGATGCCGGTCGGCACGGCGACGCCCGCTACCTCGAGTCGTACGACGGTTGGCTGTCGTGGTTCGAGGAGCAGGGGATCGAGGGTGTCGGTTTCGGCTGGATCAACCTGCGCAAGGGCGGCCCGGCCGGCGTGCGGACGTTCCTCGACTGGCCGCACGCCGTCGAGCAGCCGGTGGCGCCGGCGATCGCCGCGTGGGGCCGGGCCGTCGCGTCCGACGTCGGCCTCGGCGACCGGCCCGTGCGACGCGAGGACGTCGTCCAGGAGAGCGTCGGCGTGCCCGGTGCTGAGGACCCGTCGACCCTGGTGCTGCGCCAGCAGCGCGGACTGATGCGGGCCCGCCAGGTGGACACCGTGGAGGCGGCCATGGTCGGTGCCTGCGACGGCGACCTGACCGTCGGGCAGATCCTGGACGCCCTCGCCGACCTCCTGGACGCGGATCCGGCCGAGCTGCGCACGACCTACCTGCCGGTCGTCCGGGACCTCGTCGTCGAGGGCTTCCTGGTCGGCGAGCGGGCGTGATCCAGCACTCCCCGTGGGGTCTCCGGCGAAGCGTTCTGGACCGGCCGGGCGGCTCCGTCCGGACTTCGCGCTACCGTAATCGGCCGTGAGCCCCCTCAGGCCCACTCCCCAGCAAGAACGGAGCATCCACCCCAGTGGCACACAAGTTGGTGATCGTCGAGTCCCCGGCGAAGGCCCGCACGATCGGCGGGTACCTCGGTCCGGGGTACGTCGTCGAGTCCTCCATCGGCCACATCCGCGACCTCCCCAACTCGCCGCCGACACCCCGGCGAAGATCAAGGACAAGCCGTGGGGCCGGCTCGCCGTCGACGTCGACAACGGCTTCGAGCCCTACTACGTCGTGCCCCGCGACAAGAAGGCCCACATCTCCAAGCTCAAGGGCCTGCTCAAGGACGCCGACGAGCTCTACCTCGCCACTGACGAGGACCGCGAGGGCGAGGCGATCGCCTGGCACCTGCTCGACGAGCTCAAGCCCAAGGGCATCCCGGTCAAGCGGATGGTCTTCCACGAGATCACCAAGGCGGCCATCGAGGCGGCCGCCGAGAACCCGCGCGACCTCGACATGGACCTCGTCGAGGCCCAGGAGACCCGCCGCATCCTGGACCGGCTCTACGGCTACGAGGTCAGCCCGGTGCTCTGGAAGAAGGTGATGTCCGGCCTGTCCGCCGGGCGGGTGCAGTCGGTCGCCACCCGGCTCGTCGTCGACCGCGAGCGGGAGCGGATGAAGTTCAAGGTCGCCTCCTACTGGGACCTCGAGGGCACCTTCGACGCCGGCGCGAAGCACGACCAGCGGATGTTCCCCGCCAGGCTCCACTCGATCGACGGCGCCCGGGTCGCCCGCGGCTCCGACTTCGGCCCCGACGGGCAGCTCAAGAAGCGACAAGGTCGCGTCCACCTCGACCGGGCGCGGGCCGAGGGGCTCGCGGAGGCGCTCGGCGACACGACGTACGACGTCCGCTCGGTCGAGTCGAAGCCCTACCGGCGCTCGCCCTACGCGCCGTTCCGCACCACCACCCTGCAGCAGGAGGCCTCGCGCAAGCTGGGGTTCTCGCGCGTCGATCACGATGTCGGTGGCGCAGCGGCTCTACGAGAACGGCTTCATCACCTACATGCGGACCGACTCGACCACCCTGTCCGGAGGCGGCGGTCGGGGCGGCGCGTGTCGCAGGTGCGTGAGCTGTACGGCGCGCGAGTACCTCCCCGACGCACCCCGGACCTACGCCTCCAAGGTCAAGAACGCCCAGGAGGCGCACGAGGCGATCCGCCCGGCCGGCGAGACGTTCCGGACCCCGGCGCAGACCGGCCTGACCGGCGACCAGTTCCGCCTCTACGAGCTGATCTGGATGCGCACCGTCGCCTCGCAGATGAAGGACGCCGTCGGCCAGTCGGTCTCGATCCGGATCGGCGGCGCCGCCGGCACGGGCGAGGACGTCGTCTTCTCCGCGACCGGCCGGGTGATCACCTTCCACGGCTTCCTCAAGGCCTACGTCGAGGGCACCGACGACGCCGGCCGCCCGCGACGACGCGGAGACCCGGCTGCCCGCGCTGGACGAGGGGGACGCGGTCTCGGCCGCCTCCGTGAGCGCGTCCGGCCACGAGACCAAGCCGCCGGCGCGCTACACCGAGGCGACGCTGATCAAGGAGCTCGAGGACCGCGAGATCGGCCGCCCGTCGACGTACGCCTCGATCATCAAGACGATCATCGACCGCGGCTACGTCTACAAGAAGGGCACCGCGCTGGTCCCGGCCTGGCTGGCGTTCTCGGTCACCCGGCTGCTGGAGGAGCACTTCGCGCGGCTGGTCTCCTACGAGTTCACCGCCGGGCATGGAGGACGTCCTCGACGAGATCGCCGGCGGCCGCAAGGAGCGCGGCCGCCGAGCTCGCCGAGTTCTACTACGGGTCCGACACGGTCCAGGGCCTGCACCGCCTGGTCACCGGTCTCGGCGACATCGACGCCAAGGAGCTGGCGACCTTCCCGATCGGCGGCGCCCGACAGCGGGATCGTGCTGCGGGTCGGCAGGTACGGCCCCTACCTCGAGGGCCCCGACGACGACGGCAACCCGGCCGGCAAGCGGGCCAACGTTCCCGAGGACCTGCCGCCCGACGAGCTGACCCTGGCCAAGGCCAAGGAGCTGTTCGCCAACCCCGCGGGCGAGGAGATCGACCTCGGTGAGCACCCCGAGACCGGGCTGCGGGTCGTCGCGAAGAACGGCCGGTTCGGGCCGTACGTCACCGAGGTGCTGCCCGAGGACGCCCCGAAGTCCGCGAAGCCGCGCACCGGCTCGCTGTTCAAGTCGATGACCCTGGACACGATCACCCTCGAGGACGCGGTCAAGCTGCTGTCGCTGCCGCGGGTGGTCGGCACCGACGCCGAGGGCGTCGAGATCACCGCCCAGAACGGCCGCTACGGGCCCTACCTGAAGAAGGGCACCGACTCCCGGTCCATCGACTCGGAGGAGCAGCTGCTCACGATCACCCTCGACGAGGCGCTCGCGATCTACGCCCAGCCCAAGCAGCGCGGGCGGGCCGCCGCCGGCCGCCGCTCAAGGAGCTCGGCAACGACCCGGTGTCCGGGCAGCCCGATCGTGGTGA
Organism: uncultured Actinomycetota bacterium; assembly: GCA_963829635.1. Lineage (GTDB taxonomy): Bacteria > Actinomycetota > Actinomycetes > Propionibacteriales > Nocardioidaceae > Nocardioides. The sequence goes on from CAWHJI010000010.1 coordinate 278,362, forward strand.
AGGCGGGCCGCTTCGGCGAGTACGTCACCGACGGCGAGTACAACGCCACCCTCCGCAAGGACGACTCGGTCGAGGCGATCACCCTGGAGCGCGCCGCCGAGCTGCTGGCCGAGCGCCGCGCCAAGGGCCCGGCCAAGAAGACCGCCAAGCGGGGCGCGAAGAAGTCCCCGGCGAAGAAGACGGCCAAGAAGACCGCGGCGAAGAAGACCACGAAGAAGACGGCCAAGAAGGCTACCGCAAAGAAGGGTTGACGCGCCGCATACTTCTTGCATGGCGGTCAACGTGGGTGGCACGGTGGGGCTCGCCGTGCTGATGGGCGGAGGCGTGGTCGGCGGCTTCTTCCTGCACCGCCTCTTCCTGGTCGAGCACTGCTACGCCAGCGACGTGCCAGGGCCGGTGCCGGCGCCGGCCTCGATCCAGGGCCGGATCTGCGGCCCGTCCGACGCCTCGGCCTCGTTGGTCATGCTGGCCTTCCTCGCCGCGTCGTTCGTCGCCGTCGTGGGCCTGGTCGCCATGTGGCGCAAGGCGAGGGACTGGGTGGGGAAGGTGGTCGCGCTGATGACGCCGGTCGCCGTCCTCGCGCTGACATGGGGGGCGCTCATGCTCCCGCCCGACTCCTGCACCGACGAGCAGCGCGACCGTGAGTCGACCGGCAGATGCGCCACCCACTCGGGCTAGTGCGCGTGCGCCGACCCGTGGTGGCGGCCGTCGGCGCGACCTCGTAGCGTCAACCCCGTGAGCAGGCTGACGGCGTCTACTCCTCCACGGCGTCTTCGTCTGCTTCGAGGGCGGCGAGGGCGTCGGCAAGTCCACGCAGGCGCAGGCGCTCGAGGGCTGGCTGCGCGGCGAGGGGTACGCCGTGCTGCTGACCTTCGAGCCGGGCGACACCGAGGTGGGACGGCGGGTCCGCGAGATCGTCCTCGACCCGGCCACCGGTGAGCTGTCCGACCGCACCGAGGCGCTGCTCTACGCCGCGGACAAGGCCGAGCACGTCGACACCGTCGTGCTGCCGGCGCTGGAGCGCGGCGAGGTGGTCGTCACCGACCGGTACGTCGACTCGGCGCTGGCCTACCAGGGCGCCGGGCGCGGACCTCGATGCCGCGAGGTGAGCGGCTGCACCGCTGGGCGACCCGCGACCTGCGCCCCCACCTGACCGTGGTGCTCGACCTCGAGCCCGAGCACGGCCTCGGCCGCTTCGAGGAGCGCGACCGGATCGAGGGCGAGTCGGTGGACTTCCACCAGCGGGTCCGCGAGGCGTTCGTCCGGATGGCCGCGGCCGACCCCGACCACTACCTCGTGCTCGACGCCGCGCGGCCGGTCGAGGAGATCGCCGGCGAGGTCCGCGAGCCGGGTCGAGCCGCTGCTCGGCCAGGCGGACGCGCATGACGCGTCTGGGACGACCTCGTCGGCCAGCGGCGCGCGGTCGACGCCGCTGCAGTCCGCCGCCGCGGGGCACGGCATGAGCCATGCCTGGCTGTTCACCGGCCCGCCCGGGTCCGGCCGCTCCAACGCCGCGGTCGCCTTCGCCGCCGCCCTGCAGTGCGAGACGGCGAGCGGCTGCGGCGAGTGCCACGCCTGCCGCACCGTGCTCGCCGGCTCGCACGCCGACGTGGCGGTGATCCGCACCGAGAAGCTCTCGATCGGCGTCGACGAGGTGCGCGACCTGGTGCGCCGCGCCGCGCTGGCCCCGGTCGGCCGCCGGTGGCAGATCCTCATCGTCGAGGACGCCGACCGGCTCACCGAGGAGGCCTGCAACGCGCTGCTCAAGGCGATCGAGGAGCCCACCGCCGCGCACCGTCTGGATGCTCTGCGCGCCCACCGTCGAGGACGTCCTGCCGACGATCCGGTCGCGCTGCCGGCTGGTCACGCCTGACCACACCCACCGCCGAGGACGTCGCGGCGTTCCTGGTCCGCGAGGACGGCGTGGACGCCGGCGCTGGCGTCGTTCGCCGCCCGCGCCAGCCAGGGCCACATCGGCCGGGCCCGCGCGCTGGCCCGCGACGAGGCCACCCGCAACCGACGCCGCGAGGTGGTGACGATCCCGGCCGGGCTGACGACGCTCGGCGACTGCATGCGCGGCCGCGAGCAACCTCAACGACGTGACCAAGGAGGAGGCCGACCTGATCACCGGCGAGCTCGACCTGCGGGAGAAGCGGGACCTCGACGCGTCCTACGGCGTGGTCGAGCGGGGCCGCCGTCCGCGGGAGTACGCCCCCGCCCTCGGCCAGCTGGAGAAGGACCAGAAGACCCGGGCCAAGCGCCGGCACCTCGACGTCGTCGACCGCGGACTGATGGACCTCGTCTCGGTCTACCGCGACGCGATCGCCCTCGCCACGGGCGCCGCCGGGCAGCTGGTCAACGAGGAGGTGCGCGCCGACGTCGAGCAGCTCGCCCGCATCTCCACCCCCGAGCTCAACCTCCGTCGGATCGGCTGGATCTTCGACGCGCGGGAGCAGATGCTGGAGTTCAACGTCCCCGTACGCCTTGGCGCTGGAGTCGATGATGCTGGCGCTGAAGGTGCCGGGAGGCGGTGGTCGGTGAGGCGCGTGGTGGCCCTCGTCATCGTCGTGGCGCTGGTCCTGGCGGGGGTCGGAGTCGCCGTCCTCACCCTGACCGGCGGCGACGAGCAGCGGCGATCCTCGCCCGAGCCCACGCCGACGTCCGCCTCGCCCGACGCCGACCGCCCGCCCCGGGCACCACCCGACCGCCGTCGGGCGACCTCCGGCGCTTCTACGACCAGCGGGTGCGGTGGAAGCCCTGTCGCGGCGACTTCGACTGCACGACGGTCACCGTCCCGCTCGACTACGACCGACCCCGACGGCAGGACCATCGACCTCGCGCTGCTGAGCGCGCCGGCGGCCGATCCCCGGCAGCGGGTCGGCTCGCTGGTGGTGAACCCCGGCGGACCGGGGGCGCCCGGCACCTCCTACGCCGCCCAGTCCGGCCTCGTCTTCCGCGACCCGCTGCTCGACTCCTTCGACATCGTCGGGTTCGACCCGCGCGGTACCGGCGCCAGCAGCCCGGTGGACTGCCTGACCGATGCGCAGCTCGACGCCTACATCGCGGCCGACCCGTCGCCCGACACGCCGGCGGAGCGGCGACGCTTCCGGCGCGACGTGCTCGGCGCTCGGCGACGGCTGCGCCGCGAAGTCCGGTGAGCTCGCGGCCCACGTCAGCACCGTCGAGGCCGCCCGCGACATGGACGTGATCCGCGCCGTGCTCGGGGACGGGAAGCTCGACTACTTCGGTGCCTCCTACGGCACCAAGCTGGGCGCCACCTACGCCGAGCTGTTTCCCCGACCGGGTCGGCCGGCTGGTGCTCGACGGCGCCGTCGACCTGTCGTTGGGCTTCCGCGAGCTGGCCTCGAGACAGGCGCGCGGCTTCGAGATCGCGCTGCGGGCCTACGTCGAGGACTGCGTCGAATCCGAGTCCTGCTCCTGGGCGGCGTCCGTCGAGGCAGGGCTCGCCCGGATCAGCGAGTTCCTCGACGAGGTCGACGCGGCCCCGCTGCCGACCTCGGGCGAGCGGGAGCTCGCGGTCGGCAACGCCTTCTACGGCATCGTCGCGCCGCTCTACGTACGCGACTACTGGCCGGTCCTCACCCAGGCACTGGAGCGCGGCTTCGCGGGTGACGGCAGCCTGCTGCTCCTGCTCTCCGACCTCTACACCTCGCGCGGTGCCGAGGGCTACACCGACAACAGCGCCGAGGCGATCTACGCGATCAACTGCCTCGATGACCCTGCGTCGCTGCCGTTCGCAAGGTCCCCGCCGCGGTGCCGGAGTTCGAGCAGGCGTCGCCCACGTTCGGCTCGGTCTTCGCGTGGGGGCTGGCGGGCTGCCGCGGGTTCAGGTCCGAGTCGCCCGAGCCGCCGCTCGACGTCGACGGCTCGGGCGCGGACCCGATCGTCGTGATCGGTACGACGCGCGACCCGGCGACGCCGTACGCCTGGGCGAAGGCGCTGGCCCGCCAGCTGGACTCGGGGGTGCTGGTCAGCCGTGACGGCGACGGCCACACCGGCTACAACGCCGGCAACGACTGCGTCGACGAGGCAGTGCACGCCTTCCTGCTCGAGGGCACCGTCCCCGACGACGGCCTCTCCTGCTGACCGTCCTGGGACGTCATCCAGGCGCGCCAGGCGCCGGGGCGCATGACGTCCCGCAGCGCCGGTTTCGTCGGTCGCCTGAGCCGTCCGTATACTTCGGCAGGTTGCCCGGCCGACCTCGATCAGGTCCCGGGCAGCAGGCCGCCTTAGCTCAGTCGGTAGAGCGATTCACTCGTAATGAATAGGTCGTCGGTTCGATTCCGACAGGCGGCTCCGTTTGCGGAGGTCGGCTATGCGTAGGGCAGGCCCTGGACCTCGATCACGACTGCGGTGCCGAACTTCACCACGACGGTCACGTTGCCACCGGCCAACCCCTCGAGCTCCTGCTGGTTCGTCTCGCCGGACACGGCGTCCTCGTCGTAGTCGTGGTCGGCGGGCTGTCCGAGCGTGGCATCGCCTCCGAGATCGAGGGTCCACCCGCCGAGACACCATCCGGTCCCACATGGGGCGAGCGTTCCGGACTTCTCCTCGGTCGTCGGTTTGGGCTCGGGCGTCGGGGTCGGGGTCGGCGACGGGCTCGTGCCGCCTCCCTTGCCGCCACCGCCGGAGGTCGAGGAGCCGCCCGACGGGCGGGCCGGGCTCGCCCCGCCTGACGGCTTGCCGCCGGGCGTCGGCGAGGACGACGTTCCCGCGGAGCCGCGTGGCCCGTCCCCGCGCTGCCCGTGTCCGCTGCCCGGCCGCCTCTTGCGCTTCGGTCGGTCGGTCCGCTCGTCGGCCACGACGGTGGTGGGCATGATGAACACACCGGTCCGGTATCCCCGTTCCATCGCCAACACCAGCGCGACGTACTCCTCGGAGGCGTTGTAGCGGAAGATCGCCGCGCTCATCGCGCTCTCGCCCAGCACCGAGCTGCTGCCCGAGCAGAGGTACGCCGCCGCCGCGAGTGCCGCGTCGTCGATGTCGTTCGGCGAACTGACGTCGTCACCGTCGCCGTCGCGCGCGGCGCCTGCCCACGTCGACGGGATGAACTGCATCGGGCCGACGGCGCGGTCCCACACCTTGTCCTTGTCGAGGCGCCCGGCGTCGGTGTCTCGGATCGCCGCAACGGGGCCCTTCCCGTTCAGCGCCACCCCGATGATGCGCGGGTGCGAGACCCCGTTCTCGCCGAGCACCGAACCGCCGTACCGACCGTGGTCGGACTCGACCCGGCCGACACCGGCCAGCAGCGTCCACGGAAGCTGGCAGGCCGGGTCGATGCCGGCCATCGCCTCGGCCGCACTCACGTACGCGCGGCGCGCGGCCGACGGCAGCCCGTGGTCGGCGAGCGAGCTCGCGGACCAGGTCCGGGTGCCCTTCGGGCTGGTCACCTCGACGGTCCGCGCGTCGTCGTCCGACGTCGACAGTTCCGGGAGGTCGTCGTACCGCGCGGCCCGCGTCGCCTCGATGGTGAGCCGCGAGCTCACGGCGGTGGCCGCAGCTGGTGCGGAGGTCACGTGCGGCACCGCCGCAGTGAAGCCCTCGGACGCGCTCAGCGTCAGGGGAAGTACCAGCACCGTCGCCAGCGAGCAGCAGCGTGTCCGCCAGGGCGCAGGACCATGTGCCGCCCTGCTCCCTGTGAACACCCCTCGTAGACCCAGCACCCTCACCAACCTAGGAGCGGGAGGCGGCGTGGCATGGCCGATCGCCGAAAATGACCCCGAGCAACCACGTCGCGCATGACCCAGATGGGCGGGCCCGAGGGAACACCGGCAGACTAGAACGCGTTATCGTTCCCGGGTGATCCCCGACGTCTTCGGACCGGCGACACTCGGTCCGATCCGGCTGCGCAACCGCGTGGTCAAGGCCGCGACGTTCGAGGGTCGGACCCCGCAGGGCGAGGTCACCGACGAGCTCGTCGACTACCACCTCGCCGTCACCGAGGGTGGCGTCGGCCTGACGACGGTGGCCTACCTCGCCGTCGCGCCGGAGGGCCGGACGCACCGCGAGCAGATCGTCGTCGGCGCCGATGCCGAGCCGGGGCTGGCCAGGCTCGCGGCCGCGGTCCACGAGTCCGGCGCAGCGATCGCCGGCCAGGTCGGTCACGCCGGCCCCGTGGCCAACGGCAGGTCCAACGGCGCGAAGGCGATCAGCGCCAGCCGGATGCCGAGCCCGCTGTCGATGCAGATGATCCGCGCGGCGACGGAGGCCGACCTCGCGCGCGTCACCCGGGCGTACGTCGACACCGCACGCACCCTGGTTCGCGCCGGGTTCGACGTGCTCGAGCTGCACATGGCGCACAGCTACCTGATCTCCAGCTTCCTGGCGCCCGGCCTCAACCGTCGCCGGGACCGCTTCGGCGGAGCGCTGGAGAACCGGGCGCGCTTCGCACGGCAGGTCGCCCGCGCCGTACGCGAGGAGGTGGGGGACGCGGCCGCGGTGACGGCGAAGGTCAGCCTGGACGACGGGTTCCGCGGCGGGCTGGCCGACGACGAGGCGCTCGACTTCGCGCGGCTGCTCGAGTCCGACGACTCCCTGGACGCCCTCCAGCTCAGCGGCGGCAGCTCGCTGATGAACCCGATGTACCTCTTCCGCGGTGACGTCCCGCTGCGGGAGTTCGCCGACGCGATGCCGCTCCCGGTGCGGCTCGGGATGAAGGTGGCCGGGGGACGCTTCCTCCGGCACTACCCGTTCGAGGAGGCCTACTTCCGCGACCAGGCGCTGCGGTTCCGCAAGGAGCTGACGATCCCGCTGATGCTGCTCGGCGGGATCAACACCCGGCAGACGATGGAGCAGGCGATGGTCGACGGCTTCCAGTACGTCGCCCTCGCCCGCGCGCTGCTCCGCGAACCCGATCTGGTGCACAAGCTCGAGCAGGACCGGCTCGGCGAGGGGATCTGCATCCACTGCAACCGCTGCATGCCGACGATCTACGCGGGCACCCACTGCCCGGTGCGCAACGAGCGGGTCGGCACGGCCGCTCCACCAGGCACCGTGAACCGCCGATTTGACTATTCAGTGGGCGCGACCATGCGCCTAGTCTGCCGATAGGCAGTGCGTTCTCGGATCCGACGGGGGTTGCCGATGCCAACCGACGAACAGTTCGAGACGGTGAGCCGGTCCGCGTCGTGCCCGCGCTCGATCGCGAGCGGGAGCCGAGGACGGCATCGCGCTGTGCCTCTCGGGCGGTGGCTATCGGGCGATGCTCTTCCACGTGGGCGTGCTGTGGCGCCTCAACGAGGCCGGTTACCTGCCCGAGGCTGGACCTGGATCTCGAGTGTGTCCGGCGGCTCCATCACCGCCGGCGTCCTCGGCCACCGCTGGGTCCGCATGGGCTTCGACGAGACCACCGGTGTCGCGACACGCTTTCAGCACGAGCTGCGTCGAGCCGATCCGCGACCTGGCTCGGACCAGACGTCGACGTCTCGGCAGTGGTCACCGGTGGCGTGCTGCCGTTCACGTCGATCGCCGACCGTGTCGCGAAGGCCTAGCGACAAGCACCTGTTCGACGGCGCGCACACTGCAGGACCTGCCCCGACGAGCCACGCTTCGTCATCAACGCGACCAACCTGGAGTCCGGCGTCCTGATGCGCTTCACGCAAGCAATACCTCGCCGACTGGCGGGTCGGCCGGATCCGCGACCCCGACCTCGCCGCTGGCCGTCGCGGTCGCGGCATCGTCGGCGTTCCCGCCGGTCCTCTCGCCGCTGCACCGTCGAGCTCGGGGACGAGCAGTGGCAGACCGACGCAGGGAAACGACCGGACCGACGACGAGTACCGCGGCACGATCAGGCTCAGCGACGGAGGCGTCTACGACAACCTCGGCCTGGAGACGGCCTGGAAGCGTTACCGGACGATCCTGGTGAGCGACGGCGGCGGGCGGCTGGCGCCGCCGATCCGAGCCCGCCGTCGGACTGGGCACGACACATGCGTGCGCGTGCTGAAGGTGATCGACAACCAGGTCGGGCCCTGCGCAAGCGCCAGGTCATCGACGCCTTCGAGGCGGGTCGTCGCCGCGGCGTGTACGTCGGGATCCGCAGCCAGGGTCGACAGACTACCGGCCTGACCGATGCCCTGGCTGCCGACCCCGCGCTGACCGCCGGCCTGGCTGCGATCCCGACGAGGCTGCACGACCTCTCCGACGAGCTGCAGGAGCGGCTGATCAACTGGGGTTACGTGATCATGGACGCCGGGCTGCGGGCTCACGTGGACCCGAGGTGGGGGACCCGGTGCTGCCTTACCCGATCGGCCCCTGAGCGGCCCTGCCGGAACGGGCGGGTGACCTTGTGCGCCCGTGGACCCCGACGCCTCGCGCCCCCAGGTGGGCGCCGGTTGCGTACCTTCGCCTTCGACCCGATGTCGACGCGCTTGTCGGGCCGGTACCTCGTCGTGGAGGTTGCGTTCGAGACGGACTGAAGCCCGGCCCGTTGGGCCGGATGGTGCACGTCGTCGACTACGACGCGTCCCGCGAGACCTGGTACGAGCCCGTCGACCTCGACCTCGGGGCCGTGCTGGCTCAGGACGGGCTACGTCCCTCGGAGAGCGACCGCGTGCGCACGAGCAGATCGTCTACGCCGTGGCGATGAGTGTCCTGGAGCGCTTCGAGCGGTTCATGGGGCGCCGGTTCCGGTGGCGCGGTGACCAGCGCCTGCGGCTGGTCCCCCATGCCTTCGAGGGCCGCAACGCCTACTTCGACCCGAAGCGCCGGGCGGTTCTCTTCGGCTACTACGCGGCGAGCCGGCGGGACCCGGGGGCAAACCTGCCGGGTCAGGTGATCTTCACGTGCCTGTCGAACGACATCATCGCCCACGAAGTCACCCACGCCCTGGTGCACAGGCTGCGCCGGCACTACTCGGAGGCGACGAATCTCGACGTCTTCGCCTGGCACGAGGCGGTCGCTGATCTGGTCGCCCTGTTCCAGCACTTCGTGCACCGAGAGATCGTGATCGAGGCGATCGCGTCGACGTCGGGCGACCTCGGCTCCAGCAGCGGTTTGCTCGAGCTGGCGAGGGAGTTCGGCGAGTCGACGGGGCGGGGTGCGGCACTGCGCTCGGCACTCGACTCGGAGCTGGACGAGCACGGCCAGCGGAAACCACCTCGCCGGACACCTTCCGGATGGCGACCGAGCCGCACGCCCGCGGCGCCTGCTTCGTCCTCGCTGTCTTCGACGCCTACCTCGACGCCTATCAGGACGCGATCTCGGACCTGCTGCGGATCGCAAGCGGCGGGACCGGTGTGCGCCTCCCGGTCGGCTCCACCCCGACCTGGTGTCCCGTGTTGCCGACGAGGCCGTGGGGACCGCCGAACGCATCCTCCGCATGGTCGTGCGCGCCTTCGACTACCTGCCGGTCGTGGACGTCACCTTCGGCGACGCCGTGCAGGCGATCGTCACGGCCGACCGGGATCTCTATCCAGACGATCTGGCGCATCTCCGCGCGCGGTTGGTGGAGTCCCTCCGCCGGCGCGGGATCTACGCCGACGAGGTCACCTCGCTGGCCGACGAGGCTCTGAGCTGGCCCCCACCGACCGTGGACCTGACCCTGAGCAGCGCCGGCTCGACCATCGACCTGGCCGGGATCATCTCCTCGGCCACCCGGGATCTCGACGTCCACGCCGATGCCGGTGAGATGGGACCCTCCTCCCTCGATCGGGCGATCGGCGAGGACGGCGCGACGCTCGCCCGCTCCGACGCCGGCAAGCAGCTGTACCTGAGCTTCTCCGCGTGGGCGAAGGAGCACGCCCTCGTTCTCGGACTGGATCCGACCGCCCCCATCGCGCTGGAGGGGCTGCACGTGTCTTTCCGGCACGCCGCGGACCGGCAGCCCGACGGAGGTCGTGGTCCAGCTCTCCGAGCGACGCCGTGACCTGGAGGACCAGTCGCTCCACGAGGAGAAGCGGCCGGTGTTCCGGGCAGGCACCACCGTCATCTCGCGTGCGGACGGCGCGGTCCGCCACGTCATCGCGAAGCCCTTCCCGCTGAGCGATCCCGGCGTGCTGGAGGACCTCGGCCCCGAGCACCCGGCCCGCGTCCACCAGCGCGTCGGGGAGCAGCGGCTGGCCCGGCTCGAGGAGTGGCTGGGCCGGATCGAGGACGACGACCCGGTCAGTGCCTGGACCAACGAGCCGGCGCTGTGGCGCATGGACTTCGCTGCCCTCCACTCCAACGGGGGGCACTAGCGTGACGGACAACCACGTCAGGGTCAGGATGTACAACGTCGGCTTCGGCGACGCGTTTCTGGTCACCGTGCACCGCGACGGGACCACGTGGCGGATGCTCGTCGACTGTGGGGCGCACAGTCATGGCCAGGTACGACCGATGAAGGAGGTCGTCGCCGACATCGTCGCCGACCTTGCCGCGGAGTCGGAGGACGGCGTCGCCCGCCTCGACGTGGTGGTCGCGACCCATCGCCACCGGGACCACATCGTCGGGTTCGCCGACCCGAGGTGGGAGGAGGTGGAGGTGGGTGAGGTGTGGATGTCCTTCGTCGAGGACGAGGACGACCCCGACGCGCAGGGACTCCGTGGAGCGCAGGACACAGCGGCGCAGAGGCTGCTCGCCCTGATCGAGGAACGCACGCACGGTCTCGATCCGGCTGGCTGGCCGCGCGAGCTGGCGATGGCGCGATCCTTCGCGATGAACTCGCTGACCAACCAGGAGGCGCTGGACCGGCTCCTCGGCGAGAACGGTCAGGGGTTCCGCGGCCGACACTCGCTGCGGTTCGTCCCCAGTGCGACAGAGAAGAAGAACCAGGTGTCGCCGATGCCGGGCCTCACCATCCACTTCCTGGGCCCGTCGCGGGACCCCGAGATGTTGAAGCGGATGGACCCGCCGCGCCAGGCGGGATGGCGTCACCTGGGTCTCCTCGAGGGGGAGGAGCCGGGTGGGTCCGTGCGCGACCTGTTCGCGCCACGGTTCCGGGCGGACGAGTCGACGATCTCCGAGACCCTCGTCAAGGCACAGAACTCCCTGAACCTCAGCCGGGTGACCAACGACGATGGCGTCCTGGCCGCCTCGGCGAGGCTCGAGCGCGTGCTCAACAACACAAGCGTCTTCCTCGTCGTGGACGTCGCCGGGACGAAGCTGCTGTTTCCGGGCGACGCGCAGCACGGCGCGTGGGACCACGTGCTCGGCGAGGCCTCGAAGGCCGCGCTCGTCAACGACTGCGCGTTCTACAAGATCGGGCACCACGGTTCGCACAACGCGACCCCGAAGAACTTCGTGCGGGAGACCTGGCGGGAGGGCGGCTACGCGATGCTGCCGTGGGGGCTGGTCAAGCGTTGGCAGGACACGATCCCCAAACGGGAGCTGATCGACGCGTTGGGCAAGAGGCGCCACACCATCATCCGGATCGACGATCAGCGTCCCGAACCCGACCGAGTCCGCTACCACGGCGACGTGTGGAGCGAGCTGGTGCTGGACACCGAGTAGTCGGGGCCCCTTTCGCAAACCTAGAACGTGTTCTAGATTGGTCCGAATGAGCGAGCAGAGCCCCCTCCGCGTCGTCGTCTGGTCCACCGGCACCGTCGGCCGACACGCGATCGCCGGTATCGACCGCCATCCCGACCTCGAGCTGGTCGGGGTCTGGGTCTCCAACCCCGACAAGGACGGCCAGGACGCGGGCCGGCTGGCGGAGCTGGGGCGCGACCTCGGCGTCACGGCCACGACCGACCGCGATGCCCTGCTCGCACTGGAGCCCGACGCGATCGTGCACACCGCCATGACCGACGACCGGGTCTTCGAGTCGATCGAGGACCTGCTCGGGTTCCTGGAGGCCGGGGTGAACGTCGTCTCCAGCGGACCGGTGCTGCTCCAGTGGCCGGCCGAGATCCTGCCGCCCGAGATGCTCGAGCGGATCGCGAAGGCGGGAGAGGTCGGGAACGCCAGCCTCCATGTCAACGGCATCGACCCCGGCTTCGCCAACGACGTGCTGCCCTTGTCCCTGACCAGCCTCTCCCAGCGCATCGACGAGGTGCGGGTGATGGAGATCGCCGACTACTCCACCTACTACCAGCCCGTCGTCATGCAGGAGATCTTCGGGTTCGGGAAGCCCCTCGAGGAGAAGCCGATGCTCTGGGAGCCGGGCATCCTCTCCATGGCCTGGGGCAGCGTGGTCCGCCAGATCGCCGCCGGCCTCGGGATCACCCTGGACGAGCCGCTCACCGAGACGGTCGACCGCCGACCCGCCGAGCGGGACGTGCAGACGGCGAGCGTCGACGTCGCGGCCGGCACCATGGGTGCGGTCCGCTTCGAGGTGATCGGCAAGGTGGACGGCGTACCCCGGGTCGTGCTGGAGCACGTCACCCGGACGGCTGAGGACCAGGTCCCGGAGTGGCCGACTCCGAAGAGTGGCGGTGGCTGCTACCGGGTGGTCGTCACCGGCGAGCCGATGATGGAGCTGGAGTTCACCCACCACGGCGAGCACGGCGACCACAACGTCTCCGGGATGATCGTCACCGCCCAGCGACTCGTCAATGCGGTGCCGGCCGTCGTCGCCGCGGACGCGGGACTGGTCACCGCCCTCGACCTCCCGCTCGTCACCGGTCGGGGACTGGTGACAGCATGAACATCCTCGACCGGTTCACCCTCACCGACCACGTCGCCGTCGTGACCGGAGCCGGCCGCGGCATCGGCGCCGCCACCGCCGTCGCGTTCGCGGAGGCGGGCGCCGACGTGGTGATCTCGGCGCGGACCGCCGACCAGCTCGAGGCCGTCGCGAGCCGGGTCGGCGAGGTGGGGCGACGTGCGCTCGTCGTCCCCGCCGACCTGAGCGACCTCGACGCCGTCGCCGGCCTCGCCGAGGCGGCGTACGACGAGTTCGGCCGCATCGACACGGTCGTCAACAACGTCGGCGGCACGATCCCGAACGCGTTCCTGGACACCGATGTCGACTACCTCGAGGAGTCGTTCCGGTTCAACGTCAGCACCGCCCACGCGCTGAGCCGGGCGGCGGTGCCCCTGATGCTCAAGGACGAGCTCGGCCAGAAGTCGATCGTCAACATCAGCTCGATGATGGGCCGGGCGTCCGGTCGCGGGTACCTCGCCTACGGCACCGCCAAGGCCGCGCTCGCGCACTGGGCACGGCTCGCGGCCCGTGACCTCGCGCCCCATGTCCGCGTCAACGGCATCTTCGTCGGGTCGGTCATGACCAGCGCGCTGGAGTACGTCGCCGGCCAGCCCGACATGCTCCGGCAGATGGAGGAGAAGACCCCGCTCGGCCGGGTCGGCGAGGCCGAGGACATCGCCGCGGCGGCGCTCTACCTCTGCTCGGCGGCCGGCCAGTACGTCACCGGCAAGATGCTCGAGGTCGACGGCGGCATCCAGGAGCCCAACCTCGACCTGGACCTCCCGGATCTAGAGTCGGGCGGGTGACCCCACCCGACACCGCCCATTCCGTCTCGCCGGACTCCGGCGTCCACTGGACCGAACCCGGCGCCTGGCCGGTGGCCGACGGGGTGCACCGGATCCCGCTCCCGCTGCCGATGGACGGGCTCAAGGCCGTCAACGTCTACGCGATCGAGACCGAGCAGGGCCTGTCCCTGATCGACGGCGGCTGGGCGATCGAGGAGAGCCGCACCCTGCTCGAGAAGTCGCTGCGCGACATCGGCTTCGGGCTCTCCGACATCACCCGCTTCCTGGTCACCCACGTCCACCGCGACCACTACACCCAGGCCGCCGTCATTGCCCGGGAGTACGGCGCGCACCTCAGCCTCGGCCTCGGCGACAAGCCGACCCTCGACCTCGTCCACAACGCCGCCGACGTCGACGAGGACCCGACCGCCAACGCGATCCGGTCGGCCGGCGCGCTCGAGCTGGCCCAGAAGTGGGCCAAGTTCACCGACGGCCGGGTCCCGGACACCGACATCTGGGGCTACCCCGACACCTGGCTGGACGGGGACCACACGGTCGAGGTCGGCACCCGCACGATCGACGCGGTGCACACGCCGGGCCACACGCAGGGCCACTTCGTGTTCGCGGACCGGCCGTCCGGTCTGCTGTTCGCGGGTGACCACGTGCTGCCGACGATCACCCCGTCCATCGGCTTCGAGCCGGTGCCGGTCGAGCAGCCCCTGCGCGACTTCCTCGGCTCGCTGGCCAAGGTGCGTGAGCTCCCCGACCTGCGCCTGCTGCCCGCTCACGGCCCGGTCGCCGCGTCGTCGCACACCCGCGTCGACGAGCTGCTGGCCCACCACGAGACAAGGCTGGGGCTCTGCCTGGACGCGATCGCCGGCTCACCCGGCACCGGCTACTCCGTGGCCGGGCAGCTCCCCTGGACCCGCCACCGGCACGCGCTCGCCGACCTCGACGTCTTCAACGCGGCGCTGGCCAGCCTCGAGACCAAGGCCCACCTCGAGCTGCTCGTCGCCCGCGGTCAGGCGACCCGGGAGGTCACCGACGAGGGCGTGGTCTTCACGGCCCGCGGCTGACTGCGGACGCCGGCTCGTGGTGGTCGCGAGCTGGCCCCTGCCGCGTCGCGAACTCTTCCTGAGTGAAACCGCAGACCCGTTCCCGGCGCCGAGCGCAGCGAGGCAGGGTCGGCGTGTCTCAGCCGAGGAAGGTCAACGTCTCCCGCCACGCCCGGCGAGCCTCCGGGAGGAACGGCAGCATCGGGTAGACGTGGATCAGGTCCGGCACCTCGACGTAGGTGAGGTCCCAGCCGGCCTCGGTGCCGCGGCGGGCGAGCAGCCGGCAGCCCGGCATCAGCGAGTCCCGCGTCCCGCAGAACATCAGCGTCGGCGGCAGCCCGGAGAGGTCGGCCAGGCCCGGGCTCACCTCCGGCCGCGGGAGCTCCTCCTCCGACCCGGCCCACCAGCGCGCGTAGGCATGGATCTTGCCGAGGAACAGCCACGGGTCCGTCGCCGACACCGACACCGTCTCCGGGGTGCTGGTCGTCAGGTCCACCCACGGCGAGTGCAGCAGCAGGTGCGTCGGCTGCACCGGGCCGCGGTCGCGCAACGCCTGCGCGAGGGCCAGCGCGTAGCCGCCGCCCGCCGAGTCGCCGGCGAGGACGACGCCGCCCGGCTCGGCGGCCCACCGCCCGGCCAGCTCCGTCAGCGCCTCGAAGGAGTCGCGCCAGGTGTGCTCGGGTGCGAGGGGGTAGTCCGGCAGCACCACCCGGGCGCGCAGCGCCCGCGCCAGACGGGTCGCGTACCGGACGTGGAAGGGGTCGATCGGCGCCATGAAGCCGCCGCCGTGCACGAAGAACACGGTCCGGACGGGCTCGAGGTGGCGTGGCGTGACGACGTACGACGCGAAGTCGCCGGACGCGCCCGGGACCGTCTCCTCGACCACCGCGAACCGGCGGTGGAAGAACGGCACCAGCCGGGTCGGCAGCGCCCGGTCGAGCGTCGTGTGCCAGCGCTCCACCCGCGCCCGTTCGCGCTCGACGTCGTCGAGGTCGCGGGACTTCCTGATCCGCGGCACGGCCCAGGCCAGCAGCTGGTGGCGTCTGCTGGGAGGCATGGGGCCAGTGTCACAGATC
The DNA here is from genome assembly GCA_963829635.1 of uncultured Actinomycetota bacterium. Lineage (GTDB taxonomy): Bacteria > Actinomycetota > Actinomycetes > Propionibacteriales > Nocardioidaceae > Nocardioides. The sequence goes on from CAWHJI010000010.1 coordinate 293,861, forward strand.
CCGGCCGGCCGGTGTCTCCATGGCATCCGACCGATCAGCGACGACCAGGAGGAGCAATGCCCAGCAAGTTCCGGGTTCCCAAGGCCGAGATCACGGGCCTCTACGGCAGGCTGATGACGGCCTACGCCAGGCGCACGTTCGGCCAGGTCCCCGACAACGGCTACGTGCTCTGGCACAACCGCAAGGTGCTCAACGAGCGTCTTCAAGTTCGAGCAGCGCGTCGCGAAGTACGACGCCCTCGACCCGCACCTCAAGACGTACGCGCAGATGGCGTCGGCCGGTGCGATCGGCTGCAGCTGGTGCCTCGACTTCGGCTACTTCCTGGCCCACACCGAGGGCCTGCAGCTCGAGAAGGTGCGCGAGGTTCCGCGCTGGCGTGAGTCGGACGTCTTCGACGAGCTCGAGCGCGATGTCATGGAGTACGCCGAGGCGATGACCGCGACGCCACCCACCGTCACCGACTGGATGGTCGACAAGCTGACCGACCAGCTCGGTGCCGAGGCCGTGGTGGAGCTGACGATGATGGTGGCGATCGAGAACCAGCGCTCCCGTTTCAACTGCGCCATGGGGCTGGAGAGCCAGGGCTACTCCGACGTGTGCGAGCTGCCGCTGGCCGCCGGCCGCCGTAGGCTCGGCTCCGTGACCGAGTCGGCGACCGACGTCTTCGTCGAGCACCGCAACCTCCTGTTCACGGTCGCCTACGAGATGCTCGGCTCCGCCGCGGACGCCGAGGACGTGCTGCAGGAGACCTGGCTGCGCTGGCACGAGGTGGACCAGGCCGACGTCCGGGAGCCCCGCGGCTACCTCGTCCGGATCACCACCCGCCTCGCCCTGAACCGGCTCCGCACCCAGCAACGCCAGCGGGAGTCCTACGTCGGCCCGTGGCTGCCCGAGCCGTTGCTGACCGCCCCCGACATCCTCGAGGACGTGGAGCTCGCCGAGAGCGTCTCGATGGCGATGCTGCTGGTTCTCGACACGCTGTCCCCGACCGAGCGGGCGGTCTTCGTGCTGCGCGAGGTCTTCGGCTTCGGGTACGACGAGATCGCGGCCGCCGTGGAGAAGTCCGAGGCCGCGGTCCGCCAGGTGGCCAGCCGGGCCCGGAAGCACGTCGAGGCGAGGCGCCCGAGGACGACCGACGACGTCGACCGGGACGCGGTGATCCAGAGGTTCATGGACGCCGCGGTCGGCGGGGACCTGCAGGCGCTGATGGACGTCCTCGCCCCCGACGTCGTCCTGATCTCCGACGGCGGGGGCCAGGTCAGTGCCGCCACCAGGCCCGTCGAGGGACGGGACAGGGTGGCCCGGTTCCTGATGGGACTCCGTTCGCAGGGCGAGAAGCTGGGCGTGGTCTCGGTCGAGCCGGTCTCCGTCAACGGCGAGCCGGGCTTCCACCTCCTCCTCGACGGCGAGCGGGTGACCACCGGCGCGGCCCGCATCCAGGCGGGCGTGATCAGCGAGCTCTACTTCGTCCGCAACCCCGACAAGATGGGTCGCCTGGACGAGCCGGTCCTGCTCACCCGCGGCCGGTAAGGCAAAGGTCTGCGCTGGACTCTTGTCACGCCTCGGGGCCGCGATGCAGGATGACGAGACGGGAGCAATGGTTGGCCACGCCCGGAGGGCGGGTCCCCAGGATCCAGGGGCCTCACACGGGGTGCTGTCCGCGCTGCGAAGGTGCTCGCCACGTCCTTGGGCGAGCCTTTCACGTCGTCGGTACAGGCCATGCCGCAGGCAATGTGGGGACGGCCTGGCCAGACATGTGTTCGTCCCGAGAGCGGAGGGAGCCCCCCGAGGGGTTCCCTCCGTTCCTGCGCGGCCAGGGTGCGGTGCACTGCCGGCGCGCCCGGTCGGAGGGCCCGAGTAGAGTGGACACGCAAGAGACAGGGGAGCACGCGCCCACCAGGACGGCGTGCTGAGAGTGCGGACCAGCCGCAGACCCTCCGAACCTGATCCGGTTAGCACCGGCGATAGGGAGTCCACGAATGAAGTCAACGATCGCGTCCGCATCCGCCTGCGCCCTGATCTCCCTCACGGCGTGCAGCGTGGTCGGCGAGCGGGCCGAGGAGCCGACGCCCAGCCCCGGCCAGGCCGGCGGCACCGTCGTACTCGTGACGCACGAGTCGTTCCGCCTGCCCAAGAAGGTGGTCCGCGCCTTCGAGGAGCCAGTCCGGCTACCAGCTCGAGATCCGGGCTGCGGGCGACGCCGGCGCGCTGACCACCAAGCTGGCGCTGACCAGCGACAACCCCACCGGCGACGTCGCCTTCGGTGTCGACAACACCTTCGCCTCGCGCGCCGTCGACGAGCGTGTCTTCGCCGAGCACGGGGTGTCGCTCCCGGCAGGGGCCGAGGACTACGCGCTCGAAGGTGAGGCTGCCGACCTCCTCGCGCCGATCGACAACGGCAACGTCTGCGTGAACGTCGACGACCGGTACTTCGAGGCGAAGGACCTCGAGCCGCCCACCAGCTACGAGGACCTCGACCGACCCCGCCTACGAGGGACTCTTCGTCACGCCCTCGGCGCTGTCGAGCTCACCGGGCCTGGCGTTCCTGCTCGGCACCATCGAGGAGTACGGCGAGCGGTGGCCGGCGTACTGGGAGCGGCTGATGGCCAACGACGCGCTCGTCGTCGACGGCTGGGAGGACGCCTACTTCGGCGAGTTCACGCAGGGCAGCGAGAAGGGCACCCGCCCGATCGTGCTGTCCTACGACTCCTCGCCGGCCTTCACCCTCGCCGACGACGGCTCCTCGACCACCAGCGCCCTGCTCGACACCTGCGTCCAGCAGGTCGAGTACGCCGGCGTGCTCGCGGGCGCCGACAACCCCGAGGGTGGCCGGGCGCTGGTGGAGTTCCTGCTCGGCGACACCGTCCAGTCCGCGCTCCCGACGAGCATGTACGTCTTCCCGGTCGCCGACGGCGTCGAGCTGCCCGAGGACTGGGCGGCCCACGCCGAGCGGCCCTCCGAGCCCGGCCGAGCTCGACCCGGCCGAGATCGATGCGAATCGTGAGGCCTGGCTGGAGGAGTGGCGTGACATCGTGACGCGATGAAACACCCCCGAAGCCGCTCGGGCCTCCGCAGGGACGCGACAGTGATTCGCCGGCTGCTCGTCCTGCTGGGCGTGGCCCTGGTCCCGGTCGCGGTGCTGGGGGTCTTCTTCGTGCTGCCGGTGACCGGCATGGTCGCCGAGGGGTTCTGGCCGGACGGCCGCTTCGACCCGGGCGGGGTGCTCGAGGCGCTCACCCGCCCGCGGGTGCTCCGCGTGCTGTGGTTCACCGTGTGGTCCTCGACCGTCGGTACCGTGCTCGTCGGTGCTGCTGGGGCTGCCCGCCGCCTTCGCCCTGCACCGGCTCGCCCTGCCCGGCCGGCGGGCGGTTCGGGCTGCGCTGCTGGTGCCGTTCGTGCTGCCGACCCTGGTGGTCGGGGTGGCGTTCCGGCAGCTGCTCGGCGACACCGGCCCGCTCGGCTTCCTCGGCCTGGACCAGAGCGCGGCCGCGATCGTCGCGGGGCTGGTCTTCTTCAACGTCGCGCTGGTCATCCGCACGGTCGGCGCTGCGTGGGAGTCGCTCGACCCGCGCCCGGCCCAGGCCGCCGCCACCCTGGGCGCCTCACCCTGGGTCGTGCTCCGCACGGTCACGCTGCCGGCGCTGCGCCCGGCGATCGTCTCGGCGGCCAGCGTGGTGTTCCTGTTCTGCGCCACGGCGTTCGGGATCGTGCTCACGCTCGGGGGCGTGCGCTACGCGACGCTCGAGACCGAGGTCTACCTGCTCACCACGAGCGTCTTCGACCTCCAGGGCGCGGCCGCCCTCTCGATCCTCCAGCTCCTCGTCGTGATCGGGCTGCTCGTCGTCTCCCAGCGGCTGCGGGCCGTGCCCGACCCGAGCGTGAGCCGGGTTGCCCCGCACCCGCGGCGCCCCGGACGTGGTGACCTGCCGGCCATCGGGGTGACCGTGGGCCTCCTGGCCCTCCTCGGTTTCCCGATCGTCACGCTGGTCGCCGGTTCCCTCCGCGCCGACGGCGGGTGGAGCCTGGCCAACTACCGGGCGCTGGCCACCACGGGCGAGGAGCAGGCGCTGCTGGTGCCGGTGACCGACGCGCTGGTCACCTCGCTGCGCACCGCCGTCGACGCGACCTGGATGGCGCTGCTGCTGGGGCTGGTCGTGGCGGTGATCGTGACCCGGCGGTCCCGCTCCCGGGCCGAGCGACGGGTGCGCGGCGTGCTCGACGGCTTCTTCATGCTTCCCCTGGGCGTCTCGGCGGTGACCCTCGGCTTCGGCTTCCTGATCACCCTCGACCAGCCGCCGCTGGAGCTGCGGGACAGCCCGCTGCTGGTGCCGATCGCGCAGGCCCTGGTCGCGCTGCCGCTGGTCGTGCGGACGATCGTGCCGGTGCTGGCGGGCATCGACGACCGTCTCCGCCAGGCCGCCGCGTCGCTGGGCGCGACGCCGCTGCGCGCCGTACTCACCGTGGACCTGCCCGTGGTGTGGAAGCCGCTGCTCGCTGCCAGCGGCTTCGCGTTCGCCGTCTCGCTGGGCGAGTTCGGGGCGACCTCGTTCCTGGCCCGTGACGAGCACCCCACCCTGCCCGTCGTGATCTTCCACCTGCTCGGCCGCCCCGGCGAGCTGAACTACGGGATGGCACTCGCGGCCTCGGTGCTGCTCGCCGCGACCACGACCGTCGTCATGCTCGCGGTCGAGCGACTCCGCGTGCGCTCCGTGGGAGCCTTCTGACGTGCTCGGCCTCCAGGGACTCACCGTGTCGTACGACGGCCAGCCGGCCGTCACCGACGTGAGCCTGGACCTGCCCGACGGGGAGGTGCTCGCCGTCCTCGGCCCTTCGGGCTGCGGCAAGTCCACCCTGCTGCGCGCCGTGGCCGGCCTCGAGCCGCTCGGCGCCGGCGCCGTGACGTGGGACGGCTCCGACGTGACCCACGTGCCCACCCACAAGCGCGGGTTCGCGCTGATGTTCCAGGACGGCCAGCTCTTCCCCCACCTGACGGTCGCGGGCAACATCGGCTACCCGCTCCGCCTGCGTCGGGCGCCCGGTATCGAGCCGAGGGTGGACGAGCTGCTCGACCTCGTCGGCCTGGTGGGGTACGCCGACCGGCTGCCGGCGACCCTGTCGGGCGGCGAGCGGCAGCGGGTCGCCCTGGCCCGGTCGCTGGCCGTCGAGCCGCGGTTGCTGCTGCTCGACGAGCCGCTCTCGGCGCTGGACGCGGGGCTGCGCGAGCGGCTGGCCGCGGAGCTGCGGGCCATCCTGCGAACGGCCGGCACCACCGCCCTGATGGTGACCCACGACCACGAGGAGGCGTTCACGGTGGCCGACCGGCTCGCGGTCATGCGCGCGGGCCGGGTGGTCCAGGAGGGGCCGATCGACGAGGTCTGGCGTCGTCCCGCCGATGCGCCCACGGCTCTCTTCCTCGGGTACGCCCGGGTGCTCGACGGAGGCGCGGCCGCGACCGTGCTGGCCGCCGCCGGGCTCGAGCCGGCCGCCGGGGTGGCGATCCGGCGCTCCGCACTGACGGTCAGCGAGGGCGGGCCGCTCGTCGCGACGGTGCTGTCCTCCCGGATCACCCCCGAGCAGGTGCGGCTCGAGGTCAGGGCGGAGGGGATCGGTGAGGTGGACGCCGTCGCGCCCCTCGATCGCCGCCCCGGGCCGGGAGAACGCGTCCGCCTCGCGGTGGACCGCACCCGGTTGGCGCCCCTCGGGGGCGCTCGGGCCCGCCCCTAGACTGACCCCGTGTATCGCCGTGCCTACGTCCTGCTCGTCGGGATGGCTGCTGTCATGGGCGGACTGGCGATCCTCACCGCGATCGTCCTCGACAAGCGGCTCGCGGACCCCGAGGGATTCCTCGGGCCGAGCTGGTTGCGTCTGCCGCTGCTGCTGCTGGGCGCGTTCCTGCTCGACATGCTGCCCCGGACCCTGTGGTACTCCAAGCTCGACCCCCGGTTGATGCGGGGGATCGTCCGTGAGCGGGTGCGCACCCACTGGACGCGGGAGCGGCTGACCCTGGTGGTGATGGGGCTGGTCTGCTTCTACGTCACCTACGTCAGCTACCGCAACCTCAAGTCGTTCCTGCCCTTCGTGATGGGGGAGGAGAAGTACGACCGGGAGCTGCACATCCTCGACGTCGCGCTGTTCCTGGGCTACGACCCCTCGACCGCCCTGCACTCGCTGCTGGGGACGAGCGTGGCGGCACACTTCCTGTCCGCGATCTACCTGTGGTTCCTGCCCCTGGTGCCGCTCGCCCTGACCGGGTGGCTGATCTGGTCGCGCAACCTCTCCTTCGGCTACTGGTTCGCCACCTCGCAGGTGATCGCCTGGACGCTGGGCACGGCGTCCTACTACGCCCTCCCCACCATCGGCCCCGGCTTTCAGTACGCCTGGCTCTACGAGGACCTCGCCCACACCCCGACCGCCGACCTGATGGACGGCCTGGCCTCCGCCCGGGCCAGCGTGGTGGAGGGCGGGATCGAGGGGGCGGTCCAGTCCGTCGCCGGCTTCGCCAGCCTGCACTGCGCGGTGACCCTCCTGGTCGCCCTGATGGTGCAGTACACCCTCAAGAACCGGGTCCTGCACTGGATCTTCTGGACGAACTTCTACATCACGATCGTGGCCACGATCTACTTCGGCTGGCACTACGTCGCCGACGACATCGCCGGGATCCTGATCGCCCTGATCGCCTTCTACGTCGGGGGGATCGCCAGCGGCCAGAAGTTCGACCGGCACGGCCTCGCCTCGCACCCGACCACGACCACGTCGGCGGTCCCGGTCGAGCACGATCACTCGTCTCGCTGAATTACATTCATGTAGTTCGTCAAGCCGACACGCCGGGAACTCAAAGAAAATCTGAGAAAACTGTTCCCAGTGTGACTTCTGAGCATTAGCGTGCCTCGAGTGCCCCGTGTGATCTGGTTCCGTTCCCTGGCTGCGTCCGGCCTCGCCCTCGCCCTGATGGCGGGCTCCGCCGCGGCCGAGGACGAGGCACCGTCCCGCCGCGACGTGCAGGAGGCCGAGGCCGCGGTCGAGGACCAGGCCCGCGACGTGGCCACCGTCCAGGCCGACCTCGTCCTGGCCAACCAGCGGCTCCGCGAGTCCTCGATGGCGGCGGCGCAGGCGGCCGAGGCCTGGAACGGAGCGCGCTACCGGCTGGCTGCAGGCACGCGAGGCGGCCGCCGCAGCGCAGGAGCGCGCCGCCCTCGCCCAGGCCGACGTGGACCGCCAGCGCGAGGCCTACGGCGACGCGCTCGCGTCGTCGTACCAGACGGCGCCGGAGCTGACCGCGCTGACGGCGATCATGGACTCCGACGGCATCGAGACGGTGCTGGAGCGGACGACCACGATGGGCAACGCCGAGGCCGCGCTGGACAGCAAGTACGACGCCTTCCGTGCCGCCTCCACCCTGGCCGGCGTGGCCAGCAAGCAGGCGACCGAGGCGCGCGCCGAGGCGATGGACCTCCAGGTCGAGGCCCGGGCCGCCCGCGACCGTGCCCAGGCCGCCGCCGACGCAGCGGCTGCCTCCGCCACCTCGATCGCCTCCGAGAAGGACGCCCTCATCGCCGAGCTGGCCCGGCTCCAGGACATCAGCGTCGACCTGGCGGAGCGTCGCCAGGCCGCGCTGGAGCAGAAGGCGGCCGAGGCTGCCGCCCGGGCCGCCGCCGAGGCCGCCGAGAAGGCCGCCCGCCAGGAGGCGCGGAGGGCCGCCGCGGCCGCTGCGGAGAAGGCCGAGCAGCAGGCGCAACAGGCCCAGCAGCAGTCCGGGTCGTCCGGCTCCGGTGGCGACGGCTCCAGCGGCGGCAACACGAACCCCCCGCCGGCCCCGCAGCCCCAGCCCCAGCCCCAGCCGCAGCCCGCCCCCGCGCCCTCCCCCTCGGGTGCCCAGGCCGCGATCGGCTTCGCCCGGGCCCAGCTCGGCGAGCCCTACCGGTGGGGCGCGGCCGGCCCCAGCTCCTGGGACTGCTCCGGCCTGACGATGGGTGCGTGGCGCCAGGGCGGGAAGTACCTGCCGCACTACTCGGTCGCCCAGTACGACCAGTCCACCCCGATCTCACCCGGGGCGCTCCAGCCCGGTGACCTGGTCTTCTGGGGCTCCTCCAGCAGCCCGTCCTCGATCTACCACGTCGCCCTCTACGTCGGCGGCGGCCAGATCATCCACGCCCCGCGCACCGGCCGCCCGGTGACCGAGGAGTCGATGTACTACTGGACCCCGCCGAACTTCTACGCGCGCCCGTAGTCGGTGGTCGAGTGCCGCGAGCCGCGAGCGGTGTAGCGAGACCCCGAGTAGCGTGCGGCCATGGCCACCGACACCGCCGCGCCCACCTCCGGCGACACCGAGTCCGCCTACGTCCAGCCTGCGATCGACGTCGCGGCGCTGAGCACCCTCCTCGACGGCCGCTACGCCGAGGTGCGTGACCTGGTCCGCACCAACCTCGCCGAGTACGCCTCGATCCTCGAGGAGGCCGAGACGCTGTCGCGCGACGACTTCCGTGACCGCGTGCGCGACCTCGTGCTCGAGATGGCCGAGACCGGGCAGACGGGGATGGGCTTCCCCACCGAGTACGGCGGTGGCGGCGACATCGGGGCCTCGGTCGCCGCGTTCGAGACCCTCGCCTACGGCGACCTCTCGGTCCTGGTCAAGGTCGGCGTGCAGTTCGGGCTCTTCGGCGGCGCGATCCTCCAGCTCGGCACCAAGCCGCACCACGACGCCTACCTCCCCGACCTGATCACCGGGAAGCTGATGGGCTGCTTCGCGATGACCGAGACCGGTCACGGCTCCAACGTCCAGGCGCTCGGCACCGTCGCGACGTACGACGCCGCGACCGAGGAGTTCGTGATCACGACCCCCGACGAGGCCTCGCGCAAGGACTACATCGGCAACGCCGCGCGGCACGCGGAGACGGCCGTGGTCTTCGCCCAGCTCGAGATCGAGGGGAAGTCCGAGGGGGTGCACGCGTTCGTGGTCCCCATCCGGGAGGACGGCGAGGTGCTGCCCGGCGTCCGGATCGAGGACTGCGGGCACAAGCTGGGCCTCAACGGCGTGGACAACGGCCGGATCTGGTTCGACGGGGTGCGGGTGCCCCGCACCGCCCTGCTCAACCAGTTCGCCGACGTCACTCCCGACGGCCACTACGAGTCGACGATCGAGAACGCCAACCGCCGCTTCTTCACGATGCTCGGCACCCTCGTCCAGGGGCGGGTGTGCGTCGGTGGCGGTGGGATCGGGGCCTCGAAGGTGGCGCTGACCATCGCCACCAAGTACGCCGAACGCCGGCGCCAGTTCAACGCGACCTCCGAGGACGAGGAGGAGCTGCTGATGGACTACGGCATGCACCAGCGTCGGCTGCTGCCGCTGATCGCCAGGACCTACGCGCTGCACTTCGCGCAGGAGGTGGTGGCCGGTCAGCTGCACGAGGTGTTCTCGCAGACCGAGGCGCCCGAGGAGGGCGAGAACGAGCACGCCCGCCGCGAGCTGGAGTCCCGGGCCGCCGGCACCAAGGTGATGGGGACCTGGCACGCGACCGAGGCGATCCAGGAGTGCCGCGAGCTGTGCGGCGGCGCGGGCTACCTGTCGGTCAACCGTTTCGACGCACTCAAGGCCGACACCGACGTCTTCACCACGTTCGAGGGCGACAACCACGTGCTGCTGCAGCTGGTCGCCAAGGGGTTGCTGACCGACTACGCCAGCGACTTCGAGGACATGGACCAGTTCGGCATGGTCCGCTTCGTCGCCGGCCTCGCCGTCGACACCGTGATCGAGAAGACCAACGTGCACAAGCTGATCGAGCGGGTCCGCGACGTACTGCCCGGCGGCGACGAGTGGGACCAGGAGGCCGGCCTGCTCGACCCGAACTACCAGCTGATGATGCTGCGCTTCCGCGAGGAGCACATGCTGGCCGGCGTCGCCCGGCGGCTCAAGCGCGGGATCGACAACGACATGAACCCCGGCGAGGTGTTCTCCCGGGTGCAGGACCACGTGATCGGTGCGGCCCGGGCCCACGTGGAGCGGCTGGTGGTGGAGGCGTTCATCGAGCGGGCCGCCGGCCTCCCGGACGGCGACCAGAAGGTCGCGCTGAACCTCCTGTGCGACCTCCACGCGCTGTGCACGATCGAGGCGGACCGGGCGTGGTTCATGGAGCACGGGCGGCTCACCAGCCAGCGCTCGAAGGCGATCACCCGGGAGATCAACGACCTGCTGCGCAAGGTGCGCCCGCTGGCCAACGACTTCGTGGACGCCTGGGGAGTGCCCCGGGCGATGCTGCGCTCGCCCGACCTCGTCGGGGCCTGAACGTGCGCGTCCCGGGACTCGTCGGCTGGCGCGAGGACCCGCTGTGGGCCGGCTTCTACGACTGGACCGTCGAGCACCCCGGTCCGGGCGGCGTGCTGTGGCGGCTCGGCATCGGCAGCGACCTGCGCCGGTTGTACGACGCGGCGGCCGAGATCGGTGCGCAGCCGGGCGGGTGCGCGGATCCTCGACATCCCCTGCGGCGGCGGGGTGGCCCTCCGGGGGCTGCGTCCCGGACAGGGCGTGGAGTACGTCGCGGCCGACATCGCCCGCGCCATGCTGGAACGCACCCTCGAGGCGGCCCGGCGGCTCGGCGTCGACGACCAGGTCTCGTCCCGGCTGGCCGACGTGGAGGCGCTGCCGTTCGAGGACGGTGAGTTCGACCTCGTTGTCTCCTTCACCGGCCTGCACTGCTTCCCCGATCCGCAGCGCGCCGTCGTGGAGATGTGCCGGGTGCTGCGTCCCGGCGGGGTGCTGAGCGGGAGCGCCCTGCTGAACGACACCGGCCGGCGCTACGAGCCGATGCGGCGCGTGGGCCGGGTGGCGAACCTGCTCGGTCCCGGATGCACCGGGCCGGAGGTGGCCGGGTGGCTGGCCGCCAACGGGCTGGTCGAGGTGAGCCTCGACGTCAGCGGCGCGATCGGCTACTTCCGCGGCGTCAGGGCGTGACGCCCCGGGGTGCTCGCGGTGCCTCAGGTTTCCCCGCTTGAGCGGGGAAACCGCGGCGGCGGGCGCGAGCGACCTCAGTGGGTGAGGCCGGCCTCTTCCGCTCGCTTGAACGACGCGCGCACCTCGTCCTCGGCCTCGTCGCGGCCGACCCACTCGGCGCCTTCGACGGACTTGCCGGGCTCGAGGTCCTTGTAGACCTCGAAGAAGTGCTGGATCTCCAGCCGGTCGAACTTCGAGACGTGGTTGATGTCGCGGAGGTGCTCCAGCCGCGGGTCGTGGGTGGGCACGCACAGCACCTTGTCGTCGCCGCCGGCCTCGTCGGTCATCCGGAACATCCCGATCGCCCGGCAGGCGATCAGGCAGCCGGGGAACGTCGGCTGCTGGAGCAGGACGAGCGCGTCGAGCGGGTCGCCGTCCTGGCCGAGCGTCTTCTCGATGTAGCCGTAGTCCGCCGGGTAGGCCGTCGAGGTGAACAGCATCCGGTCCAGCCGCATCCGTCCGGAGTCGTGGTCGACCTCGTACTTGTTGCGCTCACCCTTCGGGATCTCCACGAGTACGTCGAACTCCAGCACGGCTCTTCCTCCACCATCGTCGCTTCGATCACGTCTGAGGGCCCGGCCCGGACCCGGGCAACAGTCTCGCGCACAATGAGCGCACACACGAAGCCGAAGGGGGCCCCGGGTGGGCAGACGTGACCGACGCCACGGCCGGCGCCGGCGACCCGGCGCGTTCTGGCGCTGGTTCCCGGTCGCGGTGGTGCTCGCGATCCTGGCCACGGCGGTGGTGGCCTGGCGTTTCGACCTCGGCGAGCGATGGCTCGGCACCGGCCCCGATCCGCGGACCGAGCCGGCCGCGGTCGAGCCGCCGGCGGGACTGGAGCTGCCCGAGGTGCCCACGCCGGTCGCCGTCGCCGACCCGCTCAGCGGCAAGGTCCGGGCGGCGCCCGGCAAGGTACGACGCGCGCTGGCGCCGTACCTCCGCGACCGCGACCTCGGCCGTCGCGTGTACGCCGCCGTGGCCGGGCTTGGACGGACGGGCCGAGCTCTTCACGACCGGCTCCGGTGCGGCGATGCCGGCGTCGACCACCAAGCTGCTCACCACCACGGCCGCCCTGGCCACCCTCGGTCCGGAGCACGTGTTCGAGACGGACGTCGTCAGCGAGGGAAGACGCCGGATCGTCCTGGTCGGAGGCGGGGACCCGCTCCTCGCCGGCAGGAAGGTCGGGCAGGGCGCGCTGGCCCGAGCGGGCCGACGTCACGACCCTCGCCCGGGCGACCGCGCGGGAGCTCCGTGACCAGGGCCGGCGCAGGGTCCGGCTGGCGTACGACGACTCGCTGTTCTCCGGGCCTGCGGAGAACCCGCACTGGCGGGCCGACTACGTCCCCGACGGCGTGGTCTCGCCGATCACGGCGCTGTGGGTCGACGAGGGGAGCGACCCGGACGGGCTGGGCCGCGTGGAGGATCCCTCGGCCACCGCGGCCGCGACGTTCGCCTCCGCCCTCGAGCGGGCGGGGATCACGGTCCTCGGCAAGCCACAGGCGGATCGCGCGAGCAGCGGGGCGACCGAGCTCGCGTCGGTGCGGAGCGCGCCCCTGCGCGCGGATCGTCGAGCGGATCCTCGAGGTCAGCGACAACGAGGCGGCCGAGGTCCTCGCACGACACGTCGGGATCGCCGAGTCCGGCACGGGCTCGTCGGCCGCCGGAACCGCCGACGTCGTGGCCGTCCTCGAACGGCTCGGCGCCCGCGTCGGCGGTGCGGAGGTGTACGACGGCAGCGGGCTCTCCCGCGAGAACCGGCTGCGGGCCACCACCCTGATCGACGTGCTGCGGCTGGCCGCGAGCCCGGAGCACCCCGAGCTGCGCGCCGTCCTGACCGGCCTCCCCGTCGGCGGCTTCACCGGTTCCCTGAGCTTCCGCTACGACGATGCCCCGAGGTCCGGCGTCGGCCGGGTCCGGGCCAAGACCGGCACCCTCACCGGCGTCAGCGCCCTCGCCGGCGTGGTCACCGACCTGGACGGCGTACCCCTGGTCTTCGTGCTGGCGGCCGACCGGGTCAGGCTGCGCAACACCCTCGACGCCCGGGACGCCCTCGACAACGCCTCCGCCGCGCTCGCCTCCTGCCACTGCGCCAGGTGACGGGTCGTGTGCCTGGAGCGACCCGGGGACCGGCCTCAGGCACACGACCGCGCTACCGACATCCGCGTAGGGTCACCCCATGACCTCGAAGATGGTGGACTGGGACCTCGCGGTGTCCGTCGGCTCCCGGATCGCCGGGGACGGCCCCGAGGTCTCGCGCGACCAGGCCGACGCCGTCGTCCACCAGCTGCGGGCCGACGCGGACCGATCCACCGGGCTCGTCCGCGACTTCACCGGACTCGTCGCCGCCGAGCGCACCGCGCCGGTGCTGGTCGTCAACCGGGCCGGCTGGGTCCGCGCCAACGCCGACGGCTTCGCGACCGTCCTCGGCCCGGTGATCGAGAAGCTGAATGCCAAGAAGGGCGAGCCCACCGGGCTCTCCCTCGCGGTGGGCTCCAAGGTCACCGGCAGCGAGGTCGGCCTGCTGCTGGGGTTCCTCGGGAGCAAGGTGCTCGGCCAGTTCGACCCGTTCTACGCGCCCTCCGGGCGGCTGCTGCTCGTCGCCCCCAACATCGTCCACGTCGAGCGCGAGCTCGACTGCGACGCCGACGACTTCCGGCTGTGGGTGTGCCTGCACGAGGAGACCCACCGCGTGCAGTTCACGGCCGTCCCGTGGATGCGCGACCACCTCTTCTCGGAGGTGACTGCCCTCGCCGAGACGGTCGAACCCACCAAGCTGCTCGACGACGGGATCAAGCGGGTGTCCGAGACGATCCGCGGAGGCGGCAACCTCCTCGAGGCGCTGGGATCGCCGGAGCAGAAGGAGATCCTCGACCGCGTCACCGGGGTGATGTCGCTGCTCGAGGGGCATGCCGACGTGGTGATGGACGGCGTCGGGCCGTCGGTCATCCCGTCCGTCGAGGAGATCCGCACCAAGTTCAACCGGCGCCGCAAGGGGGTCGGCGGACTCGATCGGCTGCTGCGGCGGCTGCTCGGCCTCGACGCGAAGATGGCGCAGTACCGCGATGGCGCGAAGTTCGTCAGGAGCGTCGTCGACAAGGTCGGCATGGTCGAGTTCAACGCCGTGTGGGAGCGCCCCGAGAACCTGCCGAGCAAGGCCGAGATCGCCGACCCGTCGGCCTGGGTCACCAGGGTCCTCTAGCCGCATGACGCTGCACCCGGCCGTCGCGGCCGTGCGCCTCGCCGTCCGCCACGAGCTGGCGGACCTCGAGCCGGGTGCCACCGTGATGGTGGCGTGCTCCGGCGGGCCCGACTCGCTCGCCCTGCTTGCGGCGACCGTCTTCGAGGGCCGCAAGAACGCCTGGCACGTCGTGGGTGCGACCGTCGACCACGGGCTCCAGGACGGGTTCGGCCGACCAGGCGGCGACGGTGGTCGCCCAGATGGCGGCGATCGGCGCGGACGAGACCGTCGGCGCCCGCGTCACCGTCGAGGACAGCGGCGGCGCCGGCCCCGAGGCGGCCGCCCGGCATGCGAGGTACGCCGTCCTCGAAGAGGTGGCGGAACGCTTCGAGGCCGCCGCCGTGCTGCTCGGGCACACCCGCGACGACCAGGCCGAGACGGTGCTGCTCGGACTGACCCGCGGCTCCGGCGGCCGGTCGATCGCCGGGATGCGACGCTCCTTCGACCGGTACCGCCGACCGCTGCTCGACGTCTCCCGCACCGACACGGTGGCCGCCTGCCGGGTGGAGGGGATCGCGTTCTGGGAGGACCCGCACAACGACGACCCGCGCTTCACCCGCTCGCGGATCCGCGCCCGGGTGCTGCCGGTGCTCGAGGACGAGCTCGGGCCGGGAGTCGCCGTGACCCTGGCCCGCACCGCCGACCAGCTGCGCGACGACATGGAGCTGCTCGACGACCTCGCCGCCGATGCGCTCGCCGGGCCCGCCCGCGACCTGACGGTGGCGGCGCTCGACCGCGCTCCCGACGGCCCTCCGCCGCCGGGTGCTGCGGCTCGCCGCGCTCGCCGCCGGCGCCCCGGCCGGCGACCTCTTCCACGAGCACGTCCTGGCGATGGACCGGCTGCTGACCGACTGGCACGGCCAGCGCTGGATCGACCTGCCCGGCGCCGTTCGCCTACGCCGCGAGGGTGACGCGCTCACGCTTCGATGGCGGCGTCTAGTCTCAGCGCATGGATTCCGCCCATGTCGAGACCGAGCTGGTCAACGTCCTCTACACCGAGAAGCAGATCCAGGACCGGCTCGGCGAGCTGGCCCGGGAGATCGAGGCCGACTACGAGGGCAAGGACCTCCTGATCGTCGGCATCCTGCGGGGCGCGGTGATGGTGATGGCCGACCTCGCCCGCAGCTTCACCCGGCACCTCGAGATGGACTGGATGGCGATCTCCTCCTACGGCTCGGGCACCAAGTCCAGCGGCGTCGTACGGATCCTCAAGGACCTCGACACCGACATCACCGGCCGGCACGTGATCATCGTCGACGAGATCATCGACACCGGGCTCACCCTCTCCTGGCTGACCTCCAACCTCAGCTCGCGCGAGCCGGCGAGCGTGGAGATCTGCACGCTGCTGCGCAAGCCCGAGGCCCTCCAGATGCCCGTCGAGGTCAAGTACGTCGGCTGGGACATCCCCAACGAGTTCGTCGTCGGCTACGGGCTGGACTACCGCGAGCGCTACCGGAACCTGCGCGACATCGGCACCCTCGCCCCGCACGTCTACTCCTAGCGCCGGCTCGCCGTCGGCGTTCCAGCCCGGACCGAACGAGTTCGGTCCGGGCTGGCTCGGACGTGTACCGTCATTACCCAGTTGTCAGCCGTGACGACGTGACGTCGCGCGCCTGCCGACGAGCCGTCGTACCCCCGTCGAGAGAAGTTCGTGAAGCGCATATTCAAGGGCCCGTGGATCTGGAGCCTGATCGCCGTGGTCGGGGTCCTGCTCGCCCTGCAGTACTTCGTCTCCACCGACGAGTACGACGAGATCTCCACCTCGCAGATGAACTCCTACATCGCGGCCGGAGAGATCAACGAGATCAAGTTCATCGACGGCGACCAGCGGATCGAGGCCACCCTCGACGACGGCGTCGACCGCGAGGGCGGGTCCAAGGTCAAGACCTACTGGCTGAGCGACACCCAGGACGAGATGGAGCAGGCCGTCGACAAGCAGGTCGAGGCCGGCGAGATCGAGGAGTACACCACCGAGGTCGCCGAGCCCAGCGTGCTCGGCTCCATCCTCGGGATGGTCCTCCCGATCCTGATCATCGTGCTGGTCTTCCTGTTCCTGATGAACAACGTCCAGGGCGGTGGCGGCCGCGGCGTGATGCAGTTCGCCAAGTCCAAGGCCAAGCTGATCTCCAAGGACATGCCGAAGAGCACCTTCTCCGACGTCGCCGGGTGCGAGGAGGCGATCGAGGAGCTCGGCGAGATCAAGGAGTTCCTCCAGGAGCCCGCGAAGTTCCAGGCCGTCGGCGCCAAGATCCCCAAGGGCGTGCTGCTCTACGGCCCGCCCGGCACCGGCAAGACCCTGCTGGCGCGGGCGGTCGCCGGCGAGGCGGGCGTGCCGTTCTACTCCATCTCCGGCTCGGACTTCGTCGAGATGTTCGTCGGTGTCGGCGCGAGCCGGGTCCGCGACCTGTTCGAGCAGGCCAAGGAGAACGCTCCCGCGATCGTCTTCATCGACGAGATCGACGCCGTCGGGCGCCACCGCGGCGCCGGCATGGGCGGCGGCCACGACGAGCGCGAGCAGACGCTCAACCAGCTGCTCGTCGAGATGGACGGGTTCGACGTCCGCGGCGGGGTCATCCTGATCGCGGCCACCAACCGCCCCGACGTCCTCGACCCGGCGCTGCTGCGCCCGGGCCGGTTCGACCGGCAGATCCAGGTCGACGCCCCCGACCTCAAGGGCCGACACGAGATCCTCAAGGTCCACTCCCGCGGCAAGCCGATGGCGGCCGACATCGACCTGCTGAGCGTCGCGCGCCGTACGCCGGGCTTCACCGGCGCCGACCTCGCCAACGTCCTCAACGAGGCCGCCCTGCTGACGGCGCGGCAGAACCAGAAGCAGATCAGCGACGAGGCCCTCGACGAGGCGATCGACCGGGTCATCGCCGGCCCGCAGCGACGGACGCGGCTGATGAGCGAGAAGGAGAAGCTGGTCACCGCCTACCACGAGGGCGGCCACGCCCTCGTGGCCGCCGCCCTGCCCGGCAGCGACCCCGTGCACAAGGTGACGATCCTGCCCCGCGGCCGCGCGCTCGGCTACACGATGGTGCTGCCCGACGAGGACAAGTACTCCCAGACCCGCAGCGAGCTGCTGGACAAGCTCGCCTACATGATGGGTGGCCGCGCCGCCGAGGAGATGGTCTTCCACGACCCGACCACCGGCGCCGGCAACGACATCGAGAAGGCCACCAACCTCGCCCGGGCGATGGTCACCCAGTACGGCATGACCGAGAAGCTCGGCGCGATCCGGCTCGGCGAGGCCAACTCCGAGCCGTTCCTGGGCCGCGACCTCGGGCACGCCCGCAACTACTCCGAGGACGTCGCCGCCAAGGTCGACGAGGAGACCAAGCACCTGCTGGCGGCCGCCCACCAGGAGGCCTTCGACATCCTCGAGGAGAACCGCGACGTCCTCGACGACCTCGTCCTGGCCCTGCTCGACCAGGAGACCCTCGACAAGGCGGAGGTGTCCCGGATCTTCGAGCCGCTGCGTCGCCGGGACCACCGGCCCGCCTGGACCGGCTCGCCGGACCGCAACCCCTCCAGCATCCCGCCGATCGAGGTCCCGCAGGAGATCCGCGACCGGGTCCGGGAGAACGGCTACGCGGCCGAGGACGGTGAGGGCGGCATGGTGATCACGCCGCCCGGCGCCGGCGGCGACGTCCACGGCGACCCCGGGAGCCGACTCCCCGCCGTCGGACCCGCCGGCCCCGCCGCGGCCGGGTTCGTAGAAGATCCGCCCCATGACGGACCGGATCAGCCTCACCGACGAGCACGACGGTGCCCGACTTCGACCACGAGCGCGCCGAACGGGCCGTGCGTGAGCTGCTGATCGCCCTCGGGGAGAACCCCGACCGCGAAGGGCTGAAGGAGACCCCGGCCCGGGTCGCCCGGGCGTACGCCGAGCTCACCTCCGGCCTCCGGCTGACGGCGGAGGACGTGCTCACCACCACCTTCGACATCGGCCACGACGAGATGGTGCTGGTCCGCGACATCGAGCTCTGGTCGATGTGCGAGCACCACCTCGTGCCGTTCACCGGGGTCGCCCACGTCGGCTACATCCCGGCCGAGAGCGGCAAGATCACCGGCCTCTCCAAGCTCGCCCGCCTGGTCGACGTCTACGCGAAGCGCCCCCAGGTGCAGGAGCGGCTGACGACGCAGGTCGCGGACGCCCTGATGGAGCTCCTCGAGGCCCGCGGCGTGATCGTGGTGATCGAGGCCGAGCACCTCTGCATGACGATGCGCGGCGTCCGCAAGGCCGGTGCCCGCACCATCACCTCCGCCGTACGCGGCATGATGCACAACGCGGCGACCAGGTCCGAGGCGATGGCCCTGATCCACCGGAACAGGTGAGCCCGTGCTGCCGCGGCTGATGGGCATCCTCAACGTCACCCCGGACTCCTTCTCCGACGGGGGGCAGTGGGACGAGCCCGGCGCGGCCGTCGAACGCGGTCGCCAGCTGCTGGTCGACGGCGCCGACATCATCGACGTCGGCGGCGAGTCGACGCGCCCCGGCGCCACCCGACCGCTGGTGGAGCAGGAGCTCGACCGGGTGGTCCCGGTGATCACCGCCCTGGCCGACGAGGGCGCCCTGGTCTCCGTGGACACCATGCGCGCCGACGTGGCCCGCGCGGCCCTGGACGCCGGTGCCCGGATCGTCAACGACGTCTCCGGCGGCCTCGCCGACCCCGCGATGCTGGACGTGGTCGCCGCCTCCGGCGCGTCGTACGTCGCGATGCACTGGCGTGCCCACGGCGACCGGATGCAGGAGGAGGCGACCGTACGACGGACCGGGCGGGGTCCTGGCCGCGGTGTGCCAGGAGCTGGCGGCCCGGGTGGAGGCGATGCTCGCGGCCGGCATCCACGAGGAGCGGATCGTGCTCGACCCCGGTCTCGGCTTCGCCAAGACGGCCGACCACAACTGGGAGCTGCTGCGCGGGCTCGACCAGCTCGCGGGCCTCGGCTTCCCGCTGCTCGTCGGGGCGAGCCGCAAGTCGTTCCTCGGCAGCGTCCTGGCCGGGCCCGACGGCGAGGCCCGCGTCCGGTCGGACGAGCGCGAGTTCGCCGGCGTCGCGCTCACGGTCCTGCTCGCCCGGCGGGGCGTCTGGGGCCTCCGCGTCCACGACGTGCGGGCCAGCCTCGACGCGTTGCGGGTGCTGGCAGCGATGGAGGACGCCGATGAGCGATGAGCTGACCATCACCGGGATCGAGTGCTTCGGTCACCACGGGGTCTTCGAGAGCGAGCGACGCGACGGCCAGACGTTCGTGATCGACCTCACCCTGGGCCTGGACACCCGTCCCGGCGGCCCCGTCGGACGACTTGCGCCACACCGTCGACTACGGGAGCCTCGTGGCCGCGGTTGCGGCCGCCGTACAGAAGGATCCGGTCGACCTGATCGAAACCCTGGCCCAGCGGATCGCAGGAATTGCCCTGTTGCAGGATCGTGTTGAATGGGCTCGGGTGACGGTGCACAAGCCGGATGCCCCCATCGAGGCGACGTTCACCGACGTCGCGCTGACGATCACCCGGAGACGTGAGGGCCCAAGTGACTGAGACCCCCAACCCGAACATCATCGACGCCGACACCCTGACGGGTGAGATGCGGCCGATCCGCCGGGCGGTCCTCGCGCTGGGCTCGAACCTGGGGGAGCGGATGGCGAGCCTGCAGGGCGCGGTCGATGCGCATCGCCGACACCCCCGACGTGTGGGTCACCGCCGTCTCGCCCGTCTACGAGACCGAGCCCGTCGACTGCCCCGAGGGCTCCAAGACGTTCCTCAACGCCGTCGTCCTGATCGACACCGCCCTGGCCGCCCCCCGGCTGATGGACCGGGCGCTGGCCATCGAGGACGCCTTCGACCGGATGCGCAGCGACGTCCAGAACGCGCCCCGCACCCTCGACGTCGACCTCGTCGTCGTCGGCGACCGGCGCAGCGACGAGGAGTCCCTGCGGCTTCCGCACCCGCGCGCCGCGGAGCGCGCCTTCGTGCTCCGGCCCTGGCACGACATCGAGCCGGACGCCGTGCTCCCCGACGCGGGCCCGATCGCCGAGCTGCTCGACGCCGTCGACGAGGGCGGGATGCAGCGTCGCAACGACCTGACGCTCGAGGTCCAGTGACCCCAGACCCCGCCGACGAGGAACCGTCCGGCGAGGGTCGACTCGCGCCCACCCCGCCGGGCGCGCTGAGCGTGCTGGCCGGGGTCGGCCTGGTCGGCGGGTGGCTGCTGCACCCGGCGGCCCTGCGGCTCGGCGGCACGGCACCGCTGGTCACCTGGCTGCAGCCGGTCGCGCTCCTCTTCGTGGCCGCCGTGCTCGGCGCGACCGCCTGGGTCACCTGGCGTGCGGTGCACGTACGCCGGGAGTGGCTCGAGCCGCACCGTGCGGTGAACCGCTTCGTGCTGGCCCGCTCCTGCGCGCTCGTGGGCGCCCTGGTCGCAGGCGGGTACGCCGGCTATGCGCTCAGCTGGCTCGGCGTCGACGCCGCACTCGGGCCGCAGCGGATCGTGCGCTGCCTGGTCGCGGCGCTGGCCGCCGTCCTGATCGTCGTTGCGGCGCTGCTGCTCGAACGGTCCTGCCGGGTCCGGTCCGCGGACGAGGAGTCCTGACCGGCGCCGGACGTTTCGGCGGGATCGGTCCGGGAGACAGACAGCCTGCCCGGCACCGGCGAGGCTGCCCCGATTCAGGCCCCTCGGTCACTACGGTTGTCGACATGTCTTCCCCCCAGGCTCGTCGTCGGCAACGGAGCACCAGGCTCACGCTCGCCGTCGTTCTCATCGTCCTCGCGGCCCTGGCAGTTGCCGGTGCCGTCCTCAGCGGTTCGTGGCCCTTGGTCACCGCCGCCGCCGTCCTCGGCGTGGTGCTCGGCGCCGCCGCCACCCGGATCACCCACAGCGAGCTCCTGCAGACCCGACGCGACGCCGCTCGCGACCGGGCGGAGCAGGCGCAGGCCTACCGCGACCTGACCGCCGAGCGGTCCGTCGAGCACGCGTCGTACGTCGCCACCGTGCAGGCCCGCATGGATCGGCAGGAGGCCGCGCTCTCCGAGCTGGAGACGGCGCTCGCGTCCGCCCAGAAGCGGGCGGTCAGCGCCAACCGGAAGTTCAGCGCCGAGGCCCGGCGCGCCGAGCTCGCCGAGAAGGAGGGCCGTGAGGTCACGGCCCAGCTCGAGGAGGCCGAGGCGCGCGCCGCCGAGGCCGGGCTCCGTGTCGTCGAGCTCGAGCAGGAGGCTGACGTCCTGCGCGCCGAGCTGGACGCCTGGCAGGCCATGCCGGAGGTCCGCAAGCACGCCTGATCCCTCGTCGACCCGCCCGAAACTTTCGGGCGGGTCGACGCCATTTGCGGGCAGTTGCGGGCGGCGTCGGCCGACTGCGGCAGAATGCGGGCCGTGATCCCTGAGGACAACCGGTTCGAGAGCGACCCCGACGAAGTGCTGGAGGAGCTGCCGCTGCCCCAGGGCTGGAGCGTCGGCGTGCCCGACCCCACCGACCGGTTCGACGTCGCGAGGCTGACCCACCTGCTCCGCGCCCATGAGCGCCACGGGCGCGGCTGGGCGGGCTCCTCGGTCGACGACGTGCTGGTCGAGGTCTCCGAGCGGGGGCTGCTCACGCGCGAGAACGTCGTGCTCCGCGACGACCACGGTGAGATCCGGGCGTGGGGCAGCGTGCACGACCGGTCGGTCGGGCGGATGCTCTTCGTGCACGTCGTCGAGCGCGGCCTGCCCGACGACGCGGCCACGGCCTGTTCCGACGTGTTGATCGACTGGGCCGTCGGCCAGGCCCGCGAGGTCGGCCGCGCGCGCGGTCTCGACGTCCAGCAGATCGACACCGGTGCCTTCGCCGACGACGAGCGCCAGCACGCCTGGCTGGGCGGCGCGGGGTTCGAGCGGGTGCGCACCTGGTGGCAGATGACCCGTCCGGTCCAGCCCGAGGAGTCGCGGCTGGTCCCCTCGCCGGAGTACTGGGAGGAGGGCGGCGTGGTCTTCCGGCTCGTGCGCCGCAACGGCGACGGGATGCCGGACGAGAGCGACCTGCGCGAGATGCACGACGTCCTGGAGGGCGCCTTCGTCGACCACTTCAACCACTCCGAGGAGACCTTCGAGGAGTTCCTGCACCGCCTGCGGGAGGACCCCGGCCACCGCTGGGACCACTGGTGGCTGGCCGAGCTCACCGAAGGCGGCGCCCCGGTGCCGGTGGGTGTCCTCGTCGGCACCGTCTCCGAGAGCGCGAACGGGCCCGATGGCTCCTACGTCTCCTACATCGGTGTCCTCGAGGCCGCCCGCGGTCGTGGCGTGGCCAAGGGCCTGCTGCGCACGATCATCGCCGACGCCGCCGCCCGTGGACGCGACCGCGTGGGCCTCGAGGTGGATGCCGACTCACCCACCGGCGCTGCGGGCCTCTACACGTCGATGGACTGGAAGACCAAGTACGTCACCGAGTCCTGGCATCGGGACGTGCCCGTCGACCCGGCGTGAATTACCTCCGCCACCCCGGCCGGTCGGAGCAAGCGCCGCAGGTCTGGGAAACCGGTGCCGACTCGGCGGACCCCGGCGGACTTGCGCCGGGTCGGCGAGCGAGGCGCGCAGTGCCCGGTGGATGCCGTTGGGGGTGAGCACCCCCACGAACCTCGCGCCGTCCTTGACGCCCACCACCGGCCGGTCGTCCCGCAGCAGGACGGCGAGCGCCTGCTCGAGGGTGGAGTCCACGTCGATGGCGGCGCCGAGGTCGCCGGCGCTGACCCCGTCGAGCGGTTCGAGGTGGGCCGGATCGATCGGGGTGACCGTCAGCCGGCGCAGCCCGGCCGTCGACCCCACGAAGTCGGCGACGAAGTCGTCGGCCGGACGGGCGAGCAGCTCGACCGGGGTGGCGTACTGCGCCAACCGGCCGCCGGTGGCGAAGACCGCCACCCGGTCACCCATCACGACCGCCTCGTCGATGTCGTGGGTGACCATCACGACCGTCTTGCCGAGCTCGCGCTGCAGCCGCAGGAACTCGTCCTGCAGCCGCACCCGGACGACCGGGTCGACCGCACCGAACGGCTCGTCCATCAACAGCACGGGAGGGTCCGCCGCGAGGGCGCGCGCCACCCCGACCCGCTGCCGCTGACCACCGGAGAGCTGGTGCGGATAGCGCTCGGCGTACGTCGGCACGTCGAGGCCCACCATCTCCATCAGCTCGTGCGCCCGGGCCCGCGCGACGCTCTTCGGCTCGCCGTAGAGCAGCGGCACCGTCATCACGTTGGTCTCGATGTCCTGGTGCGGGAAGAGCCCGATCTGCTGGATGACGTAGCCGATCCCGCGACGCAGCCGGACCGGATCCTGGTCGAGGACGTCGTGCCCGTCGATCTCGATCGTGCCGGTGGTCGGCTCGATCAGCCGGTTGATCATCTTCAGGGTCGTCGACTTGCCGCACCCGGACGGCCCGACCAGCACGACCAGCTCGCCGGTGCGGACGTCGAGGTCGAGCTCGTGGACGGCGACCGTCCCGTCGGCGTAGGTCTTCCCCACGCCGGAGAGCCGGATCATGGTCGGACTCGGGGAGCCGCCCGGGGTAACGTCCATGCGCGTGACCCTACTCGTGGAGGCGGCGGCCGAGCCGAGCTGCTACAGCCGCCTCACCAACGAGTGGCTCTGCTGGCAGTACGTCGCCGACCGCCAGTCGGAGATCGTCGACGCCACCGTGGAGCACGTCGCGATCACGGTCGCCTCCGTCCTCGCCGGCCTGCTGATCGCCTTCCCGATGGCGCTGCTCGCGCGCCGCCTGCCGCGGCTGGAGTCCGCGATCCTCGGCCTCAGCACCGGCCTCTACACGATCCCGTCGCTCGCGCTGTTCCCGTTGCTGGTGCCGTTCACCGGGCTCACCCCCACCACCGTGGTGATCGGGCTCGCCCTCTACGCACTGACGATCCTGGTCCGGGCGATGCTGGAGGGCCTGCGCGCGGTCCCGGACGAGGTGCGCGAGTCCGCGACCGGGCCTCGGGTACGGCGCCGCGCGGCTCCTGTTCCGCGTCGACCTCCCGCTCGCGATCCCCGTCATCATGGCCGGCCTCCGCGTCGCGACGGTCTCGACCGTCGCCCTGACCACCGTCGGCTCACTCGTCTCCTACGGTGGCCTGGGCAACCTGATCCAGGACGGGGTGGACACGAACTTCCGGGCCGAGCTGTTCACTGCGGCCCTGCTGTGCGTCGTACTCGCCGTGGTGCTCGATGCGCTGATCGTGCTCGCTCAGCGCGCGCTCACGCCCTGGACACGGGGGGCGACCGCATGACCGTGTTCGGCTGACGCGTGGGCGTTCCTGACCGACGCCGGGAGCTGGACCGGCGACGGCGGCATGCTCGGGCTGCTGCTCCAGCAGCTGCTCCTCAGCTTCACCGCCCTCGCCGTGGCGGTGCTGGTCGGACTGCCGGTCGCGCTGTGGCTGGGTCACCTCGGACGGGGCGGCTTCCTGGCGATCAACGTCTCCAACGTCGGCCGGGCCGTCCCGACCTTCGCCCTCCTGGCGCTGCTGGTCACCGCCGACTGGCCGGGCACCGCAGAGCTCGGTCCCTACGGGCGGGCCGGGCTGGCCACCCTGATCGCGCTCACGCTCTTCGCCCTCCCGCCGATCATCACCAACGCCTACGTCGCCGTGGTCGAGGTGCCGGACGAGGTCACCCAGGCCGCCGACGGCATGGGGATGACCGGCTTCCAGAAGTTCAGGAAGGTCGAGCTGCCGCTCGCACGGTCCCTCGTCATGTCCGGCATCCGGCTCGCGCTGGTGCAGGTCTGGGCCACGGCGACCATCGCCGCCCTGGTCGCGGGACCCGGGCTCGGGCGGGTGATCACCGACGGCTTCTACCGCTCCAACTACGGCAAGGGACTGGCCGGCGCCGTGGTCGTCGCGATCGTCGCGCTGCTCCTCGAGCTGGCCGCTGCAGGGGTCCAGCGGGCGCTCGACCCGACGCCCGCGGCCGACCACGGGCCGGAAGCAGGTGCCCCAGGTCGCGGCTATGAGTGAATGATGGGGGTACCTGCACCTCCGGACACGCGCGGCGCCGACCGCGGGACACAGAAGGACGAAACTGATGCTCCTACGACGATCCCTTGCCGCCGGCCTCGCCGCCGGTGGGCTCCTGCTCTCCAGCTGCGCCGGTGACGACCTCGCCGGCGACGACTCCGGCGAGGACCCCGCCGCGTCCGGGGGAGGGCAGGTCACCATCTCGGGGCAGAACTTCCCCGAGGCGACCCTCGTCGCGTCGATGTACGACCAGCTGCTGACCGACGCCGGCTACACGACCGAGGTCAAGCTGGTCGGCACCCGCGCCGCCTACCTCGGACAGTTCCCCGGCAGCATCGACATCGTCCCCGAGTACGTCGGCGGCATCGTCAACGAGCTGAACGCCCAGGCCAACGGCGACGACGCCAAGCCGTTCGAGGCCGGTGACGGCCAGCAGCTCGCCCAGGACGGCGCCCAGCTGCTCGAGGACGCCGGCATCACGCTGCTCGACCTGTCCGAGGCGACCGACACCAACGCGTTCTTCGTCACCGAGGAGTACGCCCAGGCCGAGGACGTCTCGACCCTGTCCGACC
This sequence comes from uncultured Actinomycetota bacterium, assembly GCA_963829635.1. Taxonomy (GTDB): domain Bacteria; phylum Actinomycetota; class Actinomycetes; order Propionibacteriales; family Nocardioidaceae; genus Nocardioides. The sequence continues at coordinate 319,638 of CAWHJI010000010.1, forward strand.
TGGAGGGCACGTCGGTCAAGCTGGCCGCCGCCCCGGACTGCGAGGGCCGCCTCGACTGCGAGGGCGGGCTCAGCGAGCAGTACGGCATCGACATCACCGAGGTCGCTGCCCCTCGGGTACGCCAGCGACGCGACGTACCAGGCCGTGCTCGACGGCGAGGTCGAGCTCGGGGAGACCAGCACCACCGACGGGACGCTCGAGCAGCAGGGACTGGTGCTGCTCGACGACGACAAGCAGATCCAGCCCGCGCAGAACCTCGTTCCCGCGGTCAGCAGCGACTACCTGCAGGAGCACCCGGACGTCGCGGACGTCCTCAACCCGCTGATGGCCGCGCTGACGACCGAGAAGCTGACCGAGCTCAACGGTCGGGTCGCGGTGGACCGGGAGAAGCCCGAGGACGTGGCGGCCGACTTCCTGGAGGACGAAGGCCTGCTCTGACGCGGTGCCGGGACGCCTACGACCCCAGCAGCTCCGTGGGCGTCCCGGGCCGGTCCCGGAACGGGTGGTCGCGCACGGTCTTGCCGTCGACCGCCAGCTCCGGCAGGACGCCCCCCGGTCGTCGAGCCACACCAGGAACTCCTCCAGCTCGCGGCGAGCGTCCTGCGCGACCAGCCAGCCCATGATCCGCTGCCGACAGGAAACCGCCGGTGGCGTGGAACGGCACCGTCGCGTCGTTCCAGAACTCGCGGACCCCCTCGCGCAGCATCGCCCAGTACTCGTCGGAGCATCCCGGCACCGCGCGGAAGTAGGCCGCCATGTCGACGGGGAGCACCTCGCGGAACCACACCTCCTGGGTCGCCGGGGTGGTCTCCTCCCGCACCACCGCCGTGCTCCAGCGCTTCGTCTCGAGTCGGTCGCGGAGGTCCTCCAGGTGCGCCCGCTGCTGGCTGATGGAGCTGCCGTCGTCCCGGACTCGCCACAGGTACACCGTCTCGGTGAGCACGTCGAAGCGTTGGGCCGACACGAGGGCGCGGGTCAGGGTCGGCTGGTCCTCGTAGCGGACCCCGGTCGGGAACGACAGGTCGTGGGCATCCCAGAACGAGCGACGGAACACCTTGTTCCAGGCGAAGACATCGGCCAGCATCAGCGGAGCCTCGTCGATCCGGAGTCCCGTGCGGGGTTTCCGGTGGTTGCGCCGCATCAGGGGCGTCATGGTGCGCTCGTCCCCTCGCATCCGCTCCACCGAGCCCGCCACCAGGTCCGACCCGGACGACTCCAGCGAGCGGAGCATCGCGGCGTACGCGCCGGGTTGCACGATGTCGTCGCTGTCGGCGAACGCGAGGTAGCGCCCGACGCAGTGGCGCACACCCTGGTTGCGGGCGGCGCCGAGGCCGGCGTTGGCCTGGTGCACGACGGTGACCCGGTCGTCGCGCTCGGCCCATGCGTCGGCCAACGCCGGGGTGCGGTCGGTGGCGCCGTCGTCGACGATCACGACCTCCAGGTCCCGGTGGGACTGGTCGAGGATGCTCCCCAGGCACTCGTCGAGGTAGTCCTCGACGTTGTACGCCGGGACGACGACGCTGAGGCTCGGGTGGTGCTCCCGACGCCGGCGGAGCAGCCTCATCGGCCCGCTCGGAGCTGCTCGGCCACGCTCCAACCTCCCGGTGCATGCCTCGGGGGCGTCGCCTTCGTCACACTTGCCGCCTGTTTCGGCCCCGTGATGGAGCGCCTACGATATTGGGTAGCCCAAACCGAGCACACGTCCGGTACCCAGCGGCCCCACCCGGGGCGTCCGCGGGACTGGAACGAAAGGTTCGAGACATGAGCAGCAGCACCCCCGCGTTCCGCGTGGGCGTGATCGGCGCCGGCCGCGTCGGCGCCGTCCTCGCGGCCCGGCTCCAGCAGGCCGGACACGAGGTCGTCTCCGCCGCCGGCGAGTCCGACGCCTCCCGCCGCCGCATCGCCGATCTCCTTCCGGGCGTCCCGACCGCGAAGCCCACCGCCGTCGCCCGCTCGTGCGACGTCCTGCTGCTGACGGTCCCCGACGACATGCTCGGCAACGTCGTCGCCATGCTGAGCGCCAGCGGCGCGATCCACGAGGGGCAGTACGTCGTGCACACCTCCGGCCGGCACGGCCTGGCGGTGCTCGAGCCGGCCGCTGCACTCGGCGCGCTGCCGGTGGCCTGCCACCCGGCGATGACCTTCACCGGCACCGGGCTCGACCTCGATCGGCTCGGTGGCTGCGTCTTCGGCGTCACCGCCCACGGAGGACCAGCGCGAGTTCACCGAGCGGCTGGTCGCCGACCTCGGTGGCCGCGCGATGTGGGTGCCCGAGGAGAAGCGCACCACCTACCACGCGGCCCTCGCCCACGGCGCCAACCACCTGGTCACGCTCGTCGCCCAGGCCATGGAGCTGCTCGGGTCGGCCGGAGCCGACGACCCGGCCGGCACCCTCCGCCCGCTCCTGACCGCGGCCCTCGACAACGCCCTCGCGCAGGGGACGCCGCGCTGACCGGGCCCATCGTCCGCGGCGACGTGGAGACCGTCCGTGGTCACCTCGCCGAGCTCGCGGCCACCGAGCCCGACACGTTGCCGTCGTACGTCGCGATGGCTCGCTCCACCCTCGACCGCGTGGTCACGGACGGGCGGCTGCTCCCGATCCGGGCCGCCAAGATCCGTCGGCTGCTCGACGCCGCGGTCCAGGAGCCCGTTCGATGACGTCTGCCCCCCTCCTCGCGCACACCCGCGAGGAGCTCGCCGACCTGCTGTCCCCGGCCCGCGCGGACGACCGCCGGGTCGGCCTCGTGCCGACCATGGGCGCGTTGCACGACGGCCACGCGAGCCTGATGGCCGTCGCGCGCGAGCAGGTGGCCGACGGCCCGGTGGTGGCCTCGATCTTCGTCAACCCCCTGCAGTTCGGGCCGGGCGAGGATCTCGACCGCTACCCCCGCACGCTGGAGGAGGACCTCAAGATCTGCGAGCGCGAAGGCGTCGACATCGTCTTCGCGCCGGACGTCGCGGAGGTCTACCCGGCGGGCGTCCCGACCGGCGCGACCCACGACGCCGTCACCATCGAGCCCGGGCCGCGCGGCGCGATCCTCGAGGGACAGGTCCGGCCCGGCCACTTCCGTGGCGTGCTGACGGTCGTGGCCAAGCTGTTCGGCCTGGTCCGTCCCGACGTCGCGGTCTTCGGGCAGAAGGACTACCAGCAGCTCGTGCTGATCCGGCAGCTGGTCCGCGACCTCTGCCTGGGGCTCGAGGTGGTCGGCGCACCGACCCAGCGGGAGGCAGAACGGGCTGGCGATGAGCTCGCGCAACAGCTACCTCGACGACGAGCAGTACCGCCAGGCCGCGGCGATCAACCGGGTGCTGCACGCAGCGACGCGAGCCGCGGGGTGGGGGCACGACGTGGCGCTGGAGGCCGCCCGGGCCGAGCTGCGCGGCGCCCACGGGGTCGACCTCGACTACCTCGTGATCACCGACCCGGAGCTGGGCGAGCTGCCCGACGTCGTACCCCCTGGCACCGAGGGCCGGATCCTGATCGCCGCCCGCGTCGGCGGCACCCGACTGATCGACAACATGGCGTTGACCTTCGACGCACCGGGCTTCGACCCACCGGCGGGCACCCCTCAGGCGGGCCCGACCAACGATGAGAGGAACAGCTGATGCTGCGGACCATGATGAAGAGCAAGATCCACCGAGCCACCGTGACCCAGGCGGACCTGCACTACGTCGGCTCCGTGACCGTCGACGAGGACCTGCTCGAGGCGGCCGACCTGCTGCCCGGCGAGCTCGTGCACATCGTCGACATCACCAACGGCGCCCGGCTGGAGACCTACACGATCGCGGGTGAGCGCGGCAGCGGCGTGATCGGCATCAACGGTGCCGCGGCCCGGCTGGTGCACCCCGGCGACCTGGTCATCCTGATCGGCTACGGCCAGATGGAGAGCGAGGAGGCCCGGGAGCACCAGCCGCACGTGGTCTTCGTCGACGCCGACAACAAGATCATGGCCACCGGCTTCGACCCCGCCGAGACCTTCGACGGACCCGGTCTGGTCCGGGGTGACGTCACCGCGGGCCGATAGCCTGCCCGCATGACCGCCCCCTTCGGCACCGGTCGTCCCGCTTCGAACGGGGGCCGGGGATGAGCACCACCCGGCTGCCGGTGCGCCTGCTGGCCCCGCCGCCGGGGTGGACGATCGACGCCGACGTCGTGGTCATCGGCTCGGGCATCGCCGGGCTCACGGCCGCGCTGCGGCTGCGTGGCCGGGTGGGCAAGGTCCTGGTCGTCACCAAGGACGTCCTGAACGCCGGGTCCACCCAGTGGGCGCAGGGCGGGATCGCCGCCGCCCTCGGCCCGGGTGACACCCCGGGCCAGCACGAGCGGGACACCCTCGTCGCCGGCGCCGGGGCCTGCGACCGCGACGCCGTGCACGCCCTGGTCACCGAGGGCCCGGAGGCGGTGCGCGAGCTGATCGCGCTCGGGACGAACTTCGACCACGCGCCCGACGGCGAGCTGTCGCTGACCCGCGAGGGCGGGCACCACCGGGACCGGATCGCCCACGCCGGCGGCGACGCGACCGGCGCGGAGATCATGCGGGCCCTGATCGCGGCCGTCGAGCGCGCCCCCGAGATCGAGGTGATCGCGCACGCCCTCGCCGTCGACCTGCTGCTCGCCGAGGACGGCGGCATCGCCGGCGTCACCCTCCACGTGATGGGCGAGGGCCAGCGCGACGGCGTCGGCGCGGTCCACTGCCGGGCGGTCGTGCTCGCGTCCGGTGGACTCGGCCAGGTCTTCACCCAGACCACCAACCCGCCGTGTCGACCGGCGACGGGATGGCGATCGCGGCGAGGGCGGGGGCGGTGCTGCGCGACCTGGAGTTCGTCCAGTTCCACCCGACGGTGATGTACCTCGGCCCGGACTCCCGCGGACAGCAGCCGCTGGTCTCCGAGGCGGTGCGCGGCGAGGGTGCGTTCCTGGTCGACTTCGAGGGCAACCGGTTCATGCAGGGCCAGCACGCGCTGGCCGACCTGGCTCCCCGGGACGTGGTCGCCAAGGCGATCACGCGTCGGATGAACGAGACCGGGCGTCCCCACATGTGGCTCGACGCCCGGCACCTGGGCTCGGCGCTGTGGGAGCACCGGTTCCCGACGATCCTGGCCACCACCCGTGAGCACGGCGTCGACCCGGTGACCGAGCTGATCCCGGTGTCGCCCGCGTGCCACTACGCATCGGGCGGCGTCGCCACCGACCTGGTCGGACGCTCCAGCATCCCCGGCCTCTACGCCACGGGCGAGGTCGCCTGCTCGGGTGTGCACGGTGCCAACCGGCTGGCGTCCAACTCGCTGCTCGAGGGCCTGGTCTTCTCGCGGCGGATCGCCTCGGTGCTGCCCGACGAGCTGCGCCCGCGGCTGGCGCCGGTCGCCGATGCCGGCCCCGTGGGGCTGGTCTCCGGCGAGATCCGCCGCGAGCTCCAGGAGACGATGACCTCGCGGGTCGGCGTACTCCGGTCGGCCGAGGGCCTGGCCGAGGCCGGGGCGCTCCTGGAGAAGTACGCCGGGGTCACCACGGATGCGGTCGACCAGGAGTCCTGGGAGACCACCAACCTGCTCACCGTCGGCGTCGCCCTGGCGGCGGCCGCAGCGTTGCGCGAGGAGACCCGCGGATCCCACTGGCGGGAGGACTTCCCCTCGCGCGACGACGAGCCGGTGGGCCGGCCACTTCGACACCGTGCTGTCGCCCGACGGCCGGGTCGAGGTGGCGTTCAGCAGCTCGCCGCCGAGCGACGGGTCGAGCTCGTGACGAGCTTCACTGACGCTGCCCGACGACCTGGTCGCCGAGCTCGAGCAGGCGGGCCTGGAGCCGGCGGCGGTCTGGGAGGCCGTCGCTCGCGCCCTCGCCGAGGACCTGCCCGTCCGGGGTCGGGGACGTGACCAGTGCGGCCACCATCGGCGCCGACGCCAGGGGGGTCGCCGACCTCGCGGTGCGGGAGGACGGCGTCGTCGCGGGCCTGGCCGTGGCGGAGATGGTGTTCCGGGCTGTCCTGGGGGACGACGTCGCGGTCACCGACCGGGTCGCCGACGGGACCCGGGTCTGCCGCCGGCGACGTGCGTGATGCGGGTCGTCGGGCCGCTCCGCGGCCTGCTGCACGCCGAGCGAACCGCCCTCAACTTCGCGTGCCACCTGTCCGGGGTCGCCACCGCGACGGCCGCATGGGTCGAGGCGCTCGCTGGGACCCGCGCCCGGGTGCTGGACACCCGCAAGACCCTGCCGGGGTGGCGCGCGCTCCAGAAGTACGCCGTCCGGTGCGGGGGCGGGGTCAACCACCGGTTCAGCCTCGAGGACATGGCGATGGTCAAGGACAACCACGTGATCGGCGCGGGCGGCGTGGTGCCGGCGTACGAGGCGGTCCGCCGCGCGCACCCCGACCTGCCGGTGGAGGTCGAGGTGACCGATCTCGGTCAGCTGCACGACCTCCTGGCCGCCGGCTGCGACCGGATCCTGCTCGACAACATGGACTCCCTGACGATGGCCGAAGCGGTTCGGATCACCGCCGGGAGGGCGACACTGGAGGCCTCGGGCGGGCTCACGCTGGAACGCGCCCGCGAGGTGGGAGAGACCGGCGTCGACTTCGTCTCGGTCGGCGCGCTGACCCACTCCGCCGTCGTCTTCGACATCGGGATGGATCTTTCACCCCGCGAAGGAGGCTGACGTGCCGCTGCTGGCCGTCGACATCGGCAACGCGCACACCGTCCTCGGGCTGATCGAGGACGGCGCCGTCGGCCACGAGTGGCGGGTCGCCACCGACGCGCGCCGTACGTCCGACGAGTGGGCGGTGGTGCTGCGGGGGCTGCTCGGCGACGACATCGAGGTCTCGGGGGTAGCGGTGTGCTCCACGGTCCCCTCGGTGCTGCACGAGTGGCGGGACATGCTCGCCCGCCACTTCGCGGACGTCCCGCACGTGGTCGTCGAGCCCGGAGTGCGCACCGGCGTTCCGGTGCTGATGGACAATCCACGGGAGGTCGGGACCGACCGGATCATCAATGCACTGGCAGCGGCCTCGGAGTACGGCGGCCCGGCGATCGTGGTCGACTTCGGTGGCACCGCCACGACTTTCGACGTGGTGAGCGAGGGCGGCCAATATGTCGGCGGTTCGATTGCGCCGGGAATCGAGATCTCCCTCGAAGCGCTCGGCAGACGCGGTGCTCAGTTGCGGCACGTCGAATTGCAGCGACCGCGCACCGTGATCGCCAAGAACACGGTGGAGGCATTGCAGTCCGGAATGATCTTCGGGGTGGCCAGTCAGGTCGAGGGAATCATTTCCCGCATGATCGCCGAGCTGGGCGTGCGGTCCGACGAGGTGCGGGTGATCGCGACGGGATACCTCGCCCCGCTGGTGCAGGAGGAGTGCTCCTGCTTCACCGATCGGGACCCGTGGCTGACGTTGAAGGGTCTCGAGCTGGTCTTTCGGCGGAACACCTGAATTTCCCGATGGGTGTGCACGCCAATCAGGTCCGTGGTAAACATGCCCTGCCGAATTCCGGTTATTCGCCCCCATTCTTCGAAGGAATTCCCATGGCCCAGAAAGTCAACATCGTGCTGGTCGACGACCTCGACGGATCCGATGCCACCCAGACGGTTTCCTTCGGCCTCGACGGGACGTCGTACGAAATCGACCTCAATGACAAGAATGCCGCCAAGCTGCGCGACGCGCTGAGCGGCTACGTCGGTCACGCTCGCAAGGTCGGCGCGCAGTCGCGGCGCCGGACCCGCAAGTCCGCCCCCGGTGGCGGGGCGAGCGCCTCCGAGGTGCGCGAGTGGGCCCGCGGCAAGGGGATGGACGTCTCCGAGCGCGGCCGGGTCTCGGCCGAGGTCCGCCAGGCCTACGACGCCGCGCATTGATCGTTTGAGCAGCCGTCCCTCGGATCCGGACTGGGTTTCGACGCGCTCACACGCCCTCGCAGGCTCGGACGTGTCGCTTGCTCAACCTCCCCGAGCCCACGGGACCCGCTCGTGCCTCGCGGGCCCCTGCTCGGTGATGTTCGCTCACAGCGATCGGTATCGGCCCCCACCCGGGAACACGTAGGGTGGTGAGAGACGTTTGGTCCATTGTCCGGCCGCCTCGCACAGGCGTGCCGCGACTCGGATCTAGAGGAGCGATGCGCAATGTTCGAGCGGTTCACAGACCGAGCCCGGCGGGTGGTCGTGCTGGCCCAGGAAGAGGCCCGCATGCTCTCCCACAACTACATCGGGACCGAGCACATCCTGCTCGGCCTGATCCACGAGGGCGAGGGCGTCGCCGCCAAGGCGCTGGAGAGCCTCGACATCTCCCTGGAGGCCGTGCGCGCCCAGGTCGAGGAGATCATCGGCCAGGGCCAGCAGGCCCCCAGCGGCCACATCCCGTTCACCCCGCGCGCGAAGAAGGTGCTCGAGCTCTCGCTGCGCGAGGCGCTGCAGCTCGGCCACTCCTACATCGGGACCGAGCACATCCTGCTCGGCCTGATCCGCGAGGGCGAGGGCGTCGCCGCCCAGGTGCTCCAGAAGCTCGGCGCCGACCTCAACCGCGTCCGCCAGCAGGTCATCCAGCTGCTGTCGGGCTTCCAGGGCAAGGAGTCCGCCGGAGCCGGCGCGGCCACGGGAGCCTCCGGCGGGGACGCGCCGTCGTCGTCGCTGGTGCTCGACCAGTTCGGTCGCAACCTCACCCAGGACGCCCGCGAGGGCAAGCTCGACCCGGTCATCGGGCGTGAGCAGGAGATCGAGCGGGTCATGCAGATCCTGTCCCGCCGTACCAAGAACAACCCGGTGCTGATCGGTGAGCCGGGCGTCGGCAAGACGACGATCGTGGAGGGCCTGGCCCAGGACATCGTCCGCGGCAACGTGCCCGAGACGCTCAAGGACAAGCAGATCTACACCCTCGACCTTGGTGCCCTGGTCGCCGGGTCGCGCTACCGCGGCGACTTCGAGGAGCGCCTCAAGAAGGTGCTCAAGGAGATCCGCACCCGCGGTGACATCGTGCTGTTCATCGACGAGATCCACACCCTCGTCGGTGCCGGTGCCGCCGAGGGCGCGATCGACGCCGCCTCGATCCTGAAGCCGATGCTGGCCCGCGGCGAGCTGCAGACCATCGGCGCGACCACCCTCGACGAGTACCGCAAGTACCTCGAGAAGGACGCCGCGCTCGAGCGCCGCTTCCAGCCGATCCAGGTCGCCGAGCCGTCGATCGCGCACACGATCGAGATGCTCAAGGGCCTGCGCGACCGCTACGAGGCGCACCACCGCGTCACCATCACCGACGAGGCGCTCGTCTCGGCGGCGACGCTGGCCGACCGCTACATCTCCGACCGGTTCCTGCCCGACAAGGCCATCGACCTGATCGACGAGGCCGGCTCGCGGCTGCGGATCCGCCGGATGACCCAGCCGGCCGACCTGCGTGAGTACGACGACAAGATCGCCGACGTGCGTCAGCGCAAGGAGGCCGCCATCGACGGCCAGGACTTCGAGGCCGCGGCCCGGCTGCGCGACGAGGAGAAGCAGCTCATCGCGCGCAAGGCCGAGCGCGAGAAGCAGTGGCGTTCCGGCGACATGGACGAGGTCGCCGAGGTCGACGAGGAGCTCATCGCCGAGGTGCTCGCCGTGGCGACCGGCATCCCGATCGTCAAGCTCTCCGAGGAGGAGTCCACGCGGCTGCTCAAGATGGAGGACGAGCTGCACAAGCGCGTGATCGGCCAGGAAGAGGCCGTCAGGGCGCTCTCGCGGGCGATCCGTCGTACCCGCGCCGGCCTGAAGGACCCCAAGCGTCCTGGCGGCTCGTTCATCTTCGCCGGCCCCTCGGGCGTCGGAAAGACGTGGCTCTCCAAGACGCTGGCGGAGTTCCTCTTCGGCGACGAGGATGCGCTCATCCAGCTCGACATGAGCGAGTTCGGCGAGAAGCACACCGTCTCGCGGCTGTTCGGCTCGCCTCCCGGTTACGTCGGGTACGAGGAAGGCGGGCAGCTCACCGAAAAGGTACGCCGCAAGCCGTTCTCCGTCGTGCTCTTCGACGAGGTCGAGAAGGCCCACCCCGACATCTTCAACACCCTGTTGCAGATCCTGGAGGAAGGTCGGATGACCGACAGCCAGGGCCGGGTGGTCGACTTCAAGAACACCGTGATCATCATGACCACCAACCTCGGTACGCGCGACATCGCCAAGGGCCTCAACCTCGGCTTCCAGCAGGGCGGAGAGGCCGGGTCCTACGACCGGATGAAGAACAAGGTCTCCGAAGAGCTCAAGCAGCACTTCCGGCCCGAGTTCCTCAACCGCGTCGACGAGGTCATCGTGTTCCCGCCGCTGTCGCAGGAGCAGATCGTGGCGATGGTGGACAACATGATCGCGTTCGTGGAGACCCGGATGAAGGACCGCGACATGTCGCTGGAGCTGACCCACGGCGGCCAAGAAGCTGCTGGCCGAGCGCGGGCTTCGACCCGGTCCTCGGTGCCCGGCCGCTGCGGCGGACCGTCCAGCGCGAGATCGAGGACGTGCTCGCCGAGAAGATGCTCTACGGCGAGGTCGGCCCTGGTCAGATCGTGCTGGTGGACGTCGAGGGCGAGGGTCCGACCGCGACCTTCACCTTCCAGGGCCAGAAGGTCGGCACCCTGCCCGACCTGCCGCCGTTCGAGACCGCTGACGTGTCGACCGGCGAGACCGCCGGCGAGGATCCCGAGAAGGGCCCGGACGACTCCGAGAGCGGCAAGGACGTCCCGAAGTCCAACGACCACGACTGACGCGCGAGTCGGCGCAAGTTCCCAGCACAACCCCGTCGAGTCGGCGCAAGTTACCCAGGACCTGGAGTAACTTGCGCCGACTCGGCCGTTGGAGAGCGGTAACTTGCGCCGGGTCGCGTCAGGGGAGGGCGAAGGTGTCGGCGGAGCTCTGCACGAGCAGGCCGTCCGCGAGCAGGCTCTCGAGACACCGTTGTCGCTGCGTGGCCTCGGCCCAGACGGCGTCGAGGCGGCTGCGGTGGACCGCGCCCTCGGCGTCGCGGAGCACCGCCAGCAGCCGGCCCCGGCACTGCCGGTCGGTCCCGGCCCACGCCTGCGCCTTCCGTGGCGGCCCGTCGTACGCCGGGTGGCCGGCCGCCCGCCAGGCACAGAGGTCGCCGACCGGGCAGGCGTCGCATCGCGGGTCGGCGGCCGTGCAGACCAGGGCGCCCAGCTCCATCACCGCGACCGACCAGGTCGCCGCGGTCGGCTCGTCGTCGGGCAGCGCCGAGGCGGCCAGGGCCCGCTCGGCCTTGGTCACCGAGGGTGGAGGGAACTCGGCGCCGGCGAGCACCCGGGTGAGCACCCGCCGGACGTTGGTGTCGAGGACGACGTGCCGCCGGCCGTGGGCGAACACCGCGATCGCCGCGGCCGTGTAGTCGCCGACGCCGGGCAGCTCGATCAGGTCGTCGTACGACGCCGGCACCGCTCCGTCGTGGCGCTCGACGATCGCGGTCGCGGCGGCGTGCAGCCGGAGCGCCCGGCGCGGGTAGCCCAGCCGACCCCAGGCCCGGACCGCCTCGCCGGGGGGTTCGGCCGCCAGGTTCGCGGGCGTCGGCCAGCGTCGCATCCACTCCGCGTGGACCGGCAGCACCCGGGCCACCGGCGTCTGTTGCAGCATGAACTCGGAGACCATCACCGACCAGGCCGACGCGGAGGCGGATCGCCACGGCAGGTCGCGGGCGTGCTCGTCGTACCAGCTCAGGATCGGCGGGTGCAGGTCCGAGGGTTCCACGGTCACGGCGAAAGCGTAGGCAACCGGAGTGGCACCCTGATCGCCGGCCGCTGCCTGTCTAGCGTTGGCGCATGAGCACGATGACCCGAGGGCCGCTGCCGGCCCGGGTGTACTGGACCCGCCGGATGCTGGTGCTCGGCACGGCTTTCCTGCTGGTGTTCGGGCTCGCACGGCTGCTCACCGGGGGCAGCGACGCGACCTCCGGGGCCGAGGAGCAGGCCGTCCGGGCGGCGGCCACGCCGACACCCACTCCGAGCACGCCCACCGTGACCCAGACCGTCGGTCCAGGACGTGAGCAGACCCGCAAGCAGGAGAAGCAGGCCCAGGAGCCGGTGCTGGCCGACCCCGAGGGCACCTGCGTCGACCAGGACATCGCAGTGGAGCCGAAGCCCAGGCGGCCCTACGCCGGCCAGGAGGTCACCATCGTGCTGAGGCTGCGCACGCTGGAGTCCGAGGCGTGCACCTGGGAGGTCTCGCCCGAGTCGGTCTCCGTGAAGATCACCTCGGGCAAGGACGACATCTGGTCGAGCCGGGAGTGCCCCCGGTCCATCCCGACCGAGGAGGTCGTGGTCCGCGACAACGTCAACACGGTGGTGGAGGTGACCTGGCACGGCCGACGCTCCGACGAGGAGTGCTCGCGGCTCACCCAGTGGGCACTGCCGGGCTACTACCACGTGACGGCCGCGGCCCTGGCCGGCGAGCCGGCGGACGTGCAGTTCGAGCTCGAGCGGCCCCAGCGCCCCCACGTCACCAAGACGGTGCAGCCGAAGCCGGAGGACAAGGACAGGAAGAAGTCCGGCAAGTCCCGTCGCTGAGGTTTGCTCTCAGGTCACCGGGTCTCGACACGCCGGTCGCGACTTCGTCCCGTCAGTCGCGGCGCTCGCTCGACCACCAATGAAGCTACGTGATGACTCCGCTCACACGTACCGTCTCGAGGATCGTTGACTCGGCCAGCCGCGAGAGGCCCTCGCGGACGCTGCGGGCACGCAGCTCGCCGATCCCGTCGACGGCCTGCAGGTCGTCGACCCCGGCAGAGAGCAGCTTCTGGAGGGTCCCGAAGTGCTCGACGAGCCGGTCCACCACGGGAGTCGGGAGCCGCGGCACCTTGGCCAGGAGCCGGTAGCCGCGGGGTGCGACGGCCCCGTCGAGGTGCTCGCCGGTGCTGAGGCCGAGGGTTCGGGCGGCGGCCGCGGGGTCGACCAGCTCCGTCGGCGAGAGGGCCTCGAGCCGGGCCAGCAGGTCCTCGGGGCTCCGGCTGCGCCGACCCGAGGGCAGGTAGTCGCGGATCACGAGCTCGCGCTCGGCGTCGACGCCGGTGATCAGCTCCTCGAGCTGCAGCGAGAGCAGCCGGCCGTCGGTGCCGAGCTCGAGCACGTAGTCCTCGATCTCGCGGGCGATCCGGGTGACCATCTCCAGCCGCTGGGCCACGACGGCGACGTCGCGCACGGTGACGAGGTCCTCGATCTCGAGCGCCGACAGGGTGCTGGCGACCTCGTCGAGCCGCAGCTTGTAGCGCTCGAGCGTGGCCAGGGCCTGGTTGGCGCGGCTGAGGATCTGGCCGGAGTCCTCCAGGACGTGCCGGGTCTCGCCGACGTACGCCGCGATGATCTGCATCGACTGCGACACCGAGATCACCGGGAACCCGGTCTGCTTGGCAACCCGGTCGGCGGTGCGGTGGCGGGTGCCGGTCTCCTCCGAGGGGATCTTGTGGTCGGGCATCAGGTGGACGGCGGACCGGATGATCCGGGTGACGTCGCGGTCGACGATGATCGCGCCGTCCATCTTGGCCAGCTCGCGCAGTCCGGTGGCGGTGAACGGGACGTCGAGGGTGAATCCGCCGGTCGAGATGGACTCGACGGTCTTGTCGTGGCCGAGCACGATCAGCGCGCCGGTGCGTCCGCGGAGGATCCGTTCGAGGCCGTCGCGGAGGGCCGTGCCCGGGGCGATCGAGGCGAGCGTTGCGCGCAGGCGCAGGGTCTCCTCCGTGCGGTCGGTGCCCACCAACGCCTCAGCCTCTCCCGTCGCTGGCCCCGAGAACGGCGGCTCGCGCGCGTGCCAGAGGGACCATCAGTTCGCGCCAGTCTAGGGACGCGCCGACGGTGAAGCGAAGACATTCGTCACTCTTCGACAGAACGCAGCGGGCGCTGCTGCCGGTCCCACACGCGAAGCAGCCGCAGCGCCGAGGCGACGTCGGGAGCCTCGACGACCCGCATGCCGTCGACCGGGGCGGACCGGGCGCGGTCTCCGCGGCCGGGGACCACGACCATCCCGAAACCGAGCCGGCCCGCCTCGGCGACGCGCTGGGGCAGGTCGCGGACCTTGCGCAGCTCGCCGGCCAGCCCGATCTCGCCGATGGCGGCGACTCCGCGGGGGGCCGGCATGCCGCTGGTCGAGGAGGCCAGCGCGACGGCGATCGACAGGTCGGTGGCCGGCTCGGCCAGCCGGGCGCCGCCGACCGTCGAGACGAACACGTCGTGCCCGTGCAGCCGGATCTGGCAGTGCTGCTGGAGCACGGCCAGCACCATCGCCACCCGGGAGGAGTCGAGGCCGGACGTCGTACGGCGGGGGCGCTCGGCGGCCGTGGGCGTGGCCAGGGCCTGCACCTCGGCGAGCAGGGGCCGGCGCCCCTCCATCGTCACCGCGACGCAGGTGCCGGGGACCTGTTGCTGGTGGTTCTCCACGAAGAGGCCGGTGGGGTCGGTGACGGCGGTGATCCCCTCGTGGCCGAGGTCGAAGCAGCCGACCTCGTCGATCGGGCCCGAAGCGGTTCTTCATCGCGCGGACCATCCGGAAGCGCGAGTTGCGGTCGCCCTCGAAGTGGAGCACGACGTCGACGACGTGCTCGAGCACGCGCGGGCCGGCGATCGAGCCGTCCTTGGTGACGTGGCCGACGAGCACGGTGGTGATGTTGCGGGTCTTGGCGACCCGGATCAGGGCGGCCGCGACCTCCTTGACCTGGGTGACCCCGCCCGGGACGCCGTCGACGTCGGGGGCGCCGATGGTCTGGATCGAGTCGACGACCAGGAGCTCGGGCCGGGTCTGCTCGATGTGGGTGAGCACGGCCCCGAGGTCGGTCTCGGCGGCGAGGAAGAGCTCGTCGTGCACCCCGCCGGTGCGGTCGGCACGCAGCCGCACCTGGGAGGCGGACTCCTCGCCGGTGACGTAGAGGGTGCGGCGCTGGTAGCGCGCGGTCTGGGCGGCGACCTCGAGCAGCAGCGTGCTCTTGCCGACGCCGGGCTCCCCGGCCAGCAGGATCGCCGCGCCCGGGACCAGGCCGCCACCGAGCACCCGGTCGAGCTCGGGGACGCCACTCGTGCGGAAGGTCGAGTCCTCCACCGAGACCTCGCCGATGGGCAGCGCGGGCCGGCTCACCGGGGTCGCGGCCGCCCGGGTGGTCCGGGCGACGGCGCCCTCCGCGACCGAGCCCCAGGTCTGGCACTCCCCGCACCGACCCACCCACTTGCCGGTCTCCCAGCCGCACTCGCTGCACCGGTAGGTCGCTCGGGGTGTCTTCGCCATGACCGGAACGCTAGGCGACGGCGCCGACAACGCCGGGTCCGGCGCGGTCTATGCTGGACTTGGATCGATCAAGGAGGGGTGATGACGCGGATCCCGGGACGTGTCCCGACGCTGCCGCCGACTCTCGCCGACGTGGCCGAGCTGGCCGGAGTCTCCCGCCAGACCGTGTCCAACGCGGTCAACAACCCCGACCTCCTGCGCGCCGACACCCTGGCCCGGGTCCAGGCCGCGATCGCCGAGCTCGGCTACTCGCCGAACCGGGCCGCGCGCAACCTCCGCACCCGCGCCTCCCACCTGATCGGGCTGCGGTTCACCCCGGCCCAGGAGGGCACGGCCAACGCGATGATGGACCGGTTCGTGCACTCCCTCGTCGAGACCTCGAGCGCGGCCGGCTACCACGTGCTGCTCTTCCCCGGCGACATCGAGGACCCCCTGGCCGGGTACGACGACCTCCTCCGCTCGACCGCGGTGGATGCGTTCGTGGCGACCGACACCTATCTGGGGAACCCGCAGGCGGCGTGGCTGGAGTCGCGGCGGGCACCGTTCGTGGCCTTCGGCCGCCCGTGGGAGAACCCCTCCGCCGGGCACCCGTGGGTCGACGTGGACGGGGCGGCCGGCACCGAGCTCGCCACCCAGCACCTGCTCGACCAGGGCCACACGCGGATCGCCTGGATCGGGTGGCGCAAGGAGTCGTTCATCGGCGAGGACCGGCGCTCCGGCTGGAGCCGGGCCCTGCGCGACCGCGGACTGGCCACGACCGGCCTCGCCTCGCGGGTCGAGGAGACCGTCGCGAGCGGCCGCGAGGCCTCCGCCGTACTCCTCGACGAGGCCGCGCCGACCGCGTTCGTCTGCGCCTCCGACACCCTGGCGATGGGGGTGCTGCACAGCCTGGCCGAACGCGGTCTGGCCGCCGGCCGCGACGTGGCCGTGGTCGGCTTCGACGACTCGCAGGTCGCCCAGGTCGTGCCGGGCGGACTCACCTCGGTCCGGCAGCCGCTCGAGGAGGTCGCGGTCGAGGTGGTCAAGGCGCTCGAGGGCCTGCTCGGCCACCCTCCGGCCGAGAGCGGCAGAGTGATGCTCGCGCCGGAGCTGATCGTGCGCGGCTCGAGCTGAGCGGAGACGCGTCAGCGGATCCGCTGGTGGTGGTCGAGCGAGCCGGCGACGAGCGTGAGCGAGGTCGCCGACCGAGCGTGCGAGGGCGGTGATCCGGCGTGTCGAGGCCAGGAGACGCGTCAGCGGATCGGCTGGGCGAGCGGCCGTCAGTAGTGACGCGACCAGAGGTTGACCGCGTAGTCGACGCTCGTGCCCTCGTGGGTGGCCAGGATCTCCGCGGCCAGCTCCGGCGCGAACTCGATCCGCACCACCGCCTCGAGCTCCGCTCGCGAGGCGAAGGACCAGCCGACGTCGAGCGGGGTCCGGGTCCAGCCCCGCGCCGACCAGAACCGCTCGACGGCCTCGGGATCCACCGAGGGGTACCCCCGCCGGAACCAGCCGCCGAAGGTCGACCGGGTCGCGTCGTTGTCGATCACGAACGCCGTACCGCCGCGCCGTAGCACCCGGTCGAGCTCGACCAGTCCTGGCTCGCACCCCGGTCCGAAGAAGTACGACCAGCGCGCGTGCACGACGTCCACCGACGCGTCGGGCACCGGCAGCGCCTGCGCGGTGCCGACGACGACGCGCACCCCCGGCACCGAGCGGGTACGGCGCTGCGCCAGCGCCACGAGGTCCGGGTGTGGCTCCACGCCGATCACGCTCGAGGCCGAGGCGGCGAAGGTGGGGAGGTGGTAGCCGGTGCCGCAGCCGACGTCGAGCACCACCCGGCCCGGCCCAGTCCGCGATCGCGCGCATCGACGACTCGAGCACGCCGGCAGGGTCGACCGCCCGGTTCTCCAGCTCGTAGGTCTCGGGGTGGTGCCAGATGTTGGGGCTGGGGATGACGCCGGCAGGGAGGTCGGCCTCTACGGTCACCGGGTTTCGACGCGCCCGTCACGACCTCTGATTTCGACGCGCCCATCGCGACCTCCTTCGTCGGTCGCGGGGCTTGCTCAATCTCCCCGCGCCCACGCGCCGCGCTCGTGCCTCGCGCGCCGCTGCGCGGTGACCTCGGTCGTGGGGCTTGCTCAACCTGGTTCGCGACGGGCGCCGCGCGTTCCGCGCGTCACCCTGCTCCTTCAGATCCGCACCAGGCCGTGGGGCGTCTGCACCTGCACGGCGATGATTCCGGGCGTGCCGTGCGGGGCCACCCAGTCCACCTTGACGTCCTCCAGCGGAGCCTCGACGGTCTCGCCGAGCCACTCGCTCACCCGCCCCGGGTCACCGGCGATCTCCAGGCAGGCCAGGGAGTAGGCGCCGTCGGCACCCTCGCTCGGGTGCAGCGAGGCCGGCCCGTTCCACTGCACGAAGAACGGCAGCTGCGGGTCTGCGATCAGGCCGTTGACCCCGATCTGCTTCCAGGTCAGCTCGGTGCCGTCGGGACGGAACCGGTTGCCGGACGCGGCCTCCCGGCCCAGGCGGGTCTCGACGATCGAGATGTCGTTGACGGCGACGACCCAGCCGAGCCAGCCACCGCCGAGGGCGGACCTGGCGCGCACGGCCTGGCCGAACGGTGCCTTGTCGGAGGCGGGGTGGTCGAGCACCTCGACCACCTCGAGGTAGGTGCGGTCTGCCAGCGGCAGGATCATGTTGCGGGTACCGAACCGAGGGTGGACACCACCGTCGTGGAACTCCCGTCCGAGCAGTCCCCCGAGGCGCTGGGCGGTGCTGGCGAGTCCATCCGGGCCCGCAGCGTAGGAAAGATGGTCCAGGCGCATGCCAAGCATTCTCGACAACCGGATCGCGTCCCTCGACGGCGGGGTCAACTTCTCTTGACGTCGAGAATATCGACAGCGGGTGTGCGTCAGGCTCATCGAGGATCCGCCGGATGCAGTGCCAGGGCCGAGCGGGACCGCAGGTGGGCCTCGCAGTGCCGGACCAGCGCGTCGTACGCCGGCTTGCCCATCAGCTCGGTCAGCTCGGCCTCGTGGGTCAGGTAGACCGGTTCCACGGCGACGTGCGCCTCGGTGTTGCCCGAGCAGTACCAGTCCAGGTCGTGCCCGCCCGGGCCCCAGGCGCGGCGGTCGTACTCGCCGATCGAGACCTCGGTGTACGACGTCCCGTCGGCCCGCTCGACCGTCCGGAAGGTACGGCGCAGCGGCAGCTGCCAGCACACGTCCGGCTTCGTCTCGAGCGGGTTGCGACCCTGCTCGAGCGCCAGCCCGTGCAGCGCACATCCCGCGCCGGTGTGGAAGTCCGCGCGGTTGTGGAAGATGCAGGCGCTCTGGCCGTCGACCTCGACGGTGCGGGTCTTGCGCTCGCCGTCGTCGTCGGTCTCGATCCAGTCGGACTTCTTGACCTTCGACCGGTCCGGACGCAGCTGCCACTGGTCGGCGTCGAGCTGCGCGACGAAGGATGCCACCCGCTTCTCGTCGGCCTTGTCGGCGAAGTGGGCGCCGAGGGTGCAGCACCCGACGTCGGGGGACTCCTTGTAGATCCCGTGACAGCCCTGGCCGAAGATGCACATGTAGTTCGAGGTCAGCCAGGTGAGGTCGCACCGCATCACCTGGGACTCGTCGTCCGGGTCGGCGAACTCCACCCACGCGCGGGGGAACACGAGGTCGACTTCGGGCACGGAGCAAACCCTACGCGCGCCGCTCCCGGCACCCGATCGTGGTGTGGCCGGGATGCGCGAGGGGGACGTCGGGGACTCTCGCAGTACCGTGTGCGCATGCGCCTGGGCGTTCTGGACATCGGCTCCAACACCGGACACCTGCTCGTGGTGGACGCCCACGACGGTGCGGCGCCGCTGCCGGCGTACTCCTACAAGGAGCCGCTCCGCCTGGCCGAGCACCTCGCCGACGGCGCGGTGACTCAAGCCGGGATCGACGCGCTCACCGAGTTCACCCGGCAGGCGCTCGTCGTCGCGGAGGACAAGGGCTGCGAGGAGATGCTGGCGTTCGCCACCTCTGCCGTCCGCGACGCGGGCAACGCCGAGGACGTCCTGGGCCACGTGCGCGAGAGCACGGGGGCGGACATCGCGGTGCTCGCGGGCGAGGACGAGGCGCGGCTGACGTTCCTCGCCGTCCGCCGGTGGTTCGGCTGGTCGTCCGGGCGCCTCGCCGTCTTCGACATCGGTGGCGGCTCCCTGGAGATCGCCGCCGGCGCGGACGAGGCGCCCGCGGTCGCCTACTCGCTGCCGCTGGGCGCGGCCCGCCTGGCCGCGTCGTGGTTCGGGGAAGGGTCGCCCGACGAGACCACGGTCCGAAACCTGCGCAAGAAGATCCGGGCCGACATCGCCCGGCACGCCGGGAGCCTGCTGCGCGCCGGCACCCCCGACCACGCCGTCGCCACGTCCAAGACGTTCCGGTCCCTGGCCCGGATCTGCGGCGCCGCGCCGTCCGCCGAGGGGCCGCTGGTCCCGCGCGTGCTCCCCGCCGACGAGCTCGCCGAGTGGATCCCCAAGCTGCTGGCCATGGGCGACGAGGAGCTCGAG
This sequence comes from uncultured Actinomycetota bacterium, assembly GCA_963829635.1. GTDB lineage: Bacteria > Actinomycetota > Actinomycetes > Propionibacteriales > Nocardioidaceae > Nocardioides. Next base: position 339,380 of record CAWHJI010000010.1, read on the forward strand.
GAGCTGCCCGGGGTCTCGCCCAGCCGCACCCACCAGATCGTGCCGGGCGCGCTGGTGGCGGAGGCGGTGATGGACATCTTCGACCTGCCCGAGCTCGAGATCTGCCCCTGGGCCCTCCGCGAGGGCGTGATCCTCGAACGCATCGACCGGATCAGCCGCTCGGTCCCGGAGGCCGAGCGCTGACATGGCCTCCCGCATCGGCCTCTCCACGGCCTCGGTCTACCCCGAGTCGTCCGCGCACGCCTTCGCCTACGCCGCCAACCTGGGGTACGACGCCGTCGAGGTGATGGTCGGGATCGACGCCCTCAGCCAGCAGACCTCCGCGATCCAGCAGCTCGCCGAGCACCACGACATCGCCGTCTCCGCGGTGCACTCGCCCTGCCTGCTGTTCACCCAACGGGTGTGGGGCACCGAGCCGTGGGGCAAGCTGGAGCGGTCCGCGGAGATGGCGGACGCTGTCGGGGCCGCCGTGGTCGTCGTACACCCGCCGTTCCGGTGGCAGAAGGAGTACGCCGCCAACTTCGTCAACGGGATCGCGGCCCTCGAGGAGTCGACCGGGATCCACTTCGCCGTGGAGAACATGTACCCGTGGCGGGCCTCCTCGCGACGCGGGATGGAGATGTACCTGCCCGGCTGGGACCCCTCCGAGGAGTCCTACGCCAACACCACGATCGACCTCTCCCACGCCGCGATCGCGCATTCCGACCCGGTGGAGATGGCGACCAGGCTGGGGGACCGGCTCCGGCACATCCACCTCACCGACGGAACGGGGTCCGCCAAGGACGAGCACCTCGTCCCGGGTCGTGGCTCCGTCGGGGCCGAGGAGTTCCTGGCCCACGCCGCCCGGTCCGGGTTCCCCGGGGACGTCGTGGTCGAGATCAACACCCGCAAGTGCGGCAGCCGGGAGGAACGAGAGACCGACCTGCGCGAGTCGCTCGAGTTCGCGCGCGAGCACTTCGTCGTGCCGGCCCGATGAGCGCGCCGATGCACCATTCAACACATGATGAATAACGCGGTCGAGGTGCGGGACCTGGTCGTCCACCGCAGCCGGCGCGAGGTGCTCCGGAGCCTCTCCTTCACCATCGAGTCCGGCGGTGTGACGGGGCTGCTCGGGCCCTCCGGATGCGGCAAGTCCACGCTGATGCGCGCCCTGGTCGGGGTGCAGCGGCTGCGGTCGGGATCGGTGCGGGTCTTCGGCGACACGGCGGGCTCCGCAGCGCTGCGGCACCGGATCGGCTACGTCACCCAGGCCCCCAGCGTGTACGGCGACCTCACCGTCACCGAGAACCTCCGCTTCTTCGCGAAGGTGCTCGGTGTCGACCGCGCCGAGGTCGACCGGACCGTCGAGGCGGTCGATCTCCGTTCGCACGCCGACCAGGTCGTGGCCAACCTCAGCGGCGGCCAGCAGTCGCGCGCGAGCCTGGCCGTCGCCCTGCTCGGGCAGCCGGAGCTGCTGGTCCTCGACGAGCCGACCGTCGGGCTCGACCCCGTGCTGCGCCGGGACCTCTGGGCGCTGTTCCACCGGATCGCCGAGGCCGGCTCGGCCGTCTTCGTCTCCAGCCACGTGATGGACGAGGCCGAGCGCTGCGACCGCCTGCTGCTGATGCGGGAGGGCCGGATCATCGCCGACGGGTCGCCCGACGACATCCGGGCCAAGACCGGCGCCGGCGGACATCGAGTCCGCGTTCCTCACCATCGTCAAGGAGGACGCACAGTGACTCCCCGGATCACCCTCGCCGTCGCCGGACGCGTGCTCACCCAGCTGCGCCGCGACCACCGCACCCTCGCGATGCTGCTCGTGCTCCCCTGCCTGCTGATCAGCCTGCTGTGGTGGATGTTCGAGGCGTCCTCGCCGGCCGTCTTCGACCGCCTCGGCCCCGGTCTGCTCGCGCTCTTCCCGTTCTTCGTGATGTTCCTGGTCACCTCCGTCACCACGCTGCGGGAGCGTTCGGGAGGCACCCTCGAACGACTGCTGGCGATGCCGATGGGCAAGCTCGACTTCCTGTTCGGCTACGCCCTGGCGTTCGGGCTGATGGCCGCCCTCCAGTCGGTGCTCGCGGTGGCGGTCAGCGTCGGCCTCCTGGGCCTCGAGGTCGTCGGCCCGGTGTGGCTGCTCACCCTGGTCGCGGTGTGCGACGCCGTGCTCGGCACCGCGCTCGGGCTGTTCGTGAGCGCGTTCGCGCAGACGGAGTTCCAGGCCGTGCAGTTCCTGCCCGCGGTCGTCGTACCGCAGATCCTGCTGTGCGGCCTCTTCGTCCCGCGGCCGCTGCTGCCCGACGTGCTGGAGGCGATCAGCGACGTGCTGCCGCTGTCGTACGCCGTGGACGCGATGCAGACGCTGACCCGCTCCGCCGAGACCGGCGAGGTGTGGCCCGACCTCGCCGTCGTCGTGGCCTTCGGGCTGGCCGGTCTGGCGCTGGGTGCGGCGACGCTGCGGCGGCGCACCGCGTAACCTCGGGGCCATGTCACTGCTTCGCCAGCCGATCCTGCTCCTGGCCCGCAGCGAGCGGGTCAAGAAGCTCGTCAGCACGATGCCCGTGTCCTCCGGCATCGTCACCAGCTACGTGCCCGGGGAGTCCACCGAGGCCGCCGTCGACGCGACCGCGGGGCTCGTCGAGGACGGCCTGCGAGTCGACCCTGGACTTCCTCGGCGAGGACACCCTCGACTCGGAGCAGGCCGACGCCACCGTGGCGGCGTACCTCGACCTGCTCCAGCAGCTCTCCGCGCGCGGCCTGACCCGCCACGCCGAGGTGTCGGTGAAGCTCTCGGCGGTCGGTCAGGCGCTGCCCGAGAACGGGCACAAGATCGCGCTCGAGAACGCCCGCACCATCGCGCGGGCCGCCCGCAACGCCGGCACGACGGTCACCCTCGACATGGAGGACCACACCACCACCGACTCGACCCTCGGCATCCTGCGCGAGCTGCGCAAGGACTTCCCCGAGACCGGCGCGGTGCTGCAGGCCTACCTGCACCGCACCGAGTCCGACTGCCGCGCCCTCGCCTACGAGGGATCCCGGGTCCGGCTCTGCAAGGGCGCCTACAACGAGCCCGAGAACGTCGCCTTCCAGGACAAGCTCGAGGTCGACAAGTCCTACGTCCGGTGCCTCAAGGTGCTGCTCGCGGGGCAGGGCTACCCGATGATCGCCACCCACGACCCGCGGATGGTCGAGATCGCCTCCTCGCTGGCCAGCCGCTACGGCCGCGAGAAGGGGACCTACGAGTTCCAGATGCTCTACGGCATCCGGCCCGAGGAGCAGAAGCGCCTGGCCGGGCTCGGTGACTCCGTGCGGGTCTACATCCCCTACGGCCAGGAGTGGTACGGATACCTCATGAGACGTCTGGCCGAGCGTCCCCAGAACCTGTCATTCTTCGCAAAGTCCCTGATCTCGAAGACGTAGGGGTGCGCGCATGAGCCAGACCGCGATCCTCGGCGCCGGGGTGATGGGGGAGACCCTGCTCTCCGGCCTGGTCCGCGCCGGTCGCCGCGTGGACAACCTGCTCGTCGGCGAGAAGCGGCCCGAGCGCGCCCGCGAGCTCGAGGAGCGGTACGGCGTCGCCACCTGCAGCAACGTCGAGGCGGCGCGCAAGGCCGACACCGTCGCCATCGTCGTGAAGCCCCAGGACATGAGCGACCTGCTCGAGGAGATCGCGCCCGTCCTGCGTCCCGGCCAGCTGCTGGTCTCCCTGGCCGCCGGCATCACCACGGGCTTCATCGAGTCCCGGGTGCCGGACGGTGTCGCCGTGGTCCGGGTCATGCCGAACACGCCCGCCCTGGTCGACGAGGGGATGGCCGCGATCGCGCCGGGCTCCCACTGCGACGAGGAGCACCTGGTCATCGCCGAGGAGCTGATGGCCTCGACCGGCAAGGTGCTGCGGATCCCCGAGCGCCAGATGGACGCGGTCACCGCGATCTCCGGCTCGGGGCCCGCCTACATCTTCTTCGTGGTCGAGTCGATGATCGAGGCCGGTGTGCACCTCGGCCTGCCCCGCGCGACCGCCACCGAGCTCGTGGTGCAGACCGTGGTCGGCTCCGCCCACATGCTGCGCGAGACCGGCACCCACCCCGTCGTACTCCGCGAGCAGGTGACCTCCCCCGGCGGCACCACCGCCGCCGCCCTCCGCGAGCTGGAGATCCACAAGGTCCGCGCGGCGTTCCTGGCCGCCATCGAGGCCGCCCGCGACCGGTCCCGCGCCCTGTCCGGCGAGGACTGACCGCTCTCTCGCCGACAACGTCCTGCGAGCTGGTCGCCAGGGCAGCCATCCCGCAGGACGTCCCGACGACACGCCCGGCGCGGCGCCGGGTAGCGTCACCCCATGCCCGACTGTCCCGGACCGGCCACGGTGGTCTTCGACCCCAGCCTGACCGAGTACAGCTTCGGGCCGGCCCACCCGATGTCGCCGATCCGGGTCGACCTGACGATGCGGCTGGCGGCCGAGCTCGGGGTCCTGGCGACCACCTCCGCACCGTCGCGGCGCCGATGGCCGACGAGGACCTGGTCGCGACGGTGCACAGCGCCGAGCTGATCGAGGCCGTCACCCGGGTCGGCAGCACGCCGGACACCGTGGATCTCGAGCGCGGGCTCGGCACCGACGACAACCCGGTCTTCAAGGGCATGCACCAGGCAGCGGCGCACGTCGTCGGCGCCAGTGTCGAGGCGTGCCGCCAGGTGTGGAGCGGGGAGTCGCTGCACAGCGCCAACATCACCGGCGGCCTGCACCACGCGATGCGGGACCGGGCCAGCGGCTTCTGCATCTACAACGACGTCGCGGTCGGCATCCAGTACCTCCTCGACCAGGGCGCGCAGAAGGTGGCCTACGTCGACGTCGACGTCCACCACGGCGACGGCGTCGAGCAGATCTTCTGGGACGACCCCCGGGTGCTGACGATCTCCCTGCACGAGACCGGGCAGATGCTCTTCCCCGGCACCGGCTTCCCCAACGACCTCGGCGGCCCGGACGCCCAGGGGAGTGCGGTCAACGTCGCGCTGCCGCCCGGTACGTCGGACGCCGGCTGGCTGCGGGCGTTCCACGCCGTGGTGCCGCCGGTGCTGCGCGAGTGGCAGCCCGAGGTGCTCGTCACCCAGCACGGCTGCGACTCCCACATCGAGGATCCCCTCGCCCACCTGATGCTCACCGTCGACGGGCAGCGGGCGTCGTACCTCGCCCTGCACGAGCTGGCCCACGAGCTCTGTGGCGGCCGGTGGGTGGCCACCGGCGGCGGGGGCTACGCCCTGGTCGAGGTCGTCCCGCGCGCCTGGACGCACCTGCTCGCCATCGTCGGCGGGCGACCGCTGGACCCGCGGACCCCCACCCCGGAAGCCTGGCGCGACCACATCACCCAGGCGCTCGGGCGGACCGCCCCCCACCGGATGACCGACGGCCGCACCCCGGCCTACCGGGACTGGTCGGAGGGCTACGACCCGGCCGCCTGGCTGGACCGGGCGATCCACGCCACCCGGACGGAAGTCTTCCCGTTCCACGGCCTGGACCACCTACCGTGAGCGACGGAAGGTAAAGGCCGCCAGCGGGGACGCAAGCGGACACGCCGTTATCCCTTGGGTTTCTTTAGTGATTCTGCTTCCCACGAGTCACATGAGGCTCTATTCTCACGGAAGCGCGGACGTGTATTCACCGGCGGGGAAGCCGGTGGCGTACCGCAAAGGAAGATCGGTGCCCCATGGTTGACAACACGACGTCCGGAGACCTCTCCGACTCTACGTTTCTGACCGTTGCCGAGGTTGCCGCGACGATGCGCGTCTCCAAGATGACCGTCTACCGCCTCGTCCACAACGGCGACCTCCCCGCAGTGCGGGTCGGCCGCTCGTTCCGCGTCCTCGAGAAGGACGTCAACGAGTACCTCAAGAACAGCTTCTACGACGCCGGCTGATCACCGGGACCCACCGACCCGCGGGCACCATCTCGCCCGGACCCTCGGATTCTGCTGCCCGCACGTCGGCGGCTAGGCTGTCCGAGTCGCCCGGACGCTCGGGCGACCGTGACGTTGAAAGGCATCCTGTGGGTTCAGTCATCAAGAAGCGGCGCAAGCGCATGGCCAAGAAGAAGCATCGCAAGCTGCTGAAGAAGACGCGCGTCCAGCGCCGCAAGCTCGGTAAGTAGGCCCTGCGCGGAGATGGTCGCCACGTCGGGGAGGGTCGTCCTGGTGACCGGGGTCTCTCGGGACCTCGGACGCCGGCTCGCGGTCGCCGCGACGAACGACCCTGCCGTCGACCGCGTGATCGGCGTCGACGCGGTGCCGCCGCGCGGCGACATCGGTGAGGTCTCCTTCGTCCGGGCCGACATCCGCAACCCGGTCATCGCGAAGATCATCGCCAAGGAGGACGTCGACACCGTCGTCCACATGAGCGTCATCGCCACCCCCGGCAGTGCCGGCGGGCGGAACACGATGAAGGAGCTCAACGTCATCGGCACCATGCAGCTGCTCGCTGCGTGCCAGAAGGCGCCCGGTCTCGAGCACCTGGTCGTGAAGTCCACGACGACGGTGTACGGCGCCAGCAACCGTGACCCCGCGATGTTCACCGAGGACATGGAACCGCGGCGGCTGCCCCGGTCCGGGTATGCCAAGGACGTCGCCGAGATCGAGGGGTACGTCCGCGGCTTCGCCCGCCGTCGCCCCGACGTCCGGGTGGCGATGCTGCGCGCCGCCAACGTGCTCGGCCCGAACGTGGAGAGCCCGATCGCGTCGTACTTCCGGCTCCCGGTCGTGCCCACCGTTCTCGGCTACGACCCCCGCATGCAGTTCCTGCACGAGGACGACCTGATCGCCGTGCTCCGCCACACCGCCCTCGGTGACGTGGCCGGCACCTTCAACGTGGCCGGCGACGGCGTCCTGCTGCTCAGCCAGGCCCTGCGCCGCATCCAGCGCGCCTCCGTGTCGCTGCCGGGCTTCGCGGTCGGCGGCCTCGGCTCGGCCCTCCGCTCGGCCCGCGTGGCCGACTTCAGCCCCGAACAGCTGGCCTTCCTCACCTACGGTCGCGGCGTGGACACCACGCGGATGCGCGAGATCCTCGGCTTCACCCCGCGCTTCACCACCGCCGAGACGTTCGCCAACTTCGGCGCGTCCCTGTCCCCCACGGGCGGCCGCACGACGCGCGTGATCGACGGGGTCGCCCGCGCCCTGCCCGACCCGGAGATGCGCGCCCTCGCAGGAGCTGACCGTGGCTGACGCAGAGATCATCCCCATCGGTACCCGCGGTCGGCCCGGGCGCGGCTCGGGCAAGGACAAGCCCTCCTCGGCGGCCCGCAACCTGGCCGGCGGGTCCCGGCCCGCGGGCAGCCCGGCGAAGCGGTCACCTGCCACGAAGTCGGCGGCCAAGAAGGCGCCCGCCGCCAAGCAGCCGGACACCGAGCGGCCGAACACCGAGCCGACGGCCGCCGTCCCGGACACCCCTCGCCAGGCCCCGCCGCCCAAGGCCGCCGAAGCCACCGGTGCGAAGGCCGCGCCGGGACGTCCCCCGGCCACCACGCGGGAGCGCGCGCCCCTGGCCGGCATCCCGACCGGTGACTGGCTGGCGGCGTTCCAGTTCGCCGCGAAGGAGCTGTTCGGCGACGAGTGGGAGCTGCAGCTCGCCCGCTTCCTGGCCTTCCTGCGCCGCCGGGTGACCGGCGACTACGTCGTCGACGAGTACGGCTTCGACCCCGAGATCACCCAGCGCTTCTTCATGACCGCCCTGCGGCCGATCGCCGCGAAGTGGTTCCGGATCGACGTGCGCGGCGCCGAGAACATTCCGGAGCGCGGCGGGGCGCTGGTGGTCTCCAACCACTCCGGCACCGTCCCCGTCGACGGGCTGATGACGATGGTGTCGATCCACGACGCGACCGGTCGGCATCTGCGCCCCCTCGGTGCCGACCTGGTCTTCCGGATGCCCCTGGTCAGCAGCATGGCCCGCAAGACCGGCGCCACGCTGGCGTGCGGCGAGGACGCCGAGCGGATGCTCGCCGGCGGCGAGCTGGTCGGCGTGTGGCCCGAGGGCTTCAAGGGCATCGGCAAGCCGTACGCCGAGCGCTACAAGCTGCAGCGCTTCGGCCGCGGCGGGTTCGTCTCGGCCGCGCTGCGCACCGGCGTCCCCATCCTCCCGCTCTCGGTCGTCGGCGCCGAGGAGATCTACCCGCTGGTCGGGAACATCCCCTCCCTGGCCCGCCTGCTGGGCGTGCCGTACATCCCGATCACCCCGCTCTTCCCGCTGCTCGGCCCGCTCGGCCTGGTCCCGCTGCCCTCCAAGTGGCTGCTGGAGTTCGGCGAACCGATCCGCACCGACGAGTACGACGACGGCGCGGCCGACGACCCGATGCTGGTCTTCAACGTGACCGACCAGGTCCGCGAGACGATCCAGCAGACGCTCTACACCCTGCTGATGGAGCGGGAGTCGGTATTCCGCTAGCGAGCTGCGTCAGGGAGTGCGCTGATGGTGGTTCGACGCGCTCGCGCGACCTCGTTCCTCGGTCGCGACGCTTGCTCAACCTGGCGACCCCGCGACGCCGCGCTCGCCTCGAGCGCCGCTGCTGAGTCGAACGGCGACCGTCAGCGCATCCGCTGGCGCGGCCGCGCTAAGGATTGAGCAGCGGGTCGGTGACGTCGTCGAGCAGCTCATCGGCGTCGTCGGTGAGGCCGGAGACATCGCCGCCGTCGGGGACGGAGACCGGCTGGGAGTCGCCGTCGCCGGTCAGGCCGGCGGTCAGCTCGTCGATCGGGTCGGTGGTGGGCTCGTCAGGAGTGTCGCCGGGGGACTGCTGGGTGCCGCCGGTGCTCGGGGGCTGGAGCACGGACGCCGGCGGGAGGTTCTCGCCGTCGGTGTCCGGCAGCTTCGGCTCGAACTCGGTCGACTCCTCGGCCCCCTCGATCGTCGTGCCGGACGTCGACGCGTCGTCCTGGAGCGGGGTGGCGTAGCTGGCCTGGGTGAGGATCCGCGGGATCTCGGCGATGCCGTCGCCCCCGCAGGTCGGGCAGGTCCGCTCGGCCTCGAGGTCGATCTGGGTCAGCACCCTCGCGGCGGCGATCAGCTCGTCGCGGGCCTCGTCGGGCACGACGGCCTCGAGGTCGGCGAGGGTCTCCATGCTCGCGCCGGTGAAGTCACGCAGCTCGGCGATGGAGCTCTCGTTGCCGGTCTCGGCGTAGTCCGACAGCAGCAGGTCGGAGGCCTCGACCGCCTGCTCGGTGAACACGGTGAGCGTCTGCGCGATGGCTGCGCCGTCCTCGCCCACTCCGTCGCTGCTGAGCGCACGGACCTCGGCCAGGCGACCGGTGGCGTTGGCCAGCAAGGTGGCTCCGCGGTCGCCCTCGTCGAGGTTGAGACCGGTCTGGGCGTTCTCGATGGCCCGCTTGAGCGGGTAGAGGGTGTCGCCGGGCAGGGCGCTCTGGGCGGCCAGCGCCATCGACGTGGTGGCGCCGACGATGGCGACCCCACCGACGGTGACGGCGATCCTGCGCTCGCGAGCGGGCTTGCGTGCCGGGAGGGTCAGGCGAGCCTCGTCGTCGGGCACCAGGAGGGTGTCGGCGGCGGTCATCAGCCGCTCGCGCAGGGTGGAGACGAACTCGGGACGCGCCTCGACGGGGGGCTGGGCGCGCAGGGAGTCGACGATGGCCTGGAACTCGGCGTACCGCGCGTCGTGGAGCCGCTCCTCGCCCTCGATGAGGGAGTGGAACGCCTCGGCACGCCGTCGCGCCGCGAACACGGGGGTCATCGGGCCAGTCCTGTCGTGGTGTCGTGCGGTGGGCCGGCTGCGGCCCCTGTCGCACACCTCAACGACCCGCGAACCGGTGAGGTTACGGGACGTGAGTCACAAGTCATGGACGAATTCCTGTGGATGTGCATCAGTCCCGAATCCCTTCGGGCATCAGCTTGGCGAGGTTGCGCACCCCGCGCAGCTGGAGCTGCTTGATCGCACCGTCGCTGCGGCCGAGTACGGCGGCGGTCTCGGCGATGCTCATCCCCTGCAGGAAGCGCATCACGAGGCAGTCGCGCTGCTCGTCGGGCAGCGCCTTCAGGGCGCCCAGCAGGATCTCGTTGGTGAGTCCGGCGAGCACCGTCGACTCCGGGCCCTCGGTGGCGTCGTCGTGGACGCCCATGTCCTCGGTGGTGAGCTCCAGCCGGGTACGACCGGCCTTGAAGTGGTCGGTGGCGAGGTTGCGGGCGATGGTCATCAGCCAGGCGCCGAAGTCCTTGCCCTGCCACCGGAAGTTGTTCATGCTGCGCAGCGCGCGGAAGAAGGTCTCCGAGGTGAGGTCCTCGGCCAGCTGCACCGACCGGGTGCGGTAGAAGAGGAAGCGGTAGACCGAGCCCTGGTAGTGGTCGTAGAGCAGCCCGAACGCGTCGGAGTCGCCCTTGCGGGCCAGCTCGACCAGCGCGATCAGGCGGGTCCGGTCGGCCTCGTCCTCCTCCGAGGACGTCGCCAGCTCGGCGTCGTCGTACCCGCCCCCGGCGCCGGGCGAGGAGGTCTCGCGGCCGGGATGGGCGACGGCCTCGCTGAGCAGCACGACGGGGCCGCCGGCGATGGCGGCCTGGGGCGTGAGCAGGATCTGGGCGACGGCCGCACGCAGGGCATCGAGCCCGCGAGCAAGGTCGCTCCCTTCCCTCTGCATCGTGGATGACCCTCCCGGTCAGCTTCCCCCGAAGCTCCGGCCATGCTAGCCGCGGCGGTGTGGCGAAGGGAACAGCTGACGACAAATGGTGGCCGGGACCACGTTGGTAAAGAAACGGTCGGGGGCGGAGCGGTCAGCGGCGGCGTCGCACGGCCGCGCCGGCCGCCACGGCACCGGTCGCAGCCCCCGCGACCGCGCCCACGACCAGGCCCAGGCGGGCGGCCTTCCGGCCCGTGCGGTAGTCGCGGACGCGCCAGCCCATCTCCCGGGCCTTCGCGCGCAGCCTCGCATCGGGGTTGATCGCGCAGGGGTCCCCGACGAGGGTCAGCATCGGCAGGTCGTTGTAGGAGTCGGAGTACGCCGAGCAACGGGCGAGGTCCAACCCCTCGCGGGCCGCGATGGCCTTGACCGCCTCGCCCTTGGCCGGGCCGTGCAGCAGGTCGCCGACCAGTCGGCCGGTGTAGACGCCGTCGACGTGCTCGGCCACGGTGCCCATCGCGCCGGTGAGGCCGAGCCGCCGGGCGATGATGGTGGCGATCTCGATCGGGGCGGCGGTGACCAGCCAGACCCGCTGGCCCTGGTCGAGGTGCAGCTGGGCCAGGGCGCGCGTGCCCGGCCAGATCCGGTGCGCCATCGCCTCGTCGAAGATCTCCTCGCCGAGTGCCTCCAGCTCGGTGACGGTGTGGCCGGCGATGAAGCCCAGCGCCGAGTTGCGCGCGTCGGCCACGTGGTCGGGGTCCTCGACGCCGACGAACCGGAAGTAGGCCTGCTTCCACGCCGCCCCGAGGATCTCGCGGGTGGTGAAGAACTCGCGGCGGTGCAGCCCCCGGGCGAGGTGGAAGATGCTCGCGCCCTGCATGACGGTGTTGTCGACGTCGAAGAACGCAGCGGACGTCGGGTCGGCGGGTGTGACCAGCGCGGTCTCGACCTCCGCGGCGGCGGCCGCCGCCTCCCCGGCGAGGGCGGACCGTTGCTGGAGGTCGAGCCTCCGGCGCCGGGGGTCCGGGGGTGGGGTCACAGCCGCAGCGTAGCCCCGGGGCCGACGCCTCTGCGACGCCGTCGGCCGTGTGGAAGGATCGCCCCATGCCTCACCAGCACGACCTGACCGATCTGGTGGCCTCGGCGGCCACCGAGCGGCCCGATGCGCTGGCCGTGGTCGAGGCCGAGGGCCGCAGCCTCACCTGGGCGCGGCTCGAGGACGAGGTGTCGCGGGTGGCGACCGGGCTCGGCGGGGTCGGCATCGTGGCCGGCCACCGCGTCCTGATCGCCGTGGGCAACCGGCTGGAGTTCATCACCAGCTACCTCGGCGTCCTGCGCGCCCAGGTGGTCGCGGTCCCGGTCAACCCGCGGTCGACGGTCGACGAGCTGGCCCGGATGATCGCCGACTCGGGCGCGCGGCTCGTGGTCGCCGATCCGAGCACCGTCGAGGCGGTGCGGGAGGCCGTCGCGATCGTCTCTGGTGCGCTGGCCGGCGAGGACGACGTACTCGACGAGGAGCTGGTGTCCCGGGCGGTGGCGCCGGTCGTGGTGGTCGTGGAGGCCGCGCCGGAGGCGGGCGAGCACTCCCTCGACGAGCTGATCGCCGAGCCGCCGCAGCCGGTCCCGCCGCTGCAGGACCCGGAGAAGCTCGCCGCGCTCCTCTACACGAGCGGTACGTCGGGTCGCCCTCGTGCCGCGATGCTCACCCATCGCGCCCTGCTGGCCAACATCGAGCAGGTGGCCGAGGTCGAGCCCGCCATGATCCGGGGCGACGACGTGGTGCTCGGCGTGCTGCCGCTGTTCCACGTCTACGGTCTCAACGCCGTGCTGGGCGGCGTACTGCGACACCGCGCCAAGCTGGTCCTGGTCGACCACTTCGACCCGGAGGGCACGCTCGACCTGATCGACGACGAGGCCTGCAGCGTGGTCCCGGTCGCACCGCCGGTGTTCGCGCACTGGCTGCCCGACGAGCACCTGACCGAGCGGCTCGGGCCCGTGCGCCTGATGCTGTCGGGCTCGGCGCCGCTGTCGGAGGAGATGATCGAGGCATTCACCGCCCGCACCTCGATCCCGATCCACCAGGGCTACGGCCTGACCGAGGCGGCGCCGGTCGTCACCAGCACGCTGTGCAGCACCCAGCTCCAGAACGGCTCGGTCGGTGCGGCGCTCCCCGGGATCGAGATCCGCCTGGTCGACGAGCTCGGTGGCACGCCGCCGGGCGAGGACCCCGGGGAGATCCAGGTCCGGGGGGCCAACCTGTTCAGCGGCTACTGGCCCGACGGCGACGACGGGCCCGACGATGCGGGCTGGTGGTCGACCGGCGACGTCGGCTTCCTGGACGCCACCGGCGACCTCTTCCTGGTCGACCGGCTCAAGGAGCTGATCATCGTCTCCGGGTTCAACGTCTACCCGCACGAGGTCGAGGACGTGATCCGCGAGGTCGAGGGCGTCGAGGACGCGGCCGTGATCGGGGTCGAGGACGAGCACACCGGCGAGGCGGTGGTGGCCTACGTGCGCGCACCCGGCGCGGACCCGGGTGCCGTGGCGGCCGCCGTACGCGAGCACGCGGCGACGCGGCTGGCCCGCTTCAAGCAGCCGAGCCGGATCGAGGTGGTCGACGAGCTGCCGCTGACCGTGACGGGCAAGGTGCAGAAGGGCAGGCTCCGGGGCCTCGAGCGCCGCCGGGCCCTCGGGCTCCTCGAATGACCGCGCGGGTCACCCTCTACTCCCGCCGCGACTGCCACCTGTGCGAGCAGGCCCGCGCCGTCATCGAGCAGGTCTGCGCCGACCTCGGTGAGCAGTACGCCGAGGTCGACATCGACACCGACCCCGCGCTGCGCGACCGGTTCACCGACGAGGTGCCGGTGACGTTCGTCGACGGTCGGCAGCACGACTTCTGGCGGGTGGATCCCACCCGGTTGCGCACCGCTCTCGCCGGCTGATTCACGGGTAACGCCGCGTTCTGGTGGCTCCTCGACCGGTAGACCGGTCGAGGAGCGCCACCAACGCGGCGTTACCCGAAATGGGGGCCGCCGGACTCGCCCGACGTGCGACTTCTCACAGCCGCCGGACAGGGTCCGTCTCAGTTTGTTCTCACGTTCACAAACTTCTACAGTGATCGGGCCGTTCGACCTCGACCGGGTGCTCCCAATCCCGGGTCGGGCGGCTGGAGAGAAGACGCAGTGACCGCACGGACGCACCAGGACACGGCCCGGGACATCCCCGAGGCCACGGTCGCCCGTCTGCCCGTCTACCTCCGCGCCCTCACCACCCTCGCCGACGCCGGGACCCGCACCTGCTCCAGCGAGGAGCTCGCGGCGGCCGCCGGGGTCAACAGCGCCAAGCTGCGCAAGGACCTCTCCTACCTCGGCAGCTACGGCACCCGCGGGGTCGGGTACGACGTGGACTACCTGCGCTACCAGATCGCCCGCGAGATCGGCGTCACCCAGGACTGGCCCGTGGTCATCGTCGGGATCGGAAACCTCGGCCACGCCCTGGCGAACTACTCGGGGTTCCGCAGCCGCGGGTTCCGGGTGGTCGCCCTGCTCGACGCCGACCCGGACCGGCACGACGAGGTGGTGGCCGGCGTCGACGTACGCCCCTTCGACCACCTCGAGCGGATCGTGAAGGAGCACGGCGTCGCGATCGGCGTGATCGCCACGCCCGCCCTGGCCGCGCAGGACGTCGCGGACCGGATGGTCGCCTCCGGCATCCGCAGCATCCTCAACTTCGCGCCGACCGTGCTGTCGGTCCCCGAGGGGGTCGACGTGCGCAAGGTCGACCTGTCGATCGAGCTGCAGATCCTCGCCTACCACGAACAACGCAAGATCCAGGGGGCGAGCGGATGAGCGTCCTCGTCGTGGGCATCTCCCACAAGTCCGCACCCGTGGCGCTGCTCGAGCGGGTCGCCCTCGACGGCGAGGGCGTGACCAAGCTGTTGCGCGACGTCGCGGGGATCGAGCACGTCACCGAGGCGACGGTGATCGCCACCTGCAACCGGCTGGAGATCTACACCGACGTCGACCGCTTCCACGGCAGCGTCGAAGAGGTGTCCCGGCTCCTGGTGCAGCGGGCCGGCGAGGCCACCGAGTCGATCCTGCCGCACCTCTACGTCCACTACGACGACGGCGCGGTCTCCCACCTCTTCCACGTCGCGGCCGGTCTCGACTCGATGGCCGTCGGCGAGGGCCAGATCCTCGCCCAGACCCGGGAGGCCCTGCGCCGCGGCCAGGAGCAGGGCACCGTGGGCGCGGCCCTCAACGTCCTCTTCCAGCAGGCCCTGCGTGTGGGGAAGCGGTCCCGCGCCGAGACCGACATCGACCAGGCGGCGCCCACGCTGGTGAGCGCCGGGCTGGCCCGGGTCGCCGACGTGATCGGAGGCGTCGCGGACAAGCGTGTCGTCGTGGTCGGCGCCGGCGCCATGGCCGGACTCGCCACCGCCACCGTCTCCAGGATGGGTGCGGCCGACGTGGCCGTGGTCAACCGCAGCCCCGCCAACGCCACCCGCCTCGCCACCGAGTACGACGCCCGGCCGGCGGCCCTCGCCGACCTCCCCAGCGGTGCTGGCGACCGCCGACCTCCTGATCACCTGCACCGGCGCCACCGGCGTCCTGGTCACCGCCGCCGACGTGACCGCGGCCCGGCCGGGTGGGGCGCCGCTGGCGATCGTGGACCTCGCCCTCCCGCACGACGTCGACCCGGCCGTGGCCGACCTCCCGGGCGTCAGCATGGTGAGCCTGGCCGACCTGGCCGAGGAGCTGCGCGACTCCGAGGCCGGCCAGGAGGTCGACGGGGTCCGCCACATCGTCGGCCAGGAGGTCGCGGCGTTCCTCTCGGCGCGCCGCCAGGCCAGTGTCACGCCGACCGTGGTGGCCCTGCGGTCCATGGCGACCGCGGTGGTCGAGGCCGAGATGCAGCGGCTCGCCGCCCGGTTGCCGGAGCTCGACGAGGCCGCGCGGGCCGAGGTGCTGCAGTCGGTCCGCCGGGTCGCCGACAAGCTGCTGCACCAGCCGACGATCCGGGTCAAGGAGCTGGCGAACGAGACCGGCGCCGTCTCCTACGCCACGGCGCTGGCCGAGCTGTTCGCGCTCGACCCCGACGCCGTCGACGCCGTCACCCGTCCGGAGGGGCTCTCATGACCCCACCCCTCCGCCTCGGCACCCGCGCCTCGCTGCTGGCCACGACCCAGTCCGAGGCGGTGGCCGAGCTCGTCCGTGACCGGCTCGGCCGCGAGGTCAGCCTGGTCGAGGTCACCACCGAGGGCGACACGAGCACCGCGAGCCTGGCCAGCATCGGCGGCACCGGCGTGTTCGTGAACGCCCTGCGCGAGGCCCTCCTCCGCGACGAGATCGACCTGGCCGTCCACTCGCTCAAGGACCTCCCGACCTCCCCCCAGGACGGCATCGTGCTGGCCGCCGTACCCACCCGCGAGGACCCCCGCGACGTGGTCGTGGCCCGCGACGGGCTGACCCTCGGCGAGCTGCCGGTCGGCAGCCGCGTCGGTACCGGTTCCCCCCGCCGGGCCGCCCAGCTCTCGGCCCTCGGTCTCGGCTTGGAGATCGCCGACATCCGTGGGAACGTCGATACCCGGATCAGCAAGGTCCGTTCGGGTGAGTACGACGCCGTCATCCTCGCCCGCGCCGGACTGGCCCGGATCGGACGGCTCGACGAGGTGACCGAGGTGCTCGACCCGCTGCAGATGCTCCCGGCCCCGGGGCAGGGAGCGTTGGCCGTGGAGTGCCGCGCCACCGACCCCGGACTGGTGGAACTCCTCGGGCAGCTCGACGACCCGACCGCCCGCGCGGCGGTCGACGCCGAGCGCGCCGTACTCGCCACGCTCGAGGGTGGCTGCGCCGCCCCGATCGGGGCACTGGCCGACGTCGTGGAGGGCGACGACGGCGACGAGATCTGGGTCAGGGCCGTGGCCCTGTCCCCCGACGGAGGGTTGGCGGTGCGGAAGTCCGCATCGGGAGCCCTCTCCGACGCCGCCGGCGTCGGGACCCGGCTGGCGGACGAGATGCTCGCCGACGGGGCTGCACGACTGACCGAAGCTCCAGCGAAGAGGCAGAACGCATGACGCGAGGCAAGACCACTACCACCGGCACCTCCTCCCAGGGTTGGGTGTCGTTCGTCGGCAGCGGCCCCGGTGACCCCGAGCTCCTGACCGTGCGGGCAGTCGAGGTGATCCGCAAGGCGGACGTCGTGATCACCGAGGTTCCTGAGCACGAGGCGCTGGTGCGCCAGCTGCTCGACCTCCCGGCCCCCGTCGAGGACGCCGAGCCCACCGGGCCGGAGTTCGTCGACGGCGGCTTCGGCGAGGACGGCCAGCCGCTGACCCACGCCGCCCGCGCCAAGGTCGTGGTGCGGCACGGCAAGAAGTGCCGCGTCGTCCGGCTGATGGCCGGCGACCCGTTCCTCTACGCCTCCGGCCCCGAGGAGGCCCAGGCGTGCGTGAAGGCCGGGTGTCGGCTTCGAGATCGTGCCCGGGGTGTCCTCCGTCAGCGCGGTGCCGGCCTACGCCGGGATCCCGCTGACCACCAAGAACAACCGCGAGGTCGCGGTGGTCACCTGCGGGGAGAAGGTCGACTGGTCGCAGTACGCCGACGACCGCACGCTCGTCCTGCTCTCCGGTGTCGGCTCGATCGCCGAGACCGCGAAGGCGCTGGTCGACGCGGGGCGCCCGGCGGACACGCCGGTCGCGATGACCCGGGTCGGCACCACCACCGAGCAGGCCACCGTCACCTCCACGCTCGAGGACATCGCCGCCGACGCCCGCGCGGCCCGGATGACGCCCCCCGCCATCACGGTGATCGGCGAGGTGGTCAACCTCCGCGAGGCGCTGTCGTGGTTCGAGACCAAGCCGTTGTTCGGCTGGCGGGTGCTCGTGCCGCGCACCAAGGAGCAGGCCGGTTCGCTCACCGCGCGGCTGCGTGAGTACGGCGCGGTGCCCGACGAGGTGCCCACCATCTCCGTCGAGCCGCCGCGCAACCCGCTGCAGATGGACAAGGCGGTCCGCGGGCTGGTCGAGGGGCGCTACGAGTGGATCGCGTTCACGTCGGTCAACGCCGTGAAGGCGGTGCGCGAGAAGTTCGAGGAGTACGGCCTGGACGCCCGCGCGTTCTCCGGCCTCAAGATCGCCGCCGTCGGCGACAAGACCGCCGAGGCGATCGCCGCCTGGGGGCTCCGGGCCGACCTCGTCCCCTCGGGCGAGCAGTCCGCCGCCGGGCTGCTGGCCGACTGGCCGCCGTACGACGACGTGCTGGACCCGATCAACCGCGTCTTCCTGCCCCGCGCCGACATCGCGACGGAGAACCTCGTCGCCGGCCTGATCGACCTCGGCTGGGAGTGCGACGACGTCACCGCCTACCGCACGGTGCGGGCGACCCCGCCGCCGGCCCCGACCCGGGACGCGATCAAGTCCGGCAAGTTCGACGCGGTGGTGTTCACCTCGTCCTCCACGGTCCGCAACCTCGTCGGGATCGCCGGCAAGCCGCACCCGTCCACGGTGATCGCCGTGATCGGCCCGGCCACCGCGAAGACCGCCGAGGAACACGGCCTGCGGGTCGACGTGCTCTCCCCGAAGCCCGACGTGGAGGTCCTCGTCGACGCGCTCGCCGACTTCGGTGCCGCCCGCCGGGTGGCGCTGCTCGACGCCGGGCAGCCGGTCACCAAGCCGTCGGAGCGCAAGCCCACCGGTCGCCGGAAGGCCCGGGCGAAGTGAGCCAGGGGCCGGCGGGGGACGGAACGGCGGCGGGCATCCCGCCGACGATCCGGCCGCGCCGGCTGCGCACCACACCGGCCCTGCGCCGGATGGTGGCGGAGGCCTCGGTGGCACCGCACCAGCTCGTGCTCCCGGTCTTCGTGCGCGAGGGGATCGACGCGCCGCAACCGATCGGTTCGATGCCCGGTGTCGTCCAGCACACCCGGTCCTCGCTGCTGAAGGCCGTGGCCGAGGCCGCCGAGCTCGGCGTCGGCGGGGTGATGCTGTTCGGGATCCCCGAGCACAAGGACGCCACCGGCTCCGGCGCGCTCGACCCGTCGGGCATCCTCAACCTGGCCATCAACGACGTCGTGGCCGAGGTGGGCGACGCGCTCACCGTGATGAGCGACCTGTGCCTCGACGAGTTCACCGACCACGGCCACTGCGGCGTGCTCACCCCCGACGGCCGGATCGACAACGACCGCACGCTCGAGGTGTACGCCGAGATGGCGCTGGCCCAGGCCGACGCCGGGGTGCAGATGGTCGGCCCGAGCGGGATGATGGACGGCCAGGTCGGCGTGATCCGCACGGCGCTCGACGCCGCCGGGCACACCGAGGTCTCGATCCTCGCCTACTCGGCGAAGTACGCCTCCGCCTTCTACGGGCCCTTCCGCGAGGCCGTCGCCTCCTCCCTGGAGGGTGACCGGCGGACCTACCAGCAGGACCCCGCCAATGCCCGCGAGGGCGTCCGCGAGGCCGTGCTGGACGTCGCCGAGGGGGCCGACATCGTGATGGTGAAGCCCGCGCTGGGCTACCTCGACGTGGTCCGCCGCGTCCGGGACGCGGTCGACGTGCCCGTCGCGGCCTACAACGTCTCCGGTGAATACGCCATGGTCGAGGCCGCCGCAGCCCAGGGCTGGATCGACCGTGAGGCCGCCATCCTGGAGACCCTGACCTCGATCCGCCGGGCCGGCGCCGACGTCGTTCTCACCTACTGGGCCGCCGAGGCCGCTCGCCTGCTCTCCCGCTGAGGTAGTCCAGATCGAGACGGCCCCCCACGGTGGTCGTCAGGGGCCGTTTCGGTCTGGACTACCCGGCCCGGGGGCCGAAATGTGACCGACCCGCCCGGGTGCTCGGGCGGGTCGGTGGGTCCGGGTGGAACAGGTCCGTCGGATCAGTTCATCAGGTTGGCCACGCACTCGTCGAACGCGTCGTTGTTGACCAGCGGGTTGTCGACGAGCCCCTTGGACAGGCACTGGGCCGTGGCCTCGGCCTTGGACAAGGTGTCGTTGACGGGGTCGCCAGCCGCCACCGCCGTCACCGCCGCCGTCGCCACCGCCACCGGGCAGGTTGGGCGAGGGGAGGGGCAGCAGCGGGTTGTCGGTCTCCTCGGTGCCGGGGTCGATCGGGTCGATCGGGTCGTCGTCTCCGCCGTCGCCCCCGGTGCCGCCGGTCGGCAGCGGAGCCCGAGCCGGAGCCGTCGGAGCCGCCGGTGGAGCCACCGCCGCCACCGCCGCCCTTCGAGCCGCCGCCCTTGGTGTCGCTTCCGGGAGCGGTGGACGCGCCCGGCGCGGGGACGAAGTAGCCGGCGGACGTGGTGCCGTTGGGGACCGCGGTGAAGTCGCCCTCGAGGTAGGCGTTCATGAACGAGAGCACCAGGTCGACGTAGGACTGGCTGTGGTTGTAGCGGTAGACCGCGCTGCGCTGGCCGTCCTCGGTGCTGAGGTCGTCGTCACCGGAGCAGAGGTAGACGGCGGACGCCAGGGCGGCGTCGTCGATGTCCTGCGGGTTGCGCTCGGCGTCGCCGTCGGCGTCCACGCCCACGACCAGCCAGGTGGACGGGATGAACTGCATCGGGCCCACGGCGCGGTCGAACTCCTCGTCGGCGTCGTAGAGGCCGGCGTCGGAGTCGAGGATGCGGGCGGTGTTGTTCTTGCCGTCCAGGGCGATGCCGTAGATGCCGGGCGTGGCCAGGCCGTCCTCGTCGAGGCTGTTGCCGTTGACCCGGCCGTGGTCGGACTCGACCCGGCCGATGGCGGCGATCAGCTGCCAGGAGATGTTGCAGGTCGTGTCGGCGGCGTTGATGACGGTCTCGGCCCGCTGGTAGGCCGCGAGCGCGGCCGACGGGATGCCCATCGCGGAGGCGTTCGCCACGGCGCGGTCGACGTTGCCGCCGAGGCCGGCGGCCACAGCGCCGGGCCGCGAGACGCTGGCCGGCGCCTCGATCGCCTCGGTCGGGACACTCGTGCCGTCGGGGAGCGTCTGGTCCGGGTCCTCGCCTGCGGAGGCCGGGCTACCGACGCCGGCCAGGCTGGCGGTCCACGCGGCCGACAGCAAGGCCAGCGGGACGATCGCGGACGCCTTCTGCAGGCGACCAAAGCGGGAAGCGGACATCGGGACCCTCAACTCCTTCATCAATGCCGGAGAACTCCCTCAGCGTCCGGCACCGAATCAACGAATGGTGTCATAACGAGTTACGTCCCCAGCCCGGACTGTGGGACCGCTCACAGGGAGAGACTGCCCACTTTCGGCGATTTCACACCTGTCAGGGAGGGAAACGCCGCTTCGGATGGTTCATGACGCGTCTTGGAATGTGGTATCCGAGGTGGTCTTGACCACTCCCGCCACGTCCGTGCCCACCTGCCTCTGGGGTCCCTTTCGGTCTCGGGGACAATGAGCCGGTGACCCCGGCTCCCACGACTGCCTCCGCAGCCCTGTTCGAGCGCGCCCGGGCGGTGACCCCCGGTGGCGTGAACTCCCCGGTCCGCGCGTTCAACGCCGTGGGCGGGCAGCCGCGGTTCATCCGCTCGGCCCGGGGTGCGTGGCTCACTGACGTCGACGGCAACGAGTACGTCGACCTGATCTGCTCGTGGGGCCCGATGCTGCTCGGGCACGCCCACCCCCAGGTCCAGGCCGCCGTGTCCGAGGCGATCGCCCGCGGCACGTCGTACGGCGCCCCGACGGCCCCCGAGGTCGAGCTCGCCGAGGAGATCGTGGCCCGCGCACCGGTCGACCTGGTCCGGTTCGTCTCCTCCGGCACCGAGGCCACCATGTCCGCGATCCGGCTCGCCCGCGGCGTGACCGGCCGGGACGTGGTCGTGAAGTTCGCAGGCTGCTACCACGGCCACGTCGACTCCCTGCTCGCCGCGGCCGGCTCCGGCCTGGCCACCTTCGCCGTTCCGGGCACGCCCGGGGTGCCCGCGTCCTCGACCGAGCTCACCCTGGTGCTGCCCTACAACGACCGGGCCGCCGTCGAGAAGGCCTTCGCCGAGCACGGCGACCGGATCGCGTGCCTGATCACCGAGGCTGCCCCGGGCAACATGGGCGTGGTGCCACCCGAGGACGGATTCAACGCCTTCCTGGCCGAGACCTGCGCCCGGCACGGCGCCCTCTTCGTCAGCGACGAGGTGATGACCGGCTTCCGGGCCTCGCGGCAGGGCCAGTGGGGGCTCGACGGCGCGGTCGAGGGCTGGCGTCCCGACCTCGTCACGTTCGGCAAGGTGATGGGTGGGGGCTTCCCGGCAGCGGCGTTCGGCGGACGGGCCGACGTGATGGCGCAGCTGGCGCCCGACGGCCCCGTCTACCAGGCCGGCACACTCTCGGGGAACCCGATCGCCACCACCGCCGGGCTGGCCACGCTCCGCCTCGCCACGGACGAGGTCTACGACCACCTGACGACCGCCGGCGAGACCGTCAAGACCGCCGTCGGCGAGGCACTGACCGGCGCCGGGGTGCCGCACACCATCCAGTCGACCGGCACCATGTTCTCCGTGTTCTTCCGCGACCAGCCCGTCACCGACTTCGAGGGCGCGGCCGCGCAGGACACCGAGGCCTTCGCCCGGTTCTTCCACGCCATGCTGGACGCCGGCGTCCACCTGCCGCCGTCGGCGTACGAGACGTGGTTCCTCTCCGCCGCCCACGACGACCGCGCCGTCTCGACCATCGTCGACGCGTTGCCGGGCGCAGCCCGGGCCGCGGCCGCGGGAGGGACCCGATGAGCCAGGACACCGTCGTCCACCTGCTGCGGCATGGCGAGGTGCACAACCCCGAAGGCGTGCTCTACGGGCGCAGCGACGGCTACCACCTCTCGGATCTCGGGGTGGAGATGGCGACCCGGGTCGCCGAGGCCGTCAAGGACCGGGAGATCACCCACCTCCGGGTCTCGCCCCTCGAGCGGGCCCAGGAGACCGCGCAGCCGCTCGCGGACGCGCGCGGCCTCGACATGGTCACCGACGAGCGGGTGATCGAGTCCACCAACGTGTTCGAGGGGAAGCGCTTCGGCCCGGGCGTCGGGGCCCTGAAGCGGCCCACGTCGTGGATCCACCTGTGGAACCCGTGGCGGCCCTCCTGGGGGGAGCCCTACCGGCAGATCGTGGAGCGGATGCTGGCCGCCGTCGGCGACGCCCGCGACGCGGCGCGCGGTGCCGAGGCGGTGATCGTCTCCCACCAGCTGCCGATCTGGACGACCCGGCTCCACCTGGAGCAGAAGTCGTTCCTGCACGATCCACGCAAGCGGCAGTGCACCCTGTGCTCGCTGACCTCCCTGCACTTCGAGGGTGACACCCTCGTCCGCGTGGCGTACTCCGAGCCGGCCGGCGACCTGATCCCCTCCCGCGACAAGGCGGCCCCCTTCTCCACCGGTGGTGCGCCCGAGGAGCGCCGGCCCTGAACACCCGCGTCGCCCTCCTTCCCCTGCTCGTGTGTGTCGTGCTGCTCGCGGGCTGCACGAGCCTGCAGGGAACCGGCGACAAGGGCTACGTCAGCGCGGAAGGCACGGTCCGCCAGGTGGCGCCAGCGGACCGCGACCAACCGGTGACCTTGACCGGTGAGGACCTCGAGGGCCGGCAGCTCTCCCTGGAGGAGTTCCGCGGTACGCCGGTGGTGGCCGTGGTCTGGGGCTCGTGGTGTGCGCCGTGCCGGGCGGAGGCGCCGGAGGTCGTCGCCGCCGCGAACGAGCTCGGCGAGGACGCGCAGTTCGTCGGCCTCAACATCCGGGACAGCTCGCCCGAGCAGGCGCAGAGCTTCGTGCGCACCTTCGAGGTGCCCTACCCGTCGTACTTCTCGCCGGACGGCCGGGCGATGCTCGCGTTCTCCGGGACCCTGACCCCCAACTCGATCCCGAGCTTCGTGGTGCTGGACGCCGAGGGCCGGGTGGCCGCCAGCATCATCGGTGAGCTGCCGTCCAGGCTGACCCTGACCGACCTCGTCGAGGACGTCGCCGCGGAGCGTGCCGATGGGTGACTGGTTCCGGGAGACGGCGATGTCCGGGTCCCTGCTGCTCGCGATCCCGGTCGCCCTGGTGGCGGGGCTCGTCTCGTTCTTCTCGCCCTGCGTGATCCCGCTGTTGCCGGGGTACCTCTCCTATGCGACCGGCCTCGGTGGCGCGGACCTGGAGCAGGCGCGGCGTGGCCGGATGCTGCTGGGATCCCTGCTCTTCGTGCTCGGCTTCGCGGTCGTCTTCATGCTCTTCGGCGCGCTGTTCGGGTCCCTCGGGTCGTGGCTCTTCGACTGGCGACGTGAGCTCACCGTCGTCCTGGGTGCGCTGACGATCCTGTTGGGGCTGGTGTTCGCGGGCTTCCTGCCCTTCTGGCAGCGCGAGTGGCGGATACATCGGGTGCCCGCGGTCGGGCTGGCGGCCGCGCCGCTGCTGGGCTTCCTGTTCGGGCTCGGCTGGACCCCGTGCATCGGGCCGACCCTGGCCGCGATCACCACGCTCTCGATCAACGAGGCAACCGCCGGTCGCGGCGCGTTGCTCTCCGGGGTCTACGCCCTCGGCCTCGGAGTGCCGTTCATCGCCGCCGGGCTCGCCTACCGCCGGATGCTCGGCGCGTTCGCGTTCGTACGCCGTCACCAGGCGTGGGTGATGCGGGCCGGTGGCCTGATGCTGGTCGCGGTCGGCGTCCTGCTCGTCACCGGATGGTGGGACCAGGCGGTCACCTGGCTGCAGCTCAACCTCGTGTCCTCGACCAGGACCGCGGTCTGACATGGCCGACCGGACACCCGGCGAGCTGACGTTCGCCGAGACGCTGCGCTGGGCGTGGCGGCAGCTCACCTCGATGCGGACCGCGCTGATCCTCCTGCTCCTGCTGGCTCTCGCCGCGATCCCCGGATCGGTGATCCCGCAGGAGGACGTCGACTCGCTCAAGACGGCGCGCTGGCAGGAGGCGCACCCCGACCTGACGCCGGTCTACGAGAAGCTCGGGCTGTTCTCGGTCTACGACTCCCCGTGGTTCTCCGCGATCTACCTCCTGCTGATGGTCTCGCTGGTGGGCTGCATCGTGCCCCGCACGTTCGTCTACGCCAAGGCGATCCGCGCGCAGCCCCCGGCCGCACCCCGCAACCTCTCCCGGCTGCCGGACCACACGTCGTACGACGCGGACGAGGGCCGTGCCGAGGTGCTGACGCGCGCGCGGAGCGTGCTCGCCGGGCGCGGCTACCGGGTCCGGGCCTCGACGGGCTCGACCGACGAGCCCGACGACGCGGTCTCCGCCGAGCGCGGCTACCTCCGCGAGGTCGGGAACCTGCTCTTCCACGTGTCGGTGGTGATCGTCCTCGTCGGGTTCGCGGTGGGCGGCCTGTTCGGCTACCGCGGCGGGGTGATCCTGGTCGTCGGCAACGGCTTCTCCAACAACCTCACCCAGTACGACGACTTCGTCCCCGGCAGCCTCTTCGACGCCGGCGACATGGAGCCGTTCTCCTTCGACGTGGAGCGCTTCGACGTCGAGTGGCTCACCGAGGGGCCGAGCAAGGGGCAGGCCCGCGGCTTCACCTCGCAGCTGGCCTACCAGACCTCGCCGGGCTCCCCGACCCGCGACTACGAGCTCAAGGTCAACCACCCGCTGACCATCGGCGACACCGACGTCTTCCTGATCGGCCACGGCTACGCGCCGGTGATCACGATCCGCGACGGCAACGGTGACGTCGCCTACAGCGGGCCGACCATCTTCCTGCCCAGCGACGGCACGTTCCGCTCGTTCGGCGTGGTGAAGGCGCCGGACGCGCGGCCGACCCAGATCGGGTTGGAGGGCGAGTTCTACCCGACGTACGCCTTCAGCAAGGAGACCGGGCCGTTCTCGGCGTTCGGGAACGCGGTGAACCCGGCGGTCTCGATGCTGGTCTACGCCGGCGACCTCGGCATGGACGACGGCAGCGAGCAGTCGGTCTACGCGCTGGACAAGGCGAACGCCGAGCTGGTGAGGAAGCCCGACGGTTCGATGTTCCGCGTCGACCTGAAGCCCGGCGAGAAGGTGCAGCTGCCCGACGGGCTCGGCACGGTGAGCTTCGACGGACTCGAGCGCTGGAACAAGATCCAGATCAGCCAGACACCCGGCAAGTGGGTGGCGCTCGCGGGCGTCGTACTGGCGCTGATCGGGCTGCTCGGCTCGCTGTTCATCCGCCCCCGACGGGTCTGGGTGCGGGCCCGCGAGGTCGACGGCCGCACCGTGGTCGAGGTGGCCGGGCTCGACCGGTCGGGAGGCGGCGACGTGGCCGCGGAGCTGGATGAGATCGTGGAGGCCCTCACCGGGTCCGGGAAGGAGCGCGCGTGACCGACCAGTCGTGGGAGGCACTGAGCAACCAGCTCGTCGCGGTCTGCGGCGTGCTCTACTTCCTCGCCCTGCTCTCCCACCTCGTCGAGTGGGCGGCGCTGCGCAAGCTGCCCTCCGGAGGTGACGCCGACGACCGGGCGGACCGCCATGTTCGGCCGGCTCGGCCTGATCCTCACCGGGCTCGCCGTCGCGGCCCACCTCGGGGCCCTCGTCGGCCGCGGGATGGCCGCGGACCCGAACCGGGTGCCGTGGGGCAACATGTACGAGTTCACCCTCAGCGGCACGTTCGTGATCGCGTTCGCCTACCTGGCGCTGCGCCGC
The DNA here is from genome assembly GCA_963829635.1 of uncultured Actinomycetota bacterium. GTDB lineage: Bacteria > Actinomycetota > Actinomycetes > Propionibacteriales > Nocardioidaceae > Nocardioides. The sequence continues at coordinate 365,524 of CAWHJI010000010.1, forward strand.
CGGTTCGGCCTGGCCTGGATGGCGCCGATCGTCGGCACCTTCGTGCTCGCGCTGCTGATGGTGGCGGTGATCTGGCTCTACGACCCGGTCGCGCCGCTCACCGAGGCGCTCTACTCGCCCGTGGCTGGTGATCCACGTCGTCTCCGCGATCATCGCGACCGGCGCGTTCACCCTCGCCGGGATCTGCTCGGCGCTCTACCTGGTCAAGGAGCGGGCGGCCGAGCGCGAGACCGGCTACCTGGCGCGGGTGCCGTCACCGGCCGTGCTCGACCGGGTCTCCTACCGGATGCACGCGTTCGGGTTCCCGGTGTGGACCTTCGCCGTGCTGATCACCGGCCCGATCTGGGCGCACCAGGCGTGGAGCAGCTACTGGAACTGGGACCCCAAGGAGGTGTGGGCGTTCATCACCTGGGTGGTGTACGCCGCCTACCTGCACGCCCGGTCGACGGCGGGCTGGAAGGGCCGCAACGCCGCCCTCGTGGCGCTGGTCGCCCTGGCCACGCTGTGGTTCAACTTCATCGGGATCAACTTCTTCTCCTCGACGTCCCAGCACAGCTATGCCGAGGGCTCTGCTCAGATCGACCGGGCTCAGGTCTTCTCGTCCGGCCCGTCCTCGTCCTCGGGGTGACGCTTCTTCTTGTCCAGGCCCCACAGGAAGTCGGGGTCGTCGTCGGGCGCGAGCGGGCGCGGCTGGGGGCGGTGCGGCCGGTGCGGGCGCTTGAGGCCGCGGCGCTCGATGATCCGCACCGTGAGGTAGACCAGCGCGCCGAGCACGACGACGACGAGGACGAACTTCAACACCCCTCCAGCGTAGAGCGCCGGTGGGCACCCCATACCCTGACGGTGTGAAGGAGTTCGTCGTCTACACCGCGATGCGGATCGGTCTGTTCCTGACCTCGCTCGTGGTGGTGGCCGGGATCTGGGTGCTGGTGGCCGGCGAGGTGCCGCTCCTGTGGGCTGTCGTGATCGCGTTCGTGCTCAGCGGCCTCGCGTCGTACTTCCTGCTCAACCGCCAGCGCGAGGCGTTCGCGCGTCGGGTGGAGGAGCGCGCGGGGCGGGTCTCGCAGCGCTACGAGGAGATGAAGTCCAAGGAGGACGACGCCTGAGGGCGCGGAGCGCCAGCGGAGCGGTCGAGCTGCGAGTCCTCCAGTGCGGAATGGAGGACGACGCGTGAGGGCGCGGAGCGCCAGCGGAGCGGTCGAGCTGCGAGTCCTCCCGTGGGAAGGAGCGACGCGTGAGGGCCTGCCTAGTCGCGACGGCGGCCGAGCTGGCGCCGGACCCGGCCCTCGGACTGGCCGAGCAGCTTCGCCAGCAGCGGTACCCGCATCTTCCAGGCCACGAAGCCGGCGACGAGGACCGCGAGGATGATCAGGAACGTCATGCGGCCACTCTAGGCCGGACCGCCAACGCCGTGGCCTCCGCATCCGCGACGGCGCCGGGGCGCGACAAACCGGGTGCGTCGGCGTTGCCCGCTGGCTAGGTTGGCGCGGTGGAGCTGACCTTCCGGACCCTGGACCCGCACGACGAGTCGGCGGAGAACACGCGCCTGCTCCGGGGCTGGCTCGACGGGCTCCTCCGCGGCTTCCACGGGTCGCGCAGCAAGCCGGAGGGCTGGGACGTCTGGCTGGCCTGCATGCGGGAGGACGACGCACCGATCACCGGCGCGTGGCTTCCCGACGGGGCGTACGGCGCCGGCGCGGTGCCGGTGGCGACGTACTCGACGCTGACCGGGTCGCTGAACGTCGGCCGCGGCACGCTCCCGCTGCACATGATCACCGACGTCACGGTCAGCCCGGCCCACCGGCGCCAGGGCCTGTTGCGCCGGATGATGACCGAGGACCTCGCCGCGGCCGCCGGACGTGGGCTGCCGCTGGCCGCACTGACGGTCTCGGAGACCACGATCTACGGGCGCTTCGGGTTCGGCCTCGCCACCTGGCGCCACCACGTCGCCGTCGACACCACCAGCCGGTTCGCGCTGCGGGACTTCACCGACCCCGGTCGGGTCGAGCTCGCCGAGCCCGGGGAGCTGTGGCCGGTGATCGCGCGCAACTTCGACGCCTTCCACGCCGCACGCGGGGGTCGGTGTCCCGGCAGGCGTTCTACCGGCCGGAGCTGACCGGCGCCTTCGACTTCGAGGACCAGGGCCCGAACACCAAGCTGCGGGCCGCGGTCCACCTCGGCGCCGACGGCGAGCCCGACGGCCACGTCGTCTACGAGCACAAGGGGTACCAGGAGCCGGTCGGCGGCAAGGTGGCCGTGGTGGACCTGGTCGCGGCCGACCCGGCGGCGTACCTCTCGCTGTGGCGCTTCCTCGCCGACCTCGACCTGTGCAACCAGGTCATCTGGCGCACCTCGCCGGTCGACGACCCGCTGGTGTGGGCGCTCACCGACACGGTGGTCCGCAAGGTGACGAAGGTCGACGACCACGTCTGGGTGCGGGTGCTCGACGTGCCGGCGGCGCTCGAGGCGCGGCCGTGGGGTCACGACGGCTCGGTGGTGCTGGGCGTCCGCGACGCGCTCGGTCACGCCGAGGGGAGCTTCCGGGTGACGGTCAAGGAAGGGGAGGCCTCCGTCGAGCAGGTCAGCGACGAGCCCGGCGTGACCCTCGACGTCGAGACGCTCGGCTCGCTCTACCTCGGCGGCGTCGGCGCGGGCACCCTCGTCGCGGCGGGCCGGATCGACGGCGCGCCCGCCGACGTGCGGACCTGGGCCGCGATGGTCGACCTGCCGGGGCACCCCTACAGCCTGACCAGCTTCTGAGGCGGAGTCGCGACCGGCGTCAGCTGAGCAGCAGGCCGGCGAAGATGCCGAGCCCGAGCAACAGCTCGGCGAGCCCGGTCTGCTGGAGGACCGGGACCAGCGCCGGACCGGTCGCGCCGGACAGCACGGTCCGGGCCGCGGGCGAGACCACGCCGCCGTACGCCAGCGCGAGCAGCACCCACCACTCGCCGGCCACGAGCCCAGGAGGACGACCGCCGCGATCGGGGCGAGCGCCAGTGCGACGAAGAGCTGACGCGTCGCGGGGTCGCCGAGGCGTACGGCGAGGGTGCGCTTCCCGGCCTCGCGGTCGGTGGGGATGTCGCGGAGGTTGTTGGCGACCAGGACGGCACAGGCCAGGCAGCCGATGCCCACGCCCGCGATCAGCGAGGGCAACGACGACGTCACGTACAGGGACTCGGTCTGGACGTACGTCGTACCCATCACCGCGACCAACCCGAAGAACACGAAGACCATCACCTCGCCCAGCCCGAGGTAGCCGTAGGGCTTCGACCCGCCGGTGTAGGACCAGGCGGCGATGATGCAGACGAGGCCGAGACCCACCAGCCACCAGGCCGTGGTCGCGGCGAGGACGAGCCCCGCGGCCGCGGCCACCCCGAACGCGAGGACGGCGGCGCTCTTCACCGCGCGCGGCGACGCTGCGCCGGACCCGACCAGCCGCATCGGCCCGACCCGCTCCGCATCGGTGCCGCGGATCCCGTCGGAGTAGTCGTTGGCGTAGTTCACCCCGACCTGCAGCGCCAGGCTCACCACCAGCGCGAGCCCGGCCTTCCACCACACCTCGCCCTCCGCGAAGTGCGCCACCCCGGTGCCGGCGAGCACGGGTGCGACGGCGGCGGGGAGCGTGCGGGGGCGGGCGCCGGCGAGCCAGTCAGCGGGGGAGGGCACGGGGAGGATTCAAGCAGGCACGTCGGCGGTGGGCCGTCGTCCGTGGTCATCGTCGGGGATTCTTCCAGTGGGGCTAGCGTTCGTCGCGTGGATTTCCCGAGCGGTACGCCGGCGGCCGACGTGGTCGACGGGCTGCGCGCGTGGCTGCACGCCCCGGACGGAGCCGGAGCCGCTGGTGGTCGAGACCTCGGGATCGACCGGTGCCCCGAAGCGGGTCCTGCTGTCCCGCCGGGCTGTGCTGGCCTCGGTCCACGCGACCGAGCGGCGGCTCGGCGGGACGGGCCGGTGGGTGCTGGCCCTGCCTGCGACGTACGTCGCCGGGGTGCAGGTGATCTGCCGGTCCCTGGTCGCCGGGCACGAGCCGGTGCTGCTCGAGGGGCGCCGGAGGTTTCAGGTCGACGTCGGGTGGCCGGTTCACCTCGCTGGTGCCGACGCAGCTGCACCGGATGCTCGAGGATCCCGACCAGGTGGAGGCGCTGCGCGGCTTCCGCACCATCCTGCTCGGTGGCGGGCCGATCGACCCCGGCCTGCGCGAGCGGGCGGCTGCCGAGGGGCTGGCGGTCGTGGCGACGTACGGGTCGGCCGAGACGGCGGGCGGCTGCGTGTACGACGGGTACCCGCTCGACGGCGTCGCGCTGGCGATCGGCACCGACGGGCGGATCCGGATCGGTGGGCCGACGCTGTTCGACGGCTACGAGGGTGACCCGGGGCTGACGGCGGAGAGCCTGGTCGACGGCTGGTTCCTCACCTCCGACGCCGGCCGGCTCGACGAGGACGGCCGGCTCCACGTGCTGGGCCGGATCGACGACGTCGTGGTCAGCGGCGGGGTGAACGTCCCGCTGCCCGCGGTCGCGGCGCGGCTGCGCGCGCACCCGGACGTGGCCGCGGCCGAGGTGCTCGGCGTACCGGACGAGGAGTGGGGGCAGCGGGTGGTCGCGTTCGTGGTGGGCGAGCTGTCCCGGGACGCCGCGAGGGACTGGGTCGCCGAGGCCCACCCGCGCTCCTGGGCGCCCCGGCAGGTCGTGGTCCTGGAGTCGCTGCCGCTGCTCGCCAACGGCAAGGTGGACCGGCTGGCCCTGGAGGCCCGCGCATGAGCACCGCGCACGTTGACCCGCCCGAAACTTTCGGGCGGGTCAACGTGTTCGCCGTACCGCTGCGGACCCGGTTCCGGGGGATCACGGTCCGCGAGGGCATGCTGGTCCGCGGCGACGTGGGCTGGGGGGAGTGGAGCCCGTTCCTGGAGTACCCGCCCGAGGTCGCCGAGCCGTGGCTGCGCTGCGCGGAGGAGGCCGCGGCCGGCGACTGGCCGGAGCCGCTCCGGCAGTGGGTGCCGGTCAACGTCACCGTGCCGGCGGTCGGCCCCGAGCGCGCGCACGAGATCGTCGCCGCCGGTGGCTGCACGACCGCCAAGGTCAAGGTCGCCGAGCCCGGGCAGACCCTGGGCGACGACCAGGCCCGGGTCGAGGCCGTGCGGTCGGCGCTCGGCCGGGACGGAAGGATCCGGGTCGACGTCAACGGCGGCTGGGACGTCGACGAGGCGGTCGCCGCGATCCGGGTGCTGGAGCGCGCCGCCGGCGGACTGGAGTACGTCGAGCAGCCGTGCGCGACGGTGGAGGAGCTGGCCGCGGTCCGCCGCGCGGTCGACGTACCCATCGCCGCGGACGAGTCGATCCGCCGGGCCGCCGACCCCTACCGGGTGCGGGACCTCGAGGCGGCGGACGTCGCCGTGCTCAAGGTCCAGCCGCTCGGCGGCGTGCGGGCGTGCCTGCGGATCGCCGAGGACATCGGGCTGCCGGTCGTGGTCTCCTCCGCGCTGGAGACCTCGGTCGGGATCGCGGCCGGGGTCGCCCTGGCCGCGGCCCTGCCGGAGCTGCCGTTCGCCTGCGGGCTGGCCACGGTGCAGCTGCTGGCCGACGACGTGGCCGCCCCCTCCCTGTTGCCGGTCGACGGGTCGCTCCGGGTGGGCGCCCCCGAGGTGGACGACGACGCCCTCCGGCGGGTGATCGCGGCACCGGAGCGCGTGGCCTGGTGGGAGTCCCGGCTCGCCGAGGTGCGGGCCGTCCGGCAGGATCGTCGTCCGTGAGCTCCTCGACGTCGTTGGCCCGCGCGGTGGTGGGTGCGCTCGTCGAGAGCGGCGTGACCGAGGTGGTGCTGGCACCCGGGTCGCGGAACGCGCCGCTGGCCTTCGCGGTGTACGACGCCCAGGCGGCCGGGCTGCTCAGGCTGCACACCCGGATCGACGAGCGCACCGCCGGGTTCCTGGCCCTCGGGATGACGAGGGTCGGCGCCCGCGCCGCCGTGGTGACCACGTCCGGGACGGCCGTCGCCAACCTCGCCCCGGCCGTGCTCGAGGCGGCCCACGCCGGCCTCCCGCTCGTGGTCGTGACCGCCGACCGCCCGGCCCGACTGCGCGGCACGGACGCGAACCAGACCACCGACCAGGTCGGCATCTTCGGACCCCTCGTCGCGACGGTCGACCTCGACGCCGAGGCCAGCCTCGGCCGCGACACCCCCGCCCTGCTCGCCCTGGCCGACCACGGCGGGCCGACCCACCTCAACGTCCAGCTCGACGACCCCCTCATGCCCAGCCCCCGCGACGTGGCAGCTGCGTGCCCCGCGAGGTGGCAGGCGTGGCCCCTCGAGGTGGCAGCCGTGGCCGGACCACCCTGGCCACCGGCCCCCGGACGGTGGTGGTCGCCGGTGACGGGGCCGGGCCGCCCGCCCGGGTGCTCGCCGAACGGGCCGGCTGGCCGCTGCTGGCCGAGCCCACCAGCGGGTCCCGCACCGGCGCGAACGCCCTGCGCTGCTACCGGCTGCTGCTCGACGGCGACCTCGGCACGACGGATCGAGCGGGTGGTCGTCCTCGGGCACCCCACGCTCTCCCGGCCGGTGAACCGGCTGCTGGCGCGCGACGACGTCGAGGTCGTCGCCGTGGCATCGCACGGGGTCTGGCGGGAGCGGTCGTTCCCGGTGTCGCAGGCAGCTCGCGGGGGAGGTCGAGGTCGCGCACCCGGACGACCCGGCGTGGCTGGAGGAGTGGCGGACCGCCGACGCCGAGATCGCCGCCCGGCTCGACCGGCTCCTCGCCGCGGAGGAGGGGATGACGCCGCATGCGGTGGCGGGTGCGGTCAGTCGCGCCGTACCCCCGTCGGGACTGCTGTTCGTCGGGGCCTCGAACCCGATCCGGGACCTGGACCTGATGGTCGCGAGGTACGACGTCGGCGCGCGGCGCAAGGTGATCGCGCAACCGCGGCCTGTCCGGGATCGACGGCACCGTCTCCTCGGCGATCGGCGCCGCGCTCGGCCGGCCCCACGGCAGCCGCAACCTGGCGCTGATGGGCGACGTGACGTTCCTCCACGACGCGGGCGGCCTGGTCCTCGGACCCGAGGAACCCGCGCCGGACCTGACGATCGTGGTCGTCAACGACGACGGCGGCTCGATCTTCGCCACCCTCGAGCAGGGCGACCCCGCCTACGCCGACCGCTACGACCGGCTGTTCGGCACCCCGCACCACGTCGACCTCGCCGCCCTGTGCGCCGCCACCCGCACCGCCCCACTGGCGGGTCGAGTCGCTCCCCGAGCTCGAGCAGGCGCTGGCGAGCCCCAACGGCGGCATCGAGGTGGTCGAGGTCCGGGTCCGCCGCGACAACCGCCGCGACCTCGACGAACGGATCCGCGCGCTCGGCCGCTGACGGACGGCGCTGACCGGGCACCGGTCAGAATGGCCGCGTGGACATCGCCCTCGTGATCGTCGCGCTCGCCGCCGGCGTCCTTGCCGGTACGGCGCTGGCCGGACGCATCGGGGTGCCCGCGCCGCTGCTGCTGATCGCCGCCGGCATCGCCGTCTCCTACGTGCCCGGCGTCCCGGAGCTCCAGCTCCACCAGGACGTCGTCCTCCTCGGGCTGTTGCCGCCGCTGCTCTATGCGGCGGCCCTGCAGACCTCGCTCGTCGACTTCAACGTCCACCGCCGCCCGATCCTGCTCCTGTCGGTGGGGCTGGTCGTGTTCACCGCGCGTGGGCGTCGGCGCCCTGGTCCACCTCCTCCTGCCGGGCATCTCGTGGCCGGCGGCGCTGGCGATCGGTGCCGTGGTCGCGCCGCCCGACGCCGTCGCGGCCACCTCGATCGGGCGCCGGATCGGGCTGCCGCGCCGGATCGTCACCCTGCTGGAGGGCGAGTCGCTGCTCAACGACGCCACCGCGCTCGTCGCGCTGCGGACCGCGATCGCGGCCGGGCTCTACGGCGTGACCGCCGTCGAGGTCGCGCTCGACTTCGCGCTGGCGGCCGGCGGCGGAGCGCTGCTCGGCATCACCACCTACGTGGTGGTCGGCCTGGTTGCGCCGGCACGTCACCGACCCGGTGCTGGATGCCGCCATCTCGCTGGTGACGCCGTTCGCGGCGTACCTCGCGGCCGAGGCGATCCACGGGTCCGGGGTGATCGCCGTCGTCACCGCCGGGCTGCTGCTCGGTCACCGCGCGCCCGTCCTGCAGTCGGCCCAGTCGCGGATCGCCGACCGGACGAACTGGCGCACCATCGCGTTCCTCCTCGAGAACGCGGTCTTCCTGCTGATCGGGCTGCAAGCGCGCTGGATCCTGGACGGCGTCCGCGACAGCGGGACGCCGCTCGGCCGGATCGTGCTGGTCTGCGGCGCAGCGCTGGTCGCGGTCGTGCTGCTGCGCTTCGTCTGGGTCTTCGGTGTCCGGTGGACCCTGGTGCGCGGCGTCGCCGGTCCGTGGAGCCACACCTTCCTGCTCGGCTGGGCGGGCCTGCGCGGCGTCGTCTCGCTGGCGGCGGCGTTCGTGATCCCGGTCGGCACCGAGTTCCGCGAGATCCTCCTGCTCATCGCGTTCACGGTCGTCGCCGGCACGCTGTTCGCGCAGGGGCTGACCCTGCCCTGGTTCGTCCGCCGGCTGGGCGTCGCCGGGCCGGACCCGGCCGAGGACGCGCTCGCCCGGGCCACGCTGCTCCAGCAGGCGGCCAAGGCGGGGCTCGAGCAGCTGGACCGGATGGAGTACGACGACCCGCACGCCGTCGCCGAGCTGATCCGGGAGCGGGTGGAGCAGCGGAACTTCGCGGCCTGGGAGCGGCTCGGCACGCACGACGAGTACGAGGCCCCCAGCGACCTCTACGCCCGTCTGCGGCTGGAGATGCTCGCCGCCGAGCGCCGCCGGATCCTCGAGATCAGGAGCTCGGGCAACGTCTCGGCCGACGTCGTCGGCGAGGTGCTCGCCCTGCTCGACGTCGAGGAGTCGATGCTCGACGCGGCCTCGCAGGAGCGCGAAGAGCTCATGGCGACCCGGTCGGAGGGTCGGCAGACCGGCGACTCGTGCGACCACCTGGCGACGTACCAGCCGGTCGAGACCCGCGCCGACCCGGTGTGCCGCGCCTGCCTGGAGGAGGGCGTCACCTGGGTGTCGCTGCGGGAGTGCCTGGAGTGCGGGTACGTCGGCTGCTGCGACTCCTCGCGGCTCCGGCACGCCAGCGCCCACTTCCAGGAGACCACCCACCCGGTGATCGAGTCGGCCGAGGCCGGCGAGGACTGGCGCTGGTGCTTCGTGCACCACGTCACCGGCTGAGTCTCGATACGCACGCTCCTCCGTCGCGGGCTACTCGACCACCGAAGGGGCGCGTGGAGTTCTAGGGTGGCGGGCATGCGGATCACCAAGTTCGGCCACGCCTGCGTCCGGGTGGAGCACGACGGGGTCGCGGTCGTGATCGATCCCGGCGTCTTCACCGACGTGGCGGCCCTCGACGGGGCGGACGCCGTGCTGATCACCCACGAGCACGCCGACCACTACCTTCCCGACCACCTGCGGGCCACCACCGCGCCGGTCTTCACGATCGACGCGGTCGCGGCGAAGATCCGGGACGACGCCCCCGAGGTGGCCGAGCGGGTGACGGTGGTGCAGCCCGGAGAGGAGTTCGACGCCGGCGTCCCGGTGCGAGCAGTGGGAGAGCTGCACGCGGTGATCCACCCGGAGTTCCCGCGGTTCCACAACAGCGGGTACCTCCTGCACCTGGGAGACGAGAAGGTCTACCACCCCGGCGACGCGCTGACCGGCCCGGGCGAGGACGTCGACGTGCTCTGCGTGCCCGTGTCGGCGCCGTGGCTCAAGGCGTCCGAGGCGATCGACTTCGCCCGGGCCGTGAAGGCGCCGCGGAACCTGGCGATCCATGACCGGATCTACTCCGAGGCAGGGCTCGGCATCGTCGACGGCCACATGGACGCGTTCCTGCCCGCCGCCGGCCAGGAGTACATCCGGCTCCGCGACGGCGACGACCTCTGATTCGGCCGCGCTTCGGCGGGCGGCCGCCCGCGTTCGGTGGAGCGGGCGTATCGAGACTCAGCCGCTGAAGGAGAGCTGCACCTCGACGGGTCCGTCGTACGGGTAGCTCTCCGACATCGCGGCGCTCCATCGGCCGTCCCGGAACACGACCGTGTCGAACCGGTTCGGGGACGGCTTCCAGCCGGCCTCCTCGAACGCCCGCCGTCGCGGCAGCGACGGCCTCCTCGTACGAACCGGGGACCGCGTAGGAACGCTCGACCAGGGGACATCCCTTGTAGCACCAGGTGTTGCCGCGCGTGGTGTCGTTCGTCAGGTCCCAGTCCGAGGGGACGCTCACCTCGTCGGCGGCCTCGGCGATCCGGTCGTGGGTCGGGGGGCTGGACTGCCAGTGCACGAAGCCCAGGACGACGGAGGCGGCGACCGCCAGGGCCAGGGCGAGGGTGCGGTTCTGCGGCCGCCACAGCAGGACGGCGAGGACGAGGCCGACGGCGAACGCGATGCCCGACCACAACCAGCCGAGCTGTCTCCGAGGACCATCCGGTGAACGAGCCGGCGACGAAGGCGACGAACAGCCAGCCGGCTCCTGCGACGAGGGCGACGGTGCGGAGCACGAGACGACCGGTGGACATGCCGGAGACGCTAGGCCAGGGCCGTCCAGCAGCGCGTGAGCACGTGGCCTCAGGCGTACTCGTAGTCGTCGAGCGGGAACGACTCGGCCTCCTTGTGGGCGCTGATCGTCGACGTCGGGCGCAGCAGGGCCGGCTCGCCGTGCTGGTTGAAGTAGTAGCTGCGCGCGGTCGCGCACGACCCGAGGGAGAACACCGAGTCCTCGAGCAGCTCGGTCACCCGGCCCAGGAACTCCACGTTGGCGGCGTCGCGCACCTCGAACGTGCGGGCGCCCCGGCGCCGTACCTCGCCGAGCAGCCGCCCCATGTGCTTCATCTGGGCCTCGATCGTCGTGAAGTAGGACAGGCCCGAGTAGGAGTACGGCGACGCGAGGCTGAGGAAGTTCGGGAAGCCCGGGGCGGCGATCCCCTCGTAGGCCTGGAACCGGGTCTCGCGCCACCACGCGCCGAGGTCCTTGCCATCGCGCCCGACCACCCGGATCGCCGGGAAGTTCTTCTGCCACATGTCGTAGCCGGTGGCCAGCACCAGCGCGTCGATCTCGGTCGTCCGGCCGTCGGCGGTGACGATCCCGGTCGGGGTGATCCGCTCGATCGAGGAGGTCTCCAGCGTGACGTCGGGTCGCGTGAACGCGGGGTAGTAGTCGTTGGAGAACGTCGGCCGCTTGCAGCCGAAGGAGTAGTCGGGGGTGAGCTTCCGACGCAGCTCCGGGTCGGGCACCTGCTTCTGCAGGTGCCGCTTCGCGGCGAAGGCGGCGCCCCGGTTGAGGAAGCTCAGCCGACGGTAGTTGAGCACGGCGAACACCATCAGCGCCTCCAGGAGGGCGGTGTTCACGGCGCGGGCGAGCCGCTGGGTGGCCGGCAGCCACGCGAACAGGCGGCGTACGGCGCGGGGGATCTCGAAGTCCAGCTTGGGGGTGACGAAGATCGGCGTGCGCTGGAAGACGGTCAGGTGGGTGGCCCGCTTCGCCAGCTCGGGGATGAGCTGCACGGCGGTCGCGCCGGTGCCGATCACCGCGATCCGCTTGTCGTCGAGGTCGGCGGTGTCGTCCCACTTCGCCGTGTGCACCACGGTTCCGGCGAAGTCGCGGACTCCGTCGATGTCGGGCATCCGCGGCTGGGACAGGAAGCCGGTCGCCGTGACCAGGTACGTCGCGCGCACGGGGTCGCCCCCGGCGACGGCCACCTCCCACTCCTGGGCGGCGTCGTCCCAGGTCGCGCCCTCGACGACGGTGTCGAAGCGCATGTGGCGACGCAGGTCGTACTTGTCGGCGACGTGCTCGGCGTACTGCTTGAGCTCGGGGCCGCGCGCGTACCAGTGCCGCCAGGCCGGGTTGGGCTCGAAGGAGTAGGAGTAGGTGACGCTGGCGATGTCGACGGCCAGGCCGGGGTAGCGGTTGACGTGCCAGGTCCCGCCCAGGTCGTCCTCGCGCTCGAGGATGACGAAGTCGTCGATGCCCAGTCGCTTGAGCTGGATCGCCGCACCCATGCCGCCGAAGCCGGCGCCGACGATCACTGCCTGGTGACTCATGACCACTCCTCTTGAATATCTGTCAATAAGAGAGTCAAGCAGAGACTCGCGGCCGTCCGGGAGGGGGCGACCAGTGGGCGGACAGGCGTCAGGTGCCGCTCAGGGCGTCGCGCACCGGCACGAACTTGGCCTGGGCCTCGGCCAGCTCGGCCTCCGGGTCGGAGTCCGCGACGATGCCGCAGCCGGCGAAGAGCCGAACGGTCGCGCCGTCGAGCTGCGCCGAGCGGAGGCGCGATGCCCCACTCGCCGTCGCCCGAGGCGTCCATCCAGCCCACGGGGCCGGCGTAGCGGCCCCGGTCCATCCCCTCGATCTCGTCGATCAGCGTGAGCGCGTCCTGCGTGGGAGTGCCGCCGACGGCTGCGGAGGGATGCAGCGCCGCGGCCAGCTGCAGCGAGCTGACGGTGGTCGCGTCGTGGACCACCCCGGCCACGTCGGTGGCCAGGTGCATGACGTTGGGCAGGTGCAGCACGAACGGCGCCTCGGGGACGTTCATCGAGGAGCAGTGCGGGTCGAGGGCGTCGGCGACCGAGCGGACGGCGTACTCGTGCTCCTCGAGGTCCTTGGACGAGCGGGCCAGGGTCGCGGCCAGGGCGAGGTCGCGCTCGTCGTCGCCGGTGCGGCGGATCGTGCCGGCCAGCACGCGCGAGGTGACCAGCCCGCGTTCGCGGCGGACCAGCATCTCGGGCGTCGCCCCGAACAGGCCGTCGACGTGGAACGTCCAGCACATGGGGTAGTCCTCGGCCAGCCGCCGCAGCGGCCACCGCACGTCGACCGGGGCGGCCGTGGTGACCACGAGGTCGCGGGCGAGGACGACCTTCTCCAGGGCGCCCTCGTTGATCCGGGCCACGGCGTCGGCGACCACCGACATCCACCGTTCGCCGTCCAGGGCGCCGTCCCCGAAGCTGACCCCGCCCGGCGCGGCCGGAGGCTCGGCGGGGACGACGGTGTCCCGCTGGTCGAGCTTCTCCAGGCCGCCTCGGGAGATGGTGGTCAGCCAGGTGGTCCGGCCCCGGCGGCCGACGATCATCTCCGGGACCACGAGCACCGAGTCGCCGGGCTGGTCCGCGAACGCGAACGTGCCGAAGCAGACCAGACCCGTGCCGGGCTCGTTGACGTCGTCGCGGACCACCGCGTGGGTGCACGTCTCGGCCCACCACTTGTCCGCATCCGCGAACCGGGTCGCCCCGGAGGCCCGGAGCTCGGCGGCGACCCCCCAGCCGATCAGGCCGTCACCGCGGCGCAGCCAGGTGACCGGTCGGTCGTCCGGGAGGAGGTCGAGCAGGCTGGTGGTCGCGTCGACATCGAGCAGGACGGTGCGTACGACGAGGGGGCTGGCCTGCTCGCCGGCGGTCGCACTGGTCGTCACGAGGGGCCAGCCTACGCGGACGGCCGTGACCGACCCCCATCTCGGTAGTCCAGACCGAAACGGCCCCGGAAACCGTCCGGAGGGGGGCAGCTTCGATCTGGACTACCGAACAGGTCCGGAGGTCACGACCAGTAGACGATCACCTTGTCGCCGAGCCGGACCTGGTCGAACAGTGCGGCGATCCCGTCGTAGTCGCGGACGTTGACGCAGCCGTGCGAGGCCCCGCTGTACCCGTTCGCCGCGAAGTCGGGGGAGTAGTGCACGGCCTGGCCGCCGGAGAAGAACATCGCGAACGGCATCGAGGTGTCGTAGAGGCTCGACACGTGGTCGCGTGACTTCGAGAAGACGCTGAACGCACCCTCACGGGTCGGCAGCTCGTCGGAGCCGAACCGCACCTCGAACGTCGAGACGACCGTGCCGTCGACCACCCAGCGCAGCGAGTTCGAGGACTTGTCCACGCACAGGGCGCGCCCGGTCTTGCAGCGGGGGTCGAGCGCGCCGAGCTTCGGCTCGATGTTGAACATCGCCTCGTACGTCGGCTCGTAGGTCATCGCGTGCAGCCGGTCCAGGGTGCGCTGGTCGACCTTCCCGGTGACGGGAATCTCGCGCTTGGCCTGGAAGCCCTTCACTGCCGCGACGGTCTCGGCGTCGTACCGGCCGGTGACGTCGCCGAAGATCCACTGCGTCGCCACGAGACGGGCCTGGAGGTCGCGCACGTCGCGGCCGCGGTCGCCGGAGGCCAGGATCGCCGGACCGGGGTGCAGGATGTTGAAGAGCTGGTCGTGCGTGGGCTGCTTGGTCATGGCGCGCAGCTGCCGCCAGGTCCGGGCGTCGACGGTGCCGGTCCGCTTCAGGCCGCGCTTGGCCTGGAAGCCGACCACGGCCTCACGGGTGGCGGGGTCGTAGCGGCCGGTGGTGATCTCGGGGAGCCAGGCCAGCTGGAAGAGGCGGTACTGCAGCTCACGGATCTGGACGCCCCGGTCGCCGGGCTCGAGGGCGAACTCCAGCCGTGTTCCCGCGACGGGGTCGAGCGGCTCCGCGGTGGGCTGCCGCTCCGTCGTCGCTGCGGGCGCGTGGGTGGTGGGCTGGATTCCGCGCAGCGCGTAGCCGGCGCCGTACGCCGTCGCGCCGAGCAGGCCGACCGTCACGACGGCCAGTAGCAGTGCCCGCAGTGCCTTCATCGCTGCTTCTCCTCCACCCGAGACGAACTTCCAGTGTCACGACGACAGACGCGATTCCCCGGGATTTGGTTGCCACTCGTGTCGCGGGGTCGGCCATCGTGACCGCTTCGTTGCCAACGACGGCGCCGCCGTAGAGTTCCGGCGTGGCCCGCGCAGAGCTCGACAAACGACCCACCGACGTACGTCGGATGTTCGACGCCGTCGCCCGGCGCTACGACCTCACCAACGACGTGCTGTCGATGGGGATGGACCGGCGCTGGCGCCACGACGTGATCCGCGCGGTCGACGTGAAGCCGGGCGACCTGGTCCTCGACCTCGCGGCCGGGACCGGGAACCTCGAGCCAGCCGTTCGCCGACCAGGGTGCCACCGTCGTCCCGTGCGACTTCTCGCTCGGGATGCTGAGAGTGGGCAAGCAGGCGAGGCCGGCGCTGCCCTTCACCGCGGGTGACGGCACCCAGCTGCCGTTCGCGGACGGCACGTTCGACGCGGTGACGATCTCCTTCGGGCTGCGCAACATCGTCGACCCGCTCGCGGGGCTGCGCGAGCTGCTGCGGGTGACCAAGCCGGGCGGCCGCCTCGTCGTGTGCGAGTTCAGCCACCCGACGAACGCGCGCGTTCCGCACGGTCTACCTCGAATACCTGATGAAGGCGCTGCCCGCGATCGCCCGCGCGGTCTCCTCCTCGCCCGACGCCTACGTCTACCTCGCCGAGTCGATCCGGGCGTGGCCCGACCAGCGCGGCCTGGCCGATCTGGTCGCCGAGGCGGGCTGGGCGCGGCCCGAGTGGCGCAACCTGACCGGGGGGATCGTGGCCCTGCACCGGGCGACGAACTAGCCCCTCCGGAACGTCTGACCCCGGGGTGCGTGATCTGACAGCGCGCTCTAGACTGTGGCCCGCGCCACTTAGTGAAGGACTTCACAAAGTCACAACCGTCCACGGTCGGGGCGGAGGCCGGCGCAGCAGCAGAGGGAAGGAACGCACGGATGGAGCTCTACACGCCGGTCCTGGCGTTGGCCCTCCTCGCTGCCGGCTTCGCGGTCTTCTCGGTGATCATGAGCGCCGCGGTCGGCCCGAAGCGTTACAACCGGGCCAAGCTCGACTCCTACGAGTGCGGCATCGAGCCCACCCCGCAGCCGGTCGGCGGTGGCCGCTTCCCGGTGAAGTACTACATCACCGCGATGATGTTCATCGTCTTCGACATCGAGATCATCTTCCTCTACCCGTGGGCCGTCCGCTTCGACGCGCTGGGCTTCTTCGGGCTGGTCGAGATGGTCCTCTTCATCGCCACCGTCTTCATCGCCTACGCCTACGTATGGCGCCGCGGCGGACTGGATCGGATCTGGGACGTCGAAGGGGCCGTGACATGGGTATCGAGGAGAAGCTCCCCAGCGGCGTCCTGCTGACCACGGTCGAGGGCGTCGCCGGCTACATGCGCAAGGCCAGCTTCTGGCCCGCCACGTTCGGCCTGGCCTGCTGCGCGATCGAGATGATGACCAGCGGTGGCCCCAAGTACGACCTGGCCCGCTTCGGGATGGAGGTCTTCCGGGCCAGCCCCCGGCAGGCCGACCTGATGATCGTCGCGGGCCGGGTCAGCCAGAAGATGGCGCCCGTCCTCCGCCAGATCTACGACCAGATGCCCGACCCCAAGTGGGTGCTCGCCATGGGCGTCTGCGCCAGCAGCGGCGGCATGTTCAACAACTACGCGGTCGTGCAGGGTGTCGACCACGTCGTTCCCGTCGACATGTACCTGCCCGGATGCCCGCCGCGGCCCGAGATGCTGATCGACGCGATCCTCAAGCTCCACGACCAGGTCAAGACGACCCCGCTCGGCCCCAACCGCCGTCGGCAGATCGAGGAGCGCGAGACCGCCGCCCTCTCGGCACTGCCGACCAGCGAGATGCGGGGGCTGCTGCGGTGAGCGACCAGGAGAACGAGCAGGGCAGCGACAAGGCGCGCGGCACCCGCACCCAGGACATCGTCTCGGCCGACGCGGCGAACGAGCCCGCGGTCGGCGTACGCCGCGGCATGTTCGGGGCGAAGGGCTCCGGCGACACCAGCGGGTACGGCGGGCTGGTCGACCCGATCGTCTACCCCGGCGCGACGCAGCGACCGTTCGGCGGCTGGTTCGACGAGGTGGCCGACGCCCTCGAGGCCGGGCTCCGCGACACGGGGCTCGAGCACGCGATCGAGCGGGTCGTCATCCACCGCGGCGAGATCACCTTCCACGTCCGCCGCGAGGACCTGCTCTCGGTCGCCCGGATGCTGCGCGACGACGCCGAGCTGCGGTTCGAGTTCTGCAGCGGCGTCAGCGGCGTGCACTACCCGCAGGACACCGGCCGCGAGCTGCACGCGGTCTACCACCTGCTCTCGATGACCCACAACCGCCGGATCCGCCTCGAGGTCGCCGCGCCCGACGCCGACCCCCACATCCCCAGCATCGTCGGCATCTACCCGACCAACGACTGGCACGAGCGCGAGACGTTCGACATGTTCGGCATCGTCTTCGACGGCCACCCGGCGCTGACCCGGATCCTGATGCCCGACGACTGGCCCGGCCACCCCCAGCGGAAGGACTACCCGCTGGGTGGCATCCCCGTGGAGTACAAGGGCGGCAGCATCCCGCCGCCCGACGAGCGGAGGTCCTACACATGAAGTCACCCCACGACGTTCTGCTCCTCCTCCGCTCCGCTCCCCCGTCGAACAACGCCGCGGGGACCCCGACCCCTGGGGGGGATGTGGCATGACACAGGACATCTACGCGGGCAGTTCGGAGACCTCCGCCGGCAAGGTGTTCACCGTCACCGGTCAGGACTGGGACTCCGTCACCGAGGGGCTCGGCGAGGAGGCCGAGGAGCGGGTCGTGGTCAACATGGGCCCGCAGCACCCCTCCACCCACGGGGTGCTCCGGCTCATCCTCGAGCTCGAGGGCGAGACGGTGACCGAGGCCCGCTGCGGCATCGGCTACCTCCACACCGGCATCGAGAAGAACATGGAGTACCGCACCTGGGTGCAGGGCACCACGTTCTGCACGCGGATGGACTACCTCAGCCCGTTCTACAACGAGGCCACCTACGCCCTGGGCGTCGAGCGGCTGCTCGGCATCGAGGACGAGATCCCGGAGAAGGCGCAGGTCATGCGCGTGCTCCTGATGGAGCTCAACCGGATCTCCTCCCACCTGGTGTGCATCGCGACCGGTGGCATGGAGATCGGCGCGCTGACCGTGATGACCATCGGGTTCCGTGAGCGCGAGCTGGTCCTCGACCTCTTCGAGCTGATCACCGGCCTGCGGATGAACCACGCCTTCATCCGCCCCGGCGGTGTCGCCCAGGACCTCCCGCCCGGCGCCCTCGACGAGATCCGCGACTTCGTCGCCCTGATGAAGAAGCGCCTCCCCGAGTACGCCGCGCTCTGCAACGCCAACCCGATCTTCAAGGCCCGCCTCGAGAACGTCGGCCACCTCGACCTCGCCGGCTGCCTGGCGCTGGGCCTCTCGGGCCCGGTCCTGCGCAGCACCGGCTACCCGTGGGACCTCCGCAAGACCCAGCCCTACAGCGGCTACGAGACCTACGACTTCGACGTCCAGACGTGGGACACCTGCGACTCCTACGGCCGGTTCCGCGTGCGCCTCGCCGAGATGTCGGAGTCGCTGAAGATCGTCGAGCAGGCCGCCGCCCGGCTGGCCGGGCTCGAGGACGCGCCGGTGATGGTGGCCGACAAGAAGATCGCCTGGCCCAGCCAGCTCGCGATCGGCAGCGACGGGATGGGCAACAGCCTCGATCACATCCGCCACATCATGGGTGAGTCGATGGAGGCCCTGATCCACCACTTCAAGCTCGTCACCGAGGGCTTCCGGGTGCCCGCCGGCCAGGCGTACGTGCCGATCGAGTCGCCACGCGGCGAGCTGGGCGCCCACGTCGTCTCCGACGGCGGCACCCGCCCGTTCCGCGCGCACTTCCGCGACCCGTCGTTCACGAACCTGCAGGCCACCAGCGTGATGAGCGAGGGCGGCATGGTCGCCGACGTGATCGTGGCGATCGCGTCGATCGACCCGGTGATGGGAGGAGTGGACAGGTGAGCGCACCGCACGAAGTTCTTCGCTCCTCCGCTTCGCTTACCTCCGCTCACACGAACTCCGAGGGGACCCCGATGATCGGGCAGAAGACGCGGGCGGAGCTCCAGGAGATCGCCGACCGCTACCCCCAGCCGCGGTCCGGCCTGCTGCCGATGCTGCACCTGGTGCAGTCCGTCGAGGGTCGGGTCACCCCGGAGGGCATCGAGGCGTGTGCCGACATCCTCGGCATCTCCGCGGCCGAGGTCAGCGGGGTCGCGACGTTCTACACGATGTACAAGCGCCGGCCCGTCGGCGACTACCACGTCGGCGTCTGCACCAACACGCTGTGCGCCGTCATGGGTGGCGACGCGATCTTCGAGCGGCTCAAGGAGCACCTCGACGTCGGCAACGACGAGACCACCGACGACGGGAAGATCACCCTCGAGCACGTCGAGTGCAACGCGGCCTGCGACTACGCGCCGGTGATGATGGTCAACTGGGAGTTCATGGACAACATGACCCCGGAGTCGGCCACCCGGCTCGTCGACGACCTCCAGGCCGGCAAGGACGTCCACTCCACCCGCGGTCCCGAAGCTGTGCACCTGGCGCGAGGCCGAGCGCGTGCTCGCCGGGTTCCCCGACGGCCTCGCCGACGAGGGGCCGGCCGCCGGACCGGCCAGCCTGGTGGGACTGCAGATCGCCCGCGACAACGACTGGACGGCACCGGGGGGTGACAAGAAGTGACGGACACGTTGACCCCGGTCCTCACCGACAACTGGGACCAGGAGCGCAGCTGGACCCTCGCCGCCCACGAGCAGCGCGGCGGGTACGCCGCTCTCCGAAGGCGCTCGGCATGCAGCCCGACGCCATCATCGAGGCGGTCAAGGAGTCGGGTCTGCGCGGCCGCGGCGGCGCCGGGTTCCCGACCGGGATGAAGTGGGGCTTCATCCCCCAGGACAACCCCAAGCCGAAGTACCTCGTCGTCAACGCCGACGAGTCCGAGCCGGGGACCTGCAAGGACATCCCGCTGATGATGGCCGCCCCGCACACCCTGCTCGAGGGCGTGATCATCAGCTCCTACGCCATCCGCGCCAACACCGCGTTCATCTACATCCGCGGCGAGGTGCTCCACGTGATCCGCCGCGTCCAGCGGGCGGTCGAGGAGGCCTACGCCGCGGGCCACCTCGGCAAGGACATCCACGGCTCCGGCTACGACCTCGACGTCATCGTGCACGCCGGCGCCGGCGCCTACATCTGTGGCGAGGAGACCGCGCTGCTGGAGGGACTCGAGGGCCGTCGCGGCCAACCGCGCCTGCGTCCGCCGTTCCCCGCCGTGGCGGGCCTCTACGCCAGCCCGACGGTGATCAACAACGTCGAGTCGATCGCGTCGGTGCCGAGCATCGTGGAGCACGGCGCCTCGTGGTTCTCCTCGATGGGCACCGAGAAGTCCAAGGGCTACGGCATCTTCTCCCTGTCCGGCCACGTGGAGAAGCCGGGCCAGTACGAAGCGCCGCTCGGCATCACCCTGCGTCGGCTGATCGAACTCGCCGGCGGCGTACGTGAGGGCCATGAGCTGAAGTTCTGGACCCCCGGCGGGTCGAGCACGCCGCTGCTGACGGCCGAGCACCTCGACGTGCCGCTCGACTTCGAGGCGATCGGTGCCGCCGGGTCGATGCTCGGCACGAGGGCGCTGCAGATCTTCGACGACAGCACCTGCGTCGTGCGGGCGGTGCTGCGCTGGACCGAGTTCTACAAGCACGAGTCCTGCGGCAAGTGCACGCCGTGCCGGGAGGGCACCTGGTGGCTGGTGCAGGTGCTGGCCCGGCTCGAGCGGGGTGAGGGCAGCGAGAGCGACCTCGACCTGCTGCTCGACCAGTGCGACAACATCATGGGCCGCTCGTTCTGCGCGCTGGCCGACGGCGCCGTCTCGCCGATCGCCAGCTCGATCCAGTACTTCCGCGACGAGTACGTCGCCCACCTGACCGGAGGCGGCTGCCCTTTCGATCCGGCGGTCTCGACGTTGTTCGCGCCGGTGGGAGCGAGCGCATGACCACCACCCCCGAGAAGACCGACCTCGTCTCGCTGACCATCGACGGCGTCCAGGTCAGCGTCCCGCCGAGCACGCTGGTGATCCGGGCCGCCGAGCAGGTCGGCGTCGAGATCCCGCGGTTCTGCGACCATCCGCTGCTGGCGCCGGTCGGCGCCTGCCGGCAGTGCCTGGTCGACATTCCCGACGCCGGCAACGGCAAGCCGTTCCCCA
This sequence comes from uncultured Actinomycetota bacterium, assembly GCA_963829635.1. Lineage (GTDB taxonomy): Bacteria > Actinomycetota > Actinomycetes > Propionibacteriales > Nocardioidaceae > Nocardioides. The sequence continues at coordinate 386,492 of CAWHJI010000010.1, forward strand.
AGCCCCAGGCCTCCTGCACCCTGCCCGTCGCCGAGGGCATGGTGGTGCAGACCCAGGCCACGAGTGCGGTCGCCGACAAGGCGCAGCAGGGGATCATGGAGTTCCTGCTGATCAACCACCCGCTCGACTGCCCGGTCTGCGACAAGGGCGGCGAGTGCCCGCTGCAGAACCAGGCCATGTCCAACGGCCGCGGCGAGTCCCGGTTCGAGGGCGTCAAGCGGACCTTCCCCAAGCCGATCAACATCTCCGCGCAGGTGCTGCTGGACCGCGAGCGCTGCGTGCTGTGCGCGCGCTGCACCCGCTTCTCCGAGCAGATCGCCGGTGACCCGTTCATCGAGCTGCTCGAGCGGGGCGCGCTGCAGCAGGTCGGCATCTACGAGAAGGAGCCCTTCGAGTCCTACTTCTCGGGCAACACCATCCAGATCTGCCCGGTCGGCGCGCTCACCTCCGCCGAGTACCGCTTCCGCTCGCGGCCCTTCGACCTGGTCTCCAGCCCCGCCATCGCCGAGCACGACGCGTGCGGCTCCGCGATCCGGGTCGACCACCGGCGCGGCAAGGTGATGCGCCGGCTTGTCGGGCAACGACCCCGAGGTCAACGAGGAGTGGATCACCGACAAGGACCGCTTCGCCTTCCAGTACGCCCACGGCACCGACCGCCTCGGCTACCCGATGGTGCGCGACGAGACGGCGAGCTGCGGCCCGCCTCGTGGCCCGAGGCGTTCGCCGTCGCCGCCCGCGGCCTGCAGGCCGCCGGGTCGGCCGCGGTCCTGACCGGTGGAAGGGTCACCGCCGAGGACGCCTACGCCTACAGCAAGTTCGCCCGGGTCGCCCTCGACACCAACGACATCGACTTCCGGGCTCGGCCGCTGTCCGCCGAGGAGACCTCGTTCCTCGCCTCCCAGGTGGTCCTCGAGCGACCCGTCTCGTTCGCCGACCTCGAGACCGCGTCCACCGTGGTGCTCGCGGGGCTCGAGCCGGAGGACGAGGCCGGCGCGATCTTCCTGCGGCTGCGCAAGGCCACCCGTCGCACCACCCGCGTCATCTCGCTGGCGCCGTACGCCTCCCGCGGGCTGCGGAAGCTCGGCGGCCACCTGGTCAAGACCCGTCCCGGCGACGAGGCCGCCGCGCTCGACGCCCTCGTCGAGCAGGGCGAGTACGGCGTCGACAAGACCGCCGTGATCCTCGTCGGTGAACGGCTCGCCAGCTCGCCCGGCGCGCTGGCGTCCGCCGTCGCGCTGGCCCAGCGGACCGGTGCCCGGCTGGCCTGGGTGCCGCGCCGTGCCGGCGACCGGGGCGCCGTCGAGACCGGCTGCCTGCCGAACCTGCTGCCCGGTGGCCGGCCGGTGGCCGACGCCTCCGCCCGGGTCGACGTCGCCGCGGCGTGGGACGTGGAGTCCCTGCCGGAGGCCGAGGGGCGCGACGCCGACGGCATCGTCGCCGCGCTGGCCGCCGGTGAGATCGGCGGGACTGGTCATCGGTGGCGTCGACCCCGACGACACCAGCGACCCGGCCGTCGACTCGAGCGGCGATCGAGGCTGCCGGCTTCGTGGTCGCCCTCGAGCTGCGCGAGACCGAGGTGACCCGAGCCGCCGACGTGGTGTTCCCGGTGGCCCCGGTCAGCGACAAGGCCGGCACTTTCGTCAACTGGGAGGGGCGGCTGCGCCAGTTCGACGCGGTCTTCACCAATCCCGGTTCCCTGCCCGACCTCCGGGTCCTGGCCGGGATCGCCGAGGAGCTGGGGCGTCCGCTCGGGTTCCGCACCGTCGCCGACGTCCGGGTCCAGATGGAGGAGCTCGGCGGCTGGGACGGTCCGCGGGCGTCGTTCGAGGCGCCGGAGCCCACCAAGCCGGCCAAGGTCCTCAAGACCAGGCTGACGCTCGCGACCTGGAAGCAGATGATCGACAACGGCTCCATGCAGGACGGCGACAAGGCCTACCTCGCCACGGCCCGGGTCCCGGTGGTCCGCGTGTCCGCGGAGGTGTACGACGCCATCGGGCAGACCGTGACCCTCACCGGTGACCGCGGGTCGGTCACCCTGCCGGCCGAGATCGCCGACCTCGCCGAGGGCACCGTCTGGGTGCCGGCCAACTCGTTCGGGCGGGGAGTGCTGGCCGATCTCGCCTCACCCGGCAGCCAGGTCACCGCTGAAGGGAGGCCGGCCATGATCGCGACCGGCATGCGTGGCGCCGCTCGTCGTCGACGACCTGTCGGCCTTCGGCCGCGACCCGTGGTGGCTGATCCTGGTCAAGGCCGTGCTGATCTTCCTGGTCCTGGTCCTGCTGACGCTGTTCAACATCTGGTTCGAGCGCCGGGTGGTGGCGCGGATGCAGCACCGGATCGGACCCAACGTGCACGGCCCCTTCGGCCTGCTCCAGTCGCTGGCGGACGGCGTGAAGCTGGCGCTGAAGGAAGACATCATCCCCAAGGCGGCCGACAAGGTCGTCTTCCTGCTCGCCCCGGTCATCGCCACGATCCCGGCGTTCGTGACCTTCTCCGTGATCCCGTTCGGCCCCGTGGTCGACGTGCCGTTCACCGACATCAGGACCCCGCTGCAGCTCACCGACATGCCGGTGGCGGTCCTCTTCGTGCTCGCGATCGCCTCGATCGGCATCTACGGCATCGTGCTGGGCGGCTGGTCCAGCGGGTCGACGTACTCCCTGCTCGGCGGCCTGCGCTCGAGCGCCCAGATGATCTCCTACGAGGTCGCGATGGGCCTCGCCTTCGTCGCGGTCTTCCTCTACGCCGGCTCGGCGTCGACCTCCGGGATCGTCGCGGCGCAGGATGAGTTCTGGTTCGGCCTGATCCTGGCGCCCTCGTTCGTGATCTACCTGATCGCCATGGTGGGGGAGACCAACCGGGCGCCGTTCGACCTGCCCGAGGCCGAGGGCGAGCTCGTCGGCGGGCTTCCACACCGAGTACTCCAGCCTGAAGTTCGCCCTGTTCTTCCTCGCCGAGTACGTCAACATGGCCACGGTGTCCGCGCTGGCCACCACGCTCTTCCTCGGCGGCTGGCACGCACCCTGGGGCATCGTCCACCTCTGGCCCGGCGCCAACGAGGGCTACTGGCCGCTGCTGTGGTTCTTCGGCAAGGTGCTGTTCTTCATCTTCGGCTTCATCTGGCTGCGCGGCACGCTGCCCCGGCTCCGCTACGACCAGTTCATGCACTTCGGCTGGAAGCGGCTGATCCCGATCGCGCTGGTGTGGATCATCGCCGTGGCCACGGTTCGCTCGATCTCGCTGGAGGGCGGCATCGACCGGCAGTACCTCCTCGGCGGGTTCGGTGTCCTCGCCGTGCTCTTCGTCGTCCTGTACTTCGTCGGGCGAGAGCGAGAAGACCGAGGTGGCGCCCGACGAGGACGGCGAGCCGGCCCAGCCCGTCGACGCGTACGCCGGTGGCTACCCGGCCCCGCCGATGCCGGCGGGCGGCCCGGTGCGCGGAGCCGCCCAGCCGCTGCGGTTCGAGAAGTCCCCGCCGGTCACCCGAGAAGGAGGCGCATCCTGATGGCCGACGCCAAGGGGGTCCGGGAGCAGTTCTGGGACCCGATCGCGGGGTTCGGAGTCACCTTCCGCACCATGTTCAAGAAGGTGGTGACCGAGCAGTACCCCTTCGAGAAGCTGCCCACCGCTCCGCGCTTCCACGGCCGGCACCAGCTCAACCGCTGGCCCGACGGGCTGGAGAAGTGCATCGGCTGCGAGCTGTGCGCCTGGGCCTGCCCCGCCGACGCGATCTATGTCGAGGGTGCCTCCAACGACGACAGCGCCAACGGCGAGGGTCGGTTCAGCCCCGGTGAGCGCTACGGCCGCGTCTACCAGATCAACTACCTGCGGTGCATCCTGTGCGGCCTGTGCATCGAGGCCTGCCCGACCCGCGCGCTCACGATGACCAACGAGTACGAGCTGGCCGACGACAACCGGGCCGACCTGATCTACGAGAAGTCCGACCTCCTGGCGCCGCTGCTGCCGGGGATGGAGCAGCCGCCCCACGAGATGCAGCTCGGCGACGACGAGGGCGACTACTACCGCGGGACCTTCCACCGGAAGGAGGCCGGCGAATGACGTTCTGGATCCTGGCCCCCGTGATGGTCGCCGCCGCACTCGGCATCCTGTTCGTGCGCAAGGCCGTGCACGCCGCGCTGCTGCTGGCGGTGGTGATGATCGGGCTCGCGGTGCTCTACGCCGTCCTCGAGGCGCCGTTCCTGTTCGCCGTGCAGATCATCGTCTACACCGGCGCGATCCTGATGCTGTTCCTGTTCGTGCTGATGCTGGTCGGGGTGGACGCCTCCGACTCGGTCGTCGAGACGATCAAGGGCCAGCGGGTCCTCGCGAGCATCGGCGGCCTGCTGCTCGGCGTCGTCCTCGTCGTGGGGCTCGGTCAGGTCTCGCTCGGCACCGTCGTCGGTCTCGAGGAGGCCAACTCCGGCGGCAACATCCAGGCCCTCGCCAACATCCTGTTCTCCCGTTACGTGTTCGCCTTCGAGACCACCAGCGCCCTGCTGATCACCGCAGCCGTCGGCGCGATGGTGCTCGCGCACCGCGAGCAGCTCACGCCCAAGGAGACCCAGGCGAGCCGCGCGGCGGCCCGGATGCGGGACTACGCCGCGTCCGGCAAGCACCCCGGCCCGCTGCCCTCCCCGGGTGTCTTCGCGCGACACAACGCCGTGGACACCCCGGCCCTGCTGCCCGACGGAACGGCCTCGGAGGAGTCGGTCTCCCGGGTGCTCGCGGCCCGCGGGACGGTCCGCTCGGCGCCGGCGCTGGCCGACGACATCGAGGGTGTCCAGCAGCAGCTCGGCGGCGTCTCGACCTCGCCGTCGGGCGAGGGCCGTCGCTCGGGCAGGGCCGGAGCCTCCGCCCGCACCGAGGAGGACGTGACCCGAGGTGATGAGTCATGACTGAGTACGTCGTCCTCTCCGCGATCCTGTTCACCATCGGCTGCGTCGGGGTGCTCACCCGCCGCAACTCCATCGTGGTGTTCATGTGCATCGAGCTGATGCTCAACGCGTGCAACCTCGCGCTGGTGGCCTTCGCCCGTCAGCACGGCAACCTCGACGGCCAGATCGCCGCCTTCTTCGTGATGGTGGTGGCCGCGGCCGAGGTCGTCGTCGGGTTGGCGATCATCATGACCATCTTCCGCACCCGCCGCTCGGCCTCGGTCGACGACGCGAGCCTGCTGAAGTACTGAGGGGCTGACTCGTGACCAACGTCTTTCTCGAGGGTGGAGGCCTGCACGGCTCCGGCGTCCCCGTGGTGAGCCCGGGAGCCGCCGACGGGGCGTTCTCCCTGCTCTGGCTGGTGATCGCGCTGCCGCTGCTCGGTGCCGCGGTGCTGCTCGTCGGCGGCGCGATCGCGCCCAAGGTGGTCGACCGGTGGGGACACCTGCTCGGCTGCGCCCTGCCGATCGGCTCGTTCCTGATCAGCCTGGTGATGTTCGTCCAGCTGCTGGGTCGGGGCGAGGACGAGCGGCAGGTCTCCCAGCACCTCTTCACCTGGTTCGAGGCCGGTGACCTCACCGTCGACTTCGAGCTGATCTACGACCCGCTGACGGCGCTGTTCCTGCTGCTGATCACCGGCGTCGGGTCGCTGATCCACGTCTACTCCATCGGCTACATGGCGCACGACGATCGTCGGCGGCGCTTCTTCGGCTACCTCAACCTCTTCGTCGCCGCGATGCTGATGCTGGTGATGTCGGCCAACTACCTCGGCCTGTTCCTGGGCTGGGAGGGCGTCGGCCTGGCGTCGTACCTCCTGATCGGCTTCTGGCAGCACAAGCACTCCGCAGCCGCCGCTGCCAAGAAGGCGTTCGTGATCAACCGGGTCGGCGACATCGGACTCTCGCTGGCCGTCGCCCTGATGTTCGTCACCTGGGGCACCACCGACTTCGACGGGATCAGTGCGGTCTCCGGTGAGGCGTCGGAGGCCACCCTGACCGTGCTCGGCCTGCTGCTCCTGCTCGCCGCCTGCGGCAAGTCCGCCCAGGTCCCGCTGCAGTCCTGGCTGCTCGACGCGATGGAGGGCCCGACCCCGGTCTCGGCGCTCATCCACGCGGCGACCATGGTGACCGCCGGCGTCTACCTGATCACCCGCTCCAACTTCATCTTCGAGCTCGCGCCGCACGCCCAGACCGCCGTGGTCATCGTCGCGGTGGTCACGCTCCTGTGGGGTGCGGTCATCGGGTGCGCCAAGGACGACATCAAGAAGGCGCTCGCCGGATCGACGATGAGCCAGATCGGCTACATGATGCTCGGCGCGGGGCTCGGCGTCGCCGGCTACGCCTTCGCGATCTTCCACCTGCTCACCCACGGCTTCTTCAAGGCCAACATGTTCCTCGGCGCCGGCTCGGTGATGCACGCGATGGACGACGACGTCGACATGCGGCACTACGGCGCCCTGCAGAAGGCCGTCCCGGTGACGTTCCTGACGTTCGCGATGGGCTACCTCGCGATCATCGGGTTCCCGGGCTTCTCCGGCTTCTGGTCCAAGGACAAGATCATCGAGACCGCGCTGGCCGAGAACTGGCTGGTGGGGATCGCCGCACTGATCGGAGCCGGGGTGACCGGCTTCTACATGACGCGGCTGATGCTGATGACGTTCTTCACCGGCAAGCGCTGGGCCGAGGACACGCACCCGCACGAGTCGCCGAAGGTGATGACCGTGCCGCTGATCGTGCTCGCCGCGCTCTCGGTGCTCGGCGGCATCATGCTCGCCGGTGACTGGATCGTGGACTTCCTCGCCCCGGTCGTCGGCGTCGCCGAGCACCACGAGCCCCCGCTGCCCGCCACTGGTCATCACGCTGCTCGCCGTCCTGGTGGTGGCGATCGGCGTCGCCCTCGCCTGGTTCCTCGTCGGCAAGCGCGAGGTCCCGCGCGAGGCGCCCCGCGAGGTGTCCTTCGCGACCCGCGCCGCGAGGCAGGACCTCTACGGTGACGCGATCAACGACACCTTCGTGGTCAACCCGGGCCGCCAGGTGGTCGGCGGGCTGACCACGATGGACCGCCGCGGCGTCGACGGAGTGGTCGAGGGCGGCTCGCTCGCCGTCGGCGGCTTCGCCGGAGTCTTCCGCAAGGTGCAGAACGGCTTCGTCCGCTCCTACGCCCTGTCCGTCCTCGCCGGCGTCCTCCTCGTCGTCCTCGCGCTCCTGGCGGTGAACCTCGCATGAACCAGTTCCCCTGGCTCACCACCCTGATCGTGCTGCCGCTGGTCGGCGCGGTCGTGACGGCGTTCCTGCCCCGGGTGCCCGGCAGCGCGCTGGCCAAGCAGGTCGGGCTCGGCGTCGCCGGCATCACCCTGCTCGGCGCCGTCGTGATGGCCTTCGGCTACGACGCCGGCGGCGGCATGCAGTTCACCGAGCAGCACGAGTGGATCAGCGTCTTCGGGGCCCACTACGCCGTCGGGGTCGACGGCCTGGGTCTCCTCATGGTCCTGCTCACCGCGGTCCTGGTGCCGGTCGTGATGGTCGCGTCCTGGCACGAGGCCGATGCCGAGGGCAAGGCGCCGGCGTTCTTCGCCTGGACGCTGGCGCTCGAGTCGTTCTCGCTCGCCGTGTTCGCCGCCACCGACGTGTTCCTCTTCTACGTCGTCTTCGAGGCCACCCTGATCCCCGCCTACTTCCTGATCGGCGGGTTCGGCCGGCTCGGTCGCAGCCGGGCCGCGGTGAAGTTCCTGATCTACCAGCTCGCCGGCGGGCTGGTCATGCTCGCCTCCGTGATCGGCCTCTACGTCGTCTCGGCGCGGGCGGGCACTCCGACGTACCTCATCACCGAGCTGGCCGCGCTCGACATCGACGGCACCACCGGGCGCTGGATCTTCGTCGGCTTCTTCATCGCGTTCGCGATCAAGGCTCCGATGTTCCCGGTCCACACCTGGCTCGCCGACACGACCGAGAAGGCCACTCCCGGCACGAGCGTGCTGCTGGTCTGCATCCTCGACAAGATCGGCACGTTCGGCATGCTGCGGTTCTGCCTGGGACTGCTGCCCGAGGCCTCCCAGTGGGCCACACCGGTCGTGGTCGTGCTCGCCCTCATCTCGATCGTCTACGGCGCCCTCGTGGCGATCGGGCAGGACGACGTGCTGCGCCTGATCGGCCTGACGTCCCTGAGCCACTTCGGGCTGATCGTGCTCGGCATCTTCGTGTTCAGCAGCCAGGGCAGCACCGGCGCGATCCTCTACATGGTCAACCACGGCCTCGCCACCGCCCTGCTCTTCCTGGTGGCGGGCTTCCTGATCCGGCGCAGCGGCACGACCCTGATCAGCCGGATGGGCGGGATCGAGAAGACCGCACCGGTCCTGGCGGGTGCGTTCCTGGTCGCCGGCCTCGCCGCGTGCGGCCTGCCCGGTCTCTCCCCGTTCGTGTCGGAGATGCTGGTGCTGATCTCGGCCTTCGACTACGCGCCCTGGGCCGGGGCGGTCGCGGTCACCGCGATCGTGCTCGCCGCGATCTACGCGCTGTGGATGTACCAGCGGACGATGACCGGGCCGGTGCGGCCGGAGTACGCCGCAGTCGCCGACCTGGACAGGCGGGAGGTCGGCGTGGTGGCGCCCCTGATCCTCGCGCTGGTGCTGTTCGGCTTCTACCCCATGCCCCTGCTCGACGTGATCAACCCGACCGTCGACACCACGCTCGAACAGGTCGGCGTGTCCGACGACGCCCCGGTCGTGCCCGCTGAGGGGCACGGCTCGGCCGAGGAGGGCCAGCACTGATGGAGTTCGTCAAGCCCACCATCGAGTACGCCGAGCTGTCGCCGCTGCTGGTGGTCCTCGGCGTCGCGTGCGCCGGCGTACTCGTCGAGGCGTTCGTGCCGCGCGCGTACCGCTACCTCACCCAGAGCGTCCTGGCGTTCGTCGGCCTGGTCGTCGCCCTCGTCGCGACCTGCCTGGTCGCCGCCGACCTGACGTCCCGGGGCGGCGGCGTCGCCCGCGGACTGATCGCCGCCGAGGGCACGATCGCCGTCGACGGGCCGAGCGTGTTCCTGTGGGGGCTGATCCTGGTCTTCTCGCTGGGCGGTCTGCTGCTCTTCGCCGAACGCCACCTCGAGGGAGGGCGTGTCCGCGTTCGCCGGCCAGGCCGCCGCGCTGCCCGGCACCGAGGCCGAGCGTCGGGCGTCCACCTCGGGCATGGAGCACACCGAGGTCTACCCGCTGATGCTGTTCGCGGTCGGCGGGATGATGCTCTTCCCCGCGGCCAACGACCTGCTGACGATGTTCGTCGCGCTCGAGGTGCTCTCGCTGCCGCTCTACCTGCTGTGCGGGCTGGCGCGTCGGCGACGGCTGCTCAGCCAGGAAGCCGCCCTGAAGTACTTCCTCCTCGGCGCGTTCTCCTCGGGCTTCTTCCTCTACGGCATCGCACTGGTCTACGGGTTCGCCGGGTCGATGGAGTTCGCCGCGATCAACGAGGCGGTCCGCAACGACCTCGGCAACCGCAACCTGCTGCTGATCGGGATCGGCATGCTCTCGGTCGGCCTGTTCTTCAAGATCGGGGCCGCGCCGTTCCAGGCGTGGACGCCGGACGCCTATCAGGGAGCGCCCACCGCGGTGACGGCGTTCATGGCCGCCGGCACCAAGGTCGCCGCCTTCGGCGCGCTGCTGCGACTCTTCTACGTCGCCTTCGGTGCCGACCGGTGGAGCTGGCAGCCGATGATGTGGGTGGTGGCGATCCTGACCATGGTGGTCGGCTCGGTGCTCGCCATCGCGCAGACCGACATCAAGCGGCTGCTGGCCTACTCCTCGGTGGCCCACACCGGGTTCCTGCTGACCGGTGTCCTCGGGGTGCAGAGCGCCGCCGACCTCACGGTCGGGCAGATCACCTCGCTGCAGGCCGTGCTCTTCTACCTCGTCACCTACGGCTTCGCCACGCTCGGGGCGTTCGCGGTCGTCACCCTGGTCCGCGACTCCGGCGGCGAGCAGACCCACCTGTCGCGGTGGGCGGGCCTGGGCAAGGAGTCCCCGCTGGTGGCGGGCGTCTTCGCGTTCTTCCTGCTCGCGATGGCCGGGATCCCGCTCACGTCGGGCTTCGTCGGCAAGTGGGCGGTGTTCGAGGTCGCCCTCTCGGCCGGCGCGTGGCCGGTCGTCATCGCCGCCGTGCTGATGAGCATCGTCGCGGCGTTCTTCTACGTGCGCGTGATCGTGGTGATGTACTTCAACGACCCCGCGGGCGAGGCGCCCAGCGTGTCGCGCCCGTCGGTGCTCACCGCGACCACGATCGCGATCGGTGCCGCGGCGACCCTGGTGCTGGGCGTCCTGCCGGGGCCGGTGCTGGATCTGGCCGGTACTGCGGGACAATTCATCAGGTGAGCACCCCCGCGACTGGCAGTCTGGCGCTGCCCGTCACCGACGCGGCCCTCGCCGCCCGCCTCGAGGAGCGGATGAACGCGGTCGAGGACGCGCTGACCGGTCATGTGCGCAGCCGCGCCGGATTCGTGACCGAGGCCGCCAGCCACCTGATGGAGGCCGGGGGGAAGCGGTTCCGTCCGCTGCTGGTGCTGCTGGCCGCCGAGGCCGGCGCCCACCCGGACGCCGACGAGGTGATCACCGCCGCGTGCGTCGTCGAGCTGACCCACCTCGCGTCGCTCTACCACGACGACGTGATGGACGAGGCCGAGCTGCGCCGCGGCGCCAAGTCGGCGAACGCGCGGTGGGACAACCACGTCGCGATCCTCACCGGCGACTTCCTGTTCTCCAAGTCCTCCGAGCTCACGGCCCAGCTGGGGGCCGATGCCGTCCGGATCCAGGCGCAGACGTTCACCCATCTCGTCGAGGGCCAGATCCTGGAGACCGTGCAGCCCGGACCCGGCGAGGACCCGCTCGAGCACTACCTGGAGGTCGTCGCCGGCAAGACCGGCTCCCTGATCGCCACCTCGGCCCGCTACGGCGCCCGGTTCGGCGGCGCCACGACCGAGGTGGAGGAGGCGCTGACGGCGTACGGCCGGATCGTCGGCGCCGCCTTCCAGCTCTCCGACGACATCCTCGACATCGCCTCCGACCACGAGGTCTCGGGCAAGACGCCGGGCACCGACCTGAGGGAGGGGGTCCCGACGTTGCCGGTGCTGATGGCCCAGGCCTCGACCGACCCCGACGACGAACGCCTGCTCGCGCTGCTCGCCGGCGACCTGAGCGACGACGATCGGCACGCCGAGGCGCTCGGCCTGCTGCGCAAGCACCCCGCCATGGACGAGGCGCGGGCCTACGTCGTGGACCGCGCCCGCGAGGCCAAGGGGCTGCTGACGGCGCTCCCGGCGGGTCCCGTGCGGGCGGCGCTCGAGGCCTTCGCCGACATCGTGGCCACCCGCTCCGCCTGAGCCGACCCGGCGCACGTTACTCCCTGAGCCGTGCCGAGCCGGCGCAAATTACCCGGTGCGGCCGTGACCTTGCGCCGACTCGGCGGGGTTCCGGCGTGAACTCTGCGCCGGCGTCGAGGCGGGGTTCCGGCGTGAACTTGCGCCGGGTCGGCTAACGGGCGCGGTAGGCCACGCAGACGGAGGGGCGGGGGAAGTCGTCGGTGTGGGGCCAGGTGCTCGCGGGAGCCTCGAACGTCGCGCCGTCCACCTCGCCGGGGTGCTGCACGGCGACCCACACCGCCCGGTCGCCGTCGGTGATCAAGCGGCCCGCAGGCCTCCGCGCCCCGGGGCACGGTGAGGAACTGCTCGACGTGCCCGCGCTCGGCGCCCTTGACGGGCACCCGGAAGATGCCGTCGTTGGAGCCGAGCACGTTGCCGTCGGTGGAGATCCACAGGTTGCCGGTGGAGTCGAAGGCGACGTTGTCCGGGCAGCTGATCGGGCTGACCCGGGCCGGGTCGTAACCGGCGAAGTAGGTCTCCGGAGCGGCCGGGTCACCGCACACCAGCATCAGCTGCCAGGTGAAGCGGCGGTGGGCGTGGTTGCCGGCCTCCGGGGTCAGCTCGAGGACGTAGCCGTTGCGGTTGCCGGACTTGGGGACGAGGGGCCCGCCGAGCGAGTCGCGGGTCATCGACGTGGTGATCGGGTTGGCCTCGTCCGGAGGGACGGTGGTGCCGCGCCCGGAGTTGTTGGTGAGCGCCAGGTACACCTTGCCGTTCACCGGGTTGCCCTCGACGTCCTCGGGACGGTCCATCTTCGTCGGGGCGACGGCGTCGGCTGCCAGCCGCGTGTTGATGAGGACGTCGGCAACGCTCATCCCGTCCACGAAGGACTCGGTGTCGGAGGTGAGCGGGAGCCAGCGGCCGGTGCCGTCGTACTCCGGCGCGGCGTCGGGCGCCTCGTCGGTGAACCGCGCGACGTAGAGCGTGCCGTGGTCGAGGAGGGTCATGTTGTGCCGGCGTGCGGCGGCGGTGCCGCTGTCGTCGATCGGGTCGCGCGAGACGAACTTGTAGAAGTAGTCGTTGCGCTCGTCGTCGCCCATGTAGGCGACGGCGCGGCCGCCGGGCGTCACCGAGATGTTGGCGCCCTCGTGCTTCATCCGGCCGAGCATGGTGCGCTTGCGCGGCGCGGAGCCGGGCCGCATCGGGTCGAGCTCGACGACCCACCCGAAGCGGAACGGTTCGTGGGGCTCGGTGGTCAGGTCGAACCGGGGGTCGACGTCGCTCCAACCCCGCCCGCTGCCGGTGATGCCGTAGCGCGCGTAGGAGTCGGCGTACGCCGGGGCGAGCGCGCCCGAGGCGTCGAAGTAGCCGTTGAAGTTCTCCTCGCCGGACAAGATGGTGCCCCACGGCGTGGCACCGCCGGCGCAGTTGTTGAGCGTGCCGAACACGGTGGTGCCGCTGGGGTCCGCGGTCGTCCTCAGCCGCGGGTCGCCCGCCGCCGGCCCGGTGAGCCGGAAGGTGGAGCCGACGTGGATGCGGCGGTTGTACTCCGACTGCGTCGGGCTCACCCGACGCCACGACCCGGGCACCCGGCCGCGCCGGACCATCAGCACGCTCATGCCGTGCGAGGCCATCTCGATCTGCTTCATCGTGGCGTCGTCGTAGGCGCCGGTCGGGAACATCAGCTCCCCGTCGGTGTACTCGTGGTTGACCACCAGCAGTGCGCGGTCGTCGTCGAGCGGAACCAGGCCCACGTAGTCGTTGTTGTAGCCGAACTGCTGGGCGGCCGCCTCCGGGGTCTGGTTGTTCACGTCGAAGGCAGGGGAGCCGGCCTCGACCGGGTCTCCCCAGCGGACGACGACGTCGTGCCGGTAGCCGTCCGGGACGACCAGTGCGTCCCGCTTGTTCGGCTTGACGGGGGTGAACGATGCCGTCCCCACGCCCGCGGCGGCGGCCGGCAGCGCCTGCGTGGTGAGCCCGCCGACGGCCAGCGCGCCGGCACCGATCGCGGCCCCGCGCAGCACCGAGCGGCGGCGGATCGCCGTGGTGACGACGTCCTGGATGTGCCCGTTGCCGGTCTGGTTGGGGATCGGCTGGTCGCAGGCGTCGCCGCACCGGTAGTGGCAGGTCATCCTGCTCCGGGAGCCATGCGGTCCCGTCTGGATCAGGGGAAGCAGGGTGGGACGGGACGGGGTGGTCGACATGCGGGGCTCCTCGCGCTCACCGGTGGATTCGCCCGCGAACCTAGGGGGGGCAGGTGGAGCCCGGGCGAGCGTCCGGTGACGTTGGAGTGACGTCCGGGTTGCTCCTCGGCGACGCGACACCGGAGCGGCTCAGACGACCGTCCAGGTGTCCCCGCCGCCGATCAGGGCGGCCAGCCGGTCGGTGGCCTCCTCGGCGTTCGCGCCGCGGGTGGTGACGATCTGCTCGCGGGCCTGGTCGTCGTACGTCGGTCGTTCCACCTGCCGGAAGATCCCGATCGGCGCCTGGTGGAGGTAGCCGGCGTCGGTGAGCCGGGAGATCGCGAACGCGATGGTCGGGTCGGGGTTGCGCGCGTCGTGCACGAGCAGCGCGTCCTCGCTGACATGGCTCGGGTCGTCGCCGACCTCGACCACCTTGACGCCACCGGTGGCGGGGTCGCGGACCAGTCCCTTGGCGCCGCCGACGCCGAACCTGATCGGCTCGCCGTGCACCAGCGGGATGATCGCGTCCTCCTTGGTGTCGCGGTCCTTGATCGCGTCGAACGCGCCGTCGTTGAAGATCGGGCAGTTCTGGTAGATCTCGACCAGCGACGTGCCGCGGTGGGCGGCGGCCGCCGACAGCACCGAGGTGAGGTGCTTGCGGTCGGAGTCGATGGTGCGCGCCACGAACGTCCCCTCCGCACCGAGCGCGAGGGAGACGGGGTTGAACGGGTGGTCGACCGAGCCCATCGGGGTGGACTTGGTGACCTTGCCGGGCTCCGACGTGGGGGAGTACTGACCCTTCGTCAGGCCGTAGATCCGGTTGTTGAACAGCAGGATCGTCATGTTGACGTTGCGGCGCAGCGCATGGATCAGGTGGTTGCCGCCGATGGACAGCGCATCGCCGTCACCGGTGACGACCCACACCGAGAGGTCCTCGCGCGAGGTGGCGATCCCGGTCGCGATCGAGGGCGCTCGGCCGTGGATGGAGTGCATCCCGTAGGTGTCGAGGTAGTAGGGGAACCGGGAGGAGCACCCGATGCCCGAGACGAAGACGATGTTCTCCCGCCGCAGGCCGAGCTCGGGCAGGAAGCCCTGGACGGCCTTGAGGACGGCGTAGTCGCCGCAGCCCGGGCACCAGCGGACCTCCTGGTCGCTGGTGAACTCCTTGCCGGTCTGTGCGGTGTCGGTCGTGGGGACACCCTCGACACCGCTGCGCTGGCTGGGGAACGGCAGGCCTGTGGTGGTCACTTCACCGCCTCCTCGGGGGTCAGGTCGACGTGGATGCCCTCGGCCGACGAGACGAGCTCACCGATCGCCTCCGCAAGCTCGGCGGCCTTGAGGGGCAGTCCACGAACGTGGTTGTAGCCGATCACGTCGACGAGGTACTTCGCCCGCAGCAGCATGCTGAGCTGCCCGAGGTTCATCTCGGGGACCAGCACCTTGTCGTAGCGGGCGAGGACCTCGCCGAGGTCCTTCGGGAACGGGTTGAGGTGGCGCAGGTGGGCCTGGGCGACGTGGTAGCCCGCCTTGCGGACCCGCCGGCACCCGGCGCCGATCGGGCCGTACGTCGACCCCCAGCCGAGCACCAGCACCTTGGCCTCGCCGCTGGGGTCGTCGACCTCGAGCGGTGGCAGTGACTCCGCGATCCGGTCGACCTTCGCCTGGCGGGTGCGGACCATGTAGTCGTGGTTGGCCGGGTCGTAGGAGATGTTGCCGTGCCCGTCGCCCTTCTCGAGGCCGCCGATGCGGTGCTCGAGGCCCGCCGTACCGGGGATCGCCCACGGACGGGCCAGCGTGGCCTCGTCGCGCAGGTAGGGCCAGAAGTCGGTCGCGTCCTCGCCGGCCTTGTCGGTCGTCGCGTGGTTGTGCGCGTCGGCGAAGCCCGGGTCGATCTCCGGGAGCTCGGCGACGTCGGGGATCCGCCAGGGCTCGGAACCGTTGGCGAGCATGCCGTCGGAGAGCAGCATCACCGGCGTGCGGTAGGTGACGGCGATGCGGGTCGCCTCGAGCGCGGCGTCGAAGCAGTCGCCGGGGGACTGCGGCGCGATGATCGGGACCGGCGACTCGCCGTTGCGCCCGAACATCGCCTGCAGCAGGTCGGCCTGCTCGGTCTTGGTGGGCAGGCCGGTGGAGGGACCGCCGCGCTGGACGTCGATCACCAGGAGCGGGAGCTCGGTCATCACGGCGAGGCCGATCGTCTCCGACTTGAGCGCGATGCCCGGCCCGGAGGTGGTGGTGACGCCGAGGCTGCCGGCGAAGGACGCGCCGAGGGCGGCTCCGATGCCGGCGATCTCGTCCTCCGCCTGGAACGTGGTCACGCCGAAGGCCTTGTGCTTGCTCAGCTCGTGGAGGATGTCCGAGGCCGGCGTGATCGGGTAGGACCCGAGGAAGATCGGCAGCCCGGACCGGACGCCGCTGGCGAGCAGGCCGTAGGCGAGCGCGAGGTTGCCGGTGATGTTGCGGTAGGTGCCGGGGCTCATCGGCGCCGGCTTGATCTCGTAGGAGACCACGAACGTCTCCGTGGTCTCGCCGAAGTTCCAGCCGCTGGTGAACGCGGTGACGTTGGCGTCCCGGATGTCGGGGACCTTGGCGAACCGCCGCTCCAGGAACGAGACGGTGGAGTCGGTGGGCCGGCCGTACATCCACGAGAGCAGGCCCAGCGCGAACATGTTCTTCGCCCGGGCGGCGTCCTTGCGGGACAGGCCGTACTCCTTGACCGCCTCCACGGTCATGCCGGTCAGGTCGATCGGGTGCAGGGCGTACTCCCCGAGGGAGTCGTCGTCCAGCGGGCTCGCGGAGTAGCCGGCCTTGGTGAGGTTGCGGGTCGTGAAGTCGTGGGTGTCGACGATGATCGTGGCGCCCTTGGGCAGGTCGCCGAGGTTGGCGCGCAGCGCGGCGGGGTTCATCGCGACGAGGACGTCGGGTGCGTCTCCGGGGGTGAGGATGTCGTGGTCGGCGAAGTGGACCTGGAACGACGAGACGCCCGGCAGGGTGCCCTGGGGGGCGCGGATCTCGGCCGGGAAGTTGGGCAGCGTCGAGAGGTCGTTGCCGAAGGCGGCTGACTCCTGGGTGAACCGGTCACCGGTCAGCTGCATGCCGTCCCCGGAGTCACCTGCGAACCGGATGATCACGCGGTCCAGCTGCTTGACCTGCTTGGCCACCTCTGTCCTCTCCCTCGCTCGGGGCATCTCTCGGTGGGTCACCGATCATACCCGGAGTATGTAAAGAACTGAAACCTGTTCCAGTTCGGTGCGCGGCCCGATCAGGGCGCGCCCCGACCACGATAGTCCGCCGCGCGGACTCACCCCACCCGCGGACGCGAAGTGGACGTGTGGCCACCGACACGCGTGTCTGATTAGGTCTAACTACCTAAGTTAATTAGTATGCTCGACATTAACCACCATGACCGCAGGACCTTCCCCGAGGAGATGGACATGTCACGCAGGATCACCGCCGCGATCGCGGCTTCGCTCACCGGCCTCGTCGCCCTGACCGGGTGCGGCGGCGTGGACGCCGCCACCGGGAGCCAGCTCAGCGTCGTCGGCTTCTCGGTGCTCGAGTCGGCCAACGAGCCGGTCTTCGAGGGCTTCGCCGAGACCGAGGAGGGGCAGGACGTGGCGTTCCGGACGTCGTACGGCTCCTCCGGCGACCAGAGCCGTGCCGTCGAAGGCGGGCTCGACGCCGACCTCGTCCACCTCTCCCTCGAGCCCGACATGACCCGCCTGGTCGACGCCGGCCTGGTTGCGGAGGACTGGAAGGACACCGAGACGAAGGGCATCGTGACCTCGTCGGTCGTCTCCTTCGTGGTGCGCGAGGGCAACCCCGAGAACATCGACTCCTGGGACGACCTCGTCAAGCCGGGGGTCGAGATCATCACCCCCAACCCCGCGTCCTCCGGCTCGGCGAAGTGGAACATCCTCGCGGCCTGGGGCCACGTCACCAGCCAGGGCGGCTCCGACGCCGAGGCCGAGAAGTTCGTGACCACGTTCCTGAAGAACACGATCTCGCTGCCGCCGTCCGCCCGCGAGGCCACCACCGCCTTCTCCGAGGGGAACGGCGACGTGCTGATCTCCTACGAGAACGAGGCGATCCTCGCCATCCAGAACGGCGAGGAGTTCGAGTACGTCGTCCCGGACGACACCCTGCTCATCGAGAACCCGGCAGCGGCGCTGGCGGACGCACCGGCGGCGGCTGAGGACTTCCTCGACTACGCGATCACCCCCGAGGCCCAGGCGGAGTACGCCGCCTCCGGCTTCCGGCCCGTCGTCGACGGCGTGGATCTCCCCGAGGTCGAGGGCGCCAACGACCCCGCCGACCCGTTCCCGACGCCGGACACGCTGCTGACCGTCGACGAGGAGTTCGGGGGCTGGGCGGACGCCAACGTCCGGTTCTTCGACGAGGCCGAGGGCATCATCCCGCGCCTGCAGTCGCAGACCGGCACCTCGGAGTGAATCGCCGATGACGACCGTTCCACTCGACACAGGAGTCCGCGCGTCGCTCCGGCGGCGCGCGGGCTCCCGGTCCACCCTGACCGGCGGCGCGACCCTGGGCCTGGGGCTCGCGGTGACGTGGTTCAGCCTGCTCGTGCTGATCCCCCTCGCGGCCCTGGTGGCCACCGCGGCAGCCGGGGGCTGGGACAACTACGTCGCCACCCTGACCAACGGCCAGACCTGGGCGGCCCTGAGCCTCACCGTCGGTGAGTCGCTGATCGTCACCGGCGTCAACGTCGTGCTCGGCACGATCATCGCGTGGGTGCTGGTCCGGGACCGCTTCCCGGGGAAGCGGGTGCTCGACGTCGTCATCGACATCCCGTTCGCGCTGCCGACGATCGTGGCGGGCCTGGTCCTGCTCACCCTGTACGGCAAGGGTGGGCCGCTCGGTGTCGAGTGGGCCAACACCCGGATGGCGGTCTTCCTGGCCCTGGCCTTCGTCACGCTGCCCTTCGTCGTCCGCACCGTCCAGCCGGTGCTCGAGGAGCTCGAGCACGACGTGGAGGAAGCCGCCACCTCGCTGGGCGCCGGCCGGCTCACCGTGTTCCGCCGGATCATCCTGCCCAGCCTGAGCCCGGCCATCGCCGCCGGCGCCGCGCTGGCCTTCGCCCGGGCCATCTCCGAGTACGGCTCGCTCGTCCTGCTCAGCGGCAACCTGCCGTTCCGGACGGAGGTCGTCTCGGTGCGTGTGCTCTCGTTCATCGAGGGCGGCAACACGGCCGCCGCGGCCTCCCTCGCCTCGGTGATGCTGGCCGTCGCCCTGGCCGTGATCGTCGCCCTGGACCTGGTGCAACGACGGGTGGCCCGTCGTGATTGAGACCTCGCTGCCCCTCCGGTGGCTGCTGCGCGGCGTGGCGCTGGCCTACGTCTTCCTGCTCGTGGCCTGGCCGGTCGCGCTGATCGTCAAGGAGACGTTCGCCGACGGGCTCACGACGCTCGCGGACACGATGACCGACCCGTTGGTGCTGGGGGCGCTCCAGCTCACGGCGGTGGTGGCGTTGTGGGCGGTGGTGATCAACCTCGTCTTCGGGGTGACGATCTCCCTGCTGCTGGTGCGCTACGAGTTCCCGGGCAAGCGGCTGCTGTCCGCGCTGATCGACGTACCCCTCTCGGTGTCGCCGGTCGTCGTCGGGCTCGCCCTGCTGCTGGTCTACAACGGCCGCACCGGGTGGTTCGGACCGACGCTGGAGTCGGGTGGGCTGCAGGTCATCTTCAACTCGCCCGGCATGATCATGGCGACCTGCTTCGTCGCCCTGCCGCTGGTGATCCGTGAGGTCGTCCCGGTCCTCTCCGAGATCGGCGACGACCAGGAGCAGGCCGCCCGCAGCCTCGGCGCCAACGCCCGCCAGACCTTCTGGCGGATCACGCTGCCCAGCATCAAGTGGGCGATCGTGTACGGCGTCGTCCTCTCCCTGGCTCGCTCGCTCGGCGAGTTCGGCGCGGTGAAGATCGTCTCGGGCAACTTCACCGGCCAGACCCAGACCGCCACCCTCGTCGTGGAGCAGAAGTACCAGAACTTCGAGCAGGCCCAGGCGTACGCCGTCTCCTTCGTCCTGGCCTTCATCTCGGTGGTCTGCATCGTCATCGTCTCCCTCCTCCGACCCAAGGAGCCCGCGCAATGAGATTCACCCCACGAAATCGCTCGCTTCGCTCCCGATTCCCCGGGGGCCCCGAATGAGCATCGACATCACCGGCGTCACCAAGCGGTTCGGTGACTTCGTCGCCCTCGACGACGTCTCCCTCTCCATCCCGACCGGCCAGCTGACCGCCCTGCTCGGTCCTTCCGGCGGCGGCAAGTCGACGTTGCTCCGGGTCATCGCCGGCCTCGACAAGGCAGACGAGGGCGCCGTGACCATCGAGGGCGCCGACGCGACGAAGCTGCCGGCACAGAAGCGGAACGTGGGGTTCGTCTTCCAGCACTACGCCGTGTTCAAGCACATGACGGTGGCCAAGAACGTCGCCTTCGGCCTGGAGATCCGCAAGAAGTCGAAGGCAGAGGTCGCCGAACGGGTCGACGAGCTGCTCAGGCTGGTGCACCTCTCCCAGTTCGCCCACCGCCTGCCCTCGCAGCTCTCCGGCGGGCAGCGCCAGCGGATGGCGCTGGCCAGGGCACTGGCGGTCGACCCCACGGTGCTGCTGCTCGACGAGCCGTTCGGCGCCCTGGACGCGAAGGTCCGCAAGGAGCTGCGCGACTGGCTGCGGCGGCTGCACGACGAGGTTCACGTGACCACGGTGTTCGTCACCCACGACCAGGAGGAGGCCCTCGAGGTCGCCGACGAGATCGTGGTGATCAACGACGGCCGGATCGAGCAGATCGGGACCCCCGAGCAGCTGTACGACGAGCCCGCCAACGACTTCGTGATGGGGTTCCTCGGCGAGGTCACCCAGCTCAACGGGATCCGGATCCGACCGCACGACATCGAGATCGCCACCGTCCCGACAGGTGCGGCCGGCGCCTCACCCGGCTACGTCACCCGGCTGCTGCGGATCGGCTTCGAGGTCCGGGTCACCGTCCTCACGGAGGACGGCGACGAGGTCACGGTCGTCCTGACCAAGACGCACGCGCGGGCGATCGGGCTCGAGGAGGACGTCCGGGTCTGGCTCACGCCGGCCACGGGCGCGACCGTCGTACCGGCGATGCAGGCCGGCTGACTCCGCGGGGGAGTCGAGGCTCAGCGGTAGTTGGTGAACTGCACCGCGAAGTCGTAGTCCTGCGCCTTGACGAGGGCGATCACGGCCTGGAGGTCGTCGCGCTTCTTCGACGACACCCGCAGCTCGTCGCCCTGGATCTGCGCCTTGACCCCCTTGGGGCCCTCGTCGCGGATCAGCTTGGAGATCTTCTTGGCGTCCTCCGAGCTGATCCCCTCCTTCAGGGCGATCGCGATCTTGCTCTGCTGGCCGGACTGCCGCGGCTCGGAGGCGTCGAGGATCTTCAGGCTCTGCTGGCGCTTGATCAGCTTGCCCTTGAAGACGTCGAGGACGGCGGTGGCCCGGTCGTCGGCGGACGCCGAGATCTCGATCGCCTGCTCGCCCTGCCACTCGATCGTCGCGCCCGTGCCCTTGAAGTCGAAGCGGGTGGCGATCTCGCGAGCGGTCTGCCCGAGGGCGTTGTCGACCTCCTGGCGGTCGATCTTGCTGACGATGTCGAAGCTCGAGTCGGCCATGTCTCCTCCGGTTTCAGCTGTGCGCGGGTGTGAGGCTATCCTTGCTGGTCGTTGCCGCCCGGCCAAGCCGGCGGCAGCACGGCAGGTTGCCCGAGCGGCCAATGGGAGCGGACTGTAAATCCGTCGGCTTATGCCTTCGAAGGTTCGAATCCTTCACCTGCCACATGACGACAACGGCCCCGCGCTCCTGGCGCGGGGCCGTTGTCGTGGCAGCGCCGCGGTCGCGCCGATGAGCACCCCCGAGCAGCTCCACGACATCGGACGGCGCCGCGCCTGGGTGATCTGGACGGTCGCCCTCTCGGTCTACGTCCTGGCCGTCTTCCACCGCAGCTCGCTGGGCGTCGCCGGGCTGCTGGCGGCGGACCGCTTCGAGATCGAGGCGACCGAGCTGGCGTTCTTCACCGTGCTCCAGCTCGTCGTGTACGCCGCCATGCAGATCCCCGTGGGCGTGCTGCTCGACAGGTTCGGCTCCCGGGCGATGCTGGCCAGCGGGCTGGTGCTGATGACGGCGGGCCAGCTGGCGTTCGCGTTCGCCACCACGTTCCCGGTGGCGGTGGGGGCGCGTGCGGTGCTCGGTGCCGGCGACGCCATGGTCTTCGTCAGCGTGATCCGGCTCGTGTCCGTGTGGTTCCTGGTCCGGCAGTCCCCGCTGATCACCCAGCTCACCGGCCAGTTCGGCCAGTTCGGCGCGATCATCGCCGCCGCGCCGCTGTCCCTGGCACTCCAGGCGCTGGGCTGGACCCGGTCGTTCGCGCTCGCGTCCTCGGTGGGCGTGCTGCTCGTGGTCGCCGTCCTGCTGGTCGTGAAGGACTCGCCCTACCGCCGCTCCGGCCCCGAGCAGATCAAGCTGCGCAAGCTCGCCCGCAGCCTGCGGCTGGTCTGGGGCAACCCCGGCACCCGGCTGGGCATGTGGACCCACTTCGTCTCGCAGTTCTCGACGACGGTCTTCGCCATGCTGTGGGGCTTCCCGTTCCTGGTGCGCGGGCCAGGGCCTCTCGCCCGAGCTGGCCGGTGGCCTGCTCATGGTGATGACCGGCTGGGTGGTGGTCGGCGGGCTGACCCTCAGCTGGCTGGTGGGCCGCTACCCCTTCTACCGCTCGTGGATCGTGCTCGGCGTGGTCGGCCTGATGGTCGTCGCGTGGACGGTCGTCCTGCTGCGTGACGAGCCGTCACCGCTGTGGATGCTGGTCGTCCTCGTCTGCCTGACCGCGTCGGGGGGACCCGCCTCGATGATCGGCTTCGACCTGGCCCGCTCCTTCACCCCGGTGGAGTCCAGCGGCCGCGCCAACGGACTCGTGAACATCGGCGGCTTCGGTGCCTCGCTGCTCACCATGGCGCTGGTCGGCTGGGTGCTCGAGCTGCGCGAGCCGGGCGGCGTGGCGGCGTACCGGCTCGACGACTTCCGGGCGGCGCTCTCGGTGCAGTACGCCTTCTGGGCGCTCGGCGTGTTCCAGGTGCTCCGCTACCGTCGCAAGGCGATCGCGCACCTGCACCGGGTGCACCCGGGCGCGGTCGAGTCGATGAAGCGTGGCGAGCCGTTCGTGCACCCGGGCTTCGCCGACCGCGAGGGCGTCTAGAGGCGCCGGCTCAGACCGGCGCGCGTATCCAGGCGCGCGCCGGTCGGAGGTCAGCGGCTACCCGAGGTCCACCAGGATCGTGGCCGGCTCGAACAGGCTGGGGTCGTCGACCGTGATCCGGTAGGTGCCTATGGGCCAGTGCTGTGCCGCCGTGCAGCTGGCTCCGCTTCGTGGACAGGTTGAAGTGGTACTGCGCGCCGTCCCACTCCATGCTGTGGCCGTTGGTCGGGACGACGTCCACTGGCGTCTCGACGGTGCCGCCACTGGTCGTGCTGTCGACCCGGTCCACGTCCACCGACGGAGCGAGCCCGGTCACCTCGTTGCCGGCACAGTCGAACATCTCGATCTTGATCGGGATGGTGCTGCCCAGCCGGAAGACCGTGCGGTCACCGCTGGCGTTGATCGGCGGCAGAAAGGCGCCGGCCCGGTTCATCGTCGTCACCGACGTCGTCGCCTGGCCACTGCCGCCGTCGTCGTCGGTGACTGTCGCCACGACCGGGTGGGTGCCGGCTGTGGTGAAGGTGTGGCCAGCCGTGGCCGTCCCGGCTCCGGCGGACTCGGTCACGGTGCCGGCCGTGCTGCTGCCGTCACCCCAGTCGACGGACCCGGTGTGGGTGTCGTTGGTTCCCGCGTCGGTGAACGGGGCCGAGACGTCGACTGCGCAGGCGGACGTGAAAGTCGGCTGCACCGAGGCCACGTCGGGCGACTCGTTGCTGACGGTCAGCGTGGCGGTGGAGGTGACTGCAGGGTTGGCACCGTCGGAGGCCTCCAGGCTGAGCTGGTAGGTGCCGTCGTCGGTGCAGGTCACGTCGGTCACCACGGAGGCGGCGTCGGTGAACGTGCAGCTCGCGCCGCTGTCGGCGGTGACGGGGGCCGCCGTCCAGGAGCTGGTGACCGGCGTCAGGTCGTCGGTCGCCGTGGCGCTGGACAGCGCCACCGCGGAACCCTCCGCGCCGGCGTAGGGGCCACCGGCGTCGACGTCGGGCGGGTTGTCGACCCCGACCGGGTTGTAGCAGTTGCTCAAGGTCCAGCTGAGAACGTCGTGGTTGGCAGCCGCGGCACCCGTCCCGGAGGTGAAGCCGACGAAGGCCTCCTCGACGCCTCCCGGGGTCGCCGGTCCGAGCGTCGCCGGGATGTCGATCGTCTTGGTCAGCATCGGCGTCGCCGGCCGCGCGTCGGCGTTGGAGAGCCGGACCTCGAGCACGTCGGTGGCGCCGTTGTAGTCGACCCAGGCGTACTTGGGGGCGCCGTTGTCCAGGAAGATCCCCTGGCTGGCGAGGTTGATCTCCGGGTCGGAGTTCACGCTCCCGTTGACGTTGATGCCGGCATGGTTGTCGTTGATGTCCGCGGTGGCGCCATCACCGTTGAACCAGTTGTCGAACTCCACGCCCACGCTCTGGCCGAGCCCGAGGTAGCCGATCCCGCCGCCCAGGCCCCCGACGTTGTTGGCGACGTTCTGGACCACGAAGACCAGCCCGTCGGCGCCGCCGCCGAGCTGACTGGTGAACCGGAACGCGAACTTGGTGCTGAAGGACCCGTCGCCCAGCAGCGTGAGCTTCTGCGTGGTGAAGGCTGAACCTGCCTGGCTGAAGGCGCTGGGCGTGACCCGCAGGACCTTGCTGCCGACGGGGCCGGCGATGGCGGCGGCCCCGTTGAAGGTGAGCTCCCCTGCCGGCAGGTCGTCGAAGGTCGTGTACGTCGTCTCGCTGCACTCCGCCGGCAGCGGGACGGCCGACGCGACGTGCGCCGTGAGTGGTGCGACCGTGACTGCGGAGGCGCCGAGGGCGACTGCTGCCGCTCGGCGGCCTAGCTGATGAATACGTCGGGACACGCGCATGGTGACCCCTCCCCGAGAGATGCCCGGCAGGCGCGAACTACCCCCGTATTTCGTGCCCGCCCGGCCAGACAGACAGGACGGAGCCTGCTTGCCTTCGCAACCTAGGCAGAGCCCCGTCACCTGTCCGGGAATCCGCCGAATCTCTTGACAGGGTCTAGACCGTCGGCTCCGCGCCACCGGTGTAGAACGGCGAGTCCTTGCGGGAGAGCAGGTCGCGCCGCTGCTCGTGGCTCAGTGCCTCGACCTCCGCGGTGACGTCGGCGGCGTACCCGCTCACCTCGGGCGCCTCCTCCACGGGGACGATCGTGTGCACGATCCGGTCGTCGTACACGTGCAGCATGGTGAACCCCTGGTGTCCGTCCACCCCGGACACGAACCGGTTGAGGGGCGCGGGGTCGGAGGTGTAGCAGGTCGCCGAGGCCACCGACACCGGGATGCCGGCGAAGGTGGAGTACGTCGAGAAGTGGAAGTGGCCGCCGAGGATGCCGCGGACGTCGGTGCCGGTCAGCACCTCGGCCAGCCGGTGCTGGTCGTAGAGCTCGATGATCTCCGCGGCGCGCAGCATCGGCACCGGGATCGGCGGGTGGTGCAGGGCGAGCAGGGTGCCGTGCTGGGCCGGCGTCGCCAGCTCGTCGCGGAGCCAGGCCAGCTGGTCGTCGGTCAGGTCGCCGTGGTGGTAGCCGGGGACGCTGGTGTCCAGCGCCACGATCCGCAGCCCCGCGACGTCGTGCACCCGGTCCTGGGGCGCCTCGCTCGCCTCGCCGTACAAGGCGCGGGAGTACGCCGCGCGCTCGTCGTGGTTGCCCATCACCCAGACCACCTCGGCGCCGAGCTCCGCGGCAGCCGGCTCGACGAGCTCACGGAGCCGGGCGTAGGCCTCGGGCTCGGCCCGGTCGGCCAGGTCGCCGGTGAACACCAGCGCCTGGGGCGTGGGGTCGAGCCGGGCGAGGCGTCCGAGCGCGACCCGCAGGTAGGGCTCGGGGTCGAGCACGCCGTACTGCTTCTTGCCGCCTGCCAGCAGGTGCGGGTCGCTGAGGTGAGCGACGACGTGACCGGGGGCGGGGTACTGGCCGAGCTGCACGGGCACAGGTTACGGCTCTGGTGCCCGGACTTCCTGGGCGAGTCGTGAACATCCCGGGGCAAGTTTGCCCCCAGATGTTCCGGTTTCCCCGCTTGAGCGGGGAAACCGCGCACCCCCGCGCAGGCGTCAGTCGCGGGCGGGGAGGATCGTGCCGGCCACCTCGCCGAGCGCGATCCGGCCGCCGCCGGTGCCGGGTGCGGTGTAGCGCAGGACGACGGTGTCGCCGTCCTCGAGGAACGTCCGGCCGTCGCCGAACGGCTCCTTCCCGCCCCAGCTCAGCTCGAGGAAGGACCCCCGCTGGTCCGGCTCCGGGCCCGAGACGGTGCCCGAGGCGAAGAGGTCACCGGTGCGCACCGACGCGCCGTTGACGGTCAGGTGCGCCAGCATCTGCGCCGGCGACCAGTACATCGAGGAGTACGGCGGCCGGCTGACCACCGCGCCGTTCAGCTCGACCTCGACGGCGATGTCGAGGCCCCGGGCGTGCTCGGGGTCGAGGTAGGGGAGCGGGGTCGGGTCCTGGCCGGGCAGGTCGACCCAGGCGGCATCGAGGGCCTCGACCGGCGTGACCCAGTGGGAGATCGAGGTGGCGAACGACTTGCCGAGGAACGGGCCGAGCGGGACGTACTCCCAGGCCTGGATGTCGCGGGCCGACCAGTCGTTGAGGCCCACCACGCCGAAGACGTGGTCGGCGAACGCCGCCGACCGCCACCCGGTCGCCGATCGCGGAGGGGGCTGCCGACCACGAACCCGAGCTCGGCCTCGATGTCGAGCCGGGTCGACGGGCCGTAGGTGGGCACGGTCGTCCGTCGGCGGCTTCCGCTGCCCGCAGGGCCGGACGACATCGGTGCCGCTGGCGACCACCGTGCCCGAGCGCCCGTGGTAGCCGACGGGAAGGTGCCGCCAGTTCGGCAGCAGCGGCTCCTGGTCGGGGCGGAAGATCCGGCCGACGTTGGAGGCGTGGTCGAGGGAGGCGTAGAAGTCGACGTAGTCGCCGACCTCGACCGGGAGGTGCAGCGTCACCTCGTCGAGCGGGACGAGGTGCGGCTCGACGAGGTCGCGCTCGGTCTCGTCGGAGAGCAGGCCGGTGATCCAGCGGCGCACCGACTCGCGGACCTGCCGGCCCTCGGCCATCAGCAGGTTGAGGGAGGACTCCTGGAACACGTGGTGGACGTCGAGCATCTCGCCCGCCGCGACGGGGGAGAGGTCGAGCACGACCTCGCCGATCCGGACGCCCACACGGGGGTCCTCGCCGGGCCGGGAGAAGACGCCGTAGGGCAGGTTGTCGATGTCGAACAGGGAGCCGGCGGCGCCCTCCACCACAGCTCGTCGGGTTGTTCACGGGGCCTCCAGCAGTCCGAGGGAGATCAGGTCGTCGCGCGGCTCGTCGACGGAGCAGGAGCCGAACGAGGTGAACCAGCGCCGGGTGCGGGCCATCGTGTCCTCGCCCTGCTCGTGCCAGAGCCGCACCAGCGAGTCGCCGTCGCGTTGCTCGAGTACGTCGACCACCTCGCCGGTGTCCGCGCCGTCGAAGGCGAGACGCGTGGCGAGGAGGACGTTGAGGAAGCCGTGGTGCTCGAACCCGTCGGTGCCGGTGTGGCGGACGGCGTTGTGCAGTCCGGCCGTGCACTTGAACGGCGTCTCGCGGTCGAGCGCGGCATCGATCCAGCGCGCCAGCGCGTGGGCGGCGGGGTAGGCCTCCGCCTCGAGCCCGCCGGTGCGGAACTTCAGCCGCAGCTCCTGCTCGGCCACCACGTCGGCGGCCGCGAGCCAGCCGTTGGTGTTCGCGACGTGGGGCAGCTCGACGTAGACCGGGGTCTCCTCGCCGAGCGCGCCGTCGACCCGAGCGGCGTCGATCGCCGCGATCACCCGTCGCGCCGCGCCGGCGGGGTCGTCGGGGTCGCGCAGGGCGATCTCGAGCCCGGCGACGGTGCACGACGCCTTCCCCGCCAGCTTCAGGGCGCCGGCGATCGCTCCGGCCCCACCGGTGACCACGATCGAGACCGGGAGCTCCTCGTCGAGCGACGGGACCTGCTCGTCGCGGACCACGAACGGGCCGACCAGGTCGGCGTACCACTCCGAGCGGCGCGCCACGTGGGCCGCGACAGCCTCGGGCAGCGGGGCGTCGCCGGGCGGGAAGATCGCGGCGTCGTCGACCAGGCCGGACCAGGCGTCGGGGACTCTCGTTGACACGCGGGCTACTCTAACGACCAAGCGAATACCGGACGCAACCGTCCGATAAACAGGATTCAAGGACATCGCCATGGCCTACTACCGGAGCGTCGGCACGGTGCCGCGGCAGCGGCACACCCAGCACCGGGACCCCGACGGCAACCTCTACCGCGAGGAGCTGATGGGGGAGGAGGGGTTCTCCTCCGACTCCTCCCTGCTCTACCACCGCGGCGTGCCGTCGGCGATCGTGGACAGCCAGGTCTGGGAGCTGCCCGACCAGACCCGCACCCCCAACCACCCGCTCAAGCCGCGGCACCTGAAGCTGCACGACCTGTTCGAGGGCGAGGCCGACCGCCGACCCGGTCACCGGGCGGCGGCTCGTGCTCGGCAACAACGACGTCCGGATCGGCTACGTCGTGGCGGGCGCGGGCGCGTCGCCGTACTACCGCAACGCGATCGGCGACGAGTGCGTGTACGTCGAGCGCGGCTCCGGCACGGTCGAGACCGTGTTCGGCGCACTCTCCTACCGGACCGGCGACTACGTCGTCATCCCGCGCGCGACGACCCACCGCTGGGTCCCGGCCGAGACGTCGGCGCTCTACTGCATCGAGGCCAACAGCCACGTCGCCCCGCCGAAGCGCTACCTGTCCCGCTACGGGCAGCTGCTCGAGCACGCGCCGTACTGCGAGCGCGACCTGCACGGTCCGACCGACGTCCTGCTCCACGAGGGCGAGAACGTCGAGGTCCTCGTCAAGCACCGCGCCGGCGGCCAGGTCGTGGGCAGCCGGATCACCCACGCCACCCACCCGTTCGACGTCGTCGGCTGGGACGGGTGCCTCTACCCCTACACGTTCAACATCGACGACTACATGCCGATCACCGGCAAGGTGCACCAGCCGCCGCCGGTGCACCAGGTCTTCGAGGGCCACAACTTCGTGGTCTGCAACTTCCTCCCCCGCAAGGTCGACTACCACGAGCTGGCGATCCCGGTGCCCTACTACCACTCCAACGTCGACAGCGACGAGGTGATGTTCTACGTCGGCGGGGACTACGAGGCACGCAAGGGGTCGGGGATCAACCTCGGCTCGATCTCGCTGCACCCGGGCGGGCACGCGCACGGTCCGCAGCCCTCGGCGATCGAGGCGTCGCTGGGCATGGACTACTTCGAGGAGTCGGCGGTCATGGTCGACACGTTCGCGCCGCTCGACCTCGGCGAGGGCGGGCTGGCGGTCGAGGACCCGGCGTACGCCTGGAGCTGGGCGGGCCGTGGCCCCGACGCCAGCCCGGACGACGGCGACGGCGGTCCCGCGGTCTTCTCCAACTCCTGACCATGGCTCACCGCTTCGAGGCCGAGCTCTGGGAGTCGGACGCCAGTGGGCGCCTGGGTGTTCCTGACCGTGCCGGGAGACGTCAGCGATGACATCAGGATCGAGTCCGGACCGCCGGCGGGCTTCGGGTCGGTGCGGGTCGAGGTGACCATCGGGTCCACGACCTGGCGGACCTCGGTGTTCCCGGACGCGAAGCGGGTGCCTACGTCCTTCCCGTGAAGCGGGCGGTCCGTCGGGCCGAAGGGCTGGCGCCGGGCGACGTCGCGCCGGTGTCCCTGGTCGTCGTGCGCTGAACCGCGCCGAGCGGCGAGTGCACGTGTGGCGCGGTTTCGGGTACGGCGCAAGGATGGGACTCATGAGACGCCACGCACCTCGCCGGGACATCGACGAGAACGACCTCGAGGTGGAGCCGGGGTCGAGCTCGGCGGCGGGGGTGACCGGCGTCGCCGTCGCCATGAAGCGGGCGGTCGAGCAGATGGGGGTCGCCCGATCCGCGCGGGCCCTGCTGAAGCTCAACCAGGCCGACGGGTTCGACTGCCAGGGCTGCGCATGGCCGGATCCCGACCCGGAGCACCGGCACACCGCGGAGTTCTGCGAGAACGGCGCCAAGGCCGTGGCCGAGGAGGCGACGAAGCGCCACCTCGACCGCGCCTTCTTCGCGCGGCACTCCCTCGAGGACCTGGCCGGGCGAACCGAGTACTGGCTGGGCCAGCAGGGCCGGATCACCGAGCCGATGGTGCTGCGCGACGGGGCCACGCACTACGAGCCGATCGCCTGGGACGAGGCGTTCGACCTCATCGGCGGTCACCTCACCGCGCTCTCCTCGCCCGACGAGGCCGTCTTCTACACCTCGGGCAAGACCTCCAACGAGGCCGCGTTCGCCTACCAGCTGCTGGCGCGTGCCTACGGCACCAACAACCTCCCCGACTGCTCGAACATGTGCCACGAGTCCACCTCGGTGGCGCTCGCCGAGACGATCGGCATCGGCAAGGGCTCGGTCAGCCTCGACGACATCCACCGCAGCGAGCTGATCGTGGTCATCGGGCAGAACCCCGGCACCAACCACCCGCGGATGCTCGTCCGCGCTGGAGAAGGCCAAGCGCAACGGTGCCCGGATCATCGCGGTCAACCCGCTGCGCGAGGCGGGGCTGGTCCGGTTCAAGAACCCGCAGGCCCCACGCGGCGTGGTCGGTCACGGCACGGAGCTGGCCGACCTGCACCTGCCGATCCGGGTGAACGGCGACCTCGCCCTGTTCCAGGCGATCGGCGCGCTGCTGCTCGAGGCGGACGCCGTCGACCGCGCGTTCGTCGACCGGCACACCGACGGGTTCGACGAGTGGGTCACGCACCTGAAGTCGCTCGACTGGGCCGAGGTGGAGCGGGCGACCGGTCTCGACCGGGCGGCGATCGAGGAGGCGGCAGGGATGTTCCGGGACTCCCGGGCCACCGTGCTGTGCTGGGCGATGGGCATCACCCAGCACCAGAACTCGGTGGCGACGATCAAGGAGTTCGTCAACGTCGCCCTGCTCCAGGGCAACATCGGCAAGCCCGGCGCCGGCCTGTGCCCGGTGCGCGGCCACTCCAACGTCCAGGGCGACCGCACGATGGGGATCTGGGAGCGGCCGCCCGCGCACTTCCTCGACGCCCTGCGCGACGAGTTCGGCTTCGAGCCGCCCCGCGAGCACGGCCTCGACACCGTCGAGGCGATCCGGGCGCTGCGCGACGGGCGGGCCCGTGTGTTCGTCGGGATGGGCGGCAACTTCGTCTCCGCCGCACCGGACACCGAGGTCACCGAGTCGGCGATGCGCAACGCCGACCTGACCGTCCACGTCTCCACCAAGCTCAACCGGTCCCACATCGTGACCGGCCGCGAGGCGCTGATCCTGCCCGCCCTGGGCCGCTCCGAGAAGGACACGACGGGCGGGCACGAGCAGCGCGTCACCGTCGAGGACTCGATGTCGGCGGTGCACGCCTCGCGCGGGCCGCTGCCGCCGGCGTCGCGACACCTCAAGTCCGAGGTCGACATCGTCTGCTCGATCGCGGAGGCGACGATCGGCGACCGGCACGGCATCCCGTGGGGGGCGTTCCGGGCCGACTACACCGCGATCCGGGAGCGGATCGCGCGGGTCGTGCCCGGCTGCGCGGCGTACGACGAGAAGGTCGACAGCCCGGGTGGGTTCGTGCTCCCGCACCCGCCCCGCGACTCGCGCACGTTCCCGACGGCGAAGGACCTGGCGCTGTTCTCGGTCAGCCCGCTTGCCGTGCTCGAGGTCCCGGAGGGCCACCTGCTGCTGCAGACCCTGCGCAGCCACGACCAGTTCAACACCACGATCTACGGGCTCGACGACCGCTACCGCGGTGTCTCCGGCGGACGGCGCGTGGTGTTCGTGCACCCCGACGACATCACCGCGCTCGGCCATGCCGACGGCGACCTGGTCGACCTCGTGAGCGTGTGGCGCGACGGGACCAGCCGGCGCGCCCCGTCGTTCCGGATCGTCTCCTACGAGCAGCCGCGCGGGTGCGCGGCGGCGTACTACCCCGAGACCAACCCGCTCATCCCGCTCGACTCGACGGCGGAGGGCAGCAACACGCCCACCTCCAAGTCGGTGATCGTGCGGATGGAGGAGGCCTCCGGGGAGCGGGGCGCTTCGGCGGGGGCAGGCGCGGGCGCCACGTCGGGCAGCAAGCGCTCCACGGACCCGGTGCACCTGAGCTGACATGACCAACCCCGAACGCGATCCCGCCGAGGTCGAGCTGGCGACCGGGGACACCGAGTGCGGGCTCGAGGTGCTGACGCCGCGGGAGGTGCCGCTCGGCGGCCTGCGCGCCATGCAGGTACGACGCACGCTCCCGCAGCGGCACCGGTCGCTGATCGGAGCGTGGTGCTTCGCCGACCACTACGGGCCAGACCTCGTCGCCGACACCGGCGGGATGTCGGTGGCCCCGCACCCGCACACCGGCCTGCAGACGGTGAGCTGGCTGTTCGCCGGCGAGATCGAGCACCGTGACAGCGCCGGCAACCACGCGCTGGTGCGGCCCGGGGAGGTCAACCTGATGACGGGCGGCCGCGGGATCAGCCACTCGGAGGTGTCCACGCCGGGGACCACCAGCCTGCACGGCGTGCAGCTGTGGGTGGCGCTGCCGGACGCCGACCGGGACACCGGGCCGGGGTTCGCCCACCACGTCCCGGAGCCGGTGACGGGGGAGGGCTGGGAGGCGCGGGTGTTCCTCGGCTCCCTGCTCGGGACGGCGTCGCCGGTCACGACGTACACCCCGCTGCTGGGGGCCGAGCTGCTGCTCGAGCCGGGCGCGCGCCTCCGCCTCGACCTCGACACCGGCTTCGAGCACGGTGTCCTCGTCGACACCGGGGTGGTGGGCGTCGACGAGCGCAGGAGGTCAAGCAGCACGAGCTCGGCTACCTCGCGCCCGGTCGTCGCACCGTCGAGCTGGCAGCCGGCGCGCGAGCCGGTCCGGCTGCTGCTGCTCGGGGGTGAGCCGTTCGGCGAGTCGATCGTGATGTGGTGGAACTTCGTCGGCCGCGACCACGACGAGATCGTGGCGTTCCGCGAGGAGTGGCAGCGCCAGATCACCCGCGAGCGGCGCCGTCGTCGAGGACAGCCAGGACGTCGCCGCGGGGCGGTTCGGGGTGGTGGTCGACGACCACCTCCCGCCGATCCCCGCACCGCCGCTCCCCAACGCCCGCCTGGTGCGCCGCCGCTGACCTGCGGTTTCCCCGCTCAAGCGGGGAATGGTGAACTTCCCGGGGCAAACTTGCCCCAGGAAGTTCACGACTCGCCCGGGAGGTTCGCCGCACCTCGTCAGGCGCGGCGGGTCACTTCTTCTTGACCTTGGGCGGGAACGTCGCGACGTGGTCCCGTGCCCGTTCGAGCCAGTCCGCCGCCTCCTGCCTCGGAGAGCGAGGCCGGCAGCGAGAGGTAGCCGCCCATCGGCCGCTCGGGCGGGCCGAACGGGCCGGACCCGTCCAGCTCCTCCAGCTCGGCCATCCCGGCCTCGTCGAGCTTCACCCCGATGTTGGGGTTGAACAGCCCGGCGAACATGTTGCCGTTGACGAAGGCGCCGACGCTGCCGAACATCGGCTTGACCTCCACGCCGGGGCCCTCGGGGACCAGCGCGCGGAAGCGCGCCTTGTCCTCCTCGGTGTGCTTGGGCATCGCCATGACTGCTCCCGTCACATCCCGGGGATCGGCTGGGCCTCGTGGACCTCGATCTCGCAGCCGCCCGGCATGCTCAGGTGCGGGTGGCCCTGCGCAAGGGCGAGGGCGGCGTCCATGTCGGCGGCCTCGATGATGCTGTAGCCGGCGACCTGTCGCTCGCTGGGCGAGGTCCCGTCGGGGGTGACCCGGGTGCCGCCGTCGAGCGGGGTGCCGAAGTCGACCAGCCCGTCGCCGACCCTGCCCGCCCAGTCGGTCCAGGCCTGCATCACGCCCTGCATCTCCTCCTGGGACGGTTGCGGCGCGTCCGCCGGCATCGGCGGTGCGTGGTAGATGAACACGAACTTGCTCATGACTGTCTCCTGTTGGTGTTGGTGGTGGGTCGCGCGGTTCAGGCGTTGACCGTCGTACGGCCGGAGTAGGCGGCGAGCCGGTCGAGGGCGTCCGCGTCGGCCGCGGCCTCCTGCTCGTCGGCGAACGCGGCGCCGCGGCCGCCCGGGATGAGCTTCTCGGCGATCTCGGTGACGTAGGCGACGACCTCGTCGGAGACGACGACCTCGTTGTCGCTGGCCCGGCCGAGGTCCCAGGCGTGCAGCAGGAACTCGATCGACAGGATCCCGGCGGCCATCGCGGCCGGCATCTCACCGCCGCGCGGCGAGGGGACGGTGCCCTCGAGGCCGCGCTTGCGCCAGGCCTCGAGCGCCTGGCCGGCCATCGTGGACATCCGGTTCTCCAGCGACCCCTCCTCGGGGTTGACCACGGTGCCGCCGGCCATGCCGCCCAGTCCGGTGATCGAGCCGAAGAGGTGCTCGGCGAGGTCGTGGCAGGTGTACTCCGCGCACGGGGTCTGCTTCGTGCGGTCCTCGGTGGTCAGCTTGCGCAGGACTCCCTGGAGTACGGCGAGGGTGGCCTCGGCGGCGGACAGCGGGTCGAGGTCCTCCGGGGCGGCGGCCCACTCGTCGGGGCCGGCGTCGCCGTCGACGGCGACCTTCTGCAGCCGCTCGAAGTAGTGGTCCCAGCCCATCGCGTGGTGGACGGCCTGCTCCTCGGTGAGGCCGGCGTGCTCCAGCGTCACGCGGGTGCCGCCGTCGACCGGCTCGACGGTCAGGGTGACGGTGGAGGCGTCGGGCTTGAGGTTGTCGTCGCCCTCCCAGCCCCAGCCGAAGACGACGCGCTTGCCCGGCTCGACCTCGCGGAACGTGCCGGACGCGACGTGCCCGGGGGTGACGGTCCAGCGGTACTCGCCGCCGGCCCGCAGGTCCACCCGGGCCGTCACCGTCTGCCAGCGGCGCAGCCGCTCGGGCTCGGTGAGCAGGGCGAAGGCCTCGTCGGGGGAGACGGGGAGCACGGCGCTCTTGGTGTAGGTCATCGGTCTTCTCCTTGTCGAGCCGGGACGTCCCGGCGCTTGTTGAGTGCATGGGCATCGGCCATCAGCAGGTCGAGCTCACTGGTCCAGAAGCGGTCGATCTCGGCCTGCAGCCGCTGGAGCCCCTCGGCCGCCACGCGGTAGATGCGCTGCCGGCCGACCTTGTCCGCCGTCACCAGCCCGACCGACTCGAGCACCAGCAGGTGCTGCGAGACGGCCGACCTGGTCACCGGGAACTCCGCCGCGATCTCGCCCACGGCCAGGGGCCGCGGTGCGAGGAGCTGCAGGATGCGTCGCCGGGTGGGCTCGGCGGCAGCGGAGAGGGCGTCGGTCACGAGGAATACGTTAGTGACGGCTAACGCATTTGGCAAGCGCGAGTGCCAGAGTGGTCCGATGGCGAGCGAACCGACGTACGACTTCACCGGCCTGCGGGCGACCTTCGTGAACGGCACGTTGAAGAAGAGCCCCGAGCCGAGCCACACCGAGGGGCTCGTGGACGTGAGCGCGGCGATCATGCGCAAGCACGGGGTCGAGGTGGACGTGATCCGGGCGGTCGACCACGACATCGCGACCGGGGTCTACCCCGACATGCGCGAGCACGGCTGGGAGAGCGACGCCTGGCCCGACCTCTACCCCGGGATCCTCGACAGCCAGATCCTCGTGATCGCCGGTCCGATCTGGCTCGGCGACAACTCGAGCGTGACCAAGCGGGTGATCGAGCGGCTCTACGCACTCAGCGGCCAGCTCAACGACCAGGGCCAGTACCTCTACTACGGGCGCGTCGGCGGCTGCCTGATCACGGGCAACGAGGACGGCATCAAGCACTGCGCCCAGAACATCCTCTACAGCCTCCAGCACCTCGGCTACACCATCCCGCCCAACGCGGACGCGGGGTGGATCGGCGAGGCCGGGCCCGGGCCGTCGTACCTCGACGAGGGCAGTGGTGGCCCCGAGAACGACTTCACCAACCGGAACACGACGTTCATGACGTGGAACCTGATGCACCTCGCCCGGATGCTGCGCGAGTCGGGCGGCGTCCCGGCCCACGGCAACGTGCGGTCGGCGTGGGACGCCGGTGCCCGGTTCGACTTCGAGAACCCGGAGTACCGCTGACTCAGACCGCCTCGAACACCGCGGCGAGGCCCTGGCCGCCGCCGATGCACATCGTCTCCAGGCCGTAGCGGGCATCGCGGCGCCGCATCTCGTGCGCCAGCGTCGCCAGGATCCGGGCGCCGGTCGCGCCGACCGGGTGGCCCAGCGAGATGCCCGAGCCGTTGGGGTTGAGCCGGTCGTCGGTGGCGTCGAGCTTCCACTCCCGCAGGCAGGCGATGACCTGGGCGGCGAAGGCCTCGTTGAGCTCGATCACGTCCATCGCATCCAGCGTGAGCTCCGCCCGGTCCAGGGCGGCCGCGGTGGCGGGCACCGGGCCGATCCCCATCACCTCCGGTCCCACCCCGGCGACGGCCCACGAACGGAGAGCGAGTACGGCGCGCAGGCCGCGCCGGTCCGCTTCCTCGCGGGTGGTCACGACACACATCGCGGCGCCGTCGTTCTGGCCGCTGGCGTTGCCAGCCGTGACGGTGGAGTCCGGGTCGAGCCTGCCCCGCACCGGACGCAGCGCCGCGAGGTCCGCCGCGGTGGTGTCCGGCCGAGGGTGCTCGTCGCGGTCGACCAGCGTGTCGCCGTGGCCGCCGCGGCCCGGCACCGTGACCGGCACCAGCTCGTCGTCGAAGCGTCCTGCCTGTTGTGCCGCCCCCGCGCGCTGCTGGGAGCGCAGCGCGAGCTCGTCCTGCTCCTCGCGCGTGATGGCGTACTCCCGCCGCAGGTTCTCGGCGGTCTCCAGCATCCCGCCGGGCACCGGGTGGTCGCGTCCACCGGCGGTCTCGCGGGCGCGGACCAGCCGGTCCATCAGCTCGACGCTGCCGCCCCTGACGCCGTCGCGCAGACCGAGGGCGTAGTGCTCCACCTGGGACATCGACTCCGTCCCGCCCGCGACCACCACCCGGGCGGCCCCCGTGGCGACCTGCCCGGCGGCGTACAGCACGGCCTGGAGGCCGGAGCCGCAGCGCCGGTCGACCTGCACCCCGGGAACGCCCGTGCCGAGGCCGGCGTCCAGGGCGGCGATCCGGCCGATCGCCGGTGCCTCTCCGTTGGCGTAGCACTGGCCCAGCACCACGTCGTCGACGTCCCCCTCCTGCAGGCCCGTACGACGGACCAGCTCGGTCAGCACCGTCGACGCGAGCCCGGCGGCGCCGACGGCGGCGAGTGCGCCGCCGTACCGGCCCACCGGGGTGCGGAGTGGTTCGCAGATGACGATGTCGCTCATGCGCCCCAACGTAGTCGGCGGCCTGCGCAAGGATGGGGCCGTGACCGGCGCAGTGGTGGGAGAAGACGGGCTCGCCCGGTGCCCGTGGGGTGCGGGGAGCGAGGTCTACCGCGATTACCACGACACCGAGTGGGGCGTGCCCGTGCACGGTGAGGCGGCCTACTTCGAGAGGCTCACGCTCGAGGCGTTCCAGTCCGGTCTGTCGTGGCTGACGATCCTCAACAAGCGGGAGGCGTTCCGCGAGGTGTTCGCCGGTTTCGACGCCGAGGTCGTCGCGGCCTACGACGAACGCGACTTCGACCGGCTGATGGACGAACCGCGGATCGTGCGCAACCGGCTCAAGATCCGCGCCGCCATCACCAACGCCCGGGCGACCGTCGAGCTCCGGGAACACGGTGGGCTCGAGGAGCTCGTGCTCGGCTTCCGGCCCGCGGCTCCTCCGGCGCCGGAGACACTGGGGCAGGTCCCCAGCACCTCGCCGGAGTCGGTGGCCCTGTCGAAGGCGCTGAAGAAGGCCGGGTTCGCGTTCGTCGGACCGACGACCATGTACGCACTGATGCAGGCGATCGGGATCGTCGACGACCACCTCGTGGGCTGTCACCGCCGCGGGGCGGCCGACCGCTAGTTTGTCGGCCATGAGCCGCGTGCACGCCTTCGGTGACGACGTCCTCGGTGACCTCGACGCGGTGGGGCTGGTCGAGCAGATCAGCGCCGGCCGCGCGCCGGTGCGGGAGGTGATCGAGGCCGCGATCGCCCGGGCCGAGCGGGTCAACCCGTCGCTGAACGCGATCGCCCACGAGGCGTTCGACCGGGCGCGCCGCGACATCGAGCAGCTGCGGGGCGGCTATTTCCACGGGGTCCCGACGTTCCTCAAGGACAACGTGGACATCGCCGGGATGCCGACCCAGCAGGGGGTGGACGCCTATCGCGGCGGGCCGCGCCGGGCCGACGGCGACTTCGCGCGGATGTTCCTGGCGACCGGGCTGGTGCCGCTCGGCAAGACCCAGCTCTCGGAGTTCGGCTTCAGCCCCTCGGCCGAGCACGAGCGCCTGGGGCCGGTGCGGTCACCGTGGGACACCGACCACACCGCCGGGGCGTCCTCGGCGGGGTCGGCCGCCCTGGTGGCCGCGGGCGTCGTACCCCTGGCGCACGCCAACGACGGCGGCGGCTCGATCCGCATCCCCGCCGCGGTGAACGGGCTGGTCGGCCTCAAGCCGACCCGCGGCAGGCTGGCGCAGGACAAGATGATGCGGCAGATGCCGGTGCAGATCATCTCCGACGGCGTCCTCACCCGTTCGGTGCGCGACACCGCCGCGTTCATGCGCGAGTCCGAGAAGGTCTACCGCAGCCTCAAGCTCCCGCCCATCGGCGACGTCACCCGGCCGGGCAAGGCTCGCCTGCGGGTGGCCGTGGTGACCACGGGGGTGGGTGCGGAGGCGACTCCTGAGGTCGCCGACCTGACGCTGAAGACGGCGGGTCTGCTCGAGGAGCTCGGCCACTCGGTGGAGCACGTCGACCCGCCGGTGCCGGACTACTTCCGCGACGACTTCCTGCTCTACTGGTCGATGCTGAGCCTGTTCCTGGTCCGGACCGGGCGCCGCAGCTTCGGCGACAGCTTCGACCCGGGCCTGCTCGACAACCTCACCCACGGCCTCGCCGGGCACTCCACGCGCAACCTGCACAAGCTGCCCCTCGCCATCGCGCGGCTGCGCCTGTCGGGCCGCGTGTCCGCGCGCTTCTACAAGAAGTACGACGTGGTGCTCACCCCGACGCTCGCGACCCGGACCCCGCTGGTCGGCCACCTCGCCGCGGCGAACGACTACGACACGACGCTGGAGCGGATGCTGGAGTGGGTCGCGTTCACGCCGCTTCAGAACGCCACCGGTGACCCCGCGATCAGCCTGCCCCTCGCCACCACCGGCGACGGCATGCCGCACGGGATGATGTTCGCCGCCGGTGCCGGCCGTGAGGGAACCCTGCTCGAGCTGGCCTACGAGCTGGAGCAGGCGCGCCCCTTCCCCCGCATCCAGGACTCCTGACCGGATAGTCCAGATACGAAACGGCCCGTCACCCGCGGCCGCTGAGGGCGATTTCGATCTGGGACTATCCCGACCGGGGGCGGATCAGGAGGGCCTGGCTCGAGCGACCGACCAGTCCGAGCTCGTCGTGGATCTCGGCGGTGGCGATGCCGACCGCGCCGGTGGACAGGGTGGTCTCGGCGTCGAGGCAGATCCACTCGCCGACGGGCGGCCGCAGCAGGTGGACGGTCAGCTCGGTGTTGAGGAATCCCCACTCGCGGGGGTCGAGGCGGGCGCTGGCGCCCGAGGCGGAGTCGGCGCACGACCAGCAGTCGCTGGACGGGTGAGAGCGGCTCGTCGGCGAGCAGGCCGGGTGGCCGCATCCAGACCACGGCCGGCCCCGGCTGGCCCAGCGCACCCTTCACCCAGCGCCAGTCGACGGCGTCGACGTAGCCCCCCTCCCAGCCGGCCGGTCGGGCCAGGGTCTCGCCGTCGTCCGGCCCGTGGGAGGGCGGCTCCGGCGTGCCCGGTCCCCGGCCGTCGACGGGGAACAGCCAGGCCCGGGCCGTCGCGACGAGGCGGTCGCGTGCGACGTCGTACAGCTCGGCGGCAGCCAGCTGGACCGTGCGTCCGGGCCGCAGGATCGAGGCCGAGACGGCGAGTGGGCCGACCGGGACCGGGCCGAGCAGCTCCATGGTGAACCGGCCGATGGATGCGGGGGAGAGAGCCTCCACCGCCCGGGCCAGCAGGGCCGCCGGAGGACCGCCGTGCTGGCTGTCCGGACCCCACGGAGAGGCGGTGGTGGGAAGTGACTCGAACGCCTCTCGGCCGTCCTCCCGAGGGCCGTTCAAACGGTAGAAACAGGCGGGTTCACTCGATTTCTCGTTCATGTCAGCCGGTGTGTATCCTCATCGGTCGTTGCCCCTTTAGCTCAGTCGGCAGAGCGTCTCCATGGTAAGGAGAAGGTCTACGGTTCGATTCCGTAAAGGGGCTCTGGGACGCAGGGCCTCCGGAGTCGAAACCGGGGATCACGCGAGCCCGGTGGCGGGGTAGCTCAGGTGGTTAGAGCACACGGCTCATAATCGTGGTGTCGCGGGTTCGAGTCCCGCCCCCGCTACTCAGCCCGACCCGCACCAACCCGACTAAAGGACTTTCCCGTGGCCAGCAAGAGCTCCGACGTTCGCCCCAAGATCACGCTCGCCTGCGTGGACTGCAAGGAGCGCAACTACATCACCAAGAAGAACCGTCGCAACGACCCCGACCGCATGGAGCTCGCGAAGTTCTGCCCGCGCTGCCGCAAGCACACCGCGCACCGCGAGACCCGCTGACGGTTCTCCGTACGACGTTCGCCGAAGGGCGGCCATCCCCGGGACGGGGAGGCCGCCCTCGCGCCATTTCCCGGCCCGCTGGATAGGTTGGTGGCCATGCCCGTGGACCAGTCACTCGTCGGCCGCGTCTTCCCGCCGACGCCGCCGTACGCCGTGACGGAGGACAGGGTGCGCGCGTTCGTGGCCGCGACCGGCGGCGAGTACGCCGGCGGCCCCGCGCCAGCGACCTTCCCGATCGTGCTCGCGTTCGACGCGATGAACGCCTTCCTGGCCGCCGAGCAGGTCGATCTGTTCCGGATCGTGCACGGCGAGCAGAAGTTCGCCTACGAGCGGCCGGTCGTTCCCGGCGACGTCCTCACCGCCACGCTCACGGTGGCGAACCTGCGCCAGATCGCCGGCAACGACATCATCGGCACCACCAGCGACATCGTGGACGCTGAAGGCGCCCTCGTCTGCTCGACGAGCGCCACGCTGGTCCACCGCGGAGCCGACGCATGAGCAGTCTCGGGACCCAGACCTTCACCATCACCCGTGCCGACCTCCTGGCGTACGCCGACGCGAGCGGCGACCACAACCCGATCCACCAGGACGAGGCCGTCGCGGCCAGCGTCGGGCTGCCCGGGGTGATCGCGCACGGGATGTACACCATGGCGCTGGCCGCCCGCGCGGTCGACGCCTGGTTCCCCGGAGCCGAGGTGGTCAGCCTCGGCTGCAAGTTCACCAACCCGGTCGTCGTACCCGCCGAGGG
The DNA here is from genome assembly GCA_963829635.1 of uncultured Actinomycetota bacterium. Lineage (GTDB taxonomy): Bacteria > Actinomycetota > Actinomycetes > Propionibacteriales > Nocardioidaceae > Nocardioides. The sequence goes on from CAWHJI010000010.1 coordinate 427,549, forward strand.
TGGCGTGGACCTCGAGGTGGCGGGCGAGGCCAAGGAGGGCGACGACGGCCTCACCACGGTCGCGCTGACCGTCACCTGCGACGGCCAGAAGGTGCTCGGGATGCCCAAGGCAGTCGTGCGTGGCTGAGCCGTCCGACTCGCTGCTGCTGGCCGACCACACCACGCTCCGGCTCGGCGGCCCTGCCGCCCGCTGGGTGCGCGCCACCAGCGAGACCGACGTGGTCGAGGCGGTCGCGGCCGCCGACGCCGCCGGTGAGCCGGTGCTGGTGCTCGGCGGCGGATCCAACCTCGTCGTCGCCGACGAGGGCTTCCCCGGCGTGGTCGTCGAGGTCGCCACCGCCGGCGTCCGCCCCGACGTCGAGGACGGCGTCTGCATGCGGCGGCGTGATGGTCACCGTCGCGGCCGGGGAGAACTGGGACGACCTGGTCGACCTCGCCGTCCAGAAGGGCTGGGTGGGCGTCGAGGCGCTCTCCGGGATCCCGGGCGCGGTCGGGGCCACGCCGATCCAGAACGTCGGCGCCTACGGCCAGGAGGTCTCCCAGACCGTCGCCAGCGTCCGGGTCTGGGACCGCAGGCTCAACGGAGTCCGCACGTTCGCCAACGCCGACTGCGGCTTCGGCTACCGGACCAGCCGGTTCAAGGCCGACCCGGGCCGCCACGTCGTCCTCGACGTGACGTTCCAGCTCGCCCAGGGCACCCTCGGTGCCCCCGCGCGGTACGCCGAGCTGGCTCGCCGCCTCGGGGTCGACGAGGGTGACCGGGCACCCATCACAGAGGTCCGGGAGGCCGTGCTGGCCCTGCGTGGCGGCAAGGGGATGGTGCTCGACCCGGCCGACCACGACACGTGGAGCGCCGGCTCGTTCTTCACCAACCCCGTGGTCGCCCCGAGGTCGTCCCGGACGGCGCGCCGGCGTGGCCGCAGCCCGACGGCACCGTCAAGACGAGCGCCGCCTGGTTGATCGAGCACGCCGGGTTCGCCAAGGGCCACGGCGAACGACATGGTCTCCCTGTCGACCAAGCACACGCTGGCCCTGACCAACCGCGGCGGCGCCTCGACCGAGGACCTGCTCGCTCTCGCCCGCGAGGTCCGCGACGGGGTCGAGGAGACGTTCGGCATCCGCCTCGTCAACGAGCCGGTGCTCGTCGGCTGCGAGCTCTGACACGCGCGACAATTGGGGGTAGGGCGACCACCAAGGAGGCAGGCCATGACGGATCGGGCTGAGGACTCACACGACGCCGCGCGACAGCTGGCTGTCGTCAGCGGACTGTCGGTGGCGCTGCTGTTCGCGGTGGCCAACGCGATCTGGGCGCTGGGGATGCCTCACGGCGGGACCCCGGCCGACGAGGTCGTGGCGTTCTACGAGGACCGGGCGGCGCGCATCGTCGTGGGCGCAAGCCTCAGCCTGCTGTCCATTGCCGTCTTCGTGCCCTTCGCGGCCGCCGTCCGGACGCTTGCGGCTGCGGTACGACGAGACCCTGGCGACCACGGCCTTCGGCGGGGCGCTGCTGATGGCAGCCACCGGCCTGGGCGCCGAGTCGGTCAACATGGTCGGTGGGCTGCGGGCCCTCGACGGAAGCATCGACGCGGCGGTCGCCGTACCGGTGCACGAGATCTCCCAGGTCTACGGGTCGGTTGCCACGGGTGTCGGCCTCGGCGTCTTCGCCGTCGCCACCGCGGTCGTAGCGCTGCGCAGCGGGCAGCTGCTGCCTCGCGGGCTCGGCGATCGCGGTCGGCGTGCTCGGCCTGCTGGTCCTGACCCCGCTGTCCCACCTCAACGTCCTCGCCGGTGCCGTGCTGATCGCCGTCACGGCGACCATCGCGATTGCCCTGCTACGCGAGCCCGCGGCCTAGCCGAGCCAGGCGTCGATGTCGGCGAGGGTGGTGGCCCGTACGTCGGAGGGCGCGCAGGACGCGCGGATCGACATCCGGGCAAGCTCTGCCAGCTGCGCGTCGGTCAGGTCGTGGGCCGCGCGCATGCTTGCGTACTGCCCCTCCAGCCGGGATCCGAACAGCAGCGGGTCGTCGGCGCCGAGGGCGACCGTCGCGCCGGCCTCGAGCAGCTCGGGCAAGGGGACGGAGGTGGGGTCGGAGTAGACGCCGAGCGCGACGTTGGACACCGGGCAGATCTCCAGAGCGACTCCGGCGGCCACCACCCGGTCGAGCAGTGCCGGGTCCTCGGCGGCGCGGACGCCGTGCCCGAGCCGGTGCGCACCCAGCGCGTCGAGGCAGACGCGGACGTGGTCGGGCCCCCGCAGCTCCCCACCGTGCGGGACGAGTCGGAGGCCGGCCCGCTCGGCGATCGCGAAGGCGGGTGCGAAGTCCGTCGTCGTGCCCCGTCGCTCGTCGTTGGAGAGCCCGAACCCGACCACGCCCCGCCCGGCGTACTGCGCCGCCAACCGGGCCAGGGTGCGCGCGTCGAGGGGGTGCCGGGTCCGGTTGGCCGCGATCACGACGGCCATCCCGAGCCCGGTGTCACGCGACGCCGCCGCCACGGCGTCCAGCACGAGGTCGGTGAAGGCGGTGATCCCGCCGAACCGCGCGGCGTACCCGCTCGGGTCGACCTGGATCTCCAGCCACCTGCCGCCGTCGCGGACGTCGTCCTCGGCGGCCTCGCGGACCAGGCGACGTACGTCGTCGGGCGTGCGCAGCACCGATCGTGCGACGTCGTAGAGCCGCTGGAACCGGAACCAGCCCTTCTGGTCGGCGGCCGAGAGCTCCGGTGGCCACTCGGAGACCAGCGACTCCGGCAGGTGGATGCCGTCGCGCTCGGCGAGCTCGAGCAGGGTCTGGTGCCGCATCGAGCCGGTGAAGTGCAGATGGAGGTGCGCTTTCGGCAAGGCAGCAAGCTGCCTTTGCCTCGTGCGCACCTGACTTCCCTCGCGCTTCGCGCTCGTCATGGTGAGGGTCGATTTCCCTCGGCTCATGCTGACCCGGCGCTACGCGAAGAGCTTCTGCAGCCGGGTGATCCCCTCGGCGAGGTCGTCGTCGCCGAGCGCGTAGGACAGCCGCAGGTAGCCAGGTGACCCGAACGCCTCGCCCGGGACGACGGCGACCTCTGCCTCGTCGAGGATGTACTCGGCCAGGTCCGTCGAGGAGTCGATCACCCGACCGCCGTACTCCCTGCCGAGCAGCCCCTTCACCGACGGGTAGGCGTAGAACGCGCCCTGCGGCGTGGGGCAGACGACCCCGTCGATCTCGGAGAGCATCGAGACGATGGTCTTGCGGCGCCGGTCGAAGGCGGTCTTCATCTCCGCCACGGCCTCGAGGTCGCCGGAGACGGCGGCCAGCGCGGCCCGCTGGGCGACGTTGGCGACGTTGCTCGTCGCGTGGGACTGCAGGTTGGTGGCGGCCTTGACCAGGTCGGTGGGGCCGATCATCCAGCCGACCCGCCAGCCGGTCATCGCGTAGGTCTTGGCCACGCCGTTGACCACCACGCAGTTGTCGGCGAGGTCGGGGCACAGGACCGGCATCGAGCCGGTCTCGACACCGTCGTAGACGAGGTGCTCGTAGATCTCGTCGGTCAGCACCCAGAGCTGGTGGTCCTCCACCCACTGCCCGATCGCCTGGATCTCCTCGGCGGTGTAGACGGCGCCGGTGGGGTTCGACGGGGACACGAACAGCAGCACCTTCGTCCGCTCTGTCCGCGCCGCCTCGAGCTGGTCGACGGTGACCTTGTAGTCCTGGCGTCTCGTCGGCGAGCACGTCCGACCGGGACCCCGCCCGCGAGCTGGATCGCCTCGGGGTACGTCGTCCAGTAGGGCGCCGGAACGATCACCTCGTCGCCGGGGTCGAGCATCGCCGCGAACGCCGCGTAGATCGCCTGCTTGCCGCCGTTGGTGACCAGCACCTGGGCCGGCTCGATCTCGTAGCCACTGTCGCGCCGGGTCTTCTCGACGATCGCCTTCTTCAGCTCGGGCAGGCCCCCCGCGGGCGTGTAGCGGTGGTTCCTGGGATCGCGGCAGGCCTCGACCGCGGCGTCCACGACGTAGTCGGGGGTCGCGAAGTCGGGCTCACCCGCCCCGAACCCGATCACCGGTCGGCCCTCCGCCTTGAGCGCCTTCGCCTTGGCGTCGACCTTGAGCGTCGCGGACTCGGCGATGCTGCCGATCCGGTGGGAGACGCGTCGAGACCGGGGGCCGGAGTCGGGCTGACGGGGGGTTGAGGAGGTCATGGGGCCATCGTAGGGGCGCCCGCGAACCCGGTTTGGACGCGGCCTCGGTCTTCCCCGTAGACTCCCCGTTTGGTGGTTCCTCCACATGCTTCAGCCTGCCCAGAGTGACCCGTGGGGCACGCCGGAGGCAGGGAGGCATCGGAGGGCACTAGCTCAACTGGCAGAGCATCGGTCTCCAAAACCGAAGGTTGGGGGTTCAAGTCCCTCGTGCCCTGCAAGGTCAGCGGACGTTGATTCACGAGGATCGACGATGAGATCGACATGGAAGGTGAGGACGTGACGGACAGCAGCGCCGTACGCCGCGATCGGGAGACCGAGAAGCGGACCAGTCCGGTCGTGTTCTACCGCCAGGTCGTCGCCGAGCTGCGCAAGGTCGTGTGGCCCACGCAGCAGCAGCTGGTCACCTACTTCCTGGTGACCATGGTGTTCGTGATCTTCTTCATGGCGTTCGTGTCGGCGCTCGACCTGGGCTTCGGCAAGCTGGTGTTCGAGGTCTTCACCGGACAGGACGCCCGCTAACCACCCCGGGGCCAGCGGGCCCCACCCGGTTCGCCGGGTACCCGAGATTGCACATCGAGTGACGGAGCAGCACGTGTCGGAGCAGTACGACCCGGTCGAGGCCGAGGAGTCCACCGCCGCTGAGGCGACCCCTGAGGTCGTCGACGAGGTGGCCGCGGAACCCGCCGCCGAGCCGACCGAGGAGAGCGCCCCCGAGGACGCGCCGCTCGACGACGCCGTGATCGTCGACGTCGAGCCGGCGGACGAGGCCTCCGTGGACGAGTCGGCGGCCGAGGTCCCCGTGGACGAGGAGTCCACCGAGGAGGACGCCGCCGAGGACGACCCGCTCGAGGAGTTCCGCCGTGAGCTGTGGGCCAAGCCGGGCGACTGGTTCGTGGTGCACACCTACTCCGGCATGGAGAACCGGGTGAAGTCGAACCTCGAGAACCGCATCGTGTCCCTCAACATGGAGGACTACATCCACGAGATCGTGGTCCCCATCGAAGACTCGGTCGAGATCAAGAACGGCCAGCGCCGGGTGCGCAAGAAGCCCGCCCTCCCCGGCTACGTCCTGGTCCGGATGGACCTCACCGACGAGTCGTGGTCGACCGTGCGGCACACGCCGTCGGTCACCGGGTTCGTCGGCCACAGCCACCAGCCGGTCCCGCTGAGCATGTCCGAGGTCGAGAACATGCTGGCCCCGGCCGTCACCGCGACCGCCGAGGCCGCCACCGCCGCGGCCGGCCAGCCCTCGTCGTCGGGTGGCGCTCCGGCCCGCAAGCCGGTCGAGGTCGCCGACTTCGACATCTCGGACTCCGTCATGGTCGTGGACGGACCGTTCGCGACCCTCCACGCCACCATCACCGAGATCAACGCGGACACCCAGAGGGTGAAGGCCCTCGTCGAGATCTTCGGCCGGGAGACCCCGGTCGAGCTGAGCTTCAGCCAGATTCAACGCGTCTGAGCGGCCGGAGCTTGCTCCGGCCGGTCAGAACACGCGTTGAGGTTGAGGAGCGTGGACGCAAACCCGAGCGCAGCGAGGGGATGGGTCACGCGTCTCGAAACCCAGAGGGCCGATTTCGGGGTTGAGTCCCCGGCAGCCCACAATGGGTGCAAGCAACACATGTGGCAGGGGGAAGCGCCCCCGTCATGACCACGAGATAGGAAGAGAACGAATGCCTCCCAAGAAGAAGGTGGCTGCGCTCGTCAAGGTGCAGCTCCAGGCTGGCGCAGCGACTCCGGCTCCGCCGGTGGGTACCGCCCTCGGTCCCCACGGCGTGAACATCATGGACTTCTGCAAGGCCTACAACGCGCAGACCGAGGCGATGCGCGGGAACGTCATCCCCGTCGAGATCACCATCTACGAGGATCGCTCGTTCACGTTCATCACCAAGACGCCGCCGGCCGCCGAGCTGATCAAGAAGGCCGCCGGCCTCAAGAAGGGCTCCGGTGTCCCGCACAAGGAGAAGGTCGGCAAGCTGACCAAGGACCAGGTGCGTGAGATCGCGACGACCAAGCTGCCCGACCTCAACGCCAACGACATCGACGCAGCGATGAAGATCGTCGAGGGGACCGCCCGTTCCATGGGCGTCGAAACCCCGTAAGCATCCGCGTCACACCCCCGTGGCAGGACCGCGCTGGTCCGTAGACCACATCTCCTGAGAAGAGGAACCACCATGCAGCGCAGCAAGACCTACCGTGCGGCAGCAGAGACGTTCGACCAGGACGAGCTCTACGCCCCGCTGGCCGCGATCAAGATCGCCAAGAACGGCAGCAAGAAGAAGTTCGACGAGACCGTGGACGTCGTCATGCGGCTCGGCGTCGACCCCCGCAAGGCCGACCAGATGGTGCGCGGCACCGTCAACCTCCCGCACGGCACCGGCAAGACCGCGCGGGTCCTGGTCTTCGCGAACGCCGAGAAGGCCGACGCAGCGCGCGAGGCGGGCGCCGACATCGTCGGTGGCGACGAGCTGATCGAGAAGGTGAACGGCGGATGGATCGACTTCGACGCCGTCGTCGCGACGCCGGACATGATGGGCAAGGTCGGCCGGCTGGGCCGGGTGCTCGGCCCCCGCGGCCTGATGCCGAACCCGAAGACCGGCACCGTGACGCCCGACGTCGCGAAGGCCGTCTCCGACATCAAGGGCGGCAAGATCGAGTTCCGGGTGGACCGGCACGCCAACCTGCACTTCATCATCGGCAAGGCGTCCTTCGGCGAGGTCCAGCTCGCGGAGAACTACGCGGCGGCGCTCGAGGAGGTGCTGCGGCTCAAGCCCGCGAGCTCCAAGGGCCGCTACATCAAGAAGGTCACGCTCTCCACGACCATGGGCCCCGGCGTCCAGGTCGACCCGAACCGCACCAAGAACGTCGCGGCCGACGACGAGAGCGCCTGATCGGAGCTTGCTCCGGTCAGGACACGCTCGAAGGTTGAGGAGCGTCGACGCACTCCCGCGCGCAGCGAGGGAGTGCGTGACGCGTCTCGAAACCCAGTAAGGGGAGTCGGGAGAGCAACCCCGCTCGTCTACTCCGTGAAGACCCGCTCGTCGACGAGCTGCTCGTTCACGATCGCGCCGTCCTGGTCGAACCGGCTGTGCTCGAAGTGGGTCTTGAACTCCATGTCCACCTTGTCCACCCCGCTGCGGTTCTTCTCGATGCTGAGCACGGCATAGGCCTTGAACCGTTCCGCGCTGCCGAGGTTGTAGACGAGGTGGTGCCGGGCGACGATGTCGAACTTGTTGTTGAGGATCAGCACGGTGTCCGACTCGTAGGCCAGGGCGGAGGAGCCCCGCAGGTGGGTGGCCCGCATCCGGCGTCCGGCGGCGATGCCCTCCTTGTCGGCGGCGGCGATCGCGAGCACGGGCACGTGCAGGTCCAGGGCCAGGTCCTTGAGTCCCTCGACCACGACCGTCGTGCGCTCCTCCTCGAGGTGCGAACCGCCGGGGACGGCGACCTTCTGGAGGTAGTCGACCACCACCATGGGTGCCGAGTCGCTCGCCGAGGCCACGCCCTCCACGACCTCGCGGATGAAGTCGACGCTCGTCGTCCGGCCACTGGACCGGTGGAGGTGGTAGCGCCCGGCGTACCCCTCGAGGCGAGCCAGGGCCTCGGCGCCACCGTGGTCGCCGAGCCTCTCGGCGAGCCCTTCCGAGCGCCGGTCACGGGCTTCGAACGCGGCGCGTACGACGTTGAGCGTCGGGGCCTGGAAGCCGCCTTCCTCGCCGGCCTCCATCGTCACCAGCCGCTCCAGGAGCGACTGGGGCTCGTGCTCGAAGCAGAAGTAGGCGACCTGGCGCCCGGAGCGGGCGATGTTGCGTCCCGCCTGTACCGCCCAGGTCGTCTTGCCCAGCCCCTGGGGGCCGGCGAGCAGGATGAGCTCCCCAGCCCGGAAGCCGCCGCTGAGGTGGTGGTCCAGAGGCTCGAACCCGGTGGGCCACACGCCGCTGGCGGGGTCTGCCCGTCCCGTGAGGCGGCTCTCGGCCCGCTCCAGGACCTCACTCACCGACTGCACCTGCGTCTCCACGTAGTCCATGGCACCAGAGCGGGCCGAGGATCGGGGCAGAATCGCCGAACCTGAGGCACCGGATTTGGTCGTGGCGGAGACGGGACCGTAGAGTCCCTCCTGAAACCAGAGACCGCCGGTTGTCATGCTCAAGCAGCACGACCGAAGGATCCGCGGAAGCGGACGGCCAGCGCAGGTGACAGAGCAAGGTCGGTACGCCGGCCGTTTCAACGCCCTGGGCCTGCGCTCGGGGCGTTCGTCTTTTCCGGGCCGTCGCGGTGGTCTCCATGATCCGGAAGGAGACCCATGGCGCGGCCAGAGAAGGCAGCAGCCGTCGCGGAGATCGTTGAGTCGTTCAACGAAGCGTCCGGCGCTGTGCTGACCGAGTACCGCGGGCTCACCGTGAAGCAGCTGCAGGAACTGCGGCGCTCCCTCGGTGAGAACGCCAACTACGCCGTGGTCAAGAACACGCTGGCCAAGATCGCCGCCACCGAGGCGGGCATCGACGGCTTCGAGGACCTGCTCACCGGTCCGACCGCGATCGCCTTCATCAACGGCGACGTGGTCGAGGCGGCGAAGGGTCTGCGTGACTTTGCCAAGGCCAACCCCACCCTGGTCATCAAGGGTGGCGTCCTGGACGGCAAGCCCCTCGACGCGACGGAGATCGGCAAGCTCGCCGACCTCGAGTCGCGTGAGGTGCTGATGGGCAAGCTGGCCGGCGCGATGCTCGCGTCGCTCAGCCAGGCCGTCTACCTGCTCAACGCCCCGATCTCGCAGGCTGCCCGGCTCGCCGGCGCCCTGCAGGCCAAGGCCGAGCAGGACCCCTCGATCCTCGCAGGTGGTGCCGGAGCCCCGGCGGCGGAAGCCGCCGACCAGGCAGAGGTCGCCGCCGAGGAGGCCCCGGCCGAGGCCGAGGCCCCCGCTGACGAGGCGCCCGCTGCGGCGGACGCCTCCGACGAGGGCGACACCACCGAGGCCTGACCGGGCCGACGTACACCACCACCTGAAAACCCGGGTCCACGGAAACTCCGCGGGCTCAACAGAACGGAAGGAAACGCCACCATGGCGAAGCTCACCACCGACGAGCTGCTCGACGCGTTCAAGGAGATGACTCTCATTGAGCTGAGCGAGTTCGTGAAGCAGTTCGAGGACACCTTCGGCGTCACCGCCGCTGCCCCGGTCGCGGTTGCTGCGGCCCCGGGTGCCGCGGGCGGCGCGACCGGCGACGCCGGCGACGCCGGTGCCGAGCAGGACGAGTTCGACGTCATCCTCGAGGCTGCCGGCGACAAGAAGATCAACGTCATCAAGGAGGTGCGCGCCCTCACCTCCCTCGGCCTGAAGGAGGCCAAGGACCTGGTGGAGGCAGCGCCCAAGCCGGTGCTGGAGAAGGTCGCCAAGGACGCGGCCGAGAAGGCCAAGGAGTCCCTGGAGGGCGCCGGCGCCACCGTCACCCTCAAGTGACGACGTCCTGAGCACCCAGTCGGGGTGGACCACGCCTTCGTGGTCCACCCCGACTGTCATTTCGGGGGGTGCCAGGCGGTCCCGCCGGGGCAGGGCTGGACGATTGTCCACCGCTTGTCAACCCGGTGACTCGGAACGAATTCCCGCGTAACCTCACGGGCGGGATCGCGTTGTTACTGATGAGTGGGGGCCGATCGAGCTGGACCGTGCCCATGGTCCGGCGTACGCGTACGGGCAGGGTCCCAGTTCACGGAGAGGGAGGAAGACCGCATGGGCGTGGAGATCCAGGTCGACGACCTGACGAAGTCATTCGGCAAGCAGCTGATCTGGGGTGACGTGACCCTGACGGTGCCGGCTGGCGAGATCTGCGTCATGCTGGGCCCCTCCGGAACCGGCAAGTCCGTGTTCCTGAAGTGCCTCATCGGGCTGCTGAAGCCCGACAAGGGCTCGATCGTGATCGAGGGCACCGACATCGCGAGCTGCTCGGAGAAGGACCTCTACGAGATCCGCAAGCTCTTCGGCGTGCTGTTCCAGGACGGCGCCATGTTCGGCTCCATGGACCTCTACGACAACGTCGCCTTCCCGCTGCGCGAGCACACCAAGAAGTCCGAGTCCGAGATCAAGGACATCGTGATGGAGAAGATGGACCTCGTCGGTCTCATCGGCGCCGAGGACAAGCTCCCCGGCGAGATCTCCGGCGGTATGCGCAAGCGGGCCGGACTGGCCCGCGCCCTGGTCCTCGATCCCGAGATCGTGCTGTTCGACGAGCCGGACTCCGGTCTGGACCCCGTCCGCACGGCCTTCCTGAACCAGCTCATCGTCGACCTCAACGCCCAGATCGACGCCACGTTCCTGATCGTGACCCACGACATCAACACCGCCCGCACCGTGCCGGACAACATCGGCCTGCTCTACCACAAGCACCTCGCCATGTTCGGTCCGCGCGAGATGCTGCTCAGCTCCGAGGAGCCGGTGGTGCGCCAGTTCCTCAACGCCCAGCGCGTCGGTCCGATCGGCATGTCCGAGGAGAAGGACGCCGACGAGCTCGAGGCGGAGAAGGACCAGGAGCTGCCCCCGCTGCCCCCGATCCCTCGTCAGATCGAGCCCTCGAACGGCATTCCCCGCCGCAGCCAGCGCGAGCCGGGTGGCTGGTGCCGGGAGAACGGCGTGACGCCGCCGCCGGGATCCTTCGAGGACAACCTGTCGATGGCGCCGTGAGGCTGATTACGTGGCTTCAGTGACGGCTTCGCGGGCACTCGCCCCGATCGGCACCGCAGGCAAGCTCTTCGCCTTCGGTCTCGACGTCGGGCGCGGGTTGTTCAAGCGACCCTTCCAGCTGCGCGAGTTCCTGCAGCAGGCGTGGTTCATCGCGTCGGTCACCATCATCCCCACGGCGTTGGTGGCGATCCCGTTCGGCGCGGTCATCGCGCTGCAGGTCGGTGGCCTGATCAAGCAGTTCGGTGCGCAGTCGTTCACCGGCTCGGCCGCGGTGCTGGCCGTGGTCCGCGAGGCCGGACCGATCGCGACCGCGCTGCTGATCGCCGGCGCCGGCGGATCCGCGATCGCCGCCGACCTCGGCGCGCGGAAGATCCGCGAGGAGCTCGACGCGATGATGGTGCTGGGCATCGACCCGATCCAGCGCCTGGTCGTGCCCCGGGTCCTGGCCTGCATGCTGGTGGCCGTCTTCCTCAACGGCCTGGTCAGCGTGGTCGGTGTGGCTGGTGGCTACGTCTTCAACGTCGTCCTCCAGGACGGCACACCAGGGGCCTATTTCAGCGAGCTTCACCGCGCTCGCACAACTACCGGACCTCTGGCAGGGCATGGCCAAGGCGCTGGTGTTCGGCATGATCGCCGCCGTCGTGGCCTGCTACAAGGGGATGAACGCCGCCGGTGGCCCGAAGGGCGTCGGCGACGCGGTCAACGAGTCCGTCGTGATCACCTTCTTGCTCCTGTTCGTCGTCAACTTCGTGATGAGCGCGGTCTACTTCCAGCTCGTCCCACCGAAGACGGGTTGACGCCATGGCCACCTTGAACTCCGTCAAGTCGGTCTACCAGCGGCCGGCACGCGAGCTCGACCACCTGGGCGAGCAGCTCTCCTTCTACGTCCGCGCACTCGCGTGGTCGCCCCGGACCGTTCGCCGCTACAAGAAGGAGATCCTGCGGATCCTCGCCGAGGTCACCCTCGGCTCGGGTGCCCTCGCGGTGATCGGCGGCACGGTCGGCGTGATCGTGGGCCTGTGCTTCTTCACCGGCACCGAGGTCGGCCTCCAGGGATATGCCGCGCTGAACCAGCTCGGCACGGCCGCCTTCTCGGGCTTCGTCTCGGCCTACTTCAACACCCGCGAGATCGCGCCGCTCGTCGCGGCGATCGGCCTCGCGGCCACGGTCGGCTGCGGCTTCACCGCCCAGCTGGGCGCGATGCGGATCTCCGAGGAGGTCGACGCGCTCGAGGTGATGGCGATCCCGTCGCTGCCGTTCCTGGTCACCACCCGGATCATCGGCGGCCTGATCGCGATCATCCCGCTGTACGTCGTCGGGCTGCTGTCGTCGTACTTCGCGACGAGGCTGACCGTCACCCAGTTCTTCGGCCAGAGCGCCGGCACCTACGACCACTACTTCAACCAGTTCCTGCCACCCGGCGACGTCCTGTGGTCGTTCGGCAAGGTCCTGGTGTTCGCCGTGGTCGTCATCCTCATCCACTGCTATCACGGCTACACCGCCTCGGGAGGTCCCGCGGGCGTGGGTGTAGCCGTCGGAAGGGCTGTGCGCACAAGCATCGTGGCCATCAACGTGATCGACCTGTTCCTGTCCATGGCCATCTGGGGCACCACCACGACCGTCCGGTTGGCGGGGTGATCTGACGATGCGACTTGCCCAGAGCCACAAGCTGCTCGGCATCATCTTCCTCGCCCTGCTGATCGCCGGGGTGTGGGGCGTCAACGCCATCTTCACCAAGCAGTTCGCCGACTACGACGAAGTGACCCTGCAGACCTCCAAGATCGGTCTGCAGCTGCCGACGCGTGCGGACGTCAAGGTGCGCGGGGTGATCGTCGGCGAGGTGCTCAGCTACGACGCGACCTCCGAGGGAGCCGAGCTGACCCTGGGGATCTACCCGGACGAGACCGACACCATCCCGGGCAACGTCACCGGCTCGATCGTCCCGAAGACCCTCTTCGGTGAGAAGTACGTCTCGCTGGAGATCCCCGAGGGCGGGGGCGAGGGGCAGCTCCAGGCCGCCCAGGTGATCGAGCGCACCGACGTGGCGATCGAGGTCGAGAAGGTCCTCTCCGACCTCTACCCGCTGCTGCGCACCGTCCAGCCGGCCGAGATCAACACGACCCTGAACGCCATGGCCACCGCCCTCGAGGGCCGCGGCGAGCTCCTCGGCGAGAACCTCGAGACGGTCGACAGCTACCTCAAGCGGGTCAACCCGCAGATCCCCGACATCGTCGAGGACCTGCGGCTGACTGCGGAGGTCTCCGACCTCTACAGCGAGGTGCTGCCGGAGATCGCGACCATCCTCGACAACACGATCACGACGGCCCAGACCCTGGAGGGTCGCGACGCGAAGGTGCGCGCGCTCTACCAGGACGTGGCGGCGTTCTCCGACACCTCCCGCGACTTCCTCGCCCGCAACGGTGACAACCTGATCCGCCTCGGCGAGGTCAGCGTTCCCCAGCTGCGGCTCTTCGCGAAGTACGCGCCGGAGTACCCCTGCCTGACCGGCGGCATCGTGAACGCCGGAAAGCTGCAGGCGGAGGCGTTCCGTGGCTTCACCCTCCACATCGTGCTCGAGACGCTGCCCGAGCAGCCGCGCGGTTACGGCGTCCGGGACAAGCCGAGGTTCGGCGAGGACCGCGGCCCGAGCTGCCTGCGCCTGCCCAACCCGCCGTGGTCGCAGTCCAACCCCGTCCGCCACCAGCCCAACATGGACGACGGTGTCGACGAGCCCACCGGTAAGGGCACCAGTCGCACCGCGCCCGGTTTCTACACCCGTGGCTCCGGCTTCGCCGGCAGCTACCAGGAGTCGACCTTGCTCAAGTCCCTGCTCGGACCCTCCCTGGGCGTGACCGCAGACGACGTGCCCGACCTGGGCGTCCTGCTGGTCGGCCCGATGGCCCGCGGAGCGGAGGTGAGCCTCAGATGAGTCGCAAGGGATTGGACGCACAGACAGCCGTCGCCATGACGAAGCTGCTGGTCTTCATCGTCGTCACCACCATCGCCACGGGTCTGCTCGTGGTCACCATCGGCAACGTCTCGTTCTCCGGCAGCAAGGAGTACAAGGCGGAGTTCGTCGACGCCACCGGTGTGGTCAAGGGTGACGACATCCGCATCGCTGGGGTGAAGGTCGGCGTGGTCAACGGGGTCGACATCGTGGACCGCACCCGCGCGCTGGTCACCTTCGAGGTGCAGGACGGCACTCCGATCACCGGGGCCACCAACGCCGCGATCCGCTACCGCAACCTGGTCGGCCAGCGCTACATCACGCTCACCGAGGAGATCGGGGACACCGCGACGCTGGAGGAGGGCTCGACGATCCCGGTGCAGAAGACCTCGCCGGCGCTGGACCTGACGGTGCTGTTCAACGGATTCAAGCCGTTGTTCCAGGCACTCTCGCCCTCCGACCTCAACAAGCTCTCCTACGAGATCATCCAGGTGTTCCAGGGCGAGGGTGGAACCCTCGAGGGGCTGCTCTCCCACACGGCCTCCGTCACCCAGACCCTGGCCTCGCGGGACCAGATCATCAGCGACCTGATCGTGAACCTGAACGACGTGCTCGACCACGTCGGTGACCGCGACGACCAGCTCAGCTCCCTGATCCAGTCGTTCCGGACGTTCATCGGTGGCCTCAAGGACGACCGCAAGGCGATCCTGGGCTCCCTGGACCAGATCTCGGCGCTGTCGGTGGAGACCGCCGACCTGGTCGACGGGATCCGCGAGCCGTTCGTGGAGGACATCCGCGAGCTGCGGCGGTTCGCCGGCAACCTGGACGACAACAAGGGCGAGCTCGACCGCGCGCTTCAAGTGCTCCCGATCAAGCTGAACAAGGTGGGCCGGACCGCGATCTACGGCTCCTGGTTCAACTTCTACCTGTGCGAGTACAGCGGCCAGGTCCAGTTCGGTGGCCAGACCATCAAGGTCCCCACCCAGCAGGTCGGCTCCGAGAGGTGTGATCTCGGATGAACCAGCCCACGAGTCACTCGCTTCGCTCCTGACCCGAGGGGGGCCCGGACATGAGCATCCCCTTCCGCGAACGCAACCCGGTCATCATCGGCGCCGTCAGCCTGGCGGTCATCGCCGCGATGATCCTGGCTGCCTTCCGCGCCCAGGACCTGCCGCTGATCGGCGGCGGCGACGTCTACCACGCCGCCTTCTCCGAGGCCGGTGGGCTCAAGGCCAATGACGAGGTCCGGATCGCCGGCGTGCGCGTCGGCAAGGTCGAGGCGGTCGAGCTGGACGGCGACCACGTCAGGGTCACCTTCCGCGTCGACGGCGGGGCCGAGTTCGGCTCCGACACCGCGGCTGCGATCAAGGTGAAGACCCTCCTCGGCTCGATGTTCCTCGCCCTGCAACCTTCCGGCGACGGCCAGCTCGAGGAGGAGTCGGAGATCCCCATCGAGCGGACCACCTCGCCGTACGACGTCGTCGAGGCGTTCTCCGGCCTCGCCGAGACGTCCGAGAAGATCGACACCGGCCAGCTCACCAAGGGCCTGACCACGCTGGCCGACCTCACCCGGAACACGCCCGAGGAGTTCCGCGAGGCGCTCGACGGGGTCTCCGCGCTCTCGTCGAACATCGCCGCGAAGAACGAGCAGATCGGCCAGCTCCTGGGGAACCTCGACCGTGTCTCCACGGTGCTCGACGAGCGCGATGCCGACATCATCCAGCTGATGAAGGACTCCGACGTCCTCTTCCGGGCCCTGGTCCAGCGCCGCGAGGCGGTCCACAACCTGCTGGTCTCGACCTCCCGCCTGTCCAAGGAGCTGACCTTGCTCGTGCGGCAGAGCCGCGAGGACCTCAAGCCCGCCCTGACCCACCTCGACAACGTCCTGAACGTGCTGAACAAGAACGAGGACAACATCGACAACAGCTTGCGACTGATGGCGCCGTTCTACCGCGTGTTCGCGAACACGCTCGGGACCGGCCCGTGGTTCGACACCTACATCCAGAACTTCCCCGCGACGGTGCCGGAGGTGGATCCGCGATGAGGAAGCTGATCGTCCCCGGCATCATCGTCGCCCTCCTGGCGGCGGCCGCGTTCACGATGTTCGGCAGCGAGGAGCGCAAGACGCTCACCGCGCACTTCCCCCGTACGGTCTCGATCTACGAGGGCAGCGACGTCCGGATCCTCGGCGTCCCCGTCGGCACGGTCGACTCGGTGACCCCCTCCGGTACCGATGTCGTGGTGACCATGTCCTACGAGCCCGAGACCCAGGTCCCCGCCGACGCGAAGGCCGTGATCATCGCGCCGTCGGTGGTCGGTGACCGGTTCGTCCAGCTCACCCCCGTCATGCAGAGCGGTGACGAGGAGCTGGAGGACGGCGCCACGCTGCAGCAGCAGCAGACCGCCGTCCCGCTCGAGCTCGACCAGATCTACTCCAGCCTCGACGAGCTCAACGTCGCCCTCGGCCCGAACGGCGCCAACCGCAACGGTGCGCTGACGGACCTGCTCGAGGTCACGGCCGAGAACTTCGGCGGGCAGGGCGAGCAGTTCCACCAGACCATCAAGGACTTCGGCAAGTTCAGCCAGACCCTCGACGACAACAAGGACGAGCTCTTCGGCTCCGCCGCGGCCCTGCAGGGCTTCATCGGCACGCTCGCCGAGAA
Organism: uncultured Actinomycetota bacterium; assembly: GCA_963829635.1. GTDB lineage: Bacteria > Actinomycetota > Actinomycetes > Propionibacteriales > Nocardioidaceae > Nocardioides. Next base: position 444,008 of record CAWHJI010000010.1, read on the forward strand.
CGACAAGACCGTCCGCCAGTTCAACCAGTCCCTCGCCGACGTGTCCGGGGTGCTGGAGGGCGAGCGCGAGGAGCTGCGGGCCGCCCTGCGCAACCTGGGCGTGGCGATGGGCGAGGTGTCCACGTTCGTCCGGGACAACCGCGCCGTCCTCGGTCGCAACATCAAGGGCATCAACAGGGTGGCCAAGGTGCTGGTGAAGCAGCGCGGAGCGCTCGACGAGATCCTCGGGACCGCCCCGCTCGCGCTGAACAACCTCTACCTGACCTACAACCCGCATGCGGGCACCCTCGACACCCGGTCCAACCAGGGGGAGGTCGAGGGGCAGATCGTCAACGACCCTGCGGCGTTCTTCTGCGGCATCACCGGCCAGGCCGACGACAGCGGCGAGCTGTGCAGCCAGTTCGAGGACGCCTTCCCGCGGGCGGCGTTCGGCACCGGCGGCCAGCCGATGCCCTGGCAGAACACCGACCGGTTCGACCCGACGCTCGGTGGGCTCGTGGAGGTGCAGCGATGAACCTCATGACCCGCCTCAAGGCACTGCTCCTCCTGCTGGTCTCGTCGGTGGCCCTGAGTGGCTGCGACTTCAACGTCTACGAGCTGCCGCTGCCCGGCGGCACCGACGTCGGCGAGGACCCGATCGAGGTCACGGTGATGTTCGCCGACGTCCTCGACCTGGTCCCGAAGTCGACGGTGAAGGTCAACGACGTCAGCGTCGGCATGGTCACGGACGTCAACCTCAAGGGCTACGTCGCCGAGGTGAAGCTCGAGCTGCGCAACGACGTCTCGCTCCCGGAGAACACCGTCGCCGAGCTGCGCCAGACCAGCCTGTTGGGGGAGAAGTTCGTCTCGCTCGGCCCGCCCGAGGACGAGGAGCCCACCGGGACACTGGAGACTGACGACGTCATCCCGATGGAACGCACCGGCCGCAATCCCGAGGTCGAAGAGGTCCTCGGCGCGCTCAGCCTGCTGCTGAACGGCGGCGGGGTCGGGCAGCTCCAGACGATCACCCGCGAGCTGAACTTCGCGCTCGAGGGACGCGAGGACGCCGCCAAGTCGGCGTTCCGCCAGATCGAGGAGCTGATGGCCCAGCTCGACGAGAACAAGGGCGACATCGTCAACGCCATCGAGGCGCTCAACCGCCTCGCGCTCTCCACCAAGGAGCAGCTCGGCAGCATCGATGCCGCCCTCGAGGAGCTCCCGAGCGCGCTTGAACACCATCGACCAGCAGCGTGCCGACCTGGTCAAGATGCTGCAGTCGCTCAACGAGCTCGGCGACGTCGGCGTGCGCGTGATCAAGGCGTCCAAGGACGCCACGATCGAGTCGTTCCGCCAGCTCTCGCCGATCCTGACCGAGCTCGCCAACACCGGCGACAACTTCGCGAAGGCCTTCCACGTGTTCCTGACCTACCCGTTCGTGGACGAGGTCGTCGGTCGCGACCCGCAGGTCGCCCGCAACCTGCACATGGGTGACTACACCAACCTGTCGGTCATCATCGACGCGAAGGTCCAGGACGACGGCGAGGAGCAGCCCACGCTGCCGACCGAGTCGGTCCACGGACCGGCCTGCACGGTGATTCAAGGAGCTCAAGAACAGGTGCCCGACGGCCGCCCCTCGACAGTTCCCCGACGACCCTGCAAGGGGGCGGCCGACAAGCTCCAGGGCTCCTCAACCCCTCCCGGAGGAGTGCGAGGGCCGCAGAACGCGGTCAGGAGGCCTTCTGTGAGGACAGCCCGAACAACCCGATCTGTGACCTGGTCGGGGGCGGCAGCGGCGGCGACGGTCCGCTCGACGGCATCACCTCGGGCATCCCGGGTGTCAATCGCCCCGGCTACGGCGCCACCGCCGACGACTGGGGCCCCCGCGGACCGACCATGGGTGACCTGATGGAGCTCTACGACCGGGACCTGGTGTCCCTGCTCGTGCCGGGGATGGTGATGGGCCGATGATCACCCGTCGTACCAAGATCCAGCTGCTGATCTTCACCCTGATCACCGTCATCGGCGTCAGCTTCGTCGGCGCGCGCTACGCGCGGCTCGACAAGCTGGTCGTCGACGACAGCTACACCGTGGTTGCGCACTTCGCCGAGTCCGGCGGCATCTTCGCCGGCGGCGAGGTGACCTACCGCGGCGTGCGCGTGGGTCAGGTGGCCAGCATGGAGCTGACCGAGGAGGGCGTCGACCTCCACCTCGACATCGAGGATGGCTACGACTCCATCCCCTCCGACACGCTCGCCGTGGTCGGCAACCGGTCCGCCGTGGGTGAGCAGTACGTCGAGCTCCAGCCTCAGGCCGACTCCGAGCCCTACCTCGAGGACGAGTCCGAGATCCCCGTCGAGAAGACCCGGACGCCGATCAAGGTCGAGACGCTGCTGACCAACCTGTCCAACACCGTGGAGTCGGTCGACAAGGAAGCGCTCCAGACCACCGTCACCGAGATGGGCAAGGCCTTCGGCGGCACCGGCAAGGACCTCCAGGCGATCATCGACTCGGGCAACTCCTTCATCCAGGAGGCCAACGCCAACTTCGACGTCACCACGGCCCTGATCAGGGACAGCAACACCGTGCTCAAGGGCCAGCTGGCCTCGGCGAGCGCGATCCGGTCCTTCGCCAGGAACCTCTCGCTGTTCAGCGGCACGCTGGCCGGCTCCGACGCCTCGCTGCGCCAGGTGATCGACAGCGGGTCGGCCACCGCCACCGAGCTGCGCACCTTCATCGAGCAGAACGACGTCGAGCTCGGCGAGATGGTGAGCCGCCTGGTCACCACCGGCGAGGTCGTCGTGAAGCACCTGCCCGGCATCGAGCAGGTCCTGGTCCTCTACCCCTACGTCGTCGAGGGCGGGTTCACGGTCGTGTCGAAGTCGAAGGAGAGCGGTCTCTACGACGCCCACTTCGGCCTGATCGACGTGCAGGAACCCCACGTCTGCAACGAAGGCTACGAGGGCACCAACACCCGCTCGCCGCACGACGGCAGCAACGCCCCGATGAACATGAACGCCCGCTGCACCGAGCCGCCCACCAAGAGCAACGCGCGTGGGTCGCAGAACCTGTCCCGCGCCGGCGCGGCGTACCGGTCCCCGGTGATCGCCTCGTTCGACCCGGAGTCCGGCGACCTGACCTGGGGTGACAAGGTGCCCGGAGGGTTGAGCACGCCCGGTACGTTTGCCCCGCCGACACTCGGAGAGGAGTCGTGGAAGTGGTTGTTCCTCCAGCCCCTGATCAAGACCCAGGAGTGACGAGCAGCAACGACCACGACCGCGCCCTTTCGCCGACCTTCCGGCTGGTCCTCTTCGGCGTGCTCGTCGTGGCGCTGCTCGCCTCCGCGGGCACCCTGATCTGGCTCGTCGCGGAACGCCGCGGCGAGGCCGAGGACGTCCAGGCGGAGCGTGAGCAGGTGATGGCCCAGACCAAGCAGTTCATGCTGCGCATGGGGACCTTCGGGCCCGACCTGCTCGACGAGCAGAAGCAGATGCCGGACTACCGCGACCGGGTCAAGGCCGTGATCACCCCCAAGTTCGCCACCGACTTCGAGAAGCAGGTGACCACCGCGGAGCAGATGGTCTCCCAGGCCGGCGTCTCCCGCGCGGCCGAGGTGTTCTCCACGGGCGTGTCGGTGATCGACGAGGACTCCGCGACCGCGCTCGTGGCCGGGTCGTTCACCGATTCCTACCCCCAGAGCAAGGGGGGCGAACCCGTGGCCGCCGAGCCCGTCCCCTTCCGGATCGAGGTCAGCCTCGTCAAGACCGAGGGCGAGTGGCTGGTCGACGACTTCACCCCGATCACGGGGGCAGAGCAGTGAGCCGCGTCAGCCCGAGCCTCTACGACCTCCTCGACGTCGACCCGACGGCCTCCGACGCCGAGATCCGGTCCGCCTGGAAGCACGCGATCGCCGACCTCGACCCGACCGATCGCCGGTTCCGGGCCTACAACCAGGCCGCCGAGGTCCTGCTCGACCCGCAGCAGCGGGCGGCGTACGACGCGGAGCTGGACGCGCCCGACGCTCCGGCCGGTCCGCCGGTCGCCGAGCCCACGCCGGGCCCGGAGACCACCCAGGAGCCGTCAGGGCCGCGTCCCCCCGGCGCGATCGCCGCCGGGATCTCGAAGCTCCGGGCCAGGATCTCGGAGAGTGCCGCCCGCGACAGGGCCGCCCGGGCAGCCACGACCTCCGGGGTGCCGTGGCAGCCCCCGGGCTGGTTGCTGATCGCGCTGGCCGTGGTCACGCTGGCCGTGATCGGGGGCGTGGCCTACCTGGCGATGCAGCCTGCCGACTCCGAGGTCGAGGATTCGACGCAGGAGGCGCAGAGCGCGGCCGAGCGGGCCATCGTGCCGATCCTGTCCTACGACCACCGCACGCTCGAGGACGACCAGAGCGAGGCCCAGGCCCTCATGACGTCGGACTACCGCAAGGAGTACGACAAGCTCTTCAAGGTGCTCGAGCAGAACGCCCCCGCCACCGAGACGGTCGTCGAGGCCGAGGTGATCGCGTCGGGCCTCGTGCGGGCGGCCACGGAGTCGGACCGGGTGGAGGTCCTGATGTTCGTCAACCGTCCGACCACCAACAAGCAGCAGCGGGAGCCGGTCGTCTACAAGGACCAGGTCACGGTGACGATGGAGAAGGTCGACGGGGACTGGCTGCTCGACGACCTGGAGACCTCGCCGGCAGCACGCTAGCGGGGGCGCCGCGCCGCCCGCGGGCCTTGACCTGTGCGGCCGCACGGTTCATCATCATCGGCAACGTCCAGTCCGCCTGCGGCTGACCGGGTTTGTGGCGCGCCCTCTGGTGCGCTAGGCTCATTCTTTGCGCCCGCCCTCAAATGCTCTTCCGCCTGCCCGGTGGCGGTCTTGTGGTTGGTCGGCGCCATCCCCAGAGCGACCCCTTCGAAGGACACCTCTTGGCCGCGCGCAGCTCCTCTGCAAACTCTGCAACAAAGTCCCGCCGCATCTCGTTCGCGAAGATCACCGAACCTCTCGAGGTTCCCCAGCTCCTCTCCCTCCAGACCGACAGCTTCGACTGGCTGATCGGCAACGACGACTGGACCGCCGCCGTCGCGCGCCGTCGCGCCGAGGGTGAGGACGTCTCCGAGAAGTCGGGCCTCCAGGAGATCTTCGAGGAGATCTCCCCGATCGAGGACTTCTCCGAGACGATGTCGCTGTCGTTCGAGAACCCGGTCTTCTACGACCCCAAGTACACCGTCGACGAGTGCAAGGAGAAGGACTTCACCTACTCCGCACCGCTCTACGTCTCCGCGGAGTTCACGAACAACGAGACCGGTGAGATCAAGGGCCAGACGGTCTTCATGGGCGACTTCCCGCTGATGACCGACAAGGGCACCTTCATCATCAACGGCACCGAGCGGGTCGTCGTCTCCCAGCTGGTCCGCTCGCCCGGCGTCTACTTCGAGCGCACCGCCGACAAGACCTCGGACAAGGACATCTACACCTCCAAGCTCATCCCGTCCCGGGGTGCCTGGCTGGAGTTCGAGATCGACAAGCGCGACCTGGTCGGCGTCCGTCTCGACCGCAAGCGCAAGCAGAACGTGACGGTCCTGCTCAAGGCGCTGCAGGCGGTCGCGGAGGAGACCGGCGAGGACTACGACTACGACGCCGTGATGACCGAGCTGCGCGGGTTCGAGTCGATCCAGCTGACCGAGGAGAAGGACCACACCCAGGGTCCCGACGACGCGCTGCTCGACATCTACCGCAAGCTGCGCCCGGGCGAGCCCCCGACGCGTGAGGCCGCGCTGACGCTGCTGAAGAACTACTACTTCAACCCCAAGCGCTACGACCTGGCCAAGGTCGGCCGCTACAAGATCAACAAGAAGCTCGGCCTGGTCGAGGCCTTCGACCAGCAGACGCTGACCATCGCCGACGTCGTCGCCGCCATCAAGTTCATCGTCGCCCTGCACGACGGTCGCGAGCAGCTCGAGACCCCCCAGGGCACGCTCGACATCCACGCCGACGACATCGACCACTTCGGCAACCGCCGCATGCGGACCGTGGGCGAGCTGATCCAGAACCAGCTCCGCACCGGGCTGGCCCGCATGGAGCGGGTCGTCCGCGAGCGGATGACGACCCAGGACGTCGAGGCGATCACGCCGCAGTCACTGATCAACATCCGCCCGGTGGTCGCGGCGCTGAAGGAGTTCTTCGGGACCTCCCAGCTCTCGCAGTTCATGGACCAGACCAACCCGATCGCCGGCCTGACGCACAAGCGCCGGCTCTCGGCGCTGGGCCCGGGTGGCCTGTCCCGTGACCGGGCGGGCATGGAGGTCCGCGACGTCCACCACAGCCACTACGGCCGGATGTGTCCGATCGAGACGCCGGAAGGCCCGAACATCGGCCTGATCGGTTCGCTGGCGTCGTACGGCCGGATCAACCCGTTCGGGTTCGTCGAGACGCCCTACCGCAAGGTGAAGAACGGCAAGGTCACCGACCAGGTCGACTTCCTCACCGCCGACGACGAGGACCGTTACGTCATCGCGCAGGCCAACGCACCGCTCGACGACAAGAACCGTTTCGTCGAGGAGCGGGTGCTGGTCCGGCAGAAGAACGGTGAGGTCGACGCGATCCTCCGCGACGAGGTCGACTACATGGACGTCTCGCCGCGCCAGATGGTGTCGGTCGCGACGGCCCTGATCCCGTTCCTGGAGCACGACGACGCCAACCGCGCGCTGATGGGCGCCAACATGCAGCGGCAGGCGGTGCCGCTGATCACCAGTGACAGCCCGCTGGTCGGCACCGGCATGGAGTACCGCGCCGCCGTCGACGCCGGCGACGTGGTCGTCGCCCAGCAGGCCGGTGTGGTCAAGGAGGTCTCCGCCGACGTCATCGAGACGATGAACGACGACGGCACCTACACGACCTACAAGCTGTCGAAGTTCCGTCGCTCCAACCAGGGCACCTGCATCAACCAGCGGCCGCTGGTCGCCGAGGGCGACAAGCTCGAGGTCGGTACGCCGATCGCGGACGGTCCGTGCACCGACAAGGCCGAGATGGCACTGGGCACGAACCTCCTGGTCGCGTTCATGCCGTGGCAGGGCCACAACTACGAGGACGCGATCATCCTCAGCCAGCGCCTGGTGCAGGAGGACGTCCTCACCTCGATCCACATCGAGGAGCACGAGGTCGACGCCCGCGACACCAAGCTCGGCCCCGAGGAGATCACCCGGGACATCCCCAACGTCTCCGAGGAGATGCTGGCCGACCTCGACGAGCGCGGGATCATCCGCATCGGCGCCGAGGTCACCACCGGTGACGTCCTGGTCGGCAAGGTCACCCCCAAGGGTGAGACCGAGCTGACCCCCGAGGAGCGGCTCCTTCGCGCGATCTTCGGTGAGAAGGCGCGCGAGGTGCGTGACACCTCGATGAAGGTTCCGCACGGCGAGTCCGGCACCGTCATCGGCGTCCGGGTCTTCGACCGCGAGGAGGGCGACGAGCTCCCGCCGGGCGTCAACCAGCTGGTCCGGGTCTACGTGGCGCAGAAGCGCAAGATCTCGGTGGGCGACAAGCTCGCCGGGCGTCACGGCAACAAGGGCGTCATCGCCAAGATCCTGCCGATCGAGGACATGCCGTTCATGGAGGACGGCACCCCGGTCGACGTGGTGCTCAACCCGCTCGGCGTCCCGCGCCGGATGAACATCGGCCAGATCCTCGAGCTGCACCTGGGGTGGCTGGCCAAGCAGGGCTGGGACCTCAAGCTCCACGAGGACGGCTCCGATGCTGACTGGAAGAAGCGCCTGATCAAGATCCACGCCGACAAGGCCGAGGCCGACACCAAGGTCGCCACCCCGGTCTTCGACGGTGCGCGCGAGGACGAGATCACCGGCCTGCTCGGGTCGACCCTGCCCAACCGTGACGGCCTCCGCCTGATCGGTGACAACGGCAAGGCCAGCCTGTTCGACGGACGCTCCGGCGAGCCGTTCCCGGACCCGGTCTCGGTCGGCTACATGTACATCCTCAAGCTGCACCACCTCGTGGACGACAAGATCCACGCCCGCAGCACCGGCCCCTACTCGATGATCACGCAGCAGCCGCTGGGCGGTAAGGCCCAGTTCGGTGGCCAGCGGTTCGGCGAGATGGAGGTCTGGGCCATGGAGGCGTACGGCGCCGCCTATGCCCTGCAGGAGCTGCTGACGATCAAGTCCGACGATGTTCCGGGCCGGGTCAAGGTCTACGAGGCCATCGTGAAGGGCGAGAACATCCCCGACTCCGGGATCCCCGAGTCGTTCAAGGTGCTCGTCAAGGAGATGCAGTCGCTCTGCCTCAACGTGGAGGTGCTGAGCCAGGACGGCTCGCAGATCGAGCTCAAGGACGCGGAGGAAGACGTCTTCCGCGCCGCCGAGGAGCTCGGCATCGACCTCTCCCGCCGCGAGCCCAGCTCGCGTCGAAGAAGTCTGAGCCACCCCACGAAGTTTTCAGTGCTTCGCATCGATTACTTCGCGGGGACCCCGGTCCTGTGGTGCGGTCGCAAGACCGGGGTTCGGTCACACACAGTTCGAACCAAGAGAACTAACGAAGGACAAAAGCCAACGTGCTTGACGTGAACTTCTTCGACCAGCTCAAGATCGGCCTGGCCACCGCGGAGGACATCCGCCAGTGGAGCCACGGCGAGGTCAAGAAGCCGGAGACCATCAACTACCGCACGCTCAAGCCCGAGCGTGACGGCCTCTTCTGCGAGAAGATCTTCGGTCCCACCCGGGACTGGGAGTGCTACTGCGGGAAGTACAAGCGGGTCCGCTTCAAGGGCATCATCTGCGAGCGGTGTGGCGTCGAGGTCACCCGCTCCAAGGTGCGCCGTGAGCGGATGGGCCACATCGAGCTCGCCGCCCCGGTGACCCACATCTGGTACTTCAAGGGCGTTCCGAGCCGGCTCGGCTACCTGCTCGACCTCGCCCCGAAGGACCTGGAGAAGGTCATCTACTTCGCGGCGTACATGATCACCTCGGTCGACGAGGACGCGCGGCACCGCGACCTGTCCTCGCTCGAGGGCAAGATCAACCTCGAGCGTGAGCGCCTGGAGAAGCGGCGCGACGGCTCCCTGGAGGACCGCACCAAGAAGCTCGAGGAGGACCTCGCGACCCTCGAGGCCGAGGGCGCGAAGGCCGACGCCCGCCGCAAGGTGCGCGACGGCGCCGAGCGGGAGATGAAGCAGCTGCGCGACCGCGCGCAGCGCGAGATCGACCGCCTCGACGAGGTGTGGAACACCTTCAAGGCGCTCAAGGTCCAGGACCTCATGGGCGACGAGATGCTCTACCGCGAGATGAAGACCTGGTTCGGCAAGTACTTCGAGGGCTTCATGGGCGCCACGGCGATCCAGAAGCGGCTCGAGAGCTTCGACGTCGAGGCCGAGGTCGAGTCGCTGCGCGAGACCATCGCCACCGGCAAGGGCCAGCGCAAGGTCCGCGCCCTCAAGCGGCTCAAGGTCGTCGACGCGTTCCGCAAGACCGGCAACCAGCCGATCGGGATGGTGCTCGACGCCGTCCCCGTCATCCCGCCGGACCTGCGGCCGATGGTGCAGCTCGACGGTGGTCGGTTCGCGACCTCCGACCTCAACGACCTGTACCGCCGCGTGATCAACCGGAACAACCGCCTCAAGCGGCTGCTCGACCTCGGCGCGCCCGAGATCATCGTCAACAACGAGAAGCGGATGCTCCAGGAGGCCGTGGACTCGCTGTTCGACAACGGCCGCCGTGGCCGCCCGGTCACGGGACCGGGCAACCGGCCGCTCAAGTCGCTCTCCGACATGCTCAAGGGCAAGCAGGGGCGCTTCCGCCAGAACCTCCTCGGCAAGCGCGTGGACTACTCGGGCCGCTCGGTCATCGTGTCGGGTCCGCAGCTGAAGCTGCACCAGTGCGGTCTGCCCAAGCAGATGGCGCTGGAGCTGTTCAAGCCGTTCGTGATGAAGCGTCTGGTCGACCTCTCGCACGCGCAGAACATCAAGTCGGCCAAGCGGATGGTCGAGCGCGCCCGTCCGGTCGTGTGGGACGTCCTCGAAGAGGTCATCACCGAGCACCCCGTGCTGCTGAACCGTGCGCCCACGCTGCACCGCCTCGGCATCCAGGCCTTCGAGCCGCAGCTGATCGAGGGCAAGGCCATCCAGATCCACCCGCTCGTGTGCACGGCGTTCAACGCCGACTTCGACGGTGACCAGATGGCGGTGCACCTGCCGCTGTCCGCCGAGGCGCAGGCCGAGGCGCGGATCCTGATGCTGTCGACGAACAACATCCTCAAGCCCTCGGACGGCCGTCCGGTGACGATGCCGACCCAGGACATGATCGTGGGCCTGTTCTTCCTCACCACCGACCGTGAGGGTGAGATTGGCGAGGGCCGCGTGTTCTCGTCCCCGGCCGAGGCGATCATGGCCTTCGACCACGGCGAGATCAGCCTGCAGAGCCGGATCCGGATCCGCCTCGAGGGCATCGTGCCGCCGCTCGAGCTCGAGCTCGGCGAGGACTGGGAGGAGGGCCAGTCGCTGACGCTGGAGACCACGCTGGGCCGGTCCCTGTTCAACGACACCCTGCCGGCCGACTACCCGTACGTGAACTACGAGGTGGGCAAGAAGGCGCTCGGCGCCATCGTGAACGACCTCGCCGAGCGCTACACCAAGGTCGAGGTCGCGGCGTCGCTGGACGCGCTCAAGGACACCGGCTTCCACTGGGCCACCCGGTCCGGCGTGACGGTCTCGATCGAGGACGTGGTGACGCCGGAGAACAAGGCCGAGATCCTCAGCGCAGTACGAGGCGCAGGCCGAGAAGGTCCAGAAGCAGTTCGAGCGCGGTCTGGTCACCGACGAGGAGCGTCGCCAGGAGCTCATCGAGATCTGGACCCAGGCGTCCAACGAGGTCGCGCGGGCGATGGAGGCCAACTTCGACCGGTCCAACCCGATCTTCATGATGGTCGACTCCGGTGCCTCCGGAAACATGATGCAGATCCGTCAGGTGGCGGCCATGCGTGGTCTGGTGGCCAACCCGAAGGGCGACATCATCCCGCGGCCGATCAAGGCGAACTTCCGCGAGGGCCTCTCCGTGCTGGAGTACTTCATCTCCACCCACGGTGCCCGCAAGGGACTCGCCGACACCGCGCTGCGGACCGCCGACTCGGGCTACCTGACCCGTCGTCTGGTCGACGTCTCGCAGGACGTCATCATCCGTGAGGACGACTGCGGGACCGAGCGCGGCCTGCCGAAGAGGATCGGCGAGCGGCGCGAGGACGGCACGGTCGTCAAGCACGAGAACGCCGAGACCGCGGCGTACGCCCGGTCCGCGGCGACCGAGGTCACCCACCCGGAGACCGGCGCCGTGCTGGCCACCGCGGGCGAGGACCTCGGCGACGTGAAGATCGGCGAGCTGGTGGCGGCCGGGATCGAGGAGGTCAAGGTCCGCTCCGTGCTGACCTGTGACGCCAAGACCGGTACCTGCGCCAAGTGCTACGGCCGTTCGCTGGCCACCGGCAAGCTGGTCGACATCGGCGAGGCCGTCGGCATCATCGCGGCCCAGTCGATCGGTGAGCCCGGCACGCAGCTGACGATGCGTACCTTCCACACCGGTGGCGTGGCCTCCGCGGACGACATCACGCAGGGTCTGCCCCGTGTGGTCGAGCTGTTCGAGGCCCGGTCGCCCAAGGGTCGCTCGCCGATCTCCGAGGCCGCCGGCCGGGTCGAGATCGAGGAGACCGACAAGGCCCGCAAGGTCCTGGTCACCCCCGACGACGGCTCCGAGGTCCAGGAGTACCCCGTCTCCAAGCGGTCGCGCCTGCTCGTGGCCGACGGCGACCACATCGAGGTCGGCCAGATGCTGACGGTCGGTACCCCCGACCCGCAGGACGTGCTGCGGATCCTGGGCGTGCGCAAGGCCCAGGAGCACCTGGTGGACGAGGTCCAGGCGGTGTACCGCAGCCAGGGCGTGTCGATCCACGACAAGCACATCGAGATCATCGTGCGGCAGATGCTGCGCCGGATCACGGTGATCGAGTCGGGCGACACCAACCTGCTGCCCTCCGACCTGGTCGACCGGGTGCGGTTCGAGGAGGAGAACCGTCGCGTGGTCTCCGAGCGCGGTACGCCGTCCTCGGGTCGCCCGGTGCTGATGGGCATCACCAAGGCGTCGCTGGCGACCGAGTCGTGGCTCTCGGCGGCCTCCTTCCAGGAGACCACCCGGGTGCTGACCGACGCGGCGATCCACGGCCGGTCCGACGCGCTGCGCGGTCTGAAGGAGAACGTGATCATCGGAAAGCTGATCCCGGCAGGTACCGGCCTCGAGCGGTACCGCAACATCCGGGTGGAGCCGACCGAGGAGGCCCGCGCCGCGGCGTACTCCGTCACGGGTTACGACTCCTACGACTACGAGTTCGGCAACGCCGGCACCAATCAGGCCGTCGCCCTCGACGACTTCGACTTTGGTTCCTACCAGAGCTGAGCGCGTCAGCGCGAAGGTCTGGTGAAGGAACCAGATCGAGTGAGTCAACGCCCGCCCACGCCTGCGTGGGCGGGCGTTGCTCGTATCGAGATCGAGTCGGGTACCGGGTGACGGTCGGCTGCCCACAGTTCCGGGGTCTCGATACGCTCGCTGGCGCTCGCTACTCGACCAGCCGAGCGACGCCGGGGCGTCTCGCTGCTCGACCACCGGGGTGCTGAGAGGATTGTGAGCGTGAGCGCACCCCTGCAGACCGACGTGCTGGTCGTCGGTGCCGGCCCGGCCGGGTCGGCCGCTGCCGCGTGGGCGGCGCGGCAGGGGCTCGACGTGCTGATCGCGGACGCGGCCGTCTTTCCCCGGGACAAGACGTGCGGGGACGGCCTGACGCCGCGGGCGATCCACGAGCTGCAGCTGCTCGGGCTCGAGGACTGGCTCCGGGCGCACACCGTCAACCAGGGTCTGCGGGCGCACGGCTTCGGCCAGACGCTCCTGCTGCCCTGGCCGGGAGGCTCCCTGCCCGCGTGGGGTTCGGCGGTCGCCCGCACCGAGCTCGACGACCACCTGCGGACCACGGCGATCAAGGCCGGGGCCGACGGCGCTCGACGGCGCGCGGGCGGTCGACGTACGTCTCGAGGCCGGGCGCGTGGCGGCGGTGACGTTCCAGCGGGACGGGGAGCGGTTCGAGATCCGCTGCCGCCGGCTGGTGGTCGCCGACGGCGTGCGGTCGCCGCTGGGCAAGCTGCTGGGCCGGCAGTGGCACCAGGACACGGTGTACGCCGTGGCGGGCCGGTCGTACGTCGCCTCCGCGAGGTCCGACGACCCCTGGATCAGCAGCCACCTCGAGCTGCGGGGCGAGCAGGGCGAGGTCCTCTCCGGCTACGGCTGGATCTTCCCGCTCGGCACCGGAGAGGTGAACCTCGGCGTCGGCACGCTCGCCACCGAGCAGCGGCCGGCGAACGTCGCGGTCCGCCCGCTGATGCAGCACTACGCCGAGCAGCGGCGCGCGGACTTCGGCCTCTCGGGCGAGCTGCGAGCCCCCACGTCGGCGCTGCTGCCGATGGGCGGTGCCGTGTCCCACGTCGCCGGCCCCAACTGGGCGTTGATCGGCGACGCGGCCGCGTGCGTGAACCCGCTGAACGGCGAGGGCATCGACTACGGCCTCGAGACGGGCCGGCTGGTCGTCGACCTGATGGCCGGCCACGACGACCTGTCCGCTCGCCTGGCCGGCGCTGCTGCGCGAGCAGTACGGCGAGGCGTTCTCGATCGCGCGCCGGCTGGCCGGCCTCGTGACCGTGCCACGGGTGCTGTCCGCGCTCGGGCCCGGCCGGGATGCGGTCGGACTGGCTGATGACGCTCGCCCTGCGCTGGATGGGCAACCTGGTCACCGACGAGGACCGGGACCGCGCTGCTCGGGTGTGGCGTTGGGCCGGCCGGCGTTCGATCGCCCGCGACGCCCGGCCGCCGTTCTCCTGACCCTGCCCCTGCCATGATGACCCGATGACGTCGGAGGCGTGGTACCGCAGCACGGTCCTGCTGGGTCGGGTCGCCCTGCGCGCGCTGGGGGTGACCACGCGCGTCTCCGGCACCGAGCACCTGCCCTCCTCGGGCCCGGTGCTGCTCGCGAGCACGCACACGTCGTACCCGGACTTCCTGTTCATCGGCAAGGCGGCGCTGACCTGCCGGCGGTACCCGCGGTTCATGTGTCGCCACGACGTCTGGAACGTGCCGCTGGTCCGCCGCGCGATGGACCGGATGCGTCACGTCCCGGTGGACCGAGAGGTGCCCGCGGCCGCCTACCTCACCGCGCGACGGCTGCTGCGCGAGGGCGAGGCCGTGTGCGCCTTCCCGGAGGCGGGCATCTCCTACTCCTTCGCCGTGCGATCCCTGATGCGCGGGGTGGCGGCCCTGGGCCGGGAGACCGGCGTGCCGGTCGTCCCCGTCGCGGTCTGGGGCGGCCAGCGGATCTGGTCGGTCGGCCGTCCCGTCGACGGACGTGAACCGCGGCCTGACCTGACGCGCGGCAGACTGGTGGACGTGCGCTTCGGTGAGCCACTGCGCGTGGCGCGCGACGAGGACCTGGTCGAGGCGACCCGGCGCCTCGGGCACAGGCTCACCGGGCTGCTCGAGGAGGTCCAGCTGCTGCCGGAGCACCGGCCGCGCCCGGAGGAGTACGCGCCGTGGTACCCCGCCCACCTCGGTGGGCACGCGCCGGACCGGGCCGAGGCCGCTGGCTTCGACAGCGTGCCCCGGAGCGCGGTGGCACCGACCTGGGGGCCGCCGTCCGTCGTGCCCGAGGCCGGCTGATGGCCGGGCTCCCCAAGCGGCAGCGAGTGGCCGCCTACGCCGTGATCCTGCGCGACGACCGGATCCTGCTGAGCCGGCTCTCGCGCAGCGTCACCTCGGAGGAGCTCTGGACCCTGCCGGGTGGGGGAGTCGACCACGGCGAGGACCCGCGGCACGCCGTGGTGCGTGAGGTCAAGGAGGAGACGGGTCTCGACGCCGAGGTCGGTGAGACGGCGCGGGTCTACTCCGCGCACCTCCCGGGCGTGTGGCGGCAGGGGCGCCGCGTGGACGCCCACGCGCTCCGGATCGTGTACGACGGGTGGGTGGCCGTCGACGCGCCGGAGCCGCGGGTGCTGGAGGTCGACGGCTCGACGATGGAGGCCGCCTGGGTCCCGGTGGCCGAGGTCCTCGACGGCGAGCTGCCGGTGGTGCCGATGGTGCTCGAGGCGCTGGCCGACCACCAGCCCTTCCGGAGGCAGCGGGTGGCGGCGTACGGGCTCGTGGCGCGGGGTGGTGGTCTCGAGACGAGCGCCGATGACGGCGAGGTGTTGTTGACCCGGATCTCCGAACGCGGCCACCACGCGGGCTCCTGGACACTGCCGGGCGGCGGCGTCGACCACGGAGAGCAGCCTCGGGTGGCGCTGCAGCGCGAGATCGAGGAGGAGTGCGGGCTCGGGTGCACCGTCGGCGAGCTGATCGACGTGCACGACGTCCACTTCGACGGGACCGCACCCTCCGGGCGCAACGAGGACTTCCACGGCGTGCACCTCGTCTTCGCGGCCACGGCGCCGGAGGGCGCCGAGCCACGCGTCGTGGAGGTGGGAGGAACCACCGATGCGGTGGCCTGGGTGGCCATCGCGGACATCCGATCCGGGGCGGTGCCGGTGCTCGACGTGGTCCGCCACGCGCTGGGTCTCGACCAACGAGAGGGACGACGATGACCGAGACGGTGTTCACCTACGGTGCCCCGGGCCTGAAGTTCGGGTCCGGGAGCCTCGGCGGAGATCGGCTACGACCTCCAGCAGCTGGGCGCCAGCCGCGTCCTGCTGGTGACCGATCCCGGGGTCGCCGCCACCGGGCACCCGGCCCGGATCGCCGAGCAGATGACCGGCTACGACCTGGCGGTGACGACGTACGACGGGGTGCACGTCGAGCCGACCGACGAGTCGATGGCCGACGCGGTCGCGTTCGCCCGCGACGCCGCGCCGTTCGACGCGGTGGTGGCCGTCGGCGGTGGGTCGGCGATCGACACGGCCAAGGCCGTCAACCTGCTCCTGACCAACCCGGGCGAGCTGATGGACTACATCAACGCGCCCGTCGGCAAGGCCCAGGCGCCGGTCAACGACCTGCTCCCGCTCGTGGCGGTCCCGACCACGACCGGCACCGGGTCGGAGAGCACCACGATCTGCGTCCTCGACGTGCTCTCGCTGCAGGTCAAGACCGGCATCAGCCACCCGCGGCTGCGCCCGACCCTCGCGGTGGTCGACCCGAGCCTGACCCTCACCCAGCCGACGATGGTCACCGCGGCGGCCGGGATGGACATCCTCTGCCACGCCCTGGAGAGCTACACCGCGCGGTGGTACGCCGGCTTCGACGCCAAGCGGCCGGAGCAGCGGGTGCCCTACTGCGGGGCCAACCCGATCGCGGACCTGTGGTCCGAGAAGGCGATGTCGCTGCTGGCCGGCGCCTTCCGGACGGCGGTCCGGGACGGCTCCGACACGGCCGCCCGGGAGCAGATGGCGCTGGCGGCGACGTTCGCCGGCCTCGGCTTCGGCAACGCCGGGGTGCACATCCCGCACGCCAACGCCTACCCGATCGCGGGGCGGGTGCGGGACTACCGCCCGGCCGGCTATCCCGACGACGCGGCCATCGTGCCGCACGGCATGGCGGTGTCGCTGACCGCGCCGGAGGCGTTCCGGTTCACCTTCGAGGCCGCGCCGGAGCGACACCTGCGGGCCGCCGAGCTGCTGAGCGAAGGCGACCAGGGGCCCTCTTCCGGGCAGGGCCCGGACGCGCTGCCCGACGTACTGCTCACCCTGATGCGGGACGTCGGCCTCCCCAGCGGCCTCGCCGAGGTCGGGTACGGCGACGCCGACGTCGACGGACTCGTCGACGGTTCGCTCAAGCAGCAGCGGCTGCTCGCCACCGCGCCCCGCGAGGTGACCGGCGAGGACCTCGCGGCCGTGTTCCGCGGGTCCATGGAGCTCTGGTGAACCCAGACCTCCTCGCCGAGCTCCGGCGGAGAGGGGTCGCCGACGTCGACGACTCGGTCCTGGCCCGGGCGCTCTACTCCTCGGACGCCTCGCTCTACCGGGTGGTGCCCACGGCCGTGGCCAGGCCGCGCGACGCCGACGAGCTGCTCGCCGTGCTCGACGCCGCCCGCGCCGTCGGCGTCCCGGTCACGATGCGTGGGGCGGGGACGTCGATCGCGGGCAACGCGGTCGGGCCCGGTCTGGTGGTGGACACCGTCCGGCACCTGGACCGGGTGCTGGAGGTGGACCCGGAGGCGCGGACCGCCCGGGTGCAGCCGGGCGTGGTGCACGCCTCGCTGCAGCGACAGGTGATCGGCCACGGGCTGCGGTTCGGCCCCGATCCCTCGACCCACACCCGCTGCACGATCGGCGGGATGATCGGCAACAACGCCTGCGGGACGCGGGCGCTGGGCTACGGCCGGACCGCCGACAACGTCGACGGTCTCCGGGTGGCGTTCGGGACGGGTGAGGTGGCTGAGGTCGGCGGTGGTCTCGATACGCTCGCTCCTCGCTACTCGACCAACGAATTGGCACCGACCACCGGGGACGCGCTGCTCGGGCTCGCGGACGACCACCTGGCGCATCTGCGGACCTCGTTCGGCCGGTTCTCCCGCCAGGTCAGCGGCTACGCGTTCGAGCACCTGCTGCCCGAGCACGGGCGGCGGGTCGACCGGTTCCTGGTCGGCTCCGAGGGGACGCTGGCGACGGTGCTGGAGGCGACGGTCCGGCTCGTCCCGGACGACCCGGACCGTCGGCTGCTGGTCCTGGGCTACCCCTCCATGGCCGAGGCCGCGGACGCGGTCCCGGCGCTGCTCGGGGTCTCGCGACCGACCTCGATCGCCTGCGAGGGACTCGACTCGCGGATCGTGGACCTCGTGCGGGACCGCGGCTCGGCGGTGCCGGCGCTGCCCCGCGGCGCAGGGTGGCTCTTCGTCGAGGTCGCCGGCGCGGAGGCGCCCGCGGTCGTGCCGAGGCTCGTCGCCGAGGCCGGAGCGCTGGACCACCGGCTGGTCACCGATCCCGGGGAGGCGGCCGCGCTGTGGCGGATCCGTGAGGACGGGGCGGGGCTGGCGGCCCGCAGCCTGGACCGGCCGGCGTACTCCGGCTGGGAGGACGCCGCCGTCCCGCCCGAGCGGCTGGGGGAGTGGCTGCGCACGTTCGACTCGCTGCTCGCCGACCACGGGCTCGACGGGGTGCCCTACGGCCACTTCGGCGACGGGTGCGTGCACGTCCGGATCGACTTCGACTTCGACGACGGCGGGCGTCGGTTCCGCGAGTTCCTGACCGCCGGGGCCGTGGCCCTCAAGGAGTACGGCGGCTCGCTGTCGGGCGAGCACGGCGACGGCCGCGCGCGCTCGGAGCTGCTGCCGTTGATGTACGACGAGGAGTCGCTGCGCCTGTTCGCCGCCGCCAAGGCGATCTGCGACCCGGACAACCTGCTCAACCCCGGCGTCCTGGTCGACCCGGCTCCCGTGGACGCCGACCTGCGTCCGGCGCGCCCGCGAGCGGCGGTGAACACGGCCCTGCGGTTCGTCCGGGACGCGGGCTCGATGGCGGACGCCGTCCACCGCTGCACCGGCGTGGGCAAGTGTGTGGCGCCGGCACCGGGGGGCGTGATGTGCCCGTCGTACGTCGCGACCCGCGAGGAGAAGGACTCCACCCGGGGGCGTGCCCGCGTGCTCCAGGAGGCCCTCGACGGCGAGCTGGTCGGCGGCCTCGCCGACCCCGCCGTGCACGACGCTCTGGACCTGTGCCTGGCCTGCAAGGGCTGCGCCTCGGACTGTCCGACCGGCGTCGACCTGGGGTCCTACAAGGCGGAGGCGCTGCACCAGGCCTACGCGGGCAGGCGCCGGCCCCGGTCCCACTACACGCTGGGGCGGTTGCCGACGTGGGTCGCGCGGGCCGCTTCCATGTCGGGAGTCGCCAACGCGACCATGCGCGGGCCCCTTGCGCGCCTGGTGAAGGCGGTCGCCGGCGTCGACGCGCGGCGCTCGCTGCCCGCGCTGGCCCCGGTCACGCTGCGGGGTCGCCGCCGGACGGACGCACGGGACGGGGATCCCGACGTCTGGCTGTGGGCGGACACGTTCACCGACCACTTCCTGCCGCAGACCGCCACGGCGGCGACGGCCGTGCTCGAAGCAGCCGGGCTGCGGGTGGGCGTGATCCCCGAGGCCGCGTGCTGCGGACTCACCTGGATCACCACCGGACAGCTCGACCGCGCCCGCGAGATCCTGGGGCGGACCGTGGAGACGCTGGCGCCGTACGTCGCCGGCGGCGTGCCGGTGATCGGCCTGGAGCCCTCCTGCCTGGCCACGCTGCGCCACGACGCCGAGGACCTCCTCGACGATCCGCGCGCGGCCGAGGTGGCCGCGCGGCGTGCGGACCCTGGCCGAGGTGCTCGGCACGCTGGACTGGGATCCGCCCGACCTGTCCGACCTCACGGTGGTGGCCCAGCCGCACTGCCACCACGCGTCGGTGCTCGGGTGGGACGCCGACGAGCGGCTCCTCACCGGCGGCCGGCGCGCCGCGTGACCCGGGTCCCGGGTTGCTGCGGGCTGGCCGGGAACTTCGGGATGGAGAAGGGCCACTACGACGTCTCGGTCGCCGTCGCCGAGTCGCACCTCCTGCCGGCCGTCCGCGCGGCGGGACCGGATGCGGTGGTGCTGGCCGACGGGCTGTCCTGCCGTCACCAGCTGGCCGACCTCGGTGACGTCTCGGCCGTGCACCTGGCCGAGCTCCTCGCGTCGCGGCTGTCATCGCCCGATCACTAGGATCGGAGCATGAATCCCCGCCACCGCCGCCTGGTCATCCCCCTGGCGCTGGCGGGCCTGATCCTGATCGTCGTCGTCGCCGCCCTCGCCAAGTAGGGCGGCCGAGATGACCGAACCGCTCCTCCGCGTCCTCGCCCGGATGCGCGGGCACCTCCTCGACCCGGACGACCTCGTCCGGGCCGTCGCGTCGGGTCGCCGGAAGGGCGAGCCGCAGCCCCGCTGGCGACGGGTCGAGCTCCGCTACGTCGACCTCAAGGCCGGGCGGCACCTCCAGGTCACGGCGTACGACGACACCCAGGCCCACACGGCCAACCACGCGCGCAGGCGACGCGGCCCGCGACGCCGTCGACGACCTCCTCGACGAGCCGTTCGGCAACTGGCACGTCGAGACCACCACCCAGACCCACCAGGTCCGGGTGACCAAGCGGCTCGAGGCGGTGGTGCACACCAGCGACCGGGCGGAGCCCGTGGAGGTCGAGCGCGGCCACGACCGCGACAAGGAACGCCTGCTCCCCGAGGACCACCCGGTCCTGCGGCGCCCTCGGCATCGCCGACCGCGACGGCCGGATCAAGCCGAGCCGGCAGGCGAAGTACCGCCAGGTCGAGGAGTTCCTCCGGATCCTGGACGCGGCGATCACCGACGCCATCGACAAGGGCCACGTCCGCCGCCCGACCGCGGAGGACCCGCTGCGGATCGTCGACCTGGGCTGCGGCAACGGCTACCTCACGTTCGCCGCCATCGCGTTCCTCGGCGGCGTGCGCGGGGCTGCCGGTCCACCTCGTCGGCGTCGACGTCAAGCAGCAGTCCCGCGACCACAACTCCGCCGTGGCCGCCGACCTCGGCGTCGATGCCGAGTTCGTGGTCGGCACCATCGCCGGCGCCCGGCTCGAGCGCGCGCCCGACGTGGTGCTCGCCCTGCACGCCTGCGACACCGCCACCGACGAGGCGCTGGCCCGGGCCCTGGAGTGGGAGGCCTCGCTGGTGCTCGCCGCGCCGTGCTGCCACCACGACATCGCCGCCCAGCTCCGCCGAGCGCCCACGCCGGCGCCGTACGCCGTGCTCACCCGGCACGGCATCCTCCGCGAGCGGTTCGCGGACACCCTGACCGACGCGCTGCGCGCCTCGTTGCTGCGGCTGGCCGGCTACCGGGTCGACGTGATGCAGTTCGTCGAGAGCGAGCACACCCCGCGCAACACCATGCTGCGCGCGGTCCGCACCGGCAAGCCGGTCAAGGGCGGCAGCGTCCGCAAGGAGTACGACGACCTGGTCGCCACCTGGTCGGTGCGGCCGCGGCTGGCCGAGCTGCTGGAGGGCCGGCGTGCGTGAACGGGTGGCGGTCGCCGTCGCGGTGGTGGCCGTCCCGTTCCTGATGGGCACCGCGGCGTCGACGCCGGCCGACGAGCGGGTGGTCCTGCGGTTCCAGGACCCGGCCATCGTCGAGGCCAGCGGCCTCGTCGCCGAGGACGGCTTCTTCGTCACCACCAACGACTCGGGGGACACCGGGCGGGTGTTCGCGGTGGACGCCCGGACGGGGGAGACCGCGGGGGTCACCTCGTGGGCGAGCGACCCCGAGGACGTGGAAGCGCTCGCCCCGGCGGGCCGCGGCGAGGTCTGGGTCGGCGACATCGGGGACAACCTGGAGAGTCGCGGGTCGGTCCGGGTCACCCGGGTTCCGATCGGGGCAGGCGACCGGAGCGCGGCCGGGGACGTCGTACGACCTGGTCTATCCGGGGCGGGCCCGGGACGCCGAGACGCTGCTGAGCCACCCGGTCACCGGCCGGCTGTTCGTGGTCAGCAAGGACATCTTCGGGGCCGCGGTGTTCGCCGCGCCGCGCCGGCTCTCCTCGACCGGGCCGAACCCGCTGGAGCGGCTCGGGCCGGCCCTCACCTTCGCCACCGACGGCGCGTTCTTCCCGGACGGGCGGCACCTGATCCTGCGCAACTACGGCGATGCCGCCGTCTACACCTTCCCGGGGCTGGCGCGGGTCGCCGACCTGCGGCTGCCCGACCAGCAGCAGGGCGAGGCGATCGCGATCTCGGACGACCACCGGGTCTTCGTCACCTCCGAGGGCCGCCGTCAGCCGGTGGTGGAGGTGGCCCTCCCCGAGCGGGTTCGCTCCCGGGTCGAGCCCCGGGCGGCACCGGCCGCGGCTGAGCCCGACCAAGCCTCCCGAGCAGCGCGGCGAGCTCCCCGAGGAGCCACCGGTCGCGAGCCGGGACCCCTGGCAGTGGGCGCTGGGCGGCGTGCTCTTCCTCGTGGCGGTGGTCGTCCTGCTGCTGGCGATCCGCCCCACCTCCAGGCATCCCCACGGTTAGCATGCGCGCATGCCGCGGCTGCGCAGGACCTCGCCTGACCAGCCGGGCTGGACCCGCCGCCGGGCGGGCCGTGGCTTCGTCTACCTCGACGAGTCGGGCAAGCGGCTCTCAAAGCGCCGGACGCAACGGGTCAAGGACCTGGTCATCCCGCCGGCGTGGGAGGACGTCTGGATCACCCCGTACGAGAACGGTCACCTCCAGGCGGTCGGGACCGACGAGGCGGGGCGTCGGCAGTACCTCTACCACCCCGACTGGCGCACCAGGCGGGACGCCGCCAAGCACGAACGGGTGATGCTGTTCGGCCGGGCCCTGTCCCGGGCCCGGGAGAAGGTGCTCACCGACCTCGGCACCGAGGGGATGTCGCTGGAGCGCGCGTGCGCGGTCGCCGTACGCCTCCTGGACCTGGGCTACTTCCGGATCGGCAACGACGTGTACGCCGACAAGCACGGCAGCTTCGGGCTGACCACCCTGGAGCGCCGGCACGTCAGCAAGCAGCGCGACCGGCTGGTGTTCACCTTCGAGGGGAAGTCCGGGATCGAGCACCGGATCGAGATCGACGACCCCGCCACCGTCGAGGCGCTGGAGGCGATGCGCCGGCGGCGCGGCGGCGAGGAGACCCTGCTGGCCTGGAAGGACGGGCGAACCTGGCAGCGGCTGGACGCGTCCCGCGTGAACGACTACGTGCGCGAGACGACGGGTCTCGAGGCCACGGCCAAGGACTTCCGGACCTGGCACGCCACCGTGCTGGCGGCGGCCGCCCTGGCCGAGACCGACGAGCCCGGCGAGTCCAAGGCCTCCCGCAAGCGGGCGGTGTCGGCGGCGATGAAGGAGGTCGCCGAGTTCCTCGGCAACAGCCCGGCCCTGGCCCGTTCGTCGTACGTCGACCCGCGGGTGATCGATGCCTACGAGGAGGGGAAGACGATCCGGGCCACCACGCGCCGGAACCACGAGAAGGCGGACGACCGGCAGGCGGCGCTGGAGCGCGCGGTGCTGCGTCTGCTGAAGTAGGGACCATGGAGATCACGGTCGTCGAGGGGGACATCACCACCCAGGAGGTCGACGCGGTCGTCAACGCCGCCAACACCCGGATGCGTGGTGGCGGCGGGGTCGACGGGGCGATCCATGCCGCCGGCGGACCGGCGGTCCTGGAGGACTGCCGGCGTCGTTTCCCCGACGGGCTCGCCACGGGGGACGCCGGCTGGACCACGGCCGGCGAGCTGCCGGCGCGCTGGGTGATCCACGTCGTCGGGCCGAACCACGCCGCCGGCCAGACCGACCGGTCGCTGCTGACGTCCTGCTACGCCCGCGCCCTCGCCGTGGCCGACGAGCTGGGCGCCCGGACGTCTCGCCCTGCCCCTGGTCAGCGCCGGGATCTACGGCTGGCCGAAGGGCGACGCGATCGCCGCCGCGGTCGAGACGCTCCGGGCCACCCCGACCGAGGTCGAGGAGGCCCGGATGGTGGCCTTCGACCACGGCACGTACGAGGCGATCCGCATGCTCACTGGTCGACCGTCGGTAGGCAGCGTCACCGCGGTGGTCGAGTAGCGAGCGCCAGCGAGCGTATCGAGACCCACTGCGTCGCCGGGTCTCGATACGCCGCTCGTTCCTCGACGGCTACTCGACCACCGATGAGATGCGTCGGACGAGATCAGCGCCGCTCGACGACGTAGTCGATGCAGGCGGTCAGCGACTCGATATCGGCGGGGTCGATCGCCGGGTACATCGCCACCCGCAGCTGGTTGCGGCCGAGCTTGCGGTAGGGCTCGGTGTCCACGATCCCGTTCTTCCGCAGGGTCGCCGCGATCGCCGCGGCGTCGATCGACTCGTCGAAGTCGATGGTGCCGATCACCAGCGAGCGGTGCTCGGGGTCGGCGACGTACGGCGTGGTGTACGCCGTCTTCTCGGCCCACCCGTAGAGCGCGTCGGAGGAGGCGGTGGTCCGCTCCACCATCCCGGTCAGGCCGCCCTGGGCGTTCATCCAGTCCAGCTGCTCGGCCATCAGGAAGAGCGTGGCGACCGAGGGGGTGTTGTAGGTCTGGTTCTTCTCCGAGTTGTCGATCGCGGTGGGCAGGTCGAAGAACGCGGGGACGTGCCGGTCGGACGCCGCGATCTCCTCCGCGCGAGCCAGGGCCTTGGGCGACATCAGGGCGACCCACAGGCCGCCGTCGGAGGCGAAGCACTTCTGGGGTGCGAAGTAGTAGGCGTCGACCTGGGTCAGGTCGACCGGCAGCCCGCCGGCGCCCGAGGTGGCATCGATCAGCACGATCGCGTCGTCGGCCGGGTCCACCGGGCGTCGTACGGGCGCCATCACCGCGGTCGAGGTCTCGTTGTGGGCCCACGCGTAGGCGTCCACGCCCTCCTCGGCCCGGGGCTCGGGGCGCGAACCCGGCTCGGAGGTGATCACGCTGGGCTCCTCGAGCCACGGTGCGGAGGCCGCCGCCTTGGCGAACTTCGAGGAGAACTCGCCGAACGAGAGGTGCTGGCTCTTCTGCCGGATCAGGCCGAACGTCGCGATGTCCCAGAACGCCGTGGCGCCACCGTTGCCGAGCACCACCTCATAACCCTCGGGCAGGTCGAACAGGGCGGCCAGGCCCTCGCGGACCCGGCCCACGGTGTTCCTGACCGGTGCCTGCCGGTGCGACGTACCGAGCAGTGAGGAGCCGGTCGCGGCCAGGGCGTCGAGGTGACCGGTCTGGATCTTGGACGGGCCGGCGCCGAAGCGTCCGTCGGCGGGCAGCAGCTCGTCGGGGATGGTGAGGGCGTCGGTCATCGGGAACCTTCCGAGGTCGCGGAGTGGTCTGTGCGACGACACTGTCAGCGCGGCCTATTCTGACAGCCCCGCGGACCCGCGGGAAATCGGAAGGACATCGTGGACACCCTGCGCCTGGAGCGGGTCGGCTTCGGCCACCCCGACGCGATGGCGATGATCGCCGGGCGTGCAGGCGGAGTACGTCGCTCGCTACGGCGGCGAGGACGAGACCCCGCTCGACCCCGCGATGTTCGACCCGCCGCGCGGCAGCTTCTTCGTCGCCTACGTGGGGGAGCAGCCGGTCGCCTCCGGCGGGTGGCGGCGTCGCGACGACGTCGAGGCGCTCGGCAGCACCCACACCGCCGAGATCAAGCGGATGTACGTCGTGCCCGGACGCCCGCGGCCGCGGCCACGCCCGCCACCTGCTGGCGCACCTCGAGACCACCGCGCGGGAGGCCGGGGCGGAGGTGGCGATCCTGGAGACGGGGACCCGCCAGCCGGAGGCGATCGGCCTGTACCTGTCGTCGGGCTACCTCCGGGTGCCGAAGTTCGGCTTCTACTGCCACGCCCCGCTGTCGCGCTGCTACGGCAAGCGGCTCGATCAGCCGGGGCTCACCACGACGTAGCGCTCGTCGTCGATCTCCCGGCCCCAGTACGCCGCCTCCGGGAGGCGCCGCAGCTCCGCTCGTCGGCCGCAGCCCTCGACCAGGTCGACTGTCTGGTCGGCGGTGAGTCCGGCGCCGGTCGCCCAGCTGCCCTCGACCAGCACCAGCCGCCCTTGCGGTCGCAGCAGCGTGATCCAGCGCGCCAGCGTCGCCGCCGGGTCGGGCATCGCCCACAGCACGTGCCGGCAGAGCACGACGTCGTACGCGCCCGCCTCGAGCGGGGGGTCGGCTGCGTCCGCCTCGGTGAAGGTGACCCCTGCGGCGCGGCCGGCCTTCGCCCGCGCCAGCCGGATCATCTCGGGGGAGAAGTCGACGCCGTCCACGGCGTACCCCTCCTCGGCCAGCAGCAGCCCGAGCGTGCCGGTGCCGCACCCGAGGTCCGCGATGCGGGAGGGCGCGGGCGGCAGCACGGACAGCAGCAGGTCGCGCCACGCCACGCGGATGTCCGGGTCGCGCAACCCGTGGTCGGCCGCCTCGTCGAACGCGGCGGCCTCCTCGTCCCAGAGCTCGATCGATTCCCGAGAAGCCATGGGTCCACCCTGCCTGCCCGTACCGCTGAGCGGGCAAACGGGTCGGTTGGCACGATCAAGGAGCGGTTTCGGGATCTGTTTGCCCGCTGGGCCGTGCGCGGGACTAGTTTGGGCCGCATGATCACCGCGCTGCACACGCTCGTCTACGCCGAGGACCCCGACGCCGCCCGCGCGTTCTTCCGCGACGTGCTCCAGATGCCGGGGGTGGACACCGGCGGCGGCTGGCTGATCTTCCGGTCCGGCCCCAGCGAGCTCGGCGTCCACCCGTCGTCGTGGGAGGGCGTCGGCGGCGGCACGGAGGGCACCGACCAGCGCTTCGACGTCTCCCTGATGTGCGACGACCTCGGCGCGACGATGACCGAGCTGCGCGGACGCGGCGCCGAGTTCGTGGGTGAGGTGTCCGAGGAGATGTGGGGCTCGACCGTCCAGCTCGCCGTCCCGGGCGCGGGGACGATGACGCTCTACCAGCCGAAGTACGCCGCGCCGGCGTTCACCGAGGACCCGCAGCTGATGGGCTGAGCCCGCCACGACGGGCTCTCGTTCAGGAGGCCGCCCAGTCCTCGCTCCAGCCGTCGACCTCGCTGGCCTTGCGGGTGGCGGGGCCGGTGTAGATCGCGGAGGGCCGGATCAGGCGGCCGGTCCGCTTCTGCTCCAGGATGTGCGCGGACCACCCGCCGGTCCGGGCGCAGGTGAACATCGAGGTGAACATGTTGGCGGGCACCTCGGCGAAGTCGAGCACGATCGCGGCCCAGAACTCGACGTTGGTCTCCAGCACCCGGTCGGGCCGCCGCTCCCGCAGCTCGGCGAGCGCGGCCTGCTCGAGCTGCTCGGCGACCTCGTAGCGCGGAGCGTCGAGCTCCTTGGCGGTACGGCGGAGCACCCGTGCTCGCGGGTCCTCGGCCCGGTAGACGCGGTGGCCGAAACCCATCAGCCGCTCGCCCTTGTCGAGCAGGCCCTTGACGTAGCCGGCCGCGTCGCCGCGCTGCTCGACCTCCTCGATCATGCCGAGCACCCGGGACGGCGCCCCGCCGTGCAGGGGCCCGCTCATCGCCCCGATCGCGCCGGAGAACGCGGCCGCCACGTCGGCTCCCGTCGAGGTGATCACCCGCGCCGTGAACGTCGAGGCGTTCATGCCGTGCTCGGCCGCCGAGGACCAGTAGGCGTCGATCGCCTGCACGTGCTTCGGGTCGGCCTCGCCCTTCCAGCGGACCAGGAACTTCTCCGCCAGGGTCGACGCCGCGTCGACCTCCTTCTGCGGCACCACCGGTCGCTCCAGGCCGCGCGCCGCCTGGGCGGCGTACGAGAGCACCATGACGGCGACCCGGCTGAGGTCCTGCCGGGCCTGCTCGTCGGAGATGTCGTAGGTCTGCCGGAAGCCGAACGCCGGTGCCAGCATCGCGATCGCCGCCTGGACGTCGACCCGGATGTCGCCGGTGTGGACCGGGATGTTGTAGGCCTCGGCCGGCGGCAGGCCGGGCGCGTAGGCGCCGTCGATCAGCAGCCCCCAGACATTCTCGAACGGGACCCGGCCCGCGAGCTCCTCGATGTCGACGCCGCGGTAGCGGAGTGCGGAGCCCTCCTTGTCGGGCTCGGCGATCTCGGACTCGAAGGCGACGACGCCCTCCAGGCCGTGGTGGACCTCGG
Organism: uncultured Actinomycetota bacterium; assembly: GCA_963829635.1. Taxonomy (GTDB): domain Bacteria; phylum Actinomycetota; class Actinomycetes; order Propionibacteriales; family Nocardioidaceae; genus Nocardioides. The sequence goes on from CAWHJI010000010.1 coordinate 471,626, forward strand.
TGATCATGTCGGGGTCCCCGTCGAAGCGCGAGCGCAGCGAGCATTCGATGGGGTGATCATGGCACTCCTTCGTCGACGGGTCGCGTCAGCGGCATTGTGCCGCGTGCTGCGGGCTAGTGTCGACGCATGGACCTGGCGGCGCTGCGCGCGGAGTACGCCCGGGGCGGCCTGCACGAGTCCGACCTGGCCGCGGACCCGGTCACGATGTTCCGCGGCTGGATGGCCGAGGCGGCGGCCTCGGGCATGCACGAGCCCAACGCCATGGTGGTCGCGACGGCCTCGGCCGACGGGCGGCCGTCGTCCCGGATGGTGCTGCTCAAGGGCCTCGAAGACGGGGGCTTCCGCTTCTTCACCAACCTGGGCTCGCGCAAGGGCGCCGAGCTCGCGGGCAACCCGCGCTGCTCGCTGCTGTTCCCCTGGCACCCGCTGGAGCGGCAGGTCCGGGTCGACGGAGTCGCCGAGGAGCTGTCGCGCGCCGACGTCGCGGCGTACTTCGCCACCCGACCCCGCGGCGCGCAGCTCGGCGCGTGGGCCAGCCACCAGTCGCACGAGGTCGCCGACCGCGCCGAGCTGGACGCCCGCTTCGCCGAGGTGGGGGAGCGGTTCCCCGAGGAGGTCCCGGTCCCCGACGAGTGGGGCGGGTACGTCGTGGTGCCCGACGTCGTGGAGTTCTGGCAGGGACGCCCGGGGCGGATGCACGACCGGCTGGTCTACCGCCGCTCGGACGTCGGCTGGACCACCCACCGGCTGGCTCCGCTGAAATGCCTTGAGCGGCCCGGGGGCGCGGCCTACCGTGGTCGCACACGGGAAAGGAGGTGGTCCGAACAATGAATTCTTGTTGGACGCGTGAGGTGGCTGCCCGCTAGCAGCCCCAGCAGGACCGCCGGGCAGGAACTGTCCGGCTGGCTGCTGGCGAATCCACAGCAGCTACCCGACCCGCAGGCGATCCGGGACCACGTCCCCCGGAGCGGGCCTCGTCGAGCACGACTCGGCGCGGTCCACGCCTGCGGGTCGCTGCACGTCCGGGGCGATTCGCCAGCCGGCGAGCTGCCGGATATAGTTGCCGACGGCAACCATTCCCGGCCGGAAGTCCCACGTCGTGCCCTCCTCCCAGCTTCTCCGCCGAGCAGAGCGGGCAGATGACGCACCGCGAGGTGCTCGAGGCGCTGAGCGGACTGCTGCTCGCGATGTTCGTGGCGATGCTCTCCAGCACCGTGGTCACCAACGCTCTCCCGCGGATCGTCACCGACCTCGACGGCAGCCAGACCGGCTACACCTGGGTCGTCGTCGCCACGTTGCTGACGATGACCGCGACCACTCCGGTGTGGGGCAAGCTGGCCGACCTGTTCAGCAAGAAGCTGCTCGTCCAGAGCGCCCTGGTGATCTACAGCGTCGGCTCCCTCGTCGCCGGCCTGGCCCCGACGATGGGCGTCCTGATCGGCGCCCGCGCCTTCCAGGGCCTGGGCGTCGGCGGTCTGACGGCGCTCGTCCAGGTCGTGATCGCGAGCATGGTCAGCCCGCGCGAGCGGGGCCGGTACTCCGGCTACATCGGCGCCACGTTCGCGCTCGCCACCGTGAGCGGCCCGCTGATCGGCGGCCTGATCGTGGACGCCCCCGGGCTCGGCTGGCGCTGGACGTTCTTCCTCGGGATCCCGGTCGCCGCGCTGGCGTTCGTCGTGCTCCAGAAGACCCTGCACCTGCCCGTCGTACGACGCCAGGTGCACGTGGACTACCTCGGTGCGACGCTGCTCGTGGCGGGCGTCTCGATCCTGCTGGTGTGGGTCTCCCTGGCCGGGCAGCAGTTCGCGTGGGGCTCGGCCGCCAGCGCCGGCCTCGTCGTGGCCGGCCTGCTCGTCGTCGGCGCCGCGCTGTTCGTCGAGGCGCGGGTGGCCATCGAGCCGGTGATCCCGCTGCGGCTGTTCCGCGACCGGACCACCGCCCTCGCGACGGTGGCCTCGGTGCTGGTCGGCCTGGCGATGTTCGGGTCGACGGTCTACCTGAGCCAGTACTTCCAGATCGCCCGCGGGATGAGCCCCACCACGGCCGGGCTGATGTCGGTCGCGATGGTCGGCGGGCTGGTGGTCTCGAGCATGGTGAGCGGCCGGATGATCACCCGGACCGGGCGCTGGAAGCACTTCCTGACCGGCGGCATGGTGCTGGTCGTCGTCGGGCTGGCGCTGCTGGCCACCGTCGACGACACCACGAGCCTGGTGGTCGTGGGCGCCTACATGGGCGTGCTCGGGCTCGGGCTCGGGGCGGCCATGCAGAACCTCGTCCTCGCGGTCCAGAACAACGTCGCCCAGTCCGACCTCGGTGCGGCCAGCTCGGTGGTGACGTTCTTCCGGTCGATGGGCGGCTCGATCGGCGTCTCCGCCCTGGGTGCGGTGCTCAGCCACCAGGTGGCCGACCGGATCGCGGCGGCCTTCGCCCGGCTCGGGATCACCCGGACGCCCGAGAGCGGCAGCATCCCCGACGTCACGACGCTCGAGGAGCCGTACCGCTCGATCGTGCAGCACGCCTTCGGCGAGTCGACCGGTCACCTGTTCCTGGTGGCCGTGCCGTTCGCGGCGCTCGCGCTGCTCTGCGTGCTGTTCATCCGGGAGGTCCCGCTGCGGACCACGATCCTGCGCGACGACGAGCTCGCGCCGGAGTCGTCCGCCGAGCCGGCGGAGCGACGATGAGCCGCACGGACACCATCCGGCTGCTCGAGCACGAGATGGGCGTCCTGTCCGCCGGGTGCGCCGGGTGATCGGCGAACGCGCCCGGACCGTCCACCCCGACCTGCAGCCGATGTCCTACCTGCTGCTCGCCCGCCTCGCGGAGGCCGGCCCGATGCGGTCCTCGGCCCTGGCCGAGACGTTCGGGATCGACAAGGGCGCGATCAGCCGCCAGGTGCGGCACCTCGACGAGCTCGGGCTGCTGCAGAAGTCGGCCGACCCGGACGACGGGCGCGCCACCCTGCTCGCGGCCAGCCCGGACGCCGAGCTCCGGCTGGCCGAGGTACGCCGCCGACGCCGCGCCCTGCTCGACGAGCGGCTGCACGACTGGTCCGAGGCGGACCTGTCCGGGTTCGTGGCCGACCTGGCCCGCTACAACCGGACGCTGGACTGACCGAGCCGCGACCCGGATCAGGTCAGCCAGACCGCCGTGTCCGGGGGCAGCTGCCCGTCGACCGGGCCGCTGGCGAAGACGACCGTCGCGTCGGGCAGGTCGACCGGCGTCGTACCGCAGTTGAGGACCACCGTGAGCGGGCCGCGGGTGAAGCCCAGGACGTCGTCGCCGAGGTCGAGGATCGTCACCGTCTCGCCCGCGCGTGGTGGCGAACTCACGCCGGTGGGCCAGGGCCTCGCGGTAGAACGAGAGCATCGAGGCCGGGTCGTCGGCCTGTGCCTCGACCGAGAGTGCCTTCCACTCGGCCGGCTGGGGGATCCAGGGCTGGCCGGTCCCCGGGCCCGAACCCGAACGGCGGCTCGGAGCCCTCCCAGGGGATCGGCACCCGGCAGCCGTCGCGGCCGGGCTCGCCGGTGCGGAACCAGGACGGGTCCTGCCGGAACTCCGGCTCCACCTCGGCCTGCTCCAGGCCGAGCTCCTCGCCCTGGTAGACGTACGCCGACCCCGGCAGCGCGAGCATGGCGAGGGTCGCGGCGCGGGCGCGCGCGAGACCGGTCTCGCCGCCGCCGTAGCGGGTCCGGTGCCGGACGACGTCGTGGTTGCTCAGCACCCAGGTCGGGGAGGCGCCCGACCGGCTGGACGGCGTCGAGGGTCTCGGTGATCACCTCGGCGAACGCCGACGCCGACCAGGGCGCGAGCAGCCAGGCGAAGTTGAACGCCTGGCTGAGCTCGTCGGCCCGGACGTAGCGCGCCATCGACTCCGGCGTCGGGGTCCAGGCCTCGGCGACGGCCATCCGGTCGCCGTCGTACTCCGCGAGGACCTGGTGCCAGCGCCGGTAGACGTCGTGCACCTCGGGCTGGTCCCACATCGGGTCGTCGGCGGGCGGGGCGGCGACCATCTCGCCGCCCTCGGAGATCGCGGATCCTGCCGAGTGCTCGTCGTCCGACTGCTCGTGCGCCGCCGGCCGCTCCTGGTCGGGCAGCCCGTCGACCTTGAACAGGCCGTGGGCGACGTCGATCCGGAAGCCGTCGACCCCGCGGTCCAGCCAGAAGCGGAGGACTCCCTCGAACATCTCCGCGACCTCGGGGTTGCGCCAGTCGAAGTCGGGCTGGGTGCTGTCGAAGAGGTGGAGGTACCACTGGCCGTCGGGGACCTGGGTCCAGGCCGGCCCGCCGAAGACGGACTTCCAGTTGTTCGGGGGGCGGGTCGGGTCGTCGGGGTCGGCGTCCCGGAAGAGGTAGCGGGCGCGCTCGGGGCTGCCGGGGCCGGCGGCCAGCGCGTCCTGGAACCACGCGTGCTGGTCGGAGCTGTGGTTGGGGACGATGTCGACGATGACCCGCAGGCCGTGCTCGTGGGCGCGCGCGATCATCCGGTCGGCGTCCTCGAGCTGGCCGAACAGCGGGTCGACGTCGCGGTAGTCGGCGACGTCGTACCCGTGGTCCTTCTGCGGCGAGGTGTAGAACGGCGTGATCCACAGCGCGTCCACCCCCAGGTCGCGCAGGTAGGGCAGCCGCGAGGTGATCCCGGGAAGGTCGCCGATGCCGTCGCCGTCGCTGTCGGCGAAGCTGCGGACGTAGACCTGGTAGCAGACGGCGTGCCGCCACCACGGAAGGCTTTGATCGTTCAAATCCATGCCGTTCATGATTCCAGAGAGTGCCCGGCCCCCGTCAAGTCCGGGTAGTCCAGACCGAAACGGCCCCCTCGGCGGCGTCTCGAGGGGCCGTTTCGGTCTGGACTACCGTCGATGTCAGCCGAACGCGGCGGGGTCGACCGCGACCCACACGTGCTCGGCCGTGGCCACCACGCGGGCGTCGGAGTCGAAGATCGTGCTGGCGGTGAACGTCTTGCGGCCCTCGCGCCGCCGGGCCTCGCCGACCACGACGTGCTCCTCGCCGATCAGCGGGAGGGTGTCGACCCGTGCGGTCATGCCGGCCAGCACCATCAGCCGCTCGTGCAGGTCACCGGCCCAGCCGCCCGTGCAGTCCAGGGCCGCCCAGGTCGAGGCGAGCGAGACGAGCGCGTGGTCGTCGACGTAGGCATGCCAGTCCTCGACCAGGCTGCGGTGCGGCGTCCAGGGGGCCGCGACCCGCACCGGCTCACCCGGGGCCGACACCGGACCCGGGAAGATCCGCAGGCCATCACCCTCCTCGCGGTCGACGCCGCACACGAAGCACTCGGGGAACGGGTGCGAGACGTGGCCGGGGTACGACGCCGTGGCCGCTCGGGCGACCTCGGCCGGCACCGGTTCGACCGGCGTCGAGCTCCGCGTCCACGACCTCGGCGTGGGCGACCACCGTCCCCTCGAGCGACGCGATCGTGGACGGGCCCTCCTGGGCCACCTGCAACGGCGTGTCCAGCGGCGGGGGCTGGCGCAGGGCGACCCGGATCGTCGGCCAGGCCTCGGCGGCGTTGTCGGGGCAGTCGTGGTCGACGCAGCCGGCCAGCGCGCCCGACGTCCAGCCGCCGTTGCCGGACCGCGTGGGTCCGCGGAAGCGGTGGGGAATGATCAGCTCGGTCGTCGCGGTCACCTACGGATCCTCTCCCACCGGGCCAGTGCCTCGCGACGCTCGGTCGCGTGGTCGACGATCGGCGCCGGGTAGCCGTCGACGCTCGCCCGGCTCGTGCGGGTCGACCGCGTCCGCGAGCTCGGGGACCCAGCGACGCAGGTAGGCGCCGTCGGGGTCGAACGTGCGGCCCTGCGTGGTCGGGTTGAAGACCCGGAAGTACGGCGCCGCGTCGGTGCCGCAGCCGGCCACCCACTGCCACCCGTGCTGGTTGGAGGCGAGGTCGCCGTCGACCAGCCAGTGCAGGAAGTGCCGCGCGCCGTGCTGCCACTCCAGGTGCAGGTCCTTGACCAGGAAGCTGGCCACGATCATCCGGACCCGGTTGTGCATCCACCCCGTCGCCCGCAGCTGGCGCATGCCGGCGTCGACGATGGGGAACCCGGTGCGGCCCTCCCGCCAGGCGTCGAGCGCGCCGTCGGGGGCGTCGTACTCCATCCGCGCGAACTCGGGGCGGAGGTAGTCCCGTGCCGTCTCGGGCCGATGGAACAGCACGTCGGCGTAGAACTCCCGCCAGGCCAGCTCGCGCCGGTAGGTCTGCGCGCCGGCGCTGCGGCGCTGCGCGAGGTCGGCGAGCATCGTGCGGGGGTGGATCTCGCCCCACTTCAGGTGGGCCGACATCTGGGAGGTGCCGGGGACGTCGGGCCGGTCGCGCTGGGCGTCGTACGCGTCGACCCGCTCGTCGAGGAACTCCTGCCAGCGCCGCCGCGCGGCCGCCTCGCCGGCCTCGGGCAGGCTCAGGCCGGCCGGCAGCGGGGGATCGGGGAGGTCGACCGTGTCGTCGAGCCCCAGCCAGGTGACGCCGGTCGGCGCCCCGATCGGGGCCCGCCAGCCGTGCTCGGCCCAGGCCCGCGCGTACGGCGTGAACACCCGGTAGGGGTCGCCGGCCTGCGTGGTGACTCGACCCGGTGCCACGGCGTACGGCGACCCGGTGCGGACCAGCTCGATGCCGGCGTCGGCCAGCGCCGCCTCGACCGCCTCGTCCCGGCGCCGCCCGTAGGGGCCGTGGTCGGCCGCGACGTGCACCCGGGTGGCCCCGACCTCCCGGGCGGCCTGCACCACGCGGCGTACCGGGTCGCCCTGGACCACCGCAAGCGCGGCACGACGTTGCCGGAGCGATGCGTCCAGGGACCGCAGGCTCGCGGCCAGGTAGGCCCGCCGGGACGGACCGGCCGGACGCCACAGCGCGGGGTCGAGGACGAAGAGCGGCAGGACGCCGTCGTCCGCGGCGGCCTCGACCAGCGCGGGGTTGTCCGCCAGCCGCAGGTCGCGCCGGAACCACATCACCGAAGGCATCGCCGTCCACTCTGCCAGCCGGGCTGACACAATGAGGAGGTGAGCGATCTGATCGACACCACCGAGATGTACCTCCGGACCATCTACGAGCTGGTCGAGGAGGGCATCGTCCCGTTGCGTGCCCGGATCGCGGAGCGGCTGCACCAGAGCGGGCCCACGGTCTCCCAGACGGTGGCCCGGATGGAGCGCGACGGCCTGCTCACCGTCGAGGGCGACCGGCACCTGGAGTTCACCGACGAGGGGATGCGGCTGGCCACCCGGGTGATGCGCAAGCACCGGCTCGCCGAGCGGTTGCTCACCGACGTGATCGGCCTCGACTGGGAGCTGGTCCACGCCGAGGCGTGCCGCTGGGAACACGTCATGTCGGAGACGGTCGAACGCCGGCTGATCGAGCTGCTCGACCACCCGACCGAGTCGCCCTACGGCAACCCGATCCCGGGGCTCGACGAGCTGGGCCAGACCGCCCATGGCGAGCCGTTCATGGAGGGCGTGGAGTCCCTGGCCGACGCGGCCGGCGACAGCGAGACGCGCGTGCACATCCGCCGGATCTCGGAGGAGATGCAGAAGGACGAGGTGCTGATGAGCGCCCTGCGCCGGGTCGGCGCCCTGCCCGACAAGACCGTCACCGTCGCCGCCACCGCCGAGGGGATCCTGGTCGGCTCCGGAGGCGAGACCGCCGAGATCGTGACCGAGGCCGCCGACCACATCTTCGTGCGCAAGCTCTGACCCCCGGCGGTGGGATGTGGTGGAGGCCACCGTGGCGCCACCGCGGCTGGATCGTTGTACCTGTGACGCCATCACGAAGGGGGCACACGGTGGAGCTGATCCACATCGCGCTCACGGAGCTGGGGCGGCGCAGCAGGTCGGTCGAGCTGACCCACGCCGAGTCCGGTCTCGAACGCGGGCTTCTGCCCGACGAGGTCGTCCTGGTCAAGGACGTCGACGGTGCGGGGCACCTCGCCCTGGTCCGCGACATCTCCTGCGACGGTGAGAGCCTGCGCTACCGGCTGGAGCTCGGCGGCAAGGTCGACGATCCCCGATCAGGCGGTCGGGGAGGCCTCGCGCAGGCTCGCCGACATCGACGGGACGCGGCTGCCCCGCTCCCGCGGCGGCGGCTCGGCGGGCTGACCGCGACGGTCGGCGAGGGTGGTCAGGAACTCGCTGCACCCCATCTCCAGGCGGTACGACGCCAGGTCGTCGCCGCGGGTGGCGCCCCTGTTGACGATCACCACCGGGGTCCCGGCCCGCGCCGCCCGGCGGACGAAGCGGAACCCGCTCATCACCGTCAGTGACGAGCCGACCACGAGCAACGCCCCGTCCGCGTCGGTCAGCGCGTCCACGGCCGCGTAGCTCCGCTCGACCCTTGTCGGCGGCACGTTCTCGCCGAAGAACACCACGTCCGGCTTCAGCACGCCGCCGCAGTCGGCGCAGCCGGCGGTCACGAACCCCTCGGTCTCGTCGAGCTCGACGTCGCCGTCGGGGCGCATGAGCACGTCGGCGTACCGCTCGGCGAAACCGGGGTTGAGCTCGGACAGCCGCTCCTGGAGCGTCACCCGCGACGACGTCGCGCGACAGGACAGGCACACCACGTCGGCGATCCGCCCGTGCAGGGCGACCAGGCGGCGGGACCCGGCCTGCTCGTGCAGCCCGTCGACGTTCTGGGTGATCAGCAGCGTCGGGTCGATCCGCGCGAGGGCGAGGTGGCCGGCGTTCGGCGCGGCGCCCTTCATCCGACCCCAGCCGAGGTGGCTGCGGGCCCAGTAGCGCCGCTGTGCCTCCGGCCCGGAGACGAACTCCTGGTAGGTCATCGGGGTCCGGGCCGGCGACCCGGGGCCGCGGTAGTCGGGGATGCCGGAGTCGGTGGACAGCCCGGCGCCGGTGAGCACCACGAGCGGGCGGCCGGCGAGGAGGGCGAGCGTGGTCTCGACGCGACGACGCGGGAGGTCATCGGGCGTAGCGCAGCTCGGCCCGGGCCCGGGCCTTGGCCGCCTCGACCTCGCGGTTCTTCGGCGGAGCGGAGGTGACCAGTGCTTCCAGCAGCGTGCTGGTGGCCTGCGCGACCTCGCGCACGGCCAGGTCGAAGGCTGCCTGGTTGGCCTGGGAGGGCTTGGTCGCGCCGCTCACCTTGCGCACGTACTGCAGGGCGGCGGCGCTGACCTCGTCCGGCGACGCGGGCGGCTCGAAGTTGTGGAGCGGGCGGATGTTGCGGCACATGCTGCCGAGGCTACCCCCGCCCGGTCCGGGGGATGGACGCCTGAGCGGGGTCCGCGACCTGGGGAGTGGCAGCATGGCGGCATGCCTGCGAAGCGTGCGTCCGACCGTGAGTTCGACATCGTGGTGTTCGGCGCCACCGGCTTCACCGGGGCGCTGACCGCCGAGTATCTCGCCCGCAACGCCCCGTCCGGGTTGCGGTGGGCGCTGGCCGGCCGCAGTCCCGAGAAGCTGGAGCGGGTCCGGGCGGACCTGGCCGAGATCGACCCCGAGCTCAAGGCGCTCGAGCTCCTGCACGCCGACGCGGCCGACCCGGCCTCCCTGGCCGACGTCGCCGGGCGGGCGCGGGTGGTGATCACCACCGTCGGGCCCTACCTCCAGTACGGCGAGCCGCTGGTCGCCGCGTGCGCGGAGGCCGGCACCGACTACGTCGACCTGACGGGGGAGCCGGAGTTCGTCGACCGGATGTACCTCGCCCACCACGCCACCGCGGAGCGCACCGGCGCCCGGATCGTGCACGCCTGCGGGTTCGACTCGATCCCGCACGACCTCGGCGCGCTCTTCACCGTCGACCAGCTCAAGGCCTCCGGCCCGGTCACGGTCCGCGGCGTCGTCCGCTCGGGAGGGACGTTCTCCGGCGGCACCTTCCACTCCGCCCTGGGCCAGTTCTCGCGGGCCAGGCAGATGAAGCAGGCCATGTCGGCCCGCCGCAAGGCCGAGGGCAAGCCGGCCGACGGCCGCTCGTCGCGAGCCGTCTCCGGGAAGCCGCACCGCGACGCCGTCCTGGGGTTCTGGCTGCTGCCGCTGCCGACCATCGACCCGATCATCGTCGCGCGCAGCGGCGCCGCGCTGGCGTCGTACGGCCCGAAGTTCCGCTACTCCCACTTCGCCGGCACCAAGACGCTGCGGTACGCCGCCGGGGGCATGGCTGCGGTCTCCGGCATCGCCGTGGCCGCGCAGATCGGGCCGGTGCGACGGTTCCTGCTCGGCAAGGTGAAGCAGGGCGAGGGCCCCGACGAGCGGCGCCGGGAGAAGTCGTGGTTCACCGTCGACTTCGTCGGTGAGGGCGACGGCCGCACGGTCCACACCCGGGTGTCGGGTGGCGACCCGGGCTACACCGAGACCGCGAAGATGCTCGCCGAGTCCGCCCTCTGCCTGGCGCTCGACGACAACCCGTCCACCGCGGGCCAGGTCACCACCGCCCAGGCGATGGGCGCGAACCTCACCGCCCGGCTCCAGTCGGCCGGCATGCGGTTCGAGGTCGTCGACTGACGCCGTGACGTGGGGTGGCGGGGCACACTGGTCCATGAGGCTCGCCGCCGCTGCTGCTGGCCGCTGGTCGTGCTGGCCGCGTGCGGCGGAGCGCCGGAGACCACGGCGCCCGAGCCTGACGTCGGCGCGTCGTCGACGACCCCGACGGCACCGGCGCAGCCCGGACCGAGGCGCCGAGCCCGTCGCCGCAGCGTTCGCCCGGCCCGAGCCGCACCCCGGGCACCGAGATCGTGGTGCGGAGCAGTGCCTTCGGCCCGATGCTGTTCGACGCCAGGAACCAGGCCATCTACCTGTTCGACGTCGAGACGTCCGAGCGGCCGCGCTGCTACGGCGACTGCGCCGTCGCCTGGCCTCCGGTGCTCACCAAGGGGGAGCCGGTCGCCGGATCCGACGTACGACCGGGGCTGCTCGGCACCACCGAGCGCCGCGACGGCAGCACCCAGGTCACCTACGGCGGGCACCCGCTCTACTTCTACGCCCATGAGGGACCGGGTGAGGTCGAGTGCCACGACGTCTTCCTCAACGGCGGGTACTGGTACGTCGTCCGGCCCGACGGCGAGCGAGCGGCCTGACGACCATCGTGCTCCCGTTTCAAGGGGGTCGCCGGATCGCCGGGAGTTGGGACGAAAGCCCTACGCGCCGGGGCTCGACGACCTAGGGTCGGGCAGGTCCGAGTTCGCGGCTGTCAGAGGGGCGGCCGACTCGGCGTTCTCATGGGGGATTTCACATGCACCTGCGTCACTCTGTCCTGCCGGCGGCGATCGCGCTTGCCGTCACCACTGTCATCGGGATCGGCGCGGTGAGCCCGGCTGAGAGCGCCCCGGCAGTCAAGTTCGTCGGTGTCCAGTACGACTCGCCGGGTGACGACATCGGCACGAACTACTCTGTGAACAAGGAGTGGTTCCGGGTCAAGAACACCACGAAGAAGGCCAAGCTCCTGGCGGGCTGGAAGGTCAAGGACAACACCGGCTACACGTTCGTGTTCCCCAGCGGCTACAAGCTGGGCGCCGGAAAGACCGTCACCGTCCACACGGGCAAGGGCAGCAACACCGGGGCGAACCTGTACTGGAAGCAGGGCTACTACGTCTGGAACAACACCGGGGACAAGGCCCGGCTGATCACCCCCGGTGGCGCCGTGGTCGACACGTGCAGCTGGGGCGACGGCTCCGGATACATGTCCTGCTGAGCGCCGTTACAGGCCATGAAGAGAAGGCCGAACCTGACCTCTCAGGCGAAGCAGCACACGGGGAGGGGTGCCCCAGGCAGGAGTCGAACCTGCGACCTTTCGCTTAGGAGGCGGCTGCTCTATCCGCTGAGCTACTGGGGCGTCCACGGCGCGCTCGCCGTTGTCGGCCGACATCTTGTCACGGCGCGCCCGCGTGCTCCGGGGGTGGCAGTTCGTCGGATTTGGGTACCTACCGTGATACTGGACGCTGACCTCGCGTAGGTTCGGCTACGCGTCGACCCGTCCGGCAACCGAGAGCGTGTGCATGTCCGAGGACACCGCGAGCCCCGAGCCGCCTGCGTCCGACGCGCCCAAACGCAAGGCCAAGCCGCCCAAGAAGCACACGGTCGGCAAGGTCCTCCTGGCGGCGAGCATCGTGCTGGCGCTGGCCACCGGCCTCGGCGTCACCTTCCTCTATCGCCACCTCAACGGCAACCTCAACGTGCTCGACGTCTCCGAGCAGCTCGGCGACCGGCCGGAGAAGAAGTTCGTCGAGGGGCCGAAGGAACCGCTGAACGTCCTGGTGATGGGCTCCGACGACCGCGACGCGGCGGGGAACAACATCGACAACCAGGAGCTCGGCAGCACCGACCGCTCCGACACCACGATCCTGATGCACCTGTCGGCCGACCGGAAGCGCGCCTACGGCATCAGCATCCCCCGCGACTCCCTCGTGACCCGTCCCGACTGCGAGAACGAGGACGGCGAGACCATCCCGGGTGGCACCGATGTGATGTGGAACGAGGCCTTCGCGCTGGGTGGACCGGCGTGCACCATCAAGCAGTTCGAGGCCGTCACCGGCGTGTTCGTCGACCACTTCGTGATCGTCGACTTCGCCGGTTTCGAGGACATGGTCGACGCCATCGACGGCGTTCCGGTCTGCATCCCGGAGGACATCGTCGACCCGGCCCACGGGATCAACATCCCCAAGGGGACCCGTGAGGTGGAGGGCCGAGAGGCGCTGAACTACGTGCGCGCCCGTTACACGCTCGGCGACGGCTCCGACATCAGCCGGATCAAGCGTCAGCAGGCGTTCATCGGCGCGATGGCCAAGAAGGTGATCTCCGGCGGAATGCTGGCCCGGCCGGACCGGCTCGTCGGGTTCCTGAACGCCGCGACCAAGTCGCTGACCGTCGACGAGAACCTCGAGAACGTCATCAAGATCGCCAAGGTCGGCGTCGGTTTCCAGGGGATCGGTCTCGACAACATCCAGTTCGTCACGGTGCCGTTCGAGTACGACCAACGTCCCGAGTACCGCGGTCGGGTCTCCTTCCTCCCTCAGGCCCAGCAGCTGTGGGACAAGATCGCGGCCGACGAGCCGCTGACCCGCAGGCTCACCAGCGACGCGATCAGCGCCGCCCAGTCACCCGGCAAGGGCAGCAGCCAGGACCAGCCCTCCGACTCGCCGACGAAGGGCACGCTCCCCGACGAGCAGCCCTCGGAGGAAGAGGCCGAAGAGGCCGCCGCCAACGGCCTGTGCGCGTGACCGTCATGAACGACGAGCCCCAGCGCACGGAGTCACCCGAGGAGCGTCGGCGCCGGCTCGCGACGATCTTCGGCGACGTCCTGCCCGAGACGACGAGCGACGAGCGGGAGCCCGGCGAACCGGACCGCGAGGACGCCGGCGACGCCTGGTTACGTCGCCAGGTGCCGCCCCACCACGGTTCCTGAGGACCGGTCAGACCGACGGCGGCGGTGACCCCGTCCCGCGCTCGGCGGCGAGCAGGTCGCGGATCTCCTGCAGCAGCCGGATGTCCTCGGGGGCGCCGGCGGCCTCCTTGGGGAAGTACTTCGCCTGCGCCTTCGTGTAGGGCGTCACGATCGCGAAGTAGACCACCGCCGCCAGGATCAGGAACGCGATCAGGGCGGTCAGCAGCGCGCCGACCGAGATGTCGCCGGGCGTCCAGTTCGAGAAGTTCGGCGTGCCGCCGATCTTGCCGATGATGTCCATGATCACGGCGACCATGGCGGTGACGACCGCGGCGAACGAGCTGGCCATGATGAACGCGACCGCCAGCTCGACGAGGTTTCCCCGCAGGATGAAGTTCTTGAATCCGTCCATGTGCCTCTCCTTGGCCGACCGTGTCCGTCGCGCCTGTCGTGGCGCAACGTCGGTCACGCTAGCGGGCGAACGCGAACGTGAGGAAGTGGCGTACGCCGGAGTCGGCCAGCCGCGTCACCGCCGAGGACGGGACGCCGACGACGGCCAGCGCACCGGTCTGCTCGCCCTGCCCGCCGGCGGCCCTGCGGCAGCGCCAGCACCGGTACGTCGGCGGCGACCACCGACGCCCCCGACCCCTCCGGGTCGGTGGCGATCAGGTCGATCCGGTCGCCGACGGTGAGCAGGTCGACCATCGCGGCGTCGGGCAGCCGCACCGGCACCGCGACGGCGTCGTCGTCGGGGGAGGTCAGGGCGGCGCCGACCAGGCGGACGTCGGTGACCGGTTCACCGCGGCGCAGCGGGGCGGCCAGCGTCCGGCCGACCGGGTCCGTGGTCGACCCGTCGGGCACCGACCCGGGCGCGAACTCGGCCGTCGTCAGGTCGGCGGGCCCGAGCACGCGCCCCGGCCGGCAGGTCGCGCCCGGCGACGAGGACCCGCACGCTCTCGGGCGGGGGAGCGGCCACCGCGTGCAGCCCGGTCGCGACGGCCGCCGCGGTGAGCAAGGCGGCGAGCAGGCGGCGCCGGGCGAGCACGGCGCGGCGTACCCGCTGGCGGGCCCGGCGCGAGCCGGGCGAGCGGCGAGCGGTCGCGGGTCGAGGACATGGCTCGACGCTAGGAGAAATCCGCGCCCGCCGGGCTCGTCATCCACAGCCCGGGTCTCGATACGGTCGCTGCGCGACCTACTCGACCAACGAGAGGTCCGAGCCGCCTCGAGACCCGAGCCGGCGCAAGTTACGCGCTCTTGGCGGATTCCTGGGGCTTGCTGGCCGCAGCCGTGTCCGTCTTGGTGGAGCCGCCGGAATCGGTGGACTCCTTCGTGCTCTCCGAGACTCGCGTCCTGGACTCGGTCTTGGTCGCGGTGCGGGAGTCGGTGCGGTAGAAGCCGGACCCCTTGAAGACCACACCCACGGCGTTGAACAGCTTGCGCAGGCGGCCCTCGCACTGCGGGCACTCGGTCAGCGAGTCCTCGGCGAAGCTCTGGAACTGATCGAAGGCGTGGTCGCACTCGGTGCAGGCGTACTGGTAGGTCGGCACGTGGTCGTTCCTTCGGACTACGGGTTCGGTGCCCGGTGAGGTGCTGGCACTCGCCCCGGACGACTGCCAATGGTACGGCACAATGTGCAACACCATGACCGACCAGTCGCATTCCCGGCCAGCCTCCGTCGACGCCACCGACACCGCCGCCGAGGACCGCAGCTGGTGGCAGACCTTCCCCGACTGGCCGCTGGCCGCACGACTGTCGGTGTACGGCGCCGGGGCGCTCGTACTGGTCCTCGTCGCTGCCCTGATCATCGGGTCGGTGATCGTGCACCGGCCGCTCCCGGAGACCAGCGGGGAGCTGGAGGTGCCGGGCCTGACCGACGAGGTGACCGTCGTCCGCGACGACCACGGCATCCCGCAGCTCTACGGCGACTCGGTCGACGACCTGATGCGCGCCCAGGGCTTCGTGCACGCGCAGGAGCGCTTCTTCGAGATGGACGTCCGCCGCCACGTCACGGCGGGCCGGCTCTCCGAGCTCTTCGGCGAGAGCGCGGTCGAGACCGACACGTCCATCCGGACCATGGGCTGGCGCCGCGTCGCCGAGCAGGAGCTGGGGCTGGTCAAGCCGGAGACGCGGGCCGCGCTGCAGTCCTACGCCGACGGCGTGAACGCCTACCTCGAGACGACCAGCCCGGGCGAGCTGGCCCTGGAGTACACGCTGCTGCGGGCCGGCGGCACCACCTACCAGCCCGAGCCCTGGACCCCGGTCGACTCGCTGGCGTGGCTCAAGGCGATGGCCTGGGACCTGCGCGGCAACATGACCGACGAGGTCAACCGGGTGCTCGCCCTCGCGGAGCACAGCCCCGAGCAGGTCGCCCAGCTGTACCCGCCGTACCCCTACGAGGAGAACCAGCCGATCGTCGGGCAGGGCGCCGTCGTCGACGGCGCGTTCGAGCAGGACGCGACCGAGCAGGCCACCCGCCTCCCGCAGCGGCCGGCGTACCCCGCCGGCGCGCGCGAGGCGCTGCGCCGTGCGCGAGACAGCGCCCAGGCGTTGCCCGCGATGCTCGGCAAGGGCGACGGCATCGGCAGCAACTCCTGGGTCGTCGACGGCGAGCACTCCTCGACCGGGAAGCCGATCCTGGCCAACGACCCGCACCTGGGCGTCACCCTGCCGGGCATCTGGGTGCAGATGGGGCTGCACTGCCGCACCGTCTCCGCCGACTGTCCCCTCGACGTCGGCGGGTTCACCTTCTCCGGAGTTCCCGGCGTCGTGATCGGCCACAACGCCGACATCGCGTGGGGGTTCACCAACCTCGGGCCCGACGTCAGCGACCTCTACCTCGAGCGCGTCCGCGGCGACGAGTGGCGGTACGACGGGAAGTGGCGGCCGTTGAGGACGCGCACCGAGACGATCGAGGTCGCCGGGGGCGAGGACGTCCGGATCGAGGTCCGGTCCACCAAGCACGGGCCGTTGGTCTCCGATCACTCCGAGGGATTCGCCGAGGTCGGGGAGCAGGCCACCCCGGAGCACCCCGGGGCGCGGCGACACGCGACTACGAGGTGGCGCTCCAGTGGACGGCCCTGGAGCCGTCGGCCACCGCCGACGCGATCCTCGACCTCAACACGGCCGACGACTGGAGCAGCTTCCGCGCGGCGGCCGCCCAGTTCGACGTACCTGCCCAGAACCTCGTGTACGCCGACCGCGAGGGCCACATCGGCTACCAGGCGCCGGGACGGATCCCGATCCGCAAGTCGGGCAACGACGGCTACCTCCCGGCCGAGGGCTGGCGGGCGGACGACGACTGGACCGGCGACCACGTCCCGTTCGAAGGCCTGCCGAACGTGCTCGACCCCGAGGAGGGGTTCATCGTCACCGCCAACCAGGCGGTCGTGGGCGAGGAGTACCCGTTCCACCTCACCGACGACTGGGACCGCGGCTACCGTGCGCAGCGGATCCGCGAGGTGATCGAGGCCGAGGGTGAGCTGTCGGTCGAGGAGATGGCCGCGTTGCAGCTCGACGACCGCAACCCGATCGCGCCGGTGCTGACCCCGTTCCTGCTCGAGGTCCGGCTGCCGAAGGGCTACTTCTCCGACGGCCAGCGGCTCCTCGCGGAGTGGGACTACGCCCAGTCGGCCGACAGCGCGGCCGCCGCCTACTTCAACGCCGTGTGGCGCAACCTGCTGGAGCGGACCTTCCACGACGACCTGCCCGAGAAGATCTGGCCCGACGGCGGTCAGCGCTGGGTGGCGGTGGTCGGCGACCTGCTGCGACGGCCCGCCGACCCGTGGTGGGACGACACCGGCACCGACCGCGTCCAGGAGACCCGGGACGACATCCTCGAGCTCGCCATGCGGGACGCGCGGGACGAGCTGACCACGCTGCAGGCCCGCGACGCCGACGACTGGACCTGGGGACACCTGCACCGGCTCGAGCTGGAGCACCAGACCCTCGGCGCGTCGGGGGTGGGACTGCTCGAGCGGCTGTTCAACCGCGGCGGCTGGAAGGTGGCCGGTGGCGGTGGGGCAGTGAACGCGACCGCCTGGAACGCCGTCGACGGTTACGAGATCACCGCGGGGCCCTCCATGCGGATGGTCGTGTCGATGGCCGACCTCGACGACTCACGCTGGATCAACCTGACCGGCGTGTCCGGCCATGCCTTCAGCGACCACTACACGGACCAGACGGAGCTGTGGGTGGAGGGCGAGACCCTGCCGTGGGCGTTCTCGGCGGACGCGGTCGAGGCGGCCGGCGAGGACACCCTCACGCTGGTGCCGGGTGACGCGGAGGCGCACGCTGGGTGACGCCGGCCTCGTGTGGTGGGTGGACCTCGTGAGCGAGTCGTGAACTCACTGGCTGATGCTTGCCCCCTGATGTTTCGGTTTCCCCGCTTGAGCGGGGAAACCGCGCGGGGCGGCGCCCGCCTCCTCTAGCCGGGAAAGCGAGTGATCCCGGCGGGCGTCGCGGCCGCCGTGACGGCCCGGTCGTGTGGCTCGGCCGGCACGTCCCGGCCGACCTCGTCGTCATAGAGGAGCGCGCACGTGAACGTGCCGACCGGGACGCGACCCAGCGCCCGGTCGTAGGAGCCCCCGCCCCGGCCCAGGCGCAGCCCCACGTCCGAGACGGCCAGGCCGGGCACCAGGACGGCGTCGGCGGTCGCGACCGCCTCCACGCCGAGCCGCGGTCCGGTCGGCTCGAGGATCCCGAACCGTCCGGACGCGAGCCCGGCCGCGCCTGAGTAGACCGCCCAGTCCAGGTCGTGGTCGGCCAGCAGTACCGGCAGGACCACGCGCTTGCCCTGCTCGACCAGCGCGTCGAGCAGCAGGCCGGTGCCCGGTTCGGGCCCGACCGAGACGTACGCCGCCACGGTGGCCGCGCGTCGTACCTCTGGCGCGGCGAGCAGGTGCTCGGCGATCCGCTCGCCCGCGGCGCCGATCTCGGCGACCGTCATCCGGTTGCGGGCGGTGACCAGCTGGTCGCGCAGGGCGAGCTTGGGAGGGGGCGCCTCTCGGGGCCATTGCGGTCCAGCCACGCCGCCAGCCTACGATCGCTACCATGGGAAGCGCAGGGCTGAACGCCGCACGCGACAAGATGGCTCAGGCCGGGGTCGACGAGACCGCCATCGAGACCTTCGCGCACTACTACCGCCTGCTGGAGCACGGCGAGACCGGGATGGTCCCCGAGGACACCATCGAGCCGCTCGACATGGAGTCCCTGGCGGACGTCTCCGTGAGCGACGAGGACGCCGCCGCCGCGATCGCCAAGACGGCGGTGATCAAGCTCAACGGCGGGCTCGGCACGTCGATGGGGATGGACCGCGCCAAGTCGCTGCTGTGTGCCCGCAAGGGCCTGTCCTTCCTCGACATCATCGCCCGGCAGGTGCTCCACCTCCGCAAGGAGTACGACGCCCCGCTCCCGCTGCTGTTCATGAACAGCTTCCGCACCTCCGACGACAGCATGGCCGCCCTGGCCCGCTACGAGGACCTGCCGGTCGACGGGCTGCCGCTGGAGTTCCTGCAGAACATGGAGCCCAAGCTGCTGGTCAAGGACCTCTCCCCGGTCAGCCACCCGCGCGACCCCGACCTGGAGTGGTGCCCGCCCGGCCACGGCGACCTCTACACCGCGCTGCGGGGGCGGGGCATCCTCGGCCAGCTGCTCGACGCGGGGTACCGCTACGTCTTCGTCTCCAACTCCGACAACCTGGGCGCGGTCCCCGACGCCCGCGTGGCCGGCTGGTTCGCCACGTCGGGGGCGCCGTTCGCGATCGAGGCGGCGCGGCGTACCCCCTCCGACCGCAAGGGCGGCCACTTCGCGCGCCGCAAGAAGGACGGGCGGATCGTGTTGCGCGAGAGCGCCCAGACCCTCGACGCCGACAAGCCCGCGCTGGCCGACCTCGACCGGCACAGGTTCACCTCGACCAACAACCTCTGGTTCGACCTGCGGGCGATGCAGGCCGAGCTGGACCGCCGGGGCGGGATCCTCGGCCTGCCGCTGATCCGCAACGTCAAGCACGTCGACCCGGCCGACCCGTCCACGCCGGAGGTGATCCAGATCGAGACCGCGATGGGTGCGGCGATCGAGGTCTTCGACGGTGCCCGGACCATCGAGGTCGGCCGCGACCGGTTCGTGCCGGTGAAGACCACCAACGAGCTGCTCGTGCTCCGCTCCGACGTCTACGACCTCGGCAAGGACTTCGTGCTCAACCAGGCCGCCGCGGAGGTCCCGTTCGTGGATCTCGACGGCGACCACTACAAGCACGTCGGCGAGTTCGACAAGCGGTTCCCCGACGGAACGCCGTCCCTGAAGGAGGCGAGCGCGCTGCGGGTCGAGGGCGACTGGACGTTCGGCCGGGGCGTTCGCGTGGTGGGCGAGGTGTCCCTCGAGGCCGACTCGGCCCAGCGGATCGAGCCGGGAACGGTGCTGGGCGATGAGTGACCCGATGGTGCGGGTCGAGGACCAGCAGGAGCGGATCCTCGAGCACATCACGCCGCTGCCCGACTTCCCGCAGCCCCTGCTCGAGTCGCTCGGCCTCGCCGCCGCGGAGGACGTCGTGGCCCCGATGGGTCTGCCGGCCTTCGACAACTCCGGGATGGACGGGTACGCCGTCTACCACTCCGACGTCGTGACCGCGTCCGAGGAGGCGCCCGTCCACCTGCCCGTGGTCGGCGAGATCGGGGCCGGCCAGGCCCGGCTGCTGGCGTCCTCGCCGGGCACGGCCGTGAAGATCATGACGGGTGCTCCGATGCCCACCGGCGCCGACTCGGTGGTGCCCTACGAGTGGACCGACCGGGGCGTCGCGCAGGTCCGGATCGCCCAGGCGCCGTCCCAGGGCCAGCACGTCCGCCGCGCCGGCGAGGACGTCACCGAGGGTGACCTGCTGATCGAGCACGGCACCGTCCTCGGCCCGCGCCACCTCGGCCTGCTCGCGTCCGTCGGACGCGCCACGGTCCGCAGCCGCCCCCGGCCGCGGGTCGTGATCCTCTCGACCGGGTCGGAGCTGCGCGAGCCGGGGCAGGTGCTCGGCCACGACGCGATCTACGACGGCAACTCCTGGCTGCTGGCCGCGGCCGCGCGCAAGGCCGGCGCGATCGCCTACCGGGTGGGCATCGTGCCGGACGAGCCGCAGGCGTTCCTCGACGCGATGAGCGACCAGCTGGTCCGCGCCGACCTGGTCGTGACCAGCGGCGGGGTGTCCCAGGGGGACTACGACGTGGTGAAGGAGGCGCTCGCGCCGACCGGAAACGTGTGGTTCGGCGCGGTGGCGATGCAGCCGGGCAAGCCCCAGGGGTTCGGCCTGGTCGGCGAGGACCGCGTCCCGATCTTCACCCTGCCGGGCAACCCGGTCTCGGCGTACGTCTCGTTCGAGACCTTCGTGCTGCCCGCCATCCGCAAGCTGATGGGCAAGATGCCGTACACCCGCCCGACCCGGCGGGCCCGGCTCACCCACCCGATCTCCTCACCCGACGGGAAGCGGCAGTTCGTCCGGGGGAGCTTCGACATCGACCGGGGCGGCGCGTTCGTGACGCCGGTGGGTGGTCATGGCTCGCACCTGATCGGTGACCTGGCGACGTCCAACGCGCTCGTGGTGGTGCCGGAGGAGGTGACCTCCGTGCCCGCAGGCGAGCACGTGCAGGTGCTGTTGCTGGACGAGGAGTTCTGATGTCCGCCCCCGACCGCGCACGGCTCACCCACGTCGACGAGTCGGGCGCGGCCCGCATGGTCGACGTGTCCGGCAAGGACGTCACCGCGCGTACGGCGGTCGCGACCGGCCGGGTGCTCGTCTCGGCCGACGTGGTCGAGCTGCTCCGCGGCGCCGGGGTGCCCAAGGGCGACGCGCTGGCCGTGGCCCGGCTGGCCGGGATCATGGGCGCCAAGCAGACCCCGTCCCTGATCCCGCTGTGCCACCCGCTGGCGATCTCCGGGGTGAGCGTCGACCTGACCGTCGCCGACGCCTCGGTCGACATCACCGCGACCGTCCGCACCACCGACCGCACCGGCGTCGAGATGGAGGCCCTGACCGCCGTGTCGGTGGCCGCACTGACGGTCGTGGACATGGTCAAGGCGGTCGACAAGGCGGCCGTGATCACCGACGTGCGGGTCGAGTCGAAGAGCGGCGGCAGGTCCGGCGACTGGGTGCGGCCGTGAGCCTGCGCGCGGAGGTGGTGGTGGCGTCCAACCGCGCCGCGACCGGGGTCTACGAGGACACCACCGGCCCGATCATCGTCGAGTTCCTGCAGCGGCTCGGCTTCACCGTCGACGCGCCGGTCGTGGTCCAGGACGGCGAGCCGGTCGGTGCCGCGATCGCCGCCGCCGCTCGGGGCGGGGCACGCGTGGTGCTCACCACCGGCGGCACCGGGCTCACCCCCACCGACCGCACCCCCGAGCAGACCCGCGCCCTGCTGGACGTCGAGGTCCCCGGCATCGCCGACGCGATCCGCAACGCCGGGGTGGCGGCGGGTGTCCCGACCGCCGTCCTCTCCCGGGGTCTGGCCGGCGTGGTGGGCGACTGCCTCGTGGTGAACCTGCCCGGCTCCCGAGGCGGGGTGAAGGACGGCCTCGCCGTGCTCGAGCCGATCCTCGTCCACGCGGTGGAACAGGTCGTCGGGAGCGACCATTGAGCCGGAGCGTCGGGAGCGACCATTGAGGCAGGCCTGGCCGGCCCGGCTCAGCTCCGGTGAGGTCACCCTCCGACCGCTCGCCCGCTCCGACCGGGCGGCGTGGCGGCGGGTCCGGGAGCGCAACGCGGCCTGGCTGGTGCCCTGGGACGCCACGGTCCCGCCCGGCGGAGACGCCCGGCCGACGACGTTCCGGGCGCTGATCCGGCGGGTGAACAAGATGGCGCGGGCGGGCACGACGTACCCCTTCGCGATCGAGGTCGCCGGACAGTTCATCGGACAGCTGACGGTCAGCAACATCGTCCGGGGGTCCGCGCAGTTCGCGTCGATGGGCTACTGGCTCGACCGGGAGTACGCCGGCCGCGGCATCATGCCCCGCGCGGTGGCGATGGCGATCGACCACTGCTTCTTCACCGCCGGCCTGCACCGGATCGAGATCGCCATCCGCCCCGAGAACACCAACTCGCTGCGGGTCGTGGAGAAGCTCGGCATGCGCGAGATCGGCTTCGCGCCGCGGTTCCTGCACATCGACGGCGCCTGGCGCGACCACCGGCTCTACGCCGTGACGGTCGAGGAGTGCCCGGAGGGGATGCTCGCGCGGCTCTCCGAGGCCTGACCCGGAGCCGAGTTCACTCCTGTCACAGGAGTTGTTTTGCGACACACCTATGGACATCCGCCCCGTTCTCGGCTAGCGAACCTAACCTCTGAGGCGTGGACCTGAGCGCGTTGATCTTCGTCGCCCTCGCTGTGGCGTGGGCCGTCTACCTGATCCCCAAGGCCCTCCGGCACCACGACGACGTCGTCCGCAGCCGTTCGGTCGACCGGTTCTCCCACACCATGCGGGTGCTGGCCCGTCGCGAGCCGGTCAACCGCCGCGACGCCCGCCTCGTCGTCACCCCCGGCCGCACGCACGCCCCGCCGGTCGTCACGGCCAAGCGCCCCGCACCGGTCGTCGAAGAGCCGGTCGTCGAGGAGCGGCCGTCGACCGGTCGGGCCACCCGGCGCCGTCGTCGCGTCCTCGGACTCGTCCTGCTCGCCAACGCCGCCGTGATCACCCTCGCGGCCACCGCCGTCCTCGACTGGTGGTACGTCGCCCTGCCGGCCGGCCTGCTCGTCGCCTGGCTCGTTGCCTGCCGGCTGATGGTCCGGCGGGAACGCTCCGTTCGCGTTCCGCGCTCGCGCCCGGCCGACCCGCCGGCCTCCGCCCACGAGACCGACGAGGTCCCCCTGGCCGAGGAGCACGACGACCTGGTCAACACGTCGTCCACGCCGGCGATCACCGACCCGAGCCTGTGGGACCCGATGCCGGTCACGCTGCCGACGTACGTCACGAAGCCGCAGGCCGCGCGCCGGACCGTCCGCACCATCGACCTCGACTCCACCGGTGTCTGGACCTCCGGTCGCACCGAGGAGGACGCCGAGATCGCCCGCCAGGCCGACGAGGCCGACCGTGCCGCGCGGGCCGAGCGGAAGCGCGGCGACGACCAGCGCGCCGTCGGTTCCTGACCCGTCTGACTCCTGAGAGCCCCAGTCGATTCGGTCCGGCCCCGAGCCGGGTGCTACCGTTTCCCCTCGCTTGGGGCTGTGGCGCAGTTGGTAGCGCGTCTCGTTCGCAATGAGAAGGTCAGGGGTTCGAATCCCCTCAGCTCCACCACGATCGACGGTCGCTGGGCCAGTCCGGAATCCTGAACGAAGGACCCCATCGAAGGACCCCTGTGCAACCCACGCTCCACGACACGCACGTGCTCGTCAGCGCACCGACCCAGGTCGTCGCGGCGACCGACGGACGCATCGGCGGCGGAGCCCAGGGGATCTACCACTCGGACATCCGGGCCGTGAGCAGGCTCGAGTACCGGCTGGGTGGTGTCGTGGACTGGGTCGGCACCGAGATCGACACCGCCGACCGGCTCGTCCAGCGGTACATCGTCCGGGGCGTGGGGGAGTCAGGCTCGGACCCCGAGCTGGTCCTCACCCGCGAGCTCACCGTGGCTGCCGGGCAGGTCACCGACCGGCTCCGCCTCGACAACGTCGGCACCCAGGTCCTCGCGGTGGACGTCGCCGTCGACATCGCCTCCGACCTCGCCCGCATGGACGCGGTGAAGACGGGGCGCCCTGTTCCCGAGGTCGCGCCCGAGGCCGAGGCCGAAGGCGAGGGTGTGCGTCTGCACTGGTCGGACCCGCACCTCGAGGTCAGCGCCGTCGTTGTCGCGCTGCCGGACGCGCCGCGCCGGGTCGTCGTACAGCCGGGAGCGTCCGAGGAGCTGGTCACCCGGATCGAGGCCACGGACAGGTCGCGGCCGATCTTCCTGCCGGTCGCCGAGCCGGACCGGCTGGTCTCCGGCGTGAGTGTCCGGGGCAGTCGGCACGACCTGGTCGCGGCGGTGTCGCGGTCCGTCGCGGACCTGCGCGGGTTGCTGCTCTCGGATGCCGAGGAGCCGCGGGACTGCTTCGTCGCGGCCGGCGCCCCGTGGTACCTCACCCTGTTCGGACGCGACTCCCTGTGGGCGAGCCGCTTCCTGCTCCTCGCCGGCACGGACCTGGCGATCGGCACGCTCCGCGCACTCGCCCGGCGGCAGGCCACGGCCGTCGACCCGAGCAGCGAGGCGCAGCCCGGCAAGATCCTGCACGAGGTCCGGGCCGAGCCGCTCGAGCTCGGCGGAGGCATCGTGATCCCGCCGCTCTACTACGGCACCATCGACGCCACCGCGCTCTGGGTCTCCCTGCTGCACGGCGCCTGGAAGCACGGCGCCCCCGACGAGGAGATCGCCGCCCTGCTGCCGAACCTCGAGGCGGCGCTCGACTGGCTGGAGGCCAGCACCGACCCCGACGGCTTCCTGCGGTACGTCGACTCGACCGGACGCGGCCTGGCGAACCAGGGGTGGAAGGACTCCGTCGACGGCATCCGGCACCGCGACGGGACGCTCGGCCAGGCGCCGATCGCGCTGTGCGAGGTGCAGGCCTACGCGTACGCCGCCGCCGTCCAGGGCGCCGAGCTGCAGCGCAGGTTCGGGAAGGGCGACCCCGACCGGCAGGGAGGAGTGGGCCGCGGGGCTCGCCCGACGTTTCCGCGCCGCCTTCTGGGTCGACTCGCCCGAGGGCGCACATCCGGCCATCGCCCTCGACGCCGAGGGCCGCCCGGTCTCCGCGCTCACCTCCAACATCGGCCACCTCCTCGGCACCGGCATCTGTGACGCGGAGGAGTCGGCGGCGATCGCGCGGCTGCTCGTCGGTCCCGAGCTGAACTCCGGCTACGGCGTCCGCACCATGGCCACGAGCACCGCCGGCTACAACCCGTTGGGCTACCACACCGGCTCGGTGTGGACCCACGACACGATGATCGCGGCGAGCGGCCTGGCCGCCGCGGGGTTCCGGTCCGAGGCGGAGACCCTCGTCACCGGGCTGGTGGAGGCGGCCCCGGCGTTCCGCGGTCGGCTGCCGGAGCTGTTCGGCGGCTACGCCGCCGTGCCCGGAGGTGGCCCGACGGCGTACGCCGCCTCCTGCCACCCGCAGGGCTGGGCGGCGGCCTCCCTGGTCGAGGGGCTGCGGATCCTGCTCGGCGTCGAGGTCGACGTACCCGCCGGGACCGTCCGGACCACCCGGGCGAGCGAGCTGCTGCACGGGCACGACGTGGACGGCCTCGTGGTCGGCGGCGACCCGGTCTCGGTCGCGGTGTCGCGGGACGGCGACCTCACCTGGCAGGGCCTCCGCCTCGACGTCGCAGCCTCGTGATCTACCCGGCCCGGTGGGCCACCCAGGCCTGGAAACCGCCGACGAGGTCGGTGGCCCGGCCCAGGCCGAGCTCGCGCAGCGTCGCGGCCGCGAGGCTGGAGCCGTACCCCTCGTTGCACACCAGCACGTAGCGGACCTCGGCCGAGGTGGCGATCGGGAGCCGGTGCGGGCTGGTGGGGTCCAGCCGCCACTCGAGCACGTTGCGATCGATCACCACCGCTCCGGGCAGCTCGCCGTCGCGGTCGCGCTGCTCGACCGGGCGGATGTCGACGACGACGGCGCCGGCGTCGACCTCGGCGGCCAGGTCGCGGGGCTCGACCCGGTCCAGCCCCTTCCGGGCCCGCGCGAGCAGCCGGTCGACCGCAGCCGGGATCGGTCGCCGGCGCCACCTGGGCCGGCGGCTCCACGTGCTGCATGCCCGCCGTCATGTCTCGAGTGTCCGCCGTACGAGCACCGCCGGGAACCCCGCTCAAGACCACCTGGACATGTGCGATTCCGGGATCCGGAGCAGGTTGGTGTTGGACGTCATGGCACCGGCGGTGCACCATCAGGTCATGACCGAGCTGATCAACGCCCCCGCCGGCTCGCCGCCCCGGCCGGGTCTCGGCGACCTCGTACGGCGGATCCAGCCGCCAGCACGGCAGCAGGCCGACCCCCTGACGATCGCGCGGCAGGTGGCCGAGGTGCTGACGGAGCTGCAGCCCAGCACCGACCTGCTCACCGAGACCGAACGCGCCGGATCGCCCGAGGGCTACACCAGGCTCACCCTCCACAGCGAGGAGACGTTCTCGTTGTCGGCCGTCGTGTGGCGGCCGGGACAGGTGACCGAGATCCACGACCACCTGGTGTGGTGCACCTTCATGGTGCTGCAGGGTGCCGAGACCGAGACCCTCTACCGCCTCGACGGCGACCGGCCGGTCGCCTTCGACGAGCGCCGCCGCCCCACCGGCTCGGTCAGCGGCGTCGCACCGCCCGACGACATCCACCGCGTGCGCAACACCGGCGACGACGTCGCGATCACGCTGCACGTGTACGGCGCCGACCTCGGCGCCGGCACCAGCGTCCGGCGTACCTACGAGGACCCGGTCGAGGACTGACCGGCGCGAACGTCACGCCCCGTCGGCCGACCCGCTCCTGCTTCATCCGGGTGAGCGCGGCCTCCTGGTGCCGGTGGCCGAGCGTCTCGTAGCCGACGATCGTGACGACCGGCGCCAGCGCCAGGACGACCAGGCACCACGCCATCGAGACCCCGGCCTGCGCCAGCACCACCGCGAGGACCAGGACCCCCGCCGTACCGACCAGCAGGCCGATGTGGAACGGGTCCTTGGTGCGCATCAGGGCCGTCCAGACGGCGTACAGCACGAAGGTGAACACCGCGAGAGGCGCGGCGACCGAGACCACCACGCCGACGGCACCGATCACGGTGTGGTGCTCCAGGTAGTACGCCGCGACGTGCAGCCCGGCCCCGACGGCGGCGAGCGACCCGAAGATCGCGAGGTGCCCGTAGGCCCAGAAGAACACCCGC
Source organism: uncultured Actinomycetota bacterium (assembly GCA_963829635.1). Classification (GTDB taxonomy): domain Bacteria; phylum Actinomycetota; class Actinomycetes; order Propionibacteriales; family Nocardioidaceae; genus Nocardioides. The sequence continues at coordinate 498,816 of CAWHJI010000010.1, forward strand.
TCCGGGTGCAGGCGCAGCACGTGGCCGGACGGCACCGTGAAGTACACCCACCACAGCCCGAACGTGAGGCCGGTGCCCGCGATGGTGACCAGCGCAGCGTCGACGCTCCACCCGTCCGGGCCGTGCACCACGGCGGACAGGGAGGCGACGGTGCCGATGATCCCCTCGCCGAGGGTGATGATGACGAGCAGCCCGTAGCGCTCGGCGATGTGGTGGGGGTGCCACGGGGTGCCGCCCTTGCGCCGCTGGGCGAGGACCGGACCGGTGACCTCGATGGCGTACAGCACGGCGGCCACGAGGAAGGTCGTCCCGATCGGCAGCGACAGGAACACCAGCGCCGTCCAGCCGACCTGCGCCACGAGGATGGTCCAGAAGTAGGTGAGGTGCGCCGGCGCGCGGTCGGGGTCGTGGCGTGAGGCGCGCAACCACATGAGCGCCATCGGCACCCGCATCACGATGTAGCCGGCGACGACCACGCCGTTGTCGAGCGTCTCGCCCTCGTCGAAGGAGGCGAACACCTCCGGCAGGCCGAGCGCCAGGATGATCACGCCGACCATCTGCACCATCGTCGCGAGCCGGCAGACCCAGTCGTCCTCGTCGTACGCCGAGGCGAACCAGCTGTAGCTGCCCCACGCCCAGGCGATCGCGAACGCCGCGAACGCGAAGCCGAGGATGCCGGTCCGCACGTGGTCCTCCGCGACGTAGTGCGCGAGCTCGTTCGCGGCCTGGCCGAACGCCACCACGAACACCAGGTCGTAGAGCAGCTCCAGCGGCGTCGCGCCGCGGTGGGGCTCGTCCGGGTCGCGGCCGGTCAGCCGGCGGAGCCGGTGGCCCAGGTCCGGGACGACGTTGCTCACGGGACGATGATGCCAGCGCCGGGTGCCGCGGGTCGGGCTACCGATCCTCAGATCCAGCGCTTGAACCAGATCCGGTCCAGCCACTCCGAGTGCGTGAGCAGACCGTCGGTGTAGATCGGGTAGAACCACGCGAAGTTCAGCAGTACGACGACCACGAACGATCCGGCGGCCACGACGCCGGCGGTGCGTCTCGGGGTGGGATACCGCGAGCGGCCGATCAGCTTGCCCAGCGTCAGGGTGAGTGCGAGGACGAGGAACGGCAGCATCGCCACCGCGTAGAAGAGGAAGATCGGCCGGTCGTCGTAGGCGAGCCACGGCAGCCAGGTCGAGCCGAACCCGACCACGGTGAGCCCGAACCGCCAGTCCCGCGCACCCACCCACATCACCAGGGCGAAGATCATCGCCGCCGTACCGGCCCACCACAGCGCGGGGGTGCCGAGCAGGATCACCTGCCGCAGGCAGTCGCTGCCCTCGGGCGCGTCGCATCCCTGCGTGCCCGGCGCGATGTCCACGTCGGCGTCGACGCCCACGGGGCGGTTCAGCAGCGGCCACGCCGACGGCTTGGAGGCGTAGGTGTGGTCGGAGTCGTCGAGGAAGTGGGTGTGGAAGGCGTAGACGTCCTGGTGGTAGTTCCACAGCGACGTCAGTGACTGTCGGACCTCGCCCAGCCCCTCGGCGTCGGGCTCGTCCCGGGTCGACCAGTCGGGGCCGCCGTTGTGATGGGTGTACTGCGTCGCCGAGAGGTGCTCCTCGTACTCGCCGGCGTGGATCAGCCAGCCGGCCCAGGTGGCGACGTAGACGAGGAGGGCGACGCCGACCAGCTGGAGGAAGGCGGGGACGCCGTCCACCAGCGCCGACTTCGCGACCGACCAGCGCACCCCGAAGGACCGCCTGGCACCGGCACTCCAGAGCCACGCCAGCACGCCGAAGGCGGCCATCGGGTAGAGGGCGGTCCACTTCGTGCCCGACCGCCAGCCCGAACGAGACGCCGGCCAGGAGCAGCCACGGTCGGACGAGCAGCGCCCGGACGGGACCGAACCCCCGCGCGTCGAGGACCGGACCCGGTGTCAGCCGCGCCATCCGCGCGCGGAACCAGTCCCGGTCGGCGACCAGGCAGGCCACCCCGCACAGCAGGAACAGCGCCGTGAAGATGTCGAGGAGCGCGAGCCGGGACAGGACGAAGTGGAGTCCGTCGAAGCACAGGAGCACGCCGGCCACACAGCCGAGCAGGGTCGAGCCGGTCAAGCCGGCGGGCCAGCCGGCACATCACCAGCACCATGAGGGCGCCGGCCACGGCGGAGGCGATCCGCCACCCGAAGGGCTCCATCCCGAACGCGTTCTCGCCGAGCGCGATCAGCCACTTGCCGAGCTCGGGGTGGACCACCATCGACGGGTCGTCCTTCCAGAGGCCGGTCGTCCGCCCGTCGAGGATCCTCTCGTCCGCCTTCTCGACGTAGTCCCGCACGTAGCCGTGGTTGAGCATCGACCACGCGTCCTTGGCGTAGTAGGTCTCGTCGAACTCGAAGTCGTGCGGGGTGCCCAGCTTCCACACCCGCAGGAAGAACGCGACCAGGGTGAGCCCGATCGCCGCGCTCCACGCGAGGATCGGGTCCTCGTCGCGCTGTCGCCGCCGGCCGCGCTCCGCCGCGGTGGGTACGGCGCCCCCGGTGGCCGTCCGGGAGAGGCCGGTGGACGGAGTGGTGGTGACCGCGGCGGCGGGGTCCTCGGGGGCTCGCGTGGTCACGCCGGGAACTGTAATCGGCGCACCTGCCGATCGGCGTACCTGCCATGATCGCCGCATGCCAGCCGACGAACCGGGCGTGCTCGTCCTCGCCGCGACCCCGATCGGCCGGGTCGGCGACGCCTCGCCGCGGCTCGCCGAGGAGCTGGCCGCCGCCGACGTGATCGCCGCCGAGGACACCCGCCGGCTCAAGCGGCTCACCGGCGAGCTCGGCATCACTCCCACGGGACGCGTCGTCTCCTACTTCGAGGGCAACGAGGCCGCGCGCACGCCGGCCCTGGTCGAGGCGCTGCTGGCGGGGGAGCGCGTCGTCCTCGCCACCGACGCCGGCATGCCCAGCGTCTCCGACCCGGGCTACCGGCTGGTGGCCGCGGCGGTCGCGGAGGGCATCGCCGTCACCTCGGTGCCCGGGCCGTCCGCCGTCCTGACCGCCCTCGCCGTCTCCGGGCTGCCCGTGGACCGGTTCTGCTTCGAGGGGTTCCTGCCCCGGAAGGCGGGCGAACGGTCCCGGCGGCTGGCCGCGCTGGCCGGCGAGGAACGGACCATGGTGTTCTTCGAGGCGCCCCACCGGACCGCCGCCGCGCTCACGGCGATGGCGGCGGCGTTCGGGGAGGACCGGGCCGCCGCGGTCTGCCGCGAGCTGACCAAGACCCACGAGGAGGTCCGCCGCGGCCCGCTCGCCGAGCTGGCCGCCTGGGCCGAGTCGGGGGTGCGCGGGGAGGTGACCATCGTGGTCTCCGGGGCCGTCGCCGGCTCCCGCCGTCGCCGGCGACCCCGACAGCCTGCGCGCCGCCGTGGCCGAGCTGGAGGCCGCCGGTACGTCGCGCAAGGAGGCGATCCTGGCGGTCGCCCGGCAGGCCGGCCTCCCCAAGCGCGAGGTGTACGACGCCGTCCACCGCCCCGACGCCGGGCCCGGGGTTTCGGTGGTCGAGTAGGTCGCGCAGCGACCGTATCGAGACCCGCCCGTGGGCAGGGCCGCAGCACCCTCACTAGGGTCGGCGGATGGACCGGATCGCGTCGTACACCCGCGACGGGCTCACGTTCGACGTCCGTGACCGCGGCCCCCTCGACGGCGACCCGGTCGTCCTGCTGCACGGCTTCCCCGAGCGTGCGGCCTCCTGGGACGCGGTCGGCGACCGCCTCCACGCCCACGGGCTGCGCACGCTCGCCCCGGACCAGCGCGGCTACTCGCCGCGGGCCCGCCCGCGGTTCCGCACGGCGTACCGGCTGCCGGCGCTGGTCGCCGACGTCGAGGCACTGATCGAGCGGGTGGGCCGCCCCGTCCACCTCGTCGGGCACGACTGGGGCGCCACCGTCGCCTGGGCCCTGGCCGCCCGCCGCCCGGACCTCGTGCGGTCCCTCACCGCGGTCTCGGTCCCGCACCCGGCCGCCTTCCTGCAGGCGTGCCTGCGCAGCACCCAGCTGCGGGACTCCTGGTACTTCCTCCTCTTCCTGCTGCCGTTCCTGCCGGAGTGGCTGGCCCGGCACCGACCCGAGCGGCTCGCGACCTCCCTGCGCAAGGGCGGGATGACCGACGCCGACGTGGACCGGTTCCGCCGCGACGTCGTGGCGTACGGCGCCCTGCCCGGCGGGCTGGGCTGGTACCGCGCGCTGCCGCTGGCGCCGATCGGCTGGGTCCGTGCCAAGGTCGGCGTGCCCACGACCTACGTGTGGAGCGACCGCGACGTCGCCCTGTCCCGCACGGGCGCCGAGCTGTGCGGTGAGCACGTGACCGGCCCCTACGAGCTGGTGGTCCTCGAGGGGGTCAGCCACTGGGTCCCGGCCCAGGCGCCCGGGCCGCTCGCCGACGCGATCCTGGCGCGGATCGCCTCGACGCGATGACCGTGCCGCGCGCGACCGTGGCGTTACCCGCGACCCCTACGCTCGGGGACATGACCGACGGACCCACCCGAGCCCGCGCGGCCACCGAGGAGAAGACCGGCGCCCGCCGCGACCGCGAGCGCCCGCCCGCCCCCGAGCCCCTGCCGCACCCGGTCGTCGACAACCACTGCCACCTCGACATCGCCGACGGCGACTGGTTCAGCACCGACGAGGCGCTCGCCGCGGCGGCCGAGGTCGGCGTACCCCGGATCGTGCAGATCGGCTGCGACCTGCCGGGTGCCCGCTGGGCGGTCGAGGCCGCCGAGCAGTACGACGCGCTGGTCGCCGCGGTCGCGCTCCACCCCAACGAGGCCCCGCGCCAGGCCGAAGCCGGCACCCTCGACGAGGCGATGGCGGAGATCGAGCGGCTGGCCCAGGCGCACCCGAAGGTCCGGGCCGTCGGCGAGACGGGGCTGGACCACTTCCGCACCGGCGAGGAGGGCCGGGATGCCCAGGTCGAGTCGTTCCGCCGCCACATCGACCTGGCCAAGCGCCTCGACAAGACCCTCGTCATCCACGACCGGGACGCCCACGACGAGGTCCTCGAGGTGATCGACAGCGAGGGCGCGCCGGATCGCTGGGTGATGCACTGCTTCTCCGGCGACGCCGCCTTCGCCCGCCGGTGCCTGGACCGGGGCGCGTGGCTCAGCTTCGCGGGGACGGTCACCTTCAAGAACGCCCAGCCGCTGCGTGACGCCCTGGCCATCACCCCGCAGGACCGGGTCCTCGTGGAGACCGACGCCCCGTTCCTGACCCCCACCCCCTACCGGGGACGCCCCAATGCGTCGTACCTCGTCCCGGTCACGATGCGCCTGATGGCGCAGGTGCGCGGGGAGGACCTCGGCGAGCTCTGCGCGCGCGTGGACGCCAACACCGAGGCCGCGTTCGGGGGCCCGTGGTAGACATGGGGCGGGAGAGGCCCCTGAGGTCGAGGTGAGGCGTGATTCCGCCCACGTGCCCGCCTCAAGGTCCTTGCCCGGGCTTTGAATCCCCACTGAGCATCGTTATCGTCCTGTGACTGTTGGCCGGGATCGGGAACGAGACCTGTCCGGCGCCGGTGTGGCCGCTACCAGCGGCCGCCCCACGAGAACCCCCGAGTCGCAACGTGTCACCCACCGGTGGCGCCGCGCGCCCGGGCGCGCTGGCAGTCCCGAGGACCGGGGAGAACGACGTTCGGAGAATCGTGCCCTTCACTGAGCACAGCCCCACGGAGCACAGCCCCACGGAGCAGAACCCGCAGCAGGGCCGTCTTGCCGCGCTGATCAGGAGCAGGGGAGCCCTCGTCGCCTTGGCGACCGTGGTGATCCTCGCCCTCGCCGGCACCACGCTCGGCTACGCCGCGATGAGCAAGACCGTGACCCTGTCCCTGGACGGGAGCTCGCACGAGGTCACCGCCATGGGCGGCACCGTCGGCGAGGTCCTGGAGTCCGAGGGCATCGAGGTCGGCAAGCACGACATCGTCGCCCCCGGCCTCGACGAGCAGGTCGACGAGGGCTCCAAGATCAACGTTCGCTTCGGTCGCCCGCTCAAGCTCAGCGTCGACGGTGACAAGGAGACCTACTGGGTCACCTCCACCGACGTGGCCGCCGCCCTCGGCGAGATCGGCCAGCGGTTCCTCGGCGCCGACCTGTCCACCAGCCGTGGCGCGGGCATCGGCCGCGAGGGCATGACCGTCAGCGTCGTGACCCCGAAGAAGCTCACCGTCAAGGTCGGCGACAAGAAGCCGGTCAAGCGCGAGCTGACCGCGCTGAGCGCCAAGGGCGCCCTGAAGGAGATGGGTGTCAAGGTCGAGAAGCGCGACATCGTCACCCCCGGGCCCAAGAAGGAGCTCGAGGACGGTGACCGGGTCGTCTTCACCGACATCAAGGTCGTCACGAAGCGCGTCAAGCGCGAGGCCGTCGACTTCTCCACCGTCGAGCGCGAGGACTCCTCGATGTACGAGGGCGAGACCGAGACGGTCCGCTCGGGCCGCGACGGCGTCCGTGACGTGACCTACCGCCTGACCTACCGCAACGGCGAGCTCGTCACGCAGAAGGTCCTGCGCCAGGACGTGCTCCGCGAGGCCATCGCCGCGATCGTCCGGGTCGGCACCAAGGAGGAGGCCGTCGCCAACTTCGCCTCCGGCAGCACCGTCTGGGACCAGCTCGCCGCGTGCGAGTCCGGCGGCAACTGGGCCACCAACACCGGCAACGGCTACTACGGCGGCCTGCAGTTCTCGCTGAGCACCTGGCAGGGGTACGGCGGCGCGGGCTACCCGCACCAGCAGAGCCGTGAGTACCAGATCATGATCGCCGAGCGCGTCCGCGCCGCGGACGGCGGCGGCTACAGCTCGTGGCCGGCCTGCTCCCAGGAGCTGGGCCTGCCCCAGTAGCCAGCACTCGCTGGTCGAGCCGGTCGCGCAGCGACCGCGTCGAGACCGGCCGATAGCGGCATCTAGGCTGATCCGCATGTCGTCTTCCGCCGGGCCGAGACTTCTCGGCCCGGCGGAAGTGCGTTCGCTCGCCGCCTCGCTCGACCTGCGCCCCACCAAGCAGCGCGGGCAGAACTTCGTGATCGACCCCAACACGGTTCGCCGGATCACCGCGGCCTCCGGCATCACCGGATCGGACGTCGTGATCGAGGTCGGGCCCGGACTGGGCTCGCTCACCCTGGCCCTGCTGGAGGTCGCGTCCCGGGTGGTGGCGATCGAGGTCGACGACCGCCTCGCCGGGCTGCTCCCGGAGACGATCGAGCGCTTCGCTCCGGATCAGGCGGGCCGCTTCGAGCTGGTCCACGCCGACGCGCTCCGGGTCACCGCGATCCCCGGCCCGCCCCCGACCGCCCTGGTCGCCAACCTGCCGTACAACGTCTCGGTGCCGGTGCTGCTGCACCTGCTCGCCCTGCTGCCCTCCCTGGAGCGGGGGCTGGTGATGGTGCAGTCCGAGGTCGCCGACCGGCTCGCGGCCCGGCCGGGCTCCAAGGTGTACGGCGTCCCGTCGGTCAAGGCCGCCTGGTACGCCGAGGTCCGCCGCGCCGGCGCGATCGGCCGCAACGTCTTCTGGCCGGCCCCCAACGTCGACTCCGGGCTGGTCGCCTGGACCCGGCGGGATCCGCCGACCACGACCGTCTCCCGCGAGCAGGTGTTCGCGGTGGTGGATGCGGCGTTCGGCCAGCGCCGCAAGGTGCTGCGCGGCGTGCTCAAGGGCATCGCCGGCTCGGCCGCGGCGGCCGAGGCCGCGCTGACGGCGGCGGGCGTCGACCCGCTGGCCCGCGGGGAGTCCCTGGAGCTGGCGGACTTCGTGCGGATCACCGAGGAGCTGCACATGACGGTCCGGGCGAGGGCGGCCGCGAAGATCAACCTCCACCTCGGCGTGGGCGGGGCCCGGGCCGACGGCTTCCACGAGCTGCACACCGTCTACCAGGCGGTCTCCCTCTTCGACGAGGTCACCGCGGCCGCGGCCGACGGCTGGACCGTGGAGACGACCACGGCGGACTACGTCGACGCCGACGCGCTTCCCGCCGTGGCGGACAACATCGTCTCCCGCGCGGCCGCGCTGCTCGCCGACCTCCACGGGATCCCCGCACACGCGCGGCTCCGCGTCGACAAGGCGATCCCGGTCGCGGGAGGTCTGGCGGGCGGGTCGGCGGACGCGGCGGCCGCGCTCGTCGTACTCGACCGGTTGTGGGACCTGCGCACGACCCACGAGGACCTCTACCGGCTGGCGGCAGAGCTTGGCAGCGACGTGCCGTTCGGCCTGCTCGGCGGCACCGGGCTCGGCACCGGCCGCGGCGAGGTGGTCGAGGCGCTGGACGACCCCGGGCACTGGTGGTGGGTGGTGGTCCCGAACCGCCGCGGCATGGCGACCCCGGAGGTCTACCGCCACTTCGACGAGCTCAACCCCGACGCCGGCCCGCCGGCCCCGGCCCCGGACCTCGTGCGGGCGCTGACGTCCCGCGACCCGCGCGCACTCGGGCCCACCCTGCGCAACGACCTGCAGGAGCCGGCGTTCGACCTGCGCCCCGACCTGCGCGACGCTGGTCGCCCGCGGCGAGGCCGAGGGGGCCGTGCGCGGGCTCCTGTCCGGCTCCGGGCCGACCTGCCTGTTCCTGTGCGAGGACGCCGCCCACGCCGGGGCGGTGGCCGACGGGCTGCGCGGCGCGGGGAACGAGACCGTGCTCGTGGCCACCGGTCCCGTCGCCCGGCGCCACCGTGGTGACCGGCTGATGGCGAACCTGCTCAACCTGGAGCGGGTCTCCAAGGCCTACGGCGTCCGCCCGCTGCTCACCGACGTCTCGCTCGGGGTGAACGCCGGCGAGCGGATCGGCATCGTCGGCCGCAACGGCGACGGCAAGACCACCCTGCTCGAGGTGATGACCGGGCTCGAGGCGCCGGACTCCGGGCGGGTGTCGCAGGCCCGCGGGCTGACCATCGGCTACCTGCACCAGGGCGACGCGCTCTCCGACACCCACAGCGTGCGCGAGGCGGTGCTCGGCGGCCGGTCCGACCACGAGTGGGCCGCCGACCCGCGCACCCGCGAGGTGGTCGACGTACTCCTCGCCGGGGTGACGCTGGACCGCGCCGTGCTCGGCCTGTCCGGTGGTGAGCGGCGGCGCTGCTCCCTGGCCGCGCTGCTGCTGGACCACCACGACCTGGTCGTCCTCGACGAGCCGACCAACCACCTCGACGTCGAGGCCGTGGCCTGGCTCGCCGACCACCTGGCCAAGCGGCCGTCCGCGCTGGTCGTGGTGACCCACGACCGGTGGTTCCTCGACGCCGTCTGCGAGTCGACGTGGGAGGTCCACGACGGGGTGGTCGACTCCTACGAGGGCGGGTACGCCGCGTTCGTGCTGGCCAAGGCCGAGCGGCAGCGGCAGGCGGCCGCCTCGGAGGTACGCCGCCAGAACCTGGTCCGCAAGGAGCTGGCCTGGCTGCGCCGCGGTGCCCCGGCGCGGACGTCGAAGCCCAAGTTCCGGATCGACGCCGCCACGGCGCTGATCGAGGACGAGCCGCCGCCGCGGGACCGGCTCGAGCTGCAGAAGTTCGCCACCCAGCGGCTCGGCAAGGACGTGCTCGACGTCGAGGACGTCGACCTCGTCCGCGGGGAGCGCGTGCTGCTCTCGCACGCCACCTGGCGGCTCGGGCCGGGCGACCGGGTCGGCCTGGTCGGGGTGAACGGGGCCGGCAAGACCTCGGTGCTGGCGCTGCTCTCCGGGGAGCTGGCGCCCTCGGCCGGCCGGGTGAAGCAGGGCCGCACCGTCGCGCTCCAGCACCTCAGCCAGCACGTCGACGAGCTCGATCCCGCGGCGCGGGTGCTGGAGTCGGTCGAGTCGATCCGCCGGGTGACCCGCACGGCGTCGGGGGAGGTGACCGCCTCGGCGATGCTGGAGCGGTTCGGCTTCACCGGCGACCGGCTCACGGCGCGGCTCGGGGACCTGTCCGGTGGCGAGCGGCGGCGCTTCCAGATGCTGCGCCTGCTGCTGACCGAGCCCAACGTGCTGCTCCTCGACGAGCCGACCAACGACCTCGACATCGAGACCCTCACCGTCCTGGAGGACTTCCTCGACGGCTGGCCCGGCACGCTGGTCGTGGTCTCCCACGACCGCTACTTCCTCGAGCGGGTCTGCGACTCGGTCTGGGCGCTGCTCGACGACGGCCAGATCTCGATGCTGCCGCGCGGCGTGGACGAGTACCTCGAGCGGCGGAGCGCGCAGTGGCGCGACGAGGAGCGCCACCGTGGGCGCGCGAAGGTAGAGCAAGCGACGCGACCGAGGAACGAGGTCGTCGAGCGCGCCGAAACCCGGTGAGCGGCCGGCCGACGGTAGCGGCCCCACCCGGCCGAAGGCCGGCAGCGCGGAGGAGCGGGAGGCCCGCAAGACCCTGGCCCGGATCGACAAGCAGCTGTCCCGGATCGCGGCGCGCGAGGCGGAGCTCAACGCCGAGGTGCTCGAGCACGCGCACGACCACGAGAAGCTGACCGAGCTCGGCGCCGCGCTCGACGTACTCGCCGGCCGAGAAGGACGCGCTCGAGCTGGAGTGGCTGGAGGCCGCCGAGCTGCTGGAGTGACGCGCCGGCTGCGGTCGCAGCGCCGCTCAGCGCGAACGGCGCCAGCAGCGTCCGCAGCAGCGACGGCGAGCTTCTTCCGCTCGCGGACGGGCAGGTCGGCGAGCAGGTCGGCCTCGGCGTCCAGCAGCGCCTCGAACGCCCCGTCGACCGCGGCCTTGCCCTCGGCGGTCAGCCGCACGATCACGCCCCGGCGGTCATCGGGGTCGGGGTAGCGCTCCACGAACCCCCGCGCGGTCAGCCGGTCGACCCGGTTGGTCATCGTCCCGCTGGTCACCAGCGTCTCGCGGAGCAGGCGGCCGGGGGAGAGCTCGTACGGCGCGCCGGCCCGCCGCAGCGCCGCGAGCACGTCGAACTCCCAGGACTCGATCGCGTGCGCGCTGAACGCCGCGCGGCGGGCCAGGTCGAGGTGGCGGGCCAGCCTGCTGATCCGGCTGAACACCGCGACCGGCGCCAGGTCGAGGTCGGACCGCTCGCGCGCCCACGCCTCGGTCAGCTCGTCGACCTCGTCCCGCATGCGCGCCATCGTAGCCGCTTGTCGAGAATCTTGATATCAAGATAAGGTCGCGGCAGGCTCGACCACCGAGGAGGGGCATGCACACCTGGGACCCGGACCGCTACCTCACCTACGCCGACGAGCGCGGCCGACCGTTCGTCGAGCTGGTCGGCCGGATCGGCGCCGAGGACCCGCGCACCGTCGTCGACCTCGGCTGCGGCCCGGGCAACCTGACCGCCCTGCTCGCGGAGCGCTGGCCCGGACGCCGACGTGCGCGGCGTCGACTCCAGCCCCGAGATGGTCGCGGCCGCGCGGCGCGACGTGCCCGGCATCGCCTTCGAGGTCGCGCGACCTGCGGGACTGGCGGCCGGCGCGGCCCGTCGACGTCCTCGTCTCCAACGCCACCCTCCAGTGGGTGCCCGACCACCTCGAGCTGCTGCCGTCGCTGGTGGGCCGCGGTCACGCCCGGAGGCTGGCTCGCCTTCCAGGTGCCCGGCAACTTCGACGAGCCGAGCCACACCATCCGCGGCGAGCTCGCCGCCGAGGAGCCGTACGCCGCGCACACGGCCGGCGTCGCGGTCCCCGCCAGCCACGACCCGGCCGTCTACCTCGAGGCACTCACCGCGCTCGGGTGCACCGTCGACGCGTGGGAGACGACCTACCTCCACGTCCTGACCGGCGAGGACCCGGTCTTCACCTGGGTGTCCGGCACCGGCGCCCGGCCGACCCTGCAGGCGCTGCCGGACGGGCTGCGGCGGCGAGTTCGAGGAGGAGTTCAAGCGCCGGCTGCGCGCGGCGTACCCGCCGCGCGAGCACGGCGTCGTGCTGCCGTTCCGGCGGATCTTCGTGGTGGCGCGGGTCGCGGCGGCGGCGACCGATGAGGCTGCACCACGTCCAGGTCGCCTGCCCGCCCGGCGGCGAGGACGCGGCCCGCCGGTTCTACGCGCGACGGGCTCGGGATGACCGAGGTCGAGAAGCCGGCGGACCTCGAGGGCGCGCGGCGGCGCGTGGTTCCGCGCGTACGACGACGCCGGCGCCGTCAGCGCCGAGATCCACGTCGGCGTCGAGGACCCGTTCGCACCGGCCCGGAAGGCGCATCCCGCGCTCGTCCTCGACGACGCGGGCCGAGCTCGAGGCCGTCGCGGAGCGGCTGGAGCGGCTCGGGTTCGAGGTCGACCACGGCCAGCGGCACAACTTCCCCGGCCACGTCCGCTTCCACGCCTTCGACGGCGCCGGCAACCGGGTGGAGGTGCTCGCCCCGGAGTGACCCGGTCGAGGCGGCCGACCGTCGGTCCGCGAGACGGGCGCGGGCCCCTCGTCGTACGCCGGTAGGTTGGCGCCATGCCGTCAGTCCTCGACCTCTGGAACAAGCCAGCCCGCTGCCGCAGGGCAAGCGGCTCTTCGCGCTGGGCTTCACCCGCAAGGCGCCGTACTTCGCCACCATCCGGCCGCGGTTCGTCGACATCCGGCCCAACTACGCCGAGCTGGTGATCCCCAACCGCCGCGCGCGTGCACAACCACATCGGCACCGTGCACGCGATCGCGCTGTGCAACGGGCTCGAGGCGGCGATGGGCGCGCTGGCCGAGGCCACGATCCCGGCGACAAGCGGTGGATCCCCAAGGGGATGGAGGTGGCCTACACCGCGAAGGCCACCGCCGACATCACCTGCATCGCCGAGACCGACCCCGGGCAGTGGACCGCCGACGACCCCGACCTGCCCGTCCGGGTCCGCGGCGTGCGCACCGACGGCGAGGTCGTGATCGAGGGCGTGATCCGGCTCTGGGTCACCCCGAAGCCGCTGAGCTCCTGACGGCTCAGCCGAGGAAGATCGGGTTGGTCAGCGCGACCATCGCGCGGCCGGGCATGTCGTCGACCGGGCTGACGACCGGACGTCGTCGGGGCGGCGGACCTCGGCGCGGACGAACGGCGTCACGCCCGCCGGCACCTGCGCCGTCACGGTCAGCCGGCCCGCGGCGTCGGCCAGCCGCGCCCGCCAGCGGACCCGGCCGGTCCGCGGACCTGCGCCAGCGAGCCGGGCACGCCGGACGCGGTCGAGGCGTACGTCGACCAGGTCGGTCGGCGCGGCGTCCAGGCGGTCGCCGCACGAGGCCGTGCGCCCGCCGAGCGACGCGGTGAACGTCGAGGTCCACGGCCGAGGACTCCGCGACCCAGCATGCCCGGCGCGCACCGCCGCGATCACCTCGGCGGTCGACAGCGGTCGCAGCCGGACGACGGTCTGGGCGAGCCCGACCGTCTGCGCGTCCACGTGGGAGTCGGAGTTGCCGACCGCCGGGATGAAGCGTCCCCGCGGCCAGCAGGCCGTGCCAGTGCTCGACGGCGGTCTGGTCGTCGCCGGTCCACGGCCCGTTCCAGATCTCGATGGCGTCGATCCCGGCGTAGTCGTAGCCGAACTCCCACCGGATGCTCGGCACCGGGTTGAACGGGTGCGCGGCGATCGCGAGCCCGCCGAGCGCCCGCACCTGGTCGGTGAACCGGTCGCAGCTGGTCGTCGCTCGGGCCGGTAGCGCCAGTCGATCCAGGTGCCGGCGGGCAGCCCGATCGCCAGCCAGTGCCCGCTGCGGGTGGTCACCTCCTCGCCGTTGATCACCAGGAAGTCGGTCGGCGCGTGCCGGCCCCAGTGGCGTACGCCGAGCTGGTGTTGTGCTCCGAGGACCCGATGAAGTCCAGCCCGGCCGCCCGGGCGGCGGCGATCATCTCGGCCTGGGTGCGCTTGCCGTCGGAGTGGACGGTGTGCAGGTGCAGGTCGCCGCGGTACCAGCCCGGCCCGGTCCCGGGCACCGCCGTGGGCGCCGGCGCGGCTCGAAGCGGGGACCCTGCCGGCCGAAGTGCAGCGTCACCGTCACCCGGTACGGCGTCCCCGGCGGCACGATCGCGTAGGGGCCGAGCAGGACGTGCCACACGCCCGGGCGTGATCGGCCCGGGCAGGTAGCCGGGCGTGGCGCCGCTGCCGGCTGATCCGGAAGCTACCGCCGGGCCCCACCCGACCAGCCGCGGAAGCCCTGCGCGTTGCCCAGGCCGTGGCCGGAGGGGTCGAAGATCCCGATGTCGACGACGTTGTAGCTGAAGCCGACGCCGGTGTCGGTGGGCGAGAAGGTGTAGGTCGACCTCGATCTCGCGTGACGCCCGCGCGGGACCCGGAACGGCAGGTAGTGCCAGTCGGCGGTGGCCGGGGAGGTGAACTCGCCGCGTGAAGACCTTGGTCTGCGTCTGGCCGGCCGCGGCGCGGCTCGAAGGTGAGCAGCGGCGCGACGACGACGCCGACCCCGGCGCGGAGCAGGGACCGCCGGTCGAGGTGCCGTGGTGGTGGCACTGGCACAGCCGGACCAACGAGCGGGCCGACGCGGTTACGAGCCGCCTCAGGCGTTGCGGCCGCCGTCGAGGTTGCCGACCCGGGACAGCTCGAGCGGCTCTTCTCGCCGACGAGCCGCTGCTGCACCCAGGTCGCGAGCAGGGTGAGCACCAGGTTGACGACGATGTAGATGCGCGGCGAGCACGATGGCGGTCGGCACCTGGTTCTGGAACTCCCGGTAGATCGGCTTGCCGACCGCCGTGAGGCCGGGCGCGACGATGTAGTAGCCGAGGCTGGTGTCCTTCAGCGCCACCACGCATCTGGCTGATGATCGCCGGCAGCATGATCTTCACCGCCTGCGGCAGCAGCACGATGCGTCATCACCTGGGACTTGCGCATGCCGATGGCGTACGCCGCCTCGGCCTGCCCGTCGGGCACCGCGCTTGATGCCGGCCCGGAAGACCTCGGCCAGCACCGACGCCGTTGTAGAGCGTCAGGGCGATCACCACGCACCAGTAGGAGCCGAGCGGCCCGTCGCCGATGCCGAGCAGGAAGAAGACGAAGACCATCAGCAGCAGCACGGGACGGCGCGGAAGAACTCCACGACCAGCCAGCACGGCCAGCGGACCACGCGTGGTCGGACAGCTTGCCGACGCCGAAGACGAGCGCCGAAGACGACGCGCGAAGATGATCGGCGAAGAACGCCATCTGGAGCGTCTTGAGCAGGCCGTCGACCAGGATGCACCTCGATGTAGTCGGGGGTGAGGAACGGCTCCCACTTCTCGTAGTCGAGCTGCCCCTTGTCGTAGAGCTGCCAGACGACGAACGCCGACCGCGGCGAGCCACGAGCGACGCAGGCGACGAGCGTGTAGATCCGGTGCCGGGCGACGGTGCGCGGGCCCGGGGGCGTCGAAGAGGACGCTGGCGCTGCTCATCGGGCGCACCCGCCAGCGCCGCTCGAGGCGCGTAGGCGCCGAGCGAGACGACCTCGACGAGCACGATGTAGCCGATCGCGAAGCGCGAGGAAGATCCGGACCGGTCGGTCGGCGTTGTCGTTGGTGAAGCCGCGCATCGTGGCCGATCGCCTCGGCCATGCCGAACGCAGCGGCGACCGAGGTGTTCTTGAGCCAGCGCGATCTGCACGCTGGCCAGCGGCGGGACGACCGCGCGCAACGCCTGGGGGAGCACGACCTGGCGCATGTACTGGCCGAAGGTGAGCCCGATCGCGCGGGCCGCCTCGGCCTGGCCGAGCGGGACGGCGTTGACGCCGGAGCGGATCGCCTCGCAGACGAAGGCCGAGGTGTAGAGCGTCAGCGCGATGCACGAGCGGCGAAGAACGCCGAGACGTGAGCCGCCGATCCGAGGCCTCGACGAAGCTGAAGTTGAGCCGAGCTTCGGCACCGCGACGGACATGAAGATGAAGACCATCAGCAGCGGGGTGTTGCGGAAGAGCGTGACGTAGAGCGGCGGCCGCCCTGCGCAGCACGGCGACCGGGCCGACCCGCAACGCCGCCAGGAGCGTGCCGAGCACCAGCGAGCCAGACGCCGGACGACCACGAACAGCCCGAGCGTCAGCCGAAGGCCGTGAGGTACAGGTCGAAGTTCGAGAAGACGGCGTCCATCGCGGCGGCTCCTCTCGCGGGCGTGCCGGCGTCGGCGTGCGGGTCGCCGGCGGCCCGGTCCGACGGCTGTCAGTCGGGTCAGGCCGGGCAGGCGTCCAGCTCCGGCGGCTCGGGCGTGTCGACGCCGGACTGGCCGAGCGTGGCCTCGAACGCCTCGTCCCACGTGCCGTCCTCGTAGGCCTCCTCGATCGTGTCGTTGATCCACTGGCACATCTCCGGGTAGTCCTTGCGAGTAGCCGACGCCGTACCGCTCCTCGGAGAACGGCTCGCCGACGACCTTGAGCTCGTCGGGGTGCTCGGCGGCGTAGCCCAGCAGGATCGCGCCGTCGGTGGTCATCGCGTCGACGGTGCCGTTGAGCACCTGGTCGACGCACTCGGAGTAGGTGTCGAAGCCGCGCGGCTTGGCGCCCTCGGCCTTGATGTTCTCCAGCGAGGTCGAGCCGGTCACCGAGCAGACCTCCGTGCCCTTGACGTCGTCGAGGCTCGTCGATGTCGCTGTCGGACTTGACCAGCAGCTGCTGGCCGGTGACGTAGTAGGGACCGGCCTGGCCGACGATCTGCGCGGCGCTCGTCGGTGATGGAGTACGACGCGAGGACGAGGTCGACCTCGCCGTCCTCGAGGAACGGCTCGCGGTTGTCGGAGATCGTCTCCTTCCAGGTGATGTCCTCCGGCGGCGATGCCGAGGGCGGCCGCGAGGATCTTGCCGATCTCGGGTCGAAGCCGGTCGGGCATGTCGTCGGTCGGCGCCCTTGAAGCCGATGCCGGGCTGGTCGTACTTCACGCCGATGGTGATCTCGCCGGCCTCGGCGAGCTCCTTCATCGCGGTGCCGTCCTCGAACTCGTCGGCGGCGTTCTCCTCGACCTCGACGTCGACGGTCTCGCCGTCGTCGCTGCCGGCGTCGCCGCAGGCGGCGAGGCTCAGCGCGAGGCCGATGCCGGCCACCGCCGCCTTGGTCCTGATGAATCGCATGTGCTCTCCTTCTTCGTCCCGAGTGGTGGTGCGGCGTGTGCTGTGGGTCGAGCGGTCAGTGCTTGAGGATCTTGCCGAGGAAGTCCTTGGCGCGGTCGGACTGCGGGTTGGTGAAGAACTCCTCGGGGGTGTTCTCCTCGACGATCGCGCCGTCGGACATGAAGAGCGACCCGGTCGGCCGCCGTGCGCGCGAAGCCCATCTCGTGGGTGACCACGATCATCGTCATGCCGCCTGCTGGGCGAGGTCGACCATGACGTCGAGGACCTCCTTGATCATCTCCGGGTCCAGCGCCGAGGTGGGCTCGTCGAAGAGCATCACCTTCGGCTCCATCGCCAGCGCGCGGGCGATCGCGACCCGCTGCTGCTGGCCGCCGGAGAGCTGGGCGGGGTACTTCGCGGCCTGGTGGCCGACGCCGACCCGGTCGAGCAGCTCCTTGGCCCGCTTCTCGGCCTCGGCCTTCTTGATGCCGCGGACCTTGATCGGGCCGAGCGTGACGTTCTCGAGGATCGACTTGTGGGCGAACAGGTTGAAGCTCTGGAAGACCATCCCGACCTCGGCGCGCAGCGCGGCGAGCGCCTTGCCCTCCTCGGGCAGCGGCTTGCCGTCGAGGGTGATCGTGCCCTCGTCGATCGTCTCCAGCCGGTTGATCGCGCGGCACAGCGTCGACTTGCCCGAGCCCGACGGCCCGATCACCACGACGACCTCGCCGCGCTTGACGGTCAGGTTGATGTCCTTGAGGACGTGCAGGTCGCCGAACCACTTGTTGACGCCCTCGAGCACCACGAGCGGTTCGCCCTGCGCGGCCGTCACCGGTGTGTCGCTGCGCCACGGTCATGACCGAGAACCTAGACCCAAGCAGGGCCATTTCGGCCATGCGTGCGTCGCGAGCCGCCGCCGAACGGTGTCGACTGATTCCGTGACGTGCGCACCGCGCGCCGTACCCTTGATGCGGTCATGACTGCAGCACGCACCTACGAGGTCCGCACCTACGGGTGCCAGATGAACGTCCACGACTCCGAGCGCCTGACCGGGCTGCTGGAGGACGCGGGGTACGCCGCCGCACCGGCGGACGAGCAGGCCGACGTGGTCGTGTTCAACACCTGCGCGGTGCGGGAGAACGCCGACAACCGGCTCTACGGCAACCTCGGCCACCTCGCGCCGGTCAAGGCGAAGAAGCCGGGCATGCAGATCGCCGTCGGCGGCTGCCTGGCGCAGAAGGACCGCTCCACGATCGTGGAGCAGGCGCCGTGGGTGGACGTCGTGTTCGGCACCCACAACATCGGCTCGCTGCCGGTGCTGCTCGAGCGCGCGCGGGTGCAGGAGGAGGCGCAGGTCGAGATCCTCGAGTCGCTCGAGGTGTTCCCCTCGACGCTGCCGACCAAGCGCGAGTCGGCGTACGCCGCCTGGGTGTCGATCTCGGTCGGCTGCAACAACACCTGCACGTTCTGCATCGTCCCGGCGCTGCGCGGCAAGGAGCAGGACCGCCGGCCCGGCGACATCCTGGCCGAGATCCGGGCGCTGGTCGCCGACGGGCGTCTCCGAGGTGACGCTGCTGGGCCAGAACGTCAACGCCTACGGCGTGGAGTTCGGCGACCGGCAGGCGTTCTCCAAGCTGCTGCGCGCCTGCGGCGAGATCGAGGGGCTGGAGCGGGTGCGCTTCACCTCGCCGCACCCGGCCGAGTTCACCGACGACGTGATCGCGGCGATGGCCGAGACGCCCAACGTGATGCCGCAGCTGCACATGCCGCTGCAGTCCGGCTCGGACCGCGTGCTGAAGGCGATGCGCCGCTCCTACCGGCAGGCCCGCTACCTCGGGATCATCGAGCGGGTGCGGGCCGCGATGCCCGACGCGGCGATCACGACCGACATCATCGTCGGCTTCCCCGGCGAGACCGAGGAGGACTTCCAGGCCACCCTCGACGTCGTGCGCGCGGCGCGGTTCTCCGGCGCGTTCACCTTCCAGTACTCCAAGCGGCCCGGCACCCCCGCCGCCGTGCTCGACGACCAGGTCCCGCCGGACGTCGTGCGCGACCGCTACGAGCGGCTCGTCGCGCTGGTCAACGACGATCGCCTGGGAGGAGAACAAGAAGCTGGTCGGCCGCCAGGTCGAGCTGATGGTCGCCGAGGGGGAGGGCCGCAAGGACGCCGCCACCCACCGGCTCTCCGGCCGCGGCCCCGACAACCGGCTCGTCCACTTCATGCCGCCGCACCGAGCCGCGTCCGGCCCGGGCGACCGGGTGACGGTCGAGATCACCTACGCCGCCCCGCACCACCTCGTCGCCGACGGGCCGGTGCTGGCGGTGCGCCGTACCCGCTCGGGCGACGCGTGGGAGGCCCGGCAGGCCGACCCGGCGTCGGGCGGTGTCTCGCTGGGCATGCCGGCTGTCGGCGTCCCCGCCGCGCTGCCCCCCGCACCCGCCTGCGGCTCCGGTGGTTGAGGTGCGAGCGGAGCGAGCCTCGAAACCCCGGAAGTGACGCAGGGCGGGTGACCACGGTGGTCACCGCCCTGCGCGCGTCATCGGGTTTCGAGGCTCAGGCGCTCAGCGCGCCTTCGCACCTCAACCACCGGCGGAGAGCTCGAGCTACGAGTCCTCCGAGCGGGGGTCGACGCTGGAGTAGCCGGACTTGGGCGGCAGGCCCTCGGGGTTCTCCTCGACGTTGCCCGGCCGCTGCTCGGGCGGCGTCTCACCCTCGGGCTCGTCGTCGGCGCCGGTGACGTCGCGGACGCCGTCGGTGGCGTGCTGGCCCGGACCGGTCGGCCCGGTGCGCTCGCTGCTCACGCCCATCCCGCCGGCGGCGTGCGCGGGGCCGGTGGCGTTGGGGGTCGAGTCGCGGACGTCGTCGTCCTGGTCGCTCATCGCTTCCTCTCAGCCGGGTGGCTCGCTGGGGTTGGCGTCCTCGTCGGACTCGTCCTCGTCCTCCGACGGCTCCTGGGTCTTCTCGTCGGGCGCGGCGATGTCGTCCGGCAGGGCGTCCTCGACCGCGGGGTTGTCGTCGGGGTCGAGGTCCCGGGCGGCGGGGTGGTCGGGGTCGTGCTGGTAGCGGTCCTGGCCCGGCACCGCGTCGGTCCCGCCGGGATACAGCTCCGGATCCTGCACCTGGGGCTCGGGCCGGGGGCCCAGCTCGTCGTCGCTCACGTCATCCCTCCCTGGAATCCATGTGTGAGATACCGCTGGCCCGTACCCAGTGCGCGCAGGGCCATGAGTTCGTGGGGCACGACCGGCTCGGGCAGGGCGTCCACCGGGCACCAGCGCAGGTCGGCCGCCTTGTCGGGTTCGACGATGCGCGGTTCGCCCGACCAGGTCCGCGCCGTGAAGAAGAAGTCGACCCGCTCGTCGATCGGCTCGCCGCCCCGGGTGCGCTGCATCGTGAACTCGAAGACCGGCTCGATCCCGGTGATCCCGAGCTCCTCGAGGGCCTCGCGGTGCACGGCGTCGTACGCCGTCTCGCCCCGCTCCACATGACCGGCCGCGGCGGCGGCCCAGTGGCCGTCCATGAAGCCGGTGTTCTGCCGCAGCTGGAGCAGCACCTCGATGCCGCCGACACCGTCACGCAGCAGGAAGAGGTAGGAGGCGGGGACGACAACGAAGCGGCCGTTCACTCGGTGGAGTCGGAGGGTTCGTCGAGCGAGGTGCCGGCGTTCTCGGCCTGGAGGTCGTCGGCGTCCGACTCGTCGCCGGGCGAGTCCGCACGCGCGACTCGTCGCGGGGGACGTAGGCGGGGCTGCGCGGACCCTCGTCCGGGTCGTCGGGCGTCGCAGCCCGGCGCGGGCTGGTCGGTGCGCTGCGGACCGCCGGGCGGCGGGGGCGCGTCGAGGCCTCCGGTCCCGTGCGGGTCCTCGGGACCCTGGGGGGTGTCGGGCTGGTCTCGGTCTGCGTCGTTCACGCGGCCTCCTCGGGTGGGGTCAGGGACGCTTGGTCGTCCCGGAGGTACCCAGATCTCCGTCGTTCTTGCCGTCCAGCTTGTCCAGGGCGTCCTTGGCCTTGCCCCGGCCCTGGTGGATCTTGTCGGAGTACTTGCCCTTGGTCTTCTTGTCCGCGGCGGCCGCGGCCTTGTCGATCCCCTGGGCGATCTTGTCGCCGTGCTGGTCGACGGCGCTCTTGGCCCTGGCCCTGGCCTTGTCGAGGAATCCCATGGCTCCGTCCTTCCTCTCGAGTGCCCGCGGCTTTCGTGCGCGGGTCCGTCCTTCGCCACACTAGTCGCATGGATCCCTGCCCGATCGTGGCCGTCGTCGGCCCCACCGCCTCGGGCAAGAGCGACCTCGCGCTCGACCTCGCGCTGCGGCTCGGCGGCGAGATCGTGAACACCGACGCGATGGCGGTCTACCGCGGCATGGACATCGGTACGGCGAAGCAGCCGCCCGCCGAGCGACGCGGCATCGCCCATCACCTGCTCGACATCCTGGACGTCCGCGAACCGCTCACCGTGGCGGAGTTCCAGGACCGGGCGCGAGCCGTGATCGCGCAGCTGCGGCGGCGACGGCGCGGTCCCGGTGCTGGTCGGCGGGTCGGCGCTCTACACCCGCGCGATCCTGGACCGGTTCGAGTTCCCCGGGACCGACCCGGACGGTCCGGTCGCGGCTGGAGGCCGAGCTCGCGGACGGTCGGTTCCGGCGCGCTGCACGAACGGCTGCGCTCCCTCGACCCCGAGGCCGCGGCGAAGATCCTGACCGAGAACGGCCGCCGGATCGTGCGGGCGCTGGAGGTCATCGAGATCACCGGCCGGCCGTTCAGCGCGTCCCTCCCCGTCCTGGAGTACGTCGACCCGGCCACCGATCCAGATCGGGGTCGACATCGACCGGCCCACGCTGGACGCGCGGATCGAGGCGCGGGTGGACCGGATGTTCGAGGGCGGGTTCGTGGCCGAGGTGGAGCGGCTGCTCGACGACGGGCTCGCCGAGGGTCGCACCGCCTCGCGGGCGATCGGCTACCGCGAGGTGGCGGCGTACCTCTCCGGCGAGCTGACCCTCGACGAGGCGCGGGAGCGGACCGTGACCGCGACCCGACGGTTCGCGCGCCGCCAGGACTCGTGGTTCCGCAAGGACCCGCGGATCGTCTGGGTGCGGTGGGACGACCCGGACCGGGTGGAGGTCGCGGCAGCGGCGATCGGGGACGTCGCAGCCGGGGCGGGTTGAGACGGAGTTCCCCGGGAGTTGGCCGCGCGGCCACCTCGTCGGTGGGAACGCGCTGCCAGCCTCGCGGGCCTGCCCCGATCGGGGACCGCCCTCACGAGGAGCCCACATGAACCTCCGCACCGCCTCCCTGCTCTCCGCGGCCGCCGTCATGGTGGCCGGCACCGGCGCCGCCAGTGCGCTGGAGCCACCAGCCAGGTCCGCCGACGAGCCCCTGGCCGAGTCGTTCGAGAACACCTCGCGGTCGACCGCGTGGCAGAAGACCGGCTCGATGCGCCTCGACTTCAACACCCACCACCCGCAAGGCATGGAGGTCGTGGGGGATCGCATCTACCTGTCGTCGGTGGAGATCATCGAGCGTCCGGTGAAGTACCCCTCCCCGGTGGACGGCTACGACCGGACGGCAGGCAAGGGGGTGGGCCACCTCTTCGTGCTGGACCGCTCGGGCAGGCTGCTCGAGGACATCGTGCTCGGCGAGGGCGACATGTACCACCCGGGCGGGATCGACGTGCACGGTGACGACATCTGGGTCCCGGTCGCGGAGTACCGCCCCGACAGCCGGGCGATCGTCTACAAGGTGGACGCGAAGAACTTCGAGGTCGACAAGGCCTTCACGGTCGACGACCACGTCGGCGGGGTCGTCTACGACAGGTCCAGGGACCGGCTCGTGGGCAACTCGTGGGGTTCGCGACGCTTCTACGAGTGGACCCGGTCGGGCGAGCAGCGCGGCTTCCGGCTCAACGACAGCCACTTCGTCGACTACCAGGACTGCGAGTACGTCGCCTCCGGGAAGGGTCTCTGCTCCGGGATCGCGGCCCTGCCCGCCCAGCCCGGGGCGTCGACCGCCTACGAGCTCGGTGGCTTCGCGCTGCTCGACCTCGCGACCGGCCGGATCCTGCACGAGGTGCCGATCTCGCTCTGGTCGAGCGCCGGTCACGTCGTCACCCGAAACCCCACCGACATCGACGCCGCCGGGTCACACCTGACGATGTACGCCGCACCCGACGACTTCGGCGAAGGCAACGACACCGAGGTGCTCACCTACGAGGCGGACGTGACCCCGCTGGGCTGATCGGCGTACGCGGTCGATCCTGCGTCCCCGTCCTGAGCGCGTAGGCTCGATCCGTGTCCAGCGAGTACGCCTTCCTCAAGGGCCACGGCACCGAGAACGACTTCGTGCTGCTGCCCGACGCCGACGGGACCGTCCACGGCGACCTGTCGGCCGACCGGGTGCGGGCGCTCTGCGACCGCCGGGCCGGGATCGGTGGCGACGGCGTGCTGCGGGTGGTCCGGAGCTCGGTGATCGACCCCAGCCAGGCCGGGGACGCGGAGTGGTACATGGACTACCGCAACGCCGACGGGTCGGTCAGCGAGATGTGCGGCAACGGCATCCGGCTGTTCGTGCGGCACCTCGTCGACGAGGGCCTGGCGCGCGGTGGCCGGGTGCGGGTCGGGACCCGCGACGGGGTCAAGGAGCTCACGCTCGACGGCGACCTGATCACCGTCGACCTCGGCATCCCGAAGGTCCTCGACGAGACCATGGTGGCCGTCGGCGACCGGTCCTGGCCGGCCCAGCACGTCGACATGGGCAACCCGCACGCGGTGGCGATGGTCGGCGAGCTGGACGAGGCGGGCCCGCTGCGCGAGCCGCCGGTGCACGACCCGGCGGTCTACCCGGACGGCGTCAACGTGGAGTTCGTCGGCGCAGCGGGGCGAACGGCACATCGCGATGCGGGTGCACGAGCGGGGGTCGGGGGAGACCCGGTCGTGCGGCACGGGTGCCGGTGCGGCGGTGGTCGCGGCCGCCCTGTCCGACGGGCGCTCCCCGGGGGACGGCGACGTCACCTACCGGGTCGACGTACCCGGCGGGACCCTGCGGGTCACCTGGACCGCCGATGACCGGGTGCTGCTGACCGGCCCCGCGGTGGTCGTCGCCCGCGGTACGACCTCGCTCTGAGCCCGACGCGCGCGATCACTAGGATCGAGCGCCATGGACATCACCGGATCCTCTGCCCTCGTCACCGGCGCCGCCTCCGGCATCGGTGCCGCCGTCGCCCGCCAGCTCGCCGCCGCCGGCGCCAAGGTCGTCGTCGCCGACCTCCAGGCCGAGCGGGGCGAGGCCCTCGCGAAGGAGATCGGCGGCACGTTCGTGCAGGTCGACGTCACCGACACGGAGCAGATCAAGGCCGCCGTGGCGGCGGCGGTCGAGCTCGGCCCGCTGCGGATCCTGGTCAACTCCGCCGGCATCGGCTGGGCGCAGCGCACGATCGGCCGGGACGGCGAGTTCGACTCCGCCCACGACCTCGACGCGTTCAAGAAGGTGATCGCGATCAACCTGATCGGCACCTTCGACGCCGTACGGCTGGCCGCGACCGAGATGGGCAAGCTCGACCCGACCGAGTCCGGGGAGCGTGGCGCGATCGTCAACCTGGCCAGCGTGGCGGCGTTCGACGGACAGATCGGCCAGGCGGCGTACTCCGCCTCCAAGGGCGGCGTCGTGGGGATGACCCTGCCGGTCGCCCGCGACCTCTCCGCCGCCGGCATCCGCCTCAACACCGTCGCGCCCGGCCTGATCGACACCCCGATCTACGGCGAGGGCGAGGAGTCGGAGGCGTTCAAGGCCAAGCTGGGCGAGAGCGTGCTGTTCCCCAAGCGGCTCGGCGAGCCCGAGGAGCTCGCCTCGATGGTGGTCGAGTGCGTGCGCAACACCTACATGAACGGCGAGACGATCCGCGTCGACGGCGGCATCCGCATGCCTCCCAAGTAAACCCATGTGCGTGACGTCGTGCGCCGACCTACGCTTGGGTGCACATGACGAACGCACCTGACTTCAACCTGGACGACGAGCTCGAGGCCACCGACGCGTGGGATGACGACGAGGTCGAGTCCGGGTACGCCGAACCCGATCCCGACGAGCCCGATCCCGAGGAGCTCGACCACACGGGCGGCGCCCTCGACCTCGCCGAGCGGCACGCCCTGCGCCGCGTGGCGGGGCTGTCGACCGAGCTCGAGGACATCACCGAGGTCGAGTACCGCCAGCTCCGGCTCGAGCGGGTGGTCCTCGTCGGCGTCTGGACCGAAGGCACGCCCGAGGACGCCGACAACTCGATGGCCGAGCTCGCGCTGCTCGCCGAGACGGCCGGATCGCAGGTGCTGGAGGCGATCTACCAGCGCCGCAACAAGCCCGACCCGGCGACGTACGTCGGCCGCGGCAAGGTCGACGGCCTGCGCGAGATCGTGCAGGCCACCGGCGCGGACACGGTGATCTGCGACGGCGAGCTCGCGCCGAGCCAGCTGAGGAACCTCGAGGACCGGCTCAAGGTCAAGGTCGTCGACCGGACCGCCCTGATCCTCGACATCTTCGCCCAGCACGCGAAGTCCAAGGAGGGGCAGGCGCAGGTCGAGCTGGCGCAGCTGACCTACATGAAGCAGCGCCTGCGCGGCTGGGGCGGGCAGCTGTCCCGGCAGGCCGGTGGACGGGTCGGCGCCGCCGGCGGCGGCATCGGCGGCCGCGGTCCCGGTGAGACCAAGATCGAGACCGACCGGCGCCGGATCAACACCAAGATCGCCAAGCTCCGCCGCGAGCTGCGCGACATGAAGGGCACCCGCGACACCAAGCGGGCCGAGCGCCGGCGCAACCAGATCCCGAGCGTCTCGATCGCCGGCTACACCAACGCCGGCAAGTCCTCGCTGCTCAACCGGTTCACCGACGCCGGGGTGCTGGTCGAGGACGCGCTGTTCGCGACGCTCGACCCGACCACCCGTCGTACGACGACCGCCGACGGCCGCGTCTACACGATGAGCGACACGGTGGGCTTCGTCCGCCACCTGCCCCACCAGCTGGTCGAGGCGTTCCGGTCGACGTTGGAGGAGGTGGCCGATGCCGACCTGATCCTGCACGTCGTCGACGGCTCGCACCCCGACCCCGAGGGCCAGCTGGCCGCGGTGCGCGAGGTGTTCGCCGAGATCGGCGCCGCCCAGGTGCCGGAGCTCGTCGTGATCAACAAGGCCGACGCCGCGGACCCGATGGTGCTGGCCCGGCTCCGGCAGCGCGAGCCGCACAGCGTGGTCGTGTCGGCGAAGACGGGCGAGGGCGTCGCCGAGGCGATCGCCGTGATCGAGGGCGAGCTGCCCCGGCCCGGGGTGCCGTTCGAGGCGCTGCTGCCCTACGAGCGGGGCGACCTGATCAACCGGCTGCACCAGCACGGCGAGATCGCCTCGATGGAGCACACGCCCGAGGGGACCCTGGTCTCCGGCCGCGCCCACGAGGACCTCGCCGGCGAGCTCGCCGCCTACGCTCGTTGAGTGGGGGTTTGTTCGGGGTTGAGTGGGGCCTTGTTCGGCGAACGAGCCCCGACTGAAGACCGAACAACCCCCAACTCAACGGAGGCGGGGGCGCAGGGCCACCAGGCAGGCGGCCAGACCGCACCCGGCGACGACGAGCCAGAACGTCGTGACACCGGCGGCGAAGCCGCCCATCGGGTAGATCGACTCCCAGCCCAGGAACAGGGCGATCACCACCGGGCCGAACACCGCGACCGGGATCACCGGCGCGAGGGCGGCGCCGGGGGTCGGCAGCTCGCGACGGGCGGCGGCACCGGCGATGCCCGCGGTGAGCACGATCGTCGCCGCGCCGACCAGCAACCAGCCCGCGCGCTCCAGCGGGAGGTCGCCGGGCCGCCACACGACCAGGCCCACCCACAGGGCCAGTGGTACGACGGCGACGGCGAGCCGCGCCGTACGCCGCCAGCCGGCCCCGCGCGGCGTCACCGCCACGACCGCGGCCGCCTGCTCGTCGAACACGAACGCAGCCGCCGCCGCGCAGCAGGCGAGCGTCGCGGGCAGCAGCGCGAGGGCCGCCGACGGCCACCGGTGCAGGAGTCCCGCGGCCGCCAGCCCGGCGGTGCAGCACCCGAGCAGGGCGACCCACGGGATCGCCCTGCGCAGGTACCAGAACCGCATGGTCAGTCGCCGACCTTGTAGGGGACCGGCTCGGAGCTGACGTCCTGGGAGTGGCCGGTGGTGATGGCGAGAGCCAGGCACGCGAGACCGGCCACGACGACCGCGACGATCGCCGTCCGCAGCGACCGGGTGCGGGCGGCCCTGTCGTGCCAGATCGCCACGAGCGCGGCCGCGGCGCACAGGCACAGCAGGTAGCCGAGGTAGGCGCCCGGGTTGCCGGCGATGATCGCGGCGGTGCCGTCCGTCCTCGGTGCCGGAGTGGAACATCGCCCACGGCACCCACAGCCGCAGCTCGGTGTTGTCGGAGTAGGACAGCGGCAACGAGCCGACCATGGTGACCGCGACGACGGCCACGACCATCACGGCCGGAGCGCCGGGGAACCGCAGCCACCGTCCGGTCAGGACCCCGAGCAGGGCGCCGCCGAGGCAGGCGACGGGGCCGAGGGCAAGCAGGATGCTCCACACCTGCCAGTCGGGCATGGTGCCGAACCACCACTCCTGCGGGGCGACCCCCCAGACCTGGGCGACGATCACCGAGGTGAGGGTCCAGGCGAGCCCGGCGAGGAACGGTACGACGCAGGCGAGCGCGACCGCCGCCGTACGCCGACCCTCGGTGCCCGGTGCCGCCCCCATCGCCTCGGCGGCCACCTCGGTGGAGCGGGTGATCCGCGCCGCGGCGACCAGCGCGGTGAGGCCGATGAAGAACGCGGGGATGACCGGCGTGGACAGGGGGTCGCCGTAGTGGGGCGAGTCGTCGGTGATGACCATCAGGGCGAACAACACGAAGGCGAGGGCGACGCCCACGAGGAAGACGGGGTGCCGGGCGAAGCGGCGGGCCTCGATGGTGGCCATGGCCCGGAGGCCGGAGGTCCCGGTCGCGGGCAGGGAGATGCTGGTCATGGTGACTCCTCGGGTGGTGGCGATGCGGTGATGGGGTGGGTCAGGCGAGGGCGGTGCGGGTGGCGCCGGCGTGCGGCCCGAGCATGAGCAGGTAGGCGTCCTCCAGCGTCGGCTCGGCCGGTACGGCGCCCGGTGGCGGTGGTCCGCCGACCACGTGGTGCTTGCCGGTGCCGGTCCGCCAGCTGGCCAGGGCGTCGGGACCGGGCTCGTCGGCCAGCCAGACCTGGCCCGCGGCCGTGCCGACGAGCTCGGTGACCGGCCCGTCGAAGCGGACCCGGCCACCGGAGAGCACGACCACGCGCTCGCAGAGGGCCGCGACGTCCTCGGTCTGGTGGGTCGAGAGCAGGACCGCGCACTGGCCGGCGACGACCGAGAGGGTCCGTCGCAGGTCGGCCCGCTGGGCCGGGTCGAGCCCGGTCGTGGGCTCGTCGAGGACCAGGATCCGCGGGTCGCCGAGCAGCGCCTGGGCGAGCGCGACGCGGCGGCGCTGGCCGCCGGAGAGCTTGCCGACCCGCTTGGTGGCCAGGTCGCCGAGCCCGACGAGCTCCAGCACCCGTCGTACCTCTCGGGCCCGGCGGTCGCGGTCGTTCCACTCCTTGAGGACGGCGACGTACTCCACGAAGCCGAAGGCGGTCATGTCGCTGGGGTAGCCGAGCTCCTGGGGCAGGTAGCCGAGCTGGCGCCGGATCGCGGTGACCTCGCCGTGGGAGCCGAGCGGGTCGCGGCCGAGCAGCCGGGCCGTGCCCGAGTCGGCGGCGATGGAGGTGGCGACGATGCGGAGCAGGGTCGTCTTGCCGGCACCGTTGGGGCCGAGGAGTCCGGTGACGCCGCGGTCGAAGGACAGGTCGACCCCGTCCAGGGCGTGGGTGCGGCCGTAGGACTTGCCGACCCCGGTGAGCTCGATGGCGTTCACAGGACTGCTCCGATCTGGCGGTCCTGACGGGCCCTGACGAGGAGGACGACGCACGAGACCGCCGCGACGGCGAGGTAGACGAGCTGCTGGGTGGCTTCCACCGGCCAGGTCGGGGGCAGCTCGCGGACCGAGAGCAGCACCACGCCGCTCCAGCAGATCGCCACGACCGCCGCGCCGTTGCGGGGGCCGACGAAGCTCGACACCGCCAGCAGGATCGGAATGAGCGCGAGCGCCGGGCCGAGCCACGCGCCGGCGAGCCACAGCGGCCCGGGCAGCAGCAGGCCCAGCACGAACGTCAGCGGCAGCACCGAGACGAGAACGGCCAGCGTGCGGGCCAGGATCAGCCGGGTCCGGCCGTACGGCGCGGTGACCACCAACGCCTCGAGCGGGTCCTGCTGGGGGCCGTACGCCGCGGCCACTCCGAGCACCGGCACCATCGGCGCGACCAGGAGGAACGGGGCGATCAGCTCGCCTCCGGTGATGGCGACCGCGAAGGTCGCGAACCCGAGGGCCACGATCGCGCTGACGAGCCAGGCGGTGCGCAGGGAGGCGGTCGCGGCCAGCAGCACCGACGCCGGCTCGGAGACCCCGAGGCGGCGGGCGGCGCGGACCACGACCGGCTGCGGCGGGCTCTCGACGGCGTCCCGGACCCCGGTCCAGACCCGGTCGAGGGCGGGGCCGTCGACCAGGGGGCGGATGGCTGCCCGGCAGTCGCCGCAGTGGGCGAGGTGCTGCTCGACGGAGGCGCCACCCAGGGCGTCCAGGTCTCCCGCGACGTAGGCGGCGAGCAGGCTGCCGTCGGCGTGCCAGGTTGGGGTGATCATCGGATCCCTCCCTCTGCGGCGTCGGCCAGGGCGACGCGCAGCTGCGCCTTCGCCCGGTGCAGCCGGGTCTTCACGGTGTTGGGGCGGCAGCCGAGGAGGCGGCTCGCCTCGCGGGTGGACAACCCGTCGAGGACGACCGCCTGGACGACCGCACGGAACTCGGGGCTGAGCGTGCGCAGGGCGCCGGCCAGGTCGCCGTACTCCACCCCGAGGAGGACCTGCTCCTCGGCCGCGGGTGCACGCTCGACGGCGACGGCGTCCCAGTCGGGCATCAGCAGGACGTCCTTGCGCGAGCGGAGCCGCGAGACCATCCGGCGGAACGCGATCCCCCACAGCCAGCCGGCGACCGCGCCCTCGGCCCGCCACTTCCGGGCGTCCTTCCAGACGGCGACGAAGGTGTCCTGGACGACGTCGAGGACGACCTCCTGGTCGTTGCAGCGACGCATCAGCCGGGCGTAGAGCCAGGGGGAGTGCCGGTCGTAGAGGACGCGGAGCGCCGCGGCGTCACCGTCGGCGACGTCCGCGACGAGCTCCGCGTCCTCGCGGTGGTCGACCGCGGCCGGTGCCGTTCCCCTCATGCCCTCACTGTCGCACCGGACCTCGCGTTCGGTTCCCGAGTTGCGAGAGATTCTGCGCGGGCGATCCGCCGGCCCAGGAGGCCGAACGCGAACATCACCGGCAGCGCGGCGCTGCCCAGCGAGGTGACCTGCAGGATGCCGATGACGAGCGGGAGCATCAGCGCGAGCAGCACGGCGGGCAGCGCCGGCCGGAACTTCTTCACCAGCAGGGTGACCCCGAGGACCGTCGACGCGAGCAGGGTCAGCAGCAGTCCGGGCATGGTGACCATGAACGCGATCGTGAACAGCGTGGCCTCGATGCCGTCGCCGTTGTAGTTGCCGGTCCACTGGGTCCAGTAGTCGAGGAAGACGCCCACGGACGCGAGGGAGTACGCCGCGATCGCGAACCGCCACGCCCACTTCTCGAAGCCGGCGGGCTCGCGGCGGCGGTGGACGACGTACGCGCACAGCGTGAAGGCGGCGAACACCGGGAACCAGATCTTGCCGTAGGTGATGTAGACGATGTCGGGGTCGGCCCACGTCAGCAGCGGGGAGAGCGCGTCGGCAGCGGGCTCGGCCCACGCCGCGGTGAGCGCCAGCTCGAGGTCCTCCTTGCCGTCCGCTGTCGCGAAGCGGGACAGCGCGTGCAGCTGCCCCACCACCAGGCCCACCCAGGCCATCACCCAGGCGAACATCCCGATCTCGCGGTCACGTCCGTTCAACATGTCGTCCTCCATCCCTTGGTCGGACCACGAGCGTCCCGCCGGAGACCCGCCCGCGTCGTCGGCGCCTGGGTTGGTCTCGATCTCCACCCCCGGTTTGACGCCGCCGCAGGGGGGTGCGGCCGTAACCTCGGAAGGTGCTGAGCAGGCTGCGTCCCTCCGACGTCCTGGTGCCGGCGGTGTTGCTGGTGCTGGGCGCCGTCGAGCTGCTCACGCTCCGGACCACGGGCTGGGTCGCCTCGATCGGGCTGGAGGCGCTGGCGGCCGCGTTCCTCGTCCTCCGCCGGACGCACGCCGCGGTCGCGGTGCCGGCCGCGGCGCTCGCGCTGATGGTGATCCCGCTGACCGGCACGCAGATGCAGGAGGCGGCCACGCCGATCTTCTTCTACGTCCTCGGCATGTACAGCCTGGGCCGCTACCTGACCGCTGCGCGGCGGGCTGGTCACGGCCGCGGTGACGCTCGGCCTGGTCTTCGCCGACTTCGGGTTCGACCCGGACGACAACGACTGGACCGACCTGGTGTTCATCCTGTCGCTGGCCGTCCCGCCCTACGTCTTCGGGCGGATCTCCCGCAAGCTCGCCGAGCAGTCGGTGCTGCTCGAGCAGCAGTCGGAGCAGCTGCGCGACCAGGCGGTGCGCGACGAGCGGGACCGGATCGCCCGGGAGCTGCACGACGTGATCGCCCACTCGGTGAGCGCCATGGTCGTCCAGACGGCGGCGGCGCAGGACCTGCTCCGCACCGACCCCGATCGCGCGGCAGGGCTGCTGGAGTCGGTCGCCGGCGCCGGGCGGGCGGCCCTCGCCGAGACCGGTCGCCTGCTCCACCTGATCCGCGACGAGGGCGACGAGCTGGGGCTGAGCCCGGCGCCCGGGCTGGCCGACGTGCCCGCCCTGGTGGAGTCGTTCCGCGGCAACGGACTGTCGATCGAGGCTGTCCTGGACCTGCCGACGTCGCCGGTGCCCGGCGGGGTGGACGTGTCGGCGTACCGGGTCGTGCAGGAAGCGCTCACCAACGCGCTGAAGTATGCCGATGGCCCGGTCTCGCTCGCGGTCGAGTCCGGCCCGGGCACCGTGCGGATCCGGGCCACCAACCCGGTGGGCGCGCGTTCGCCGAACGGGTCCGGGCTCGGCCTGCAGGGGATGGCCGAGCGGGTGGAGCTGCTGGGCGGGACGCTCGCCCGGGCGACGACCGACCGCGGCTTCGAGCTCGACGTGGTGCTCCCGCTGGAGGCGTCGCGATGACGACCGTGGTGATCGCCGACGACCAGGAGCTGGTCCGATCGGGGCTGGAGCTGGTGCTCGAGGCCCGCGGGTGCGAGGTCGTCGGGCACGCGGGCAACGGACGCGAGGCGGTGGACGTCTGCCGCCGTACGACGCCCGACGTCGTGCTGATGGACATCCGGATGCCGGTGATGGATGGGATCGCCGCCACCCGCGAGCTCACCTCGTCGGGTTCCCCGACCCGGGTGCTGGTGCTGACGACGTACGACCTCGACCGCTACGTGTACGACGCGCTGGGCGCCGGTGCGGCCGGGTTCCTGCTCAAGGCGACCCCGCCCGACCGGCTGGTGGAGGGGATCCGGACGGTCGCGGCGGGCGAGGCGCTGCTCGCGCCGTCGCTGACCCGACGGCTGATCGAGGAGTACCTCCGCCACCCGCCGCCCGACGACGGCACCACCGCCGCGGTCGACCGGCTGACCGGCCGCGAGCGCGAGGTGCTGGTGCTGATGGCACGCGGCCGCTCCAACGACGAGATCGCCGCCGACCTCGTCGTCGGCCAGGCCACGGTCAAGACCCACGTCAACCGGGTGCTGGCCAAGCTCGGCGTCGCCTCACGGGTGCAGGCGGTCGTGCTCGCCTACGAGTGCGGCCTGGTCCGGCCTGGAACCTGATCGCGCCCGGGAGTCGCCGGCGGAACCAACTGCACCGTGCGTGAATATCCGGCCCCGAACAAGCGCTCGGAGCCCGAACGATCGAACACTGCGCACTTCGTTCCGGAGACGGTCGCTCACCGGCCCGGGAAGTGCGGCCGCCAGTCGTCGCTGAGGACCGTGGGTACGCCGGGCAGCCGCCGTGCACGCAGCAGCCGCCAGATCCGGCGCAGCGTGTGCTCGGGCTCGCCGTAGATCCCGTTGCTGATCACCACGAGAATCCGCCAGGCGTCGTCGTCGATCGCCTCGCGTCGCTCGAGATCGGACTCCCAGGTCTCCACCCGCTCGATGTGGTGGCGGCCGTCGTACTCCACGATCACGCGGACCGAGGGCCAGCACAGGTCGTAGCGGCGGACCGGCG
Source organism: uncultured Actinomycetota bacterium (assembly GCA_963829635.1). GTDB lineage: Bacteria > Actinomycetota > Actinomycetes > Propionibacteriales > Nocardioidaceae > Nocardioides. The sequence goes on from CAWHJI010000010.1 coordinate 532,038, forward strand.
ATCCGTCGACGTCCCGAAGGGTGAGGTTGACGCGGGGCTCGGGTAGTCCTGCCAGCACGATCAGCATGCGGAGTCGGGTCTCCATGGGTGAGTCGACGCGTTCGCGGACGTAGCGGGCTGCCCGGCGGGCTGCCTGAGCGCCAGGTGCTCGGGACTCCTCGCAGGCGTCGACCAGCTGTCGCAGCGACACCTTGCCCTGCCGGACGAGATGGTCGCCGACCACGACCAGGTCGACCAGGCCCAGCAGGGAGGCCAGCTCGATGAACATCTGGGTCGGCGCCGACGCCCGCACTCCGCCCACTTCCACCACCGTCGGGGCCGGGTTGACGTGCGGCACGATGCCGAGCGGGCGCCGCCGATGCCTCCTCTCCAGAACGGTGACGTGCTCGTCCGGGATCGTGGGGATCGGGACGCGGTGCAGCCGGGCGGCCGAGGCGTGGCTGGCGAAGGCACGGCCGTCGAAGAGCTTGAGCGCCGCCTCGGCTCGCAACGCCGGCGTGACGACGACGCGCGCGTCGACGTACACGTTGTGGAACAGACGCCGGAACTCCCCGACCCGGGCCCGGGACGGGTCCCGACCCGCCGCGAGCGCTTCCGCGCGGGTGAAGGGTCGGCTGGTGTCGAACGGCGGCTTGGCGGTCATGTCAGGCACCCTTCCCCGGATCGGAGCGGCTGCGATCGGTTCTCCACAGGCGAGGCCGCCTGCCGCGGGGGAGGCCGTCGGCGGGCGCGGTTAGGGTGCACGGGTGCCAGACGCCCCCACTGCCGACGAGACGGTCGCCGAGACCGGCGTCGGCGACGTGCTGGCGGCGGCGGTCGAGCAGCTCGGCGGGGAGGAGCGGCCCGGCCAGGTGCAGATGGCCGAGAAGGTCGCGGCCGCCATGGAGCGCGGGCAGCACCTCCTCGTCCAGGCCGGCACCGGCACCGGCAAGTCGCTGGGCTACCTCGTCCCGGCGCTGCTGCACGACAAGCGGGTCGTGGTCGCCACGGCCACCCTCGCGCTCCAGCACCAGCTGGTCGAGCGCGACATCCCGCGGCTGGTGGAGGCCGTCGGCGACCGGGTCGACGCGTCGTACGCCGTCCTCAAGGGCCGCTCCAACTACGCCTGCCTCCACCGGATCCGCGAGGGCGTCCCCGACGACCAGGGCACCCTCGTCGACGTGCCGCAGGGCTCGATGGCCGAGAAGGTGCTCGAGCTGCGCAGCTGGGCGGAGGAGGAGTCCGAGCAGGGCGGCAGCGGCGAGCGCGACCGGGCGCCCCGCCACACCGACCGCGAGTGGCGGCAGGTCAGCGTCAGCCACCGCGACTGCCTGGGCGCCAGCAAGTGCCCGTTCGGCGCGGAGTGCTTCGCCGAGCTGGCCCGGGAGAAGGCGCACCGCAGCCACCTGATCGTGACCAACCACTCGCTGCTCGCGATCGACGCGATCGAGGGCGTGCCGATGATCCCGGACTACGACGCCGTCGTGATCGACGAGGCCCACGAGCTCGTCTCGCGGGTGACCCAGGCCGCCACCGACGAGCTCGGCGTGGCCGACGTCGAGCGGGCGGCGCGCAGGTCCCAGCGACACGTCGACGGGTCCGAGGCCGACGACCTCGCCGATGCCGCCGGCGCCCTGGCCGACGCGATCGCGGCCGCCGCGCCCGGGCGGTTCGACACCGTCCCCGAGCAGCTCTCGGACGCGCTGGTGCTCGTACGCGACGCCGCGCGGGCCTGCCTGTCGGCCTACCCCAAGGACGCCAAGGACACCGCCGACGCCGGCCTCACCCAGGCCAAGGGCTCGGTGCAGGAGATCTTCGCCAACGCCGACCGGATGGCCACCGACGCCGAGTCCGACGTGCTGTGGCTGGGGGAGGGTGGCGACCGGTTCCCGCCGCGCCTCTACGTGGCGCCGCTCGAGGTCTCGGCGCCGATGCGCGACAAGCTGCTCACCGACAAGACGGTCGTCTTCACCAGCGCCACCCTGATGCTGGGCGGCGACTTCTCCTCGGTCGCCACCAGCGTCGGCCTCAAGCCGTCCGAGCGGCTGATCGAGGGCGAGCCGGTCGCGTCCGACGCCGACGACGCGCTGCCGTGGCAGGGGGTCGACGTGGGGTCACCGTTCGACTACGGCCAGCAGGCCATCCTCTACGTCGCCCGCCACCTGCCCCCGCCCGGCCGCGACGGCCTCGGCGAGGCCCAGCTCGACGAGATCGCCGCGCTGGTCGACGCGGCCGAGGGCCGCACGCTCGGCCTGTTCTCCTCGCGGCGGGCGGCGGAGACCGCGGCCGAGGCGGTCCGCGAGAAGCTGCCCCACCTCACCACGCTCGCCCAGGGCGACGCGCAGCTGCCCGAGCTCGCCAAGCAGTTCGTCGAGGACCCCCACACCTGCCTGTTCGGCACGCTCAGCCTGTGGCAGGGCCTCGACGTGCCCGGCGAGACCTGCCAGCTGGTGATCATCGACCGGATCCCGTTCCCGCGGCCCGACGACCCGCTGATGTCCGCCCGGCAGCGGGCGGTCGAGAAGGCCGGTGGCAACGGCTTCATGCAGGTCGCGGCCACTCATGCCGCGCTGCTCCTGGCCCAGGGGACCGGCCGCCTGATCCGCACCACGACCGACCGCGGGGTCGTCGCCGTCCTCGACCCCCGGCTGGTGACCGCGCGCTACGGCAGCTTCCTCAAGGCCAGCCTGCCGCCGATGTGGACGACCACCGACCCGGCCGTCGTACGCCGGTCGCTGAGCCGGCTCGCCGGCGGCTGAGGCGCGGCCCGGCCGGCGCTCAGAGCCGGTTGCGGCCGTCGTACCCGTTCCGGGGGCGGCCGACGCCGAAGAACGCGCCCACCGTCGGGGCCACGTCGACGGTCGCGGCGGTCAGCGAGGACGCCTCGCGCCGCGGGACCCGGTCGTGCCCCCCGCCGATGAAGAACGGGATCGGGCGGGTGGCCGGGTGGCCGTGGTTGCCCGGGATCGGGTTGTGCAGCGGGTGCGGCTCGGTGAACCGCCAGCCGGCCTGGCAGTAGACGACGACGTCCCCGGCTTCGGGTCCCAGGCGCAGGGACTCTCGCCGGGCGCGTCGGTCGTGGGCGGCGAGGACTCCGGCGGTGTCGTTGGCGATGTCGCGCATGCGCTGGATCGCGCGGTCGCGGTTGCTGGCCCGTCCGGTCCAGTAGAGGAGGTCGGCCCCGCCGTTCTCGGCGATCTGCACCTTGCCGGCCAGCAGCCGGTCCTCCTCCATCGGGCCGGTCAGGCTGATGATCTTGTCGGGGTTGGACCAGTCCATCGAGTGGTCGGCGAGCACGAGCACCATCGAGTTCCGCCAGCGGCCGCTGGACTTCAGCAGGTCGACGAGGCGCGCGACCTGCCGGTCGGTGTCGGCGAGCGCGATCTGCCGGGCGAGCTTCACGTCGTAGGGCCCGGTGGGGTCGGAGTGGCCGGCGCGGTCGATGTCGCCGAGGTTGACGAACACCATGTTGGGGTCGTGCTCCTCGACCATCGAGAGCGTGGCGTCCATCGTCGCGACGTCGGGCGCGTGGTCGGAGGCCGGGATGTAGCCCGGCGGCACCCAGCGGTGGGTGGCCCGCTTGCCGAAGATCCCGACGAGGTACTCCTTGCTCAGCACCGTCCCGGTGGTGAAGCCGGCCCGGTTGAGCCGCCCGATCAGGGTGCCGCTCCGGAGGTCGCTCGGCCGGTCCATGTCGCGGGTCTCGCCGAGCTCCCGGTCGTAGATCACGTTGGCCGGGACGCCGGTGCGGTCGGGCCGCATGCCGGTCATCATCATCACGTGGTTGGGGATCGTCTCCATCACCGGCAGCGACGAGGCGTGCGGGAAGTTCAGTCCGCGCGTCGCGCAGCGCCGCCAGGGTCGGCGTCAGCGTCGGGGTGATCTCGTCGGGACGGCAGCCGTCGACCACGAGCACGTAGGCCCGCTTGCGGCCCTTCGGCCCGGTCGCGGCGAGGGCCGGTCCGGCGAGGGGGGAGACCGCGAGGCCGGCGGCTCCCGCCGCCAGGAGGGTACGGCGGGTGGTGGCGGGGTCCGGGTAGGGGCCGGTCATCAGGCGTCTCCGACCGGGGTGTCGACGTGCTCGATCCGGTGCGTCCCGGAGCGGGTGATCCAGGACGTCTCGTGGGTGATCTCGGCGTCCTTGTCGGCGCGGTCGCTGATGATGAACCAGTCCATCTGGGCCCGCTTCGCGGTCAGGTCGAGCACCGAGAACCCGTGGTCGTCGAAGTTGAGGTACTTGATGTGCCGGTTGTTGGCCTTGATCCCCTCCTCGACGGCGGTGGTGGTCGCGCCCGAGGGGTCGCCGGTGATGTCCTTGAGGTTGTTCGAGGTCACCGAGCTGCACACGAACTCCACGCCGGCGGAGTCGCCGAGCGGGGCGGTCGAGGCGTCGTACGGCAGCTCGCAGGCCCACCCGGAGTGGATGTCGCCGGTGACGAAGAGCGTGTCCTTGATCGCCGTGGTTGCGGATGTGGCTGAACAGCCGCCGCCGGTCGGCGGTGTAGCCGTCCCACTGGTCGACGTTGTACGGCGCGCCGTCCTCGGGCAGCAGCCCGGTGACGTCGTTGACGGGGCCCACGAGGTCGTCGGGCAGGGACGCGAAGTTGACCGGCGCGATCATCACCGGGTTGCCGACCAGCTTCCACTGCGCGGCGCTGGTGCGCAGGCCGTCGCGGAGCCAGTCGAGCTGGCGGTCGCCGGTGATGGTCCGGGCCGGGTCGCTGATCGCGGGGTCGGGGTGCGGCGCGGGGAAGGCCGGCTGCTCGACCTGCTTGTCGCGGTAGGTGCGCAGGTCGAGCATGCTGATCTCGGCCAGCTTCCCGAACTCCAGCCGCCGGAAGAGCCGGGTGCCGTCGCGGAGGTCGGCGGTGCCGTCCATCCGGACCGGCATCCACTCGTCGTACGCGCGGTGGGCGCGGGCGCGGCGGCGCAGGTAGTCGCCCTCGTCCTCCTGGTGGTTCTCCCCGCCCTTCTTCCACTGGTCGTTGGTGACCTCGTGGTCGTCCCAGGTGATGATCCAGGGGAACTTGGCGTGCGCGTCCTGGAGGTCGGGGTCGGTCTTGTACTGCGCGTGCCGCTGCCGGTAGTCGGCGAGGCTGACCATCTCGCGGGCCGGGACGTGCGGCCGGATGTCCTCGTTGGACTGGCCGTAGCCGTACTCGCCGGGCGCGTACTCGTAGAGGTAGTCACCGAGGTGCAGGACCGCGTGCAGGTCGTCGCGGGCCGCGATGCCGCGGTAGGCGCTGAACCAGCCGGCCTGCCAGTTGGCGCAGGAGACGACCCCGAACCGGAGGTGGTCGGGGACGGCGTCCCGGGCGGGCGCGGTGCGGGTACGGCCGGTGCGGCTGGTCTCGCCCGCGCAGCGGAAGCGGTAGAAGTACCACTTCGCCGGGCGGAGGCCGTCGACGTCGACCTTGACGGTGTGGTCGCGGTGCGGGCCGGTCTCGAAGCTGCCCCGGCGGACGACGTTGCTGAACTCGCGGTCGGTGGCGACCTGCCAGGTGACGGTGACGCGGGGACCGCGGCCCGAGCCGGGAGTGCTGGCGTCGGTGGGGGTGACGCGGGTCCAGAGCAGGACCGCGTGCGGCTTCGGGTCACCGGAGGCGATGCCGTGCCGGAACACGTTGCCGGCGCCGGCCGCGCTGCGCGCTCCGGCGGGGGCGTTGGCCGTCACGAGGGTCGCACCGGCTGCCCCGGCAGCGCCGGTGGCGAGGACGGTACGGCGGGCGAGAGGCTGGAGTTCGAGGCTCACAGACAGATCAACGAGCGCCCGGCGTGGGTGGTACGGGTGCCCGCGGTGTGACCTCCGTCCGTTCACCCCGCGTTTGCCGCGACGGTGGTCTCGATACGGGCCTCGTTCCTCGGCCCTACTCGACCAGCGATCATGCGTGGTCGAGTAGCGAGCGCGCGAGCGTCGTCGAAACCCCGGAACCGTGGGCAGGGCGCCGCCGTTCGGTGGTCGAGTAGCGAGCGCAGCGAGCGTATCGAGACCCCGTCAGCCGACCGGGCCGTCGACCTCGTGCACCGTTCCGGACCCGGACTCCGTCGCCCAGGACCTGCTCCACGACGCCCCGGAGTCGCGCCGCTCCTTGTCCTCGAGCACCCACCAGTCCATCTGCGCGCGCTCGGGCGTCACGTCCAGCACGGAGTAGCCGTGGTCGTCGAAGTTGATGTACTTGATGTGGCGGTTGTTGGCCATCAGCGTCGCCTCGGCCGCCAGCGTGGTGGTCCGCGGCGGGGAACCGGTGATGTCGTCGAGGTTGTCGGAGGTGATGGAGGTGCAGATGAACTCCACGCCCGCCGTACCGCCCAGCGGGTAGGTGCCGGAGTCCAGCGGCAGGTCGCACGCCCAGCCGGAGTGGATGTCGCCGGTGAGGAACACGGCGTCCTTGATCTCGTTCGCCGCGATGTGGTCGAACAGCTCGCGGCGGTCGGCGGTGTAGCCGTCCCACTGGTCGGTGTTGAGCGGGACGCCGTCGCGCGGGCTCTCGCCGGTCACCTCCTGGATGGCCCGCACCGTCTCCTCGGGCAGCTGCGCGAACGAGAGCGGCGCGATCATCACCGAGTTGCCGACCAGCTTCCACTGGGCGGTGTCCCGGGAGAGCGACTCCTTGAGCCACGCCATCTGGGCGTCGCCGGTGATGGTGCGCTCCGGGTCGTCGGTCTCGGTCTGCACCTGGGGAAGCGGGAACGGCGCCGCGGTCTCGACCATCTTGTCCCGGTAGGTGCGCAGGTCGAGCATCGTGAACTCCGCCAGGGTGCCCCACCGCAGCCGCCGGAACAGCCGGGTGCCGTCGCCGAGCCGGGCGGTGCCGTCGAGGCGGACCGGCATCCACTCGTCGTACGCACGATGGGCGCGGGCGCGCCGCTTCTCGTAGTCGCCCTCGGTGTCGGGCTGGTGGTTCTCCGCGCCGTCCTTGTAGGAGTCGTTGGTGACCTCGTGGTCGTCCCAGATCGCGATGAAGGGCGCTCGCGCGTGCAGCGCCAGCAGGTCGGGGTCCTGCTTGTACTGCGCGTGCCGCCGGCGGTAGTCCGACAGCGAGACGATCTCGTGCCGCGGGTCGTGGTCGCGGATCTGACCCTCACCCGGCTCGCGCTCGTAGAGGTAGTCGCCGAGGTGGAGCACCGCGTCGAGGTCGTTGCGCCGGGCGAGGTGGCGGTACGCCGCGAAGTAGCCCTCCTCGTAGTGCGAGCAGGAGACCACGCCGACCCGCAGGTTGTCCGGCGAGGCGTCGTGGGCGGGGGCGGTGCGGGTGCGGCCGACCGGGCTGGTCGCCCCGTCGAGGCGGAAGCGGTAGAAGTAGCGCTTCGCGGGCCGCAGGCCGTCGACGTCGAGCTTGACGGTGTGGTCGCGGCTGGAACCGGTCTCGAAGGTGCCGCGGCGGACCACGTTGTCGAAGGCGCGATCGGTGGCGACCTGCCAGGTGACGCTGACTCGCGGGCCCTTCCCGGAGCCGGGCGTGCTGGCGTCCGTGGGGGTCACCCGGGTCCAGATCACGACGGCATGCGGCTCGGGGTCACCGGAGGCGACGCCGTGCTGGAAGACGTCGCGGCCCGAGCGACCCGCGGCGGTCGTCCCCGGTCGCGGCGTCCGGGCGGACCAGGGTGGCGCCGGCGGCGCCGGCCGCTGCGGTGGCGAGGACGGTACGGCGGGGAAGGGCGGAGTTCGGGGTCACGCACGTGCAACGAGCGTCTGCCGTCGGCGTGACGGTCGCCGCGAGGTGGCCGGCCGATGTTCACCCCGCGTTCGATGTCCCGCGGTGGGTGGTCTCGATACGGGCCTCGTTCCTCGGCCCTACTCGACCAGCGAAGAATCTCGGTGGTCGACCGGCGATGGATCTCGGTGGTCGACCAGCGCGCCCCGCCGTTCGGTGGTCGAGTAGCGAGCGCTAGCGAGCGTATCGAGACCCCGCGCGGAGCGCTCAGCGGTAGGCGATGCCGCGGACCCGCTGGTCGAGGTTGTCGTCGAGCGGGTCGCCGAGGCAGGAGTACAGCGAGTCCTGGTCCACCCAGCAGTTCGTGCGGTCGCTGGCGTTGACCAGCGTGACCTCCACGGCGGTGACCTCGTCCCGGTCGAAGGCCACGGTCCGCAGACCCTCGCCGTCGGCGTCGAGGCTGACGAACGAGGTGCTGACACCGCCGTCGCGCTCCCGGACCGTGACCACGGCCTGCGAGCCGCGGACGGAGTCGGCCATGTCGACCCGGACCCGCAGCCGCCAGTCGTTGGCCGTCATCGTGCTGGACGGGACGTAGCGGGCCGTCGCGCTGGCGAGGTGGTCGAGCTGGACCGTGTTCCAGTCGGTCGAACGGTCGCCCGGCGTGAGCGTCGCCGAGAACCAGGCGGGCGCGGTCGGGTAGTCGTTCGCCGCGCCCTCCTCGTACGTCGTCCGGGCCCGGCGGTTCGCGTCGGCGAACCGGGCGAAGGTCCGGCGCAGCGACGCCCCGCGATCGGCCAGCGCGTTCTTCACCGCCTGGAGCGAGTACTCGTCGGCGTCCTCGGGAGCCGCGTCGGCCCGTTGCCAGATGTCGCGCACCAGGCTCGGCATCGTGCCGAGCTCGGTCGGGAACCGCTCGGTGAGGTAGCGGAAGAAGATCCAGTCGCCGTACCAGTGCGGGCTCGTCGAGAGGTCGAGCGGGACCCGCGGCTTGCCCAGCGGCCCGGACGGCAGGTACTGCACGTTGTCGTCGACGCCGTCGAACAGCTCGTCCTCGGCCCAGGTGGCGGTGGCCTCCATCAGCCAGCCGTCCTCGAACGCGTCGTAGGCGAACTGGACGGCGTGCATGTACTCGTGGGCCGCCGTGACCCGCATGTTCTCCAGCGGCGTGTTGGTCGGGAACTCGTCGGCCGCATAGTCGTTGTCGAGCACGCAGTAGGCCCAGACGTCGTACCGTGGTCTTGCTCGGGTCGTCGCGACGTGCAGTAGCCGTAGAGGCCCTGATCCCCGATGTCGGCGAGGTAGATGTCGGTCCGCGCATCGCCGCCCTTGGTGCCGTCGGGCTTGGGCGGCCGGTAGCCGGCTGCCACGTAGGTCGTCGTGCACGTCCGTCACCGTGGCCAGCGTGGTCTCGACGAAGTTGGGGATCGTGTCGCCGTCGGTGTCGGTCTGGTTGGGAGCGTCGGAGGTGGTGTCGACCCAGTGCAGGCAGACAGTGAGGCTGCACTCGCGGCGGGGGTCCGTGCTGTTCGCGTAGTCGTCGCCCTGCGGGTCGTTGGCGTCGGTGGGGCGGGCGAGGAAGGCGTCGGCCCGCTCTCGGTCCTGCCCGCTCAGGTCCCTGCGCAGCTGGGCCAGGTCGCGCAACGCCAGGGTCGCGTCACGACCGTGGCGGAGGGCCTGGCGCGAGGTGCGGTCGCCGTCGAAGATCGACCGGACCTCCGCCAGCGCCGCCTGCGCGCGCTCGGAGCCGGTGGCGGCCCGGTCGCGCGGACGGTCGGGCGAGGCCACGGACGGGAGACCGAGGCCGACGGCCAGCGAGACGGCGGCCAGCGCAGCCAGGACGGGACGGGGCAGCATGCGAGGGGAACCCTTCCGAGAAAACGGGATCACGTGGGTTCTACACCTACCCAGTCTGCCGCTCGAGAAAACGTCGTGCCCGCCTCAACCCGCCGGACGCACGAGCCCGGACTCGTAGGCCAGGACCACCGCCTGCACCCGGTCCCGGACGCCGAGCTTCATCAGCAGCCGGGCGACGTGGGTCTTCACGGTGTTCTCCGAGACGAACAGCTCGGCGGCGATCTCCGCGTTGGAGAGCCCGCGGGCGACGTGGCGCAGGACGTCGTGCTCGCGGCCGGTCAGCCCGCTGAGGTCGGCGGTCCGTCGTGGCGATCGGGCCGCGAACTCCTCGATCAGCCGCCGGGTCACCGAGGGGGCGAACAGCGACCCGCCCTCGGCCACCACCCGGATCGCGGTGACCAGCCGCTCCTCGGGGGCGTCCTTGAGCAGGAAGCCGGACGCGCCGGCGCGCAGCGCGTCGTACACCACTTCGTCGAGGTCGAACGTCGTCAGCACCAGCACCCGCGGCGGGTCCTCGACGGCGGTGACCGCCCGGGTGGCCTCGATCCCGTCGACGCCCGGCATCCGCACGTCCATCAGCACCACGTCGGGGCGCAGGTCGGTGCAGGTCGCGATCGCGGCCGCTCCGTCGGGCGCCTCACCCACCACCTCGAGGTCGGGCTCCGCGGACAGGATCATCCGCAGCCCGGTGCGGACGAGCGGCTGGTCGTCGGCGATCACCACGCGGATGGTCATGACACCTCGAGCGCGTAGGGGAGCCGGGCCCGGATCTCGAAGCCGCCGTCGGGCAGCGGGCCGGCCTCGACCTCGCCGCCGACCACGGCCACCCGCTCGCGGATCCCGATCAGCCCGTGCCCGTCGCCCGGCTCGGTGCCGTTCACCGGACCGGGGATCCCGTCGTCGGTGACCGTGAGGGCGAGCGCGTCGTCGTCGTACTCCAGCACGACCCGGGCGCGCGCGTCGGCCGCGTGCTTGAGGACGTTGGTGAGGGCCTCCTGGACGATCCGGTACGCCGACAGGTCGACGCCGGGAGGCAGGTCGGTCGGCGCGCCGACGACCTCGACCTCGACCGGGACGCCGGAGTCCCGGACGTGCGCGACCAGCCGGTCGAGGTGGGTGAGCGACGGTTGGGGGGCGTGGTCGTCGGTCACCAGCCCCTCCGGCTCGGTGTCGCGCAGCACCGCCAGCAGCCGCCGCATGTCGCCGAGGGCGGCGGCGTTGGTCTGTTCGATCGCGTCGAGCGCACGGCGTACGGCGTCCGGGTCGGTCTCCAGGGTGCGGCGGGCGCCGCGGGCCTGGAGGACGGTGACGGAGATGGCGTGCGAGACGACGTCGTGCAGCTCGCGGGCGATCCGGGACCGCTCCTCGGCGACCGCGCGGGCGGCCCGCTCCTCCTGCTCGCGCCGCAGCCGCTCGTTCTCGGCGCCGAGCACGGCCTCGCGCTCTCGCCGCAGGCGGAGGGTCAGCCCGGCCGCCCACGGGGCACCGACGAAGGCGAGCACGAAGGCCAGGTCACCGAGATCCGCCTGGGCGACACCCCCCTCGCTGTCGACGAAGATCGCCATCGTGACCAGCAGGCCGCCCGCGCCGAGCCAGGCCTCGGTGCCGCGGGCGTGCCGGCCCAGGGAGTAGAGGGCCAGGATGAACGCGACGACGAAGCCCATCGAGTCGTTGTCGAAACCCGGCTGGAGGCGGCCGAGCAGCTCGATGCCGGTCATCACCAGCAGGAACACCACGAGCGGGTTCCGCCGCCGCAGCGCGAACGGGACGGTGGCCAGCAGGCCGGCCCCGATGGAGGCCGGCACGTCCTGGTCCGCCCAGGAGAGAAGCTCCACGGTCATCAACACCGCGAGGAGCGCGGCGAGCAGCAGGTCGCCGTACCTCGTGAGCGCCGCGCGCAGGTCCATGCGACGACGGTAGGGCCGCAGGCGGCTCCGCGGAGTCACTCTTGCGAATGACCCGTGGGTCATCCGTGGGGTGGCCGAGAACCACTCCGGCGCGTGACGACCCGGACGGGGGTGCGGACCAAGACTCGACGTACCGAATCCACCGCAGCCGAAAGGACCGGCCATGACCACCATGACCACCACCCACTCGTCCACCACCTCCCGGATCGCCGCGCTCGGCGCCGCCACCGGCGTCGTCGCGGCCACCCTGGCCCTGCTGTTCGCCCACGACTGGAACGAGGTCGCCGTCGTGGCCGCGGTCCTCGTCGTGGTCACCGCGGGCGTCTACGGCTACGTCGTCCCGCGGGCACTCCGCAAGGAGAGCGCCGGCGGTACGGCGCTCGGGCTCGCGATCCCCGCCGCGCTGCTGGCGGTGCCGGCGTTCTGGAGCGGCCTGCCGTTCGTGCTCGGCATCGCCGCGATGCTCGTCGGCAACGCCGGCCGCCGGGCGCGGACCGGAGCCGGCACGTGCATCGCGGCGCTCGTGCTGGGCGCGCTGACCGTGGTGTTCTACCTGTCGATCTACGTGATGGAGGGGTTCGCCGGCAACACCGGCTTCCTCTTCGACTGACTGCGTTGACCCGCCCGAAACTTTCGGGCGGGTCAACCGTCACATCCGGCGCAGGACCGCCGTCACCTTGCCGAGCACCGTCGCGTGGGTGCCGTCGATCGGCTCGTAGGCGTCGTTGTGGGGGAGCAGCCAGACCTGGCCGGCCTTGCGCTGGAACGTCTTGACCGTGGCCTCGCCGTCGATCATCGCGGCGACGATCTCGCCGTTCTCGGCGGTGGGCTGCTGGCGGATCACGACGTAGTCGCCGTCGCAGATCGCCGCATCGACCATCGAGTCGCCACTGACCTCGAGCAGGAACAGCTGGCCGTCGCCGACGATCTCCTTGGGCAGCGGGAAGACCGCCTCCACCCGCTCCTCGGCCAGGATCGGGCCACCGGCGGCGATCCGGCCGACGACCGGCACGTACGACGCCGCGGGCATCGCGTCGCCGATCCCGGTCTCGTCGACGCCCTCGGGGGCGGTGATCGTGCCGAGCGAGCGGCGGGCCGCCATCACCTCGGGCAGGAACACCTCGAGCGCCCGGGGCCGGTTGGGGTCGCGCTTGAGGAAGCCCTTCTCCTCGAGCACCTTGAGCTGGTGGGCGACGCTGGAGGAGCTGGTCAGCCCGACCGCCTCGCCGATCTCGCGCATGCTGGGCGGGTAGCCCCGCTTCTCGATGGCTTCCTTGATGTGGGCCAGCACCCGCTGCTGGCGCGGGGTCAGCCCGGTCGCGTCGGGCGGGCCGTCGGGCAGCTCGCTGACCTTCTTCGTCTTGTCCGCAGGCATGTCGGCCCTTCCTCTGTCGCGCCGTGGTGCCCGGGACCGCCCAGGCTCGGCATCTGGGCAAACGCTCCCACGTCGCACAGGCAATTTCAAACATCTGTTCGAACGCGTGTCGGCGTTGGTCGAGGAGCGGTCGAGGCGACTGATCGAGGCCGCGCCCTGATTGACTGCTGCCCATGGACACCAGCTGCGTCGTGACCGGAGGGGCCCGCGGGATCGGGCGGGCCATCGCCGAGCGGATGGTCGAGCGCGGCCATCGCGTCGTACTGACCGATCTCGACGGCGAGGCGGCGGCCGCAACGGCGCGTGAGGTCGGCGCCGCCGAGGGGCTGGCGCAGGACATCAGCGACCCCGCGTCGCACCGCGAGGTGGCCGCGGCCGCCGCGCGCCACGGCGTCCTCACCGCGTGGTTCAACAACGCCGGGATCTGCCACGACGGACACCTGGCCGCGATGTCGGAGGAGATCTGCCGTCGGCAGGTCGAGGTGAACCTGCTCGGCACGATGTGGGGGATGCGCGCGGCGATCGACGCCTTCGGCGACGCCGGCGGCGACATCGTCAACACCGCGTCGCTGTCCGGGCTGGGGCCGGTGCCGGACCTGAGCGTGTACGCCGCCACCAAGGCCGCCGTCGTCTCGCTGTCGATGTCGGTGGACGCCGAGACCCGGTCGGCGATCCGGGTGCACGCGGTGTGCCCGGACGGCGTCCAGACAGCCATGCTCGATGCGCAGACCCCGGGCTCGCTGGCCACCCGGCTGGTCCACTCCGGCGGCCGGATCCTCAGCGCGGACCAGGTCGCCCAGGAGGCGGTGGACCTCGTCGGCTCGCACCGCGTGGTGCTCTCCATCCCGCGCTGGCGGGGTGCGGTGGTGCGCGGCTCGGCGCTGGCGCCGTCGGTCGCCAAGAAGGGGATGCGCCTGCTCGAGCTCCAGGGCAAGCGCGCCATCGCCAAGAAGAAGTAGCAGCGCTCCCCTCGTCGGTGGTTGAGGTGCGAAGGCGCCCTGGCGCCGAGCCTCGAAACCCCCGGCACCCGGGCACCTCCCCGACCACGGACACTCGGCCGCACGCGCATCGAACATTTGTTCGGCGCGTCGCTTGTGCCGTTCGAACACCTGCTCTAACGTCGTACACATGTTCGATCGAACGTCTGCTCGATCCACCGCCAGCTCCCGCTCCGCCGGGACTGTCGGTGGTCGCGGTTAGACATCAGATCGACAACGACCAACAGGCTGACCGCCACTTCCCCAGGAGGTCCCGAGATGAGCACCATGACGATCGACCAGATGATGAGCGGCCCCGTCGCCCTGCGCCGCCCCGCCCCGCGCTCCAGCGTGCGGCTGACCCGGCGCGGCCGGCTGGTGGTCTTCCTCGCCGCACTGGCGGTCGTGCTGCTGCTCGGGGTCGTCTGGGGTGCCGGCTCGGTCGCGACCGAGCAGCCCGGCACGCCCGAGCCCACCCGGTCCGTCCAGGTCGGCCCCGGCGACACCCTCTACGCGATCGCGGCCGACGCGACCACCGACGGTGACGTCGCCGCGATGGTCGAGCGGATCCAGCGCCTCAACGCGCTCGACTCGGGGATGGTCGTCGTCGGCCAGGACCTGCGGGTCCCGGTCGAGTAGGCCACACAGACTTCACCGGCCCGCCTCGACCCCGGGCCGGTGAGCCGGGGAAGACGAGGGGCGGGACCTACGCGGTTCCCGCCCCTCGCGGCCGTCCGGGACCGCCTCACCAGCAGTCGATCGACCCCAGCCGGGCCAGGCCCTCACGGTCGCCCGGGCCGTACGACGTCACGCCCACGTTCTCGCCGTGCATCAGCTCGCCCCGGTCCTGCACGTGGCTGAGCCCCACCAGGTGCCCGAACTCGTGGTCGAGCACCGCCTGGGCGTAGCGCTGCCCCATCGGGTTGGTGGCGTACGTCGCGAACGCCTCCCGGTCCAGCACCACGACCCCGGTCACGTACCCGAGCCGGCCCGGCGCCACCTTGACCGCGGTGCTGCCCGCGGCGCCGGCGACGTCGTCGGCCAGCTCCGGGAACTCCTGCTCGCTCGCCCACGCCACCAGCACCGGCGGGGTCTGCGAGGGTCCGCCGAGGTGTCGCTCGAAGTCCCGGTCGTCGGTGGTCCCGACCAGCTCGAGCTGGAGGCCGGTGGCGGCGCTCGTACGGCGGATGGCGGTGTCGAGCAGCACCTCGTAGCCCGCGGGCGCACCCTCGGGATTGACCACCAGCCGCACCGGGTCGCACGGGTTGTAGCCGACCGGCTCGCCGCCCCGCTGGGTGCGGCTGAACTCGAAGCTGCCCTGCCCGCGCGGGACGTCCGGGGCCTCGCCGAGCCGGTCCTGGTCCCAGCCCAGCACGCCGCGCAGCGCCGAGAACTGGGCGCCGGGGGAGAACGCGACCAGTGCCGCCATGACCACGGTCGTCACCAGCAGGGCGGGCAGCACCGGGTTCGTCGTACGCCGTCGGGAGAACCTCACCGCAGCGCCCGTCGGCGTCCGCCGACCGGCCGGATCACCCCGGGAACGCCGGGAACGCCGCCCGCGGAGGAGTCGGAGGAGCCACCCGTGATGCCCAGCCTGTGCAGGATCCGGGCGCCCAGCATCAGGCCGACGAACAGGCACGCGATCGCGCCCAGGGACGCCAGCCCCAGGAACCACCACGCCTCGGACTGCCCGCCGCGGGCGGTCGAGCCGAAGTCGATGGCGGCCTTGACCAGGTAGCCCCACGCCACGACACAGGCCGTCGTCCCCACGGCGAGCAGCAGCAGGGCGGCGTCGAAGGACCGCTTCTGCCTCGGCCCGACCCGCTTCCCTGACGACACCACAACCCACATTCTGACCGATGTCCCCAGCCCGGTGCGAACGCGCGGCGCAGGCCGCCCGCGCGGGCCCCGACACGCCACCCGAAATGACTATTTCCGGAGCCCGCCACGTCGCTGACCTGCAGGTTTGCGCGCAGTGTGACCCAGGCCGCACAAACTCTCCCGGACCGCTTGCATCGCCTCCGCGCCCGGCGTACGGTTACCACTACATCTAGTACTTACACCCGTGTAGTTATCCACATCTAGTTCACAGACTGGGTGCGGAAGCCCCACAGGCGACTGGTTGTTATCAACAGTTGAACCCCCGATATCCACAACTTCGCACACCCCTCCGAGGGTGTTTGTGGCGAGCCCGGAAGGAGGCCCCGCGATGCACTGCCCCTACTGCCGCAGCACCGACACCCGGGTCCTCGACTCGCGGGTCGCCGACGACGGCGGCTCGATCCGCCGCCGCCGTACCTGCTCGGAGTGCGAGCGCCGCTTCACCACCGTGGAGCAGATGCAGCTGACGGTCCTCAAGCGCTCCGGCGCCACCGAGCCGTTCACCCGCGAGAAGGCGGTCTCCGGCGTCCGCAAGGCCTGCAAGGGCCGCCCGGTCTCCGAGGACGACCTGGCCTGCCTGGGCCAGACGGTCGAGGACGCGCTGCGCGGCGAGGGGTACGCCGAGGTGCCGGCCCACGAGATCGGGCTGGCCATCCTCGGCCCGCTCCGCGAGCTCGACGAGGTCGCCTACCTCCGGTTCGCCAGCGTCTACCGCGCGTTCGAGTCGGTCGACGACTTCGAGGACGAGATCGCCATCCTCCGCGCCGAGCACGCGGCCGACGGACACCGGTGGTTGAGGTGCGAGGCGCCCCCGGCGCCGAGCCTCGAAACCCCGTGAGCCGACCGCTCACCTCAGCCGGCAGCGGCTGACCCACAGACCGCCCGGCGTATGTAGTGGGGAAGCTGCATGCGCCGGGCGCACCAAACGTCGGTGGTCGGGACCACCATTGAAGAAGCAACATGACAACGAAGTCAGCACCAGGGAGCAGAGGAGATTCCATGACCGAGACGGTGAGCGGAGCGCACGCCAAGGCGACCCGCAACGGGGGACTGAAGATGGAGCGCGTCTTCAGCACCGACGGCGTCCACCCCTACGACGAGATCTCGTGGGAGCGGCGCGACGTCGTGCAGACCAACTGGAAGACCGGTGAGACGGTCTTCGAGCAGCACGGTGTGGAGTTCCCCGACTTCTGGTCGGTCAACGCCAGCACCATCGTCACCACCAAGTACTTCCGCGGCGCGGTCGGCACCGACGTCCGCGAGTGGAGCCTCAAGCAGCTCATCGACCGGGTCGTGAAGACCTACCGCCAGGGCGGCGAGGACAACGGCTACTTCGCCACCGAGGCCGACGCCGAGCTGTTCGAGCACGAGCTGACCTGGCTGCTGGTCCACCAGTACTTCTCGTTCAACTCCCCGGTCTGGTTCAACGTCGGCACCTCCTCGCCCCAGCAGGTCAGCGCCTGCTTCATCCTCTCGGTCGACGACTCGATGGACTCGATCCTCAACTGGTACAAGGAGGAGGGCTTCATCTTCAAGGGCGGCTCCGGCGCCGGCCTCAACCTCTCCCGGATCCGCTCGTCCAAGGAGCTGCTCTCCTCCGGCGGTACGGCGTCCGGGCCGGTCTCCTTCATGCGCGGCGCCGACGCCTCGGCCGGCACCATCAAGTCCGGCGGCGCGACCCGCCGCGCGGCCAAGATGGTCGTGCTCGACGTCGACCACCCCGACATCGAGGAGTTCGTCGAGACCAAGGCGCGCGAGGAGGACAAGATCCGCGCGCTGCGTGACGCCGGCTTCGACATGGACCTCGGCGGCGCCGACATCACCTCGGTCCAGTACCAGAACGCCAACAACTCCGTCCGCGTCTCCGACGAGTTCATGCGCGCCGTCGAGGACGGCACCGACTTCGCGCTCCGCGGCCGCAAGACCGGCGAGGAGATCGAGCGCGTCGACGCCCGCGAGCTGTTCCGCAAGATCAGCAAGGCGGCGTGGGAGTGCGCCGACCCGGGGCTGCAGTACGACGACACGATCAACGACTGGCACACCAACCCCGAGACCGGCCGGATCACCGCGTCCAACCCGTGCTCGGAATACATGTCGCTCGACAACTCCTCGTGCAACCTGGCCAGCCTCAACCTGCTGAAGTTCCTCAAGGACGACGACACCTTCGACGGCGAGCTGTTCGCGAAGGCCGTCGAGGTGATCATCACCGCGATGGACATCTCGATCTGCTTCGCCGACTTCCCGACCGAGGCGATCGGCGACACCACCCGCGACTACCGCCAGCTCGGCATCGGCTACGCCAACCTCGGCGCGCTGCTGATGGCGATGGGCCTGGGCTACGACTCCGACGGTGGCCGCTCGATGGCCGCCGCGATCACGTCGCTGATGACCGGCACCTCCTACAAGCGGTCGGCCGAGCTGGCCGGCGTCGTCGGCCCCTACACCGGCTACGCCCGCAACGCCGAGGCCCACAAGCGGGTGATGCGCAAGCACCAGGCCGCCAACGACACGGTCCGCACCCTCCACGTCTCCGACGCGCAGGTGCACAAGCTGGCCACGAAGGTCTGGGACGAGGTCGTCAAGACCGGCGAGACCAACGGCTACCGCAACGCGCAGGCCTCCGTGCTCGCGCCGACCGGGACGATCGGCTTCATGATGGACTGCGACACCACCGGCATCGAGCCGGACTTCTCGCTGGTCAAGTTCAAGAAGCTGGTCGGCGGCGGCTCGATGCAGATCGTCAACCAGACGATCCCGCGGGCGCTGCGCAAGCTGGGCTACCAGCCCGAGCAGGTCGAGGCGATCGTCGACTACATCGCCGAGCACGGCCACGTGATCGACGCCCCCGGCCTGAAGACCGAGCACTACGAGATCTTCGACACCGCGATGGGCGCCCGCGCCCTCAAGCCGATGGGCCACGTCCGGATGATGGCGGCCGCCCAGCCGTTCCTGTCCGGCGCGATCTCCAAGACGGTGAACCTCCCCGAGTCCGCGACGGTCGAGGAGATCGAGGACGTCTACCTGCAGTCCTGGAAGCTCGGCCTGAAGGCGACCGCGATCTACCGCGACAACTGCAAGGTCGGCCAGCCGCTCGCCGATGGCGGCGGCAAGGGCGAAACAAGGACGCAGGCCGACGCGGCTGCCGCCGCCGAGAGCCGAGACCAAGGTCGTCGAGAAGGTCGTCTACGCCCCGACCCGCAAGCGCCTGCCGAAGTCCCGCTCCTCGCGGACCACCTCGTTCACGGTCGGCGGCGCCGAGGGCTACATGACCTCCGGTGCCCACGACGACGGCGAGCTGGGCGAGGTGTTCCTCAAGCTCGGCAAGCAGGGCTCGACCCTGGCCGGCGTGATGGACGCGTTCTCGATCGCGGTCTCCATCGGCCTGCAGTACGGCGTCCCGCTGGAGACCTACGTCTCGAAGTTCACCAACCTGCGCTTCGAGCCCGCCGGCCTCACCGACGACCCGGACGTGCGGATGAGCCAGTCGATGATGGACTACATCTTCCGCCGGCTGGCCCTCGACTACCTGCCCTTCGAGTCCCGCGCGGCCCTGGGCATCTTCTCCGCCGAGGAGCGCCAGCGCCACCTCGAGACCGGCTCCTACGAGCCCATCGAGGAGACCGGCTCCCCCGCCGAGCTCCTCGACGCTCCGGTGGTCGAGGGCGACCGATCCGGTGGTCGAGCAGCGAGACGCCAGCGAGCGTAGTCGAGACCCCGGAAGCGCACGGCAGTCGAGACCACGAACCAGTCGACGCCGACGTGGTCGAGGACGCCGCCAAGCCCGCCCCCAAGGAGGCCCACACCTCCGCGGAGCTCCTGGAGAAGATCACCGGCACCGCCGTCGACTCCCCGCTCTGCTTCACCTGCGGCACCAAGATGCGGCCCGCTGGCTCCTGCTACGTCTGCGAGGGCTG
>CAWHJI010000011.1:0-156446 GCA_963829635.1 uncultured Actinomycetota bacterium
CCACTGTGGCCTCTCGCTGCGATACTCACGAGCCGGCGCCTCGTCTGCGCGCCGGGCCTCGGCTCGGTCGGCCGCGCGTCTCCGGGCGGCCCGGCGGCTCGAGGCGCGCTCGCGCCGCGCCTCGCGAGCCTCGCTCGCGAGCACCTGCGCCACCGGATCGGAGGGCGGCGGCGCGGCCGCGATCCGTAGAGCGCTTGGGCTTCGCTCGTCCGAGCCGGAGCTCACCGCCACCACGCCGAGCGCCAGCACGGCCGCCAGGAGAGCGCCGATCGCCAGGCCGCGATGCCCTGCGGCGGGCATGAGTCTCGGCCCCTGGGTGGGCCTGGCGGTGTGGACGGACGCCTTCGCCCCAGACAGCCAAGCGGCCGCACCGGCGAGCGCGGCGTCGAAGCGCGAGAGCGGCGGGGGCGGAGGCCGCTCCGGCCCGAGGGGGGCTTCCCAGCCGTAGACCTCGTCCGAGATCACGCGGGTCACACCATCCGCGGGCGCCTCCGGCGGCTCGCCGTAGAGCTGCGCGTAGATCTCGCCTTCGACGTCGCGGCGCGGCGACATGCCCTGACCCCCCGTCGGAGCTTCCTCTCGCCCTCCGGATGCTACTCCGATCGCCTATTGTGCATCCGCTCCAGCCCCCGGTACCATCTGCAGGCCGGTCCGGTGCCGGAGGCCCGTCCTAACCCGTCTCTCCCTCACTATGTCTGCTGCGCTTCGACCAGGGGCCGCTGGCCTCTACGACCCTCAATTCGAGCACGATGCGTGTGGCATCGGCGCAGTTGCCGATCTCTCCAACGAGGCCAAGCACGCGACCGTGGTCAAGGCCCTCGACGTGCTCGACCGCCTCGAGCACCGCGGCGCCAGCGGAGCCGAGATCGACACCGGCGACGGCGCGGGCATCCTGCTGCAGCTCCCCGACGCGTTCCTGCGCTCGGTGGTCGACTTCGAGCTGCCCGAGCGAGGTCTCTACGGCGTCGGCGTGCTCTTCCTCCCGTCCGACCCCGAGCGGCGTGCGGAGCTCGAGAGCTTCGTCGAGGAGACCGTGGAGGCCGAGGGCCAGCGCCTGCTCGGCTGGCGCGACGTCCCGGTCGACTCCTCGGTCCCGGGCCCGACCGCGCGCGCGGCGGCGCCGGTCATCCGCCACGTCTTCGTCGGCGCGGCCGATGCGCTCGGCGCCGACCACGACGCGTTCGAGCGCAAGCTCTACGTCATTCGCCGTGTGGTCGAGCGCTCCGACCCTCAGCACGACCTGGCGATCCCCTCGTTCTCGGGCCGCACCCTCAATTACAAGGGCATGCTGACCTCGCCGCAGCTGCGACGCTACTTCCTCGACCTGGCCGACGAGCGCATGACCACGGCGCTCGCCCTGGTGCACTCGCGCTTCTCGACGAACACCTTCCCGAGCTGGGAGCTCGCCCACCCCTACCGCTACATCGCGCACAACGGCGAGATCAACACACTGCGCGGCAACGTCAACTGGATGCGCGCCCGCGAGTCCCAGCTCGAGAGCGAGCTGTTCGGCGACGACCTCGAGAAGATCATGCCGGTGGTGCGGCCCGAGGGATCGGACTCGGCCACCTTCGACAACGTGCTCGAGCTGCTGACCCTCGCCGGGCGCTCGCTCCCGCACGCGCTGATGATGATGATCCCCGAGGCCTGGGAGCGCAATCCCGTCATGGGCCAGGAGGAGCGCGACTTCTACGCCTACCACTCGTCGGTCATGGAGCCGTGGGACGGACCGGCCGCGGTGGTCTTCACCGACGGCGTCCAGCTCGGCGCGACGCTCGACCGCAACGGCCTGCGCCCCGGTCGCTGGCAGCTCACGCGCGACGGGATCGTCGTCCTCGCCTCGGAGACCGGGGTGCTCGACGCCCGGCCCGAGGACATCGTCACCAAGGGCCGGCTCCAGCCGGGCAACATGTTCCTGGTCGACCTCGAGCGCGGGCGCATCGTCGAGGACGAGGAGGTCCGCCACGAGGTCGCGGCCCGCAAGCCCTACGGCGAGTGGCACCGCGAGAACTCCGTCCACCTCGACGACCTGCCCGACCGGGCGCCGCGCCAGCTCGCCACCGCGCCGCTGCGCACCCGCCAGCTGCTGTTCGGCTACTCGCAGGAGGATCTGAGGATCACGCTCGCGCGCATGGGCGGCGCCGGCGAGGAGCCGATCGGCTCGATGGGCAACGACTTCGCCCTCGCAGTGCTCTCCGATCGCCAGCCGCCGCTCTACTCGTACTTCAAGCAGCTCTTCGCGCAGGTCACGAACCCGCCGATCGACCCGATCCGCGAGGACATCGTCATGTCGCTCAGCACCGGCGTCGGCCCGCAGCGCAACCTGCTGGCGGAGAGCCCCGAGCACGCGCACCAACTGGCGATCGGCCAGCCGCTGCTCACCAGCGGCGAGCTGGAGAAGCTGCGGCAGGTCGACCACCACGTCTTCAACGCCGAGACCCTCGACGCCACGTGGCCGGTCGGAGAAGGCGTGGCCGGGCTGAAGGACGCGATGGACCGCCTCTGCCGCGAGAGCTCCGAGCGCCTCGAGGCGGGGCGCAACATCCTCATCCTCTCCGACCGCGCCGCCGGCTTCGACCGCGTCCCGATCCCCGCTCTGCTCGCGGTCGCCGGGGTGCACCACCACCTCGTGCGCGAGGGCACGCGGCTCCAGACCGGGCTCGTGGTCGAGTCGGGCGAGCCGCGCGAGATCCACCACATCGCCTGCCTGATCGGCTACGGCGCCTCCGCAGTCAACCCCTACCTGGCGTTCGAGACGCTGCACGACATGTTTGACTCGGGTCTCCTGGCCGGCGTCGAGGGCGCCGACGTGGCCGAGCGCAACATGGTCAAGGCGACCGGAAAGGGCCTCCTGAAGACGATCTCCAAGATGGGGATCTCCACCATCGCGAGCTACTCGGGCGCGCAGATCTTCGAGGCGGTCGGGCTCGAGGAGGACCTGATCGGCCGCTACTTCACCGGCACGACCTCGCGGATCGGCGGGATCGGCCTCGACGTCCTCGCCCGCGAGGCGCTGGTGCGTCACGAGCGCGCCTTCCCGCGCCGCGGCATAGATGCCATCCCGTCCGAGCAGGCCGCGCGCACCGGCCAGGCCACCGCGCCGCACATCGACCCCGAGCCCGGCGCCGCCGAGGTGCCGCTCGAGAACCCCAACGGCGACGCCTCCCGGGCCGCCGCCACCGCTGCCTTCGAGACCGAGACAACCGAGGACGAGGCCGACGAGGCCAAGCGCGAGCTCTCGGGCAACCACGCGAGGACCGGCGGCGTTACCGGCACCGGAGCGCCGGAGACGCCTGGGGGCGCGGCGGCGACCCCCGCGGCCACGCGCCTGCCGGTCGGCGGCCTGCAGGCCGGGCGGCGCGACGGCGAGCACCATCAGTGGAACCCAGAAACGATCGCCACGATCCAGCACGCCGTCCGCTACGGCGGCACGCCGGCCTACGAGCAGTTCTCGCGCATGGTCAACGACGAGTCGAAGCGCCGCGCGACCCTTCGCGGACTGCTCAAGCTCCGCGAGGCGCCCGAGCCGATCCCGCTCGAAGAGGTCGAAGCCCTCCGAGATCGTCAAGCGCTTCGCCACCGGAGCGATGTCGCTGGGCTCGCTCTGGGCCGAGTCGCACGAGACGCTCGCGATCGCCATGAACCGCCTCGGCGGCAAGTCGAACACGGGTGAGGGCGGAGAGGATCCGCGCCGCTACACGCGCGACCCGAACGGTGACTCACGGCGCTCGGCCATCAAGCAGGTCGCCTCCGGCCGCTTCGGCGTGACCATCCACTACCTGGTCGACGCCGACGATCTGCAGATCAAGATGGCCCAGGGCGCGAAGCCCGGAGAGGGCGGGCAGCTCCCCGGCCACAAGGTCGACCCCTACATCGCCAAGATCCGCTCCTCCACGCCCGGCGTCGGCCTACAATCTCGCCGCCGACCAGCCGCACCACGACATCTACTCGATCGAGGACCTCAAGCAGCTGATCTTCGACCTGCGCTGCGCCAACCCGGCCGCGCGCGTGAGCGTCAAGCTCGTCTCCGAGGTCGGCGTGGGCACGGTCGCCGCGGGCGTGGCCAAGGCCAACTCCGACCACGTGACGATCGCCGGCCACGACGGCGGCACGGGCGCGTCGCCGGTGAGCTCGATCCAGTCGGCCGGCGTGCCGGTGGAGATCGGGCTGGCCGAGACCCAGCAGACGCTCGTCCAGAACCGCCTGCGCGACCGCATCACCGTCCAGACCGACGGTCAGCTCAAGACGGGCCGCGACGTGATCGTTGGCGCGCTCCTCGGCGCCGAGGAGTTCGGCTTCTCCACCGGCCCGCTGATCACCATGGGCTGCATCATGATGCGCGCCTGCCACCTGAACACGTGCCCGGTCGGCATCGCCGCTTGGGACCCCGAGCTGCGCAAGCGCTTCGAGGGCACGCCGGAGAACGTGGTCAACTACTTCTTCTACGTGGCCGAGGAGGCGCGTGGGCTGATGGCCCGGCTGGGCGTCCGCCGCTTTGAGGATCTGATCGGGCGGACCGACCTGCTGGCCACCGACGATGCCATCGAGCACTGGAAGGCCCGCGGGGTCGACCTCTCGAACCTGCTGGCGGCACCGCAGGTAGGCCCGGAGGTGGCGCGCCGACGCGTGCGTGCGCAGGACCCGGTGCTCGACGACCACGCCGACCACGCGCTGATCTCGGTTGCCGGCCCTGCCCTCGAGCGCCGCGAGCGCGTCGTGACCGAACTGCAGGTCGAGAACAAGAACCGGACGGTATGTGGCGTGCTCTCGGGGGAGATCGCCCGCCGCCAAGGGGCGGACGGGCTGCCCGAGGACACGATCTCGGTCACCGCGCGGGGCTCCGGCGGTCAGAGCTTCGGCGGCTGGCTGGCGCCCGGGGTGACCATCACTCTGCACGGCGACGCCAACGACTACACCGGCAAGGGCCTGTCCGGTGGCGTGCTCACCGTCCGCCCACCCGAGGGCACGACGTTCGTGGCCGAGGAGAACGTCGTCGTCGGCAACACCGTGCTCTACGGGGCCACCTCGGGCCGGGCCTTTCTTCCGGGGCCTGGCCGGCGAGCGCTTCGCCGTGCGCAACTCGGGCGCCCGGACGGTCGTCGAGGGCACGGGCGACCACGGCTGCGAGTACATGACCGGCGGCCGGGTCGTCGTCCTCGGCCCGACGGGGCGCAACTTCGCCGCCGGCATGAGCGGCGGCATGGCCTTCGTGCTCGACCCGGAGGGGGCGTTCCCCGATCGCTGCAACCTTGGTCTCGTCGACCTCGAGGACTCATACTTCTCTTCACCGAAGGCCGCCCTAATGCGCTCGTCGCCCTCGTCGCCGATGAAGTTGAGGTAGACACCACCGGTCGTGAAGGGGGCGTTTGCCTTCCGGTAGTCGCGCACCCAGGCGATGTTGGCCGCGTCGTCGGCAGGGTCCTCCCAGGTCGCGAAGGGATGACTCACCCAACGCGCCGAGCGCTGACTCAACGGTGAGGCGTCAGCGTCGACGCGCGCCAGCGCGCCACCCCACGGGAGCAGCAGGTGTTGGGTCATCGGTGACGCACGGCGTGCGCCCGCCTCGAGGAACACGTCCAGAGCGTCGTCAGGGAAGGTGTCGTGGTAGTCAGCGCTCCAGTACTGCCGGAATCCAGGCGGGTCATCGATCATCGACTGCAGTTCCGCGTAAGGCATCGGGCTGACCAGGTCGACCTCCGGAGACAGGTCGCGCATGACCTGGATCACGTCCGGCCGGTCGCCTCGTCACCGTTCCAGCAGACCGCGATCGCGATCAGGGGCTGGCCCTGCAGGTGCGGCGGGATGAACTCCTCAGGCGGGCCGCTGAGCATCACGAGCCCGGTGCCGAGCTCCTCCGGAGCGTCGTTCGCCCAGTCGCGGAAGCCCCTAGACACCTCAGGTCCACGGACAGCGGGCCAAGCCATCAGCCCACCGATAATCATCGGGCCAACCGGGTGCAGCTGGAACTCCATCGCGGTGACAACACCGAAGTTGCCACCCCCTCCCTTGCTGGCCCAGAGCAGGTCCTGGTGCTGGGTCTCGTCGGCGCGGAGCTCCCGGCCGTCGGCGGTCACCAGCTCGACGGCCAAGAGGTTGTCGCAGCTGAGTCCGTGTTGACGTTCCAGCCAGCCCGAGCCGCCGCCGAGGGTCAGCCCGGAGACGCCGGTCGTGGACACCCGGCCGCCGGTGGTAGCCAGACCGAACTCCTGGGCAGCCGTGTCGAACTCGCCCCAGGTGCACCCGCCCCCGACCCTGGCCCGGCGGGCCGCGGCGTCGATGTCGATGGCCTTCATGGGACGGACGTCGATGACCAGCCCGTCGTCGTTGATCGACTGCCCGGCCACGGAGTGGCCACCCGAGCGCACGGCCACCGGGAGAAGATCGTGCGCGGCACGCTCCAGAGCCTCCCGGACATCCGCGGGGCCTTCGCACTCCGCGATGATCCGCGGCCTCTTGTCGATCATCGCGTTGAACAGCTCGCGCCGCTCGTCGTACTCGGCCGCATCTGGTGCGATCCACCTCGTCATGCTCGTGCCTCCTGGTCTTCCCCCGGAGAACCCACCATCCTCCGGAGGCAAGGACGGTGACAATGCATCGGGCCTACCAATCGGTGAATTCCTTGGCGCCGATGGCAAGCCGGGCGGAGGAGGGAAGGCGCGGCGCCCCTCCGCCTGACCACGACCCTTGCTGACGCGGCCGTTCCCGTCGGCGTACGCCGATGACGACGAGTCGGCCGGCGAATTCCGGCGCTTCACCGAGGCTGTGACCTCGCGACGGCAGGGCCCGCGCCGCGGCCACGATCATCGAGTCCCCCGAGGAGGCAGGCCTGCGCCCGCAGCTCGAGCGTTGGGGCCGCTATCGAGCCCGACCCCGCGCGTCCCGCAGGTGCAGCGCCGCCTGGACCAGGGTCAGATGGCTCAGTGCCTGCGGGAAGTTCCCGGCCATCCGGGACTGCGCGACGTCGTACTCCTCGGAGAGGAGGCCGACGTCGTTGACCAGCCCGACCAGCCGGCCGAAGAACGCCTCGGCGTCCTCGAGGCGGCCGGCCGCGGCGTACGCCGAGACAAGCCAGAACGAGCAGGCCAGAAAGGGGTGCTCGTCACCGGCGACGCCGTCAACGCCCGTCTGGGTGCGGTAGCGCAGCAGCAGGCCGTCGCGGAGCAGGTCCCGCTCGACCGCCTCGATCGTGCCGAGCATGCGCGGGTCGTCGCCGTCGACGAAGCCGATCAGCGGCAGGACGAGCAGGGAGGCGTCGACCTCGGTGGTGTCGTAGTGCTGGGTGAAGGTGTTGCGCTCGGCGTCGAAGCCACGCGCCAGCACCTCCTCCCGAACGGCGTCGCGCAGCCGGCGCCACTCGTCCACGGGGCCGGTGCGCCCGAACTCCTCGACCGCGCTGACCGCCCGGTCCAGCGCGGCCCACACCATCGCCCGCGAGTGGGTGAAGTGCCGCTCCGGGCCGCGCACCTCCCACAGCCCACGGTCGGGCTGGTCCCAGCGGGTGGCCAGGTCCTCCACGAGCAGGCACTGCAGCCGCCAGGCGTCGTCGTCGAAGGCGAGTCCGGCCCGGCGGGCCTGGTGCAGCGCGATCATCACCTCGCCGAGGACGTCGTGCTGCTGCTGGTCGACCGCGGCGTTGCCGATCCGGACCGGTCGCGACCCGGCGTAGCCGGGGAGGTGGTCCAGGGTGTGCTCGGGCAGGCGGCGCGACCCGTCCACGCCGTACATGATCTGCAGGTCCTCGGGGTCTCCCGCGACCGCGCGCAGCAGCCATCCCGCGCCAGAGCCCCGCCTCCTCGGTGTAGCCCGCGCCGATCAGGGCCTCGAGGGTGAGCGCGGCGTCGCGGAGCCAGCAGTAGCGGTAGTCCCAGTTGCGCTCGCCCCCGAAGTCCTCGGGCAGCGAGGTGGTGGGGGCGGCGACGATGCCGCCGGTCTCCACGTGGGTGAGCAGCCGGAGGGTCAGCAGCGAACGGCGGACCACCTCGGGGTGCGGCAGGTCGGTGTCGCAGTGCGACATCCACGCCGCCTCCTCCGCGAGGGTGCTCTCGATCCGGGCGGCGACGTCGACCAGCTCGGGCTCGGGGGCGTAGGAGGGGAGCCAGGTGGTCGAGAAGGTCATCTCCTCGCCCGCGGACAGCTCGAACTCGTCGACGTGCCGCCGGCCGTCGGAGCGCGGCAGCCGCGGTCCGCGGAGCACCAGCTGGTCGGGCCCGGCGACCGCGGTGATCACCTCCTCGCCGTCGTAGCGGCGGCGGCGCACCCACGGCCGGACCTTGCCGTAGTCGGCCCGGACGACCCACTCGTGCCGGACCGCGACCGTGCCCTCATCGACGCGCAGCCGGCGGACCAGGTCGGCGCGGTCGTCGCCGGTCGGCATCAGGTCGAGCAGCCGCAGCACCCCGGTGTCCGTGGTGAACGTCGTCTCCAGGACGGTCGAGTCGGGCAGGTAGCGCCGGGACACGGCGTACTCGCCGGTCGGGCACAGCTGCCAGCGTCCGTGCTCCTCGGTCCCGAGCAGCGCGGCGAAACAGGCGGCGGAGTCGAAGCGCGGCAGGCACAGCCAGTCCACCGACCCGTCACGGCCCACCAGCGCCGCCGTGTGCCGGTCCCCGATCAGGGCGTAGTCCTCGATCGGCAGGGCCATGGCGGCGAGGCTAGCCGGTCGCCACTACGATCCGGGGCATGCGCGACTCGGCGGACGCCCTGGCCCAGGGGGTGCACGTCCTGCTCGAGCGCAGGGGCGAGACGCTGGCCACCGCGGAGTCGCTGACGGGCGGCCTGCTCGCGGAGATCCTCACGGCGGCCCCCGGGGCGTCGAAGACGTACGTCGGTGGGGTGGTCGCCTACGCGACCACCCTCAAGACGGACCTGCTCCGTGTCCCGGAGGACGTGGTCGAGACCCACGGCGTCGTCTCTGAGGCGTGTGCTCGCGCCATGGCCGACGGGGCGCGGGAGCTGACCGGCGCGACGTTCGCGCTCGCCACGACCGGGGTAGCGGGGCCGGAGCCGCAGGAGGGGCAGCCCGTCGGGACGGTGCACGTCGCGGTGGCGACACCGTGACGGCAGCGTGCACGAGGAGCTGGCACTGGACGGCGACCGGGCAGCGATCCGGATGGCGCACCTGTGCGGCGGTCCTGTCGGCGCTTTCCGCGATCCTCGACGAGGAAGAAACCCCGCTCGGGTAGCGTTGGGGCAGCAGGCAAAGAGAGGACTCCCGCATGGTGCTGTTTCGTCGACTGCTCGGCGACGTGCTCCGCGAGAAGCGGATGGAGCGCGGTCTGACCCTGCGCGAGCTCTCCAAGTCCGCGCGGGTGAGCCTCGGCTACATCTCCGAGATCGAGCGCGGCCAGAAGGAGGCCTCCTCCGAGCTGCTCGCCTCGCTTGTGCAGCCGCGCTCGACGCCTCGCTGTCCTCCGTGCTGCGCGACGTCTCCGACGCGGTCGCGATCGAGGAGGCGGCGGCGCAGACCGTGGGCGCGACCCCACTGCCGGTGTCCGTGGTCTCGCGCGAGGGCGACGTCGTGGCCAGCGCCGCCTGACCTGGCTGCCTACCTGCCCGGCGGCATCGGCTGACAGGCCGGGCACCACCAGATCGCGCGCTCCCGGCCCGAGCGGTCCCGCCTGGTCGGTGCGGACCGGCGTCCCGCACCGCAGGCAGTCCTGGCCGTCCCGGCGGTAGACCCAGGTGCGGCGACCCCGGCGCAGATCGCCCGTGGTGGTCTGCTCGGCGCGCACCTTGTTCTGCTCGAGCATCTGCCGCGCCCGGCGTACGAGCCGGGGCAGGTCCGGCACCGTGCCGACAGGTGCCAGCGGGTGCACCCCGCTGGTGAAGCAGAGCTCGGCGGCGTAGAGGTTCCCGATCCCGGCCAGGCAGGTCTGGTCGAGCAGCGCCTCGTGGACGCTCCGGTCCGGGCGCCGCGACCAGCCTCCGCAGAGCCTCCTCCTCGTCCCAGTCCGGGCCGAGCAGGTCCGGGCCCAGGTGGCCGACGACGGAGGACTCCTCGCTCCGCGGCACCAGCTCCACGATCCCGAGCGAGAACCCCACCGCCAGCGTGCGCGACGGTGCCGAGCACCACCCGCGCCTCGTGTGCGGGGCGGCGCCAGCGCTGGCCGGGCGGGTAGACCTGCCAGGCACCCTCCATCTTCAGGTGGGTGTGCAGGGTCCAGGAGGCGTGCTGGGGCTGACCCGCCGGCGGGTCGGACGGCATCTCGGTGTCGGTGTCGATCCGGGTGAGCAGGTGCTTGCCGCGGGAGACGGTCTGCCGGACGGTCCCGCCGACGAGGTCGACGGTGGCGAGCTGCGGGACGCGGAGGTCGGTCGTGGTGAGCACCTGGCCGGCCAGCGCCCGGTCGAGCAACCGGGCGGTACGCCAGACCGTGTCGCCCTCAGGCACGGAGCCGCAGTCCGCGTGGGGTGGCGATGAAGCCGGCGTCCTGCAGGGCTTCGCGGAGCGGTGTCGAGCCCGAGCCGAGCAGCCGTTCGCCGTCGGCGCGCTCGACGGTCATCCGGCCCAGCGAGCCCCGGCGGGCCGCCTCGGCGAGCGACTCGGCGGCAGGACGGAGCAGGTCGGGCTCCTCGGTCCAGGTGAGGAGGGTGCGCCCGCCTCGTTCGACGTACGCCGTGAGCCGGCCGTCGACGAGCACCACGAGCGCGCCCGCCTTGCGGCCCGCGCGGTGGCCGGAGGGCGTGTCGGTGGCCGAGCCCGTCGAGGGCGGCCACGGCAGGGCGGCACCGTAGGGGTTCGCCGGGTCGGTGGCGGCCAGCGCCACCGCCACCGGCTTGGCGTCGTCGCTCCCGCCGGGCGAGGCCGTCGAGCTGTCCGCGAAGGTACGCAGCCGGTCGATGGCGCCGGCGGTGCCGAACTGGGCGGCGCCCAGGCCCGCCACGAAGTAGCCGCGTCGGCAGCGCCCGGACTCCTCGAACGCGGAGAGGACCTTGTAGACGCCGGCGAACCCGCCCGGCACCCGCTCGCTGACCACGGCTCCGCGGATCACCACGCCGTGCCGCTCCAGCAGCCCTTCGGCGGCGGCATGCGCCCGCCGCGTCGGGTCGGCGTCGACCGCGGGCAGCAGCGCCCAGCGCCCGGCCGTCTCGGGCGGGCCGGTGCGGGCCGGCATCCGGGCGCGACCGCCACCGGTCGTGCGGGTCCGGGGCGGTGGCCGCCGGGACCGGTGGGCGGAGGTGCCGGAACGGGTCAGCGCGCGGACCGGGGCGAGGGTGTCGTTGCCGACCCGGCCCGCCCAGACGAGGTTCCACAGCGCCGCCGCGAGCGCCTGGTCCCCTCCGGTCGGTCGAGCCCGTCGCGACCCTGACGGCGTCGGCGAGCTGCCGGAAGAACCACGCGCCGCCGGGGCGCAGCGCCTCGAGGACGGCGTCCTCCAGGTCGGATGCCTCGACCGGGGCCGGCTCGGGCAGGGTCAGCGCGGCCTGGTCGGCGAGGTGGAGGGAGATCCAGCCGTCGGAGCCGGGCAGCGTGCCGTGGCCGGCCCAGAGCACCTCGCCGGAGCTGGTCAGCTCGTCGAGGAACGCGGGCTCGTAGTCGCGGACCCGGGCGGGGAGCACGAGCGACTCCAGGGCGCTGGCCGGCAGGGGGCAACCCGCCAGCTGGTCGATGGCGGTCAGTACGCCGTCGACGCCGCGAAGACCCCCGCGGGTCGTGGTGACGTGCTGCCAGGCGGTCAGGAACCGGCCGAGGGCCTCGGGCTCGACCGGCTCCACCTCGTGGCGCAGCCGGGCCAGGGAGCGCCGGCGCAGCCTGCGCAGCACGTCGGCGTCGCACCACTCGCTGCCGGTGCCGGCCGGGCGGAACTCGCCGTCCAGGACCCGGCCCTGCGCCGCCAGCCGTTGCAGGGTGTGCCGGACGACGGCGGCGCCGAGCCCGAGCCGGGCCGCCACGTCGTCGGTGGTGAACGGCCCGTGGGTGCGCGCGAACCGTCCGACCAGGTCGGCCAGCGGGTCCTCGACGGGCTCGGTGAAGGCGTCGGGGGTGCCGGGAGGGACGGGAACGCCGAGGCCGTCGCGCAGCCGGCCGATGTCCTCGATCGCCGCCCATCGTTCCTCGCCGGCCACCCGCACCTCGACCGCGCGCCGGGCCAGGGCGAGGCCGGCGAGCACGTCGTCCACGTCGAGCCCGGTGGTGCACCGCGCGGCGACCTCGTCCGCCGACAGCGGACCCAGCAACCGGAGCAGGTCCGCGACACTCTCGGCGCTGCGGGCCCGGCGGTCCTCGGCGAGCCGCTGGAGCTCCGCCTCGACCTCGGCCAGCACCTCGGGGTCGAGCAGCTCGCGCAGCTCGGCGCGACCGAGCAGCTCCGCCAGCAGCCCCTGGTCGAGGGACAGGGCGGCGGCGCGGCGTTCGGCGATGGGGGAGTCGCCCTCGTAGACGAACTGGGCGACGTAGCCGAAGAGCAGGCTGCGGGCGTAGGGGGAGGGCTGGTGGGTGGCGACGTCGACGACCTGGACCTCGCGCCGCTCGATCCGGCGCATCAGCGCGACCAGGTGGGGCAGGTCGTAGACGTCCTGGAGGCACTCGCGCACCGCCTCGAGCACGATCGGGAAGGACGGGTACTTCGCCGCGACCTCGAGCAGCGCTGCCGAGCGCTGACGCTGCTGCCACAGCGGCGACCGGCGCCCGGGGTCGCGCCGGGGCAGGAGCAGCGCCCGTGCCGCGCACTCGCGGAACCGGGAGGCGAACAACGCCGACCCGCCGACCTCGCTGGTGACGAGGTCGTCGATCTCGTCGGGCTCGAACACGACGACGTCACCCGACGGGGGCTCGGCGTCGGTCTCGGGGATCCTGATCACGATCCCGTCGTCGGAGGCCACCGCCTGCCCGTCGACGCCGTAGCGCTCCCGGAGCCGGGCGTTGATCGCGAGCGCCCAGGGCGCGTGGACCGGGGTGCCGTAGGGGGAGTGCACGACCAGGCGCCAGTCGCCGAGCTCGTCGCGGAAGCGCTCGACCAGCAGCGTGCGGTCGGAGGGCAGGACGTTGGTGGCCTCGACCTGTTCGGTGACGTAGCTGACCAGGTTGGCGGCGGCGTACGGGTCGAGGCCGTTGCCCCGGGCACGCTCGGTCGCCTCGGCGGTGGGGAGCCCGGCCAGCTCGCGGGTGAAGGCGCCGATCGCCTCGCCGAGCTCGGCCGGACGGCCCAGGGTGTCGCCCTTCCAGAAGGGGAGGCGGCCGGGGACGCCGGGCGCGGGGCTGACCAGGACGCGGTCGTGGGTGATGTCCTCGATCCGCCAGCTGGTGGCGCCGAGCGCGAACACGTCGCCGACGCGGGACTCGTAGACCATCTCCTCGTCGAGCTCGCCGACCCGGCGCCCCGGGCCGTCGGCACCGACCAGGAAGACGCCGAACAGCCCGCGGTCGGGGATGGTGCCGCCGCTGGTGACCGAGAGTCGCTGGGCACCCGGCCGGCCGGTGAGCGTGCCGCCGACGCGGTCCCAGACGATGCGGGGGCGCAGCTCGGCGAACTCGTCGCTGGGGTAGCGGCCGCTGAGCAGGTCGAGCGTGGCGTCGTAGGCGCTGCGCGGCAGTCGGGTGAAGGGCGCCGCGCGCGTCACCAGGGCATAGAGCTCGTCGACGTCCCAGGCGTCGAGGGCGGTGGCGGCGACGACCTGCTGGGCGAGGACGTCGAGCGGGTTGGCCGGGACGCGCAGGGACTCGATGGCGCCGCGCTGCATGCGTTCGACGGCGACGGCGGTCTGGGCGAGGTCACCGCGGTGCTTGGGGAAGAGCACCCCGCGGCTGGTCTCGCCGACCTGGTGGCCCGCGCGGCCCACCCGCTGCAGCGCGCTGGCCACGCTCGGCGGCGACTCGATCTGGATCACCAGGTCGACCGCGCCCATGTCGATGCCGAGCTCGAGGCTGCTGGTGGCGACCACGCAGGGCAGCCGCCCGGTCTTGAGGTCGTCCTCGATCAGGGCGCGCTGCTCCTTGGACACCGAGCCGTGGTGGGCCTTCGCGATCACCGGGCTCGCGCCGTGGGAGCGCCCGGACTGCGCCATGATCTCGGCCGGCGCGGTCCCGTCGTCGTCGAGAGTGACGCCGGCGCGGTCGGCCGCGATCTCGTTGAGCCGCGCGGTCAGCCGCTCGGCCAGCCGCCGGCTGTTGGCGAAGACGATCGTCGAGGTGTGGTCGGCGATCAGGTCGGCGACGCGCTCCTCGACGTGGGGCCAGATCGACTGGCTGCGCGCCGGGTCGCCGGCCTCCTCGTCGTACTCCTCCGGGGCGGTCATGTCCTCGACGGGGACCACGACCTTGAGGTCCCAGCGCTTCTCGCTCGCTGGGCGCGACGATCTCGACCGGTGCGGTGCCGCCGAGGAATCGGGCCACCTCCTCCAGCGGGCGGACCGTGGCGGAGAGGCCGATCCGCTGCGCGGGTCGCTCCAGGAGCGCGTCGAGGCGCTCGAGGCTGAGGGCGAGATGGGCGCCGCGCTTGCTGCCGGCGACGGCGTGCACCTCGTCGACGATCACCGTCTCCACCCCTCGGAGGGACTCCCGGGCCTGGCTGGTGAGCATCAGGAACAGCGACTCGGGGGTGGTGATCAGGATGTCGGGAGGGTGGGTGGTGAGCCGGCGCCGGTCGGCGGCGCTGGTGTCGCCGGAGCGCACGCCGACGCGTACGTCGGGGAGCGCCGTGCCGAGCCGCTCGGCGGTGTGCCGGATGCCGGTGAGAGGCGCGCGGAGGTTGCGCTCCACGTCGACGGCGAGCGCCTTGAGCGGCGAGACGTAGAGGACGCGGGACGGCGACCTGGCGGGCACCTCCTGCGAGAGCAGCCGGTCGATCGCCCACAGGAAGGCGCTCAGCGTCTTGCCGGAGCCCGTCGGCGCCACCACCAGTGCGTGGTGGCCCTTGCTGATCGCGTCCCAGGCACCGGACTGCGCGCTGGTCGGCTCGGCGAACGCCGCGCCGAACCAGGTGCGGGTCGGTTCGCTGAACCGGTCGAGGGCGCTCACCTCGCCAGTCTCCCTCATCGCGCCGACAGCGGCGCCGCTCATGGTTCACTCTTCCCGTGCGCAGGCGCCGGGACTGGCAGCTCGTCGACGGGGGAGTCACCATCGTCGGCGACCTCGTGCTGCGTCCCGCCCATCCCTGGACCCCCACCATCCACGCCCTGCTCGACCACCTGCGCGGCCAGGGCCTCACCTCGGTCCCCGAACCGGTGGGCATCGAGGGCGACGTCGAGGCGGTGCGGTTCATCCCCGGTGACGCCGGCCGCGACTGCTGGAAGCACCAGTGGGACGAGGAGGGCGCGCGGTCCGCGGCCCGGCTCCTCCGCGAGGTCCACGACGCCTCGCGCGGCTTCGTGCCGCCCGACGGCGCCGAGTGGGCGATCCCGCCCGAACCCCGCGCCGACGTCGTCTGCCACGGCGACCCGGGACCCTGGAACATGGTCTGGGAGGGCTCCCGCGCGATCGGGCTGGTCGACTGGGACCTCGCCCACCCCGCCTCGCCGATGGGGGACGTCGCCTACGCGTTGGAGTACTTCACGCCGTTCCGCAGGGACGAGTTCGCCTGCGACGACCGCGACGGCTACGCGTTCCCGTCGCCGCCGGACCGCCGGGCACGGCTCTCGGCGTTCGCGTCGGCGTACGGCCTCGGAGACCTCGACGGGACTCGTCGACCGGGTCATCCAGCGCCAGGCCGAGACGGTCGCGTTCGTGCAGCATCTCGCCGAGCGGCGGATCCAGCCCTACCGGACCTGGGTCGAGGCCGGTTACCTCGACGATCTCCGTGGCCGGGTGACCTGGTCCCGCGAGAACCGCCACCTGTTCGAGTAGCGCGTTCCTCGCCATTCCCTGGCTGGCATGCCGGGAGCAGACTGGAAGCACCAGCCGCGCCAGCCCCGGGAGGGACCATGACCACCAAGCAGTGGACCGTGCAGGTAGCGCTCGACGAGCGAGGGGACGACACCTTCGCCGATGCGGTCCTGCGCTTCGACGAACGGCAGATCTCGGCGCACGGAGAGAGCCGACGGAATCCCAGCGACGAGGCGGTGCCGAGGATCGGTGACGAGCTCGCCACCGCACGGGCGCTCACCCATCTCGGGCGCCAGCTGTTGGCGACCGCGGCTACCGACATCGAGGCTCGGACGCACACACCCATCGGTTCGCTCCAGCTCTGACCGGGGCCCTCTTGCCGTCGTGAGGCGGGTCCTCACGCGCGCGGGCACGAGCGCATACGGCATGAGCGGTCACGCCTTGCCGTACTCAACGCGGCATGTCCGGGCGGTGGCCAAGCCTCGAGTCGTGTGCCTCAGAGGGCGCTATTGCGCACTGTCGGGCACACGACCCCCATCCAAACGCTCGCGCGGATCTCGGCACGTTCGTGCCCTCTCTGCGGCTGATGAGTGCACCTCCTGCCAACCGAGCGACGGTCCTCGTTCGAGGCGGTCGGAGCCAACAGGTGAGCGATTGCTGATCCACAGATTCGCCTTCGGGTCTGGCGCGTGTCGGCAGATGCGGATACAATCGAACACATGTTCGAGGAGCGCGGATCCAGACACTCAGGAGGGGGCGCCGCCGCCCCCGGTCGGGTGCTGGACGCGGGCACGATCACCGGATGGGTGAAGGCCCTGCTCGACGTCGACCGAGCCGCCGACGATGCCGAGCGGGTCGACCAGATCCGGGCGTTGGAGGAGCTCAAGTGCGCCGCCGAGGCGGCGCAAGCAGTTCTGACCGCCGACCTCGACGCGTCCCAGCGGGCCGCCCAGGCTGCCGCCGGCATCCCGGCGGCGCAGCAGGGGCGCGGCGTTGCCGCCCAGGTCGCGCTCGCCCGGCGGGAGTCCCCGCACCGAGGTCAGCGCCACCTCGGGTTGGCCAAGGTCCTGTCCGCCGAGCTGCCCCACGCGATGGCCGCGTTCCGGGCTGGGCGGATCAGCGAGTGGCGCGCCACCATTCTTGCCCGCGAGACCGCCTGCTTGCCGCTCGCCGACCGGATGCGCGTGGACGCCGAGCTGGCCGGCGACCCGGGGGTGATCGAGGCCATGGGAGACCGGGAGCTGGCGTCGGCCGCGGCCCGCCTCGCGGCGAAGCTGGACCCAGCCTCGGTCGCCGAGCGGCGTCGCCGTGCGGAGGCAGAGCGCTGCGTGACGATCCGGCCCGCTCCGGACGCCATGACCTACCTCACTGCCTTGCTGCCGGTCACCCAGGGCGTCGCGGTCTACGCCGCCCTCAAGCAGAACGCCGACACCGCCCGCGCCGGCGGCGACCCTCGCGGCCGTGGCCAATTGATGGCCGACACGTTCGTCGAGCGGATCACCGGGCAGGCGAGCGCGGACGCGGTCCCGGTCCGGGTGAATCTGCTGGTGGACGACGACGTCCTGTTCGGAGACTCCGAGGAGCCGGCCCACCTCGAGGGATTCGGGCCGATCCCGGCTGACCTGGCCCGATCCATGGCGGCCCACAGCTTGGCCGGTGAGCTCCGGACCCAGCTGCGCCGGCTCTACGCCAGCCCCCGGACCGGCGAGCTGGTCGCGATGGACTCCCGCTCCCGCACCTTCCCGCCGGCCCTCGGGGAGCTGATCGACCTGCGCGACCGGACCTGTCGGACCCCGTGGTGCGACGCCCCGATCCGGCACCGCGACCACGTCCATCCGGCCGCCGAGGACGGTCCCACGAGCGCCGGCAACGGACAAGGGCTCTGCGAGGCGTGCAACCACGCCAAGCAGGCTCCGGGCTGGAAGGCACGCCCAAGACCCGGGCCCCGGCACCTGGTCGAGACCACGACCCCGACCGGCCACACCCACCGGTCACACGCGCCACCGGTTCCGAGCTCCGACTACTACTGGCCCCTCACGATCGCCTGCTGATCACAACCGTGCCCGCGCCTGCTGCACGGCGAGCAGCCCGCACAACGCAGCGAGCACGGCCAGCAGCACCGCCACGTCGACAACCAGCGACAGCGCGGCGAGCAGGAGCGGGAAGCCGAAGCCGACGTAGGCCACCGTGTAGAAGCCTGCGGCCACCGTGCCGAGCCGCCCGTCGGAGGCCACCGCCGGCAGCCGCGAGAGGCCGGAGGCCAGGGCGAGCCCGCCGCCGGCGCCGAGGACGACGGAGGCGGGGACGGCGAGCAGGAGCAGGGCGGGTACGGCGGCGGCGACCGCCGTGGCGCCGTACCCCACCACCCCGCAGAGCGCGGCGGTCGGCGCGGTCCGGTGTCCGAGCCGGCCCTGGAGCGGCGCCGCGAGGGCGCCTGCGCCGAGGGTGATGCCGGCGAGCAGCCCGGTGAGGGCGACGGGAGCGGCCGGGAAGCCGATCAGGACGGGAACGCCGCCGACGGCGCTCGCGGGGAACGCGTAGACGCAGACAGCGAGTGGAGCGACGACGAGCAGCGCCACCTTGGCCCGGCCGGGACGGAACGGGCCGGGCAGGTCCTCATGGCTCTCGGTCGGCGACCGACGGACCAGCGTCTCGGCCACGCGCCCGGCGACGACGAGCGCGGCCGCCAGTCCGACGACATGGATCAGGTAGGGCAGCACGAGTGGCCACGGACCCCACTCGCCGATCACCCCCGCGTACGACGGCCCGATCGCGAACCCGCCCGTCATCGTCACGGCGGCAACCCGCGGGCCCGACGCCCGGCCCTGCCGGGCCGCTGCCTCGACGAGCCAGGCGCTGCCGACGCTGAACACCGTGCCGGACACCGCGCCCTGGAGGAACCGCGCGAGATAGAGGAGTGCCTCGCTGTCCTGGGCGACGATGAAGAAGAGGGAGGCGATCCCGGAGCCGATGGCGGCAGGCAGCGCCACTCGCCGCCTGCCCCACCGGTCGGCGGCCTGGCCCGCGACCGCGAGCGCGAGCATCAGCCCGAGCGCGTACACCCCGAAGATCGCGGTCAGCGACGCGTCGGACATGTCCAGCTCGTCGCGGTAGACCAGCAGCAGGGGAGTGGGGACGTTGGTGCCGGCGGCCGCGGCGAGGAGGAGTACGCCGAGGCGGCGGTCCGGCGTCCAGGTCACCGAAGCACCCTTCCACACGCCCGCGGCGAAGGGGTCTCGATACGCTCGCTGGCGCTCGCTACTCGACCACCGAGAAGTTGGCGCTCGCTACTCGACCAACGCGAGACCCGCGCGCGGTGGTTGCGAAGGTTGCGCTACCTGACTGTCGACGCCGATCCGGGAGACCTGCACCGCGTCGTCGAGCGCGAGGGCCATCCGGCTGCTCGCGACGAGGATGCGCTCGGCGTACTCGCGTCGCTCGGCGTCCCCGAGCGTCTCCCACTCGAGGGCGAGCAGCTCGCTCCATCCGCGGAGAGTGGTCAGTGGTGTGCGCAGCTCGTGGGACAGGTCGGCGACGAAGTCGGACCGTGACTGCAGCTCGAGCGCCGGGCAGCAGGAGCGAGCCTGGCCGATCACGTGGTGCGACATGGGACCAACTCCCGAAAAGTGGTGTCGGGAGCTGGTCTCCCGAGCCGTCATGGAAGCAGTTCGCCGGGACACCGGGTGCCGTTTCTCGGAAATCTTGAAACAACCTTGAGACTGGCTTGAAGAACAAGGGCCCCGGACAAACCGCGTGAGGAGTGTCCGTGCGGTGATCTAGGGTCCTGTCACGTGAGCGAGTCGATGATCCTGGCCCGGGGGCTCCGCAAGTCGTTCGGCGACTTCGAGGCGGTCAAGGGGATCGACGTCGACGTCCGCCGTGGCGAGGCATTCGGGTTCCTCGGTCCCAACGGAGCCGGCAAGTCCAGCACGATGCGGATGATCGCCGCGGTCTCGCCGGTCAGCGGCGGCGAGCTGCAGATCCTCGGGATGGACCCGGCCACCGACGGGCCGGCCATCCGGGGACGGCTGGGTGTCTGCCCGCAGGAGGACACCCTCGACAACGAGCTCAACGTGCGGGACAACCTCTTCATCTACGGCCGCTACTTCGGCATCCCCAAGGGCGAGGTCAACGACCGGGCCGACGAGCTCCTCGAGTTCGTCCAGCTCACCGAGAAGGCCAGGAGCAAGGTCGAGGACCTCTCCGGCGGCATGAAGCGACGCCTGACCATCGCCCGCAGCCTGATCAACAAGCCCGACCTGCTCCTGCTCGACGAGCCGACGACCGGCCTGGACCCCCAGGCCCGACACGTCCTCTGGGACCGGTTGTTCCGGCTCAAGCAGTCCGGTGTCACGCTCGTCATCACCACCCACTACATGGACGAGGCCGAGCAGCTCTGCGACCGCCTCGTCGTGATGGACAAGGGCCTGATCGTCGCCGAGGGCTCCCCACTCGCGCTGATCCGGGAGCACTCGACCCGGGAGGTCGCCGAGCTGCGGTTCGGGGTCGCGCCCGACGGGGAGAGCCACGAGCAGCTCGCCGGCAAGCTCGAGGACCTCGGCCGGCTGGAGGTGCTGCCCGACCGGATCCTCGTCTACAGCGAGGACGGCGAGGAGGTCATCGCCAAGACCCACGAGCGCGGGCTCGAGCCGGCCGCGGTGCTGGTCCGGCGGTCCACCCTCGAGGACGTCTTCCTGCGCCTGACCGGCCGGACGCTGGTGGACTGATGCCCTCGACGGGTACGACGACCGAGGGGTTGCCGCTGACGACCGGCGTCGCCCGCCAGATCGACTACTGGCGCACCGTCTACATCCGGACCTGGCGCGGCTCGGTGGCCTTCTCCTTCATCACGCCGGTCTTCTACGTCGTCGCCATGGGCGTGCTCCTGGGGGGATTCATCGAGGGCGACCCCCGCGAGCTCGAGGGCGCCACCTCCTACCTCGCCTTCGTCGTCCCCGGTCTCGTCGCCGCCCACGCCATGCAGACCGCCGTGGGGGAGACCACCTGGCCGGTGATGGGGATGATCAAGTGGCAGCGGATCTACGACTCCATGCTGGCCACCCCGCTCCAGGTCCGACACCTCGTCGCGGCCCACCTGGGTTTCGTCGGCTTCCGGCTCGTGACCACCTGTGCCGTGTTCATGCTGGCGCTGGCGCCGTTCGGGGTGTTCCAGACGTGGTGGGGCCCGTTCCTCGCGTTCGCCGCCCAGCTGCTGACCGGCCTGGCCTTCGCGACCCTGACCTACGGCTACGCCGCCCGCGCGAAGACCGAGGACGTCTTCGGCGTGCTCTTCCGGATCGCCGTCGTCCCGCTGTTCCTCTTCTCCGGCGCCTTCTTCCCGATCACCAACCTCGGTGAGGTCGGCGCCTGGGCGGCGCGGATCACCCCGCTGTGGCACGGCGTGAACCTGTCGCGGATGTTCTGCCTCGACACCGTCGACTGGTCCACCGCCGCGGTGAACGTCCTCGTCCTCGCCGCGCTGGCGGCGTTCGGGTGGCGCTGGTCGGTCACCGGGCTCACCAAGCGGCTGGTCTCATGAGCGTCACACCACTCACCCCGGTCAAGGCGACCCAGCTGCTGATCTACCGCAACTACATCGTCTACCGCACCTACTGGAAGCTCTTCCTCACCGGCTTCCTCGAGCCCGTCTTCTACCTGTTCTCGATCGGCATCGGCGTCGGCCAGCTGATCGAGTCCTTCGAGTTCAACGGCCAGACCATCCCCTACGCCGAGTTCGTCGCCCCGGGCATGCTCGCCGCCTCGGCGTTCAACGGCGCACTGATGGACTCCACGTTCTCGGTGTTCTTCAAGCTCAAGTACGACAAGCTCTACGACCAGATGCTCGCCACCCCGTTGAGCACCTCCGACATCGCCCGCGGCGAGATCGCCTGGGGCCAGCTGCGCGGAGCCAGCTACTCCGTGGCGTTCCTGCTGGTGATGGTCGCGATGGGGCTCGTCGACTCCTGGTGGGCGATCCTGGCCCTGCCGGCGACGCTGCTGATCGGGTTCGCGTTCAGCGCCGTCTGCATGGCTGCCACGACCTACATGAAGTCGTGGCAGGACTTCGACAAGATCACCCTGGTCCAGATGCCGATGTTCCTGTTCTCGGCGACCTTCTTCCCGATCACCGCGTTCGACGGCGCCCTGCGCTGGGTGGTCGAGGCGACACCCCTCTACCGCGGCGTCGTGCTGTGCCGCGAGCTCACCACCGGTGCCCTGTCCTGGGACAGCGCCGTGTCGGTGGTCTACCTCGTCGCGATGGGGCTGATCGGGCTCGCGGTGGTCCGGAGGAGGCTCGACAAGCTGCTGCTCACCTGATCGCCCGTCAGGGCCGGCCGAGCCGCTTCTCCAGCCAGAGCACGTCGATCCACGCGTCGAACTTCCGCCCGACCTCGCGCATCACGCCGACCTCCTCGAAGCCGCACGCGGCGTGCAGGGCCAGGCTGGCGGGGTTGGGCAGCGCCACCGCGGCCACCACGAGGTGGATGCCGTCGGCGGTCATCCAGCGCACCAGGTCGTCGTACAGCCGGCGCCCGATGCCCTGCCCCTGGGCGTCGCGGCGTGAGGTAGATCGAGGCCTCGCGGGTGCGGTCGTAGCTCGGCTTGGGGCGGTACGCCGTGGAGTGGGCGTAACCGAGGACGACGTCGTCCTCCTCCGCGACGAGCAGGTGGTCGCCGGGCGCGGTCGACTCCAGCCGGGTGCGCCAGTCGTCGAGGGTGCGGGGCTCGGTGTCGAAGGTCGCGATCCCGGTCCGGGCCTCGTGTCCGTAGATCGCGGCGATCGCGGACAGATCGTCATCGGTCGCGGCGCGGATCGGCATGGCGCCATCTTGACGCACGTTGGCGGGATCCACGGCGCGCGGGCTCGGCACCGGCTGACAAGATGACGCCGTCATGAGCATCGAGCCCGACACCAAGGACTGGACGTGGGTGCTGCAGCGCGCGTGCCCCGAGTGCGGCTTCGACGCGCCCGCGCTGGACCGTGACCGGCTGCCGCAGGCGATCCGCGACAACGCGACGCTGTGGGAGGTCGTCCTCGGCACCGACGACGCGGCGGTGCGCACCTCCGCGCACATCTGGTCGCCCCTGG
Source organism: uncultured Actinomycetota bacterium (assembly GCA_963829635.1). Taxonomy (GTDB): domain Bacteria; phylum Actinomycetota; class Actinomycetes; order Propionibacteriales; family Nocardioidaceae; genus Nocardioides. Next base: position 22,851 of record CAWHJI010000011.1, read on the forward strand.
AGTACGCCTGCCACGTCCGGGACGTGAACCGGCTCTTCGCCGAGCGGGTCCGGCTGATGCTCGACGAGGACGACCCGGCGTTCCCCAACTGGGACCAGGACGCCACCGCCGTCGAGCAGGACTACGGCGGCCAGGACCCGGCCACCGTCGCCGCCGATGTGGTCAAGGCCGCCGAGGAGGTGGCCTCGGCCTACGAGGCCGTCCCGGCCGACGCCTGGGAGCGCACCGGCACCCGCAGCAACGGCGACACCTTCACCGTCGACACCCTGGCCCGCTACCACCTCCACGACGTCGTCCACCACGCCCACGACGTCTCCCACGTCACGCGCCGGGTGACGGTGGCCTCCTACGACGCCGACGCGGCCGCCTACCGCGCCGGCACCGAGGAGATGCCCGACGCCGTGCGTGCGGCGATGGACCGGTTCGTCGAGGCGCTGCCGGACGGTGCCCGGGTGCTCGAGATCGGCAGCGGCCCCGGTCGGGACGCCCTGGCGCTCGAGGACGCCGGAGTGTCCGTGCGGCGGACCGACGTCACGCCCGCCTTCGTCCGGATGCTCCGCGCCGACGGCCACGCCGCCGACGTGGTGGACCCGCTCCGCGACGATGTCGCCGACCCCGAGCGCGACGCGCCGTACGACGGGGTCTGGGCGTCGGCGTCCCTGCTCCACGTCCGGCGCGAGGACCTCCCGACCGTGCTCGAGCGCCTCGCGACGGCCACCCGGAGCGGCGGCGTGCTCCACCTCGCCGTGAAGGAGGGCGACGGCGCGCGGTTCTCCGTCCACGGCAACGTCACCGGACCCCGCCACTTCACGTTCTGGCGAGCCGAGCAGCTGCGCGAGGTGCTCGCGCGCGCCGACTGGGCCGTCGACGAGGTACGGCGCGGCGAGGGCCGGCGAGGCGAGGTGTGGCTCGACGTCTTCGCGAGGAGACGATGAGGCACACCGAGTTCTGGGACCGGATGGATGACGCGCTCGGATCGTCGTACGCCCGGACCTGGGCCGAGCAGTTCGTGATGGGCCACCTGGGCGGTCGTACGGCGCAGGAGGCGCTGGACGCCGGCGTCTCGCCCAAGGAGGTGTGGCGCGCAGTCTGGGCTGCCCTGGACCTGCCGGCCACCCAGAGATGACCGCCACCTTGGGGCCCGCGGACGTCGCAACGATCCAGCGGCGCACGATCGGCACCCTCGTCGCGGCCCAGGCCGTCGGGGCCGTCGGGATCACGATCGGGATCGCCACCGCGTCCCTGCTCGCCCGCGACGTCTCCGGATCGGAGAAGCAGGCCGGGCTCGCCCAGACCTTCCAGGTCCTCGGCGCCGCGTTGATGGCCTACGTGCTGGCCCGGCTGATGGCGCGGCACGGTCGCCGGGTCGGGCTGGTGGTCGGCTATCTCACCGGGTCCGCGGGTGCGGTGCTCGCGGTGGTCGCCGGCGTGGTGGGTTCGATGGCGCTGCTGCTCCTGGGGGCCGCCCTGCTCGGGTCGAGCACCGCCGCCAACAGCGGCGCCCGCTACGCGGCCACGGACCTCGCCCCGGCAGAGACCCGCGCCCGCTCCCTGTCCGTCGTGGTGTGGGCGACCACGATCGGTGCCGTGGCCGGTCCCAACCTCACCGGGCTCTCCTCCGCCGTGGCCACGCGGCTCGGCATCCCCGAGCTCACCGGCCCGTTCGCGATCGCCAGCGTCGGGATGCTCGTGGCCGCCGTGGTGATCGGCGTCCTGCTGCGACCCGACCCGTTGCTGACCGCGCGGGAGGTGGCGGCCGGTTCGGCCGAGGCCTCGATGGTCGAGCCGGGCGACCACGACGCCCCGGTCGCGACCACGTCGTGGGGGCGCGTCGCCGCCGCCGTACGCGCCCACCCCGCGCTCGGCGCCGCGATCGTCGGCCTCGCCGGCGCGCACGCGGCGATGGTCGGGGTGATGGTGATGACCCCGCTCCACATGGAGCACGGCGGCGCCGAGCTGCGCATCATCGGCGTCGTGATCAGCGTGCACGTGCTCGGCATGTTCGCGTTCAGCCCCCTCGTCGGCTGGGCGGCCGACCGGCTGGGCCGTGCGCCGGTGCTGTTCGCCGGGGGAGTCGTGCTGCTCGCCGCGCTGCTGCTGTGCGGGCTCGCGCCCGAGGGCAGCTCCTGGCAGATCTTCGGCGGGCTCTTCCTGCTCGGGCTGGGCTGGTCGTTCGCCACCGTGGCCGCCTCGACGATGGTCGCCGACCACGCGCCGCTCGACGCGCGCACCGACGTGCAGGGGGCCGCCGACATGATCATGGGGCTGACCGCCGCGGGCGCCGGCGGGGTCGCCGGCGTGATCGTCGGCGCCTTCGGGTACCCGACGCTCGCCGCGGTCACGACCGCGCTGGCGGTCGTCGTCCTCCTCGCGGCCGTCGCCGGGGGCCGCGCCCGGCCCGTCGAGCAGCCGGCCGACCGGGTGGACGCATGAGCACGCCACCCACGGCCGACGTCGCCGTGATCGGCGGCAGCGGCTTCTACTCCTTCCTCGACGGCGCCGAGGAGCACACCCTCGCCACGCCGTACGGCGCGCCCTCCGGCCCCGTCTCGATCGGCAGCGTGGCCGGACGGACCGTGGCGTTCCTGCCGCGGCACGGTCCGCACCACGAGTTCCCGCCGCACCTGATCAACTACCGCGCCAACGCCTGGGCGCTGCGGTCCCTCGGGGTCCGCCAGGTGCTCGCGCCCTGCGCGGTCGGCAGCCTGCAGCCCGAGCTCGGCCCCGGCGACGTGGTGGTGCCCGACCAGCTCGTCGACCGCACCCTCTCGCGCGTCCAGACCTTCGTGGAGTCCGGCGCCTGCCACGTCCCGTTCGCCGACCCCTACTGCGCGCGGCTCTCGGGAGCGATCACCACCGCCGATGCCGACGTCCACCGCGGCGGCGCGATGGTCGTCGTCGAGGGTCCGCGCTTCTCCACCCGCGCCGAGTCGCAGCACTACGCCGCGCAGGACTGGTCGCTGATCAACATGACCGGTCACCCCGAGGCGGTGCTCGCCCGGGAGATGCGCCAGTGCTACGCCGCCATCGCGCTCGTCACCGACCTCGACGCCGGCGTGGAGGAGGGCTCGGGGGTGAGCCAGGAGGAGGTGTTCGCGCTCTTCGCCGCGAACCTCGACCGGCTCCGCCGCCTGCTCACCGACGTGATCGGCGCGCTGCCCGACCCCGGTGGCTGCACCTGCTCGACCTGGGCCGACGGGATCGACCTCCCCTACGAGATCCCCGGCTGAGGGACCGCCGACACGCCGCTCCTCGTCCGCCTGTCGAACACGTGTTCGGGCTAGGTTGTGTCCACAGGCATGACGCGGGCCGAGGTTGTCCACAGGTGTCGACCGCCCTGATCAGGGGCTGTCGGTGGCTCGTCCTAGCGTCGCCGACGTGCCTGACACCCGATGCGAGAGATAGGACGTGACCATGGCTGGTGGAGACCGCGAGAAGGCGCTGGACGCCGCGCTCGCCAACATCGAGCGACAGTTCGGCAAGGGCTCGGTGATGCGACTGGGCGACGAGACGCGCGCGCCGCTGGAGGTGATCCCCACCGGGTCGATCGCCCTCGACGTGGCGCTCGGCCTCGGCGGCCTGCCGCGCGGCCGGGTGGTGGAGATCTACGGCCCGGAGTCCTCCGGCAAGACCACGGTCGCCCTGCACGCGGTGGCCAGCGCCCAGAAGGGCGGCGGCATCGTCGCGTTCATCGACGCCGAGCACGCCCTCGACCCCGACTACGCCAAGGCCCTCGGCGTCGACACCGACGCCCTGCTGGTCTCCCAGCCCGACTCCGGTGAGCAGGCGCTCGAGATCGCCGACATGCTGATCCGCTCCGGTGCGCTCGACCTGATCGTGATCGACTCCGTCGCGGCGCTCGTTCCGCGCGCCGAGATCGAGGGCGAGATGGGCGACTCCCACGTCGGCCTCCAGGCCCGCCTGATGAGCCAGGCGCTGCGGAAGATGACCGGCGCGCTCAACAACTCCAAGACCACCGCGATCTTCATCAACCAGCTGCGCGAAAAGATCGGGGTCATGTTCGGGTCTCCCGAGACGACCACCGGTGGCCGGGCGCTGAAGTTCTACTCCTCGGTCCGCCTCGACGTACGCCGGATCGAGACCCTCAAGGACGGCACCGACATGGTCGGCAACCGGACCCGGGTCAAGGTCGTGAAGAACAAGGTGGCCCCGCCGTTCAAGCAGGCCGAGTTCGACATCCTCTACGGGAAGGGGATCTCCCGCGAGGGTGGCCTGATCGACGTCGGGGTCGAGCAGGGCCTCGTCCGCAAGGCCGGTGCCTGGTACACCTACGAGGGCGACCAGCTCGGCCAGGGCAAGGAGAACGCCCGGTCCTTCCTCAAGGACAACCCCGACCTCGCCAACGAGATCGAGAAGAAGATCCTCGAGAAGCTGGGCGTCGGGCCGACGGTGGACGCCGAGCCCGAGGGCGCGAGTGCCGACCCGCTCGGTGTCGATGACTTCTGAGTCGCGACGGGCCTGGCGCGGCGACGTCGCGGCGGGGGTGGCGGCGTGGACGGGATCTGAGAGCCCGGCCGCGCCGCCACCGGACCCCGTGGCCGAGGGACCGGACGCCGACCAGGAGTCGGTGGCCCGCAAGATCCTGCTCGACCAGCTGACCGGACAGGCCCGCAGCCGGGCCGAGCTGGCCGAGCGGCTGGCGAAGAAGGACGTCCCCGACGACATCGCCACCCGGCTGCTCGACCGGTTCGAGGAGGTCGGCCTGGTCGACGACGCGGCGTTCGCCCGGTCCTGGGTCGCGTCCCGCGGCTCGGTCGACTCCGGGGGAGGCAAGGGTCTGGCGCGGCGGGCGCTGGCCCAGGAGCTCCGGCGCAAGGGCATCGACGACGAGGTCGCCCGCGAGGCGCTCGACGAGATCGACCCCGACGACGAGGCCGAGGCCGCACGGGTGCTGGTCCGCAAGAAGCTGCGGTCGGTCGAGGGGGTGGAGGAACAGAAGGCGACCCGCCGGCTCGTCGGGATGCTCGCCCGCAAGGGCTACGGCCCCGGCCTGGCCTTCAGCGTGGTGCGTGACGAGCTCGAGCGAGTACGTCGTCCAGGTTCTTCGTGATCATCGCCGGGCTGTCATAGACGTCGACCGCCCCGGCGTCGAGGAGCTCCGCCTCCGACACTCCTCCCGTGAGCAGTCCGACGCACGGGAGGGACGATCGCCGGGCAGACTCGACGTCCCACACGGTGTCGCCCACCACCACGGCCTCGCTCCCCGGCGACTTCTCCAGGGCCGCCTCCAGCAGGTCGGGGGCCGGCTTGGAGTCCTCGACCTGGTCCCCGGCCACCCAGCCGTGCAGTGACTCGGCGGCCCCCACCAGCGAGAGCAGGCGCTCGGTGACCTCCTGCTCGCCCGAGCTGGCGATGACCACGGTCAGCCCCCGGATCCGCATCGCCTCCACCATCTCGGCGGCTCCCTCGGTCGGGGTCACGTGGGGGAGGGCACGTGCGAAGTGCGTGCCGTGCAGCTCGCGCACCTTGTCCCCGACGGCGTGCTCCACCGCCCGCCCCGCGACCTCGGTGACCAGACGGTCGCCGCCGATCCCGATCGCCCGGTGGATCTGCCACCCAGGAAGGTCCACCCCGACGTCGAGGAACGCGGTACGCCACGCGACCACGTGTGCGTAGACCGTGTCGACGAGGGTGCCGTCGAGATCGAGGATCGCGGTGTCCAGGGGCGGGGATTCGTCACGCATACCGCTTGGTGCCCGCTGACCGTGACGTCAAACGGTCGCCGGCCCGCTAGCCTCGAATGCCGTGGCTGACCTCACCCACCTCACGGTGCTCGACCGCGGGCACGAGCTGGGCGGGATCGTCCGCCCGGGGGAGTCCTGGGCCGCCGCAGCGCGCCGTACCTGCGCCAGCATGACCGGCGAGCCGGTTCCGCTGGACCTCTCCGGCGAGGTCAAGCAGTTCCACATCGACCACGACCTGCGGGTGGCGATGCGGGCGATGACCCGCGGCGACCTCCCCGACATGGCGACCTGGCGCGCCGCCGAGCACGTGCACGCGTGGTTCGCCTCCGACGGCGACCCGGATCTCGACACGGTCACCGAGCGGTACGGTCCCCGGATCGACGGGATGACCCCGACCCGGATGTGGGTGATGGAGGCGAACGGCCGGTCCGTCGGCTTCTGCCAGGACTACCGGCTTCGGGACTATCCCGACTACGCCGTGCTGACTCCCGACCCGGACGCGGTGGGCCTCGACTACGCGATAGGCGATGCCCGCTTCACCGGCCGGGGGATCGGGACGCGGATGCTGTGGGCGTGGCTGACCGGCGCCCGCCGGCGCTACCCCGACGTGACGGCGTACTTCGCGGCCCCGGACCACCGCAACGTGGCCTCGCTGCGCGTCCTCGCCAAGGTCGGGTTCGAGCAGGGCGTGTGGTTCGACGAGCCCCAGCGAGACGGCTCGGTCACCACCATGATCGGCTGCACCCTCGACGTCGCGCGGGTGCTGGGCTGACCGAGACGCTCAGACCGGGACCAGCTCGACCGCGCCGACGGCATACCGCGCCAGCACGATCCGCGCGAGCTCGGGGTGTGCGCCCAGCGGCGCGGAGACCGCGACGGCGCCGGCCTCGAAGGCCAGCTCGGCGGCCCGGTCGGGCAGGAAGCCGGGGGCCAGGAACAGTGAGGCGACGGCGATGTGCCGGCGTCCCTCCCTGCGGAAGGCCCGGACGGCCTCGCCGGTGGCCGGGGGAGCGGCCGAGGCGAACGCCGCGGTGACCGGGAGCTTGTGGCGGGTGCCCCACACGCGGGCGAGCCGGGCCACGGCCTGGTTGGCCAGCGGGTCGGAGGACCCGGCGGCGGCCAGGACGAGGGCGTCGAGCTCGCGGACCCGCGACTCCTTGAGCGCCTCGCGCATCCGGACGTCCAGGATCTCCAGGAACTGCGGCTCGAGGCCGAGGATGGAGGTCGTGCGGATCTTGAGCCCCTCGTGGCGCGACATCGCCTCGGCGACGGCCTCCGGTACGTCGACCTTCGCGTGGTAGGCCTCGGACAGGAGCAGCGGGACGACCACGATCTCGTCGTACCCGGCCCGGACGAGCTTGTTGACGACCGTCTGGAAGGACGGCTTCGACAGCTCGAGGAACGCCTGCTCGATCCGGAGGTCGGGGCGCAGGGCGCGGACCTCGTCGACGAGGGCAGTGATCGTCTCGGCCGACCGCGGGTCACGACTTCCGTGAGCAAGGGCCACCAGTGCAGGTGCAGCCATCAGCGCGGCCTCCTCTCGTTGTGTAGTGAGTAACGACCGACCCCGTTGTCGGTTCCGGTGGCGGGCATCAGTGGATCCCGCACTCGGTCTTGGTGGTCCCGGCCCAGCGCCCGCTGCGCGGGTCGTCGCCGGGCGCGACGCGTCGGGTGCACGGCCAGCAACCGATCGACGGGTAGCCGTCGTAGGTCAGCGGGTTGACCAGCACGTTGTTCTCCTCGATGTAGCGCTCGACCTGCTCGTCGCTCCAGCGGGCGAGGGGGGAGACCTTGACCTTGCCCTTGCGGGCGTCCCAGCCGACGACGGGCGCGATCACCCGGTTGTGGGTCTCGGCGCGGCGCAGCCCGGTCGCCCAGGCGTCGTACCCGCTGAGCGCCTCGGCCAGCGGCTTCACCTTGCGCAGCGCGCAGCACAGGTCGGGGTCGGTCTTGTAGAGGTCCTTGCCGTGGGCCGCGTCCTGCTCGGCCACGCTCTGCTTGGGCGTGATCGTCCGCAGGTTGACGTCCATCGTGGCCGCCACCGCGTCGCGGGTGCCGATGGTCTCGGCGAAGTGGTAGCCGGTGTCGAGGAAGACCACGTCGATCCCGGGGGCCACCGTCGAGGCGAGGTGGGCCAGGGCGGCGTCCCCCATCGACGAGGTCACGCAGAACCGTTCGCCGAACGTGGCCACGGCCCACTCGATGATGTGCTCGGCCGGCGCCAGCTCCAGCTCGGCGCCCATGTGCGAGACGAGGTCGCGCAGCTCCTCGGGCGTGCGGCCCTCGGTGTGGGTGCCCTTGAAGGCGCGGGCGGAGCGGGTGGTCGCGGCGGTCATGACGCCGTCACCCCCGTGGGCCGGATCATCCCGAGCATCTTCACCGTGAACGCTCGTAGGCAGGAACGGCACTCCCAGCCGGGGACCTCGCCCTCGTGGGGCCACAGGTTCTCGTCCCCGCAGTAGGGGCAGTGGAAGGGCTGGGCGCGTTCGCTCATGCGACCACCAGCTCTCGTTCGCCGCGCAGCGACTCCTCGTCGGCGCGGGCGACCCAGGCCGCGAACGTCTCGCCGGACTCGCGCTCCGCGAGGAACGAGGAGACGACGTTGGTCACGAAGTCGTCCAGCCCGGCGCTGGTCACCTTGTGCGCCCGCAGCTTGCGGCCGAATCCGGCGCTCAGCCCGAGCGCCCCGCCGAGGTGGACCTGGAAGCCCTCGACCTGGTTGCCGTCGGCGTCCAGCACGAGCATGCCCTTGAGGCCGATGTCGGCGACCTGGGTGCGGGCGCAGGCGTTAGGGCAGCCGTTGACGTTGACCGTGATCGGGGTGTCGAGCTCGGGGAAGCGCTTCTCCAGCTCGGTGACCAGCGACCTGGCGCGGTCCTTGGTGTCGACGATCGCCAGCTTGCAGAACTCGATGCCGGTGCAGGCCATCGTGTTGCGGCGCCAGTTGCTCGGACGCGCGGTCAGGCCGACCCGCTCGACGTCGGCGGTGAACGCCTCCACGTCGGCGGCGTCGACGCCGAGCACCACGAGCTTCTGGTACGCCGTCAGCCGGGCGCCGCGGGCGCCGTACTTCTCGACCAGGTCGGCGAGGCCGCTCAGCGTCGTCCCGTCGATCCGGCCCACGACGGGGGCGAGCCCGACGTAGAACCGGCCGTCCTTCTGCTCGTGCACGCCGATGTGGTCGCCCTGCGCGGCGGGGGACTCGGGGGAGGGGTTGTCCACCAGCCGGCGCTTCAGGTACTCGGTCTCGAGCACCTCGCGGAACTTCTCCTTGCCCCAGTCGGCGACCAGGAACTTCAGCCGCGCCTTCGAGCGCAGCCGCCGGTAGCCGTAGTCGCGGAAGATCGAGGTGACGCCCTCCCAGGCGTCGGGGACCTCGTCGACCGGGATCCAGACGCCCAGCTTCTGGGCGAGCATCGGGTTGGTGGACAGCCCGCCGCCGACCCACAGGTCGAAGCCGGGGCCGTGCTCGGGGTGCACCGTGCCGACGAAGGAGATGTCGTTGACCTCGGGCGCGACGTCGTGGCTGGGGTGCCCGGTCAGCGCGGTCTTGAACTTGCGGGGGAGGTTGGAGAACTCCGGGTTGCCGATGGCACGGCGCTTGATCTCCGCGAGCGCCTCGGAGCCGTCGATGATCTCGTCCTTGGCGATGCCGGCCACCGGGCTGCCCAGGAACGGGCGGGGGGAGTCACCGCAGGCCTCGGTCGTGATCAGGCCGACGCCCTCGAGCCGCTCCCAGATCGCGGGGACGTTCTCGATCTCGATCCAGTGGTACTGGATGTTGTTGCGGTCGGTGACGTCCGCGGTGTTGCGGGCGTAGGTGGTGGAGGTCTCGCCGAGCGCCCGCAGCTGGTCGACGCCCAGGACCTGGCCGTCGGTGCGGACCCGCATCATGAAGTAGCGGTCGTCGAGCTCCTCTTCCTCGAGCATCGCGGTCTTGCCGCCGTCGAAGCCGGGGGCACGCTGCGTGTAGAGGCCCATCCAGCGGAAGCGCCCGCGGAGGTCGGCCGGGTCGATGGAGTCGAAGCCGCGCTTGCTGTAGATGTGCTCGATCCGCGCCCGGACGTTGAGGGGGTCGTCGTCCTTCTTGGTCTGCTCGTTCTTGTTCAGCGGCTCGCAGTAGCCGAGCGCCCACTGGCCTTCACCGCGCTTGGGGCGGGGGCGAGCGGTGCGCCGAGAGGTCTCGGTCGTCATGGAGTGGTCCTGTTCGCTGAGGGCCGCGCGCGACGGTGAGCGCGGAGGGGATGAGCAGAAGCGGCGGGTGATCAGCGAGGCCAACAGATCATGCTGCGGGTGCGCCCGAGGTCCACGTGGCGGCGGGCCACGAGGTAGGCGTGAGTCGCAGGACTGATCATGTCAAGGGAGTCTCAGGGGTCGGACGCGCTGGTCACAACCCGAGGTCCCAGTCAATGAGACGGCACTCCACGATGTGAGACAAGTGCGGGTGGCGTGCCGCCTGAGCGGGCCCCCGCGTGCGGCCCACGTCACATCACTACGCTGACCCCATGACCGATGCCCTGATCAGCAGCGCGTACCGCCAGGCCCTCGAGGTGATGGAGTCCGTCGAGCCCCGGATCGCCGAGGCCACCCGCCAGGAGCTCGCCGACCAACGCGGCTCCCTGAAGCTGATCGCCAGCGAGAACTACGCCTCGCCGGCGGTGCTGCTCACGATGGGCACCTGGTTCAGCGACAAGTACGCCGAGGGGACGATCGGCCACCGTTTCTACGCCGGCTGCCAGAACGTCGACACCGTCGAGACCGTCGCGGCCGAGCACGCCCGGGAGCTGTTCGGCGCGCCGTACGCCTATGTGCAGCCGCACTCCGGGATCGACGCCAACCTGGTCGCCTACTGGTCGATCCTCGCCCACCGGATCGAGACGCCGGGGCTGGAGAAGCTCGGCGCGAAGAACGTCAACGAGCTCAGCGAGGCCGACTGGGAGTCGCTGCGGCACGAGTTCGGCAACCAGCGGCTGCTCGGGATGTCCCTGGACGCCGGGGGTCACCTCACCCACGGGTTCCGGCCCAACATCAGCGGCAAGATGTTCCACCAGAACCAGTACGGCACCGACCCCGAGACCGGGCTGCTCGACTACGACGCCGTCGCGGCGAAGGCCCGGGAGTTCAAGCCGCTGGTGCTGGTGGCCGGCTACTCCGCCTACCCGCGCCGGGTGAACTTCGCCAAGATGCGCGAGATCGCCGACGAGGTCGGCGCCACGCTGATGGTCGACATGGCGCACTTCGCCGGACTGGTCGCCGGCAAGGTCTTCACCGGCGACGAGGACCCGGTCCCGCACGCCCACATCACGACCACGACCACCCACAAGTCGCTGCGTGGTCCGCGCGGCGGGCTCGTGCTGGCGCAGGAGGAGTTCGCCTCCTCGGTCGACCGCGGCTGCCCGATGGTCCTCGGCGGCCCGCTGTCGCACATGATGGCCGCCAAGGCGGTGGCGCTGGCCGAGGCCCGGCAGGACTCGTTCCGCACCTACGCCCAGGAGGTGGCCGACAACGCCAAGTCGCTCGCCGACGGGTTCCTCTCCCGCGACGCGAACCTCGTCACCGGCGGCACCGACAACCACATCGTGCTGCTCGACGTCTCGTCGTTCGGCCTGACCGGCCGCCAGGCCGAGTCGGCGCTGCTCGACGCGGGCGTCGTCACCAACCGCAACTCGGTGCCGAACGACCCGAACGGCGCCTGGTACACCTCCGGGATCCGCCTCGGTACGCCGGCCCTGACCACCCGCGGCTTCGGGCACGACGAGTTCGACCAGGTGGCCGAGCTGATCGTGCAGGTGCTCGCCAACACCGAGGCGGGGACCACCAAGGCCGGCGGGCCGTCGAAGGCGTCGTACTCCCTCGCCGACGGCGTGGCCGCCAAGGTCAAGGACGCCTCGGCCGAGATGCTCGACAAGCACCCGCTCTACCCCGGCCTCGACCTGGCCTGACTCAGACGGTGGTAGCTGGCTCCGGTGGTGTCCGGGCAGCCGGGCCCTTGCTCCGGTGGTGTCCGGGGCAGCCGGGCCCTCTGGTGTCCGGGGCAGCCGGGCTCTTGCTCCGGTGGTTGAGGAGGTTGCGCTAGCAACCGTCTCGAAACCACCCCGACCGACCACGCTCTCCACAGGCTCGCCCCGAACGGCTGGACGAGGCGTCTGGACGACACGGATCGTGGGCGAATGGCCTGGACCTACCTGCTCGAATGCTCGGACGGCACCTATTACGTCGGCAGCACCGTCGACCTGGAACGACGAGTGGCCCAGCACAACGTCGGCGAAGGCGCGGCCTATACCCGCCATCGCCGCCCGGTGCGTGTGGTCTGGGCTGCGGAGTTCGATCGGGTCGACCAGTCCTTTGCCTTCGAGAAGCAAGTCCAGGGATGGAGCCGCCGCAAGCGTCAGGCGCTCATCGAGGGCCGTTGGGACGTCCTCCCGGACCTGGCCAGCCGGGGCTGGGCTGCGCGCCAACGGCGCGGATGAGTGCGGTGGGTGGTTTCGAGACGGGCCGCGAGGCGGCCCTCCTCAACCACCGGGTGGCGGGTGTGGCCTTGCGTCGGTGACCGCTCGCACCCACCGTCCGGGTGGTTCGCTACCGGTGGCCGCAGCGTTCATCCGCGCCAGCGGTACTCCACCTCGGGCCGCCCGCTGCCGCCGTACCGCGGCTGACGGTCGGCGTTACCGGTGTCGGCGAGGTGCTCGAGGTAGCGGCGTGCGGTGACCCGCGAGGACCCCACCACGGCGGCGACCTCGCTCGCGGAGAGGGGTGCATCGCTGGCTCTCAGGGCAGTGGTCACCTGACCCAGCGTCTCGGGGCTCATCCCCTTGGGCAGGCTCGCGGCGGCCGAGGCCGGGCGGAGCGAGTCGAGCATCCGGTCCACCTCGTCCTGGGCCACCCGCTCCGGGGCAGAGGCGAGGTGGGCGCGGTAGTCGGCGTACTGCTCGAGCTTGGCGCGGAAGGTCGCGAACGTGAACGGCTTGAGCAGGTAGAGCGCCACCCCCTGCGCGACCGAGGCCCGGACCACGTCGGTGTCGCGGGCCGAGGTCACCGCGATCACGTCGCACAGGTGCCCGGACGCCCGCAGCCGCTGCAGCAGCCCGAGCCCGTGCCCGTCCGGCAGGTGCATGTCGAGCAGGAGCAGGTCGACCTCGCGGTCCCGGTCGAGGAACCGCACCGTCTCCGCGGCCGACGCCACGACCCCGGCCACCTCGAAGCCCGGCACGCGCCGGGTGTACGCCGCGTGCGCCTCGGCGGCCAGCGGCTCGTCCTCGACCACCAGCACCCGGACCGTCACGGCTCCTCCTCCGGGACCAGGTGGAGCTCGACCTCGAAGCGGGCGCCGCCGAGGGGTGAGTCGTCGACCCGGACCCGGCCCGCGTGCCGTCGGGCGACCTGGCCGACCAGGGCCAGGCCGAGGCCGCGTCCGCCGGCCTCCCCGCCGGACGCCTTGGTCGTCCAGCCCCGCTCCATGGCGTGCGCGGCCTCCTCGGGGGTGAGACCGGGCCCGCTGTCGTCGACCGTGACGCGGACCAGGTCGCCGTCCCCGGCGAGGCTGACCTCCACCCGCGGACCCGGGCGGCCGGCGACCGCGTCGAAGGCGTTGTCGACGAGGTTGCCGAGCACCGTGACCAGCTCGCGGGCCTGGATGCCGCGCAGCTCCGCGGGCAGGGCTCCGTCCACGGTCAGGACCACGCCGCGCTCGGCCGCCTCCGCGGTCTTGCCGAGCAGCAGCGCGGCCACCACCGGGTCGCCGACCGCGGAGACCACCTGGTCGGTCAGCTGCTGGGCCAGCTCCAGCTCGGCGGTGGCGAAGGCGACGGCCTCCTCGGGGCGGTCCATCTCCAGCAGCGACACCACGGTGTGCAGCCGGTTGGCGGCCTCGTGGTTCTGCGAGCGCAGCGCCTCGGTCAGGCCGCGGACGACGTCGAGCTGGCCGGTGACCCGCCCCAGCTCGGTGCGGTCGCGCAGGGTGACCACGGCACCGACGCCGCGCCCCTCCCACGAGGCGGGCGCCGAGCTCACGACCAGCAGGTGGTCGCCCGCGACGTACACGTCGTCGCTGCCCGGCGCGTCGCCGACGGCCGCCGCGACGAGCGCCGGGGCCAGCCCGAGGTCGTGCACGGAGCGACCGGTCACGTCGTCCGGGAGGTCCAGCAGGCGCCGCGCCTCGTCGTTCGCGAGCTGCACCCGGTCCCGGTCGTCGATGAGCAGCATGCCTTCGCGAACGGCGTGCAGCACGGCGCTGTAGTACTCGTACATGCGGGTGATCTCGCGCTCGCCGAGCCCGTGCGTGGCTCGGCGCAGCCGCCGGCTGACCAGCCAGGCGCCCGCCAGACCGGCGGCCAGCACCGCCGCCGCCGCGAGCAGGACCAGCGCCAGGTCGTCGCGCAGCCGGGCGTCGATCCGCTCGACGGTGATCCCCACCGAGACCAGGGCCACCACGTCGCCGCGGTCGAGCACCGGGACCACCGCGCGCATCGACGGCCCGAGCGTGCCGGTGTACTCCTGGGTGAACACCTCACCCTCCGGAGCCCCGCCCAGGTCGCCGATGAACTCCTCGCCGATCCGGTCGGGTTCGGGATGGGTGTACCTGATGCGGTCGGGCCGCATCACCACGACGAAGTCGACGCCGGCGTGACGGCGGACGCGCTCGGCGTAGGGCTGCAGCGCCGCTGTCGGGTCCGGGTCGTCGAGCGCCTCGACCACGGTCGGGGCGTCGGCGACCGTGCGGGCCACGGCCACCGCCTGTTCGGTGGCGTTGACCCGGGCGTCGCGCCGGGCGTCGTACGCCGCGAGCGCGATCGAGGCGGCGACCAGGACCAGCACCACGAGGACCTGCAGCAGCAGGATCTGGCGGGCCACCGAGGGCTCCTGGCCCGAACGCCGCCCACGCATGCGCCGCATTGTGCCGCACCCCGCGTGAACTCAACGAACAGAACGGTGACCGGCGTCACACCAGACGTGAGCATGGGCGGGATCGCCGGGAGCGGCCCGGCGCACCCAGGAGGACACGATGAGCGCCACCACCACTGCGGAACCGCGCCCCGCACCACCCCGCAACCGCACCCACTACCTGTACGTCGCCGTGATCGTCGCGGTCCTGCTCGGCATCGCCGTCGGCCTGCTGGCGCCGGACTTCGCGACCCAGCTCGCTCCGTTGGGCGAGGGCTTCGTCGCGCTGATCAAGATGATGATCCAGCCGGTCATCTTCTGCACGATCGTCATCGGCGTCGGCTCGGTCGCCAGTGCGGCCCGCGTCGGCAAGGTGGGCGGCCTCGCCATGGGCTACTTCCTGGTGATGTCCACGTTCGCGCTGGCGATCGGCCTGGTGGTCGGCAACATCCTCAACCCCGGCGCGGGGCTCAGCCTCGACGAGGCCGCCGCGAGCGCCGGCCAGGCCGAGGCCGAGGGCGCCGCCGGCAGCACCACCGACTTCCTGCTCGGGGTCATCCCGACCTCGCTGTTCTCCTCGGTCACCTCCGGCGAGGTGCTGCAGACCCTCCTCGTCGCGCTGCTCATCGGCTTCGCGCTCCAGCAGATGGGTGCGGTCGGGGCGCCGATCCTCCGCGGCGTCGGCCACCTTCAGCGGCTGGTGTTCCGGGTGCTGGCGATGATCATGTGGGCCGCACCGGTCGGCGCGTTCGGCGCGATCGCGGCCGTGGTCGGCGAGACCGGTCTGGACGCGCTGAAGAGCCTGGCGGTGCTGATGATCGGCTTCTACGTCACCTGCGCCCTCTTCGTCTTCGTCGTCCTCGGGGCGCTGCTCCGGGTGGTCGCCGGCGTCAACCTGTTCGCGCTGCTCCGCTACCTCGCCCGCGAGTTCCTGCTGATCCTCTCCACCTCCTCGTCGGAGTCCGCGCTGCCGCGGCTGATCGCGAAGATGGAGCACGCCGGGGTCGCCAAGCCCACCGTGGGCGTCGTGGTGCCCACCGGCTACTCGTTCAACCTCGACGGCACGGCGATCTACCTGACGATGGCGTCGTTGTTCATCGGCGAGGCGCTCGGCACACCGCTGAGCATCGGCGAGCAGGTCTCGCTGCTGCTGTTCATGATGGTCGCCTCCAAGGGCGCTGCCGGCGTCACCGGCGCCGGGATGGCGACGCTCGCCGGTGGTCTGAGCTCGCACCGGCCCGAGCTGGTCGACGGCGTCGGCCTGATCGTGGGCATCGACCGGTTCATGTCCGAGGCCCGTGCCCTGACCAACTTCGCGGGCAACTCGGTCGCCACCGTGCTGATCGGGCACTGGACCGGCAGCCTGGACCGCGCCAAGCTCGACGGCGTACTCGCGGGCCACGACCCGTTCGACGAGACCACGATGCTCGACGAGGACGAGGAGGCGCTGCCCGCGCGCGAGCCGGAGCCGGCGAACGCCTGACCCCGCCGTTGACCCGCCCGAATCTCGATCGCTGCGCGACTTCGATCACCGCGGCGGGTCAACGCTGGCTAGGGGATGGTCGGGGTGTGGCGGTCCAGGATGGTGCGCAGGTCGCCGCCGGCGAGGGTGCCGTAGGTGCCGTCGTGGCCGGCCTCGAGCCGGGACGCGCAGAAGACGTCGGCGACCTCCGGGGGAGCGAAGCGGACCAGCAGCGAACCCTGCAGGCAGGCGGCCATCCGGCCGGCCAGGCGACGCGCGCCGACCTCGAGGCCGGCCTCGTCGCCCAGCAGCGCCAGGGTCTCGTCGACGGCGCGGTCGAGGCGGGCGTCGGCGCCCCGGGCCAGGCCGACCTCGGTGATCCACGCCTGCAGCGCCTCGGGCTCGCGGGCCAGCGCGCGGAGCACGTCGAGCGCGTTGACGTTGCCCGAGCCCTCCCAGACCGAGTTGAGCGGCGCCTCGCGGTAGAGCAGCGGCAGCACCGACTCCTCGACGTACCCGTTGCCCCCGAGGCACTCGAGCGCCTCGGCCACCATCCCGGGCGTTCGCTTGCAGACCCAGAACTTCGCCAGCGGGAAGCGCGATCCGGCGCAGCGCCGCCTCGTGCGGGTCACTGATGTTGTCGACGGCCGTGGCGAGCCGCATCGCGACGGCGGTCGCGGCCTCGGTCTCCACGGCGAGGTCGGCGATCACGTTCTGCATCAGCGGCTTGTCGGCGAGGAGTGAGCCGAACGCCGAGCGGTGGGCGACGTGCCACGACGCCTCGTTCAGGGCGCGGCGCATCAGCGCCGTCGAGCCGAGCACGCAGTCGAGCCGGGTCGCGGCGACCATCTCGATGATCGTGCGCACGCCCCGCCCCTCGTCGCCGAGCCGGTGCGCGAGGGTGCCGTCGAACTCCAGCTCGCTGGACGCGTTGGACCGGTTGCCCAGCTTGTCCTTGAGCCGGACGACGTCGAGCTGGTTGCGGGTGCCGTCGGCCAGCACCCGGGGTACGACGAAGCAGGTGACCCCGTCGTCGGCCTGGGCCAGGACGAGGAACATGTCGTTCATCGGGGCCGAGGTGAACCACTTGTGCCCGTGCAATGTGTAGGCGCCGTCGGACGCCGGCCGGGCGAGCGTGACGTTGGCCCGGACGTCGGAGCCGCCCTGCTTCTCGGTCATCCCCATCCCCGCCAGCGCCCCCTGCTTGGAGGCGACCGGCCGGAGCCCGGGGTCGTAGGTGCGCGAGGCGAGCAGCGGCGTCCACTCCTTGGCGAGCGCGTCGTCGGCACGCAGCGCCGGTACGGCGGCGTACGTCATCGAGATCGGGCAGCCGTGCCCGGGCTCGGTGTGCCCCCAGGCCATGAAGCCGGCGGCCCGGCGCACGTGGGCGTGGGGGGAGTCGGACTCCCAGGGCGCGGCGGCGAGCCCGTGGCCGACCGCCCGCTCCATCAGCCAGTGCCACGACGGGTGGAACTCGACCTCGTCGATCCGGTTGCCGTAGCGGTCGTAGGGCCGCAGGTGGGGGTGGTTCTCGTTGGCGAGGATCCCGTGCTCCCGGGCCTCCTCCGTCCCGGCCTCGGCGCCCAGCCCGGAGAGGTCCTCGACGACCTCCGCTGAGCGCATGCCGGGTGACCGCCTCGACGAGCGCCGCGTCGCAGGTGATCACGTTGTGCCCGACGAGCGGGGGCGTCTGGTTGGTGGCGACGCGAAGGTCGCGCCGCCCTGAGTTGGGCGTGATGTGGCCGGCCATGTGGATACCGTAGTTCCCATGTGCGCCGCGGAGAGTCAACCCCGTCCGCGCACCGAGCACCTCCCCGCCTGGGCGCAGCGTGTCCGGGAGGTGCTCTGGCGGCTGGTCGTGACCACCGTCAGCTCCTGCATGCGCTACCGCGTCACCGGGCTCGCCGGCGAGGCGGCGTTCTTCGCCGTGTTGTCCGTGCCGCCGCTGGTCTTCATGCTGGCCGGCGGCATCGGGATCGTGAGCGACCGGTTCACGCCGGCGCAGATCGCCGACGTCCGCACCGCCATCATCGACCTGTCCGAGCGGGCGCTGACCGACCGGGCCGTGGACAAGATCATCATCCCGACCATCGACGACGTCCTCAACGAGCCGCGGTTCGACGTGATCTCGCTCGGCTTCGTCCTGGCGTTGTGGTCGGGGTCCCGCGCGCTCAACGTCTTCATCGACACGATCACCGTCATGCACGGCCTCGGCGGCCACCGCGGCGTCGTCAAGACCCGGGCGCTGTCGTTCGTGCTGTACATCCTCGCGATGGTCACCGGAGTGGTCACCCTCCCGCTGGTGGTGGCGGGGCCGACGCTCGTCCGGGCCCTCCTCCCCGCGAGGTCCGAGTTCCTGATGGGCTTCTACTGGCCGACGGTCATCGTGATCTGCATCTGCTTCCTGGCGACCCTCTACCACCTGTCCGTCCCGGTCCGGACCAACTGGAGCTTCAACCTGCCCGGCGCCACCTTCGCCCTCGGGGCGTGGGTGCTGGGCTCGGCCCTGCTGCGCTGGGTGCTGACCGTGACCGCGGCCGACTCCCGGTCCATCTTCGGGCCGTTGGCCGCGCCGATCGCCGTGCTGCTGTGGCTCTACCTGCTGGCACTGGCCGTCCTGATCGGCGCCGCCGTCAACGCTGCCTTCGACACCGTCTTCCCGCAGAAGGCCACGTCCCGGGCCCGGCTGGAACTCGTCCACCGGCTCAAGCAGCGCATGACGACCCGCGAGACCCCGGTCGAGTAGCGTTCGCGACGTGGCCCAACCGACCGACCAGTACGCGGAGCGTCTCCGCGGCAAGGTGTCGTTGCCGGAGAAGGCCCGCTCGCCGTGGTGGGAGCTCGGCCGGCGCGTGCTGGCTGCGCTGTTCATCCTGGTCGGCACCGTGCTGCTGGTGTACCTCGACCGGGAGGGCTACCGCGACGGCAACGACCCGCCCCACTTCCAGGTCGGGTTCATCGACTCGATCTACTACACGACGGTCACCCTGAGCACCACGGGGTACGGCGACATCGCCCCGGTCGAGCCGACCATGCCCGTCTGATCAACGCATTCATCATCACGCCGGCCCGCATCGCGTTCCTCGTGCTGCTGATCGGGACCACCCTGGAGGTGCTCGCCTCCCAGGGCCGCGAGATGTTCCGGGTCGCCCGGTGGAGGAAGAACATGGGAAAGCACGTCGTCGTGATCGGTTACGGCACCAAGGGCCGCAGCGCCGTCGAGACCCTGGTCAACAACGGTCAGGACCGCGAGGCGATCGTCGTCGTCGACACCGGCACGGTCGCCCTCCAGGACGCCCACTCCGACGGGATCGCGGTGGTCACCGGAGACGCGACGAGGCGCGAGGTGCTGCGTCGTGCGGGCGTGGCCGACGCCAGCCACGTCGTGATCACCACCGACCGCGACGACTCCAACATCCTGGCCGCGCTGACCGTGCGGCAGCTCAACCCCGACGTCTGGATCGTCGCGGCGGTGCGCGAACAGGAGAACGTGGCCCTGATGCGGCAGTCGGGTGCCAACTCGGTGATCACCTCCTCCGACGCGGTGGGCCGCCTGCTCGGGCTGTCGTCGCTGTCGCCGATGCTGGGCTCGGTGATGGAGGACCTGCTGACCTACGGCGAGGGCCTCGAGGTGGCCGAGCGCGAGCTGCTCGTCCCCGAGGTCGGTACGACGCCGCAGTCGCTGCCCGACCAGGTGATCGCGGTGATCCGCGACGAGAAGGTGTACCGCTACTTCGACCCCGTCGTGACCCAGCTGGCCCGGGGGGACCGGCTGATCGTGGTCCGCCCGGCCAAGGAGCTGCCCTGGGCTCCCCGGCCGGGCACCCACGACGAGGAGTTCGCGACCGACGAGGCCTGACCGCTCCGTCGGCCCCTGGGCAGCCGGATGTGTCCGCAGGCCGTCACTGGCTGTGTTGGCCAAACGACAGTGCGCGGCCGCGTCTTGCTCCACGATGGGTCCCAAGGCACGGAGGGCACCCTGCCCGCAAGCAATGGAGGCGACATGACCGAGAACCAGGACATCAACACGCCTGACGAGGACGTGGAGGGCCACAAGGCCGCGTTCCGTCCGCTCACCGACGAGCCCAACGAGGACGTCGAGGGCCACAAGGCCGCGTTCCGTCCGCTCACCGACGAGTCCGACGACGACGTCGAGGGGCACAAGTACACGCACTGATGCGTGCCTTCGGGTGGGGTGTCCGGATCGATCCTCCCGGACACCCCATTCGCACGTCCCGGCCGATTCCCGCGGCAGGCACCGGGCTGCTGTGCTTGACTGCCGGTCGTGGAGTGGCCGCTGCTGAGCTCGCTGGCCGAGCCCGAGCGACGGGGGGTCGTCGAGGCCGCCCGCGAGCGCTCCTTCGCGCGCGGCGAGATCGTCTTCCACGAGGGCGACCCGGCCGACAGCATGCACCTGGTCGTCTCCGGACACCTCGCCGTCCGGGTCTCGACGTCGGAGGGCGCGACCGCCACGCTGAACCTGCTGGGTGGCGGCGACACGTTCGGTGAGCTCTCGCTGCTGCGCGAGCCGCGCCCCGTGGCCCGGTCGGCCACCATCGTCGCCCTGGACCCGGTGGTCACCAGGGCGATCTCCGCCCACCGCTTCCATGCCCTGTGCCAGCAGTACCCGGGCGTCGAGCGCTGGCTGGTCAACCTGCTGGCCCGGCGGGTGACCGAGCTGAGCGACCAGGTCCGCGACCTGATGTTCGTCGGCCTGGACCGTCGCCTCTACGGCTGCCTGCTCGACCTCGCTGCGCGGTACGACGACGGCACACCGACGCCGGTCATCCCGCTGACCCAGGAACACCTCGCCGACTTCGTCGGCGGGACGCGGCCCTCGGTGAACCAGGTGCTGCAGCGCCTGGCCGGCCAGGGGATCGTCGAGGTCGGGCGCGGCCGGGTGACGATCCTGGACCGCGAGGCGCTCGTCCGGAAGTCGGGTCGCACCGACCGGTAGCCGCGCTACCCGGCGTTCTCCGACGCCGCCTGGAGGACGGCCTTGATCTGGAAGGGGTTCAGCTCGGGGTGCCGCGAGCGCAGCGCCGCCACCATGCCCGCGACGTGCGGTGCCGCGAAGCTGTTGCCGGTGGCGACGATCGTCTCCTCGCCCCAGGCGACCTCCACGTCGATCCCGCGGGCCGCGAACTCCACCGGCGGGTGCGGGTTGTAGGCCAGCGACCAGGGGTCCTGGGTCTCCCGGGACGCCACCGAGATCACCGACGCGAACTCGGAGGGGTAGGTGGGGCCGGGGGAGTTGTTGGCGGCGCACACCAGCACGACGTTGTTGAAGTAGGCCCGGTCGGCCACCTCGTGCAGCGCCGCGAACCAGGTCGGGCTCTTGCTGGACAGGCTCAGGTTGACCACGTCCATCTGGTGGTCGATGGCCCACTCGATGCCGCCGAGCAGCAGGGCGCCCTGCCCCTTGAGGTTGGCGCCCAGCACCCGCACGCTGTGGATCTCCACGGCCGGCGCGAGCGAGCGGATGATGCCGGCGCACGCGGTTCCGTGGCCGACCAGGTCCTCGTGCGGCCCCACCTCGACCCGGTACCCGTCCTCCGACTCGGGGTCGGGGTGCAGCGCGGCGTACCCGTCGACCCCGCCGACGAACGGGTGGTCCGCGTTGACGCCGGAGTCGACCACGGCCACCTTGACCCCGGCCCCGGTCGCGTCCCCCCACGCCCAGTCACGCAACGGGCCCGGGAGCGGGAGGGGGGCCACCTGGCCGAGGTTCTCGAACGCCCCCGACCAGGCCGGCAGGCTCACGAGCCGCTCCGGGCGTACTCGGTGACCGCGCCGAGGATGCTCTCGGCCAGGCGGACGCCCGCGGGCCCCTCGGCGGCCAGCGAGGACAGCGCCGAGGCGAGGCCGCGCAGGGCAGGGTCGGCGTCGCTGATCGCGTCCCGCTGGGCGGTCAGCCGTACGACGGAGGCCACCTGCGACGCCATCGCGGCGAGTACGGCGAGCTGGGCACCGGTCCCGTGGTGCTCACCGAGGTGCGAGCTGTCGTCGACCACCTGGGGGTCGAGCACCTCGAGCACCCCGAGGACCTCGCCCTCGATGGAGACCAGGGGCGCGGCCAGGATCGAGGTCGGGACGTACTCGGTGGCCTCGGCGACGTCCTCGGCGAACCGCTTGTCCTTGGCCACGTCGGCGACCGCGATCGGCTGGCCGGTGAGGGCCACCCAGCCCACGATGCCGCGGGTCAGCGGCAGCGTGACCCCGACGATCGCCTCGGCGCCCCGGCCGTCCGCGGCCGCGAACACCAGCTCGGTGCCGTCGTCGGAGACGAGGGCGCACGAGCACGCGGCGGCGCCGAGGAGCTGGCGGGTGGTGCTGACAGCGGACTCGAGCTCGCTGCGCGGTGGGTTCGGCACGGTGGTCCCTTCGGTCAGTTGGTGGAGGTCAGCCCCTCGCGTCGCAGGAGCAGCGACGGGTGGGTGCGGCCGAGGCGGAGGGCGGCACCGTCCAGGATCGTGCTGGACGGTCCGGAGCGGGTGAGGGCGTCGAGGAAGGCCTGGCCCTCGACGCGGAGCAGCTCGACCTGCTCCAGCGGGGTGACGGTGGCGGTGCGGGGGACGCGCTGGATCAGGCCGATCTCGCCGAAGTAGCTGCCCGGGCCGAGCGACCGGCAGGTCAGGACGGGTGCCGGTCTCGGCCAGGGCGGTGACGGAGAGCGTGCCGGACACGACGACGTACACGGCGTCCGCGACGTCGCCCTGGATGACCACCGGTTCGCCGGACGGGACGGTGAGCCGGGTCGTGGCCGAGGCCAGCTCGTGCAGGGCACCGTCGCCGGCCTGCTCGAAGAGGTCACACCGCTTCGAGCACGGCCACCAGCCCGGACAGCTCCTCGCGCCGCTGGGCCGAGCGCTCGTCCATCGCGTGCAGGACCGGCCAGACCAGGAGGCTGAACCCGGTCAGCCCGGCGGCGACGATCCAGACGGTGGTGTCCAGGCCGGTGATGGAGATGAGCAGCGGGGTGAGCAGGGAGCCGAGCACCACCACCCCCAGGCAGAGGCTGTCGAAGGCCCCGAACACCCGCGCCAGGATCTCGTGGGGGAGGGACCGCTGGAGGGCGGTGATCGCGAGGACGTCGACCACCAGGGTGCTGGCGCCGCGAAGCACCATCGCGGCGAAGGCCACGACCGGCTCGTCGCTGAGCACGAAGACCAGGGTGGGCAGGAAGTACCCGACCATGCCGAGCAGGATCACCGGCGCCAGCCGGCCGCGCGACTCCAGCCGCGGCACGATCCCGGCGGCGAGGATGCCGCCGACACCGAGGCCGGCGAGCAGGTAGCCGTACCCGTCCGCGCCGGTGCCGAGGATCTCGTCGGAGGCGACGACCAGCAGCACGGTGTCGATGCCGAAGCCGAAGGTCACCGCGACGCTGCAGCCGACCAGCACGGCGATGTTGCGGTCCTCGAAGATCGCCTTCATGCCGGTGGTCATCTGCGCGAGTACGCCGGCGGTGCCGCCCTCGGTGACGTCGGCGGTCCCGCTGCGGGTGCGGATGCGGGAGACGACCAGCGCCGAGACGAGGAACGTGCCGGCGTCGATCCAGGTGGCCAGGGCGGGGGAGCCGAACGCCAGGAACACCGCGCCCAGGCCGGGCCCGGCGACCACCGTGACGTTGTCGACGGTGTTGCGCAGCGAGTTGGCCGAGGCCAGGTCGTCCTCGCTGACCACGACCGGCGTCATCGCGGCGGCGGCCGGCGCGTACGCCGTCGCCACGACCGATGCCAGGGTGGCGACGGCGACCACCGCGACAGGGGCCGCGTCGGCCATCATCATCAGCGCCATCACGGCCATCAGCCCGGCCAGGGCGAGGTCCAGCCCGATCATCAGCCGGACCTTCTCGAAGCGGTCGGCCAGCACCCCGCCGTACGGGCTGAGCAGCAGGGCGGGGACGAAGCGGCACACCGTCGAGGCGGCCACCCAGCCCACCGACCCGGTCGCCTCGTAGATCCAGACGGCCAGCGCGAGGTTGTAGGCCCAGTTGCCGATGTCGGAGAGCGTGAACGCGCCGAGCAGCAGCCGGTAGTCCCGGTGGCGGAGGCTGGAGAACAGCGAGGCGGTTCGTGCCACAGGGCCTCCAGGTCGACGGGGTCGCAGGTGCGCCTCTGCATGATGGCGCGGGGGGCGCCCGGGATGTGTCGTTTTCCCGACACTCCGGGCGTTTGCCGCTGAACCGTCCACGCCGCCTGCGCGCGCGATAACGTACGGCCACCGTCGAGAGAGGACGCCCATGACCGAGAAGACCCCGGACCTCGTCGCCGCGCTGGCCGCCGTACCGATCTTCGCCGGACTGTCGCGACGGCAGGTCGGCAAGCTCCTCGACAAGTCCAAGGTGATCGAGCACAAGGACGGCCAGGAGATCGCCAAGGAGGGGGAGGGCGCGCTCGCGCTCCACCTGATCCTCGACGGCTCCGCCAAGGTCTCCGTGCACGGTGACCACGTGCGCGACCTCGGCAAGGGCGACTACTTCGGCGAGATCTCGCTGATCGACGGACGGCGCCGCTCCGCGAGCGTGCACGCGTCGGGCGACCTCACGACGCTGGTCGTGCCCCACCTCGCGTTCCACAATCTGCTGAGGGAGGAGCCGGAGTTCGCGCTGGAGCTGCTGAAGCTGCTGTGCGCCCGGATCCGCGAGTCCGAGTCAGCCTGACGCGTCCGCCTGTTCCTCGGCCGGGCTGCGCTCACCCTCGAAGTCGCTGACGGCACGGCCGAGTCGCCTCAGCTGACCGCGTGTCGCTCCCAGGTGCACCGGGAGGTACACCATCCTCGACATGGCGTCGGCGGCCTCGATGGCGGTCAGCTCGCTGCGGTCGCGGGGTGGATCGAGGACGGCGAGGCTCGTCTCACCACGGGTCGCGTCGAAGCCGCGTGCCCACAGGTGCCGGGTCAGCAGATCGGGTGCGGAGCTGGCGATCGGGAAGATCCAGTGCGAGTGGGGGTGAGCGCCGGCCCCGACATGGGTCGCGCTCGGGAGGTCCGCTCGTGCCCCTTCGGCGATGGTCCGTCGACGCTCGATCCGGCGCCCGTCGAAGGTCCGCAGGCGTCGCTCGAGAAGCGCAAGCAGGGGGTACGACGGCCGGCGCCTGATCTTGCCGAAGAAGTCGGGACCGCTGAACCCGCGCACGGCCCGGCTGATCACCACGTCGTGGTCGGTCCCGAGCAG
Organism: uncultured Actinomycetota bacterium; assembly: GCA_963829635.1. Taxonomy (GTDB): domain Bacteria; phylum Actinomycetota; class Actinomycetes; order Propionibacteriales; family Nocardioidaceae; genus Nocardioides. The sequence continues at coordinate 48,076 of CAWHJI010000011.1, forward strand.
GCGGCACGCCAGGGCCAGCGCACCGAAGACCGTTGGTCGGCTGGCGATCTTGAGGCCGGCGTACTTCACGACCTTGCGCAGGAACTCGCCGCGGCCCTGGACGGGCTGCCGTGCCTGCACCTCTCTCATCGACGCCAGCAGGGCCGGGTCCTTGATCCTGCAGCACGGCCCCACCCAGGGCGGTGCTGGTCTTGATCGGTCCGAAGCTGAACATGGACACGTCGCTGTCGGGATGCCCCGGGTAGTCGTCGCCCGTGTAGGCCTGAGCGCAGTCCTCGATGAAGAGCAACCCGCGCTCGCGGGCGAAGGCAGTGGCCTCGTCGAGCGGCATCCGCGATCCGAAGAGGTGGGCCACCAGGACGGCACACGTGCGCGGGCTGACTGCTCGCTCGAGCTCCGAAACGTTGACCGACAGGGTGTCCATGTCGACGTCGACCGGCACGGCCACGAGCCCGTGCTCGGCGATGATGCGCGGAATGTCCTCGATGGTCAGCGCCGAGGTCAGGACCTCGCCGCCCGGCGGCAGGTCCAGGGCAGTGAGCAACGTGTCGAACCCGCTGCGGACCGAAAGCGCACAGAGGGTGTTCGGGTCGGACCAGGCCGCCTCCGCGCGCTTCTGAGCGGCGCCGCGGTCACCGGGACGCAGGCAGGCGCGCAGGCCGAACCCGAGGTCGGTCCAGCCGATGTCGATGCTTCCCCGCGGCAGCATGGTTCGTGACCCGTCCGTCCCGGCCCGTCAGCCCTCGTCGAGTTCCGCGAGGCGGCGGTCGAGGTCGTCGTCGTAGACGACCATCTCCTTGAGCCGGTAGAGGTCCCGCGCCTCGGTGAGCAGCCGACGTTCCTCGGCGGTGTCACCCGCTGCCCGGGCGGCCTCGCTGACCCAGCGGCGTACGTCGGCCTGCTGCATGACCTGGTCCGAGATGTCGACGATGCGGACGGCTTCGGCGGCGTGGTCGCGCGCCGAGTCGAGCTCGCCGGAGCGCGCCGCCAGCACGCTGCGCGCGGCATGGACGTAGCTCATCGAGATCACGTCGTACGGCGAGGTGTGCGCAGCGGCCTCGTCCACCAGCGGCTCGACGTCGGCGGACGGATGCCCGTCCTCGAGCATCGCCAGCGCCTGCCAGGTGATGTAGGTCGACGCCAGTGACCAGTCACCCTGCTCGCGCAGGACGCGGTTGGCGCCGTCGAGCGCGTCGATCATGGGTGGCAGGTCCCGCAGGTTGCCGTAGGCGTCGGCCAGCAGGAGGTACTGGTCGCGCGGGAGGTACTGGGCCAGCTCGGGGCGTGCTGCCTCGGCCATCGCCGCGGCGTCGGGTGTCCCGAGGGCCGCGATGCCCGGCGGCCTTCAACATGCGGTGCCGCGCGCGGCTGCCGGCCGTGTGCCACGGCTGCCGCTCCTGCTCGTCGAGGTGCTCCAGCAGCGTCCGGAAGGGGTGCGGCCCGAACCCGTAGAGCGCGCCGCGCACCTGGGCCGCCAGCCGCTGCTGGTGCGGCCCGCCGTGGTCGGCCATCTCCTGCGCGATCCGGTCGGCGTGCTGCCACTGGCCCTGCATCATGTGGGCGTTCATCCACGCGGCGAGGGCCATGGTCTCCCGTCGTTGGTCTCCTGCCTCCCGGGCGAGCCGCACCGCCTCGGCGGCGGCCTCGTGCAGGGTGACCGGGTCGACCGGTTCCGAGACGATGAGGGCGTTCAGCAGCCGTTCGGTGCGCAGATGGGCGCGGTCGAGGTCGGTGGCCGTGGCGTCGAGCGCTGCCTCGTAGAGGTCGAGCAGCTGGGCCACCTCCTCCAGGGCACCCATCACCTGGGCCGCGTGCTGGAGCGCGGCGAGCACCTCGCGTCGCGCGGGACCGCTGTCGCTCGTGAGGTCGAGGGCCCGGCGGAGCAGGGTGTGGCAGCCCGCATGGTCGTCGCGGTGGATGGCGTCGTCGGCGGCGGACATCAGGGCCGCGACCGCCCGGGCCGTCAGGTCCGCCGTTCCCGGTTCGTGGGGGCTGAGCTCGGCGCGGTAGCGGGCGGCGAGCTCGAGGTGGTGGGCGACGAAGGAGAGGCGTTCGGGACCCGCCTCCTCACCCTCGGTGTCGATGGCCTCGGCCAGGCGGACGTGGAGCTCCGCGCGGTGGGCCTTCGCCAGCGCGACGTACGCCGCGTTGCGGACCAGGATGTGCCGGAAGGCCCAGGTGTCCTGGTCGGTCCGGCGTACCCGGCGGAGCAGGTCGCGGTGTGCCAGCGCGCCCAGGAGGTCGGGCAGGTCGGCCTCGTCGGTCAGCTGTCGGGCCTGCTCGGTCGTGAACTCCAGGCCGATCACGGCCACGCGTTCGAGCAGACGCCGTTCGCCGGAGGGGAGTCGTTGCAGGCGTGCGGCGAGGAGCGCGGCGATCGACGGCGGGATGCTGGTCTGGGTCAGGGTCGAGGTCAGCACCCAGGTGTCGTCGATGTGGACGAGCAGCTCCTCCTCGACGAGGTGGGCGGCGATCTCCTCCACGAAGAGCGGGTTGCCGCCGGACCACCCCGTGACCGCCTCGATCGCGAGGGGCGGAAGTCCGGGCCCCAGCAGGGTGTCGAGCCGCTCGCTCACCTGGGCGCCGGTGAGCGGGTCGAGCCCGAACGTCTGGGAGTTGATCGAGCCGTGGCCCCAGTCGGGGTGTTCGTCGATCAGCTCGGGCCGGGCCTGGCAGACCAGCAGCATGGGCAGGTCCGCCATGTCCTCCTGGACCCGGACGAGGAGCTCCAGCAGGGTCGGCTCGGCCCAGTGCAGGTCGTCGACGGTCACGACGACGGGCTGGCGCAGGGCTACGGCCTCCAGCAGCCTGGCCACGGCCCAGAAGGTCTGGTCGCGACCCCCGGGGTCGCCGGCCTTGCCGAGGAACGGCAGCAGGACCTCGACCGCCTGGGCCCCTTCGCGCGAGTCTCCGAGGAGCTGGGTCAGGGCGTGCCGGGTCAGCTCGTCCGACTCGCCACCGCTGAGCTTCAGGGCCTGGCGGAGGATCTGGACCACGGGCCAGAAGGTGATCCCGTCGCCGTAGGAGACGCAGCGCCCGTGTACGACGGTGGCCCGCTCGCCGATGCTGTGGAGGAACTCCGCGACGAGCCGGGACTTGCCGGCGCCTGCGGGTCCCAGCACGGTGACCAGGTGGCTACGGCCGCTCGCCACGGTCCGCTCGAGGGCGTCGTCCAGGGCCTTCGCCTCGCGCTCGCGCCCGACCAGGGGAGCGTCCAGCTGGCGGGTCCGTCCGTCGGCCTCGGGCCGGACCGACGTCAGCCGGAACGCGGCCACGGGTTCGGACTTGCCCTTCGCGGCCACGGCGTCGACCGGCACCACGTCGACCGCGTCGCGGACCAGCGCGTAGGTGTCCTGGCCCAGCAGGATCTGCCCCGGGCCGGCCGCCTGCTCGAGGCGGGCGGCGGTGTTCACCGCGTCGCCGGTGGCGAACGAGCCCCCGGCCCGCGCCGTACCCGTGACCACGGGGCCGGTGTTGACGCCGGTGCGGATCGACAGCTGGACGCCCAGGGTCTGCTCGAGCTCGGTGGAGAGCTCGTGCACGGCCGCACTCAGGTCGCTGGCGGCCCGGACCGCGCGGACGGCGTCGTCCTCCCGCACCTGCGGGAACCCGAACACCGCGAGCACGGCGTCGCCGACGAACTTCTCCACCGTCCCGCCGTGGAACTCGATCGCCCGCCGGGCCACGTCGAAGTAGCGCCCCATCACCGCGCGGTAGGCCTCCGGGTCGAGCTGCTCGCCCATCGACGTCGACCCGGTGACGTCGGTGAAGAGCAGGGTGACCGTGCGCCGGGACTCCTCGCCGGCATCCGGCGCGGTCACCTTCGCGCCGCACTCCGGACAGAACTTCGGGGTGCCCGTCAGCTCGGCCAGGCACTCGGCGCAGGTCAGTCGTGGCGCCGCCACGGCACCGTCCATGAACGGAGCCTAGTCGCGGCTCGCGCCCCCTGTCGGCAAACGATCCGACTCGGCCTCGGCAGCAGCGGTGGGGTTGACCTGACCGTTGATGTAGGCCTCCAGATCCTGCGCCTCGATCCGCCACAGTCCGCGCCCCCCGATGCGGAAGCCCCGCAGCTCACCCCGATCGATCAGCCCGCGCACCAGCGAACGAGTGCAACGGAGGATGTCCGCGACCTCGTCGAGCGTCAGGAGCTCGATGTCCCTCATGCCGGGTGAGCGTACGTGTCGACGCGTCGGGTCCGCGGAGTTATCCACAGCCCTTCGTTCTGACTGGGGTGCGGATCAGGCGAGCCAGTCGCAGCCTCGGCTCGGGGCCCTGCTGGTGGGCGATACTGGGTTTGAACCAGTGACCTCTTCCGTGTCAAGCAGGTCGGGCAGTGGTGAGAACCTGCGATTAACGCTCAGACTGAGCGGGTTCGGGCTTCGGAATCCGGGTTAGTTCGAGTTCGTAGTGCCCCAGTTAGTGCCCCAGCCCGTCGGTTGACGGAGTAAAGAAAGTTCTCACACGAAGCTGTCGGAACACATCCAGCGACGGCCTCGTGCCATCCGTGTAGCGGCCTGCGCCCGCACGCATGAGCGGATGGTTCAGCAGCAACGGTGGAGGAGGCTGACGTCTGCGCGCTCGGCTTCCTTCGGTCGCTGAGAAGGACGATGAGGGCCCCGGTCAAGCCGGAGCCCTCCTCGTACCGAACGCCGAGTTCGAGCACTATGTGTACAAGTGTTTTATGTCGCTCGAACTGGACCCGCAGTCTGGGTAGCCGGTGCGCCTTCTGCTTGTTATGGCCGGTGTCCGGGCGACGGGATTTGAGGTCAAGTTCTCGCGGACCTATGCCGTCGTGATCAGCGGTCTGCTCGGCCGAGCCTGTAGAACACTTCGTCGAACTTAAAGACCTTCGCGATGGGGTCCGGGTCGGTGTCCGCTTCGACGACGTCTGTGATCACCCAGTCGGGGAACGCTTCCTCGACGTCGCCCCGGGTGCACCCCCGGGGCAGCGGGCCACGGTTGCGGGGTGCGAAGCAGTCGAGGATCACGGTGGCATGCTCCGACGTGATGGCCGTGACCTCGCGCCCCATCGCGAGCCGCTGCTCCGGGGTGAGCCCGTGGAATGTTCCGGTGTCGACCACCAGGTCGTAGCCCGAGCCGACGGCCGACTCGAGGTCGTGGGTAACGTCGCCGAGTACCACGCGCATGTCGACCCCTGCTTCGCGGATGTGCTCCTGTGCCCGTGCCACGGCCTTCGCAACGTTGTCGACGCCAGTCACCAGCCACCCCCGCTTGGCCAGGGGCACACCCCAGGTCGCCCCGCCGCAGCCCAAGTCCAACGCCTTGCCGTACGGCGGCTCCTTGCCCCGCTCCGCATTCTCGAACAGCTCCGTGAGCGCCTCTGCGAAGGGCGTGTGATGTGCCAGGTCTTCCCACGGGTGGAACCCGATTCGGTACGACATCTTGTAGAAAACGCTCATCGCTGATCTCCTTCGGTGACTAGGGGACGACGGCCCCGCTGGATGTTGGCGACGAGAACACCGATCGTCTCGCCCAGCCGGTCCGTCGGGCTGAACTCCACGACCTCGGCTCCGTCGTGGTGGATCGGGACGTGCCCTGGGGGCACGTAGTAGGCGTCCCCGGCGTTGTAGGTCTCGATTCGTCCGCCGACGCGGAACTCTGCGATGCCTCGGACCACATACCCGAGCCGAACCAGCTGGCATTCGTCGTTGGGCAGTCCCTTGAGCAAAGGGCCGAGGTCTTCGTCCGACGTGTGTGTTTGGAAGCTCACGGTGATGCCGCCTTCAAGGTTGGACAGTCGCGCCTCCAGACCGAACATCCTCATCGACTCGCCGGCCGTTTGCCGTGACACGCTGGGCATCGATTCCTCCTTCTGCCGATGTCGCGACGTTAGAAGAAGGCGCGGATCGTGGCATCGGTGAAGTTACCCACGATCGTTTGGGTGCCGATGTGGGTACCGCCGTCAGAGCAGGTCGGACTGGTAGGCCAGCGCTGTCGCCGCAGCGCGCGAGGAGACGCCCAACTTGGTGAAGATGTTGCTCAGGTGCCGGTCGACCGTGCGCTCGCTCAGGCCGAGTTCTGCACCGATGGACCGATTGGTGTGACCGGCGGCCACCAGCCGTAGCACCTGTTGTTCCCGCGTCGTGAGTTGCGTCCGCCGATCGCCTGCGAGCGCCGCTAGGTCCGGGCGGGCTCCGAGCCGATCGAACGTCACGCGCGCTTGATCGGTCTCCAGCCGGGCGCCCTCGTCGTCGCCCAGGGATCGGCGAGCGCGACCGATCAGGACCGCACACCTGGCTGCCTCGTAGGGGGCGGCCAGCTCGCGGAAACCGTCGCTCGCCTTACGCAGGTCGCCCAACGCGCCTCTGGGGTCGTCCTCGGCCAACCGCACGGCACCACGGGCTCGTCGGGCAACGGCGTCGAGCATCGGTGAGGAGAGGCCGGACGCCACTGCCGCGAGCTCGGTTACGCCTGACGTCGCGTCGACGACACGGTCATTGGCCAGCATGATCTCCACATACGCGTCGAGGAGCCAGGCCCGGCCGATGGGGTCCTCAGCCTCGGCCAGGGCACGGTCGATGGCCTGAGCCGCATCGTCACGACGGCGCTGGCGCAGGCGCAGCAGCGCCAGCCCAGGTTGTGGATCTCGCCCGGCACTGCTCGCCTCCCGATAGCAGGCCTCGGCCTTGTCGAACTGGCCGAGCAGGCGGTGCAGCTCGCCTTGCTGGTAGACCGCACCGCCGTACGGCAACTGCCTGAACGGCTGCTCCAAGCGAGCCCGTGCCAGGCCAGCCTGGGCCATCGCTTCAACCCAGGCCCCTTCGAGCTGGAGGAACTCAGAACGGTGGACCTGGCAGACGCCTGCGAAGGGCACGAGGTCGGGTTGTTGGGCGCACCAGTCCGTGAGTCCCTTGGTCCAGGCCTGACCACGCTGTACGTCGAAGACGTCGTAGCACGCGTCGATCGCAGTGCAGTAGCTGTCGCCGATGGCGATGGGCGACATGGGCGCCGACCGTACGACGAGCATGGCCTCGTCGAGCAGTCGGACGCCGGGAGTGATCTCGCCCAGGAAGATCCGCACCCGACCGAGCGAGAGGCGGGCCAGAGCCGCGAGCTCGTCGTCGAGCCACAACGAGGCGACCTCTGCGGACCTTGCCAAGTCCGTCGCGGCGGTAGTGAGGTCACCCTCGAAGGCCGCCCGAAGTCCCGTCAGGTAAGCCAGCCGCCCCGCCTCGATCGAGTCCGGCGAGGTCGGCCCGACGAGGCGTTCGATGCGTGCGATCCAGCCGTTGCCCTCAGGCCGGTCGAAGGCGTTGACGAGCCGGAAGGCTAACCAGAAGGCGCAACGCACGGCTCCGGGAACGTCGCCGGAGCCGAGCCGCGTCTGGTGGGCACGCGCCCAAGCGTCGTCGCTGACGGGGTCGATCCCCACGAGGTAGGCGCTGACGGCAAGACGCTCGAGGTCCTCGGCGGCCAGGCTCTCGAGCAGTGCCAAGAAGCCGTCGTACGCCTCACGCCACGCATGACGCTCATGGGCGGTGCGTGCCAGGGCGAGAGCAGCCTCCATGACGCCATTAGAGCAAGTCGTCCACCTTGGCCTCGGCCAGCACCGGATCCCACACGGTCGGTACCTGTCCAACGCACGAAGCAGGTCACGCTCTCAACCGCCCCGGAATGTCTGGAGCGACACGGGCACCCAGGTGTGTGCTCTGCCCACCGGTGAGCACGGCCCCGCGGCTCGGGCTGCGAGACGTCGCACACGAACCTGGACATGCCGGAACATCCGGGCACGAGCTGGGCCCTGCGTGGACGTCGTCTGGGCGGCGCTTGAGCGCTGACCTCTGGGTCGCCTGCCAAGGGGTCGCAGGCCCACATGCGGCCTGAGAGTTGAGTCCATGGCAACGACGTCGTGAGCGGGGAATTTGACTGACTGTCACCACCGATCACTGGGTGGCGTGGCTGGCCAGCGTCGGCTTCGAGGGTCACAGCCATCACCTCGACGGAGTTCCACCGGAGGTCTCCTTCGTGCTCACTGCTCGCGACGTCCTCGTCGTCGCTCAGGCACTACTTGGTGGCGAGGAGGGAGATGCTCTTGACGCCGTACTTGGCGCTGGCGTTGCGGGCCTGATCGGAGAGGAACGCGTAGGCGTTGACCCGGAGCGGTGTCGATAGTGAAGCCGGCCGACTGATCGCCTGCAGATAGGTCTCCTGCTCGGCCGCGCCGCCGATGCACGAGGCCCACAGGTCGGCGTTGCAGACGATGGCCTCGGTGAGGGGCTTCTCGGTGATGATGTCGGCGATCGCCAGGCGTCCGCCCGGGCGCAGCACCCGCGCCGCTTCGGCGAACACGGCGTGCTTGTCGGGGGCCAGGTTGATGACCCCGTTCGAGATGACGCAGTCCACGCTTGCGTCGGGGAGCGGGAGTGACTCGATGCGACCCTCGAGAAACTCCACATGATCTGCTCCGGCGCCCGCGGCGATCTTGCGGGCCTTCTCGAGCTGTTCGAGGGTGAAGTCGATGCCGACGACGCGGCCCGCCGGTCCCACGTAGTCAGCGGCGTAGAGGGCGTCCATGCCTGACCCGCTGCCCAGGTCGACCACTGTCTCACCGCTGGTCAGGTTCGCGAGGTCGAAGAAGAAGCCGACGCCGGCGAAGGACTCGACCGCCCCGGCGGGCACGTTCCGCAGCCGATCGGCGTCGTATCCCACGCGCAGGGCAAGGCGTTCGCCCAGCTCGAAGTGGTAGTCGCCGCCCGGCTCCTGCGCCACGTGGCGGTACATCTCCTTGACCTTGGTCTCCAGCTCGACCGTGTCCACCGTGCCGCCATCTTCCAGCTCCTCGACTCGACGCCTCGTCTCATGTTCAAGAGATTACTTGAATAACACACCCGTGTGGCATGCTTGTCAAGAGAAGTCTTGAACAACATCTCCCGGAGGTGACCACGGATGGGTGACCATCAGGCCAAAGCAGCCCTGTACGACGCGCTGGCCGAAGCGGCGAAGGCCTTGGCCAACGGCCGCCGCGCGGAGCTGGTCGACGTCCTTGCCCAGGGCGAACGGTCCGTGGAGGAGCTCGCGGCGGAGATCGAGCAGACCGTGGCCAACACCTCCCAGCACCTGCAACGGCTGCTGAAGGCGGGGCTGGTCACGTCGCGCCGAGACGGCACCCGGATTCACTACTCGCTGGCCAGTCCGGTGGTCGGCACGCTGTGGCGCACCATGCGGGAGGCGGCCGAGCTCCACGTCGCGGAACTGGACCGTCTCGCGTCGGACTACCTGGGGGACCGGAGCAAGCTCAACACCGTGACCCGGGACCAGCTCCGCGCTCGGCTACGGCAAGGCGACGTGGTCGTGCTCGACGTACGCCCGGAGCCGGAGTTCGCTGCCGGCCACATCCGCGGAGCGATCTCCGTGCCAGCCCAGGACCTGAAGTCGCGGCTGGGGGAGATCCCCGACGGCGCCGACGTGGTGGCCTACTGCCGCGGGCCGTACTGCGTGTATGCCGACGAGGCGGTGCGGCTGCTCGCTCGCCGCGGCGTCAGTGCATCCCGGTTGGAGGACGGCTTCCCCGAGTGGGCTGCGGCCCGGCTTCCGGTGGGGAGGTCGCAGTGAGCACGACCGGGCTGTCGGTCGAGGCCCTGGTGGACGAGGGGCTGGGCAACTCGCCTACCTGGTCGACCTCGGTGATGGCCGAGCCTTGGCGGTCGACGCCGCACGCGACCTGCGATCGGTCCGCGAGCTGGCGGCCCGACGCGGGCTCAAGGTCGCGTACGCCGCCGACACCCACCTGCACGCGGACTTCCTCTCCGGCGCGGTGCAGCTCGCTGCCACCGAGGGCGCGGTCGTGTTGGCGTCTGCGGCCGGGGACGTGCCTTTCCGCATCGGGGCCTGCGCGACGGCGACGAGGTCGACCTGGGCGGGCTGGTTCTGCGCGCCTGGGCGACGCCGGGTCACACCGACGAGCACCTCGCGTTCCTCCTCCTGGACGGCGACTCGCCGATCGGTGTGTTCAGCGGGGGCTCACTCATCGTCGGCGCGGCGGCCAGGACCGACCTCGTCGCGCCCGAGCGCACCGAGGAGCTGGCCCGGGCGCAGTACCACTCCCTCCAACGCCTGATGGGGTTGCCCGATGAGGTCGCGGTCTGGCCGACCCACGGCGCGGGGAGCTTCTGCTCCTCACCGCCGGGGTCCGAGCGGACCAGCACGATCGGACGGGAGAGAGCCACCAACTCCCTGCTGGCGACCGCGAGCGAGGACGAGTTCGTGGCACGGCTGCTCGGCTCGCTGGGGTCCTTCCCGACGTACTTCCGTTGGCTCGGGGAGGCCAACCGCCGCGGCCCAGCAGTGCTTCCAGAGCCGTTGACGCTTGCGCCGCTGACGGTGGAGCAGGTGCGGCGGCTCGTGGACGACGGGGCGACAGTCGTCGACGTCCGTCCGATCGAGGAGTACGCCGCGGCGCATGTGCCCGGATCTCTGTCGATCGAGCTGCGCCCGGCCTTCGGTACGTGGCTCGGCTGGCTGCTGCCCGAAGATGCCGTGGTCGTTGTGCTCCGCAGTCTCGACCAGGACCCCGCCGAGATCCTCGGCCAGGCCGCCAAGGTCGGCTACGACATTGCCGGGGAGCTCGCCGGGGGAATCGCGGCCTGGACCGGGGCAGATCTGGTGACGACCTCGACGGCATTGGTCACGCCGACACGATGACGGGTGTCGAGCGGGTGCTCGACATCCGCCAGGATTCGGAGTTCGCTGCAGGGCACGTGCCGGGCGCAGAACACAGTGAGCTGGGCGCTCTCGCCGCCACGGCGACGTCGTTGGCCGACGGGCCGGTGACGGTGATGTGCGGACACGGAGAGCGGGCGATGTCCGCGGCAAGTGTCTGGAGCGGGCCGGCCGCGACGACGTGAGCGTGCTGCTCGGCGGGCCTTCGGACTGGGCCGCCTCCCACGGCGTCGACTTGGAGTCCAGCGCGTGACGGCTGCCCCTACGGATCGGTCACGGCCCGTGCGGCTCGGGTTGCGCGCCAATCTGGCCCAGTTCTCGCTGCTCGTCGCGGTCAACGCGCTGGTCGGCGGGATGCTCGGCCAGGAACGCACTGTTCTGCCGCTGCTCGCCGACCAGGAGTTCCACCTCGACGCCTACACGGCCGGGATGACCTACATCCTGGCGTTCGGCGTGGCCAAGGCAGCCACCAACTACCTGGCCGGAACCTGGTCGGACCGCTACGGGCGCAAACCTGTGCTGGTCGCGGGCTGGCTGGTCGCCGTACCCGTGCCGCTGCTGCTGATCTGGGCACCGTCGTGGTGGTGGGTGGTGGCCGCCAACGTGCTCCTCGGTGTGAGCCAGGGCCTGACCTGGTCGACCACCGTGATCATGAAGATCGACCTGGTCGGACCGGAGCGGCGTGGGTTCGCGATGGGTCTCAACGAGGCGGCCGGTTACGGTGCCGTCGCCGCCACCGCGTTGGCCACCGGCTACCTCGCGGCGGAGCAGGGCCTGCGCCCGGAGCCGTTCTACCTCGGCATCGCTTTCGCTGCGCTCGGGTTGGGTCTGTCCACGCTCTTCGTGCGTGAGACCCGCAGCCACGCCGACGCCGAGGCTCGCGCGCACGTCCCCCAGGCCGACGGCAGCGACGCCCTCCTGCACGCAGAGCTCACTCAGCGCGAGGTGTTCGCCCAGACCAGCCTGCGCGAGCCGGCCCTGTCCTCGGCGTGCCAGGCCGGGATGGTGAACAACCTGAACGACGGCCTGGCCTGGGGCCTCTTCCCGCTCCTCTTCGCCACCGCTGGGCTGTCGGTGGGCCGCATCGGCGTCCTGGCCGCGCTGTACCCGGCGGTGTGGGGACTCGGACAGCTCGGCACCGGTGCACTGTCGGACCGCATCGGCCGCAAGTCCCTGATCGTCGGCGGCATGCTCACCCAGGCCGTGGCTCTCGGAATCGTCGCAGCCTCCGACACGTTCGCGCTCTGGGCCGCGGTGCCGCCCTGCTCGGAGCAGGCACCGCCATGGTCTACCCAACCCTGCTCGCAGTGATCGGCGACGTCGCCCACCCCGCCTGGCGGGCGAGGTCAGTCGGCATCTACCGGCTATGGCGCGACGGCGGCTTCGCCGTGGGTGCGGTCCTGTCCGGTGTCGTAGCGGACCTGTGGGGAGTGCGCGCCGCGGTGTGGACCGTGGCAGCGCTCACCGCGGTCTCCGGCGCGCTGGTGGCAGCGCGGATGTACGAGACCCGACGCCACTCCTAATCAGTCAGCCTCCACCCTGGCAGCGCCACACCGCAGCGGCGAAGCCAACGATATTCAAGATTTCTCTTGACAAGGTGGTCGCCGATCCTACTTAATCAAGCAAGGTCTTGAATAGAGAGATTGATCTCTCCCGACAGACGAAGCCACGGCCGGGTCAGCCGACCGTCCATCCAGGAGGAAGCCATGACAGTGACAGCGAACCCGAACAAGGCACTCTGGGAGAAGGGCGACTTCACCCAGGTCGCCGAAGCGATGCGCGCCAGTGGGGAAGCCCTGGTCGCGCGCCTCGGCATCACCCCCGGAACGCGCGTGCTCGACCTCGGCTGCGGGGACGGCACGACCGCCCTGCCGGCGGCCCGGCTCGGCGCGGAAGTGCTGGGGGTCGACATCGCCAGCAACCTGGTGGCGGCGGGCAACCAGCGGGCCGAGGCGGAAGGCCTGACCAAGTGCCGGTTCCAGGAAGGCGACGCCTCACACCTGGACGACCTCGCCGACGACTCCTTCGACCTGGTCGTGAGCATCTTCGGGGCGATGTTCGCGCCGCGCCCGTTCGATGTCGCCAAGGAGATGGTCCGGGTGACCCGCCCCGGTGGGCGGATCGTGATGGGCAACTGGATCCCGGGCGACCCGACCCTGGTCGCCCAGATCCTCAAGATCTCCGGCGCCTACTCGCCGCCGCCGCCGGAGGGCTTCATCAGCCCGATGACGTGGGGCGTCGAGGAGAACGTGGTCGAGCGGTTCGGCCAGGCCGGCATCGCCGCCGACCGAATCGACTTCTCCCGCGAGACCTACACCTTCGAGTACCCAGCCGCGCCGACAGCGTTGCTTGCCATCTTCCGGACCGTACTACGGGCCGACCATGAACGCCTTCGCCGCAGCAGATGCGGACGGCCGGACCGAGGACCTGCAACAGGAGCTCGCGGCGCTGTTCACCAGCCAGAACGCAAGCCAGGACCCCGACACGACCTCGATCCCGGCTACTTACCTGCAAGTCTACGTGACGGTCTGATGAGGAGTTCATCGATCTCTCCCAACATCCGAACCGCCGCCGACACCTCGAGGAGCAGCGATGACCGAACAGCAGTGCAGCAGGACGATATCGCAGTCGACCGACGCGGCATCAGTATCGATGTCGACCAGCTGTCGCGGCAGGTCCGGCTCCGAAACCGGAACCAGCTGACGCTCCTGGACGCCGTGTCGTTCTCGGTCTCCGCCGGGGAGCTGCGTCGCGATCGTCGGTCCCGGCGGGGCTGGTAAGACGACGTTGCTGGAGGCGGTCGCGGGCATCGCCCTCATGGCGAACGACACCTTCGCAGCGGTACTTCAAGAGGGTCTTGCTGCACCGTCAGGTGACTTGAGCTTAGTTCCGAACGCCGACCGACCTCCCCATCGCACGTTGGCCGGAGAGAAGGTGGGGAGATTGAGTCTGTTCGGAGTTGCATGACTCTCCAGGTCGGTGCGCAGCGGTGTGATGCGATGGGCTCCCGCTTCGGGAGGCCGTTCCCCTGAGCGGCGCGACTGGCTAGCCTCGGGTTAGACGAGGTTCGTCTTCCATACCTTCCAAGGGAGGCTCATCATGTTCGTCCAAGTCATTCAGGGCAGGAGCCTCGCAGCCGCAAGCTCTCGGCGATGCGTTCGACCGGTGGAAGGCGGACCTGTCGGCCGGTGCCACCGGCTGGCTTGGTTCGACCGGCGGAGTCACCGACGACGGCAGGTTCATCTTCGTGGTTCGTTTCGAGTCCGAGGAGGGGGCCATGGCAAACAGCGCCCGGCCGGAACAGGGTGCGTGGTGGGCGGAAACCGCGCAGCTGCTTGACGGCGAGGCTGACTTCCGCAACAGCACGGACGTCGACGTGGACGTGAATGGTGACCCAGACCACGCTGGCTTCGTCCAGGTGATGCAGGGCCGGGGCAGCGACGCGGAGCGGGCAAAGCAGTTGATGGCTCAGGATGCCGACAAGTGGGCGGAGTTCCGACCCGACGTGATCGGCAGCATCACGATCGGCCACGACGAGGGTGCCTACACCATGGTCATGTACTTCACCTCCGAAACCGAGGCACGCGAGGGTGAGCGCAAGGAGCTTCCGCCGGAGCTGCAGGCTCAGATGGAGGAGATGAACAAGCTCAGCATCGGGGAGCCAGAGTTCTTCGACCTCAAACGGCCGGTCTTCGGCTCGCCGAACTGGAGCTGGCTCGGCGAGCTTCGTTTACCGCTGCACCCGCACTTCGGGCGCACGTGATGGACACGCTCTTCGCTCTTCGACGTCCCGGAGCAGGGGCCGACGGGGAGTGCCCCGCGAGACTTAGTGCCCCAGTTAGTGCCCCAAGGGAAAGCAAGAAGCCCCTCACCGTGATCGGCTGAGGGACTTCATTGTGACTCTGACCTGCAGAAACGTGCTGGTGGGCGATACTGGGTTTGAACCAGTGACCTCTTCCGTGTCAAGGAAGCGCGCTACCACTGCGCCAATCGCCCGGGATCTTGAGTTGTGATGTGGCTGGTGGAGGTGGGTACGGGATTTGAACCCGTGTACACGGATTTGCAGTCCGTTGCCTCGCCTCTCGGCCAACCCACCGTGGAGGCCAAACCTGGGAGAGACCTCTCCGAGCGGACGACGAGGCTCGAACTCGCGACCTCAACCTTGGCAAGGTTGCGCTCTACCAACTGAGCTACGTCCGCTTGCTTCCGACCCCGGGGGGTCAGGTGCGTGAGAACAGTAGCCGATGCCCCTACCCTCGCAAAATCCGACTCGGCACGCGTGTTGGAGGTCCGGGCGGGGGTCCGGCGGCCTCCTAGAGTGGCCCCATGCGGGCCTGGCTGAACGGTGAGTTGCTCCCCGACGCGGACGCTCCGGCCATCGGCGTCTCCGACCACGGGCTGACCGTGGGGGACGGGGTGTTCGAGGCGATCAAGGTGGTCGACGGGCAGCCGTTCGCCCTCACCCGGCACCTCGACCGGCTCGCCCGTTCGGCGGCGGGGCTCGGCCTGCCGGAGGTCGACGACGCGGAGGTACGCCGCGGGGTGGCCGCCGTGCTCGACGGGGAGCCCCTCGCGCTGGGCCGGATCCGGATCACCTACACGGGCGGGCCGGCCCCGCTCGGGTCCGGTCGCGGCGACGCGCCGCCCACCCTGGTGGTCGTCGCCGACGCGATGGGGGAGGCGCCGGAGTCGACGGCCGTCGTGACGGTGCCGTGGCCGCGCAACGAGCGCGGGGCGCTGGCCGGCCTCAAGACCACGTCGTACGCCGAGAACGTGGTCGCGCTCGCGCACGCCCACGAGCGCGGGGCCAGCGAGGCGGTCTTCGCCAACCTGCGCGGCAACCTGTGCGAGGGCACCGGCACCAACGTCTTCTACGTCGTCGACGGCGAGCTGCGCACGCCCACGCTGGAGAGCGGCTGCCTGGCCGGCGTCACCCGCGCCCTCCTCCTGGAGTGGTACGGCGGCCGCGAGGTCGACGAGCCGATCGAGACCGTCGAGCGGGCCAGCGAGGTGTTCCTGGTGTCCACGACCCGCGACGTCCAGGCGGTCAGCCGCTGGAACGAGGTCGAGCTGCCGGCGCCCGGGCCGGTGACGAGCGAGGCCCGCGCCGCGTGGCGGAGCCGGGAGCGCGAGCTACTCGGCGCCTAGCAGTTCCCCGACGATGGCGTCGACGTCGACCGTCTCGGTCCCGAACGGGACCACGGCCAGCGTGCGGGTCAGGAAGCGGTAGAGCTCGCGCATCGTCGCCTGGGCCTTCAGGTGCCCGTCGGGGGAGCGGAACTCGAAGAGGACGATCCCCCTGCCCCAGTCGTCGACCGCGGGTTCGACGTGGATGTCCCCGTCGCCGGCCGGGTCGGACATGCCGCGCGACAGCAGCTCGCGGGACATCGCCCAACGGATCCCGCGCGGGAAGCAGATCCACACCGCGAACGGGTCGGCCGCGTCGTACTCGAACCGTGCCGTGAGGTCGACCGTGTTCCCGCGTCGGTCGATGCAGTGCATCAGGACCGGATGGGCGAGGCATCGCGAGGTCGGCCGCGGGTTCATACAGGTTCAACGGGCGGGGCGGCCGTTCGTGACGCGGATCGGCGAACTCCTTGAATGTGAGTCCCGTCAAGCCATGCGCTAAGGTTTCGCCGCATTCCCATCGGGGCGATTGGCGCAGTGGTAGCGCGCTTCGTTCACACCGAAGAGGTCACTGGTTCGAACCCAGTATCGCCCACCCTCGATGCCGCGCGATTCGCACGCCGACGGCCACGGGCACTCAGTCGAGACAGAACTCGTTGCCCTCGACGTCCTGCATCACGAGGCAGGACTCGTTCTCCTCATCGGCAAGCATGAGCCGCACGCGTACGGCGCCGAGCGCGATCAGTCGTGCGCATTCGGCCTCGAGCGTGGCGACGCGCTCCTCAC
Source organism: uncultured Actinomycetota bacterium (assembly GCA_963829635.1). GTDB lineage: Bacteria > Actinomycetota > Actinomycetes > Propionibacteriales > Nocardioidaceae > Nocardioides. The sequence goes on from CAWHJI010000011.1 coordinate 64,672, forward strand.
CCACGAGCCCGGTGCCGACCCGCACGTCGAGATGCAGCCGGTTCTTCACGACCTTGCCCTCGGGAACGCGCTGGAAGAACAGTCGCGGGCCCACACCCGAGGGGTCCATGGCTGCGGACCAGGAGTCCTCGCCCTCGGCTGACGGCGGTACGACGTACCCCAGGACCTCGGACCAGAAGCGAGCCACGCGCTCAGGTTCTGCGCAGTCGAAGGTGACCTGGACCTGCTTGACCGACGTCATCGGTCCACCCTAGAGGCGGGTGGACTCGCTCAACCAACCGAATATTGCCCACCCTGACCTGCATCTCCGGCGCGCGGTCGGCAGGATGAACCCATGCAGGCCCAGCTGCGCATCTACCGGACGGCGCCCGGCCAGGCCGCGCATTCGCGGCCGAGTGGCGGCGCCGCCGTCCGGCCGCTCCGGGAGCAGTTCGGCTTCCGGGTCCGCGGCTGGGTGTCCGAGGAGACCGACCAGTTCTTCTGGCTGCTCGAGCACGACGACCGGGCCAGCTTCGAGCGCGCCGACGCGGCGTACTACGCCTCCGAGGCCCGGCAGCAGGTCAGTCCCGACCCGGCGCGGCTGGTCGAGGACGCCGTGCACACGTGGGTGACCGCGGTCGACTGAGGAGCCGGTCCGCGAGACCGGGGGAGTCCGGTCCCGACGAGACAGTTAGGGTTGCCTTACCTAACTCGATCGTGAAGGAGCAGTCATGCACCGCCTCGGAACCGCCCTGATCGCCACGGCCCTGGCCGGATCCCTCGCCTCGTGCAGCGAGGAGGCACCGGCCGCCGACGTCGGCCCCACGCCCGAGGGCGTCGCCGCGGAGTACGCCACGATGGCCGAGGAGATCGAGTCGGCCGGCGGGCAGAAGACCCAGGACGGCTGGAAGGTCGGCTACATCGTGGAGGCCGCCGAGCCCTGGTACACCTCCCACCACGGCGACCAGCACTTCCGGGAGCCGCAGGCGGGGGAGACCCACCACATCGAGATCCTGCCGTTCGAGGAGGCCACCGGGCGGCTGGTCCCCGAGACGCCGGTCCGGCTCCAGGTCATCGACGAGAGCGGCGACGTCGTCGAGGACCGCGAGCTCGAGTTCCTCTACGGCGAGTTCTTCCACTACGCCACGAACTTCGAGATCCCCGAGAGCGGCCACTACACGCTGCGCGCCACGATCGGCCAGCCGACGTTCTCCCGGCACGGCGAGGAAGGCGAGACGCCGGCCATGAACGAGGGGACCACGGTCACCTTCGAGGACGTCCACCTCGACGTCGCGTGACCGTCGCGGCGACGCACGCTCCGCCGCTGCCCGGGTGGGCGCGGTGGGGCATCGGCGTACTGGTCGCGCTCGGGTGGGCGGGATCGGTCTGGGTGGCCGCCCACATCGAGGTCGACGCCTCGCTGGAGCGGGTGGCGCTCTTCGCCCACCTCGCCTCCCTGGTCGTCGGCTTCGGGGCCGTGCTGGTCCTGGACTGGTGCGGTCTCCAGTGGCTGCTGGGCCGACGCCGGCTCGCGGAGGTCACCCGGATGGCGACCGGCATGCACCAGCTGATCTGGATCGGCCTGGCCGGACTCGTCCTCAGCGGCATCCTGCTCGGGCCGCAGCTCGGCGACCCGCTGACCCGGGTCAAGCTGGCCCTGGTCCTCGTCGTCGCCCTCAACGGCGTGCAGGCCCAGGACCTCCAGCGCCGCCTCGAGGAGTACGACGCCGCGCCCCGGTCGCTCCTGCTGCGACTGATGGGCAGCGCGGGGCTCTCGCAGGCCGGCTGGTGGGGCTGCATGGTGATCGGCTTCCTCAACTCGGGCCGCTGACCCGTCGGCGGAAACTGCCGCGAAGTGGCGCCGGGTCGGCCGATACCCTGACCGGGTCCGAGCTCCGGTCCACGGAGCCCACCCACGCAAGGAGTCACACGTGTCCGACATCAAGGTCGCCCTCATCCACGCAGGTGTGCGTGAGGAGCGGACCGTGACGACGGGCACCAAGGCCTGGGAGCTCTTCGCCGACGACCGGGGCGTCATCGCCGCCCGGGTGGGCGACGTCCTGAAGGACCTGGCCTACGAGCTCGGCGAGGGCGACGACGTCGAGGGGGTCGCGATCGACAGCCCGGACGGGCGCGACATCCTGCGCCACTCGACCGCCCACGTCCTGGCCCAGGCCGTCCAGGACCTCTTCCCGGACGCGAAGCTCGGCATCGGGCCGCCGGTGGAGAACGGCTTCTACTACGACTTCGACGTCGAGACCCCCTTCCACCCCGAGGACCTCGAGAAGATCGAGTCCCGGATGCGCAAGATCGTCAAGGAGAACCAGCGCTTCGAGCGCCGGGTCACCACCGACGCCGACGCGCTGACCGAGCTCAAGGACGAGCCCTACAAGCTCGAGCTGATCGGCCTCAAGGGCGCCGGCAACGCGGAAGCCGCCGCGGAGGGCGCGAGCGTCGAGGTCGGCGGCGCCGAGCTCACCATCTACGACAACCTCAACCGCAACGGCGAGGTCGCCTGGAGCGACCTGTGCCGCGGCCCGCACCTGCCCACCACCAAGCGGATCCCGGCGTTCAAGCTGATGCGCTCCGCGGCGGCGTACTGGCGCGGCGACGAGAAGAACAAGCAGCTCCAGCGGATCTACGGCACCGCCTGGGAGTCCAAGGAGGCGCTCGAGGAGCACCTCCACCTGATCGAGGAGGCCGAGCGCCGCGACCACCGCAAGCTCGGCCGTGACCTCGACCTGTTCAGCTTCCCCGACGAGCTGGGCTCCGGGCTGGCCGTCTTCCACCCCAAGGGCGGGGTGATCAAGCGGGTGATGGAGGACTACGTCCGGCAGCGCCACATCGAGGAGGGCTTCGAGTACGTCGGGACCCCGCACATCAGCAAGGAGGGGCTGTTCCACACCTCCGGCCACCTGCCGTACTTCGAGGACACCATGTTCCCGCCGATGGAGATGGAGGGTGCCCGCTACTTCCTCAAGGCCATGAACTGCCCGATGCACAACCTGATCTTCCGCTCGCGTGGCCGGTCCTACCGCGAGCTGCCGCTGCGGCTCTTCGAGTTCGGGTCGGTCTACCGGTTCGAGAAGTCCGGGGTGGTGCACGGTCTGACCCGGGTCCGCGGGATGACCCAGGACGACTCGCACTCCTACTGCATGCCCGAGCAGGCGGCCGACGAGATCAAGCACCTGCTGAACTTCTGCCTCGGCCTGTTCCGCGACTTCGGCCTCGACGACTTCTACCTCGAGCTGTCGACCCGGGACGAGACCCGCGACAAGTTCATGGGCTCCGACGAGCAGTGGGAAGCTGCGACGAAGGTGCTCGAGGAGGCCGCGACCGAGACCGGCCTCGAGCTGGTCCCGGATCCGGGGGGCGCGGCGTTCTACGGCCCCAAGATCTCCGTCCAGGCCAAGGACGCGATCGGGCGCACCTGGCAGATGTCGACCATCCAGTACGACTTCAACCAGCCGGCCGGGTTCGAGCTGGAGTACCAGGCGGCCGACGGGTCGCGGCAGCAGCCGGTGATGATCCACTCGGCGAAGTTCGGCTCGCTCGAGCGGTTCTACGGCGTCCTCGTGGAGCACTACGCCGGCGCCTTCCCGCCCTGGCTGTCGCCGGTCCAGGTGCAGGGGATCCCGATCGCCGAGCGGCACCACGACTACCTCTACGACGTCGCGCGGCAGATGAAGGAGCGCGGCCTGCGGGTCGAGGTCGACCACTCCGACGACCGGATGCAGAAGAAGATCCGCAACGCCCAGCTCCAGAAGGTGCCGTTCATGGTGATCGCCGGCGACCAGGACATGGAGGCCGGAGCGGTCTCGTTCCGCTACCGCGACGGCCACCAGGACAACGGCGTCCCGATCGGGGAGGCGATCGACCGGGTCGCCCAGGCCGTCGAGAGCCGGGCCCAGGTCTGAGGTGGGCGAGTTCCAGGACGGCGCCGGCGAGCCCGACGGGCTCGAGCGGCTGTGGACCCCGCACCGGATCGGCTACATCAGGGGCGACGACAAGCCGGTCGACGCCTCGTCGGGGGAGTGCCCGTTCTGCCGGATCCCGCGGGGTGAGGACGAGGCCGGGCTGGTCGTCCGCCGCGGCGAGACGGCGTACGCCGTGCTCAACCTCTACCCCTACGCGCCCGGCCACCTGATGGTGTGCCCCTACCGGCACATCGCCGACTACACCGAGACCACCCCGGAGGAGGTCGCGGAGATCGGCCTGCTGACCCGGCAGGCGATGACGGTGATCCGCTCGGTGTCGGGTGCCCAGGGCTTCAACCTCGGGATGAACCAGGGTGCCGTCGCCGGCGCCGGCATCTCCGCGCACCTGCACCAGCACGTCGTACCCCGCTGGCCGGGAGACTCGAACTTCATGCCGATCATCGGGCGCACCAAGACGCTCCCGGAGCTGCTCGGGTGAGACCCGCGCGCTGGTCGCCGGCGCCTGGCCCGCTTGACCAGATCTTGCGTTGCCACGGGCGACAACGGGGAGGAGAGTGACGGAGTCGGCGGTGCCGGGAGGGGCATCGCCCCCGAACGAGGGAGGCCCCATGTTTGCGCGCTCCACCACGATCAAGGGCGACCCGGCGAAGGTTGACGCCGGCATCGCCTACATCCGCGACGAGGTACTGCCCGTCATCACGACACTGGACGGCTGTATCGGCCTGTCCCTGGTCGTCGACCGCGAGTCCGGTCACGGAATCGCCACCAGCTCCTGGGAGTCCGAGGAGGCGATGGCGGCCAGCCGGGACGCGATGGCGACGCACCGGTCACGCGGCGGCGAGATCCTCGGCGGCAGGCCCGAGGTCGAGGAGTGGGAGGTGGCGCTGATGCACCGCGAGCACCCCACGCACGCCGGCGCCTGCTGCCGGGTCGTCTGGAGCCGGGCCGCGGACGTCGACACCAGCATCGAGCGGTTCCGCTCGGTCGCGCTGCCGGCACTGGAGGAGATGGACGGCTTCTGCAGCGCGAGCCTGCTCGTGGACCGGGCCGGAGGCCGGGGCTGTGTGACGGCGACCTTCGACTCCCGCGAGACGCTGGACGCAAGTCGCGAGCCCGCGGCCGCGATGCGGGAGACAGGCGACCGCCGAGGCCGGCATCGAGTTCACCGACGTCGCCGAGTTCGACCTCGTGCTCGCTCACCTGAGGCTGCCCGAGCTGGTCTGAGGATCCGCCTGGCCACTCGCCTGACCGGGACGCGCGACCGCCTGCACCGGGTGGCCGCGCGTCCCCGGTAGCCTGCCGCCACCATGTTGGACAGGTTCAAGAGCTTCTGGCAGACGGTCATGCTCGCGCCGTTCGTGCGGCTGTTCCTCAAGCTGGGGATCAGCCCGGACGCGGTGACCGTCGTGGGCACCCTCGGCGTCTGCGCCGGTGCGTTGGTGTTCTTCCCGCAAGGCATGCTCTGGCAGGGCGTCCTGGTGATCACGGCGTTCGTGTTCTCGGACCTGATCGACGGCCAGCTGGCCCGCACCCTCGGACGCACCGACAAGTTCGGCGCCTTCCTCGACTCGACCCTGGACCGGATCGGCGACGGCGCGATCTTCGGCGGGCTCGCGCTCTACTTCGCCTGGGTGGCCGAGGACCGGCTCTACCTCGTGCTCAGCCTGGCCTGCCTGGTGATGGGCGGCGTCACGTCGTACGCCCGCTGCCGGGGGGAGGGGCTCGGCTTCCGCGCCCAGGTCGGGCTGGCCGAGCGCGCCGACCGGCTGGTCGCGATCCTGGTGCTGACGTTCTTCGGCGACCTGCTGGGGCTGCCGATCCTCTACGAGGTGACGCTGTGGGTCCTGGCGATCGCCAGCACGATCACCGTGGGTCAGCGGATCTGGCTGGTCCGCACAGCAGGCTCTGCGTCCTGCGGAGGAGGGTCCTGCAGGTCGTTGACCGGCCGGGGAGCCGGAGCGGATACTCGCACACGTGCTGCACGTCGCGGGGCTGCGGAAGTCGTACGGCGAGGTCGAGGCGTTGCGTGGCGTGGACCTCGACGTGTCCGCCGGCGAGATCGTGGCACTGCTCGGACCCAACGGCGCCGGGAAGACGACGCTGGTCTCCATCGTGGCCGGGCTTCGCCGTGCCGACGACGGGGTCGTCGAGGTCGGCGGCCTGGACGCCCGCCGCAAGTCCGCCAAGGTGCGGAGCCTGATCGGGATCGCGCCCCAGGACACCGGCTTCTATCCGGTGGTCACGGTCCGACAGAACCTCGCCCTCTTCGGGGAGCTGGCCGGGCTCGGCCGCCGTGAGCTGCAGCTGCGGATCGACGAGGTGTCCGAGGCCATGGCGATCACCGACCTCCTCGATCGCCAGGCCGGCAAGCTCTCCGGCGGCCAGAAGAGGAGGCTGCACACGGCGATCGCACTGCTGCACCGCCCGCGGCTGCTGCTGCTCGACGAGGCGACCACAGGCGCGGACGTCGAGACCCGCGGCCACATCCTCGACCTCGTGCGTGAGCTCGCGGCTGAGGGGTCCGCGGTGTTGTACTCCACCCACTACCTGGCGGAGGTCGAGACGCTCGACGGCAGTGTGGTGATCGTCGACCAGGGCCGGGTGATCGCGCGCGGTGGGGTGGGCGAGCTGATCCGGGAGCACGCACAGCCGGTGGTCGAGCTCACCTTCCACGACGGCGCCACCCCCGACCTGACCGGTGCCGAGCGCGTCGACGACCTTCGTCTGCGCCTGCCGGCCGACGACCCGGCCGCGGTGCTCACCGACGTACTCCCGCGGTTGCCGGCGGGCAGCCTGGCGTCGGTGGAGATCGTCCGCCCCACGCTGGAGGCGGTGTACCTCGCGCTGACCGGGCGGCGCTACGACGAGGTCGACAGCGAGAACAAGCCGGTCCCGGTGCCGACCGGCCCTGCGGAGGGGGGCGTGTGATGTCGGGTCGGGCGATCTGGGCGATCTTCCGACATGAGATGCGTGTCCAGCTGACCGATCCGGGCACGGTGATCTTCGTGATCCTGATGCCGCTCCTGATGGCGGCCCTGACCAAGGAGTTGTTTGCGAGCCAGCTGCGAGCCCAGGGATTCCCCGATGCCAACGGTTCGGAGTTCGCCGTCCCGGGGATGGCCGTGGCCTTCGCGGCCTTCGGGGTGGGCTACTCCGGTTTCAGCTTCTTCCGGGACCACGGCTGGGGCACGTGGGACCGGCTCCGGGCATCACCCGCCAGCTCGACCGACATCATGGTCGGCAAGGTGGTGCCGATGGTCCTGGTGAGCGTGACTCAGCTCGGTCTGCTGTTCGTCGCCGGGGGACCGCTGTTCGGGATGCAGGTGCGTGGTTCGTGGTGGGCCCTGTGGCTGCTGATCGTGGTGTTGGGCCTGTCGCTCAGTGCCTTCGGGATGCTGGTGACCGCCCTCTCCAAGACGATGAACCAGCTCAACGCGGTGGGGAGCGTCGGCGGCACCGCCCTGGCCCTGCTCGGCGGCGCCTGGGTGCCCGTCGAGGCGATGCCGGGGTGGGCCGGGGCGGTCGCACCCGCGCTCCCGACGTACTGGGCCATGGAGGGCTTCCGGGAGGTCATCCTGGAGGGCGGAGGCCTGGTCGACGTACTGCTCCCGGCCGGAGTGATCGCTGCATTCGGGGCGGGCTTCGCGATGCTGGCCTCGTGGCGGTTCCGGTTCGAGGACACCAAGGCCTACTTCGGCTGAACACCCGCGCAGGGTGCTCCCGAATACGCCGTGAACGGCGCCTCGCCGTACGATGGAGGCATGGCACAGACCCCCACCCCCGAGGCGAATCCGACCGGCACCCAGACCGGGACCGGGCGCGTGAAGCGCGGCATGGCCGAGATGCTCAAGGGCGGCGTGATCATGGACGTGGTCACCGCCGAGCAGGCGAAGATCGCCGAGGACGCCGGCGCCGTCGCGGTGATGGCGCTCGAGCGGGTCCCCGCCGACATTCGTGCGCAGGGCGGGGTCTCCCGGATGAGCGACCCCGACATGATCGACGGGATCATCGAGGCCGTCTCGATCCCGGTGATGGCCAAGGCCCGGATCGGCCACTTCGCCGAGGCGCAGGTGCTCCAGAGCCTGGGCGTCGACTACGTCGACGAGTCCGAGGTCCTGACGCCCGCCGACTACACCAACCACATCGACAAGTGGGCCTTCACGGTCCCCTTCGTGTGCGGCGCCACCAACCTGGGTGAGGCGCTGCGCCGGATCACCGAGGGCGCGGCGATGATCCGCTCCAAGGGCGAGGCCGGCACCGGCGACGTCACCAACGCCGTCACCCACATGCGGACCATCCGCGCGGAGATCCGGCGGCTCCACAGCCTCGAGGGCGACGAGCTCTACGTCGCCGCCAAGGAGCTCCAGGCGCCGTACGACCTGGTCAAGGAGGTCGCCGAGGCCGGCAAGCTCCCCGTGGTCCTGTTCACCGCGGGCGGGATCGCCACCCCGGCCGACGCGGCGATGATGATGCAGCTCGGCGCCGAGGGCGTGTTCGTCGGCTCCGGCATCTTCAAGTCCGGCAACCCCGCCGAGCGGGCCGAGGCGATCGTCAAGGCCACCACGTTCTTCGACGACCCCGACGTCGTCGCCAAGGTCTCCCGAGGGCTGGGCGAGGCGATGGTCGGGCTGAACGTCGAGGAGATCCCGCAGCCGCACCGGCTCGCCGAGCGGGGTTGGTGAGCTAGCTGGACGCCCGCCCCTCGATCGGCGTCTTCGCCCTCCAGGGTGACGTCCGCGAGCACCTGCGGGTGCTGACCGAGCTCGGCACCCACGCGTTCGCCGTACGTCGGATCGCCGAGCTCGAGGCCTGCGACGGCCTGGTCATCCCCGGCGGGGAGTCCACGACCATGGCCAAGCTGGCGCGCACCTTCGACCTGTTCGAGCCGCTCCGGCAGCGGATCAAGGACGGGCTGCCCACCTTCGGCACCTGTGCCGGGATGATCATGCTGGCCGACCGGATCGAGGACGGCGCTCCCGGTCAGGAGACGCTGGGCGGCCTCGACATCACGGCGCGTCGTAACGCCTTCGGGCGCCAGGTGGACTCGTTCGAGGGTGACCTCGACTTCGCGGGGATCGAGCACCCCGTGCACGCCGTGTTCATCCGCGCCCCGTGGGTGGAGGACGCGGGTCCCGACGTCGAGGTCCTCGCGCGCGTGGCCGCGGGGCCGGCCACGGGTAGGATCGTCGCGGTCCGGCAAGGCCACCTGATGGCCACCTCGTTCCACCCCGAGTGGGGTGGGGACGCCCGGATCCACCAGGTCTTCGTCGACCTCGTCAGCAACCGAACCTGAAGGAACTGCATGTCCGGCCACTCCAAATGGGCGACCACCAAGCACAAGAAGGCGGTCGTCGACGCCCGGCGCGGCAAGATGTTCGCCAAGCTGATCAAGAACGTCGAGGTCGCGGCCCGGATGGGTGGGGGAGACCCGACCGGCAACCCGACGCTCTACGACGCCATCCAGAAGGCGAAGAAGTCCTCGGTCCCCAACGACAACATCGACCGCGCGGTCAAGCGCGGCTCGGGCGCCGAGGCGGGCGGGGCCGACTACACGACGATCATGTACGAGGGCTACGGCCCCGCGGGCGTCGCGATGCTGATCGAGTGCCTGACCGACAACAAGAACCGCGCCGCCATGGAGGTACGCACGGCGATGACCCGCAACGGCGGCTCGCTCGCCGACCCGGGCTCGGTGTCCTTCCTGTTCAACCGCAAGGGCGTCGTCCTCGTCCCGGCCGACCAGGACGGCACGCCGGTCTCCGAGGACGACGTCCTCGAGGCGGCGCTGGACGCCGGCGCCGAGGAGGTCAACGACCTCGGCGAGGCGTTCGAGGTGATCTCCGAGGCCACCGACCTGGTCGCCGTACGGTCCGCGCTGCAGGCGGCCGGGATCGACTACGACTCCGCCGAGGCGCAGTTCGTCCCGGACATGCAGGTCGAGCTCGACAAGGAGTCCGCCGGCAAGGTCTTCCGCCTGATCGAGGCGCTCGAGGACTCCGACGACGTGCAGAACGTGTTCGCGAACTTCGACGTGTCCGACGAGGTCATGGCGCAGCTCGACGCGTGACGCAGCGGAGCTGCGGGACGCGTCAATGGTGGCCGAGCGTGTCGCCCGTCCTACTTCGGATTGGTCGCCCATGGGGCCAGACGAGCGGGCCAGGACGTCATACGAGCTGTGGGCCTATGAGCGCCCGAATCGCATGACGTCCCGTGAGTCTTGACTGCGCACTCGGCGCTGTGGAGTGCACCCTGCCCTGACGGTCCCCCAAGTTTGGGGGTCGCCGAAGCTCCGGCGGTTCGGGGTTACTTAGCGCTCACTAAGCGAGCCGAGCAGCGGCCAGCGGTCCAGGCCGCCGAGGAGCACACGCTTGTCTGCGTCGGGAGCCAAGGGACGGTTGCCAAGTCTCCGACCGGCACGAGCGCGGCTGGTGCGAGGACCGCTCGAGTGAGGAGACGCACTGCTGGTCTGCAGGCTGGGACCGTGCCGGTTGACTGAAGGCTGCACGCGGCGCGTCGTACCGACGAACGGGGGAGCCGCCGGTTAGCGTGACCTCCGAACAGGTGTTCGGACTCTCAGCCCAGGAGGCGACGATGCGGGTGCTCGGGATCGACCCCGGCCTGACCCGTTGCGGCCTCGGCGTGGTCGACGGCGAAGCAGGGCGACCGCTGACCCTGGTCGACGTCAACGTCCTCCGGACCAGCGCCGACGTCCCGATCGCCCAGCGGCTGGTCACGATCGAGAAGGGCATCGACGCCTGGCTCGACGAGTTCGCCCCCGACGCCGTCGCCGTGGAGCGGGTCTTCGCGCGGTCCGACTCCAGCACGATCATGGGCACCGCCCAGGCCAGCGGCATCGCGCTGGTCGCGGCGGCCCGCCGCGGGCTGCCGGTCGCCCTGCACACCCCGAGCGAGGTGAAGGCCGCGGTGTCCGGCAGCGGCCGGGCCGACAAGGCCCAGGTCGGTGCGATGGTCGCCCGGATCCTGCGCCTCGACGCCCCACCCAAGCCCGCCGACGCCGCCGACGCGCTGGCGCTGGCCATCACCCACGTCTGGCGCGGTGGCGCCCAGGCCCGGATCGACGCAGCCCTTGCGAGGGCCTCGACCGGCTCACCCACCGGGAGGTCCCGATGATCGCGTTCGTCCACGGCGAGGTCGCGGCGGTCGGCCTGACCAGCGCCGTCCTCGAGGTCGGCGGAGTCGGGCTCGAGCTGATGTGCACGCCCAACACGCTCGCGACGCTTCGTCCCGGCCAGTCGGCGACGCTCCCGTCGAGCATGGTGGTCCGCGAGGACTCCCTGACGCTGTTCGGCTTCCTCGACGAGGACGAGAAGACCACCTTCGAGCTCGTGCAGACCGCCAGCGGGGTGGGGCCCAAGCTCGCCCAGGCGATGCTCGCCGTGCTCGCCCCCGACGACCTTCGCTCCGCGGTGGCCGCCGACGACGTCAAGACCCTGACCCGGGTTCCCGGCATCGGGCAGAAGGGCGCCCAGCGGATCATCCTGGAGCTCAAGGACCGGATCGGTGCGCCCACCGGCGTCCGCAGCCCCGGCGTGGGCGCGGCTCCGGTGGCGCCCTGGCGCGACCAGGTCCACCAGGGCCTCGTCGGCCTCGGCTGGTCGGCGAAGGATGCCGACAAGGCCGTCGACGAGGTGGCCCCCGAGGCCGGGGAGACGCCCGAGGTGGCGGTCCTGCTCCGTGCCGCCCTCCGCACCCTGAGCAGGGCCTGACATGGCCTGGTCCGAAACCGATCGACTCGATGCCGCCGAGGAAACACACCTGCAGTCCCTGACCGCTGCCGAGGCCGAGGGCGACGAGCGGGCGGTGGAGGCGGCGCTGCGGCCGCGCACGCTCGACGAGGTGATCGGGCAGCAGCGGGTCCGGGCCCAGCTCGGCCTGGTGCTCGAGGCGGCTCGGCAGCGCGGCCGCGCGCCGGACCACGTGCTCCTGTCCGGTCCTCCAGGACTCGGCAAGACGACGCTCGCGATGATCATCGCCGCGGAGATGGCGACACCCCTGCGCCTGACCAGCGGGCCGGCCATCACCCACGCCGGAGACCTCGCGGCGATCCTGTCCGGGATGAACGACGGCGACGTGCTGTTCGTCGACGAGATCCATCGCATGTCCCGGCCGGCCGAGGAGATGCTCTACATGGCGATGGAGGACTTCCGGGTCGACGTCGTCATCGGCAAGGGCCCCGGCGCCACGGCCATCCCGCTGGAGATCCCGCCGTTCACCCTCGTCGGCGCCACCACACGGGCCGGCCTGCTGCCCGGCCCGCTGCGGGACCGGTTCGGGTTCACCGCCCACCTGGAGTTCTACGAGCCCGACGAGCTGGACCTGATCGTGCACCGGTCGGCCGGGCTGCTCGACGTCGAGCTCACCAGCGAGGGCGCAGCCGAGATCGCCTCCCGCTCGCGGGGAACGCCGCGCATCGCCAACCGGTTGCTGCGCCGGGTGCGCGACTTCGCCCAGGTGCGCGCCGACGGCGTCGTCACCCTCGAGGTGGCCCAGCGCGCACTCGAGCTCTACGAGGTGGACGAGCAGGGCCTCGACCGGCTCGACCTGTCCGTGCTCGACGTGCTGTGCCGCCGCTTCGGCGGGGGACCGGTCGGCGTCTCCACGCTCGCGGTCGCCGTGGGGGAGGAGCGCGAGACGGTGGAGGAGGTGGCCGAGCCGTTCCTCGTCCGCTCCGGGCTGCTGGCCCGAACGCCGCGTGGCCGGGTCGCCACGCCGGCGGCCTGGGAGCACCTCGGGCTGGCCGCGCCGGCCCGGCGCGAGGAGACCGGGGAGGCCACGCTCTTCGAGGACTGAGCGACGCCCGCCCAGCTCCGACGCACGGCCCGCACCAATGGCCCCACCGGATTCCGCGGCGCCGCGTGGCGACGGTTACACTTCACCGTCGCCAACCCCCGTGCGGGTCGGCCTTCTCCCAACACCACGCTCGAGAGGTTCAGTCGTGCCGGAGCTCGTCTCCCTGTTGCCCATCGTCGGGATCGCATTGCTCTTCTGGCTCCTGATCATCCGACCGGCCTCCAAGCGTCAGAAGGAACTCTCGCGCATGCAGGGCGCGTTGACACAGGGTGACGACGTCATGCTCACGTCGGGCATCTTCGGCGCGGTCACCGCGGTCGAGGACGACCACGTGCTCGTCCGGGTGGCCGACGGGGTGACCCTCAAGGTCGCGCGGGGCGCCGTCGCGAACGTCGTACCCGCTGACAACGACGCGGACGGGACCGACCCCGCGTCGCCCCAGGAGGGCTGAGATGGCGCACCGCTACCGCCCCGGTCGCACCGTGGGCGTCTTCTTCCTCGGGCTCGCGATCGCGTTCGGCCTCGTCGCCCTGGCCGGTTCGTGGACGCCCCGGCTGGGACTGGACCTGCAGGGCGGCACCCGGATCACCCTGGTCGCCAACTCCGACGACGTCACCGAGGACCGCCTCAAGGAGGCGGCGAGCATCATCGACAGCCGGGTCAACGGCTCCGGTGTGACCGAGGCCGAGGTGACCACCCAGGGTGAGCGGATCATCGTGGTGGAGATCCCGGGCGACTCTCGCCCGGAGCTGGAGGAGACGGTCAAGCGGCAGGCCCAGCTGCGGTTCCGGGTCGTCGCGTGCGGGCCGTTCGACACCAAGTGTGCCGGCGGCCAGGCCCCCCAGGACCCGACGCAGATCCCGGGCGCGCCGCAGCTCCCCGGTGGCGTGACCGTCCCGCCCGAGCCGAAGAGCCGGGCACCGATCTTCGGGGCCGAGAAGAACGAGAACGCCTCGGACTCGCCCAGCGAGGACCCCAGTGAGTCACCCAGCGGGGAGCCCACGGAAGGCGCGACCCAGCCCGCCACCGAGGGTGGCCTGGTCGACCAGCCGCTGCAGTGGATGAACAACCCCGACCCGGCGTCGATCAAGGCCTACAACGAGTTCGAGTGCCCGCCGCCCGGCGAGTCGCCGCTCGTCAACGACGACCCGGACAAGCCGCTGGTCACCTGCGACAAGGACGGCAACAAGTACCTCCTCTCGGTCTCCATGATCGAGGGCACCTCGCTCGACTCGGCGAGTGCCGGCATCCCCCAGCAGAGCGTCAAGTGGGCGGTCGACCTCTCCTTCGACAGCCAGGGCACCGAGGAGTTCGCCGAGATCTCCCGCACGCTCTACAACACGGAGAACCAGTTCGCGATCGTCCTCGACGGCGAGGTGCTCTCCGCGCCCACGATGGACGGGGTCATCACCAACGGCGAGGCCCAGATCACCGGCGACTTCGGCGAGGCCGAGGCGAACAGCCTCGCCACCAGCCTCAAGTACGGCGCGCTGCCGATCGCCTTCGACGACCAGAGCACCCAGGTGGAGACGGTCGGTCCCTCGCTGGCCGGCAACCAGCTGTCCGCCGGGCTCCTCGCCGGGGCCTTCGGGCTCGGCCTGGTGATGCTCTACTGCCTGCTCTACTACCGCGGCCTCGGGCTGGTCGTCCTGGCGTCGCTGTTCATCGCGGCGGCGTGGACCTACGCGCTGGTGCTGCTGCTCAGCGAGAGCGCCGGGTTCGCGCTGTCCCTGCCCGGCGTCGCGGGACTGATCGTCGGCGTCGGCATCACGGCCGACTCCTTCATCGTCTACTTCGAGCGGGTCCGCGACGAGATGCGCGACGGCAAGTCCATGCGCGTCGCCTGCGAGAGCGGCTGGTACCGCGCCCGCAACACCTGCCTCGCGGCGGATGCCGTGTCGCTCCTCGCCGCCGTGGTGCTCTACATCTTCGCCACCGGCGTGGTGAAGGGCTTCGCGTTCGCGCTCGGCCTGTCCACGCTGATCGACCTCGGCGTGTTCTTCTGGTTCACCCACCCGATGGTGTCCTGGATGGCGCGCTTCTCCTACTTCAACAAGGGCCGCAAGCTGTCCGGTCTCGACCACGAGGCACTCGGCATCGACCCCGTCCCCGCGGGAGGCAAGGCCTGATGGGCAAGTTCTCACGACTCGGCAACGACCTCTACTCCGGCACCAGGTCGGTCGACTTCGTCGGCCGGCGGTGGCTCTGGTACGCCGTCTCCGCCGTCATCATCCTCGTCGCGGTGAGTGGCCTGTGGTTCAAGGGCCTCAACTACGGCATCGAGTTCACCGGCGGCGCGGAGTACAAGGTCACCCTCCCGGCGGACCGGGTCACCCAGGACACCGCCGACGAGCTGCGTGCAGGCGGTGGCCGGGAGCGGGGTCGAGGACGCGTCCTCGCCGGTGGTCACCACCAGCGGTGAGACGTCGATCCTGGTCCAGACCGAGCCGCTCACCGACGCCGAGAGCGACACTGTCCGGAACGTCATCGCGGAGACGACCGGCGCGCCCAAGGAGGATCTCTCCCAGTCGGAGATCGGCGCCTCGTGGGGCCAGGAGGTCGCCGAGCGCGCGCTGCTCGGGCTCAGCGTGTTCCTCGTGCTCGTGGTGCTGTTCATCTGGGCCTACTTCCGCCAGTGGAAGATGTCGGTGGCGGCGCTGGTCGCCCTGGCCCACGACGTACTCATCACGGTCGGGGTCTACGCGCTGTCCGGCTTCGAGGTCACCCCGGCCACCGTCACCGGCATCCTGACCATCCTCGGCTTCTCGCTCTACGACACCGTGGTGGTCTTCGACAAGGTGCGGGAGAACACCGCCGACCTGCGTGGCACGCACCGGACCTACGCCGAGGCCTCGAACCTGGCCGTCAACCAGACCCTCGTGCGCTCGATCAACACCTCGATCGTGGCGCTGATCCCGGTCGGCTGCATCCTCTACGTCGGCGCCGTCCAGCTCGGCACCGGGTCGCTGAAGGACTTCGCGCTCTCCCTGTTCGTCGGCATGGCGGCCGGCGTGTACTCGTCGGTCTTCATCGCCACGCCGCTGCTGGTCCACCTGAAGTCGAACGAGTCCGAGGTGCAGCAGGCCGAGAAGCGGGAGAAGGCGCGCCGACGTGCGGCCGCCGACCCCTACGCGTCGGTCCCGGTCTTCGCGGAGGACATGCCGGTCGGCGCGGATCCCGGTTCCGGTGAGTCCGGACGAGCGTCGTACGGTCCCGGCGCAGGCGACCGCTCCGCCGCGCGGCGAGGAGGCCTCCGGCCGGGGGCGGGTCGTGCCCTCCACGCAGCGGCAGGTCCAGCAGAGCACGGCGGCCGGGCGCCAGCAGCCGAAGCGGCAGACCCGCTCCAAGCGGGGGAAGAAGTAGTGAGCGACGCCGGGGAGCTGCTCGAGCGCCTCGTCGTCGACGTCCAGGACTTCCCCGAGCCGGGGGTGCTGTTCAAGGACATCACGCCGCTGCTGGCCGACCACGCGGCGTTCACCACGATCATCGAGGCGCTGGCCGCGGTGGGGCGGGACGAGCAGGGCAACGTCGTGGTCGACCACGTCGTCGGCATGGAGGCTCGCGGGATTCATCCTCGCGGCTCCCGTCGCCCTCGCCCTGGGCGTGGGCTTCGTCCCGGTGCGCAAGCACGGCAAGCTGCCCCGCGAGACCCATGCCGTCTCCTACTCCCTGGAGTACGGCGAGGCGACCCTGGAGATGCACCAGGACGCGATCCCGGCCGGTGACCGCGTCCTGCTCGTCGACGACGTGCTCGCCACCGGCGGCACCGTCCGGGCCACCCGGGAGCTGGTGGAGCTGGCGGGAGGTTCGGTGGCCGGCGTCGCCGTGCTCATGGAGCTCGGGTTCCTCCCGGGCCGGGAGACCGTCGGCGACCTGCCGGTGACCAGCCTGCGGACCGTGTGACGCGCGGGACGACTCCCTAGACTGGACGAGTGACCGAGGAGACCACCACCGGGACGGGCGAAACCGACGCCCCGGCCCCGCCTGCGCCCGAGCCGGTCACCTCTGCCCGCAGCATGCGCTCGCGGCTGGCCCGGATGGGGACCCGCAGCCAGCCCGGGAACCCGGTCCTCGAGCCGCTCTTCCGCGCGGTCCGGGCCAGCCACCCCAAGGCCGACCTGTCCCTGATCGAGCGGGCCTACCTGACCGCCGAGAAGATGCACGGCACCCAGATGCGCAAGAGCGGTGACCCCTACATCACCCACCCGCTCGCCGTCACCACCATCCTCGCCGACATCGGCATGACCGAGCCGACGCTGGTCGCGGCCCTCCTCCACGACACGATCGAGGACACGCCGTACACGCTGGACCAGCTGCGCACCGACTTCGGCGAGGAGGTCGCCCACCTCGTCGACGGCGTCACCAAGCTCGACAAGGTGAAGTACGGCGACTCGGCGCAGGCCGAGACGATCCGCAAGATGATCGTGGCGATGTCGCGCGACATCCGGGTCCTGGTCATCAAGCTCGCCGACCGGCTGCACAACATGCGCACGCTGCGCTACGTCTCGCAGGCCTCCCAGGAGCGCACCGCCCGGGAGACCCTCGACATCTACGCCCCGCTGGCCCACCGCCTGGGCATGAACACCCTCAAGTGGGAGCTCGAGGACCTGGCCTTCGCGACCCTGCACCCCAAGATCTACGACGAGATCGTGCGCCTGGTCGCCGAGCGCGCCCCGTCGCGCGGCCAGTTCCTGGCCGAGGTGATCACCCAGGTCGAGCAGGACCTGAAGGAGGCCAAGGTCAAGGCGAAGGTGACCGGGCGGCCGAAGCACTACTACTCGATCTACCAGAAGATGATCGTCGGCGGCCGCGAGTTCTCCGACATCTACGACCTGGTCGGGATCCGGATCCTGGTCGAGGAGGACCGCGACTGCTACTCCGCGCTGGGCGTCCTGCACTCCCGGTGGAACCCGGTGCTGGGTCGCTTCAAGGACTTCGTGGCGATGCCGAAGTTCAACATGTACCAGTCGCTGCACACCACGGTGATCGGGCCGCAGGGCAAGCCGGTGGAGCTCCAGATCCGCACGCACGGGATGCACCGCCGGGCCGAGTACGGCGTGGCCGCGCACTGGAAGTACAAGGAGGACGGCCGCGCCGGCGTCGACACCGAGCGGCCCGGCGACCTCGACGACATGACCTGGGTGCGCCAGCTGCTCGACTGGCAGAGCGACGTGGAGGACCCGGGCGAGTTCCTGGAGTCGCTGCGGTTCGAGATCAACCGCGCCGAGGTCTACGTGTTCACCCCGCGCGGCGACGTGATCGCCCTGCCCACGGGCTCCACCCCGGTCGACTTCGCCTACGCGGTGCACACCGAGGTCGGCCACCACACGATCGGCGCCCGGGTCAACGGCCGCCTGGTGCCGCTGGAGTCGACGCTCGAGAACAGCGACGTCGTGGAGGTGTTCACCTCCAAGGCGCCCAACGCGGCGCCGTCGCGCGACTGGCTGACCTTCGTGAAGTCACCGCGCGCCCGCTCCAAGATCCGCCAGTGGTTCACCAAGGAGCGCCGCGAGGAGGCGATCGAGCACGGCAAGGACCAGATCGCGAAGCTGATGCGCAAGGAGGGACTGCCGCTCAAGCGGGTCATGACCCACGAGTCGCTCACCCTGGCAGCGGTCCACTTCAACCTGGCGGACGTCTCGGCGCTCTACGCCGCGGTGGGGGAGGGCAACCTCAGCGCCCAGGCCGTCGTACGCCGCGTGATCGACCTGCACGGCGGCGAGCACGGCGCGGCGGAGGACCTGGCCGAGGCGGTGACCATCACCGGCCGCCCGAGCAGGCGCGGCGCCGGCGGCAGCGACTCCGGGGTCATCGTCAAGGGGGCGCCCGACGTCTGGGTCAAGCTGGCCAAGTGCTGCACGCCCGTGCCGGCCGACGAGATCCTCGGGTTCGTCACCAAGGGCGGGGGAGTGTCGGTGCACCGGACCGACTGCACCAACGCCGCCAGCCTGCGCAGCCAGCCCGAGCGTCTGCTCGAGGTGGAGTGGGCGCCGACCGGCCAGTCGATGTTCCTGGTCAACATCCAGGTCGAGGCGCTCGACCGTGCGCGCCTGCTCTCGGACATCACCATGGTGCTCTCCGACGCGCACGTGAACATCCTCGGCGCGAACCTCTCCACCACCCGGGACCGGGTGGCCAAGAGCAGGTTCACCTTCGAGATGGCGGAGTCCAAGCACCTCGACAACGTGCTCCGCGCCGTCCGCTCGGTGCCCGGCGTCTTCGACGCCTACCGCGTCACTCAGTGCACTACGGAGCGTCCGCTGCGTTGCCGGCGCTCGACACCCGCTTCGCTCGAAGGTCGCCTTCGCGCCGACGCCTTGCGGCCGCACCCGTAGCGCTCCTGAGTTCAGGGAAATCGGCAGAAGCCTTCTTCGCCATGTCCAGGAAGGCCTGGCGGGACGCGAGGTTCTCCTCGAGGTCCTTGACCTTCTTCTCGTTGCCTGCGGCCTTCGCCGCCTCCGAGTCGGCCTTGATGTCGGCCATAGCCGCCTCGAGCTTGGAGACCATGTCGTCGGCCCGGGCGGACTTCTCCGGGTCGGTACGCCGCCACTGCTCCTCCTCGTGCCCGCGGATCTCCTGCTCGACCTTGCGGATGCGGCCCTCGAGCTCCTTCATCCGGTCGCGGGGGACCTTGCCGGCGGCCTCCCAGCGCTCGGCGATGTCGCGCATCGCCTTCTTGGCGGCCTCGAGGTCGCCCTCCGACTGCAGCGCCGGCAGCAGCGCCTCGGCCTCGACCAGGAGCTTCTCCTTGACCTCGGCGTTGGCGGCGAACTCCTTGTCCTGCTCCGCGGTGTGCGCGTCGCGGGCCCCGAAGAACGTGTCCTGCGCCCCGCGGAACCGCTTCCAGAGGGTCTCGTCGACCTCGCGGGGGGCCGGGCCCGCTGCCTTCCACTCGCGCATCAGGTCACGGAACCGGCCGGCGGTCGGACCCCAGTCGTTGGAGTCGGCCAGCGACTCGGCCTCCTTGGCCAGGCGCTCCTTCACGACGCGGGCCGCGTCGCGCTTCTCGCTCTGCTCCGCGAAGTGGGACTTGCGGTGGCGGGTGTAGGCGGTGCGGGCGGTCGAGAACCGGCGCCAGAGAGCGTCGTCGGAGGCGCGGTCGATGCGCGGGAGCGCCTTCCACTGGTCCAGCAGCTCGCGCAGCCGGTTGGCCCCGTTGCGCCAGTCGTTGCCCTGGGCCAGCTGCTCCGCCTCGGTGACCAGCCGCTCCTTCTCCACCTTGGACTCGGCGGCACGCTGCGCCCGCTCGGCCTTGCGTTCCTCGCGCTGCTTCGCGATGACCGGGGCCAGGGCGTCGAGGCGGCCGGCGAGCGTGGCGAGGTCCCCGACCGCATGCGCCTCGACGACCCGCTCACGGACCAGCTTCACCGACTGGGTCGCCTCGTCGGGAGCGAGCACCGCCGACGCCACGCGCTGGGCGAGGAGGTCGACCTCCTGCGCGAGCGCGTCGTACCGCCGGGTGAAGAACTCCATCGCCTCCTCCGGCGAGGCGTCCGGCACCTGGCCGACCGAGCGTTCGCCGTCGACGGTCTTCACGTAGACCGTGCCGTCGTCGGCGACTCGACCCCACTCGTGACTCACGGGACATCCTCTTCGATCGGTGATGCGGGCGCAGGGGCCCATGCTAGTCAGGCGTGCCGGATCGCTAGTGTGGGCCGGTGTTCATCGCTGGCTTTCCCGCAGGTCCCTGGGGGACCAACTGCTACGTCGCCGCCACCGGCGCGGGCAACGAGTGCGTCGTCATCGACCCCGGCAAGGATGCCTCCGAGGGTGTCGCCCAGGTCGTGCGCGAGCACAAGCTGAAGCCGGTGGCCGTCCTCGTCACGCACGGCCACATCGACCACATGTGGTGCGTGGCCCCGGTGGCCGGGACGTACGACGCCACCGCCTGGATCCACCCCGACGACCGCCACCTCCTGACCGACCCGATGGCCGGGATGAGCCGCGAGTCCACCCAGATGCTGCTCGGCGGCAACTACGAGTGGGCCGAGCCCGAGCAGGTCTCCGAGCTGAGCGACCTCCAGACCCTCGAGCTGGCCGGCCTGAGCTTCGTGGTCGACCACACGCCCGGGCACACCGAGGGCTCGGTGACCTTCCGCTCGCCGTACGAGCAGCAGGACGTCTCCGAGGTGATGTTCTCGGGGGACCTGCTCTTCGCCGGGTCCATCGGCCGCACCGACCTGCCCGGGGGCGACCACCCGACCATGCTGCGCAGCCTCACCGACAAGGTGCTGCCGCTCGCCGACGACATCGTCGTCCTGCCCGGCCACGGGGAGCAGACCACCATCGGCCGCGAGCGCGCCACCAACCCGTTCCTGCTGGACCTCCAGGGCGATGGACGGGCGACGGGGCGGCCGGCCGCGTCACCCGGGGCCTCTAGACGGATGAGGAAGCCCACCCCGCTCAGCGGGTTCCCCGAGCTGCTCCCCGAACAACGCGTCGTCGAGCGTGACGTGATCGAGTCCCTGGCGGAGAGCTTCGAGCTGCACGGCTTCGCCAACATCGAGACCCGCGTGGTCGAGCCCCTCGACCGGCTGGCCAAGGGCGGTGAGGTGGACAAGGAGATCTACGTTCTGCGCCGCCTGCACGCCGAGGAGGGGGAGGCCGACTCGGGGCTCGGGATGCACTTCGACCTGACGGTTCCCTTCGCCCGCTACGTGCTGGAGAACTCCGGGAAGCTGGAGTTCCCGTTCCGTCGCTACCAGATCCAGCCGGCCTGGCGCGGGGAGCGACCCCAGGAGGGGCGCTACCGCCAGTTCACCCAGGCCGACATCGACGTGGTCGGGCAGGGCGACCTGCCGTTCCACCACGACGTCGAGGTGATGCGGGTGATGGTGGAGGCGCTGGGCCGCCTGCCGCTGCCACCGCTGTCGTTCCAGCTCAACAACCGCAAGCTGATCCAGGGCTTCTACCGCGGCCTGGGCATCGCCGACGTGACGAGTGCGATCCGGGTGATCGACAAGCTCGACAAGCTGCCACCGGAGGCGGTGGCCGAGCAGCTCGTCGAGCTGGCCGGCGCGACCCCGGAGCAGGCACGACAGTGCCTCGAGCTGGCGACGATCCGGGTGCCGGACACCTCGTTCGTCGACCGGGTCCGGGCACTCGGCGTCCAGGACGAGCTGCTCGACGCCGGTCTCGCCGAGCTCGCCACCGTCGTGGAGGGATGCGAGGGTGCGGCCGCGGACAACGTGACCGTCGAGGCCAACCTCCGGATCGCGCGCGGACTCGACTACTACACGGGCACCGTCGTCGAGATCTTCATGAGCGGCTACGAGCAGCTCAAGTCGGTGGGCGGGGGTGGCCGCTACGACGCGCTGGCGGACGACGGCCGCACCACCTATCCCGGCGTCGGCGTGTCGTTCGGCGTCTCGCGCACCCTGATCCCGCTGCTCGCCGACGGCGTGCTCACCGGGAGCCGGCAGGGTCCCCAGTGCCGTGCTCGTGGCCCTGGTCGACGAGGAGTCCCGCGCCCGCAGCAACGAGGTCGCGGCCCAGCTGCGGGCACACGGGGTCCCGTGCGAGGTCGCGGCCAGTCCGCAGAAGTTCGGCAAGCAGATCCGGTACGCCGAGCGCCGCGGCATCCCCTACGTCTGGTTCCCCGGCGACAGGGGTGCCGACGAGGTCAAGGACATCCGCACCGGCGAGCAGGCGGTCGCGCACGCGGCCACCTGGGTCCCACCCACCGAGGACCTGCGGCCGCGGGTCATCTCGAGCCAGGCGCAGAGCGCCGTACCCCAGCCAGGCATGAAGGAGCAGCAGTGATTCGCACCCACGACGCGGGGGCCCTCCGCGCCGAGCACGTCGGCCAGACCGTCACCCTCGCCGGCTGGGTGGCGCGCCGTCGCGACCACGGCGGCGTCGCCTTCCTCGACCTGCGCGAGGCCAGCGGTTTCGTCCAGGTCGTGGTGCGCGACGAGGACGTCGCGCACAGCCTGCGCAGCGAGTTCTGCATCAAGGTCACCGGCGAGGTGAGCCGGCGGCCCGAGGGCAACGCGAACCCGAACCTGCCCAGCGGCGAGATCGAGGTGATCGCCGCGGACGTCGAGGTGCTGAGCGCGAGCGCGGCCCTGCCGTTCCCCATCGACGAGCACCTCGACGTGGGGGAGGAGGCCAGGCTCGCGCACCGCTACCTCGACCTGCGGCGCAGTGGCCCCAACGCCGCGCTCCGCCTGCGGAGCAAGGTCAACCAGGCAGCCCGGGCCGTCCTCGACGCGCACGACTTCGTCGAGATCGAGACGCCGACCCTGACCCGGTCCACCCCCGAGGGTGCCCGCGACTTCCTGGTCCCGGCCCGGCTCCAGCCGGGGAGCTGGTACGCCCTGCCGCAGAGCCCCCAGCTGTTCAAGCAGCTGCTCATGGTGGCCGGGATGGAGCGCTACTACCAGATCGCCCGCTGCTACCGGGACGAGGACTTCCGCGCCGACCGGCAGCCGGAGTTCACCCAGCTCGACATCGAGATGAGCTTCGTCGAGCAGGACGACGTGATCGCGGTGGCGGAGGAGATCCTGGTCGCGCTGTGGCGCCTGATCGGGGTCGACCTGCCGACGCCGTTCCCCCGGCTGACCTACGCCGAGTCGATGTCCCGCTTCGGCTCCGACAAGCCCGATCTGCGGATGGGCCAGGAGCTCGTCGAGTGCACCGACTACTTCGCGAACACCCCGTTCCGGGTGTTCCAGGCGCCGTACGTCGGTGCGGTCGTCATGCCCGGCGGGGCCGGCCAGCCCCGCAAGCAGCTGGACGCCTGGCAGGAGTGGGCCAAGCAGCGCGGAGCCAAGGGGCTCGCCTACGTGCTCGTGCAGGAGGACGGCGAGCTCGGCGGGCCGGTGGCCAAGAACCTCTCCGAGGAGGAGCGGGCGGGGATCGCGACCCACGTCGGCGCGGCACCGGGTGACTGCATCTTCTTCGCCGCCGGCCCGGTCAAGAGCAGCCGCGCGCTGCTCGGCGCCGCACGGCTGGAGATCGGTCGTCGCGGCGGCCTGATCGACGAGGACGCGTGGAACTTCCTGTGGGTGGTCGACGCGCCGCTCTTCGAGCCGGCCAGCGAGGCCACCGCCGCGGGCGACGTGGCCGTGGGCAGCGGGGCGTGGACGGCCGTCCACCACGCCTTCACCTCGCCCCAGGACCTGGAGGCCTTCGACCGGGACCCCGGGCGACGCGCTCGCGTGGGCCTACGACATCGTCTGCAACGGCAACGAGATCGGTGGCGGGTCGGTCCGGATCCACCGCGAGGACATCCAGAAGCGGGTCTTCGCGACCATGGGCCTCGACGAGGCGGAGGCTCAGGAGAAGTTCGGTTTCCTGCTCAACGCCTTCAAGTACGGCGCCCCGCCGCACGGCGGCATCGCCTTCGGCTGGGACCGCATCGTCGCGCTGCTGGCGGGGACCGACTCGATCCGCGACGTGATCGCCTTTCCGAAGTCCGGCGGAGGGTTTGACCCGCTGACGGCAGCCCCCGCTCCGATCACGGCCGAGCAGCGCAAGGAGGCCGGCGTGGACGCCGTCGCCGACGCTCAGGAGGCCCCCGAAGTGGGGTGACGGGACCCTTCTGGCTGCCTCCCTGTCGAGACCAGATCGTTACGCGCAGGTGATCGTTCGTGCGGTCCACGTCACATAGAGTCTCGTCCCGGCGCACACGCAGAAGCGCCCGCAGCAGGCGCGGGAGATCCCCGCCGTCGGAGCGCAGTCGAGCAGATGGGGAGAGCATGTCGGCACAGACCGCCGGACCCGAGACTCTGGGTCACCTGACGGATGGGCCCGACCAGCACGACCCCGACAGCCAGAAGGCGAAGGCGATCACCGGCAAGTCGCCGATGCAGATCGCCCTGGGCCGTCTGGTCCGCGACAAGATCGCCATGGTCTGCGCCTTCGTCGTCCTCCTGTTCGTCATGATCGCGATCTTCGCCGGCGTGATCGCCAACATCTTCAACGTCAACACCGACACCGTGCTCGCCTCGACCGTGATCGACGGCCTCACCGGCATGCCGAAGGACGGGCCCCCCGACCACGGCTTCGACCCCGAGCACCCGTTCGGCGTGGCCCCCCAGACCGGTGACGACAACCTCGCCTACTGGCTCTACGGCTGCCGGACCTCCCTGATGATCGCCGGCATGGCGACCCTGGTCGCCTCGACGGTCGGCATCGTCATCGGGCTGATCGCCGGCTTCGCCGGCGGCATCATCGACCGGGTCCTGTCGTTCGTGATCGACCTCTTCCTCACGATCCCGTTCATCCTGGCGGCCCTGAGCATCGCGCCGATCATCAACGAGCGGTTCCGCGAGGCCGACAACTACGAACAGATCCAGTTCTGGGCCCTGGTCATCGTGCTCTCGATGTTCGGCTGGATGGGCGTGGCCCGCCTCATCCGCGGCGAGGTGCTCTCGCTGCGCGAGCGCGAGTTCGTGATGGCCGCCCGCGTGCTCGGCATGCCGACGCGGCGGATCCTCGTCAAGGAGCTGCTGCCCAACCTCGCGGCCCCGATCGTGGTCGCCGTGTCCCTGATGCTGCCCACGTTCGTGGCGGCGGAGGCGGGCCTGGCGTTCCTCGGCATCGGCGTCACCAACGGCGAGTCGTGGGGGATGATCATCGCCTCCGCCGTCGACTGGTTCGAGCGCTACCCCCTGTTCCTCTGGGAGCCCCTGGTCGGCGTGGTCGCCCTCGTGCTCGCCCTCAACCTGCTGGGCGACGCGATCCGCGATGCGCTCGACCCCAAGACCCGTCGCTGACGGGCACCAGACGTCGTTCCCGGTCCTCCCGGGAGCGCGAACACAAGAAGAAAGGCTGGACAATGAGAAGGAACAAGCCACTGGCCGTAGTCGCCGGTGCTGCGATGTTCGCGCTCGCCGCGTGTGGCGGTAGCGGCGGAACGCGAAGGCGAAGGCGAAGAGCGAGAGTTCGGTGCCTCCGACGAGATCACCAAGGATCCCGAGCGTCAGGGCCCTGCCCCGGACGTCGAGGGCGCCCAGTCGGGCGGCACCGTGACGGTGTTCCTGCCCGGTGACCCCGGTCCCTCGGACCTCGACCCCACCAACGGATGGTCGGTGACCGGCAACTCGATCCAGCAGGGGCTGACCAGCCGCTCGCTGACGCAGTACTACCGTGACCCCGAGACCGGCGAGATGACGCTGGTCCCGGACCTCGCGACCGACCTCGGCACCCCCAACGACGACTTCACGGAGTGGACCTTCACCATCCGTGACGACGCCACCTGGGAGAACGGCGAGCCGATCACGCCCGAGGAGGTCGCGTTCGGTATCTGCCGGTCGATGGACTCCACCGTCTTCCCGGCCGGCCCGGGCACCGAGTACTCCCAGACCTACTTCGAGGGTGCTGGCGAGTACGAGGGCCCCTACACCGGCAAGGACCCCAACTGCGAGAACTGGGGCGGCACGGAGGTCAACGGCCAGGACATCACCATCAAGATGGCCAAGCCCTTCCCCGACATGGACTGGTGGGGCTCCTTCATGGCGATGGGCCCGGCTCCGCTCGGCAATGCCAGCAAGCCGCCGGACTACGGCCAGAACATCCTGTCCAACGGTCCGTACAAGGTCGAGAGCTTCCGTCCCAACGAGGAGCTCGTCCTGGTGAAGAACGACCAGTGGTCGCCGGACTCCGACCCGGCTCGCCACCAGTACGTCGACAAGTGGGTCTTCAAGTTCAACGAGGACCAGAACAAGGTCGACAAGATCATGCTCAGCGACAACACCGAGTCGCAGACCGCGATCTCCGACCAGCTGGGTGCCAGCAACTACGAGGAGGGCAACTCCACCCTCGGCGACCGCCTGGTCCAGCAGTCCGCACAGTGCACGAGCTTCCTGTACCCGGACTACGAGCAGATCACCGACATCAACGTCCGCAAGGCGATCGCCTGGGCGATCCCCTACGAGGACACGTGGCTGGCCGGTGGCCAGGTTCCGGGTGTCACGCGCGTGCCGGCGAACTCCGTGATGCCTCCGGGCATGGCGGGCAAGCCGGAGTACTTCGCTGACGGTGAGCAGTTCGAGTACAACCCCGAGCGGGCCAAGGAGCTCCTGACCGAGGCCGGTTACGGCGACAAGCCGTACCCGCTGACGATGGTCTACTACGAGGTCGACCCGCTGGCTGTGGACACCCAGAAGCAGCTCGAGAAGGGTATGGAGGAAGCCGGCTTCGAGGTCAAGGGCATCCCGGTCCAGCAGGACCCGTACGAGATCTGGACCGACCAGGAGAACAAGCTCAACAAGAAGCTCAACGTTCTCGGTGTCAACTGGTGCTCGGACTGGCCGTCCGGTCTGACCTTCCTGCCGCCGCTGCTCAAGACCGGCGCGACCTACAACACGGGTGAGTTCTCGGAGGAGGAGATCGACGCCGAGATGGACCGGATCCCCTCTGAGGTCCCGCTCGACGAGCAGGCCGACTGCCTGGGGCGCTCTGGACGAGAAGATCGGGACCGAGTACTTCCCGCTCATCCCGACCGCCTTCCGTAACAGCCTGATGGTCTTCGGCACGAAGATCGGCGCAGCAGTCGGTGACCCGTCCTTCGGTACTCCGTACTACAAGGACATCTTCATCACCCAGTGATCGGCTCTGCTGAGCTGAACCACTGACAACGCAAATCCAGCGTGGGGGTTCCCGGGTTCGTCCCGGGGACCCCCACCTGCGGCCGCCCCCGCGGTCAGAAAACCCCTGAGAGGCTCTCTCGATGTTTGCCTACGTCGTCAAGCGGCTCCTGTCCGGTGTCGTCGTGCTCGCCCTCGTCTCGATGGCGATCTTCGCGCTGTTCTGGTACGGCCCGTCGAGCCCGGCGCAGCCGATCTGCGACCGCGACACCCAGAACCGCTGCGGCGACCGGATCAAGGTCTACGAGGAGAACCTCGGCTACAACAACCCGATCTACGAGGAGTACGGCAAGTTCGCCAAGGGCGTCGTCGTGGGCCGCACGATCACGCTCGGCCCGACCGAGTACAAGTGCCCGGCGCCCTGCCTGGGCTACTCCTACCGGACCAAGGTGCCGGTCTTCGGCGAGCTCAAGGAACGCCTGCCCGCGACCATCTCGGTCGCCCTGGGCGGCGCCTTCTTCTACCTGCTTGCTGGGAATCCCCATCGGAGTGGCCGCCGCGCGACGGCGCGGCACGGTCACCGACAAGGCCCTCGTCTCCGGATTCCTGTTCCTCAGCTCCATCCCCTACTACCTCTTCGCCCTGTTGATCTGGCTGTACCTCACGGTGGTCTTCGAGATACCCCTCTTCAACAACCCCGGCTACAGACCGATCACGGAGAACCCGGCCAGCTGGTTCAGCGGCATGCTGCTGGCCTGGATCGCGCTCGGCATCTTCGGCTGCACCCAGTACACGCGCTACACCCGCGGGGCGATGGTCGAGACGCTGAACGAGGACTACATCCGGACCGCCAAGGCCAAGGGGCTACCCGCGCGGACGATCGTCTACCGTCACGGCCTGCGGGCCGCGCTGGTGCCGGTCGTGACCATCTTCGGTATCGACTTCGGCACCCTGCTCGCCGGCACGATCTTCACCGAGACCATCTTCGACATCGAGGGCATCGGCCTGTGGGGGCTGGAGGCCGTGACCGCGAAGGACCTGCCCGTGGTCTCTGCCGTGGCCCTGTTCGGTGCTGTCATGCTGATCGTGAGCAACATCATCGTCGACCTCGTCTACAGCATTCTCGACCCGAGGGTGAGGCTTTCGTGACCAGTGACAAGAGCGGACAGAAGACCCACGTCCGCGACGACAGCGGAACCGATGCGTTCCTCGTCGTGGAAGACCTGACCGTCCGGTTCCCCACCGAGGACGGGCAGATCACCGCGGTCAGCGACCTGAGCTTCCAGGTCGAGCTCGGCAAGACCCTCGGCATCGTCGGCGAGTCCGGCTCCGGAAAGTCCGTCTCGAGCATGGCCGTGCTCGGCCTGCACGACCGCAAGTCGAGCAAGATCAGCGGCTCCATCCGCGTCGGCGGCACCGAGGTGATCGGCCTGTCGGAGGCGCGGATGCGCAAGCTGCGCGGCAACGCGGTCTCGATGATCTTCCAGGACGCGCTCGCCGCGCTGCACCCCTTCTACAAGATCGGCGGCCAGCTCGCGGAGGCCTACCGTGTGCACCACCCCGACGCCAGCAAGCGCGACGCTCGACGCAAGGCGATCGAGATGCTCGACCGGGTCGGCATCCCCCAGCCGGACCGGCGGGTCGACGACTTCCCCCACCAGTTCTCCGGCGGCATGCGGCAGCGCGCGATGATCGCGATGGGCCTGATCAACGACCCGTCGCTGCTCATCGCCGACGAGCCGACGACCGCCCTCGACGTGACCGTCCAGGCGCAGATCCTGGACCTGCTGCAGGACCTCCAGCGCGAGTTCAACTCCGCGATCATCATCATCACCCACGACCTGGGCGTGATCGCCGAGATGGCCGACGACGTCCTCGTGATGTACGCCGGCCGTGCCGTCGAGTTCGGCAAGTGCAAGGAGATCCTCACCCACCCGGAGATGCCCTACACGTGGGGCCTGCTCTCCAGCGTCCCCGACGTCGCCGCCGACACCAATGCCCGGCTGATCCCGATTCCCGGCAACCCGCCCAGCTTGCTCAACCCGCCCACCGGGTGCGCGTTCCACCCGCGCTGTGCGCACGTCGACAAGGTCCCGGCCGACCTGTGCAGCACCGAGCTGCCGGAGCTGACCCACGGTGGTCGGGGCGCCAACCACCTGAAGCGCTGTCACCTGGCTGACCCCGACCGGGTGTTCCAGTCCGAGGTGCTGCCCGAGATCGCGCCCGAGATGCTGGAGGAGAACCACTGATGTCCGACGTGCACACGGGCCAGCCGGACGAGAGCACCGAGGCGCCCCCGACGAACGGGCGGAGCGAGCAGCAGGTCGCCTCGTTCGCCGAGATCGCCGAGCAGGGCAACACCGCCACCGTCCTCGATGAGACCGCCCCACCGGTCCTCGAGGTCGAGAACCTCAAGATGTACTTCCCGGTGAAGTCCTCCGGCCTGATCAAGCGCACCATCGGCCACGTCCAGGCCGTCGACGGGATCTCCTTCCAGGTCCCGACCGGCGGCTCGTTGGGACTCGTCGGTGAGTCGGGTTGTGGCAAGTCCACCACCGGACGGCTGATCACCCGGCTCTACAACCCGACGGCCGGTTCGATGCAGTTCGGCGGGCACGACCTGGCGACGCTGTCGGCCCGCAAGATGAAGCCGTTGCGTCGCGACGTACAGATGATCTTCCAGGACCCCTACACCTCCCTGAACCCTCGCCACACCGTCGGCGCGATCGTCGGGGCGCCGCTCTCGGTGCACAACGTGGTGCCGAAGAAGCAGATCCTGCCGCGCGTGCAGGAACTGCTGGAGGTCGTCGGGCTCAACCCCGAGCACTACAACCGGTACCCCAACGAGTTCTCCGGCGGGCAGCGGCAGCGGATCGGCATCGCCCGGGCGCTGACCCTCAACCCGAAGCTGCTGGTGGCCGACGAGCCCGTCTCCGCGCTCGACGTCTCGATCCAGGCGCAGGTGATCAACCTGCTCCAGGACCTCCAGAAGGAGTTCGGGATCGCCTTCCTGTTCATCGCCCACGACCTCGCGGTCGTGCGCCACTTCTGCCCCGAGGTGGCGGTGATGTACCTCGGCAAGATCGTCGAGATCGCCGACCGGGAGACGATCTACGGGCACGCCCACCACCCCTACACGCAGGCGCTGCTCTCGGCGGTCCCGGACGTCAAGCAGGCCGCGATCGGTGGTCGTCGGGAGCGGATCCGGCTCGAGGGCGACGTTCCCAGCCCGATCAACCCGCCGTCCGGCTGCCGGTTCCGCACCCGCTGCGACTACGCGCAGGAGATCTGCGCCAAGGTCGAGCCGCCGCTGCTCCAGATCGGCAAGCGGCACAAGGTCGCCTGCCACTTCGCCGGCGAGCTGGGGCACCACCCCGCACAGCCGGTGACCGCCGACCTGCTCGGCGTGGACCAGCAGGGCTCGCCCGACCCGGGCAAGGAGCCGACCCAGGTGAACCTCGGGCCGGGCTACGAGGACGAGTGGTACGACGTGACGGCGCAGAAGATGGTGCGGGCCTGAGCACGGAGTTCACTGGTTACAGGGAGCCGCTCGCCGTCCGGATGCGGCCGCGCACCCTCGACGAGCTGGTCGGGCAGGAGCAGCTGCGTGCCCCGGGGTCGCCGTTGCGCCAGCTGATCGAGCAGGACCGCTCGTTGTCGCTGCTGCTGTGGGGCCCGCCGGGCACCGGGAAGACCACGATCGCCTCGATCGTGAGCCAGCAGTCGGAGCGCAACTTCGTCGAGGTGTCTGCGGTCTCCGCGGGCGTGAAGGAGGTGCGGGCGGCGATCGACGCCGCGCGCACCGAGCTGACCAGCGGCCGCGAGACGGTGCTGTTCGTCGACGAGGTGCACCGCTTCAGCAAGGCCCAGCAGGACGCGCTGTTGCCGGGCGTCGAGAACCGCTGGGTGACCCTGGTCGCCGCCACCACCGAGAACCCGTTCTTCTCGGTGATCTCGCCGTTGCTCTCCCGCAGCCTCCTGCTCCGGCTGGAGTCCCTCACCGACGACGATGTCCGGTCCGTGGTCCGGCGGGCGCTGGCCGACGACCGCGGACTCGGAGGCGCCACCACCATCGACGACGACGCCCTCGAGCACCTCGTCCGGCTCGCGGGCGGGGACGCCCGCCGATCGCTGACCTACCTCGAGGCCGCCGCCGGCGCCGCGGCCGACCACCACATCGACCTCGCGACCGCGGAGACGGCGGTCGACCAGGCCGCCGTGCGCTACGACCGCCAGGGAGACCAGCACTACGACGTCACCAGCGCCTTCATCAAGTCGATCCGAGGCTCCGACGCAGACGCCGCCCTCCACTACCTGGCCCGGATGATGGAGGCGGGGGAGGACCCCCGGTTCATCGCCCGCCGACTGGTGATCCTGGCCAGCGAGGACATCGGCCTGGCCGACCCGACCGCGCTGACGACCGCGGTCGCCGCCGCCCAGGCGGTGCAGCTGATCGGGATGCCGGAGGCGCGGCTCAACCTCGCGCAGGCGACGATCGCCCTCGCCGTCGCACCCAAGTCGAACGCGGTGACCCGGGCGATCGACGCCGCCAGTGCGGACGTCCGTGCGGGGAAGGTGGGCCAGGTCCCCGCGCACCTGCGTGACGCGCACTACCCCGGGGCGAAGCGGCTCGGCCACGGCACGCGGTACAAGTACAGCCACGACGAGCCCTACGGGATCGCGGAGCAGCAGTACGCCCCGGACGTGGTCGCCGACGCGGCGTACTACCGCCCGACGGCGCTCGGCGCGGAGGCGACGATCAAGGATCGCTGGGAGCGGATCCGCCGCCTGATCCGCGGGAGATAGGGTCGGACACCATGCAGGACTGGATGGGTCAGGAGTGGCTGGCGCTCGGCGCGCTCGGTGCCGTCGTACTCCTCGGCCTCGCGCTGGTCGTCGGTCTCGCCCGGCAGCGCAGGCAGACCGCGCAAGATGTCGCGGAAGCGCGGGCCGAGGCAGCGACGCTGCGTGCGGAGCTGGACGAGCTGCGGCGCACGGTGGCGAGTGCCGCGCCGAAGCCGGAGGACACGTGGCGTGATGCGGAGTTCGTGATCACCGGTCTCGGCCAGGTCGAGGACCCTCCGCCGCCCCCGATCGACCGGGCCCTCTTCGCCGACCTGGTCCTGCGCGAGACCGTGGTCAAGGCCGCCTCGCTCGCGCACGGCGTACGGCGCGCCGTGTCGCCCGAGGTGCGCAACCGGATCCGCTTCGAGATGCGCCGCGAGGTCAAGCGTGCCCGCAAGCAGCGCCGGACCGACGTCCGCGAGGCCGTGCGCGAGTGGGAGGCGCGTCGACGCGCCACCGACGACGAGGACGCTGCGTGATGGGCCGCAGTCTGTGGTTCGTCGCCGGCGCCGGCGCCGGCGTGTATGCCATGGTCCGGGGCCGCCGGGCCGCCGAGGCGTTCACCGCTGAGGGGCTCCGCGACCGGCTGAGCGGCCTCGAGGTCGGGGCCCGGCTGTTCCGGGACGAGGTGGCCCAGGGTCGGGTCGAGAAGGAAACCGAGTTGCGGGAGCGCTACGGGCTGGTGCCTCATGGGACACCCGAGCTCGGGACGCGTGTCGAACCGCGTCCGGATACCCTCGCCCGCACCCGCTACTCGACCAACGAAGGGGACTGATGGACACCGCGGAGATTCGCCGGAGGTTCGTCGCGCACTTCCAGCACGCCGCGACGTGGGGAGGACACACGCCGGTTCCGTCCGCGTCGCTGCTCCTCGACGACCCCAACCTCCTGTTCGTCAACGCGGGCATGGTGCCGTTCAAGCCGTTCTTCCTGGGCCAGGAGAGCCCGCCGTACGACCGCGCGGTCAGCGTCCAGAAGTGCGTGCGGACCCCCGACATCGAGGACGTCGGCAAGACCACCCGGCACGGCACCTTCTTCGAGATGTGCGGCAACTTCTCCTTCGGTGACTACTTCAAGGAAGGGGCCATCGAGCTCGCCTGGGAGCTGGTGACCCGGCCGGTCGCCGACGGCGGGTTCGGGCTGCGAGGAGAGCCGGCTCTGGCCGTCGATCCTCCAGGGCGACGACGAGGCGCTCGAGCTCTGGAAGAAGGTCACCGGCCTGCCCGAGGAGCGGATCGTCAAGCTCGGGCCCAAGGAGAACTACTGGTCGATGGGAGTCCCCGGCCCGGGAGGGCCGTGCTCGGAGATCCTCTACGACCGCGGCCCGGCGTACGGCCCCGACGGTGAGTTCGCCACGACCTCGCGCACCTCGATGCCGACGGAGCTCGAGGACCGCTACCTCGAGATCTGGAACCTCGTCTTCATGCAGGACGAGCTGTCGGCCGTCAGGTCCAAGGAGGACTTCGACATCGCGGGCTCGCTCCCGAAGAAGAACATCGACACCGGCATGGGCCTCGAGCGGGTGGCCTATCTCCTTCAGGGCAAGGAGAACATGTACGACATCGACGTGATGTTCCCCGTGATCGAGAAGGCCCAGGAGCTCACCGGCCGCCGTTACGGAACCAGTCACGACGACGACGTGCGGTTCCGCGTCGTGGCCGACCACGTCCGCTCCTCGATGATGCTGATCGGTGACGGCGTGACCCCCGGCAACGAAGGTCGGGGCTACGTCCTGCGCCGGCTGCTGCGCCGCGCCGTCCGCTCGATGCGGCTGCTGGGCTACGAGGACCGGGCCCTGCCGGAGCTCTTCCCCCTCAGCCGCGACAAGATGGGCGAGACCTACTCGGAGCTGCACCGTGACTGGGAGCGCATCTCGACGGTGGCCTACGCCGAGGAGGACGCGTTCCGGCAGACCCTCCGGGCGGGGACCGCGATCTTCGACCTCGCCACCACCGAGGTCCAGCACGCCGGCGGCTCCGAGCTCTCCGGGGCCAAGGCGTTCTCCCTGCACGACACCTACGGCTTCCCGATCGACCTGACCCTCGAGATGGCCGCCGAGCAGGGGCTGACCGTCGACGAGGAGGGCTTCCGCCGCCTGATGGGCGAGCAGCGCGACCGGGCCAAGGCCGACGCGCGCTCCAAGAAGGGGGCCCACGTCGACGCCCGGGCCTACCGCGAGGTCGCCGACTCCCTGGGCCGGGCCGTCGAGTTCACCGGTTACCACGAGGTCGTCACCGAGGGCGCGGTCCGCGGCCTGGTCTCGGCCGGCGGGGTGGTCTCCTCGGCCCGTGAGGGTGAGGAGGTGGAGCTGGTCCTGGACCGCACTCCCTTCTACGCCGAGGGGGGTGGGCAGCTGGCCGACCACGGGGTGATCGAGCTCGAGAACGGCGCCCGGATCGAGGTCCGGGACGTGCAGTCGCCGGTCACCGGCCTCGTCGTGCACCACGCGAAGGTGCTCTCCGGCGAGGTGACGGTGGGCGTGGGGGCCCAGTCGGTGGTCGACGTCGAGCGGCGCAAGTCGATCTCGCGCTCCCACACCGCCACCCACATGGTGCACAAGGCCTTCCGTGAGGCCCTCGGCGACACCGCCACCCAGGCAGGCTCGGAGAACTCGCCCGGCCGGTTCCGGTTCGACTTCTCCGCGGCCGGCTCGGTGCCTGCCTCGGTGATGGAGGACGTCGAGGCCAGGGTCAACGACCTCGTGCTCGCCGACCTGTCGGTGCACGCCGAGATCATGAGCCAGGCGGAGGCCGTGAAGTCCGGTGCGATGGCCCTCTTCGGGGAGAAGTACGGCGACGAGGTGCGGGTGATCTCCGTCGGCGACTGGGCGCGCGAGCTCTGCGGCGGCACCCACGCCGGCCGCTCGGGCCAGCTCGGCGTGATCAAGCTGCTGGGCGAGTCGTCGATCGGCTCCGGCGTACGTCGTGTCGAGGCGCTCGTCGGGGGAGACGCCTACCGCTTCCTGGCGCGCGAGCACCTGCTGGTCGCCCAGCTCTCCGAGGCCCTCAAGGTCCGTCCCGAGCAGCTCCCGGAGCGGGTGCACGACATCGTCGAGAAGCTCCGCGCGGCCGAGAAGGAGATCGAGAAGGTCCGGGTCGGCCAGCTCCTCGCCGCCGGCGGTGAGCTCGCCGCCGGGGCGACGTCCGTCGGCGACGTCAAGGTCGTCGCCCACCGCGCCGACGGTGCCGGCGGCGGCGACGTACGGACGCTCGCCCTCGACGTCCGTGGCCGGCTCCCTGCCGGGCAGCCCGGCGTCGTGGTGATCATCGGCAACGCTGACGGCAAGGTCTCCGTGGTCGCCGCGCTCAACGACCAGGCCCGCGACCGCGGCCTGAGCGCCAACGAGCTCGTCCGGGCCGTCGGGCCGCTCGTCGGCGGCAAGGGCGGCGGCAAGGACGACGTCGCCCAGGGCGGCGGCTCCGACGCGAGCAGGATCGACGAGGCGCTCGCGCTGGTCGCCACCGAGGTCGGCCGCGCGAACGGGCAGGGCTGAGCTTGCGGTTCGGCGTACGGCTCGGCATCGATCCCGGCGACGCCCGGATCGGCGTTGCCCGCAGCGACCCCTCCGGCGTGCTCGCCACGCCGGTGGAGACCGTGCGCCGGGGGAAGGGCGACCTGGCCAGGATCGCGGCCATCCTCGAGGAGGAGGGCGCGATCGAGGTGATCGTCGGCCTTCCACGCTCGCTCAAGGGCGGCGAGGGACCCGCTGCGGTCAAGGCCCGGGAGTTCGCGTCCCACCTCGCCCGGCGGCTCGCGCCCGTCCCGGTGCGGCTCGTCGACGAGCGGCTCACCACGGTTTCGGCGGAGGCTATGCTGCGCGACCGGGGGCGGAAGGGAAGCAGGCAGCGCGCGGTGGTCGACCAGGCCGCCGCCTGCGTGCTCCTGCAACACGCACTGGACCGGGAGCGGGCCACCGGCACCGCGCCGGGAGAGATCGTCGAGGAGACCCATGGCTGAGCACGCCGCGTACGAGCTGGATGATCCGCAGGAGGGCAGCCACCGGCGGCGCCGGCGGAGCGTGCCCGGGTGCCTGGCGGTCCTGGTGGCGCTGGCCATCATCCTCGGCGGTGGGTACTACGCGGTGACGCGTGGCATCGACGCGATCTCCGACCGGTTCGCCTCCGCCGAGGACTACGCCGGCCCGGGGCGCGGCTCGGTCACCTTCGAGGTCCAGGAGGGGGACTCGGTCGCCGCGATCGGCCGCGGCCTGAAGGCCCAGGGCGTCGTGGCCTCCGTCGAGGCCTTCACCGAGGCCGCGGCCGGCGAGACCGGCATCCAGGTCGGCTTCTACAAGCTGAAGAAGGAGATGGCGGCCGAGGACGCGCTGGCGATCCTCACCGATCCCGACAAGATCCTGACCAACACGGTCACGGTCCCCGAGGGGCTGCGGGTGGTGGACATCCTGGCGGTGCTCGAGGAGAAGACCGACTTCTCGACGGCGCAGTACGAGAAGGTGCTCGAGGACCCCTCGTCGATCGGGCTGCCCGACTATGCGGGCGGCAACCCCGAGGGCTACCTGTTCCCCTCGACGTACGACTTCGGGCCGAAGGAGACGCCGAAGTCCATCCTGACCGCCATGGTCGACCGCTGGGAGCAGGCGGCCACCGACGCGGACCTCGAGTCCGCCGCGGCCGACCTCGGCTACTCGCCCGCGGAGCTGATGACCGTCGCCAGCCTCGTGGAGTCCGAGGCCAGCCGGGAGGAGGACCGGGCCAAGGTGGCCCGGGTGATCTACAACCGGCTCGAGGGCGAGGAGACCAACGGCCTGCTGCAGATCGACGCCACCGTGAACTACGCGGCCGACCAGGAGCTGGGTGCCGTCCCCACGACCGAGGACCTCGAGATCGACTCGCCGTACAACACCTACCAGAACCCCGGGCTGCCACCGACGCCGATCGAGGCGCCGGGCGATGCCGCCATCGCGGCGGCGGCGAGCCCCGCCGAGGGCGGCTGGTACTACTACGTCACCGTCAACCTCAGGACCGGCGAGACCAAGTTCGCCGAGACCTACGACGAGTTCCTGGACTACAAGGCCGAGCTGCGGGAGTACTGCGACACCGAGTCCGAGGGCGCCTGCTGACGATGGACCGGCCACGGCGCTGCGGGGTCCTCGGCGATCCCGTGGCTCACTCGCTCTCACCGGCGCTGCACCGCGCCGGCTACGCGGCGTTGGGGCTGGACTGGAGCTACGACGCGCACCGGGTGGAGGCGGGTGGCCTGGCGTCGTTCCTCGCCGGGCTCGACGGCAGCTGGCGGGGCCTCTCCCTGACGATGCCGCTCAAGCGCGAGGCCATCTCGCTGGCCTCCCAGGTCTCCCCGACGGCGCGCCTGGCCGGTGCCGCCAACACGCTCGTGCTGGTCGACGGCGCAGCCCACGCGGACAACACCGACGTGCCGGGTGCGGTGGCCGCGATCCGGGAGCGGTACGACGGCGACCTCACCGCCGTCACGATCCTCGGCGGCGGGGCCACCGCCGCCTCCACGGCGTTGGCGCTGTGCGACCTCGGCGCCCATTCGCTGACGCTCCTGGTCCGTTCGCCCGACCGGGCGATCGAGACCCTGGCGGCGATCGACGCCCACCCGGCCCGGCCGGCGGTCTCCGTGGGGTCCCTGGCGAGCGACCCGGCGGTCGGGGACCTCGTCGTCTCCACGATCCCCGCCGCCGCGCAGACCCCCGATCTGGTGGCGCGCTGCGCAGACGTGCCCGTGGTGTTCGACGTCGTCTACGACCCGTGGCCCACCCCGCTCGCCGCCTCCGCCGGGGATCGCATCCTGGTCTCCGGCCTCGACCTCCTGCTGCACCAGGCCGTGTTGCAGTTCGAGATGTTCACCGGCCTGGTCCCGCCGCTGGACGTGATGCGGTCCGCCGGCGAAGCCGCCCTGCTCCGCTGACTCGCGCGGCTCCGGGCCTCCGGTGGTCGAGTAGGTCGCGCAGCGACCATGCGCTTTCGGTGGTCGAGTAGGTCGCGCAGCGACCGTATCGAGACCCTCCGGTGGTTGAGCAGCGAGCGGAGCGAGCGTGTCGAAACCCCGGAACAGTGGGCAGTACGGCGAGCCGGTGCTGCCGCTCTGCTCCGTCGGGCTTTGCCCGACGGGTCGAGGAGGGGTGGTGGCGGTTCGCGGTGGTTGCGGTACGTCCCCGACGTCCTTTGCCGGGGTGCGGTGGTCTGGGGTCGCCCCTCGTGGTTGCGGTCCAGAAGACTTTCCAAAATTGGCTTCGTTGGCGCTGTGGAGGAGCCCGGTTTCGGCGGGTCGGAGTGTCGGTGGTCGGTGATTGAGTGGTGCCATGACAGCGACCACCGCGATCTCGAGGCCTCGGCCGGGACCGATTCCCCGGCCGAGGTGCTGGCGGCGGTGCGCGGCTCGCGGGCGGTCGCGAGACGCCGAGCGAGGCCGACCAGCTGGAGCTGGCGGTGGAGTGGGCGCGGATGCATTCGATCGACTCGATCCACGAGGCGGCGACGTTGTGGGACGGCCGGGGTGAGGACACCGGGGTGCCGGTGGCGGGGGTGGGGGCGCCGTTGGTGGCGGAGTTCTCGATCTGTGAGTTCGCGGCGGCGTTGGGGGTGCCGACCCAGGTCGGCAAGGTGTTCCTGGGGGAGGCGCTGGAGCTGTGCTACCGGCTGGGCCGGGTGTGGCGGCGGGTGCAGGCCGGGCAGGTGCCGGGATGGCGGGCGCGGCGGATCGCGGCCCTGACGATCGCCCTGTCCCCGGAGGCGGCCGCCTATGTGGACCGGCACGTGGGTCCGGTGGCCCACAAGGTGGGGCCGGTGCAGACCGAACGGCTGGTCGCCGAGGCGATCGCCAGGTTCATGCCCGACGCCGGCGGAGGTGATCCGGCGGAAGGCGGCCGATGGGCGGCACTTCACGATCGACCACGACCAGGTCTCCTTTGCCGGCACCAGCCTGATCTGGGGCGAGGTGGACCTGGCCGACGCCCTGGACCTGGACGACGTGGTCGCGGCCCGTGCGGCCCGGTTGAAGGACCTCGGCTGCACCGAGTCGCTGGACGTGCGGCGGGCGATCGCGGTCGGCGAGCTGGCCCGCCACCAGCAAGCCTTCGACCTGCCCAGCCAGCCGACGAGCCGACGATCGGTGATGGGATCGGTGGTCGAGCAGCGAGCGCCAGCGAGCGTGTCGAGACCCCCCGCACGCCACACCGCAAGCCGCGCCGGCAGGTCGTCCTCTACGTCCACCTCTCCGAGCACGCGATCACCGGGGCGGGGTCGCCGGTGGGTCGGGTCGAGAACGCCGGGAACCGGCCGGTCACGGCCGAACAGATCCGCACCTGGTGCGGCCACCCCGACACCAACCTGGTGGTGAAGCCGGTGGTCGACCTGGCCGACCACGTCCACGTCACCGCCTACGAGGTCCCCGACCGGATCGCCGAAGCGGTCGGCGCTACGGGACCAGACCTGTGTCTTCCCCTGGTGCACCCGCCCCGCCCGCAACCTCGAACCGGACGGGCATGGCTGCGACTGCGACCACGTCACCCCCCATCGCGAGGGCGGGCCGACCTGCTCGTGTCAGATCGCGCCCTTGTGCCGGCGACATCACCGGGTCAAGACCCACACCGCCTGGCGCTACACCATCCTCGAACCCGGCACCTACCTGTGGAACACCCCGCACGGGATGGCGTTCCTCCGCGACCACGAAGGCACCCTCGACATCACCCACGACCGCCGCGCACCCGCCGACCCGCCGGAGACCTGACCACCCCGCCCCACACCCCGCCCACCAACACCCGGGCGGGGGCTGGTGGCATGCCCAGCCGTTCGATGCGAGTCGTGGGACCCGGGCCACCCGCACGAGCCGATATGGTCCGCCCATGCACCTGCCGGCCGCCCTCCTGTGCGCCGCGGTGGCGGCGCTCGGCGGGTGGTTCGTGCCGCTGCTGATCGCCCGGCTCCCCGAGCCCGTCCCCGAGCCTGAGGGGCAGCAAGCGGCCGACGACGCGCCGACGAAGGCCCCAAGGAGCCGTACGCCGACATCGCCGCCCTCCCGGGCCTCGCCTGGAAGGCGGCGCTCGCCTCCGCACTGGCCGGCGCCGTGATCGGGGCGACGCTCGGTTGGCAGTGGGCGCTGGTGATCCTCACCCCGCTGGCCCCGGTCGGTGTCGCCCTGGCCGTGGTCGACTGGCGCACCAAGCTGCTGCCGAGCCGGATCGTGCTCCCGGCCACCGGCGGCGTACTCCTGCTCGCCGCAGCGGGATGGGCCGTCACCCGCGATCCCGACGACCTGATCCGGGCGGCCATCGGCCTGGTGGTGGTCCGGTCGGTGTTCTGGGTGCTGTGGTGGTTCCACGCCACCGGGATGGGGTTCGGGGACGTCCGGCTGGCGGCCCTGCTCGGCGGCGCGCTCGGCCACCTCGGCTGGGCCGAGCTGGCGACCGGGGTGTACGCCGGGTTCCTGGTGTTCGGGCTGCCCGGCCTGCTCCTGGCGATCATCCGCCGGGACCGGTCCCTGCTCAAGGCTCCCTTCCCGTTCGGACCGGCCATGCTGGTCGGCGCGCTGCTCGGGATCGTGCTCGGACCGTGGGTGGCCACCCATCTCGTCCCCGGGCTCGCCTGAGACCCGCCGGCGGCCGGAATGACAGACTGACGCCATGCTGCGCTGGCTCACCGCAGGCGAGTCCCACGGACCGTCGCTCGTCGCCATCCTCGAGGGGATGCCGGCCCATGTCGCCGTCACCTCCGACGGACATCGTCGACGCCCTGGCCCGCCGCCGGCTCGGCTACGGGCGCGGCGCCCGGATGAAGTTCGAGCAGGACGAGGTCACGATCATCGGCGGCGTCCGGCACGGCCGGACCCAGGGCGGGCCGGTCGCGATCCAGGTCGGCAACACCGAGTGGCCCAAGTGGGAGAAGGTGATGTCGGCCGACCCGGTCGACGAGGCCGAGCTCGAGGCGCTGGCCCGGAACGCCGCGCTGACCCGTCCACGCCCGGGGCACGCCGACCTCGTGGGCATGCAGAAGTACGCCTTCGACGAGGCCCGTCCGGTCCTCGAGCGCGCCTCGGCCCGCGAGACGGCCGCCCGCGTTGCGCTGGGCCGGGTGGCGAGCA
The DNA here is from genome assembly GCA_963829635.1 of uncultured Actinomycetota bacterium. Lineage (GTDB taxonomy): Bacteria > Actinomycetota > Actinomycetes > Propionibacteriales > Nocardioidaceae > Nocardioides. The sequence continues at coordinate 105,842 of CAWHJI010000011.1, forward strand.
ACTTCCTGGAGCAGGCCGTGGGCGCCCGGGTGGTCTCCCACGTGGTCGAGCTCGGTGGCGTCGGCGCGCCGGCCGGCGTCGTACCCACGCCGGAGGACGTCGTCCGCCTCGACGAGGACGAGGTGCGCTGCCTCGATCCCGACGCGAGCAAGGCGATGGTGGCGGCCATCGACCAGGCCCACCGGGACGGCGACACCCTGGGCGGGGTCGTCGAGGTGGTCGTGCACGGGCTGCCGCCCGGCCTCGGCTCCCACGTCCACTGGGACCGCCGGCTCGACGCCCGCCTGGCGGGCGCGCTGATGGGCATCCAGGCGATCAAGGGGGTGGAGGTCGGCGACGGCTTCGACCTGGCCGCCACGCCGGGCTCCCGGGCCCACGACGAGATCGTGCCCACCGCCGAGGGGATCCGCCGCTCCAGCGGCAGGTCCGGAGGCACCGAGGGCGGCATGACCACCGGCGAGGTCCTGCGCGTCCGGGCCGCGATGAAGCCGATCGCGACCGTGCCGCGCGCCCTGCGGACCGTCGACGTCGCCACCGGCGAGGAAGCCGTCGCCCACCACCAGCGCTCCGACGTGTGCGCGGTGCCCGCCGCCGGCATCGTCGCCGAGGCGATGGTGGCCCTGGTGCTGGCCGACGCGGTGCTGGAGAAGTTCGGCGGCGACGCGGTCCAGGAGACCCGCCGCAACGCGGAGAGCTACCTGGACACCCTGAGGTTCCGGTGAGGGGGGTCCGGTGAGCCCCCGCGTGGTCCTGGTGGGGCCGATGGGGGCCGGCAAGACCACCGTGGCGGCCCTGCTGGCCGAGGCGTGGGGCGTCGCCGCCCGCGACACCGACGCCGACGTCGAGGCCCGCGAGGGACGCACCATCTCCGACATCTTCGTCGACTCGGGCGAGGCCCACTTCCGCGAGCTGGAGCGCGCCGCTGTCGCCGACGCCCTCGCCGGGCACCACGGCGTGCTCGCCCTGGGCGGGGGAGCGGTGCTGGACCCCGTCACCCGCGACCTGCTCACCGGCCACACGGTCGTCTTCCTGCGGGTCGGGCTCTCCGACGCCGTGAAGCGGGTGGGGCTCGGTACGTCGCGCCCGCTCCTGCTCGGCAACGTCCGGGGCCGGATCAAGGCCCTCCTCGACGAGCGCACGCCGGTCTACGAGGCTCTGGCCAGCCACGTGGTCGACACCGACGGCCGACCGCCCGAGGAGATCGCCCGCGAGATCGAGGAGCTGGTGGGATGACGCCGACCGTGCTGCCGGTCACCGGCGCCTCGCCGTACGACGTCGTGGTCGGCCGCGACCTCGCGACAACCCTGCCGACGATGCTCGGCGAGGCCGTGCGACGCGTCGCGCTGGTCCGGCCGGAGGGTCTCGACGAGGTCGCGCGGCCCTTCCTGGAGGCGCTGCCGGCCCTCGAGGTGCTCGACCTCCCCGTCCCCGACGGCGAGGCCGCCAAGACCGCCGCCGTCGCCGCCGACTGCTGGGAGCGGCTCGGCGCGGCCGGCTTCACCAGGTCCGACGCGGTGGTCACCATCGGCGGCGGCGCCACCACCGACCTCGGCGGCTTCGTCGCCGCCACCTGGCTGCGTGGGGTGCGGGTCGTGCACGTCCCGACCACCCTGCTCGGCATGGTCGACGCCGCCGTCGGCGGCAAGACCGGGATCAACACCGGTGCCGGCAAGAACCTGGTCGGCTCCTTCCACGAGCCCGCCGGCGTGCTGTGCGACCTGGACACGCTGTCGTCGCTGCCGGACGCCGAGCTCGTCGCCGGGCTCGGGGAGGTCGTGAAGTGCGGCTTCATCGCCGACCCGGCGATCCTCGACCTCATCGAGGCGACCGATCCCGAGGCGCTGACGCCGACGAGCCCCGCGCTGCGCGAGCTGGTCGAACGCTCGATCCGGGTGAAGATCGACGTCGTGGTGGCGGACCTCAAGGAGTCCGGGGGCGCCGACGGACATCCCGGCCGCGAGGTCCTCAACTACGGCCACACGCTCGCCCACGCGATCGAGCGCGCCGAGGGCTACCGGATCCGGCACGGTGAGGCGGTGGCGATCGGCTGCGTCTTCGTCGCGGAGCTGGCCGGCAGGGCCGGGCGGCTCTCGCCGGAGGTCGTCGACCGGCACCGCAGCGCCTTCGGCCGGGTCGGCCTCCCCACGACCTACGCCGGGGCCGACTTCGACACCCTGCACGCGACGATGAAGGTGGACAAGAAGGCCCGCGGATCGCAGCTCCGCTTCGTCGTCCTCGACGACCTGGCCCGACCGGCCGTGCTGGCCGGTCCCGACGAAGCCGACCTCCGGGCGGCGTACGACGCGATCAGCGGAGGTGGGCGATGACGAAGCAGGTGCTGGTGCTCAACGGTCCGAACCTCGGCCGGCTGGGCCGGCGGGAACCCGAGATCTACGGCAGCACCACCCACGCCGAGCTCGCCGACCTGTGCGTCGGCTGGGGCTCCGCGCTGGGGCTGGACGTCGAGGTCCGGCAGACCAACCACGAGGGGGAGCTGCTCGACTGGCTCAACGGGGCCGCCGACACCGAGACGCCGGTCGTGCTGAACGCCGCCGCCTGGACCCACTACTCGTGGGCGATCTTCGACGCGTGCGCCCAGCTGACCGCGCCGCTGGTCGAGGTGCACATCTCCGACCCCTCGCAGCGGCCCGAGGAGTTCCGGCACACCTCGGTCGTCACCCCGCACGCGGTCGAGGTGATCGTCGGCCACGGGATCGAGGGCTACCGCCGAGCCCTGGAGCGCCTCGCGCGAGTCCTGACCTGAGGAACCGGCACGGCGCCGGGCACGTCGGACCGTCATGGACCACAACGTGACGGTGAGCGTGAAGAGCATCCTCCTGGCCGGGCTCGTCGCCCTGGCGCTGGTGACGGCGTACCTCCTCGGCGGCAGCGGCGACCCGGTCGCCGCGCCCGCGAGCGCGGCGCCACAGGCGCAGGCGGCCGCCGACGACCGGCGGGTCGTCCGGATGGTCGGCACCGGCGAGGCGACGGCGGTGCCCGACGAGCTCTCGTTCGGGCTGAGTGTGACGGCGAAGCGGCTGGAGCTCGAGGACGCCCTGGACGGATCGAGCCACACCATGAAACGGGCGCTCGCCGCGCTGGAGGAGTACGGCGTCCGCCGAGCGGACGTGCAGACGACCGGCCTGTCGATGTACCCGGAGTACGACTACCGCACCTACGCGCCGCCCGTCCTGACCGGCTACCGCGTCACCCAGCGGGCCACCGTCCGGGTGCGCGAGCTGGCCCAGGGCGGCAAGGCGATCGCCGCAGCCATCGACGCGGGCGGCAACGGCGTCCGGGTGCGCGGCATCCGGCTCCAGGTCGGCGACCCCGAGGCCGTGCTCGAGCGGGCCCGCGACGCCGCCGTCGAGTCGGCCACCGCCAAGGCCGAGCAGTACGCCGACGCGACCGGCCAGCAGCTCGGGGACGTGGTCAGCATCCGCGAGGTCGGGTGGCGGCGGGTCCCGGGACTACCGGGACCGGTTCGGGCTGACCAACATGCGAGCGCCGTACGAAGTCAGCGCGCCAGCTGGCGGACCTGCCGATCCGGGCCGGCAAGGACGAGCTCAAGGTGCGGATCGAGGTCGTCTGGACGTTCGGGTGACCTGAGGCGCGGCCTTCGAATAGGAGGCGGCCGGGGAGGGCTCATAGACTCCCGCCCATGGCAACGACGAACGACCTCAAGAACGGCATGGTGCTCAACCTCGACGGCCAGCTCTGGCAGGTCATCTGGTTCCAGCACCACAAGCCCGGCAAGGGCGGGGCCGTGGTCCGCACCAAGCTCAGGAACATCGAGTCCGGCAAGACCGTCGACAAGACGTTCAACGCCGACGTGAAGGTCGACGTCGCCTCGGTGGACAAGCGCACGATGCAGTACCTCTACAACGACGGCACGTCCTACGTCTTCATGGACACCACGTCCTACGACCAGCTGGAGATCGACCCGGAGACCGTCGGCGACGCCAGCAACTTCCTGCTCGAGAACCAGGAGGCGATCGTCGCCACCAACGAGGGCCGGGTGCTCTACCTCGAGATGCCGGCGTCCGTCGAGCTCGAGATCACCTTCACCGAGCCCGGGCTGGCCGGCGACAGCGCCACCGGCCGCACCAAGCCGGCCACCCTCGAGACCGGCCACGAGATCCAGGTGCCGCTGTTCATCACCCAGGGCGAGAAGGTCAAGGTCGACACCCGCGACTCCTCCTACCTCGGTCGCGTCAAGTCCTGATGGCCGCTCGTTCCAAGGCGCGCAAGCGCGCCCTCGACCTCCTCTTCGCCAGCGAGCTGCGCGGGGAGGACCCGGTCGTCGCGCTGGAGCGCGCGATCGAGGAGGGCGAGGGCCCCACCAACGACTACACCGCGGTCCTGGTCCGCGGTGTCGTCGAGCACCGCGAACGCATCGACGAGCTGCTGGCGGAGTGGTCGCAGGGCTGGTCCCTGGAGCGGATGCCCGCGGTCGACCGCAACGTGCTCCGGCTCGGCGTCTTCGAGCTGCTGTACGCCGACGACGTCCCCGACCCGGTGGCCGTCACCGAGGCGATGGCCCTGGTCCGCGACCTGTCCACCGACGAGTCGCCGGCCTTCGTCAACGGGATCCTCGGCAGCCTGATGAGGAACAAGACGACCCTGTGACCGTGCTGCCCTAGGGTTGCCGCCATGGGAGACCTCGCGGCCAAGGCCGACCGGGCAGGGCGGCAGGCCAACGGGAGCGACTGGATCGACCACGGCGTCCGGCTCGGGCTCGTGGCCTTCGGCGTCGTGCACCTGCTCGTCGGCTGGCTGGCCCTCCAGCTGGCCCTCGGTGACCAGAGCGGGGTCGGCTGAGCAGCAGGGCGCGCTGCACCAGCTCGCCCGGAGCCGTTCGGCGCTCGTGCTGATCTGGCTGGTCGCCGTCGGGATGGTCCTGCTGGTGCTGTGGCGGCTGCTGGAGGCTGCTCGTCGGGCACCGCGGAGCGAGGACGGCGCCGAGCCTGCTGGCGCTGGCCTCGGCCGGCAAGGCCCTCGAAGATGGGCATCTACGCGCCCTCGCGCTGAGCGCGCTTCTCGGTCGGCCTCCGGCGACAAGGGCGGGGGGTCGAAGTCGACGACGTCAGCGCGAAGCTGATGGACCTTCCGTCGGCGTGGTGCTGGTCGGCGCGGTGGGGCTGGCGATCATCGCGTACGGCGGCACCTCGCCCACAATCGGGCGCGGACCGAGAAGTTCACGCCGAGCACCTGACCGCTGAGAGGCAGGAGTCGGCGACCAGCCGGAACGGCGTACCTGCTGCTGGGCAAGGTCGGCTACGTCGCCAAGGGGGTCGCGATCGGTCGTGGTGGGCGGCCTGTTCGGCTACGCCGCGCTCACCCACGACCCGAAGAAGTCCGGCGGCCTCGACGCAGGCACTGCACGAGGTGCTCCAGCAGCCCTTCGGGCCGGTCCTGCTCGGTGCCATCGCGCTGGGCATCGGCTGCTACGGCCTGTTCTGCTTCGCCCGGGCCCGCCACCTGTCACGCTGATCGCGATGATGGGGCGCAGGCTGACCGAGCACGCCGAGGTCGACGTCGTCGTCCTGGGCATGGGGCCCGGCGGCGAGCACGCTGCGATCAAGCTGGCCCGGGCCGGGCTCGACGTGGTCGCCGTCGAGGACCGGCTCGTCGGGGGCGAGTGCCCGTACTACGGGTGCGTGCCCTCGAAGATGATGATCGCCGCCTCGGGCGCGCTCGCCGCGGCCCGCCGGGTCGCGGATCTCGCCGGGACCGCCGAGGTGCACCCCGGACTGGGCCCCGGTCGCCGCCCGGATCCGGGACGAGGCCACCGACGACTGGGACGACCGCGCCGCGGTCGAAGCGGCTCGAGAAGTCCGGCGCGACCTTCGTCCGCGGGCGCGGCCGCCTCGACGGCCCCGGTCGCGTGCGGGTCGGCGACACGACGTACGTCGCGGCGCGCGGCGTCGTCCTCAACACCGGGACCGCCCCGGCGGTGCCGCCCGTCGACGGGCTCGCCGGGACGCCGTACTGGACCAACCGCGACATCGTCGCGGGTGAGCGAGCTGCCCGCCTCGATGGTCGTGATCGGCGGCGGGCCGATCGGCTGCGAGCTGGCCCAGGCGTTCGCCCGGTTCGGCGTCGAGGTCACCGTCGTCGAGGTCGCCGACCGCCTGATCGCCGGTGAGGAGCCCGAGGCCGGCGCGGCTGCTCGAGAAGCAGTTCGCCGACGAGGGGATCGCGGTCCGCACCGGTCGGGAGATCGGCTCGGTCGCCCACGCCGAGGGTCGGTTCACCGTGACGGTGGGGGAGGAGCGGATCGGCGCCGACAAGCTGCTGGTCGCGGCCGGCCGCACCGCCAACCTCGCCGACATCGGGCTGGAGATCGCTCGGGCTCGACCCGGAGGCCCGGTTCCTGGAGACCGACGAGCGGATGCGTGCCGGCGAGAAGCTGTGGGCGGTCGGCGACATCACCGGCAAGGGTGCGTTCACCCACGTCTCGATGTACCAGGGCGCGATCGTCGTCCGCGACGCTGCTGGGCGAGGACGGCCCACCTGCCGACTACCGCGCCGTCACCCGGGTCACCTTCACCGGCCCCGAGGTGGCCGCCGTCGGGCAGACCGAGCAGCAGGCGCGGGACGCCGGGGTCGACGTGGCGACCGGCACGCGGCGACCTCGGCGCGCGGGGCTGGCTGGCCCGGCAGGAGGGCCTGGTCAAGCTGGTCGCCGACGCGCGACCGGGGCGTCCTGGTCGGCGCGACGGTCGTCGGCGAGGCGGCCGGGGAGATGATCGGGCTGCTGGCGACCGCGGTGCACGCCGAGGTCCCGGTCGCCACGCTGCGGTCGATGCACTTCGCCTACCCGACCTTCCACCGCGCGATCGAGACGGTGCTGGACGACCTCGGGGTCTAGCTCCCGGCGCGGTGGTCATGCTGGGGCGAGGTGCTGCGCCGATGGCGAGGCACGCTCAGCTGTCGACGATTTCCGGTGCCCCGGCGCCGGCGACGGAGGACCCGATGTCCCACGACGCAGTCCGGCCGGAGCACCCAGCCACGCGGGCCGACCGCTCGGCACTGACCGGCGGAGCCGAGCGCCGCGAGCGGCGTTCGGCAGGGCCGTCGAGCCCGACGACCAGCGAGCGCCGTACTACGACCCGCGTGAGCTGGCCGACTGCACCGGCGACCCGTCGCCGCCGGAGCCGCTCGGCCCGGCGCAGGCCGGTGCGACCCGCTGCACCGACGCCCGTCGCCGGCACCGACGCGACCGGTCATGCGGCCGGCCGCTGAAGACCGCGGCGCCTGCACCGGCCGCACCGCGGCCGAGCCCGACGGCGCGACGCTACGCCGCTTCATGACCGCGACCGACTTCCTCGAGCGCCGCGCCGACCAGGTCGAGCGTCGGGCCCGCCGCGTGGGGCTGGCGCGGCGGGGTCCGCTCGACTGGAGCGGCGGCTCGATCGCCGCCGAGGATGGGCCGGCCGAGCTCGACCACGCGCGGCACGCGCCGCACCATCCAGCGCGACTTCGACGGCCCGCGCACCATCGTCTTCCTCAACCCCAAGGGCGGCGCCGCGAAGACGACGAGCGTGCTGGCGGCGGGCCACACCTTCGGCACCGTCCGCGGCGGCGGCGTGGTGGCCTGGGACAACAACGAGACCCGCGGAACGCTCGGCATCCGCGGGCACCGCGCAGCAGCCACCGCAACACCACCCGGGAGCTGCTGGAGGACCTCGAGCGGTTCACCGACGTCTACCAGGCCCGGATCGGCGACCTGGGCGCCTTCGTCCGGTCCCAGGGCGACGCCCACTTCGACGTCCTGGCCTCCGACGAGCGGCCCGACGTGACCGGGATGATCCGCGCCCAGGACTTCACGGCGGTGCACGAGCTGCTCCAGCGCTTCTACCGCGTGATCCTGGTCGACACCGGCAACAACATGCGGGCCGAGAACTGGCTGGCCGCGGCCGACGCCGCGGACCTGCTCGTCGTGACCACGACCGTCCGCGAGGACACCGGCTACAGCGGGCTGTGGATGCTCGACGCCCTGCAGGAGAGCGGCGTACGACAACCTCAAGTACCGGACCGTCACGGTGCTCTCCGACCCGTCCTCCCACGTCGACCAGCAGCTCGCCCAGCGACCTCACCGAGGTCTACGAGCAGCGCACCAAGTCGGTCTACCGCGTTCCCTACGACCCGGTGCTGGTGGCGGGCTCGGTGGTGCCCTACGGCCAGCTCTCCGCCGAGACCAACGCCGCGTGGCTGAAGGCTTGCGCCGGCATGGCCGCGTTACTCTAGGCGGCGCCGGACCCTGCTAGGGTCGGCACCGATCGACATCCTTTAACGAGCCGTCCCGTGAGGCGGAGAAGGAGGTCCGGCACGCGACCTGTCCCACAGACCGCAACCTGTCCGCCACCACGGACGCCGGCCGCGTCGTCCTCGACGACGTCGACATCGCCCGGGCCCTGACCCGCATCGCCCACGAGATCCTCGAGCGCAACAAGGGCGCCCGCGACCTGGTGCTGCTCGGGATCCCGAGCCGCGGGGTCCCGCTCGCCCAGCGGATCGCGGAGAGGATCGTCCGCCGTCGAGGGGTACGACGTCCCGGTCGGCTCGCTCGACGTGACGATGTACCGCGACGACCTGCGGCTGAAGCCGGCCCGGGCGCTGCTGCCCACCGAGATCCCCGACGGGCGGCATCGACGGCCGGACGGTCGTCCTGATCGACGACGTGCTGTTCTCCGGCCGCACCATCCGGGCGGCGCTCGACGCGCTGACCGAGATCGGCCGGCCCGCCGGCGGTGCAGCTCGCCGTGCTGGTCGACCGCGGGCACCGCGAGCTCCCGATCCGCGCCGACTTCGTCGGCAAGAACCTCCCGACCTCGCTCGTCGAGCGGGTCCAGGTCACCCTCGCCGGCATCGACGACGCCGACGCCGTCACGATCGAGGGAGCGGGCGCATGAGGACCCACCTGCTGAGCGCCGCCGACCTGAGCCGCGACGACGCGGAGCTGGTCCTGAGCACCGCCGAGGAGATGCGGTCGCTCGCGGACCGGCCGATCAAGAAGCTGCCCGCCCTGCGCGGCCGGACGGTCGTCAACCTGTTCTTCGAGGACTCCACCCGCACCCGGATCTCGTTCGAGGCCGCCGCCAAGCGGCTCTCCGCCGACGTCATCAACTTCGCGGCCAAGGGCTCCTCGCTCTCCAAGGGGGAGAGCCTCAAGGACACCGCGCTCACCCTGGAGGCGATGGGCGCCGACGCGGTCGTCGTCCGCCACTCCGCCAGCGGCGCACCCCACCGGCTGGCCCACTCCGGCTGGGTCCGCTCCAGCGTGGTCAACGCCGGCGACGGCACCCACGAGCACCCCACCCAGGCACTGCTGGACGCCTTCACGATGTGGCGCCACCTCGGCGGAACCGGCAGCCGGCCGAGCCTCGACGGCCGCCGGGTCGCCGTCGTCGGCGACGTGCTGCACAGCCGGGTCGCCCGCTCGAACGCCCTGCTGCTGCGCACGCTCGGCGCGGAGGTCACCCTGGTCGCCCCGCCGACGCTGCTCCCGGTCGGGGTCGACACCTGGCCGGTGGAGACGTCCTACGACCTCGACGCGGTGCTGCCGAAGGCCGACGCGGTGATGATGCTGCGGGTCCAGCGGGAGCGGATGCACGGCGGGTTCTTCCCGACCGCGCGCGAGTACTCCCGCCGCTACGGGCTGGACGGCAAGCGGATGGCGACCCTGCAGGACCACACGATCGTGATGCACCCCGGCCCGATGGTCCGCGGCATGGAGATCACCGCCGACGTGGCCGACTCCGACCGCTCGGTGATCGTCGAGCAGGTCACCAACGGCGTGGCGGTCCGGATGGCCGTCCTCTACCTCCTGCTCAGTGGGGCCGACACCCCGGAAGGCGTGACCGATGATCACCCCATTCAAATGCTCACTTCGTTCCGCTTCGAACGGGGACCCCGAATGACCACCTACCTGATCAAGGGGGCCGCGCTCCTCGGCGGCGAGCCCACCGACCTGCTCCTCGAGGACGGCGTGATCAAGCAGCTCGGCACCGGTCTCGACGCGGCGGGCGCCGAGGTGATCGACGCCGCCGGCCTGGTCGCGCTCCCGGGACTGGTCGACCTGCACACCCACCTCCGCGAGCCCGGCCGGGAGGACGCCGAGACGGTCGAGTCGGGAACCCAGGCGGCCGCCCTGGGCGGTTTCACCGCCGTGCACGCGATGGCCAACACCGAGCCGGTCGCCGACACCGCGGGTGTGGTCGAGCAGGTCTGGCGGCTGGGCCGCGAGGCCGGCTACTGCGACGTCTACCCGATCGGCGCGGTGACCGTCGGACTCGCCGGCGAGCGCCTCGCCGAGCTCGGTGCGATGGCCGACTCCGCGGCCCGGGTCCGGGTGTTCTCCGACGACGGCAAGTGCGTCAGCGACGCCGTCCTGATGCGCCGGGCGCTGGAGTACGTCAAGGCGTTCGACGGCGTCGTCGCCCAGCACGCCCAGGAGCCGCGGCTCACCGAGGGCGCCCAGATGAACGAGGGCGAGCTCTCCGGCCGCCTCGGTCTGGCCGGCTGGCCCGCCGTCGCCGAGGAGGCGATCATCGCCCGCGACTGCCTGCTCGCCGCCCACGTCGGGTCCCGCCTGCACGTGTGCCACGTGTCGACCGCCGGCTCGGTCGAGATCGTGCGCCAGGCGAAGGCGAGCGGATGGAACGTCACCGCCGAGGCGTGCCCGCACCACCTGCTGCTGACCGACGAGCTGGCGGCGACGTACGACCCGATCTACAAGGTCAACCCGCCGCTGCGCACCTTCGCCGACGCCGAGGCGCTGCGGGCCGGGCTGGCCGACGGGACGATCGACATCGTCGCCACCGACCACGCCCCGCACCCCCACGAGGACAAGGACTGCGAGTGGGCGGCAGCCGCCTTCGGGATGCTCGGCCTGGAGACGGCGCTCTCGATCGTCCAGGACACGATGGTCGATCCCGGGCTGCTCGACTGGGCCGGAGTAGCCGAGCGGATGTCCTACGCGCCGGCCCGGATCGGGCGGGTCAGTGACCACGGGCAGCCGCTCGTGGAGGGCGCCCCGGCGAACGTGGTGCTCTACGACCCCTCGGCCCGCCGGGTGGTGGAGGCCTCGGAGTCCGTGTCGCTGTCGCGCAACACGCCGTACGCCGGCATGGAGCTGCCCGGCCGCGTTGTCGCGACGTTCCTGCGCGGGAAGCCGACCGTGCTCGACGGCAAGCTCTGCTGACCGAATGCGGTCGCACCGGGGCGTCCCGGCTGCTTGACTCCGTGCGTGACCGACAGCTCCTTCCGCGTACCGTCCGGGGCCGCCACCCTCGCCGCACGATCCCGGGGCGGGGGACCGCCGGACGTGCTGATGCTGCACGCGGGGGTGTGCGACCAGCGCAGCTGGGACCCGCTCGTCGACCGGCTCGCGTCGGGCGCCCGGTGCCTCACGTTCGATGCCCGCGGCTTCGGTGGGACCACCTGCACGGCCGAGCCGGGCTGGTCACCGGTCACCGACGCGGTGGCGGTGATGGCCGCAGCCGGGTTGTCGCAAGCGGTGGTGATCGGCGCATCGCTGGGTGGTCGCACCGCCCTCGACCTGACGCTCGCTCGGCCCGACCTCGTCTCCCGACTGGTGCTGATCGGTCCAGCCGTCCGGGGTGCGCCCCAGCCCGAGATCGATCCCGGTTGGGCCGAGCTGGACGAGCGGCTGGAGGCCGCGGAGGACGCCGGGGACCTCGAGCTGGTGAACCGGCTCGAGGCGCACGTGTGGCTGGACGGTCCGCTCCAGCCTGAGGGCCGGGTCGGCGGAAGCGTGCGAAGCCTGTTCCTGGACATGAACGGCCGGGCCCTGGCTGCCCCTGACCCGGGGGATGCCGCGACGCCGACACCGGCGTGGGACCGGCTGGGCGAGATCTCGGTGCCGACCCTCGTGCTGGTGGGGGAGCACGACCTGGCGCACGTCCACCACGCGTGCCGGCACCTCGCCGCCGCTGTGCCCGGCGCCCGGCTGGTCGAGCTGCCCGGAGTCGCCCACCTGCCGCACCTCGAGGCCGACCCGGCGACGCTGCAGGAGATCGACGCGTTCGTGCAGCAGTGACTCAGGCCAGGCGGTTGACGTCGATGTGGTTGTGCTGCCCGCGGACGCGCAGGGCGGTCTCGCCGCGGCGTACGACGCCGTCGTTGCCGTCGCCGACGACGACGAACTCGTCCAGCCAGCGGAACCGGGCGTCGTTGCGGTCGCCCTCGATCCTCGTGTCGTAGCCGCGAAGGGCCCGGACCCGGTGGCCGTTGCCCTCGATGATCAGCTCGCTCACCTGGCGGGCGCGGACCGTGCTGCGGTTCCCGCGCAGCCGGGCGTGCTCCAGGAGGCCCTCGACGTCGACCACGGAGCCGGGGGAGGACACCCGCAGCGTGCGGACCGAGGTCGGGGTGACCCGGTGGTCGCTTCCACGGACCTCCAGGGTCCGGAGTGACTTGGAGGTGATCACGTTGTCCCGCCCGCGCACGACGACGCGGGTGGCCGTGGGCATGGTGACCTCGGTGTTGCTGGCCAGGATCCGCACCTCGCCGCACGTGCCGTGGAGCTCGTAGGCCAGGTTGTCCCACTCGATCGTGACGTCGCCGTCGGAGCAGTTCACCGGGATCGCGACGTCGGACTGGGCCGGTGCCGCGGTGAGGGTCAGGGCGCCGGTCACCGCGGTGGCCAGGCCGAGGGCGAGGGCCCGGGCAGGGCGTCGGCGCGTGGGACGGGCGGAGCGGTGCTGCGGTTCGGTCACGGGTCCTCCGGTCGGGTTTCGCATACTGAAAGTACGTACCGGCAGTATGCCCGATTCGCGGCCCGATCCCCGCGTCCTGCCCGCGGTGATCTCGGGCACACGACCGGCTGGTCCGCCACGGCCCAGGGGTGCGGGAGGCGGTCGCGAGCGCTGATAGGGTCGGCACCGCTCGAACATCCTTTAACGATCCGTCCTGTGAGGCGGAGAAGGAGGTACGGCGTGACGCAGCCTGCAACGGCACGCTCCGCGCCCGCGATCCTCGTCCTCGAGGACGGCCGCGTCTTCCGCGGCGAGGCCTACGGTGCCGAGGGGGAGACCTTCGGCGAGGCCGTCTTCAACACCGGCATGACCGGCTACCAGGAGACGTTGACCGACCCGTCGTACCACCGGCAGGTGGTGGTGATGACCGCGCCGCACATCGGCAACACCGGGGTCAACGACGAGGACCCCGAGTCCCGGCGGATCTGGGTCTCCGGCTACGTCGTCCGCGATCCCGCCCGACGAACGTCGAGCTGGCGGGCACGGCGCAGCCTCGACGACGAGCTGCGGGAGCAGGGCGTCGTCGGCATCAGCGGGGTCGACACCCGGGCGCTGACCCGGCACCTGCGCGAGCGCGGTGCGATGCGGGTCGGGATCTCCTCGGCCGGCAGCGACCCCCAGGCCCTGCTGGAGCGCGTCCGGGCGTCGGCCGAGATGGCCGGCGCTGAGCTGGCGGGTGAGGTCTCCACCGACGCGAGCCTACGTCGTCCCGGCGGTCGGCGAGAAGCGCTTCACGGTGGCGGCGATCGACCTCGGCATCAAGGCGATGACGCCGGCGATGATGGCCGAGCGGGGGATCGAGGTGCACGTGCTGCCCGCGACCGCTACGCTCGACGACGTGCTGCGCGGTGCAGCCGGACGGGCTCTTCTTCTCCAACGGCCCCGGCGACCCGGCCGCCACACCCAGCAGGTCGAGCTGCTGAAGGGGGCGCTGGAGCGGGGGCTGCCCTACTTCGGGATCTGCTTCGGCAACCAGCTCTTCGGCCGAGCCCTGGGCCTGGGCACCTACAAGCTGAAGTACGGCCACCGCGGCATCAACCAGCCGGTGATGGACCGCACCACCGGCAAGGTGGAGGTCACCGCCCACAACCACGGCTTCGCGGTCGGTGGCCCGAAGGCGGGCCGCTGGACGCGGGCGTCCCGACGCCCTACGGCGAGGCGACGGTCAGCCACGTCTGCCTCAACGACGACGTCGTCGAGGGGCTCGAGCTGCGCGACGCAGGCAGGTGAGCTGGCGGCGTTCTCCGTGCAGTACCACCCGGAGGCGGCCGCCGGACCGCACGACGCGGCCTACCTCTTCGACCGGTTCTGTCGAGACTCGATGGACAGGGAGGGGCCTGATGCCGAAGCGCGACGGACATCCAGAGCGTGATGGTGATCGGCTCCGGGCCGATCATCATCGGCCAGGCCTGCGAGTTCGACTACTCCGGCACCCAGGCCTGCCGGGTGCTCAAGAGCGAGGGACTGCGGGTGGTCCTGGTGAACTCCAACCCGGCCACGATCATGACCGACCCGGAGTTCGCGGACGCGACGTACGTCGAGCCGATCACGCCCGGACTTCGTGGAGAAGGTGATCGAGAAGGAGCGCCCCGACGCCCTGCTCGCCACCCTCGGCGGGCAGACGGCGCTCAACACCGCGATGTCGCTCGCGGAGGCCGGCGTCCTGGAGAAGTACGGCGTGGAGCTGATCGGCGCGTCCATCGAGGCGATCGACCGCGGCGAGAACCGCCAGGAGTTCAAGAAGATCGTCGAGGAGCTCGGCGGCGAGTGCGCGCGGTCGGTGATCTGCCACTCGGTGGACGACCTGCTCGCGGCCGCCGACGAGCTCGGCTACCCGATGGTGGTGCGCCCGTCCTTCACGATGGGCGGCACCGGCTCGGGGATGGCCCACGACGAGGCCGACCTGCGCCGTATCGGCGGCGCCGGCCTGGCCGCCAGCCCCACCACCGAGGTGCTCCTCGAGGAGTCGATCATCGGGTGGAAGGAGTACGAGCTGGAGGTCATGCGCGACACCGCCGACAACGTGGTGATCATCTGCTCGATCGAGAACCTCGACCCGATGGGCGTGCACACCGGCGACTCGATCACCGTCGCGCCGGCGATGACCCTCACCGACCGCGAGTACCAGGCGATGCGCGACCTCGCCATCGGCATCATCCGCTCGGTCGGCGTCGACACCGGCGGCTGCAACATCCAGTACGCCGTCAACCCCGCCGACGGCCGGCTGATCGTGATCGAGATGAACCCGCGGGTGTCCCGGTCCAGCGCCCTGGCGTCCAAGGCGACCGGGTTCCCGATCGCGAAGATCGCGGCCAAGGTCGCGATCGGCTACACCCTCGACGAGATCCCCAACGACATCACCCGCGAGACGCCGGCGAGCTTCGAGCCGACCCTGGACTACGTGGTGGTGAAGGTGCCGCGCTTCGCGTTCGAGAAGTTCCCCGGCGCCGACCCGACGCTGACCACCCACATGAAGTCGGTCGGCGAGGCGATGGCCATCGGCCGCAACTTCACCGAGGCGCTGCAGAAGGCGCTGCGCTCGCTGGAGAGCAAGGGCGCCGTCTTCGACTGGACCCGGGAGTGGGTCGAGCTCGACAAGGACGCCCTGCTGGCGGAGATCCGGGTCCCGCACGACGGCCGGCTGCGCAAGGTGATGGACGCGCTCCGGGCCGGCGCGAGTGCCCAGGAGGTCTTCGACGCCACCGCGATCGACCCGTGGTTCGTCGACCAGCTCCAGCTGATCAACGAGGTGGCCGCCGAGGTGACCGCGGCGCCCGAGCTGACGCCCGACATCCTCCGGCGGGCCAAGCGGCACGGCTTCTCCGACGCCCAGATCGGCAAGATCCGCGGGATGAGCGCCGACGTGGTCCGGGGGGTCCGGCACGCCCTGGGGATCCGCCCGGTCTACAAGACGGTCGACACCTGCGCGGCGGAGTTCGCGGCGCGGACGCCCTACCACTACTCCTCCTACGACGAGGAGTCCGAGGTGGAGCCCCGCGAGCGGGAAGCCGTGGTGATCCTGGGGTCCGGGCCGAACCGGATCGGCCAGGGCATCGAGTTCGACTACTCGTGCGTGCACGCCTGCCTGGCCCTCTCGGAGGCGGGCTACGAGACGATCATGGTCAACTGCAATCCCGAGACCGTCTCCACCGACTACGACACCTCCGACCGGCTCTACTTCGAGCCGCTGACCCTCGAGGACGTGCTCGAGATCGTGCACGCCGAGCAGCAGGCCGGCCCGGTGGCCGGCGTGATCTGCCAGCTGGGCGGCCAGACCCCGCTCGGCCTGGCGCAGGGGCTGGCGGACGCCGGCGTACCGATCGTCGGGACCACGCCCGAGGCGATCCACCTCGCCGAGGAGCGCGGCGCGTTCGGCCGCGTGCTGCGCGAGGCCGGGCTGCCCGCGCCCAAGCACGGCATGGCCGCCTCGTTCGACGAGGCCCGGGCGATCGCCGCGGAGATCGGCTACCCCGTGCTGGTGCGCCCGTCGTACGTCCTGGGCGGCCGCGGCATGGAGATCGTGTACGACGACGACGCGCTGCGCGGCTACATCACCCGCGCGACCGAGATCAGCCCCGAGCACCCGGTGCTGGTGGACCGGTTCATCGACGACGCCGTCGAGATCGACGTCGATGCCCTCTACGACGGATCCGAGCTCTACCTCGGCGGCGTGATGGAGCACATCGAGGAGGCCGGCATCCACTCCGGGGACTCCAGCTGTGCGCTGCCGCCGATCACGCTCGGCGACACCGAGATCCAGCGGATCCGCGAGGCCACCGAGGCGATCGCCCGGGGGGTCGGGGTCCTGGGCCTGATCAACATCCAGTTCGCCCTGGGCTCGGACGTGCTCTACGTGCTCGAGGCGAACCCCGGGCCTCCCGCACCGTCCCGTTCGTCTCCAAGGCGACCGCCGTGCCGCTGGCCAAGGCCGCGGCCCGGGTGATGATGGGGGAGTCGATCGCCTCGCTCCGCGATGCCGGCGTGCTCCCG
The DNA here is from genome assembly GCA_963829635.1 of uncultured Actinomycetota bacterium. Lineage (GTDB taxonomy): Bacteria > Actinomycetota > Actinomycetes > Propionibacteriales > Nocardioidaceae > Nocardioides. The sequence continues at coordinate 122,617 of CAWHJI010000011.1, forward strand.
CGGCTGGGCGACGGGGGAGACCTGCCGGGCGACGCCCCGATCGCGGTCAAGGAGGCCGTGATGCCGTTCAACCGGTTCAAGACACCGGACGGGCAGACCGTCGACACCGTCCTCGGCCCCGAGATGCGATCGACCGGTGAGGTGATGGGGTTCGACGCGTTCTTCGGCAAGGCGTTCGCGAAGTCGCAGGCCGGTGCCTACGGTCCGCTCCCGGTCTCGGGCCGGGTGTTCGTCAGCATGGCCAACCGCGACAAGCGGACGATGATCTTCCCGATCAAGCGGCTGGCCGACCTCGGCTTCGAGGTGCTCGCCACCCAGGGCACCGCCGAGGTGCTGCGCCGCAACGGGATCGACGCCCGGGTGGTGCGCAAGCACTTCGAGGGTGAGGGGCCCAACGGGCGAGCCGACGACCGTCCAGCTGATCACCGACGGCCAGATCGACCTGGTCATCAACACCCCGCACGGCTCGACCAGCGGCGGCTCGGCCCGCACCGACGGCTACGAGATCCGCACCGCGGCCGTGGTCGCGAACATCCCGTGCATCACCACCGTCCAGGGCCTCGGCGCCGCGGTCCAGGGGATCGAGGCGATGCGCGCCGGTGACATCGGGGTCCGCTCGCTCCAGGACTGGGCGAGCGCAGCGCACGCCGCCATCGAGGGGGCCGCCGGCGCGCCCTTCGAGACGTCTTCCTTTGAGGCCCTACCGCCTGCTCTTCGACCGGGTGCTGACCCGGACCGACCCCGAACGCGCCCACCACGCAGCGTTCCGCGCCATCCGCGCCGCTCGCCCGGTCACCACCCACCTGCCGACCCGGCGCACGTTCACCCGCGACAGCGGTCGAGCCGGCGCAAGTTCACCCGTCCACGCGATGGGGCTCGACCTTCTCGAACGTGCTCGGCCTCGCGGCCGGGTTCGACAAGAACGCCGTCGGGATCGACGCGCTCGCCGCGCTCGGGTTCGGACACGTGGAGATCGGCACGGTCACCGGCGAGCCGCAGCCCGGCAACCCGATGCCGCGGCTGTTCCGGCTGCCCGACGACCGCGCCGTGGTCAACCGGATGGGCTTCAACAACGACGGTGCGGAGGCGGTCGCCCGCCGGCTCGGCGAGCGGGCGCTCAGGCTCGACCGGCAGGGGAAGCCGGGCGGCCGGTGCTCGGGGTGAACATCGGCAAGACCAAGGTCGTGCCCGAGGACGACATCGACGCCGTGGTCCGCGACTACGAGAAGTCGGTGACCCACCTCGCGCCGTACGCCGACTACCTGGTCGTCAACGTCAGCTCCCCCAACACCCCCGGACTGCGCGACCTGCAGGCCGTGGAGAAGCTGCGGCCTCTGCTCGAGGCCGTGCGGGCGCAGCGCCGACCGGGTCACCGAGCGCCGGGTGCCCCTGCTCGTGAAGATCGCCCCCGACCTCGACGACGATGACGTCACGGGCGTGGCCGGGCTCGCCCTGGAGCTCGGCCTCGACGGCGTGATCGCGACCAACACCACGATCAGCCGGGACGGGTTGACCTCCGACCCGGCCAGGGTCGCGGAGATCGGGGCCGGCGGAATGTCCGGCCGGCCGCTCGCCGCGAGGTCGCTGGAGGTGCTGCGCCTGCTGAAGGACCGCGTCGGCGACGAGCTGGTCCTGGTCTCCGTCGGCGGGATCACCACCGCCGCGGACGCCGCGGCCAGGCTCGAGGCGGGGGCGACCCTGCTGCAGGGCTACTCCGCGTTCGTCTACGAGGGGCCGTTCTGGCCGCGGCGGGTCGTCACCGGTCTCGAGGGGCTGCGGCCGTGACCGTGGCGCCGCGAGGTCCGGTCCACGTCACGGGCGAGGTGCTGGCGTCGAAGAAGCTCGGCGCCTACCGCCAGCTGACGCTGGTCGCGCCGGGCATCCCCGAGCGCTTCCGTCCCGGGAACTTCGTCGCGCTCTCCACGGGACCCGAGCGGATCGCCCGCCGCGCCATGTGGATCCACCGGATCAGGACCACCGGCGGGTACGGCGCCACTCTCGAGGTCGTCGTCGAGCCGGTCGGGGCGGGCACCGCCTGGCTGGCCGGCCTCGCCCCCGGAGCCAAGGTCGAGGTCACCGGACCCCTCGGCCGTCCGTTCGCGCTGCCCAAGGAGCCGGTGAGCTGCCTCCTCGTCGGCGAGGGGTACGCCGCAGCGCCGATGTTTCCCCTCGCCGAGCGGCTGCGCGAGCGCGAGTGCGCCGTGACCCTGGTCGTGGCCGGCTCCGACGAGGCACACCTGCTCTCCGCGCTGGAGGCGCGCCGCTCGGCCCGGGCCGTCACCGTCGTGACCGGCGACGGCTCGGTCGGCATCCGCGGCACGGTGGCCGACGTACTCCCGGACGTGGTCGGCCAGGCCAGGGCCGAGGTCGTCTACGCCTCGGCGCCCGCCGGCACCCTCCACGCCGTCGCGGCAGCGGCCGAGCAGGCAGGGGCCTGGAGCCAGACGGCCCTGGAGTCGCCGATGACGTGCGGCACCGGGTTCTGCCAGGGATGTGCGGTGCCCGTGGTCGGCGAGGACGGTGTGGCGCGGATGGTGCGCGGCTGCGTCGACGGACCGGTCTTCCGCGGGGACCGGGTGCGCTGGGCGGAGGTGACGGTACTCGTGAGGTCTTGGCAGGGCCGCGGGACGGTGCGAGGGTGCCAGCGATGCCGCGCACACCGAGCGGGGCACTCTCTCGGGAAGAAGGAAGCGATGGAAGCGGCACTTCGCTGTCGCGTCGGCGTCGGGGCGGCAACCCTGCTCCTCGGCAGCACGACGGCATCGCTCATGACGACCATGGCGGGACCTGGGACCCCAGCCCGGTCAGCGCGAGCCAGAACCTCAAGATCTCGGCTCGGCGCCGAAGACCAGCGCGCTCCCCACCTACCGCAACTCCGACCTCGCCTTCTGGGGCAATCTCACCTTCGCCGGCAACTACGAGGGCTTCCGGGTGATCGACCACTCGGACCCGGAGAACCCGGCCGTGATCGCGAACGTGGCGTGTCCGGGCTCGCAGCACGACGTGTCCGTGTGGAAGGACCTCCTGTTCCTGTCCGTGGACTCCCCGCGCAGCGGACCGGGGTGCGACAGCGTGCCGGCGAGCCCCGGCTTCGAGGGGATCCGCATCTTCGACGTGAGCGACCCGGCCAACCCGACGTACGTCGGCGCGGTGCGCGACCGACTGCGGCTCGCACACGCACACCCTGGTGCCCGACTCCTCCGACCCGGCCGGGTGCTGCTGTACGTGGCGTCCTACCCGTCGGCGGTGCTGGCCGAGTCGCCGTACGGAACTCCTGTTCGCGGATCGCGACCGACGGCAGCCCCACCGGGCACAGCAAGATCTCCGTGATCGAGGTCCCGCTCGCCGACCCGGGCTCGGCATCCGTGGTGAGCGAGCCGCGGTTCCCGCTCAACGACTACCGCGGCGACGTCGGATGGCGTGGCTGCCACGACATCAGCGTGTTCACTGCGATCGACCGGGCTGCCGCCGCGTGCGCCGGCGAGGGCCAGATCTGGGACATCAGCGACCCGGAGAACCCGACCACGCTCGCCCGGATCCACAACCCGAACGTCGACTTCTGGCACAGCGCACCTTCACTGGGACGGCCGGACCGTGCTGTTCGGTGACGAGGCCGGGGCGGCACGCAGCCGCGCTGTCGCGACGAGCGACCCCGACACGGTCGGTGCGATCTGGATCTACGACGTCGCGGGCGCTGGACAACCAGGACGGCCTGCGTCGAGCCGTGCGCGCAGCCACTTCAAGATCCCCCGCGTCCAGGGCGACACCGCCCGGTGCACCATGCACAACTTCAACGTGCTGCCGATGGAGGACCGGTACGTCGCCGTCTCGGCGCCTACTCGGGCGGCACCACCGCGTTCGACTTCACCGACACGGCACGCCCGGTGGAGGTGGGCCACCAGGATCCCACGGAGCCAACACGTGGTCGTCGTACTGGTACAACGGCTTCATCCACACCAACGACACCGGGCGCGGTGTCGACGTCATGCTGCTGACCGATGCGGCCGATCCGGTGCGAAGCGGCTGCCCTACCTCAACCCGCAGACCCAGGAGCGGGTGATCGACTGACCGTCGGGAGGCCGGCGCGCCGGGCTCGTGGGTCGCCGGCACGATAGGCTCGCGGTCGTGGCCACCGTGATCGAGCTCGCCGGGATCACGTTGCCCTCGCCGGTCATGGTCGCGTCCGGCTGTGGCGGGACGGGGCGGGAGCTCGCGGCGTACGCCGACCTCTCCGCGCTGGGCGGGTTCGTCACCCGCTCGATCACGGTGAACCCCCGCACCGGGGGGCCGGTGCCCCGGATCGTGGAGACGCCGTCGGGACTGGTCAACGCGATCGGCCTGCAGAACCCCGGCCTCGACCACTTCCTCGCCACCGAGCTGCCCTGGCTCGTGCAGCAGGGAGCCCGCGTCTTCGTCTCGATCGCCGGCAAGTCGCTGGGGGAGTACGCCGAGCTGGCACGTCGGCTGGGCCGCTCGCCCGGGGTCGCCGGCATCGAGGTCAACCTCTCGGCACCCGACGCGACCGGGACCCACGTGTTCGACGTCCGCGAGCCCTTCCACGCGGCCAGCGTCGTCTCCGCCGTGCAGCGCGACCTGCCCCGCGGGATGCCGGCCCTGGCCAAGCTGCGCCCCGACGTGGGTCGCGTCGTGGAGAGCGCCCGGACGGTCCTGGACGCCGGAGCGGCCGCGGTCGTGGTCGGCAACGCCGTACCGGCCGCGATGCCCGACGGCCGCCCCGCCGGCCTCAGCGGACCCGCGATCCGGCCACTGTCCCTGCGCTGCGTCACCGAGGTGGCGCAGTCCCTGCCCGAGGCCCAGGTCGTGGGGGCAGGTGGCATCGGTACCGTCGAGGACGTGCGCTCGTTCCTCGCTGCCGGGGCCACGGCCGTCCAGGTCGGCACCGCCCTGCTGCGCGACCCCACCACCGCGGCCCGGCTCGTGGCCGAGCTCGACGAGCAGCCCGACCAGGAGTCCCGACCAGGATCCCGACAAGGAGAACGCATGACGGAGACCTTCGGCGCTCGCCTCCACGCGGCGCTCGGCCGGCGCGGCCAGCTCTGCGCCGGCATCGACCCGCACGCGTCGCTGCTGACGGACTGGGGGCTGCCCGACGACGTCGCCGGGCTGGAGAAGTTCGCGCTCACGGTCGTCGAGGCGGTCGCGCCGGTCGTGCCGGTGGTGAAGCCGCAGTCCGCCTTCTACGAGCGCTTCGGCAGCCGCGGGATCGCCGTGCTGGAGCGCGTGATCGCGGAGTCGCGCGCGGCCGGCGCGCTCGTGCTGCTCGACGTCAAGCGTGGCGACATCGGCTCCACGTCCCAGGCCTACGCCGACGCCTACCTCGACCCGGCTTCGCCCCTGGCCGCCGACGCGATCACCGCCAGCCCGTTCCTCGGGTTCGGCTCCCTCGACCCGATGCTCGACACCGCCCGGCGCCACGGAGCGGGGGTGTTCGTGCTCGCCCTGACCTCCAACAAGGAGGGCCCGGAGGTCCAGCACGCCACCGCGCCCGACGGGCGCAGCGTCGGCGGCGCGGTGCTGGACCGGCTGCGCACGCTCAACCAGGGGGCCGACCCGCTCGGCTCCTTCGGTGCCGTGGTCGGCGCGACGATCGGCGAGACGACCGAGTCCTTCGCCATCAACGGACCCCTGCTCGCGCCCGGCTACGGCGCCCAGGGCGGCACCGTCGCCGACCTGCGGCGGATCTTCGGTACGTCGTCCGGCCAGGTGCTGGCGAGCACCTCGCGCGACCTGCTGCGGCTCGGCCCGGACACCCGCGCGCTGCGCGAGGGTGCCCGCAGGCTGGGCGACGAGCTCGCGGAGCTGGCGTGACGCGCTGGGTGGTGCTCCTCGCCCTGGCCCTGGTGCCGTTGACGGGCTGCAGCGAGGACCCCGCCGAGGTGCGGGCCGACTACTGCGCGGCGGTCAAGGAACGCCAGAGGCAGCTCACCGAGATCACCACCGAGGGCGGGCCGACCGCCCTGATCGAGGCCCTCGGCGTCTACCGCGAGCTGCGCGCCGAGGCGCCCCCGGACATCACCGACGAGTGGCAGCAGGTGATCCGCAGCATCGAGCGGCTGGAGGCGGCCCTCGACGACGCGGGCGTCGACGCGGCGTCGTACGACCCGAAGGATCCGCCCTCTGACGTCACGCCGGAGCAGCAGCGGGCGATCGAGCAGGCGGCCGACCTGGTCGGGTCGGAGGACACCCAGCGCGCGCTGGAGGGCGTCAACCAGCACTCGCTGGACATCTGCAAGACGCCGCTCGCCCTCTGAGTCCCGACGACAATTGCCGCGGCTCGCGGCACATGACTAGATTGGCCCCCGCACGCCTTGCACTCCTACCTGCGAAGGACCTCGCGCCCGTGGCACTGCCCCCGCTGACTCCCGAACAACGCCAGGCGGCCCTCGACAAGGCAGCCGCGTCCCGCCGGGAGCGGGCCGAGGTGAAGAACCGGCTCAAGCACGCAGGCGCCTCCATCGTCGAGGTGCTCCGCGAGGGTGAGCGCAACGAGGTGATCGGCAAGATGCGGGTCGTCGACCTGCTCCAGTCGATGCCCGGACTCGGGAAGGTCCGGGCGCGCCAGGTCATGGAGCGCCTCGGGATCGCGGAGAGCAGGCGGGTCCGGGGGCTGGGCACCAAGCAGGTGGCCGCGCTCGAGCGCGAGTTCGCCGAGCCCCACGCACGGCGTGACTGACCGATCCCGGCTGGTCGTGCTGGCCGGCCCGACCGCCGTCGGGAAGGGGACGGTCGCGGCCGCCGTACGCGAGCGGCACCCGGAGGTGTGGCTCTCGGTCTCCGCGACCACCCGCGCCCCCAGACCGGGGGAGGAGCACGGCGTCCACTACTGGTTCGTCTCCGACGCCGAGTTCGACCGGATGGTCGAGCAGGGCGAGCTGCTGGAGTGGGCCCTCGTCCACGGCGCCGCCCGCTACGGCACCCCGCGTGCGCCCGTCGACGAGGCCCTTGCCGCGGGCCGCCTCGCGTTGCTGGAGATCGACCTCCAGGGCGCCCGGCAGGTTCGGACGACCATGCCCGAGGCGCTGTTCGTCTTCCTCAAGCCGCCGTCGTGGGAGGAGCTGGTCCGGCGGCTGGTCGGCCGCGGGACCGAGAGCGAGGCCGAGCGGACCCGACGCCTCGAGACCGCGCGCGCCGAGCTCGCGGCCGAGGAGGAGTTCGACGAGACGGTGGTCAACCACGAAGTTCACGCTGCCGCCGACCAGTTGGTAGCCTTGATGACGCTCGACTTCGAGCAATCCCCAACCGACGACCTGTGAGGCTCACGCGTGTCTGCCCCCAACATCGCCGCCGAGGGCGTGACCAACCCCTCGATCGACGACCTGCTCACCAAGACCGACAGCAAGTACAAGCTGGTCCTCTACAGCGCCAAGCGGGCCCGTCAGATCAACGCCTACTACTCGCAGCTCGGCGAGGGCCTGCTGGAGTACGTCGGCCCGCTCGTGGACACCCACGTCCAGGAGAAGCCCCTCTCGATCGCCCTGCGCGAGATCAACGACGACCTCCTCACCTGTGAGGACGTCGACCCGGCCGAGCTGGCCGCCGAGGAGGAGGCCCGCAAGGCGGCCACCCTCGAGGCGTCCGTCACCGGCAACGAGTAAGCCCGACCCATGGTCAGGGTCGTCCTCGGGGTGAGCGGGGGCATCGCGGCGTACAAGGCCTGCGAGCTGCTGCGCCGGTTCACCGAGTCCGGCCACGACGTCACCGTCGTCCCGACCAGCGCCGCCCTCGAGTTCGTGGGCGCGGCCACCTGGTCGGCTCTGTCCGGGAAGCCGGTCTCCACCGACGTGTGGAGCGACGTCCACGAGGTCCCGCACGTCCGGATCGGCCAGCAGGCTGACCTGGTCGTCGTCGCCCCGGCGACCGCCGACCTGATCGCCAAGGCCGCCCACGGCCTGGCCGACGACCTGCTCACCAACACGCTGCTGACCGCTCGCTGCCCCGTCGTGTTCGCGCCCGCGATGCACACCGAGATGTGGGAGCACGCCGCGACTCGCGCCAACGTCGCGACCCTGCGTTCGCGGGGCGCCGTGGTGATCGAGCCCGCCGAGGGCCGGCTCACCGGGGCCGACTCGGGCAAGGGACGGCTGCCGGAGCCGGACGAGATCTTCGAGGTGGCGCTCGAGGTGCTCGACCGAGGGATCGCCGAGCCCGACCTCACCGGGCGGCACGTCGTGGTCTCCGCCGGCGGCACCCGCGAGCCACTCGACCCGGTCCGGTTCCTGGGGAACCGCTCCTCGGGGCTGCAGGGCTACGCGCTGGCGCGCACGGCCGCCGCCCGCGGTGCCGAGGTCACGCTGGTGAGCGCGAACGTGGCGCTGCCGGACCCGGCCGGCGTCAAGGTCCTGCGGGTGGAGACGACCGCGCAGCTGCGCGACGCCGTGGTCGGTGCCGCGGTCACCGCCGACGCGGTCGTGATGGCGGCCGCGCCCGCGGACTTCCGCCCCACCAGCGTCAGCGACAACAAGATCAAGAAGACCGGCGACGGGGCGGCGCCGCCGATCGAGCTCGTCCAGAACCCCGACATCCTGCACGAGATCTCCACCCAGCGGGCCCGCTCCGGGTCCGTGATCGTGGGTTTCGCGGCCGAGACCGGCGATCGCTCCGGGTCGGTGCTCGACCTGGCCCGCGAGAAGCTCGCGCGCAAGGGTTGTGACCTGATGGTCGTCAACGACGTCAGCGGCGGCGCCGTGTTCGGCAGCACCGACAACCAGGCCGTGATCCTGGGCCGTGACGGTACGACGGTCGAGGTGCCCCTCGGCTCGAAGTCCGCCCTCGCGCACGTGGTCTGGGACGAGGTCGTCCGCCGATTCGACGGCTGAGACCCCCGTCCCGCATCGTGGGCACTGGGTATCGTTGTCCCACCACCACCGCCGATAGAGAGTGAGTACCCCTGTGGCTGGACGCCTGTTCACGTCGGAGTCGGTGACCGAGGGTCACCCGGACAAGATCGCCGACCGGATCAGCGACACCGTCCTCGACTTCCTCATGGAGCACGACCAGGACAAGGCCAACCTGCGCACGGCAGTGGAGACCCTCCTGACCACCGGCCTGGTGGTGGTGGCCGGCGAGGTCCGGACCAACGCGTACGCCCCGGTGGCCGAGCTGGTGCGCCAGGCGATCCTCGAGATCGGCTACGACTCCTCCGAGAAGGGCTTCGACGGCAAGAGCTGCGGCGTCCAGGTGGCGATCGGCGGCCAGTCGCTCGACATCGCCGCGGGCGTCGACCAGGGCCACGAGTCGCGGGTCGGCACCTCCGAGGACGAGCTCGACCGCCGCGGCGCCGGCGACCAGGGGCTGATGTTCGGCTACGCCTCCGACGACACCCCCGAGCTGATGCCGCTGCCGATCATGGTTGCCCAGCGGCTGGCCCAGCAGCTGACGGACGTCCGCAAGGACGGCACGCTCGACTACCTGCGCCCCGACGGCAAGACCCAGGTCACCATCGAGTACGACGCCGAGGACCGCCCGGTGCGGATCGACACGGTCGTGCTGTCCACGCAGCACGCCGGCGACATCGACCACCCCACGCTCGAGGCGGACATCAAGAAGCACGTCATCGACGAGGTGCTGCAGTCCTTCGACATCCCCTCCGAGGGCTACCGCCTGCTGGTCAACCCGACCGGCACGTTCGTCGTCGGCGGCCCCATGGGCGACGCCGGGCTGACCGGGCGCAAGATCATCGTCGACACCTACGGCGGGATGGCCCGCCACGGCGGGGGCGCCTTCTCCGGCAAGGACCCCTCCAAGGTCGACCGGTCCGCCGCCTACGCCATGCGCTGGGTGGCCAAGAACGTCGTGGCGGCCGGCCTGGCCCGCCGCTGCGAGGCCCAGGTCGCCTACGCGATCGGCAAGGCCGCCCCGGTCGGCGTCTTCATCCAGACCTTCGGCACCGGCGTGGTGCCCGACGAGCAGATCCAGGAGGCCGTGCTCGAGGTCTTCGACCTGCGGCCGGCCGCGATCATCCGCGACCTCGACCTGCTCCGCCCGATCTACGCCATGACGGCGGCGTACGGTCACTTCGGCCGCGAGCTGCCGGAGTTCACCTGGGAGCGCACCGACCGGGTCGAGGAGCTCAAGGCGGCCGTCGGCGGCTGAGCAGCTGCCCACGGTTTCCCCGTTTCGAGCGGGTCGCGAACCCGAAGCTCTGCGCGGGCTGCGCAGACTCTGCTCAACCTCCTATGCCTTCACGGCTCGGCCTCGCAGGTCAGTCCGAGCGGGCTCGGATGTCGCCGCCCGCTGGTAGAACGGCTGGCATGACCGAACGCGTGGGACAGCCCGAGCTGCTGCCCGGCATGCGCGCGGCCGTCAAGGCGTCGCGTTCGCGGACGGCGGGCCGACGGACGAAGCAGGCCGCCGAGGTCGAGCTCGCGGCCGAGGAACCCGTCGCCAGGGTGCTCGTCGACGTGCCGCTGGCCCACCTCGACCGCCCGTTCGACTACGCCGTCCCGGCCGCGATGGCCGACGACGCGCGGCCCGGCTGCCGGGTCAAGGTGCGGTTCGCCGGGCAGGACGTCGACGGCTTCCTCGTCGGCCGCGTCGACCACAGCGACCACACCGGTCGGCTCCAGCCGCTGCGTCGGGTGGTCAGCGCCGAACCGGTGCTCAGCCCGGCGATCGTCGACCTCACCGCGCGGATCGCCGAGCGGTACGCCGGCGCGCGGGCCGACGTGCTCCGGCTCGCGGTGCCGCCCCGCCACGCCACCACGGAGAGGGCGCCGTCCGAGGCCTCGCCGGCGGCCCGGCCCTTCGACCTCGCCGAAGCCCGGGCGGCCTGGGCGGACCACGAGCCGGCGGGCCCGTTCCTCGACCACCTCGCGTCGGGAGGGAGCCCCCGCGCCGTCTGGGCCGCGGCGCCCTCCACCGACTGGCCGCTGCTGCTCGCCCACGCGGCCGCGGCCACCTACTCCTCCGGTCGGGGCGTGCTGATCTGCGTCCCCGACCGTCGCGACGTCGACCGGGTCGACGATGCCCTCACCCGGGTGCTCGGCGAGGGCCACCACGTCACCCTGACCGCCGACGCCGGGCCCTCGGCCCGCTACCGCGACTTCCTGGCGCTCGCGCGGGGGGCCCGGCAGATCGTCGTCGGCACCCGCGCCGCGAGCTTCGCCCCGGTGCGTGACCTGGGGCTGGTCGTGGTCTGGGACGACGGCGACGACCTCCATGCCGAGCCGCGCGCGCCCTACCCCCACACCCGGGAGACCCTGCTGCTGCGCGCCGAGCACGAAGGTGCCGCCGCGCTGGTCGCCGGCGTCAGCCGGACCGTCGAGGCCCACTACCTGCTCACCACCGGCTGGGCCCGCGAGCTGTCCGCGCCCCGGGCCGTGCTCCGCGAGCGGGTCCGGGTCGCGGTGACCGGCGCCAGCGAGCGCGAGGTCACCCGCGACGTCCACGGCCGCGGGGCCCGGATGCCCGCCGAGGTCCACCAGCTGGTCCGCGCCGGCCTGGACCACGGTCCGGTCCTGGTCCAGACCCCGCGCTCCGGCTACGTCCCCAGCCTCGCGTGCGAGCGCTGCCGGACCCCGGCCCGGTGCGGACGGTGCACCGGCCCGCTCGCCCTGCACCGACCCCACCTCGCCGCCCGCGCTGCCGGTGGTGCGGCGCCGTCGACGACGGTCTGGGCGTGCGCGTCGTGCGGCCATCGTGGCCTGCGCGCGCCGGTCGTCGGCGAGTCGCGGACCGCCGAGGAGCTCGGGCGCGCCTTCCCCGGCACGACCGTCCGCAGCTCCAGCCGCGACCGGGTGATCGCCCGGGTCGGCGAGCAGCCGGCGATCGTGGTGGCGACGCCTGGCGCCGAGCCGGTCGCCGACGGCGGCTACGCCGCGGTCTGCCTGCTCGACACGTGGCTCGCGCTCGGCCGGGTGGACCTGCGGGCCGAGGAGGAGGCGTTGCGCCGCTGGGCCGGCGCCGCCGCGCTGGTTCGGCCGCGGCGGGCGGGTGCTCGCGGTGGGCGACCCGGCCGAGCCCGCGTTGCAGGCCCTGGTCCGCTGGGACGTCGCGGGATTCGCCGAGCGCGAGACCCGGACGCGGGTGGAGGCGCACCTTCCCCCGGCCTCGCGGATGGCCAGCATCAGCGGTGACCCCGGTGCCGTCGACGACGCACTGACCCTGCTCGCGGCCCCCGAGTCGGCCGAGGTGCTCGGTCCGGTCGACGTGGTGGACCCTCCGGGCAGCAGGGCCGTGGTCCGCGTACCCCGACGCGACGGCGCGGCGCTCTCGCGTGCCCTCGGCGAGCTGCAGCGGGTCCGGTCTGCGCGCAAGCTCGACCCGGTGCGGGTCCAGGTCGACCCGCTGACTCTCTAGACTCACCAACGCCACCCCCGTCCGCTCGAGGAGCCCCAGGAGCAGCGTTGGCCATCCGCCCGATCCGCCTGTTCGGCGACCCGGTCGGTGATCCAGAGGTGACGCTGGCGCTCATGGGCGGACACACGGCCTACATCGAGCGCACCAACCTGACGTCGCGGCAGATGAACGGGCGCGTGGTGCGAAAGACGCTGTCCTTCTCGCGCGAGGTGGGCTACCTGCGCGCCGCCTGCCGCTGGGAGGACGCGATGTACAACTGGACCCGGCCGTGCTCCAGCCTCAGGCTGAAGAGAGCGGATGGCACCAGGCAGAAACGCACGCCCGCCATGGCTGCGGGGCTGACGGACAGTTGTTGGACAGTGCAGCATCTGCTCTCGATGGTAGTGCCTCCTCGGAGGCATCAACTATAAACGGGTTCACGACCCTGAAGTGGGGGGAGTGAAAACCGTGGGTGCCGTGCTGAGGGGGATTACTGCAGCCTTGACTGCTCTCCTGTTCTCCGCTCACCAGCCGCTGTGAAGGGAGGGGGCGACGGCCGCCGCACCGGGCGCCGTTGGAGCATCCGGCCATCCCGTCATAGATAGCGCGAAGAGCATTGCCTCAAGCTGCGTACTACCTGTCGCATGCGAGGATCCTCTCATGAGCCTATAACGGGAAACACAAGAATCATGCGTTTACGGGCGGGAGAGGGAAGCTAGCAGCATGCACCGAGCGGCACCAGTGGTGCGCAACGTCTATCCCATTTCCCCGTCTACCTCCCTTCGGTATACGCCAAGCCGGTGCACTCTCCCGGAGCATCCATCCGCCGCGTATGTTGTGTGCACGTTGTGGAGTCCCGCGGCCACCCACGCACGGAAGCATCCCATGTCCGTAGCCGAAGCCAGCACCTCGCCGTCGCTCAAGCAGCTGGCGCTGGGCGACCTGAACCACGAGCTGGGCACCACGCGCAAGCTGCTGGAGCGCGTTCCCGAGGCGCACCTGGAGTGGAAGCCGCACGAGAAGTCGATGAGCGCTGGGCGGGCTGGCGCTGCACGTGGCCACCATCCCGTACTGGCTCATCCGCGTCGCTGGCCGCGGATTCCTTCGACATCGCCACGGTCGGGCGCAACCCGCCGCCGGCCACGTAAAGGAGATCCTGGACGCGTTCGAGGAGCGCGTGGCGGCCATGCGGCAGGCGCTGGACGCGGCCGACGACGCGGCGCTCACGCAGCCGTGGCAGCTTCGCCGCGGCGAGCAGGTGCTGCAGACCATGCCCCGGGTAGCGGTGATCCGCGCGATGGGCATCAACCACATGATCCACCACCGCGCGCAGCTGAGCGTCTACCTGCGCCTGCTGGGCGTGCCGCTTCCGCCCATGTACGGCCCCACGGCGGACGAGCAGCCCAACTTCGGCTGACCTTCGGCCGGTTGCACGCGGCGAACGAATCCGCATCTTGATCGGCCCCGGCGCAGCGGCGTGCGCCGGGGCCGATCGCCGTTCATCCACCGAAAGCCCATGACCGACCCCATCCGCGTGCTCTTCGTCTGCCTGGGCAACATCTGCCGCTCGCCGCTGGCGGAGGCGGTGTTCCGTCACCAGGTGCGCGAGCGCGGCCTGGACGGCCGCTTCCACATCGACTCCGCGGGCACCAGCGGCTACCACCGCGGCAGCCCGCCCGACCGCCGCTCCACCGAGACGGCGCGGCGGCGCGGCATCGAGCTCACCGGCCGCAGCCGCTCGGTCATCGCGGACGACCTGAACCGCTTCGACTACGTGATCGCGATGGACGCGGAGAACGACGAGGCGCTGCGCGACCTGCTGCGCGCGTCCGGCAGGCTCCGCGCGCGTGCACCGGCTGCGCGAGTGGGACCCCGAGCCCGGCGACGGCGACGTGCCGGACCCGTACTACGGCGGCCCGCGCGGCTTCGACGACGTGCACGACATCGTGGAGCGCGCGTCGGCGGCGTTCCTGGAGCACGTGGTGCGCGAGCACGGGCTGGAGGGATGATCCCGGACGCGGTCCGCGCGGCGGTAGAGGCGCGGCTGGGGCCGGTGCGCGGCGCGGCAGCCGGTGTCCGGCGGGTGCATCAACCACGGGATGCGGGTGGAGCTGGCGGACGGGCCCGTGTTCGTAAAGTACAACGCGGACGCGCCGCCCGGCCTGTTCGCCGCGGAGGCGCGGGGGCTGGATGCGCTCCGCGCGGCGGCGGACGGGCTCGTCGGTGCCGCGCGCGCTGGCGTGGGGGAGGCGGAGGATGGCGCGCCGGCGTGGCTGGCGCTGGAGTGGCTGGAGCCCTCCCGCCGCGCGCCGGACTTCGCGCGAGCGGCTGGGGCGCGGGCTGGCGGCGCTGCACCGCGCGGGTCGGGCGGACGGGTGGGGGTGGATGGAGGACAACTTCATCGGCCCGCTGCCGCAGGCGAACGCGCCGGCCGCGTCGTGGGCGGAGTTCTGGCGGACGCGCCGGCTGGAGCCGCAGTTGGAGCTCGCGCGGCGCGGCGGGCGGATGCCGGGAAAGGCGGCGGAGTGGGACCGGCTGATGGATCGCCTGCCGGAGCTGCTGGCGCCGGCGGAGGCGGATGGGCCGTCGCTGCTGCACGGCGACCTGTGGGGCGGCAACGTGCTGGCGGCGCCGGGCGGACCCGCCATCATCGACCCCGCCGTGTACCGCGGCCACCGCGAAGCCGACCTGGCGATGACGGAGCTGTTCGGCGGCTTCGGCGACGGCTTTCGCGCGGCGTACCGCGAGGCGTGGCCGCTGCAGCCGGGCTACCCCGCGCGCCGCGCCGTCTACCAGCTGTGGTACCTGCTGATCCACGTGAACCTGTTCGGCGGCGGATACGGCGCCCGGACCGCCGCCGTGCTGCGCGAGGCGCTCGCCGGGTGACGGCGCGGAGCCGCCGCGCCATCTGTCATTCCGAAGGAGGCGCCACACGGCACGTCCGCATACCGGAAAGCCCGGCGCCGACTGAGGAATCTACTCGCTGATGCTCGTAGTCAGTCGTCGCCGACGAGATCCTGCGGCTACGATTCCATCAGGAGGCGCCGGAGCCAAGGGGTCGTGCACCTGCACGCGGGACGCGTCCGCCGGTCTGCGGCGCGCCACACGTTACGAGCACTCCGAAGGTAGATTCCTCAGTCGGCGCCACAGTATGGAGTAGGGACGGTTTCATGCGGCGCCTCCTTCGGAATGACAGATGGCGGTGCGGCCGATTCAGTGCGCGGCCGATCCGATGACGGGCCACCTCGCTTCACCACCTTCCTTGACTTTAAATTTAGATGACTTTAAAATGCGCTCGCAGATCACTTGAAGGTATCTTGTGGAGCGTTGAGGAGAGGTCAGATGAGGGGCAGGATTTCGATGTTGGCGGTGGCCGGCTTGATCGCGGCGGCCGTGATTGCACCGATAGATGCGGCGGCGCAGGACGCGCGCGCGCCGTCGCTGACCGGGAGCGTGGTAGATGCGGAGGGGCGTCCGCTTCCGCGCGCGACCGTCACCATCCCCCGCATCTCCCGCAGCGCGCGCGCAGACGACGCGGGGCGGTTCACGTTCAACGGCATCCCGGCGGGGTCGTACCGCGTGCAGGCCAGCGTGATCGGCTATGCGCCGTCGGTGCGGCAGGTGGCGGTGGGGCCGGGCGCCACGGTGCGCTTCGAGCTCGTGGCCACGCCGCTTTCGCTGGAGGAGATCCAGGTGACCGCCAACCCCACGGACGCCGACGCGCAGGCGGTGGCGCAGGCCACGACGCAGCTCTCCGGGCGGACGCTGGAGCGCAACATGGCCGGCACCGTGGCGCAGACGCTGGCGTCGCAGCCGGGGGTGCGGGTGCGCTACAACGGGCCCGCGGCCGCCGTGCCCATCATGCGCGGGCTCACCGGCGACCGCATCCTCATCCTGCAGGACGGCCAGCGCTCGTCGGACCTGGCGGGGTCGGCGGTGGACCACGCGGTGACCATCGACCCGCTGGCGGCGCAGCGCATCGAGGTGGTGCGCGGTCCCGCGACGCTGCTGTACGGCAACAACGCGCTGGGCGGCGTCGTCAACGTCATCTCCGGCGACATCCCCACCAGCGTCCCGGGCGGGCTGGAAGGCGCGGCGGCGGCGCAGACGGAGAGCGCGCTCCCCGGCGGCGGCGGCACGCTGCGGATGACGGCGCCGCTGGGCGACCAGTGGGCCGTCACGCTGCGCACGGGGATGCGCCGCGCCGGCGACGTGCGCATTGGCGACGATCCCGCGCTGGGCAACCGGCTGGGGAACACGGACTCGCGCAACTGGAACGGCGCGCTGGGGCTGGGCTACGTGGGCCCGCGGGTGGCGGCCGGCGGCTCGCTGCGCGCATACCGATTCTCGTACGGCCTCCCCGTGCCGCCGGGGACCACCCCCGTGCGCCTGCGCGGCGACCGGCTGGAAGGTGGATTCCGCGGCCAGGCGGAGCTGCCGTCCGCCCGCTTCTCGTCCCTGCGCGTGGAGGCCACGGCGCAGGACTACGTCCATGACGAGCTGGACGACGCGGGTACGGTGCAGATGTCGTTCGCGCTGCGCACGCAGACGGCGAACGTCATCCTGCGGCAGGGGGCGGCGGGCCCGTTCACCGAGGGCGCGTGGGGCGTGTCGGGGCTGGTGAAGGACTACGCCAGCACCGGTCCGGCCGCGCTGACGCCGGCGGCGGACTCGCGGGCGTGGGGCGTGTTCGGCTTTCAGCAGATGGCGATCGGCGGGGGCGGCGCGGCGCTGCAGCTGGGGGCGCGCTTCGACCACTACGGCATCCGCTCGCACGACAGCCAGAAGTTCGGGCCGGGGGTGGACCGGACCTTCCGCGCGCTGTCAGGGTCGGCGGGGGTGCACCTCCCCGTCACCCGCGCGGTGTCGCTGGGCGGCAGCGTGGCGCGCTCGTTCCGCGCGCCCACGGTGGAGGAGATGTTCTCCGGCGCGCTGCACGCGGGCACGGGATCGGTGGAGTACGGCACGTCCACGCTTCCGGCGGAGCGCGGGTTCAGCATCGAGGGGGTGGTGCGGGTGCGCGACCGGCGGTGGCACGGCCAGTTCGTCGCCTACCGCAACCGCATCCAGAACTACGTGCACCTGCTGGCGCAGCCGGACACCATGCTGAATGGGCAGGCCGTGAGCGTCTACCGCTACGGGCACAGCGACGCGGTGCTGCAGGGGCTGGAGGCGTTCATGGAATGGGCGGCGCGCAGCGACCTGGTGCTGGGGCTCAGCGGCGACCTTCTGCACGCGCGCCACGCGGACGGCACGCCGCTCTCCTTCATGCCTCCGCCGCGCATCGGCGGGTTCGCGCGCTGGGACAACGGGCGGTGGTCGCTGGGCGGCGAGGTGCACCACGAGGTGCGCCAGGCCCGCATCGGCGCGGCGGGGGAGACCCCCACGCCGGCGCACACGGTGGCGCGCCTGGATGCCGGCATGCGCATCACGCGCGGCGGGCTGGTGCACTCGCTCACGCTGCGCGGCGAGAACCTGGGGAACGAGCTGCACCGCGAGGCGACCAGCCGCATCAAGGAGTGGGCGCCCAACCCCGGCCGCAACCTCGCACTCGTGTACCGCGTGCTGTTCTGATCCATAAACATCATAAGGATTGGCCTCACGCAGAAACGCGCAGACGCAGAGAGAGAGGAAAGGAAGAGATCGTCCTCTCCTTCTTTTCTCCTGCGCGTCCCTGCGTCCCTGCGTCCCTGCGTCCCTGCGTCCCTGCGTCCCTGCGTCCCTGCGTCCCTGCGTCCCTGCGTCCCTGCGTCCCTGCGTCCCTGCGTCCCTGCGTCCCTGCGTCCCTGCGTCCCTGCGTCCCTGCGTCCCTGCGTGAGGCAAAATATGTAGGGGATTGCGGATGATATGATAACGCGGGCTTTCCGGGCGCGGACTTCTGGATCTAGGACCGCCCCTTTGAGCCCGCCTTATTATCGTCGCCCACGCCGGCGCGCCGACTGGTCCCGAGCGCGTTCCAAGCTGCCCCGCCTGACGTTGCAGAAATAAGGCTCATCGTCGATTTGCTTGCACGCCGCGCGTCGCCGGAAACCGTGGCGAGCTCACCACGCGCAATACCGTGTCCCGCGCGTCGGCCGTGGCGGTGCGCACAAGCTTCCCTGGGGACGTCGGGAACGGCAGCCGGGTGGAAGCGCGGCAGGGGGCCATCCGCATTTTTTCGAGAACCCCATCGTCTCCCCATAGCGCCCCGCAACCCGCCATCCCGGCTTCACCTGATGCGCGATCCCGTGAACCGTCCCCTCCGCACTACCTGCGGCGGGAACGCGCCGGCCTTGTCGCGCTCCGAGACTTTGCAAGATCGCGCATCAGGTGTTCGTGGAGGCTGGGTCCGGTGCGCTTCCGGCAGGCATCGTCGCCGGCCGATGATGGGGACGAGCATCGAGGTCCCCTCAAAAAATTTCTCATGGCCCCTCACTGCGTCCGCACCATCCGCCCAACCCTACGTTCCACGCCGGATGTCCAACCCGAAACGGGGAAGCGCTCCGCCGGCTTCGGGAATGCCGCCGAACGACGGCTGAACAGCGTCGGCGCCCATCACTCGGCTCGCGTGCAACCAAATCGGCGAAGAGCCAGAAATAAAGCGGATTGCGAGATCTGCGAATCACCTTATACATTCATTTAAAGACCTATTTCATCAATCAGGCAGGAGTCATGCACATGAACGTGCTGCGGGAAGCGGGCGCCGCGCTGCTGGTTGCGCTGGCGGCGTGTACAGACGCCGGTCCGCGCGACCTGGCGGGACCGGAAGATGCCAGGCCAGGGCTGAACCAGATCACGACGGTGAACATCTGCTGCTCTGCCACGCTGTACAAGGGCGCCACGTACCAGGTGTACGTCGACATCTACGACGAGTACGGCCAGCCGATGTACAATCAAAGCGTGAACTGGTATCACAGCGCGAATGGGGTGGCCGCGATCTGGGGAACTGGCGAATTGGTGGTGGTCGAGGCCGTGAACGTGGGAACGGCGACGATCTACGCGTCGGTTGGCGGAGTGAGCCGCTCCGTCACTCTGACGGTCATCGCCGCACCGGTGGTGAGCACGGTGCAGGTGACGCCCTCGCCCGTCTCTCTCCAGGTCGGGCAGTCGCGGCAGCTCACGGCCAAGGCATATGACCAGTATGGCCAGCTGATGAGCGGAAAGACCGCCACGTGGAGCATCGACCACTCCAGCATCGCCACGCTCGGCTCCGGCGGCAGCCTTCAGGGCGTGTCGCTGGGATCGACCACGGCGCGCGCCACGGTAGACTGGCGTGACGGGGACCGCCTCCGTCACGGTGCAGCCGCAGCTGAGCGTGTCCATCAGCGGGCCGCTCACGGTCAACTCGCCAGGACAGCAGACTTGGACGGCCACAGCATCGGGCGGGAACGGCACCTTCACCTACCGCTGGTCAGTGGAGTGGAACACCAGCCCCACGCCGGACATCCTGGGCACCAGCGACGTGGAGTCGTTCTATGTGGACCAGTATACGCCCACCTTCTTCATCATGGCCGTGGAGGTGACGTCCGGCGGGCAGACCGTGGTAGACCAGGTGGGCGTCTGCAACTTCACCGCCTCGGCCATGTGCTGATCGCGCGGGGCCGGACCGTTCACCGTATCTCCGGAGCCACGAGGATAAAAAAGAAGCGCGGAGAGCATGCTCTCCGCGCTTCTTTCACGCCACACGCGTCAGCAGGGGGCGACCTGGTTGCGGTCGCACTCGATAGTGGGCACCGGCATGAACGGGTACTTCACGGTCTGCCCGAAGCGGCGCAGGTCCGACCAGCGCAGGCCCTGCAGGTACAACTCGTACTGGCGCTGGCGCAGGATCTCAGTCGAGCATCGCCTGCTGCCGTGGGCACCTGCGCGAGCGTGAGCGCCGGCAGGCAGGCCACCGGCTCGGCCAGCGCCGACGTGCACGGCGTGCGCACCGCGTTCACCAGCGCCAGCGCCTCGGGAAGCCGGTTCTGACGCGCGTGCACCTCGGCCATGATCAGCCGCATCTCGTCCGGCAGGTACACCGGGTAGGTGCGGCCCGAGGTGTTGTAGCGGGCGATCTGGTCCATCCGCCCCGTCACGCCCGGCACGGTGTCGGCCGCCACCCAGTACGCCACCCGCTGGTCACCCGCCTCGGCCTGCAGCCGGAACGACTGCTTGGCGCGCATCTGGAACGCGTTGCCGGAGTTGTACCACAGGTTCCAGAGCGGGTTCACGTCCGCCGCCGCGAAGCGGAACTCCGACAGCACGTTCAGCGGCACCCGCTGCGCCGCCGCCATGGCCGCGTCCAAGTTCCCCGCGATCAGGTTGTACCGCGCCAGCATGGCGTCGATAGTGGCCGCCAGGTTGAAGCCCGGCGCCAGTATCGTGGAGTTGAACTCCGCCGACGGAGGCGTGGTGGCGATGTGCTGCCGCGCTTCTTCCAGCAGGCGAAGGATCTCGGCCATCGCCTCGGCGCGCGTGGCGAACGGCGCGTCACTGGTGGTGGACTGGACTACCAGGGGAAAACTCTCGTAGTGCTGGTACAGGTTCCCGAACGCCATGGCCTTGTACAGCTTGGCCAGCGCCAGGAGGCCGCTGGTGGTGCCCGGGCCGAAGCCCACCTGCGGGACGTTCTCGATCAGCACGTTGGCCGTGCGGACCACGTCGTACTGCCCGGACCAGGGGTCCAGCGACGGTCCGTCGTCGCCCGTGATGGGATCGCCCGCGTCCGCCTTGCGGTACGATTCGAAGGCGGTGGGGGTGGCCCCGATCTCGTTGGTCACCAGGCCGGTGACGTACACCGGGTCCGCCAGCTGGTCGCTGTACAGCGCCTGCAGCCCCACCGCCACCTGGCCCAGCGTCACCGGGGTCGACGATCACCTCTTCCTCGGTGGGCTGGTTGGGATCGGTGAAGTCCAGCTCGCACGCGCCCAGCGCCAGCAGCGCCAGCGCCGCCAGGACGCGGGCTCCGCGGCTCTTCGTCATGATTGCTCCTGTCGTCGTCATGGGCGCCTCAGAAGTTCATGCGCACGCCGAGCGAAACCTCGCGCGCGTTGGGGTAGACGGCGAAGTCCACGCCCCGCTCGACCGTGTTCAGGCCGAACATGTTGATCTCAGGGTCGTAGCCGGTGTAGTCCGTCCAGGTGTGCAGGTTGCGGCCCTGCAGCTCCAGCTGCAGCCCCTGCGCGCCCATGCGGCGCGTCAGGCGCGCCGGCACCGACCAGCGCACCGTGAGCGTCGCGCAGCTTGATGAAGCTGGCGTCCTCCACGTAGTACTCCCAGATGCTCTGCAGCCGCGTCCGCTGCGCCTGCGTGATCTCGCCGCGCAGCAGCTGCGTCGTACAGCGGGCCCGGCGCTGCGAGACGTCCATGATGCGGCGCGTCTGGTTCCACAGCTCGTGCCCGAACTGTCCGTCCAGCAGGAACGAGACGGTCACCGCCCCGCCCAGCCGGAACTCGTTGCGCAGCGAGGCCGCGTAGTCCGGCCACGGGTTGCCCACGATGGCGCGCATGTTGGGCGCCGGCGCCAAGCGCGGACCGATGCGAGTCGGTCAGACGATGTTGCCCTGCTCGTCGCGCAGGTACGCCGTGAGGTACAGCACGCCCAGCGGCTGGCCTTCCTCCACCCGGTTGCCGTAGCCCACGAAGTACGCCGGGACGTCCAGCTTCTCCACCCGGTTGCGGTTGCGCGAGTAGATGAGCGTGGACGACCAGCCGAAGCGCTCGCCCTGCAGGTTCACCGTCTCCAGCTGCAGCTCGACGCCGCGGTTGCTCAGCTCGCCCACGTTGTCGAGCACGCGTCGCCACGCCGGCGCTGGGCGCGAACGGGCGGGGAAGCAGCAGGTCGCGGGTGTACTTCTCGTACCAGGTGGCGCTCAGGCCGATGCGGTCGTCCCACAGGGACAGGTCGCGCCCCCAGCTCCACCTCGCGCTGGCGCTCCGGCGCAAGGTTCGGGTTGCCCGCCTGCGCCAGGGGAATCAGGCCCAGCCGGTCGATGTTCACCGCGGAGCCGAAGCGGCTCTCGCGCGCGTACGCCGCGTTCAGCGGCGGCTGGTTGCCCGCGTAGCCAAGCGCGGCGCGCAGGCGCAGCTCGTTCACCGCGCCGCCCATGCCGGAGTTGCGGAAGAACGGCTCTTCGGAGAGCACGTAGCTCACGCTGGCCTTGGGGTAGAACTGCCAGCGCTCGTCGTCGCCAAAGGTGGACGAGGCGTCCCACCGCACGGCGCCGGTCAGGAACAGGCGCTCACGCCAGGCCGCCTGCTGCTGGCCAAAGAAGCCCAGCGTGGCCAGCTCCGTCTTCGACTCCGAGGCGAACTGCACCGCGCCGCGCACCAGCCGCGATGCCCGGGATGATGTCGCGCGCGCTGGCGTTGAGCTGGTCCACCCGCTGGTACGTGTGGTTCATCCCCAGCGAGCTGGTCATCTGCAGGTCGCTGGCGGGACGCCACAGGAAGTTGCCCACCAGGTCGTTGTTGATCAGCCGGTTGCCGCGGTTGGCCGAGACCGCTCGCCCGGCCGGCGCGCCACCCCGGCGGTGTGGGGGATGAACTGCTGCGTCTCCATCCGGTACGAGTCGTAGCCCAGCCGGTACTCCAGCGTCAGGTCCGTGAGCGGGTTGGCCCGCGCCTGGAACGACCCCACGAAGCGGTCCACGATCCTGTTCCAGGTCCCAGTTCTCCACCACGGTGAGCGGGTTCACGAAGGGGCCCGGCGTTGTTCGGGTACGCGCCCGTCTCGGGGTTGACGCGCCGTCAGGTCCACCGTGGTGGGGGTGAACACGATGGCCGTCAGCAGCCCGCCCTCGCCCTGCTCGCCGCTGATGATGAGGTCGGTGTTGCTGCGCACGTAGTTCGCGCCCGACGCCCACGCTGAACCGGCCGCCGAACTCCTGATCCAGGTTCATGCGCAGGTTCAGCTTGTCGTGCGCGGAGCCCCGCATGATGCCCTTCCTGCTCGACGTAGTTGGCCGAGAGGAAGTAGCGCGTGGCCTGCACGCCGCCCGACACGTGACGTGCAGGTCGCGCGAGACGCCCTCGCGGAACAGCAGGTCCTGGTGGTCGTAGCGCACCGACCGCGGTGCCGTCGGGCGTTGCGCGGCGTGAGCGCAAAGTCGATGCGGCGCTCCAGGTCGCTGCGGCCCATGCGGCTGCTGACGGTGAACTGCGGACGGCCGGCCTGCCCGCGCTTGGTGAAGATCTGCACCACGCCGTTGTTGGCGCGCGAGCCGTACAGCGCCGCCGCCGCCGCGCCCTTCAGGATCTCGATGCGCTCGATGTCCGCCGGATCCAGGTCCGCCAGCCGGTTCGCCGGATTCGAGCGGTAGCCGAAGTTGATCTGCTCGTCGGCGTTGTTGTCGATGATCACGCCGTCCACGATGTACAGCGGCTCGGCCCCGCCCGTGATGGAGCTGGTGCCGCGCAGGCGGATGGACACACCGCCGCCCGGGGTGCCGGTGTTGCTGGTGATCACCGCGCCGGCCACCTTGCCCTGCAGCGCCTGGTCGATGGTGAGCGCCTGCGATTGGGTGATGTCCGCGGCGTCGACCGTGGCCACGCTGTTGCCCAGCGCGCGCCGCGAGGTGGGCGCCGCCGTGCCGGTGACGATCATCTCGTCCAGCATGACCGCGCCCTCGGCCAGGCGAATGACCGGGCGCCTGCACCGACGCGTCCGCGCCCAGCACGCACCTGGGCGCTGCCCGACTGGCGGCCCAGCAGGGTGGCCACCAGGGTGTAGCTGCCGGGGGAGACGCGTGCCTGCAGCGTGTAGGCGCCGCTGGCGTCGGTCACCGTGCTGATGGTGGTGCCGCGGATCGCCACGCGCGCCGCCGCCAGCGGCGTCTGGTCGGCGGCCGAGACCACCGTGCCGCGGATGGTGTACGTTTCCTGCGCGGCGGCGTGCGACGGCAGGGCGGCACACAGCAGGAGAAGGGTCGCACCGAGCCACCGGTGCAGACGGGATTGGCGCATCAAGGGGTCCTCCGGGGAGAGTGTGAAGTGTACGCGCCGGTCCCCGGAACGGGATGGATTCCGGGGGGTGGCTCTGGAACCGTCGTTGGAAAGATCGGATCGGCTGGTGGACGCGTATTCGATGTGCCGTAGTGATGCCGTTTCAATAGCATTCGCGCGGGTTGGGCGCAAGAGTTTGTTTCCCGAAAATTCGGTATATTCCGGCATGCGGACGGGTGTGAAGCACTTCATGGCGGGATGCGGAACGCCCGCCGCCGCACCTGTCCGTATTCGCTACAGCCGTCCGCCGCCTTGACGCCCTCGCCTTCGCCTTCACAGCGCCCGCCCTGCCGGCGGGTGAAACGCCGGCCTCCTCATCTGTCATTCCGAAGGAGGCGCCGCAGCGGATCATCTCGTACCGGATACTCTGGCGCCGACTGAGGAATCTACTCGCTGCTGCTGGTGGCCAGTTTTCTGCCGCGATCTCGCGGACGGTAACGCGACCGCCGGCCTACGCCTCCCGACAGGCTACGAGCACTCCGAAAGTAGATTCCTCATATCATACCGAATTTCGGAATTAGTTGTGCAGTCGCGCCGCAATCTGTCATTTCGAAGGAGGCGCCGCGCGGAGTCCCTCTTCCAGGTTACAGTTTGGCGCCGACTGAGAAATCTACTCGCAGATGCTCGTAGCCCGTCGTCGATCCGTGAGTCCGTGTAACGTTCCTATTCACTGCACAATGAACTCTGGAAATTGGTATCAGTCGGCGCCAAGGCGTGGAGTGCAGGACAGTTTCGTGCAGCGCCTTCTTCGGAATGACAGATGGGGCGCCAAGGTGCGGAGTACAGGACGGTTTCGTGCGGCGCAGTCGGCGGATCACTCCCTCCGTGCATCGACGAAACAGCCCCACCGCGCGAGGGAGGCGTGGTGGGGCTGATTGCGCGAACCGCGGTCGCCGTGCGTCAGGCGCGCAGCGGGCGGGCGGCGAGGATGCCGGTGGCGCTGCGCAGGCCGTTCACGTAGTCGGCCACGGTGCCGGGGCTCACCTGGACGACGCCGCCGGAGAGCGGGGCGTGCAGCACCCGCATTACGCCATCCCGGCTGCGGTAGGCAAAGCCGGTGTGCGTCACGTCCAGCCCCGCGATGCTCGTCGCGAAGGCGAGCACGTCGCCCGTCTCCAGCCGCTCCGTGACCTCCGGGATGCGGTCCCTGGGGATGAGGTTGCGGGGGCAGCAGTCGAGCGAGCGCTCCATCTGCACGATGGCGGCGAAGGTGGCGTCGTCGCGCAGGGCGGGGTAGCTGCCGCGGTGCTCGGACATGAAGCGCAGCGGCCGCTCGTCGCGCACCGCGCCAAGCTCCGGGCCCAGGTCGCGCAGCAGCCCGCGGCGCTCGCCGTCGCGGATCCACTCGCTGAAGTAGTGCAGCCGCGTGGCGTACCCGCGCCGCACGCCGCCGCGGTAGCGCATTCGCTCCACCTCGCGGGCAAAGCGGTCCCACCCCGCGTCCGGCGCCGCCGCCGCCCGCGCCACCGCCAGCGCGCTCTCCACCAGCGACACGCAGTCGAAGCGGTCCAGGTGCAGCGTCAGCGGCTCGGCCTCCGGCGATCCGCCGTCCGCCAGGTAGTGCTCCAGCGTGGCGGCCGCGTACGGCGCGCCCAGCGAAAGCTCGCCCACGCGCGCCACGGCCCGCCCGAGCGGGGCGGCCGCATCCGCCAGCCCCTCCGCGCACAGGGTGCGCAGCCACGCGGCCAGCCTCTCGCGGTCGTCCTCGCCCAGCGCGGCGAAGCCGTCCGCCCAGACGGGGAACGGCAGCAGCGCCGCGGCGCCGGCCGCCGCGCGGGCCACGAACGCCCGGCGGGTCCATCCACGTGCGTCCGTCAGATCCATATCCCTCGTTCCGTCCGTCTCTGATCGGCAGGCCCACCCCGTACACCCGCGGCCGGAGGCAGGTCCTGTGGGGGATCCACGGATCCCACAAGTCACTTCCTGTGAGTTCTCAGGAACCCGACAAGGTTCAGCGGAGGAAACGGCCAACCTCAGCTTCCGAACGGCCCCTGCCCCGCCTCGCCCACGCTGCCGGATTCCAGCACGGCGCGCAGCAGGTCGTCCAGCAGCGACAGGCGCTCGCGCTCGCGGCGGGTTTCCAGCAGCTCCTGCTGCCATCCCGGGTCGATGCGGATGGCCTGCGCGATCTGAAAGCCGGTCTCGGCGTAGGGGTCGATCTCGGGAAAGGGCTGCTTGTAGCGGACGACCTCGTCCAGCACGCGGTAGAAGAGGTCGATGGAGCGGCGGCGGCGGGGCACCAGGCCGCGCCTGTCCTCCTTCACGTCGTCGTACGGCTCCGCCAGCGCCTCCCAGTACGCGGCGCCGCTCTCGATGCCGTCCTCGATGCGAAAGCGCTCCAGCCCGCGGCACAGGATCAGCGAGCGGCCGTCCGGCAGCGGCTGGTACTTGAGGATGCGGGCCACGCACCCCACCCCGCCGTTCTCCGTGCTGAACGGGCCGTGGCGGTCGGGGTCGTGGTAGATGAGGCCGAACCGCTCGCTCCCCTCCACGCAGTGCGCCACCATCTGCCGGTACCGCGGCTCGAAGATGTGCAGCGGCATCGGTGCGCCCGGAAAAAGCACCACGGGGATGGGAAAGAGCGGAAGGCGCATCAGGGCCAGGGCGGGGGATTGAAGTGCTGATGCGAAAGTGCCGCATCCGCCGCGCCACCGCAAGCGGCCCTCCAGCACGGGGTCACCGCTCCTCGACGTCCCCTTGGGACGGACGGAAGACGCCTCACGCGGAGTCGATGGAGTCGACGGAACTCGGCACGTCCGCCGGCACGTCCGCCGGCGCGGACGACCGGGCGTGCGCCGCGTCGCCCCGGTCGATCAACGGCCCACCGCAGGCAGTCTCCACGCGGTTGCGGCCGGCGCGCTTGGCGCGGTACAGCGCCTCGTCCGCGCGGCGCACCAGCTCGTCCGGGTCCGCCAGCTCCCCGGGGTCCCCGACGGCGTAGACGCCGATGCTCACCGTCACGTGCACGGGCTCGCCGCCGGGGCCGGTGCGCGCGGGGGTGCGCTCCACCTGCGCGCGCACCGTCTCCGCGTGCACGCGTGCGCCGGCGGCGGGGGTGTCGGGGAGGAGAAAGAGGAACTCCTCGCCGCCGTAGCGCGCCACCAGGTCCGTCCTTCGCGAGCAGGAGGCGAACACTTCCGCGACCGACCGCAGCGCGGCGTCGCCGGCGGCGTGGCCGCGGGTGTCGTTGACGTTCTTGAAATGGTCCAGGTCCGCCAGCGCCACGGCGAAGGGGTGAAAGGTGCGGCGGCAGCGCTCCACCTCCTCCGCCAGCCGGTCAATGGCCGCGTGCCGGCGCAGCAGCCCCGTCAGCGGGTCGCGGGTAGCCACCGCGAAGAGCCGCGCGTTCTCCAGCATCGCCGACGCCTGCAGCGCCACGGCGTCCAGCATCTCCAGCGCGTCCCGCTCCAGCGCGCGGCGGTGCACGGAGCGCCCCAGCAGCAGCACGCCCGTCATCCGGTCGGAGAGGGAGAGGCGGATGGGCACCGCGTACGCCGCCCGCAGCCACGTGACCGGGCCGGGTTCGGCATCCACCTCCTCGTCCCCGATCGGCGCGGCGATCGTCATCCCCCCGTTCAGCGCCGCGATCTCCGCGGCGCTGATGGCGATCTGCCGCGGATCCGCATCCCCAAGTCGCCGGCCCACCCCAGCGGGCGGAACCACTCGCCGTGCGCGTCCGCCATCAGCAGCGTGGCCGTCTCCAGCTCCAGCGACGCGCGCAGACGCCGGGTCAGGTGCGCGGCGGCGGCCTGCAGCTCCGTGTATCCCGCCAGCTCGGGGATGATGGTGCGCTGCAGCTCCCCCAGCGCCAGCCGCTCGGGAAAAAAGCGCCGGTCCACCGTGGCCGCCATCACCCGCGCCAGCGGCTGAAAGAGCGCGCCCCCCACCAGGAAGAGCGCCGCCGCACCCCACGTGGTCAGCGACAGCCCCAGGATGTCCCGGGCGATGCCGTCCAGCGCCACCGCCGCCAGGTACCCGGACGCCGCCAGCACGCCCGTGGTGAGCCCAAAGACCAGGCCGCGCCGCACCAGGATGCTTACCTGGAACAGCCGGTGCCCAAGGATGGCGACGGCAAAGCTCACCGGCACCAGCGCGATGACCATCGCCTGGACGATCTGCCCCACCGGCGAGGCGTTGATCCGCGGCGCCACCACGGCCAGCGCGGTGTTGCAGGCGTACGGAAGCAGCCCGGCGTAGACGATCAGCGCCTGCCGCCGCTCGGCGGGGGTGACGGCGCGCTCGGCGGCGGAGCTCAGCAGCGCCACCCCGCCCCAGGAGGAGAGGAGGAGGCTGATCCAGTTGATGGCGGTCAGCGTGCGCCGCACCCCCGGCAGCGTGGCGCGCCAGGGAAGAAAGGCATACTCCGTGTTCAACAGCGCCACGAACATGATCATCGCTACGGCGATGCAGACGCCGTAGGCCGCCGGCACCAGCCGCGGATGGCGCTCGGTGAGCGGATGCGGACGGGGGATGGAGGCCGCCATGTGAAAGGCGACGGCGGGCGCGACCAGGTACACGCCGCAGTACGCCAGCAGCAGCAGGTCCGCCCCCCAGTGGGCACCGACCCGCACGTTCGCCGCGTCGAACAGCAGCGTCAGCGAGACGGCCAGCCCCAGGAACATGAACAGCTCGCCGCGCCGGTCGCCGGGGCGCTGGTGCAGCACCAGCAGCGTCAGCGCGCCGTACAGCGTCACCGTCAGTGTGTAGACGGCCCAGATGAAGCGCTCGCCGGACGGCGCGGCCGCCAGGTACGGCAGCAGCACCGCGCCCAGCGCGGCGGCGTAGAAGAAGGACGCCAGGGGAAGCGAAACCCTGTCGAGCCGGCTCATGCGATCAGGGGGGAGGAATGAGACGGGCCCGCCGGCGGCCAGGTTCGGGCGGCGCCGGCGGAGCGATCGGGAGCACGGAGAGCACACGACGGGTCAATCCGTCCCCATCCGGAAGACGACGCCAGCGGCTCCGCCGTCACCCACGCGGCGCCGCCAACCCTGCCCGCGGGCAGCGGCAGGCCCAGCTCGAACGTCCCCGGCTGAAAGGCCGGCGTGTCGATGACGTACTCGGTGGGCCCGGGGTCCGCGTCCGTGTCCACCCGCAGGTTCAGCCGCAGCCGCATCATCGTGCCCGCCGCGCTCGCAGCACCACCTCGTCCAGGTGCACGCGGCAGTCGCCCCGCCCCCACCAGTGCAGCGCGTACGTTCCCCGCGGCACCCGCGGACCCCAGCGGCCGTCCGTGCGGTGCTCCAGGTCGTGCCCCTGGTCCGACGAGTCCGGCTTCTCCGGCGTGTACGTGTAGCCGTCCAGCTCGTTGGGATGGATGAGGGCGCCCCGCTCGTCGCGCACCAGCAGCGACACGCTGCTGGGCCAGCAGTGCTGCGCCGCCGCCGGCCGTGCCAGCAGCGCCCCGCAGGCCAGGAGGATCGAGAGAATGCTGGGGATTTGGAGCAGGCGGAGCCGGCGTCGCATCGCAACCTCCGATCGTGACGCGGCAGACGCGGGGGACGATGCGCCGGCCAGTGGATCAGTCGAACATCTCGTCTACGGCGAAGCGCCAGCCGGGCACGGCGGGCTCGGCATCGGCAACGTCGCCGCGGCGGTATCCCGTCGGGATGCTCCGGATCGTTCGCCCGGTAGACGCGGATCACCTTGTCGCGCGGCACGTCCACGTCCCACACGACGAGCGTCCCCGCCGCGAAGCAATCCGCCCGCTTCGCCGCCATCCGCCGCTCCGCCGGTCGCCGTGGTCGATCCAGTCCCGCACTTCCCCTGCGAAGACCGGAGCGCCGCGAGGAAAGCCGGCGTCGACAAGCTCGCTCGTAAACCAGCTGACATCGGGGCAGATCGCCAGCCGGTTGGGAAGATCGAGGATGTACGCCCGCCGTGCCCCGAACGCCTCTCCGCCCCCGTGCCGCCCTGTGCAATTGGAGGCTGATGAAGATCTTGCCCCCGCGTGCGCGCTGGAGCAGGACCCGAGGGTCCGATGACGAGCAGTTCACCGTTGAGGATCTCGGCCTTGAGCTTCGGCGCCGGAGATCGTCGATGGTCGCTGGGCGGCCGAGTTGGACGACCTTGATCTCACCCGGCTCCCAGAGCCAGTTGTCCTCCTCGATCACCTCCAGCACCGTAGGCGTGGCCGGCTCCGGCACGTCAGTCGAAAGAGCTCATCGACCGGAAAACGCCAACCAGGCACGGCCGGCTCTGCTTCGGCGACTTCGCTCTGCCGGTACACCGTCGCGTGATCCGGGTCGTCTGCGCGGTACACTCGGATCAGGTTCTCCGCGCAGGACATCCACATCCCACACCACCTGCGTACCCGGCCGCGAAGTAAAGTCCGCTCGCTTCGCGCTTCATCTCGTCGTTCCGCAGCGGGACCAAAGTCCTCGCTCGCTGCGCACCTCTACCGCAAGCGCGGGATTCCCCGTAGATCAAGCTTTCTCACCGCAGCGGTCCCACGTACCACGCCGCATCCGGCGAGAAGGCCTGGGTACGCGGCGTCTCACGACAAAGCCTCACCCCGTCGGTAATACGGCCGTCCTCCACCTTGCGCGCGCTGGTAACTCTTCAGACTGTAAGATGTTACCCGCGGCGGTGTCGTCCAGAGTCATCACTCGTCGGGGTCATCAGGACCAGCCTTCCGTCCACGAGCTCCGCCGTTACCCTCGCACGGCGAAGAGATCCTCAAGCGTCGCCTCAGGGCCCAGGGGTGCGATGTTCATCGATGCTCCTGTTGGGTTGACGTGAGGGATCATTGGGCGGCGACCCTTGACGCGCGCGGTAAGGTTACAGAGTACAGCCAAAACGGAAGGGATGGACGCGCCCATTCGGCCGTTCCGCTCGCCGCGGGCGCGCACTCCCCGATCGAACGTTAACGAGGCCCACCCGAAACGAGAAGGGCGACGGTTCGATCCGCCGCCCTTCCCTGCCTCAGTCCGCGGCGATGCGCTCGGGCTCGGCCTGCGCAGCCGCCTTCTCCTGCAGGGCGCGCCAGACATGCGCGGGGGAGAAGGGGAGCGAGTCCATCCGCACGCCCACGGCGTCGTAGATGGCGTTGGCGATGGCGGGGATGGAGGGGTGCAGCGGGCCCTCGCCGGCCTCCTTGGCGCCGTACGGGCCCTCGGGGTCGATGGACTCCACGATCAGCGACCGCAGCTCCGGCGTGTCCAGCGACGTGGGGATGCGGTAGTCCAGCAGCGACGGCGCGTTGTGCAGCCCCGCGCGGCCGTGGTCGGCGTCCTTGAAGATGTGCTGCTCCATCAGCGCCTCGGCGAACCCCATGTACGCCGAGCCCTCCATCTGCCCCTCGACGATCGCCGGGTTCAGCGCGCGGCCGCAGTCGTGCGCCACCCAGATGCTCTTCACCTCCACGAACCCCGTCTCCGGGTCCACCTCCACCTCGGCCACGTGCGCGGTGAACGAGTACGCGGGCGACGCGCCGATCGTCCCGCCGCGGTACTCGCCGTGCACGTCGCGCGGCGTGTTGTAGCTGCCCACGGAGCCCAGCGTCCCGTGCTTCGCCTCGGCCAGGTTGAAGGCCTCCACGATCGGGGATCGCTGCGCCCCGTGTCCTGCCCGTCCATCGCCCGGCCGCCGGCCAGGAGGACGCGGTTCGCCGGGATCCCCCACTCCTCGCCGACCGCATCCTGCACCAGCGCCTTGAGCTTGCGCGCGGCGTCCACGCAGGCGTTGCCCAGCATGAAGGTGACGCGCGACGAGTAGGCGCCGAGGTCGACCGGGGTGAAGTCCGTGTCCGACGGCAGCACGCGGACGTAATCCAGCGGCACCCCCAGCTCCTCGCAGACGATGTAGGCGACCAGCGAGGTGGATCCCTGGCCGATGTCCGACGCGCCGGAGAAGACGGCCACGCGGCCGGAGCGGTCCACCTGCAGCTGCACGGCGGACTGCGGCATGCGGTTGGGGTAGATGGGATAGTTGGTCCCGCTGATGTAGCACGAGCCCGGCGACGCCCAGCCCGCGCCCGATAGCCCAGCTTCCGCGCCGCTCCTTCCACCCGCTGGCGCGCTCCACGGCGTCCAGGCACTCCATGAAGCCGTTGGACGTCACGCGCAGCTCGTTCACCGTCCGCCGGAAGCTCCCCATGAAGTTGCGGCGCCGCAGCTCGATGGGGTCGATGCCCAGCCGCTCCGCCAGCTTGTCGAGCGTGACCTCGAAGGCGAAGCGCGGCTGCACGCTGCCGTGCCCGCGCTTGGGCCCGCACGCCGGCTTGTTGGTGAAGACGCGCGTGCTGTCGAAGCGGTACGCGGGGATCTCGTACGGCGCGGCGAGCAGCTGGCCGCTGTAGTAGGTGGTGACCAGGCCGAACGACGAGTACGCGCCGCCGTCCAGCAGCGTCTTCGCGTCGACCGCCTTCAGCTTGCCGTCCGCCGTTGCGCCCACGCGGTACTTCATGTGGAACGGGTGCCGGCCGCGGTGGGCGTAGAACACCTCCTCGCGGGTGTAGAGGATCTTCACCGGGCGGCCCGTCTTCATCGCCAGCTTGGCGACGCAGAACTCCAGGTCGAACGGCTCGCTCTTGCCGCCGAAGCCGCCGCCCACGTGCGGCTGGACGACGCGCACCTTGGCGGGGTCCAGCTCCAGCACCTTGGCCAGCTCGCGGTGCAGGTAGTGCGGCACCTGCGTGGATGACCACACCGTCAGCCGCCCGCCCGGCGCGCCGCCCTCCTCCCACATCCCGATGGCGCAGTGCGGCTCGATCGGCGTGTGCGTGGTCCCCTCGAAGAAGTACTCGCCGTCGATGACGACGTCGGACTCGCGCAGCCCCCGCTCCACCTCGCCAAAGTCCAGCTTGACGATCTTGCTGATGTTGCCGTTGTGCCCCGGCTTCTTTGCTTCGTGGATCTGCACGTCGGTGCGGCGCGCGGCCTCGAACGGGTCCAGGATCGCCTCCAGCACCTCGTACTCCACGCGGATCAGCTCCAGCGCGCGGTTGGCCGTGTCCTCGTCCACCGCCGCCACCGCCGCCACCGCGTCGCCGATGTAGCGCACCCGGTCCACGGCCAGCGCGTTCTCGTCCGGCGTCCAGACGATGATGCCGAAGGGGATGGGCATCTCCGCGCCGGTGACCACCGCGGCCACGCCGGGGAGCGCCAGCGCGGCGGAGGCGTCGATGGAGACGATGCGCGCGTGCGGATGCGGGGAACGCAGGATCTTGGCGTGCAGCATCCCCGGCAGCACCATGTCGTCGGTGTAGCGCGCGCGGCCGGTGCACTTCTCCAGCCCGTCCGTCTTGCGCATCCGCCGGCCCAGCACGTTCAGCGGCTTCGCCTTTTCCTCGCGGTCGCCGTACAGCTTTACCGGCTCGCCCGCGTGCGACTCCGCGTGGTCCACCACGGGGGTGCCGCGCTCCGCGACCTCCGGCTCGTCCAGCGGAACGCCGCCGCGGGCGCTCTCGAACTCCTGCCGCTCCGCGCTCATGCCGCACCTCCTCGCCCCGCAGCGTCGCCGCCGCCATCTCCACCGCGTCCAGGATCTTGGTGTAGCCGGTGCAGCGGCACAGGTTGCCGCTCAGCGCGTCCTTGATCTCGTCGCGCGAGGGGCGCCGTGTTCTCCTCCAG
>CAWHJI010000012.1:0-17719 GCA_963829635.1 uncultured Actinomycetota bacterium
TGCCAGCTCGGCGTACTCCCCCAGCGACCTGCCGGCGATCGAGACGAAGACGCGGGCTCCCTGCTGCACGAGCCAGGGCAGCTCGGTGGCGAGGAAGTGGTCGAGGCCGGGGTTCTGCAGGCCGATCGCGTTGACCAGTCCCGACGGCGTCTCCACGATCCGGGGCACCGGCCCCCCGGTGCGGGGGTTCACCGTGATCGAGCGGGTGACGAACCCGCCCAGCGCGGCGAGGTCGGCGTACGCCGCGAGCTCCCGCCCCGTCCCGCCACAGCCGGACGCGACCATGACCGGCGAGGGCAACGTGATCCCGGCGAGCTCGATCACGGTGCCGTCACCTCCGCCCAGCGCACCCGGTCCCCGCGGAAGACCGGTCCGTCGACGCAGCCGCGCACCATCCGCGCCACACCGTCCTCGCCGACCACGGGCACCGCACATCCCTGGCAGAACCCGGTGCCGCACGTCATCGGCGACTCCAGGGCAGTCTGGCTCCAGGCCCCTGCCTGCTCGGCCGCTGCCGCGACGGCGTGGAGGGTGCCGGCGGGCGCCGAGGCGTAGACGACCTCGGCCTTGGCCTGGCCGACCACGTCCGGGAGTACGTCGGCCACCGTGCCGCGGATGCCGACCGAGCCGTCGCCGGTCACGACGGTGACGGCCCGGGCCGAGCGGCGCGCCTCCAGCGCGGAGAGCAGGTGTGCCTCGTCGGAGCCGGCCACGACCAGGGTCACGGCGCACTCGCGCTCGCGCAGCCGCTCGGCGAGGGGGAACATCGGCGCTGCGGCGTACCCCTCGCCGACGAGGAGGCAGCTCACCGGCTCCTTGGGCAGCGCGAACGGACGGCCGAGGGGTCCGGTGACCTCGACCTTGGCTCCGGGGGCGAGGCCGGCCAGCCAGGCGGTGCCCGCCCCGACCGGCTCGACGACGACCTCGAGAGTGGCGCCGTACCCGCCGGTGGTCCTGATCCGGTGGATCCACATGGCGCGGCGGGCGATCCGCTCGGGTCCCGTGGAGAGCGCGACGAAGTTCCCGGGACGGAAGCGCTCGGGGATGCCCGGCGCGACCAGCGTCAGCTGGCGGTAGGCGCCGAGCTTCTTCGACGCCAGCACCTCGCCCGTGACGTGGACCGGACCTCGCGGCGCCACGGTCACGGCCGCAGCCCCTCGAGACCGGTGACGACCCGCCGCGGCCAGAACGGCCCCTCGTAGACGAACGCGGAGTAGCCCTGCAGCAGGGTCGCCCCGGCCTCGAGCCTGGCCGCGGCGTCCGCGGCGGTGGTGATCCCGCCGACGGAGACCAGGACCAGCTCGTCGCCGACGCGGTCCTTCAGCAGGCGCAGCACCTCCAGCGACCTCGCGGCGAGCGGCCGGCCGGACATTCCGCCGGCTCCGATCTCCGCGACCCTGGCCGGGTCGGAGGTCAACCCGTCCCGGCTGATCGTGGTGTTGGTCGCGATCACGCCGTCGAGGCCGAGCTCCAGGGCGAGCCCGGCCACGCCGGTGACGTCATCGTCGTCGAGATCGGGGGCGATCTTCACGAGCAGGGGCACCCGGCGCTCGGTGACCCGGTCGGCGTGCGTCCGCACGGCCTCGAGCAGAGGTCCCAGCTTCTCCACGGCCTGCAGGTCGCGCAGTCCGGGGGTGTTGGGGGAGCTGACGTTGACGACCAGGTAGTCGGCGTACGGCGCCAGGTGGGTCACCGACTTCTCGTAGTCGCGGATCACGGCGTCGATGTCGTCCTCGGGCACGACCTTGGTCTTGCCGATGTTCACCCCGAGCACCGGCCGGCCCGGCTTCCCCTGCCGGTCGAGCCTCAGCGCCCGCTCGCCGAGCCGGCGGGCGACCGCCTCCGCACCGTCGTTGTTGAAGCCCATGCGGTTGACCACGGCGCGGTCGTCGGGCAGCCGGAAGAGCCGCGGCATCGGGTTGCCGGGCTGCGGCTCCCCGGT
Source organism: uncultured Actinomycetota bacterium (assembly GCA_963829635.1). Lineage (GTDB taxonomy): Bacteria > Actinomycetota > Actinomycetes > Propionibacteriales > Nocardioidaceae > Nocardioides. The sequence goes on from CAWHJI010000012.1 coordinate 1,943, forward strand.
GACCGTGCCGATCTCCACGTGTCCGAACCCGAGCGCGGCGAGCGCGTCGATCCCGACGGCGTTCTTGTCGAACCCGGCCGCGAGGCCGAGCACGTTCGGGAAGGTGAGCCCCATCGCGTGGACGGGTGAACTTGCGCCGGCTCGACCGCTGTCGCGGGTGAACGTGCGCCGGGTCGGCAGGTGGGTGGTGACCGGTCGAGCGGCCCGGATGGCGCGGAACGCTGCGTGGTGGGCACGTTCGGGGTCGGTCCGGGTCAGCACCCGGTCGAAGAGCAGGCGGTACGGCCTCATGGTTCCTGAGGAGGTTGCGAAGCAACGTCTCGAAGGGCGCGCCGGCGGCCCCCTCGATGGCGGCGTGCGCTGCGCTCGCCCAGTCCTGGAGCGAGCGGACCCCGATGTCACCGGCGCGCATCGCCTCGATCCCCTGGACCGCGGCGCCGAGGCCCTGGACGGTGGTGATGCACGGGATGTTCGCGACCACGGCCGCGGTGCGGATCTCGTAGCCGTCGGTGCGGGCCGAGCCGCCGCTGGTCGAGCCGTGCGGGGTGTTGATGACCAGGTCGATCTGGCCGTCGGTGATCAGCTGGACGGTCGTCGGCTCCCCGTTGGGCCCCTCACCCTCGAAGTGCTTGCGCACCACGCGGGCGTCGATCCCGTTGCGGCGCAGCACCTCGGCGGTGCCCTGGGTGGCGAGCACCTCGAAGCCGAGGTCGGCCAGCCGCTTGATCGGGAAGATCATCGTCCGCTTGTCACGGTTGGCCATGCTGACGAACACCCGGCCCGAGACCGGGAGCGGACCGTAGGCACCGGCCTGCGACTTCGCGAAGGCCTTGCCGAAGAACGCGTCGAACCCCATCACCTCACCGGTCGATCGCATCTCGGGTCCGAGGACGGTGTCGACGGTCTGGCCGTCCGGTGTCTTGAACCGGTTGAACGGCATCACGGCCTCCTTGACCGCGATCGGGGCGTCGCCCGGCAGGTCTCCCCCGTCGCCCAGCCGCGGGAGCACGCCGGCATCGCGGAGCGAGGCGATCGACTCCCCCATCATCACCCGGGCCGCGGCCTTGGCCAGCGGCACGGCGGTCGCCTTGGAGACGAACGGGACGGTGCGGGAGGCCCGAGGGTTCGCCTCGAGCACGTAGAGCACGTCCGAGCCCAGGGCGAACTGGATGTTGATCAGGCCCAGAACCCCGACCCCCCGGGCGATCGCCTCGGTGGCCTCGCGGATCCGCTGGATCTCGGTGTCGCCGAGCGTGATCGGCGGCAGCGCACAGCTGGAGTCCCCGGAGTGGATGCCGGCCTCCTCGATGTGCTCCATCACGCCGCCGAGGTAGAGCTCGGATCCGTCGTAGAGGGCATCGACGTCGATCTCGACGGCGTCGTCGATGAACCGGTCCACCAGCACCGGGTGCTCGGGGCTGATCTCGGTCGCGCGGGTGATGTAGCCGCGCAGCGCGTCGTCGTCGTACACGATCTCCATGCCGCGGCCGCCCAGGACGTACGACGGGCGCACCAGCACGGGGTAGCCGATCTCCGCGGCGATCGCCCGGGCCTCGTCGAACGAGGCGGCCATGCCGTGCTTGGGCGCGGGCAGGCCGGCCTCGCGCAGCACGCGGCCGAACGCGCCGCGCTCCTCGGCGAGGTGGATCGCCTCGGGCGTCGTCCCGACGATCGGTACGCCGGCGTCCGCCAGCCCCTGCGCCAGGCCGAGCGGGGTCTGGCCGCCCAGCTGGCAGATCACGCCGGCCACCGGGCCGGCCTGCTGCTCGGCGTGCACGATCTCGAGCACGTCCTCGAGGGTCAGCGGCTCGAAGTACAGCCGGTCGGAGGTGTCGTAGTCGGTGGAGACGGTCTCGGGATTGCAGTTGACCATGATCGTCTCGTAGCCCGCCTCCGAGAGGGCCAGGCAGGCGTGCACGCACGAGTAGTCGAACTCGATGCCCTGGCCGATCCGGTTCGGCCCGGACCCCAGGATCAGGACGGCTTCCCGCTCGCGGGGCTCCACCTCGGACTCCTCGTCGTAGGAGGAGTAGTGGTACGGCGTCCGCGCCGCGAACTCCGCCGCGCAGGTGTCGACCGTCTTGTAGACCGGGCGGATCCCCAGGGCGTGCCGGACCCCCCGGACCACGTCGGCGCTCATCCCGCGGATCTTGCCGATCTGGGCGTCGGAGAAGCCGTGCCGCTTGGCCCGCCGGAGGATGTCGGGCGTCAGCTCGGGCGCCGCGGTCACCTCGGCGGCCACCTCGTTGATCAGCTGCAGCTGGTCGACGAACCACGGGTCGATCGCGGTGGCGTCGAAGACCTCCTGGGCACTCGCGCCGGCCCTGAGTGCGTCCATCACCTTGCGCAGCCGGCCGTCGTGCGGGACCCGGATCTCCGCCAGCAGGGCGTCCTTGTCGAGATCGACCCACTCCCGGCTCCAGTCGAAGACGGCACCCTTGCTCTCCAGCGAGCGCAGCGCCTTCTGCAGCGCCTCGGTGAAGTTGCGGCCGATGGCCATCGCCTCGCCGACCGACTTCATGTGGGTGGTCAGGGTCGGGTCGGCGCCGGGGAACTTCTCGAACGCGAAGCGCGGCACCTTCACCACCACGTAGTCCAGGGTCGGCTCGAAGCTCGCGGGCGTCTCGCGGGTGATGTCGTTGGGGATCTCGTCGAGGGTGTAGCCGATCGCGACCTTGGCCGCGATCTTCGCGATCGGGAACCCGGTCGCCTTGGAGGCCAGGGCGCTGGACCGGGACACCCGCGGGTTCATCTCGATCACGATCAGCCGGCCGTCGGCCGGGTTGACGGCGTACTGGATGTTGCAGCCGCCGGTGTCGACGCCGACCGAGCGGATGATGCCGATGGCGAGGTCGCGCATCGCTTGGTACTCGCGGTCGGTGAGGGTCATCGCCGGCGCGACGGTGATCGAGTCGCCGGTGTGCACGCCCATCGGGTCGAGGTTCTCGATCGAGCAGATGATCACGACGTTGTCGGCGGTGTCGCGCATGACCTCCAGCTCGTACTCCTTCCACCCGATGATCGACTCCTCGAGGAGCACCTCGGTGGTGGGGCTGGCGGCCAGGCCGGAGCCGCCGATACGGCGCAGGTCGGCCTCGTCGTGGGCCATCCCCGAGCCGGTCCCGCCCATCGTGAAGGACGGGCGCACCACCATGGGGTAGCCGAGCTCGTCGGCGGCCGCGAGCAGGTCGTCGACGGAGTGGCAGATCACCGACCGTGCGCACTCACCGCCGAGCTCCTCGACGATCTTCTTGAACTCCTGGCGGTTCTCGCCCCGGTCGATCGCCTCGATGGACGCGCCGATCAGCTCCACGCCGTACTTCTCCAGGACGCCGGACTCCGCGAGCGACATCGCGGTGTTCAGCGCCGTCTGCCCGCCGAGGGTGGCGAGCAGGGCGTCGGGGCGCTCCTTCTCGATCACCTTCTCCACGAATTCCGGGCGTGATCGGCTCGACGTACGTCGCGTCCGCGAACTCCGGGTCGGTCATGATCGTGGCCGGGTTGGAGTTCACCAGGACCACCCGCAGTCCCTCGCCCTTGAGCACCCGGCAGGCCTGGGTGCCGGAGTAGTCGAACTCGCAGGCCTGGCCGATGATGATCGGCCCGGAGCCGATGACCATCACGCTCTGGATGTCCGTGCGCTTCGGCATCAGGCGCCACCCCCCTGGGTCTCGATGGGCTCGCGTCTCCCGGACATCAGCTCACAGAACCGGTCGAAGAGGTAGGCCGCGTCGTGCGGTCCGGCGGCTGCCTCCGGGTGGTACTGCACGGAGAACGCCGCCAGCTCGCCGGTCCGCGTCGCGCAGCTCCAGCCCCTCGACGACGTCGTCGTTGAGGCAGAGGTGGCTGACGGTCGCGACGCCGTAGGGCGTCTCGACGCCGGCGTCCAGCGCAACGCCCTCGGGCCATTCGACGGCGAAGCCGTGGTTGTGCGCGGTGACCTCCACCTTGCCGGTGGTGCGGTCCATCACGGGCTGGTTGATGCCGCGGTGGCCGTACTTCAGCTTGTAGGTGCCCAGGCCCAGGGCGCGGCCGAACAGCTGGTTGCCGAAGCAGATCCCGAAGTAGGGCAGCCCCCGCCCCAGCGCGGCTTGCAGGAGACGCGATCTGGTGGGTGGTGGCGGCCGGGTCACCGGGTCCGTTGGAGAAGAAGAGGCCGTCGGGCTCGACGGCGAGGACGTCCTCGACCGTGGCGGTCGCGGGGAGCACGTGCACCTCGATCCCGCGCTCGGCCATCATCGCCGGCGTCATCGCCTTGATGCCCAGGTCCACGGCGGCGACGGTGAAGCGCTTCTCGCCGACCGCCGGCACGACGTAGGTCGCGTCGGTGGAGACCTCACCCGCCAGCTCGGCTCCGGCCATCCCGGCGGAGGCACGGACGCGGTCCAGCAGGGCCTCCGGGTCGGTGCCGGCCGAGGAGATCCCGACCCGCATCGCGCCGCGCTCGCGCAGGTGTCGGGTCAGCGCCCGGGTGTCGACCCCGCTGATGCCCACGACGCCCTGCTCGCGCAGCTCGTCGTCGAGGCTGCGCCGCGCCCGCCAGTTGGAGGTGCGTCGGGCGGGATCGCGGACGACGTAGCCGGAGACCCAGATCCGTCGGGACTCGGGATCCTCGTCGTTGACGCCGGTGTTGCCGATGTGCGGCGCGGTCATCACCACCACCTGCCGGTGGTAGGACGGGTCGGTCAGCGTCTCCTGGTAGCCGGTCATGCCGGTGTTGAAGACGGCCTCGCCGAAGGTCTCCCCCTCGGCGCCGTAGGCCTCGCCGCGGAAGACGCGGCCGTCCTCGAGGACGAGGATCGCGGGCGCGGAGCGTGCCGTCGCAGGCTGCGTCACGCCGTACCTCCTTCTCCGCCTCACGGGACGGATCGTTAAAGGATGTTCGAGCGGTCCCGACCCTATCAGCGCGCGCGGCCGCCTCCGGCACCCCGGGGCCGTGGCGGACCTGCTGGCCGTGTGCCCGAGATCACCGCCTCCGCGACGCGGGGATCCGCCCCCGGATCGGGCATACTGGCGGTACGTACTTTCAGTATGCGAAACCCGACCGGAGGACCCGTGACCGATCCGCAGCACCGCTCCGCCCGTCCCACGCACCGACGCCGTGGCGGGGCACTCGCCCTCGTCCTGGCCACCGTGACGACCGCCGCCCTGACCCTGACCGCGACGCCGGCCCGGTCCGACGTCGCGATCCCGGTGAACTGCTCCGACGGCGACGTCACGATCGAGTGGGACAACCTGGCCTACGAGCTCCGCGGCACGTGCGGCGAGGTGCGGATCCTGGCCAGCAACACCGAGGTCACCATGCCCACGGCCACCCGCGTCGTCGTCCGCGGGCAGGACAACGTGATCACCTCCAAGTCGCTGCGGACCCTGGAGGTCCGTGGAAGCGACCAGCGGGTCACCCCGACGTCGGTCCGCACGCTGCGGGTGTCCTCCCCCGGCTCCGTGGTCGACGTCGAGGGTCTCCTGGAGCACGCCAGGCTGCGGGAGAACCGCAGCACGGTCCGCGCCGGCCAGTTGACCGAGCTGATCGTCGAGGGCAACGGCCACCGGGTCCGGGCCCGTCGCGGCTACGACACGCAGGATCGAGGGCAACCGCAACGACGTCCAGTTCCGCTGGCTGGACGAGTTCGTCGTCGTCGGCGACGGGAACGACGGGCTCGTACGCCGCGGCGAGACGGCGCTGCGCGTCCGCGGGCAGCGCAACCACATCGAGATCAACCGCCCCGCCTGAGTCACTGCTGCACGAACGCGCGGATCTCCTGCAGCGTCGCCGGGTCGGCCTCGAGGTGGGGCAGATGGGCAACTCCGGGCAGCTCGACCAGCCGGGCGCCGGGCACGGTCGCGGCGAGGTGCCGGCACGCCTGGAGGACGTGCGCCAGGTCGTGCTCACCCACCATCACCAGGGTCGGCACTGAGATCTCGCCCAGCCTGTCCCAGGCCGGGGCAAGCGTCTCGGCCTCCCCCGGGTCAGGGGCCGCCAACGCCCGGCCGTTCATGTCGAGGAACAGGCTGCGCACGGTTCCCCCGACCCGGCCCTCGGGCTGGAGCGGCCCGTCCAGCCAGACGTGCGCCTCGAGCCGGTTCACCTCGTCGAGGTCCTCGGCCTCCTCGGCCGCCTCCAGTCGCTGGTCCAGCTCGGCCCATCCGGGGTCGATCTCGGGCTGGGGTGCGCCCCGGACGGCCGGACCGATCAGTACCAGGCGAGCCACCAGGTCGGGGCGCGCGAGCGCGAGGTCCAGGGCGGTCCGGCCACCCAGGGACGCGCCCACGACGACTGCGTTGCCGGCCCCGGCGTCCTCCAGGACCCGGACGGCGTCGGTGACCGGCGACCAGCCTGATTCGGCGGTGTAGCTGGTCTCGCCGAAGCCGCGCGCGTCGAAGGTGAGGCAACGGGCGCCGGACGCCAGGTGGTCGACGAGCGGGTCCCAGCTGCGCTGGTCGCACACGCCCGCGTGCAGCATCAGCACGTCCGGCGGTCCCTGTCCCCGCGACCGTGCGGCGAGGGTCGCGGTTCCCGACGAGACGTCGAAGGCAGATTTCGGCATGCGGGGAGTCAAGCAGCATGCGATCCCCGCTGCGACCGAGTTCCGGAGGCACGGCGCGCTGCGGGACGGCGCGCTGCGGGGGCGGGTTCTCGTCGGACTGGCTACTGTGTCAACGCCGGTCCGGGACGACGAGGAACGCGAGAGGACAGTGCGATGAAGGGCGTCATCTTCAACATCGTCGAGCGGGCCATCACCGCCGAGCACGGCGAAGCCACCTGGGACGCACTGCTGGATGCCGCGGACGTCGACGGCGCCTACACGGCGCTGGGGGACTATCCCGACGACGAGCTGTACCGGCTCGTCGCGGCCGGGTCCGCCGCGCTCGGCGTGCCGGACCGCGCGCTCACCCGCCAGCTGGGGCACGCCTCGCTGCTCACGCTCTCCGAGCGGTACCCCCAGTTCTTCGCTCCTCACACCAAGACCCTGGACTTCGTGCTGACGCTCAACGACGTCATCCACCCGGAGGTTCGCAAGCTCCACCGCGCCGCCGATCCGCCATGGTTCGACTTCGAGACGACACCGGAGGGTGACCTGATCGTCGGCTACCACTCTTCGCGGCGGCTGTGCGACCTGGCAGAGGGAATGCTCGGCGGCGCGGCGAGCTACTTCGGTGAGCAGGCGACGATCAAGCACGACTCCTGCCTCCGCGACGGTGACACCGCCTGCGTGCTGCGCTGCCGTTTTTCGCCGTCGCCGAGCCAGACGTCGGGCGATGCCGACGGCTGAGGACGACCTCGAGCTGCTACGTCGGCGGCTCGCTCGGGAGCGACGAGCCCGGGCTGCGGCCGAGCAGCTCGGGGAGTCCGCGACCGCCGAGCTCTGGCAGATCGTCCAGCGGTTGGAGGAGGCCGACGGGCAGCTGAGGGCGACGGCAGAGCAGGCCGAGCTCTCGCACGCGTTGGCCCGTCGACTTCGGCAGGACCTCGACCCGCAGGGGATCATGCACCGGGCAGTCGTGTCGCTCGGGTCCGCTCTCGACGTCGACCGGTGCCTGGTCCGGTTGGCGGACGACGCAGGGATCGGCCTGGTGATGGACCAGTGGGTGAAGCCGGGTGTCGCGCCGCTCCCTCCCCACACCGAGCTCAGCGACGCGTTGGCCGAGCTCGCAAGCTCCCACGCGGTGCGCGAGCAAGGGTTGTGGATCGACGACGTGATGAAGGATCCGCGGCTGGGCGAGCGCCGACAGCCGCGAGGTGCTTGGCGCGGCTCGGTGCTCACGCCTACGCGGGGGTGCCGATCCTGGTCGGGCCCAACCTCGTCGGGTGGGTGGCCCTGCACATGACCAGCGCGCCCTACGCCTGGACCACCAGGGACCGCGAGATCAGCGAAGGGCTGGCCCGCGACCTGGGTGGCGCGTTGCTCCAGGCCCTGGCCCACCAGCAACAGCTGGCGACCGTGGCGCGGCTGCGCGAGGTGGACGACGTGAAGACGGAGTTCGTCTCCCGGGTCTCCCACGAGCTGCGCACGCCCGCTGACCAGCATCGGCGGCTACATCGAGATGTTCACCGACGAGGACTTCGGTCCGGTGAACGCCACCCAGCACCAGGCGCTCGAGCGTGATGGCGCGCAACTGCGACCGGCTGCTGACCCTGATGGAGAACCTGCTCGTGCTCTCGCGCGTCGACGCCGGCGAGCTCCAGCTCGAGCACGACCCGCTCGACCTGGCGGAGATCCTGGTCGACGTACGGCGGGCGCTGGCCCCGGCATTGGCGGCACGGCAGGTGAGCGTGGAGTTCGCCGAGGTGCCGGCGACGCCCGGCCTGGTCGGCGACGTGCACGAGATCGAGCGGGTGCTGATGAACCTGCTCACCAACGCCATCAAGTTCACCCCCGACGGCGGGCGGGTCTCGCTCTGCGTCGAAAGGGACGGCGACGAGGTCCGCATCGTCGTGGCCGACACCGGGATCGGCGTCGCCGAAGGCGACCTCCCGCACCTGTTCCGGCGCTTCTTCCGGGCCAGCAGCGCCTCCGAGGGGCAGATCCAGGGCACCGGTCTGGGGTTGTCCCTGGTGCGCTCGATCGTCGAAGCCCACGGCGGCAAGGTGACGGTGGCCTCGGAGCTCGGCGTCGGCTCGTCGTTCACGGTCACCCTCCCGGTCGCCGGCGAGGGTGCCGCGGTCGACGTCCGGGGCCGGACGAGCTAGGCGGTCCTCGACCTCACTGCAGCTTGCCGTCGAGCACCGTGGGCTTCCCGCGCAGGAACGTGGCCACCACGCGGCCGGGCAGCTCCATGCCGGCGTACGGCGTGTTGCGCGACAGCGACGCGGACTCCGAGGCCTCCACCAGCCGACGCGCCGACGGGTCGTAGAGCACCACGTTGGCCGGAGCGCCCTCCACGAGCGGCTGGCCGTGGTCGGCGACCCGCCCGATCCGGGCGGGTGCGTAGGACATCCGCTCGGCGACGCCGGCCCAGTCGAGCAGCCCGGGGTCGACCATCGTGTCCTGGACGACCGAGAGCGCGGTCTCCAGGCCGAGCATGCCGAAGGCGGCGGCCGCCCACTCGCAGTCCTTGTCCTCGTGGGGGTGCGGCGCGTGGTCGGTGGCGACGATGTCGATCGTGCCGTCGGCCAGGCCGGCCCGCAGCGCCTCGGCGTCGGCGAAGGTGCGCAGCGGCGGGTTGACCTTGTAGATCGGGTCGTACGTCGCGGCGAGCTCGTCGGTGAGCAGCAGGTGGTGCGGGCAGGCCTCGGCGGTGACGTTCCATCCGCTGGCCTTGGCCTGCCGCACGATCTCGACCGAGCCGGCGGTCGAGACGTGGCACACGTGGAGGCGGGACCCGACGTGGGCGGCGAGCAGGCAGTCGCGGGCGATGATCGCCTCCTCCGCGACGGCGGGCCAGCCGGCCAGCCCGAGGCGGCCGGACAGCTCCCCCTCGTTCATCTGGGCGTCCTCGGTGAGCCTCGGCTCCTGCGCGTGCTGGGCGACGACACCGTCGAACGCCTTGACGTACTCCAGCGCGCGGCGCATCAGGACGGCGTCGCTGACGCACTTGCCGTCGTCGGAGAAGACCCGGACCCGGGCCGCCGAGTCGGCCATCGCACCGAGCTCGGCGAGGCGCTCGCCGGCGAGGCCCACGGTCACCGCACCGACCGGGTAGACGTCGCAGTAGCCGGCCTCGCGGCCCAGCCGCCAGACCTGCTCGACCACACCCGCGGTGTCCGCGACGGGCTCGGTGTTGGCCATCGCGTGCACGGCGGTGAAGCCGCCGAGAGCCGCGGCGCGGGTGCCGGACTCGACCGTCTCGGCGTCCTCCCGACCGGGCTCGCGGAGGTGGGTGTGCAGGTCGACCAGTCCCGGGAGGGCGACCAGGCCGCCGGCGTCGATCACCTCGGCTCCCGCGGCATCGAGCCCGACGCCGATCTGCTTGATCACGCCGTCCTCGAGGAGCAGGTCGGTGGGCTCGCCGCCGAGGAGGGCGGCACCCTGGATCAGGTAGGTGGTCATTCTGTGACGCCTTCCGGGGTGTCGGCCCCACTGAGGAGGAGGTAGAGGACGGCCATCCGGACCGCCACGCCGTTGGTGACCTGCTCGACGATCACCGAGCGGTCGGAGTCGGCCACGTCGGCGGTGATCTCCATGCCGCGGACCATCGGGCCGGGGTGCATCACGATGGTGTGGTCCTGGAGGGTTGCCATCCGCTTGCCGTCCAGCCCGTAGCGGCGGGAGTACTCGCGCGCGGTCGGGAAGAACCCGCCGTGCATCCGCTCCCGCTGGACGCGCAGCATCATCACCGCGTCGGCCTTCGGCAGCACCGCGTCGAGGTCGTAGGACGTCTCCACCGGCCAGGTGTCGACCCCGACCGGGAGCAGCGTCGGCGGGGCGACCAGGGTGACTTCCGCGCCCAGCGTCCGGAGCAGCAGGGCGTTCGAGCGGGCGACCCGGCTGTGCAGCACGTCGCCGACGACGGCGACCCTGCGGCCGTCGAGGCTCGGGCGGCTCCCCGTTCCGCCGAGGTGGCGCCACATCGTGAACGCGTCCAGCAGCGCCTGGGTGGGGTGCTCGTGGGTGCCGTCGCCGGCGTTGACGACGTGGGAGCGGACCCAGCCGGAGTGGGCCAGCCGGTGGGGTGCGCCGCTGGCGGAGTGGCGGACGACGACGGCGTCCGCCCCCATCGCCTCCAGGGTGAGCGCGGTGTCCTTGAGGCTCTCCCCCTTGGAGAGCGAGGAGCCCTTGGCCGCGAAGTTGATCACGTCGGCGGAGAGCCGCTTGGCGGCGGCCTCGAAGGAGATCCGGGTGCGGGTGGAGTCCTCGAAGAACAGGTTGACGACCGTCCTGCCGCGCAGGGCGGGCAGCTTCTTGATCGGCCGGTCCGCGAGCGATCGCATCTCCTCGGCCGTGCTCAGGACCAGCTCCGCGTCCTCGCGGCTCAGGTCGGCGGCGCTCAGCAGGTGGGTCCTCATGCGCCCGCTCCCTCGATCGTGACGGCATCGGCGTCGTCGACGCCGGCCAGGGTGACCCGGACCCGCTCGACGAGCGAGGTCGGGAGGTTCTTGCCGACGAAGTCGGCGCGGATCGGGAGCTCGCGGTGACCGCGGTCGACCAGCACGGCCAGCTGTACGACGGCGGGCCGGCCGATCTCGGTCATCGCGTCGAGGGCCGCCCGGATGGTGCGGCCGGAGAACAGGACGTCGTCGATCAGGACGACGGTCCGGCCGTCGATGCCGCCCTCGGGGATCTCGGTGTGCAGCAGGGCCCGGGCGGGCTTCAGCCTCAGGTCGTCGCGGTACATGGTCACGTCGAGCGAGCCGACGGGGACGTCGTACCCCTCGACGGCGGAGATCTTCTCGGCGATCCGCTGGGCGAGCGGGACTCCGCGGCTGGGGATGCCGAGCAGCACGAGGTCGCGGGCGCCCTTGTTGCGCTCGAGGATCTCGTGGGCGATGCGGGTCAGGGCCCGGGCGATGTCGAGGTCGCTGAGAACGACACGTCCGACGTCCGTCGTTGCGGACACGTTGCGGTCTTGAGACATGGTCGCCGCTGACCTCCTTCTCCGCCTCACGGGACGGCTCGTTAAAGGATGTCGATCGGTGCCGACCCTAGCAGGGTCCTCACTGCCTCAGGTTTCGAAGCGGCCGTGTCGGCGGCGGGCTAGAGCTCGAGGTGGTCCAGCACCGTCTCGATGGCGCGGTGGAAGGTCGGGTAGGCGAAGTGCATCGACCGCAGCGTGGCGACGGGGACCTCGGCGTGGACCGCCGTGGACAGCAGCCCGATCATCTCCCCGGCGTCCTCGCCGACGACCGTCCCGCCGACCAGGACGCCCCGGTCGCGGTCGGCGACCAGCTTGACCAGGCCCTCCTGCCGGGCCAGCCAGCCCCGCGCGCCGAGGTCGCCGCTGCCGGTGGCCACGCTGACCCCGGCGTCCCGCGCCTGCTGCTCGGTCTGCCCGACGGCGGCCACCTCGGGGCCGGTGAAGGTGACCCGGGTGACGGCGCGGTAGTCGGCAGGTGGGCCGTCCTCGCCGAGCAGCTCCCGGACGACGATCGCGCCCTGGTACATCGAGACGTGGGTGAACGCACCCTTGCCGGTGATGTCGCCGACCGCCCACAGCTTCTCGCCGGCACGCATCCGCTCGTCGGTCTCCAGGAACCGGGTCTCCGGGTCGAGCCCGAGCGACTCCAGCCCGATGTCAGCGAGGTTGGAGGTGCGGCCGGCAGCGACCAGCAGCTTGTCCGCGCCGATCCGCTCCTCCCCCACCGTCACGGTGAACCGACCCTCGGCGTGGGCGACCGAGCCGATCTCCCGACCGGTGCGGACCGCGATCCCCTCGTCGGCGAACTGCTTCTCGAGCAGCCGCCCGGCCTCGGGCTCCTCACCGGCGATCAGACGGTCGGCGACCTCGACGACGGTGACCTCGACGCCGAACCGGGCGAACGCCTGGGCCAGCTCGCAGCCGATCGGCCCGCCGCCGATCACGACCATCGAGGCGGGCAGCTCGCTCACGCCGGACGATGTCGCGGTTGGTCCAGTACGGCGTCCCGGCAAGGCCGTCGACGGGCGGCACCGCCGGGGCGGTCCCGGTGTTGAGGACGACGCCGCGCGCCGCGACGTACGTCGTGTCGCCGACGCGCACGCGACCGGGGCCGTCGAGGCGACCGCGCCCACGGACGAAGGTCGCGCCGGACTTCTCGAGTCGTTTCACCGCGGCGCGGTCGTCCCAGTCGTCGGTGGCCTCGTCCCGGATCCGGGCGGCGACCGGGGCCCAGTCCGGGTGCACCGCGGCGGTCCCGGCGAGATCCGTGACGCGGCGGGCCGCGGCCAGCGCGCCCGAGGCGGCGATCATCATCTTCGAGGGCACACACCCGTAGTACGGGCACTCGCCCCCGACGAGCCGGTCCTCGACGGCGACCACGTCGAGCCCGGCCCGGGCCAGCTTGATGGCAACGTGCTCGCCGCCGGGCCCCATGCCCAGGACGACGACGTCGACGGCGTGCTCGGTCATCTGCGCTCCATCATCGCGATCATCGTGAGAGGTGGCGGGCCCGGGCGAAGCAGAACAGGCCGTAGCAGCCCAGGCCCAGCGCGATGGCACCGAGCAGGACCGGCCCGAAGGGCTGCTGGAGCACCTCGTGCAGTGCCGCGTCGAGGCCGCCGGACTTCTGTGGGTCGTGGGTGAGCGCGGCGTAGCCGAACAGACCGCCCACCACGATGATCGCGATCCCCTTGGCGGCGTACCCGACCTTGCCCAGCAGCAGGTAGGCGGTTCCGGCGTCGCCACTCCTGCCTTCAGCGGCCAGGTGGTCGGCGTGGTCGTTGCTCAGACCGCGCCAGATCTGGGCGACGCCGTAGGCGATGATCGCCAGCCCCACCGCGCCCACGAGCACCACGCCGAACGGAAGGGCCATCAGCTTCGCGCTGAACGTGTCCGACTTCGACCCCCCGCTCTTGTCGCCGGAGGCCACCGAGAAGGCGCTCAGGGCGAGGGCGGCGTAGATGCCCATCTTGAGGGCGTCGCCGGCGCGCTTGCGCCACAGGTCGGCGCCGTCCTCGTCGCGGTGCCCGACGAGCAGCTCCAGCAGCCGCCACAGCACGAGCAGGACCATCCCGATGGCGACCAGCCAGATCAGCACGAGGCCGGCCGACTCGGAGGCGAGCTGGTGCAGCGCGCCCTTGCTGCTCACCGACCCGCTCTGGTCACCGAGCGCCAGCTGGAGTGCCAGCCATCCGACGAGCAGGTGGACGACGCCGTAGGCCACCAGCCCGAGCCGGACGCCGTGGTCGATCCAGTCGCTCCCGTTGGCCTGCCGCCCTGCCCGGTCGGCCTTGGCCGTGAGTTCTCCCATGGCGGCAACACTAGGTCAGGGGGTCAGAGGGTCGACTTGTTCCTCATCAGGCTCCCGAGGATCCCGTTGACGAAGGCCGGCGACTCGTCGGTGGACAGGTCGCGGACCAGGGCAATCGCCTCGGTGACGGCCACCGGGTCGGGTACGTCGTCGGCGTACAGCAGCTCGAAGAGGCCCAGCCGGAGGACGTTGCGGTCGACGGCGGGCATCCGCTCCAGGGACCAGCCCTGAGACCACTCCGCCAACAGCTCGTCGATGCGTTCGCGGTGCTCGACGACACCGCGGACCAGGACCGCGGTGTACTCGTTGGTGGGACCTTCGCCCTCCTCGATCGCGCGCTCCAGCGCGACGACCGGGTCCTCCCCCCGGAGCTCACTGGCGAAGAGGAGGTCGAGGGCGCGCTTGCGCGCCTTGGAACGAGCGGCCATCAGGACTTGACGCGACCGAGGTAGGAGGAGTCGCGGGTGTCGACCTTGACCTTCTCGCCCTGGGTGATGAACAGCGGCACCTGGATCTCGTGGCCGGTCTCGAGGGTGGCCGGCTTGGTGCGACCGGTGGCGCTGTCGCCGGCCAGCCCGGGCTCGGTGAAGGTGATCTCGAGCTCGACGGAGGCCGGCATCTCGAGGTAGAGCACCCGACCCTCGTTGGTGGCGACGATCGCCTCCTGGTTCTCGAGCAGGAAGTTGCTGGCGTCGCCGACGGTCTCCGGGTCGATCTCGAGCTGGTCGTAGGACGTGGTGTCCATGAAGACGTAGGACGTGCCGTCGTTGTAGAGGTACTGCATCGTGCGCTTGTCCACCGAGGCGACGTCGACCTTCACGTCGGCGTTGAACGTCTTGTCGACGGTCTTGCCGGACTCGATGTTCCTGAGCTTGGTGCGGACCACGGCCCCGCCCTTGCCGGGCTTGTGGTGCTGGAACCAGATGACCTGCCAGAGCTGGCCGTCGAGGTTGAGCACCATGCCGTTCTTGAGGTCGTTCGTCGTTGCCATGGGCGGGAGTCTATCGAGCCCTCCCCAGCCGCCTCCTATTCGAAGGCCGCCGCTCAGGTCACCCGAAGGTCCAGACGACCTCGATCCGCACCTTCAGCTCGTCCTTGCCGGCCCGGATCGGCAGGTCCGCCAGCTGGGCGCTGACTTCGTACGGCGATCGCATGTCGGCCAGCCCGAACCGGTCCCGGTAGTCCCGGGACCCGCCGCCACCCACCTCGCGGATGCTGACGACGTCCCCGAGCCGTTGGCCGGTCGCGTCGGCGTACTGCTCGGCCTTGGCGGTGGCCGACTCGACGGCGGCGTCGCGGGCCCGCTCGAGCACCGCCTCGGGGTCGCCGAGCTGGAGCCGGATGTCGCGCACCCGGACGCCGTTGCCGCCCGCGTCGATGGCTGCGGCGATCGCCTTGCCGCCCTGGGCCAGCTCGCGGACCCTGACGGCGGCCCGCTGGGTGACGCGGTAGCCGGTCAGGACGGGCGGCGCGTAGGTGCGGTAGTCGTACTCCGGGTACATCGACAGGCCGGTCGTCTGCACGTCCGCTCGGCGGACGCCGTACTCCTCCAACGCGGCGAGCGTCCGTTTCATCGTGTGGCTCGATCCGTCCAGTGCATCCTCGAGCTCCAGCCGCTTCGCCGTCACACTCAGCCCGAACGAGAGCTCGTCGGGCACCGCCGTCGCCTCGCCGGTGCCGACCATCCGGACGACCCGCCGGTCGTCGGCGGCCGCCTGCGCCTGTGGCGCCGCGCTCGCGGGCGCAGCGACCGGGTCGCCGTTGCCGCCGAGCAGGTACGCCGTCACCAGCGCCAGGGCGACGAGCCCGGCCAGGAGGATGCTCTTCACGCTCACCGTCACGTTGTGGTCCATGACGGTCCGACGTGCCCCGCGCCGTCCCGGTTCCTCAGGTCACGCTCGCGCGAGGCGCTCCAGGGCTCGGCGGTAGCCCTCGATCCCGTGACCGAC
>CAWHJI010000013.1:0-271266 GCA_963829635.1 uncultured Actinomycetota bacterium
TCCCTAGCGGTGGAGCGGGTCAGGATCGAGGGTCAAGGGTAACCGGCACCTCATGTCAACACGTCGTCCACCGGACTCGTGGGCCGCTGGCAGCCGCGCACCAGTTCCGCGAACAGCGTGTTACATGTCCGGCTCAGCGGTCAGCGCCCGACGTACGGCGTGCGCGGCGGCGGCCGAGCCCGTGCGTCGAGGAGAGTGCCCCTGCCGCGGACTCCTGCACGTAGAACACGTCGACCGCCTGGGGCCCCAGCGTGTCCACGTGCGCGGAGCGGACCGCCAGCTCGAGCTCCGCGAGTGCGGCGCAGACGAGGTGCAGGATGCCCGGGCGGTCCGCGGCGCGCACCTCGAGAACCGTCGCCTGGCGGGAGGCCTCGGGACGCACCACGACGCTCGGCGCCAGCGGGCTGCCCGCGGAGGGCCGCAACCGGTCGGCCGGGTCGATCCGGCCCTCGGTGATCGCCTCCAGTCGCTGCCGCAGCACGGCCGGGTCGAGGTGCTCGTCGGCGACCTCCCACGTCGACACCGCGTAGGCGCCCTGCAGCCAGGCTCGGGCCGCGCGCACCGAGGCCCGCTGCAGGGCGAACACGGCAGCGATGTCGGCGAGCAGACCGACCCGGTCGACGGCGACCACCGTGACGGTGAGCCCGGCCGGCCCCGCATCGACGCTGATCGCCGCCGTACCCGCCTCGACGGAGGCAGGTACGTCGATCTCCTCGGCCCCGGCGGTCGGCATCGTCACCCCGTCGTCGAGGGTGGCCAGCACCCGCTGGGCCAGGCCCCGGACCAGTCCGGCACGCCAGCTCGACCACGCCTTCGGTGACGTGGCTCGCGCATCGGCCTCGGTGAGCGTCGCGAGCAGTGCCGCCGCCTCGGCGTCGGGGATCTTCGAGACGACCACATCGATCGTGGCGGGGTCGTCGGGGTCGCGGGAGGTCGCGGTGTCGGCGAGCAGCAGGTGCCACCGCACGAGGGTGCCGATCAGGTCGACGGCGTGCGCGTCGAAGCCCATCCGGGTCGCGATCGCGCGCGCCAGCGGCTCCCCGGCGACGCTGTGCTCGGTCAACCCGCCCTTGCCGATGTCGTGCAGCAGCGCGGCCACCATGAGGACGTCGGGACGCGAGACGTCGCGGATCAGCGCGGAGGCCTCGATGCAGGTCTCGACCACGTGGCGGTCGACGGTGAACCGGTGGATGGGCGAGGCGTGTGGCAGCAGCCGGACCCGGTCCCACTCCGGCAGGATGCCGACCAGGGCGCCGGTCTCCTCCAACGTCTCCCAGACAGGGAGCAGCCCGCGCCCCGACGCCAGCAGCCGCACGAGCAGCTGGCGCGCCTCGTCCGGCCACGGGTCGGGCAGCGATCCACCTTCCGCCACCAGCCGAGCGGCCGTCGCCGGCGAGAGCTCCGCGTCGTGCTCCGCAGCGAGCGCCGAGGCGCGGAGCAGCAGCAGCGCGTCGCCGCCGGGACGCGCCGTACCGTCGAGGACCACCTCTCCCGAGGAGAGCGCGACCCCGGGCGCGAGCGGCGTGAGCTCGGGGCGCCGCGCACCCCGCACGGAGCCGGGCCGGGCCAGCACCGCATCCACGCGGCGCCAGGTGAGCCGGGTCAGGTGGGCGATCCGCCGGCCCAGCTCCCGGACGTGCACCTGGGCGGCCACGGCGTCGTCCAGACCCAGCCCGGCAGCCAGGTCGGGCCAGGCCTCGGGCGGAACCCGGTCGCCGGCGCGCCCCATGGTCTCGTGCAGCACGTCACGGACGTCGAGCAGCGCCCGCCGGCAGCGTTCGAGGTCCGCGTGGGGCACGTCGACCAGCCAGGTGGCGACCAGCGCGTGCAGCACGGTCGCGTCGCGAAGTCCCCCCTCGGCCTCCTTGAGGTCGGGGACCGACAGGTGCGGCAGCTCCCCCACCTTCTCGTGCCGCGAGCGGACCAGGGCCCGCAGCTCGGGCAGCCGCTCCCGGGCCCGCCGTCGCCATCCGGCGAGGAGTGTGGTCCGCAGCCGCAGGGTGAGGTTCGGGTCGCCGGCGAGGTGCCGCATGTCGAGCAGGCCGAGGGCCACCTTCAGGTCGGCGTCGGCGGTGTCCAGCATCTCGCCGAAGCTGCGCACGGAGTGGTCCAGCTTGGTGCCGCTGTCCCACAGCGGGTACCACACCTGACCGGCCACCTCCCCGAGGTCGACGCCGTCGTCGGCGACCAGGACCACGTCGAGGTCGGAGTACGGCGCCAGCTCGGACCGGCCGTACCCACCGACCGCCACCAGGGCCGCCCCCGTGTCGGCGCCCCCGGCCTTCTCGTAGGCCGCCGCGCACAGCGCATCCGCCTCGGCGGTACGCCGTGCGCGTTCGGTGGCCGTCATGGTGACACGATTGCTAGATCGCAGCCTCGTCGCGGTCGCCCGTGCGGACCCGCACCACCGAGTCGACCGAGGAGACCCACACCTTGCCGTCGCCGATCTTGCCGGTCTGGGCGGCCGTGCAGATGGTCTCGACGATGGCGGTGGCGTCGCCCTCGTCGACCACGATCTCGATCCGGATCTTGGGGACCAGCGCGATGTCGTACTCCGCGCCGCGGTAGACCTCCGTGTGGCCCTTCTGCCGGCCGTAGCCGCTGACCTCGGACACTGTCATCCCGGTCACGCCCGCGGCCTCGAGGGCTTCCCGGGTCTCCTCCCACTTGTGGGGCTTGATGACGGCGGTGACGAGCTTCATCGTTTCTCCTCGGTGTCGGGCTGGGTGATGGTGGTCAGGACGCTGGAGCCGCCCGAGCGCGCCCCGGCGGTCGCATGCAGGTCGTAGGCGGTCTCCGCGTGGATCACCAGGTCGATGCCGCTGACCTCGTGCTCCTCCTCGATCCGGAAGCCCATCAGCTTGTCCACGACGATCCCGATGATGCCGGAGGCGACGAACGCGTACACGAGAACGGCGCCGCCGCCGAGCAGCTGCCGGCCGAGCTGGTCGGCACCACCGCCGTAGAAGAGCCCGTCCACGCCGGTGGGTGCCGCCGCCGTGCCGATCAGGCCGATGCCGAACGTGCCGATCAGCCCGCCGACCAGGTGGACGCCGACGACGTCGAGCGAGTCGTCGTACTTCCAGCGGTACTTGAGCCCGACCGCGAGCGCGCAGACCACGCCGGCGACGAAGCCCATGACGATCGAGCCCATCGGCGAGAGCGACCCGCACGACGGCGTGATCGCGACCAGCCCGGCCACCAGCCCGGAGGCCGAGCCGAGTGAGGTGGCGTGACCGTCGCGGAGGCGCTCGAGGACGAGCCAGCCGATCGAGCCGGCCGCTCCGGCGAGCAGCGTGGTCACGAAGACCACCGCGGCCTTGTGGCTGGCGCCGAGCGCCGAGCCCGCGTTGAACCCGAACCAGCCGAACCACAGCAGCCCGGCACCGAGCATCACCAGGGTCAGGTTGTGGGGACGCATGGGGTCCCTGCCGAACCCGACCCGGCGGCCGAGCACGAGGGCCAGCGCGAGCGCAGAGGCGCCCGAGCAGATCTCGACCGCCGTACCGCCCGCGAAGTCGATCACCAGGAGGTCGTTGGCCATCCAGCCGCCGACGTGGTCACCTGCGGAGAAGTCGAAGATCCAGTGGGCGATGGGCGCGTAGACCAGGAGCGTCCAGGCGGAGACGAACACGACCCAGGCGCCGAACCGCGCCCGGTCGGCGATCGCGCCGGAGACCAGGGCGCCCGTGATCACGCAGAAGAGTCCCTGGAACATGGCGAACAGGATCAGCGGGACCGTGGACTCCCCGTTGCTCGCCTCCGAGAGCAGCTCCCCGAGCCCGAAGTACTGCGTCGGGTCGCCGACCAGGCCGTAGCCGAGGTCGTCGCCGAAGGCGATCGAGTAGCCGACGACTGCCCAGAGGATGCAGACGACGGCCGCGGTGGTGAACGTCATCATGATCATGTTGAGGACGCTCTTGGAGCGGACCATGCCGCCGTAGAACAGGGCCAGCCCGGGCGCCATCAGCAGGACGAGAGCCGATGCGGCGAGCAGCCAGGCGGTGTCGCCGGTGTCAAGCGCGGAGGCGGCTGCGGAGAGAGGGATCATGGCCGCTCACCCTTCCCGCGCCCGGTTACCGCACTCGACCAGTCGTGTTTCAGCCGTGTTAACGCTGACCCGCCCGAAGGTCTTCGGGCGGGTCAGCGCCGGGTCAGAGCGCCGCCTCGTCCTGCTCGCCGGTACGGACGCGGACGACCGACTCGACCGGGCTGAGCCAGACCTTGCCGTCACCGATCCGGCCGGTCTGCGCTGTCTTCACGATGATCCCGACCACGTCCTCGGCGTCCTCGTTGTCGACCACGATCTCGATCCGGATCTTGGGGACCAGCGCGATGTCGTACTCCGCGCCGCGGTAGACCTCGGTGTGGCCCTTCTGCCGGCCGTAGCCGCTGACCTCGGAGACCGTCATGCCGGTGACCCCGAAGGTCTCCAGCGCCTCACGGACGTCCTCCCACTTGTGCGGCTTGATGACCGCGGTGATCAGCTTCATACCTTCGTCCCTTCCGATGAGGCGTTCGTGACCGGGCGACCGGTCGGAAGCGTCGTACGGCCGCTGCCTCCGCCGGTGCTGCTGGTGAAGTCGTACGCCGACTCGGCGTGCTCGGTGAAGTCGATGCCCTCGACCTCGTCCTCCGGGTCGATCCGGAAGCCGACGGTCTTCGCGATCGCGAAGCCGATGATCAGCGTGACCACGAACGAGAACGCGAGGACGGCACCCGCACCGACGGCCTGCCGCCAGAGCTGGTCGACGCCGCCGCCGTAGAACAGCCCGTCGATCGCGGCGGTGCTCGCCGACGAGGCGAACAGGCCGATCGCGAGCGTGCCCCAGAGGCCACCCACCAGGTGGACGCCGACGACGTCGAGCGAGTCGTCGTAGCCGAGCTTGTACTTCAGGCCGACCGCCAGCGCGCACAGCACACCGGCGCCGAGCCCGACGGCGATCGCGCCGAGCGGGGTGACCGACGCGGCGGCCGGAGTGATGGCGACGAGTCCGGCGACCACACCCGACGCGGCGCCCAGCGAGGTCGCGCGGCCGTCGCGGATCCGCTCGGTGGCCAGCCAGCCGAGGGCCGCCGCGGCGGTGGCGACCAGAGTGGTCACGAAGACCTCAGCGGCCTGGCCGTTGGCGGCCAGCGCCGAGCCGGCGTTGAAGCCGAACCAGCCGAACCACAGCAGCCCGGCGCCGATCATCACCAGCGGCAGGTTGTGGGGGCGGAGCGCCTCCTTGCCGAAGCCGCGACGCTTGCCGAGGACTAGCGCGAGGGCCAGGCCCGCGGCACCGGCGTTGATGTGCACCGCGGTGCCACCGGCGAAGTCCAGCGCCAGCAGGTCGTTGGCGATCCAGCCACCGACCTCGGACTCGGCGCCGTCGAAGGCGAACACCCAGTGCGCGACCGGGAAGTAGACGATCGTCGCCCAGATGCCGGCGAACAGCAGCCACGGGCCGAAGCGCGCCCGGTCGGCGATCGCACCGGAGATCAGGGCCACCGTGATGATCGCGAACACGCCCTGGAACGCGACGAACGCCAGCGAGGGGACGGTGAAGACCAGGTTGTCAGGCTGGAAGCCCTCCTCCAGGCCGTTGGTGCCGATCAGGCTCTGCAGCCCGAAGAACTCCGTCGGACTGCCCAGAAGCCCGCCGCCCACGTCGTTGCCGAAGGCCATCGAGTAGCCGTACAGCACCCACAGCACGCTGATCACGGCCAGCGCGCCGAAGCTCATCATCATCATGTTCAGGACGCTCTTGGAGCGGACCATGCCGCCGTAGAAGAGAGCAAGGCCGGGTGTCATCAGCAGCACCAGTGCCGCCGACGTCAACACCCATGCGGTGTCGCCTGTATCCATCGGTTCTCAACCTCGTGGTGTCTCGGGAGGAGAGCGGTCCGCGTCGACGGCGTTGTCGCCGGGAGTCCGCCCCAGTCCCGCACACCATGCTCAGCGGAGATTTCGACGCCCGTCCGGCCATGTTGCGGACAGGAAACGTCTCCCGGCGCTGTGTTACTTCCGTGTGAACGAAGGGAGCCGCGCTTCATCTACCTGAGCGCCGAGGGCCCCTGCACAGAGCCGACTCGCGAGGGAGCCCTTGCTCCTGTGCGACGACGAGCGGCGGAGTCTCGGCCCCGGTGTTGGCGTCAACTCGTCGGTCAGCTGAACCCGCGTTCGCGGCGTGCTTCGACCGCGATCTCGATCAGCCGCTCGGCGCGGGCGAGGAACGAGTGGTCGCGATGGATGCGCGCCGCCACGTCGCGCCGTTCGTCGTCGCAGCCGAAGATTTCGTCGAGAACGGAGGCCGGCTGCCCTGTCAGCCGGGTCAGGTCATCGACCGACCGCATCACCTGCACCGAGCGACCGAAGATGTCCCCGAGCCCGGCCACGTCGTCGGTAACGATGCGGGCGCCGCTCCCCGCCGCGTCGAAGAGCCGGTTGGACAGGAAGCCCTGCGCCCGCATGTCCTCCCAGTGGTCGTTGAGGACGACACCGGCGCTCCGGTAGGCAGCACCCAGGTCGGCGTTGTCCAGGTAGAGCGCCTTGATGTACTTCTCGGGCACGAACTGCTTCCACTTCGGACCGTAGATCGACAGCGGCAGTCCGGCCTCGACGGCGTTCCTGACCACCGGCCGGTACTGGTTGCGTGAGCTCCCTACGAAGAGCACCGGATGACCCGTGTCGGGCACGGCCCGGTCCGGGTGAAAGAGCCCAGGATCGGTCGCCTGGAGCATCGGCTCGATGGAGAGGCCCCACGTCCGGGATGCCTCCTCCGACCACGAGACGCTGGCGGCCACGATGCGGTCGTACGTCGATGCCTCCGGACGCCCCAGCATCTCGGGGTGCGAGATCACCCAGGCGATGCTGACGTTCTCCGGAGTGACCCGGCACGGCGCGAGGCCCCGCAGCACCAGCGAGACGTCGTCGTGGCGCGCGGTCACGCGCTCGAACTCGGGCCGGTTGTCGATGACCACCTCCTGGCCACACTGGCGAAGCGCGGAGGCGACCGCACGCGCAAAGTGGGTGTCGCCCCACTTCTCGGCGGCGGGACCGGCCGGGGCCGGGTTCTTGATCGCCCAGCGCAGGCGCGGCGGCCCCTCGCCGACCGAGAGCCTCGACTCGCGCATCAGCACGGGCATGGGGATGCTCAGCCGGGGCTCGCGCGCCGCGGTGCTGGTCACCTGGTGATCGAGCACGCGAAAGCCCTGCGAGGCCCACAGCGCGACGTCGTCGCGGGGTGCCCGCGACGACCAGCGGTCGAGGTAGAGCTGCCGGTTGATGAGGTATGTCTGGTACCTGGCCTCGGTGCGGGACTCGTGGCGGACCACCCGGGAGGCCGGAAGGACGGTGAAGCGGCCCGAGCGCCACTCCTTGAGCCGCAGGCAGAGGTCGATGTCCTCCATGCCGTTGAGGAACAGCGGGTCGAAGCCTCGGAGCGCCACGACGTCGTCGTACCGAAGGGCCAGTGCGGCTCCGGTGAGCGCCGACAGCGGCAGGTCCTCGACACCGGCCGCGTCCTCGACCGGGAAGTCGCGCAGGAACGAGTAGGGGATTCCCCCCGTGCTCGGAAAGACGATGCCGGCGGACTGGATGGAGCCGGCCGGGTAGATCAGCAGTGGCTGGGCCCCGAGCACGTCCGGCTGCTCCAGGGCGGCGACCAGGGGCTCGAGCCAACCGGGGGCGACCGTGGTGTCGTTGTTGAGGAAGACGATCGTCTCGCCCACGGCATGCGGGACGGCGAGATTGTTGCCGAGCGCGAACCCCAGGTTCGTCGCGCTGTGCAGGACCCGTACTCCGGGGAACCGCAGGGGAAGGGCGTCGAGCATCACCGAGGCGCAGGGGCCCGACCCGTTGTTCCACACCAGGCAGTCGACCTCGATGTCTCCAGCCTGTGCCGCACCGATCACGCTGGCCACGGCGGCGGTCGTCATCCGCCAGTCCCGAGAGGTGGTGATGATCACCGAGACCACGCCTGCGCGCTGCTCGCGCCCGGCGAGCGACTCCCAGTCGACGAGGGACCGGTTCAGCACGACATCCGCCCACTGGTCGACCCTCGGATGGTCGACGACGGGGCGCCGGCTCGCCGGCAGGCGGTGCGCCCCCGAGCGGGCCTTGAAGTCGCGGTGCACGCCGATCGCAGGCACCACCGTGATGCGCTCGTGGCGCGACAGACGCGTCACGAAGTCGAACTCCCATCCCCCCGGGAGGGACTCGTCGAACCCACCCAGGCCGCTCAGGACCTCCCGGCCCACGAGCAGTCGGGCGAGGTCGACCGCCGTACGGTCCACCACGTGTCCGGCTGGTTGCCCGTGCCGGGCATAGCGCCTGGTGCCGTCGGGGTTGACCCCTTCGAGCGTGTCGGCCGTGGCGCCGGCACTCCGGTCCCGGCTCACGGCAACCAGCAGCCGCAACCGATCCGGACTCCACGAGTCACCAGCGGCCAGGAAGGCGACGAACTCCCCCGCCGCACTGGCAAGTGCTCGATTGAGCGCGGCGGGCTCGGTCCCCTCGCCGACGGACACCACGGTCGCGTCGGCTCCGGGGAGCGCGTCGGCCAGCAGTTCGGGGAGGTTCGGAATGCTGTCGTCGGTCACGACCAGTGCCTGCCAGTCGGGCATGGTCTGGTCGGCCAGGCTGGTCAGCGTGCGGAGAACCGCGGTGTCCTTGCGTCCGGCCATGACCACGACCGAGACGACCGGCCCCTGCCCGATGCGTTCTACCGTGGTGTCGGCGTATCGCTTGGCAAGCTCCGCCGCTCGATCGGCCGGGAACGAGCGAACCCAGGAGCTGGCGATCCGGCCTTGCCGTTCCGACCATTCCTTCCGACGGTCGCGGATCCACGCGATCAGGTCGGGGCTCGGTTCGCCTTCCTCACCCAACCAATCGTTGGGGGCGACACCCTCTGGCGCACCGGTCTCCTGGTAGTGACCCAGCGGACCGTGGGGGTGCTCGCGCGCCTCCGGGTTCGCGCGGCGATAGCCACGAGTGTCGAAGAGGGGGTGCGTCGGTGTGCCGAAGGCACCCCGACGTAGATACACGACAAATGGGTCACGCTCACCGATCTCGCCGGCGAACTGCTCGGTGAAGTACTCCGGGTCGAACAGCGGGTTCGGGGTCCGGCCCTGGGCAGCCCCCCGGTCGAGGTAGTCGCCCACAGCTGCGGCCCTGTCGAGCCGGCGGCCGAGCTGGAGGCAGTACCAGTCGACGTCGAAGAGAGGAGACTCGGCCAGCAACCGCTCAGCCGGGCGGGGAGCTCGCTCCGACGGGTTGCCACCGGGCTGGGGAGCGGCCCTGAAAAGCGCTCTGCTGCGCCGCAGGCCGCCCGCGACCAACCGTCGCGCCCGGTTGCTCATCTGCTGCCCAGGCCCTTCATGTGGCCAGAACCTAGCCGAGGAGCGCGTCGACGAACGCGCCGGCGTCGAAGGGTGCCAGGTCGTCGGCGCCCTCGCCGAGGCCGACCAGCTTCACCGGTACGCCGAGCTCCCGCTGCACGGCCACCACGATGCCGCCCTTGGCCGAGCCGTCGAGCTTGGTGAGCACGATGCCGGTGACGTCCACGACCTCGCTGAAGACGCGGGCCTGGATCATTCCGTTCTGGCCGGTGGTGGCGTCGAGGACCAGCAGCACCTCGGTGACCGGCGCCTGCTTCTCGATCACCCGCTTCACCTTGCCGAGCTCGTCCATCAGCCCGGCCTTGTTCTGCAGCCGTCCGGCGGTGTCGACGACCACGGTGTCCGCCCCGCGCTCGACGCCCTCACGCACCGACTCGAAGGCGACGCTGGCCGGGTCGGAGCCCTCCGGCCCGCGGACCACCTCGACCCCCACCCGTTCGCCCCACGTGGCGAGCTGCTCGACGGCGGCGGCGCGGAACGTGTCGGCGGCGCCGAGCACGACGGAGCGGTCCTCCGCGACGAGGATCCGGGCGATCTTGCCCACAGTGGTGGTCTTGCCTGACCCGTTCACCCCGACCACCAGCACCACGCCGGGCTTGCCGTCGGTACCGCTGATCCGGAGCCGCCGGTCCATGTCCGGGTCCACCAGCGCGAGCAGCTCCTCGCGGAGCACCTCACGCGGGTCCTCGGCGCCGTCGACGCGCAGCCGGGTGCGGAGGTTGTCCACCACCTGCTGGGTGGGGGCGACCCCGAGGTCGGCGGTGAGCAGGGTGTCCTCGATCGACTCCCAGGTGTCCTCGTCGAGCCGGTCGCGGGACAGCAGGGCGAGCAGGCCCCGGCCGAGCCCGCCCTGGCTGCCTGCGAGCCGCTGGCGCAGCCGGGCGAGCCGGGACGCCGTTCCTTCCGGCTTCTCGAGTGTCGGCTGCTCGACCGCAGGCGGTTCCCCGGGGGCCGCAACCTCGGTCTCGGTGGGCGGCGGCGCGACGACGTCGGTGCCGCGGGACGGGGGCTCGTCGCCGCGGCGACGACCGCCGGCGAGCAGGCCGGCGACGAGCAGGACGCCGAGTACGGCGATCCCGATGATCAGGTAGAGCCAGTCACCCATGCGCCAATCCAAGCAGCAGCCCGCTCACTTCGCGGTGTCGGTCCCCTCGTCCTCGTCGAGGGTCGGCAGGGCGTCGGTGGCCTTGTTCATGGCGTCGCCGAGCCACGGTGCGCCGGGGACCTCCTCCCCGCGGTGGGGGTAGGCCACGTAGGCCACGACGAGCCCGCTGACGACGAGGATGACGAGCATCGCGATCCCGATGAGCAGCACGGCTGATCCCCCCGAAATTCCGGTGTGACACACAGACTCGCACACGCGGGCAGCCGACGTCAGATCCACGGGCTCCCAGCCTGCAGTCGCCGCTCACTGCCGGAGGAGCGGCTCCACGGCATCGCGGATCAGGTCCGGGATCGGGGTCGACCGGCGGTTCGGGTCGGTGTTGTCGACGTACACGTGGACGAACCGCCCCTCCGCCGCCGCCTCCTCGGACTCCCCCTGGAAGAGCCCGATCCGATACACCACCGAGGACCGGCCGACCTTGTCGATCACCAGGCCGGTCTCGATCGGCTCAGGGAAGCCGAGCTCGCGGAAGTAGCGGCACGAGGTCTCCGCCACGACCCCGATCTGGGGCAGCGCGCGGACGTCCACCCCGGTCGACTCGTACAGGTGGGCGTTGACGGCGGTGTCGAACAGCTCGTAGTAGGTGGCGTTGTTCAGGTGCCCGTAGGCGTCGTCGTCACGCCACCGGGTCGTCACCGTGCGCCACGCGACGTAGTCGGAGCGAACGGGGCGGCGGAACGTCACGCCGGCTCGGCCTCGCGGAGCCGCTGGCTGATCACCGTGGTGACGCCGTCGCCGCGCATGGTGACGCCGTAGAGGGCGTCGCCGACCTCCATGGTGCGCTTCTGGTGGGTGATCACCAGCAGCTGGGAGGTCTCGCGCAGCTCCTCGTAGATCTCCAGGAGGCGGCCGAGGTTGGTGTCGTCGAGGGCGGCCTCGACCTCGTCGAGGATGTAGAACGGCGAGGGCCGGGCCTTGAACAGGGCGACCAGGAAGGCGACGGCCACCAGTGACCGCTCACCTCCGGACAGCAGGGAGAGCCGCTTGACCTTCTTGCCCGGAGGACGGGCCTCCACCTCCACGCCGGTGGCGAGCATGTCGCCGGGGTCGGTCAGCACGAGCCGCCCCTCGCCGCCGGGGAACAGCCGCGAGAACGTCGAGTCGAACGCCTTGCTGACGTCGGCGTAGGCGGTCGTGAAGACCTCCTCGACGCGGGCGTCGACCTCGCGGACGATGTCGAGCAGGTCCTTGCGCGTCTTCTTCAGGTCCTCGAGCTGTTCGGTGAGGAACTTGTGCCGCTCCTCCATCGCGGAGTACTCCTCCAGCGCCAGGGGGTTCACCCGACCCAGCATCGAGAGGGCGCGTTCGGCAGCGCGCAGCCGCTTCTGCTGCTCCTCGCGGACGAACGGGACCGGCTCGGGGGTCTCCTCCCCCTCCTCGCCCTCGGCCGCCGCTCGGTCGGCGCCTGCGGGACGAGCTGGTCCGGGCCGTACTCCGCGACCAGGACGTCCGGGTCGAGCCCGAGCTCCTCCAGCGCCCGCTCCTCGAGCTGCTCGATCCGCATCTTCTGCTGGGTCCGGGCCATCTCGTCGCGGTGGACGGAGTTGACCAGCTCGTCGTGCTCACGACCGAGGTCGCGCATGGAGGTGCGGACGGCGAGCAGCTGCTGCTCGCGTTCCTGGCGGGACCGCTCGACCGCGGTGCGCGCCTCGGTGGCGCGATGGACGGACACCTCGAGCCTCGTGAGCACCACGCCGACCGCGACACCCACCGCCTCCGCGGCGCGACCCTCGCGGATCAGCCGCTCGCGGCGCTCGGCCGCGCGGGCCCTCGCCTCGCGCTCGGACTGGGCGGCGCGGCGCAGCGAGTCGGCGCGTCCGTGCAGGGCTCGGGCGCGCTCCTCGGAGGTCCGCACGGCCAGCCGGGCGTCCATCTCTCCCTGCCGAGCCTGGCGAGCGGCCTCGGCGAGCCGCTCGCGCTCTCCGGTGTCCGGCTCCTCGTCGGGGGCATCCTCCGCCGAGGCGAGCCGCGCCTCGAGCTCGGCGAGGCCGGCGAGGTCGTTGTCGCGTGCCTCCTGGGCCGCGGCGATGGCGGAGGCGATCCGGTCGGCCTCGGCCCGGGCGGAACGCGCCTGGGAGCCGTACTGGCCGAGCTCCTCGGCGACCGCCGCGAGCGTCGCGTCGGACTCGTGCAGCTTGGCGAGCGCCACGTCGACCCGTCGCTGCGCGTCGAGCCGCTCGGACTCCAGCCGGGACATGTCGAAGGCGAGCCGCTCCGCGCTCGCCGTGGCCTCGGCGAGCTGTGCCTCGGCCTCGTCGACGGCCGCCTGGATCTCGATCAGGCTCGGCTGGGTCGAGGACCCGCCGGAGGCGAAGTGGGCGCCGAGGACATCGCCGTCGCGCGTCACCGCGGTCAGGTCGGGCAGCTCCGCGAGAAGCCTGCGCGCGGCGGGCAGGTCGTCGACCACCGCGACCTTGAACAGCAGCCGGCTCAGGGCTCCACGCAGGTCGGCGGGGCAGTCCACGACGTCGACGGCGTACGTCGCGTGACCGGGCAGGCCGGGCCAGTCCTGGTCGGCGGGCGGTCCGCCCCCGAGCAGGAGGCCGGCGCGTCCGAGGTCGTCGTCCTTGAGGTGGCCGAGCGCGTCGACCGCGGCGTCGGCGTCACGAACGGCGACGGCGTCGGCGGCCGAGCCGAGCGCCCCGGCGACGGCGGTCTCGAACCCCGACCGCACCGACAGCAGCGCGGCGACCGAGCCGAGGAGTCCGGAGACCGCGTCGGTGGCCGCCAGCAGCGCCGCAGCGCCGTCCTTGCGGTTGAGCCCGATCTCGAGGGCGTCGCGCCGCGCGAGCAGGGAGGCGCGGTCGCGGTCGGCCTGCTGTGCTTCGTCGCGGGCCTTGGCGAGGCGGTCCTCGATGTCGCCGAGCTCGGAGCTCGCCGCCTCGTGCTCGGCGTCGAGTCCCTCCTCGCCGGCGTCGAGGCCGGCGACCCGGGTCTCGAGGCCGGTGAAGTCGCGCTGCGCCCGGTCGGCCCGGGCCTGGGCCTCCTCGCGCGCCTGCCCGAGGCGGCCGACCTCGTCCTCCGCGGCTGCGGCCCGGGACTTCAGTGCGTTCACCTGGCCGTGCAGGCGGGCCAGTCCTTCGCGGCGGTCGGCCGCCGCGCGCTGGAGCCCCGCGATCCGGCGCTCCTCCTCGGCGGAGGCGTCCTCCGCGGCCCGGCGCGCGGACACGGCCTGCTCGAGCCTCGTCCGCTGCTGCTCGATCTCGGCACCGATCGCCTGCTCCTGCTCGGCGACCCGCGCCGCCTCGGCGTCCAGCTGATCGGGGTCGCGCCCGGAGTCGGTGGGCTCCTCGATCGCACCAGCGTTGCGGACCCGTTCGGCCGCGAGCGACTGGGTGCCCCGCAACCGCTCCCGCAGGCCGCTCAGCGCGAACCACGTCTCCTGCGCCCGCGCCAGCGCGGGCAGGTCCTCGCGCAGCGCGGCCTCGAGACCGGCCTCGGTCTCCTGGGCGCGGGCGATGGCCGCCTCGACCTCGGCCCGGCGCTCGACCAGGACCGACTCGTCGGCGAGCTCCTGCTCCAGCGCGTTGCGGGCCTGGACGAGGTCGTCGGCCACCAGCCGGGCGCGGGCGTCCCGGACGTCGGCCTGGACGCCGGCGGCCCGGCGGGCCACCTCGGCCTGCCGGCCGAGCGGCTTGAGCTGGCGGCGGATCTCGCCGAGGAGGTCGTTGAGCCTGGTCAGGTTGCCGTCGGTGGAGTCCAGCTTGCGGAGCGCCTTCTCCTTGCGCTTGCGGTGCTTGAGGACGCCTGCGGCCTCCTCGATGAACCCGCGGCGGTCCTCCGGCGTCGCGTGCAGGATCGAGTCGAGCTGGCCCTGCCCGACGATCACGTGCATCTCGCGCCCGATCCCGGAGTCGCTGAGCAGCTCCTGCACGTCCAGCAGGCGGCACGGGTTGCCGTTGATGGCGTACTCGGAGCCGCCGCTGCGGAACATGGTCCGGCTGATCGTGACCTCGGCGTAGTCGATCGGGAGCGCGCCGTCGCTGTTGTCGATGGTCAGCAGCACCTCGGCACGGCCCAGCGGCGGGCGGCCCGCCGTACCGGCGAAGATGACGTCCTCCATCTTGCCGCCGCGCAGGCTCTTGGCGCCCTGCTCGCCCATCACCCAGGCGAGGGCGTCGACGACGTTGGACTTGCCGGACCCGTTGGGGCCGACGATGCAGGTGATGCCCGGCTCGAGCTGGAGCGTCGTCGAGGAGGCGAAGGACTTGAACCCCTTGAGGGTCAGGCTCTTCAGGTACAACGCAGGGCTCCTCACCAAGGCGAACGGTCGCTGAAAGGGCGGGGGAAGCTCAGCGCGGGCCAGCCTACCTGCCGGGTCCCCCCATTCCGCGGAGGTGGGTCGTGTGCCTCACGCCTACCCAGGGGTCGGTCTCAGGCACACGACCCGACCTCTGGGGGTCAGGTGCTGGCGAGGGCGTCCTTGAGGGCTGCGAGGACGAGCAGTACGGCGTCCGGGCGGGCGTTGTAGCCCATCAGCCCGATCCGCCAGACGCTGGCCGCGAACTCGCCGGCACCGGCGCCGATCTCGAGGTCGTGCCGCTCCAGCAGGTAGCGTGCGCACGGCCGCCGAGTCGACGCCGTCGGGCACCCTGACCGTGGTGAGCTCCGGGAGCCGGTGGCCCTTCTCGGCGAACAGCTCGAGGCCCATCTCCTCCAGGCCCTCCTGGAGCAGGCGCCCGGCCTCCTCGTGGCGGGCCCACACGGCGTCCAGGCCCTCGTCGAGGATCCGGGTGAGCCCACCGTGGAGGCTGGCGACCATCGCGACCGGCGCGGTGTGGTGGTAGGTGCGGCCGCCGCCCTTGGCGCTCGCCTCGCCGACGTACCCGCCCAGCAGGCCGAGGTCGAGGTACCACGACTGAGGCTTCTCGACCCGGCGCTCGAACGCCCGGTCGTTGATCGTGAACGGCGCGAGTCCGGGGGCGACGCCCAGGCACTTCTGGGTGCCGGCGTAGCCCACGTCGATCCCCCACTCGTCGGCCCGCAGCTCGATGCCGCCGATGCTGGTCACGGCATCCACGACCAGCAGGGCGTCACCCTTGCCCGCGCCGAGCGCCGCGATGTCCGACCGGACGCCGGTGGAGGTCTCGGCGTGCACGGCGGCGATGATCGCCGGCGACTCGTGGGCGGCGAGGACCCGGTCGACGTCGACCGGGTGCCCCCACTCGTGCTCCACCGGCACCACCTCGGCGCCGCAGCGGGCAGCCACGTCGCACATCCGCTGCCCGAACAGGCCGTTCACCGCGACCACGACCACGTCGCCCGGGTGCACGGTGTTGACGAACGCGGCCTCCATGCCGGCCGAGCCGGTGGCGGAGATCGGGAGGGTGCGGGCGTTCGTCGTACCCCACACCTCGCGGAGCATCTCGCAGGTCTCGTCCATCAGCTCGAGGAACGCGGGGTCGAGGTGCCCGAGCAGCGGGAGCCCGAGCGCGGCCGTCGCCTCCGGGTAGGGGTTGGACGGGCCGGGGCCGAAGAGTCGGCGGTCGCGGATCCGGTGGTTCGACATGCGCCGACGCTACCGCGGGGGGTGTGCGCGGCCGCTCACAGCAGTCAGAGGATCGCGCCGGGGTTCAGGATCCCGTCCGGGTCGAGCGCGTCCTTGACCCGCCGGGTCAGCGCCATCACGTCGGGTCCGAGCTGGTCGGGCAGCGCGGCCCGCTTGGCCCGCCCCACGCCGTGCTCGCCGGTGATCGTCCCGCCCAGGGCGATCGCCGCGTGCATCACGGCGTCGAAGGCGAGTCGCGCACGCTTCTCCGACGCCGGGTCGGTGGGGTCGTAGACGATGATCGGGTGGGTGTTGCCGTCGCCGGCGTGCGCCACCACCGGGATCTCGATGTCGTGCTCGGCCGCGATCGCGGCGATCGCGACGAGGAGCTCCGGGAGCCTCGGGACCGGGGCGCCGACGTCCTCGAGCAGCAGGGCGCCCCGGGCCTCGATCGCCGGGAACGCCGCCCGGCGGGCCTCGACGAACAGCTCCCCCTCCTCCGGGTCGTCGGTGTCGAACACCTCCGTGGCACCGGCCCGCTCGCAGGCGGCGCGGATCACCGCCACCTCCTCGGCCCGGGCGGCGCCCGGAGCATCCGACTGCGCGACGAGCAACGCGCCCGCCGTACGGTCCAGGCCCATGCCGCGGTGGTCCTCGACGGCGTTGATCGACGCCCGGTCCATCAGCTCCATCATCGAGGGCCGGATCGTGCGGCCGACCTCGACCACCGCGCGGGCCGCGGCCTCCACCTCCGGGAACGACGCGACCAGCGTGGAACGTGCCGCCTGGGCCGGGACCAGCCGCAGGATCGCCCGCGTCACGATCCCGAGCGTGCCCTCACTGCCGACGAACAGCTTGAGCAGCGACAGGCCGGCCACGTCCTTGATCCGCTTCCCGCCGAGGGTGACCAGCGTGCCGTCGGCCAGCACCACGTCCAGCCCCAGCACGTAGTCGGTGGTGACGCCGTACTTCACGCAGCACAGGCCGCCGGCGTTGGTGGCGACGTTGCCGCCGATCGAGCAGATCTCGTACGACGACGGGTCGGGCGGGTACCACAGGCCATGCTCCGCGGCGGCCGCCTTGACCTCGGCGTTGAAGGCGCCGGGCTCGACCACGGCCACCCGGCAGTCGGTGTCGATCTCGATCGCCCGCATCCGCTCCAGGCTGAGCACCAGGCCGCCGTCGACCGCGCTCGAACCGCCGGACAGGCCGCTCCCGGCGCCTCGTGGCACGACGGGCACCCGGTGCTGCGCCGCCCACCGGACGGTCGTCTGGACCTGCCCGGCGTCCTCGGCGCGCACGACGGCGAGCGGCGTGCCCGCGGTGGCGTCCCGGGACCAGTCGAAGCGGTACTTCTCCATCGCCTCGGGATCGGTCACCACCACGCCCTCGGGGAGGGCGTCGGTCAGTCCGGCCAGCGCATCCATGGGCCCATCGAACCACTCAGGCCGGAACGGTCGCTGCCTCGTCCGCGTGCGCGATGTGCGCCAGCTGGCGCCACACGAGGGCCAGGGTGAGGCCCGACCCCACGAACGCGAACCAGAACGGACCGCGCAGACCCCAGGTGGCTGCGATCGGGCCGCCGAGGGCCGCGCCGAGGACCATCCCGCCGAAGACCCCGACGGCGTACACCGAGTCGACCCGGCCCTGGAACTCGCGGGGAACGGCCCGCTGGCGCACCGTCCGGGACAGCGTGCCCCAGACGAAGGCGTAGCAGCCGAACCCGAACATGATCAGCAGCGCGAGCCACGGCGCCGTGGTGAGCGCGAGCCCGACGTGCATGAGCACCTCGAGCAGCAGGCAGGTCCGCATCAGGGCCGCCAGCGGGACGTGCCGCTCGAGCCACCCGTAGGAGAAGGTCGCCACGAGGCCGCCGAGCGCGGTGGCGGTCGTGAGCAGGCCGAAGCCGACCGGGCCCATGTCCAGCTCGTCCAGGGAGTAGAGCACCAGGATCGACCAGGCCGCGGCCCAGGTGACGTTGAAGGTGAAGATGACCAGGGCCAGGGTCCGGATGGGCGGGTGGCGCATGAGCCAGCGGACCCCGTCGGCGATGTCGGTCGTGACGCCACCGCGGTCGACCTCCCGGACGGGTCCGGAGTCCATGGCGATCCGCGCCGTCAGCACCACCGCCAGCAGCAGGCAGACCAGCTGTACGGCGAACGGCACCACCATCCCGGCCGCGAACAGGAACGCGCCGAGGGGCGCCCCGCCCAGCTGGTTGAGCGTCAGGTGTCCGGCCATCAGCCGTGCGTTCGCGATCCCCAGGTCTGCCTTCTCCACCAGCATCGGCAGCAGCGTGCTCGCGGTCGTGTCGGCGAACACCTCGGCGGTCCCGAGCAGGAACATCGAGACGAGGACGACGGCGATGTCCACCGCACCGGTGGTGATGGTCAGACAGAGCAGGGCGAGCACCGCCGCGCGTACGAGGTTGGCCACGATCACCAGCCGTCGGCGGTCCAGCCGGTCGGCCAGGGCGCCGGCCACGAGCCCGAACAGCAGCCACGGCAACCACTGGAGCAGCAGCGCCAGCGAGACCAGGAGGGGCGACCTGGTCTGGGACGCCACGAGCAGCGGACCGGCCGCCATCACGATGCCGTCGCCGAGGTTGCTGGCCCACGACGACGCCATCAGCCACCGGAAGCCGCTGCCCATCCGGGCAGGCACCAGCGCTTCGACCACTCGGCTCACAAGGAGAGGACGCTAGTCCTCACCGTCGGCCGCGGCCACCGAATTCGACGCTCAGGCGGTGCGCTTGCGTCGTCGTACGGCGACACTGAGCGCCACCGCCCCGCCGAGGAGCCCGATCGGCACGACGGCACCTGCGGCGCGGTCGAGAACGGTCGAGGTCGAGGACACCGAGGCGTAGGGCTCCGACCCTCGGCCGTCGCCGGGCACGTCGACGGAGTAGACGTCGAGGCCGCGGACCAGGTCGATGGCGTAGACGACGTTGCTCTTCCGACCCGTCTGGTCGCCCCTGGCGTCGTAGACCGGGACCCACATGGCGTCCCAGACCTCGGAGGCGAACCAGTGGGCGTAGCCGTGCGACTTGATCCGTTGCGGGTCGCGGACGTCGATGAACTGGGTCCCGCCGCCGTAGTAGCCGATCGCCACGATCCCGCCGGGCCGGTAGTCGAACCAGTGGGCCGAGCAGAAGGCGTACTGCGGGCATGGGGAAGTTGCCCAGGTCGGAGAGCTCCACCTTGTCCAGGGGCACGATGCCGCCGGCGCCGCCGTTGAGGGTCCGGACGTGCCAGGTCTGGAAGGAGCCGGCCTTGGTGCAGTCGGTCTGCTCGTAGTCCTCCTCGGTCACCAGCAGGATGTTGCCGTTGGCGAACGAGGGCCGGCTGCGGGGCTTGAAGTTGTCGGCGTTGGGGCGGAACGAGTTGTGGTGGATGAAGTCGTTGAAGCCGTTCTTGCCGGCCGCGTCGCCCGCTCCCCCGGCCGCGCCGGTGGTCGCCAGCAGCCGCGGGTTGCGGGGCCGGTCGACGTTCCACATCGAGGAGCCGTCGAACCCGGTGTGGGTGCCGATGCCCTCGTTGTCGAAGTTCCACTTGTGGGCGGCCGTCGGCGACTTGAACGGCTGGATCCCCGACTTGTCGGGGTTGCTGTCGACCTCGCGCGGCTTCTCGATGTTGCGCAGGTCGAACACGGAGAACTGGCCCGAGCTGCTGTTGCCGGCGGAGTAGGCGTAGCGGCAGTCGTACTCGTCGACGCAGGCCACCGTGTGCGTGGAGGTCTTGCCGGGTGCCCGTCCGACGATGGTCGGGCTGGTCGGATCGGTCACCTCGACCACGACCAGCTCGTTCCCGCCGGCGTTGACGTGCTCCGGGTCGTCGGGGGACGCCTGGTAGAGGTCGACGCCGACGAGCGCGAACCGGCGCCTGCCGTCGTCGGTACGGCGCTCACCGCAGTTCATCGCCTCGTTCTCGAACACAGCGTCAGGGAGGCGGCCGACCTCGGTGGGCCGGGTGCCGTCGCTGACGTCCCAGACCGTGACCGAGTCCAGCCCGCTGGTGACGAACAGCGGGTCGGTCTTCATGAAGCAGCCGGAGATGCCGAAGGTGCCGGGGTTCGACTCCAGGTGGCGGACGTTGCCGCTCATCTGGGGGGTCCCCTCGCCCTCGGCGAGGAGACGGTTGCGGACCTCGTCGAGGCGCTGCCGGTCACCGTCGTGGGCGAGCGAGGGCGGGGCCACGGCCGAGCGTGGCGCCGAGGGTCAGGCCGGCGGCGGCCAGGGCAACGAGTGAGCGCATGACCGGTCAACGACACGGCGTGCCGTCGGTCACGCTCTGCGGGGAACCCCGTGGGGGTCTACGCGGGCTGCATCTCCTGCATCGTCTGGGACTCGAGGTCCAGCAGGGCGGAGGCGTGGGCCGCCGCCAGCGCGTCGTTCTCCTGAGTGAGCCGGAGAACGAGTGCCTCGAGCTCCGCCACCCGGACGCGCAGCCGAGTGTTCTCGGCCGTGAGTCGGGCGGGGGTCCGCAGGTCGCTGTTCATGTAGCCGATCAGCGCCTTGGCCATGTATGAGCCTTCCGGGGATCTGGTGACAGCTCGCGATGTGGAGCCGTCTTCAAGCGTCTCACCGCGGGGGCGTGGGGTCAATCTCCGAGCCCGTTCTTTCCGCGCGCAGCGCGCACCCGCGGCGGGCGCTGACAGCGTGGGCAGAAGTACGACGACCGGTTCATGAACGCCACCCGCCTGATGGGCGTCCCGCACCGCCCGCACGGCTCCCCGCCCCGGCCGTACGCGTCGAGCGAGCGGTCGAAGTATCCCGACTGGCCGTTGACGTTGACGTAGAGCGCGTCGAACGAGGTGCCGCCCTGGCGGAGGGCCTCGCCCATCACCGCGCGCACGGCGCTCGAGGAGCTCGCGGACCTGGCGGACGGGGAGCAGCTCCCCGGCGCGGTCGCCATGGATCCGGGCCCGCCACAGCGCCTCGTCGGCGTAGATGTTGCCGACGCCCGAGACGAGCGTCTGGTCGAGCAGGAGGCGCTTGATGCCCGAGCGCCTCCTCCGGACGCGGCGGGCGAACAGGTCGTCGTCGAAGTCGGGGTCGAGGGGGTCCCGGGCGATGTGGGCGATCTCCGCGGGCAGCTCCGCGCC
Organism: uncultured Actinomycetota bacterium; assembly: GCA_963829635.1. Classification (GTDB taxonomy): domain Bacteria; phylum Actinomycetota; class Actinomycetes; order Propionibacteriales; family Nocardioidaceae; genus Nocardioides. Next base: position 21,138 of record CAWHJI010000013.1, read on the forward strand.
TCCCGCCGAGATCGACAGACCGCCGAACATCCGCTGGTCGACGAAGCGGAGCTCCAGGGCGTCGGCGGGCTGGTGCGGCCCGCGAAGCCGGAGCCGCACGCGGAGGTGCCGTTCGTCGGGCACGCCCGGGGGCTGGACGAGCAGCTGTCCGCTCATGCCGAGGTGGCCGAGCAGCGCGTCGCCGTTGTCCAGCGGCAGCCAGAGGTACTTGCCGCGACGTCGGGCGGCGAGGATCTGCCGCCCCGTGAGCGCCAGGGCGAAGCCGTCGGGGCCACGGTGGTCGCGGCGGACCGGACGCGGGTGCAGCACGTCGACGCCGGCGACGGTGGAGCCGAGGACGTGCCGGGCGAGGCCGGAGCGGACGACCTCGACCTCGGGGAGCTCGGGCACCTGCGTCAGTCGTCGGCGCGGGCGGTGATCGCCACGGCGACGCGCGGTGGCGTCCTCGATCCCGAGGTCGTCGGCGATCTCGCCGTACGCCGTCTCGGCCGCGGCCTGCTCGGCCTCCTTCTTGGACCGGCCGACGCCGTTGCCGTAGAGGCCGTCACCGACGCGTACCTGGGCGGTGAACGTCTTCATGTGGTCGGGGCCATCGTCCTCGATGACGTACTCGGGGACGCCGAGCCCGTGCTCGGCGGAGAGCTCCTGCAGCGAGGTCTTCCAGTCGAGGCCGGCGCCCATCGCGGAGGCGGCCTCGATCAGGGGGTCGAAGAGACGGTGCACGACGTCGGCGGAGGCGGCGAACCCGCCGCTGAGGTGGATCGCGCCGAGCACCGCCTCGAGGGTGTCGGAGAGGATCGAGGCCTTGTTCCGCCCGCCGGTGGCCTCCTCGCCGCGGCCGAGCTTGACGTGCTCGCCGAGGCCGATCTCCCGGCCCACCTCGGCCAGGGCGCGGGCGTTGACCACGGCGGCCCGCAGCTTGGCGAGGCGCCCCTCGGAGAGGTCGGGGTGGGTGACGTAGAGGGTCTCGGTCACGACGACGCCGAGGACGGCGTCGCCGAGGAACTCCAGACGCTCGTTGGTGGGCAGGCCACCGTTCTCGTAGGCGAACGAGCGGTGGGTCAGGGCTCGCTCCAGCAGCTCGGGATCCAGTTCCGGATCTCCGAGCGCGTCGCGGAGCTCGCCGTAGGTGGTCACGCGGACCGGCGTGGGCTCAGAGGACCTGGCGGCGGTCGGACCGGGCGCCGTACTGGCCGCACTCGCCGCACGCCCGGTGTGGCAGGTGCTTGGCACCGCACGACGGGTTGGCGCAGGTCACGAGGGACGGCGCGACGGCCTTCCACTGCGAGCGACGGTGACGCGTGTTGCTGCGCGACATCTTCCGCTTCGGGACTGCCACTGTTCTCTCCTACTGCTCGGGCCGAGCTCTCGGCCTTGAATTCATTCCTCGCCCTGCTGGAGTTCTTGCAGCCTGGCCCACCGCGGGTCGATCGCCGCATCGTGTGCGTGGTCCGGATCATCGGCCAGACGGGCGCCACATTCGACGCACAGTCCGGGACAGTCGTCCTCGCACAGCGGCTGGAACGGCAGCGCAAGCACCACCGCATCCCGCAGCACGGGCTCGAGGTCGAGCAGGTCGCCCTCGAGCCGGCTGGTCTCGTCGTCCCCCGGGTCGGTCACGCTGTGGTCACCGCCCCGGTGCGAGTGCTGGTCGTCGTAGACGTACAGCTCCTGGAACCGGACCTCGATCTCGTCGGAGATCGGCTCCAGGCACCGCACGCACTCGCCCTCGAGGTCGGCTCCCGCCGTTCCCGTGACCAGCACTCCCTCCATGACCGCCTCGAGCCGCAGATCGAGCTCGACCGGCGACGTCGCGGGGACATGGAGGACTTCGATACCCAGACCTGCCGGGGCCGGCACCGTTCGGGTCACCTCGTGCTGGGACCCCGGGCGGCGGCCGAGCTCGCGGGTGTCGAGCACGAGCGGCGCTCTCGGGTCCAGGTTGCTCAGAGGATCACTTCCGGGGCCGGGCACAACAGATCTGACTGCGAAGACTAGCCGCCGACACACGGGCACCGCAAAAGCGCGGCCCCCGCTCACGACCCGCCGGACGCCTGCCGCTCCGCCAGCCGGGCCACGAGACGTTCGTGCACGAAGGCGGGCACCAGGCGGGAGACGTCACCGCCGAACGCCGCCACCTCCTTGACCAGGCTGGAGGCGAGGAAGGAGTACTCGGGGCTGGTCGGCACGAACACGGTCTCCACCTCAGCGAGCGAGGCGTTCATCTGGGCCATCTGGAGCTCGTAGTCGAAGTCGCTGACCGCGCGCAGGCCCTTCACGATCGCGTGGATGCCGTGCTGCTGGCAGAAGTCCGTCAGCAGCCCCGTGAAGCCCTCGACGCGGACGTTGTCGAAGTCGCGGCACGCCTCGCGCAGCATGTCGATGCGCTCCTCGGCGGTGAACAGCCGGCTCTTCGACTTGTTGACGCCCACGGCCACCACCACCTCGTCGAACAGGGCCGACGCCCTGCTCACGATGTCGATGTGCCCGTTGGTGACCGGGTCGAACGATCCGGGGCAGGCGGCTCGACGCACGTGGCTACTCCTCGGAGGGTGACGACACCGTTGACGGATGGGCTGCGTGACCGTACCAAAGCACCGTTTCGCCGTAGCGCTTCTCGCGGAGGTCCGAGAACGCCGCCGGCCAGGCCAGGTCCGGTCCGCGCGCCGACCGCTCGACGACGACGAGCGCGCCCGGGACGAGCCAGTCGTTCTGCGCCAGTTCGTGGAGGGCCTCGACCACGGCGGCGTCGTCGAGGGGGTAGGGCGGGTCGAGGAACGCGACGTCGTAGGGCGCGGCCGGGGGCTTGCGCAGAGTCGTGATGACAGGTGCCGGGACGACGTTGGCGCGGGAGAAACCGATGGTGTGGGCGTTCCGCGCGATCAACGACGCGGTACGACGATCCTGCTCGACGAGGGTGACGACGCCGGCGCCGCGCGACCAGGCCTCGAGCCCGACGGCGCCCGAGCCGGCATAGAGGTCGAGGAAGCGCAGCCCGCTCAGCGAGCCGCACCACGACTCGACCGCCGAGAAGAGTGCCTCGCGGACCCGATCGCTGGTCGGACGCGTGCTGGCCCCACGTGGAGCCTGCAGCCGACGTCCCCCGACGGACCCGCCAATGATGCGGGTCATGCGCCTGCTCTCATGACTTCTCCATGAACCCACTCTTGCTTGATTGCTCCATCTGCGCCACCGCTACGGCCAACTGCGGCGCCTCGCGGAGCTCCGGATCAGCGTCCAGCAGGGCCTCTGCGGACTCGCGTGCGGCAACGATCGTCTTCTCGTCGCGCAGGACGCGAAGGTTCTGGAGGCTCGAGCGGAACCCGGACTGCGAGGCACCCAGCACGTCACCTTCCCGACGCTGGTCGAGGTCCACCCGGCTGAGCTCGAAGCCGTCGGTGCTGGCCGCGACGGCATCGAGCCGGCTGCGGGCGGGCCCGTCGGGATCGGCCGCCGACGTGACGAGCAGGCACAGGCCGGGCAGGCCACCGCGACCGACCCGGCCGCGCAGCTGGTGGAGCTGCGAGACACCGAACCGGTCGGCGTCCAGGAGGACCATCGCGGTGGCGTTGGCGACGTCGACCCCGACCTCGATCACGGTCGTGGAGACCAGGACGTCGACGTCCCCGGCCGCGAACGCACGCATCGTGCGGTCCTTCTCGTCCGGAGGCAGGCGTCCGTGCAGCATGGCGAGCCGCAGTCCTCGGAGCGGACCCTCCTCGAGCTCCGCGAACATCTCCTCGACGGCACTCAACCGCGTCGCGGCGCGCGGGGCCTCGTTGCCTTCCTCATCGAGGTCCACCTGGTCGGTCTCGCCCTGCTCCGTGACGTCGCCGGTGATCCGGGGACACACCAGATAGACCTGGTGGCCCTTGCCGACCTCCTCCCGGACCCGCTGCCAGACGCGTTCGATCCAGTGCGGCTGGTCGGCCAGCGGGACGACCGTCGTCTGGATCGGTGCCCGCCCGGCCGGCAGCTCGGTGAGCGTGGAGACCTCGAGGTCTCCGAAGACGGTCATCGCGACGGTCCGCGGGATCGGCGTCGCCGTCATCACCAGGACGTGGGGCGGCGTACCGGCCTTGTCCGTCAGTGCGGCCCGCTGCTCGACGCCGAACCGGTGCTGCTCGTCGACGACGACCAGGCCGAGGTCGGCGAACGTGACGTTCTCCTCGAGCAGGGCGTGGGTGCCGATCACGATCCCGGCCTCGCCGTCGGCGATCCGCAGCAGCGCCTCCTGGCGCTGGGCCTTGCCCATCGAGCCGGTGAGCAGGGCGACGGACGTGGCGTCCGCGGCGCCTCCGAGCATGCCGCCGGCGGCCAGGTCGCCCAGCATGGCGGTGATCGAGCGGTGGTGCTGTTGGGCGAGCACCTCGGTGGGTGCCAGCAGGGCGGCCTGGCCGCCACTGTCGACGGTGCGCAACATCGCGCGCACGGCCACGACGGTCTTGCCGGAGCCGACCTCCCCCTGGAGGAGCCGGTTCATCGGGTGCGGCTGCGCCAGGTCGTGATCGAGCACGTCACCGATCTCGCGCTGGCCGGCGGTGAGCTCGAACGGGAGCCGTTCGTCGAACGCCGCCAGCAGGCCGCCCTGCTCACCGGTCCGTGCCTGGGCCCCGCGCCCGCGGAGCTCCCGCCGGCGTCGCCCCAGGACGAGCTGGGTGACCAGGGCCTCCTCGAAGCGGAAGCGCTTCTGCGCGGCGCCGACCTGCTGGTAGTCGTCCGGGGCGTGGATCCACCGGAGGGCCGTCATCACGTCGAGCACCGAGAACCGGTCACGCAGCGCCTCCGAGAACACGTCGGGGACATCGGTGACCAGGTCGAGGGCGAACTGGACGGCCTTCTGGACGTCCCAGGAGTAGACGGTCGCCGTCACGGGGTAGATCGGCAGCAGACCCTTGAGGCTGGACGCGAGCCCGTCGTCCTCCGCGTCGTCGCCGGTGAACATCACGGAGTGCGGCGAGGCGAGCTGCCAGGCGCGGTTGAACTGCTGCACCTTCCCGGTGAACATGCCGCGGTTGCCGGCGGCCATCCGCCGCTGCTCCTTCTCGGCCTGGGCCTGCCACGGCACGAAGAACGACATCGTGAAGCTCGGGCCGTTGGTCTTGATCCGCACCTCCACCCGATGGCTCAGCTTGTTGGTACGGCGGTTCTTGAACGTCTTGACCTCACTCGACGTCACCTGGCCGACCACGCTCACGACCTGGCCCTCGACCGGCTCGTCCATCTCGGAGAGCTCGCTGGTCTTGACGTAGCGGCGGGGGAAGTGGCCCAGCAGGTCCCCCACCGTCTCCAGCCCGAGCCCCTTGATCACGGCATCGCGCTTCTTGGTGGCGCGGCCGAACACGCTGGCGAGGGGGGAGTCTGGGGTGATCGCGGACACGGGACCTCACTCGACGGACATCAGGAGCGGGTACCGCTCCTGGCCACCGTCGTACACCACGACGTCGACATGGGGGTGCTGCTCCTCGACGTGGGCCGCGCACCGCTGGGCGAGCTCGTCGCGATCGTCGACGCCCGCGACCAGGGTGACCAGCTCGCCGCCGCCGCCGATCAGGCGCTCCAGGACGTCGATCGCCACGTCGTACAGGTCCTCCCCCACCACCGCGAAGTCACCCTCGACGACGCCGAGCACGTCGCCGGGCTCGCACGGGCCGGCCATGGTGATCGCCTGCCGGGCCGCGACCGTCACGGCGCCATGCCGCGCGTGGCGGGCCGTCGCCGTCATCTCCAGCACGTCCTGGTCGAAGCTGCGCCCCGGCTCGTGCACGGCGAGCGCGGCCAGGCCCTGGACCTGGGCGTGGGTCGGGATGACCGCGACCCGGAGCCCGGCGTCGTGCTCGGCGGTGCGGGCGGCGACCTCGGCGACGCGGACCGAGTCGGCGTCGTTGGGCAGGACCACCACCTCCTCGGCCCCGCACCCGGTGATCGCGTCGAGCAGGTCGCCGGTGGCCGGTCGACGGCCGGGTCCGCCCTCGACGGCGACGGCACCGGCCTCGGTGAACAGCGAGGCAAGGCCGGGACCTGCGGCGACGGCCACGATGCGGCGGCCGCGCCGCTCGGCCGTCTGCTCCCGGGCCCGCGCCACCTGTTCGGCGAAGTGGGTGACCCGGACGCGGTGCGGCCGTCCGGCCCTGATCCCGGCCTCGAGCGCGGCGCCGACGTCGTCCACGTGGACGTGCACGTTGAACAGCCCGTCGCCGCCCACGACGACCAGGGAGTCGCCGAGCGGCGCCAGCTCTGCCTTCAGTGCGGGCACCCGGTCGTCATCCGCGTCGAGGAGGTACATCACCTCGTACGCCGGCCCGTCGGCGGTGAGGTCCTCCCCGACCCGCGCCGGGATCGGGATCGTGTGCTGCCCCATGGGCGTGGTCACCGGCACCGGTCGGCGGCCGGTGAGCGCCGTCTCGGCCGCGTCGAGGATCACGCTGAGGCCGCGGCCACCGGCGTCCACGACGCCGGCGTCCCGCAGCACCGCGAGCTGCTCGGTGGTGCCGGCCAGCGCCGTACGCGCCCCTGCGGCGGCCGCGGCGAAGACGTCCCTGGCGCGCGCCCCGTCCACCCTCGCCCGGTCCCGGGCGGCGTCGGCCGCCGCGCGCGACACGGTGAGGATCGTCCCCTCGACGGGCTCCCCCACCGCGGCATAGCTCGCCTCGGTCGCCTGGTGCAGCGCGTCCGCCACGACGGTCGCGTTGTGCTCGTCGGGCAACTTGTCGGCAATCCGGTGGGCGATGGCGCCCATCATCTCGCTGAGGATCACCCCGCTGTTGCCGCGGGCACCGAGCAGCGCACCCCGGCTCAGCGCGGCCAGCGCCGTGCGGAGGTCGGCCTCCGGGTCGCCTCCGGTCGCCTCCCGGATCGCCTCCCTCGCCGCGGAGACGGTGAGGTACATGTTCGTGCCGGTGTCGCCGTCGGGCACCGGATAGACGTTGAGGGCGTCGATCTCCTCCCGTGCCTCCGCGAGGGCGTCGGTGGCGAGGTCGACGAAGCGCAGCACGACGGCGAGCTGGATCTCGCCGCCGCTCCGGGGTGCTTCCATCGCCTGTCCTCGTATCCTGATCCGGCCTCCGCGTGGTGCCACAGGCTAGTGGGTGGGCGCCCGATCACGATTCGCCCGTCGCGAGAGGCATCGGATACTCTTGTGCGGTTGCCCGCTGAGCCGGGCCCTCGTTCCATCCCTCGATCGTCCTCAGGAGTTCACGGTGGCTGCCGTCTGTGACATCTGCGCGAAGAAGCCGGGCTTCGGCAACAACCGCCCCTGGTCGCGCAAGATTACGAAGCGTCGCTTCGACCCCAACATCCAGCGCGTCCGGGCCAAGGTCAACGGCACCCCCAAGCGGCTCAACGTCTGCACCGGCTGCATCAAGGCCGGGAAGGTCACGCGCTAGCGATCACGGCGAAGCCTGGACCGCTCTCGCGTCAGCGCGGGAGATCGAGCAAGGCGTCGTCCCGCGAGCGCAGCGAGCGGGACGAACCGCCGGGTCGAGATCCGGTGAGACGGAAGCCGACCGTCACCCACAAGGGTGGCGGTCATTGCTTTGTCAGAAGTGGGTCCAGCCGGTCGGGCCGTCGTACTCCCCGCCGTCGACGGTGACGCCGGAGCCCTCGCTGACGGAGCCGACCACCTGCCAGCCCTTCGGCACCGACTTCTCCGGGAACGTGGCGAGCAGGGCGTGGTCGTCGCCCCCGCCGAGGATGAACTCGATCGGGTCGACACCCAGGGCGGCACCGACGGCCTGGAGCGGCTCGGCGATCTCGAACGCGTCCCGTCGGATGTCGATCGCGACCTTGGAACCGGTCGCGATGTGGCCGGCATCGGCCAGCAGGCCGTCGGAGACGTCGATCATCGCGGTCGCGCCGGCATCGGCGGCCACCTGCCCGGCGTCGTACGGCGGCTCGGGGCGGCGGTAGGCCTCGACCAGGACCCGCGGGGAGCGGAAGCCGCGGCCGAGGACCGCGAAGCCCCCGGCGGCCCACCCCTGGCGGCCGGCCAGGGCCACGACGTCGCCGGGCTGCGCTCCCGAGCGGACCACCGGGGCGACCGTGCAGGCACCGATCACGGTCACCGCCACCACCACCTGGTCCGCCACGGTGAGGTCGCCCCCGACCACGCTCGCGCCGACCAGCGCACACTCGTCGGCGAAACCGCGGGCGAAGTCGAGCGCCCACTGGACCGGAAGGTCGGGCGGCGCGCCGAGGCCGATGGTCAGGGACGTGGCGCGGCCGCCCATCGCGTTGATGTCGGAGAGGTTCTGCGCGGCGGCCCGGTGGCCGACGTCCTCGGCCGAGGCCCAGTCGCGCCGGAAGTGCCGGCCCTCGACCATCAGGTCGGTGGAGACGACGACGTGACCGGTCTTGACCCGGAGCACCGCCGCATCGTCACCGGGACCCACCAGCACGTGCTCACCCTGCTCGAACACCTCGCTGAGGGCCGAGATCAGGCCGAACTCGCCGGCGTCGGACAGGGTCGCATCGGGCGGAAAGGCCATGCCTCATCCCACCAGACCCGGCGCGGATCCGGCAGCGCGGCCTCCTGTTGCCGCACCCGACCGCCGCGATAGGTTGACCGCGACACGTGTCCGAACCAAGACGAGGAGTCCTCGATGGTCGTCCAGGCGTACATCCTGATCCAGACCGATGTCGGCAAGGCCGCCGAGGTCGCCCGCGAGATCGCCACCGTCAAGGGCGTCACGCTCGCCGAGGACGTGACCGGGCCCTACGACGTGATCGTGCGCGCGGAGGCCCGCAACGTCGACGAGCTCGGCAAGCTGGTGGTCTCGAAGGTGCAGAACCTCGACGGCATCACCCGCACCCTGACCTGCCCGGTGGTGCACATCTGAGCGGCCACACCTCGCACGTGCGCCCCGGATCCCGATGGGTCCGGGGCGCTCTCGCGTCGTCACTCGTCGTGCTGACCGCCAGCGGGTGCGGCGAGGAGCCCGTGCCGGTGGAGGCCGGGGAGCTCGGCGCGGCCGACCGGTCGGTGTGTGCGGCGTTCCTGGACGACGTACCCGGCGAGCTGGCCGGGGAGCCCCGGCGCGACGTCGCCGGCGACACGTCGCTCGGCCGGGCCTGGGGCGATCCCGCGCTCGTGCTCACGTGCGGCGCACCGGTCCCGTCGGAGTTCGACCGGTTCTCCACCTGCCTCGAGGTGAACGGGATCGGCTGGTTCGCTCCCCCTTCCCAGGACGAGGACCAGGACGCCGACGTCCTCCTGACCGCGGTCGGCCACCGGCCCCGGGTCTCGCTGCTGGTCCCCGCGGAACGTCGGGGCGAGGCCGTCGCGGCGGCGCTGACGGAGCTGTCCGGTCCGGTCGAGGAGCACCTGGAGCTGGTCGACGAGTGCGCGTGACCCGAACCGCCGCCAGCGTTCAGCGCAGGCCGGTGTCGCGGTTCAGGGCCAGCTGGATCAGCCGGTCCACCAGCGCCGGGTAGTCCACGCCCGTCGCGGCCCACATCTGCGGGAACATCGATGTCGGGGTGAAGCCCGGCATCGTGTTGATCTCGTTGACGGCCAGCGATCCGTCGGGCATCACGAAGAAGTCGACCCGGGCCAGGCCCTCGCACCCGACGGCCTCGAAGGCGCGGACCGCCAGTGCCTGCAGCTCGGAGGTGGTCCCGGGCGGGAGGTCGGCGGGGATGTCGACCTCGGTGTGCTCCTCGGGGAGGTACTTGGCCGCGAAGTCGTAGAACTCGTGGTCACCGCCGACCCTCAGCTCGGCCGGCTGGCTGGTCTCCGGCGTCCCGTCGGGCGACTGCAGCACGCCGCACTCGACCTCGCGGGCGCCCTCGGCCGAGACCTCGACCAGCGCCTTCGGGTCGTGCCGGTGGGCCTCATCGAGGCACGCCTCGAGCTCGGAGGCGTCGTGGGCCTTGGAGATGCCGATGCTGGAGCCGCCCCGGGCCGGCTTCACGAACAGCGGGTAGCCGAGCGCGTCGGCCCGGTCGCGGCACGACTGGGGGTCCGCGGCCCACTCGCGGGCGGTGATGGTGACGCCGGGGAGCACGGGGAGCCCCGCGGCCCGGAGCACCACCTTCATGTAGGCCTTGTCCATGCTCACCGCACTCGCGAGCACCCCGGCGCCGACGTAGCGGACGCCGGCCATCTCGAACATTCCCTGGATGGTGCCGTCCTCGCCCCACGGGCCGTGCAGCACCGGGAAGACGACGTCGACCTCGCCGAGGGTCCGCGGAGGCTGGGAGGGCTCGGTGACGACGAGGTCGGTCCCGTCCGACTCGCGGGCCAGGGCGACGGCGGCTCGCTCTCCGTCGACGGCGGGAAGCGTGTCGGGCCCGGTGATCTGCAGCCGCTCCGGGTCGTCGGCCTCCAGCACCCACCGGCCGTCGGTGGCGATGCCGATCGGGACGACGTCGTAGGCCTCCCGGTCGATGGCCTGCAGCACGCTGCCGGCCGTCACGCACGAGATCGCGTGCTCGCTGGAGCGGCCACCGAAGACGACGGCGACGCGGGGCTTCCGGGTGGGCTCGTTCATCGCGACGACCCTAGCGGCCTAGTCTCGTGGGCATGCCTGCGGACGCGCCCGACCTGAAGCCCTCCACGATCGCCGTCACCGCCGGCCGCCCCGAGCACGTCGCGGACGCCCCGCTGAACGCGCCGATCACGATGGCGTCGACGTACGTCGCCGGCGGTGAGCTGGAGTACGGCAGGTACGGCAACCCGACCTGGCAGGCGTTCGAGGAGGCGCTCGGTGCCCTCGAGGGCGGGCGCTGCCTCTCGTTCGCCTCCGGTCTGGCGGCGGTGTCGACGGTGCTCGACCTGGTCGGACGCGACGGCGTGGTGGTGGCCCCCCGGCACGCCTACAACGGCACGATCATGCAGCTCGCCGACCTCGAGTCCCGGGAACGGCTGCGCACGCACCTGGTCGACATCACCGACACCGACGCCGTGGTGGCCGCCTGCTCCGACGCGGCCCTGGTCTGGCTGGAGTCCCCGACCAACCCGGCACTCGAGATCGCCGACATCCCGGCGATCCGGGCGGCCGCGCACGACGCGGGCGCGTACGTCGTCGTGGACAACACGTTCGCCACGCCCCTGCTGCAGCGGCCACTCGACCTCGGGGCCGACCTCGTCGTGCACTCCGGAACGAAGTACCTCGCGGGCCACAGCGACGCCCTGATCGGCGCGCTCGCGACCCGCGACGACGAGCTGTACGGCGTCCTCAAGGGCCGGCGCGACCTCCTCGGCGCGATCCCCGGGACGCTGGAGGCGTGGCTGGCGCTGCGCGGGCTCCGCACGCTGCACCTGCGGGTCGAGCGTGCCCAGGCCAACGCCACCGAGCTCGCCCGGCGCCTGGCCGACCACCCGGCGGTCGGGGAGGTGCGCTATCCCGGCTTCGGCGGCATCGTCGCGATCGTCCTGGCGCAGGGTGTGCTGGCCGCCGACCTGCTGGTGCAGAAGACGAAGCTGTGGGTGCACGCGACGTCCCTGGGTGGGGTCGAGTCGACGTTCGAGCGTCGCCGGCGGTGGAAGTCGGAGCCGGCGACCATCCCCGACGCGCTGGTGCGGCTGTCGGTCGGCATCGAGGACGTCGACGACCTGTGGGCCGACCTGTGCGGCGCGCTGGACGACGGTTGCCGCCCGATGCGCCGTCGGTGGTTGAGGTGCGAAGGCGCTCTGGCGCCTGAGCCTCGAAACCCCGTGCTGGAGGCAGGGCGGCGACAACGGTGGTCACCGCCCTGCGCACCTCACCGGGTTTCGACGCGCTCGCGCGACCTCGTTCCTCGGTCGCGTCGCTTGCTCAACCTGGCCGGCCGACGGCCCGACCTCGTGCCTCGGCCGGACCTGGCCGTCTCATCAGTCAGTTTCCGCCTTGATGTTGCGGGCCAGGATCGCGTCCATCATCTCCGGGGCGGTCATCCGGCCGGCGACGACGGCCTCCACGTGCTCGGCGACGGGCGCGTCAACGCCGATGCGCTGGGCGAGGGCCAGCAGGGACGAGCACGACTTGGCGCCCTCGGCCACCTGGCGGGTGCTGGCAACGATCTCCTCGGTGGTCATCCCCTTGCCGAGGTTCTCGCCGAACGTCCGGTTCCGGGAGAGCGGGGAGGAGCAGGTCGCGACCAGGTCGCCCAGCCCCGCCAGACCCATCAGGGTGAGCGGGTTGGCGTCGAGCGCGGTGGCCAGCCGGGCCGTCTCGGCAAGCCCGCGGGTGATCAGGGAGGCGGTCGTGTTGTCACCGAAGCCCAGCCCGACAGCCATCCCGACGGCGAGCCCGATGACGTTCTTGTAGGCCCCGCCGAGCTCACAGCCGAGAACGTCCACGCTGGTGTAGGGGCGGAAGGCCGGCGAGTGGCACATCGCCTGCAACCGCTTGGCGACGTCCTCGTCGGCGCAGGCGACGACCGAGGCCGCCGGCTCGCGGCGGGCGATCTCCTTGGAGAGGTTGGGGCCGCTGACCACGGCGATGCGGTCCGGGCCCGCGCCGGTGACCTCGGCGATGACCTCACTCATCCGCTTGAGACTGCCGAGCTCGACGCCCTTCATCAGGGAGACGAACGGCGCGTCGGCGGGCAGGACGTCGACCCAGTTCTCGACGTTCTCCCGGAAGGTCTGCGACGGCACCACGAAGAAGACCGCCTCGGCTCCCGCGGCGGCCTCTCCGGGGTCCGCGGTCGCGCGGACGGTCCCGGGAAGGTCGATCCCATCGAGGTAGTCGGGGTTCTGGTGCCGGTCGTTGATCGCGTCGCACACGTCCTCGCGGCGACCCCAGATCGTCACGTTGTTCCCGGCGTCGGCGAGCACGATGGAGAACGCGGTCCCCCACGATCCCGCCCCGAAGACGGCGACCTTGCTCATCTCTTGTCCTTCTTGTTCGGGTTGCCGATCTGGTTCACGCCCATCTTGCGGGGATCGAACCGTTCGGCCGGCGCGGTCTCACCCCGCAGCTCCTCCACGATCGCGGTGAGCGCGGCCATGATCCGGGCCGTGGCCTCGGCTATCACGACGGCACTGGGCTTCTTGTCGGCGAGGTCGCTGAGGTCGACCGGGTCGCCGGCCTTCATCGTGATGCGCTTGCGCGGGAGCAGCCGCGGTTTCGTGGAGTACGGCGGCAGGATCTCCTGCACACCCCAGTGGCCGACCGGGATGACCGGGCATCCGGTGGCCAGCGCGATCCGTGCGGCACCGCTCTTGCCGGTCATCGGCCACAGGCCGGGATCGCGGGTCAGGGTTCCCTCCGGGTAGACGACCACGCACTCGCCCGACAGCACGGCCTGCACGGCGGCGTCGTACGCGCCGACGGCGGTGCGGGAGAGCCGCTCGACCGGGATCTGCCCCGCCGAGGTCAGGAACCCCGCGAGTGCCTTGTTCTTGAACAGGCCCGACTTCGCGAGGTAGCGCGGCACCCGGCCGTGGTCGTAGACGAACAGCGCGGAGAAGAGGGGATCGAGGTGCGAGACGTGGTTCACCACCACGATGCAGCCGGTGTCCGCGGGGATCTTCTCGCCGTCGATCCAGGTGCGGGCGGTGGCGCCCTGCAGTGTGGGCTTGAGGATGGCGGCCGCAACACCCACAGCCCAGCCACGCTTCTGCTGGAGCTTGCGAACCCTCACGCCGTTCCCGTTCCCGTTTCGTGCCTGGCCGGACCCGGCCCGACGCGACCTGCGTCGAAGGGCAGGCTACTCGGTCGGTGCCCGCGGCCGTCTCGCGACGCGGCCCACCACGGCCGCGTCGCGCCTGCGAGGATCGGCGGCGATGAATCCCGCCCACCACGTCGTGCTGCTGCCGGTGAAGCCGCCGTCCGTCGGCAAGTCCCGGCTCGCCGCCCTGCCCGGACGACCTTCGCCGGAACTTCGCGGCCGCGTTCGCCCTGGACACCGCGAGCGCGTGCCTCGCCGCGGGCGTCGGCCAGGTCCTCGCCGTCACCGACGACGCGCAGTTCGCCGGCCGGCTCAGCGACCTCGGCTGCGCGGTCGTCCCCGACGGTCAGGTCGGCGACCTCAACGCCTGCCTCCGGCTCGCCGCCGCCGAGGCGGAGCGCCGCTGGCCGGACCTGGTCCCTGCCGCGATCTGCGCCGACCTGCCCGCGCTGCGTCCGGAAGAGCTCGCCGCTGCACTCGCTGCCGCGCCCACCGACGCGGCCGGGTTCGTCACGGACGCAGGCGGGTCCGGCACGACGATGTACGTCGCCCGACACGGCGCGTTCGATCCTGCTTTCGGGGCGGAGTCCCGGGCCGTCCACCTGGCTGCCGGCGCGGTCGAGATCGCCGGGGACCTCGCCACCCTGCGGCACGACGTCGACGACTTCGACGACCTGCGCCGAGCGCTCGCCCTCGGCGTCGGTCGGCACACGCGGCGGCTGCCGGTCCCCCCGGAGACGCACTGAGGGTGGGTCACCCACCGGCGACCCACCCTCAGGAAACAGCGTCAGGACTTCTTGGCGGGCGCCTTCTTGGCCGTCTTCTTGGCCGGCGCCTTCTTCGCTGCGCTCTTCTTCGCCGGCGCCTTCTTGGCCGCCGTCTTCTTGGCGGCGGCCTTCTTCGCCGCCGTCTTCTTGGCGGCCGTCTTCTTGGCTGCGGTCTTCTTGGCCGGTGCCTTCTTCGCCGCCGTCTTCTTGGCCGGTGCCTTCTTCGCGGCCGTCTTCTTCGCCGGTGCCTTCTTCGCCGCCGTCTTCTTCGCCGGTGCCTTCTTCGCCGCCGTCTTCTTCGCCGGCGCCTTCTTGGCCGCCGTCTTCTTGGCGGCAGACTTCTTGGCCGCCGCGGCCGCCTTCTTCGCCGGCGCCGTGGCCTTCTTCGCCGCAGGAGCAGCGGCGGCAACCGTCAACCTGGGCAGCTTCTTGGCACCCGAGATGACGTTCTTGAGGTCAGCACCAGGCGTGAACTTCGGGACTGCCTTCTTCTTGGCGCGCATGCTCTGGCCGGTCTGTGGGTTGCGCACGGTGCGAGCGTTTCGGATCCTCTTCTCGAAGGAGCCGAAGCCGGTGATCGCGACCTTTTCCCCCTTGGCGACCTCGCGAGTGATCGTGTCCAGGACGGACTCGAGCGCGTGAGCGGCCGCCTTGCGGTTCCCGTTGAACCGCGTTGCCAGGGTGTCGATGAGCTGTGACTTGTTCACTAGCTTCCCTTCCAATGAACGTTCTGGGCCGAGCCCGTGCTCGACTTTCTTCAACGCACGCTAGGCATTCGTGGCGGAGGTCACAATCACCACGGCCTACTTTTCGCGCATTTCTTTGCGACGTCGAAACCGGACGAATTGCCGGGAAGGCCGGCATTCTCGAGGCGGTTGCCGACCGATCTCCTCAACCGCCGATGAGGGAGATTTCCCATGCGGGCTTGGGAATTCTCGCTCTCAGAGAGTCACAGAGTTGCCGGCTTCCAGCTCGGTCGGGACGCCTCGTAGGCGACGATGTCGTCCTCGTGGGACAACGTGATGCTGATGTCGTCGAGCCCTTCGAGCAGGCGCCACCTGGTGTAGTCGTCGATGTCGAAGACCGCCACGACGCTGTCCTCGGCGTCCGATCCTGCCTCACGGGCACGGATCTCCCGGGCCTCGAGGTCGACGGTGACGGTCGCCCCGGGGCTCGCTTCGAGCAGATCCCAGAGCCGCTGCACCACGTCGTCCTCGACCTGGGCGGCGACCAGTCCGGCCTTGCCGGCGTTGCCACGGAAGATGTCGGCGAAGCGCGGGGAGATCACCGCGCGGAACCCGTGGTTCTGCAACGCCCAGACGGCGTGCTCGCGGGAGGACCCGGTGCCGAAGTCCGGCCCGGCGACGAGCACCGACCCTGCGGCGTACGCCTCCTGGTTGAGCACGAAGGCGGGGTCGTTGCGCCACGCGGCGAACAACCCGTCCTCGAAGCCGGTGCGCGTGACGCGCTTGAGGTAGACGGCGGGGATGATCTGGTCGGTGTCGACGTTGCTGCGCCGCAGGGGAACCCCGACGCCGGTGTGGGTGGTGAACGCGTCCATCACTGCTCCAGGTCGGCGGGGGACGAGAGGGTGCCGCGGACCGCCGTCGCCGCGGCGACCGGCACGGAGACCAGGTGGGTGCGCCCGCCCTTGCCCTGGCGGCCCTCGAAGTTCCGGTTCGACGTCGAGGCGCTGCGCTCGCCGGGCTGCGAGCTGGTCGGGGTTCATGCCCAGACACATCGAGCAGCCGGCGCCGCGCCACTCGCCGCCCGCCTCCTTGAAGATGATGTCGAGACCCTCGTCCTCCGCCTGGAGGCGCACCCGCACCGAGCCGGGTACGACGAGGAGCCGGGTGTTGCCGGCCACCTGGCGCCCCCGGATGATCTCGGCGGCGACGCGCAGGTCCTCGATCCGACCGTTGGTGCACGAGCCGACGAAGACCGTGTCGATCGCGACCTCACGCATCGGGGTGCCGGCCTCGAGATCCATGTACTGCAGGGCCTTCTCGGTCGCGACCTTGTCGCCCGCGTCGTCGAAGTCGTCGGGGCTCGGCACGCTGCCGCCCAGCGGCACGCCCTGGCCGGGGTTGGTCCCCCAGGTGACGAACGGGGTCATGGTGCCGGCGTCGAGCACGATCTCCTTGTCGAACTCCGCGTCGTCGTCGGTGACCAGGGACGCCCAGTGCTCGACCGCCGCGTCCCACGCGGCTCCCTTCGGCGCCTCGGGGCGGTCCGCGAGGTAGTCGAACGTGGTCTGGTCGGGGGCGATCAGGCCCGCCTTCGCGCCCCACTCGATCGACATGTTGCAGATGGTCATCCGCGCCTCCATCGAGAGCTCCTCGATGGCCTGGCCGCGGTACTCCACGACGTACCCCTGGCCGCCGCCGGTGCCGGTGTGGGCGATCAGGGTGAGGACGAGGTCCTTGGCGGTGACGCCCGTCGGGCAGGCTGCCGTTGACGGTGACCGCCATGGTCTTCGGCCGCGCCTGCGGCAGGGTCTGCGTGGCGAGCACGTGCTCGACCTCGGAGGTGCCGATGCCGAAGGCGAGGGCACCGAAGGCGCCGTGGGTGCTGGTGTGGCTGTCCCCGCAGACGATGGTCATCCCCGGCTGGGTGAGGCCGAGCTGCGGACCGACGACGTGGACGATCCCCTGCTCGACGTCGCCGAGGGGATGCAGCCGGACGCCGAACTCCTTGGCGTTCTTGCGCAGGGTCTCGACCTGGGTACGGCTGACCGGGTCCGCGATGGGCTTGTCCCAGTCGACGGTCGGGACGTTGTGGTCCTCGGTCGCCAGCGTGAGGTCGGGACGGCGAACCGTGCGCCCGGCCAGGCGGAGCCCGTCGAAGGCCTGGGGCGAGGTCACCTCGTGGATGAGGTGGAGGTCGATGAAGAGCAGGTCGGGCTCACCTGCCGCGGCCCGGACGACGTGCTCGTCCCAGACCTTCATGGCCAAGGTCTTCCCCATTGCTTCGCTCCTCCCACGTGCGGCGAGGTCCCGCCCTGTCGAGACGACGTTCACACAGCGTACGCCTTGCCATCCATACTCTGAGACGGCAATATTGCCATATGGACAACACGAGCGGAGTCGGCGTCCTCGACAAGGCCGCCCTTGTTCTCACTGCCCTGGAGTCCGGACCCGCCACCCTGGCCGGGCTCGTGGCCGGGACCGGTCTCGCCCGTCCCACGGCCCACCGGCTCGCCGTCGCACTGGAGCACCACCGGCTGGTCGCGCGCGACATGCAGGGCCGGTTCGTGCTCGGCCCACGGCTGGCCGAGCTGTCGGCCGCCGCAGGCGAGGACCGACTCCTCGCCACGGCCGGTCCGGTGCTCGCGCGGCTGCGCGACATCACCGGTGAGTCGGCCCAGCTGTGGCGCCGGCAGGGCGAGTACCGCGTCTGCGTGGCGGCCGCGGAACGGCCCAGCGGCCTGCGCGACACCATCCCGGTCGGGTCGCAGCTGACCATGAACGCGGGCTCGGCTGCTCAGGTGCTGCTCGCCTGGGAGGACCCCGAGCGGATGCACCGCGGCCTCCAGAACGCCGCGTTCTCCGCGGCCGCGCTCTCCGGGATCCGACGCCGCGGCTGGGCGCAGTCCGTCGGGGAGCGCGAGCAGGGCGTGGCCTCTGTGTCCGCGCCGGTCCGCTCCCCCGGCGGCAAGATCATCGCCGCCGTCTCCGTCTCCGGTCCCCTCGAGCGGCTCTCGCGCCAGCCCGGGCGGATGCACGCCCCGGCCGTCCTCGCTGCTGCTGAGCGGCTCTCGGAGTCGCTGCGCCGGGCGGCCGCGGAGTAGCTAGGCCGCGCGACCGTCCAGGAGCTCAGCCGAGCGCGTCCCGGTCCCACCCGAGGTCGACGCCCGGGCAGCCGAGCAGGTAGTCCGCGATCGCGTCGTCGTCGAGGCCGTGGGACTGACGCAGTCCGCGCGCGATCGTCGTGAGGTACGGCGCGGTCGGCGCGTTGATCCCGAGGGCGCTGACGTCCGGGGCACTGAACGACACGACCGGGTGGTCGTCGAGCTCGCCGACCAGGTGCAGGGTCTCGTAGTGCCCGGGCCCGACCTCGTGCCGCCGCCGCTCGATCACGTGCGCCAGGTCGTGGTCGGCACCCGGCTCCCGCTTCATCTCCTGCTCCAGCACGTCGGCGAACTGCCGCACGGTGAGGAGGTAGGCCCGGCCGAGCACCCGGCCCTCGGCCTGCGGGTCGTGGAACGCGATGCCCCCGCCCCACGTCGGGGACTCCCACCCGAAGACGACCTGCCCGGACATGGAGAACGCCCGGTCGTCCAGCGGGTCAGCCGGCTCGCGACATCCCGGGTACCCGACCGCGGCGCCGGGCGGACGCCCGCCGTGCAGGTAGCAGCGGAAGCGGTCGAGGTCGAGGTTGGAGCCGTAACCGGCGTACCAGACCGTGTCCTCGTCCGTGCGGTCGTGGACGGCGGTGTTCAGAACAGTGCCTCCTGTTCGATCTCGAGCAATGTCTGCTTGCGCTCGAGACCTCCGGCGTAGCCGGTGAGGGTGCCGTCGGCCCCGATCACGCGGTGACACGGAATCACGATCGGGATCGGGTTGCGACCGTTGGCCACGCCGACGGCACGCGAGGCAGCGTTGGTCATGCCCAGCCTGTGGGCGATCTCACCGTAGGAGGCGGTGTCTCCGTAGCCGATCTCGCGCAGCGCCGTCCACACGCGCTGCTGGAACTCGGTGCCGTGCGGAGCGAGCGGGAGGTCGAACTCCTTGAGGTCGCGGGCGAAGTAGGCCCGCAGCTGCTCCGTCGCGCGCGCCAGCACCGGGTCGTCGTCGGCACGCTCGCCCAGCGGGCGGCCGTCGACGTTGGCCCGGAACGGGGAGAACTCGATCGCGGTGATCGCGCCCCGGTGCTCGACGACGCGCAGCTCGCCGACGGGCGAGTCCATCAGGGTCCACATGTCAGTTGTCTCCTTGGGTGAGGCTGTGCCAGAGGTGCATCTGGGCGTAGGACCGCCAGGGTCGCCATCCCTCGGCGAGGTCCCCGGCCCGGTCGGGGTCGACGCCCAGCCGGGCCAGGGCCTGGCGGATGCCGAGGTCGGTCGGCAGGAAGACGTCGGGGTGGCCGAGGGCACGCAGGGCGATGTAGTCGGCCGTCCACGGCCCGATGCCGGGCAGGGCGAGCAGCCGGCGTCGTACGTCGTCGCGATCCGGGCCGCGGTCCAGGGCAAGGCTCCCGTCGGCGAGGGCTGCGCAGAGCGCGATGAGGGCGCGGCCGCGGGCCCGAGGCATCGGCAGGTCCTCGGGAGCGAGGCCCGCGAGCACGTCGGGCGTCGGGAAGAGGTGGGTGAGCTCGCCCGCCTCGGCCACCTTCGTGCCGTGCGCCTGCACCAGCCGGGCAGCGACGGTGCGCGCTCCGGCCACGCTGACCTGCTGGCCCAGGACCGCCCGGACGGCGATCTCGGCGCCGTCGACGTGACCGGGCACCCGCAGCCCCGGGAGGCGGCGGACGAGGGGCCCGATCAGGGCGTCGCCGGCGAACGCGTCGGCCACGGCGACGGGGTCGCAGTCGGCGTCCAGCATGCGCCGCGTGCGCTCGACGGCGGCCGAGGTGTCGCGGAGGTCTTCGCAGCTCGAACGTGGCCCGGACGAACGCCGTCTCGCCGGCGGTCGGGGCGTCGGGGACGTCGAGGCGCACCGTGCCCGTGCCGCGGGGCAGGGCCAGGGTCCGGGCGTACCAGCCCTCGCCCGCCGCCTCGACTCCCGGGACGGCGCGGGCGGCCAGGAACTGCAGCAGCGCCGGTCCGGCGTACGGCGTCCGGACCGCGAGGCGCATGGACATCGTGCCGGTCGCCGGGTCGGCGCTGCGACGCCCGCGCAGCTCGGTCGGCGTCGCGGCGTAGACCTCGCGGATCGTCTCGTTGAACTGCCGGACGCTGGAGAAGCCCGCGGCGAACGCGACATCGGCCTGGGAGAAGCTGCTCGTCTCGATCAGCACGCGCGCCGTCTGGGCCCGGCGGGCGCGGGCGAGCGCGAGCGGACCGGCGCCGACCTCCGCGGTGAGGATCCGGCTCAGGTGACGGGGCGTGTAGCCGACCCGACGGGCCAGGCCGGGGACACCCTCCCGGTCGACGACGCCGTCGGCGATCAGGCGCATCGCCCGGCCGGCCGCGTCGGCCGCGACGTCCCAGTCGGGGCTGCCGGGCGTGGCGTCGGGGAGGCAGCGCTTGCACGCGCGGTAGCCAGCCGCCTGCGCTGAGGCGGCACTCGGGTGGAACGTGACGTTTCGGAACGCCGGCGTGCGGGCCGGGCAGGAGGGCCGGCAGTAGATGCCGGTGGTCCGCACCGCGGTGTAGAAGACCCCGTCGAAGCGCCGGTCCCGGGCCTTCACGGCGCGGTAGCAGGACTCGGCGTCCAGCTTCTCGATCGGCCTCATGACAGGAATCATGCCGTGCCATCGACCGGTTCTCTAGCGGGAATCGGACACGACCGTCGGCAACGATGACAGCAACGGGCTATTCCCGGCTGCCCACCGAGTGGTGAGCGGGGAAGCCGCGACAGCCGAACCAGGCACCCACGTCACCACTCGGTGAGGTGCGATTCGAACCGGCGCCACCGCCTTCCGAAATGAGCACAGCGGCGGCGTGCTCCTACGCCGCCGCCGGTGGTACCCCGACCGGATTCGAACCGGCGCTACCGCCTTCCGAAATGAGCACAGCGGCGGCGTGCTCCTGGCACGCCGCCGCCGGTGGTACCCCCGACCGGATTCGAACCGGCGCTACCGCCTTGAGAGGGCGGCGTGCTAGGCCGCTACACAACGGGGGCATTGCTTGGAACAGCGGCCTGAACCCTACTGAACCGTGGGGATTCAGACCAAATCCCGGCTCTCCGATGTGCGGAACACAAGGGAAACCGGGACTTCGCTGGGATACTAGGACTCGAACCTAGACTAACTGGACCAGAACCAGTCGTGCTGCCAATTACACCATATCCCACTGGTCTCGAGGCGCTCGCTGAGCGACCTCCGCGACCACCGCACCGAGCCTCACGGGAGCTCCGGATCGGGGCCGAGGCGAGACTTTACACGCGCGATCGGGAGCCCTCCAAAACGACCGGGTGGGTCCGCGATCCCAGCCCCATCCTGCGGGCCACGAACAGCGCGAGCACGAGGTAGACCAGCGACTGGGTGAGGGTCACGGGGATGCTCCACCAGCTGCCGCCGGTCGGGTTGAGCGAGCTGCCCATGTCGCCGTAGGCGAGCGCGAGGCCGAAGGCCAGCCAGTTGTTGAGCACGTGCATCGCGATGCCCGCCTCGAGCCCGCCCGTGAGGATCACGAGGGTCCCGGCGACGACGCCGAACGCGAACCGGTCGAAGAAGATCGGGGCGCTCTGGCCGAGCCCGTGCGCGAGCGCGAAGAGGATCGACGGTCCGACGACCGCCGCGATCGGGTTGCGGAATATCCCGCCGAACGCCTGGGCGAGATAGCCGCGGAAGGCGTACTCCTCCCCCGCCGCCTGCAGCGGGGTCAGGAAGAGCACGACGAGCAGGAAGTCGCGGGTGGTGGTCGTGAAGTCGTTGACCTCGCCACTCATCTCGGTGCCGGCGCCCTGCGAGGGCAGGACGGCCGAGACGGCGAGCGTGGCGAGCAGGGCGACGAACGACAGCCCGAAGCACACCAGGAGGTAGCGCCAGCGCAGCCGGGGAAGGATCGAGGAGAGCCACCGCGGCCGCAGGCCGTGGAGGTAGCGGATGACCAGCCACGTCACCGGGATCGCCGCCGCGATGACGACGTTGAGGTAGGCCAGGCCCAGTGGCGTGGGGTTGGTCAGGTCCACCAGCTTCTCGGTGGAGGCGAGCACGTCCTCTCCGGCGACGGCGAGCCCCGCCATGAACGGCAGGAGGACCACGAACGGCATCACCACGAACATCGCCAGCAGCAGCGCTGCGATGCCGATCAGCGATCGCCACCAGGCGCCGGGGCGGCCGCCGCGCAGGATGCAGGTGGTAGGGCAGCCCCTCCGCGGGCGGCGTCCCCGGGGTGGTGTCCTCGCTCATGCGAGGGCGCTCTCGAGCCGGGCCAGGCTGCGCTCGCGGCCGAGCAGCTCCAGGGACTCGAACAGCGGCGGGGAGATCCGGGAGCCGGTGACCGCGACCCGGACCGGGCCGAACGCGTGGCGCGGCTTGAGGCCGCGCTCCTCGACGAGCGCGACGCGGAGGGCCTCCTCGATCGCGGACGTGGTCCACTCCGTGAGGTCGCTCAGGGCGTCGTACGACGCGCGGACGACGTCGCGCCCGCTCTCGTCCAGCTGCTTCTCGACGTCGGCCGGGTCGCGGGTGAAGGACTCCTCGTCGACGAACAGGAAGCCGAGGAGGCTCGGGTGCCTCGCCGAGCTTGTTCATCCGCTCGTTGACCAGCGGCATGGCGGCCTCGAGCAGGGCACGCTCCTCGGCCGTGACCGGGTCGGAGACGACTCCGGCCCGCTGCAGGAACGGCACGACCCGGGCGGTCATGTCCTCCAGCGTGATCATCCGCATGTGGGAGGCGTTGATCGCCTCGGCCTTCTTCAGGTCGAAGCGGGCCGGGTTGGGGTTGACGTCCTTGATGTCGAACGCCGCCACCATCTCCTCGAGGGTGAACACGTCCCGGTCGGCGGCGATCGCCCAGCCGAGCAGGGCGAGGTAGTTCAGCAGGCCCTCGGGCAGGAAGCCCTGCTCGCGGTAGAGGTTCACGTGGGCCTGCGGGTCGCGCTTGGAGAGCTTCTTGTTGCCCTCTCCCATGACGTAGGGCAGGTGCCCGTAGCGCGGGGTGCTGCTCGCCACGCCGACGGCCTGGAGTGCGTCGAAGAGGGCGAGCTGGCGGGGGGTGCTGGAGAGCAGGTCCTCGCCGCGCAGCACGTGGGTGATCTCCATCAGGGCGTCGTCGACGGGCGCGACGAGGGTGTAGAGCGGGTCGCCGTTGGCGCGGGCCAGCGCGAAGTCGGGGACGAACTCGGTCTGGAACGTGACCTCCCCGCGGATCAGGTCGTCGAACGTGATCGCCCCGTCCGGCATCCGGAAGCGGACCACCGGCGCGCGGCCTTCGGCCCGGTACGACGCGATCTGGTCGTCGGACAGCTCACGGCAGTGGCCGTCGTACCCGAGCACCTTGGAGCCGGACGCCTTGCGGCGGGCGTCGACCTCCTCGGTGGTGCAGTAGCAGTCGTAGGTGTACTTGCTCTCGCGCAGCCGGGCCAGCACGTCGCGGTAGAGCTCGCCGCGCTCGGACTGGCGGTAGGGCCCGTGCTCGCCGCCGACCTCCGGCCCCTCGTCCCAGTCGAGGCCGAACCAGCGCATCACGTCGATCAGCGAGTCGTAGGACTCCTGGGTGTTGCGGGCGGCGTCGGTGTCCTCGATCCGGAACACGAACGTGCCGCCGTGGTGGCGGGCGAACGCCCAGTTGAAGAGGGCGGTCCGGAACAGCCCGACGTGAGGGCTGCCGGTCGGGGACGGCGCCATCCGGACGCGGACGTTCATGGGCGCGGTCATCGCTTGGTCACCTTGTTCGTGAGTGCTCCGAGGCCGGCGATCGAGACCTCGACCTCGTCGCCCACCTCCATCGGACCGACGCCCTCGGGGGTGCCGGTGAGGATGACGTCGCCGGGCAGCAGCGTCATCACGCTCGTGACATGCGCCACCAGGGTGGGGATGTCGAAGATCAGGTCGCGGGTGTTGCCGTCCTGCTTGAGGTCGCCGTTGAGGTGGGTCTGCACCGCGACCCCGTCGGCGAAGTGCTGGGGGTCGAGGTCGGTCTCGATCCACGGCCCGAGCGGGCAGAACGAGTCGAAGCCCTTGGCGCGGGTGAACTGCACGTCGCCCTTCTGCAGGTCGCGGGCGGTGACGTCGTTGCCGATCGTGTAGCCGTGGATGACGTCGGTCGCCTGCTCGGCGGGGACGTCGCGGCAGATCCGGCCGATCACCACGGCGAGCTCGCCCTCGTAGTGCAGGTCCTGGGTCTGCTTCGGGTAGAAGATCGGGTCGCCGGGGCCGATCACGCTGGTGTTGGGCTTGAGGAACATCAGCGGCTCGTCGGGCACCTCGTGGCCGAGCTCGGCGGCGTGGGCGGCGTAGTTGCGGCCGATCCCGACCACCTTGCTCCGCGGCAGCACCGGCGCGAGCAGCCGGACGTCCTCCAGCTTGTGCTCCTGGTCGAGCAGCTTGACTCCGACGTACAACGGGTCGCCGGCGAGGGCGACCACGACGCTGTCCTCGGCCGGCTGGCCGAACTCGTCGAGGTCGCCGGTGACCACGCCGTAGAGCGGGTCGTCACCGGTCGTGAATCTGCAGATACGCACGCGCCCGAGCCTACGGGCCACTCCTACGCTTGCTCCCATGCAGGTGCTGGACGAAGCGACATGGCGGGCCCGAGCCGCCGACCACGCGGCGCGGGTCGATGCGTTCGTGGCGCCCCACCTGGCCCGCCGCCGCGACGGGGTCAAGCACCCGGTGCACGACTTCCTGTTCACCTACTACTCCCAGCGGCCGGCGCAGCTGCGGCGCTGGCACCCCGGGTACGGCGTCGCGCTGGTGGGTGCGCGAGGTCACCCGCGGATACGAACGGGTCGATGTGCCCCAGACGTGCGCCACTCGGCCACGCATCGCTTCAGAGCACGCGAGCCCGACGTCGTGACGGTGAGCAGGGAGCACGTCGAGACGCAGCGGCCCCTGATCGAGTCGATCCGCGACCTGCTCACCGCCACCGCCGATCGGCCGGCGAGCTTCGGCTGCTTCGGGCTGCACGAGTGGGCGATGGTCCACCGCGCCGACGAGACCAGGCACGACTGGCCGCTGCGGCTGGGCCGGTCCGGCACCGACGAGGTCGTGGAGTCGCACCGGATCGCCTGCTCGCACTTCGACGCCTACCGGTTCTTCACGCCCTCGGCGCGGCCCCGCAACACGCTCTCGCCGGGCAGCGAGGACCGGGCGGCGTACGAGCAGCCGGGGTGCCTGCACGCCAACATGGACCTCTACAAGCACGCCTTCCGGCTGACGCCGATGATCTGCTCCGACCTGGTCGCCGACTGCTTCGAGCTGGCCCGCGACGTCAGGGTGCTGGACATGCGCGCGGCGCCGTACGACCTCACGGACCTGGGGTTCGAGCCGGTGCGGATCGAGACGGCGGAGGGCAAGCAGGAGTACGCCGCCGCGCAGCGGGCGTTCGCCGACCGGGCAGCGCCGCTGCGCCGCCGGTTGACCGAGGAGTGCGAGCGGCTGCTGGCGGTCTGAGCGCCGCGGTCAGCCGGTGCCCTCGAGCCGCTCCTTGAGCAGCGCGAGGTTCCGCGGCAGACCCTTGCGCGTCTCGGGACGGACCACGAGCGGGACGAGCACCTTCCCGATGCCGTGACCGACGAAGTCCAGCTCGATGGTCACCCGCGACCGGGCGCCGGCGTCGACGGGCTCGATGCGGGTCTCGACCAGGGCACGCACCGGGCCGTCCACACCCTTCATCGACCATCCGTCGGGAGCGTCGAACGCGGTCATCTCCATCGTCATCGGCTGCTCCCGCTTCCCCAGGCGGCGGGTCGTGACGACGCGCGACCCCACCCCGAGCGGGCCCTCGGCCGACGCGGAGACGACGTTCTCCTGCCACTCGGCGAGGTGGTCCGGGTCGACGGCGTAGCCGAAGACCTCCTCGGGCGACCGGTCGATCTCGATGCTGGCGACGACGGCAGTCATGGGGGCTCCTTCTGCTCGGATGTGTGCGGAGCGGCAGCGAGTATGGCACGCGGCCGATGCGCGCGAGCGGCTGCTCGTCTGGCCTACGGTGGGGCCATGCACCTGATCGCGGTGGTCCTGCTCACGGTGTCCCTGGCCACTGCCGCACCGCCGGCGCAGGAGGCAGATCCGCGGTGGCGGTTCTTCACCTCGGACACCACCCGCTACGACTCGCCCTGGTACGCCGGCGCCCACCGGATCATGATCCCGTTCGGCTGCACGCGGGCGCCGTACTACTCCCCCGACCCGCGCTGCACCAAGGACCGCGGCTTCCACCACGGCCTCGACATCGCGATGCCCTGCGGCACGATGCTGCACGCGGCTCGGTTCGCGCGGGTGGTCTCGACCGACGGTCTCGGGCCGGCGTACGGCGTCCATCCGATCCGGTTGCGCAACTTCAAGCACGGCTTCGACATCGTGATCGGCCACACCCGGCGGGTGTTCGTCCAGCCGGGCGACCGGGTCCGGCCCGGGATGCGGCTGGCGCGGGCGTCCGACTCGGCGGCGCCGGACGGATGCCATCTCCATTTCGAGAAGCGGGCACTCAAGGGCGGGCTCGCCACGGCCACCCACCCCCGGAAGATGCTGCGGCTGCGGCCGGAGGACTGACGCATGGAGCTGCGCGACGACCGGGTGCTCGGCCACTTCCTGACCGGCGACGGCCGGCTGCACACCATCCCCTCGAAGCACTCGAAGCTGCTCGTCGTCCTCGACCACCTCGCCCAGCGCTTCGAGCCCGGCGAGACCTACCCGGAGCAGACCGTGAACGAGGTGCTCTCGGGTTTCCACCCCGACTACGCCGCCCTGCGTCGCTACCTGGTGGAGAACCACTTCCTCACCCGCGAGGGCGGCGTCTACTGGCGCAGCGGCGGCACGTTCGACGTCTGAAGGCAGCCGGGTCGGGGGATAGTGCGGTGCGAAAGCGCCACCAGGACGCGTCGAGTAGGCTTTCGGCGTACTATCCGGTCGGACGCCGTGCTCGACGCAGGTGGCCGACCAGCCGCGCGGCGTGACCTGGACCTTCATCCGCCGGCGGCACCGGGTGCAGAAGCGCGGTGGCTCCAGGGCGAGCAGCCGCGTCGCAGCTGGCGTGGTCGCGGTCCGCGAGCGGCTCACCGCACTGGCCGCAGTACGACGCCGCCGACGCCTCGGAGACGTCATGCGGAACGGGCGCGATCACGCCCGCATCGTATGACGTCCGCCCGGTGGCGGTCACAGCGTCTTCGCGAGTTCCTTGATCGGCATCTTGAGGTCGCTGAGCAGGGCGAGGTCGTCGTCCGCGTCCCGGCCGAGCGTCGTCAGGTAGTTGCCGACGATGACCGCGTTGATCCCGCCGAGCAGGCCGTCACGGGTGCCGAGGTCGCCGAGGGTCAGCTCGCGCCCGCCGGCGTACCGCAGCACCGTCCGCGGCATCGCCAGCCGGAACGCCGCGATCGTGCGCAGCGCGTCGGCCGACTCCATCAGCGGCAGGTCGCCGAACGGCGTACCGGGGCGGGGGTTGAGGAAGTTCAGCGGCACCTCGTGCGGGTCCAGCTCGGCGAGCTGGGCCGCCAGCTCGGCCCGCTGCTCCAGGGACTCCCCCATCCCGACCAGGCCGCCGCAGCACAGCTCCATCCCCGAGTCGCGCACCATCTCGCAGGTCTCCCACCGCTCCTCGTAGGAGTGGGTGGTCACCACCGACGGGAAGTAGGACTTCGCCGCCTCGAGGTTGTGGTTGTAGCGGTGCACCCCCATGTCACGCAGGTCGTCGACCTGCTCCTGGGTGAGCATCCCGAGCG
This sequence comes from uncultured Actinomycetota bacterium, assembly GCA_963829635.1. Classification (GTDB taxonomy): domain Bacteria; phylum Actinomycetota; class Actinomycetes; order Propionibacteriales; family Nocardioidaceae; genus Nocardioides. The sequence continues at coordinate 48,991 of CAWHJI010000013.1, forward strand.
AGCAGGCGACGTTGATGTCGACGGCCTCCTGGATCGCCTTGATCCCGTCGCGCACCTGCGACATCAGCCGCTCGTCGGGTCCGCGCACGGCGGCGACGATGCAGAACTCCGTGGCACCCGTGGCCGCCGTCTCCTGCGCGGCCTTCACCAGCTGCGGGATGTCGAGCCAGACCGAGCGCACCGGGGAGGTGAACTGGCCCGACTGGCTGCAGAAGTGGCAGTCCTCCGGGCATCCCCCGGTCTTGAGGCTGATGATCCCCTCGACCTCGATCTCCGGGCCGCAGTGCTTCATCCGTACGGCGTGGGCGAGCTCGAGCAGCTCCGGGATCTGGTCGTCGGGCAGCTGCAGGACCTCGACCAGCTCGTCGTGGGAGAGTCCGGTCCCCTCGTCGAGGACCGTCTTGCGGGCGCGTTCCAGGATGTCCGTCACGAACCGCAGGCTAACCGTCGCGACGGCCGGCGCGGACCGCTGGTCGGTTACCGGGACGTACGACGAGCGCCGCACCGACCCCGTCCGCCGGGCTCCGTAGACTGCCCGAGCGATGTCCTCCCCCGCCACCACCGACCAGCTGCTCGCCTTCGACCGCGAGCACGTGTGGCACCCCTACACCTCGATGACCGCGCCGACGGTCACCCGGCTGGTGACGGCGGCTGACGGCGTACGCCTCACGCTGGACGACGGCCGGCAGGTGATCGACGGCATGTCGTCGTGGTGGGCGGCGATCCACGGCTACCGCCACCCCGACCTCGACGCGGCGCTGGCGAAGCAGGCCGGCGAGTTCGCGCACGTGATGTTCGGCGGGCTCACCCACGAGCCGGCCGTGCGGCTCTCCCAGCGGCTGGTCGAGATCACGCCGGAGGGCCTCGACCACGTGTTCCTCGCCGACTCCGGCTCGGTGAGCGTCGAGGTCGCCCTGAAGATGGCGTTGCAGCACCAGCGCGGCGCCGGCCGCCCCGGCCGGACCCGGATGCTGACGATCGCGGGCGGCTACCACGGCGACACGTTCGGCTGCATGGGCGTGTGCGACCCCGTGGGCGGGATGCACGCGATGTTCACCGGGGTGCTGCCCGGGCACCTGTTCGCGCCGCGGCCACCGGCCGACCCGGCGTGCTCCCCCGTCTCCGGCGGCCGCTCCGCCGACGACCACGAGCAGGCCCTGGCCCGGTGGACCGCCGAGTTCGAGTCGCTCGCCGCGGCCCACGCCGACGAGCTCGCCGGGATCATCGTCGAGCCCCGGCTCCAGGGCGCCGGCGGCATGCACCCCTACCCCGTCGAGTGCCTGCGGGTGATGCGCGAGGTCGCGGACCGGCACGACCTCGTGCTGGTCTTCGACGAGATCGCCACCGGCTTCGGTCGCACCGGCACGATGTTCGCCGCCGACGCCGCCGGCGTGGTCCCCGACATCCTGTGCGTCGGCAAGGCCCTCACGGGCGGTTACCTGACCCTCGCCGCCGTGCTCTGCACCTCCGCGGTCGCCCGGGGCGTCTCCGCCTCGGAGTCCGGCGTCCTGATGCACGGACCCACCTACATGGGGAACCCGCTGGCGTGCGCCGTGGCGCTGGCCAACCTCGACCTGCTGCTCGGGTCCGACTGGCAGGGCAACATCGCGCGGATCAACGCCCGGCTCACCGCCGGCCTGGCCGGCTGCGCGGACCTGCCCGACGTGGGCGCGGTGCGGACCCTCGGCGCGGTGGGGGTCGTCGCGCTCAACCATCCGGTCCAGGTCGAGGCCGCCGCGGAGGCGGCGCTGGACGCCGGGGTGTGGCTGCGCCCGTTCCGCAACCTGATCTACACGATGCCGCCCTACGTCTGCACCGACGACGAGATCGACGCCATCTGTGCCGCCGTCGACATCGCGGCGGTCGTGGGGTGAGGCGGCCGTGATCTGGGAGAGCTGGTTCGAGGAACAGGCGGCGACCCGCGACGCCGCCGGCCTGCGACGCAGCCTGCGCCCACGTGGTGCGCGTGACGGCGTGGTCGACCTGGCGGGCAACGACTACCTCGGCCTGTCCCGTCATCCGGTCGTCGCCGCCGCGGCCGCCGAGGCCGCCCGCACGTGGGGAGCAGGTGCCGGGGCCTCCCGCCTCGTCACCGGCACGCTCGAGCTGCACGAGGAGCTCGAGGCGGCGTTGGCCGGGTTCACGGGCCAGGAGGCCGCGCTCGTGATGTCGACCGGCTACCACGCGAACCTGTCGGTGGTGACGGCGTTGGCCGACCGCGACTGCCTGGTCGTCTCCGACGCCCACGTGCACGCCTCCCTCGTCGACGCGGCGCGGCTGTCCCGGGCGGAGGTGGCGGTGACCCGGCACTCCGACGTCGCGGCCGTCTCGGCCGCGCTGGCACAGGCGGGCGGCCGACGGGCCCTCGTCCTGGCGGAGTCGGTCTACTCGGTACTGGGCGACGCCGCGCCGCTGCTGGAGCTCGCCGGAGTGTGCGCGTCGTACGACGCCCTGCTGGTCGTGGACGAGGCCCACGGGATCGGCGTGGTCGGCGAGGGCGGGCATGGGCTCGTGCGCGACCTCGGGCTCCACGAGCAGGACCACGTGGTGGTGACGGCGACCCTGTCCAAGTCGCTCGGCGCCCAGGGCGGAGCCGTCCTCGGCACCCGCGCCGTCGCCGACCACCTCGTCAACCAGGCCCGGCCGTTCATCTTCGACACCGGCCTCGCCCCGGCGGCGGCCGCCGGGGCACTCGCCGCGCTCCACGTCCTCGGGGACCACCCGGGGCTGCCCGACCTGATCCACGAACGCGTCGGCGCACTGGCGGCGGCCCTCGGCGTACCACCCTCGGACGGGGCCGTCCTGTCCGTGCCGATGCCCTCGCCGGAGGTCGCGCTCGGCCGCCCAGTCGGCGGCGCGCGAGGACGGCGTCCTGGTGGGCTGTTTCCGGCCGCCCTCGGTCCCGGACGGGATCTCCCGGCTGCGGATCACCACCAGCGCGGGGATCGCGGATCCCGAGTGGAGCCGCGCCGTGACTGTCCTGGAGCGGGTCGTCAAGGAGTTCGGCTGAACACCCGCGCCGGCCGGATCGTGGTGGTCACCGGCACCGGGACCGGAGTGGGCAAGACCATCGCCACGGCCGCGCTCGCGCTCCGGGCCGCGACGTCCGGCTCGGTGGTCGTGGTGAAGCCCGTCCAGACCGGGATCGGCCCGGGCTCCGGGGAACGTGCCGACGCGGACGTGGTGCACGAGCTGACCGGGTGCGCCGTCCAGGAGCTCACGGCGCTCGAGGACCCCCTCGCCCCCGACACCGCCGCCCGGCTCCGGGGGGTCCGGATCCCGCCCGTCGCCGAGTACGTCGACCGGATCCGGGTGCTCGCCGAGTTCCACGACACGGTGGTCGTCGAGGGCGCCGGCGGGCTGCTCGTGCGGCTCGACACCGACGGGGCCACCATCCTCGACCTGGCCGTGGCGCTGGCGGCCGAGGTGGTCGTCGTGACGGCCGCCGGGCTCGGCACGCTCAACCACACCGAGCTCACGGTGGTCGCCCTGCGGGCTCGTGGGGTCGAGCCGACCGGGCTGGTGATCGGGTCGTGGCCCGACGAGCCCGGGCTGGCCGAGACCTGCAACCTCGACGACCTGCCGCGGGTGAGCGGCGTTCCCGTGCTTGCGCGGATCCCGGCCGGCGCGGGGGCGCTGACCCGCGCGGAGTTCGCACGCCAGTCCCCCACCTGGTTTGCCTGAGCAGCCGGCCGCGAGGCACGAGCGGCCGGCTGCTCAGGCAGGTCGAGCAAGCCCTGCGACCGAGGAACGAGGTCGCAACGGGCGGGTCGAGACCGGGTGACACGACCGACAACCCGCGAGGCACGAGCGGCGGCCCCTGGGACGTCATGCGGATTTCGACAGAACGGATCCGATCGGGGCCGCCGCTCGTCACACTGAAGTGATGATGTCGGATGACTGGGGGTGGTCTCCTGCTCACTCGTCGGTAGTTGTGGGGAGCAGGTCGTGCTCGGCGACAGCGCGGTCGAGGCACCGTACGACGGTCCGATGCACGTCGAGGCTCGAGCACGACCACCCGGACGTCCTGAAGCGGTCGGGTGCCGCCGGGCTCGCGCTGGAGTGCGACGGTGCGCCCTACGCCGGTGGCGGCGGCATCGGCGACATCGGTCCGGAGGCGATCGAGGCCGACGCCGAGAGCGCCCTCGACCATCTGGATCGAGGAGTCCGGCTGTCACGATGCCGATCCGATGGCTTCGTGGTCGAGCGCGACGATGGCAGCCGAGTGCTCTTCTCCTACGACGTGGATGAGAAGACAAAGGTCGCGGTCGATCGCGTCCGACGGAATGCGCGGCGGCGGCGAGACCGGCTGGGGGGTGGAGGTCCATGCCTCGTGCGACCCTTCCGAGTGGCCGGACGAGGTGACCGAGGCACTCGACATCGGCGTCTGGACCGAGGGAGGCCGGCGAGTTCCCGTCACCACGGTCCGGTCCGGTCAGGGCGCCGAGCACTGCGACTGGCAGGACATCACGTTCCTCAGCCTCGGCGAGCCGCCCCGCGAGACCCAGTTCGTGCGGGACACCGAGGGCGAGCTCGTCGCGGGGTACGACGCCGCGTCACGCGTGCCGTCCGGGGCCGACCGACACGGGCTTCGAGCGTGAGGGGCGCCGGCTCTGGACCACCGACGAGCGCCGCCTACCTCGTCAGCACCGAGGACCCGATGATGTCGAGCGCTGGCCCGTCGCCACGGAGCCGATCTCCTGCATGTGACCGCATGCGTCAGCCGACGATCCGGGCACGATGGGGTACATGGGTATCCCGACGTACACGCTCAACGACGGCAACACGCTGCCCGCGATCGGCTTCGGCACCGTCTCGCTCAAGGGCGAGGACGGCATCGCCGCGATGACCAGCGCGGTCGAGGCGGGCTACCGCCTCTTCGACACGGCGGTGAACTACGAGAACGAGCGCGAGGTCGGGGAGGCGCTGCGCCGCTCGGGGGTCCCGCGCGAGGAGCTGCTGGTCACCAGCAAGATCCCCGGCCGCCACCACGGGTACGACGACGCGATCGCCTCGACGAAGGAGTCGCTGGCGCGGCTCGGCCTCGACCAGCTCGACCTGCACCTGATCCACTGGCCCAACCCCGGCCGCGACCGGTACGTCGAGGCGTGGCGGGCGCTGGTCGACCTGCGCGAGCAGGGCCTGGTCCGCTCGATCGGGGTCTCCAACTTCACCGCCGCCCACCTCGACCGGATCATCGACGAGACCGGCGTGGCCCCGGCGGTCAACCAGGTCGAGCTGCACCCGCTGTTCCCGAACCACGAGATGCAGGCCGCCAACGGAGAGCGCGGCATCGTCACCGAGTCGTGGAGCCCGCTCGGCAAGCGGCAGGCGCCACTGACGGAGCGCGCGGTGCGGGACGCCGCCGAGGCGCACGAGGTGACGCCCGGGCAGGTGATCCTGCGGTGGCAGGTGCAGCAGGGCAACCTGCCGATCCCGAAGTCGGCCACGCCGTCACGGCAGCGGGAGAACATCGACATCTTCGGTTTCGAGCTCGACCGACGCCGAGATGGACGCGATCACCGGGCTGGGCGGGCCCGACGGCCGGCTGTTCGGTGGCGACCCCGACACCCACGAGGAGATGTAGACGTCAGTCGGTGTGGTGCCGGCGCAGGCCGAACGTCACCCCGTCGATCAGCGCCCCCCAGGACGCCTCGATCACGTTGGCCCCGACGCCGACGGTGACCCAGGAGGACTCGCCGTCGGAGGTCTCGATCAGCACCCGGGTGATCGCGTCGGTGCCGTGCCCCTGGTCGAGGATCCGCACCTTGTAGTCGATCAGCTCGAACTTCGCGACCTCCGGGTAGGCCTGCCCGATCGCCTCGCGCATGGCCTGGTCGAGCGCGTTGACGGGGCCGTTGCCCTCCCCGGTGACGACGTAGCGGACGCCGTCGGCCTTCAGCTTCACGGTCGCCTCGGAGACCGCCTCGTCGCCGGGGCGGGTCTCGGTGATCACCCGCCACGACTCGACGTCGAAGTACGACGGCCGCGCGCCCTCGACCTCCTCGGTCAGCAACAGCTCGAACGACGCGTCGGCCGCCTCGAACGTGTAGCCGCGGCCCTCGAGCGCCTTGACCCGCTCGGTGACCCGGGTGACCAGCTCCTTGTCCCCGGACAGGTCGAAGCCGAGCTCGCGACCCTTGAGCTCGATCGACGCGCGCCCCGCCATGTCGGACACGAGCAGGCGCATGTCGTTGCCGACGTTGACCGGGTCGAGGTGCTGGTAGAGGTTCGGGTCGACCTTGATCGCGCTCGCGTGCAGGCCGGCCTTGTGGGTGAACGCCGACGTGCCGACGTAGGGCTGGCGGGAGGCGGGCGGGAAGTTCGTCACGTCCGCGACCGCGTGCGCGATCCGGGTCGCGTCGCGGAGCATGCCCGGCGGCAGCACCGTCCGGTCCAGCTTGAGCTCGAGGTTCGCCACGACCGAGACCAGGTCGGCGTTGCCGGTGCGCTCGCCGTACCCGTTGATCGTGCCCTGGACGTGGGTGGCCCCGGCGTCGACCGCGGCCAGCGTGTTGGCGACCGCGCAGCCGGTGTCGTTGTGGCAGTGGATCCCCACCCGCACCCCGGTCGACTCGACGACGTCGTGCACCACGTCGGCCACCCAGCCGGGCAGCATCCCGCCGTTGGTGTCGCACAGCGCGATCACCTCCGCGCCGGCGTCGTACGCCGTCCGCAGCACCTCGAGGGCGTAGTCACGGTTGTCGCGGTAGCCGTCGAAGAAGTGCTCGGCGTCGAGGAAGACCTGCTGCCCCTCCGCGCGGAGGTGGGTCACCGTGTCGCGGACCATCGCGAGGTTCTCCTCGAGCGTGGTCCGCAGCGCGAGCTCGACGTGCCGGTCGTGCGACTTCGCGACCAGCGTGACCACCGAGGCGCCGCTGTCGCGCAGCGCCGCCACCATCGGGTCGTCCGCCGCCCGTACGCCGGCTCGCCGGGTGGCGCCGAACGCGGCGAGCCTCGCGTGCCGCAGGTCCAGCTCGTCGACCGCCCGTCGGAAGAACTCCGTGTCCTTGGGGTTGGCGCCGGGCCACCCGCCCTCGATGTAGCCCACGCCGAGCCCGTCGAGCTGGCGGGCGATCGTCAGCTTGTCGGCGACGGAGAGGTTGAGCCCCTCCTGCTGCGCGCCGTCGCGCAGGGTGGTGTCGTAGACGTGGAAGGCGCCGTGGAGGTCCATGGGATTCCGTCTCGTTCGGTTGGCGGGTCGTGTCTGGCAGGTCAAGGAGATTTCGAGACGGGTCGGTCCGTCCCTCTCTTCGTTCGGGTCGGACCCGAACCCTCCTCAATCTTCCGCCCCCAGCAGGCCCGAGCAAGCTCGGTCCTGAGGGCGTAAAAAAACCTTCCGGGGTACGGAAGGTCGGCGCGTCGGGTGCCCGGGTGGGGCGGACGACGCGCTAGCAAATGATGATGGTGGTCGGATGGTGCACGCGTCTCAGTGTGGCACGCGGCACCCCGCTCAGGGGCCGAGGTCTCGCCATCCGATCCAGGGCGGCTGGTCGGCCGGCGTCCAGCTGACCCCGTCGACGGTCACGAGGTAGCCGAGCAGGCCCGCCGCGCCCAGGAGGACGACGGCGGCCACCAGCCACGCGCCGGTCCCGGCCGACAGCGGGTGCACGATCCGCGCCAGCGGTCCGCTGACCCGCGACCCGCCCGGGACCCAGGCACAGCGAGACCGCGAACGTCAGCCCGCTGACGAAGAGGGTGGCCTCCAGCCCGGTCGCTGCGGCGTAGCAGATCAGCGCCGCGGCCAGGGCCAGGCCGGCGCTCCAGAGGACGAGCAGGATCGTGCCGGCGATCGCGCGCACGACGTGCCACGGGGCCCCGACGAGGTAGATGACCGGGTCGTACCACTTCGCCCCGCGCACCCGGCGCCGGTCCCCCGTGGCGCTGGCTGCGAGCGAGGCGCTGCGCAGGAACCACGTGAGCGCGAGCAGGACCAGCAGCGCCGGCACGGGGTACGCCGTGAGCGCGGCCGCCGCGGCCACGGCGGCCAACGACCACAGGACGCCGCGACGCAGGCGCTCGAGGAAGCCCGGACGCGCAGGGCCGGGCCACGCGTCGTCGTACGGCAGCGTCGGGTCGTGCTCCTCGTCGTCCTCGAGGGCCGGGGCGGTGGGTTCGTGGGCCTGCGACGCGAGGGCGAGCGGCACCGTGAAGGGGTCGTCGGCATCGGTCGACCCGCCGCCGAGCGGGCCCTCCGGCAGGCCACCGTCGAGCCAGTCGAGGATCGTGTCGAGGTCCGGTCGACGGCGGGGGTCGGGGTCCAGGGCCGCCTCGACGATCCGCCGGAGGTCGCGCGGGCAGCCCGTCGAGATCGTGCTGACCGCGGCGGACCCGGTCCATGATCGCCATCGACGGGCCCCGGCCGAACGGCGACCGCCCGGTGCCGGCGAACGCCACCGTGGCGCCCCAGGAGTGCACGTCGGAAGCAGTCGTGGCGTCGTCGCCGTGCAGGATCTCGGGCGCGAGGTAGCCAGGCGTCCCGAGCAGCCAGCCGGTGTGGGTCAGCTTGGGGTCGTCGGCGACGCGGGCCAGGCCGAAGTCGATCAGGATCGGGGTGCGGCCCTCGACCAGCACGTTGGACGGCTTGACGTCGCGGTGCAGGACGCCGACCTCGTGCACCGACGCGACGCCCTCGGCGAGGCCGCGGGCCAGGAACAGCAGGTCGGCCTCACCCAACGGGCCCTCGTTGTGGACGAGGTCGTGCAGGGAGGGGCCGGGGACGTAGCGGGTCGCGACGTACGGGATGTCGCCCCACGGGTCGGCGTCGACGATCTCCGCCACCCACCGGCTCCTGATCCGGGAGAGCGAGCTGACCTCGCGGGCCAGCCGGGCGCGGGCCTCGTCATCGCCGACGATGTGCGGCCGCAGCACCTTGAGCGCCACCCGCTCGCCGCGCGGTGGCCGGGCCAGGTGGACCACACCCATGCCGCCCTCGCCGAGGCGGGTCAGCAGCTCGTACCTGCCGACGGTCAGCCCGGCCGGTGGCCGCTCGGAGGGCGTGGTCACCACACGAGGTTACCGGCGCCCGCCCCGCTCCCAGACCAGCGACGCAGTGCGGTCATCTCCCCGGGCCGGGTCCGTCAGCAGACGCGATGCATCCAACCGAAGGTGTCCTCGGCGCGGCCGTACTGGATGTCGACGAGGGCCTGGCGGACCTTCATGGTGAGGTCGGTGCCCGCGGGCGCCGGCGCCTCGCCGCCGTTCCACTTCAGGGTGCCGACGGGGGTGACCACGGCCGCGGTCCCGCAGGCGAAGATCTCGGTGATCCGACCGCTTCGGACGCCGTCGCGCCACTCGTCGATGGAGAACTTCCGTTCCTCGACCTGGTGCCCGAGCTTGCCGGCGAGCTCCATGATGCTGGAGCGGGTGATGCCCTCCAGGATGGTGCCGGTCTCGGGCGTGACGATCCGCCCGTCGTCGTGGACGAAGTAGAGGTTCATCCCGCCGAGCTCCTCGACGTACCTGCCCTCCTGGGCGTCGAGGAAGACCACCTGGTCGCAGCCCTGGCCGATGGCCTCCTGCTGGGCGACCAGGGACGAGGCGTAGTTGCCGCCGGTCTTGGCGGCGCCCATGCCGCCGCGGCCGGCGCGGGTGTAGTCCTCGGTGAGCCAGAGGGTGACCGGCTTGACCCCGCCCTTGAAGTAGGCGCCGGCGGGGCTGGCGATCACCAGGAACGTGACGTGCTGGGCGGGCCGCACGCCGAGGAACTTCTCGGTGGCGAGCATGAACGGACGGACGTAGAGGCTCTTCTCGCCCTCGCCGTCCGGGCACCCAGCGCTGGTCGACCCGCACCAGCTCGTCGACCGCCTGGACGAAGTCGTCGACGCGGCAGCTCCGGGAACGCCAGCCGCTTGCTCGAGCGCACCATGCGGGCGGCGTTCTCCTCCGGCCGGAACGTCCAGACCGAGCCGTCCTCGTGCCGGTAGGCCTTCATGCCCTCGAACGTCTCCTGCGCGTAGTGCAGGACGGCGGTGGCGGGGTCGAGGGTCAGGGGCGCGTACGGCGTGATCCGGGCCTGGGCCCACCCGGTGTCCGGTGTCCACTCGACCGTGAACATGTGGTCGGTGAAGTGGGTGCCGAAGCCGGGGTTGGCGAGGATCTCCGCGAGCCGGCCGTCGGGCACCGGCGTGCTCGAGGGAGTCGTGCTGATCTGCATGGGGTCAACCTATCCGGTCCGTTGAGTGGAGTCGCGGGGCTGCGAGCACGGCCCTGGTCGGTCGCACGCGGGGACTTCCTCGGCGAGTCGTGAACATAGCGGAGCAAACTTGCCCCCATATGTTCCGGTTTCCCCGCTCAAGCGGGGAAACCGCGGAGGCCACCTCAGCGGCCGAGGCGTGCGGCGACGGCGTCGCCGACCTCGGTCGTCGGGCGCACGGCCCCGGGGGTGCGCGCCGCGAGGTCGTCGAGCACGGCACGCTCCACCGCTGCCGCGGCCTCGACGTGCCCGAGGTGGTCCAGCAGCAGGGACGCGGACAGGATCGCGGCCGTGGGGTCGGCCTTGAGCTGGCCGGCGATGTCGGGCGCGGACCCGTGCACCGGCTCGAACATCGACGGCGCGGTCCGGTCGGGGTTGATGTTGCCGGACGCAGCCAGACCGATGCCGCCGGTGATGGCAGCGGCGAGGTCGGTGATGATGTCGCCGAACAGGTTGTCGGTGACGATCACGTCGAAGCGGGCGGGATCGGTGGTCATGAAGATCGTGGCCGCGTCCACGTGCAGGTAGTCGACGGCCACGTCCGGGTACTCCCCGGACACCTCGTCCACGAGCCGCGACCAGACCGCGCCGGCGTGGACCAGCACGTTGGTCTTGTGCACCAGCGTCAGCTTCTTGCGCGGCCTTCGCTGTGCCCGGGCGAACGCGTCGCGGACGACCCGCTCGACGCCGTACGCCGTGTTGACGCTGACCTCGGTGGCCACCTCGTGCGGCGTCCCGACCCGGACCGCACCGCCGTTGCCGGTGTAGGGCCCCTCGGTCCCCTCGCGGACGACCACGAAGTCGACCTCACCCGGGTCGGCCAGCGGGGACGTGACCCCCGGAAAGATCCGGGACGGGCGCAGGTTGACGTAGTGGTCGAGCTCGAAGCGCAGCCGCAGCAGCAGCCCGCGCTCGAGCATCCCGGGCGGCAGGTTCGGGTCGCCCGGCCGGCCGCCGACCGCGCCGAGCAGGATCGCGTCGTGCTCGCGGATCTCGGCCAGGACGGAATCGGGCAACACCTCGCCCGTGGCGAGGTACCGCTCGGCACCCAGGTCATACCGGGTCGGCTCGAACTTCACGCCGTCCGGGGCCGCGACCTCGAGGACCTTGAGGGCCTCAGCGGTGACCTCCGGACCGATCCCGTCACCGGGGATGACGGCAAGCTTCACGACGTCTGTCATGGAGGGGACGTTAGTTGTCGTCGGGTCGCTCTCCCCCGTTGTCTCGCAGGTCAAGCGCGGCCTGGACGGCGGCCTGGTTGCGCGGGTCCTCGGGGTGGTGCTTGGCGGGTCCCCAGTCGGGGTACATGTCATACATCGGGTTCTCCTGGGTTTGGGCGGACTGTCGGCCCCGCGGCGGGAGGTGTCGGGGGTGGGCCCGGGTCACGGGCCCGATCACGACACGCGGTCGACCAGGAGAGGTGCGGGTTGCGCGAGATTCCGGAGCACCCGCCGCGGAGCTGATTTCAGCTGGAGGTGAAAGGCCGTCGACGCACGAACTCCGCGACGAGGTGGCCTTTCCTGATCAGGCCTCGCCGCGGCGGTCGATGAGTACGAAGACGCTCCGCATGATGGAAGAACCGTACGACGGTCCCCGCGGCCGCCGGAGGATTCCGGCGATCTGTTCAGGATCCGAGACAATCGTCCCGGGATGAAAGACTCGCGGCATGAGCGCACCACCCCTGCTGCCCGAGGTCGTCTCCCGGGCCTTCGACGTCTCGCGCAAGGCGGGCTACGTGTCGTTCTGCCGCAACGAGACCGGCCGGCTGCTGGCCACGCTGGCCGCGACGCGCGGCGGCACGATGGCGGAGTTCGGCACCGGTACCGGCGTCGGCACGGCCTGGTTGCGCTCGGGTGTGCGTGGCGACGCGAAGATCCTCACCGCCGAGCTGGATCCGAAGCTGGCGGGGGCCGCCGCCGAGATCTTCGTCGACGACCCGCAGGTCGAGGTCCGGGCCGCGGACTGGTCGACCCTGATGGACCAGGGGCCGTTCTCCCTGCTCTTCCTCGACAGCGGCGACCCCACCTCGGTGCGGGTCGACGCCGTCGCGGACCTGGTCGACGAGGGCGGCATCGTCGTCCTCGACGACTTCACCCCCTGCGAGGTGTGGCCACCGGTGTTCCACGGAAGGGTGGACACACTGCGCGAGGAGTGGCTCACGGACGAACGGTTCACGACCGTCGAGGTGATGGTCGCGCCGGACGCGGCCGCGCTGATCGCGACGCGTCGCTGACCGTCGCGGCCGGGTGCGTCGCCGGCTGCGCCGTCGCGCCCAGCCCCACCACGATCCAGGCCAGGTAGCTCCCGACCAGCGCGATGTCGTGGAACGGGTCGGCCGAGAGCGCGATCGCGCCGAACCCGAGCACGCCCACCAGGGCCAGGCCGACAGCACTGACTCGCCACGGCGTACGCCGCAGCGCACGGGCCCAGAGCAGGCCGCCCACGGTCATCGCCGGGAAGCCCAGCAGGTACGTCAGGAAGATCGCCTCGGCGGGCTCGCCCGTGGCGAGGTACGTCGCCAGGTAGAGCACCGCGAACAGGGCCAGGAGGCCGACTCCGGCCAGGACCAGCCGTGGACCCCAGCGTCCGGCGCGAGACGTCGTGTTCAGCGTCCAGCAGACCGTGGCCAGGAGCAGCCACCCGGCGAGCTGGGTGAGCGCGAACGGGAGGTGCTGCCAGCCCTCACCCTCGATGAGACCGGTGGTCTCGGCAACCACGGGGACGGCGAGCAGCAGGGCCGCGACGACGGAGCGGAGCAGCGGGGTCATGGGAACTCCTCGGGTGTTGATGGTGATCCCGACGCTAGGCCGGGGCCGCCTCGCTCGTCGTCTGCCCAGCGACAGGTCTTCGGCGTCTGCCGAAAGACAGACGCGCCGGGACCCCGTCCGGCCTACATTCGGGAGATGGACTGGCAGGTGACGGCGCGTCGGGCATTCCTCGGCCTGGTGGCGCTGCTCTTCGTCTCGGGCCAGCTGCAGGTGTGGTGGGACCCGCAGCGCGCCGACCTGGCGGATGCGGCGGCCGTCGTCCTGCTCACCGCACCGCTGCCCTGGGCCCGTCGCTGGCCGCTGCCGGTGCTGCTCGTCGTGCTTGTCGGCGGCATCGTCGATCACGTCTCCGACGCCGGCCTGAGCCAGACCTGGTTCGTGCTCGTGCTCATGGTGTACGCCCTGGGGTCGTGGGCCGGTGCGAGGTCCTCCGCGATCGGCATGTCCGTGGTGGCGCTCGTCGTCCTGGCCTTCGACATCCCTCGACTCCAAGCCGGAGCCGCGGTCGACGACGTCGTGCCCGCATGGTTCTTCCTCGCGAGCACCTGGGGTCTGGGCCGCTGGATGCGGTCGCGTCGCCAGGAGCACGGGGACCTCGTGGCCCGCGCCGCCGCCCTCGAGCGGGACCGCGAGGAGGCGACTCGCGCCGCCGTCGCCTATGAGCGCGCCCGGATCGCCCGCGAGCTGCACGACCTGGTCGCCCACAGCATGGCCGTGATCGTCATGCAGGCCCAGGCAGCGAACCGCGTCCTCCCCGACGACGTCGAGGCTGCAGGCCGGTCCCTGGCGGCCATCGAGTCGGTGGGCCGCGGTGGCATGCAGGAGCTGCGTCGGCTGCTGGACGTCCTGCTCGTCGACCCCGTGGCCGGTGACGAGGGGTCACGTCCGAGCCTCCGGCACCTGGACCAGCTGGTGTCGCAGGTGGCGCAGGCCGGGCTCGAGGTGACGGTGGAGGTCAACGGGACGGAGACCGCGCTGCCCCCGGGCCTCGACCTCTCCGCCTACCGGATCGTCCAGGAGTCCCTGACCAACGCGCTCAAGCACGCAGGGCCGGTGCCCACCCGCGTCTCCCTCGGGTACGGCCGGGACACGCTCACCATCCGGGTCACCAACCCGGCCGGTCCGCCCTCGATGGGTCAGAACGGCCGGGTCGGCCACGGCCTGATCGGCATGCGGGAGCGCGTCAGCCTGTACGGCGGCTCGCTGGACACGGGGCCCGGTGCTGACGGCGACTTCGTCGTCGAGGCCACGCTCCCCCTGGCGGCACCATGACCATCTCGGTGGTGACGGCGGATGACGAGCACCTCGTCCGCACCGGGCTTCGGATGATTCTCGGGACCGAGCCCGGGATCGAGATCGTCGGGGAGGCCGGGGACGGCGCCGAGGCGATCGAGCTCGTGGTGCGCCACGACCCCGACGTGCTGCTCCTCGACATCAGGATGCCGGTGCTGGACGGCCTGGAGACGACGCGGCGGATCACTGCTCTCGGCTGCCGTACCCGGGTGGTCATCCTGACCACGTTCGACACCGACCAGAACGTGTACGACGCGCTCGGTGCCGGTGCGAGCGGGTTCCTGCTGAAGGACGCGCCGGCCGAACGGTTGACCACGGCGATCCGGGCCGCTGCCGCCGGTGACTCGGTGCTGGCGCCGAGCGTGGCGCGTCGGGTGGCCGACGAGCTGGCCCGCCGGCGCACGCCTGAACGACTGGAGGCTCTCGCCGCCCTCACCGGCCGCGAGCGCGAGGTCCTCGGGCTGATGGCGGACGGCCGGTCGAACGCCGAGATCGCCGACCGGCTCGTCATCGGCGAGGGGACGGTGAAGACGCACGTGGCGCGGATCCTGATGAAGCTCGGGGTCCGCGACCGTCTACAGGCGGTGGTGCTCCTGTATCAGGCGGAGGCCGACTGAAGCTGGGCGTCGCGGGTCGCTGCCCCCGACGCCAGGTGAGCCGCCGCCAGCGCCACGCGGTCGAACTCACGCACCGTGAGCACGCGACTTCCCCGCTCCTGGTCGCGCAGCCGCTCGACGTCGACCTGTGCCAGGTCGCCGAGGACGGCCATGGAGACGCCGGCCCGGTGGACCAGCGAGGCCACGAAGCCCAGGCCGGGCTCTGCCAGGCGGGCGCGGTCGAGCAGGCGCCCCAGCGCGCTCACGAACGCCTGCGCGTCCTCGGTGGACAGGACCCGCTCGTTGACCACCACGGAGACATCCCCGTCACCGTTCATGTCCACGAGCCGGGCCACCAGCGGCTGCCCGGGGCTGCCTTGGATGATGTTCGCGCTCACGTGGGGGTGCCGCCCCACGACCACGCCTGCGCTCTCACACCACTCCGGGCAACGGGTGGTGTCGATTCCCACGTTCATCGCGACTCCCCAGTCGTCGATCGAGTCGGCCGCCTCTCGGTCGGCTCTGATGACGACAGGATGGCACCGGGACCGGATCGCGGCAGGCAATTGTCGCAAATTCCTTGAACTCGCCTAGACCTGACGTTGACCTGCCCGAGAGTGTTTCTTGAAGGAAGTCGCCTGACCCGCCCGAAGGTCTGGAAGCCGAGCTCGCGAGCTCGCGCACCTTCGGGCGGGTCAGCGTGTTGGGCGACTACTTGGGTGCGACCTGGACGGTCGTCGCCCCGCCACTGCTGGACTGCACCGTGATGGTGGTGCCGGTGTTCGGCGGGTCGACGCTGTACCAGCCGGGCTGGTAGCGGCCCGGGTGCGCGCCGGTCCTCCGGTCGACGTGGGCGTCCGCGCCGTACCACCAGGTGGCCGTGTCGTCGAACGTCGACACCGCCGGCTGCGAGGCGATGCTGCCCGCGACGCCCGCGTTGTGCAGGGTGATCGCGTCCGTGGCCTCGAGCCCGAACGTCGAGTCGTACGACGCGATCCGCGGCCGCATCAACGTCCCGTCACTCCAGTGCGGGAGCGTCGGGTGCGCGTCGATCGGCAGGATCAGTCCGCCACCGGGGTGGTCTCCGACGTTGTTGTCGGAGTACTGGTTGTTCCAGTAGGAGATCAGCAGGCCGTCCTGGTAGGGGTAGTGCTCCACCCAGTCCGGCCGGCTGCCCAGGAACCCGAAGTTGTACGCCGTCCGCAGCGAGGCGTCGTACCCGTCGTACTGACGGTTCTCGGCGACGTAGGCGTTGAAGTGCTTGCTCACCTCGGTGCCCGACGTGCGGATGAACCCGTTGAACGCCCAGCCCTCGTCGGCGGTCTCGGCCGTGCCGACCAGGGTGCCGTCGACCGCGATCTCGTCGACCCGGAAGCCCTTCTCCACGACCGCACCATCGGTCTGGTAGCGGAACCGGACGGCGTTCGTCCCGGCGGGCAGGGTCGCGTTCAGCGCGGTCCAGGCGCCGCCCGTGGAACCCGTCAGGCCGGTGCCGCTCTCGTTGAACCCGCTCTGGTCACCCGCGGTGTCGGAGAGGTTCGTCGGGACCGGCGCCCAGGTCGAGCCGTTGTCGCTCGAGGCCTCGAGGAACGCGTAGTCCCAGTCGGTCTCGATGTCGTAGTTGACCTGGGCGGTGAGGTTGCCCCCGGACACGCCGGCCCTGGTCATCGTGGTGTTCAGGTTGTCGCCCTGCGAGGACCAGAACATCTGCGACCCGGCGTACGGCGCCCCCAGCTCCAGCGTGGACGTGGAGTCGGGCAGGAGCGTGAACAGGGCCTGCGCCCCGCTGGTCGAGGCCGGGACGTTGGTGCCCAGGGTGTGGGTCGACGTCTGGCCGGCGCGGGCCACCTCGTAGAACGGGCCCTTGTTGCCCTGCGCGCTGAGCCAGCCGAGCTGGAACAGCTCCCAGGCACCGAGGTCGGTCGGGGCGTCGCCGATCCCGTCGGGGCCGCCGTCGCCGATGTTGGCGCCGGAGGACATCAGGGACCAGAACGCGGTGTTGTTCTCCGCGCCACCGGTGTTGCCGGAGGTGTCGTAGAGGTCGGGCAGGCCGAGGTCGTGGCCGAACTCGTGGGCGAAGACGCCGAGGCCGCCGTTCTCGGGCTGGATGGTGTAGTCACCGACCCACACGCCGGTCGGGTTGTCGGGCAGGTTGACCCGTCCACCGTCGGACGGACCACCGGACCCGATGTTGAAGCCGGGCAGGCCGTTGGGCCCGCCGGTCTGCAGGTTGGCGTACCAGCGGTGGCTCCAGATCGCGTCGCTGGCGTAGGTCGGGTCACCCGCGGCCTGGTCGCCGCCGGCGTGCACGATCTGCATGCGGTCGATGAAGCCGTCGGGCTCGTCGTAGACCGTGTCGCCGTCGATGTCGTAGCGGTCCTCGATGTCGAAGGTCTGCAGGTAGGTGCGGATCTCGGCCATCGTCATGCCGGCGTCGAGCTGCTGCTGGGTCCACACCGACATCGCGTCGCGGAGCAGGAACCAGGTGTTGTTGCAGACGATGTCGCCGCAGAAGTCACGGCCGTAGCGCGCCGCGTTGAAGGGGACCTTGACCCACTCGGTGACCTCGCCCGCGACCGTGTAGCGGCCCGAGGACTGGGTCTCGTAGTACTCGCGCATCCGGTTGAAGTACATGTCCTGGTAGTGCGCGCGGTTGTAGTCCGGCTGCCACAGCGTGCTGTTGTCCACCGAGCGGTCGGGCTCGGGGATCTCGTTGTGCAGCGGGCCGTCGTAGCGCTGCGGGGTCCCGTCGGAGGGGTAGGTGCAGGAGTTCTTGCGGGTGCTGTCGCAGAACGCCGAGTGCCGGGTGTCGCCGTACTCGACGAGGATCGCGAAGATCCGGTCCCGACCCTCCTCGCGCAGCTTCACGGTCTGGTTCTCGGCGCCGCCCCGGAAGGCGGACTTGCCCTGCAGGATGCGCTGCAGCGCCGCCTGCTTCTGCGCGTCGCGCTTGGCCTTGATCTTCAGGGGGTGCTTCGGGGTGTGGCCGGTGTCGTTGCGCTTGGCAACGGCGGTGTCGCTGGGCTCGGCCGCGCTCGGTGAGGCGAGGGCCGGGACCAGGAGGAGGCCTCCGGTCAGGAGACCGCTGGCAGCGAGGGCCGCGAATCTGCGGGCGCTGCGGATGGGGGTTGAGGGCACGTGACGTCCTTGCTCAGGGGCTGTCGAAGCCGGAAATGGGTGCGACGTTCCCGGAGCCCTCCCAGGCGCCCCGAGACGCCGACCGCATCCTGCGCACTTGTGACATCGTGACGCCATCCCGGCACGTCATCGTTACAGGAACGTGACCCATCTGGACCAGTCCGGATGGCCCGTCCGGGCCACGAGCTGGCTCGGGCGAACCCTCAGACCAGGTTGACGGCCCGGACCGAGACGGCGTCGATCGCGGCCTCGATCTCGCTCAGCGTCTCGTGCGGGATCGCGCTGTCCACCGACAGCGCCACCAGGGCCGAGCCGCCCTTGGCGTCGCGGGCCACCTGCATGCCGGCGATGTTGACCCCGGCGTCGCCGAGGATGCCGCCGACCGTGCCGACCATGCCGGGACGGTCCTCGTAGGTGAAGAACGCCAGGTGGTCGGTGGGCTCGATGTCGACGTCGAAGCCGTTGACCTCGACCAGCCGCTCCTTCTGGTTGATGCCGACCAGGGTGCCGCTGACCGACACCTGCGAGCCGTCGGCGAGAGTGCCCCGGATCGTGATCAGGTTGCGGTGGTCGGGGCTCTCGGCCTCGGCGACGAGACGTACGGCGGTGCCGCGCTCGGCAGCGAGCAGCGGGGCGTTCACGTAGGAGACCTGGTCCTCGACGATGTCGGTGAAGACACCCTTGAGGGCGGCGAGCTCGAGCACCTTGACGTCGTACTCGGTGATCTCGCCGCGCACCTCGACGTCGATCTGCTCGGCGACGGCTGCGGACAGCCCGGTGAAGACGCGGCCGAGCTTCTCGGTCAGCGGGATGCCGGGGCGGACGTCCTCGGCGATGACGCCGCCCTGGACGTTCACGGCGTCGGGCACGAGCTCACCGGACAGGGCGAGCCGGACCGACCGCGCGACGGAGACCCCCGCCTTCTCCTGCGCCTCGTCGGTCGACGCGCCGAGGTGCGGCGTGGCGACGACGTTCTCCAGCTCGAACAGCGGGCTGTCGGTGCACGGCTCGCTCGCGAACACGTCGAGCCCGGCACCGGCGATGCGGCCGGTCTTGAGCGCGTCGTACAACGCGGTCTCGTCGACGATCCCGCCGCGGGCGGCGTTGACCAGCACGAGGCTCGGCTTCGCCCGGGCCAGCTCCTCCGCGCCGATCAGGCCGAGGGTCTCGGGGGTCTTGGGCAGGTGCACCGACATGAAGTCGGCCTCCGCGAGCAGCGTGTCGAGGTCGACGAGACGCACGCCCATCTGGGCGGCGCGACCGGCCTGGACGTAGGGGTCGTAGGCGATGACCTTCATCCCGAAGGCCGACAGCCGCTGGGCGACCAGCACGCCGATCCGGCCGAGCCCGACGATGCCGACGGTCTTCTCGTAGAGCTCGATGCCGGTGTACTTCGACCGCTTCCACTCGGCGTTCTTGAGGGCGGCGTGCGCCGGCGAGACGTGGCGGGCCGCGGCGAGCATCAGCGCGACCGCGAGCTCGGCCGCGGAGACGATGTTGGACGTGGGGGCGTTGACCACCATCACGCCGGCCTGGGTCGCTGCCTTGACGTCGACGTTGTCCAGGCCGACGCCGGCGCGGGCGATCACCTTCAGCCGGCCCGCGGCGGCGAGCGCCTCGGCGTCCACCTTGGTGGCGGAGCGGACCAGGATCGCGTCCACGTCGACGATGGCCGGCAGCAGCTCGGCGCGGTCGGCGCCGTTGCAGGTGCGGATCTCGAAGTCGGGACCCAGCGCCTCGACGGTGGCGGGGCTGAGCTCTTCGGCGATGAGTACGACGGGCTTGGTCACAGCGGTGTCCTCGGTGTCGTTGTCACGGATGTCGGACCTGCTCGGCGTGGCACCGTGAAGGTGCCTGCGCGGCGGTCGTGCACGACGCTGTGCCCGGACCCGTCACTGTACCCGAGCGCCCGTGACCCGCCGAGTCCTCGCCATCACCCGGACCGCCGCCTCAGGGCGACCCCTGTCTAGAGGTCAGGGTCGGGTCGGGGGCCGTGGGGGACTCCTCCCCGATGCGCCGAGGGGTGTCTCGCGGTCAGGCTCGATCCCATGATCGAAGTCACCTCACTGACCAGGACGTACGGCGCCCTCCGGGCCGTCGACGACGTCACCTTCTCCGCCCGACCGGGCCGGGTCACCGGCTTCCTCGGGCCCAACGGGGCCGGCAAGTCCACCACCATGCGGGTGATGGTCGGCCTCACCCCGCCGAGCCACGGCACGGCGACCGTCCTCGGCCGGCGCTACGCCGACCTCCCCAACCCGGGCCGTGAGGTCGGGGTCCTCCTCGACGCCTCGGCGCAGCATGCCGGCCGCACCGGCCGCGAGACCCTCCGCGTCGCTGCCCGCACCATGGGGCTCCCGCTCTCGCGCGTCGACGAGATGCTCGACCGGGTCAGCCTGACCCAGACCGAGGCGGGCCGCCGGGTCCGCAACTACTCCCTCGGGATGCGCCAGCGGCTCGGCATCGCCACGGCGCTGCTCGGCGACCCCGAGGTGCTGATCCTGGACGAGCCGGCCAACGGGCTCGACCCGGCCGGGATCAGGTGGATGCGTGACCTGCTCCGCGACTTCGCCGACCAGGGCGGGACCGTCCTGCTGTCCTCGCACCTCCTGCACGAGATCGAGGTGATCGCCGACGACCTGGTCGTGATCGGCCAGGGCCGGATCGTCGCCGAGGGCACCAAGACCGACCTGCTGTCCGCCGCCGGCACGATCGTCCGGACCCCCGCGCTCGCCGAGCTGACCCGCGCCCTCGCGGAGACCGGCGTGGCCGCCGTGACGTACGGCGACGACGGCCTGCGCGCCGACGCCGAACCGGCGCTGGTGGGCAAGGTCGCCCACGTCGCCGGCGTACCCCTGACCGAGCTCCGCACCGCCGACGGTGCGGGCCTCGAGGAGATGTTCCTCGAGCTGACCGCGGAGACCTCCCGCGAAGGAGCAGCAGCATGAGCACCGTGACCCTGACCCCCGCCACCATGACCGCACCGGCCCCGCCGCGGACGGTTCCCACCCGGATCCCGTTCAGCCGGATCCTGTGGGTCGAGCTGACCAAGATGTTCAACACCCGCTCGGGCTTCTGGCTCAGCGCCAGCATCGGGATCAGCGCCGTGCTCGCGACGGCCGCCGTGATCGTCTTCGCGCCGGACGCGGCGATGACCTACGACAACTTCGGCGCCGCCGATCGGCTTCCCGATGGTGATCATCCTGCCGATCATCGCGATCCTGTCCGTCACCAGCGAGTGGAGCCAGCGCAGCGGCCTGACGACGTTCACGCTGGTGCCCAAGCGCGGCCAGGTGATCTGGGCCAAGCTGCTCCTCGCCGTCGCGCTGGGTGCCGTCTCGATCGTCGCCGCGCTCGGTATCGGCGCGGTCGGCAACCTGGTCGGCTCCGCGATCGCCGGGGTCGACCCGGGCTGGGACATCTCCCTGGGCCAGGCCACGTCGCTGGTCGCCGCCAACGTGCTCGGCCTGCTGATGGGCTTCATGCTCGGCGTGCTGATCCGCAACTCGGCGGGCGCCATCGTGGGCTACTTCATCTACGGCTTCGTACTGGCCGGGCTGACCGCCGCCCTGGCCGCCAGCCAGGAGTGGTTCCGCGACCTCCAGCCGTGGATCGACTTCAACTACACCCAGGGGATGCTGTTCGAGGGCTGGCCGGTCGGGGGCGAGGCGTGGGCCCAGCTGGGCGTCACCGCCGCGGGCTGGGTGGTCCTCCCCCTGGCCGTGGGCCTGTGGCTGATCCGGCGGTCCGAGGTCAAGTAGCCGACGCATTCTGTGTGCCGGGGTGGAATCCGACCGCCGCCCCGGCACACGCTGCCGTGCTACGGCTGCCGCCGCGTCCGGTGAAGCAGCCAGTCGGACTCAGTGCGGATCAGTGCGTACCGCGCCGCGCCGGCACGTCCGTGCAGCACGAACACGAAGCGCCGCTCGGTCCGGTCCTCGAGCTCCCACCATCCGGTGTCGGCGATCCGCTTGTCGTCGTCGGTGTACGTCGCGTGCTCGAGCTCGTGGTCGTCGACCGCGACCGCCAGCCGGTCCGCGCGCGGGTCGTCCGGCAGCCCCTTCGGCACGGCCCACGACCGGAGCACGCCGTCCTCCTCCAGCCGGAGGTCGAAGTGGTGGCGCGGACGGTCGTGCTCGTGGAGCACGAACACGGGGCGGTCCGGCACGGTCAGTCCGAGCAGCCCTCGGGACCGCAGGCGTCCGGTCCCGGCACCAGCTGCAGGGCGGGCGCGCGCTCGCCCCAGGCGCGGTCGAGCACCTGGCGCAGGGCATCCGCCGGCTGGGCGCCGGAGACGCCGTACCGCTGGTCGACGACGAAGAACGGAACCCCGGTGATGCCGTACTCCGCGGCCTGCTCCACGTCGGCGTAGACCTCGTCGCGTGAACTCGTCGGAGGCCAGCAGCTGGTCGACCCGGCTCGGCTCGATCCCGGCCTCCGCCGCGAGCTCCCGGAGCACGTCGTGGTCGGCGACGTTGCGGGCGTGGGTGAAGTACGCCGCGAACAGCGCCTCCTCCAGCTCGCCCTGGCGCCCCTGCTCGGCCGCGAGGTGCAGCAGCCGGTGGGCGTCGAGGGTGCTGGTCCGCTGGGCCTGGTGCAGCCGGTAGATCAGCCCCTCCTCGGCCGCGACCGCCTCGGTGCGGTCGATCATCTTCCGACCGGCCGCCTCCCCGCCGCCGTACTTGCGTCCGAGGTGTTCGGCGACGGACTCCGTCGGCTCGGACGGCGCCCCGGGGTCGAGCTGGTAGGAGTGCCACACCACCTCGACCTCGGCGGCGTGCTCGAACCCGGCGAGCGCGGCCTCGAGCCGGCGCTTGCCGATGTAGCACCACGGGCAGACGACGTCGGACCAGATGTCGATGCGCATGGTTGATGCAACCTTGAACGACTCCGGCTTGTTCCCGCTCCCGGAATGCCGCGTGTGCCTGAGGGTGCGCCCGAGCGCACCCTCAGGCACACGCGGCGGAAGCGGTCAGCGGGTCGCGGTGCCCTCGACGTAGTCGGAGTCGTGGCTCTTCACCCACGCCATCAGCTTGCGCAGCTCGCGGCCGGTGGTCTCGATCGGGTGCTGCTCGCCCTTGGCGCGCAGCTCCTTGAACTCCGTCCCGCCGGCGTCCTGGTCGTCGATGAAGCGCTTGGCGAAGGACCCGTTCTTGATGTCCTCGAGGACAGCCTGCATGTTCTGCTTCACCTCGGGGGTGATCACGCGGGGGCCGGAGACGTAGTCGCCGTACTCGGCGGTGTCGGAGACCGACCAGCGCTGCTTGGCGATGCCGCCCTCGTACATCAGGTCGACGATCAGCTTCAGCTCGTGCAGGCACTCGAAGTAGGCGACCTCGGGCTGGTAGCCGGCCTCGATCAGGGTCTCGAAGCCGTACATCACCAGCTGGCTCGCCCCACCGCAGAGGACGGCCTGCTCGCCGAACAGGTCGGTCTCGGTCTCCTCGGTGAACGTCGTCTTGATGCCGCCGGCACGCAGGCCGCCGATCGCCTTGGCGTAGGACAGCGCGAGGTCCCACGCCTTGCCGGACGCGTCCTCCTCCACCGCGACGAGCACGGGGACGCCGCGGCCGTCGACGTACTCGCGACGGACGAGGTGGCCGGGGCCCTTGGGCGCGACCATGAACACGTCGACGCCCTCGGGCGGGGTGATGTAGCCGAACCGGATGTTGAAGCCGTGGCCGAACACGAGGGTGTCGCCGGCGGTGATGTTGGGCTCGACCGACTCGGCGTACAGCGTCCGCTGCACGTGGTCGGGGGCGAGGATGACGATGACGTCGGCCTCCTCGACCGCCTCGGCCGGCGCGAGGACGCGCAGCCCCTCGGCCTCGGCCTTGGCCCGGCTCCTCGAGGTCTCGGGCAGGCCGATCCGGACGTCGACCCCGGAGTCGCGCAGGGACAGGGCGTGGGCGTGGCCCTGGCTGCCGTAGCCGAGGACCGCCACGTTCTTGCCCTGGATCAGGGCGAGGTCGGCATCGTCGTCGTAGAACATCTCAGCCACGGGGGCTCTCCTTCGGTTGGACTGTGCAGGAATCTGGTTGCCTGGTCGGACTGCTTGAGTGAGTCGCGAACTTCTAGGGGTTTGCTTGCCCCTGGATGTTCCGGTTTCCCCGCTTGAGCGGGGAAACCGCGGGGGTCATTCCCCCACCGCCGGCGGGGCGGGGATCGGGACGGGGCGCAACGTGCGCTCACTGATCGAGCGCGAGCCGCGGCCGATCGCCACCATCCCGGACTGGACGAGCTCGCGGATCCCGAACGGCTCGACCACCTTGAGGAAGCCGGCGAGCTTGTCGGCGCTGCCGGTCACCTCGACGGTGACCGCGTCGGGGGCGACGTCGACCACGCGGGCCTTGAACAGCTGGACCGCGTCGAGGACCTGCCCGCGACTGGCGGCGTCGGCCTTGAGCTTGACCAGCAGCAGCTCGCGGGTGACCGATGCGGTGTCGTCGAGCTCGACGACCTTGATCACCTCGACCAGCTTGTTGAGCTGCTTGGTGACCTGCTCCAGCGGCGAGTCCTCGACGTTGACCACGATGGTCATCCGGGAGACCTCGACGTGCTCGGTCGGCCCCACCGCGAGCGAGTGGATGTTGAAGCCGCGGCGGCTGAACAGGCCGGCGATCCGGGTCAGGACGCCGGGCTTGTTCTCGACCAGGACGCTCAGGGTGTGCGTCGTGAGCGGGGTGTTCACAGCTCGTCCTCCTCGAAGTCCGGCGCCAGGTCGCGGGCGTACTTGATGTCGTCGTTGCTGGTGCCGGCGGCGACCATCGGCCAGACCATCGCGTCGCGGTGGACGCGGAAGTCCACCACGACCGGGACGTCGTCGATCTCCATCGCCTTCTCGATCGTGGCGTCGAGGTCGTCGGGGCTGTCGCACGCGAGGCCCACGCAGCCGTAGGCCTCGGCGAGCTTGACGAAGTCGGGGATCCGCTTGCTGTGCAGGTCGGTGTTGGAGTAGCGCTCGTTGTAGAAGAGCGTCTGCCACTGCCGCACCATGCCCAGCGACTCGTTGTTGATCACCGCGACCTTGATCGGGATGTTGTTGATCGCGCAGGTGGCCAGCTCCTGGTTGGTCATCTGGAAGCAGCCGTCGCCGTCGATCGCCCACACGGTCTGGTCCGGGACGCCGACCTGCGCTCCCATCGCGGCCGGTACGGCGAAGCCCATCGTGCCCAGGCCGCCGGAGTTGATCCAGGTGTTCGGCTTCTCGTAGCCGACGAAGTGCGCCGCCCACATCTGGTGCTGCCCGACGCCGGCGCAGTAGACCGAGTCCGGGCCGGAGATGGCACCGATCCGCTCGCAGACCAGCTGCGGAGCGAGCCCGCCGTCGGCCGGGGCGTCGTACCCGAGGGGGTACTTCTTCTTCACGCCGGCGAGGAAGGAGACCCAGGCCTCGTAGTCACCGGTGTGGCCGGCGTCGGCCTCGGCCTTGAGCGCGACGACGAGGTCACTGATCACCTCGCGGCAGTCCCCCACGATCGGGACGTCGACGGCACGGTTCTTGCCGATCTCGGCGGGGTCGATGTCGGCGTGGATCACCCGCGCGCCGGGCGCGAAGGAGTCGAGGTTGCCGGTCACCCGGTCGTCGAACCGGGCGCCGAGGCTGATGATCAGGTCGCTGCGCTGCAGGCCGGCCACCGCGGCGACGGTCCCGTGCATGCCGGGCATCCCGAGGTGCTGGGGGTGGCTGTCGGGGAACGCCCCGCGCGCCATCAGCGTGGTCACCACGGGGATCCCGGTCAGCTCGGCGAGGACACGGAGCTCCTGCCAGGCGCCGGCGCGGATGGTGCCGCCGCCGACGTACAGGACCGGGCGCCGGGACTCCAGCATCAGCCGGGCCGCCTCGCGGATCTGCTTGCTGTGCGGCCGGGTCACGGGACGGTAGCCGGGGAGGTGGAGCTCGGTCGGCCAGGCGTACGTCGTCTGCGCCTGCAGGGCCGACTTCGCGACGTCGACGAGCACCGGGCCGGGCCGCCCGGTGGAGGCGAGGTAGAACGCCTCGGCGATGGTGCGCGGGATCTCGGCGGGGTCGGTGACGAGGAAGTTGTGCTTGGTGATCGGCATCGTGATGCCGCGGATGTCGGCCTCCTGGAAGGCGTCGGTGCCGATCGCGGCGGCTCCGACCTGCCCGGTGACGGCGACGAGGGGCACGGAGTCCATGTGGGCGTCGGCCAGCGGCGTGACGAGGTTGGTGGCGCCCGGCCCGGAGGTCGCCATGCAGACGCCGACCTTCCCGGTCGCGGCGGCGTACCCCTGCGCGGCGTGCCCGGCGCCCTGCTCGTGCCGGACCAGGATGTGCCGGATCTTGCTGTCCATCAGGGGGTCGTACGCCGGCAGGATGGCGCCGCCGGGGATGCCGAAGAGGTGCTCGACCCCCGCTGCCTCCAGCGACGTGATCAGGCTCTGCGCACCGGTCATCGGCGTACCCGCGGTCTCGCTCATCCGCCCTGCTTCCTCATGTGTGCGTCCTGCCAACAAAAAACCCCTCGGCCGGACCGGCGACGAGGGGTGGACGCGTGTGCGTGGGGTCTGCTGACCTCAGCTCACGCGTCGCGTGCGTACGAGAGTCTCGATGCGCATGCACCAACGGTCGCCGTCGGGCAGTTCCGACGTCAAGCAAGTCTGCCACCCGTCCCGGATGCTGGTACGGCGGTCCCAGCATCCGGCCGACTCCGTCGTCAGCGGCCTTCCGGGGTGCAGACGCACGAGCGGTTGCCGTCGGCGTCCTCGAGCACCCAGTACGCCGGTGCCGCGGCGTCGCTCACCAGCCGTCCGCCGGCGTCCAGGGCCGCCTGCACCCGCCGCTCCCCCTCGTCGTGCGGCACCCACACGTCGAAGTGCCAGCGCTGCTCGAACTCCTGGGGCGGCAACGCAGGCCCATCGTCGGAGGGGGTCTGCCACCACACCGTCGGCACCTGCCCGCTGGGGTCCACCGGCTCGCCGTTCTGCACCTCGCCGCCGAGGAGGGCGGCGTAGAACGGCGCATGCGGCGCACCGTCGGCGGTGTCCAGCCCGAGCTCGAGCTGGGTCAGCCCGGAGACGTCGGCCTCGGCCCCGAGCTCCGCGGCGTACCCACTGATCTGCCGCGCCAGGTCGACGTCGCGGCTGGTCACGCCGCCCACGTCGTGGCTGGAGAGGGTCACGATCACCTCCGGATAGGTGAGCGTGACGTCGGGGTGGTGGTTCGCCGTCTCGGCCGCCTCTCCGATCCGGTCGACCAGCTTCAGGCCGGTGGCGAAGTCGCCCGTGCGGAACCGGGCCCGGATCGTGCCGAGCATCCCGCGCCAGTCGTCGAGTCCGGCGGCGAGGACGTCGTGGTGGGTCAGCTTGTGCTTCGGATCGCTCATGGTCCCGACCCTGCCACCCAGCGGGCGGTCAGTCGAGGACAGTCAGCGCAGGCGGCCGGGCAGGTCGAAGCGACGCCGCGAGTCGCGGATCGTGGCGTCGGAGACCGGGGCGGTCTGCTCCAGGTGCTCCTCGAGCCGCGGCGTCGAGCCGCCGCGGAGGAACCGGTCGCGGTCCCGCGCCAGGAACGGCAGCCCGATCGAGGCCGACTCGACCCGGACGGTGTCCATCGTCGGGGCGTGCACCCACCACGAGCTGTCGGCGCCGGTGAGCAGCACGCCGATCCGGTGCCCGCGCCGCAGGACCCAGTCCTGGCCGTAGAGGCGGAACGAGGTGAACTGCTCGCCGGTGCCCCGGAACAGGTGGGTTCCCCGGTTGACCAGCCTCGCCTTGCCGCTCGGTGCGATGTCGTAGACGAGGCCGACGAGGTTCGTGCGCGGAGCCGTGGTCTCGACCCGGACCCGGAGCCGGGGCTCGCCGGCCAGCCACGCCCGGTGCCGCAGCGGCTGGGAGATCGACCAGACGCCCTGGCCGGTCTCGTCGGCGCTCCCGGTCGCGGTGTTGGCGCCGTCGTCGGCGTAGGTGCCGCGGGCGAGGTTGGTCCAGTGCCGGGACGCGTCGGCCGGCGGCCATGAGGCCTCGCGCCGGTAGCGGCCGAGGTTGTCCTGGACCTCGATGCCGGGGCGGGCCGTGCCCCTGCCCTTGAGGTGCTGGTTGAAGAAGGCGAGCACCTGGTCGACGAACGCGCTGACGGGACGTCCGGTCTGGGTCCGCTTGCCGTCGGCGGTCTTCTCCCAGCCGCGGACGTGGTCGAACTGGCCGTACCAGGCCCGGTTGTGCCGCGAGTCGAGCCCGTTGAAGAAGTCGAACGCGGCGTCCGGTTTGGTGTTGGCCTCCAGGTAGCCCTGGGTCAGGAACAGCGGCACCCGGGAGTCCCGCGAGGGCGGGAGCAGGTTGCGCTCGATCCAGAACGGGTCGTGCGGGCTGTCGATCTGCTGCAGGGACTGGTTGAGCCCGTAGCACCAGGCCTGCGGCGCGCCGGTCACCTGGTACTCCGGGGAGTCGTGGACCGAGCCCGGCGTGGCGTCGATCGCCTGGAACAGCGCGGGCGTCAGCACCGAGTTCGTGAACCGGACACCGCGGTTGTAGAGGTAGTTGTAGCCGGCGTAGACCGGCTCCATCGCGACGACGGCCTCGAGCCCCCGCGGCTGCTGGGCGACGCCCATCAGGCCGGTCCACGCGTCGTACGACTTGCCGATCATGCCGACCTTGCCGGTCGACCACGGCCGGGAGGCCGCCCACTTCACCGCGGCCTCGACGGCGTCCTGCTCACGGTTGCCGCCCCAGTCGTTGCACCCGGAGGAGCCGCCGAAGCCCGGGAGGTCGACCATCACGTAGGTGTAGCCGCGGTCCAGGACCTTGGTCAGGTCGAGGAAGTCGTAGAACCGGTCGCTGGGTCCCTCGTTGGTGAATCCGCCCTCCAGCGGTTCGCCGGAGTGGTTGAGGTAGGGGCTGACGGTGAGGATGACGGGGGTCTTGTCGTTGCTGTCGAGACCCTTCGGGCGGAGCACGTCGGCGTGCAGCGTGTTGATCCCGTCGCCGGCGGGGAAGTAGGCCTCGAAGTGGTTCGCATCGTCGCGGGTCGCCGCGGCCGCGGGTGGCGTGGCGACCGGGACGAGCAGCGGCAGGAGCAGGGCGAGCAGGAACGCACGAAGTGGCAGCACGCCCGGTCAACGACGTGACACCGCCGGAAGATACGCGCCGCGCTACGGGAGTACGGCGGCGCCGACGTCGCCCGGAGCCCAGGCGACCTCCCAGCGGAACCCGTCGGGGTCGGCGAAGTAGCCGGTGTAGCCGCCCCACGCGCGCTCCGCACCGTCGTGGACGTCGTCGGCGCCGGCCCGTCGGGCCGTGGCGAGGACGGCGTCCACCTCCTCGCGAGAGGCGACGTTGTGGGCGAGCGTGATCGGCGCGAGCCCCTCCCCGCGGCGGATCGGCCCCACCTCGGACTCGAAGCTGGCCTCGTCCCACAGGGACAGCAGCAACCGCTCGCCGACCTTGATCATCAGGACGTCCTCGACGTCGAGGAACGGTTCCCAGCCCAGCCCGTCGATGTAGAACGTCCGTGAGGCTGCGCGGTCGCGGACGGCCAGGGTGATCAGGCTCAGACGCTGTTCCATGCGCTCAGTCTGCCGTGAGCTCCTCGCGCACGGCGAGCACGCCGCGGCGTACCTCCTCGAAGGAGGTCGACAGCGGCGACAGCCCGAGCCGCAGGCCGTCGGGCTCGCGGAAGTCGGGGATCACGTCGCGCTGCCACAGCCGTGCGGTGACCTCGGTCATGCGGGGATGGCCGAGCGTGACGTGGCCGCCCCGCTGCCCGGGGTCGCGAGGCGAGGCGAGCTCGACGCCGAGCGGCGCGAGAAGGTCGTCCGCCAGCTCGATCGCGTACGACGTGAGGGCGACCGACTTCTCGCGGACGGCGTCCATGCCGGCCTCCTCGATCAGCTCGACCATGTCCTCCAGCGCCAGCATCCCGACGATCGGCGGGGTGCCGCTCAGGAAGCGCCGCACACCTCGCGCGGGGGTGTAGGTGGGGCCCATCAGGAACGGTTCGGCCGTGCCCATCCACCCCTGGATCGGCTGGGTGATCGTGTCGAGGTGGCGCTCGGCGACGTACAGGAAGGCCGGCGATCCGGGTCCGCCGTTGAGGTACTTGTAGCCACACCCCACCGCGAGGTCGACCCCCCAGGCGTCCAGCTCGACCGGCACCGCACCCGCGGAGTGGCACAGGTCCCAGAGCACCAGCGCCCCGGCGTCGTGGACGGCCCGCGTGATCGCGGGTGCGTCGGCCAGCCAGCCGGAGCGGTAGGCGACGTGGCTGAGCAGGACCAGCGCCGTCCGCTCCCCCACGACCTCCTCCACCTGTGCGGCGGTCACGCCGGCCGCCGGGTCGACGTCGATCCAGCGCAGGGTGAGGCCGAGCTCCTCGGCGATCCCCTGGGCGACGTACCGGTCGGTGGGGAAGTTGTCGCGGTCCAGCACGATCTCGTCGCGGCCGGGGCGGGCGGACACACCGGCCCGGATCAGCTTGTAGAGCAGGACGGTGGTGGAGTCGCCGATCGCCGTCTGACCGGGAGCGGCGCCCAGGGTGACCCGCGCCGAGCCGGTCGCCGAGCTCCAGGGGCAGGTCGAACCAGCGCTCGTCCCAACCGCGGATCAGCCTGCCTCCCCACTCGTCGCGGACGAACGCGCCGAGCCGGTCGGCCGTGACGGACAGGGGACGCCCCAGCGAGTTGCCGTCGAAGTACACCAACGGCGTCTCGGCCCCGACGAAGCGGGAGCGGTACGCCGCCAGCGGGTCGCGCCGGTCGAGCTCGTGGGGGTCGGTCACCGCCCTGTTCTACCGCAGGCAGCCTCGAAGCACCGAGCGCGGTCATGCCGGGGCCCCAGCGTGAGAAACCGGAACATGCACGGACGCGCCCGCGCATGAGCGCGGGCGCGTCCGTCAGGCAACGGCGGGGCTCCCTGTCCCGCCGCCGTGGATCAGTCAGTGACCGTGACCTCCTGGTTGCCCCGGGCGTCGCAGTCCACGACCTGGGGTCCGGAAGGCGCCGTGGCCAGGACCAGGACGTCGACGTCCACACCACAGATGTTGGCAGCGGCGTTGATCGGCACTGTCACGTCCACGTCGTTGTTGTTCAGGACGTTGGAGATGTTGACGTTGACCAGATTGCCCACGTTGATCGGCTGGGCACTCGCGGTCGTCGTCAGGCCTCCAGCTGCCAGCATGCCTGTTGCCGCAGCGGACACGATGCCGGCTCGAACGATGTGACGCATACAGAACCACTCCCTCCGACGCCGGCCCGAATGGCCAGCGTCTCTTCGTCGGGAGGTGCCCCGACGTGACGGTGACAAACGGCTGGGACGAGGGTTTGTCACAAACCGAACGTCGGTATGTGCGCCGCGGACGACGGTGCTAGCCGCAGACGGCCCCATGGGCGGCGCTCTGCACGACCTTGGCGTACTTGCCGAGGACGCCGCGGGTGTACTTCGGCGGCTTCGGCTGCCAGCCCTCGCGGCGCGAGTCGAGGTCGTCGACCTCCATGTCGAGGGTCGCGTTCGCGACGTCCAGCGTGATCGGGTCGCCGTCGCGCAGGAACGCGATCGGCCCGCCGTCGCTCGCCTCAGGAGCGATGTGACCGACGCACAGACCCGTCGTACCGCCGCTGAAGCGGCCGTCGGTGATCAGCAGGACGTCCTTGCCGAGGCCGGCGCCCTTGATGGCGCCGGTGATCGCCAGCATCTCGCGCATCCCGGGGCCACCCTTGGGCCCCTCGTAGCGGATCACCACGACGTCGCCGGCGGTGACGGTGCCGGCGGCGAGGGCGTCGAGGGCCGCCCGCTCGCCGTCGAAGACCCTCGCTGTGCCGGTGAAGGTGGTCTCGTCGAACCCGGCGCTCTTCACCACGGCGCCCTCCGGCGCGAGGGATCCCTTGAGGATGGTGATGCCGCCCGTGGCGTGGATCGGTTCGGCAAGGGCGCGGATGATCTCGCCGTCGGCGCTGGGTGGGTCCAGGGCCTCGATGTTCTCGGCCATGGTCCGGCCGGTGACCGTGAGGCAGTCGCCGTCCATCAGTCCGGCGTCGAGGAGCAGCTTCATCACGACGGGGATGCCGCCGATCCTGTCGACGTCGTTCATCACGAACCGGCCGAACGGCTTGAGGTCGCCCAGGTGCGGCACCTTCTGGCCGATCCGGGTGAAGTCGTCGAGGGTGAGGTCGACCTCGGCCTCGCGGGCGATCGCGAGCAGGTGGAGGACGGCGTTGGTCGACCCGCCGAGCGCCATCACGACCGCGATCGCGTTCTCGAAGGCGGGCTTGGTCATGATCTGCCGGGCGGTGATCCCGTGGCGGAGCATCTCCACGACGGCCTCGCCGGAGCGGTGCGCGAAGCCGTCGCGGCGCCGGTCGACCGCCGGCGGCGCCGCGGAGCCGGGCAGGGACATCCCGATCGCCTCGGCCACCGAGGCCATCGTGTTGGCGGTGTACATGCCGCCGCAGGCGCCCTCCCCCGGGCAGATCGCCTTCTCGATCCTCGTCACCTCGTCCTCGGTGATCCGGCCGGCCAGGCAGGCGCCGACCGCCTCGAACGCGTCGATGATCGTCACGTCGCGGCCGTCGACGTTGCCGGGCATGATCGAGCCGGCGTACAGGAAGACGCTGGCGAGGTCGAGGCGGGCCGCGGCCATCAGCATGCCGGGCAGGGACTTGTCGCAGCCGGCCAGAAGTACGGAGCCGTCGAGCCGCTCGGCCATCATCACGGTCTCGACCGAGTCGGCGATGACCTCCCGGGAGACGAGGGAGAAGTGCATGCCCTCGTGGCCCATGGAGATGCCGTCGGAGACCGAGATGGTGCCGAACTCCAGCGGGTAGCCGCCGCCGGCGTGCACGCCGTTCTTGACGGCCTTGGCCAGGCGGTCGAGCGAGAGGTTGCAGGGAGTGATCTCGTTCCAGCTCGAGGCCACGCCGATCTGCGGCTTCTCCCAGTCGTCGTCCCCCATCCCGACCGCCCGGAGCATGCCGCGGGCGGCGGCGCGCTCGATCCCGTCGGTGACGTCCCGGGAACGGGGCTTGATGTCGGGTGAGGTCATGGCCGCAAGGCTAGTCGCGTGGGTCCCTGCCGTCCGTGACGGTCCGGTTGCCGATCGGGCTCGACGGCAACCAGATCGTCACGGACGGCGGGTTCGGCGCCTCGACGACGGTCAGAACCAGTTGCTGAACTCGTACGGGATGCCGTGCTCCGTCAGCCACGCGGTCTCGCCGGACTCGACGAGCACGGCGCCATGGGCCACGAGCAGGTCCACCACGTCGCTCGATTCGTCGGCTCCGAAGGCTTTCCGCAGCTGGGGGAAGTGCTCAGGTCGGACCCGGATGAAGTACTCGTACTCGCCTGACGCGGGGTGTCCACCCAGGTCATGCCCGTCGATCGCGAGCTGGCCGTGGTCGTCGTATCCCGCCCGAACCGTGAGCGTCCCGGCCCGGTAGATGGTTCGCTTCAGCGTCAAGCGCCGGTCTCGGCCGTGGCCTTGAGCCGGGTGAGCCCCTTCTCGAAGTCCTTGCCGATCAGCTTGTCCATGCTGAACACCTTGCTGAGCACCGCGCCCAGGCCCTTGTGCTCGCCGGTCATCCGCCAGGTCACCTCGGTGCCGGAACCGGTCGGCGCGAGGGTGAAGGTCACGTCGTTGGTCGCCTTCCACGGCTTCAGGAAGGCCAGGTCGATCGCGATCTGCTCCGGGCGTGGAGGAGGTGATCTCCATGCTGCCCTGGCCGGCCTTGCGGTTGCCCTGCCACGCGTAGTGGGCGCCGACGCCGGCGTCCGGGCCGGTGTAGATGCGCTGGAGGTTGGGGTCGAGGTCCTCCCACGGCGACCACTTCGGTCCACTCGTGGAAGTCGTTGATCAGGCCGTGCACGTCGGCCGCGTCGGCGCTGATCGTCTCGGACGGGAGATCTCGAATGCGCTCATGGCGGCAGCGTAGCGAGGCTGACGACGCGTGCCGGGGGCCGCTGCGCTCGCTCAGCTTGCCGGTCGGTGAGCCGGTCTCGTCGACGCAGGGTGTTGCGCACGATCTGCTCGGGGTCCGACGACGCGTGCGCCTGACGACCGATGCGGCGCAGGGAGGCCGTCGGATTGTCCTGGGTCTGGTGCATCCCGCGCACGCCGTCCTCGACGACGAACTGCGCGCGGGTGAAGACCGGCGCCCCGGGCGAGGTCACCGAGCGGCACGCACCGGTAGTCGGCCGTCATCGACGTCCGGGGTGATCGTGGTGCAGACGTAGCCGCGCAGGTTGGTGTAGAACTCGCAGGTTCGGGTTGTACGCCGCCCAGGGGTGCGTGCCCGTCGGCCTGGTCGTAGCCGTCGCCGCCGGTCGTGATCGAGGTGGTGACGAACTCCGAGGCGACGATCCCGGAGTCGGGGTCGGCCTGGTCGCGGTAGCACCTCGGAGGCCCAGTGCGCGTGCACGTCGCCGGTCAGCACGACCGGGTTGCGCACCCGCGCGTCGACCATGCCGTCGATGATCCGCTGCCGGGAGGCGCGCGTACCCGTCCCAGGCGTCCATCGACACCTGCGTCGACCGCGGGGTCCGGGTTGGTGTCGCGGCGGCCGAAGAAGACCTGCTGGCCGAGCAGGTCCCAGCGTGGCCGTCGAGCCGCGGAAGCCGTCGAGCAGCCACTTCTCCTGCTCCCAGCCCGGGAGGCTGCGGCCCGGGTGCGAGGCGTCGGGGCAGTCCTTGTAGCCGTCGCCGCAGGCCTGGTCGTCGCGGTACTGGCGGGTGTCGAGCATGTGGAAGGTGGCCAGGCTGCCCCACGGACACGCGCCGGTAGAGCTGCAGGTCGATGCCCGCGCGGCACCGAGGCGCGGCGCAGCGGCATGTTCTCGTAGTAGGCGCTGGTAGGCGTCGGCGCGGCGCTGCAGGAAGCCGGGCTGCTCGGCGGCTCGCTCCGGCGACCTCGTCGGCGTAGTTGTTGTCGAGCTCGTGGTCGTCCCAGACCACCAGCCAGGGCGCGGCGGCGTGCGCGGCCTGCAGGTCGGGGTCGGTCTTGTACTGCGCGTAGCCGCTGCCGGTAGTCGGCCAGCGTCACGGTCTCGCCGCCGACGTGGGCGCGCGTCGCCGCCGTTGGCCGGCGCCCTCGTACTGGTAGTCGCCGAGGTGCAGGACCAGGTCGGGCCGCTCCTCGGCGAGGTGGCGGTAGGCGGTGAAGAAGCCGTGCTGGTAGCTGCGAGCAGGACGCGAACGCCATCGCCAGCGACGCGACCGGCGCGCCGTGCGCCGGGGTGGTCAGGCTGCGCCCGGCCGGCGAGAGGCGACGGCCCTGCGCGGAAGCGGTAGAAGTACTCGCGGCCCGGCTGCAGGCCGCCCACCTCGACGTGGACCGCGTGCGCCGCGCTCGGGCCGCGCGATCGCGACGCCCGGCGCGCACGACGTCGGCGAAGCGCCTCGTCGGTCGGCGACCTGCCAGCTGCACCTGGTAGTCGCCGCGTCGGCATGCCGCCGAGGCCGTCGTCGGCCAGCGGGTCGGGCGCGAGCCGGGTCCAGATCACGAAGCCGTCGGGGGCCGGGTCGCCGGTGGCGACGCCGAGGGTGAAGGGGTCGACCGGCGCAGCGGCGGCGGCGGCGGCGGAGGGACGGGTGTCGACGAGCACGCGGCGGGCACGAGCGCGGCCGAGGGCGCCGGCCGCGCAGCAGGGTTCTCCGAGTAGATGTCCATGCATGGCAGCCCAGCCGCCAGGTGACCGGGGCGACGCCGGGTGAGCGGTGCGGGCCTGGAACCGTCCGGCGTGAAGGCGCCGGGCGGCGACCGGGTCAGAGGGAGGCGGCGCGGACCACCATCACGTCGGGCAGGTCCCGGTGGATCTCCGACCAGGTCTCGCCCTCGTCGGGCGAGCACCACACCGAGCCGTTGCGGCCACCGAAGTAGAGGCCGGCGGTCGCGTGGTCGTCGGTGCACATGGCGTCGCGCATCACGGCGGCGTAGACTCGTCGGGGAGGCTGCCCTCCCCCAGCGGCTCCCAGGTCGCGCCGGCGTCCTGGGTCCGGTAGACCCGTGCCTTGCCGTCGACCGGCCAGCGGCGCGCCGGCGTCGGCGATCGGGAAGACGTAGGCGGTGTCCGGCTGGTGGGGGTGCACCATCG
Organism: uncultured Actinomycetota bacterium; assembly: GCA_963829635.1. Taxonomy (GTDB): domain Bacteria; phylum Actinomycetota; class Actinomycetes; order Propionibacteriales; family Nocardioidaceae; genus Nocardioides. The sequence goes on from CAWHJI010000013.1 coordinate 85,019, forward strand.
TGGCGAAGCCGAACTCGCTCGGCAGGCCCGGAGCGATGTCCTGCCAGGAGCTGCCGCCGTCGTCGGACCGGTAGACGCCGCCGTGGTTCTGCAGGAACAGACGGTCGGGGTTCGCCGGGTGCCGGGCGACCTTGTGCACGCACTGGCCGAACTCGGGGTAGTTGCGCTCGCCGGGGTAGAACTCGGCCTTGATCCCCTCGTTGGAGGGCTCCCACGACTTGCCGCCGTCGGTGGTCCGGTAGACCCCTCCGGTGGAGATCGCCGCCAGGACCGAGTCGGGGTCGGTCGGGTGCGGCAGGATCGTGTGGAAGGCCTGGCCGCCGTACCCGGCGCCCCACTCCGGGCGGTGCGGGTGGTCCCAGAGGCCGCGGACGAGCTCGAAGGTCTCGCCGCTGTCTGACGACTTGAAGACGGCGCCCGGCTCGGTGCCCGCCCACACGACCTCGTCGTCGATGCCCGGGGTCAGCTGCCAGATCCGGGCGAGGGTGGCGCCGGTGTCGTCGGGGAACCGGATCGCGCCGTTCGGCGTCTCCTGCCAGCTCGCACCGAGGTCGTCGGAGCGCCAGACCTGGGGTCCGAGCCAGCTCGAGGAGGCTCCCGCGAAGAGTCGCGGAGTCTCGGCACGACGGTCGATCAGGACCGAGTAGACCTCCTCCATCTGGGCGTGCGGGCCGCTCCACTGCCACGAAGTGCGGGCCTCGTCGGAGGTGCCGATCCACATGCCCTTGCGCGTACCCACCATCAGGATCGTCTTCATGCTTCTCCCTCTCCTCAGCAGACCGATCTTGGCACCACGGCAGGCCGGTGAACAGCCCCGACGAGGCGTCTTCGAAGATGGACCGGGTGACGTGGCGATTCTCATCGGTGTGGCTGGTGCTGGGCGGGATCCTGTCCGTCCAGCTCGGCGCCGGCGTCGCCAAGGACCTCTTCGACGAGATCGAGCCGACGGCGATGGTCTGGCTGAGGCTGGTGACCAGCGCGGTCGTGCTGGCCGCAGTCGCCCGACCGGTCCTGCGCGGGCGCACGCGTGAGGACTGGCTGGTGGCGCTCGGGTTCGGCGTGAGCCTCGGAGTGATGAACTGGGCCATCTACCAGTCCTTCGCCCGGATCCCGCTGGGGCTCGCGGTCACGATCGAGTTCATCGGGCCGCTCACCCTGGCGGTCCTCGGCTCGCGGCGGGCCCGGGACCTGGCGTGGGTGCTGCTGGCGGGGGTCGGTGTCGCCCTGCTCGGGTTCGACGGCGGGGACCTGACGGTCGCCGGTGTCGCGTTCGCCCTGCTCGCCGGCGCCAGCTGGGCGGCGTACATCCTGCTCAGCGCGCAGACCGGTCGCCGGTGGCCGGGGCTCGACGGGCTCGCCGTGGCCAGCGTGATCGCGACGCTGCTGCTGACGCCGGGGGCGATCCCGGTCGGCGGGGAAACGCTGCTCGATCCGAGGTTGGTGGCGTTGGGTGCCGCCGTCGGCCTGCTCAGCTCGGTGATCCCCTACAGCCTCGAGATCACGGCCCTCCGCTCCCTCCGCCCGGCGGTGTTCAGCATCCTGATGAGCCTGGAGCCGGCCGCTGCGGCGCTGGTCGGCATCGTGGTCCTGGGCGAGCTGCTCTCGCCCCTCCAGTGGCTGGCCGTCGCCTGCGTGATCGCGGCGAGCGTGGGCGCCACGCGCTCGGGACAGGTGCTGTCCGAGCCGGTGCCCGACTAGCCAGGTGGTCACGCATTCATCGACATGATCGACCGATGGCTCGAGCGCCTCCGCTCGGGCACGTCGAAGAAGAAGGTCATGCTCACGCTGACGCCGTCGTTGACGGCGCCGAACTCGTAGGCGTAGCTCCGTCCCCGACCTTGCCGGCGAAGACGAACCCAGGTACGCCGTCCACGGTGAGGTCTCCTGCCGCTCGGGAGCGGCGGGCTGTAGGACATGCTGCGCCTGGTCGAGGCGGCCTGACGATCGAGGTCCGCGCTGCCGAGCTGCGGGTCTGGCTCAGGAAGAACCCGCCGCTCATCCCTCGGCGGTCCAGCGCCGACGAACGGTCCTGCCTCGTAGTTGACGACCAGCCTCGGGAGAGCCGTACGGAGGCGTTCCTGGTCGACACCGGGGCTCCGGTGGCTGGTGCCACGGTCTCGCTCGGCGACGTGGTGTCGGCCGGTGAGGAGGAGTCCGACGCGACGCGGGCTCGAAGGGCTGGCCTCCTGGATCCGCCCGCCTGGCAGCCGCCGAGCAGGAGGGCGGCCAACAGGGCCGCGGTCGCGGCGCGCAGGTGGAGCGCGTTCATCTGGGTCCACTCCCGAGAGATCACCGTGCACGAGACGTCGCGGTCACGCTAGCAGCGGCCCTCGTGGTGCCGGTCGTCGACTCCGATGCGGTGTCGGCGTCAGGTTTGGCGCCGTGGAACATGGGTAGGTCCCCACGCGTGGCGCGTCGACGGGGGCCGCCCGGGGGTTGCGAGAGGACGAGAGCGATGGTGTTGCTCGAAGGTGACGGGGCCTTCGCCAGGCGATGCGGGATCTCAACGTCGACGAGCGGAAGATCCAGCACGTGATCGACTCGATGAACCGGGCTCGCAGGACCTCGGTGGCGACAGCTTCCGGTCGGCGCCCACATCAGTCCTCCTGCCTTCGGCGGCTCCGAGCGGGCCGGCGAGCTCGGCTCACACCACGCCAAGGCCCACCGGATCGTGGCGGACACGCTCGAGGGCGTCACCGCCGACCTGATCGCGTTCCGCGACAACACCAAGCAGGCGCTGGTCTACGTCAAGGACGCCGACCAGCGGGCGGCAGACGACCTCACCGGTAAGCGCGCCATCGCCGAAGGAATGCGCGAGGTGTGGCAGAACTCCGCGGCGGACAGGCTCAACCAGGAGTCCCGCAACGAGCACTCGCGCCGGGTGACGCGACCCCTCGAACGGGACCAGGGGCAGCTGACGATGGTCGCGGGACCGCAGGAGAGCCGACTGAACAGGGCAGTCGCCGGCGCCGACCGGTGGAACCTGTTCCTCGCCGAGACGGAGTGGCGAGACGGCGCGGACCGTCTCGACGACGTCGCCAATGCCCTGGACAAGGCGGCGCCGGTCATGGTGTCGGACTTCGGTGGCGACACCGGTACGACGGCGCAGGAGGCGTTCCGGAAGGTGGCGGAGAAGTCCCGGGCAGCGGGCAGCCCAGATGCGCACGGCCTCGGAGGCCATCGGACGGGCCAGGGACGCGCTGGTCAGGGCCGAGGGCGTCCAGAAGGAGCTCGCGGGCAACCCCAGGGCGACAAGCCGACGTTCACGCCCGGCCCGCCGGGCGGGAACGACGTCGAGGACGTCAAGCGGTACCGCGCCCACACCGACCAGCTCAACGCCTACAACGCCGCTGCGGCCGAGCGTGAGGCGCGGGCCAAGGCGGCCGCCGACCACATGGACGAGGTCTACGCGCGGTCCACCGACGACCTGAGAGCGGTCCACGGGGAGCCCGACTCCAGCAGCGGGACGCGCGGTGGTGGTGGCGACCCGTCCGCCGGCGGCCCTACGGCGGCCGGTGCCGGTGGCACCGCACCCGGTGGAGTCACCCCCTCGGGTCGGTCGGCTCCACGGACAACCCCGGCCCGACGTCGACACCGGGCCGGGGACCGGGCTCCATGCCCATGCCACGCCGGAGCACGCCCCACCGGGCACGCCCCAGGGTCCGACACCGCTGGCGCCGGGCACCGGCCCCGCGGCCGCCCCCGCCGCCGCGGCCACGAGCCCGACCGGGTACGGGGAACCTCGGCGGCCTGGCCGGCGCCGTGGGCGGCGGGTTGCTCGGGGGCGCGGTTGGGGTCGGTGGCGCCGTACGCGGCGGCGCGGCCGCGGCTGTCCGCGCGGCGACGTCCGCGACTCCCGCCCGGCCCATCGGCAGCTCCACCCGCGCGGGCACCAGCGGCGCGCTGGGTCGCGTTGCGGCCACCAGCGCCCCAGCCGCGCCACGGGCTCACCCGGAGCCACCCGCGCCGTCGCGCACACCGCCGGGGCGGCGGCCGCCAGCGGCGCGACGGCGGGTGGGCGGAACCAGGCCGGGCGCGGCAGCCGTCGGCGGCCGTACGGGCGGGTCCACCGGCGCGTCCGGAGCGCCGGTCGCGCCGGCACGGGGAAGGACAAGGACCGGCCCCGGCGGAACGACTTGCTGGAGAGCGATCAGGACTGGATCGACGACGAGGGCGCTGCCCCCGGCGTCATCGACTGACCCGCGACCCGCGAAGCGCCGGCCTCCCCCGTGGGTCGGCGCTTCGTCGTACCCGGGGTGCCGGGGTGAGCCGTTCACGCACTTGTCACACAGCGTTGATCCCGACGACAGACGTCGGTCCTAGCGTCATCGGCACGACCTCCTCCCAGGAGCCAGCCATGACCATCCCGTTCCTCACCCGCTGGGCCGACACGTCACAGCAGGGGTCCCGCCGCAACGCGATGCTTGCCTCGACCGTCCTCACGCAGCGACGGATCGAGCACACCGAGGTGGAGGAGTTCCTCTCCTCCCTCACGGCACCGGCAGCCCAGCCCGTCGCCGTACACGGCTGAGTGCCGGCGGGCCACTCACCGCCGGCACTCAGCGCCCTGTCAGGGGCACACCTCCCTCATCCGCGCCAGGTGCTCGGGCAGAATCGAGCCATGGCTGCCTCCTCCGCTCGTGCCGCTGCCGTCGACACCGGCCTCGTCTTCCACGACGTGCTCTCCGACGACGGCACCCGGCTCAACGCCTGGACCAACGACCCGGACGGGCTGATCGACGGCCCCACCGTGGTGCTCTGCAACGGGCTGGGCACGAGCCCGTGGACCTGGCCCGCCCTCCTCGACCCCGCGTGCGGGGTCCGGGTCGTCTCCTGGAACCACCGTGGGACCGGCGGCTCCGACCGTCCCGAGGATCCTGACCGGGTGGGGATCGACGACTTCGTCGTGGACGCCCTGTCGGTGATGGATCACTTCGGCGTCGAGCGGGCCGTGCTGATGGGCTGGTCCATGGGCGTGAACACGATGTTCGAGCTGGCGGTCGACCACCCCGAGCGGGTCGCCGGCCTGTTCGCCGTCGCCGGGGTGCCCGGTGACACCTTCTCCACCATGCTCGGCCCCTTCCGCGTCCCGCGCAGCGCCGCCCGCGTGCTCGCGGTCAACCTCTCCCGCGTCCTGAAGTACGGCGGTCACGCACTCACACCGATCACGACGCGGCTCCCCGTCGGCCCGCGCGTCATCAAGGTGCTGACCCACTCGGGGTTCATGCTGCCGCTGCCGGACCCCGAGCTGGCGGCGTTCGCGGTCAAGGAGTTCCTGTCCACTCCTGTCGAGTGGTATGCCCACCTCGCGCTGCGCACCTCCGAGCACCCCCGGGTGTCGCTGAGCAAGATCACGCTTCCGGCCGCGTTCGTCGCGGCGACGTACGACGTCCTGACCGCGGCCAAGCACGTCGCCTCGGCGGCGGCCCGGATGGAGGACGCCACCTACGTGGAGCTGGTGGGCACGCACTTCATCCAGATGGAGCAGCCCGAACGCGTGCACGAGCTGCTGCTGGAGTTCCTGGACCGGGTGGGCTGAGCCGGTGCGGAGGGGGCTGGCCGGCCTGACCGCGCTGGCGGCGCTCACGGCGGGGCTGGCCGGTTGCAGCGACGGGGACGACGGGCCCGGCCCGCCGACGGTCACCGCCGAGCCGACCGACACCGAGGAGCGGCCGGATCCGACCACCACCGAGCCCTCCGAGGAACCGTCCGAAGAGCCGGGGCCTCCGCGGGTGCTGCGCGCGGCCGCTCAAGGGCTGCGCACGCCGTGGGGGATCGACTTCCTCCCCGACGGCACCGCCATCGTCACCGAGCGCGACACCCGCCGGGTGCTGGCGATCAAGGACGGCAAGGTCACCGAGATCGGCGTGGTCGAGGAGGCCGCACCCGAGGGCGAGGCCGGGCTGTTGGGCGTGGCCGTCTCCCCCACCTTCGCGCGGGACCGCACGATCTTCCTCTACGTCACGACCGCGGAGGACAACCGCGTGGTCCGCACGCGATTCGCCGGTGGTGGCCTCGGTCCACCCGAGGTGGTGCTCAGCGGCATCCCGAAGGGGTTCATCCACGACGGCGGGCGGCTGGCGTTCGGCCCGGACGGCCACCTCTACGTCTCCACCGGCGAGACCGGCGACGGCGCCCTCGCACAGGACCGCGACTCGCTGGCCGGCAAGATCCTGCGGATCACGCCGGAGGGTGAGCCCGCGCCCGGCAACCCCGACCCCGACTCCCCCGTCTGGACGTGGGGGCACCGCAACGTGCAGGGACTCGCCTTCGACGACCGGGACCGGCTGTGGGCCTCGGAGTTCGGGGCCTCCACCTTCGACGAGCTGAACCTGATCGAACGGGGCGACAACTACGGCTGGCCGCAGGTCGAGGGGCGCGGCGAGGACCCGGACCTCACCAACCCGCAGGTCGTGTGGAACACCTCCGAGGCGTCGCCCTCCGGCCTGGCGTTCCTCGACGGCCGGCTCTGGATGGCCGCGCTCCAGGGTGAGCGCCTGTGGCGGATCGACGTCGACGGATCGCGCGCGAGCGCGCCGACCGACTTCTTCGTCGGCAAGTACGGCCGGATGCGGACGGTCGTCGTCGCCCCCGACGGCAACCTGTGGGTGACCACGTCCAACCACGACGGCCGAGGCGTCCCGGCCGCGGCCGACGACCGGATCCTGGTCGTCAGCCCGGGTGACCCCAGCCCGCCGATCCCCAAGACCCCCGACCCGGCGCAAGTTACTCCCTCAGGCGGTGCGCCGACTCGGGGCAGCAGCGGTAACTTGCGCCGGGTCGGCGTCAGGTCAGCTTCTCGAGGATCAGCTCGCGCACCCGGCCGGCGTCGGCCTGGCCGCGCATCTCCTTCATCACCGCGCCGATCAGCGCGCCGGCGGCGGCCACCTTGCCGTCGCGGATCTTGTCGGCGATGTCGGGGTTGGCGGCGATCGCGTTGTCCACGGCCGCACCCAGGGCCCCGTCGTCGGAGACGATGGCGAGGTTGCGCGCGGCCACGATCTCGTCGGCCGAGCCCTCGCCCGCGAGCAGCCCCTCGAAGACCTGCCGGGCCAGCTTGTCGTTGAGGGTGCCCCCGTCCACGAGCTGCTGCACGCGCGCCACGTCACCGGGAGTGACCGACAGCTCGGTGAGCTCGACGCCGGCCTCGTTCGCCCGCCGGGCGAGGTCGGAGAGCCACCACTTGCGGGCCGCCTGCGGGGCGGCACCGGCGACGATCGTCTTCTCGACGAGTACGAGCGCCCCGGCCCCGACGGTGTCGCGCATCTCGAGGTCGGAGAAGCCCCACTCGGCCTGCAGCCTCGCCCGCTTCTCGTGGGGTGGCTCGGGAAGGTCGGCCGCGCAGCTGCTGCACCCACTCCCGGCTCGGGGCCACCGGCACGAGGTCGGGCTCGGGGAAGTAGCGGTAGTCCTCGGCGTCGGACTTCTCCCGGCCACTGGTCGTGACCCCGGTGTCCTCGTGCCAGTGGCGGGTCTCCTGGAGGATCGACTCGCCCCCGTCGAGTACGGCGGCATGGCGCTGCATCTCGTAGCGGACCGCCCGCTCGACCGAGCGCAGCGAGTTCACGTTCTTGGTCTCGGTCCGGGTGCCGAGCTGGTCGGAGCCGGCCGGCGCGAGGGACAGGTTGACGTCGCAGCGCAGCGAGCCCTGCTCCATCCGGACGTCGGAGACATCGAGGCCGAGCAGCAGGTCGCGCAGCTGGGCGACGTACGCGCGCGCCACGAGCGGCGCCTGCTCCCGGGTGCCGAGGATCGGCTTGGTGACGATCTCGATCAGGGGAATGCCGGCGCGGTTGTAGTCGACCAGCGAGTAGTCGGCGCCGTGGATCCGGCCGGAGGTGCCGACGTGGAGCGACTTGCCGGTGTCCTCCTCCATGTGGGCGCGCTCGATCTCGATCCGGAAGGTCTGCCCGTCAACCTCGACCTCGGTCCAGCCGTCGAACGCGATCGGCTCGTCGTACTGGGAGGTCTGGAAGTTCTTCGGCATGTCCGGGTAGAAGTAGTTCTTCCGTGCGAAGCGGCACCACTCGGCGATCTCGCAGTTGAGCGCGAGCCCGATCCGCATCGCCGACTCCACGGCCTTGCCGTTGACCACCGGCATCGCGCCGGGGAGCCCGAGGCAGGTCGGGCAGACCTGGGTGTTCGGCTCTGCCCCGAACTCGGTCGGGCAGCCGCAGAACATCTTCGAGGCGGTGTTGAGCTCGACGTGGACCTCGAGGCCCAGCGCCGGGTCGAACTTCTCGAGCGCCTCCTCGAAGGACAGCAGCGGCTCGGCCGTGCGCGTGCTCATCGGGGTGCTCCGTCCAGTGCGGGAGCGCGGTCGAGCAACGACCCGCCCCACTTCTTCGCGAGCAGCGCCTCGAGCGCCGCCCCGACCCGGTAGACCCGGTCGTCGGCCATCGCCGGGGCGAGGATCTGCACGCCGGCCGGCAGGTCGTCCTCGTCGGCCAGGCCGCTGGGCACCGAGATGCCGGGTACGCCGGAGAGGTTGGCCGGGATCGTCGCCAGGTCGTTGAGGTACATCGCGAGCGGGTCGTCGAGCTTCTCGCCCAGCTTGAACGCCGTCGTCGGCGCGGTCGGGGAGACCAGCACGTCGGCCTTCCCGAACGCCGCCTCGAAGTCCCGCGAGACCAGGGTGCGGACCTTCTGCGCCTGGCCGTAGTAGGCGTCGTAGTAGCCGCTCGACAGGGCGTAGGTGCCGAGGATGATCCGGCGCTTGACCTCGTCGCCGAACCCGGCGTCGCGGGTGGCCCGCATGACCTCCTCGGCGCTGGGGTTCTCGACGCCCTCGGGCAGCACCCGGAGCCCGTAGCGCATGGCGTCGAACTTCGCGAGGTTGCTGGACGCCTCGGCCGGCAGGATCAGGTAGTAGGTCGCCAGCGCATGCACGAAGCTCGGGCAGCTCACCTCCACCACCTCGGCGCCGGCGTCGACCATCAGGTCGACCGACTCCTGGAAGCGGGTGAGCACGCCGGCCTGGTAGCCCTCGCCACCGAGCTCCTTCACCACGCCGATCCGGACTCCGCTCAGGTCGCCCGAGGCGCCCTCGCGGGCCGCGGCCACCACGTCGGGCAGCGGCTGGTCGATGCTCGTGGAGTCGAGCGGGTCGTGGCCGCCGATGATCTCGTGCAGCAACGCCGCGTCCAGCACGGTCCGGGTCACCGGACCTGCCTGGTCGAGCGAGTTCGCCAGCGCCACGAGGCCGTAGCGCGACACCCCGCCGTACGTCGGCTTGACGCCGACCGTGCCCGTGACCGCCCCGGGCTGGCGGATCGAGCCGCCGGTGTCGGTGCCGACGGCGATCGGCGCCTCGAACGCCGCGACCGCGGCCGCCGAGCCGCCGCCGGACCCGCCGGGGATCCGGTCGAGGTCCCACGGGTTGTGGGTCGGCCCGTAGGCGGAGTGCTCGGTGGACGAGCCCATCGCGAACTCGTCCATGTTGGTCTTGCCGAGGATCGGCAGTCCGGCGCGACGCAGGCGGGCCACCACGGTGGCGTCGTACGGCGGGACCCAGCCCTCGAGGATCTTCGAGCCGCACGTGGTCGGCAGGCCGGCCGTGGTGAGCACGTCCTTGACGGCGATCGGGACCCCGTCCAGCGCCGAGGCGGGGCTGCCGGACGCGCGGCGCGCGTCGGCGGCGGCGGCCTGGGCGAGCGCGCCGTCGGTGTCGACCTGGAGGAACGCGTGCACGGCCCCGTCGACCTCGCCGATCCGGTCGAGGTGGGCCTGGGTGATCTCGACCGAGGTGGTCTCACCGGCCGCGAGGGCGTCGGCCAGCTCGACGGCCGTCTTGCGGATCACTGCTCGTCCCCCAGGATCCGCGGCACGCTGAACCGCTGCTGCTCGGACTCCGGCGCCCCGGAGAGGGCCTGCTCCGCGGTCAGTCCCGGCCGGACCTCGTCCTCACGGAAGACGTTCGTCAGCGGCATCGGGTGCGACGTCGGCGGCACGTCGTCGCCGGCGACTCCCTTGATCGACGCGATCGACTCGAGGATCACGTTCAGCTGCGGCGCGAGGTGGTCGAGCTCCGCGTCGGACAGGTCGATCCGGGCGAGGTCCGCCAGGTGGGCGACCTCGTCGCGGCTGATCTCAGGCATGCCCAGCATCCTAGGAGGCGCTCCTCGCCCGAGCGACGGCGGTTCCGGGGCACGCCACGACTGGTGAGCCTAGGGCTTGTCCTTCGGACCGTGGGACCGATCGTGGCCGTTGGCCTTGCCGGGTGGTTCGTCGCTCGGCGCGGGCTCCGAGGGCCCCGACTGCTCCTCGGTGCCGTCGTCCGGCGACGCCTCCGCAGTGGTCGACGACGTCGATCCGGGCTTGGTCCGGCGGTGTGCCCGACCCGGTCGGTGACGACTCCGTGGTCGGGGTACTTGGCCCGGTCGTCGCGGACGGCGACGCGCTCGGCCGGTCGGCGACCGGCGAGGACCGGATCGTCTCCCGAGGCTGCGCCCGGTCGTCCTGGACGATGCCCGGGCCCTGCGCGCCCGCATCGCCCGGGTCCGACATCTCGAAGCCGGACCGTCCGGGCAGCAGCAGGAGGTAGACCGCGATCGCGATCCACGCGCCGAACGCGATGCCCAACGTGCGCGTCGGCGACGAGCGCCACGCGGAGGGCTTCGCGTGCTTTCCGGACACCCCCACCACCCTAGAGAAGTTCGCGGGGCAGGCAATTCCTCGCGGACCCGGCCCCATGGGACCGCAACTCTCAGAGGGCGTCGGGCCCACCCGCCAGGAGCTTCTCGAACGCCGCCTCGTCGAGGATCCGTACGCCGAGCTGCTCGGCCTTGTCGGCCTTGGAGCCGGCGTTCTCGCCCACCACGACGTAGTCGGTCTTCTTCGACACCGACCCGGACGCCTTGCCGCCGCGGGCGATGATCGCCTCCTTGACGGAGTCGCGGGTGTAACCCTCGAGCGACCCGGTCACCACGAGGGTCAGCCCCTCGAGGGTGCGGCCGACCGACTCGTCGCGCTCGTCCTCCATGGTGACGCCGGCGGCCGCCCACTTGTCGACGATCGCGTTGTGCCAGCCGCCCTCCTCCGGATCGTCGAACCAGGCGCGCACGGACGCGGCGATCGTCGGACCCACGCCGTCGGTGTCGGCCAGCTTCGCCTCGTCGGCCTCCCGGACCGCCTGCAGCGAACCGAACCGGGTGGCCAGGGCCCGCGCGGCCGTCGGCCCGACGTGCCGGATCGACAGGGCGACGATCACCCGCCACAGCGGAACGCCCTTGGCCTGGTCGAGGCCGTCGAGCAGGTGGCGGCCGTTGGCCGAGACGACCCTGCCCTCGCCCTCGGTCTTCTTCGCGGCTCGCGTGAACAGCTCGGTCTTGAGCAGGTCGTCCTCGTCGAGGTCGAACACATCACCCTCGTCGGTGATCACCCCCGCCTCGAGCAGGGCGTGCGCGGCCTCCGACCCGAGCCCCTCGATGTCGAAGGCGCCCCGGCCCGCGACGTGGAAGACCCGGTCGAGCAGCTGCGCCGGGCACTTGCGGTGGTTGGGGCAGCGCAGGTCCTTGTCGCCCTCCTTCTGCTGGGCCAGCGTGGTCCCGCAGGAGGGGCACTCGGTCGGCATCACCCACTCGGCGAGGCCGTCGGGGCGCAGGCCGAGCACCGGCCCGACGATCTCGGGGATCACGTCGCCGGCCTTGCGCAGCACCACGGTGTCGCCGGGGCGCACGTCCTTGCGGCGTACCTCGTGGGCGTTGTGCAGGGTGGCCCGCTCGACGGTGGAGCCCGCCACCCGGGTCGGCTCCATCACCCCGAACGGGCGTCACCCGGCCGGTGCGGCCGGTGTTCACCTCGATCGAGAGCAGCTTGGCGTTGACCTCCTCGGGCGGGTACTTGAACGCGATCGCCCACCGCGGCGCGCGGCTGGTCGACCCGAGCCGGCGCTGCAGGGAGACGTCGTCGACCTTGATCACCACGCCGTCGATCTCGTGCTCGACGTCGTGCCGGTGCTCGCCGTAGTCCTCGATGAACTCCTTGACCGCGGCCAGCGTCGGCAGCACCTTGACCCGGTCGCTGGTCGGCAGGCCCCAGGCCTTCAGGGCGGCGTACGCCGCGGACTGGGCGGCCGGGCGTGAAGCCCTCGCGGTGGCCGATGCCGTGGCAGACCATCCCGAGCGCGCGGGTGGCGGTGATCCGCGGGTCCTTCTGGCGCAGCGAGCCGGCGGCGGCGTTGCGGGGGTTGGCGAAGACGGGCTTGCCGGCGTCGGTCATCGACTCGTTGAGCCGCTCGAACGCCTCGACGGGCAGGAACACCTCGCCGCGCACCTCCATCACCGCCGGGACCGGGAACTCCTCGGACCCGTGAAGCCGGTGGGGGACCGACTCGATCGTCTTCACGTTGGGGGTGACGTCCTCACCCGTACGCCCGTCGCCGCGGGTCAGGGCACGCACCAGCCGGCCCCGCTCGTAGAGGAGGTTGATGGCCAGGCCGTCGACCTTGAGCTCGCAGAGCAGGTCGGGGTCCTCGACGCCGTCGCGGGCGAGCCGGGCGTGCCAGGCGGTCAGCTCCTCGAACGTGAAGGCGTTGTCGAGGCTCTCCATCCGCTGCAGGTGGTCGACGGCGGTGAACTCGGTCGACACCGCGCCGCCGACCTTCTGGGTGGGCGAGTCGGGCGTGCGGAGCTCGGGGTAGGCGTCCTCCAGAGCCTCGAGCTCGCGGAGCCGCACGTCGAAGTCGGCGTCCGACAGCGTCGGGTCGTCGAGGACGTAGTAGCGCCAGCGCGCCTCCTCGATGACCTCGGCGAGCTCCCGATGCTGCTCGCGGGCCTCGGCGGGGGCAGGCTGGGGGCTGGTCATGGGCCCATCTTGCCCGGTGCGGCCGACACCGCGACCACGCTGTCGGCCCCATCCGGGACCCGGTCGGCTCCGAAGCTCCTCGCGTGGAGGTCACCGTGCTCGAACCCTCGCTCACGAGGTACGACGCGCCCGCGCAGGCGCGTGCCCTGATCCTCATGCTCCACGGCGGCAAGGACCGCTCGCGAGAGGTGGTCGACTCCCGCAGCGCGTCGTGGCGACGGTGTGCGGCGATGCAACGGGCCATCTCGCGCGACGCCCACGCGGCCGGCGCCGGGACGGCGCTGCTCCGCTACCGCCACCGCGGCTGGAACGGCGGCGCCGGGCCGACCGAGGACGCCCGCTGGGCCCTCGACCAGGTCCGCCGCGAGCACGGCGACGTCCCGGTGGTGCTGCTGGGGCACTCGATGGGCGCTCGCACGGCGATCCACGTCGCCGACGACCCCTCGGTGGTGGGCGTGGTCGCGCTGGCGCCGTGGTTCCCGGTGGACGAGCGGGTCGAGGGCCTGCGCGGCAAGCACCTGGTCGCGGCCCACGGGCGGCACGACCACATCACGTCGTACCGGGCCACCGCGGCGTACGTCGCACGCGCCGGCGCCGTCGCGACCTCGGCGACCATGACCGACATGGGTCCGGTCGGCCACTACATGCTGCGCCGCATCCGCCGCTGGAACGACCTGGCGCTGGGCGCCAGCCTGGGCATGCTCGACGCCTGATTCGGGGATCACGAAACTTTCCGGTTTGAACGGGAATGGCACGGCCACCTACTGTGTTCGATGAAACGAAACAGTTTCGTTCCGTCCCACTGGAGGACCCGTCCGTGACCCCCGCCGAAGCCGCCGCGACCCGCCCGCGGATCGAGGGTGACCGCGAGCTCGAGATCCTCGAGGCGACCCTCGACGTGCTCGCCGACGTCGGCTACGACCGGCTGACCATGGACGCCGTCGCCACCCGCGCCAAGGCATCCAAGGCGACGCTCTACCGCCGCTGGAACACCAAGCTGGCCCTGGTGATCGACGCGCTGCTCCTCCACAAGGACGCTCCCCCGGTGCCGGACACCGGCAGCCTGCGCGGCGATCTGATCGAGGCGTTCTGCGGCTTCGGCGGCATGCTGAACGCCCGCTCGGTCTCGCTGCTGTCCAGCGTGCTGACCGCGATCAACCGGGACGCCGAGTTCGCCGCGGAGTACCGCAGCCGGGTGATCGGGCCCAAGGTCGCGGTCTCACGGGAGATCTACGAGCGCGCCGTGGCGCGGGGCGAGGCCCGCCCGGACCTCGACGTCTCCGTCTTCGGCCCCGCGCTCGCGGGCATCCTCCTGCACCGCGCCCTCGTCTTCGGCGACCAGCCCGACGCCGACCAGATCGCCCACGTCATCGACCAGATCATCGTCCCCGCCGCCACCGCCCCGGCCGCCCGGGACTGACCCAGAAAACGAGGAACACCATGACCGAACTCAAGGAATCACCCGCCCGCGCACCGGGTCAGCACGTCCACCTCGGGTGGGCGCTCGTGCTGATCTCCATCGCCCAGCTGATGGTGGTGCTCGACGCCACCATCGTCAACATCGCGCTGCCCTACATCGGCGCCGAGCTCGACATCATCCAGGCCAACCTCTCCTGGATCGTCACCGGTTACGCGCTGGCCTTCGGCGGCCTGCTGCTCCTCGGCGGCCGGCTCGGTGACCTCTACGGCCGCCGCAGGATCTTCATGGTCGGCCTGGTCGATCTTCGCGCTTGCCTCCTGGTGGGCGGCCTGGCCACGAGCGAGGGCGATGCTGCTCGCGTCCCGTGCCCTGCAGGGCCTCGGTGCCGCCCTGGCCTCGCCCGCAGCGCTGGCCCTGATCACCACCACCTTCCCGGCCGGCCCCGCGCGCAACCGCGCCTTCGCCGTGTACGCCGCCATGTCCGGCGCCGGTGCGGCGGTCGGGCTGATGCTCGGCGGCTGGCTGACCGGCCTCGACAGCGTCTTCGGCGTCGAGTGAGCGGCTGGCGGCTGACGCTTCCTGATCAACGTGCCGATCGGCATGATCGCGGCCGCTCTCGCGCCCCGCTTGCTGGTGGAGTCGGAGCGCCACGCCGGCGTGATGGACTTCCCCGGCGCCGTCTTCGGCACGCTCGGCCTGCTGGGGATCGTCTACGGCTTGACCCGCGCCGGTGACGAGCGACGGATGGGACGACACAGTGGACCCTGGCCAGCCTGATCGCCGGCAGTCGCGCTCGCTCGTGGTGTTCGTGATCATCGAGTGCCGCGTCGCGCACCCACTGCTGCCGTTCCGGGTCTTCCTCCACCGCACCCGGGCGAGCAGCTTCGTGGCGATGATGCTCGCGCCGGCCGCGATGTTCGCGATGTTCTACTTCCTCAGCCAGTACATCCAGACAGGTGATGGGCTACAGCCCGATCGAGGCCGGCTTCGCGTTCCTGCCGTTCTCGTTCGGCATCGTGGTCGGCGGCCGGGCCTCGCTCGAACCTGGTCAGCCGGATCGACCCGCGCTACCTCGCCGGGGATCGGCACCCTGCTGTCGGCTGACCGCGCTGTTCATGTTCTCCCGCCTCGCATCGACGACCCGCGACGCCGTATCCCGCGCTCGCCAACGGGGGACCGCGCGGGACCGAGGTCAACTACGGACCTGATCTGCCCTTCATCGTCCTGATGTCGATGGGCATGGGGCCACGTTCGTGCCGCTGACGCTGACGGCGGTGCACCACGTCCGTGACCGACGGACTCCGGCATCGGCTCCGGCGTGCTCAACACGATGCAGCAGGTCGGTGGCGCGCTCGGCCTGGCCATCCTCGAGCACCGTGGCGACTGCAGTTCTCGCAGCAGCGCGGCGACGTGGTCGGTCCGCAGCTCGCGGCAGCGGCGCAGCGGCGCCGGGTGGACCGCAGACGCATGCCGCCGAGCAGGTCCGGAGGCCATGGAGTACGCCGGCTTCCAGGCGACGTTCACCGAGGGCGCGACCAACGCGTTCCTGGTCGGGTCGCTGATGATGCTCGGCGCCTCGCTGGTGGCTGGATCTTCCTCGACGTCAAGCACACCGAGCTGGCCACCGACGGCCCCGAGGGCGCTCCGGTCGTCTGAAGCCCCGTTGACCCGCCCGAAAGTTTCGGGCGGGTCAACGCTGCTCCGTCAGTCCGCCAGCCGGTCCGCGGCGCTCCGCAGCGTAGCGAGGGCCTGCCTCGTCCAGGCATGGGACGCGCCCGCGAAACCGCAGGTCGCGGTGAGCACCAGCCGGGGAGCGGTCTCGGCCGGGTCGAGGCCGAGCATGTCGAGCCAGCGGAGCACCCGCTCGGCGACCTCGCCGGCCTCGGGCGCCTCCGCCGGGTCCCGGGCGGGGACGACGCCGAGCGCCACCGTCAGCCCGTCGTCCAGCGCCTGCGCAAGCACGTCGTGGTCCGCGGCCGACATCAGCCCCAGGTCCACGGAGAGCCCCTGCGCGCCGGCCCCCCGGAGCAGGCCGAGCGGCGTACCGGCGGCGCAGGTGTGCACCCACGGCTCCGCACCCGAGTCGGCAGCCGCCGCGAGCACCCACGCGAGGGCCTCGGACGCCGCCGGCTGGTCGACCGAGCGGTGCCGATGGAAGCCGGACGCCGTCGGTACCTGCCCGGACAGGACGGCGGCCAGCGCGGGCTCGTCGACCTGAAGCACCAGGCGGTCGACGCCCGGCAGCCGACGACGTACGTCGCCGACGTGGTCGCGCAGCCCCTCGGCCAGCGCCTGCGCGAGCTCGCGCCGCGCGCCGGTGTCGCTGAGCACCTTGTCGCCCCGCGGCTTCTCGACGGTGGCGGCCAGCGTCCACGGGCCGGCGACCTGGAGCTTGAACGCGCCGGCGTAGCCCTGGGCCTGCTCCTCCATGCGGTCGAGGTCCTGGGCGAGCAGGCTGCGGGCGCGCCGGTGGTCGAGGCCGGGTGCGTCGGTGAGCCGCCATCCGGCCGGCTGCAGGTCCGCGCCGAGGTCGCTGATGATCGCCAACGCCCGGGCGGTCATCGTGGCGGTGGCCCCGCGGCCGGGGAGCTCGGGCAGGTGCGGCAGGTCGGGCAGCTCGCCGAGCGCGGTCCGGACCGCCTCGACGTACGCAGCGTCGTCCGCGCCGGGCATGCGACCCGACGCCGGTGGCGATCGTCACCGCTGACCGCCCGTCGCAGGTTCACGACTCGCTGCGAGCCGGTCGCGCTGATGGTGGCCGACCCGACGACGCGGGTGCCGTCGTAGATCACCGCCGCCTGTCCGGGCGCGATGCCCTCGGCCGGGTCGCGCAGCTCGATCTCGACGGTGTCCTCGGCCACCGACACGACCGCCCGGTGCTCCTCGCCGTGCGCGCGGAGCTGGACGGTGCCCTCCAGCCGCGAGGGCGGGCGTGCCGCACCAGCGCGGTCGCTGTCCGGTGATCCGGTCGACGGCGAGCGCGGCCCGGGGGCCGACGGTGACGGTGCCGGCGACGGGCTCGATGTCGAGCACGAACCGCGGCTTGCCGTCGGGGGCGGGCACGCCCAGGCGCAGGCCCTTCCGCTGCCCGATCGTGAACGCGTAGGTGCCGTCGTGGCGACCGAGCACCTCGCCGCTCGCGGAGTCGACGATGTCACCGCCGTGGTTGGGTGCCCGGTCCCCGAGCTTCTCGCGGAGCCACCCGGCGTTGTCGCCGTCGGCGACGAAACAGATGTCGTGGCTGTCGGGCTTGTCGGCCACCCGCAGCCCGCGCCGCTCGGCCTCCGCCCGCACGGACGGCTTGGTGGAGTCGCCCAGCGGGAACAGCGAGTGCGCCAGCTGCTCCTGGGTGAGCACCCCGAGCACGTAGGACTGGTCCTTCGCGCCGTCGACGGCGCGGTGCATCTCGATCACCCCGTCGGCGCCCGTCCGCAGCTGCGCGTAGTGCCCGGTGGCGACCGCGTCGAAGCCCAGCCCGAGCGCCCGGTCGAGCACGGCGGCGAACTTGATCTTCTCGTTGCAGCGCAGGCAGGGGTTGGGGGTGCGGCCGGCGGCGTACTCCCCCATGAAGTCCTCGACCACGTCCTCGTGGAAGCGGTCGCTGAGGTCCCACACGTAGAACGGGATCCCGATCACGTCGGCGGCCCGGCGGGCGTCGTTGCTGTCCTCGATCGTGCAGCATCCGCGCGCCCCCGACCGGTAGGACTGCGGGTTGCGGGACAGCGCGAGGTGGATGCCGGTGACGTCGTGGCCGGCCTCGACGGCGCGGGCAGCGGCGACGGCCGAGTCGACGCCCCCGGACATGGCGGCGATGACCTTCAGACGGCTCGTTCCTCGCCTCCTCAGGACGGCCTTCATCGCGCCGAGGTCCTGGCCCGTTCCACGACCGGCCCGATCGCCTCCGCCAGGGCGTCGACGTCGGCCTGCGTGCTGGTGTGCCCGAGCGAGAACCGCAGCGAGTGGCGGGCCGCCTCGTCGGTGCAGCCCATCGCGAGCAGCACGTGCGAGGGCTGGGGTACGCCGGCCGAGCAGGCCGACCCGGTGGAGCACTCGATCCCGCGCGCATCGAGCAGCATCAGCAGCGAGTCGCCCTGGCAGTCGGGGAAGCCGAGGTGGGCGTTGCCGGGGAGCCGGGCGCCGGGGACCTCGGTCGGGGCGCCGTGCAGGTGGGCGTCGGGGACGGCAGCGATGACGCGCCGTACCAGGTCGTCTCGCAGCGCGGAGACCCGCGCGGCGTGCTCGGCCTGCTGCTTGACGGCGAGCTCCACGGCGGCCGCGAAACCGGCGATCGCCGGGGTGTCGATGGTGCCGGAACGGACGTCGCGCTCCTGGCCGCCGCCGTGCACGAGCGCGGTCAGCTCGACCTCGCGACGGACGATGAGCGCGCCCACGCCGTAGGGGCCCCCGACCTTGTGGCCGGTCAGGGTCAGCGCGTCGACGCCGCTGGCCGCGAAGTCGACCGGGACGGCCCCGACGGCCTGCACCGCGTCGGTGTGCACCGGGATGCCGTGCTCGCCGGCGATCGCGACCACCTCGTCCACCGGCTGGAGGGTGCCGACCTCGTTGTTGGCCCACATCAGCGAGATCAGGGCCACCGAGTCAGGGTCGCGCTCGACGGACTCCCGGAGTGCCTCGACGTCGAGCCGCGCCTGCGCGTCGACCGGGAGCAGCTCCACGTCGGCACCGTCCCGCTCGGCCAGCCACAGCAGCGGGTCGAGGACGGCGTGGTGCTCGACGGCCGAGGTGAGGATCCGGGTGCGCCCGGCGTCGGCGTCGCGCCGCGCCCAGAAGATCCCCTTCAGCGCCAGGTTGTCCGACTCGGTGCCGCCGGAGGTGAAGACCACCTCGCCGGGACGACAGTTCAGCGCCTGGGCGATGGTCTCGCGCGACTCCTCGACCACCCGGCGTGCGTGCCGCCCCGACGCGTGCAGCGAGCTGGGGTTGCCGACCGTGGCCAGGTGGGACGTCATCGCCTCGATCGCCGCGGGCAGCATCGGCGTGGTCGCGGCGTGGTCGAGGTAGACCGGGGTGGACTGGGTCATCGCACCGCCAAGGGTACGGCGCGCGCGGCTGCGCCCCCGAATCCGACGGCTCACCCGAGGATCCGGAGCCAGGGATGCTCCGGATACAGCCGGCGTACGGCGTCGCGGAGCCAGGCCCGCCGGTCGAGTGCGAGCAAGGGGAGGGTGCGGTCGAGGTCCCGGGCGTCCTTGGGCCGGTGGAGCACCGCCTTGTAGAGCAGCGCGATCTCGGGGTTGAGGTAGTGGACCCCGTCCTCGGCGAGCCAGATCACCTCCTCGACCGGGGCGACGTGGTCGGGGAGCCGCTTGTTGGTCCAGAGTCCGTCACGGTCGGGGGTGATCGGCACGTCGATCACCCACGGGTCGCGGGCGCTCCTCCGTACCCAGATCTGGCTGTCGACGGCCAGCACCTCCGGGAACCGTTCGCTGAGCGGGCGGAGGGTCCCGCCGTGGTTGCTCCAGAGATGCCAGCGATCACCGACATGATCGCGGAAGGCCGGGATGTCGCAGGCGAGGATGGACAGGTCGACATCTTCGTGCTCGCGCGGCCGCCTCGTGAACGCCTCGATCGCCCAGCCGCCGACGATCCACCACGGGCGGTCGAACCCGGCCATGAAGTCCGCCAGCGCCGGGGGGTCGAACGGCGCCCAGTCGCCGTACCTCGCGAAGAACTCTTGGTCCTCGGCCACCTCCTGGGGCGTCCGGTCCAGTGGCTCCCTCACTTGACCGCGATCTCCGCGAGCAGCGCCCGGTGGTCGGAGTCGACCAGGTCGACGGTCCAGGTTCCCTCGGCTGCCAGCGCCCGTCCGAGCAGGACGTGGTCGATGTGGACCAGGTGCGGCACGGGGAGCCCGGCATCGGCGACGAACCCGCTCGGCGACCAGGTCGGCTGCCAACCGTCGTTGGCCAGCTCGGTCGCCGAACGCCAGCCCGCCTCTGCCAGGTCCCGCATCGGGGCGTGGTCGGGGGTGGCGTTGAGGTCGCCGACGACCAGGTCGGGTCGCTCACTGGTGACGGTCTCGTTGAGCAGGGCGTGGTCCTCGCGCCAGCGGTCCACGTCGGTCGGGGCGTGCGGGTGGACGGCCAGCAGGGACAGGTCACCGGCGTCGACCAGCCAGGAGTCCCAGGCGGTGTCGACGCGCGTGGCTTCACCCAGCTCGACGTTCGCGAAGACCATCGTGCCCTCGGCCGACTCCCCGGGCTCCCCTGCCTGGTGGTCGAAGAGCGCGCCGAGCCCGGCCGTCCTCCATGTCCGTCCAGCAGCGGCGCCGTGACCTCCTGCACCACCAGCACGTCGACCCCGGCGTCGGAGGCGGCTTCCACCAGTGCGATCCCGTCCGCCTCGCCGAGCTGCATGTTGGCGGTCATCACGGTCAGCGTCTCCGCACCGTCCGGCGCGGGCGGGTTCTCGCCGGTGAGCATCGGAGCGAACCACCAGCCGTGCAGCCCGAACCCCGCCACCGCGACCAGTGCCAGCCCGGCCGCCGCCGCCCGGCGCCGCCGCCACGCGACCAGGCCCGCACCCAGCGCGAGCGCGGCGTACGGCAGCAGTGCCAGCGGGGTGAACGCCTCCAGCTGGACCCAGCGGGAGCCGGCCGGCTCGAACGCGCGGGTCAGCGTGAGGACCGCCGCGGGCACCAGGAGGAGCAGGACGAGGAGCCACAGGAGCACGCGCACGCGGCCGAACCTACCCCTGCAGCAGCACCAGGTCGTCGCGGTGCACGACCTCGCGCTCGTACGCCGCCCCGAGCTCGCTCTTGAGCTGGTGGGAGGACTTGCCGAGCAGGTTCGGGATCTCCTCGGCATCGAAGTTCACCAGGCCCCGGGCGACGGGCTGGCCGTCGGCATCGGTGAGGTCGACCGGGTCGCCCGCCACGAAGCTCCCCGACACGCCGATGATCCCCGCCGCCAGCAGCGAGGCCCGGCGCTCGGTCAGGGCGCGGACGGCCCCGTCGTCGAGCAGCACCTGCCCCTTCGGCTCGGTCGCGTGGGCCAACCACAGCAGCCGGGTGGGCCGGCGCTTCCCGGTGGCGTGGAAGAGCGTGCCGACCGTGTCGCCGGCCATCGCCGCGCCAGCCCGGTCCGCCGCCGTCAGCACGACCGGGATCCCCGCGCCGGTGGCGATCCGGGCGGCCTCGACCTTGGTGTGCATGCCGCCCGTGCCCAGGCCGGCCTTGCCGGGGCGACCGATCCGGACGTGGCCGAGGTCGTCGCCGGCCGACACCTCCGGCACCAGCGCGCTGCCCGGCTCGGCCGGATGGCCGTCGTACAGGCCGTCGACGTCGGAGAGCAGCACCAGCAGGTCGGCGTGGACCAGGTGGGCCACCAGGGCCGCGAGCCGGTCGTTGTCCCCGAACCGGATCTCGGTCGTGGCCACCGTGTCGTTCTCGTTCACGATCGGCAGCACGCCGAGCTCGAGCAGCTTGGCGAAGGTCTGGTAGGCGTTGCGGTAGTGCGAACGCCGGGTCATGTCGTCGTTGGTCAGCAGCACCTGGCCGGCGACGATCCCGTGCCGCGCCAGCTCCTCGGTGTAGCGGTGCACGAGCAGGCCCTGTCCCACCGAGGCTGCGGCCTGCTGGACGGCCAGCGCCTTGGGCCGGCGGCTGAGCCCCAACGGCGCCAGACCGGCAGCGATCGCGCCGGAGGAGACGAGGACCACCTCGGTCCCGCGGTCACGGGCGGCGACGAGCACCTCGGTCAGGCTGCGGACACGGTCGGGGTCGATCCCGCCTTCGGCCGTGGTCAGCGACGACGAGCCGACCTTGACCACGATCCGCTTCGCATCCGTGACCACGGGACGGGTCATTGGTCGGGGTCCTGGTCGGGGTCCTGGTCGGAGCCGATGTCGTACGACGACGGGCCGTACTCGGCGGGGCGGTCCCGGCGCCGTGCCACGTCGGCCCGGGTCTCGCCCTCGCCGCGGTCCCCCATCGCCTCGTCGATCTCGCGGCGGCGGCGGGCCGCGGGGCGCGAGTGGTCGAAGCGCTGGTCCTCGCCCCGTCGGCCGAGCATCTCGGCCCCCGCATCGATCCCGGGCTTGAAGTCGAAGACCACGGCGTTGTCGGGGTGGCCGATGAGGACGGCGTCGCCCTCCACGGCACCGAGCTCGACCAGCCGGGTCTCGACACCGAGCCGGTTGAGCCGGTCGGCGAGGAAGCCGACCGCCTCGTCGTTGCTGAAGTCGGTCTGGCGCACCCAACGCTCGGGCTTGGTGCCGCGAACCCGCCAGCCTTCCCCGGTCTGCTTGATCGTGAACTCGTCGGCGCCGTCCGCCGACTGCGGCCGGAGCACGATCCGAGCCGCCTCGGCGGCCGGCTTCTCGCGCCGTGCGGCGAGCACGATCTCCGCCATCGCGAACGTCAGCTCCCGCAATCCCTCGCTGGAAGCCGCGGACACCGGGATCACCCGCAGCCCGCGCTCGCGCAGCTCGTCGGTGACCATCTCGGCGATCTCGCGCCCGTCGGGGACGTCGATCTTGTTGAGGGCGACCAGCCGCGGCCGGTCCTCGAGGCCGCCGTACCGACCGAGCTCGTTCTCGATGACGTCGAGGTCCTCGACCGGGTTCCGGCCGGGCTCCATCGTCGCGGTGTCGATCACGTGGACGAGCGCGGCGCAACGTTCGATGTGGCGGAGGAAGTCGTGGCCCAGCCCACGGCCCTCGCTGGCACCCTCGATCAGGCCGGGGACGTCGGCGACGGTGAACGTGGTGTCGCCGGCGGTGACGACGCCGAGGTTCGGGACGAGCGTGGTGAACGGATAGTCCGCGATCTTCGGTCGGGCGCGGGACATCGCGGCGATCAGGCTGGACTTGCCGGCGCTCGGGAATCCCACCAGCCCGACGTCGGCGACCACCTTCAGCTCGAGCACGATGTCGAGCTCGTCGCCGGGCTCGCCGAGAAGCGCGAAACCGGGAGCCTTGCGCTTCGAGCTCGCCAGGGCAGCATTCCCGAGCCCGCCGCGGCCACCGTGCGCGATCACCATCTCGGTCCCGGGCCCGACGAGGTCGGCCAGGACGTGGCCGCGCTGGTCGGCCACCACCGTGCCGTCGGGCACCGGCAGGACGAGGTCCGCCCCGTGCCCGCCGTTGCGATGGCTGCCGGCGCCGTGGCCGCCGTGCTCGGCGCGGCGCTTGGGGCTGTGGTGGTAGTCGACCAGGGTCGTCACGTCGGCGTCGACCCGCAGGATCACCGAGCCGCCGGGTCCGCCGTTGCCGCCGTCCGGCCCGCCGAGGGGCTTGAACTTCTCACGGTGCACCGAGGCGACGCCGTTGCCTCCGCGGCCGGCGCTGACGTGCAGCGTCACCCGGTCGACGAAGGTGGGGACTGCCATGGTGCTCCTGCGGTTGGGCGAGTGCGTCTCGGAACGAAATGCCGAAGGGCGCCCCGAGTCTAGGGACGCCCTTCGAATGAAAGCCCGGGTGGCGACGCGTCAGGTCATTCGCCCGGGACGATGTTGACGACGCGGCGACCGCGGCGGGTGCCGAACTCCACGGCACCGCCCACGAGCGCGAACAGGGTGTCGTCGCCGCCGCGGCCGACGCCGCTGCCGGGGTGGAAGTGGGTGCCGCGCTGGCGGACGATGATCTCGCCGGCGTTGACGGTCTGGCCGCCGTACCGCTTGACGCCGAGCCGCTGGGAGTTGGAGTCCCGACCGTTCTTGGTCGAGGCCGCGCCCTTCTTGTGTGCCATGAGTTCAGTCCTTCGGTTCTCGAGCGAGGCTCAGAGGGAGATGTCGGTGACCTTGACCTGGGTGTACTTCTGGCGGTGACCCTGGCGCTTCTTGTAGCCGGTCTTGTTCTTGTACTTCTGGATGATGATCTTGGGGCCCTTGGTGGCGCCGAGGACCTCGACGGTCACGGCGGCCTTGTCCAGGCCGGTCGCGGTGACCTTCTCGCCGTCCACGACCATGACCACGGGAAGGCTCACCGAGTCGCCGACCGCCGTCTCGATCTTGTCGATCTCGATGACGTCGCCGACGGCCACCTTCTGCTGCTTGGCGCCTGCGCGCACGATCGCGTACACCGCGGTCTCCTTCGCTTGTCTCGCTCATGGTCTGCGGCACGCCACGCCCACCGGGTGGAGGGGGGTGCCGTGCAGAGGGGGCACGCGCGAAGCGCACCGAGGGTCAATAGTACGGATCGCGTGCCCCACCCGCAAAACGGCCGGGGACCGCGTCAGCGCTTCCGGCTGCCCTTCTTCTTGACCGGCACGTGCTCGACGACCGGTGCCGCAGAGGGCGAGTTGTCGGTGCCGGGCTCGGTGACGGCCGTCCCGGGCTCCACGGTGCCGCTCTCGGGTGGTGCACCGATCGCGCCGGGCTTCGGCGAGGCGATGCTGCCCTCGTCGGCGGAGCCCGCTGCCGGCGCGTCGTCCGGTGCGACCTCCGGAGCCGACGCTGCGTCCGGTCCATCCGCGGAGTCGGCCGCTTGCCCGGGCGGCGGGCCGGCGGGCCGGCTCGCGCTGCGACGGCGGGTCCGGGTGACCACCTTGGGCTTCTCGGGCTCGGCCGGCTCGACCGGCTCGGCGGCTGGCTGCGACCGGCTCGGCGACCGGCTCGGCGGTCTGCTCGGTGGGGGCCACCTCGCTCGCGGCGGGCTGTGGCGTCCGAGCGGGCGCCTCCGCGTCGGTGGACTCGGTCACCGCGGCCGGCGCGTCGTCGACGGGCTTGCTGCCCGACTCCACCGCGTCGTCCCCGGCGGGTGCCTCCTGGTCCGGTGCGTCCGCCGGCGGCTTGTCGGCGTTCTCCGGCCGCGCCATCGCGGCCACGTCCTTGGGTGACGGAGCAGCCTTGCGCGCCGCCGTTGTCCTTGGGGGCGCCGTCGCCACCGCCACGACCGCCACGACCGCGGCGCCCACCGCGACGCGAGTCGTCCTCGACCATCTTGGGTTCGACCGGGGCGTCCTGGATGACCACGCCCCGTCCCTGGCAGTGCTCACAGTTCGCCGAGAACGCCTCGAGCAGGCCGGTGCCGATCCGCTTACGGGTCATCTGCACCAGGCCGAGCGAGGTCACCTCGGCCACCTGGTGGCGCGTGCGGTCGCGGCCCAGGCACTCCACGAGACGACGGAGCACCAGGTCCCGGTTGGACTCCAGGACCATGTCGATGAAGTCGATCACGATGATCCCGCCGATGTCGCGCAAGCGCAGCTGACGGACGACCTCCTCGGCGGCCTCGAGGTTGTTCTTGGTGACGGTCTCCTCGAGGTTGCCGCCCGAGCCGGTGAACTTGCCGGTGTTGACGTCGACGACGGTCATCGCCTCGGTCCGGTCGATGATCAGCGAGCCACCCGAGGGCAGCCACACCTTCCGGTCCAGCGCCTTGGCGATCTGCTCGTCGAGCCGGTGGGCACCGAAGACGTCCTTGCCCGCCTGCTTGCCCTCGGTCGCCGGCTCGAACCGCTCCAGCCGGTCCTCGAGGTCGGGCGCGACGTGCGCGACGTACCCCTGGACGGTGTCCCAGGCGTCCTCGCCCTCGATCACCAGCTTGGTGAAGTCCTCGGTGAACAGGTCGCGGACGACCTTCAGGGTGAGGTCGGGCTCGCCGTACAGGAGCTTGGGGCCGTTGCCCTTGGCCTTGACCTCGACGTCCTCCCAGCGGGCCTTGAGCCGCTCGACGTCGCGGGTCAGCTCGTCCTCGCTCGCACCCTCGGCGGCGGTACGCACGATGACGCCTGCGGAGTCCGGGACGATCTCCTTGAGCAGCGTCTTGAGCCGGGAGCGCTCGGTGTCGGGGAGCTTGCGGGAGATGCCGCTCGTGGTGCCGTCGGGCACGTAGACGAGGAAGCGGCCCGCCAGGCTGATCTGGCTGGTCAGGCGGGCGCCCTTGTGCCCGACCGGGTCCTTGGTGACCTGCACGAGGACCGACTGGCCCGAGGAGAGCACGGACTCGATCTTGCGTGGCTGGCCGTCCTTGTGGCCCAGCGCGGACCAGTTCACCTCGCCGGCGTAGAGGACGGCGTTGCGGCCCTTGCCGATGTCGATGAACGCGGCCTCCATCGAGGGCAGGACGTTCTGCACCCGGCCGAGGTAGACGTTGCCGATCAGGGAGGTCTGCGACTCCCGGGCGACGTAGTGCTCGACCAGCACCTTGTCCTCGATGACGGCGATCTGGGTGAGGTCCTTGCGCTGGCGGATCACCATCACGCGCTCGACCGCCTCGCGACGCGCCAGGAACTCGGCCTCGCTGACGATCGGCGCGCGCCGGCGACCGGCCTCGCGGCCCTCCCGGCGGCGCTGCTTCTTCGCCTCCAGCCGGGTCGAGCCCGACACTGACGTGATCTGGTCCTCCGGCGAGCGGCCCTGGCGAACCCTGGTGACGGTCTTGGCGGGATCGTCGCCGTTGCCGTCGCCCTCCTCGCCGGCCCGGCGACGACGCCGGCGGCGCCGGGACGAACCGTCGCCCCCGCCCGTCACCGTCGTCGTCGGAGTCGGTGTCGGTGTCGGGACCGGAGTCGGACTGGTTGCCGCCGGTCTGGTCGTTGTCCCCGTCCCCGGACTTGCGGCGGCGTCGGCCGCCACGGCGCCGGCGACGTCGGCCGCCGCCCCCTTCGCCGCTGCCTTCGCCATCGTCGGAGTCGGGCTTGCCGTCCTTGTCCTCGGTCGGGCCACCGGACTTCTGGTCGTCCTTGTCGCCGGACTGGTCGGACTTCTTGCCTGACGTGGGCTGGCCGGACTTCTGCTGGGCCGATCTTCGGCTGCGCCTTCTTCTGGGCGGCCTTCTTCTGGCCCTGCCCAGCCGGCTTGTCCGGCGACCCGTCGGTGGCGGAGTCCTCGGACGCGGCCGCCTTCCTGGTCCGGGCGGGCGTCGAGGTCGCCGGGGGCGCCTGGAAGAGCACGGCCGTCCCAGCCGATCCGTCAGATCCGGCCTCGGGCTCGGAGGCGACGGGCTTGGTGGTCGTCTTCTTCGCGGGCGCCTTCTTGGCACTCGTCTTCTTCGCGGCGGCCTTCGGGGCGGGGGCCTCCCCCGGCGTGCCGGCCTCGGCCGATGCCGTGCCGGCGTCGGAGACGTCAGGCGCCGCGGTGGTGGTCTTCTTCGCCGTCGTCTTCTTGGCGGCGGCCTTCTTGGCCGGCGGCTTCGCGGTGGTCTTCTTGGCAGTCGCCTTCTTGGCGGCGGCCTTCTTCACAGGGGCCGTGTCGGCGGGGGCCTGGGGCGCCGAGGCGTCCCCGGTGGGTTCGTTGGAGGGGTTGTCCTCGAGCATTCGCTCTCCTCGGGTCCACCTGTGCGGCGGACCGATCGTGCGCTGCGCCCGACCTGGGTCGGCGTACAGCGAAAGCCTTCGTGTGGCGGCGACACCCTCCGCGGTGTGCGTCGACAAGCGCACTTCGTCACCTACCGCGGTCGGCGGGCCTCAGCAGAGGTGCTGCTGGCGGAGCCCCTGTCACGAACTCCGAACACGGCCGCGTCGCGGTCTGGCGACGACCTGCACTCAGCGTGCCGCCCTCTCGGGAGTACGGCGAGAACGTCGTCGGGCCGACTGGGTCGACCACGGCGAGTATCGCACACGTCACCTCCAGGGGCGTCATGCCCGACCGACGCGCCGCGAAGTCCGACCGCGGCGCTCGACCGCCACGATCGGTGGTGAGGCGGGCCGGAGCGGCGGTTCAGTGCAGCGGGTCTCCGACTGTCCCGGCGTCCGGGGAGAGCGGCCCCTGGGCGAGCCGGGTGAGCAGCGGCGACTCACCGGCGTCGAGCCCCGTCGTGAGGCGCAGGCCGGTCAGGACGTCGTCCGGGCGCACCGCGGGCACGGTGTGCCGCAGGACGAGCTCGAGAGAGGTCCCCTCCCCCGCCACCTCGGCGACCAGGGAGACCACGGCGCTGCGGCAGTCGAACTCGCGCAAACCCTTCTTCGTCATCCGCTCGACCATCACCGTCTCGGTCGCCAGGAAGCCCGCAACGCTCGAGGTTGCGTCGTCGAGGGTCACAGGGAGGTCGATCCGCCACCGGCTGGCCTCCAGCAGGTCGGCCAGGGAGCCGCCGGGAGACTCCACGACCTCCAGCACGTCCAGGCCGTCCGGCAGCGCCTCGGCGAGGGCCGCCCGGACGGCGTCCGGGTCGGTCACCTCGGCCAGGCCGATCTCGAGGTACTCCGCCTCGCTGGCGGACCCGGTCGGCGCGGCGCCGGCGTAGGAGATCCGCGGGTGGGGGTTGAAGCCCGACGAGTAGGCCATCGGGAGCCGCGCCCGGAACACCGCCCGCTCGAAGGCCCGGCTGAAGTCACGGTGGCTGGTGAACCGCAACCGACCGCGCTTGGCGTAGCGGATCCTCAGCCGCTGGACAGGCGGGGCTTGCTGCTCGGGCTGCTGGCGCACGCCGGGAGAGTACGCCGCGCCGCTCGCTCTCCACGAACTCGCGCCGTGCCAGCATGGGCACGTGCCGCTCGCGACGTACAAGGACCTCTGCATCGACGCCGTCGACGCCGAGCGGTCCGCCCGGTTCTGGGCGCGACTGCTCGACCTGAACCCCGAGGCGCACCGCGACGGGGTGTGGCGGCTCGACGACCCGACCGGCGAGCCACGGGTCTGGGTCAACCCGGTCCCGGAGCCCACCACCGTCAAGAACCGCATCCACCTCGACGTGAACGCGGAGGGGCTCGAGGCGGCGTTGGCCGCCGGCGCGACGGTCGTGGATGGCGACAGCTTTCGGTGGACGGTGCTGCGGGACCCCGATGGCCAGGAGTTCTGCCTGTTCGTGCGCGAGGAGTCGTCGGCCAGCACCCAGCCCGTCTGGCCCCGGTCGAGCGACACCTCCACCGCACCGACGTCCGCCAGGGCCCGCCGGACGGCGCCCTTGGTCGCGCCCAGCCACCAGACCAGGTCGGCCTCGGTCCCGGGCCCGAAGGAGCGGAGCCAGGCCGTGACCAGCGCGGCGTACCCCTCGGCCTCGGGCTGGGGTGCGGCGACTCGCCCAACCAGTCGGACATCGCGGTCCAGAGGGGGCGCGAGATCCGCCAGTGGCCGTCGTTGCGCCCCCGGACGATCAGCCCCTCCGCGCCGAGGAGGGTGAGCACGCGGGGCGCCAGCGACACCTCGGCGGCCCACTTCCCCTTGCCGAGGTGGACCGTGCCGGCCAGTTCCGGCAGCTCCTCGCGGAGTGCCGCCGCGGTCAGCCCCGACCCGTCGGAGAGCCGGTCCAGAACGGCCTGCCGGGCGGCCTCCACCCACGCCTGTCCGTCGGCGGCCAGCCCACCGACCTCGGCGTCCTGGGCGGTCCTGCGACGTTCGATGCCGGCCACCCGGGCCGAGGCGCTCCCCCAGGCCGCGGGCAGCAGCTCGCGGGGGAACACGAACAGGGTCCGGCGCATGGCGAGCTGCTTGACCAGCGTGCGTGCGTCGTAGAACGCGCGGTCGACGTCGGCCACCGCCAGGTCGACCACCCGCGCGTGCAACGAGAGGTGGACGGTGGCCGGCTCGGTGGCGTGCAGCACCGTCATCGCCCGGGTGGCCGTCAGAGCGTCGGAGACCCGGTGCGTCGGCGCGATCGCGTGCCGCCGGGCGAGACGAGCGCGCCGCTCGTCGTCGCCGAGGTGCCGCACGTCCCCATCAGACCACGTCGACCCGCCCGGGCTCGCTGGCTCCGGGCGGGTCGACGTGGATCAAGGACGTCTCGGGCAGGTCAGCCCTCGAAGCAGGGACCCTCGAACTCGTACTCCGACGCGGTCGGACCGGAGAAGAAGTCCTCGACGATGCTGACGCCGGTCGGTGCGGACTTGTCCACCTTGCTGATCACCGACTCGCGGAAGACGGTCTCGTTGGGATCACCGGAGCGGTTGCCGGCCTCCTCGGGCAGCATGCCCTCGTAGTCGATCGTCTCCAGCGACTGGACGGCCTCCAGGAGCCCGGCCCGAGTCTTGTCGTAGTCGCCGTCCAGCCACTCCTCCAGCGCCGCCTTCAGCGGGTAGGACCAGGCCCAGCCGGCGGTGTGTCCGTCGGTCGGCTGGTCGAGGTCACCGAGCGCCTCGCGCATCGCCTCGTGGCCGGGGGTGTCGGTCCCGAAGGGGCCCCAGTAGCCGGACTGCATGTACGACGCCTCGAGTGCCGGCGCTGCCGCGGTGTCCAGCAGGGCCGGGTTCCACGTGGGGCCGAGCCCGATGAACTTGCCGGTGTAGCCCTGGGCGGCGGCCTGGCCGACGATCACCGCGGTCTCGGTCGGGCTGGTGCCCAGGAAGACCAGATCGGGCTTCTTCCGCACGACTTCGCTGATCGCGCCGGCCTGGTTCTCCTGACCGGCTTCCGTCTCGACGGCGCTGAAGTCGATGCCGTTCGCCTCGGCCGCGATCTCGGCGCCGGCGGCGCCGTCGCCGCCGTAGTCACCCGGGAAGTGGACGGCCATGACGGACTTGATCCCCTCGTTCTCGACCATGTAGTCGACCGAGTTCATGCCCTCGACGCAGTAGTTGGCTCCGGACTCCAGGATGTTCTCCTCGAAGGCCCACATCGACGTCCACGACGCCGGCGCCCCGATCATCTCGTCGCGCGTCATGTCGGGGACGATCGCCAGGGTGGTCGGCGAGCCCAAGGTCTGGGCCAGGGCGAGCACGTCGGGCTCGATCTCGCCGTAGACCTGCTTGTGGGTCTGCGGGTTGTAGAGGTTGTCGCGGACGTACTCGGTGACGTTGATGTCGTAGCCGCCGATGCCGCCGTCCTCGTTGACCCGGTTCCAGAACGCCTCCTGCGTGTCGGTGATCGGCACGCCCAGCGGGGCGAACGGTCCCTGGGTCAGGTCGGAGATGGTCCCGAGATAGATGCAGCCGTTGTCCTCGTTGACCGCGTCCGGACAGGGTTCGTCGGTCACCCCGGGTGCGTCGATCGCACCACTCTCGGTGTCTCCGCCGCGGCAACCCGCGGTGGCCATCAGCGCGAGTGCTGCGAGCAGCACCCCGGTCTTGCGTACCTTCACAGCACTCTCCTTTGTGTCGTGCGGCCGCTCAGTAGCTGAACGGCCAGCCCTTCCAGTAGTTGCGGATGCGGACCCAGATGCCGAACAGGCCACGCGGCTCGAACAGCAGGAACACCACGATGAGCAGGCCGTAGAGGACCGACTCGAGCTGGAAGACGTTGGGGGTGTCGGTGACCTGGACGGAGATGAACGGAACGTACGCCGGCAGCTCCCGGGTCAGCGTCGGGAGCATCGAGATGAACATCGCGCCCAGGATCGTGCCCGCTCACCGTGCCGGCGCCACCGATCAGCACCATCGCGATGAACTGCACCGACAGCAGCAGCGAGAACGAGGTGGGCTCGAAGAACCCGATCACCGAGTAGATCAGCGCACCCGAGCAGCCGGCGTAGAACGACGAGATCCCGAACGCCAGCGTCTTGGTGCGCGGCAGGTTGATCGCCATCATCTCCGCGGCCATGTCGCGGTCGCGGACGGCGGCGAAGGCGCGACCGGTCCGGGACCGGGCGAGGTTGCGGGCACCGAGCGCGAAGACCAGGAGCAGCACCAGCATCAGCAGGTAGAAGTTCTGGTCGGAGGTGAAGACGGCGGAGTCCGTGGCGAAGTCGTAGCCGAACAGCTCCGGCAGGGCACCCTCGCGCCCGACACCGGAGCCTCCGGTCAGGTCGCTCCACTCGCCGAAGATGTGCTCCCCGATGAACACCAGGCCGAGCGTGACGATCGCGAGGTAGAGCCCGCGCAGCCGGGTTGCCAGCGGCGCGACCAGCACGCCGGCGAGGGCCGCGGCCAGGCCGGCCGCCGGCAGCCAGACCAGGATGTTGGTGATCCCGAACCCGATCGTGCGCCCTTCGGGGTCGCCGGAGATCGCGGCGGCGGTGTAGGCGCCGACCCCCAGGAAGAACGCGTGGCCCAGCGAGACCTGGCCGGCCAGGCCGGTGACGATGTTCAGGCCGAGCGCGCCGATCGCGAACGCGAACCCCAGCGCGAGGGTCTGCAGCAGGTTGTCGGTGAGCACGAACGGCAGCGCCGAACGCGACCAGGAGGATCAGCGCCGACCCCGACCAGCTTCGGCGCGGGTGTTGAACAGCGCGAGCTCCTGGGCGTAGGAGCGGTAGAACTGCGGGCGCCCCGACAGCCTCCGGGCCCGGCGCTTGGGTGCGGGCAGCTCGGTGGTGGTGGTCTCATACCCGCCGCACCTCCGGCGTGCCGAAGATGCCGTAGGGCTTGGCCAGCAGCACCAGCAACATCAGCACGTAGGGGGAGACGATGGAGAAGTTGTCGCCGAGCCAGGGCGCGAAGTCGCGCTGGTAGCTGCCGACGAGCGACTCCACGATGCCCACCGCGAGCCCGCCGATCACCGCGCCCTCCAGGGAGTCGAGGCCGCCGAGGATGATGGCCGGCAGGGCGATCAGCGCCACGATCCAGATCTGCCGGTCCACTCCGGCGGCGGTCGCGAGCAGGGCACCGGCGATCGCGGCGAGAGCACCCGCCAACGCCCAGGAGGTCGCGAAGACGCTGCCGACGTTGACGCCCTGGGTGAGGGCGGCCTCCTGGTCGAAGGCCGCCGCGCGCATCGCCAGGCCGTGCCGGGTGTAGCGGTAGAACCAGAACAGTGCCGCCACGACGACCACCAGCGTGGCGAAGGCGGCGAGGTGCCGCTCCTGCACCCGCAGCCCCAGGAACTCCATCCGCTGCAGCCCCCAGGGGTTGGGGATGTTGCCGCGCGCCGAGTCCGATGAACCCGCTGGAGACCACCCGCACGATGATGTCGATGCCGATGGTGATGATCGCGACCACGAAGGCCGGGCGGCCCACCATCGGGCGGATGGCGCCGCGCTCGATGACCAGCCCGATCGCCGCGGTGATCAGCGCTGCCACGGCCATCGAGAGGAAGAAGGAGAAGCCGGCGAACAGCATCACCCCGAGCGCGGGTGCGACGTAGCTGGTGATGGTGGCGCCGGTCAGCATCATCGCCGGCTGGGCGAAGCTGATCACCCCGGTGGACTTGTAGATGATCACGAAGCCGAGGGCGAGCAGGGCATAGATCGCGCCGCTGCCCAGGCCGCGCAGGATCACCTCGAGGAGCTCGGTCATCCGCTGCTCCTGGCGTACATCTCCTCGACGGTGTCCCCGAACATGTCGGAGATCGCGGATCGCTTGACCTTCTGGGTCGCCGTCAGCTCGCCGTCCTCGTGGTCGAGCTCCTTGGGCAGCAGCCGGAACTCCTTGACCTGCTCGACCTGGGCGAACCGGTCGTTGACGTCCTTGACGATCCCCGCGACGAGCTCGAGCACCTCCGGCTTCTCCCCGAGGTCGCGGTAGGTGGAGTAGCCGATCTGCCGGCGCTGGGCCCACTCGCCGACCGTGTCGAGCTCGATCCCGATCAGCGCGGTGAGGTACTTGCGGCCGTCACCGACGACGATCGCCTCCTTGATGAACGGGGACGCCTTGAGGGCGTTCTCGATCTCCGAGGGCGAGATGTTCTTGCCGCCGGCGGTGATGATGATGTCCTTCATCCGGTCGGTGATCTTGAGATGCGTCCCGTCGACCCACTCCCCGACGTCGCCGGTGCGGAGCCAGCCGTCCTCGGTCATCGCCTCGCGGGTCGCCTCCTCCTTGCGCCAGTAGCCGGCGAAGACGCCGGCGTGCCGGGTCAGGATCTCCCCCGTCTCCTCGTCGATCTTCACCTCGGTCCCGGGCTGGACCTCGCCGACGGTCCCCAGCTTGACCCGACCCGGACGGTTGGCGGTGGCGACCGCGGTGTTCTCGGTCATGCCGTAGACCTCGTGCATCGGCACGCCGATTCCCATGAAGAACCGCAGCACCTCCGGCGCGATCGGAGCCGCACCCGACCCGGCGTACCGCACCTTGCGCATGCCGAGCCGCTCCTTGAGCGCGCGGAAGAAGAAGACGTAGCCGACGGCGTACAGGGCGCGGGTGCCGGCCGTGTGGGAGCCGCCGTTCGCGACCAGCCGCTCGCCGATCCGGTCGGCGACCTTGCAGCCAGAAGGCGGCCACCTTGCGCTTGAACCAGGTCGCGCCCGAGAGCCGGATGTCGATGCCGGCCAGCAGCTTCTCCCAGATCCGCGGTACGCCGAAGAGGATCGTCGGCTGCACCTCGCGGAGGTTCTGGGGAACGGTCTCGATCGACTCCGCGAAGTTGACCTGGGTGGCGGCGGCGGCGTTGAACCAGGTGGTGAAGATCCGCTCCGCCACGTGGGACAGCGGCAGGTAGGAGAGGGTCAGGTCGTCGGGGCCGGCGGGCGGGTCGGTGAACGCGCCCTCCTCGCACAGGATCCGGATGGCGAACTCGACGTTGGCGACCGTGAGCATCGCGCCCTTGGGCGGAGCCGGTGGTGCCGGAGGTGTAGATCAGGGTGGCCAGGTCGTCCGGCTGCTGTCCGGCGAGGGCGTCCGCGACGGCGTCGGGGTGCTGCTCGCGGTGCTCCCGGCCGAGGTCGAGGAACTCCTCCCACGACAGCAGCTTCTCGTGGTCGTAGCGGTGCCGGATCCCGCGCGGCTCGAGATAGACGATCCGCTGGAGGTCGGGCACGTCGTCGAGGACGGCGAACGTCTTGTCCACCTGCTCCTGGTCCTCGGCGACGATCACCTTGGCGCCGGAGTCACCGAGCAGGTAGCCGACCTCGGCGGCGGGGTTGGTCGGGTACACCCCGACCGACGCGGCCGCGGACGGCGAGCGCCCCCATGTCGGCGATCAGCCACTCGGGGCGGTTCTCGGAGTGGATGGCGATCCGGTCGCCCGGCTCGACCCCCAGCGCGAGGAACGCGTGGCCGGCGAGCTGGACGTGGTCCCAGTAGGACTCCCACGTCCACTCCCGCCAGACCCCCATGTGCTTGTCGCGCAGGGCCACCGACCGCGGCATGGCCGCCGCGTGGTCGCGGATGCGGGTGGCGGGGCTGGTCATGCCTTGATCTCCTCGCCCAGATAGGCGCGGAGGACGTCGGGGTGGCGCTGCACTTCCTCGGGGGTCCCCGTCGCGATCGGGACGCCGAAGTCGACCACGAGCACCCGGTCGGCGAGGTCCATCACCAGGCCCATGTCGTGCTCGACCATGATGATCGGGATGTCGAGCTCGTCCCGGATGTCGAGGATGTAGCGGGCGGTGTCCTCGGTCTCCTCGAGGTTCATCCCGGCCACCGGCTCGTCGAGGAGCAGCAGCTTCGGCTCCATCGCCAGGGCGCGCCCGAGCTCGACCCGCTTCTGGACGCCGTACGGCAGCAGGCCCACCGGGAGCTTGCGCCACTGCTCGAGCTCGAGGAAGTCGACGATCTCCTCGACGAACGCGCGGTGCTCGAGCTCCTGGTTGCGGGCCCGGCCGCGCCACAGGATCGCCGAGCCGAAGCCGTAGCGGATGTGCTGGTGCCGGCCGAGCATCAGGTTGTCGAGGACCGTCAGGTGCTCGAACAGCGCGATGTTCTGGAACGTCCGCGCCATGCCCAGCGCAGCGATCTTGTGCGGGCCGTTCGCCCAGGATGCTCTGGCCCAGGAACTCGACCGACCCCTGCTGGGGGCGGTAGACCCCGGACAGCACGTTGAACAGCGACGTCTTGCCGGCGCCGTTGGGCCCGATGATCGCGAACAGCTCGCTGGGCCGGACCTCGAAGTCGACACCGTTGATGGCCTTGACCCCGGCGAAGGAGAGGTGGACGTCCTGGAGGCGGGCGACCGGCCCGCTGGTCGTGGCGTCCGGCGCCGCCGGACTCCGTGTCCTGGTCAGTGGTCACGCCGACCACCGCTTCTTGCGGCGGTAGTGCTTGGTGTCGCGGAAGGACTTCCGGCCGTCCTCGCCGGGGTGGAGGCCGAGGTAGAACTCGCGGACGTCGTCGTCCTTCAGCAGGGCCGCCGCCGGCTTGTCGAGCACGATCCGGCCGGTCTCCATCACGTAGCCGTGGCTGGCGATGCTCAGCGCCATGGTGGCGTTCTGCTCGACCAGCAGCACGCCGGTGCCGGTCTGGTTGATCTCGACGATGACGTCGCGGATCTGGTCGACCAGCTTGGGGGCGAGGCCGAGGCTGGGCTCGTCGAGCAGGAGGTAGCGCGGGTTGGACATCATCGCCCGCCCCATGGCCAGCATCTGCTGCTCCCCGCCCGAGAGGAACCCCGCGGTCTGGGTCCGCCGGTCGGCGAGCACGGGGAACAGCCCGAAGACCCGCTCGACGTTCTCCTTCAGGTGCGCGTGCGCGGTGTGCGCGCCCACCCGCAGGTTCTCCTCGACGCTCATCTCGACGAAGACCCGCCGACCCTCGAGCACCTGGCGTACGCCGAGGCTGACGATCTTCTCGGGCCGGGCCCGGGTCAGCGACTTGTCATCGAGGGTCACCTTGCCCTTGGTGATCTCGGCGTCGTGGATCTTCAGCAACCCGGTCATCGTCCGCAGCAGGGTGGTCTTGCCGGCGCCGTTCGAGCCGAGCAGGGCGATGATCTCGCCGTCCGGGACGCTGAGGCTG
Source organism: uncultured Actinomycetota bacterium (assembly GCA_963829635.1). GTDB lineage: Bacteria > Actinomycetota > Actinomycetes > Propionibacteriales > Nocardioidaceae > Nocardioides. The sequence goes on from CAWHJI010000013.1 coordinate 121,627, forward strand.
ACACCGCGGAGCGCGAGCACCACGTCGTCGTAGACGACTTCGAGGTTTCGCGCAGTCAGCATGCGTGCTCCTGCCGTGGTGATGCGGCTCACATCGGGGGTTGGGTAAGGCTTGCGAGCGCGCGGGGCGGTGTCAAGGAGCCACGCCCGCCTCTGGGACGATCGGCGCACAATGAGCGACAACCGGTTCACTGCGGCGACGGCACTCGTGCTGGTGGGGCTGCTGTTGCTGGCCGTCAACCTGCGGCCCGCCGCCGTCAGCGTCGGGCCGGTGCTGGCCGAGGTGCGTTCCGGGCTCGGCATGTCGACCGCGGTCGCGGGGCTGCTCACCTCGATGCCGGTGCTCGCCTTCGCCGGGTTCGGCGCGGCCGCGCCGTGGCTCGCGCGCCGGGTCGGCGTCCACCGCGTCACCCTCGTCGCCCTCGTGTCGGTGGCCGCGGGTCTCGCGGCCCGGGCTGCGGTCTCGGACGCGTCGGCGTTCCTCGTGCTCTCGATGCTCGCCCTGGCCGGGATGGCGGTCGCCAACGTCCTGCTGCCCTCCCTGGTCAAGCTCCACTTCCCGGACCGGATCGGGAGGGTCACCGCGCTCTACACCGCCGCTCTGGCGGTCGGGCTGACCGGGGCGCTCACCCTCACGGTCCCGATCGCAGAGGCTGCGGGTGGCTGGCGCTCCGGGCTCGCGGCGTGGGCTCTGGTTGCCGTGGTCGCGGCGCTGCCGTGGCTGCGGCTGGTCAGGCACGACCGGCACCTGGCGGCATCACCCCACGACGTACGCCTCGGGGACGTGGCCCGGACCCGGCTCGGCCTGGGGATGGCCCTCTTCTTCGGGCTGCAGTCGATGCACGCCTACGCGATCTTCGGCTGGTTCGCCCAGCTGTGGCGCGACAACGGCTACTCCCCCGCCCTGGCCGGGCTGCTGGTGGGCCTGGTCGCGGGGACGAGCGTCCCGCTGTCACTGTGGCTGCCCGCCGCGGCCGCCCGACGGGCGGACCAGCGCTCGATCATGCTCGGCGTGATGGCGTGCTACCCCGTCGCGTACGTCGGGTTGATGCTCGCCCCGCACGACCTGGCCGTGGTGTGGGCGGTCGTCGTCGGCGCCGGGACCTGCACCTTCCCGCTGATCCTGACCCTGATCGGACTGCGCTCGCGGACGCCGTCGGGGACCGCCGCACTGTCCGGCTTCACCCAGTCAGCGGGCTACCTGCTCGCCGCCCTCGGGCCGTTCACGGTCGGGGTGCTCTACGGCGCCACCGGCGGCTGGACGGCCCCGCTCTGGTTCCTGGTCGCGCTCACCGTGCCCCAGATGGCGATCGGCTGGTACGTCGCCCGGCCGGCGTACGTCGAGGACCAGCTGGCCCGCTGACGCCGCCGAGCGGTCTGGCCGGTCGTGTGCTGAGCTGGTTGCCCGGACGACCACCTGAGCACACAACCCGTCAGACGACGCTGAGCGGCAGCAGCTGGCGACCGGTGGGGCCGATCTGGATCTCGGTGTCCATCTCCGGGCAGACGCCACAGTCGTAGCACGGGGTCCAGCGACAGTCCTCGACCTCGATGTCGGCGCCATCGGCGACCGCGAGCGCGTCCTCCCAGTCGGCCCACAGCCAGTCCTTGTCGAGACCGGAGTCGAGGTGGTCCCACGGGAGGATCTCGTCGTACTCCCGCTCGCGGGTGGTGAACCAGGCGAGGTCGACGTCGCCCTGGTCGTCGGGCAGAGCGGCGAGGGCCGTGGTGGCCGAGTCGACCCAGCGGTCGTAGGAGAAGTGCTCGCTCCAGCCGTCGAAGCGGCCGCCGTCGCGCCACACCTGCTCGATGATCCGGCCGACCCGCCGGTCGCCGCGGGAGAGCAGTCCCTCGACGATGCCGGGCTTGCCGTCGTGGTAGCGGAAGCCGATCGCGCGGGCGAACTTCTTGTCCTGGCGCACGGTCTCGCGCAGCTGCTGCAGGCGGGAGTCGGTGGTCTCGTGGTCGAGCTGGGAGGCCCACTGGAACGGGGTGTGCGGCTTGGGCACGAACCCGCCGATGGAGACGGTGCAGCGGATGTCGTTGCGCCCGGACACCTCGCGCCCCTTGGCGATCACCTTCTTCGCCAGGTCGGCGATCGCGAGGACGTCCTCGTCGGTCTCGGTGGGGAGGCCGCACATGAAGTAGAGCTTCACCTGCCGCCAGCCGTGGGAGTACGCCGTGGCGACGGTGCGGATGAGGTCCTCCTCGGTGACCATCTTGTTGATCACCTTCCGCATCCGCTCCGAGCCACCCTCGGGTGCGAACGTCAGCCCGGACCGGCGGCCGTTGCGGGAGAACTCGTTGGCCAGGGTGATGTTGAAGGCGTCCACCCGGGTCGACGGCAGCGACAGCGAGACGTTGGAGTCCTCGTAGCGGTCGGCGAGCCCCTTGGCCACCTCGCCGATCTCGGTGTGGTCGGCACTCGACAGGGACAGCAGGCCCACCTCGTCGAAGCCGGACTGGCGGATGCCGTTCTCGACCATGGTGCCGATCGTCTCGATCGACCGCTCGCGCACCGGGCGGGTGATCATCCCGGCCTGGCAGAACCGGCATCCCCGGGTGCAGCCGCGGAAGATCTCCACGGAGAACCGCTCGTGCACGGTCTCGGCGAGCGGGACCAGCGGCTTGGCCGGGTAGGGCCAGGCGTCGAGGTCCATCAGCGTGTGCTTGCGCACCCGGAACGGGATGCCGGGCCGGTTCGGGACCACGGCGTCGATCTGTCCGTCGGCGGCGTAGGTGACGTCGTAGAACTTCGGGACGTAGATGTTGCCGGTGACGGCGAGCCGTCGCAGCAGCTCGTCACGCCCGCCCGGGCGGTCCTCGGCCTTCCACTCGCGGACGACCTCGGAGATCGCGAGCACGACCTCCTCGCCGTCACCGAGGACGGCGGCGTCGAGGAAGTCGGCGATCGGCTCGGGGTTGAACGCCGCGTGCCCGCCCGCGAGCACGATCGGGTCGTCGTCGCCACGATCGGTCGCGTGCAGCGGGATCCCGGCGAGGTCGAGGGCGTTGAGCATGTTGGTGTAGCCGAGCTCGGTGGAGAAGCTCAGGCCGAAGACGTCGAACGCGCCGACCGGCCGGTGCCCGTCGACGGTGAACTGGGGGATGCGCTCCTCCCGCATGACCCGCTCCATGTCGGGCCACACCGAGTAGGTGCGCTCGGCGAGGATCCAGTCCCGCTCGTTGAGGACCTCGTAGAGGATCTGGACGCCCTGGTTGGGCAGCCCCACCTCGTAGGCGTCGGGGTACATCAGCGCCCAGCGGACGGTCTCGCCCTCGGGCGCGCAGTCCCAGTCCTTCACGGTCGAGTTGAGCTCGCCGCCGACGTACTGGATCGGCTTCTGCACCGACGACAGCTTCGGCTCCAGGCGCGGGAAGACGCTGCGGTGGTCGACAGCGACGGACACGACGAAGACACCTCGGAGCGGTTGGGGGCAGGCCGACCATCAAGGGTACGACGCCACGCTGGCCGCCGCCGATTCCTCCGGCAGTCGGGTCACCCCTTCACGTAGGAGAACTTCTCGCAGACCCGCTCGTCCCGGACCCGCATCACGTCGACACCTCGGACGTGGCCGGGCGAACCGTCCTCCCCGGTCCAGTCGAACCTCCAGCGCAGGACGGCACGGTCACCGCTGACGAACGACTCCTCCTCGGTGAAGGCGGCGTCCCGGGTCTGGCCGAACACCTCGTCCCACACCGCCCGGACGGCGGCCGCACCCTCGTGCCGAACCCCGTCCGGCGCCGGTCCGGTGGCCTCGAAGACGCAGTCGTCGGTCATCAGGCCCATGATCGCGTCGACGTCGCCGCTGCCGAACGCGGCGCTGAACCGGGCCAGGGTGGCGTGGGTCCGGCCCCAGTGCGGGTCGCGACCGAACGCCGCCAGCAGGTCGGACTGCGCGTCACCGCCGAAGGCGGCCCGGGCCGCGATCGCCCCGCCGGCCCGGTACATCTCCTCGCGGCCGGCGAACCACACCGCCACCTCGTGCACCAGTGCCGGGTCCAGGCGCGGGTTGCCGCCCGTGGCGACGGCGAGGTCCCAGCCGTGGATCAGGTGGTCGGTGGCGAGCTGGAGGACGTACTCGTCCATCTTCTCCTCGCCGTAGGACAGGTGCACCGTGCCGTGGGTCGGCAGCGTGTCCGCGACGGCCCGGGTGGCCTCCATCGCGGCGGCCAGCGAGGTCTTGATCGGGTCGTCGCCCAGCACGTCGCCGTCGAACCGGTCGCCCACCTCCTCGATCGTGCTGCCGTGCATCAGCGGCGCGGTCCACAGGTCCTCGCCGGTGACGTGGTTGGTCAGGTCGCGCACGTTCCACTCCCGGCACGGCGTCGGGCCGTCCCACTGGTCGGGGCCCACGGCGTTGACCCGGTCCGCCCAGCTCTCGACGGTCCGGTGGTACAGCGTGTTGAGCTCCATCAGAGGTCTCCCATCTCGAGGGTGTGGCGGGCCGCGCGGACCCACCAGTCCAGGTCGTCGCCTTCGCGGGCCCGGGTGGCCGGGTCAGGGTGCTCGGTGGCGTCCAGCGCCTTGTTCCAGCCGAGGAAGAGCAGGCCGGCCAGCAGCGCCAGCCGCATCGACCGTTCGTCGTGGGCCGGACCTGCCAGCCGGGCGTACGACGCCAGCACGGCCTCACGCGGTGGCGCCATCCGTGTGGAACAGCCGGCCACCAGGCGGGCGACGTCCACGGCGCCCGGGGCGGCCATCGGCAGCGCCCAGTCGAGCAGCACGAGGTCGTCGCGTTCGACGGCCATGTTCACGGTCGTCAGGTCCCCGTGGGTCAGCGTGACGGGGCCCGTCGAGAGCGCGTCCGCGAGAGGAGTCACGTCGGACAGCAGGGCCAGGACCGGCGCGGCCACGTCGGCGGGCGCCGTGTCCGCGAAGATCTCCCACCCGCGGAGGGCGAGCGTGGCGAGCTCGGTCCCCTGCTCGGCCAACGCCCGGAGCCGGGCCGGCGCGAACAGGCTCAGCGCCTCCCCCAGCCCCACCGTGTCGCTGGGTGGGTCCCCGAGGAAGCGCCGGTGCACGGCCGCCACACGCTCCAGCACCCAGTCGGTCTGCGCGGCGTCGAGCCGGGAGTCCCAGGTGAGGACGGCGTCGCCGAGGTCCCGCATGACCAGGACGGTGGTCTCCCCCTCGAGCCACCCGTCGAGGACGGCGTGTCCCACCCCCGTCGGCAGCCGGTCCAGCACGCCGGCCCGCCAGAGCAGGTACTCGCGGGCCACGGTCCCGCCCGTCAGGCCGAGGGTGAGGTCGCTGTCCGGGTGGATCCGCTTGACGACGAACCTGCTTCCGTCCACGAGCCGCACGCGCTCGAGCCCCGCCCCAGATTTGCCCGCGTGACCGGCGAGAGCGGTTCGCTCGACGGCCCCCTGAAGCAGCCGGTAGGCCACGCCTCACGATGACACGGGCGGGACCCGGGGGACCATGCCCCAGATGGGCGGTATGCCGCCCGGTGCGGACGGGCCGTTCAGCGACTCGCGAGCACCCGGGAGGGGGTGAGGAACCGGGTCGGCAGGGAGGCGGTGGAGCGCAGGTGGATGTTCTGCAGCAGTCCGATCGCGAGCAGGCCGGCGAACATCGAGCTGCCGCCGTAGGAGACGAACGGGAGGGGTACGCCGGTCACGGGCATGATGCCCAGGCACATGCCGATGTTCTGGAACGCCTGGAAGCCGAACCAGCACGCGATGCCGGCAGCGGCGATCCGGCCGAAGGTGTCGTCGGTGTGGAACGCGATCACGAGCGCCCGCCAGATGACGACGCCCAGGAGCAGGATCAGTACGCCGGCGCCGACCAGTCCGAGCTCCTCGCCGGCGACGGTGAAGATGAAGTCGGTGTGCTGCTCGGGAACGAAGCCCGAGCGGGTCTGGGAGCCGTCGAAGAGTCCCTCCCCGAAGAGTCCGCCGTTGCCGACCGCGATCCGGGCCTGCTCGGTGTTGTATCCGGCACCGCGCGGGTCGAGCTCCGGGTTGGTGAACGCGAGGAACCGGTCGACCTGGTACTGCTTGAGGAACCCGGCGGACACGGCCGCCACCCCTGCCGTCACCCCGCCGGCACCCATCAGCAGCAGCCACCGCCGGGGCGCGCCGGACGCGGCGATCACCCCGAAGACGGTGGCGGAGAGCACGAGCATCGTGCCGAGGTCGGGCTGCAGCATGATCAGCGCGGCCGGGAGGGCGGCGATCGCCAGCATGCCGGCGACATCGACCCAGGTGACGTCGTGACGCCGACGCCCCTCGGCGCGCTCGGCGACGAGCAGCGCCATGCCGATCACCACGGCCAGCTTCGCGAACTCGGCCGGCTGGATCGACATCCCCCCGAGCTGGATCCACGAGCGCGACCCGTTGATGGTCACCCCGCTGGTCAGCACCAGCGTCAGCCCGGCCAGGGAGGCGAGGTAGACCAGCGGCGCCAGGATCCGGACCCAGCGGTGGTCGGTCGCCAGCACCATCACCATCAGGACCATCCCGATCGCGACGTTGACCAGCTGCTTGCGGAGGTACGCCGAGGAGTCGCCACCGGTGAGGTCGCCGCGGGCCGACGTGGCCGACCAGACGAGCAGGCTGCCGAGCACCAGCAGGGCGAGGACCGCGAGCATGAGCAGCCAGTCGAGGCCCGGGGCGCGCAGCACGGTGGTGGGCCGGGCGGCGTACCGGCTCCGGGTCGTGGACTTCTGGGGAGAACCCATCAGTCCTCCTTGCGCGCCGGCGGCAGGATCGAGCCGTCCTCGAGGAAGATCGGCAGGCTCCTCGGGGGGACGGTCCCGGGGATCGCGGCCCGCTCCGGGTCGACCCGCAGCTGGTCGGGCTTGATGCCGTAGAGCGTCTCCCAGATCTTGCGGATCGACGGGCCCGAGGTGCCCGACCCGGTGCCGCCCTGGGAGACCATCATCACGACCACGTAGTCCTTGCTGTAGGACGCGACCCAGGACGTCGACTGCTTGCCGTAGACCTCCGCGGATCCCGTCTTGGAGCGGACCACGACCTTGTCGAGCGGGAAGTTGATCATCCGCCACGACATGGTGCCCTGGCGGGTCACGCCCTGCAGGGCGCGGTCGATGTAGTTGATCACCCGTGCCGGGAGCTTGACCCGGCCGTTGACCTTGGGCTCGATCCGGTCGAGCACCGTCCCGTCCGGGGAGACGATCGCCTTGCCCACCCGGGGGGCGTAGAGGGTGCCGCCGTTGGCCAGCGCGCCGTAGGCGCGGGCGAGCTGGAGCGGCGTGACGATGGTGTCGCCCTGGCCGATCGCGAAGTTCACGGCGTCACCGGCGCGGTAGGCGTAGCCCTCGATGCAGAACTCGTAGGCGAACTTGTAGACGAAGTCGCTGGTCTTGCCGTCCTGGGGCTTGTCCGCGATCCCGCAGTAGTAGTCCTTCATCGACTTGTAGTAGGCGCGCTTCCACTTGCGGTCGGCGATCCGCCCGGACGCCTCGCCCGGCAGGTCGATCCCGGTCCGGGACCCGAAGCCGAAGGTCTTGGCCTCCTCGACCAGCGGGTCCTTGGCGTTCACGTCGGCCACGTCGGAGCCGAACTTCTGCCAGTAGCTGGTAGCCGACGCGGTAGAAGAAGGTGTTGCAGGAGACCTCGAGCGCCTTGTCGAAGCCGATGTAGCCGTAGGCGCCCGACTCGTAGTTCTTGAACACCCGGTTCCCGACCTGGAAGCCCGAGCTGCAGGCCAGGCGGGTGTCGGTGCCGTAGCCGTGGGTCAGCGCGCCGGCCGTCATGAACGGCTTCCAGGTGGAGCCGGGGGCGAACTGCCCCTGGGTGGCCCGGCTCAGCAGCGGGGTGCCGGCCTTGCCGGAGTAGAGCCGCTGGAGCTGCTTCTCGCTGATCCCGCCGACCCACACCTTGGGGTCGTACGTCGGCTGGCTGGCCATCGCGACCACCCGTCCCGGTGTCGGCCTCCAGCACGACCGCCGCCCCGGAGTCCGCGGCGTAGCGGCGTCCGCTGACGGGGTCGAGGGTCTGCCGCGCCGTCCGGATCGTCGTGGCCAGCTGCTTCTCCACCACGCCCTGCACCTTGGCGTCGATCGAGGTGACGAGGGTGTCGCCCGGCTGGCCGGCGATCTCGCCGTCGTCGCCGAGGACCCGGCCCATCGAGTCGACGGCGACCTTGCGGTAGCCCGGCATGCCCCGCAGCCACGCGTCGTACTGCTTCTCGACGCCGGCGCGACCGACCGAGGAGGCACCGTTGACCGAGCGGTCACCGTTGGCCTGGGCGGCGTCGTACTCGGACTCGGTGATCGGGCTGAGGTAGCCGAGCAGGTGCGCGGCGTTGACGCCGAAGGGACGCGGGTAGGCACGCACGGTCTGCTGCTCGGCGAGCACGCTGGGGTGGTCCTCGGGCTGCTCGAGGATCCGCAGCGCCACGGCCTGGGGCACGTCGCGCGCCACCGGCACCGGCTGGAACGGCGAGCCGTTCCAGCACGAGCCCGGGATGCTCCCGGCGTCACCGCAGGTGACCAGGCGCTCCTCGATCCGGGCGGGCTTCAGGTCGACCGTGCGTCCGAGCCGCTCCAGCAGCAGCCCGCGCTGACGGTCGGTCATCTTGTCGAGCATGCTGCGGTCGACCGAGATCACCCACGACGGACGGTTGGTGGCCAGGGGCCGGCCCTGGTCGTCCACGACCAGGCCGCGCTGCGGCTGGACCACGATGTCGCGGACCGACTGGGAGGCAGCCTGCGCGTGGTACTCCGCACCGCTGACGACCTGGAGGTAGTAGAGCCGGACGAACAGGGTGGCGAACAGCGAGAACACCAGCGCCTGGATCACGACGAGTCGCAGGCGGGCACGGTGGGGACGCGGTTCCCCCGGTCTGCGGCTCGTGGGGCCCGTCGAGCGCCGCGCCGCGTCCTTCGAGGAGACCATGTCAGGCCATGGCCCGGTCGGGCTCGAGGCGGTCGAAGAGCCGCATCACGGGCGGCATCACCAGCGGGGTGAGCAGCACGTCCCAGAGCACCGCCACGAGGATCACCTGGAGCAGCTGACCCACGCCGAGCACGGGGTCCTGGAGCAGCACGCCGGTGAGGGCGAAGACCGACGTACCGACGAACGACGCCGCCGCGACGGTGGCCACGACCGCCGTGGCGGTGGGCTTGACGTCCTGCCGGACCCGGCTGGCGACGTACGCGACCACGACCAGGGCGAGCGCCCACCGGCCGGCGATGTGGTCGGCCGGCGGCGCGAGGTCGAGGGCGACGCCTGCCAGGAAGCCCAGCAGGATCGCGAACTGCGATCCCCGGGTCAGGGCGGCGGCCACCACGACGAGCAGGCAGAGGTTGGGCACGACGCCCTGCCAGGCGAGGTAGGGGAAGAAGGAGACCTGGAGGACCAGGGCCACGGCGATGGCGAGCAGCGCCACGGCCATGCGGACCAGCGTCATCGCAGTCCTCCGTCCGCCTCGATCACCGCGCGGTCGCTCGAGGTCCCGGAGGGGACCACGACGCCGACGAGGTCGATCGACCCGAAGTCCACGAACGGCTCGATGACCGCACGCTGGGAGGTCTCGCGCAGGCTGCTGTAGACCGAGGTCACCCGGCCGACCGGGACGCCGGAGACGTACGGGGCGCCGCCCTCGCTGCCCCACGTGACCACCGTGTCGTGCCGGGCCGGGACCTCGGACTCGTCGACGAGCTCGAGGTCGAGACGGCCGGAGTCGCCCAGGGTGCCGCGGCCGTGCAGGAACCCGACCTCCATGGTCTCGCCCACGCGACCGCCGACCACCGAGTCGGCGTCGACGATCAGCAGCACCGTCGCGGTCAGGCTGGTCACGCGCAGCACGCGCCCGACGAGCCCGTCGTTGTTGAGCACGGTCATGTCGGGCCGGAGACCGGCCCTGGACCCGGCGTCGATGGTGACGGTGCGGCTGAAGGACTGGGAGGGCCCCAGGCCGACCACCCGCGCGGGCACGAGGGCGTAGCCGATCTGCTCCGCGGCCGCGGTCAGCCCGTCGAACTCCTCGAGCCGGTTGCGGTCGTAGTCGGTGGTGGCGACCTCGGCGCGGAGCTCGGCGTTGTGGGCCTCGAGCTCGTTGATCTCCGACCGCATCGAGTCGTGGGAGCGGAACCACTCTGGTACGGCGGCGAACGGACGGACCGCGGTGGCGGTCGCCGACTCGATCGGACCGAACACCTCGCCCATCGCCGTACGCGCCGGCTCGAGCGGAGACTGCTCGCCGCCCTGCTGGTCGAGGGTGATCAGGGTCGCGCTCGCCAGGATCAGGGCAACCGTGAGGGCCCGTGAGGGCCGGCGGCGCGCGCCCGAACGGTCGACGCTGCGCCAGCGTCGCTCCCGCCTGGCCCGGACCGGGCGGCGCTCCGCGCCACCCCGGTCGACCTTCCCCATCGCCATCAGAAGCGCCTCGGCTCGCTGACCAGCACCTGCTGCAGCGCCTCGAACTCCTCCACGCACTTGCCCGCCCCGAGCGCGACACTGGTCAGCGGGTCCTCGGCGACGTGGACCGGCATGCCGGTCTCGTGGCGAAGACGCTCGTCGAGACCGCGCAGGAGGCCACCGCCACCGGTGAGCACGATGCCCCGGTCCATGATGTCGCCGGCGAGCTCGGGCGGGGTCTGGTCGAGGGTGGCGCGTACGGCGTCGACGATCGCGTGCAGCGGCTCCTCGAGCGCCTGGCGGACCTCGGCGCTGGACACCACGACCGTGCGCGGCAGTCCGGAGATCATGTCGCGGCCACGGATCTCGGCCTCCGGCTCGTCCGGGAGGGGGAACGCCGAGCCGAGGGTCATCTTGACCTCTTCGGCGGTGCGGTCCCCCAGCATGAGGGAGTACTCCTTCTTCATCCAGGTGACGATCGCCTGGTCCAGGTCGTCGCCGGCGGTCCGGATCGAGAGGCTGGTGACGATGCCGCCGAGCGAGATCACGGCCACCTCGGTGGTGCCGCCTCCCACGTCGACGACCATGTTGCCGGTGGCCTGGTGCACGGGCAGGCCTGCGCCGATCGCCGCTGCCATCGGCTCCTCGACGATGTAGACGCGCCGGGCACCGGCCTGGTAGCCGGCCTCCTTGACCGCACGCTGCTCGACGGCGGTGATGCCGCTCGGCACGCAGACCACCATCCGGGGCTTGGCGAAGTAGCGCCGGCGGTGCACCTGCTGGATGAAGAACCGCAGCATCTGCTCGGTCGCCTCGAAGTCGGCGATCACGCCGTCCTTGAGGGGGCGGATCGCGGCGATGTTGTCGGGCGTGCGGCCGATCATCCGCTTCGCCTCGTGGCCGACCGCGAGGATCTCGCCCGTGGTGGCGTTGAGCGCGACCACGCTGGGCTCGTCCAGCAGCACGCCCTTGCCGCGGACATAGACCAGCGTGTTGGCCGTGCCGAGGTCCACAGCCATGTCCCGGCCGATGAAGCTGTTCGCCATCCCGATGCCTCGCAGTCGCACGCCCGTGCTCGGGCGATCCAGTGGGGAAGGTGGGTACGACGCAGCGGTCACGTCTGGCCCGAGTCGAGCGTAAGAGCGCGACGACCCGATCCCCGGCAGGACACGCGCGCCGCCTAGAGGAGTCGGGGTGTCGGCTCGTTCTTGCGGAGCCACTCCTGGCGCTCGTCCTCGGGGACGTCGATGCACGGACCCGTCACGGTCAGTCCGACGAACGGCCCGGCGCCGGTGTCGGCGAAGGACGCACGGAGCTCGCCGCGCGCGGCCTGGAGGCTGCGCCGGGCACCCGGCCCGGGCATCACTCCCCCGACCTCGAAGCCGGCGTCGGTGAGGACGGCGTCGAGCAGCTCGAGCGCCCGGTCGGTGTCGCCGTCGGCGAGGTCGACCCTCGCCTGGGCGAGGTAGCGGAAGTTGCGGAACTCCTCGAGGCCGCCCGACATCGCAGCCCCGCCACGACCCGGCGCTGGTCGCCGTCGTCGCCGGGAGCCTCTGCTCGGCGGCGCGCAGCAGCTCCTTCGCCGCCGCGCGCACGTCGGTGCGCTGCCGCTCCAGGGCAGCGCGCGCCTCGTCGCCGTCCACGTCGTCCCCTCCTCCGGCGGACCCGCAAGCGGTCAACGCCAGCATCGCCATCAACCCAGTCAGGCATCCGGCCCACCGGGCCGTCCGGCGCCTGCTCACGGTCCCTCCCAGGTGTCGGGTGCGGTCGGCTCGCGGTCGAACTCCGGATCCCGGGGGTCTGTGTACCACGGGTCGGTGACGGGGTCGGCCGCGAGCACGGCGTCGTAGTTCCCGGTGACGATCTGGCCGATGTTGTGGAGGGACTCGGTGTCGTGCTCGAAGTACTTCGCGTGGTCCGCGAACGGCCCACCCTCGCCCCGGGTGGTGGACTCCGCCTGGAACCTGCGTGCCCCGAAGTCGTCCTCGGCCGGGTCGTCGCCGAGCCCCCCGCCTCCGAGGGTCTCCAGGTGCACCCAGCCGTGGTTGGCCAGGTCGGCCACCAGGTCGCGGCTGTTCGCGCCGGACCACACGTGATCGGGGTCGACACCGGTGTCGGCGGCGCTGTCGGTGTCACCGCCGGCGCCCGGGCTGCCGACGAGGACGAGGTCGTCGACCGGGAGCCCGTGGTCGTGGGCCGCGTGTCCGGCGGTCGTGGAGCCGTAGCTGTGCCCGATCGCGGTCAGGTGGGCAGGCTCGCCGTCCCGGGAGGCACGCAGCCCGTCGATGGTGTCGGCGAGGCGCTCCCCGCCGGCTGTGGCGAGGTCTTCCCGGACCACACCCGCGGCGTCCCACCCTTCGTCCCAGGGCGCGTTGTCGGGGGCGTCGTACCCGATCCAGAACATCGCCGCGGTGGTCCTGGACGCCGTCGAGGTAGCGGCTCGCCTCATAGAGCGTCAGCGCCCGCTCGGCCTGGTACGGCGCGGACTCGGCGTCGGTGCCGAGTCCCGGGACGACGACCGCGACGTTCGCGGCCGTGTCGAGGCTGCCTGCGGACACCGCGATCGCTCCGTCACCGTCGAACGCCGTGGGGTCGTAGAGGTAGAGCTGGCTCTCGACACCGTCGAGCGTGGCCGGGTCGATGCCCGCCTCGATGGTGCCGATGGCGTCCTTGGCGGCGCGGGCGTTCTCCAGCCAGCGCTCCTCCTCCGGCGTGAGCAGCCCCTGGGTCTCGAGGTGCTCCCAGGCCGCGAGATCGCTGTCGAGCGCCACCGTGTTGGCGTCGTGGCGGGCCCAGGCGGGGATCCCGTCGCGGTTCCCGATGGCGCGCGGCGCCGCCGCGACGATCGCGAGCTGCTCGGCGTGGGTGAGCCCGTCCCACCAGGCGTTGACCTCGACCGGGGTGGCGTCGGGGCCGGGCATCCCGGCCAGCGCCTCGTCGGCCGGGTCCTCGACGCCGGCGTAGGTGCGCTCGATCTCCTCGAGGGTCAGCACCCGCTCGAACGCCGAGCGCATCCCCTCCTCCTCCGCGGCGAGGTCGGCGCCCCAGGCGTCGAGGTCGGCCTCATAGGCCCGGACCTGGCGGGCGCAGTCGTCGCACTCCACCTGGAGTCGGGCCGCGTCCGGTCCGGTCGCCGCGCCGGCGCGGGCGCGGAGCTGGTCGATCTGGGCGACGAGGTGGGCGCGGTGCTGCTCGGCGCCCTCCCGGCGGGCGAGCAGCCGCGTGAGCGCGTCGGCATGGGAGTCGCAGCGTCGCGCGACACCCCGGAGGGCCAGCGACATGGCGTCGGCCCGGCGGCCCAGCGGCTCGATCGCGAGGTGGTACGACGACGCCGCCAACCCGTGCCAGTCGTCGATCCGGGCGCCACCGGCGACGAAGCTGCCGAGGTCGTCGAGCTGGGCGGACGCCGCCAGCAGGTCGGCGGCGTAGTCCCGGACGGTGGCGGCGTCCGCCGTCAGCGGCGGGACCGGACGGGGCAGCGGCGGCAACGTCACCGCGGTCATCGCTGCTCCCCCACGTAGGTCGCCAGCAGGAAGTGGTCGAGGGCCGCGGCCCGGTCGGTGGCGAGGTAGTCGGCGACCACGGCGCGCAGGGTGTCGGCCTCGGTCTCCGCGGCGTCCGCCAGCGCAGCCGCGTGCCGCTCCCAGGCGCCGGCGAACCTGGCGGCCGCGCCGGACACCGCGCCCGTGAAGCCTCCGGTCGGCGCCGCGCCGACCTGCCGGGCCGCGGCAGCCACCTCGACGTGCTGCTCGTCCCACGACCGCGACGGCGCGGCCCACCGAGAGCGGGACGACGTCCATCAGCCGCCCACCAGCTCCCGGGCACGCCGCCGACCCACGAACATCGGCTCGGACTCGACCTCGAGGAGCACGGCGCCCGTCTGCTCTGCGTACGACGCGCGCACCCGGACGCCGTCGAGCTCGCCGGCCACCCGGTCCATGCCGGTGCGGGTGCGACGTACGTGGCCGCCGTCGCGCTGCACCGCGGCCGCGATGCCTGCGAGCAGCACCGCCCCGGTCTCCACGCGAGCCCGGTGTCGCGCCGAGGCGACCACGGTGCCGGGCGCCGGCCCGAACCGGACGCGTTGCTCCGGCGGACCGGCCGCCGGCTCGACGCTGCGCCACCACCGGGCGGCCAGCCGGGTCACCCGCGCGCGCTGCTCGTCGACGTCGGCCTCGCCGACCGGATCGGGGTCACCGGGTGGCGGCGCCGGCGGCGGCAGCACGACGACGTCCACGTCGGGATGGCGTCGGCGGACGGGCGTGAGGAACGGACCGAGAGCGGCAGGCGAGGAGGTGGGCTTCATGCACCCGAGGCTGCCCTCCGCCGCGACCCCGGAAACCGGCGGATCCCGGGGCTGTGGACGAGGTGGATCCGAATCAGAGGTCGGGGAACCAGATCCCGATCTCGCGCTCGGCGGACTCCGGTGAGTCCGAGCCGTGCACGAGGTTCTCGCGGTTGGACAGCGACAGGTCACCGCGGATGGTGCCGGGGGCGGCCTTGCGGCCGTCGGTGGCGCCGTTGAGGGTGCGCACGATCTCGATCGCCTCGTCGCCCTCGAGCACCATCGCCACGAGCGGGCCACCGGTCACGAAGTCCCGCAACGGCGGGTAGAAGTCCCGCTCGACGTGCTCCGCGTAGTGGGTGTCGGCCTGCACGGCATCGATGGTGCGGTGCTCCAGGGCCACGATCGAGAGCCCCTTCGCCTCGAACCGGGACAGGACCTCGCCGACCAGTCCGCGGCGGACGGTGTCGGGCTTGAGGAGGACCAGGGTGCGCTGCGTCATTGCGGGGTCCCTGCGGAACGGGCGGAGCGAGCGATCTCGTGGGGTGCGGTCATGGCGCAGAGACTAGCGACCGCTCCGGGGCTGCCCGGGGCGGGCGTCACCCGTCGTACGCCGCGTAGGCGGCCGCGCGCTCGCGCTCGATCTTGCGCCCGAGGAAGTAGGCGGTCCCCCACAGCAGCGCGAAGATCGCGCCCAGGACGAACATCAGCGGGATCACGAGGCCCAGCCCGATCGCGGCCAGCTGGATCGCCCAGCCGCACGCGTAGGCCCACTCCCGGCGCAGCAGGCCGGCGAGGAGCACACACGCCAGGGCGAGGCCGAGGCCGATCGTGAGGGCCCGGCCGAGGGACACGTCGGCCACGGTCACCATCACCGGGGTGGTGAGGCCGAGGGTGACGGCCTCGAACGCGAGCACGGCGGCGCACATGCCCCGGCGGGGCGACCGGAGCCCGCTCTGCGCCGGCTGGCTCATCGCGGGCCCCCCAGCATGGTGCGGGCCTCGCCGACGGTGATCACCGAGCCGGTCACGAGCACCGCGCCGGAGCCGATCCCGCTCCCCTCCTCCGCCTCGGCCAGGGTGGCCGCCTGGTCGATCGCGTCGGCCAGCCGGGGCGCCACGGTGACGCGGTCCTCGCCGAAGATCTCGCGGGCGGCCACGGCCAGCTGCTCCGCGGGCATCGCCCGCTCCGTGGAGTTCTGGGTGCACACCAGGTGGGACAGGTGCGGCTCGAACGCCGCGAGCACCCCCTCGTGGTCCTTGTCCGACATCAGGCCCATCACCCCGACCAGCGGCGCGAACGTGAAGGAGTCCTCCAGCGCGGCCGCGGTCGCCTCGGCGCCGTGCGGGTTGTGGGCGGCGTCCAGGACGATCGTGGGGCTGCGGCGAATGATCTCGAGGCGACCGGGGGAGGTCACCTCGGCGAAGGCGGCCCGCACCAGCTCGGCGTCGAGCGGCTGCGCCCCCGCGAAGGACTCGACGGCCGCCAGGGCGACGGCGGCGTTCTGCGCCTGGTGGGCGCCGTAGAGCGGCAGGAAGACGTCGTCGTACGCCGCCCGGAGCCCCTGCAGCGAGAGCATCTGCCCGCCCACGGCCGGCACCCGCGTGGCGACACCGAACTCGACACCCTCGCGGACGACCTCGGCGCCGACCTCCGTCGCCCGGGCGAGCAGGACCTCGGCGGCTTCCGGCCGCTGGTCGGCGAGGACCACCACCGAGCCGGGCTTGATGATGCCGGCCTTCTCCACCGCCACGGCGGCCGGGCTGTCGCCCAGGTAGTTCCGGTGGTCGACCGCCACGGGCAGGACCACCGCGACGTCGGCGTCGACCACGTTCGTCGCGTCCCAGGCGCCGCCCATCCCCACCTCGACCACCGCCACGTCCACGGGCGCGTCGGCGAACGCGGCGTACGCCATCCCGACGACGGTCTCGAAGAACGAGAGCGGGTGGGCCTCGCTCTCGTCGACCAGGTGGGTGTACGGCGCGACGTCGTTGAAGGCCTGCACGAACTCCTCGTCGGTGAGCTGTTCCCCGTCGATCGAGATCCGCTCGGTCATCCGCTCGACGTGGGGCGAGGTGAACCGCCCGGTCCGCAGCTCGAGCGCCCGGAGCAGCGCGTCGATCATCCGGGAGGTCGAGGTCTTGCCGTTGGTGCCGGTCAGGTGGATCGTCCGGAACGACGACTGCGGGTCTCCGAGCAGCTCGGTGAAGGCCCGGATCCGGTCCAGGGACGGCTCCAGCTTCGTCTCGGGCCACCGGGAGAGGAGGGCGTCCTCGACCTCGAGGAAGGTCTCGGCGAGGCGGGGGGCGGCGGAGGGTTCGGTCATGACACGACGAGTCTAGGGTCGGCCGCACGCAGACGGTGCACGGGCGCTCCCCCGCCGTGACCGGCGGGAACTGGTGCGCGGCCCGAGATCGTTCCCCCGTAAAGTTTCGCCCATGACCGAGACCGATCAGCGCCCCGACCTGTCCGCGACGACGTCCGCCCAGCGCGACGTCGTCGTACCGGACAAGCCGGCGCTGGAGGGGCTCGAGGAGGCGTGGGGCAGGCGCTGGAAGGAGGCGGACACCTACCGCTTCGACCGCAGCCAGCCGCGGGAGAACGTCTACTCCATCGACACTCCCCCGCCGACCGTCTCCGGCAGCCTGCACGTCGGGCACGTCTTCTCCTACACCCACACCGACCTGATCGCCCGCTTCCAGCGGATGCGCGGCAAGTCGGTCTTCTACCCGATGGGGTGGGACGACAACGGCCTGCCGACCGAACGGCGGGTGCAGAACTACTACGGCGTCCGCTGCGATCCTTCGTTGCCCTACGAGAAGGACTTCACCCCTCCGGAGAAGCCTGACCCGAAGAGGCAGGTCTCGATCAGCCGGCCCAACTTCGTCGAGCTCTGCGAGCAGCTCGTCGAGCAGGACGAGGAGATCTTCGAGGAGCTCTGGCGGAAGGTCGGCCTGTCGGTCGACTGGAAGGAGCACTACACGACGATCGGCCCGAAGTCGCAGCTGGTCAGCCAGCGCGCCTTCCTGCGCAACTTCGCCCGGGGCGAGGCCTACCTGACCGACGCACCCACGCTGTGGGACGTCACGTTCCAGACCGCCGTGGCCCAGGCCGAGCTCGAGGCCCGCGACTACGCCGGCCACTACCACCGGGTCGCCTTCCACAAGTCCGACGGGAGCCCGGTCCACGTCGAGACCACCCGCCCCGAGCTGATCCCCTCGGTGGTCGCCCTCATCGCCCACCCCGACGACGAGAGGTACGCCGACCTGTTCGGGAGCACGGTCACCTCGCCGGTGTTCGGGGTCGAGATCCCGGTCCTGGCCCACGAGGCCGCCGAGCCGGACAAGGGCGCCGGCATCGCGATGTGCTGCACCTTCGGCGACCTGACCGACGTCACCTGGTGGCGCGAGCTCGACCTCCCCGTCCGCACCCTCATCGGTCGCGACGGACGGATGTCGCGGGAGACCCCCGAGTGGCTCGCCCACGACGACGCCGCCGCGGCGTACGAGGAGCTGAAGGGCAAGACCGCCTTCTCCGCGCGTGAGGCCGTGGTCGGCCTGCTGCGGGAGAGCGGCGACCTGGACGGCGAGCCCACCCCGACCCAGCGGATGACGAACTTCTACGAGAAGGGCGACAAGCCGCTCGAGATCGTCGCCACCCGGCAGTGGTACATCCGCAACGGTGGCCGCGACGCGTCGGTGCGCGCCGAGATGCTCGAGCGGGGCGGCGAGATCAGCTGGACCCCCGGCCACATGCGCCACCGCTACGACAACTGGGTCGGTGGGCTGAACGGCGACTGGCTGATCTCCCGGCAGCGGTTCTTCGGCATCCCCTTCCCCGTCTGGTACCCCCTCGACGCCGACGGCGAGCCCGACTACGACCACCCGCTGCTCCCTCGCGAGGAGGAGCTGCCGCTCGACCCCTCCACCAGCGCCCCCCAGGGCTACACCGAGGACCAGCGGGGCAAGCCCGGCGGCTTCATCGGCGACCCCGACGTGATGGACACCTGGGCCACCTCGTCCCTGACCCCGCAGATCGCGGGGGGCTGGGAGACCGACGAGGACCTGTGGGAGCGGGTCTTCCCGATGGACCTGTGCACCCACGCCCACGACATCATCCGGACCTGGCTGTTCTCGCGGGTGGTCCGGGCCCACTACGAGAACCACGTCGCGCCCTGGTCGCACGCCCTGATCTCGGGGTTCATCGTCGACCCCGACCGCAAGAAGATGTCGAAGTCCAAGGGCAACGCCGTGGTCCCTTCCGACGTGCTGGACAAGTACGGCGCCGACGCCGTGCGCTGGCGCGCCGCGATGGCCCGCCCGGGTCTCGACTCGCCGTTCGACGAGACCCAGATGAAGGTCGGCCGTCGCCTGGCGATGAAGGTCCTCAACGCCTCGAAGTTCGTCCTCGGCAACGTCGGGGCGTCCTCCCTCGACCACTTCGCGGTCAGCGAGCCGGTCGACTGCGCCCTCCTGGCCCGGCTCGAGACGGTCGTGGCGAAGGCCACCGAGGCGTTCGAGGCCTACGACTACACCACCGCGCTGGAGGCGGCGGAGAAGTTCTTCTGGGAGTTCTGCGACGACTACCTCGAGCTGGTGAAGGAGCGGGCGTACGCCGAGGACGGCGGCACCCCCACCGACTCCGCCCGGGCCACGCTGGCGATCGCGCTCGACGTCCAGCTGCGACTGCTGGCGCCGTTCCTGCCCTACGTGACCGAGGAGGTCTGGTCGTGGTGGCAGGAGGGCTCGATCCACCGGGCCTCCTGGCCCGTCGCCGCAGACCTCGGCTCGGCCGCCGCGGCGGACCCGGCCATCGTCGACGCGGTCGCGGCCGCCCTGATCGGCATCCGCGGCGCGAAGTCCCGGGCGAAGGTGAAGATGCGGGCCGAGCTGTCGCGCGTCGAGATCTCCGGACCCGAGGAGATGGTCGCGGCCGTCGAGACGGCCGCCGAGGACCTTCGTCGCTCCGGCAACATCACCGGCGAGCTGCTCTTCACCGCCGTCGCCGGCGCCGAGGAGATCTCGGTCGAGGCCGAGCTGGCCGAGACCGACTGACGGGGCTGTGCCGGCGGCGCTCAAGCGTCCGCTCATGCCGAGTTGAGTGCGAGGTCGCGGGTTCGTCGTCGGACGTACCCAACGACCAACTGGAGGGCATGTCCAGGCGTGGACTCGGGTCGAATGCGGCCATTAGGTACGTCCGACTACGTGGGCCCAGTGCCGGAGTTGGCGAGCGCCGGACCATCCGGAACTGCCGCGTTCCGCTCGGTCGGTCGGTCGATGATCGTGCGAGGCGTGGTCGCTTCCCATGCCGTACTCATGCCCGGGACGTGGGGGCCGTTGGCTAGGAGCGAACCTTGTTCTTGCCCACCAAGCCCTCTGGCGACACCGATCAACAGAACGGCAGCGATCACGGCCAGGATGAAGCCGATGACATTGAGTTCCCAGATACTGCCGGTGCCGAAGAGTTGAGCGATGAGGCCTCCGATGAGGGACCCGACCAAGCCAAGTCCGAGGGTGGCGAGCACGCCGAGGTTCTGCTTGCCGGGCTTGATGAGACGCGCGAGTGCCCCGATGATGAGGCCGGCCACGAGGAAACCAATCATGCGGCGACCGTACCCCGCATCGTGTTAGAAACCGTTGCGAGGCTCTCCCCACGGCCAGGGACTGGAGCCGACCCTCCCAAAGCGACTGCGGACTCAATTGCCGCAGACAGCGAGAACTCCAGCGAAACGTCAACCGTGGCCAGCTGGGAC
Organism: uncultured Actinomycetota bacterium; assembly: GCA_963829635.1. Taxonomy (GTDB): domain Bacteria; phylum Actinomycetota; class Actinomycetes; order Propionibacteriales; family Nocardioidaceae; genus Nocardioides. Next base: position 141,995 of record CAWHJI010000013.1, read on the forward strand.
CTGCCATTCTCTCGGCATGAGTCTCGATCCGGCGACCAGCAACCCCGAGCACTACAAGGTTCTCTTCGAGAACGACCGGGTCCGGGTACTTGAGTACACCGACGCGCCTGGCGACCGCACGACGCCCCACCAGCACCCAGACAGCGTCATGTACACCCTGTCGTCGTTTCGACGCCGGCTCGTCTCGGCAGACTCGGCACGGGATGTGGAACTGGCGGCAGGTACGGTCGGCTGGCTTCCTGCCCAGGAGCATCACGGGGAGAACATCGGTGACACGCCGACGCACGTCATCTTCGTCGAACTGAAGGAGCCTGGAACGTCGAGCCGGTCAGGCCCGCTCGGCCCGGAATCGACCTGACGTCTGGTCCCAACCAGTGCACTCAATTGCCGCGAGTCGTGCGCATGTGCGCCGGTTGCGTGGAGCTCAGAGACGTCTTCCGGGCGAGGGTGGAGGGCGTCGGCGCCATCGGTTTGAGTCTCCGGACATGCCTCAGTCCCCGCCCGGGTGTTGGTGGGCGGGGTGTGGGGCGGGGTGGTCAGGTCTCCGGCGGGTCGGCGGGTGCGCGGCGGTCGTGGGTGATGTCGAGGGTGCCTTCGTGGTCGCGGAGGAACGCCATCCCGTGCGGGCTGTTCCACAGGTAGGTGCCGGGTTCGAGGATGGTGTAGCGCCAGGCGGTGTGGGTCTTGACCCGATGATGTCGTCGGCACAGCGGCGCGATCTGACACGAGCAGGTCGGCTCCGCCGCGGGCGATGGGGGACCACGTGGTCGCAGTCGCAGCCATGCCCGTCCGGTGTGAGCTTGCGGGCGGGGCGGGTGCACCAGGGGAACACACAGGTCTGGTCGCGCAGCGCCACTGCTTCGGCGATCCGGTCGGGGACCTCGTAGGCGGTGACGTGGACGTGGTCGGCCAGGTCGATCACCGGCTTCACCACCAGGTTCGTGTCCGGGTGGCCGCACCAGGTGCGGATCTGTTCGGCGGTGATCGGCCGGTTCCCGGCGTTCTCGACCCGGCCCACCGGCGACCCGGCCCGGCGATGGCGGACTGGTGCAGGTGGACGTAGAGGACGACCTGGCGGCGCGGCTGGCGGCGGGTCTCGATACGCTCGCTGGCGCTCGCTACTCGACCACCGATCGCGGGCTGGTTGCTGGGCAGGTCGAAGGCTTGTTGGTGGCGGGCCAGCTCGCCGACCGCGATCGCCCGCCGCACGTCCAGCGACTCGGTGCAGCCGAGGTCCTTCAACCGGGCCGCACGGGCCGCGATCGCGTCGTCGAGGTCCAGGGCGTCGGCCAGGTCCACCTCACCCAAGATCAGGCTGGTGCCGGCAAAGGAGACCTGGTCGTGGTCGATCGTGAAGTGCCGCCCATCGGCCGCCTTCCGCCGGATCTCCTCCGCGGTCTCGGGCATGTGCCGGGCGATCGCCTCGGCGACCAGGCGTTCGGTCTGCACCGGCCCCACCTTGTGCGCCACCGGACCCACGTGCCGGTCCACGTAGGCGGCCGCCTCCGGGGTCAGGGCGATCGTCAGGGCCGGGCGATCCGCCGCGCCCGCCACGCCGGCACCTGCCCTGCCTGCACCCGCCGCCACACCCGCGGCAGCCGGTAGCGCAGCTCGAGCGCCTCCCCCAGGTAAGGCCTTGCCGACCTGGGTCGGCACCCCCAACGCCGCCGCGAACTCACAGATCGAGAACTCCGCCACCAACGGCGCCCCCACCCCCGCCACCGGCACCCCGGTGTCCTCACCCCGGCCGTCCCACAACGTCGCCGCCTCGTGGATCGAGTCGGTCGAATGCATCCGCGCCCACTCCACCGCCAGCTCCAGCTTGGCGGGCCTCGCCGGGTACTGCCGCCGCCCGCGACCGCGCACCGCCGCCAGCACCCCGGCCGGGGAATCCGTCCCGGCCGAGTCGAGGATCGCGGTGGTCGCTGTCATGGCCCTATTCGATCAGGCACCACCGACACTCCGACCCCCGAAACCGGGCTTCTCCACAGGCCCCACAGAAACCAATTTTGGAAGGTTTCTGGACCGCAACCACGAGGGTCGACCCCCGACCACCGCAACCCGGCAGCGGACGTCGGCGAGCGGCCACCGCAACCACCGCGAACCGCGACCACCCCTCCCTCGACCCGTCGGGCAAAGCCCGACGGAGCAGACAGCGCCAGGGTCGCCGTACAGCCCACAGTTCCGGGGTTTCGACGACGGTCGCTCCGCGCGCTGCTCGACCACCGAGACGGCCACGGTCGCTGCGCGACCTACTCGACCACCGAAAGACCCGCGCTCGCTGCTCAACCACCGGAGACGGGCGGCAGGAGCTAGCGGCGGTTGGCGCCGCGGGTGTGCGCGCGGGCGTGCCCCTTCTGCTTCCCGCCGTGGGCCTTGTGGTGGCCCTTCGCCTTGCCCTGCGCCTTGCCCTTGATGTGGCCGGTCGCGTGACCGCCCAGGTGCGACCTGGCATGTCCGGTGACCCGGTCGCCGCTGTTCGCCCCGCTGCCACCCGGGTGGGTCCTGCCCCCGGCCGCCGCCTTCGTGCCGGAGCGGTCGTGGCCGTGGTGGCCCCTGGCCTCGCCATGCGCCTTCCCCTTGTCATGCCCGAACGCGTGGCCCGGGATCACGTCGGGCGGCCCGTCTTCGCGACCGGCGGCGCTCATGAGCGAGGGCTCGCTCGTGGGGTGGTGCACGAGCGAGGTACCGGCGACGACGTTGCCGGCTGCAGTGCGGAGCAGCGAGAGGACGGCATCGCTGCGGAGGGCGCTGGCGACCACGACGCCGCACACGAGCGTGACGACGACGAAGGCGAGGAGTGGCCGCTTGTGCTCCCCGCGAACGGTGGGCACCGGCGGCTTGTGCTGTAGCAGAGTCATGGCGCGCCCATTGTTCCGGATGGTGCGGACGTGAACGACTCAATAGCCCGTTCGGGCCATGACGGACTAGACCAGCATGGTCCGAGTGGGTGGCCCCGAACGGGTGAACCCAGACGTGGCTCCGAGGGGCGGCACGGCGGAGCTACCGGCGGCCGGCGCCCCTGCTCCGTACGGCGCCCGCCTTGTCGTGGCCCTTCTTCTTGCCCTGCGCCTTGTTCCCGTCGCGCTTGGCCTGACCTGGTGCCGCGGCGTGTCCGCCGGGTCGGTCCTGGGCACTGGCCTGCGTCTTGCCGCCCGCCTGGCCGTGCCCGTGCTCTGCCGGGCCGTGCCCGTGTCCCTGGCCGGGCGACGGGGTCGCCGCAGGCGCGGGAGCATGGCCCAACCCACCGCTGTTGTGGTCCGCGCCCGACGAGGAGCCGGCGTTCTTGTCGGGGCCACCCGGAGTGCCTGCCTGCGCCCCACCGGACTGGTGGCCACCAGCAGTCGTTCCCACCGGTCGCGGTCAGCTGGAACGCGTGCCCCGAAGAGATGTCGCCGCCTGGCGCCCGATGCTGCGACCGGAGCACCGACCGCTGGTACGGCGCCCGCAGCACCGCGCTCGGATCGCGCAGTGGCAGGCTGCGGCACGGCCGGGTCGACCCGGTCCTCGAAGTGGGAGCCCAGGATGGGCTCGTGCAGCAACGACGTGCCGGCGACGACGTTGGCGGCACCAGCCCGGAGGATGGAGATCGACCGCCTCGGGGGTGCGCAGCCCGTTCGCGAACACGAAGCCGCAGACGACCGCGACCGCCAGGAACGCGACCATGGGTTTGGCGTGCTCGGGGCGGAGGATCTCGACAGTGGCGCTGCGGGGGTGCTGGCTCATGACCCCTCAAGTTTTGCTCAATAGGGGAGCTCGAATCGAGCGCCGAGCGGGAAATGACCCGCACCCGAGCCGGAAATGGCCCAGAGTGACCAGGCCGCCTAGTCAGGTCGGGCCAACACGAGCGGGGGAACCGCCTCGGTCGACGGTCACGCAGACTTCTTCTTCTTGGCCTCGGACTCGCGGGGGATCAGCGTGGGGGCGACCTCGTCGAGGACGACCTCGCGGGTGACGATCACCTTGCCGATGTCGCCGCGGGAGGGAACGTCGTACATCACGTGGAGGAGGACCTCCTCGATGATCGCGCGCAGGCCGCGGGCGCCGGTCCCGCGCTCCATGGCCTTCTCGGCGATGGCGGCGATCGCCTCCTCGTCGAACTCGAGCTCCACCCCGTCGAGCTCGAAGAGCTTGCGGTACTGCTTGAGCAGGGCGTTGCGCGGCTCGGTCAGGATCTTGACCAGCGCCTCGTTGTCGAGCTTGGTGACGCTGGCGATCAGGGGGAGGCGGCCGATGAACTCGGGGATCAGACCGAACTTCGTGAGGTCCTCGGGGCGGACCTGGGCCAGCAGGTCGTCGGCGTCGCGGTCCGCGGCGCCGCGCACCTCGGCGGTGAAGCCCAGCGTCTTCTTGCCCACCCGCTGCTCGACGATGTTCTCGAGCCCCGCGAAGGCGCCACCGACGACGAAGAGGATGTTGGTGGTGTCGATCTGGATGAACTCCTGGTGGGGGTGCTTGCGGCCCCCCTGCGGCGGCACCGAGGCGGTGGTGCCCTCGATGATCTTGAGCAGCGCCTGCTGCACGCCCTCACCGGAGACGTCGCGGGTGATCGAGGGGTTCTCGGCCTTGCGGGCCACCTTGTCGATCTCGTCGATGTAGATGATCCCGGTCTCGGCCTTCTTGACGTCGTAGTCGGCCGCCTGGATCAGCTTGAGCAGGATGTTCTCGACGTCCTCGCCGACGTAGCCGGCCTCGGTGAGCGCCGTGGCGTCGGCGATCGCGAACGGCACGTTGAGCATCCGGGCGAGTGTCTGGGCGAGGTAGGTCTTGCCGCAGCCCGTCGGGCCGATCACCAGGATGTTGGACTTGGCCACCTCGACGACCTCGTCCTTGCTGTGCTTGCCGCCCACCGGTGTCAGGCCCGCCTGGACCCGCTTGTAGTGGTTGTAGACGGCCACGGCCAGGGACTTCTTGGCGTGCTCCTGGCCGATGACGTAGGAGTTGAGGAACTCGAAGATCTCCTTCGGCTTGGGCAGCTCGTCGAGGGTGACCTCGGCGCCCTCGCTGAGCTCCTCCTCGATGATCTCGTTGCAGAGATCGATGCACTCGTCGCAGATGTAGACGCCCGGACCGGCAATGAGCTTCTTGACCTGCTTCTGGCTCTTCCCGCAGAAGGAACACTTCAGCAGGTCGCCGCCGTCACCGATGCGTGCCACGGGCGATCATCCTCCGGTTGGTCCGAACATCATCTGCAAACTCCCTGACGGTACCTCGCGCCGCTGGCTGATGGGTGTGGGACACGGAAGTTCACCTCGCCGGTTCAGGCCAGCGCCGGAGTGCCCTTGCGGGACTCGATGACGGCATCGATCAGGCCGTACTCGACCGCGCCCTGAGCCGTGAGGATCTTGTCGCGCTCGATGTCCTGGCTCACCTGCTCGCGGTCCTTGCCGGTGTGCTGGGCGATCATCGTCTCGAGCAGCTCGCGCATCCGGAGGATCTCGTTGGCCTGGATCTCGATGTCGGAGGTCTGGCCGAAGGTCCCCTCGGTGTAGGGCTGGTGGATCAGGATCCGGCTGTTCGGAAGGGCCATCCGCTTGCCGTTGGTGCCGGCCGCGAGCAGGATCGCCGCAGCCGAGGCGGCCTGCCCGATGCACACCGTCTGCACGTCGGGCTTGATGAAGTTCATCGTGTCGTAGATCGCGGTCAGCGCCGTGAACGAGCCACCCGGGCTGTTGATGTAGATCTGGATGTCCTGGTCGGGGCTCATCGACTCCAGGCACATGAGCTGGGCGATCACGGCGTTGGCGACGTCGTCGGAGATCGGCGTCCCGAGGTAGATGATCCGGTCCTCGAAGAGCTTGGCGTAGGGGTCGATCCGGCGGAAGCCGTACGACGTACGCTCCTCCCACTGCGGGATGTAGTAGTTCATGGCGATCCTCAGTCCTTGGAGCGGGCCGGTCGGCCCTCGTCGGCGGCCTCGCGGGCGCTGGTGATGACCTGGTCGATGAAGCCGTAGTCCAGGGCCTGGTCGGCGGTGAACCAGCGGTCGCGGTCGGCGTCGGTGATGACCTGCTCGAGATCCTGGCCGGTGTGCTGGGAGATGAGCTCGAGCAGCACCTTCTTGATGTGCAGTGACTGCTGGGCCTGGATCTTGATGTCGGACGCCGAGCCACCCATGCCCGAGGACGGCTGGTGCATCATGATCCGCGCGTGCGGCAGGGCGTAGCGCTTGCCCTTGGTGCCCGCGCACAGCAGGAACTGGCCCATCGAGGCGGCCAGGCCCATGCCGACCGTCGCCACGTCGTTGGGGATGTAGTTCATCGTGTCGTAGATCGCCATCCCGGCGTCCACCGAGCCGCCGGGACTGTTGATGTGCAAGAAGATGTCGGCCTCGGGGTCCTCGGCCGAGAGCAACAGCAGCTGGGCGCAGATCGCGTTGGCGTTCTGGTCGCGGACCTCGGAGCCGAGGAACACGATCCGCTCGCGCAGCAGGCGCTGGTAGATGTGGTCGTCGAGACCGTAGGCAGCGGTCGCGCCGTTCATCTGGGGGCTGGAGTTGTCGTTCACGACTGCGACCCTAGCCCGAAGCCTCGACACTTCCACGGCATATCCCCCGCTGTTCGCCAACAGCGGATTTCACTAGCCTCATGGGTACCCCAGCAGCACTCCAGGAAGTGGACGGCGATGGCCTCCCTCGATGACCTCCGGTCCCCGGCGCGCGTGGTCGACGCCGGCGACGACATCAGCGTCGACGAGCTCCGGCTCGCCTCGCGCAACCACGCGATCCCGCTGGAGGCGTTGCGCTACGACCTCACGCCCCCCGGCCTGCACTACGTCCTCACCCACTACGACATCCCGTACGTCGACGCGGCCGACTGGAGCCTCGGGATCGACGGCCTGGTCGATCGGCCCCGCTCATGGGACCTCGCCGCACTGCAGGAGCTCCCGCGGCACACCGTGACCGTGACCATGGAGTGCGCGGGCAACGGCCGGGCCGTCCTCGAGCCGCGGCCGGTGAGCCAGCCGTGGCTCAACGGGGCGGTGGGCACCGCCGCGTGGACCGGCGTACGGCTGGCCGACCTGCTGGATGCGGCCGGGGTGGCGCCGTCCGCCGTCGACGTGGTGTTCACCGGCCTCGACCACGGCGTGGAGCGCGGGGTCGAGCAGGACTACCGCCGCGGGCTCCCGCTGGCGGAGGCCACGGTTCCCGACGTCCTGGTGGCCTACGAGATGAACGGCGACCCGCTGCCGGTCCAGCACGGCTTCCCGGCCCGGGTCGTGGTGCCCGGCTGGTACGGCATGGGCAACGTCAAGTGGCTGCGCCGGATCACGGTGGTGGACGAGACGTTCGAGGGGTTCCAGAACCTCGCCTACCGGCTGCGGCAGGAGGCCGAGGAGCCCGGCGACCCGGTGACCCGGATCGAGCCGCGAGCGCTGCTCGCACCGCCCGGTTTCCCCGACTTCATGACCCGGTCGCGCGTGCTGCGACCCGGCCGCGTGCTGCTGGAAGGCCGGGCGTGGTCGGGCTGGGGGCCGGTCGAGCGGGTCGAGGTCAGCACCGACGGTGGCGCCACGTGGTCCGACGCCGAGCTCGGCGTCGAGGCGGGTCGCTGGGCCTGGCGGCCGTTCACGGCCGTCTGGGAGGCGACCCCCGGCGAGCACAGCCTCCGGGTGCGGGCGTACGACGCCACGGGCCGCGTCCAGGGCGTCGAGCCGGCCTGGAACCGCGGCGGGTTCGCCAACAACGCCGACCAGCCGGTGACCTGCCTGGTGATCGAGGGCTGAACCGGCCCGCTCAGGCGAGCCAGCGCGCGAGCGCCTCGTGCAGGTCGGGGTGGTTGAGCAGGTCGAAGTGGTCGGCGTTGCCGATGTGCAGCACCTCGGCACCGGGGAAGAGCTCCGCGCCCCGGGCGTCGCGGCCGTAGGCCGACTGCTGACGGACGAGCAGGTCCCCGACGACGTGCCCGACCGGATGCCGGGGCGAGGCGGTCAGGGTCGCCGACACGAGGCGGTAGCGGGCGTGCGGCAGGGGCGGCACGTCCTCGGCGAGGCCGACGACGAGGTCGTGCACACCGACCGAGCGCCAGTCGAGGATCCTCCCGAAGGCGGCGGTCTCGGGGAGCCGGCCGAGCCCTCGGCTCCCGCGAGCCGACGCCGCGGGCGATCGGCGCCCCGAGGTGAGGCGTGCCGAGGGTGACCACGTCGGAGACCCGCTCGGTCCAGGGCTCCTCGGCGTCGGTGGCGACCGCGCCGGCCGCGCGCATGACCAGGCCACCCATGGAGTGGCCGACGAGGGCGATCCGCTCCACCTCGACCGGCCACTGCTCGACCAGGCGCTGCATCAGCGAGGACAGCGCCGCGCCGTTCGGACGCAGCCCGAGCCCGGTGTTGGCCCGCAGGAACACCGGGGTCCAGCCGCGGTCGGCCAGCATCTCGCCGTACGTCGTGCCGAGACGCTCGCGGCCACGGTTCCAGTAGGCCTCGTTCTCGCACAGTCCGTGCAGGAAGACCACCAGGCGCGACCCGCCACCGGGGAACGCGGCCGCGAGGGCGTCGGTCTCGAGGGGAATGTCGCGGCCGGCGACCCGCACACCCATCGGGATCGCCAGGTGAGGGCGCTCGCGTTCGAGCCGGTCCCCGATCAGGCCGTTGACGGCGGAGTTGACGAACCGGCCGCGCGCGTCGGCCTCCAGCCGCGGTCCGACGCCGGTGGCGGCCACCTTGCCCAGGCCCGCGGCGGCCGCCCGGAGGCCGAGGCCGAGGCCGCCGTACACCGCGCCCGCGATGCCGCGGTGCGCGAGCTCGGGCACGCTCCTGGGTCCTCCCCGCCGGGTGAGCCCGTAGACCCGGTCCAGCCAGGCCACGTGCGTGTCCCGGACGGTGCGGACGACCAGCTCGTCGGCGACCTCGGACAGCAGCGAGAGCGCGTCGAGCACCCCGGGACCCGACGTCGTGGACGGGTGCGAGGCGACCATGCGCCGACGCTACGCCCGTCAGTGAACAGATGTGCACCGACCTGCCGTCGACCCGCCCGAAAGTTTCGGGCGGGTCGACGTGGGTCAGGCCTTGTCGGACTCGGCCTCGTCCTCGGTGGTCGCCTCGGCGGCGTCCGGCTCGTCCTCGGTCCCCGGCTCCATGATCGTGCCGTCGGGCTGCAGGCCCTTCAGCTCCACCACATTGCCGGAGGCGTCGGTGACCACGGCGGACTCGACGATCTCGGCGAGCGCCTTGCCGCGCAGGATCTCCTGGACGAGGTCGGGGATGTGGTTGTGCTCGAACATGTGGTTCGCGAACTCCTGCGGGTCCTGGCCCGACTGCTGGGCCCGGCGGACGAGGTGCTGCGAGAGCTCGTTCTGGTCGACGCCGTACTCCCCCTTCTTGGCGATCTCGTCCAGCACGAACTGGGCGGTGACGGCGTCGCGGACCCGCCGGTCGAGCTCGGCCTCGAACTCCTCCTGGGTCTGTCCCTCGTCCTCGAGGTACTTCTCCATCGTGATCCCGGCGTACATCAGCTGCTGCTCCATGCTCTGCCGCCGGGCGTTGAGCTCGTCGGTGACCATCGTCTCCGGCAGCGGGATCTCGACCTTCTCGAGCAGCGCCTCGAGTACGGCGTCACGGGCGGCGGCGGCCTGCTCGAGGCGCTTGCCCCGGCCGAGCCGTTCGCGGACGTCGGCGCCGAGCTCCTCGGCGGTGTCGAACTCCGAGGCGAGCTGGGCGAACTCGTCGTCGAACTCGGGCAGCTCCTGCTCCTGGACCTGCGAGACCGAGACGGCGACCTCGACGTCCTGGCCGATCAGGTCGCCGCCCACCAGCTGGGAGGTGAACGTCTTGGCGTCGCCGGCGGCCATGCCGGTCAGTGCCTCGTCGAGGCCTTCGAGCATGCCACCGCGCCCCACCTGGTAGGACATCTCGGTGACCTCGGCACCCTCGAGGGGCTGGCCGTCCTGGGTCGCGCTCAGGTCGAGCACGACGAAGTCGCCCTCGGCGGCGGGGCGGTCGACGTCGGTCAGCGTCGCGAACCGCTCGCGCAGCGCCTGGACCTGCTCCTCGACGTCGGCGTCGGTGATCTCGATGTCGTCGACCTGTGCGCCGATGCCTGCGTAGTCGGGCACCTCGACCTCGGGCTTGACGTCGACCTCCGCGGTGAACTCCAGCGGGGCGTTGTCCTCGAACTTCGTCACCTCGATCTCGGGCTGCGCGAGGGGTTCGAGGGAGTTGTCCTGCAGTGCCTCGATGTACTTCGCGGGGAGCACCTCGTTGATCGCCTCGTTCAGCACCGCGTCGCGGCCGACCTGCCGGTCGATGACGGCCGCGGGCACCTTGCCGCGGCGGAAGCCCGGGACGTTGATCTGCTGGGCGATCTTCTTGTACGCCGCGTCGAGGCTCGGCTTGAGCTCCTCGAAGGGCACCTCGACGGTCAGCTTGGCCCGGGTCGGGCTCAAGGTCTCGACGGCGCTCTTCACAGTTGTCTCCTGTCGGTATGCGTCGGATCGTTCAGTCGGGGCGACAGGACTCGAACCTGCGATCTCCTGCTCCCAAAGCAGGCGCGCTAGCCACTACGCTACGCCCCGCCAAGCGGACCCCGCACCGACCGAAACCGGTCGACCGGGCACCTCTTGGAGCGGATGACGGGAATCGAACCCGCGTAGCCAGTTTGGAAGACTGGGGCTCTACCATTGAGCTACATCCGCACGCGCCCTCGCACGCCCGGGGGCAGGCGAAATCCGCGGGTGTCATCGTGCCACACGGCGGCGGGTCCCCCGAAAACGAGGCCGCACCCTAGTGCCGGTGGATCAGGACGAGGGCGCGGTCGTCGCTGGGCGAGCCGAGCGTGTCGATCAGCAGGCGCGCGCCGCCCTCGAAGCGTCCTCGCAGGAGCTGCTCGGCCTGACCGAGCATCTTGTCGATCCCCATGCCGATCTCCCGGTTGCGCGACTCCACCATGCCGTCGGTGTAGAGCAGCAGGGCGTCGCCGGAGCGCAGCGTCCCGTGCACGCTCGGGAACTCGGCCTCGTCGAGGAGCCCCAGCGCCGGTCCCTCGCCGGCGTGGGTGACCCAGCGGCCGGAGCCCGCCGCGCGCTGGGCTGCGGGAGGGTGTCCGGCCGTCCGGAGGTCGAACTCACCGGTCCGGACGTCGAGGGACAGGTGGATCGCCGTCGCGAACCCCTCGTCCCAGTCCTGGTGCAGGAGGTAGTCGTTGGCCGAGCGCAGGAACTCCTCCGGTGGCAGGGCCCCGATCAGGCCGCCCAGCGCGCCCGAGAGGAGCAGCGCGCGGATCCCCGCACCCTCCCCCTTGCCCGAGACGTCGACCAGCGCCACGTCGAGCCGGTCACCGCCGTGCGGGCGGGAGCTCACGACGAAGTCGCCGGCGAACGGCGTCCCGCCGGCCGAGCGCAGCGCCGACTCGGCGTACCAGCCCTCCGGCAGGGGAGGGATCCCGCCCTGGCCCAGGATCCGGTCGCGCAGGTCGATCAGCATCGACTCCCCCTGGGAGCCGCCCACTCCGAGGCGGGTACGACGGAAGGAGGTCAACAGGATGATGAACCCGGCGATGAACAGCACGAGAACCCGCGCACCGGTCAGCAGGGTGACGACATCCTGGCGCGTGAGCGCGACGACGACCGCGATCAGCAGGAAGACGATGAACCACGGCAGCTCGCGCGGCCCGAGGAACAGGCTGCCGAACAGCATCGGCAGGACCAGGCTCGTCAGGGGAACGTACTCCGGCCAGGCGATCACGGCGACCGCCAGGACCAGCCCCAGCAGGCTGAGTCGGCGCAGCGTCCGGCTGTCCGGCGGGAGGAACCGGTCGCGCACGGACCGTCACGGTTCGGCGCAGCGGCGAAGGAGCCGGCCGAGCGATGTCGGTCATGGCGGTCCTACCTCCCTGGGTCGGAGTCACCTTACGGCCCGGGACCTGAAGGTGGGTTGACATCGGGGACACCAGAACAGGTTGCGGCCGACGAGAACGTCGGTGCGGATCCGGGATCCGCAGACGTGGCAGGCCAGCCCCGCCCGGCGGTAGACGTAGACCTCCCCGCCGTGGTCGTCGACCCGCGGCGGGCGGCCCATCGCGTCCGGGGTGTGCTCGGGTCGGACGGTGTCGATCCGGCCGGTGCGGACGCCCTCGGCCATCAGGTCCACGAGGTCCTCCCAGATCTCCCGGAACTGGCCCGACCGCAGCGTGCGGCCCGGCCGCAGCGGGTGCATCCGGTGACGGAAGAGCACCTCGGCGCGGTAGACGTTGCCGACACCGGCCAGCACGGCCTGGTCCATCAGCAGGTCACCGATCGGGCGGTGGCTGTGCCGGATCCGCTGCCAGGCCCGCCCGGGGTCGGCATCCGCGCGGAGCGGGTCCGGGCCGAGTCCCGCCAGGATCTCGGCCCGCCGGTTCGCCCCGACCAGGTCGCACTGCGTGGCGCCCCGCAGGTCGGCGTACGCCGCGCCGCGGGTGTCGCCCCCAGGGGTCACGAGGCGCAGCCGCACCTGCCCCGCCGGGAGCGGTACGGCGTCCACGTCGGCGTGCACGTCGAACTTCCCGATCAGGCCCAGGTGGACGTGCACCCAGCGTTCGAGGGGGAACTCCACGAAGAGGTGCTTGCCGGCCGACTCCGCTCCCAGCAGCGGCGACCCGTCGAGCTGGGCGGCCTCGGCGCCGAACCGGCCCTGCGGGCTGCTCACCCGCACCTCCCGTCCGCCGAAGGCTGCGGTGATCTCGTCGGCGAGCCGCCGGAGGGTGTGGCCCTCAGGCATCCGGCCCGCGGCCCTGCGCGGACGCCGGGAGGGGAGGCAGCTCGTGGGTCGCCTCGTAGTCCGCGAGCTGGCCGATCCGGCGCTCGTGCCGCTCCTCGCCGGTGAACGGGGTCTCGAGGAACACCTCGACGAAGCGGGTCATCTCCTCGAGCGTGTGCATCCGGCCGCCGACCGAGACCACGTTGGCGTCGTTGTGCTCCCGGGCGAGGACGGCGGTCTCCTCCGACCAGACGAGGGCGCAGCGGATCCCACGCACCTTGTTGGCGGCCATCTGCTCGCCGTTGCCGGAGCCGCCGATCACCACGCCCAGGCTGTCGCGGCCCTCGCCACGCTCCCGCGCGACGCCGGCGGCCGCCCGGAGGCAGAAGACCGGGTAGTCGTCCAGGGCGTCGTACTCGAAGGGGCCGTGGTCGACGGCATCGTGGCCGTGCTCGCCCAGCCAGGCGATCAGGTGGTCCTTGAGGTCGAGGCCGGCGTGGTCGGAGCCGAGGTGGACGCGCATGGCGGGAATCCTCTCAGCCCGTCGTCAGCGCGACATCAACGCGTCCAGCCCCACCGCGACGGCGGCCGCGACCCGGAAGTCGACGCGCTCGTCGGGGACGTGGACGGTGTACTTGTCGCGCACGCTGGCCTGGCGCTCGACCCCCAGCAGGGGCTCGCCGGCCGCGCTGACGAAGTCGAAGTGGATCGGCAGGAACGGGATGTCGGTGAACCGCCGGATCAGCGCCACCGCCATGCTGCGCTCCTGCCCGGTGCCGGCATAGCCCGGCCCTTCGACGTGGAAGGTGGACCGCAGCAGGCTGGCACCGAAGTCCTTGCGGAAGAAGCCGATCTGCTCGCCCGACTCGTCGGTGATGTCGTAGCCGGCGTTGAGGTCGATCGCCCGGCGCGCCTTGAACGCGAAGACGGGACGCGTCTTGGTGTCGTCGCTGAAGAACGTCACCTGCTCCTTGAACGCGAACCGCTTCTGCTCGGCGAGGCCCATCAGCTGGCCGAGGCTGCCGTCCGGGTTGGCGGCGTACAGCTCGTAGCGGTTGATCGTCATCGCGAACCGCTGCTTGACGAAGAAGGTGGGCAGGTACATCTGCTGGGTCACGGCGCGACCCTACCGATCAGGGGCAGAATGGTCCCGTGTTCGGCTGGTTCGTCCTGTCGCTGGTCTTCGTCGACGAGGTGCTGGCGCTGGTCGCCCTCGGCGTGTGGGGGGCCGACCACGGCGTGCTGCTCGCCGTCCTGGCACCGACCCTCGGGGTTGCCCTGTGGTGGGCGTTCGGCTCGCCGAAGGCGCCGTACGGCGGGCCGGTGGTCCGTCCGGCCGTGAAGCTTCTGGTGTTCGGTGCCGCGTCGCTCGGCCTCTGGGCCGCCGGGCACCCGGGCTGGGCGCTGGCGCTGCTGGTGTTCTCGATCGTGGTCAACGCCGCCGCGCTGCTCCCTGCGTGCGGGCGGTCGACCCGCGCCCGACCGGTGGTTGAGGTGCGAGGAGCGCCAGCCCCGGCTGGTTGAGGCACCTCACTCACCGGGGGAGGTCAGGCGGGCCAGCTCCTCGTCCACGATCGCGGGGTCGAGCTTGGTGAACACCGGCGCCGGCTTGTCGACCTTGGTGCCGACCACGACGGGGCGGCTCTCCCACGCCGGGGTCGTGGAGTAGTCGCCGGTGATGATCGGGTAGACGTGCAGGCCGGCACCATCCTCGGGGTCGAGGTCCTCCACGTGCTCGATCCGGGGCATCGGCATGAACTCGCCCTCGCCGCCGTAGGTCGTCCACACCTGGTTGGAGGAGTGCGGCAGGAACGGCGCCAGCAGGGTGTTGCAGTCCAGCACGCACTGGGCCGCCACGTGGAGCACGGTGCCGAGCCGCTCGCGCTGGTCGTCGCCCTTCATCTTGTAGGGCTCGGTGACGGTGAGGTACTTGTTCACCTCGCCGACCACGCGCATCGCCTCCGCGATCGCGCCGCGCTGACGGTGCCGGCCGATCAGGCCGCCCACGGTGTCGAAGCCGGACCGGACGGTGGCCAGGAGGGCCTCGTCCACCGGCTCGAGGGCACCGGCGGGCGGGACCTCGCCGAAGTTCTTGGCGATCATCGTGGCGGTGCGGTTGACCAGGTTGCCCCAGCCGGCCACCAGCTCGGAGTTCGTACGCTGCACGAACTCCGCCCAGGTGAAGTCGGCGTCGGAGGTCTCCGGCCCCGCGGCACAGATGAAGTAGCGCAGGGCGTCGGGCTGGTAGCGCGAGAGCATGTCGCCGACCAGGATCACGTGGCCGCGGCTGGTCGACAGCTGCCGGCTCTCCATCGTCAGGAACTCGCTGGAGACGACCTCGGTCGGCAGCTGCAGCGCGCCGTACTCCCCCGGCGAGCCGCCGTGGTCACCGCGGCCGTCGTACGCGAGCAGCTCGGCCGGCCAGATCTGGCTGTGGAAGACGATGTTGTCCTTGCCCATGAAGTAGTAGGACAGGGTCGCGGGGTCGTTCCACCAGTCCCGCCACCGCTCCGGGTCGCCGCAGCCGGCGGGCCCACTCGATCGAGGCGGAGAGGTAGCCGATCACGGCGTCGAACCACACGTAGAGCCGCTTGGGCTGGTCCCGCCAGCCGTCCAGCGGGATCGGGATCCCCCAGTCGATGTCGCGGGTCATCGCCCGCGGCCGGATCTCGCCGAGGATGTTCTTGGAGAACTTGATGACGTTGGGCCGCCAGGTTCCCGAGGCCTCGCGCTCGTCGAGCCACTCCCCCAGCGCGCCGGCGAGGGCGGGCAGGTCGAGGAAGAAGTGCTGGGTCTCGACGAACTCCGGGCGTCTCGCCGTTGATCTTGGAGCGGGGTTCGACGAGGTCGGTCGGGTCGAGCTGGTTGCCGCAGTTGTCGCACTGGTCGCCGCGCGCCTCGCCGTACCCGCAGATCGGGCAGGTGCCCTCGATGTAGCGGTCCGGCAGGGTCCGGCCCGTCGACGGACTGATCGCCGCCAGGGTGGTCTTCTCGACCATGTAGCCGTTGCGGTGCACGGTGTGGAACATCTCCTGCACCACGCGGTAGTGGTTGCCGGTCGTGGTGCGCGTGAACAGGTCGTAGGAGAGCCCGAGGTCGACGAGGTCCTGCACGATCACGGCGTTGTTCTTGTCCGCCAGGTCGCGCGGGGTCACCCCCTCCTTGTCGGCCGCGACCAGCAGCGGGGTGCCGTGCTCGTCGGTTCCGGAGACCATGAGGACGTCGTGACCGGCCATCCGCATGTACCTGCTGAAGACGTCGGAGGGCACGCCGAAACCGGCGACGTGGCCGATGTGGCGCGGGCCGTTGGCGTACGGCCAGGCGACGGCAGACAGGACATGGGTCATGGGGCAACTCTAGGAGGAGCCGGATGCGCGCCACGACCGAGTTCCCGCCGCGGACCCACGCAGCCCGGCGGATCAGTAGTTGTCGATCCTGCGCTGGGCTCGCTCGCGGATCTCGGGGAGCTTCGCGTAGAGGCCCTGTCCCGGGCAGGCGGTCTGATTGGTGTCGCGGTGTCCGTCGATGGCGGGCAGCCGGACCCGTTCGCCCTCGGGGTAGAGGTCGCTTCCGGTCGAGGTCACCGTGACCTTGCCCTGGGCGTACCGGTCGTGCTTGTCCAGCTTCCAGGCGGCCACCCGCACCAGCGTGGTGACGCGCGTCGCGCCACGGCGTGCGCCCCTCCAGGTTGCCGATCATCGCGACGCCGACCGAGGCGTGGTTGAAGCCCAGGGTGTGCGCCCCGCGGACGAGGCGCTGCGCGCCACCGGAACGGCCCACCCACGCGCGTCCGAAGCGGTCGACGAGGAAGTTGTAGCCGATGTCGAACCAGCCCAGGGTGTGGGTGTGGTAGCGGTACATCCCGCGCAGGATGCCGGGGACGTCGGCGCGCGAGTAGCTGTTGCCGGTGGCGGTGTGGTGGACGTGGATCTGCTTGAGGTGTCGTTGTAGACGGGCTCGCCGTTGCGCCAGTCGGGGTCGGCACCCCATTCCTTGCGCGAGTGCAGCTCGGGCTGCGGCGCCGACGTCAGGCCCGTCGTACGCAGGAGGTCCCGCGCGGCCGTGGGGCCCTCCGCGGTCGCCGTGGCCGAGTCGGACGGCAGTACGCCGGGGTCGATCAGCACCAGCTGGAGGTCGCTCGTGGCCCGGGTCGACGTCCGGACCTGGACCGCGCGGGCCTCGTCGACGAAGACGGGCTCGCTGGCGGCTCCCGCCGTCTCCCCGTGGGTCAGGGCCGTGCGCGGGGGCCCACGTGCTCCAGCCCTGCTCGGAACGGGTCCGGAAGGAGACGCCCGGGTCTTCGCCTCGCCAGGTGAAGCCGACCACCGAGAACTCCTGGGCGGGCAGCCGCGTCGTACGCGCCCCGCCGTTCACGGGCTGCAGCCGGTCACCCAGCGGGATCTCCGCCTCACGGAGCACACCACCGGGAACCCCGTGCAGCTGCAATGGGGCGGTCTCAGCGGCACCGACGGCGGGGACCTGGCCGAGGCCGGCGACGAGCAGGGTGGCCGCCCCGAGGCACGCAGCCAGGGGCGAGGACATCACGGACCGAGAATTCATGACCCGCACCATGATGCGTCAGTGACGCGTGTTGCGCCAGTGGCAGGGGTGATCAACTGAAGTCGAGGTCGGCGGTGCGGGCGCGCTTGATCTCGAAGAAGAAGGGGTAGGAAGCCAGCGCGAGCGTCCCGTCCCAGACCTTCCCGGCCTCCTCGCCGCGCGGGATCGAGCTGAGCACCGGTCCGAAGAAGGCGGTCCCCTCCACGGCGATGGTCGGCGTCCCGACGTCGTCCCCGACCTGGTCCATGCCGAGCCGGTGCGACTTCACGATCGCGTCGTCGTAGGACCCATCCCCCATCGCGTCGGCCAGGCCGAGCGGCAGCCCGGCGTCGGCGAGCGCTGCCTCGATCATCGGCCGGTCCTTCTCCTGGCCCTGGACGTGGATCCGGGTGCCCATGGCGGTGTACAGCGGCAGCAGCGCCTCCTTGCCGTGCTGCTGCTCCGCGGCCATCAGCACGCGGACCGGCTCCCACGCCGTGGCCAGGCGTGCGCGGTACTCGTCGGACACGTCCTTGTCCTCGTTGAGGTAGGCCAGGCTCATCACGTGCCAGGTCACCGAGACGTCGCGGACCTTCTCGACCTCGAGGATCCAGCGTGAGGTGATCCAGGCGAACGGACAGGCCGGGTCGAACCAGAAGTCGGCATTGCTCATGGCAGCCACCACATCACGACTGGTCCAGACATTCCAGCGGGGACCTCACAGCAGGCCGAGCAGCACCCCCGCGACGGCGCACACGCCGAGGGTGCGCAGCACCGACCAGCGCAATGCGAAGACCAGCAGCCCGGCGAGGCCGGTGAGCAGCACGGCCTCCCAGACGTACGACGACCACACCGGCGCCAGGACCTCGACCGGCCCCCATCCGAGCGTGCGGGTGTCGGTGAAGAGGGTGTGCACGGCGAAGAAGATCGCCAGGTTCGCGATCACGCCGACGACGGCCGCGGTGACCCCCGTCAGCGCCGCCGAGAGCGATGTGGAACCACGCAGCCGTTCGACGTAGGGGGCGCCGAGGAAGATGAACACGAAGCACGGCACGAAGGTCACCCAGACCACCAGCAGCGAGCCGAGCACCGCGGCGACCCACGGATCCAGTGACCCCGGGTCGCGGTAGGCGCCGAGGAACGCGACGAACTGCACCACCATGATCAGCGGCCCGGGGGTGGTCTCGGCCAGCGCCAGCCCGCGGACCATCTCCCCGGCACGGAGCCACCCGTAGGTGTTCACGGCGGCATCGGCGACGTAGGAGAGCACCGCGTAGGCGCCGCCGAACGTCACCAGCGCCATGCCGCCGAAGAAGAGGCCCTGGTCGACGAAGACCGACCGGGACCCGTTGGTCAGGATGCCGACCGCCACCACGGGCGTGACCCACAGCACCAGCCCGACGCCCGCGACGAGGAGGTTGCGGCGTACCGAGGGGCGGGCGTGGTGCAGCGCGTCGTCCGGGACCAGCGGCGCCGACCCGTCATCGGTCTCCGCCCGCTGCTCGACCGCGAGCAGGGAGGGCCGCCAACGGTGCAGCAGCCAGCCGGCGAGGGCCGCACCCAGGACCACGATCGGGAACGGCACCCCGAACAGCGCCAGCGCCAGGAACGCCGACACCGCGAGCAGGACCAGCACCCGGTTGCGCAGGGCCCGCCCGGCGATCCGCAGCACCGCCTGCACGACGATGGCCAGCACCGCCGGACCGAGGCCGAGGAACAGCCCGGCGACCAGCGAGGTGTCCCCCTGCGCGACGTACAGCACCGAGAGGGCGAGCATCGCGACCAGGCCGGGCAGCACGAACAGCGTGCCGGCGATCAGGCCGCCGAGCCCCCCGTTGAGCAGCCAGCCGGTGTAGATCGCGAGCTGCTGCGCCTCCGGCCCGGGCAGCAGCATGCAGTAGTTGAGGGCGTGCAGGAACCGCTTCTCGCCGATCCACCGGCGCTCGTCGACCAGGGTCCGCTGCATCACCGCGATCTGGCCGGCGGGTCCGCCGAACGTCTGGAGGGAGATGAGGAACCATGCCCGCACGGCCTGCCGAAGCGGAACGACGTCCCGATCCAGTCGGTCCATGTATGGACAGTATCTCAATCGATAATGCCCCGAATGGGCCACGCCGCCCAGCGGACGAGTCACCCTCGGCGGAGCACCCTCACCGTGGTGCGCAACAAACCGGGCCGGACGACCTCGGTGCCCTCGTAGGTGACCCGGACGCTGCGCAGACCCGGCAGCAGGTCGCGGACGACCACCCGCAGCCGACCGTCCTCGAGCCGGCCGGTGACCTCCGTGACACCCACCCTGACCGTGACCCGTCCTCGCGGTGCCTCCACGCCCGGCGCGGTGACCCGCAGGCCGACGACTGCCCGACCCGGCCGACCCTCGGTACGGACGTGCAGGGTCGGCGTGGTCCGGACCCGCTCCGAGACCAACGTGACGACGCGGTCCCGGTATCCCGGGTGACGCAGGTCGACCCGCACCGACATCCGCGCGCCGACGTCCTCGACTCCCAGGTCGTACGACGTCCCGGTCGCGCCGGCGACCGGCCGCCCGTTGCGCAGCCAGGTGTAGGCGACCCGGGCACCCGCCGGGGTGAAGGTCCCGGCCGCGACCCTGAGCCGGGAGCCCATCCTCGGGCGTCCCGCTCAGCTCGAACGGGCGTCGAGATGTCGATCCGCCCGGCCTCGACCGCGGTCGGTCGGCGCCGAGGTGACCGGCGAGGCGTGGTATCCCTCGCGCCGGGCCGTCGTGCGCACGGTGATCCGCTTGCCGATGTGGGGCTGGCCGAGGCGGAGCCGGGCGCCGTCGACGCCGTCGATCAGCCGGCCGTCGGCGAACCAGCGGGTCACCGTCGTCTCCGGCGCGGGCGACCAGGCGCCGCGCTGAAGAGTCAGCACCTCGCCGACCCGCACGGTGCCGGCGATCGTCGGCTGAGCAACGGTCTCCATCGTGCCGCGGGCGACCCGCGCGGTCTGCGTGGACGTGGCCGTGCCGTCGAGGTAGCCGCGGCTCCTGGCGGTGACCCGCACGGCAAGCCGGCTTCCCCGCAGCTCGGGTGACAGCGTCAGGCTCGAGGACGTCGCGCCACGCAGCCGGCGTCCGTCCACCAGCCACTGGAAGGAGTACGACGCGGCCGGCGTCCAGCGACCCCGGTCGGCGACCAGCGTCTCGCCGACTGCGGCGCTGCCGCCGACGGTCGGGCGCGACTCCGCGGCGACCCGGCGGTCCCGGAAGTGGATGAAGCCGGTGGGCCACCCGCTGCCCGACCTCATGATCCGGCGCCAGTGGAAGTCGCCGCTCCAGCTGTCCTCGGAGATCACGATCTCCCGCGGCGAGATCACCTTCTCCACGTAGGCGACGTGCCCGCTCGAGCCGGCGCCGGGCACGTTGCGCTTCCACCAGGCGACCGAGCCCACCATCGGCTTGTCGTCGGTGATGCCCTGCTTGACGCGACCCCAGTTGTCGGCGTCGCCCTCGCCGTTCCACGGCCGGACCCGTGACATGCCGGCCTGAACCAGCCGATAGGCCACGTAGTTGGTGCAGTTGTGGCCGGCGTACATCCGCCACCACATCTGCCCGCTCGCCTTGCCGGTAGCCGAAGTGCGAGAAGCCCTTGTCGGTGCACCCGACGTAGCCGGTGCACAGGTAGGTGGAGGAGGCGGCGGCCGGCGGGGCTCGCCGCGAGGGGTGCAGCCAGCACCACCGTCGCGAGGAGGAGTGGCCAGGAACCGCCGGATCGAAGTCACGATGAGACATTCAACGTCAAGTCAAGGACCGGCGTCGGCGTTTTGCACCAAATTTCCCACGCGGCACTTCTGCCTCAGGACACAACCGCTGCCCGAGCACGCTCTCCCGTTTAGGAGGCGATGCCTCGCGGTGTCATGATGCACCTCATGCCTGGAACGAACCTCACGAGGGATGAGGCCGCCACCCGCGCAGCCCTGCTCGACGTCACGTCCTACAACGTCGAGCTCGACCTCACCACGGACGAGACGACCTTCGGGTCCACGACCACCCTCCGGTTCACCTGCCGGGAGCCGGGCGCCGCGACCTTCGTCGACCTGGTCGGAGCGACCGTCCACGAGATCACGCTCAACGGTGTCGCCGTGGATCCCGCCACGGCCTACGTGGACAACCGGATCGAGCTGTCGGGGCTGGCCGAGGACAACGTCCTCGTGGTCCGGGCCGACTGCACCTACTCACGCACCGGCGAGGGGCTGCACCGCTTCGTCGACCCGGCCGACGACCGGATCTACACCTACACCCAGTTCGAGGTGCCCGACGCGCGCCGGGTGTTCGCCACGTTCGAGCAGCCCGACCTCAAGGCCCCCTTCACCTTCCACGTGACGGCGCCGAGCCACTGGAAGGTCGTGTCGAACGCCGCCACGCCCGATCCGGAGCCGCTCAGCGGCGCCGGCGACACGGCCGTCTGGCGCTTCCCGGCGACCAAGCCGATGTCGACCTACATCACCGCGATCGTGGCCGGCGAGTACCACGAGGTGCTCGACACCTACGAGGGTCGGCACGGCACCATCCCGCTCGGCCACTACTGCCGGCAGTCGCTCGTCGAGCACCTCGACGTCGACCAGCTGGTCACCCTGACCCGGCAGGGCTTCGAGTTCTTCGAGGACGCCTTCGACTACCCCTACCCGTTCGGCAAGTACGACCAGCTGTACGTGCCGGAGTACAACATGGGGGCGATGGAGAACGCCGGGTGCGTCACCCTGCGCGACGAGTACCTCCCCCGCAGCCGGCAGGACCGCGCCTTCTACGAGTTCCGCGCCGAGGTGATCCTGCACGAGATGGCGCACATGTGGTTCGGCGACCTGGTCACCATGAAGTGGTGGGACGACCTGTGGCTCAACGAGTCGTTCGCCGAGTGGGCCTGCTACCACGCCGCGGTCGAGAACACGGAGTTCGACGAGGCCTGGACCGGCTTCACCAACGCCCGCAAGAACTGGGCCTACCGCCAGGACCAGCTGCCCAGCACCCACCCGATCGCCGCCGACAACGTCGACCTGCGAGCGGTGGAGGTCAACTTCGACGGCATCACCTACGCCAAGGGCGCCTCGGTGCTCAAGCAGCTGGTCGCCTGGGTCGGGCTGGAGAACTTCCTCACCGGCCTGCAGGGCTACTTCAAGGACTTCGAGTTCTCCAACTCCGAGTTCGCCGACCTGCTCGCCGCCCTGGAGAAGTCGTCGGGCCGCGAGCTGGAGTCCTGGGCCCACGAGTGGCTGCAGACCGCCGGGGTGAACACGCTCGCCGCGCGCTTCGAGCTGGACGACGAGGGCCGGTACACCTCCTTCGCCGTGCACCAGACCGCCGCCGAGGACCACCCGACGCTCCGCCGGCACCGGCTCGGGATCGGCCTGTACGACGCCGTGCGACGGCCACCTGGTCCGCCGTACCTCCCTGGAGGCCGACGTCGACGGCGAGCTCACCTCCATCGACCAGCTGGTCGGCGAGCAGCAGCCCGACCTCCTGCTGCTCAACGAGGGCGACCTGGCCTACGCCAAGATCCGGCTCGACGAGCGCTCGCTGCGCACCCTCGTCGCCGGCGTCGGCACGCTCGACGACTCCCTGGCCCGTGCGCTGTGCTGGGGCGCCGCCTGGGACATGACCCGGGACGCCGAGATGAGCGCGACCGACTTCGTCACCCTGGTGCTCAGCGCCGTGGCCGGTGAGACCGACGCGTTCGGCGTGAGCCGGCTGCCGCACTACGCCGGCCTGGCCGTGAACACGTTCTCCGCGCCGGAGAACCGTCCGGCGCTCCGCGACACCTGGGAGCGCGGCGTCCGCAAGCTGCTCGACGACGCCGATCCCGGCAGCGACCACCAGCTCTCGTTCGTCCGCGCGTACGCGAACGCCGCTCACTCCGAGGAGGCGCTCGCCACGCTCGAGGGGCTTCTCGACGGCACCGTGACCTTCCCGGAGCTCGCGGTCGACACCGACCTGCGATGGACGCTGCTGACCGCCCTCGCGCGGGCCGGTCGCGCCGACGGGGAGCGGATCGACGAGGAGCTGCGCGCGCGACAACACGATCGCCGGCCAGGAGCACGCCGCCGCCGCGCGTGCCTCCCGCCCGACGCCCGAGGCCAAGGCCGAGGCGTGGGAGCTGGCCATGGTCCGCGACGACGTGCCCAACGAGACCCAGCGCAGCATCGTGCTGGCCTTCCAGTGCCACGGGCAGGACGAGGTGCTGGCGCCGTACGTCGACAAGTACCTCGCCGCGGCCGACACCATGTGGGAGGAGAAGGGCACCCAGCGGGCCTCGACCGCGCTGGAGTGGATCTTCCCGCGGCCCATGGCCAGCCAGCAGCTGCTGGACCGGGTGGACGCCTGGCTGGCGGCCTCGTCGGCCAACCCGGCCGCCAAGCGCTACGTCCGTGAGGGGCGCGCCGATGTCGCGCGCGCCCTGGCCGCGCAAGCGCGGGATGGGGCTAACGTTTCTACGTAGCTCACTGGGTTTCGATGCGCCCGTCGCGGCCTCCTTCGTCGGCCGCGGGGCTTACTCAACCTTCGCGAGTAACGGCCCGCGCTCGTTCCTCACGCGTGCCTACTAGCTCCGTGCAGGGTCTCCGGCGCCCGGGCGTGGTCGGCGAGCATCACGATGCCCCGCTTGAGGCCGCCGACCAGGTCACCCTCGGCGAAGGCCGACTGCATCTGCAGCACCGCCAGCTCGACCTCGCGGTCAGAGAGGGTACGGCGGACCGCGGAGCCGGTGACCACCTCGAGCAGGCGCGCGGTCGGGTCCACCAGGATCAGGATGCTGCGGTCCGGGGCGACCAGCGCGCGGTGCAGCCTCGCAGCGAAGGCGCGGGGTTCGCCCTCGGCACCTCCGACGTAGACGGAGAACTCGCACCGGGAGGCCTGCTCGGCCGCACGGATCGTGCGATCGAGGTCGTACCGCTCGGAGGAGCGGAACTCACCAGCGGCCACTGGCTCCACCCGTGTCTCCGGTGTCGGAGCCGTCACCGGACTCCAGCTGGCGGGTCCCCTCGCGCGGTCCGCCGAACCACTGGTGTCTCCCGCGCGGCCGCGCCGGGAACGACGCGCTCACCGCGGACCAGGGCCGGGACGTACACCGCCGCCGTGATCGCAACGATCAGCAGGACCGGGATGCCGGCCAGCACCAGGAGTGCCTCGAGCGGCGGCACCGGGTCGGGGTCGCTCCAGCCCTCCGGGACGTCGGCACCCGCAGGAGAAGCCGCCAGCAGGGACGTCGCGGCGAACGCGAACAGGACGGAGGCGCGGCGTACGGATCGCAGGGTTCTCTGGCTCACGCAGAGCAGGATATCGGCTCGGGCCACCGACCCCCACGGGAGGACGTCGACTCCGTCACAGTGGGGCGTGTGGGTTTCAGGTTGCCCCCCCATGCGTGGCAATACTGGGTCCCATGCCTGTTCTTGAGACCTCGCCCTGCGAAGACGGACAGTTCTTCTGCGAAACCGCGATGGACCTCTTCGGCAACAGTGACCTCGCCGAGTTCGCCGACGTCATCGTCGGCAAGCCCCTGGTCATCATCGGCATCCTTGCCGTCGCCGTCCTGATCCGCTTCCTCCTGCATCGGACGGTCGACCGGCTGGTCCGCAAGGCCGAGCACGGCGTCCTGCCCGACCGCGTCGGCCGGCTCTCGCTCGGCGGGACGCGAGGCGCGGCCGGCCAGACGGCACCCCGCGACGTCGCCGTCGCCACCCGACGGGTGCAGCGCGCCAAGGCGATGGGGAGCCTCCTCAAGAGCCTCATCACCGGCGTGATCCTGGCCGTGGTGACCACCATGGTCCTCGCCGAGGTCGGCGTCGACATCGCGCCGATCGTGGCCAGCGCCGGAATCCTCGGGCTCGCCCTGGGCTTCGGCGCGCAGAGCCTGGTCAGCGACTTCCTCGCCGGAATCTTCATGATCTTCGAGGACCAGTACGGCGTCGGCGACGAGATCGACCTCGGTGAGGCGATCGGGACGGTCGAGGCGGTCAGCCTGCGGGTGACCCGGGTCCGCGACATCAACGGCACGGTCTGGTACGTCCGCAACGGCGAGATCACCCGCGTGGGCAACATGAGCCAGAACTGGGCCCGCACCGTGCTCGACATCAGCGTCGGCTACCACGAGGACCTCGCGCGGGTGCGCCGCGTGCTGCATGGACGTCGCGCACGACCTGTGGGAGGACGAGGACTTCAAGGGCCGCGTGATCGAGGAGCCCTCGGTCTGGGGCGTCCAGGACCTCGGCATCGACGGCGTCGTGATGCGGGTCGCGCTCAAGACCGCGCCGCTCGAGCAGTGGAGCGTCGCGCGGGAGATGCGCGAGCGGATCAAGGCCAGGTTCGACTACGAGAAGATCGAGATCCCGTTCCCGCAGCACGTCGTGTGGCACCGGGACCGCTCGGCCGGCACCGCAGGAGCACGACGAGGCGGCCACGGCGTCCGGCGAGGATCGCTGACCCTCGCCGGACGCGGGACGGGTCACGCCAGCGCGGCGTCCAGCGTGATGTCGGTGGCGCGGAGCGCCTGGCTCACCGGGCAGCCCTCCTTGGCGGCCTCGGCGAGCTTCACGAACTCCTCCTCGGACATGCCCTCGACCTGACCCCGGACGCTCAGGTGGATGCCGGTGATGCCCTTGCCCGGGGTGAAGGAGACCTCGGCGCTCGTGTCCAGCGCCTGCGGCGGGCTGCCGGCGTCGGCGAGGCCCTTGGAGAACGCCATCGAGAAGCACGACGAGTGCGCCGCCGCGATCAGCTCCTCCGGGCTGGTCCGGCCGTCCGGCTCCTCGGTCCGGGCCGGCCAGGAGACGTCGTAGGTCCCGAGCCCGCTCGACTCGAGCGTGACCTGTCCGGCGCCCTCGAACAGGCTGCCCTCCCAGTGGGTCTTCGCGGTGCGGCTGGTGCTCATGGGGGTATCACTCCTCGGCAGATGGATGGACCTGCTCGATCCTGACACGTGGATGTGAATCCTTCTCCGGTGGTCGGCATGATGGAGCCGTGACCACGCACCGCACGAACCTGCTCGCAGTTCCGATACGTCCGCGGGGACCCCGATGACGTTCTACGAGGAAGTGGGCGGCTTCGAGACCTTCCGCACCATCGTGGCCCGGTTCTACGAGGGGGTCGCCACCGACGAGGTGCTGCGGCCGCTGTACCCCGAGGAGGACCTCGGCCCCGCGGAGGAGCGGTTCCTGCTGTTCCTGGTGCAGTACTGGGGCGGTCCCACCACCTACTCCGAGCGGCGCGGCCACCCGCGGCTGCGGATGCGCCACGCGCCGTTCGCCGTGACGCCGGAGGCGAAGGAGCGCTGGCTGGTGCACTTCCGGGCCGGCCTCGACGAGGCGAAGCTGACGCCGGAGCAGGACGCGCAGTTCTGGGAGTACGTCACCCACGCCGCGCAGTTCATGGTGAACAGCTTCGAGTGACCCTCAGCGGGTGTCCTCCCCGTTCGCGGCTGCGACCAGCCGCTCGCGGTAGGCGTCCGGTGGTGGCGCGGACTGGGCGGTCTGCTGGTCGAAGAAGACCATCGCCACCCGGGCCCGGGACAGCACCCGGTCGCCGTCGCAGATCTCGGACTCGATCGTCATCGAGCGCCGGCCGACGTGGGAGATCTGCGACCAGGAGTCGTAGGGCTCGGCCCGGAACAGGATCGGAAGCTTGTAGTCGACGTCGGTCTGGGCCACGACCATCACCGGCTCCGGCGTGCCCGGTGGCACGCCCTTCCAGAGCCGCGCGGTCATCAGGATCCGCGCCTCCATGAAGTACTCGAAGTACTTCACGTTGTTCACGTGGCCGTAGACGTCGACGTCGGAGAACCGCACGTGCACCGGGTAGTGGCCGAGCTTGTCGTGGCGCGGGGACGCGATCGGGGTGGCCGCCGGGCCGTCGTACTCGTCGAGGAAGACCTCCAGTGCCGCACGTTCCTCCGGGCTCAGCCGCCGCGGTCGTTCCTCGGCGAAGACGTACGGCGTCAGCACGGTCCGGGCGCGCGCATAGACCCGCCGACCGTCGTCGGTGTCGTGGAAGATCTCGTAGGCCATCGTGAACGTCGCGGCCCTGATCTCGGTCACCCAGCACTCGATCCGCACCGGCCGGAACCGGAACGTCAGCGGCGCCAGGAACTGCACCTCGTGGCGGACCACGACCACCCCTTCGGCCAGCTCGCCCGTCTGGCGGGCGGGGCCGTGGGTGCGCAGCATGTCGACCCGCGCCTCCTGCAGGTAGTCGACGTACACGACGTTGTTGACGTGGCCGAGCAGGTCCATGTCCGCCCAGCGCATCGGGCACTCGTAGAGGTGACGCACACCCGGGACTCTTCCAGAACGGACGCCCTGCTCGCCGTGGTGGTCGACGCACTAGGGTCGAGGAGAGCCTGCACATCCGTCGAGATCGGAGTTCCCCCATGCCCGAGGCCGTGATCGTCTCCGCCGCCCGCTCCCCCATCGGCCGCGCGAACAAGGGATCCCTCAAGGACCTCCGGCCCGACGACCTGGCGGCGTTCATCGTCAAGACCGCGCTGGACAAGGTGGAGGGCCTGGACCCGGCCACGGTCGACGACCTCTACCTGGGCTGCGGCCTCCCCGGCGGCGAGAGCGGCAACAACATGGCGCGGGTGGTGAACGTGCTCAACGGGATGGACACCGTCCCGGGTGCCACGCTGACCCGCTACTGCGCCTCCTCGGTGCAGACCACCCGGATGGCCTTCCACGCCATCAAGGCGGGCGAGGGCGACGTCTTCGTCTCGGCCGGGGTGGAGACGGTCTCCCGGTTCGCCAAGGGCACCTCCGACCACTGGCCGGACACCCAGAACCCGCTGTTCGAGGACGCCAAGGCGCGCACCGACAAGACGGCCGAGGGCGGGGTCGACTGGAACGACCCGCGCGAGGACGGCACGCTCCCCGACGTCTACATCGCGATGGGCCAGACCGCCGAGAACGTCGCGAAGCTGCGGGGCCTCAAGCGCCAGGAGCTCGACGAGTTCGGCGTGCGTTCGCAGAACCTCGCCGAGAAGGCGATCAACGACGGCTTCTGGCAGCGTGAGATCACGCCGGTCACGACTCCGGACGGCACCGAGGTCACCGCCGACGACGGGCCGCGAGCCGGCGTCACCTACGAGAAGATCTCCCAGCTCGACCCGGTGTTCCGCCCCGACGGGGTGGTCACGGCCGGCAACTGCTGCGCGCTGAACGACGGCGCTGCGGCCGTCGTGATCATGTCCGACACCAAGGCGCAGGAGCTCGGTGCCACGCCACTCGCCCGCATCGTCGCCACCGGCGTCAGCGGCCTCTCCCCCGAGATCATGGGGCTGGGTCCGGTCGAGGCGACCCGGCGTGCGCTGGCGAACGCCGGGATGAGCATCGGCGACATCGACCTGGTCGAGATCAACGAGGCCTTCGCGGCGCAGGTGGTGCCGTCGTACCAGGACCTGGGGATCGACCTCGACCGGCTCAACATCAACGGCGGCGCGATCGCCGTCGGGCACCCGTTCGGCATGACCGGCGCCCGGCTCCAGAACACGATGCTCAACTCGCTGGACTGGCACGACAAGTCCACCGGCCTGATCACGATGTGCGTCGGCGGCGGCCAGGGCATGGCGCTGATCCTCGAGCGTCTCTGACGACCTGACGCGGCCCTCGATCTCCGCGTGAGCAGGGACATCGGGTCGTAGACTGCGGGGCGTGACGGACTCGGGGACCCGGTGGCTCGACCACGACCAGCAGCTCTCGTGGCGGGGCCTGGTGATGGGCATGACGTTGCTCATGGACCGGCTCGACGACGACCTGCAGCGCGAGTTCGGGATCTCGCTCACGGAGTACGAGGTCCTGGTCCGGCTCTCCGAGCGCGAGGGGCGTCAGATGCGGATGGCCCAGCTCGCCGACGCGATGGCCCACAGCCGCAGCCGGGTGACCCACACGGTCAAGCGGCTCGAGGAGGCCGACCTGGTCGACCGGATCAAGTCGCCCGAGGACGGGCGGGGAATCATCTGCCTGATGACCGACCAGGGGTACGACCTGCTCACCAAGATGGCGCCCACCCACGTCACCGGGGTCCGGAACAACCTCGTGGACCTCGTCGACCCCGGCGACTTCGCCGCGCTGGGCCGGGTGATGAACACGGTCGCCGACCACCTGATCGCGGCGCATCCGGAGATGGAGATGCGCGACTGAGGGTGGTCAGCGTCTCGCGTCAGTCCCGGGTCAGGCGGCGGTGGGTGACCCGGTGCGGGCGCGCAGCCTCGGCGCCGAGGCGCTCGATCTTGTTCTCCTCGTAGGAGGCGAAGTTGCCCTCGAACCAGAACCACCTGGCCGGGTCCTCGTCGTCACCCTCCCACGCCAGGATGTGGGTGGCGACGCGGTCGAGGAACCACCGGTCGTGGGAGGTGACCACGGCACAGCCCGGGAAGTCGAGCAGGGCGTCCTCCAGGCTCGACAGCGTCTCGACGTCCAGGTCGTTCGTCGGCTCGTCGAGCAGCAGCAGGTTGCCGCCCATCTTGAGGGTGAGCGCCAGGTTGAGCCGGTTCCGCTCGCCTCCGGAGAGCACCCCGGCCTTCTTCTGCTGGTCGGGCCCCTTGAAGCCGAACGACGCGACATAGGCGCGTGAGTTCATCTCGAAGTTGGCGACCTTGATGAAGTCCAGCCCGTCGGAGACGACCTCCCAGACGTTCTTGTTGGGGTCGATCCCGCCGCGGCTCTGGTCGACGTAGGAGAGCTTGACGGTCTGGCCGACGTCGAGCTCGCCCTCGTCGGGCTTCTCCTGGCCGGTGATCATCCGGAAGAGCGTCGTCTTGCCGACGCCGTTGGGCCCGATCACGCCGACGATCCCGGCCCGCGGGAGGGAGAACGACAGATCGCGGATGAGGGTGCGCTCCTCGAAGCCCTTGCCGAGCTTCTTCGACTCGAGCACCACGTCGCCGAGCCGCGGACCGGCCGGGATGTTGATCTCGGAGGTGTCGATCTTGCGCATCCGGTCGGCCTCGGCCGCCATCTCCTCGTAGCGGGCGAGGCGGGACTTGCTCTTGGCCTGGCGGGCCTTGGGGTTGGAGCGGACCCACTCCAGCTCCTTCTCCAGCATCCGGGCGCGCTTGGCGTCCTTCTGCCCCTCGATCTTGAGGCGGTCCTTCTTGGTCTCGAGGTAGGTGGAGTAGTTGCCCTCGTAGGGGTGGGCCTGGCCGCGGTCGAGCTCGAGGATCCACTGGGCGACGTTGTCGAGGAAGTAGCGGTCGTGGGTGACGGCGAGGACCGCACCGGGGTACGCCGCGAGGTGCTTCTCCAGCCAGTCGACCGACTCGGCGTCGAGGTGGTTGGTGGGCTCGTCGAGCAGCAGCAGGTCGGGCTGCTGCAGCAGCAGCTTGCACAGCGCCACCCGGCGTCGTTCGCCACCGGAGAGGTGGTCGACCACGACCTCTCCAGGAGGGCAGCGCAGGGCGTCCATCGCCTGGTCGAGGCGGCTGTCGAGGTCCCACGCGCCGGCGTGGTCGAGGTCGGTCTGCAGGTCGCCGCATCTCCGCGAGCAGCGTGTCGTAGATCGGCGTCGGGGTCGCCGAGTCCTCGGAGATCTTGTTGAAGCCGCGTCGATCTTGCCCTTGATCTCGCCGACGGCCTCCTCGACGTTCTCCAGGACGGTCCTGCCCTCGCTCAGCGGCGGCTCCTGCTGCAGCATTCCTGACCGTGGCGCCGGGGTCGAGGATCGCGTCACCGTTGTTGGCGTGGTCCAGCCCGGCCATGATCTTGAGCAGGGAGGACTTGCCGGTCCCGTTCGGGCCGACGACGCCGATCTTGGCGCCGTGCAGGAACGAGAGGGTGACGTTGTCGAGGACGACCTTGTCGCCGTGGGCCTTGCGCACGTTGCGCAGGGTGAACACATAATCCGCCATGGTCGGGGAGCCTACGTGGCTCCCCGCGCCGCGGACGGATCGGGGCGGCTCAGGCGGCGGACCACTCCGGGGCACTCGTCGCCGCCGACGGCTGGCCCGCGGCGGGCTGCTGGGTTTCGGCCGGCCGGTCCTCCCGCGGCGTCTTGGTGAACGCACTGGTCCCCCGGTTGAGGTCGTGTCCCACGAAGACGGCCTCGACCTCGAAGCTGGTCACCTCGATGTCCGACTTGTTGACGTAGGTCCGGGCGTTCAGCCGACCGTGCACGACCACGGGATCTCCCCGCCGGAGCGAGCGGGAGCAGTGCTCCCCCAGCGCGCGCCAGACGTTGACGGTGTACCACTGGGTCTCGCCGTCGACCCAGCTCTCGGTCCTGCGCTGGAAGCGGCGCGGGGTGCAGCCGAGCCGGAAGCTCCCCACCGTCGACTCACCGGCCTGGCGCAACGTGACGTCGCTGCCGAGCCACCCCTGGAGGGTGATCAGGGATTCGTTCATGGTGCTCTCCTCTGTCGTGATCGCTGTCATGTCGGACGCAGACCAGACTCGGAGACCGGGCCGACGGTGTGCCGTGACGGCCGTCAGGGCTGTGGATGTGCGCCGCCGGACACGTCCGCTGTGGACGATGGGTGGGCCGGCGTCGGCTACCTGAGCGCCTGAGCGAGCCCCGCGCGGACGGCGGCGTACGCCTCGAGCTCGGCCTCGACGGGTCGGACGACGAGCTCGCCGGAGACCTCTCCGATCGCCGCCCGCAGCCGCCGGTCGGCGACCCGGGCACGTCGTCGCGCGGTGAGGCCGACGAGCAGCCGGCAGACCACTGCCAGGACGACCCCCAGCGCCACCCCTCCGACGAGGAGGAGGGTGGGCAGCGGGAAGCCCCGGTAGTCGGGGGTGGGTGGCTCCGGCACCTGGAGGTAGGCCATCACCGCCAGCGCGCCGAGCCAGGCGGCACCGCCGAGCGCCGCGAGGATCAGCAGCCACTGCAGTCCCCGGACGATCCCCGCCCAGACCGGGATCCGGGCCGCCCCCAGGTCGGTACCGGCCAGCGCGCCGTCGAGGCCGTCGCCCAGGTCGGAGAGACGGGACACGGACGCGGAGCGGATCGCCTGCTGCCCAGGGCCGGGACAGCCCGGCCGACACCTCGTCGGCCAGGGCACGGACCTCGGTGTCGACCCTCGCCCGCTGCACCTGGCTCGGCTCGGGCACCGAGGTGCGCGACCGGCGGGTCAGCTGCTTGCCCGAGCTTCCGAGGTCGAGGTGCAGCCGCTTGAGGGGATCGGGCTTGAGGCGGGAGAGCCACGCGGTCACCGGCCAGCCGGTCGCCCGGTTGGCCCGGATCCGGGTCGACTTCTCCACGGCCGCCACCACGGTCGGCACCCCCGCCGCCTCGGCGAAGGAGTCCTCGAGCGCGGCCACCCGCCGCGTGGTCAGCGATGGCGCGTTGGCCGAGCCGGACGCGTCGTCGAGACGGCCGGCAGCCGCCTTGACGTCGGCCGCCAGCCGCGTCCTCGTCGACTTCTTGGCCGCGACCCGCTTGGCGACCTCGCGCTTCAGGTCGGGAATCCCGGCGCCGGTGCGGGCGCTGGTCGCCAGGACCGGGACCTTGTCGAGCCCGTTGCCGTCCAGCAGCCGCCGGACGTCGGCGACCATCGCGTCGCGTCCGGACTCAGGCACGGTGTCGATGTGGTTGAGCACCACCAGCATGACGTCCTGGTGGGTGGCGAGCGGAGCGAGGTAGCGGTCGTGGATCGCGGCGTCGGCGTACTTCTGCGGATCGAGGACCCACACGAGCAGGTCCGCCAGCTGCACCAGCCGGTCCACCTCCAGGTGGTGGGAGACCTCGGTGGAGTCGTGGTCCGGCAGGTCGAGGAGTACGACGCCGTCCAGCGCGCGGTCCTCGCGGCCCGCGTCGAGCATCGAGTCGCGGGTGACCCGGTGCCGCGGGGGGATGTCGAGCCAGTCGAGCAGGTCCGAGGCGTCGTCGGAACCCCAGACACAGGCCGTCGCCCAGGACGTGGTCGGGCGGCGCACCCCGACCGCGGAGAGCTCCAGTCCCGTCAGCGCGTTGAAGGTCGAGGACTTGCCCGAGCCGGTGGCACCGGCGATGGCGACGACCGTGTGGTCGGCGGAGAGACGCAACCGCCGGCCGCGCGCTCGGTCACCCCGTGGACGTCATC
The DNA here is from genome assembly GCA_963829635.1 of uncultured Actinomycetota bacterium. Taxonomy (GTDB): domain Bacteria; phylum Actinomycetota; class Actinomycetes; order Propionibacteriales; family Nocardioidaceae; genus Nocardioides. Next base: position 175,222 of record CAWHJI010000013.1, read on the forward strand.
GACCAGGTCGTCGTCGAGCCGGCCACGGGCGGCGTCGGCCGCGGACCGGAGGCCGTCGATGCGGACGCCGAGGTCGGAGCCCCGCGCGACCAGCTTCCGGGCTCCGTCGAGCAGTGCCGTCATCCGTGCCCCTTGCCGGCGAAGCGCAGGTCGTCCACCCGGCGGGCCGCGTTGCGCAGGTCGTCGGGGGCATCGGTCGACACGGCCACGCTGTCGAGGAGGTCGGTGAAGCGGCGGCGCTCGGCGTCGAGGAGCGCGGCGACGCGGCCCTCGAGGTCCTCGCGAGCCCGCTCGGCGAGAGCGCGCACGGCCTGGTCGCCGAAGACCGCCTCGAGCAGCTTCTGGCCGAGCACGGCGCCACCACCGGCGATGCCCGCCTCGGCGCCGACGAGGGCACCCCCGGTGTGCGCGAAGACCACGATCATCAGCGCGACGGCGAGCCCGTTCACGCCGTACGCCAGGAAACGTGCCGTCCCGCGCTTTCCGGCACCCTCCGCGCGGACCATCTCCAGGACGCCCTGCTGCCAGTCGCGCACGGTCCGCTCGGCACGTCGGCGGAAGTCGCGCGACGCCCGGCCGAGATCCTCGCCGGCATCGGCGAGCAGGGCCTGCCCGGGGGCCAGCGACTGCCACGACGCCTCCGCCCTCTCGGCCGCTGCCTCGGCGTGCTCGAGGATGAGCGTCTCCAGCCCCGACTCGACGGCCACGGTCACGCGCTCGGCCTGGTGGGGCCTGCCCTTGACGGCGCCGACCACCCGGTCCCGCACCCGGCCGACCCGCGACTCGAGCGTCTTGAGCAGCTCACCCGTGCCGACGAACTCCTGCCAGCGCGCCAGCACCTCGCCACGCAGGAGGGTGCCGTCGGCCGAGGCCTCGTCGACGCGGGCGATCGCGGCGTCGTACGCCTGGTCGACGTCCTCGCGCAGCCGCTGCTGCGCGGCGACCTGCTCGGCGGCGAGATCGGCGACACCATGGGTACGGCGGGTGAGCGTGCGGATCGCGCCGTCCAGGGTCTGCCGGACGACCCCGGCGCGGGCCTCGGCATCGGCGGCCAGCGAGTCCAGCCAGCCCTTGATGTCGGCCACCGACCGGGCGGGCAGCACCCCGTCGTCGCTGACCGGGCCTTCGTGCACCACGAACAACGGGGAGTCCTTCAGCCCGCGACTGGCCAGCATCCGGGCGAGGTGGGTGGAGACGGTCCCGACCGCATCGGGCGGCGTCCGGTCGAGCACCACCGCCACGGCCGCACTGCGGTCGGCCGCCTGGCGGAGGAAGTCCCAGGGGACCTGGTCGGCGTAGCGCGCCGCCGAGGTGACGAAGAGCCAGAGGTCAGCCGCGGCCAGCAGCTGCGCGGCGAGGGTCCGGTTGCGCTCCTCGACCGAGTCGATGTCGGGAGCGTCGAGCACGGCCAGCCCGGGGTGCAGGGTGTCGGCCGCGACCAGCTGGAGGGCGTCGGGATCGGTCGTCGCGTGGTGCACCCGCTCGAGCTCGGGGAGCAGGCGGTCCTGCCCGAACCAGCCGGCGTCGTCGGGATGGTGCACCAGTACGGGCGAGCGCGTGGTCGGCCGCAGCACACCGGGCTCGGTGACCCGCCGACCGACCAGCGAGTTGACCAGGGTCGACTTGCCGGCCCCGGTGGAGCCGCCGACGACGGCGAGCATCGGGGCCTCGATGGTCATCAGCCGCGGGAGCACGTAGTCCTCGAGCTGGGCGATCATCTCCACCCGCGCGCGCCGCTGCTCGTCGGCCCCCGGGACGTCCAGGGGCAGGGTCGCCCCCTGGAGCGCGCCACGCAGCCGCACCAGCGACGTGACCATGGGCGTGTCGTCGGTCGCAGCGGTCATCGAGCGGGCACCACGTGTCCGGGGAAGTGGATCGTGGGTCGGACGTCGTTGATCCGGGCGACGTACTTCTGCCCCCGGGCCACGAAGTCGGAGGGCGCGGTGCCGCGCAGGTAGCGGTGGTGCAGGAACCCGAGCTCGATCGCCGCCTGCTGGTACTCCCGCATGCGGTGCTCGCCCTGCCTGCCCGAGACCTGTCGGGCGTAGACCCGGCTCTGGTGCCTGGCCTTGAGGTCGATCAGCCAGGGGATGTCGCTCTCCGGGATCAGGCCCCGCTGGGACGCGTCGGTGAGGGCGACCGCGAGCATCCGCCGCTCGGTACGGCGCCACCACACGGCGAGGCAGAGCAGGACGATGAAGGCGGGGACCATGAGCAGGAAGTAGACGCCGACGAAGCCCTCGAAGCCGTAGACCGTCGAGCCGTTCCAGGCCCCGTGCGCGAGCACGCCGATCACGTAGCCGAGCAGCGGCGCGAGGATGCGGATCGATCTCATCCGGGACCCGACCGCGATGCCGAAGCCGATCCCGAGGAACGTCGTGAACAGCGGATGGGCGAACGGGCTGAACAGGCAGCGCATGATGAACACCGAGGTGACGCCCTCGACGCCGCCGGGCCCGGTGCCGCTGGTGCCGTTGTAGGCCGCGGCGAGGTAGAGGATGTTCTCGATGAAGGCGAAGCCGATCCCGACCATGCCGGCGTAGACGACCCCGTCGAGGATCCCGTCGAACTCGCCGTGCCGCCACCAGAGCATGAACAGCAGGAAGAGTCCCTTGCTCGCCTCCTCCGTCACCGGCGCGACGACGGCCAGGCTGGCCGTCTCCGAGAAGCCGACGAACACACCGCCGAGTCCCTGGAGCAGGAGCGCGGCCGCCGTGGCGACGAAACCGCCCCACAGGATGCCGAGGAAGAGCATCCGTCGCGGCTCGGGCTCATAGCGGTCCAGCCAGACGTAACAGGCGACCAGCGGCCCCACCGGGAGCGCCGCCAGCACGGTCGCGAGGATCATCGAGCTGGGGGCACCCGACAGCGCGATCAGCACCAGGATGGGCAGTGCGCCCAGGCCTACGAGCGCCGTCACCACGACCGTGAAGACGACGCTGTCGCGATGCGAGTCCGCCATGGGAGGAAGCCTATCCGCCCGCTCCGCGAGCCCGGACGTGCCGCCGAACCCCGGGCGTAGAGTGACCGCTGTGAGTGAGCAGACCACCCCCGAGACGGCCCAGCCCAAGACCGAGTCGCACGACCCGAAGGTGCCCGAGGCGTGGCAGCAGTTCATGCGGACCGGCTGGGGCGACCGCGAGCTGGACCTCCCGCCGCACCCGGTCTCCGACTGGGCCGCCGCCCGTCGCGCCCGCCTCGCCGAGGCGTTCCCCGGAGAGCGTCTCGTGCTACCCGCCGGCACCTACAAGGTGCGCGCCAACGACACCGACTATCGCTTCCGGCCCGACACCGCCCACACCTACTTCTGCGGCAACCAGACCAGCGACGCGGTCCTCGTCATCGAGGACGGGGAGTCCGTGCTGTACGCCCGGCCGCGTTCGTCGCGAGAGACCGACGAGTTCTTCCGGGACCGCCAGTACGGCGAGCTGTGGGCCGGCCGCCGCCCGTCGCTGCACGAGATGTCGTCCTCGCTCGGGCTCGAGGTTCGTCACATCGACGACCTCCCCGCGGAGCTCGGCGGCAGCGCGAAGACCCGGGTGCACCGCGGGATCTCCACGGTCGTGGACGGCCTGGTGGCGGGTGACGAGACCCAGGACTCCGACTTCGCGCGGGTGGTCTCGGAGATGCGGCTGGTCAAGGACGCGTGGGAGGTCGGCGAGCTCCAGGAGGCCTGCGACATCACCACCCTCGGCTTCGAGGACGCCGTCCGCGACTGGGACAACGCCGTGAAGTACGGCGAGCGCTGGATCGAGGGCACGTTCTTCCGCCGGGCCCGCGCGATGGGCAACGACATCGGCTACGACTCGATCGTCGGCGGAGGCAAGCACGCCACGACGCTGCACTGGATCGAGAACTCCGGCTCGATCACGCCGGGCGAGATGGTGCTGCTCGACATGGGGGTGGAGGGCTCGAACCTCTACACCGCCGACGTCACCCGCACCCTGCCGATCGACGGCACCTTCACCGACCTGCAACGCGAGCTCTACGACCTCGTGTACGCCGCCCAGCAGGCGGGGATCGACGCGGTCCGCCCCGGCGTACCGTTCCAGGCTCCGCACAACGCCGCCATGGAGGTGCTCGCCCACGGCCTGGAGTCGATGGGGCTGCTGCCGGTCTCGGCCGCGGAGGCCCTCGACCCCGAGTCGAAGGTCTACGCCCGGTGGACCCTCCACGGCACCAGCCACATGCTCGGCATGGACGTCCACGACTGCGGCCGGGCGGCTCCCGAGGCGTACGCCAAGGGCGACCTCGCCGAGGGGATGGTCCTCACGGTCGAGCCGGGGCTGTACTTCCAGGAGGACGACCTGCTGGTGCCCGCCGAGCTGCGCGGGATCGGGATCCGGATCGAGGACGACGTCCTGGTCACCGCCGACGGGTGCCGGAACCTCTCCGCCTCGCTCCCCCGCACCTCGGCGGACGTCGAGGCGTGGATGGGCGGGCTCACGCCGGCTCGACGAACCTGACGGACTCGACGACCCAGAGGCGGTCGCCGGCACGTGGCGGTTTCGATGTGGCGGCCCCCGTCACGAGAAGGGGTTGCCGGGCACCACGAAGAAGGTCGCTCCGGGATGGTCCTCGGCGAGCACGCACTGCCCGCTGGAGAGCCGACACTCGAGCAGGTCACCGGTGTGCTGCGGGATCTCGCTCCATCCAGCCGTGTCGGCCCACACCACGACCCGGTCGTCGTCGAGCCACTGGACCAGGGCGAAGTAGGGATGGGTGGCGACGTAGTCGGCCGGGAGGCTGAGGGGACGCACCGGCTGGTCGGTCCGGGTGTCCCAGAACGTCGTGGCCCCACCACCCCTGGACCTCGGGTTCTCCGCCTCGAGGCGGGACCCGTCCGGTGCGAAGTAGTGGTAGCCGACCAGGCCGCCGTAGGTGACCTGGCCCAGGATCCGCGCCTCGCCCGCCGTCGGGCCGGCGGCGAGGAAGCGTCCCATGCTGGTCAGGTCTTCCTCGTACGTCGCCTCGGACACCACCTGGCTCTGCCGGGTGGCGACGTCGTACCGCAGGACCGTGCCGTGCAGGGTCCAGTAGACGACGTCGTCGTGTGCCGTCGAGATCGAGTAGTCGTGGATCGGGTAGACGCGTCCCACCGCATCACCCAGGCGATGCCGGTCCAGGACGCTCTGCGCCGCCGTGTCGTAGACGACCATCCGGCTGGTGTCGGGCTCGAGCCAGGCTGCGATCGATCCGGTCGGCGAGGCGGCGATCCGCCAGCCACGCGCGATTCCCGGACCGGTCTCGCCCAGCTCCTCGGGCTTCGAACCGTCCGTGAACCAGACCCGGTCGTCGTCGGTCACGAAGACGACACCGTCCTGCGTCGGCTGGACGACGGTGACCAGGTCGGGGACGTCGATGGTGCGGCCTCCGTAGTGGATCGTCGAACGGGGCTCGGCCGAGCGCTCGGGATACGACGCGGTCGAGCTGACGGCGTAGGTCAGCGGGGTGATCTTGCCCGCCGGCGGCCCGTCCGGCCGGCTCGGATCCGGTGGCGCGCTTCGGTCGGTTCCCCCCGCGAACATCACGCCGACCCCGGTCACCAGCGCAACGCCAAGGGCGCCCGAAGCGACGGCGGTCGCCGCGCGGCGACGGCGCGTCGTCCGGATCCGGGCATGGAGCCGCGTGAGCTGCTGGGGCTGGGTGGTGTCGAGCGCGTTGGCCCGCTCGTCGAGGAGGGTCCGGAGGTCCTGACCGTTCATGACGGGCTCCCTTCGCTCTCGGCCGGCACCAGTGCGGCGTCGAGCCGCAGCTTGGCCATCGCCTTGGAGCACTGGCTCTTGACGGTGCCGACCGAGCAGTCGAGCAGCTGAGCCGTCTCGACCTCGGTCAGGTCCTCGTAGTAGCGAAGAACGACGACCGCGCGCTGCCGCGGCGGGAGGTGACCGATGGCGATCCAGAGGTCCTGGCCCGCGGCGTGCTCCTCACCCTCCTCCGGCTCAGGGATCCGCTCGGTCGGCCGCTCTCCGATCCACCGACGCCGGTGCCAGGACACCGACGTGGTCACCAGCACCCTCCGGACGTAGCGCACGGGGTCCTCGTCGTTGAGCCGCCCCCACGCGAACCACGCCTTGGTCAGGGCCGTCTGCAGCAGATCCTCCGCGAGGCCCCGGTCCTGGGTGAGCAGGTACGCCGTTCGGAGCAGGCTGGGCGAGCGCGCCACCACGAACGCGTCGAACCCCGTCGGGTCTGCCATGCCCTCACAACCCTTCGGGGGCAACGATCCGGTCGAGTGTCATGCCTATCCGTACGCGGTGGCCCAGCAGGAACGTTGCCTCCACCGATCAGGATCCTCCGCACCAGGTCGTTGGTCGAGGAGCGCCAGGTCATCGCAGCGCGGGTCGGGCCCGGACGGCGTCGCTGAACGACCCAAGTAAAACTTTCAAGATTCCTTCAAGACGAGGGTCGTTGGTCGGGCACCATTTCCGATCGTGTCCCCCGTTCGATCCACGCGCCTCGCGCCTCTGCTCGCCGTAGTCCTCGGCGCGCACGCGCTTGCCCTGGGGACGCCTGCCCAGGCCGAGAGGTCTGAGGACTCCGCGCCGGGCTGCGCCCGGCCGCTGTTCGACGGCCCGGTCCGGGCGACGGTCGCCGAGGCAGCCACGCCGGGCCGCTTCGCGACGGCGCTCGAGCGCAGCCCGCGCAACGCCGCCGCCCTCGAACGTGCGGTGTCCGCATCGGACCGCTCGGCCTTCCTGGATCGCTGTGGCGACCTCTTCTACGCCGACCCCTCCCACGGCGCCGAGCACGGTGAGGAGCCGGGCGAGGTCGCCGAGTCCGACAGCGGGTCAGGCTTCGGGTCCGGGACCGGGGCCACCGCCTCGGTGCCGCTGGACCAGACCTTCCAGCTCGCCTCCAGGCCGGGCGCGAGCCGCACCATCTGGCTGGACTTCGTCGGCGGCACGGTGACCGACACCGCCTGGAACGGCAACTACGGCGCCACCATCATCGCCGCCGAGCCGTTCTCCATCACCGCCCCCGCCAGCACCGCGTTCACCGACGCCGAGCTGGTCGAGATCCAGCAGACGTGGCAGGTGGTCGCGGAGGACTACGCGCCCTTCGACGTCAACGTCACCCTCGCCGACCCGGGCACCGCCGCGATCGACCGGTCCTCCTCCAGCGACAGCGTGTACGGCACCCGGGTCATCGTCACCAATGCGGGACCGATCTACACGGCGTGCCACTGCGGAGGGGTCGCCTACGTCAGTGTCTTCAACATGGCCGGTCCGAGCCACATGAGGTACCAGCCGGCGTGGGTGTTCTCGGCCGGGACGCACGCCTCCGGCAAGAGCATGGGCGAGGCGGCCTCCCACGAGGCCGGGCACAACTTCGGCCTCTCCCACGACGGGTCGCTCGACGTCGAGCTACTACTCCGGCTCCTCACCGTGGGCGCCGATCCTGGGCTCGGCGTACTCCCAGCCGATCTCCCAGTTCTCGCGCGGTGAGTACAGCGGCGCGAGCAACACGCAGGACGACCTGGCGGTGGTGGCGACCGGCGCCCCGTTCAGGGCCGACGACCACGAGCGACGACGCCGCCTCGGCCACCACCCTGACCGGCGCCACCCTCCGGGCCGACGGGGTGGTGTCCACCCGGACCGACGTGGACGCCTTCGCGTTCACCGGCGCGGGCGAGACCACGGTCACGGTCAAGCCGGCCGCCGGGCTGCCCAACCTCGACGTCGAGCTGACCGTGGTCGACTCGACCGGACGCCACGGTCGCGACGGTGGACCCGCCGGCGGCGCGTCTCACGTACGACTCCGCCTCCGGGCTGGGCGCCACCTGGTCGGCCACGCTGCCGAGCCAGGAGGCGCAGTACACGCTGCTCGTGGACGGCGTCGGCACCGGCGACCCGCGCACCGCCGGCCGCTACTCGGACTACGGCTCGCTCGGCAACTACCGGGTCACCGTCTCCACGGGGTCGGTGACCGCCACGGAGCCTCCGGAGGCGACCGAACCGCTGACGTTCACCACCACCTCGCGCCTGCCGAACGCCCGCAAGCACAAGAAGTACGACGTCCGGATCACCACCGCGGACGGGGAGCCCGCCTACGCGTGGCGACGGGTCTCGGGAACGATCCCGAAGCGGCCTGCGGCTGGCGAGCAGCGACCAGCGGTCCGCTCGGATCGTCGGCAGTCCGAAGGTCCGCGGCTGGTACCGCTTCACGCTGGCGGTCCGCGACGCGACCGGGGACACCGAGCGTCGTACGTTCCGGGTCCGGGTCCGCAGCTAGCACGCTCGGCGTCGCCGTGGCCTGTTCGGGACGACACCCCTGCAACAATGGCCGCACCAGCCTCCGTAGCTCAGCTGGACAGAGCAGCGGCCTTCTAATCCGCCGGTCACAGGTTCGAGTCCTGTCGGGGGCACTGACGTGCGGCGGCTTTCGGGATCCGATTCACCAGGTGAGTTGGATCACCTACAAGGGCCAGCGCTTCGCGCTCGGGTGCGACCACCCGCGAGCGGTCAGGCTCGAAGCCGTGCTGCATCCCCCAGGCGACTGCCTGGGATCGGCGGGTGACGCCGATCTTGCGGTAGGCGGTGCGGATGTAGGTCTTCACCGAGTTGATGCTCAGATAGCTCCGGTCGGCGATCTCCTGGTTGCTCAGGCCCTGGGTGATCAGGGCCAGCACCTCCGCCTCGCGCGCCGAGAGCCCGTGCTCGCGGCCCGGCCAGCCCCCGGCGCCGTCCTCGGGTGCGGCATCGTCCGTGCGCGGCAGGACGATCTCGCCGGCGTGCACGGCCTCGATGCCCTTCACCACCTCCTCGGCGGCCAGGCCCTTCGAGAGGTAGCCGGAGGCGCCACGAGCGATCGCCCGCTCGACCAGCTCCGGCTGCACGTTCCAGCTGAAGATCACCACCCGGCCGGAGCCGCCGTGGACCAGGTCCTCGAGGTCCACCCCGTCGCCCTGCACCTGTCCGAACGTGTCGTAGAGGATCACGTCGACGTCGGAGATCACCGGGACGGCGGAGTCGAGCTCGACCACGGTGACCCGGTCGCGGTACTGGGCCAGCATGCCTGCGACCCCGGCCACGACAATGTCGTAATCGTTGACGATGGCGAGCCGGATCGGCTCCTGCGGGGAAGTCACGCAGCGACTCTATGCCCCGACACGCAGGCAAATGCGCGGAACCCCCGGACCCCGCGGGATACAAAGGTCAAGGCCCCGCAAAGTATGAGTTTGCGGGGCCTTGACCATCGGCGCCGGGTCCCGCAGCCGACGCAGCCTCGTCAGCGCAGGACGAGCACGTACCACCCGACGGCCGCCGGCAACAGGCCGAGCAGCAGCCACGGGGTGAGGACCGACTTCTGGTTGATCGCCCGGACCCCTCCCATCGCCATCAGTCCGACGACGCCGGCGATGACCAGCAGGCCCGGCGTGGCACCGCGTTCCTCCGCGACGGCGGCCAGCAGCACCAGGCCGGTGGCGAAGATGGTGAGCGTGGTGAGCAGGAGGGCGCTCAGCACCCACTTCTGCACGCGTTCGACCTGCACGCGGGGACCCTAGGGCACCGCCGGGTCTCCGACCTGTGGCAACCCCCGGTCGGGATCGAGGGTGGAACAGTAGGCTGGCCCGCGTGAACGAACGACTCGTCTGGATCGACTGCGAGATGACCGGTCTCGATGTGGTTGCCGATGCCCTGATCGAGGTGGCCGCGCTGGTGACCGACTTCGAGCTGAACGTGCTCGGCGAGGGCATCGACCTGGTCGTCAAGCCGCCGGCCGAGGCGCTGGCGCAGATGAACGACTTCGTGCGCACCATGCACGAGACGTCCGGCCTGCTCGCCAAGCTCGACGGGGGCATCACGCTCGGCGAGGCCGAGGACCAGGTGCTCGACTACGTCAAGGAGCACTGCGGCGAGAACAGCCGCCCGCCCCTCGCCGGCAACACGGTCGCGACCGACCGGGCGTTCCTGGCCCGCGACATGCCGGCGCTCGAGGGCTTCCTGCACTACCGCATCGTCGACGTCTCCTCGATCAAGGAGCTCTCCCGACGCTGGTACCCGCGCGCGTACTTCCAGGCGCCGGCCAAGCGTGGCAACCACCGGGCGCTGGCCGACATCCAGGAGAGCATCGAGGAGCTGCGCTACTACCGCGAGGCCGTCTTCGTGCCGCCGCCGGGCCCGGACAGCGACACCGCCCGGGCCATCGCCGCGCGCCACGGCGGGGCCCTGACCGGGCGCGTCGCGGACGACGGTCCGGCGACCGAATCCGCCGCCGCTCCCGATGCGGAGCCCGACGCCTGATCCGGCTACACTTCCTTCCGGCCCGGGGCGATCCGGGCCTCATGGTGGGCGTAGCTCAGCTGGTAGAGCATCGCGTTGTGGTCGCGAGGGTCGCGGGTTCAAGCCCCGTCGCTCACCCCAGGCACAGGCCCCGCCCGTGGTCGTCACGGGCGGGGCCTGTGTGCGTCCCCGTCAGACCGGCCGATCACACAGGGATGTGTCCGAAGCGGCCCTTCTGGAAGTCCTCGTACGCCGCCATCACCTCGGCCTTGGTGTTCATCACGAACGGCCCGGCCCAGGCCAGCGGCTCACGGATCGGCGCGCCGCCGACCACGATCACGTCGAGCTTCGGGGAACGGCTCTCCTGGCTGCCACCCGCCGTCACCGTCAGATAGTCCCCGGCGCCGAGAACGGCGGTCTGCCCGGTGCGGATCGGGGGTCCCTCGACCCCGACGGTGCCCTCGCCGTTGAGCACGTAGACGAGCGCGTTGAAGTCGACGTTCCAGGGCAGGTCGAGGCGCGCGCCCGGCTCGACAGTGGCATGCACCAGCGCCATCGGCGTGTGCGTGGAGCCCGGGCCGGCGTGGCCGGCCAGCGACCCTGCGATCACGCGGACCAGGGCGCCGGCGTCGTACGACGTCAGCAGGGCGACCTCGCCGGAGCGGATGTCCTGGTAGCGGGGCGCGGTGAGCTTGGCGTCGCGCGGGAGGTTCACCCACAGCTGGATGCCGTGGAACAGCCCGCCCGACTGCACCAGCCACTCCGGCGGCGACTCGATGTGCAGGATGCCGGCACCGGCCGTCATCCACTGGGTGTCGCCGTTGGTGATCGTGCCGCCGCCGCCGTGGGAATCCTGGTGGTCGAAGACGCCGTCGATCATGTAGGTCACGGTCTCGAAGCCGCGGTGCGGGTGCCAGGGAGTGCCCTTGGGCTCGCCCGGCGCGTACTCCACCTCGCCCATCTGGTCCATCATGATGAACGGGTCGAGGTGGGCGAGGTCGACGCCTGCGAAGGCCCGGCGGACCGGGAACCCCTCCCCTTCGTAGCCCTGGGGTGCGGTCGTCACCTGCCAGACGGGACGCGGCTGGTCGCCCAGCCCCGGTGCGCCGATGCGGTCCAGCACGGTCAGGTCATCAACGGTGATCGCGGGCATCTGTGCCTCCTTCGATCTGCTCAACACTAGTTGAAGCTTGGACATTCCGGGTCGGGTTCGGATGACCCCCGTGGGGCGCGCCGTTAGGTTGGGCGCGTGAGCAGCGCGAAGAGGGACTATGACGTCGTGGTGGCCGGCGGCGGACACAACGGGCTGGTGGCCGCCACCTACCTGGCGCGGGCCGGCCTGTCGGTGCTGCTGCTCGAGCGGCTCGGTCACGTCGGGGGTGCGGCGATCTCGGCGCAGGCGTTCAGCGGTCACGCCGCACGGCTCTCCCGCTACAGCTACCTCGTCTCCCTCATGCCGAACCAGCTCGTCGAGGAGCTGGGGCTCGACATCTCCCTCGCCTCGCGGACGACCGCGTCGTACACCCCGACGCTGCGCGACGGGAAGCCCGGCGGCCTGCTCGTCGAGCGGCCCGAGGGCCCGGAGACGGCCGCGTCGTTCGAGGCGCTGACCGGCGGTACGGCGGAGTACGAGGCGTGGCAGCAGTTCTACGGTGACGTCTCGGACCTGGCCCGCGTGGTGGCACCCACCCTGCTCTCCCCGCTCCCGGTCGAGCGGGCGATCCGCGAGCAGGTGGACCCGCAGGTGTGGGACGACCTCGTCGCGCACCCGCTCGGGGCGGCCATCGAGCGCCGGTTCACCGATGACACCGTGCGCGGCGTCGTCGGCACGGACGCGCTGATCGGGACCTTTGCCTCGCTGAACTCCCCGTCCCTGGTGCAGAACCGGTGCTTCCTCTACCACCTGATCGGGAACGCGACCGGCGAGTGGCGGGTGCCGATCGGCGGCATGGGTGCGGTCACCTCGGCGCTCGCGGCCGCCGCCAAGGACGCCGGTGTCGAGATCATCACCTCGGCCGGCGTCAGCGCGATCCTGGGCACCGACTCCGATGCCGAGGTCACCTGGCACGACGGGATGGCCTCGCACACCGTCACGGGCCGACACGTCCTCGCCAACGTCGCGCCCTGGGTGCTGCGGATCCTGATGGGCGAGGACGAGGAGCCCGACTCCAAGCCGGTCGGCGCCCAGCTCAAGATCAACTTCCTGCTCAACAGGCTGCCCGCGCTGAAGTCCGGGATGGACCCGGCCGTGGCCTTCGCCGGCACCCTGCACCTGGCCGAGGACTACAGCCAGCTGGAGACGGCGTACGACGAGGCCGCCGGCGGGCAGGTGCCCTCGGCGATGCCGGGCGAGGTCTACTGCCACTCGCTCTCGGACCCGTCCATCCTGGGTTCGGCCCCGGACGGCATGCACACGCTGACCTACTTCGGGCTGCACACGCCGTCCCCGCTGTTCGACTCCGACCCGGAGGGCGCCAAGCGGCTCGCGGTCTCGCGCGCGCTGGAGTCGCTCAACCAGCACCTCGTCGACCCGATCGAGACGCTGTGTCGCCACCGACGCCAACGGTCAGCCGTGCATCGAGGCCAAGATCCCCCAGGACATCGAGGCCGACCTGGCGATGCCCGGGGGCCACATCTTCCATGGCGACCTCGACTGGCCGTGGGCCGCCAACCGCGCCCGCCTCGAGACCCCCGCCCAGCAATGGGGTGTCCAGACCGACGTGCCCTCGATCATGGTCTGCGGGTCCGGCGCCCGCCGGGGCGGGGCTGTCTCCGGCATCGGCGGACACAACGCCGCCCAGGCGGTCCTCGCCTCCCGCTGAGCGCCGTCGCCCCGTCCCGCCGCGAGGTGCGGGTGGCTGAGCGGCGACCGTATCGACACCACGCCGGTGGTTGAGGTCGAGCGAAGCGCCCGGAACCCGGGCGTGGGCGCCGCGGCCGGTCGGGTTTCGAGACGTCGCCCGGGGCTCTCAACCACCGCTCCTCGATTTTTCGCACTGCTCCCCCGCTGGTAGTCTTGACGTTGCTTCCAGCGCGCGCCATTAGCTCAATTGGCAGAGCAGCTGACTCTTAATCAGCGGGTTCGGGGTTCGAGTCCCTGATGGCGTACCAACCACGCAGCCCTTCCCCCAAGCGGGAGGGGCTGCGTGCGATTTCGGGGACCATAGGACGCGCCCGTCCGCGGCTACGCGGGCTCGAGGGGAGCGGGTGACCTCTCCAGCTCCGCGAGTACGGCGCCGACGCGCCGCGCGTCCAGGACGGCGCCGATGCGTTCGAACGTGTCCAGAGCGGCACGATGCTCTGCGCGGGCACGGTCGGGCTCACCCTGGGCCAGGTGGATCCGTCCGAGCACCTGGGAGGTCCGGGCCGCTTCGTAGGACAGGTCGATCTGCGCGAAGACGCCCTGCGCGTCGCGGGCGGTGCGCTCCGCGGCAGCCAGGTCGCCCTCGGCGAGAAGGACCCGCGCCGCGCCGGCGTCGGCCGTCGCGCGGAGGGCCGGGGTGCGGTGGTGGGTCGGCGATCTCGGCGAGCTCGTCGGCGGCCGCCCGGGCCGTCGCCACGTCGTCGACCATCAGGGCGATGTCGAGCTGTGTCGGCAGGAGCCTCGCCCGCTCCAGCGCACCCATGCCCTTGCCGGCGAGGGCCCGGCGGAGACTGGTGGCCGCGGCCTGGACCCGCCCCCGCTCGACGAGTGCGAGGGCGATCCCCGGCTGCGGGGTGACCCCCATCTCGGCGGCCTGCCGGAAGGCAGCGTCTGCCGCGTCGAGGTCGCCCATCCTCAGCCGGACCTCGCCGAGCTCCCGGAAGGCCATGGCGGAGAACATCAGGTTGAACGAGCCGAGCTCCGTCGTGGCGACCCGGGCCTCCTCCTCGGCTTCGGAGAGGGCCCCGCGCAGCCGGAGGATCTCGGCCCGGTGGACCCGGCAGACCCCGGGGAACCCGTTGATCGCCTGGCGGTCGCACCACCGCTGGGCCGCCTCCGTCCAGTGCCCGGCCCGCTCCCAGTCGGCGACCTGCGCGTTCACCGTGATCATCAGGCAGTAGATCTGGCCGGTCGCCCGGGCACCGAGGTCCCCGGCGACGGCGCCCTGGGTCGCCTCCTCGACGAGCTGCAGCCCCCGCTCGGAGTCGTCGGTGAACACCAGGCCGACCCCGTGGAAGGCGAGCCCCAGCGCCATCAGGTCCGCGTCGCCGTACCGCTCGCCGAGCCGTGAGGCCTCTTGGGCCCCGCGGACCGCCGCCTCGAGATCCCCTTCGCCGTGGGCAGCCATCGCCCGGGAGAGGCTGAGCCAGCCGTGCTCGGCTCCCTCGGACAGGTCTGCCAGCAACCGGCTGGCGTTCTGCTGCCAGGCCGAGGCATCGCCCATCTCACCGAGGTCGCCGTGGTGCTGGGTGAGGTCGAGTGCCATCCGCGCCGCGCGGCGTGCGTCGCCCTGCTTCCGGTACGCCTTGTGTGCCCGCTCGCGGAGCGCCATGCAGTGACGCATCTTGCCGATCCACCACGCGCACTCGGCCATGAGGTTGAGGTCGTCGGGCCCCAGCGGCGCGGCAGCATCGGCTGCCGCGAGCAGGTCGAACGCCTCCCGCCAGGCGTAGTGCGACGCCGCTTCGCGGGCTTCGGGCACCGCGGACAGCTCGGCCATCAGGCTGAGTGTCCCACGTCGAAACGGGTCGTGCCTACCGCTCTAGCCCGCCACAATGAGGTGTGGCCCCTTCGACGGCTTCCCCGGACGACGTCCCGACCGACCGCCGTCCCGTCATCCTTGCCGTCGACGACGACCCCGACGCCGTCGCGCTGCTGGGCAGCGAGCTGGAGGACCGGTACGGGCGCGCGTACGACGTCCGGACCGCCCGCGCCGCCACGACCGCCGGCCGGCTGCTGACCGAGCTGCACGAGGCCGGGCACCGGGTGGCCCTGGTGCTGTCCGACCAGTGGCTGCCGGACGGCACCGGGTGCGAGCTGCTCGCGTCGGCCCGCGAGCTCTTCCCGCACTCCCGCCGGCTCCTGCTGATCTCGTGGGGCGAGTGGTCGGTGGACGCCACCGCGCAGCCGCTGCGCCGCGGGATCGGACTCGGGCAGATCGACTACTACGTGCTCAAGCCGTGGCGTGCAGCCGACGAGCTGTTCCACCGGACCGTGACGGAGTACCTGCACGAGTGGGTGGGGTCGGACGCCTCGCTCTCGCGGGAGCTCACCGTCGTGGCCGAGGCCGGGAACGCCCGGGCAGCGGAGCTGCGCAACCTGCTCAGCCGCAACCGCGTGCCCTTCGTGTTCCACACCGCGCGGTCACCCGGAAGGGGTACGGACGCTGGAGGAGTTCCAGGAACCGGACGCCGGCGTCCCGGTCGTGGTCCAGCGCAACGGGCGGGTCCTGGTCGATCCCAGCAATGTCGAGATCGCCGAGGCGTACGGCGCCCGGACCCACCTGCAGGGATCGCGCGAGTACGACGTGACCGTCGTGGGCGCCGGGCCGTCCGGTCTCGCCGCTGCGGTGTACGCCGCCTCGGAGGGGCTGCGCACCCTGGTCATCGAGCGCGAGACGATCGGCGGGCAGGCGGGGTCGAGCTCGCTGATCCGCAACTACCTGGGCTTCCCGCGCGGCATCACCGGCGCCGACCTGGCCACCCGGGCGCAGCAGCAGGCGTGGGTCTTCGGGGCGTCGTTCCTCCACATGTGCGCGGCGCAGCAGCTCCGCAGCGACGGCGACCGGCTCTACCTCGCCACGTCGAGCTGCGCGGAGATCGGCACCGGCGCCCTGGTCCTCGCGATGGGCGTCAGCTACCGCCGGCTCGGCATCCCCGCGCTGGAGGAGCTCGCCGGGCAGGGCGTCTTCTACGGGGCCTCGGCCTCGGAGGCGGAGCGATTCACCGGGCGGTCGGTCTTCGTGGTCGGGGGCGGGAACTCGGCGGGACAGGCCGCGGTCCACCTCGCGGCACACGCGCGGAGGGTCACGATCCTGGTGCGGCGTACGACGCTGGCCGAGACCATGTCGCGCTACCTGATCGACGAGATCGAGGGGCGGCTCAACATCGAGGTGCGCTACCAGACCGAGATCGTGGACGGATCCGGCGAGGGGTCGCTGGAGAGCCTGACGCTCCGGGACGCGGTCCACGGCGAGACGGAGACCCTGCCGGCGGACGCCGTCTTCGTCCTGATCGGCGCGCAGCCGCACACCGGCTGGCTGCCCGACCAGGTCTCCCGCGACCGGTACGGCTTCGTGGTGACCGGCACCGCGACCGACGAATGGCCGCTGGCGCGGCCGCCGTTCATGTTCGAGTCCTCGATGCCCGGCGTGTTCGCGGTCGGCGACGTGCGCTCGAGCTCGGTCAAGCGGGTCGCGTCGGCTGCCGGGGAGGGGTCGGTCGCCATCCAGCAGGTGCACCAGTACCTGCAGCAGATCGACGCTGCTCAGTGAGTGGCCCGTCAGGAAGCGGGCAGCGTCGACGCCCAGCTCGTCGACGCAGCACCAGGCCCAGTTCTCGTCGGGCTCCTTGCTGCGCAGCACCGGGTGTCCCGTGGCCGCCGCGTGCCGGCTGGCGTGCTGGTTCTTCGAGTCGTTGCAGCAGCCGATCTCGCCGCAGGTGACGCAGAACCGCAGGTGGATCCAGGAGTCGCCCAGCGCGAGGCACTGGGTGCAGCCGCCCTCCGGCTTCGGGCCGCTCGGCACGTCGCGGAGGTGCTCGCAGAGCTCGTCCGTCACGGCGCTGCTCCTCTCGTCCGGAGGCTCCTGCGCCACCAGAGTAGGCCCGAACGCGGGTTCTCCGAGCGGACGGCGTTCCGCTGAGCGGGCAATCTCAACGACGGCCACGCTCAGGGGGCCCGCTGGCGGGGCCGATTGCCCGCTGGGGCGAACGCCGCACCCGGTCAGCGCGACGGAGACGACGTACCGGTCGATCAGGTCGGACCGGATCTGGGTGTCGGTCCACGGGAAGTGCACCCACTCGCCCGCGGCGAACAGCCGCGTCTGGTCGGTCGACCACGGCGAGAGCGGGTTCTCCGACTGGCCGTAGGTCAGGATCGTGCGGGTGCTGACCCGGCCGTCGGGGAGGAACGCGATCGCCTGGATGTGCGAGGAGCCGTAGGTGATCGGGCGGTAGCGGTCGCTGTTGTCCTCCACCCAGCGCGAGGCGAGGGCGTTGGCGTTGCCGACCGAGTCGCCGGTCCCGCCGCCGAGCCCGATCGGCGGGGCGCCACGGTCGCCGGCCACCTGGAGCGAGCCCCAGCGGGCGTCGAACGGGATCCCCCGCTGCCGCAGCGAGTCGATCGCGTCCTGCATCGCCTTGATCACGAGCGGGTTGAGGCGTGGCCAGGTCGCGCGGGGTGTTCAGCGGGTCGTCGGGGTCGAACGGCGTCTCCCACACCCCGGCGGCCGGGAGCCGGGCCACGAACTCCTCGAAGATGTGGGTGCCGCGCGAGTCGCGCTCCGAGCGGCCGTCCCAGGCCCGCAGCACCTCGCAGGCCCGGGTCTCGCCGGTGGCGTCGCACACCGAGTAGAGGTCATCGTTGGCGCTCATCACCTCGAAGGCACCCAGCCGGTTGGCGTGCTCGTGGTGCCGCAGCGTCCACGGCGACTCCTTGCGGTGCGCGGCCAGGCCGTCCGTCCCGGCGAGCCGGTCCTGGACGTAGCGGTAGACCATCCGGGTCCGCATCGTCCGCTCGCACCGCTCGCAGCCGATGATCGACGCGAACCCCTCCAGCTTCTCGGCCGGGTTGGGCAGCCAGTAGGAGTCGTTGGCGTTGGCGACCCAGTCGCGGCGGATCGTGTCCGGCAGGTTGCTCGGCCCGAAGACCCCGGAGCGCGACGCGTCCTCGTCGGTCCCCCACTTGCACGACGACCCGGCGCGGGTGCCGTCCAGGCCGGGCAGTCCGGCGAGCTGGTCGAGGACCTCACCGGTGGGTGTCTTGCACTGGTCCTCCATCTCCTGCGTCACGTGGGGTACGACGGAGTGGTCGGCGTACAGCGCGTTCCCGTCGCGGTCCGCGGCGGTGGTGTTCACCCACGGCATCCCGGCCGCCTCGTCCTGCCGGCGGAGGAGGTCGCGGACGTTCGCGCGCCTTGGCCATCTCGAGGAACACGTCGATGGTGCGCAGGTGCTCGGCGTTGACGTCGCGGATCGCCCACACGCTGCCGACCGACCACGGCATGAGCAGCGCCGGCGCGTCGAGCGACGTAGCCCTCGGGGGTCCGGTAGAGGTCCTCGCTGACCGTCCCCAGCGAGCCGTCCTGGCGCTTGACGGTCACCTCGACCTCGCGGCGCTCCAGCTCCTGCGGACCGCTGTCGGTGAGGTAGGTCGTGGGCGTGGCCGGGCTGGCGAGCCGGTACTCGTACGGCGTGAAGCGGTAGGCCGTCGACACGGTGTGGCTCCAGGCCACGTTGTTGTTCCAGCCGATGTTGACGACCGGCGAGCCGATCAGCGAGGCGCCGGCCACGTCGTACTTGCCGGGGATCGTCAGGTGCTGCTGGGTGAAGCTGTAGCGGCCGCGCCACGGGAAGTGCGGGTTGCCGAGCACCATGCCCTTGCCGGTCGTGGTCGCGTCGCCGCCGATCGCGGTCGCGTTGGAGCCGAAGCCGGAGTCCGGCGCCGCGGCCGAGGCCCTCGAGCAGCTCGTCGCGGTCGACGCTGCTGGCGGTCGGGTTCGGGATCCCCGGGTCGTCCGGCGCGGGCGGGTCGGCGTCGACGATCTCCTTGACGAACACCCCGCTCGAGGCCAGCAGGTTGGCCAGGTAGACGCCGTACCAGAGGTCGATCGGGCGGGCCTTCTGCTTCAGGTACGCCGCCCCGCGGCACTTCGGGTCGGTGACGCCGTTCGGGCCGACCTCGTCGAGGTACTCGTTCACGCCGGCGACGTAGCCGCGGACGATCGCCCTGGCCTGGCGGCCGGGGCCGCGCTGCGGGTCGGCGAGCAGCTTCTCCACGACCCGGCGGTTGCGGAGGTCGGTGACGAAGGCGTCGACCTGGAGGTTGGAGGCGTCCAGGGTGACCTGGTCGTTGTAGCGGCCGTTGGGTCCGAACCAGCGCGACCGTTCGGCGCGGGCGGTGAGCACCGTGTCGGCGAGGGTGCAGATCGAGGTCTCCGCCGCGGCGTACCCGCTGCCGAAGCCGAGCGCCGCCGAAGTTGTCGGCGGTGATGTGCGGGATGCCGTGCCTGGTCCGCCGGATGTCGGCCTCGTACGCCGCCGGACCGCTCCGCCCGCTCGGCGGCGGGCTGCGAGGCCGCGCCGTTGGGAGTGGCGACCACCGCGACCACGGGGAACCAGCGCAGCGGAGGCGAGCAGGGCAGTCAGGCGATGGCGGCGCATGCGGTCTCAACGGCATCGATGACGATCTGGTTACGCGGCCGTGCCGGTGGGTGGACACTGTGCGGGTGAACGTGCGCAGCAACCTCGTGCGCCCCGTCGTGGTCGCCCTGGCGGTCGCGGTGGGCGTTGCCGTCCTGGTGTGGCGGCCGTTCACCGCGCCGGAGCCACCGCGGGGCGGTCCGGACCCGGACGTCACGGCCTCGCTGCGACCGGCCGCGGCCGGGATGCGGCCCTTCGCCGTGGGGAACGTGGTCCTCGACATCCCGGCTCACTGGGCCCAGTCCGAGCGGTCCTGCCGGGACCGGGTGACGGGCAGCGTGGTGGTCGACCGGAGGGAGTGGCGCACCTGCCTCGCCCTGGGCCGGTTCGCGCCGTCCGTGCACGTCGTGCAGACCGATCAGCCGTCAGGTCGGCGCTACGCCGAGTCGGCCACGGTGGAAGTCCCCGCCCTTGAGGGGATCCCCCAGCCCGTCTTCGACGGCCCGGCCCGGCGGACCCGGATCCTCGCGGGACCCGACGGCGTGGTCCGCATGGCGCTGGTCGTGCCGGCCGACGACCACGTGTTCGTGGCCGAGGCGCGGTCGGCCGGGCTCGTCCGGCGGATCATCGGCAGTGCCCGACTGCTCCCCCACGGGACGCCCGTCGTGCCCCACACCGGACTGGCGGACGGGGCGGGCAACGGGTTCTGGTTCCCGAGGTCGAGCGGGGTGGAGGTCCGGTTCCGGAGGGTGGCGCACGAGTATCGGCCGCTGGTCGTGGTCCGCACCGAGCCCGCGCCGGGCACACCCCTCCGCCCGGCTCGACGGTCACGGTCACCGTCTCGAAGGGGCTCGACGGTCCGGCGATCGGCGCGAGGCGACTCGCCCGCCGCGGATGGGCGGTGACCAGCGCGGGCGATGCCCGGGCGGCGTACTCGCGCGATCGGCTCCTCCGGCGGGTGAACCGCGACGACGACGTGCGCGAGGCCCAAGCTGTTCCTGCGCCGGGTCACGGTGCGTCACTACGGACCCGTCGGGGCCGACGGTGCAGGTCGACCCGATCATCGACCGCCGGCTCGTCTGGCTGGTGATCCGCCCGGACGACCTGTTCACGATGCATGGCCCGTGCTGCGCACCGCACCAAGCCTGGTCCGTCGCGGACTCGGCCACCCTGTACGACGCGACGACTGGCCGCTTCCTCGTCGGTGCCTCGTTCTGACGTCTCAGAGGTAGAGCCCGGTGGACTCGTCCGTCGAGCCGCTCGGCGGCGACGGCGTGCACGTCGCGCTCGCGCATCACCACGTAGATCTCGCCGGCCACCTCGACCTCGGACTTGTCCTCGGGGTCGAACAGCACCCGGTCACCGACCTCGACGGCCCGGGCGTGCGGGCCGGCCGCGACCACCCGCGACCAGGCGAGCCGCCGGGCGCCCATCGCCGCGGTGGCCGGGATGACGATGCCGCCGCTGGACTGCGCTCCCCGGCCTCGGCGTCGAGCTCGACCAGGATCCGGTCGTGCAGCAGCTTGATCGGCGCGGGCACGCGGTTCAGCGGACGGTCTTGCGGAGCACCACGAACAGCGCGACGACGCCGACCACGCCGCCGACGACCTTGAGGATGTTGTCGGTGCGCGGCTGCCCGGTCGCCGGATCCACGAAGTGCGCCTTCATGGTGGTGACCTCGCGGCTGACGATCGTCTTGGGGTGGGAGCGGTAGAGGAGCTGGTCGATCGTGGTCGCGAGCCGCTCGCGGGTCTCTTCGATCTCGGTCTCCAGGGACGACACCTCGTTGCTCACGCGGGAAGGCTACCAATCCGTCGTGGGGTCGAAACCGAACGGCAGCTCCAACCGGTGCGCGGCCATCAGCGCGTCGTCGGTCAGCACGTCGTACGTCGCCCCGTCGGCCACCACGATCCCGTCGCTGAGGACGACCGATCGGGGGCACAGCTCCAGCGCGTAGGGCAGGTCGTGGGTGACCATCAGCACGGTCACGTCCAGCGACCTGAGGATCTCGGCCAGCTCCCGGCGGGAGGCGGGGTCGAGGTTGGAGGAGGGCTCGTCGAGCACCAGGATCTCGGGCTCCATCGCCAGCACGGTGGCGACCGCGACCCGGCGGCGCTGCCCGAAGGAGAGGTGGTGCGGCGGCCGGTCGACGTACTCGGCCATGCCGACCCGCTCCAGCGACTCCATCACCCGGCGGTCGAGCTCGGCGCCCTTGAGGCCGAGGTTGGCCGGCCCGAACGCGACGTCCTGGCGCACCGAGCCGCATGAACAGCTGGTCGTCGGGGTCCTGGAAGACGATGCCGACCCGACGCCGGATCTCGCGCAGGTTGTCCTTGGTGACCGGCAGGCCGCTGACCGTGACGCGACCCGGCACCGGCGGTGAGGATGCCGTTGAGGTGCAGCACGAGCGTGGTCTTGCCGGCGCCGTTGGGGCCGAGCAGCGCGACCCGCTCGCCGGGGTGGACGTGCAGGTCGACGCCGTACAGCGCCTGGTGGCCGTCGGGGTAGGCGAAGGCCAGGCCGCGGACGTCGAGGACGGGGCGCTCACCGGCGGCTCCCGCCGTCGGGCAGGGTGCCGGTGTAGCCGCGCGACGAGCATCGCGAGGTGGACCCGCTCGCCGCGCTCGTAGGAGCGGATGAACAGCGCGCCCAGCGACCGGGCCAGGATCGGCCAGTGCCGCGGCGAGCGGGGGTTGAAGCCGCGGGACTCGCGCGCGACCCGCATCCGTGCCATCTCGCCGGTGACGACGTCGAGGTAGCGGATCATGAAGCCCATGATCTGCACGAGCGGCTCGGGCATCCGGAGCCGCTCGCAGCCCGCGCAGCAGCGTCGTCGCGGCTCGGTGGTGGCGGCGAGGGTGAGCCTGGCGAGCACGCCGAGCGTGCCCTTCACCAGCAGCCCGCCGGCGGCCAGCAGGCCGGGCTCGGTGACCGTCAGGCCGAGCACCTCGGTCCGCGGTCCGGTGGCGACGAACGGCAGCAGCAGCGGCGAAGACGACGAACGGCACCTCGACCACCATCCGCTTGGCGAGGTAGGTCGGCGGCACCCGGGAGCCGCGACCACGCGCGAGCGAGCACGACGAGGTAGCCGGCGAACGCGACGTAACCAGTCCTGCGGGGTCGCGACCACCAGCAGCATGAAGCCGACCAGCGCCAGGAGCTTCAGGTGGGCCGGCGCGCGGTGGACCGGCGAGTGGCCGTGGAAGTGCAGCTTGTGGCCGTGCCGGCGCCCACGGTCAGGCCCGCGTCCCGGTCGGCGGGCTCGGGCGCCTCGCGCCGGCGGAGCGTCCAGATGAGCGCCGCCGGCCGAGGACGCAGCACGACGAGCAGCGCCGGCGACGCCGCGCGAGCTGTCGTAGCCGGCCAGCGGGCTGTCGCTGCGGCTCCTCGGCTGAGCGAAGCCCGGTGTCCTCGGCGACCTGCTCCAGCCCGTCGGGGCGCCGCTGGCGAAGAGGCTCGCCGCTGCCGGCGAGGAGAGGGCGACGAGCAGGCCGAGCGGCGAGGAACCGGCGTGGTGGTCACCCGGCGCCACCGCGTCGGTGCGGATCTCGAGCTCGCGGGCGGCCGAGCGACCGGCCGGGCGCCGTAGACGAGGTCGGGGCGGACCGCGACGATGCTGCCGACCGCCAGGCCGGTGATCGCCGCCTCGCCGATGCCGATCAGAGGTGCCACGCCGAGCATCGCGGTGGCCAGGGTGTCGAGCGGGAGGTCGGCGGTGCCGCCGACGGCGTAGAGGCCGACGAAGGCCAGCGCGGCGACCGGCACGGAGACGAACGCGGCGATCGCCGCGGCCGGGGCGACCGACGTCGTACGCCGCTGGGCAGGACCGCCTGAGCGGCGCGGAAGACCAGCCAGCCGACCACGACGGTGACCAGCGCCCATCAGCGTGATGTTGGTGCCGAGCGCGGTGATGCCGCCGTCGGCAGAAGAGGGCCTGGACCAGCAGCACGACGCTGATGCAGAGCAGCGCGGTCCACGGGCCGACCAGGACGGCCGCGAGCGCGCCGCCGAGCAGGTGGCCGCTGGTGCCGGCGCCGACCGGGAAGTTGAGCATCTGGGTGGCGAAGACGAACGCCGCGACCAGGCCGGCCATCGGCGCGGTGCGGTCGTCGAGCTCGCGGCGCGCGCCGCGCAGGGCGACGCCGACGCCCGCCACCGCGACCGCACCGGTGGCCGAGCGACGTCGGTGCGTCGAGGAATCCGTCGGGGACGTGCATGCGGCGGGCTCCTCGGCGGCCGGTACGATTGATCGTGGGTGTCAGACCCACAGTACCCTCGTGCACATTACCGCAAGGAGACCCGTGAGCCCTACCCGTCCGGACAGCAGCCGCCTCTCCCCCGGCGACACCGCCCCCGACTTCACCCTCGCCGACGACACCGGCGAGGAGGTCACGCTCGGTCGACCTGCGCGGCACGAAGGTGATCGTCTACTTCTACCCGGCCGCGATGACGCCGGGCTGCACCAAGCAGGCCTGCGACTTCACCGACTCCCTCGACTCGCTGCGAGGCGCCGGCTACGAGGTGCTCGGCATCTCGCCCGACAAGCCGGAGAAGCTGGCGAAGTTCCGCGACCGGGACGGCCTGACGCATCACGCTGCTCTCCGACCCGGACAAGTCGGTGATGAAGGCCTACGGCGCGTTCGGCGAGAAGAAGCTCTACGGCAAGGTCGTCGAGGGCGTGATCCGCTCGACGTTCGTCGTCGACGAGGACGGCAAGGTCGAGGTCGCCCAGTACAACGTCAAGGCCACCGGCCACGTCGCCAAGCTCCGGCGGGACCTCGGCCTCGACTGAGCCGCTCCGTGCGGCGGGTCTCGATACGGTCGCTGCGCGACCTACTCGACCACCGAACACCGGCGGTCGACCAGCGTCGACGGTGTCGAGTCGCCTCGACTCCGACTGCGTCGAAGCCCCCGACGAGCGCGGCCCTAGACTCGCCGCGCAGCGCGCCCGTAGCCCAACTGGTAGAGGCAGCAGGTTTAGGTCCTGTCCAGTGGGAGTTCGACTCTCGCCGGGCGTACTCGACCCGGACTCCACTAGAGTCCCGCCATGGACTCCGCGCTGACCACGGTCGGGTTGCCGATCGCCCTGGCCATCATCATGTTCGGGCTCGGGCTCGACCTGACCGTCGCCGACTTCCGACGGGTCGGCAAGCACCCCAAGGCGGTGCTCGGTGGCGCTGGCCTGCCAGCTGCTCCTGCTGCCGGCGGTCTGCTTCGGCCTGGTGGTGCTCTTCGACCTGCCACCCCTGCTCGGCATCGGCATGATGCTCCTGGCGGCGTCCCCCGGCGGCACGAGCGCCAACCTGTTCAGCCATCTGTTCCGCGGCGACGTGGCCCTCAACATCACGCTGACCGCGGTGAACTCGATCATCTCGATCGGCACGCTGCCGGTGATCACCAACATCGCGATCGCCTGGTACGACCGCAGCGACTCGGTGTCGATGCCGTTCGTCGAGGTGGTCAAGGTGTTCGCGATCGTGCTCGTCCCCGTCGTGATCGGGATGGCCGTCCGCGCGAGCCGGCCCGGGTTCGCCGCCCGGATGGACAGGCCGGTGCGGATCGCCTCGGCGGTGATCCTGGCCGTCCTGGTGCTCGGCATCCTGCTCGGCGAGCTCGAGAACGTCGGTGACTACCTCGCCGACGTCGGCCTGGTGGCCGCGCTGTTCTGCGCCACCAGCCTGGTCGTCGGGTACGTCGTCCCGCGCGCTGCCGGCGTGGTGGAGGACCAGGCCATCGCGTCCTCGATGGAGATCGGCGTCCACAACGGCACCCTGGCGATCTTCGTCGCCCTCGAGGTGCTCGACGAGATCAGATCTCGGTCCCGGCGGCGGTCTACTCGCTCATCATGTTCGTCTTCGCCGCCCTCTGGGGGACGTTCATCTCGACGGCGGGTCCGGAGCGCGGCCACACCCTCACCGGTCTGACCGGGCGACCGCGCACGGTGCCGCGCGCCGCTGGGGCGGTGGGCGAGTCCAGTCGCTCTCTGCTTCCGGCTGGGGCTGACTGCCCTCCGGTGAAACTCGGTGAGACCCACTCTTGCCTGCGACTCGGCCGCCATCGGCGCGCTCCTGGCTCCTAGCATCCGCGCTGCGGCCGAGCGTGGAGAAGGCGCCGGTCGTGCCATTGACGCCCACTCATTCGGGCCACGGGTACCGTGCGGCACCCGGGTCAGGAGGACGACAGGGCCGTCGCGACCAGGGGCGCGATCTCGCGCAGGGCCCGGCCGCGGTGGGAGATCGGGTCCTTCTCGTCGGCGTCCAGCTCGGCCGAGGTCGTGCCGTCGGAGGTGCTCCGTCGGCGACGAACAGCACGTCGTACCCGAACCCGCCGCTGCCGCGCAGCTCGCGGATCACCCGCCCCGCATCTCGCCCGTGCACGACCAGCTCGCGAGCCGTCGGGGTGGCAGAACGCGACCGCGCAGGTGAAGTGCGCGCCCCGGCGCTCGTCGGGGACGTCGGCCAGCTGGGCCAGCAGCAGCTCGTTGTTGCGGTCGTCGGCCGCTGCCTTGTCGGCCCGGCGGTCCCGCCCACCGCGCCGACAGCACGCCGGGCATCCCGTTCAGCGCGTCCACGCAGAGGCCGCTGTCGTCGGCCAGCGTCGGCAGCCCGGTCGCGGCGACGGCCGGCGCGGGCCTTGAGCAGCGCGTTGCCCTCGAACGTGGGCTGGTCCTCGACCGGTTCGTCGTACGCCGGGACGTCGTCGAGGCCGACCACCTCGATGTCGGGCGCGTGCTCGGCCGAGGATCCGCTGCATCTCCGCGAGCTTCTTGGCGTTGCGGGACGCCAGGAACACCCGCCGGGCGGCAGGCTCAGCCACCGGCGAGCGCCTCCTGCTGGAGCACGGGTCAGGTCGGCGCAGCCCTTCTCGGCGAGCGCGAGCAGCGCGTCGAGCTCGGCGCGGTCGAACGCCTCGCCCTCGGCGGTGCCCTGCACCTCGACGAACTTGCCGTCGCCGGTCATCACGACGTTCATGTCGGTCTCGGCGCGGACGTCCTCCTCGTAGGGCAGGTCGAGCCGCGGGGCGCCGTCGATGATGCCGACGCTCGACCGCGGCCACCGAGCCGGTCAGCGGCTCACCTGTCAGCGCGCCGGCGTCGCGGAGCGAGGCGACAGCGTCGGCGAGGGCGACGTAGGCGCCGGTGATCGCCGCGGTGCGGGTGCCGCCGTCGGCCTGGAGGACGTCGCAGTCGAGGACGATGGTGTTCTCGCCCAGCGCCTTGTAGTCGATGACGGCGCGCAGCGACCGGCCGATCAGCCGGGAGATCTCGTGGGTCCGGCCGCCGATCCGGCCCTTGACCGACTCGCGGTCGGAGCGGGTGTTGGTGGCGGCCGGGAGCATGGCGTACTCGGCGGTGACCCAGCCCAGGCCGGAGCCCTTGCGCCAGCGCGGGACGCCCTCGGACGCC
Organism: uncultured Actinomycetota bacterium; assembly: GCA_963829635.1. GTDB lineage: Bacteria > Actinomycetota > Actinomycetes > Propionibacteriales > Nocardioidaceae > Nocardioides. The sequence goes on from CAWHJI010000013.1 coordinate 202,135, forward strand.
GAGGCCGCGCACAGCACCCGGGTCCCGCCGAACTCGATCAGCACCGACCCGGCGGCGTGGTCGAGCCAGTTGCGGGTGATCGTGATCGGGCGGAGCTCGTCGTCGGCCCGGCCGTCGGCGCGCAAGGGGGTCTCGTCATGGCCCCGACCCTAGTGGGGCTCGCTCAGACGCCCGCGGGCCTCCCGCGGCGCCGTCGCGGCGCGGTCACTTCAGCTCGGCCCGCACCACCCGCACCAGCCCGAGCACGAACGGCAGCAGGATCCAGATGGCGCTGCTCGTCGCCAGCTGGAGCCACTCCTCGCCCGTGAGATCCGCCCCCGTGAACAACGGCTGCTGCGAGGTGCCCGTGTCCACCCACGGCCCCGCGTCGCGCAGCGCGGACACCAGGTTGGCGACGGCGGAGAACGCCGTCGGCAGCACGAAGTACGCGACGATCGCCGCGGCCGAGTTCAGCAGGATCAGGCCGAAGGCGAGCCCCATGAGGATCCCGCTGACCTGGAGGATGGCGAACTTGCCGATCTCGTCGTACCCGACGTTGTCCCAGGCGTCCGGCGCCCCGCCGAGAGCGGTGGCGACAGCGGCGACGGCGACCGCCGCCACGATGGCCGCCGCCCCGAAGACCAGCGCGGCGACCACCTTCGCCGCGACCACGCGGAGCCGGTACGGCTCCAGGGCGAACGTCGTGAGGGTCGTCCGCTGGCCCCACTCGCTGGTGACCAGCAGGATGCCGAGCACCGGCAGCAGGAACCCCTGCGGCGTCGCCGTGGTGGCCACGAAGTTGAAGAAGGTCCGCTCGCTGTCGGGTGCGGCGAAGAAGAAGATGACCACGATCGCGGCCGTGATCAGGCCGATCGCGATCAGCAGCCACATGCCGGCACGGGTGTCGGCCATCTTGCGCAGCTCCACCCCGGTCAGCCGACCGAACGGGACGCGGGCGGTCCCGGAGACGTCGAGGGTGAGGTTCGCGGAGTCGGTGGTCATGAGGTGGCTCCCGGGATGTCGTCGCGCTGGGCGTCGGAGGTCAGTTCGAGGAAGAGGTTCTCCAGGCCGCCGTCGTTGGCCCGCAGCTCGGTCAGCACGATCTGCTTCTCCGCTGCGAGGCGGCCCACGTCGACCGGCTCGGCCTCGACCGCGAGCCCGTCGCCGGACGGAGCGGAGGCGATCCCGGCAGACTCCAGCGCGTTCACAAGCTCCCGGTTGTCGAGAGCAGTGACGTGGGCGCCGGTCCCCCGCTCGGCGAGCAGGGCCTTCTTGTTTCCCTGCGCCACGATCTTGCCGCGGCCGATCAGGATCATCTCGTCGGCGATCAGCTCCACCTCGTTGAGCAGGTGGCTGGAGAGCAGGACGGTGCCTCCGCGGTCGGCGTACCCCTTGAGCAGGCCGCGCATCCAGCGGATGCCGGCCGGGTCGAGGCCGTTGGCCGGCTCGTCGAGGATCAGCACCGACGGGTCGCCGAGCAGCGCGTGGGCGATGCCGAGCCGCTGCCGCATGCCGAGGGAGTAGTTCCTGCACCCGGCGCTTTGCCTCCTGCGGGCGTCAGCGAGACGAGCGCGAGCATCTCCTCGACCCGCGACGACGGGAGCCCCATCGTGCGTGCCCCCAGGCTCAGCACCTCGCGGCCCGTGCGGCCGCCGTGCTGGGCCGAGGCGTCGAGCAGGACGCCGACGTGGCGGCCCGGGTTGGGGATCGCGCGGTAGTGGTGCCCGCCGATCGTGGCCGTTCCCCGGGTGGCCGGGGTCAGCCCGGCCATCACCCGCATCGTCGTGGTCTTGCCGGCTCCGTTGGGGCCCAGGAAGCCGGTGACCCGGCCCGGCTGGCAGGTGAAGTCGATGTCGTCGACGGCGAGGAATCCGCCGTACGCCTTGGAGAGTCCTTCGACCTTGATCATGGCCCCAGCATGACCGACGGTCCGAGACGGTCGCGAAGCCGGGTCAGACCTCGTAGACGGCCCCGGAGCGGGCGACCTCGATGTCGCCGTCGTACGCCGACCGCGCCTCGTCGAGCGCCACGTGCGGGTCGCCCCACGCCGGGACGTGGGTGAGGACCAGGCGACCCGATGCCGCCGCGGGACGCCGCCTCGCCGCACTCGGCGCCGGTCAGGTGCAGCCCGGTCGGGTGCTCCCGGCCGACGGTGAACGACGCCTCGGCCAGCAGGAGGTCCGCACCCGCGGCGATCGCGTCCAGTCCGGCGCAGGGGCCGGTGTCACCGGAGTAGCCCAACGTGCGGCCGTCCGCGGTGACCCGGAAGCCGAACGCGGGACCGGGGTGGTCGACCGCGACCGGCTCGACCACGAACGGGCCCAGCTCGGTCGGCCCGTCGTAGGTGCGGAACTCGAACTCCTGGTGCATCCCCGGGTCCGGCGGCAGGTCGTAGGCGCGGGCCATCCGGTCGGCGGTCCCGACCGGTCCCCAGACCGGGACCCGGGGCTGCCGCCCGGCCGGGTGGTAGCGCTGCATCACGTAGAACCCCGTCAGGTCCAGGCAGTGGTCGGGGTGCAGGTGACTCAGGAACACGGCGTCGACCGTGAGCGGGTCGACGTAGCGGTGCAGCGCGCCGAGCGCGCCGCTGCCGAGGTCGAGCAGGATCCGCCAGGTGCGGGTCCCCCCGGCGGCGTCGGGTCCCTCGGCCTCGACGAGGTAGCAGCTGGCCGGCGAGTCGGGTCCCGGGTAGCTGCCCGAGCAGCCGACGACGGTGAGCCTCACGTCAGTCCTCCCGCGAACTGGGCGGCCGCGGCCAGCTCGGGTCCGAGGAAGCGGCGTCCGACGTGCTCGAAGTCGAGCGGAACGCCGGTGGTGAGGAAGGTGTACGACGGCTCGCCGCCCGGCCTCATCGAGCCGTTCGACGCAAGCAGCTTGTAGACGTCCTTCGCGCACTCCTCGGCGCTGCTGACCAGGGTGACCTGGTCACCGATCACGAACGAGATGACGCCGGTCAGCAGGGGGTAGTGGGTGCAACCGAGGATCAACGTGTCGACGCCGGCCTCGACGAGCGGGTCGAGATACTCGTGGGCGGCGGCGAGCAGCGCGTCCCCGCCGGTGATCCCGTCCTCGACGAAGTCGACGAACCGCGGGCAGACCCGGGTCACCAGCTCGACGTGCGGAGCGGCCGCGAACGCGTCGTCGTAGGCCATCGACTCGGCGGTGGCGCGGGTGCAGATCACGCCGATCCGGCCGTTCCGGGTCGCCGCGACGGCACGCCGCGTGGCCGGGTAGATCACCTCGACCACGGGGACGTCGTACCGCTCCCGCGCGTCGCGCAGCACCGCCGCGCTGGCGGAGTTGCAGGCGATGACCAGGGCCTTGACCCCCTTCTCGACCAGGTGGTCGAGGCACTCGAGCGCGTACTCCCGGACGTCGCCGATCGGCTGCGGCCCGTAGGGCTGCCGGGCGGTGTCACCGACATAGACGATCGACTCGTGCGGCAGCTGGTCGATGACGGAACGGGCCACGGTGAGTCCACCGAAGCCCGAGTCGAAGATGCCGATGGGGGCATCGGCGGTCAGTGCTGGCACAGGCAGCAAGGCTAGGACCTCGGGGAGCTCCGGGCACATCGACGCGAGCCACGTCACGACGAACGTGGTCTAGACCTTGCTAGCCTGCCAGTCATGCGTGCTCTCGGACGAGCGACGCTGACCACGGTGGTCGGCCTCGCCATGACGCTCACCAGCTGCGCCTCCCAGGCCCGCGGCGCACCGCCGGATGCGGAGCGGGTGGCCTCCGACGCCGAGGGGCTCGCCGTCACCCGGGTGCTCGCCGTCTCGGTCGACGGCCTCAACCCGGACGCGATCCGCGAGCTGGGTCGCTCGGGCGCACCGACGCTCCACCGGCTGATCAGGCAGGGCGCGTCGACGATGAACGCCCGCACGTCGCGGGAACAGACGATCACCCTGCCCAACCACACCGGCATGGTGACCGGGCGCCGGATCGACCGAAGCCGCGGCGGCCACGGCGTGACCTGGAACGACGACCGCATGGAGCCGACCACGGTCCAGGAGGCCGCCGGCCACGACGTCTCCTCCGCGTTCGAGGTCGTCGACTCCGAGATCCGGGACACCGCCCTGTTCGCCTCGAAGACCAAGTTCTCGTTGTTCAACCGGTCCTGGCCGATCGGCGTCGACACGTACCGCTACCGCGAGGACAACGCCGAACTGGTTCGCCTGGTACGCCGCGACCTGGTCGAGCACCCGAGGGCCTTCACGTTCCTGCACCTCTCGGCTCCCGACGTGGCCGGCCACGCCTACGGCTTCATGTCGCCGCGGTACCTCGACGCCGTCCGGGCGACGGACCGTCGGCTGGGCCGGATCCTCGCCACGCTGGACGACCACCCGGAGATCAAGAACAGCCTCGACCTGATCCTGACCGCCGACCACGGTGGCCCCCGCGGGAGCCACCACCACGACAACCCGACCCTGCGGGCCAACTACCGCGTGCCCTTCGTGGTGTGGGGTCCCGGCGTGAGCGAGGGCGCGAACCTCTACGCGCTGAACCCCGACTACGCGAACCCCGGGCGCGAGCGCACGCGGTACAGCGACGCACGGCAGCCGGTGCGCAACGGGATGGTGGCGAACCTCGTCACCGACCTGCTCGGTCTCGGGCCGGTCCCCGGCAGCGAGTTCGACGCGGACCAGGACCTCGACATTCGCTGACCCGTCACCGGGTCTCGATACGCGCCTCGTTCCTCGGCGCTACTCGACCAACGAACATGCGGTGGTCGAGTAGCGAGCGCAGCCGAGCCGGTGGCGGGGTAGCGGGCCCGGCGAGCGACGAGAACGCCGGCAGCGTGGCGGGCCGGGCTAGGCCCAGAGCTGGCCTTCGAGGCGTTCCTCGGCCTCGTCGATCGTGCCTTCGTAGGCACCGGTGGAGAGGTACTTCCAGCCGCCGTCGGCGACCACGAAGGCGATGTCGGCAGCCTCTCCCGCCTTGACCGCCTTGGCGGCCTGGCCGAGGGCGGCGTGCAGGATCGCGCCGGTGGAGATGCCGGCGAAGATCCCCTCGAGCTCGAGCAGCTCCCGCGTGCGGCGTACGGCGTCCCGCGGCCCCACCGAGAACCGCGCATCGATCAGCGACTCGTCGTACAGCTCGGGCACGAAGCCCTCGTCGAGGTTGCGCAGGCCGTAGACGAGCTCGCCGTAGCGCGGCTCGGCGGCCACGATCCTCACGTCCGGCTTGGTCGCGCGGAAGAACCGGGAGACCCCCATGAGGGTGCCGGTGGTGCCGAGACCCGCCACGAAGTGGGTGATGCCGGGCAGGTCGGCCAGGATCTCCGGCCCGGTGCCGTGCTCGTGGGCGAGGGCGTTGGCGGGGTTGCCGTACTGGTAGAGCATCACCCAGTCCGGGTGCTCCGACGCGATCTGCTTGGCGACCCGGACCGCCTCGTTGGAGCCGCCGGCCGCCGGTGAGGAGACGATCTCGGCGCCGTACATCTGGAGCAGCTGGCGTCGCTCCTCGGAGGTGTTCTCCGGCATCACGCAGACCAGCCGGTAGCCCTTGAGCTTGGCCGCCATCGCCAGCGAGATCCCGGTGTTGCCGGAGGTGGGCTCCAGGATCGTGCAGCCGGGGCGCAGCACCCCGTCCTTCTCGGCCTGCTCGACCATCTTCAGCGCCGGGCGGTCCTTGATCGAGCCGGTGGGGTTGCGGTCCTCGAGCTTGGCCCACAGCCGGACGTCGTCGGAGGGCGAGATGCTCGGCAGCCCGACCAGCGGCGTACCGCCGACGGAGGCGAGGAGGTTGTCATGGCGCATGGATTCTCCGTCAGATCAGGAAGCGCTCGGGGTCGAACTCGTCGAGCGGGATGATCCGCACTCGCGGCAGCGGCGCGTTGAAGGCCCGCACGTCGTCCTCGAGGTCGAAGAGGCTGACTCCCGGCGCGGTCAGCTGGTTGCTGGTGAACTCGCGCAGCGCCATCACGCCGACCCGGCGACCGTCGCCGACGAGCCGTTGGAGGTGCGGCGCGAAGTCGCCGTCGTGGCTGGCCAGCATCACGTCGGCGTCTCGGCCGACGAGGGCGTCCAGGGTGCGCTGGATGCCGATGTCGACGACCTTCTGGTCGGCCTGGCCGGCCAGCGGCACCGGCCGGTAGCCCATCGCCAGCAACGCCTGCACGAACGAGGCGGGCAGCTGGCCGGCGCTGGCGTTCAGGAAGAAGAGCCCGGTGACCGGCTGGCCCCACGTCGACTCGGCGAAGTCGGTGACCCGCTCCCAGCGGGGACGCTCATCGGAGTTCGGGCGCCGGCCCAGCACGGAGACGCCGAGGGTCGCGTCGATGTTCTCGCCGTCGACGAGGACGTAGGTACGCCGACCCTCCACAGGGTTCATCCGCCGGCGACGGCGGGGAGTACGACGACCTGGTCGCCGTCGCTGAGCTCGGCGTCGAGCCCGCCGATGAAACGCACGTCCTCGTCGTTGATGTAGACGTTCACGAACCGGCGCAGGTCGGCGGAGCCGTCGCTGTCCTCGACGAGCCGCTCCTTGAGGCCGGGGTGGTTGGCCTCGAGGTCGTCGATCAGCGCGCTCAGGCTGGGCCCCTCGCCGGTGACGGCCTTCTCGCCGCCGGTGTAGGTGCGCAGGATGGTCGGGATCCGGACCTCGACGGTCATGACGTGCTCCTCGTGGAACTCGGGGCGGGGGGTGCCAGTGCGGGGACGACGGTGACGTCCTCCTCGGTCACGACACCGTCGACGATGCTGTAGGACCTGAACTCCACGGGGCCGTCGTTATTCCCGTGCTCGCGTGTGCTGACCAGCACGTAGTGGGCGGCGGGCTCCATGGCGAGGCCGATGTCGGTGCGGCTGGGGTAGGCCTCCGTGGCGGTGTGCGAGTGGTAGATGACCACCGGCTCCTCGTCGCGCGCGTCCATCTCCTTGTACAGCTGCAACAGGTCGGTGGAGTCGAACTCGTAGAACGTCGGGCTCCCGGCGGCGTTGACCATCTCGACCAGCCGCTCGGCCCGGTCGCTGCCCTCCGGGCCCGCGACGATGCCGCACGCCTCGTCGGGGTGGTCCCGCTTGGCGTGCGCGACGATGGCGTCGTAGGTCGACTGGTCGACGGTCAGCACGCTGTCAAGCGTAGGGAGCGCACCCCAGCGACCCCACTCCGCCCACCATGTGGTCAGCCGCTGAGGGCGTCGACGAGCGTCTCCTGGAGGAAGCCCACCCACTCGTAGATGTCGTGCGCCTGCGCCCGCGGGTCGTCGTCCGGCAGCGATGCCCAGTAGGCCTCGTCGCCCTCCTCGACCTCGAGTCGCGTGGCCAGGGCCAGGCGCACGTCGGTGAAGGAGCGCAGCCACGCCTCCGCCGTACCGGGGTCGAGCTCGACGTCGATCATCAGCCCCTCCTCGCGGAGCTCGGCGGGCAGCCCGGCCTCCTCGAGCCCGTCGATGACGGCGATCGCGCCGGCGGCCTTCCCGTCGCGGAGCGACCCCTCGGTGAACCGGCGGAACTCGGCCGCTGCCTCCTCGTCGTCGCGGTACGCCGTGGGGAAGAGTCGCGCCAGCACCGGGTCCTCGGGCGCGGAGGTGGGGCCGCTGAAGTCCATCAGCGCCTCGAACGGGTCGCGGCCCTCACGGGGTACGGCGGCCTCGTTGCGGAGCAGCTCGACCAGCTGGGAGGCCAGCGACCGCAGCAGGTCGGCCTCGAAACCGGTGAAGGTGGCGATGATCGCGCCGCTGCGGCGGTGGCGCGCGAAGCCGCCCATCACTGCCTTTCCATGGTGGCCCAGAGGCCGTACTCGTGCATCGCCTGGACGTCGCGCTCCATCTCCTCGCGGGTGCCGCTGCTGACGGCCGACTTGCCGTCCTGGTGCACCTCCAGCATGAGCTTCTGGGCCTTCGCCTTGTCGTAGCCGAAGTACTTCTGGAAGACGAACGTCACGTAGGACATCAGGTTGACCGGGTCGTTCCACACGATGGTCACCCACGGCTTGGAGAGCAGTGTGATCTCGTCGGGGGTGAGGGTCGGCTCGACCTCGACCGGGCTCGCGGCGGACACGGAATCCATCGTGGCACACGGCACCCCGGTCCTAGGGTGAGCGGGTGACCCACATCGCCGGCGGTTCCACGGCACTGCTCACCGACCACTACGAGCTGACGATGCTCCAGGCCTCGCTGGCCGCTGGTACGGCGCACCGGCGCGCGGTCTTCGAGCTGTTCCCGCGCCGGCTGCCGCCCGGTCGCCGGTACGGCGTGGTGGGCGGCGTCGGCCGTTTCCTCGATGCACTCGAGCGGTTCCGGTTCACCGACGAGGACCTCGCTGCCTTGGCAGACGTGGTCGACGACAGGACGGTGACGTGGCTGCGCGACTACCGGTTCCGGGGCTCGATCTGGGGGTACGCCGAGGGCGACGCCTACTTCCCCTACAGCCCCCTCGTGGTGGTGGAGGCGAGCTTCGCCGAGGCGGTGCTGCTGGAGACCGTGCTGCTGTCGATCTACAACCACGACTCCGCCATCACCTCGGCGGCCTCCCGGATGACCTACGCCGCCGGCGTGCGGCCGTGCATCGAGATGGGCTCGCGGCGTACCCATGAGCACGCCGCGATCGCGTGTGCCCGGGCGGCGTACGTCGCCGGCTTCGTGAGCAGCTCCAACCTCGCAGCGCGGCACCTGTACGACGTCCCCAGCACCGGCACCAGCGCGCACTCGTTCGTGCTGCTGCACGACACCGAGGAGGACGCGTTCCGGGCCCAGGTCGACTCCCTCGGGGCGGGTACGACGCTGCTCGTGGACACCTTCGACATCGCCGAGGCCGTCCGGCTGGCGGTCGAGGTGGCCGGCCGCGACCTCGGGGCGGTCCGCCTCGACTCGGGTGACCTCGGCGTGATCGCGCAGCGGGTACGGGCCCAGCTCGACGGCCTGGGCGCGACCGGCACGAAGATCGTGGTGACCAGCGACCTCGACGAGTTCGCGATCGCCGGCCTGGCCGCGGCGCCCGTGGACAGCTACGGCGTCGGCACCCAGCTGGTGACCGGCAGCGGGCACCCGACCTGTGGCTTCGTCTACAAGCTGGTCGCCCGGGAGGGCTCGGACGGCGCCATGGTGTCGGTGGCCAAGCGGAGCCACGACAAGATCTCGCTCGGTGGGCGCAAGTACGCCCTGCGGCGACTGGACCGGAACGGCACCGCCGAGGTCGAGCTGATCGGCACCGGCTCGCCCCCCGAGGGCGACCGGAACGACCGCCCGCTGCTGACCGAGCTCGTCCGTGACGGCGAGGTCGTGGGCCGCGAGCCCCTCGCCGCCGCCCGCGACCGCCACCTGCGCTGCCGGGCCGAGCTCCCGGCCGCTGCCCGGCAGATGTCGCGCGGGGAGCCGGTCATCCCGACCGAGTTCGTCTGAGCCGCCCTATCTGCTGGTTGATCCAACTCACGAGGTGGGGGTCGGATCGAACCATCACAACGACTTCTCCACAGGTCGCTCCTAGGCGGGAGTGGACCGCCGTCGCCCGGGAAACCGTGAGGGCATGCCCTCGTGCGAAGACGTCCTCACGGACCAGGACGGCCTGATCTCCCGTCGTCAGGCGCTGGACGAACGGCAAGAAGCCAGTCGGACATCGCCCGCATGCTCCGTCGGCGGGAGCTGGGCGCGTCGTCCACGACGGCGTGTACGTCGATCACACCGGCCCGCTCACCTGGCAGCAGCGGGCCGTGCGGCCGACGGTGCTCTTCTCCTGGCCGGCGGCGTTGTCGCACGACTCGGCACTCCGCGCCAGCGATGGACCGGGCCGACGCGACCGCGACGACGGAGCACGATTCACGTCGCCGTCGAGCCGGGCCTCGGCACCTCGTCGGCGTCACCCGACGGCGTCGAGGTGCATCGCCAGCTCACGGCTTGCCCCGCGTGTGCGCTGGAACCTGGGTCCCCCGCGGGTCCGCTACGAGGACGCGGTGCTGGACGTGGCCGCCGACGCTGGGCTCCGATCTGCGACGCCGTGGCTGCGCTCGCCGACGCCTGCGGGTCCCGTAGGACCACCGCCGTACGGCTGCTGGCGATCCTGGCCGCGCGCGCCCGCGCATCGCCCGGCGCGGAGTCGGCTCCGGGACGTGCTGCTGCGGACGTGGCCGAGGGCACGTGCTCGGTGCTCGAGCACGGCGTACCTGACGCGGGTCGAGCTGCCCGCACGAGCTGACCTCGCGGCTGTGCGGCCAGGCCAGCTCCACGCGCACGATGGCGCGGCTACCTCCAGCGTGTTCCGCAAGGACGTGGAGTACGAGGAGGCGCCGGTCAACGTGGAGCTGGGAGCGGACGTCGCTTACACGGATCCTTCCGACGCGCGGGAGAAGGACATGGATCGCGACCTCGACGCCGCGGCGACCGATGACCGCGAGACCCTGCGGGTGTCCTACGGCCAGCGGTATTCGACCGTGGCTGTGCGCACCGCTTTCACCATCGCCGGCCGTCCTGCAGCGCGCGACGGCTCGGCCTGCGGACGAACGGCGACTGCGATGCACGATCTGTGTGGTTGAGAATCCCCAACTCACCAGGTGAGTCGAATCAACCACACAAGCGTTCCTGCTGGGTTGCCCCGCCCGCCATCGCTAGGGTCGAGACATGAAGCGGGCACTGATCGTGGTCGACGTGCAGAACGACTTCTGCGAGGGCGGGTCGCTGCCGGTGACCGGCGGGGCGCAGGTCGCCCACGACGTCGCGGAGATCGTGCACCGCTGGAGCAGCCGGGCCCCGGACGCGCCCGACTACGACCACGTCGTGGCCACCAAGGACCACCACATCGACCCCGGCGACCACTGGTCGGAGGAGCCCGACTTCGAGCACTCCTGGCCGGTGCACTGCCAGGTCGGCACCGACGGCGAGGCGTTCCACCCCAACCTGGACCCCCAGCCGTTCGACGCGATCTTCCTCAAGGGCGAGCACGCAGCGGCGTACTCCGGCTTCGAGGGGCGTACGACGGGTGCGGTCGCGCTCGCCGACTGGCTGCGCCGGCACGACGTGACCGACGTGGACATCTGCGGCATCGCGACCGACTACTGCGTGCGGGCCACCGCGCTCGACGCGGTCGAGAACGGCTTCACGGTGCGCCTGCTCCAGGACCTGTGCGCCGGGCGTCGCGCCGGAGTCGACCGAACGGTCGCTGGCCGAGCTGACCACGGCCGGTGTCACCCTTGGCTGACCTCGAGACCCGCGTCGAGGGCGGCGCGCTGTGGCTGACCCTCAACCGGCCCGACGTGTTCAACGCCCTCAGCGCCGAGATGGCCGACGAGATCGCGGCGCTGGTCGAAGCAGGCGACGACGCGCGACGACGTCCGGGTGGTGGTGGTGACCGGGACCGGTCCGGCGTTCAGCACCGGTGCCGACATCTCCGGCGCCGACGCGCACGAGCACTTCGACGTCTCCGCGCTCGACCGGGCCAACCGGATCATCCGCGCGATCGTCGGGCTCGACAAGCCCGTCGTCGCCGCCGTCAACGGCGTCGCGGCCGGCGTCGGCTGCTCGGCCGCGCTCGCGGCCGACATCATCGTCGCCGCCGAGTCGGCGTCGTTCCTGCTCGCGTTCGCCCGGATCGGGCTGATGCCCGACGGCGGGGCCACCGCCACGGTCGCCGCGTCGATCGGCCGCGCTCGAGCGATGCGGATGGGGCTCCTCGCCGAGCCGCTCACCGCCCGCGAGGCGTACGACGCCGGGCTGGTCACCCACCTCGCGCGCGACGAGGAGTTCGACGACCTGGTCGCCACCCTCGTCCGACGCCTCGCCGCCGGCCCGCCGCTGGCGTTCGCCGCCACCAAGAAGGCGATCAACGCGGCGACCCTGACCCAGCTCGACCCGGCCCTCGAGGCCGAGCGCACCGGCCAGACCGTCCTGCTGCGGACGGCGGACGTCGCCGAGGGGATGCGGGCGTTCGGCGAGAAGCGCAAGCCCCGGTTCACCGGCGAGTGAGCGCCCGGGCATGAGCGGGAGCGAGATCCTCGCCCCGCTCCGGCAGCGCAACTTCCGCTGGTTCTTCGTCGGGGAGACCCTCAACAACGCCGGCACGTTCATGGCGAGCATCGCGCTCGCCTTCGCGGTCCTGGAGGTCGACGACTCCCCCAGCGCCCTGGGCTACGTGCTGGCCGCCCACTCCATCCCGCTGGTCGTGTTCCTGCTCCTCGGCGGCGTCGTGGCCGACCGCTTCGGCCGCCGGCTGGTGATCCAGGGCTCGAACCTGGTCTCGGGACTGTCCCAGGCCGTCACCGCCGCACTCGTGATCAGCGGCCACGCGCAGCTCTGGCAGCTGATCGTGCTGGCGGCGATCAACGGCACCGTCGCGGCCGCCGGCTTCCCCGCCCTGATGGGGCTGGTGCCGCAGCTCGTCGACCGGGCCCACCTCCAGCAGGCGAACGTGCTGCAGTCGATGATGCGCGGCAGCCTGCGGATCGTCGCTCCCAGCGTGTCGGCGCTGCTGGTGGCCACGGTCGGCCCGGGCTGGTCGCTGGCCGTCGACGCGGCGACGTGGTTCGCGAGCGCCGCCGTCCTCACCCTGGTCCGGATCCCACGGGCCGCCCCCGCAGCGCCGCAGTCGGTGGTGGCCGACCTCCGCGAGGGCTGGAGCATCTTCTGGGGTACGACGTGGCTGTGGGTCGTCGTGCTCGCCTTCATGGGGCTGAACATGCTCCACAGCTGGTGGAGCGTGCTCGGCCCGGCGATCGCGGAGGACTCCTTCGGCGCCCAGGGCTGGGGACTGATCGCCTCCGCCGACGCGGTCGGCCTGCTGGTGATGACGGTGGTGCTGAGCCGGGTCCGGCTCGAGCGGCCGCTGCTGTGGGGCGTGCTCGGCTGCTTCGCCTACCTGCTGCCGCTGGGGGTGCTCGGCGCCCGACCCGAGGTCCTCCTCCTGATCGTGGCCGCCTTCATCGCGGGCGCCGGCATCGAGGTCTTCGGCCTGGGCTGGAACCTCGCGATGCAGGAGCACATCCCCGAGGACAAGCTGTCCCGCGCCTACTCGTACGACGCCGTCGGCAGCTTCGCGGCGATCCCGCTCGGGCAGCTGATGGTCGGCCCGCTCGCCGAGCACTTCGGCGCCAGCCCCGTGCTGCTGACCGGGTTCGCGGTGTCGGTCGTGCTCGTCCTGGCGATGCTCGCCTCCGCCTCGGTCAGGGACCTGCGCCGGGTCCCCAGCGTCGAGCCAGCTCCCGGACCACGGTGACGTTGCGCGACGTCCCGACCCCGAGCGCGCGCGAACGCCTTGCCGTTCATCAGCTTGTTCTCGTGGAAGGACTTCGGCAGCAGGACGTGAGCGGCGCGGTCGCGGACGCGGCACAGCTCGCCGGCGAGCTCGGCCGACTCGACCGCCGCGACGGCCTCGGCGGGCGGGGCCTGCTTGAGCAGGGTGATGTAGTGCGCGGCGGGCTCGTCGTACTCCGCCCAGAGCTCGTCGGCCTGCTCCGCGATCGCGACGAGCTCGGCCGGGCGAGAACACGATCGTCGGCACCTCGAAGCCGCGGTCGGCGAGGAACGCCTCCTCGAGCGCGGCCTCCACCTTCGCGCGTGAGCGCATCCTCGTCGTGACTCGGACGTTCCCGGTGTTGATGTAGGTCTCGACGTCGGTGAACCCGGCGTCCTCGCACGCCGCCTTGATGGCGTCCTTGGGGAACTTGCGTCTCGCCCCGAGGTTGATCGCCCGCAGGAACGCGACGTGGGTGGGCACCCACCCATCTCAGCGCATCAGCAGGGACCGCCGCCAGAGGCGTCGCTGGTGGGCGGGGATGAGGCCGAGGTCGTCGAGGTAGCCGGTGACCCGCTCCCCCATCCACGCCAGGGTGTCCTGGTAGCGCGGGTTGCCCAGCGCCGCCTTCCGGGCCTCGACCGGGTCGAGCCCGACGGCGGCGTACACCTGCGGGTTGACCAGCGCCCGGGCCACCATGAACGCGGTCTGCGCGATCAGCGCCTGGTGCCAGGCCAGCTGGGCCTTGTTGAGCTGTCGGCAGCATCCGCTCGACCTCGTCCCGCGCGAAGGTGATGTGCCGCGCCTCCTCGAGCACGTGGATCCGGCTGACCATCCGGACGAGTGGCTGGACCCGCTCGTCCTGGATCACCTCGCGCTGCCAGCGGTCGAGGATCTCCTCGGCGACCAGGATCGACGCATAGGCGCCGACGCCGGTCCCGAGCACCCGCATCAGCCGACCCATCCGGTGGATGCGGGGGGCCGGGCCGTACGCCGGTGCGCCGACGCGGTCGATCATCTTGCCGAACATCAGCGAGTGCCGGCACTCGTCGGCGATCTCGGTGAGCGCGTAGTGCATCCGTTGCGAACGCGGGTCCTCGTCGTAGAGGTCGCGCAGCATCACCTGCATGAGGATCAGCTCGAACCACAGACCGACGCTGGCCTGACTGGCCACCTCGTGCCTGGACAGCTCGATCTGCTGCTCCTCGGACAGCTCGTCCCACATCGGCGTGCCGTAGAGCGACATCCGCTCCGGCTGCATGAACCAGAGCCCGTCGACCAGGGGCGCCTCCCAGTCGATGTCGACGACCGGGTCGTAGGAGTGCCGAGCGGTGGACTTCAGCAGCCGGTCGGAGACGGGATCGGTCAGCGTCATGGGCGTCCTCTCGTCGGTCGAGCCCGCGCCGGATAGATTAGGCGTAACCCGAAGTAACATCTATTTGCTAGGCTGGCCCACATGCCTTCGAAGGTCAAGGGCGACGGGCGTACGACGCGCTGGGACGCCCACCGCGACCAGCGCCGCGCCGAGCTGGTGCAGGCCGCCGTACGAGCGATCGACCAGCACGGCCCGGACGTGACGATCGCCGACATCGCGGCCGAAGCCGGGGTGAGCAAGCCCGTGCTCTACCGCTACTTCACCGACAAGGACCAGCTGCACGCCGCGGTCGGGCGCTGGGGTGCCGACGAGGTCCTCGCCGGGATGCTGCCGCCCCTGCGGAGCGACGCCCCCGTGCAGCAGCGGGTCGCCCGCGCCGTCGACGCCTACCTCTCCACCCTCGAGGAGCACCCGCAGGTCTTCCTGCTGCTGGTGCGGCACCGGGGTTCCGACCCGCTCGCCGACGGCAAGGCCGCGATCGCGGCGGCGTTCAGCCGGTTCCTGGGCGACACGCTCCGTGAGCTCGACGTGGACGCCGCCGGAGCCGAGCCGTGGGCGGAAGGCCTGCTCGGCCTCGGGCTCGCGACCGGGGAGTGGTGGCTGGAACGCCGGACCATGAGCAAGGAGGCGGTGAGCGGCTACCTGACCGCCTTCGTCTGGCACGCCCTCGAAGGGGCGGCCACCGAGCTCGGCGTACCCCTCTCCGCGCTCGACCGGCCGAGCGCCGCCGCGGAGGCGACGCCCAGCCCGATCCGGAGGGAGCGGTGATGACCCACGAACCGGCCGAGACCTACACCGGCCCCGCCACCGTGGTGGCCGACGAGGGCAGCGTCGAGCTGCACGTCGACCTGCGCGGCGGCTTCCAGCCGATCGACGGTCGGTTCCACTGGTACGGCCGGCTGGGCGCCTGCCCGTCGCTCGGCCCCGGCCAGTCGGTGAGGGTGCAGACGGCGCACGGCAGCGCCGAGGGCCGGCTCTCCGACGTCGACCCCTGGGGTCGGCTTCGGGTCACCGGCGTCGGCCGGCCGCCCTTCTGAGCGGTCCTGGGCTCAGGTGACCGAGGCCAGGAACTCGACACCCTCGGCAGCGACCGCGGCGGTGTCGGCGATCTCGATCACCGGGCAGACGTCGAAGTCGAACCACGCGTTGAACGGCGCGACGTCCTTGGCGATCAGCTTCGGGTCGTCGGTCTCGACCACGGCATAGCCACCGCGGCCGTCGACCCTGCCCAGGAACTCCTTGAAGTCGGCGCCCTCCGACGGCGCCCACTTGCCGAACACCTGGAGCGAGCGGGCGGCGCCCTCCTCGGTCACGCTGGGCCGGACGATCCATGACACGACGTACTTCATCTCAGGCCTCCCTGCACAAGATGGTGGGGACCGACCCACGCTAGTCCTGGCAGCGGGCGACCACAGCCCCAATCTGGACCAGCACGACCGGGCCAGCACGCCCCGACGCGCGCGCCCCGGGGTCGGCGAACCGTCGTCCCGCGTGCACCCGGAGGCCACCCGCGGTTCGCCGGCGCCGGGTGCGATCGAGGCATGACTACTCGGATCATCTCCGCCCTGCTCGGCTGCCTCCTCGTGGCGCCCGTCGGCACCGCGTCCGCCTCCGCCAACGCCGACGAGGACACCGCCGCCCCGCTGAGCCGGGCCCACGCCCACAACGACTACGAGCACGAGCGCCCACTGCTCGATGCACTCGACCACGGCTTCACCAGCGTCGAGGCCGACGTCTGGCTGGTCGACGGCGAGCTGCTCGTCGCCCACGACCGCGAGGACGTGCAGCCAGGTCGGACGCTCGAGTCCCTCTACCTCGACCCGCTCGCGACCCGCGCACGCGACCACGGCGGCACCGTCTACCCCGGCTGGGAGGGCACCTTCCAGCTGCTCATCGACGTCAAGAGCGAGGCGCGGCCCACCTACCGCGCCGTCCACGACGTGTTGCGCCAGTACTCCTCGACGATGACCCAGTACACCGCGGCCGGCATCGACCAGCGCGCGGTCGACGCCGTGATCAGCGGCAACCGGGACCTCGCGTTCATGGACGCCCAGCGGGTGCGCTTCGCGGGGTACGACGGCCGGCTCGGCGACCTGGGCACGGGGCTGGACGCGGACCTGATGCCGCTGGTCAGCGACAACTGGACCCGGCACTTCACCTGGCAGGGCGTGGGTCCGATGCCCGAGGACGAGCGCGCGAAGCTGCGCGGGATCGTGGAGGACGCCCACGAGGCGGGCTACCGGGTGCGGTTCTGGGCCACCCCGGACGCGGACCTCCCGAACCGGGAGGCGGTCTGGCACGAGCTCCTCGACGCCGGCGTCGACCACATCAACACCGACGACCTCCCCGGCCTGCAGGCCTTCCTGACCGAGCACGACTCCTGACCGGTCTGCCGGACACGCAGAGGTACGACGCCGCGCCATGGGGTCGTGGCGTCGTACCCTCGGCTTCATGGCGTGCGACTACTGCGGGAAAGAGTTCGACCCGATCGCCACGCGCTGGCTGTGCCCGCACTGCCACATGAAGGCGAACTGCTGCGACGGCGCACCGCAGTAGGCGGTGCTAGCCGGCGGCCGGCGCCAGCCATTCCGCGGCCGCCTCCACCACGGCGGCGGTGAGGTCGTCCATGAGGGCCGACCCGAGCCGCCAGTGCTGCCAGAACAGCGGTACGTCGACGTGCCGGCCGGGCGCGATCTCGACCAGCCTGCCCGCGGCCACGTCCTCGCGGGACTGGGCGTCGACGAGCATCCCCCAGCCCATCCCGCGGCGGACCGCCTCGTCGTAGTCGCGCACGGCCGGGACGTAGGTCACCGGCGGCGTGAGGTGGCGCCGGGTGAGCTTGCGCAGGAATCCCCGCTGCAGCACGTCGGACCGGTCGAAGTCGATCAGCGGAGCGCGGGCCAGGGCTGCGGCGGTGGGACCGTCGGGCAGGTGCCGCTCGACGTACGCCGGGGTGGCCAGCCCGAGGTAGCGCATGGTGCCCAACCGCACGACCCGGCACCCGGGGACCGGCTGCGGAACCGAGGTGACCGCACCCATCACGTCGCCGTGCCGGAGCCGCTGGGCGGAGAGGTTCTCGTCGATGCGCAGGAGCTCGAAGGTGACCCGGTGCCGATCCTGGACCGCCGCCATCGCGTCGAGCAGCCAGGTCGCCATGGTGTCGGCGTTGACGGCGAGCGGGATCTCGGCCCAGGGGACGTCGCCGTCCTCGTCGGCTCCCCCGACCTCGCTGCCCACCAGCTCGGCCACCGCCTCGCGTTCGAGCAGGTCGACCTGGGCGGCGAGCCGGACCAGGACGTGCCCGGCCGGAGTCGGCTCGATCGGCTTGGTGCGGTGCAGGAGCACCCGGCCGACCCGGGTCTCGAGCGCCTTGATCCGCTGGCTGACCGCGGACGGCGTCACGTGGAGCTCGCGCGCCGCGGCGTCGAACGTGCCGGCGCGGACGGCCGTGGCCAGGGTGCGTAGTGCGGCCGGGTCGAGGGCGGGACTCGACGGCGGGACGAGGTTCTCCTTCACCTAAGCCATGCTAATGGTTCATCAGAATCATTCGCTGGAGTGTTGACTCTCGGTGCGCCTAGCGTGGACCGCATGTTCACCGTCGTCCTCACCGGCCTGCTCACCGGGTTCGCCCTCATCGTCGCCATCGGCGCGCAGAACGCGTTCGTGCTGCGCCAGGGCATCCGTGGCGAGCACGTCGGCGCGGTGATCCTGACCTGCCTGGTCTGCGACGTCGTCGGCATCGCCGCCGGCATCGCGGGGCTCGGCGCCGTGCTGTCGCGCTGGCCCGCCGTCGTACCGATCGCCACCATCGCCGGCGGGATCTACCTGCTGGCCTTCGGTGCCCACGCCGCGTTCCGGGCGTGGCGGCCCGAGGCGCTGGCGGCGGACGAGCACACGCCGATGACCCTCCGCTCAGCGGTGCTGATGGCGCTGGCGATGGCCTGGCTGAACCCGCACTTCTACCTCGACAGCATGCTGATGCTGGGCACGGTCGCGAACACCTTCGGCGACGCCCGCTGGTGGTTCTTCGCCGGCACCCTGATCGCCAGCACCGTCTGGTTCGTCGGTCTCGGCCTGGGCGCTCGCGCGCTGCGTGGGCTGTTCGCCCGACCGGTCGCCTGGCGTGCCCTGGACTCCGTGATCGCCGTGTTCATGGGCGGCCTGGGCGTGGGCCTGCTCGCCACCGCCTGACCACCGTCGGTGCGAAGGGTTGCTGCGAGACCCCCCCCAGCCTCGCAACCAGTCTCCGTGAGCTCCGGCTCAGCGGACGCGCACCACGTTGGTCCGCGCGATCTTGTCGTGGAGAGCCTGCTTCTTCCCATCCCACAGCGGCCAGAGCACGTCGAGCAGGCCGTAGAGCCCGAACACCAGACCCAGGGACGGGACCACGTTGAGGATCGAGTAGCCGAACTGGCCGAGCCAGCGCAGCAGCACTGTCCCGAGCGGCATCGGACCGGGCCGGCTCCGCAGCCGCACCCGCAACCCGAGCGCGAGCTTGCCGGGAGTCGCCTGGAGCGCCATCAGGAACCCGACGTGGTAGACGAAGCCGAGGCCCAGGAAGATCAGGCCGATCGTCGCCATCGGGCCCGCAACCTGCTGCTCCAGGGCGGTCGTGTCAAACGTCTGGCGCCCGGCCTCGGCATCCCGCTGCCGATGGCCTGGTCGAAGAACGCACCGTAGGCGTCGAACACGTCTCCCAGCCACGGCGCCGCCAGCAGACCGCCGACGACAAGCACGATGAACCCGTCGATCAGGTAGGCCCCCACCCGTTGCCACCACCCGGCCAGCAGCTGGCCGTCGGGGGTCGTGGGTGGCATCGACCCGCCGCGCAGCGCGGCTGACGGTGCGTAGGCACCTGCCGGCCCGGCGCCGGCGTACGCCGACTGCTGGACCTCCTCCTTCGTCCTCGCATGCTCGGTCCACCCCTGGCCGCTCCAGTAGCGCAGCAACGGCGGCTCGCCCGGCATGCCTGGCCACGGGTCGGGGTACCACCCCGGTTTCTTGCTCATGGCGCGTGAGTGTGCCACGCGGACGGCGCCGACGGGCGGACCCTCCGAGAATGGGAGCCGCCCCCCAGTCACAAGTTGCCGCGGGCGTCCTGCTCGCGCTCGATCGCCTCGAACAGCGCCTTGAAGTTGCCCTTGCCGAAGCCCAGCGAGCCGTGCCGCTCGATGAACTCGTAGAAGACCGTCGGCCGGTCGCCCATCGGCTTGGTGAAGATCTGGAGGAGGTAGCCGTCCTCGTCGCGGTCGACCAGGATCTTGCGCTTCTTCAGCTCCTCGATCGGCACCCGCACCTCGCCGATCCGGGCGCGCAGCTCGGGGTCGTCGTAGTAGGAGTCGGGGGTGTCGAGGAACTCGATGCCGTTGTCGCGCAGGATGTCGACGCTGCGCAGGATGTCGTTGGTCGCCAGGGCGATGTGCTGGCAGCCGGCGCCGTCGTAGAACTCGAGGTACTCGTCGATCTGCGACTTCTTCTTCGCGACCGCGGGCTCGTTGAGCGGGAACTTCACCCGGTGGTTGCCGCTGGCGACGACCTTCGACATCAGCGCGGAGTAGTCGGTGGCGATGTCGTCGCCGATGAACTCGGCCATGTTCGTGAAGCCGAGCACCTTGTTGTAGAACTCCACCCACTCGTCCATCCGGCCGAGCTCGACGTTGCCGACGCAGTGGTCGATGGCCTGGAACAGCCGCTTGGGGTGGCCCTCGCGGCGGGCGACCGTGGTCTCGCGGGCGACGTAGCCGGGCAGGTAGGGGCCGTCGTACTTCGAGCGGTCGACCAGGGTGTGGCGGGTCTCGCCGTACGTCGCGATCGCGGCCATCCGGACCGTGCCGTGCTCGTCGGAGACGTCGTGCGGCTCCTCGAGGATGGTGGCGCCGACCGAGCGGGCGTGGTCGATGCACTTGTCGACGTCGGGGACCTCGAGGGCCAGGTCGACGACGCCGTCGCCGTGGTGGCGGTGGTGGTCGAGCACCGGGCTGTCGGGCGTGACGCCGCCGGTGAAGACGAAGCGGGCGCTGCCCGAGCGCAGGACGTAGGACTTCGCGTCGCGGTGGCCGGTCTCGGGGCCGCGGTAGGCCTCGAGCTCCATGCCGAGGGCCAGCTGGTAGAACGTCGCGGTCTGGGTGGCGTTGCCGACCACGAAGCCGACCGCGTCCATCGCCGTCACCGGGAACGGGTCGCTGCTGGCGTCGTACTCCACCAGGCCGACCAGCTGCTTGAGCTGGTCGAGGGTGAGGTCGGCCCGGAGCTCGTCGGCGGTCAGGGCGCCGCCGGTGGTCTGCTGGTCGCTGGAAACCGTCGTCATGGCGCCCAGCCTGTCGAGTCACGGCACAATGTGCAACAGTACGGCGATTGCCTGTGCAACCTGTCCACTTCAGGAGCGACCATGGACGAGCTCGACGGCAGATTGATCGACCTGTTCGCACATGAGCCGCGGTTGGGGGTGCTGGAGGCGTCGCGACGACTCGGCGTCGCCCGCGGCACCGTGCAGGCCCGGCTGGACAAGCTCAGCCGAACGGGGCGTGATCACCGGCTGGGGCCCGGACCTCTCCCCGGAGGCGCTCG
Organism: uncultured Actinomycetota bacterium; assembly: GCA_963829635.1. Lineage (GTDB taxonomy): Bacteria > Actinomycetota > Actinomycetes > Propionibacteriales > Nocardioidaceae > Nocardioides. Next base: position 223,219 of record CAWHJI010000013.1, read on the forward strand.
GCTACCCGGTGACCGCGTTCCTGACCCTGGAGATCCGTCAGGGCGCCGGGCACGACACGGTCGCCGAGCACCTCGCCGGCATCCCCGAGGTCCTCGAGGCCCACACGATCACCGGCGCCGGCGACATGTGGGCCCGGGTCGTGGCCCGCTCCAACACCGACCTGCAGCGGGTCATCGACCTGGTGCTGCAGAACACCGCGATCGTCCGCTCCTCGACCGTGATCGCGCTGGCCACCCAGGTCCCCTACCGGGTCCTCCCCCTCGCCACAGTCGCGCTGCCGGTCTCGACGGCTGTCGGTCAGGTGAGGGCGCGGGCGACCCGGGCCGCCGCGGCCGCGACCTTGCCGCCGATCGCCTCGACGTCGAGGTCGCCCAGGGTCACGATGCCCACGCTGGCCTCGAGCCCGTCGACCCCGCGGACGGGCGCGGCGAGGCCGCGGGCGCCGGGCTGGAGCTCGCCCGAGGTGACGGCGTACGGCGCGGAGCCGGCGTCGCGCCCGAGCAGGATCGCCTTGCCGGCGGCCCCCTTGCCGAGCGGATGCCGGGAACCCACCCGGTAGCTCACGTGGAAGTCGGTCCAGGACGGCTCGACCACGGCGAGGGCCAACGCCTCGTCGCCGTCGGCGACGGTCAGGTGCGCCGTACACCCGACGTCCTCGGCCAGCGCCCGCAGGATCGGGACGGCGAGGTCGCGCACCACGGGCTGGACCGAGGAGGCCAGGTGCAGGATTCCCAGCCCGACGTGCAGCCGGCCCCTCCCGTCGCGGCGCAGCAGGGCGTGCTGCTCCAGCGTGCTGACCAGCCGGTAGACGACGGTCCGGTTGACGCCCAGCTCCGCGGCGAGCTCGGTCACGGTCAGCCCGTCGGGCTTGTCGGCCAGCACCCGCAGCACCCGCAGGCCCCGGTCGAGCGTCTGCGAGGTCTCAGCGGCCATCTTGCGAGTCTAGGGGGACTTCAGGAGGTCTTGCGGGCCGCCCAGTCGCGGATCCGGTCGATCCGGGCGTGCAGCTGGTCGGCGCTGGCGATCGCCGCGGCGGGCCGCCGCACTCCTTGCGGAGCGCGGCGTGGGTGATGCCGTGCGCCTGCCCGGTGCGGTGGTGCCAGGCGGCGACCAGCCCGTTGAGCTCGCGGCGCAGGACGGCCAGCTGCTCGTGGGTGGACAGCGCCGCGACGCTGTCCCCCTCCGGCGGGTGGGACTTCTGCCGTCGTGCCCGCTCGCTCTGCCGGCTGTGCAGCAGCTCGCGCATCTGGTCGGGCTCGAGCAGGCCGGGGATGCCGAGGAAGTCCATCTCCTCGTCCGACCCGACGTGGACCTCGCCGGCGTGGCCGAACTCGCCGCCGTCGTAGAGCACCCGGTCGAAGCGGGCCTCGGAGCCGAGCGCCTCGAAGGAACCGGTCAGCTCGTCGGAGGCCGACTCCCCCGCGGCTGGCCGCGTCGAGCAGGTCCTGCTCGGCGGCGAAGATGTCGTCCTCGTCGGTGATCGTCCGGCCCAGCACGTGGTCGCGCTCGACCTCCATCTCCGAGGCGAAGCCCAGCAGGCCCGGCACCGAGGGCAGGAAGATCGACGCCGTCTCGCCGCGCCCGCGGGCCCGGACGAACCGGCCGACGGCCTGCGCGAAGAACAGCGGCGTCGCGGTGGTGGTGGCGTAGACGCCGACGGCGAGGCGGGGTACGTCGACCCCCTCGGAGACCATCCGGACCGCGACCATCCACCGCTGGTCGCCCTCGGTGAACGCCGAGATCTTCTTCGACCCGGTCTGCTCGTCGGAGAGCACCACCGTCGGCGCCTCGCCGGTGATCTGCTTCAGCAGCCCGGCGTAGGCCCGGGCCGACTCCTGGTCGGTCGCGATCACCAGGCCGCCGGCGTCGGGCACGTGTCGGCGTACCTCCGAGAGCCGCTTGTCGGCCGCCGCCAGCACCGACGGGATCCACGACCCCGCCGGGTCGAGCGCGGTGCGCAGGGCCTGCGCGGTCAGGTCCTTGGTCAGCGGCTCGCCGAGCCGGGCGGCCACCTCGTCGCCGGCCCGGGTGCGCCACTGCATCTCGCCGGAGTAGGCCAGGAACAGCACCGGCCGTACGACGTGGTCGGCGAGCGCGTGCGGCGTAGCCGTAGGTGTAGTCGGCCACCGAGCGCGGTACGCCGTCGGGTCCGGGCGCGTAGGTGACGAACGGGATCGGGTTGACGTCGGAGCGGAACGGCGTGCCGGTCAGCGCCAGCCGGCGGGTCGCCGGCTCGAACGCCTCGCGCACGCCCTCGCCCCACGAGAGCGCGTCACCGGCGTGGTGCACCTCGTCGAGGATGACCAGCGTCTTGAACCGCTCGGTGCGGATCCGCATCGCCAGCGGGTTCACCGCGACGCCGGCGTAGGTGACGGCGATCCCGACGTAGTCCTGCGAGGTCTTGCCCTTGCCTGCGGCGTACGTCGGGTCGATCGGGATGCCGGCCCGGGCGGCGGCCTCGGCCCACTGGAGCTTGAGGTGCTCGGTCGGCGCGACGACCGTGATCCGGTCGACGATCCGCCGGCCCAGCAGCTCGGCGGCGACGGAGAGGGCGAACGTCGTCTTGCCCGCGCCGGGCGTGGCGACCGCGAGGAAGTCGCGCGAGGAGCTCGCGAAGTACTGCTCCATCGCCGCGGTCTGCCAGGCGCGCAGGGAAGTGGCCGTCCCCCAGGCCGCACGATCGGGCCAGGCTGGCGAGAGAGGGACGGCGTCGGGCCGTCCGGTCACTCCTCGGAGTCCCCGTCGCCATCGGCCTTGAGACTCTCCCAGACCTCCTGGCACTCCGGGCAGACCGGGAACTTCTCCGGCGCCCGGCTCGGGACCCAGACCTTGCCGCACAGGGCCACCACGGGCGTGCCCATCACCATCGCCTCGGTGAGCTTGTCCTTGTCGACGTAGTGGGAGAAGCGCTCGTGGTCGCCCTCGTCGGTGGGGACGGTACGGCGGTCTTCGATCGTGTCGGTGCCGGTCCCGAAGCCGAGGATGCTCATGCCGCCCATCGTAGGTGACAACACGCCGTCAGTTGAGGCCCGGGTCGACGGGTCGCGTGGAGTGCCAGGCCAGCTCGCCGGGCTGGCGGCGGAGCACGTCGCGCCACAGGTCGGTCGGGTCCATCCGGAACACGTCGTCCGCGTCGGCGGGGACGACGTACCAGCTGCCCTCCTCGATCTCCTCGACCAGCTGCTCGGCCCCCCAGCCGGCGTACCCGGCGAAGATCCGCATCCCGCTCGAGGGTCCCGTCGACCAGCTCGACCGGCGTGTCGAGGTCGAGGACGCCCAGCCCGTCGGACACCTCTCGGAAGCCGACCGGTGCGTCGTCGGCCTCGCGCAGCCGCGCGACGGCCAGCGCGCCCTCGGTGCTGACGGGGCCCCCGTGGAAGAGCACCTCGGGCTCGGCGACCACGTCGCCCCAGTCGGCGAGCACCTCGGCGACCGGCACCGGCGAGGGCCGGTTGAGGACGACGCCCAGCGCGCCGTTCTCGTCGACGTCGAGCAGCAGGACCACGGTGTCGGCGAAGTTGGGGTCGAGCAGTGCGGGCGTCGCCACGAGCAGCATCCCCGCGCGCGCCTCGGACATGGGGACATGATGACAGCCCCGGGGCCGACGCGAGGGAGGTGCGGCCAGAGGCCGCGGAGGGAGGGTGCGTCAGCGCCCGGGGCTGTCGGTTCGGGGGTCGCCTCGGCGCGGGCTCAGGCGACCAGGGCGGCCTTGATCTTCTCGAGAAGGCCGGCGTTGGCGCCTCGGTGCGCGCCTCGGGCCGCCGACGCGCCGGTGACCTGCTGGCGGTGGCTGCGCCGCGCGCGCTCCTCGATCTGCCGGCCGACACGGGCCGCCTGCGCGTCGTGGGCGCTGGAGCGGCCCGCCATCACGGCGAGCAGGATGTGCTCCTTGGCGGCCGACCTGGCCATGGCCTCGGCCATCGCGGCGTCGGTCGGCTGGGCGCGGTAGTGGTCCACGATCGCGCGGATGCCGGGAAGCTCGTCGGCGGTGCCGTGCCAGGCGGCGACGACCGCCCGCTCGAGGTCCATCGGCTGGTTCATCAGCTCGCGCTCGATCCGGCCGGCGAGCCGGGTGTGCCAGCGCAGCTGGAGGGCGCCGAGCAGGGCCAGCTCGTCGGCGAAGGTCTCGGCGACCCCGTCGACGTCCATGGGCAGGAGTCCGTCGCGGCGGACGTCGGCGGTGGCCGTGACGTCGCGCAGGACCTCTCCGCGTCGGTGGAAGGAATTCCAGGTCATGGTCTTCTCCTGTCTCGCGCACTCACATACCGTGGGTACGTACTCAGAGTATGGGGCAGACCTGGGGTACGCAAACGCAGCCGCTGTGTTCCCAGTCACGGCATACCGGCGGTCGGTCCTACACTCCCGGAATGACCAAGTCACCGGTCCACAAGCTCGCCCAGAACCTGCCGCCGGTCCCCGGCACGAGCAGGCGGGCGCAGTACTCCGCCTCCACCAAGCGGGCCCTGGTCGACGTCGCCTCGGAGCTGTTCACCGAGAACGGGTACGCCGCCACCTCGCTGGACGCGATCGTCGCCGGGGCCCGGGTGACCAAGGGCGCGCTCTACCACCACTTCAGCGGCAAGCAGGCGCTCTTCGAGGCCGTCTTCGAGCGGGTCGAGACCGAGGCGTCCAAGTCGATCCAGAAGGCGCTCAAGGGCGAGCGCGACCCGTGGGAGAAGGCGCAGGTCGGGCTCCGCGCGTTCCTCGCGGTGGTGCGCGAGCCGACGCTACCGCCGGGTGGTGATCCTGGAGGGGCCGGCCGTGCTCGGCTACGCCCGCTTCCGCGAGCAGGAGGAGCGCTCGACGTTCGCCAACGTCCTCGAGATCGTCCGCTCCGTGCTCAACGCCGGCGACTGGGACCTCGACGAGGAGATGCTGCAGACGTTCGCCCGGATCTTCTTCGGCGCGATGTCCTCGGCCGGCGAGTCGGTCTCCGGCGCCGACGACGCCGAGGCGGCCGCCCAGCGCGTGGAGATCGCGATCAGCTTCATCCTGACCGGCTTCCAGACCCTCGCCGAGGCGGGAGTGGAGCTCCCGTCCGGCGAGTCGACCTGAGCCTGCGCGCTACTTCTTGAAGGTGACGTTGCCGTTGGCGGCGGGGACCAGCTCGATCCAGGTGTGGCCGGCAGGGACCACGAGCTTGCCCTTCTTGGTCTTCAGGCTGAGAGCGGCCTTGAGCCCCTTCTTGCTCCAGGTGCCGCTGACGACCTTGCCGTCGTGGAAGAGCAGGGCCTTGCCCGTGCCCTCGAACTTGGTCTCGGGGACGAAGTTGCCGGCCGGGTCCTTGTAGCCCGCGTCGCCGACCTTCACCCGCAGCACCAGCACGTTGTCGGCCGGGAACTCGTCGCCGGGCTTCGCGTAGGTGTTCAGGTTGGTGTAGCTGCCGCCCTGGAACTTCCAGTTGGTGGTGTGACCGCCGAACGACGCCGCGATGGTGCGGGCCTTCTTGCCCTTCGGCAGGTCGCCGCTCTCACCCCAGGGCAGGTAGTCGTCGGGGCGCACTTCCTTGTCCTTGGTGGCCGCGGTGACCACGTCGGTCAGGTTGGCGAACAGGTTGTACGGCGCGCTGCGGCCGTTGTCGCGGTAGACCCCCTTGGAGCCCTCCCCGAAGAACGGGATGCCCGCGCCCTTGACCCGGGCGATGGTCTGCCCGGCGGCGCCGCTGGTCACCACGGACGCGTCGACCGGGGAGACGATGCCGATGTCGCTGGCCCGCATCGAGCGGACCGGGCCGGCCGCCTCGGGGATGTCGGAGTAGTGGAAGACCGCCAGCCGGGTCATCCCGCCCTCGACCAGCTCCTCGACCACCATGTCGGCGCTGCCGAGCCCGAGCTGCGGGCTGGAGGAGGAGGTGTTGTCGATCTTGGTGACCAGGACCGGGTGGTCCTGGGCGGCGCTGTCGTCGCCGGTCACCGGCAGGCCGGTCAGCGGCCAGGTGGAGTCGAGCGCCGATCCCCCCGTCACTTCCTGGGGCGAGTCCTCGGACTCGCTCTCGTCGCCCGAGCATCCGGTGAGCACGAGGCTCGCGGCAACGAGGGCAGCGGCGGACAGGCGGAAGCGACGCACAGGATCTCCGATCATCGGGGGCGTTCGGGAAACAGTGTGAACGGCTGGAAGACCAACTCAGGGTAGGCACGCCACGGCGCGGTTGCGAGCCGGGGGGACGTGAGCCTGCCCACCCCGGGCGATCTGCGGCGGGCGTCAGCCGAGCTTGGCGCCGCCGTCGACGTACAGCGTCTGGCCGGTGATGTACGACGCCTCGTCGCTGCACAGGAACGCCGCCGCGGCGGCGATGTCCTCGGGGTAGCCGACGCGCCGGACCGGGTTGTGCTCGGCGTTCATCTCGCGCAGCTGCTCGGGCTCCATCTTCAGCCGGCGGGCGGTGGCGTCGGTCATCTCGGTGGCGATGAAGCCCGGGGCGATCGCGTTGGCGTTGACGCCGAAGGGGCCGAGCTCGATCCCGAGCGTGCGGGTGAAGCCCTGGACACCCATCTTCGCCGCGGAGTAGTTGGCCTGGCCGCGGTTGCCCAGCGCGGAGACGCTGGAGAGGTTGAGGATCTTGCCGTACTTCTGCTCCACGAAGTGCTTCTGCGCGGCCCGGGTCATCAGGAAGGCGCCCTTGAGGTGGACGGCCATCACCATGTCCCAGTCCTCGTCGGTCATCTTGAAGAGCAGGTTGTCGCGGGTGACGCCGGCGTTGTTGACCAGGATGTGGATCCCGCCGAGCTCGCCGACGACCCGCTCCACCGCGGCGTCCACGGAGGCGCCGTCGCTGACGTCGCAGCCGATCCCGAGGTGCGTACCGCCGGGCAGCTTGCCGGCCGCCTCGGCGGCGGCGGACTCGTCGAGATCGATGACCGCGACCGAGGCGCCCTCCTCGGCGAAGCGGGTGGCCGTGCCGAACCCGATGCCGCGTGCGGCTCCGGTGACGACGGCGACGCGTCCGTCAAAGCGGCCCATGGTGACTCCTTGGTCTCGTTGGTCTTCTCGCGAGCGCCGGCTCCCGGTGGTCGCGAGCGCCAACCCCTCGGTGGTCGAGTAGCGAGCGCTAGCGAGCGTATCGAGACCCGCCGCCCGCCGGGAACCGGGTCTCAGCCGAGCGTCGCGCGCAGCCGGGCGGCGTACTCCGCGGCCTCGCCGTCGGCGTACGTGGTGCGCGGCCAGAAGAAGCCGCGCAGCCCGTCGCCCTTCGTGCGGGGTACGACGTGCAGGTGCAGGTGCGGGACCGACTGGCTGACCGTGTTGTTGATCGCCACGAACGACCCCTGCGCACCGAGCCCGTCCACCATGGCCTGCGCGAGCCGCTGTCCGGCGGCAAGGAAGCCGTCACGGAGCTCGTCGGGCAGGTCGGGGAGCGTCACGACGTGGGTGTCGGGGACGAGCAGCACGTGGCCCTTGAACACCGGACGTCGGTCGAGGAAGCCGGTGAACCCGCTGTCGCGCAGCACCACGTCGGCCTGGGCCCCGCCGGTGGCGATGGCGCAGAAGGGGCAGCCGTCGATCGAGCCCGTGGGGACCACTACTTCCGCCCGACGCCGCCCTCGAGCAGGCCGAGCAGCACCATGCCGAGCACGCAGGCCGAGGTGAAGCTCCACGCGTTGAGGTCGACCAGGTCCTCGCTCAGGACGAGGTTCATGCCGACCCCGCCCACCACCGACCCGACCACGCCGACCGGCACGGTGAGGGTGACCTGCGGGTTGTCGGGGCCGCCCCGCAGTGTGCGGGCCAGCACGCCGAGGATGAGGCCGGCGATCAGGAACGCGATCATGGGTCGACGCTAGCGGGTCTCGATACGCTCGCTGCGCTCGCTACTCGACCACCGAGACCCGCATCGTGGGCTACTTGCAGAGCGCGCCGCAGTCGGCGTACCGGGCAGCGAGGCGGCCGCTGGCGGCGTACGCGTCGAAGTGGTGGGCGTCCTGGGTGCCGTAGGTCCAGCGCAGACCGTGCCGGGCCATCACCTGGACCACCTCGTGCTCGCGGGAGCGCCAGGCGACACGGGGGTGACTGTGGCTGACCCACCAGGTGTTGGGCACCCAGCCGTGGCTGGAGCGGTAGGGGTTCTCCCAGGGGTTGAGGTCCAGCGACCGGCCGTAGGAGTGCGGCGACCGCACACCGGGGCGACCAACGACGTCGCGGCAGTTGAACGCCGAGGTGTTGCCGGCGGCCATGGACTTGTAGTCGTCGCCGCCGTGGACCCGGCTGGACCACCCGAACCGGTCCACGCGGTACATCGCGCGGACCGGGAGGTCGCGGTGGTACATCTCCGCCAGCGCCCCGGCCATCTTGCCGACGGCGTCGGCGTGCGCGACCAGCTCGCCGCGGCGGCGGTAGCCGCGGTAGTCCCAGTAGTTGATCCGCAGGTAGCGCAGGCTCGCCCGGCCTACCGGGCACCCGCGGTGCCAGGTGCGACCCGTCATCTGGTTCCACACCCGGGTGGGGATGCGGGTGATGGCGGGGTTCGGGCCGGCACCCACGGCGCTCGGCTGGTCGGGCAGGTTGATCCGCGGTCTCGGAGCCGCGTCGGGCATCCCGACCGGGATGCCGGGCGGGAGGTTGTCGATCGCGTGCACCCCGCTGGTGTCGCCGGTGACCCAGTCGAGGCGGCTGACCTCGGCCCGCCAGCGGGTGTCGACCCGTGGCCGGACGTTGACCTCGGCCCGGCCGTCGCTGCCGGTCGTGAGCCGCTGGACCAGGCGCCAGTCCCCGCCGGCGTTGCGGCGGTAGAGCCGGACCGGGCCGTTGACCGGCAGGTCGTTGCCGGTGCGCCACCGCACCGTGATCGGCACCGACTGCTCGTCGACGACCTGGTTCGGGCCGCTCAGGGTGACGTGGCTGGTCCGGCGAAGCAGGCGGATGTCGACCGGGCCGGTGCCGGACGGCGCGGAGTCCAGGTCGCCGGCGTACGACGCGCGGAAGCGGTTGTCCTCCGCCTGCCGAGCCAGCGTCGCGTCGAGCTCCGCGTGACCGGCCTCGTCCGTGGTGGCGGTCCCGAACGCCCGCCACGTCCCCGACACGCGCCGCTCGACGATCACCTCGGCGGCCGGCACGGGGGTGCCGTCCTCGTGGTGCAGGTCGATCTGCAGCGGCGTGACCGCGTCGGCGTACCTCGCCTCCCCGCTGAGGGTGAGCGTGGTCGGCACCGGTTCCGCGGCGGTCGCGGGAGCGGCCCCGATCCCGAAGGCGAGGGTGAACGTCAGGAGCATGAAGGAGACCCGGGACCCGAACCGCATGGCCAGATTGTGCACTGCCGGTCCGTGTCTAGGGTGGAGGACATGAGCAATCCAGTCGTCGTGGTGGTCGGGGCGGGACCGGGCGTGAGCGGTTCGGTGGCCCGCCGCTTCGCGGGCGAGGGGTACGACGTGGGTCTGCTCGGCATCGACGAGGCGGTGCTCGCGGAGCTGTCGGAGTCGCTCGGGAGCCTGGGCTCGCGGGTGGAGCTCGCGGTCGCGGACATCACCGACGAGGAGGCGTGCGCCGCCGCGGTCCACGGTCTCGGCGAGAAGCTCGGCCGCATCGACGTGCTCCACTTCAACCCCAGCGCCTTCCGGGAGAAGGATCCGCTCTCCCTGTCGGTGGCCGAGCTGCTGCAGGACGTGGGACTGGGCGTCGGCGCGCTGCTGACGGCCGTCCAGGCCGCCCGGCCGTTCATGTCGTCGGGGGGACGGGTCACGGCCACCGGCAGCATGGCCGCCGACAAGCCGTGGAACCGGGCCGCCTCGCTCGGCGTGCAGAAGGCCGGCCTTCGCAACCTCGTGCGCAGCCTGGACACGACGCTCGAGCCCGACGGGATCCGCGCGGTCTCGGTCACCGTCCGCGGGACGCTGTCGTCCGAAGGTGCCTTCACCCCGGACCGGGTGGCCGACGCGATCTGGGCCGCAGCACACCAGGGCGAGGACGACTGGCAGACCGAGGTGCCGTACGCCGGATGACGCTCGGGACCTGGAGCTCCCGGGTCAGCCGCCGAAGCGCAGCGTCAGGATCGCCATGTCGTCGCTCGGCGGCTCGTCGGTGAAGTCGACGACCACCCGCAGCAGCCGCTCCGCGACCGCCTGCGCGGGAAGCGACCCGGACTGGGCGAGCTCGGCGACGACACCCTCGTCGTCCAGCATCTTCGTGCCGGAGCGGCGCTCCAGCACCCCGTCGGTCAGGGTGACCAGCAGCTCGCCGCGCTCGAGCACGTGCTCCTCGGCGATGTACTCCACGCGGTCCATCACCCCCAGGAGCATCTGCGGGGTCCCGAGCCGTCGTACCGTGTCGTCGACGCCGGTCACGAACGGCGACGGGTGCCCGGCGTTGACCATGCTCAGGTGGATCCGGCCGCCCTCCTGGCGGAACGTCGCGCAGACCAGGGTCAGGAACCTCGCCCGCTCGCCCTCGTCGAGGATGGCGGCGTTGAGCCGCTCGAGCGCCGGCGCCACCGGGAAGCCCGCCCTGGTCAGCGACCGGATCGTGTGCCGGGCCAGACCGGTCACGGCCGCGGCCTCCGCGCCGGTGCCGCAGACGTCGCCGACGACGAAGCACCAGCTCCCGTCGATCGGGAACAGGTCGTAGAAGTCGCCGCCGGCCGACGCGCCCTCGCCGGCCGCCTGGTAGACCACGCCGACGTCGAGCCCCGGCACGGACGGCAGCATCGGGGGCAGCAGGCTCCGCTGAAGCGCCTGCCCGGTCGCCAGCAGGGCACCGTGGGCGTGGGCGTTGTCGATGGCCAGCGCGGCCCGTCGCGCCACCGACTCGGCGACGAGCAGGACGTCGTCGCGCAGGGCGTTGCCCCGTGGCCGCCCGAGGGTCAGGTGTCCGATGCCGCGGCTGCGGGCCAGCAGCCGCAGGGTGGTCACCTCGCCCTCGAGACGCGGGTCCTCCGAGTCCTCCACGTCCTCGAGCGCGGTGTCCACCAACGCTCCCCGCAGGTCCTCGACCAGGCGTTCGTCGGCGTGCCACACCTGCTTCAGCACCGGCCTGCCGCGCTCGTCGTCGAGGTACAGCGCGCACCAGGTGGCCAGGCGGGGCACCACGATCTGACCGGTGATGGCCATGGTCATCTCCTGGTCGAGCGAGTGCGCGAGCAGGTCGCCCGCCTCGGCGACGAAGGTCAGCCAGCCGCGCCGCTCGCGTTCGGAGGCCTGGAGCCGAGCTCGATCCGCCGCCAGTGCGAGCGAGTCCGCGAGCTGCTGGAGCAGGACGCACTGCTCGTCGCTGAACCCGTCGCGGCGCTCCGACGCCACCGTCAGCGCGCCGATCACCCTCCCCTCGGCGACCACGGGCACCGTCGCCAGCGATTGCGCGGCGGTGCCGTGCAGCGGCTTCACCTGCGTCGACGCCCCCTCGTTGATCAGCACGGGCAGGTGCGGGGTGCGGGCATCGGGCGCGCCGGGATCCCCCGCGGAGACTGCGGTGCCGCGCACCGAGTCCGGCAGCCCGCTCACCGCGACGACCTCGAACACGTCGGCGACTTCGTGCCCGATGAGCAGGTACGACGCGTCCGCATCCAGGGCGTCCCGGACCCGCTCGGTGGCCAGCGGCAGGTAGTCGTCGACGGCGAGCCGCAGCAGCACGTCGTCCCGGAGCCCCAACGGGTCGTCCGCGCGCCGGCCCGGGCCCGCGGGAGCGCGGACGACCGGGTGCTCGAGCAGCGCGCGCTGGCGCTCCGGGACCAGGAGCAGCGTGGATCCCCCGTGGGCCGTCGATCTGTGGGAGGCGAACACCTTGGCGGCCGTGCCGTCCTGGGCGAGCATCGAGTAGGCCCCCTGCCAGAGTCCGCCCGTGGAGGCCGGGTCGTCCGGAGGCCGCTTGCCGGCGACCGGGTCGATGAACTGGTGGAACGCGACGCCGACCGCCTGACCGCTCTCCCACCCGAACAGCCGGGTGGCGTCCGGGTTCCACGAGCTCACGGTGCCGTCCGCCTCGAGCTCGATCACGGCGACCGCGGCGCCGTCCATCGCGACCCTCTGCGACACCCGTGGGGTCGACCAGTCGGCGGACGGCGGGCGCTCCCGGTCGCAGACCAGCCAGACCCGCTTGGACAGCTGGGTGTACTCGACGCCCCACGACGAGGCCAGGGCGGAGGTGATGATCAGGCCGCGGCCGCTCTCGGACTCGTCGGACGGGATGACCAGTCCGGTCGGGAGCGCGCGCGCAGGATGCTGGTCCTCCACCTCGACGCGGAGGCTGTGCGCGTCCAGCCTCAGGTCGACGACGGCCGTCGTACCGGTATGGACCACCGCGTTCGTGACGAGCTCGCTCACCGCGAGCGCCGCGCTGTCCCGGAGCTCCGGCGCGCCCCACTCCTCGAGCTGCAGGCGGGCAAACCGCCGCGCCTCGGGGACAGACCGGGCGTCGGCGGCGAAGCTGCGGCGGGCGCGCTGAGGAAGTTCGGGCATCCGTATCTCGAAAAGGTAGGCGGGCAACGCTCACTTTGACAGACTCAGGGGCACCGGCGCACGGCCCGGATCGAGGAGACCCCATGCCCACCACCACCAAGACCAAGCGGGGCGGCGCTGGCGTCCCCCGCCGCGCGGCCCCGGTCGAGGAGCTCGGACCCGACCCGGCGCAGCTGAAGCGACTGCTCGACGGCCTCACCGCCATGCGCGACGGCAACTTCCGCAAGAGGCTTCCGGTGACCGGGACCGGGATGGGCGCGGAGCTCGCGATGGTCTTCAACGAGATCGCGGACCGGCAGCGGCACCTGGCCACCGAGCTGAGCCGCGTGCAGCGGGTCGCCGGCCGGGAGGGCCGCTACTCCGAGCGGCTCGAGGCGGGGGTCGGCGAGGGTGGCTGGGCGAAGTCGATCGACGCCGCCAACACCCTGGTCTCCGACCTCGTCCGACCGACCGGCGAGCTGGCGCGGGTGGTCACGGCGGTCTCGGAGGGCGACCTCACCCAGCGGATGGACGTCGAGCTCGAGGGACAGCCACTGCGCGGGGAGCCGCTCAAGCTGGCGCGGCGGGTCAACAGCCTGGTCGACCAGCTCTCCGGGATCTCCCACGAGATCACCCGGGTCACCCGCGAGGTCGGCACCGAGGGCAAGCTCGGCGGCCAGGCGCGGGTCCGGAACGCCGACGGCAGCTGGCGCGACCTGATCGACGCGGTCAACGCCATGTCGTCCCGGCTGACCGCACAGGTGCGCGACATCGCGCTGGTCACGACCGCGGTCGCCAACGGCGACCTGTCCAAGACCGTCACGGTCGAGGTGTCCGGCGAGATGGCCCAGCTCAAGGTCACCGTCGACCGGATGGTCGACCAGCTGTCCTCGTTCGCCTCCGAGGTCACCCGCGTGGCGCGCGAGGTGGGCACCGAGGGCCGCCTCGGCGGTCAGGCGGACGTGCGCGGGGTTTCCGGCACCTGGAAGGACCTGACCGACTCCGTCAACATCATGGCCTCCAACCTGACCAGCCAGGTGCGGGGCATCTCCTCGGTCGCGCAGGCGGTGGCCCAGGGCGACCTGAGCCAGCAGATCACGGTGACCGCGCGCGGCGAGGTCGCCGAGCTCGCGCAGACCCTGAACTCGATGACCGCCACGCTGCAGACGTTCGCCGACGAGGTCACCCGCGTGGCCCGCGAGGTGGGCACCGAGGGCCGCCTCGGCGGCCAGGCCGACGTACCAGGCGTGGCCGGCCGGTGGAAGGACCTCACCGAGTCGGTGAACTACATGGCCGACAACCTCACCGCCCAGGTGCGTGACATCGCCCAGGTCACCACCGCCGTCGCGCGCGGGGACCTGAGCCAGAAGATCACCGTCGACGTGAAGGGTGAGCTGGCCGAGCTGAAGAGCACGGTCAACACGATGGTCGACCAGCTGTCGTCGTTCGCCGACCAGGTGACTCGGGTCGCCCGCGAGGTGGGCAGCGACGGCATGCTCGGCGGCCAGGCCGACGTACCCGGGGTCGCGGGCACGTGGAAGGACCTCACCGACTCGGTGAACTCGATGGCGTCCAACCTGACCAACCAGGTGCGCAACATCGCCCAGGTCACCACCGCCGTCGCCCGCGGGGACCTGAGCCAGAAGATCACCGTCGACGTCCGCGGCGAGCTCGCCGAGCTCAAGACCACGGTCAACACCATGGTCGACCAGCTGTCGTCGTTCGCCGACGAGGTCACCCGCGTGGCCCGCGAGGTGGGCGGCGAGGGACGGCTCGGCGGCCAGGCCGCCGTACCGGGCGTGTCGGGAACCTGGCGGGACCTGACCGACTCGGTGAACTTCATGGCGGGAACGCTCACCGCCCAGGTGCGCAACATCGCCGAGGTGACCACCGCGGTCGCCCGGGGCGACCTGACCCGCTCGATCACCGTCGAGGCCCGCGGCGAGATCCTCGAGCTCAAGAGCACCGTCAACACCATGGTCCAGCAGCTCTCCTCGTTCGCCGACGAGGTCACCCGCGTGGCCCGCGAGGTGGGCACCGAGGGCCAGCTGGGCGGCCAGGCCGACGTGCACGACGTCTCCGGCACCTGGAAGGACCTCACGGAGAACGTGAACATGATGGCGGCGAACCTGACCTCGCAGGTGCGCAACATCGCCGAGGTGACCACCGCCGTGGCGAGCGGCGACCTGACCCGCAAGATCACGGTCGACGCGCGCGGCGAGATCCTCGAGCTCAAGAGCACCGTCAACACCATGGTCGACCAGCTCTCGTCGTTCGCCGACGAGGTCACCCGCGTGGCCCGCGAGGTGGGCACCGAGGGCATCCTCGGCGGCCAGGCCCGCGTGCCCGGCGTGGCCGGCACCTGGCGCGACCTCACCGACTCGGTGAACTCGATGGCGTCCAACCTGACCAGCCAGGTGCGCAGCATCGCGACCGTGTCGACGGGCGTCGCGCGCGGCGACCTGAGCCAGAAGATCGCGATCGAGGCACGCGGCGAGGTGGCGGCGCTGGCCTCGACCATCAACGCGATGGTGGACACGCTGCGCGCGTTCGCCGACGAGGTCACGCGTGTGGCCCGCGAGGTGGGCACCGAGGGCATCCTCGGCGGCCAGGCGCACGTCCGCGGCGTGGCCGGCACCTGGAAGGACCTCACCGACTCGGTGAACTCGATGGCCGGCAACCTGACCAGCCAGGTGCGCAGCATCGCGCTGGTCACGACCGCCGTCGCCCACGGCGACCTGACCCAGAAGACGTACGTCGACGCGCGCGGCGAGATCCTCGAGCTCAAGACCACCGTCAACCGGATGGTCGACCAGCTCTCCTCGTTCGCCGACGAGGTCACCCGCGTGGCCCGCGAGGTGGGCACCGAGGGCAAGCTCGGCGGCCAGGCCGAGGTGGCCGACGTGTCCGGCACCTGGCGGAAGCTGACCGAGAACGTGAACCAGCTCGCGGGCACCCTGACCACCCAGCTGCGGGCGATCGCAGAGGTGTCGACGGCGGTGACCCAGGGTGACCTGAGCCAGCAGATCACGGTCGAGGCCGAGGGCGAGGTGGCCGAGCTCAAGGACAACCTGAACCAGATGATCGACAACCTGCGCGAGACCACCAGCGCCAACCAGCAGCAGGACTGGCTGAAGACCAACCTCGCCCGGTTCACCGGCCACATGCAGGGCGGGCGCGACCTGCTCGACGTGACCAGCCTGATCGTCAGCGAGCTGACCCCGGTGGTCGGCGCGACCCAGGGCTCCTTCTTCCTGACCGAGAGCGGCCTGGAGGACGGCAAGGAGACCGAGGCGCTGCGGCGGATCGCGTCCTACGGCTACCGCAGCCGGGACAGCGTCCCCGACGTGTTCGGCTTCGGCGAGGGCCTGGTCGGCCAGGCGGCGGTGGCCCGGCACACGATCCGGGTCAGCGAGGTGCCGCGCGACTACGTGCGGATCTCCTCGGGCCTGGGCGAGGCGCCCCCGCTGGAGATCGCGATCCTGCCCGTGCTCTTCGAGGAGCAGGTCCTCGGCGTGGTCGAGCTGGCCTCGTTCACGCCGTTCACCCAGGTGCACATGCAGTTCCTCGAGCAGCTGATGGAGATCATCGGGGTGTCGCTGAACGCGATCATCGCGAGCTCGCGGACGCAGTCGCTGCTGGTCGAGTCCCAGCGGCTGGCGGGAGAGCTGCAGAACAAGTCCGGGGAGCTGCAGACCCAGCAGCGCGAGCTCCAGCAGAGCAACGCCGAGCTGGAGGAGAAGGCCCGGCTGCTGGCACGCCAGAACCGCGCGATCGAGATCAAGAACCTCGAGATCGAGGACGCCCGGCGGGCCCTGGAGGACCGCGCCGAGCAGCTCGCCCTGTCCTCCCGCTACAAGTCGGAGTTCCTCGCCAACATGTCGCACGAGCTGCGGACGCCGCTCAACTCGCTGCTGATCCTGGCCAAGCTGCTCACCGACAACCGCGACGGCAACCTCAACAACCGGCAGGTCGAGTTCGCGCAGACCATCCACAGCGCCGGCACCGACCTGCTCCAGCTGATCAACGACATCCTCGACCTGTCCAAGGTGGAGGCCGGCAAGATGGACGTGCACCTCGCGGACGTCGCGGTCGCCGGGATCGTGGAGTACGTCGAGGCGACGTTCCGACCGTTGACGGCGGAGAAGGACCTCGACTTCACCGTCGAGATCGGCGGCGACGTCCCCCGCGTCCTCTACTCCGACCAGCACCGCCTCCAGCAGGTGCTGCGCAACCTGCTCTCCAACGCGGTCAAGTTCACCGCGGCGGGCCGGGTGACCCTGGTGATCCGGCAGGCCGGCGGCGAGCGGTTCACCAGCGCCCCGCTCACGGCGGCCGAGCACGTCGTGGCCTTCGAGGTCACCGACACCGGCATCGGCATCGAACCCGAGCAGCTGCGGACGATCTTCGAGGCGTTCCAGCAGGCCGACGGCACGATCAGCCGCAAGTTCGGCGGGACGGGCCTGGGCCTCTCGATCAGCCGGGAGATCGCCCGGCTGATCGGCGGCGAGATCCACGTCGAGAGCAACCCGGGACACGGCAGCACGTTCACGCTCTACCTCCCCGTCCGGTACGACGGGGGCTCCCGCGTCCCGCAGATCGAGGCGACCACGCCGGTCCGGGAGCTGTCGGACCCGGACCGCTCATCGCTGGCGGAGCTGATCAGCGAGCACGTGCCCGACGACGAGGCCGGCATCGCGGAGGGTGACCGGGTGCTGCTGGTCGCACTGTCCGAGCCGGACCTGTGCCGGGCCGCGGTGGACGTCGGCCGCGACCACGGGTTCAAGGTGGTCGTCACCCAGCAGCCGGACGACGCCCTCGTGGTGGCCCACCAGCGTGTCCCGGACGCCGTCATCGCGGGGATGGACATGGTCACCCACGACGGATCCTCGCTCCTGCACGGGCTGAAGCGGCACCCCCGCACCCGGCACATCCCGACCGCGGTCACCCATGCCCCCGATGCCGCCGAGGACGCCCACCTGGGCCGGCTGGCCGGGGCGTTCGACGTCCTCGAGGAGCCCGTCAACCGGGCCTCGCTGGGCGACCTGCTCGACGGGCTGGACTCGTTCATGGCCAGGGAGCAGCGGCGGCTGCTCGTCGTCACCGAGCAGGCCGACGGGGACGCGGCGGCCGTCGCCGACCGGACCACCACCCTCGACGGGATCGCCGTGGACGTCGTCGGGTCGGCCGAGGACGCCGTACAGGCGCTCCAGGACGAGACCTACGACTGCGTCGCGGTGGACCTCGGAACGAGCAACGGCGGCGGGTTCGACGTCCTCAAGCGGCTCCGGTCGCGCAAGGGGCTCAAGCGGATCCCGGTCGTGACGACCGCGGACGCACCGCTGACGCCGCGGGAGGAGAACCGGCTGCAGCCGTACGCCGAGGCCCTCACGCTCGCGCGGGCCGACTCGCTGGAGCACGCCCTCGACGCGGTGTCGCTGTTCCTGCACCGGGCCGACGTGCTGCCCCCGGCCGAGGCGGGCCCCGTCCTCGACCAGCTGCGGGAGGCCGAGCACGTCTTCGTGGGCAAGCGGATCCTCATCGTCGACGACGACGTCCGCAACGTGTTCGCGCTGACCAGCGCCCTCGAGCAGCACGGCATCGACGTGGTCTACGCCGAGAACGGCGAGGCGGGCCTCGACGCGCTGCGGAGCGAGCCCGAGATCGACCTGGTGCTGATGGACGTGATGATGCCCGGCATGGACGGCTACACGGCGATGCGCGAGATCCGGAAGGTGCCGGCGCTGCGCGACCTCCCGGTGATCGCGCTGACCGCGAAGGCCATGCCCGGCGACCGCGACAACAGCCTGACCGCGGGCGCGTCGGACTACGTCACCAAGCCGGTCGACGTCGACCAGCTGCTCTCGGTCTTCAGGTCGTGGCTGTCATGAACGACCGCGCCAGGATCCTGCTGGTCGACGACCGGCCGGAGAACCTGCTGGCCCTCGAGGCCATCCTGACCTCGCTGGACCAGATCCTGGTGCGCGCGAACTCCGGGGAGGAGGCTCTCCGCGAGCTGCTCAAGGACGACTACGCGCTGATCCTGCTCGACGCCCAGATGCCGGGGATGGACGGCTTCGAGACCGCGGCGCGGATCAAGCGTCGTACCCGGACTCGCGACGTGCCGATCATCTTCCTGACCGCGGCCGACAACGAGCAGCGCAACTCCTACCGCGGGTACGCCGCCGGCGGCGCCGACTACATCTCGAAGCCGTTCGACCCGTGGATCCTGCGGGCCAAGGTCCAGGTGTTCGTCGACCTGTGGGCCGCGGGCCAGCGGTTGTCGACGCAGGCGACCTTCCTGCGCCGGCAGCTCGGGGACGCAGAGCAGGGCGCGGACGTGCTCGGCGTGCTCCAGGAGCGGGTCGCCGACCTGACGGCCGCGGTGGAGCGGCTCGAGGCGGCGGCCGGGGCCGGCGAGCTGCCCGACATCCAGGTGGCCGTCCAGCGGACCCGGCACGACGTCGACGAGCTGCGCGGCATCCTCACCTCTCTGGATGCCGGTGGCGCCGCGGCCGGGGCCACCCGGGGCGAGTTCGGCTGACGGCTGGTGGCGGCGTCGCTAGGTTCTCGCCATGGCTGACTTCGCGGGGAAGGACCTGCGCGGCTCGCGCTTCGACCGCGTCGACCTGACCGGTGCCGAGTTCCGCGCCAGCGACCTCTGCCAGGCCCGCTTCCGCGGCACCGACCTGACCGGCGCGGTGATGACCGGCGTCGAGCTGGTCGACGTCCGGATCGACGGCGAGGTCTCGAACCTCGTGGTCAACGGCGTCGACGTGGCGCCCCTCGTCGAGGCCGAGCTCGACCGGCGCGACCCCGACCGGGCTCAGGATGCGCCCCACCGACCCCGCCGGCTTCCGGGAGGCGTGGGACATCTCGAGCGGCTCTGGGACGGCACCGTCGAGCGCGCCCGCGGCCTCGACCCGAGCCTGCTGCACGAGTCCGTGGACGGCGAATGGTCGTTCGTCGAGACCCTGCGCCACCTGGCCTTCGCCACCGACGCCTGGGTACGGCGGGCGATCCTCGGCGACCCCTCGCCGTGGGACCCGCTCGACCTGCCGTGGGACGAGATGCCGGACACCCCCGGGATCCCGCGGGACCGCGAGGTCCGGCCCTCCCTCGACGAGGTCCTGGCGCTGCGCCGCGACCGGATGGCGAGCGTCCGCTCGGTCATCGACGGCCTGACCGAGGAGTCGCTGGACGTCCATCCCGAGCCCGTCGAGGGGCCGGGCTGGCCACCGGCGGAACGGTTCCCGGTGCGCCAGTGCCTGCTGATCGTCCTCAACGAGGAGTGGCACCACCGGCTGTTCGCCGAGCGGGACCTCGACGCCCTAGAGGCAGGCGCGGCACTCGGCCACCTGAGCGCAAGCCATGCGGGGCGCAACGTGCGCCCACAAACTCGCAGGACGTCATACGATCCGGGCCCAATAGGCCACAGTTCGCATGACGTCCTGGCGCACTGACTGAGTGAGTGAGTGGAGTGGCGGGAATCGAACCCGCGTCTCGAGCGTCGAAGG
Source organism: uncultured Actinomycetota bacterium (assembly GCA_963829635.1). Classification (GTDB taxonomy): domain Bacteria; phylum Actinomycetota; class Actinomycetes; order Propionibacteriales; family Nocardioidaceae; genus Nocardioides. The sequence continues at coordinate 243,096 of CAWHJI010000013.1, forward strand.
TTTTGGAGGCTGGCGGGAATCGAACCCGCGTCCTCGAGCGTCGAACCAGGTCTTCTCCGGGTGCAGTCCGTGATGTCGCATTTCTCGGCCCCGGGGCTCGCACGGACACGTCCCCGACAGGCTCAGTCAGGATTGAGTCCCGATCACCCCTCCTGACAGAGAGTGACCAGCAAGTCTCCTAGATGACGCCAGGGTCCGGGACGGAGACGGATGCCCGGTCTGACGCTTCGATCACCGCAATCAGGCGGCGAGAGCGAAGGAACTGCGCTTAGCGTTGGCAGTTGTAGTTTCCAGCGATCGTTTACGAGATGACGCTGGCTCCTCGACCCGCTTCCCCTGGAACTAACGTCCCAAGTCGAAACCGATCAGCCCCTCTTGAATTGTCAACGAGGCGAGTCTACGCGGCTGGGCCCGAAGAGTCGCACTCCATTGTTCCAACACACGTCGCGCAGCCAGTGTTCCCCGAGGCCCAGGCTCGCCAGGCCGTCGAGCTGCTCGGCGTAGGGGTAGGGGATGGTCGGGAAGTCGGTGCCGAGCAGGATCTTCGGCTGGAGGTCGGCCAGCCGCGGCACCAGGTCGGCCGGGAACGGGCCCTGCTCGTCGAAGAAGTCGGTGAACACCATGGTGGTGTCGAGGCGGGTCTCCTCGTACTTCTCGGCGAGGGCGACGAACTCGGCGTACTCCGGCGCCCCCATGTGGGCGACGAGCACGACGAGGCGCGGGAAGCGGGCCAGCACCCGCGCCAGGGCGTCGGGTCCGGTGAACGCGTTGCCGACCGGGCCGGAGCCGGCGTGGATCACGATCGGCGTACCGGCGTCCTCGAGGGTGCCCCACACCTCGTCGAGGAGCGGGTCGTCGAGGTGGAACTCCCCCACCTGCACGTGCAGCTTGAAGACCTCGACGCCGTCGGCGACCAGGTCGGCGACGTACGCCGCCGCCTCCGGCTCGGGGTAGAACGTGGCCGACCAGATCGACTCGGGGACGTCGGCGGCGAAGCCGCGCGCCCAGTCGTTGAGGTAGGTCGCGATGCCCGGCTTGTGGGCGTAGGGCAGGGCGGAGAAGCGGCGTACGCCGAAGTCGCGCAGCTGCTCGACCCGCTCCTGCGTCGTGCCGCGGTAGCGGATCGGCCACTCGCGGCCGATCTTCGGCCCCGCCTGGTCGAACTGCGCCCAGACGCGGCGCTGGATGTTCTCGGGGAGGAAGTGGACGTGGACGTCGAACAGGCCGGGGAGGCCGAGGTCCTGCCAGAACGACCGGACGGGCGCGGCGTCGTTCACTCCATGCCCTTCAGGCGGCGGCCGAGGGCCTGCTCCTTCTCCCGGTTGGCCTGCCGTTCGGCGAGCGAGTGCCGCTTGTCCCAGGTCTTCTTGCCCTTCGCGAGCGCGATCTCGACCTTGGCCCGGCCGTCGACGAAGTAGAGCGCCAGCGGGACCACGGTGAGGCCCTTCTCGTTGACCCGACGCTCGATCTTGTCGATCTCGGTGCGGTGCAGGAGCAGCTTGCGCTTGCGGCGGGCGGAGTGGTTGGTCCAGGTGCCCTGGGAGTACTCGGGGATGTGCACGCCGTGCAGCCACGCCTCGCCGTTGTCGAGGTCCACGAAGCCGTCGACCAGGGAGGCGCGGCCCATCCGCAGCGACTTCACCTCGGTCCCGACGAGGACCAGCCCGGCCTCGTAGGTGTCCTCGATGTGGTAGTCGTGGCGCGCCTTCTTGTTCGCGGCGATGAGCTTGCGCCCCGTCTCCTTCGGCATCCGCCCAGTCTCTCAGGAGTGGTCAACCGAGTTCGTGTCGGTCGGGTCTCGATACGGTCGCTGCGCGACCTACTCGACCACCGAGGCAGCTGCGCGCACTCGTCCGCGGGGCGGCTACATGTAGTGGTACGGGTTCACGGGGCGGCCGTTGGCCATCACCGTGAAGTGCAGGTGGCACGCGGTCGACCAGCCGCTGTTGCCGGCGTACCCGACGACCTCGCCCCGGCTCACGTTCTCGCCCAGGCCGACGCGGTAGCCGGACATGTGGTTGTAGACGAGGGTGAGGTAGCGGCCGTTGACCAGGCCGACGCCGATGTAGAGCCGGTTGCCGTAGACGGGCGAGTAGTAGCGCGCGATCACGCGGCCACCCGACGATGCGTAGAGCGCGGAGCCGCAGCCGGCCAGGAAGTCGGTGCCGTTGTGCAGGCCCCAGTAGCCGTAGATCGGGTGGCGGCGCATGCCGAACGGCGAGGTGATCGGGCCGGGAACGGGCCGGTTCAGGAATCCGCCGGTCCGGCCGTTGAACCCACCGGCGGCCCGGCGGGCACGCTCGAGGATCTGCTGCTTGATCCGGCGCTCCTGGGAACGCAGGCGGTGCAGCTGGGCACGGTCGCGCGCCCGGGCCTTCGCCGCCTTCTGGCGCAGCGCGCGACGGTCCTGCACCAGGTCGCGGACCGTGTCGCGGGTCTCGACGGCCTCGTTGCGCAGCACCCTCATCCGGGCCAGGTGCTTGGCGGCGTCCTGGCGCTGCACCGCGACCTCGTCCTTGGCCTCCTCGACCTGGTTCTCGCGGACCTCCAGCAGCACCTCGGCGGCCCGCAGGTCGTCGTACGCGTTGCTCTCACGGCCGACCAGCGCGTCGTTGGCCTCGACCTGGCGGGTGAGGTCCGCGGTGGTGCGGGCGTTGAGCAGGGAGGCGAACGCCATCAGCTGGGGGTCGCCCTGCTGGTAGATCGAGTTGACCATGTCGGTGACCGCGTCCTGCTGCTCGCCCAGCGCGACGCGGCCCTGGGCAACGTCCTCCTCGGCCCGGGCCAGCCGCTCCTCGGCCTCCTGCAGCTTCCGCTTCATCCTCAGGTCCTCGGCGCGGGCGACGCCCAGCCGGCCGCGGACCCGGTCGAGGTGGTTGCGGGCCGCGTTGAGCTCGGCCTCGGCAGCTGCGAGGCGGCCGGCTGCCCGGCGTACGGCGGAACTGGAGTCCTCGAGGTCCTCGTGAGCGGAGTGGATGTGCTTGCGGACCTTCTTCTGCCGGTCCTTCAGGTCATCGGCGTTCGCCCACAGGTTCGAGCTGGGCACGGACAGCGCTCCGGCCGCCAGGGCGACGGCCGCGATCGCGGCCGCCCAGCGGCGGCGAGCGGTACGGGGGAAGATGCGCACCGGGTCTGCCTTCGGCGTATCGGGGAAGAGGAACCCGTCGAAGGTACCTGCCCGGCGTCACACCTTTATGTATTTTCGAGTAAGTGCGAGTGTCGGGATCAGGGTGAGGATCGGCCCGAGCAGGGCGATCGCGACCACCGACCACGCGTATTCCGGCCATCCCACCCACGGGATGAACACCAGCATGTCGGTGAAGGTCTTCTCCACGCCGAAGAACATGAACGCGGCGAGCGCTCCACTGGCCAGGACGACGCCGGCCAGGGCGGTGACCAGGGCCTCGAGCAGGAACGGCAGGGCGATGTAGAGGGTCGAGGCACCGACGAGCCGCATGATGCCGATCTCCTTGCGGCGCGCGAAGGCCGCCAGCCGGATGGTGTTGCCGACCAGCAGCAGGGCAGCGAACACCAGGAACGCCGCCACCCCGAGCGCGCCCCACTTGAGGGCGTCGATGGAGTTGAGGATGGGTCCCACGATGTTGCGCTGGTCCTTGACGTTGGAGACGCCGTCGAGACCCTCCACGGCACTCTTGATGCCCTTGTACTCGTCGGGGTCCTTGAGCGTGATCCACACCGACTCGGCGAGGTCGTCCTCGTTGAGGGCGGCGTTCGGCCCCTCGAAGTCCTCGCCGTAGAGCTCCTTGACCTTCGCGAACGCCTCGGCCTTCGACTCCATGTGGTAGCTGTCGACCTCGGGGTTCTCCTCGACCACCTCGGTGATCGCCTTCTTCTGCGGCTCGGTCACCTCGCTGGTGCAGGCCGGGTTGTCGTCCCGGTCGCGGCACAGGAACACGGTGATCTGCAGCTCGTCACCCCAGGTCTCGGCGGTGCGCTGCGCCTGCTGGTTGAGCACCACGCCGAGGCCGACGAGGGTCAGGGAGACGAACAGGGTGAGGATCACCGCGATGTGCATCGACAGGTTGCGGCGCAGGCCCTGGCCGAGCTCGGAGTACACGTAGCGAAGCTGCATGGATCAGGAGTCTCTCTTCGGGTCGAAGTCGAGGGCTGGCGGTCGGGACCGTCCCGGTCAGTGCTGGAAGCCGTAGACGCCCTGCGTCTGGTCGCGGATGACGCGGCCGCCGTCGAGCTCGATGACGCGCTTGCGCATCTGGTCGACGATGCCGGAGTCGTGGGTGGCCATCAGCACGGTGGTGCCCGTCCGGTTGATCCGGTCGAGCAGCTTCATGATCCCGACCGACGTGGTCGGGTCGAGGTTTCCGGTCGGCTCGTCGGCGATCAGGATCATCGGCCGGTTGACGAAGGCGCGGGCGATCGCGACCCGCTGCTGCTCACCACCGGAGAGCTCGTCGGGCATCCGGTCGCCCTTGCCGTCGAGGCCGACGAGCTCGAGCGTCTCGGGGACGAGCTGGCTGATCTCGCCCTTGGAGCGGCCGATCACCTGCAGGGCGAAGGCGACGTTCTCGGAGACGTTCTTGTTCTGGAGCAGCCGGAAGTCCTGGAAGACCGTGCCGATCTGGCGGCGGAGCCGCGGCACCTTCCACGCGGCGAGCCGGTTGATCTCCTTGCCGGCGACGTAGACCCGGCCGGAGGTGGGGCGGGCCTCCCGCAGCACCAGCCGCAGGGCGGTGGACTTGCCGGAGCCGGAGGTGCCCACGAGGAAGACGAACTCGCCCTTCTCCACGTCGACCGTCATCTGGTCGAGCGCAGGGCTGGCCTGGCCGGGGTAGGTCTTGGTGACCTTCTCGAAGCGAATCACTAGGTGGAGGGTAGTCGAGCGCGGTGAGGGGACCTAGTCCCCGGGCGGCGGGGTGACCGACGCCTCAGTCGGCGCCGGTCGGCACCCGTCAGCTCGCGTCGGCCTTCTCGGCGCCGCGGCGCCACCGGATGCCGGCCTCGAGGAAGCCGTCGAGGTCGCCGTCGAAGACCGCCTGCGGGTTGCCGACCTCGTAGCCGGTCCGGAGGTCCTTGACGATCTGGTAGGGGTTCAGCACGTAGTTGCGCATCTGGTCGCCCCAGGACGCCTGGACGTCGCCCTTGAGCTCCTTGAGGTGCGCCTCCTCCTCGGCCTTCTTGATCGCCAGCAGCTTGGCCTTGAGGATCACCATCGCGCTGGCCTTGTTCTGCAGCTGGCTCTTCTCGTTCTGGCAGCTGACGACGGTGCCGGTCGGGATGTGGGTCAGGCGTACGGCGGAGTCGGTGGTGTTGACCGACTGGCCGCCGGGCCCCGACGAGCGGTAGACGTCGACGCGGACGTCCTCGTCGGGGAGCTCGATGTCGTCGGTCTGCTCCAGCACCGGCACCACCTCGACGGCGGCGAAGCTGGTCTGGCGGCGGCCCTGGTTGTCGAACGGGCTGATCCGGACCAGGCGGTGGGTGCCGGCCTCGACGGAGAGGGTGCCGTAGGCGTACGGGCGCGTGCACGGCGAAGGTGGCCGACTTGAGGCCGGCCTCCTCGGCGTAGGAGGTGTCGAAGACCTCGACGGAGTAGTTGTTGCGCTCGGCCCAGCGGATGTACATCCGCATCAGCATCTCGGTGAAGTCGGCGGCGTCCACGCCACCGGCACCGGCGCGGAGGCTGATGATCGCCTCGCGCACGTCGTACTCGCCCGACAGGAGGGTGCGCACCTCGAGCGCCTCGACGGCCTTCTTGATCTTGCCGAGCTCCTTCTCGGAGTCGGCGAGCGTGTCGGCGTCGCCCTCCTCGGTGGCCATCTCGACCATCAGGCCGAGGTCCTCGACCCGCGTCGCGAGCGCGGTGAACCGGTCGAGCTCGTTCTGGAGGACCGAGAGCCGGCCGGTGACGCGGGTGGCGTTGTCCTGGTCGTCCCACAGGTCGGGGGCCGCGACCTGCTCGCCGAGGTCGGCGATCTCGGCGCGCATGCCGTCGAGGTCGAGCACCTGGGCGACGGTGTGCATGGTCGCCTGGAGGTGCTTGATCTCGGTGTCGTAGTCGGGGCCTGCCACGGCCGCGAGCCTACGTCAGGCGGTGCGTTCCTCGTCAGTCGGCGCTGCCTCGCCCGTGGCCGCGTGCGGGACCGGGCATCCGGGCGGGAAGGTGCCGAGCTCGGCCAGGTCGAAGCCGTCGGGATAGCTGCGCACGAACGAGAAGTCCGCGACCGTCTTGGGCTTGCGGCGCGGCGGGGCGAGGCGCAGCAGCCGCGCGCGGGCCTTGAGGGCGCCACGGCTGGCGCGGACGACGAGCGGGTGCGGGACGTCGTACCCGAACGCGCGCAGCAGCGGCTCGTCCATCAGCGCCCGGCTGAACACCTCGACGGCCTTCGCCAGCGGCTTGGGGTAGAAGCTGGTGACCAGGCCGAGCGTCACGTCGGCGACCCGACGCCCGCCCGGGTCGAAGGCGAAGTGCTCGGCCTCGTAGGAGTCCATCAGCTCCTCGAACTCCTCGAACGTCTCGGGGAGGTCGGTGATCGCCATGTGCTTGCCGAGGGTGCGGTAGTAGGCGACGGTCGCGTCGATCTCGTGGCGGGTCAGCGGCCGCTTGCCGTAGTCGTCGTTCCAGCGCTTGGGGACGACGACGAACGTGCTGAGGACGTAGCGCAGCTCGTGGTTGGGGATGTCGTAGCTGCGGTGCATCTGGTTGATCCGGCGGATCGCGGTGCGGCTGTCGGGGTGGTCGAAGCCGAGCAGGCCGGGCGGCTCGAGCAGCAGCGTGGTGTCGTCGTACCGCTTCTGGACGTCGTCGCGGAACGCGCCGGTCTCGTCGAGGAGCCGGCCGATGCCGGGCACGGCGTAGGTGCGGAACAGCGCGAAGCTGAGCGCCTGGATGGTGTCCCACGGGAACTCGTGGGTGGCGAGGTTGCGGACGATCTCGGCGTAGTCGGTCTCCGGGTCGAGCGACTCGTTGCGGACTTTCCAGTGGTCCCGCCTCATGGTCCTCGAGCGTACGGCGGGCGCCGGGGCGGCGTCACCGGCCGGTTCACGGGTTGGGCGGGGCGACCTGGACGACCGCGGACCCGGTGGCCCCGATCATCGCCCGCTCGGGTGAGCCGGGGACGGTCAGCGGCAGCTCGAGCGGGGCGTCGACGTCCACCGTCACGCTGTGGTCGGTGGCGTCGAAGCCGATCGTGTAGCGCAGGCCGGGGTACTCGGCGTACGCGCTGGTCTCGCGGAGGTACGCCGCCACCGCGGCCCGGGCGGCATCCTCGGCCTGCGTGAGCCGCTGGGCCTCGGTCACACCCGCGCCGTACAGCACGTCCAGGTTGCGCGAACCCGGCGTCGGCGCCGGCCAGGGCGGCCCCGTCGGCGACCGTGTCCAGCCCCTGCCGCTGGAGGAAGGCGGCGGAGGCGTCGACCACCAGCGCGACCGCCATCAGCAGGACCACCGCCAGCCCCACGATCAGCACCGTGGCCTGCCCCCGCTCGCCCCTTCCGGTGGTTGAGCAGCGAGCGCCACCCGCCTCGGTGGTCGAGTAGCGAGCGCCAGCGAGCGTATCGAGACCCGCCCTCATCCGACGTCCCGGAACTGGCCGATCGGCACGGTGTGGCTCGCGTTCAACGCAAAGCTCGGCGCGTTGCCGCCCAGCACGTCAGGCAGCATCGGCAGGTCCACCCGGGACCGGATCACCACGGTGATCACCGAGCCCGGCGCGTGGCAGTCGAAGCTGGGCGAGCACGAGACGTCGAGGTCGACCGGCTGCCCCTCGACGCCCTGGTCGGCGAGCACCTGCCGCAGCGCCGCCTCGGCCCGGGCGCGGCCCACGGCGTCGTCGGGAGCGAGGGCGTAGGCACGACCGGCTGCCCGCGCGGCGCCGCTGACCGCGAACGCACCGCGCTGGACCTCGAACACCGACACCACGATCCACAGCACCGGCACCAGGAGCAGGATCCCGAGCCAGGTCAGCTCGACCAGGGCGCTGCCCTCCTCACCGCGACGGCGCTTCACGGGGACTCCTCCACGGCGTGCGCTGCCACGTCGAGCTCAACGCCGGGGCCGCCGAGGCCGAGCGCCGGCACGGTCGCGTGCACCGTGATCTTCACCGCGGGCGCCCCGTCGATCAGCACCATCGCGACGTCGATGTCCTGCGCGAACCGCCCCGAGATCGCCCCGTCGATCTGCTCGCGGGTGCGGGCCACGCCATCGGCCGGGCCACGGTCCAGCGTGGCGGCGTACCGCGCTCCCTCGGAGGCGGCCGAGGCCAGGGTGTTGCGCACCATCATCACCAGGGCGACCTGGAGGATGCCCAGGAACAGCGGGATCAGCACGACCAGCACGAGCACGAAGTCCACGACCGCGGACCCGCGCTGGCCGCGCCGGCGCAGCGACAGCACGGGCGGAGGATCAGCTGACGGAGTTCAGGGCGCTGCGGAGCATGCCGCGCAGCTCACCCTCCGCGACCTCCCAGATCACGACGACGAGGCCGACCGTCATCACGGTGACGAGCACCCAGCCGGGTACGTCGCCCCGTTCATCGCGGCGGCCCGGAGCCGCCAGGGCGAGGTAGCAGCGCGTCAGCGCGAGGGCGAAGGTTTCCATCGGGTTCCCCGTTCTCTCGGAGGGTGTGGGTGGCTGGGTCATGGCGTCGTCAGGTTGAGCCCGACGACGCCGGGCCAGAAGGCGAAGAAGACGGTCACGGGCAGGACCAGGAAGACGACCGGGACCATCATGAAGATCTCCTTGCGGGCGGCGATCTCGATCAGCTCGCGCCGCCCGGCTTCACGGACGTCGGCGGCCTGCGCGTGGAGCACGTCGGCCAGAGGCGTCCCGCGCTCGACCGCGACCGCGACCCCCTGGGCGAACCGGGCCACCAGAGGCAGCCCGGTGGTCGCCGCCCAGCGGTCGAAGGCGACGCCGATGGGCTCGCCGGTGCGGACCTCCGCGAGCACGCGGGCCAGGTCGCGCGACAGCTCCCCGCCGGAACGCCGCACGACGCGGTCGAGCGCGGCGACGGGGCTCTCCCCCGCCGCCACGGCGAGCGCGAGCAGCTCGGCGATCGCCGGGAACTCTGCGAGGATCCGCCGCTCGCGGGTCTTCACCTGGCTGGAGAGGTGGTTGTCGCGCGCGATCACTCCGGCGGCGAAGGCGACCAGGCACAGCAGGAGCGACGTCACGACTCCGCCCGGTGTCGGTGAGCGCCTTCAGGACGCCGTACGCCGCCACGACCGCGAACGCGCCCAGCCCCCAGAGCACCTGCTCGACCCGGAACTCGTGCACCGTCTTGTCGATGTCGGCGCGTTCGAGACGCCGACGGACGCTCGCGGCTCCGCCCAGGACGCGCTCGACGCCGTCAGCCGCGGCGCGGAGCAGCGGGCCGAACACTCCCGCGGCGGCGGTCGCGGGCGACGAGGACGCCACCCTCAGCGCCGGCGTCCGACCCACCTGCGGCAGGTCGCGGACATAGGGCAGAACCCGGAGTGCGAGCTGGGGGCGCCGGATGGTGCGCACCCGGGCGACGACGAGCAGGAGGCCGGCTCCGGACACCGCGCCGAGCACCGCACCCCACCACGCCAGGTTCATCCGAGGTCCCCGTTCGAAGCGGAACGACGTGAGCATTCGACCGGGGCGGAGTTCACGACAGGATCCGTCGCTCGGTGGGGAGCCGCCCGATGCGCATCATCAGGCGGTAGGCGACCACGCAGACGGCCGCGCCGATGCCCAGGACGAGGGCGCCGCCGGGCGAGGCGTAGCGGGTGATCACGTCGGACTGGAAGGTCATGAACAGCAGCACCAGCCACGGGGCCGCGACCGCGAGCCGCGCACCGTTGATGGTCCAGGCCTGGCGGGCCTCCATCTCCGAACGGGTGCGGCTCTCGTCGCGCAGGTAGCCGGAGAGATTGCGGAGCAACCTGCCGAGCTCGCCGCCACCCACCTCGCGCGCGATCCGCAGGCCCTCCACGACCCGGTCGCCGGTCGGGTCGGCGAGCCTGGCCTTCAGCCGGTCGAGGCACTCCCCGAACCGACCGCTGACCTGGTAGTCCAGCGCGAACTGGTCGAAGGAGTCGCGCAGCGGCTCCGGCCCGCGGGTGCCGAGTGCGGCGAGCGCCTCGGGCAGCGAGAGCCCCGCCCGTACGGCGGACGCGAGGTTGTCGACCGCCTCCGGCCAGACCTCGGCGAACTCCCGGTGCCGTCGCCGAGCCCGCCCGGACACGAGGGCAACGGGGAGCCAGCCGCCCATCACACCGAACGCGAGCGCCACCGGCGGGGTGCGCGAGGCGATCTGGACGACCAGGGCGGCTCCCACGAAGAGGACCACGCACAGGACGACGAACCCGCTGGTCGAGACCTGCCCGAGCCCGGCACGGTCGAGCAGGCGGCGGACCGGCCCGGACGTCGTACGCGGCTCGCGGGGCCGACGCGGCAGGGCGAACGCGGACCACATGAGGAGCAGCCCGATGCCCAGCCCGAGCCCGACCAGTGCGCCCATCAGCCGTCTCCGTGCAGGATCCGGTGGACGTCGATGCCGACGCGCTCGTAGAGCTCGGGGCGGGGCGGCATGCCGGAGGTACGACGCAGCTCACCCGCGCCGCGGACGAACAGCGGCTCGGTCTCGATGATGTCGTTCTCCACGCGACCGGGGACGGCGACGATCTCGTTGACGCGGCGGACCCCGCGGGCGTCGATGCCGAGGTGGACGACGAGGTCGACCGAGGAGGCGACCGTGGGCACGATGAACCGGGCCGAGATGTTCTCGCCCGCGAGCAGCGGCAGGGTGCACATCTTGACCAGCGCCTCGCGGGCGCTGTTGGCGTGGATCGTGCACATCCCCGGAAGGCCCGCGTTGAGGGCGAGCAGGAGGTCCATGCACTCCTCGGCGCCGGACCTCGCCGACGATGATCCGGCTCGGCCGCATCCGCAGGCTCTCCTTCACCAGGTCGCGGAGCAGGATCTCGCCGGTGCCCTCGAGCCCGGACTGCCGGGTCTGCAGCGGCACCCAGTCGGGGTGGGCGAACCGGAGCTCGAACACCTCCTCACAGCTGACCACCCGCTCGCCGCCAGGGATGGCGGCCGCCAGGCAATTGAGGAGGGTTGTCTTGCCCGCCTGAGTTCCGCCGGCGACGAGGATGTTGAGGCCGGCGCGCACCGACGCCTCGAGGAACGACGCGGCCTGCGGCGTCAGGGAGCCGAGCTCGACCAGGCCGTCGAGCCGGGCGGCGCGCAGGATGAACTTGCGGATGTTGACCGCCGAGAAACCGCGACTGATCCCCTCGAGCACGACGTGGAGGCGGTGTCCCTCGGGCAGCATCGCGTCGACGAACGGCCGGCTGACGTCGACCCGGCGGCCGCTGGACTTGAGCATCCGCTCGACCAGCTCGGTGACCTGCGCCGTGGTGAGCATCAGGTTGGTCAGCTCGTGGCGACCGTTGCGGGCGATGAAGACGCGGCTCGGGTCGTTGATCCAGATCTCCTCGACCGACGGGTCGTCGAGGAACGGCTGGAGCGGCCCGAAGCCGGAGACCCGGGCGACCAGCTCGCCCACCACGGAGTCGACGTCGGGGACCGGCGCGACCGCCCCGGTCAGGCTGCGCTCGTCGTGCTCGCGGACGACGCCCTCGGCGAGCCGGCGGACGACCGAGGAGTCGCGCTGCGGATCGACGCCCTCGCGGCGGACCAGCTCGCGCACGTGCAGGTCGAGCTCGTCGACGAGCTGGGAGTGCGCGTCGGTCAGCGTCATCGAGTCCCCGTCCGAGTCAGGTTCCTGTCAGGAACCTACGTCAGGGAGGGCCCACCCCGCACCCGGCCAAGGTGAAACCTGTGGACAGGGCAGAATCCCGTCTCCCTCGGCGCTCACCTGGTTCGCCTCGCCGGTCCGGCCGCGCCCTGAGCACAACAGCGAACGCGCCCCCGGCACGACGCCGGGGAGGTTCTGCGCCTAGAACTGGCTTCCGATCTCCACCACGGTTTCGCAGTCATCTGCGATCACATCGTGTGGGTCTGCCCCTCCGTCCGGCTCGACCGTTCTGCTTTCCTGCTCGACCCTGTCTTCGCCGGCACCACATCGAATGTCATCCCTGTTGCCGTCGCGTGGGACGACGATCGTGTCATCTCCAGGACCCGCGACTGCGAGCCAGGCCTCCGGCCTACGGAAAACGCGCAGGACATCGGCTCCACGATTCCCGTACATGGTCCGGCCATCCAACCAATCCGGGCCCGGCCCACCATGCAAGACATCAGCTCCGTACACATCAAAGTCCCCAGCCCCGCTGAGGTCATCCGACCCGAACCCACCAAAGAGCACATCGGCGCCCCGACCACCCACCCCGCCGTCATCGCCACGGCCAAGCCTCAGGTAATCATGGCCGCGCTGCCCTGCGACGTCGTCATTCCCGCCGCGGGCCAAGACCACGTCGCCACGCGCCCCAGCGCGGATCTCGTCACGCGCCGGGGTTCCTACCAAGAAATCCGCACTGTCAGTGCCTTCGATCACCTGAGCGACGACTGGCGACGGCACTGCAATCATCACGGCCGCCATGAGCGCTACTAAGCGAATGCGCCGCATGTCGCCCCCTCCTCGTGTCGACGCGGCGTCATTCAGGACCAAAGGTCCGGCCCCCAGGGCGTCGCTCTCCGCTGTTGCATCAAGCAGACGGTGCGCCGCCCTCGATGTCAATGGCTCTCTTGGCCAATCCGCCTCTGTCGCACCGGACTAGCTCAGCCAGGTCCGGGACAACTTGGTTTCGCGGATCCGGGCCAGGGCAGTGGCGGGAATGGAGTCCTTGAAGCGCGGGAGGACAAACTGCGGTCGAATTCGGAGCCCCTCGAGGTAGCGCGTGAAGACGCCCTCCCGAGTCCCATCGGAAGTTTGGCCGTTTGCTGATTCGACGGTCGAGCATCGGCAATCGCCCATGCTCACGGCGGACCAGCTCCTGCACGTGCGTCGCCCCCGACGGGAGCCGCCGCTGGGGGTGCTGTCGGTGCCGGGTCGGGGGTCGCCACCTGTGCTGCCGCCGCGATCACGGCGGCTTCTCGGGGCAGGCCGCGGGCGGCGTTCTCGATGGTCTGCAACAGCCAGAAGGCAGCGAACAGCGCGAGCAGGACGGCCTCCACCCAGAACAGCCAGGCCGGGAAGGGTCGGCTGCCCTGCTGGTCGAGGAGGAAGAACACCACGCCGACGAGGACGGCCAGGCCCATGTTGAACGCGACGAAGCCGTAGGCCCGGCGGTTGGTCAGCACCGGCAAATCGTCCAGGGGACCACTCTTCAGGGCGTTGATCCAGGCGACCGCGACGATGCAGGCGAACATCGGGATCGCGGCGGCGTAGTGGCCGTACTCGAGGAACGTGCCGCGCCCGAAGGCGAACCACAGACCGAAACCGACGACTGCCACGGCCGAGACCCCCGCCCCGATCAGAGACGACAGCCGGTGCTCGGTGCGGTTCCGCAGCGCGATGACGAGCGCGAAGGCCACGGCCGACGACCCCGAGGACCAGCATCGCCTTGACGTTGTTCTCCACCGCCGGGACGAGCTCGACGGGCACGCCACGCTGTGCGACGTCGTACCCGCTGATCGTGTAGTCGATCGGGGTCGGCACCAGCGCGACCATCGGGGCCAGCATCCCGGCGAGGTTGAGCAGGATGTCCTCAGCGCCTGGGCGTCCCTTGATCGCGACCAGTCCCACCCCCACGGCCACCAGCGCGCCGACGAAGACGGCGCGGACCGGCGTGTAGTAGTAGGCGCTGATCGAACCGAGGATGTCGACCTCCCCGCGCGCGATCTCGAGGGCGAGCGAGACCCCGAGCAGCAGGGCCATCCCCACCACCGCCACACGCAGGTAGAGATAGGTCGTGCGGGCCGGCTTGCTGAGCCCCCGCGCAACGCCGAAGCTGGTCGTCTGGTCCGACATGGTCGGCCCCCTCCCGGATGGGGCGCCCGGCATCCGCCCGAGCGAACCCTCGTTTCGAGAGTCCGGCTCCGCCGAGGCGGTGTCAAGGCAGGATCAGACCAGCCGGGCGTGCTCAGGGGGCGAACAGGTCGCCGTGCTCCCCGACCCGGTCGAGCACCTCCTCGAACCGGAACTGCTCCAGGCCGAGCGGCGTCGCCGGCGCCGGCCGCGACCTCGTCCCAGGTGACCGGTGTGGCGACGTAGGGGCGCTCCCGGCCGCGCAGGGAGTACGGCGAGATCGTGGTCTTGGAGCCGGCGTTCTGCGACCAGTCGAGGAAGACCTTGCCGGACCGCTTGGCCTTGGTCATCGTGGCGGTGACCTGCTTCGGGTGCTCCTTCTGGAGCTCCTCGGCCACCGTCCTTCGCCAGCGCGCGTCGACTCGTCGGGGTTGAGCTTGCCGGGCAGCGGCGGCGTAGAGGTGCAGGCCCTTGCTGCCGCTGGTGACCGGCTTGCGCCTCGAGGTCCCGCTCGGCCAGCGCGCTCGCGGACCAGCAGCGCCACCTCGCAGCACTCCGGCAGGCCGGCCGGCTCGCCCGGGTCGAGGTCGATGACCAGCCGGTTCGGGTTGCGCGGCTGCCCGTTGCGGCCGACCGTCCACTGGTGGACGTGCAGCTCGAGCGCGGCCAGGTTGACCAGCCAGGTCAGCGTCGCGAGGTCGTCGACGATCGGGAAGACCAGGTGGTCGCCGTGCCTCGACTCGCCCGCGCGAGCCCGTGGTCGGCACCTTCGCGGTGCGCACCCACGACGGCGTACCGGCGGGGGTGTTCTTCTCGAAGAACGACTTGTCGGCGACGCCGTGCGGCCAGCGGATCCGGGTGACGGCGCGGTCCTTGAGGTGCGGCAGCAGGACCGGCGCGACCTGGGCGTAGTAGTTGAGCACCTCGCCCTTGGTGGTGCCGGTGCGGGGGTAGAGCACCTTGCCGAGGTTGCTGATCTTGAGCGTGCGGCCCTCGACGTCGACGTGGACCTCCTCCCCCGTGGGCATCAGGAGCCGATCGCGATCACGGGCACCCGGTCCTGGTCGAGCCGCGGCATCAGCCGCTGGATGAACCAGCGCGGCGCGCTGACGCAGCCGGCGGTCGCGCCCGAGCCGTTCACGTGCAGGAAGATCGCGCCGCCGCGGTGGCGCACCTGCGCGTGGTTGAACGTGGTGACGATCGAGAACTCGTACTGCTTCGGGTAGTCGCGTCAGCCGCTCCGAGGAGTCCGGGTGGCTCGGCGGCAGCCACCAGCGGAAGCCGCCCTGGCTCTTGTTGCGGTAGCGGTTGTAGTAGCCTCGACTCGTTGTCGAGCACCCAGAAGTCGCCGCGGCGGATCTTCCGGTAGCGGCGGTCCCAGGCCGGTTGCTGCGGCATGGGTGCCGAAGGAGAACGGCAGGCGGTAGGTGCCGAGCGGGGTCGTGCCGGAGCCCTGACCCGCCGCTTCGGGCCGGACCAGGCCGCCGTAGCCGATCCGGCCGTCGGTGGCGCGGAACAGCTTGACCCACTCGCCGCTCGGCCCGGACCCAGAAGGTCACCCGCGCGTGCCAGCCGCGAGTGCGGTTGACCGTCACCACCTGGCGGGTGCCCTCCCGCAGCCGGACGGTCGACGCCGTCGAGGGTCACGGTGCTCCGCGGCGCGCTCGGTCGCGACCGCGGCGGCGGCCGCGCCGTCGAGGGGCGCCAGCAGGGACGAGCAGCAGGATCGCGGTCAGCAGTCGGCTCATGTCAGGTCCTCCGGGTCGAGGTCGGGGCGGACGCCCCGGTACGACGGCTGGCGCAGCCGCTGCTGCGCCGCAGGCCGTGCGTCTCGACGTCGACGACCAGCACCGGCTCCACCCAGTGGGTGCCGAGCGCGTCCACCCGGGGCACCTCGTCGGCGAACGGGCTGTCGTCACGGCGACGGCGCCAGCGCCTCGAGCAGCATCGGACCGACCTTGCCGGCGATCCCGCTGCCGACCCGGCCGCGGTAGAGCAGCCCGTCGGGCGTCGGCTCCCCCACCAGCAGCGCCGCCGAGCCGGTCGCGGTCGGTCTCCTGGGCGCCAGCCGCCGACGACCCAGGAGGTGCGGCGGCGGTGCGCGAACTTCAGCCAGTGCGGGGTGCGCGCGCCGAAGCTCGTAGCGGGAGGAGCGGCGCTTGCTGACGATCCCCTCCAGCCCCTGCTCGCGGGTCGCCTCGAAGAGCATCGCGCCGTCGTCGTACAGGGCGGCACCTGCCAGCGACGTCGTCGAGGCCGAGCCCCGTCGAGCAGCTCGCGGCGGCGTTCCAGCGGCTCGCCGGTCAGGTCGCGGCCGTCGAGGCGGAGCAGGTCGAAGACCATGAGGTCGCCGGGTTGCGCTCGGCGAGCGCGGCCGCCCGCTGGCGTTGCGGACGTGCATCCGCTCCTGGAGCGCCCGAAAGTCGGGGAGCCCGCGTCGTTGAGCGCGATCACCTCGCCGTCGACGAGCAGGTCGCTCGCCGGGCAGGCGCGTGCAGCTCGGGCCAGGAGACGGTGACGTCGTTCTCGTTGCGGGAGGTCAGCCGCACGCTGCCGCGGCGTACGTCGGCGAGGATGCGCACGCCGTCCCACTTGACCTCGTGCACCCACTCGGCGCCGGTCGGCACGTGGGTGCCGCGGGTGGCCAGCATCGGACGCATGCGGAGCCTCATGCCCGGTGACCGTCGCCACGACCGTGCCACACTGGTCCGCATGCGAGCGATCTGGAAGGGCGCGGTGTCCTTCGGGCTGGTCAGCGTGCCCGTGAAGCTCTACGCGGCCACGGAGTCCCACGACGTGTCGTTCCGGCAGGTGCACGCCAAGGACGGCGGCCGGATCAAGTACCAGCGGGTCTGCTCGATCGACGGCGAGGAGGTGGCCTACGCCGACATCGCCAAGGGGTACGAGACCGAGGACGGCGAGATGGTCATCCTCAGCGACGACGACATGGCCGACCTGCCGTCGACGTCGTCGCGGGAGATCGCGGTCGAGAAGTTCGTGCCCAGCGACCAGATCGACCCGATGCTGTTCGAGAAGTCCTACTACCTCGAGCCCGAGAAGACCGGCGCCAAGCCCTACGCCCTGCTCCGCCAGGCGCTGCTCGACGCCGACCGGATGGCCGTCGTGACGGTCGCGCTGCGGCAGCGGACCACGGTCGCCGTACTTCGGGTGCGGGACGACGTGATCGTGCTGCAGACGATGATGTGGCCCGACGAGGTCCGCACTCCCGACTTCGCGGTCGAGACCGGCGAGGTCAAGGACGCCGAGGTCAAGATGGCCAACATGCTCGTCGAGACGCTGGCCGGCGACTTCGACGCCAGCGAGTTCGAGGACGACTACGCCGAGGCCGTCGAGGCGCTGGTGAAGACCAAGATCGAGGGCGGCGAGGTCAAGCGCACGCCCACCTCCACCAAGTCCTCCGGCGAGGTGGTCGACCTGCTCGCCGCGCTGCAGCGCTCGGTCGACGCGGCCAAGACCGCCCGCGGGGAGGACACCGCCTCCGACGAGGACGACGAGCCAGCGGAGAAGAAGCCCGCCAAGAAGGCTGCGACGAAGTCTGCGGCGAAGAAGTCGACCAAGAAGGCCGCGAAGAAGCCCGCCAAGAAGAAGGCCAGCTGACCCGCAACCTCGTCGTCCGTGAGCTGGTTGCGAATCGCGCCTTTCACAACCAGATCGTCACGGACGACGGTACGGCGGGGGATCAGCCCCAGCCGGGCAGGACCAGCGCGCCCCACACGAGCAGCGGCCCGACCGCGGTGACGATGGCGCCGTAGGTGAGGATCTGCTTGTAGTAGACCGGCTCGGAGATGGTGTCGGGCCGGTTGGCGAGCATGATCGCA
The DNA here is from genome assembly GCA_963829635.1 of uncultured Actinomycetota bacterium. Lineage (GTDB taxonomy): Bacteria > Actinomycetota > Actinomycetes > Propionibacteriales > Nocardioidaceae > Nocardioides. Next base: position 260,812 of record CAWHJI010000013.1, read on the forward strand.
CCGTTGGTCGAGAACGGGCTGACGTCGACGATGGTCGAGGACACCGCCAGGGCCGCGATGAAGAGCCCGGCGCTGATGCCGCCGTCGGCGACCAGGGGTACGGCGATGGGGATGATCACCGGCAGCAGGGCGGTCGAGGAGGCGAACGCCGAGACCACGCCGCCGACGTAGCAGAGCACCAACGCACCCAGCGCGACCACGCCGAGCCCGGCGGCCCAGTTGCCCACGAACTCCGGGGAGCCCGCCTCGGTCAGGATGAAGGCGTAGCAGCTGACGCCGGCGACCAGCAGCACGGTCGGCCAGGCGATGTTCTTGACCGCGCCGGCGCTGCGCTCCGGGGCGATCAGCAGGAGCACCACCGCCGCGGTGATCGTCACGAGACCGATGTCCCTTTCGAAGTACAGCGCGATCACGGCGACAGCGACGAAGACGAGCAAGGTGAGGATCTGCTGGGTCTTGACCGGGACCATCGGCTTCCTGGTCTCCTGCTCGGTCTGCCGCTCCGTGGCGGTCGCCGTCCCGCCACCTGCGGATCCGGGCCGGTCGTCCTCACGCTCGGGCTCCGGGTCGATGCGCATCGAGGCGAGGGACGGTCCGCCGAGGACCACGAACAGGATGGCGGCGAGAATGGTGTTGACCACGAGGCTGGAGAACATGATCGTCAGCTCGCTGTCAGGCAGCCCGGCACTGGCCATCACGTCGTTGGTGATCGTGCCGTAGATGCTGATCGGCGAGAAGCCGCCCGCCTGGGCGCCGTGGACGACCATCATGCCCATCATCAGCGGGCTGATGCCGTAGCGGCCGGCGAAGCCGAGGGCGATCGGGCCGATGATCGCGCACGCCGCCGGGCTGACCGCGCCGATCGCGGTGAGCACCCCGGTGACCGCGAACATCACCCACGGGATGAACACCACCCGTCCGCCGACGGCCTTGACGGCAGTCGCGACTATCAGGTCGACCGTGCCGTTGTCGCGGGCGACCGCGAAGAGGAAGGTGACCCCGATGATCGTGAGGACGAGGCCAGCGTCCATCCCGAGGATGATGTCGTCCTCCACCAGGTCGAGGGAGTAGACACCGACCAGCCAGGCGGCGACGAACCCGAGCGCGCCCATGTTGATCGGGAGCACGGTGCCGACGATGAAAAGTACGACGAGGCCGATGATCGCGACCCATTCCGGTCCCATCGGGGTTCCTCTCGTCGGTCCCGGACGGTCCGGCCCCCGTAGAGGACGTGACCGGGATCATGATCTCTACCTCGGTCTAGACAACCCAAAGAGGCCGTTCCGCGTCAATACTGGGCCGGTGACCAGCCTCGACCAGCTCGCCGTGCTCGCGGCGGGACTGGGCGCCGGGATCCTCACCACCACCGTCGGGGTGGCGTCCCTGCTCAGCTTCCCCGTACTGGTCGCGGTCGGGATTCCGCCGGTGGTCGCCAATGCCTCCAACACGGTCGGGCTCGCCCCCGGCGCGGTCAGCGGGTCCTGGGGCTACCGCCACGAGCTGCGCGAGCACCCCCGGGTCACGCTGGCGGTGCTGGCGACCTGCGCCGTGGGGAGCGTGGCCGGTGCAGCCCTGCTGCTGGCGCTTCCCCCGGGCGTGTTCGAGGCGATCGTCCCCTGGCTGATCCTCTTCACCTGCCTGCTCGTGGGCCTGCAGCCCCGCATCTCCGCCTGGCTGCGGGCCCGCCACGGCGAGGACCTCCCCGCGGACCGCACCGCGATGTCGCCGGTCACCACGGTCTTCGCCACCGCGACCGGCGTGTACGGCGGCTACTTCGGCGCCGGCTCCGGCGTGATGATGATGGCCGTGCTCGGGCTTGGGCCTCGACCTGGAGTTCCGGGTGGTCAACGCCCTCAAGACCCTGGCCGTGATGGCCGCCAACGTCGTGGCCGGCGCGATCTTCGTGGTGGTCGCGGAGCTGGACTGGCGGGCGGTGGCCCTGCTCGCCGGGGGATCGATCGTCGGCGGCTACGTCGGCTCCCGGATCGGCCGACGGCTACCGGCCGCCGCGCTCCGCACCGGGATCGTGATCACGGGCGTCGTCGCGGCCACTGCGATGCTGGCCTGAGGCAGGCACGTCAACTGCCCGGGCGCTCCGACATCCGTGACGATCTGGTTGCGGATTGCGCGCTTTCCACAACCAGAACGTCACGGACGACGGTCGGGTGGGGTGCCCCGGGCAGCCTCGGAGTCGGGGTTGGCGCGGTGGAAGCGGTTCATCGCGGCGTCGCTGAGCCGGGGGGCGACGAGGTTGAACAGCTCCCCCGCCTTCCCTGCCCGGGTGTCGACGGTGAGCGGACGGTCCTCCAGCGCGCGCACGACGCGCGCCGCCGCCTGCTCCGGGGTGAGCGCGCTCCGGTCCTCGACGTTCTCCGTCGGCACGACCATGGCGGTCCGCACCAGCGCGAACCGGACGTTGGTGAACGTGACGTTGTCGGCGTACGTCTCGCGACCGGCGATCCGCGACCAGGTGTCGAGGGCGGTCTTGGAGGCGAGGTACGCCGCGAACTTCGGCGCCTTCATCTGCACGCCCCACGACAGCACGTTGAGGACGTGCCCGAAGCCCTGGGCCCGCATCGCCGGCAACAGCCCGAGGGTGAGCCGCACCGGGCCGAAGTAGTTGATCGCCATCGTCCGCTCGAAGTCGTGGAACCGGTCGTAGGACAGATCCAGCGAACGGCGGATCGAGCGACCGGCGTTGTTGACGAGGTAGTCGACCGCCCCGTGCTCGGCGAGCACCTGCTTGACCAGCCCGTCGACCGCCTCGCCGTCGGTCAGGTCGCAGGGGTACGTCGCCGCGTGACCGCCCCGCGCCTCGATCTCGCCCCGCACCCGGTCGAGGTCCTCGGCCCGGCGGGCGACCAGCAGCACCGTCGCTCCGCGGGCGGCCGCCTCTAGAGCAGTGGCCTCGCCGATGCCGGAGGAGGCCCCGGTGACCAGGACGACCCGGCCGGCCAGCGGGCTGGACTCGTCGCGGCGGACCCGGCGGGCGAGCCGCCGGATCTTGGCCCGCGGCGTCTGGAACAGCAGGCCGGTCACGATCCGCTCCACACCGGGAACGGCCGCGCCTCCTCGAGCTGGGCCGCCAGCGAGAGCAGCGTCGTCTCGTCGTCGGTGCGGCCGACCAGCTGGACGGCGGTGGGGAGCCCGTCGGGGCCCAGCCCGCAGGGGACCGAAGCGGCCGGGTTGCCGGCGACGTTCCAGATCGCGGCGTAGGCGATCGCCGGAAGCGAGCTGAGAACCGAGGCAAAAGTGCCGCGGCCACCGAGGACCCCGACCTTCGGCGGCCGGTGCGCCATGGCCGGGGTCAGCAGGACGTCGACCTCGTCGAAGACCCGGTTCGCCTTGGCCGAGACCTTCTCCGTCTGGGCGAGCGCGAAGTCCCGGACCCGCGGGGTGACCCACGAGCCGAGCCGGTAGGTCTCGCGGGTACGCCGCTCCAGGCGGTCGTAGTGCTCCACCGCGTCCGCCTCGGTGCGGATCCCGGCGAAGAACTGCGGCCCGAACGCGACCGTCGGGTCGGGGTAGCGCGGGTCGACCTCGACGACGTCGTGGCCGAGGTCGGCGAGCAGCCGGGCGGTCTCCTCGAGCACCTGCACGTGGAGGGGGTCCGGGCGGACGCCCAGGGTGACCGGCTTGGCCGACCATCCGATCCGCAACCGGCCGGGGGCGCGCCCGGCTGCCTCGATGAAGGAGCCGGTCTCCCCTGCCCGATAGAGGTCGCTCTCGACGTTGCCCCGGATCACGTCATAGACGACCGCCGAGTCCATCACCGTCCGGCTCAGCGGTCCCGCCGTGCCGAGCGCCCACCACAGGTGGGGGGCGGGCGCGGTGCTGACCCGGCCGCGCTGCGGCTTGAGGCCGAACAGTCCGCAGCAGGCGCTGGGGATCCGGATCGAGCCGCCGCCGTCGCCACCGATGCCGACGGGGACCATGCCGGTGGCGACCGCGACCGCCGTACCGCCGCTGGAGCCGCCGGGGGTGCGGCTGGGGTCCCACGGGTTGCGGGTGATGCCGCGGCTGACGGACTCGGTGTAGGGGAACGCGCCGAACTCGGGCATCGTGGTCTTGCCGACGATCACCGCACCGGCGGCGCGGAGCCGCCGGACCAGCTCGGCGTCCTCGGTCGCCGGCGTCTCGTTCGCCTCGCCGCCGAAGGTGGTGACGCAGCCGGCGACGTCGATCTCCTCCTTGATCGCGACGGGTACGCCGTGCAGCGGGCCGACCGGCCGGCCCTGCTCCTCGAGCGCCGACGCCTCCGCTCGCGCCCGGTCGGCGAGGACCACGGAGAACGCGTTGAGCCCGGGGTCGAGCTCGGCGATCCGCTCGAGCGAGCGTTCGACGGCGGCGCTCGGCGTCGTCTCCCCGGCGGCGATCGACGAAGTGGTCTGGACCAGTTCTGCTGGGGAGGTGTCCGTCATGGCGAGTCAGCGTAGCGATTCCGCCGCGCCGTCGTTGAGGTGCTCGAGGGATGATTCCGGGCGCCCCGCGCATCACTGAAGACCGGGGGTTTCCTGGGAGGGAACCGATCCAATGCACCGCCATGTCGCCCGCGCCGCCGCGTCGCTCGGAGCGTCCGCGCTCGTCCTCGTCACGACTGGTCCGGCGATCGCCGCGACCACCGTGGCCCAGTCCAGCGCCTCTGCGCTGACCATCGCGGTCGCCGGCAATGCCCAGGGCTCCGGCACGGTCACCGCGACGCACGACGGGGACTCCGAGTCCGTGACCGGCGAGACGAGCCCGCCGGTCGACGTGCTGAACAACCAGGGGCTGCTCAACGTCGGCGTCCTTGCCCAGGAGGCCACCGCGGGCGTCTCGGGCGGCGGCGGTACGTCGGCCGCCTGCGCGGGCGTGGCCGGCCAGGGCGGCTCGGTCGCCCAGATCGGTGACTCCAGCTGCCTGGTCCCCGGCCAGCCGATCGGGCTGTCGATCGCCAACCTCGACCTCAGCCGTCTCGTGGTCTTCGACGAGGACTCCGCTCTCGCCCCACTGAACGCGGCCACCGACCCGGTCATCACGTCGGTGCTCGCGCCGCTCACGTCCCGAGCTCTCGGCCGACGTGGCGGAGAACCTCGGCGACGGCGGCATCTTCGGCGGCGCGCTCGGCGCCGTCGAGGCGCGCTGCACCTCGGCCGCCGGCGCCGGCGCCGCCGGGTCCGCCACCATCGTGGACGGCGCGATCCGCGCCGAGTTCGGTGGCGAGAGCGTCGACCTGCTCAACTTCCCGGTCCACCCGGCCCCCAACACCCGGCTGACCACCGACCTCGCCGCCGTCGTCGACCTGTTCCTCGCGGCTCTGCGGACCGACCTCGACACCACCCTGGACGGCCAGGCCGCACCACTCGCCGCCGCCCTGGACCCGATCCAGGAGGAGATCGTCGACGCCGTGATCGGCGAGGTGGCGCCGCAGCTGGCGCCGCTCGAGGACAGCGTGCTGACCGCCACCCTGAACAAGCAGGCAAGGCCGACCGTCGGTGCCATCGACGTCACGGCGATCGACCTGCAGGTGCTGCCCGTGGCGAAGGAGCAGCTGGACGCGTCGCTGGCCTCCGTCAACATCGCCAAGGTGAGCTGCGGACCCAACGGCCGCGTACTACCGCCGCCGGACCAGAAGCTGCCCGCGGTTCCCACGGTGATCGACGCCGGGACGGCCACGGATGCCTCCGCCGGGGACGACGACGGCTTCGTCCCGATCGCGCTCGCTCTCGTTGCCCTGGTCGGCCTGGTCGGCTGCCGGCGCCCCACCAGCGGGTCCTGAGCCCCGTGGCCACCCCCGCGAAGTCGTCGGCCGGCCACCCGGTCGAGGGCGTGCTGCTCGCACTCGCCAGCCTGCTGGTCCTGGTCGGTCTGGTGCTGCCCGCGGGCGGAGCGGACGGGGCCGACCGCCCCCGGCTGGCCCTGGCGAGCAAGGCCATCGGCGCCCCGAACCGGCTGGTCGTCCCCGCCCTCGGCCTCCACGCCCCGGTCGTCCCGATCGAGGTCGACCAGAGCGGCGTCCTCGCCCCACCCGCGGCCGTCGACACCGTCGGCTGGTGGCGGCGCAGCGCCGAGCCCGGGTCGCGGCGGGGCCAGACCCTGGTCACCGGCCACGCCGTCCGGGACGGGGACGGTGCCATGGACCGGATCGGCGAGGTCGAGCCCGGCGACGTCGTCCGGCTGCGCGCCGGCGGTCAGGTCGCGCAGTACCGCGCCACCCGGGTCTTCGTCTACTCCCGCGACGAGGTCGCCGACAACGCCCACCGCCTGTTCGGCCAGAAGGGCGGCGCCGGTCGGCTGGTGCTGGTCACGTGCACGGACTGGAACGGCGCGTCGTACGACAGCAACGTGATCGTCGTCGCCGAGCCGGTACGCCGGGCCTGAGCCGCGTCACTCGTTCTTCAGCAGCCCCCGCACGACGCGCAGACCGACCGACATCCGCGCGAGGTCGGCACTGTCGTCGGCGCAGATCTCCTCCAGCGTCTTGACGGCACGGCCGACCACCACCTGCTCGTCGTCCTCCCAGGCCGCGATCCGGGCCGGCACCGAGTCCTCGGGCGACGTCGAGAGCAGCACCTGGCCGGTCAGCCGGGTGTGCACGGCGTAGAGGTCGTCGCGGACCGATCCGCGAGCCATCGTCTGCCACCGGTCCTCGCGGGGCAGGGCGAAGATGCGTCGGACCAGCGCGGGCAGACCGAGCCGCTCGCCGAGGGCGAAGTGCAGCCGGGTCACCTCGGACGGGTCGAGCTTCTCCCGGTGTGCCATGTCGACGAGCCCCAGCAGCTGGTATGCCGGGTCGAGCACCGCCACCCGGGTCGCCAGGTCCTCCGGGACGTCCTGTGCGGTCAACCGGTCGCGTCGTTCCTCGAACGCGGTCAGAGTCCGGCCGGTGACCAGCTCCGGCAGCTCCAGCATCACCTTCTGCACCGGGTCGCTGAAGAACTCGACCGTGCCCTCGCTGTCCAGGGGCGGGCGGCGGTTGTTGACCAGCCAGCGGGAGGCTCGTTCGACGAGGGTGCGCATCTCGATCCGCATCCGGGTCTGCACGTCGGCCGAGAGCTTGTTGTCCCACGCCTTGATCTCGTCGCGCAGCTCGAGGGAGGCGAAGATCTCGCGGGCCACGAAGTTGGCCCGGGTCAGCTCCCCGGCGGTCGAGCCGGTCTCCCCCATCAGCCGCGGCCAGAACGTCATCCCGGCGCCGTTGACCAGGTCGTTGACGACCTGGGTCACGATGATCTCCCGGCGCAGCGGATGGTCGGCGACCTGCGCCTCGAACCGCTTCTTCATCTGGGTCGGGAAGTAGGCCATCAGGTCGAGGTGGAGGTAGGGGTCGTCGGGCAGGTCGGAGTCGAGCAGCTCGTCGGCGAGCACGATCTTGGTCCACGCCAGCAGCACCGAGAGCTCCGGTGTGGTGAGCGCTTCGCCGCGGTCGAGACGGCGGCGTACCTGACGGGACGTCGGCAGCGCCTCGAGCTCGCGGTTCAGCACGCCGCGACGCTCGAGCGTCTTCATCCAGTCCTCGTGCACGTGGAGCAGGGACGGCGCGTGCGCGGCCGCGTTGGCCAGGGCAAGGTTCTGCTCGTAGTTGTCCCGCAGCACCAGCTCGGCGACCTCGTCGGTCATCTCCGCCAGCAGCGTGTTCCGCTGCTTCTCGGTCAGGTCGCCGTCGGCCACCACCCGGTCGAGCAGGATCTTGATGTTGACCTCGTGGTCGGAGGTGTCCACGCCGGCGGAGTTGTCGATGAAGTCGGTGTTGATCCGACCGCCGTCGCCCTCGCACCCCTGCAGCGTGTACTCGATCCTGCCGAGCTGGGTCAGCCCCAGGTTGCCGCCCTCGCCGACGCACCGCGCCCGCAGCTCGCGCCCGTTGATCCGGATCGCGTCGTTGGCCTTGTCTCCGGCGTCGGCATGGGTCTCCTCGGCCGCCTTGACGTACGTGCCGATCCCGCCGTTCCAGAGCAGGTCGACCGGCGCCTGGAGGATCGCCTTCATCAGCTCCGCGGGGGTCATCGCGGTGACGTCGTCGTCGATCCCCAGCGATCGGCGGATCGCGTCGTTGAGCTTGATCGACTTCAGGGAGCGGGAGAACACGCCCCCGCCCTCGGAGACCAACGAGGCGTCGTAGTCCTGCCAGGACGACCGTGGCTGCTCGAACAGCCGCCGACGCTCGGCGTACGACGTCGCGGCGTCGGGCTCGGGGTCGAGGAAGATGTCGCGGTGGTCGAACGCCGCGACCAGGCGGATGTGCTCGGAGCACAGCATGCCGTTGCCGAAGACGTCGCCGGACATGTCGCCGATGCCGGCCGCGGTGAAGTCCTCGGTCTGGCAGTCGATGCCGCGCTCGCGGAAGTGTCGCTGGACCGACACCCAGGCGCCCCGGGCGGTGATGCCCATGGCCTTGTGGTCGTAGCCCACCGAGCCGCCACTGGCGAAGGCGTCGCCGAGCCAGAAGCCGTAGTCCTTGGCGACGCCGTTGGCGATGTCGGAGAACGTGGCGGTGCCCTTGTCGGCGGCGACCACCAGGTAGGAGTCGTCACCGTCGTGGCGTACGACGGCCTGCGGCGCGACGGTCTCGCCGTCGACCAGGTTGTCGGTGATGTCGAGCAGGCCCGAGATGAACGTCTTGTAGCAGGCGACACCCTCGGCCAGCCACGCGTCCCGGTCGCCGGAGTCGGGCAGCTGCTTGCAGAAGAACCCGCCCTTGGCGCCCACCGGGACGATGACGGTGTTCTTCACCATCTGCGCCTTCACCAGGCCGAGCACCTCGGTCCGGAAGTCGTCGCGCCGGTCCGACCAGCGCAGGCCCCCGCGGGCGACGGCACCGAAGCGCAGGTGCACGCCTTCGACGCGCGGCGAGTACACGAAGATCTCGTAGGAGGGCCGGGGCTCGGGCAGGTCGGGGATCGCCGACGGCTCCATCTTCAGCGACATGTAGGTGTGCAGCCGGCCGTCGCCGTCGCGCTGGAAGTAGTTGGTCCGCAGGGTCGCCCGGATGTGGGTCAGGTAGGAGCGCAGGATCCGGTCGTGGTCGAGGCTGGCCACGTCGTCCAGCGCCCGCTCGAGCTTGTCCTGGACCGCCTCGATGCGTGACGTCCGCGCCTCGGCATCGGCCGGCAGGCCGTTCTTGCCCGGGTCGAAGCGGGACTCGAAGAGCTGGACGAGCAGGCGGGTGATGTCGACGTTCCTGGCGCAGCGCGTCCTCGATGTAGTCCAGCGCGAAGGGGCGTGTTGCCCTGCTTCATGTACTTCGCGTAGGCCCGGAGCACGGTGGCCTGGCGCCAGGTCAGGCCGGCGGCGAGGACCAACGCGTTGAAGCCGTCGATCTCGTTGTAGCCGTCCCACACCGCGCGCAGCGCATCCTGGAAGGAGCTCGCGGGGCCCGCGTCGGCAGGCTCTTGCCGTAGCGGAGGCCGAACTCGTAGATGTAGGTCGGACGCCCCAGTCCCTCCAGCTGGTAGGGCCGCTCGTCGACCACCTCCACGCCCATGGACGAGAGCATCGGCAGGATCTCGGAGAGCGAGAGTGGTGGGCCGACCCGGAACACCTTGAGCCGGGCCTCACCCCGGCCGTGCGTCTCATCTGCTCGTAGAGCGCCAGGTCGATCCCGTCCGCGTCCCCGGTGGTCTCCGACAGCTCCTCCAGTCGGCTCGAGGTCGAAGGAACCGGTGGCGGGGGAGGTAGTCCTCCTCGTAGGCCTCGGGGAAGGAGTCGACGTACTTGCGGGCCAGGCGCGCACCTGGTGTCCTCGCCGTTGGCTCGGCCAGGACCGCCGCCGAGGAAGTCGTCGCGCCAGGACCGGGACGCCTCGGTGAGCCGGCGCTCCAGCTCTGCGGAAGTCGACCTCGGCGAGGGTCTCGCCGTTGCTCGGCGGGTGAACCACGAAGTGCACGTTCGCGGTGGGCCGACTCCCCCACTCCGCGCGCTGAACTCGACGGACTCGCCTCTGGAGCTCGCTCCTTGAGGATCGCCGCGAACTTCTCCGGTAACGGAGGTGTTGTAGCGGTCGCGGGGCAGGTAGACCAGCACCGAGACGTAGCGGCCATAGGTGTCGCGCCGGATGAACATCCGGACCTGCCGGCGCTCGCGGGCGTGCATCACGGGCCTCGGCGATAGGGGCGCGAGCTCGTCGACCGGGGTCTGGAACAGCTCGTCGCGGGGGTAGGTCTCCAGCGTGTCCATCAGGGCCTTGCCGGCGTGGCTGCGGTGGTCGAAGACCGATCCGGCGTGAGCACCTCGGGCGGCCTTCTCGCGCAGCAGCGGGATCCGGGTAGCGACTCGGTGTAGGCGGCGCTCGAGTAGAGCCCGAGGATCCGCCGTTCCCCGCACAACCTCACCCTGCTCGTCGAACTTCTTCACGCCGACGTAGTCGAGGTAGGCGGGCCGGTGCATCGGTCGCCCGCGAGTTCGCCTTGGCCAGGACGAGCAGGGTCTTCTCCCGCGCCTTCGCACTTGGCCCGCCGCCGGCAGCTTCCCGAACGA
>CAWHJI010000014.1:0-90545 GCA_963829635.1 uncultured Actinomycetota bacterium
CCGACGCGGCACCGGGAGTTCCCGGCGACTCTCTAGTGTGACGGCATGAGCGACCCCCTGACCGTCCTGGTCACCGGTGCGACCGGGTTCATCGGACGCCGCCTGGTCCCCGCGCTGGTCGAGGGAGGCCACACCGTCCGTGCGATGACGCGCGATCCCGACACGTACGACGGGCCGGGCGAGGCCGTGGCCGGCGACGTGTTCGACCGGGCATCCCTGACCGACCCGCTGACCGGCGCCGACGTCGCCGTCTATCTGGTGCACTCGCTCGACCACGCCGACTTCGAGCGCAAGGACGCCGAGGCAGCCCGCACCTTCGCACGGGCGGCCGCGGCCTGCGGGGTGAAGCAGATCGTCTATCTCGGCGGGCTCGGCGACGACCGGGACAGGCTCTCGGCCCACCTGCGGTCCCGACGCGAGGTGGAGGCGCTGCTCGGCGAGACCGGCGTCCCGGTGACGGTGCTGCGCGCGGCGATCGTCGTCGGGGCCGGCGGCATCTCGTGGGAGCTGACCCGGCAGCTGGTGAAGAACCTCCCCGCCATGGTGGTGCCGCGCTGGGTCTCCACCCGCACCCAGCCGATCGCGCTGCACGACGTGATCCGCTACCTCGCCGGCGTGGTCGGCCTCCCGGAGGCCTTCGGCCGGACGTTCGAGATCGGCGGGCCCGAGGAGATGAGCTACCTCGAGATGCTCCAGGTGGCCGCCGAGATCTCCGGCGGGCACCGGGTCCCGATCGTGAAGGTGCCGGTGCTGACGCCCCGGCTGTCGTCGTACTGGCTCGCCCTGGTCACCGATGTCGACGCCACCACGGGGCGGAACCTGATCGACTCCATGGGCACCGAGGTGGTGGTCACCGACCACACCATCCGCGAGCTGGTGCCGGGTGATCCGTTGCCGTACGCCGAGGCGGTGCGCCGCGCGCTGGAGGACGACCGGCAGGAGTGACCGGGCGGCTCAGGCGAAGAGCAGCGGCAGCGCGAAGAGCATCGACACCGACCAGGTGACGTGGGTCAGGATCGGGGCGAGGATGCCGCCCGTCGCACGTCGTTGCAGGCCGACCACGGTGCCGAGCAGGACGGCCGCGAAGCCGAGCATCACGTTGCCGGTGGCGAGCGTCGCCACGGCGTAGGCGATGGTCGTCACCGGCACCGGGTGCCTGGTCACGGCGGCGTAGCCCGCGCCGCGGAAGAACAGCTCCTCGGCGATCCCGTTGACCAGCGTGACCAGGACCAGCACCAGCACCGAACCCTCGTCGGCGTAGGCCACGACGGAGCGGACGTAGGCGTCGAGGACATCGATCTCGCGCACGACCAGTCCCCCGAGGACGAAGACCCCCGCCAGGACCAGCCCCACCAGGATCGGAGCCACGACCGGCCGGACGTGGTGCCCGGACGGATGGACCTCACGGCCGAGATGGAGCGGGCCGGAGGCGAAGGCGCCGACCGTCCAGACCAGGGCGAGCCCGAACGTCGCCGGGTAGAACCACCCGCTGCCCGGCTCGATCCGCAGCGACGCGGCGAGCACGGCCCCGCCCAGCACCACGAAGGCCAGCGTCACGATCTGGCGTCGGCGGAGCTGGGCAGGGTCCTCCCGGTGGTCGCGCGGGACAACGTCCCACAGGGCGCGTTGCAGCCAGGCGCGCACCGGGTCGAGGATCATCGTCGGCGAGCCTACGTGGCGGGCATCCGGTCTAGCGGCGGCCGGAGCTGAACGACGCGGCACTGTGGCTGGTCGCTCCCGAGCCGCCACCCTTCGGGCCACGGGCGCGGCTACGGTTGCCGCTACGGCCTCCGCCGCCCCCGGCGTTGCCGCCCTGGGGGCCGCCACCGGAGCGACGACGGCGCTGGCCGCCCTTCCGGCCAGCCTGTCCGCCGGACGCCGGGCGTTCGGGCGCCTCGACGACGACGCCGCCGGGCACCTTCACCCGCTCGCCCGGGGCGAGCTCGGCCAGGACCGGGTGCGTGGCCCCGTGGACGCGCGTGGTGGTCGGCTTGATGCCGGCGGCCCGGGTCAGCTGGCGGACGTCTCGGACCTGCTCGTCGGTCATCAGGGTGATCACGGTGCCGGAGGCACCGGCGCGCGCCGTACGGCCGGAGCGGTGCAGGTAGGCCTTGTGCTCGACCGGCGGGTCGGCGTGGATGACCAGCGCCACGTCGTCGACGTGGATGCCGCGGGCAGCGATGTCGGTCGCGACCAGGGTCGCGGCGCGGCCGCTGTGGAAGGCGTCCATGTTGCGGGTGCGGGCGTTCTGGCTCAGGTTGCCGTGGAGCTCGACCGCGGCGACGCCGTTGCGGTTGAGCTGCCGGGAGAGCGCCTTGGCGCCGTGCTTGGTCCGGGTGAAGACGACGGTGCGACCCGGTGCGCTCGCAAGGTCCACGAGGACGGGAACCCGATGCTCGCGGGAGATGTGCAGGACGTGGTGGTCCATCGTGGCGATCGGTGACTGCGCGGAGTCGGCCTCGTGCGTCACCGGAGAGCGCAGGTACCGCTTGACCAGGACGTCGATCGCCTTGTCGAGGGTGGCGGAGAACAGCAGCCGCTGGCTCTCGCGCGGGGTCCGGTCGAGGAGGCGTCGTACGGCGGGCAGGAAGCCGAGGTCGGCCATGTGGTCGGCCTCGTCGAGCACGGTGGTCTCCACGGCATCGAGGCGGCAGTGGCCCTGGCCGATGAGGTCCTCGAGCCGGCCGGGGCAGGCCAGCACGATGTCGACCCCCTGGCGCAGTCCGCGCACCTGCGGGTTCTGGCCGACGCCACCGAAGACGGTCTGGGTGGTGAGGCCGGCCGCCCGCGCGAGCGGTGCCAGCGCCTGGTCGATCTGGCCGACGAGCTCACGGGTGGGCGCCAGGATCAGGGCGCGGGGCGCACCCGGCCGCCGCTTGCGGCCGGACGCGGTGAGGCGTGCGACCAGCGGCAGCAGGAAGGCGTAGGTCTTGCCGGAGCCCGTCCGGCCGCGGCCGAGGACGTCCCGGCCGGCCAACGAGTCGGGCAGCGTGGCCGCCTGGATCGGGGTGGGGGTGGTGATGTCGAGGTCGGCGAGGAGGTCCGCGAGGTGCGCGGGCACGCCGAGGTCGACGAAGGATGCAGAGGACAAGGAAGTACTTTCCGTTGGTGTCTCACCAACGCTTCCCCGTCGGCGACGGGGGAAGGATGCGTGTGCTCACAGCTTCGTGAGGGACACGGATCGATCGAGCGTGTCGAGATCCGAGCCGGCAGACCGAGGCAAGACTGGACGATCTGTTGTCGACCACCCTAGGGGCACCACGGCGTTCCACGTGAATCGACGCGGCGGTGTCGGGGTGGAGCGGCCAGCGCGGTCTGCGTGAGACCGGCGCCGGCCGCCCGGCTCATGGGCTCCATTTCGGCCGCGGTTCGACCGCGGGTCGGCGATGTCGGCGTACCCGGCCGGATGGTGTTCATGCGCACCGCCGGCGCCGACGGCTGAGAGGATCCGTCCGTGGGCAGCGTCAGGTGGGAGATCGATGATCGGCCGGCGAGCGCACCGGCACGCCTCTCCCTGTGGTGGATGCGGGTGCACCGGGACCAGCGTGCGTTCTCGGGTGCCCGTCGCACGCTCGACGTCGCGCGGGACCGCCAGCGCAAGGGCGACCACCCTCCGACCCTGCGCACCCGGATCTCCCTGCGCACGGCGTCCTTGGAGGTGGCGGGGATGCGGGTGTGGAGGGTCCGTCCACGGCGACGACCCACCGCGCGTGTGCTCTACCTCCACGGCGGTGGCTACGTGCACCCCCTGACCCGGGACTACTGGCGGCTGGTGCGCGCCCTCGCCGCCGCGCCCGCCGAGGTGATCGTGCCGGCGTACCCGCTGGCGCCGGACGCCACCATCGACGACGTGCTCCCGCGCCTGGTGGGGATCGTGCAGTGGGTACGCGGGCTCGATGACGTGCCTCTGGTCGTCATGGGCGACTCCGCGGGAGGCGCGCTCGCGCTGGTGCTGGCGCAGCAGCTGCGTGACCTGGGCGGGCCCGGCCCCGAGCGCGTCGTCGCCCTGTGCCCGTGGCTGGACGCCACGCTCGACGAGGCGCAGGTGGCCGACCTGGAGCCGACCGACCCGATGCTGGCCGAGTCCGGCCTGCGTGCCGCGGGCCGCTGGTGGGCCGGAGCCCGACCGCCCACCGACCCGCGGGTGAGCCCGATCCACGGCGACCTCTCGGGTCTGCCGCCCATCGACGTCGTCATCGGCGACCGCGACATCCTGCGCCCGGCGGTCGACCGGCTGGCCGAGGTCGCCGAGCGGGACCGGGCCGCGCTGCACGTGCTCGAGGTGACCGCGATGTTCCACGTCTGGATGACGCGCCTCATCCCGGAGGCGAGGCGGACGCGCGCGTACCTGGTCGACCTGCTGCGATCAGCTGCGTAGGGATCAGCCGAACCGCAGCGCCCCGTCGTCGATCTCGCCGCGCCGGATGGTGCGCACGTCGTAGAGGTAGTTCTGCCGGAGCCGCCAGGGCTCGACGTCGCCCTGCTTGGGAGCCGGTCAAGGGCCCGCAGCACGTAGCCCGCCTGGAAGTCGAGGAAGGGCCGCTCCTCGACGCCCTCGCCGGGGACGGGGACGACGGAACGGTGACCGTGCTGGTCCATGTGACCGAGCAGCCGGCAGACGTACTCCGCGACCAGGTCGGCCTTCAGCGTCCAGGACGCGTTGGTGTAGCCGATCGTGTACGCGTAGTTGGGCAGCCCGCTGATCATCAGCGCCTTGTAGGCGATCTGGTCCGGGAGGTGCACCTTCTCGCCGTCCACGGTGAACTCGATGCCGCCGAAGAGCCGGATGTTGAGGCCGGTCGCGGTGACGACGATGTCGGCGTCGAGCTCCCGCCCGGAGGCCAGCCGGATCCCGGTCTCGGTGAAGGTCTCGATCGTGTCGGTGACGATCTCCGCCGTCCCGCTGCCGACGGCACGGAAGAGGTTCGCGTCCGGCACCAGGCACAGCCGCTGGTCCCACGGGTCGTAGCGCGGGTTGAAGTGGGTGTCGACGTCGTACCCGGCCGGGAGGAGCTTGGCGTTCTGCCCACGGATCAGCTTGCGCATGAACCGCGGACGGCGGCGGCTGAGCTGGAAGGCGGCGGTGGCCACGGCGACGTTCTTCCAGCGGGTGAGGGCGTACGCCGCCTTCTCCGGCAGGACCTTGCGGAGCCGATGGGCGATCCCGTCGACGGCCGGCAGCGAGAGGACGTACGTCGGTGAGCGCTGCAGCATCGTCACGTGCCCGACGCCGGACTCGGCCATCGCCGGGACCAGCGTGACCGCGGTGGCACCGCTGCCGATCACGACGACCCGCTTGCCCCGGTAGTCGAGGTCCTCGGGCCAGTGCTGGGGGTGGATCAGCGTGCCGGCGTACCGGTCGACGCCCGGCAGCGCGGGCGTGTACCCCTCGTCGTAGTCGTAGTAGCCGCTGCAGCACCAGAGGAAGCCGGTCGTGAGCCGGCGCTGTCCGTCCGGGGTGTCGACGTCGACGGTCCAGGTCGACGACGCGGAGTCCCAGGACGCGGCGGTCACGGTGTGGCCGGTGCGGATGTGCCGCTCGACGTCGTACTCCCGGGCGGTCTCGCGGACGTAGTCGAGGATCGCGGGCGCGTCGGCGAGCGCCTTGTCGTCCTTCCACGGCTTGAACCGGTAGCCGAGGGTGTACATGTCGGAGTCGGAGCGGATGCCGGGGTAGCGGAACAGGTCCCAGGTGCCGCCGGTGGCCTGACGCATCTCGAGGACGGCGTAGCTCTTGTCGGGGTGCTCGCGGGTGAGCTGGGCGGCGGCGCCGATGCCGGAGAGGCCGGCACCGATGATCAGGACGTCGACGTGCTCGGAGTTCATGTGCGGGCGTACCTCTCGACGAAGGTCTTCATCAGCTGGGGCGGGTGGACGACGATGCTGCGCCGCGCCTGGTCCTGGAGGCTCTGGGCCTGGTCCGGCTCGAAGTAGCCGTGGTTCTTGTAGACCTCGATCCGCAGGCAGAGCGCCTCGATGTCGAGCTCGGGGTGGAACTGGGTGGCGTAGACGTTGGTGCCGATCCGGAAGGCCTGCACCGGGCAGGTGGCGGACGAGGCGAGCAGCACCGCGGCTTCGGGCAGCCGGCTGACCGCCTCCTTGTGGCCGAGGAAGACGTCGAAGGTGTCGGGGATCCCCTCGAACAGCGGGTCCGCGCGGCCCGCCTCGGACAAGGTGACCGCGACGGTGCCGATCGGCTCGCCGTGGGTCCGGTCGACGACACCGCCGTCCAGGCTGCCGAGCACCCCGATGCCGTAGCAGGCGCCGAGGAACGGGAAGTCGTCGGCGACCACGCGCAGGGCGAGCTCGTGCAGCTCGGCCTCGGCCCGGCGCTGCTCCGGGCCCTTGTCCTGCTCCGGGTCGCTCGTGTTGAACGGGCCGCCGCCCAGCAGGATCCCCGACCAGTCGTCCAGGTCGATCTCCCCCAGGGAGTCGCGTTCCAGCCGGACGCGTCGTACGTCGTCCTCGGCCAGGCCGCCGCAGGCCATCACGGCGGCGTACTCGTTGTCGGCCGCGTCGTCCTGTGCGCGGGTGCCGAGGAAGAGGAAGGGCTTCATGCGCGGGTCACGCCTGGACGGCCGCACCGCTCTCGAGGAGGGCCTCGACGTCCTTGACGCCCCAGGCCTCGAGCGCCTCCCGGGTCTGGCCGCCGATGGCCGACGGCGGCGTGCCGAGGCTCGCCTCGGTGCGGGAGAAGCGGGGCGCGGGGGCGGGCTGGACGATGCCGTCGTGCTCGACCAGGGCACCCCGGGCGACCATGTGGGGGTCCCGGGCCGCCTCGCTGATGGTCAGCACCGGCGCGACGCAGGCGTCGGTGCCGTCGAAGATGCCGGCCCACTCGATCATCGTCCTCTGCCGGAACGTCCGGGCGATCAGCTCGCGGAGCTCGTCGAGCCGCTCGAGGTCGTAGCGGTCGGGAGCCTCGTCCTTGATGCCGAGCAGGGTGACGAACTCGTCGTAGAACTGGGGCTCCAGGGCTCCGACCGTCATGTGCCGGCCGTCGCTGGTCTCGTAGAGGTCGTAGAACGGGGCACCGCCGTCGAGCAGGTTGGCCGCCCGCTCCTCCCGCAGCGCGCCGCCGGCCAGCATCGCCGCCGCCATCGTGTTGAGGTGGGTGGTGCCGTCGACGATCGCGGCGTCCACGACCTGGCCCTGCCCGCTCACCCGGGCCTCGAGGAGGGCGGCGAGGACGCCGATGACGAGGTAGGTCGACCCGCCGCCGAAGTCGCCGACCAGGTTGCTCGGGAAGTGCGGCCGGGCCTTGTCCTGGCCCAGGCCGTGCAGGGCGCCGGTGATCGCGATGTAGTTCATGTCGTGCCCGGCGGCGTGGGCGAGCGGACCCGTCTGGCCCCACCCGGTCATCCGGCCGTAGACCAGCCGCGGGTTGCGCTCCCGGCACTCCGCCGGGCCGAGGCCCAGCCGCTCGGTGGCACCGGGCCGCATCCCCTCGATCAGCACGTCGGCGGTCTCCACGAGCTGCAGCACCGCCTCGACGGCCTGCGGGTTCTTGAGGTCCATCGCGACGCTCGGCCGTCCTCGCGTCAGGAGGTCGGTCTCCCGGCTGCCGCCGGCGGTGGCCGCGCCGCCGGGTCGCTCGACGCGGATCACGTCGGCGCCGAGGTCGGCGAGGATCGTGCAGGCGTGCGGGCCGGGGCCGATGCCGGCGATCTCGACGACCCGGACCCCGCGGAGCGGACCCGTGCCCTGACCGAGTTCGGTAGCCATGCCGCGATCATGACAGGTCCACTGTCACGGTTGCGAGGGCGTGTCTCAGGGTCAGTCGTGCCCGGCGTGGGCGTCGTGGCCGTGCAGCTCGTGCACGACGGCGTGACCCTTGCCGCGCCCGATCATCCACTTGTTGACCGGGACGGTCAGCACGAACGCGACCGCGAGTGCGGCCGCGAGGGCGCCCCAGAAGAACAGGTCGGCCACGCCCGCGTCCATGGCACCGGGCACCGCGAGCAGGAAGGCGTTGTCGACGACCTCCATCACCAGGATGGAGATCGTGTCGGCCGCGAGGGCGGTGCGGACCGCCGTACCGACGTCGAGGCCGGCGCGCCGGACGCCGACGAAGGTGAGCAGGTAGCCGAAGAAGAAGGCCAGCGCCACGGCGAGGGCGATGCTGGCCGCGTCGCCCCAGCCCCACCAGGTCGCCAGGACCATGCCGAGCACCTCGCCGATGGCACAGCCGGTGAGGCAGTGCAGGGTGGCCGAGACCGCGGTGCGCCAGGTGTCCATGCCGGACACCATATACCCCCTGGGGGTATCTGTCACGTGGTGTCGCCCACGTTGGCTTGCAACTCGTTGCATAGGTCCGGCAGGGTGGCCGCATGGCACTCGAGCACGCGCTGCTGGTCGCGCTCACCGAGCAGGCCGGCTCGGGGCTCGAGCTCTCCCGCCGCTTCGACCGCTCGATCGGCTTCTTCTGGCGCGCCACCCACCAGCAGATCTACCGCACCCTCGCCCGGATGGAGTCCGACGGCTGGCTGCGGGTCTCGACCGTCGCCCAGACCGGCAAGCCCGACAAGAAGGTGTACGCCGTCGCGCCGGCCGGCGCCGCGGCCCTCGCGGACTGGCTGGCCGAGGACACCCCGTCCGAGCAGTTCCGCAGCGACCTGGCGGTCCGCCTCCGCGGGGCGTCGTACGGCGACCGGGCGGCCGTGCTCGCCGGCGTACGACGCCAGCTGGCCGAGCACCGCACCCGGCTGGCGGCGTACGAGGTGATGGAGCGCGACTTCGCCGACCCGGACGACCTGTCGGGAGCGGCCCTGGACCAGTACCTCGTCCTGCGCGGAGGCATCCGGCTCGAACGCTTCTGGATCGACTGGCTGACCGAGTACCTCGACGCACACGGATCCCGGGACGGTGGCCGCGCCACCGCCTCGACCACCCAAGGAGACCGATGACGCCCTACCCCCACCTGCTCTCCCCGATCACCCTCGGCTCGCTCGAGCTGCCCAACCGCGTGGTGATGGGGTCGATGCACACCGGCCTCGAGGACAGCGTCCGCGACCTGCCCGCGCTGGCGGCGTACTACGCCGAGCGCGCCCGCGGCGGGGTCGGCCTGATCGTCACCGGCGGCTACGCGCCGAACAAGCGCGGCTGGCTCAAGCCGCTGGCCTCGGAGCTGACCACGCGGCTGCAGGCGATGCGGCACCGCGACGTCACCGGCGCCGTGCACGACGAGGGCGGCGCGATCGCCCTGCAGGTGCTGCACGCCGGGCGCTACGGCTACCACCCGTTCAGCGTCTCGGCGTCGCGCACGCAGGTCGCCGATCACGCCGTTCCGGGCCTCGGCCCTCTCGACACGGGGCGTGGACCGCACCGCCTCGGACTTCGCCCGCTCGGTCGCGCTGGCCCGCAAGGCCGGCTACGACGCGGTCGAGATCATGGGCTCCGAGGGCTACCTGATCAACCAGTTCCTCGCCGCGCGCACCAACCACCGCACCGACGCCTGGGGCGGCACCGCTGAGAAGCGGATGCGGTTCCCGCTCGAGGTGGTGCGCCGCTCCCGCGAGCTGGTCGGCGACGACTTCCCGATCGTCTACCGGATCTCGCTGCTCGACCTCGTCGAGGACGGCCAGACCTGGGACGAGGTCGTCGATCTCGCCCACGCCCTGACCGAGGCGGGCGTGACGGTCCTCAACACCGGCATCGGCTGGCACGAGGCGCGGGTGCCGACGATCATCACCCAGGTCCCGCCCGGGGCGTGGCGTTCGATGACCGCCCGGCTGCGGGCCGCGGTGGACGTGCCGGTCTGCGCGTCGAACCGGATCAACACCCCCGAGCTGGCCGAGGAGATCCTCGCCTCCGGCGAGGCCGACCTCGTCTCGATGGCCCGGCCGCTGCTGGCCGACCCCGACTTCGTGGCCAAGGCCGCGGCCGGCCGGGGCGACGAGATCAACACCTGCATCGCCTGCAACCAGGCCTGCCTCGACCACGTCTTCGTGAACAAGAAGGCCTCCTGCCTGGTCAATCCGCGGGCCTGCCGCGAGACGACGCTGGTCCTCGGCCAGACCCGGCGCAGCGCGACCGTCGCGGTCGTCGGCGCCGGTCCGGCCGGTCTCGCGGCCGCCGTCTCGGCCGCCGAGCGTGGCTTCGCGGTCACGCTGTTCGAGCAGGCGCCCGAGCTCGGCGGCCAGTTCCGGCTGGCGATGGAGGTGCCGGGCAAGGAGGACTTCCGCGAGACGCTGCGCTACTACCGCCGCCGGCTGGAGGTGCTCGGCGTCGAGGTGCGCCTCGGGGTGACGGCCAGCGTCGCCGACCTGGCGTCGTACGACGAGGTGGTGGTCGCGACCGGGGTGACCCCGCGGATCCCCGAGCTGGAGGGGGTCGACCACCCGAAGGTCGTCTCCTACGCCGACGTGCTCTCCGGCGCCGTCGTGCCCGGCCGCCGGGTGGCCGTGGTCGGCGCCGGCGGGATCGGGGTCGACGTCAGCCACTGGCTGGCCCACGACCCCGGCGACGACCTCGACGACTGGCTCGCGCACTGGGGCGTCGGCGACCCGGCCCTGCACCCGGGCGGGCTCACCGAGCGCAAGCCGCGGACGCCGACCCGCGAGGTCACCCTGATCCAGCGCAAGACCACCCCGATCGGGATCGGGCTCGGCAAGACGTCGGGCTGGGCGCACCGGGCGGTCCTGAAGCAGTCGGGCATCGAGCAGGTGTCCGGCGCGACGTACGACCGCGTCGACGACGCGGGCCTGCACGTGACCGTCGACGGCACCCCCCGGGTCCTCGACGTCGACCACGTCGTGCTCTGCGCCGGGCAGGAGTCGGTGCGGGGGCTCTACGACGAGCTGGTGGAGACGCGGGAGGGCGTGCACCTGATCGGCGGCGCGGACGTCGCCGCGGAGCTCGACGCCAAGCGCGCGATCGAGCAGGGGACGCGGGTGGCCGCGGCGCTGTAGGTCAGGAGTGCGAGTTCCCGGCGGTGGAGGACTGGGCGGCGATCACGTCGGCGTACCACCGGAACGACCTCTTGGGGGTACGCCGCAACGTGTCGTAGTCGACGTGCACCAGGCCGTAGCGCTGGCTGAGCCCCTCCTGCCACTCGAAGTTGTCGAGCAGCGACCAGACGTAGTAGCCGCGCACGTCGACCCCGCGCTGGATGGCGGTCGACACCGCGCGCAGGTGGGCGTCGAGGTAGTCGATCCGGCGCTGGTCGTCGACCTCGCCGTGCTCGTCGACCTCGTCGCGGTAGGCGGCCCCGGACTCGGTGATCATGATCGGTGGGAGCGCCGCGCGGTAGCGGGCGCGGAACATGATCAGCCACTCCCGCAGCGCGTCCGGGACGATCGCCCAGCCCCGGTCGGTGAGCTCGTGGCCCAGCGGCTCGAGCAGCTCGAACGGCGTCGGGGCGTCCTCGGGGGCAGCGGCGACCTTCAGCGGGCTGTAGTAGTTGACGCCGTAGAAGTCGAGCGGCTGGCGCAGCGTGGCCAGGTCACCGGGGAGGAGCAGGTCGTCGAGCAGCATGGCGAGGTCGGCCGGGTAGCGGCCCAGCAGCATCGGCTCCATGAACATCCCGTTCCAGAGCGCGTCGAAGAGCTTGGCGGCCCCGACGTCGGCGTCGCTGTCGCTGGCCGGCCAGACCGGCGCGTGGTTGTTGGCGCAGCCGACGCTCTGCGCACCGGCGGCGCGCAGCGCGATCGCCGCCCGGCCGTGCCCGAGGAGCAGGTGGTGGGCGACGTGGAGGGCGTCGAAGTAGAGGGCCTTCCCGGGGGCGTGCGTGCCGACGCCGTACCCGAGGTTGGTGACCACGCTCGGCTCGTTGATCGGCACCCAGTGCTCCACCCGGTCGGCGAAGGCGTCCCCGACGATGCCGGCGTACTCCGCGAACCGCTCGATCGTGTCGCGGTTGAGCCAGCCGCCGTCGTCCTCGAGGGCCTGGGGCAGGTCCCAGTGGTAGAGCGTCGCCATCGGCTGGACGCCGGCCTCCAGCAGCCCGTCGAGCAGCCGGTCGTAGAACGCCAGCCCCTTCGGGTTGGGGCGGCCGGAGCCGGTCGGCTGGATCCGCGGCCACGCGATCGAGAACCGGTAGTCCCCGGCGCCGAGCTGCTTGAGCAGCGCGACGTCCTCCTCCCACCGGTGGTAGTGGTCGCAGGCGACCTCACCGCTCGTCCCGTCGGAGATCCGTCCGGGCTCGGCACAGAAGGTGTCCCAGATGCTGGGTCCGCGTCCGTCCTCGGCGACCGCGCCCTCGATCTGGTACGCCGCAGTGCTGGTGCCGAACCGGAAGCCGGGAGGAAGTTGGGGGAACACGCCATCATTCTGTCCATGACCGTCGAAGTCCGTCGCGGAACCTCCCGATTCTTCACTCGCGAGGAGGGCAGGAGCACCCGCCACTCGTTCTCGTTCGGCGAGCACTACGACCCGGAGAACGTCGGATTCGGGCCGATGGTGTGCCACGACGACCACCTGCTCCGCGGCGGTGCGGGGTTCCCCGAGCACGAGCACGCCGACCTGGAGATCGTCACCTGGGTGCTGTCGGGGGCCGTGGCGCACGTTGCGTCGGTCGGGGAGCCGGCCACGCTCGGGCCGGGTGAGGTCGGGGTGCTCTCGGCAGGGTCCGGGGTGACGCACAGCGAGCTGGCCGCCGACGGCGCCGGACCGACGCGGTTCGTCCAGACCTGGCTGCGCCCGGACGAGGACGGCGCGCAGCCGTCGTACTCCTCCTCGGCGGTCGACCTCGCCGGGGGCGAGCTGCTGCCGGTCGCGTCGGGCCGCGCCGTGGCCCCCGTCTCGCTCGGTACGGCGTCCGCCACCCTGCACGTCGCCCGGCTCGAGGCCGGTCAGTCGGTGGCCCTGCCCGAGGACCCGCTGCAGCACGTCTTCGTCGCCACGGGATCGCTGGCGCGCTCGAGCCTGGCCGAGCCGCTGTCCGCCGGCGACGCGTTCCGGGTCACCGACCGGCCCGGGCTCACCCTCACCGCCGCCTCCCCCACCGAGCTGCTCGTCTGGTCCTTCACCCGTCGTTGAGTCAGCAGAGGAGGGACAGGGCGCCGGGGCGGACCTCGACGACGGCGGGGGGCTCGGCCAGGCCGGGGAGTACGCCGAGCGGCTCGCCGTCACCGCCGACCGGGACCGGCACCCGGGCGTCGGCGGCGATCTCGACCCGGTGCCCGGTCAGCACGGTCACCTCGTCGCGGGTGACGTGCTCGCCGTCGTACACGGTGGGCAGGGCGCGGAGCAGCTCGAACCGGGAGGCGGCCTCGATCACCACCACGTCGAGCACCCCGTCGTCGACGGCAGCCGCGGGGGCGATCTTCATGCCCTTGCCGTAGTAGGCGGAGTTGGCGACCACGACGGTCGCGGCGGCGTACTCCTGCTCCACGCCGTCGACCGAGACCCGGAACCGGCCGGGCTGGTAGGTCGCGAGCGAGCGGACCGCGGCGTAGGGGTACTGCAGCGACTTCGGCAGCCAGTGGGCCCGGTCCACGATCTCGGAGGCGCGCGCGTCGACGCCGGAGTAGACCGACCCGGCGACCAGCCGCTCCTCACCGCCGGACGGCGTCCAGGCGAGCAGGTCGACCCGGCGCGGCTCGCCGTCGAGCAGCAGGCGGGCCTGGCCCTCGGCGTCCTCGGGGAGGCTGAGCATGCGGGCGAAGTCGTTGCCCCGGCCGGCGGGGAGCACGCCGAGCGTGCCGCCGCCGCGGGCGACCGCACCGGCCAGCGAGGACAGCATCCCGTCGCCGCCGACGGAGACGACGACGTCGTCGCGGGCCAGCGCGCCGTCGACGAGGTCGCGCATCGCGTTGGGACCCGGCGAGTAGGTCACCTCGACGGTCGCGCCCGCGTCCCGGAGCAGCCGGGCGACGGGGACGACGGCCTCGGGTGCGGCGCCGCCGCCGGAGGACGGGTTGACCAGGAACGTGAAGTTGCGGCCGCTCGCTCGGGGTGACTCACGGGATCAGCACCCCCGGGTTGAGCACGCCGGTCGGGTCGAGCTCGGCCTTCACCGCGCGCAGGATCGAGACCCCGACCTCCCCGATCTCCTGGGCGAACCACGGCTTGTGGTCGGTGCCGATCGCGTGGTGGTGGGTGATCGTGGCGCCGGCGGCGATCATCGCGTCGCTGGCCGCGGCCTTGGCGGCGCCCCACTGGGCGAGCGGGTCGTCGGTCTCCTTGGCGGCGACGGTGAAGTAGAGCGAGCAGCCGGTCTCGTAGACGTGGGAGATGTGGCAGAGCACCATCGCCCCGTCCAGCGAGCCCTCGAGCGCGGCCTTCACATCGGCGTAGAGCCGGTCGGCGTTGGACCAGAACGTCGCGGTCTCCAGCGTCTCGACGAGGACGCCGACGTCGAGCAGCGAGTCGCGGAGGTACGGCGCGTTGAACCGTCCCTGCGCCCAGGCCTGCCCGGGCGCCTCCCCCAGGTTGGTGCCGCCGAGGCCGGAGAGGATCTCGGTGACGGCGGCCCGCTTGGCCGCGACCGCGGCGGGGGTGCCCTCGTAGCCGGCGATCATCAGGCAGCCGCCCGCGTCACCGCCGCCGATCTCGTCGGGGCGGGCCAGGTTGATCGCGGTCTCGGCCTCGTCGGAGAGCCGGATCACGGTCGGCAGCATCCCCGCCTGGGCGAGGGTCCGCATCGCGGCGGCGCCCTCGGTGAACGACGACCAGTGCCACCCGTCGTACGTCTTGAGCTCGGGGAGGGCGCGGACCCGGACGGTGACGGACGTGATCACGCCGAACGTGCCCTCCGAGCCCAGCATCAGCTGGCGCAGGTCGGGGCCGGCGGCGTTGGCGGGGGCGGAGCCGAGGTCGAGCCGGCCCGAGGGGGTGGCCACGGTGAGGCCGACGACCAGCGCGTCGAACCGGCCGTAGCCGGCGCTGGACTGGCCGCTGGAGCGGGTGGCGGCGAAGCCGCCGATGGACGCGTACTCGAACGACTGCGGGTAGTGGCCCAGCGTCACGCCGTGCTCGGCGAGCAGCGCCTCGGCCTCCGGGCCGCGCAGGCCGGGCTCGAGGGTCGCCGTCATCGAGACCGGGTCGACGGCGAGCAGCCGCTTCATCCTCACCAGGTCGAGCGAGAGCAGGCCGGCGTACCCGTCGCGCCGGGCGGCGAGGCCGCCGGTGACCGACGTCCCGCCGCCGAAGGGGACGACGGCGAGGTGGTGCTCGACCGCGAACGCCAGCACCGCGGCGACGTCGTCGTGGCTGCCGGGGCGGACCACCGCGTCGGGGGCGTCGGTGAGGTCGCCGGCCCGGGCCTTGAGCAGGTCGGGCGTGGACTTGCCGCGGGTGCGCAGCCGGCGGGTCTCGTCGTCGGTGAGGACGTGCTCCTCCCCGAGGAGGTCGCGCAGGCCGTCGAGCAGGGCCGGCGCGATCGCGGAGGCAGGGACCGATCGGGCCGGTCGACGGCGGGTCGGTCGTCGAGGCCGAACGCCATCTCGATCAGGCCGCGGGCGGCCTCGGGCAGCGCGGTGGCGGCGGCCGGGTCGCCCCAGCGGCTGGGGTGCATCTCGGTCTGTCGGGACTCCGTCATGTGTTACAGTGTGACACATGACGTCACTTCGTCACAACCCGGACCAGCGTGATCCGCGCGACGGGTACCTCGACACCGCCCGGGCGTGCATCCTCGACGTCGGCTGGCGCCGTACGACGCTCACCGAGGTCGCGCGCCGCGCCGGGGTCTCCCGGATGACGATCTACCGCACCTGGTCCGACATGCCGCAGCTGCTGGGCGACCTGATGACCCGCGAGTGGGGCGGCGTGGTGGCGGCCGTCGTCGGCGACGAGGACGCCGACCAGGGCGCGGTCGACCGGCTCGTCGGAGCGATCGTCGAGACCGTCCGCGCGCTGCGCGACAACGAGCTGTTCGTCCGCATCGTCGAGCTCGACCCCGAGCTGCTGCTGCCCTACCTGCTCTCGCGCCGGGGCCGCTCGCAGGACGCGATCCTCGCGCTGGTCGAGGACGGGATCCGCGCCGGTCAGGCCTCCGGCGAGGTCAGGTCGGGCAGCCCGGTCGCGATCGCGCGCGGACTCGTGCTCGCCGCCCACGGGTTCGTGCTCTCGGCCCACACCATGGTCGGCGAGGACCTGACCGAGGACGCCCTCGACGCGGAGCTGACCACCCTGCTGACGAGGGCGCTCACGCCATGACCCCCCAGCGACTCACCCCCGGCCTGGCCGATGCCCCCACCGACGTCGACCTGGTCGTGATCGGCCTCGGCGTCACCGGCGCGGGGGTCGCCCTCGACGCGGTCAGCCGCGGCCTCTCGGTGCTCGCCGTGGACGCCCACGACCTGGCGTTCGGTACCTCCCGCTGGTCCTCCAAGCTGGTGCACGGCGGGCTGCGCTACCTCGCCAACGGGCAGGTCGGCGTGGCCCACGAGAGCGCCGTGGAGCGCGGCATCCTGATGGAGGTCACCGCCCCGCACCTCACCCACGCGATGCCGATGCTGGTGCCGCTCACCTCGAGCGTCTCGCGGTTCCAGGCCACTGGTGACCCGCGCGGCGTTCGCCGCCGGAGACCTCCTGCGGCGCAGCGCGCACACCGACCGGGAGACGCTTCCCCGACCGCGCCGGATCTCCGCGACCGAGACCCTCTCCCTCGCCCCCGGCCTGCGGCCGCACGGCCTGCGCGGCGGGCTGCTCTCGTGGGACGGCCAGCTCGAGGACGACGCGCGCCTGGTCACCACGATCGCCCGCACCGCGGCCCAGCACGGCGCCCACGTGCGCACCCGCGCCAGGGTGCTGTCCGCGACGGGCGACGGTGTCGAGCTGCGCGACGAGCTGACCGGCGCCACCCACCACGTCCGCGCCCGGATGGTCGTGAACGCGGCCGGGGTCTGGGCCGGCGACCTGGTCGACGAGGTCACCCTGCGCCCGAGCCGGGGCACACACCTCGTCCTCCGCGCCGGCACGCTGCCGGGCCTGCGGGTCTCGGTCACCGCTCCGGTCCCCGGCGAGACCAACCGGTTCGTGTTCGTGCTGCCGCAACCCGACGGCACGATCTACGTCGGGCTCACCGACGAACAGGTCGACGGTGACATCCCCGACGTCCCCGAGCCGTCCGAGTCCGAGATCGGCTTCCTGCTCGACGTGATCTCCGCGGCCTTCGCCCGCGACCTTCGCCGCTCCGACGTCGTCGGGGCGTACGCCGGCCTGCGGCCGCTCCTCGACACCCGCGACGGGTCCACGGCCGACCTGTCCCGCCAGCACGCCGTGCTCACCGCGCGCTCCGGCGTGGTCACGATCGTCGGCGGCAAGCTCACGACGTACCGGCAGATGGCGCAGGACGCCGTCGACGCCGCCCTCACCCACGCGCAGGTCGCGGCCGGTCCGTGCCGGACCCGCACCCTGCCGCTGTCCGGGGCCGCGCCCCGGCCAGAGCTGGCCCGGCTGGAGCTGCCGGCGCGGCTGGTCCGGCGTTATGGCACCGACGCCGTGCTGGTCCTCGAGAACGCCCGCACGGTGACCGGGCTGCCCGACGACGAGCTGCTCGCGCCGATCGCCGAGCACGTGCCGGCCACGCTCGCCGAGCTCGTCTTCGGCGTCACCCACGAGGGTGCCGCCGACGTCGACGACCTGCTCGACCGGCGTACCCGCATCGGGCTGGTCCCGGCCGACCGCGCGCTGGCCGTCCCCGCGGCGGAGCGGGCCCTGGCCCTGGTCGGCGCCTGACGGGGTCTCGATACGGGCCTCGTTCCTCGGCCCTACTCGACCAGCGAGGTTCGGTGGTCGAGTAGCGAGCGCCAGCGAGCGTATCGAGACCCCCCACCGCACCGATGAGTCCGAGCCTCGACGCCGGTCCACCTTGGCGGGCAGACTGACGAGGACAGGGCGAACGATGAGGACGGCCGACGTGACCACCACCGAGCTGGACGACTTCGAGGGGCTGACGCACCGCTACGAGCGGGAGCTGCTGGCGCACTGCTACCGGATGAGCGGCTCGTTCCACGAGGCACAGGACCTCGTCCAGGAGACGTTCCTGCGCGCCTGGAAGGCGTCGGCGGACTTCCAGGGCAGGTCCTCGGTGCGGACCTGGCTCTACCGGATCGCCACCAACGTCTGCCTGACCAACCTCGAGGGCCGCCCCCGTCGGCCGCTGCCCGCGGGGCTCGGGACCGAGAGCCAGCTGGCCGGAGACGCGCTCGAGGCCAACCCCGAGATCCCCTGGCTGGAGCCGGTCCCGGACGCCGCCGTCGTCGTCGCCGAGCGCGACTCGATCCGGCTCGCCTTCATCGCGGCCCTCCAGCACCTGCCCGCGCGACAGCGCGCCGTTCTCATCCTGCGCGACGTGCTCCGCTGGTCGGCCGCCGAGGTGGCCGAGGCGATGGACACGACGCACCGCCGCGGTGAACTCCGCCCTCCAGCGCGCCCACGCCCAGCTCGCCGAACGGCACCTCACGGAGGAGACCGTCGAGTCGAACCTTCCCCAGGAGAAGCAGCAGCTCCTCGAGCGGTACGTCGAGGCGTTCTGGCGCAAGGACATCGACACCATCGTCAGCCTGCTGACCTCCGACGCGATCTGGGAGATGCCACCGTTCGTCGGCTGGTACGCCGGCGCGGAGAACATCGGCACGCTGATCGACGTCCAGTGCCCCGGCGGGGTCCACGACATGCCGATGGTGGCCACGGGCGCCAACGGCCAGCCGGCGTTCGGGCTCTACATGCGGACCACCGAGGGGGACTTCGAGCCGTTCCAGCTCCAGGTCCTCGAGCTCGAGGGGGAGAAGGTGCGGCACGTCGCGGCGTTCTTCGACCCGGCGTTGTTCGCGAGGTTCGGCCTGCCCGACCGGCTCCCGGCGGACCACCCAGCCCCGGCGGTCCGGTGAGTACGGCGCTCGCGGGCGCCGCCGAACTGCTGGACCGGAGTCTCGGCTACACCCGGGTCGTGCTCGCGGAGGTCACCGACTCCCACCTCGGCCGGCCGACCCCCTGCCGGGACTGGCGGTTGCGCGACCTGCTCGACCACATGGACGACTCGCTCGACGCGTTCACCGAGGCCGCCGGCAGGGCGGGTCCAGCTCGACAGCTCCCCCGCCGACCGCGCCGGCGTCCGGGTCGAACGCCTCCAGGCCAAGGCCTGCGCGCTCCTGGGCCGGTGGAGCGGGGACGACCCGGACCCGGGGGTGAGGATCGGCGACGCCGACCTGGCCAGCGACCTGCTGGTCGCGATGGCCGCCCTCGAGATCACCGTCCACGGCTGGGACGTCGCCCAGGCGATCGGCTCCCCGTCAGCGGCGCTGCCGCCGGACCTCGCACGGGCACTGCTCGGGGTCGCGCACGCGGTGGTCGGACCCGCCGACCGCGGCCGCCGGTTCGCGGCGCCGCTCCCGCCGACCGGCCACGCGAACGGCGTCGGCGGCGACGATCCCGACCGGCTGCTGGCGTGGCTGGGCCGCACGTGCAGACTGGTCCGAACTGTAAATTCCCCTGACATTCCGGCATTCCACGCGTGGCCCCCGCGCGCTCTTCCTAGTCTTGCCCCATGCCGGTCGTCTCTCCCCAGCTCCACCTCTCGGACGACCTCCGCCGGGCACGCCTCCTGGTCCGCGAAGGCCAGGTCGCGCACGCCTTGAAGGCACTGGCCCTGATGCCGGTCCCCCAGGACCCGCTTCCCCAGGTCACCCGCCTGGCCCTGGTGCTGGAGTGCCGGTTGGCCCGCGGCGAGCTTCCCCAGGCCCGACGTCTTGAGAGCGAGCTGACCACCCACGCCGCCCGGCCCGGCGACGTCGGCGCGACCGCCCTGCTGGCGCTGGGCGAGCTGGCGACCTCCTCGGGCGACCCGGGGGAGGCGGCACGGTGCCACACCGAGGCCGGGAGCCGGCTGGGCATCGACCTCGACGACCCCGAGCACCTGCCCTGGCGGACCGGCGCCGCGCTCTCCCTGACGCACCTCGGTGACCGGGTCGAGGCCGACCGGCTGGCCCGCGAGCACCTCGCCCTGGTCCGTGACGGCGGTTCGCCGTACGCCGTGGCGCACGCGCTGCGCACGGCCGCAGCCACCAACGGGACCGGCGAGCGGCTGGCCCTGCTCCGCGAGGCCCGAGCGACGCTCGCTCGGCCACCGCGCCGAGCGGCTGGCCGCGCAGATCGACACCGACCTCGCCCTCCTCCTGAGCTTCCAACCCGGCCCGGAGTCCTCGACCGAGGCGGTCGCGCTGCTCCGCGAATCGGAGCACTACGCCGCCCGGGAGGACCTGTTCCCGCTGCAGGCACGGGTGCGCAGCATCCTGGAACGGCTGGGCGAGCAGCCGATGCGGATCCGCAGCGAGACGTGGGCGTCCCTGACCACCACCGAGCAGAAGGCCGCACGGCTGGCCGCCGACGGGCTCACCAACCGGCAGATCGCCGAGCAGCTCGGCGTCAGCGTGAAGGCGGTGGAGTGGCACCTCACCCACGTCTACCGCAAGCTCGAGATCAACGGCCGGGCCGGCCTGCCGGAGTCGCTGGTGCCCCGCCACGTCGGCGTACCGGCCTAGCGGGCCTCTGCGTCCACTGCCGGCTCGGGCTCGTCCCGCAGCGGGTGCGCGATCTCGTCCTGCGGGAGCCGGGCCAGCACGATCGCGAGGATCGCCACGACGCCGGGCACGATCCCGGCGATGTAGAAGGTGTTGCGCAGGCCGATCGCCTCCGAGACCGGGCCGGCCAGCGCCATCGACACCGGCATCAGGCTGACCGAGACGAAGAAGTCGAGCGAGGCCACCCGGCCGAGCAGCGCGGGCGGCACCCGGCGCTGGAGCAGCGTGCCCCAGATGACCATCGGCGCGGAGAACAGGGCGCCCAGGACGAAGGCACTCGCGACGAGCATCCAGATCTCGGTGGCGACCCCCATCACCACGAACGGCACGCAGCCCACGCCCCACATCAGGTTCATCAGCGTGAGGTAGCGGCGCGGCATCCGGAGCGAGCCCATCGCGAGCGAGCCGACCGCCCCGCCGATGCCGAAGGCCGCCATCACCAGGGCGTGGTCGCCCGGACCGCCGCCCAGGCGGTCCTTGATGAGGAACGGCACCAGCACCTCGAAGGGCCCCATCATCGCCAGGATCATCAGGCTGGCGAACAGCAGCGTCGCGAGCAGCCAGGGCGTCCGGACCATGTAGACGAAGCCCTCCTTCATGTCCGCGAAGGCGGAACGGAAGGGGTGGGCCACCGTGGCCTCGTCGAGCTCGCGCCGGACGGGCGTCTTCGGCACCTGGGTGAGGGCGAGGAAGCCCGCCAGCGAGGCGACCGCGGCGACGGTGAACGCGGCGCCCGGCGAGACGGCACCGACGACGACGCCCGCCACCCCCGGGCCGATCGCCTGGCCGATGGTCGGCCGGACCATGCCCTCGAACCCGTTGACCGCCATCAGGTGGGACTCGGGCACCAGCGCCGGCAGCCAGGCGGAGTAGGCCGGGTAGTAGAACGCGAAACCCATGCCGGTCACGAAGGAGACGGCCGCCAGGTGCCAGACCTCGGTGAGGTCGGTGATGGAGAGGAAACCGACCAGGCCCATGCCGAGCAGCTCCACCGCGGCGACGACGAGCAGGATCGACTTCTGCGGCACCCGGTCGGCGACCACGCCGCCGAGCAGCGCGGGCGCCAGCACGCCGATCGCGCCGGCGGTGGACACGATCGAGAGCTGGGCGGGCCCGCCGCCGAGACGGATCACCTCCCAGACCAGGGCGACCACCCAGACGCCGGAGGCGAACGTGCTCAGCACCAGCGCGACGGCGAGCTTGCGGTAGGCCGGGACCGTGAACGGCGTCAGCGCGCGCGGCACCCGCCGCCCCACCCGCTGGTCACCGACGGTGTCCACGACGTCCCTGCTCAACGGATCCGACACGGCTCATCCCTCCTGGGCAGCAGTCTGCAGAAGAGGACCGACAGTCTCGACCGAATTCATCGCTGCACCCGCGCGCACGGTGCCATCAGACAGGTTGAAGCGCGCTTCAGGTCAAGCCGAACCAGGTCATCGTCCGCCCGTGGCCGTGGGTCCAGGCGACCGCGCGCCCGTCGATCCCGAGCACGAACGTCATCTGGTCGTCGCGCAGCTCGGGGCCGGTCGCGGCGACCTCCGGCAGCACCCGCCTGCCCTCGTTGCTGACCCAGCGGCACCGTCCGTCGGCCACCAGCCCGGTCATCAGGTCCTGGAACCGGCCGCGGTCGTCGTCCTCGAGGTAGGCGATCACCGCGCTGTGGAACACCACCACCGGGCCGTGCTCTGCGGCGCGCTCGACCAGCGCGGGCAGCTCGGTGAGCAGGTCGCCGCGAAGGAGATGCGGAGGGTCGGCCGCGGCCACGGCGATCGCGGAGCGGAGCCGCGTCGCGGCGGTCGTCCTGCTCGGGCCAGACCAGGTTGGTCAGCCAGGCCATCGCGTCGGCATCGGTCACGTCGAGAGGGTTCAGGTCGATCCCGCCGCGCCACGCGACCTCGGGGACCCGCACCTCGGGCAGGGTCCCGGTCACCTGGCAGGTGAGCGGCGGCCCCGCGCCCGCAGAGACGGGTCCGTCGTCCGTGTCCCACGTGTAGGCGTAGCGGTCGGGGTAGAGGCACAGCCCGGCACTGGCGCCGACCTCCACCAGCGCGACCGGCCGGTCGACCCCGAGCTCCGAGAACGCCGGCGTCAGCGTCGCCAGACGACCCACCTCGTTGGTCTGGGTACGACGCTCGAGGATCGTCGCGCGGATGGAGCCGTCGTCCCGGAGCAGCGCGGCGCGGAGGGCGTCGTACGGGCAGGGTGCGGGGACGCCGTGCCAGCGGGCCGCGGCGAACACGAGGTTCGGCTGCTGCTTGATCCGGGGCAGGGTCCTCAGCCAGGCGAGCACCTCCGGGTCGTCGGCGACCGCCGGCCGCCCACTCCGCGAAGCACGCCGACTCCGTCTCGGCGTCCCGGCCGAAGTCGGCGTACTGCTCGACCAGGTCGCCGAAGAGGAGCTCCATGGCCGGCGGCTCAGTCCACGGGCTCAGTCCACCGGCAGGGCGACGTACGTCGTGTCGAGGTACTCCTCGATGCCCTCGAACCCGCCCTCGCGGCCGAAGCCGCTCGCCTTCACGCCACCGAACGGCGCGGCCGGGTTGGAGACCAGGCCGGTGTTGATGCCCACCATCCCGAAGTCGAGCCGCTCCGCCAGCCGGATCGTGCGGGAGAGGTCGCGGGTGTAGGCGTAGGAGACCAGGCCGTACTCGGTCTCGTTGGCCCGCTCGATCGCCTCGGCCTCGTCGCGGAACGTGGTGACGGGTGCGACCGGTCCGAAGATCTCGACGTTGTTGATCTGGGCCTCGGCCGGGACCCCGAGCAGGACGGTCGGCGGGTAGAAGTGCCCCGGGCCGTCGGGGACCTTGCCGCCACACACCAGGGTGGCGCCGTCGTGGACCGCGTCGGTGACCAGCTGGTTGACCGACTCCACGGCGTCGGCGTCGATCAGCGGCCCGACGTCGACGCCCTCGTCCTGGCCCCGGCCGACGGTGAGCGCGGCCATCCGCTCCCCCAGCAGCTTGCCGAACTCCTCGGCGACGGACTCGTGGACCAGGAACCGGTTGGCCGAGGTGCACGCCTCCCCCATGTTGCGCATCTTCGCGGTCATCGCGCCGTCGACCGCGGCCTCGACGTCGGCGTCCTCGAAGACCAGGAACGGCGCGTTGCCGCCGAGCTCCATCGAGACCCGCTGCAGCTGGTCGGCCGACTGCTTCACCAGCAGCTTGCCGACCTCCGTGGACCCCGTGAAGCTGACCTTGCGCAGCCGTTCGTCGCCCATCACGGCGGTGCCGACCGCGGACGAGCTCGTCGTCGTCACCACGTTGAGCACTCCGGCCGGCAGCCCGGCCTCCTCGAACACCCCGGCGAGCGCCAGCATCGTCAGCGGCGTCTGCTGGGCGGGCTTCACGATCATCGTGCAGCCGGCGGCGACCGCGGGCCCGATCTTGCGGGTGCCCATGGCGAGCGGGAAGTTCCACGGGGTGACGAAGAAGCACGGGCCCACCGGCTTCTTCAGCGTGAGCAGCCGGCTGCCTCCGGCAGGGTTGGACATCCACCGGCCGTGCACCCGGACGGCCTCCTCGGAGAACCAGCGCAGGAACTCGGCGCCGTAGGCCACCTCGCCCTTCCCCTCGGCCACGGTCTTGCCCATCTCGAGGCTCATCAGGTGGCCGAAGTCGTCGGCACGTGCCGTGACCAGCTCGAAGGCGCGCCGCAGGATCTCCGCACGCTCCCGCGCGGGGGTGGCCGCCCACGCCGGCTGGGCGTTCGCGGCGGCGTCGAGGGCGTCGAGGGCGTCGTCGGGCGAGGCGTCCGCGACGTCGGTCAGCACCGACCCGTCGGCCGGGTCGAGGACGTCGAAGCGACCGCCGCCGGCCGCCTCCCGCCACTCGCCGTCGATGAAGAGTGCGCGTCGCGTCGTACCGAGGAGATCGAGTCCGTTCATAGGCGTCACTCTGGCACCGGTCAAGCCTTGATCAAATCGAGGACACCGCGCGGAGGGCGGTGTGATCATGGCGGTGTCGACTTCGGAGGGAGCAAACGAACGTCGACACCGAACCCCTTCGCTGACCCCATGCAGCGGAGGGGTTCCTCCGGCTTTTCGGGCCCGATCCTCTTGTGCGGACGGCGCAACAGGAGTTGATTGCAGGCAGGGACCGAAACCTGCGTGGAGGTGGGCGCCATGGCGGACAAGGGCAGCTCTCGGAGACCGGCCGGGCAAGATCTCGAGGCGAGCAGCCCGGACCGGATCAGGAACCTCGTCCTGGTCGGGCCCGGCGGCTCCGGCAAGACCACCTTGGTCGAGACGCTGCTCGCCGCCGCAGGAGCGATCCCCCGGGCCGGGTCGGTACGCGACGGGACCACCGTCGCCGACCACGAGGAGTCCGAGCACGCCCACCAGCGGTCGATGTCGCTCGCCCTGGCCCCGGTGGTCCACCAGGGCATCAAGGTCAACCTGATCGACACCCCCGGGTACGCCGACTTCGTCGGTGAGCTCCGGGCCGGACTGCGGGCCGCGGACTGCGCGCTGTTCGTGATCGCCGCGAACGAGGGGGTCGACGAGGGCACCCGGTCGCTGTGGCGCGAGTGCGCCGACGTGTCGATGCCGCGGGCGGTGGTGATCACGAAGCTCGACCAGGCACGCGCCGACTACGACGGCGTCCTCGCCCAGGCCCAGGCGGCGTTCGGCGACAAGGTGATGCCGCTCTACCTGCCGGTCCACGAGGACGGCGACGTGGTGTCCCTGACCGGTCTGCTGGCGCCGGGCGACGGCGAGTCGGAGGACCTGCGCGGTTCCCTGATCGAGGGCGTCATCGAGGAGTCCGAGGACGAGACGCTGATGGAGCGCTACCTCGGCGGCGAGGAGATCGACGAGAAGGTGCTGCTCGACGACCTCGAGCGGGCCGTCGCGCACGCGACGTTCTTCCCGGTGATCCCCGTCTGCTCGGTCACCGGCGTCGGCTGCGCCGAGCTCCTCGACCTCGCGACCTCGGCGTTCCCCTCACCGTCGGAGCACCCGGCGCCGGCGGTGTTCACCCCGGCGGGCGCCAGCGCCGCGGCGATCGGCTGCGACCCGGCCGGTCCCCTCGTCGCCGAGATCGTGAAGACGACGAGCGACCCGTACGTCGGCCGCCTCAGCATGGTGCGGGTCTTCTCCGGGACGCTGCGGCCCGACGAACCGGTGCACGTCTCCGGCCACTTCTCGTCCTTCTTCGGCGCCGAGTCCGGCCACGAGGACCACGACGAGGACGAGAAGGTCGGGGCACTCACCCACCCCTTCGGCAAGACCCAGGTGCCCGCCAGCCAGGTGGTCGCCGGTGACGTGGCCGCGATCGCGCGGCTCACCCGCGCCGAGACCGGCGACACGCTCTCCTCGGTCGAGGACCCGCTGGTGCTGATGCCGTGGTCGCTGCCCGAGCCGCTGCTGCCGGTCTCCGTCGTCGCGCGCAGCAAGGCCGACGACGACAAGCTCTCCCAGGCCCTGGGCCGGCTCGCCGCCGAGGACCCGTCGATCCGGGTCGAGAACAACGCCGAGACCCATCAGCTGGTGCTGTGGTGCATGGGTGAGGCGCACGCCGACGTCGTACTCGAGCGGCTGGAGGCCCGCTACGGCGTCCACGTCGACCAGGAACCGTTCGTGGTGTCGCTGCGGGAGACCTTCGGCGGCGCGGCGTCCGCGCTGGGCCGCCACGTCAAGCAGTCCGGCGGGCACGGCCAGTACGCCGTGTGCCAGCTCGACGTGGAGCCGCTGCCCGAGGGCACGGGCTTCGAGTTCGTGGACAAGGTCGTCGGCGGGTCGGTCCCGCGGCAGTTCATCCCGTCGGTGGAGAAGGGGGTGCAGGCGCAGATGGCCCGCGGGGTCCGCAACGGCTACCCGGTCGTCGACCTGCGGGTCACCCTCACCGAGGGCAAGTCGCACAGCGTCGACTCCTCCGACATGGCCTTCCAGATGGCCGGCGCGCTGGCCCTGCGCGAGGCGGCCGCGGCCACCTCGATCACCATGCTGGAGCCCTACGACACCGTGGAGGTGGTGATCCCCGACGACGACGTCGGCGCGATCATGAGCGACCTCGCAGCGCGACGGGCGCGGGTGCTCGGCACCGACAAGCGGGGCGAGGACCGGACGGTCGTCTCGGCCGAGGTGCCGCAGACCGAGCTGGTCCGCTACTCCATCGACCTGCGCTCGGCGACCCACGGCGCCGGCACGTTCACCCGCACGTTCGCCCACTACGAGCCGATGCCCGAGGACGTCGCCGCGAAGGTGACCCCCCGCGAGCGTTGACCCGCCCGAAAGTTTCGGGCGGGTCGACGGCTTCCGCGGTCAGTTTCGGGCGGGTCAACGGGCGGCGCGGAGGAACGCCTCGAGGATCGGGCCCGCCGTACCGGAGCCGGAGTCGCCCTCCTCGACGAACACCGCGACGGCGAGGTCGCCCTGGGCGGCGATCATCCAGGCGTGGGTGAGGATCCGGCCGTCCCGCTCGAACTCGGCGGTACCGGTCTTGGCGATCACCGGCGGCCCGGGCACGTCGGCGAGCAGGGTGCCGCTGCCGGAGGTGACGACACCGCGCAGCATGGCCTTCACGCCGGCAGCCTCGCGTCCGCTCAACGGCGGTACGTCGGCCTGCTCGACCTCGTGGTCCTCGACCAGCCGCGGCAGCACGGTCTCGCCGGACTGGACGGAGGCGATCACGGCGGCCATCACCATCGGGGAGGCGAGCACCGTGCCCTGACCGATCATGTTGGCGCCGGCCTCGGTGCCGGACGCGGCGTCCGGCACCGAGCCGAAGTAGGCCGGGAACCCCAGGTCGTGGTCGACGCCCATGCCGAGGGACGCCGCCGCCTCGGCGAGGCCGTCTCCGGCGAGCTCGTCGGCCTGGGAGATCATCGCCGTGTTGCACGAGTTGGCCACCGCCGAGCGGAGCGGTATCTGACCGAGTGCACTGGACGGGTAGTCGTCGTAGTTCTCGAACGCGCGGCCGTCCACCACGACCTCGCGGGTGCACGGCACCCGGGAGTCCGGGGAGAGCCCGGCCCGCAGCAGTGCCAGCGAGCTGACGCTCTTGAACGTCGATCCCGGTGCGAACTGGCCGAAGGTGGCCATGTTGTAGCCGTCGGTGCCGGGACCGTTCGCGGCCGCGACGATGTCGCCGCTCGACGGACGGATCGCGACGATCGCGCTGGCAGGGCGGACTCCCGCGAGGAGCCGCTCGGCCGTGAGCTGTCGGTCGGCGTCCAGCGTCAGCCGGAGCGGTCGGCCCGCGACCGGGTCCGCGCGGAACAGCTCCCGTTCCTTGTCCGGGGCGTTGCCCCGGTCGCGCACCGCGTTCACCACGATCCCTGGGGTTCCGGCCAGCTGGTCGTCGTACCGCGCCTGGAGGCCGGACAGGCCCGCCTGGTCGCCGATCTGGTAGCGCTCCGGCTCCTTCTTGATCATCTCGGCGGTCACCTCACCGACGGTGCCGAGGATCGGTGCGGCGAACTCACGGGTCGGGGCGAGCGGCAGGTCGTCGGCCACCGCCCGGGCGCCGGGGATCGCGTCGTACCCCTGGGCCACCGCGGGCGGCACGTCGTCGCGCCGGAACACGATCGCCTCCACGAACGCCGCCTCGCCCGAGGCCTCGACCTGCTTGGCGTACGGCGCCGGGTCGACGCCGACGAGAGCCGCGAGCCGCTGCGCCGACGCACCGGCCCGCTTCGCGGGCACCTGGGTACGGTCGATGCCGAACCGGACGACGGGGCGCTCGGTGACCAGGGCGAGCCCGCGGGCGCCGCGGATCTCGCCGCGCTCGGCCGTGACCGTGGTGGCGTCGAGCACCTCGTTCTCCGTCAGCGACGGCTCGACCATGGTCGGCGACCACGCGGCCTCCCATGCGTCACCGTCCTGGGTGAGGGTGGCCTCCGACTCGTAGGTCCAGGCCGACTCCCCGAGCGGCCAGCTCCAGTCGAGGGTGACGGTCGCCGTCCCGTCGGACTCCGCGACGTCGGCGACCTCGACGGTCGGGCTGACCCCACCCATGCCCGCGGTGACCTCGCCGTAGAAGCCGCGCACCTCGCGGGCCGTCCGGTCGGTGAGGTCGACCTCCGACCACTCGTTCGTCGCCAGCGCCCGGGCCAACGCCTCGGCGGCCGGCTCCGGGTCGGGCCCGGTGATCTCCTCGGCGGCCGAGCAGCCGGCCAGCAGAACGGGCAGCAGGACGGTCGCGACGAGTCCGGTGATCCAGGACGAACGAGGAGCCCCCATGGCGTCCCTTCTACCATCACCCGCCCCGCGGGCCGGATCCGCCGTGGCGTGGGTAGTCCCCGAACCTTGGGTCGTCGATCGATGGTTCCGACGACCCAAGGTTCGGGGACTATCTCTTCCAGGGGCCTAGTGGCGGGCCAGCCAGCGGTCGAGGTCGATGCCGGCCTCCGCGGCGGCGACCCGGAGCGAGGCGCGCGTGGGAGCGCGGAAGGACTCCGGCTCGATCGAGGCGTCGGCTTCGGCGTACTCCGCCTGCTGCGCGGCGAGCTCCTCGGCCATCGCCGCGGAGTTCCGGCGCACCTTGCCGTTGACGGTCACCGCGGCGCCGGTGAGCAGCGGGCTGACGGTCGGGGTGTAGCCGGAGGAGTGCCCGGGCTTGTTCGGGTGGTAGCTCTCGCCGATCGGGTTGGAGAGCCCGTTGATCCACTCGGGGTCGTCACAGACGGCGTGCCCGATGAAGCGGCTGGTCGGGTTCCCGAACGAGAAGCCCTTCGCGGATGCCTGCTGGGAGGTCTTGCTGTTGAGCAGGTCGGCGGTCTGGTTCAGCCGGGTCATCTCCTCCGGGGAGAACCAGGTGCCGGCGTTGCAGTCCTCGCCCATGAAGATCCGCGGGTAGCCCACGACGACGACCTTGGCGTTCGGCGCCTGGGTCCGGATCGAGGTGTAGAGGTTCGACAGCGCGCCGGGCAGCGTGTTGTTGATGTAGGCCTGCGCCTGGTCGATCGCGCCGTCGCAGTCGCCGGCCCACCACGGCGTCGCGCACTCGGTGAGCACGTCGGCGAAGCCGGCGTCGTTGCCGCCGACCGAGATCGTCACGTAGTTGGTGCTCGCGCTGAGCGCGGAGAGCTGGGTGTTGGTGACGTCGGGGATGCGGGCGCCGGAACAGGCGCGGAAGTTGAGGGAGTAGCCCCGGGCGGCGGCGACCAGGCTCGGGATAGGCGGACGTCGACCGCTGGCAGGACGTGCCGTCGTCGATGTAGTCGCGGGTGCCGGTGCCCGAGGAGTAGGAGTCACCGAGGGCGACGTACGTCGGTGGAGCGGCCTGCGCGGCCGGCTGGAGCGCGAGCGCAGGGAGGAGCGGGAGGAGCAGCGCGAGCGTCGCGAGGACGGCGCGCGGGAGGGCTCTACGTGCGGGGGTCATGGGGGTCCTTCCGAGAGGTTGTCGGACGGCCGGAGGGAGCGTGGCCGCCAACCACACTAGGGAGCCCTGTCCCCACTGGCCAGAGTCAGCCGCCGGACCCCTTGTGCCGCGGCTTCTTCCTCCGCGGCGCCGGACCACGGTCGTCGTGGGCCGGTCCGCGGCTCCTCTGCGGCGGTCCCGAGTCGGGTCGCAGCTCGATCAGCTTCCCCGAGATCCGGGTGCCGGCCAGGGCCTCGGTCGTCCCCGGCGGAAGCTCCGCCGGCAGCTCGACGAGGGAGAAGTCCGGACGGATCGAGATGTGCCCGAAGTCCTGGCGGCTCAGCCCGCCCTCGTTCGCGATCGCGCCGACGATCTGGCGCGGCTCGACCTTGTGCCGCTTGCCGACGGAGATCCGGTACGTCGCCAGCGGGCCGCTCTCCCCGCGGGCCGGCCGACGGTCCCCGCGACCACCGCGCTCGGCGCGGTCCCGCGGTCGGCTGCGGCTCGTTGCCGCCCCGCCGCTGCTGGCGCTCGGCCTCGGGGTCGAGCAGCAGCGGCGTCTCGCCGTGGAGTACGACGGCCAGCGCGGCGGCGACGTCGACCTCCGGCACGTCGTGCTCGCGGACGTAGTGGCTGACCACGTCGCGGAAGAACTCCACCTTCTCCCCGGAGCCGAGCGCCTCGGTGATCGCGTCGTCGAACCGGGCGAGCCGGGTGGTGTTGACGTCCTCGACGGTCGGCAGCTGCATCTGGGTCAGCGGCTGGCGGGCGGTCTTCTCGATCGACCGCAGCAGGTACCGCTCACGCGGCGTCACGAAGGAGATCGCGTCGCCGCTGCGACCGGCCCGTCCGGTCCGGCCGATCCGGTGGACGTAGGACTCGGGGTCGGTGGGGATGTCGTAGTTGACGACGTGGCTGATCCGCTCCACGTCGAGGCCGCGGGCGGCGACGTCGGTGGCGACGAGGATGTCGAGCTTGGCCGCCTTGAGCTGGTTGACGGTGCGCTCGCGCTGCTGCTGGGCGACGTCGCCGTTGATCGCGGCCGCGGAGAACCCCCGGGCGCGCAGCTTCTCGGCCAGCGCCTCGGTCTCGTTCTTGGTGCGGACGAAGACGATCATCCCCTCGAAGTTCTCCACCTCGAGGATCCGGGTGAGCGCGTCGACCTTCTGCGGGTAGGAGACCGTCAGGTAGCGCTGGGTGATGTTGGCCGCGGTCGCCGTCTTGTTCTTGACGGTGATCTCCTCCGG
Source organism: uncultured Actinomycetota bacterium (assembly GCA_963829635.1). Taxonomy (GTDB): domain Bacteria; phylum Actinomycetota; class Actinomycetes; order Propionibacteriales; family Nocardioidaceae; genus Nocardioides. Next base: position 31,015 of record CAWHJI010000014.1, read on the forward strand.
GTCGCGGAGGTAGCGCTGCGACATCCGGCGGATCGTCGGCGGCATGGTGGCGGAGAAGAGCGCCACCTGCTTGTCCTCGGGCGTGCTCGCCAGGATCGTCTCGACGTCCTCGGCGAAGCCCATGTTGAGCATCTCGTCGGCCTCGTCGAGGACCAGGAAGCGCAGCTCGCTCAGGTCGAGGGTGCCCTTCTCCAGGTGGTCCATGATCCGGCCGGGCGTGCCGACCACGATGTGCACGCCGCGACGCAGCGCGGACAGCTGGACGCCGTACCCCTGGCCGCCGTAGACCGGGAGGACGTGGACGCCGCGCTGGTGGGCGGCGTACCGCTCGAACGCCTCGCACACCTGGAGCGCGAGCTCACGGGTCGGTGCCAGCACGAGCGCCTGGGGGGTCTTCTGCGACAGGTCGAGCCGGGAGAGGATCGGCAGCGCGAACGCGGCCGTCTTGCCGGTGCCGGTCTGGGCGAGGCCGACCACGTCGCGGCCGCCGAGCAGGGTGGGGATCGTGGCGGCCTGGATCCGCGAGGGGGTCTCGTAGCCGACGTCGCGGAGCGCCTTGAGGACGGGGCCGTCGAGTCCGAGGTCGGCAAAGGTGGTCTCGGGCTGGTCGGGCTCGTCAGGCATGCCCACCACGGTAGGGGCTCGCGCGCCCGCGCGGTGATTCGCCGTCGCGGTGCCGTCGGTCACGCGCCGCCGGGACTCACTCCACGGTGACGGACTTGGCCAGGTTGCGCGGCTTGTCGATGTCGTGGCCGAGGTGCAGGGCGGCGTGGTAGGCGAGCACCTGCAGCGGGACGGTGAGCACGATCGGGTCGAGCTCCGGCTCGTTCGGTGGTACGTCGATCCGGGTCGCCGCGAGGCCGCCGAGGTCCACGCCGGCGTGGGTCACCACCACCAGCGGTCCGTTGCGCGCGGCGATCTCGTGCAGGGCCGCGACGTTGCGCTCGAGCAGCTCGTCGTCGGGCACGATCGCCACCGTCGGCACGTCCGGTGAGATCAGCGCCAGCGGGCCGTGCTTGAGCTCGGAGGTCTGGTAGGCCTCCGCGTGGCGGTAGGAGATCTCCTTGAACTTCTGCGCGCCCTCCCGGGCCACCGGGAACCCGCGCACCCGACCGACGAAGAACAGGCTCTCCGCCTCCGCGAGCCCGCGGGCGATCTCCGCGAGCTCCTCCTCGCCCGCCAGCACCTCCCCGACCTGGTCGGGGATGGCGGCGAGGCCGGCGATCAGGCGCTTCCCGTCGGCGATCGACAGGTCGCGGACCCGGCCCAGCTGCAGCGCGAGCAGGGCGAAGCCGAGGAACATGTTGGTCAGCGCCTTGGTCGAGGCGACGGCGACCTCCGGCCCGGCGTGCAGGTAGATGCCCCCGTCGCACTCGCGGGCGATCGCGCTGCCCACGACGTTGACCAGCCCGACCACGCGGCCGCCCTTGCGACGTACCTCCTGGACCGCCAGCAGGGTGTCGACGGTCTCCCCGGACTGGCTGACCGCGACGTAGAGCGTGTCCGGCTCGACGATCGGGTTGCGGTAGCGGAACTCGCTGGCCGCCTCGGCGTCCGCCGGGATCCGGGCCAGCTCCTCGACGAGCTGGGCACCCATCTGCCCGACGTAGTAGGCCGACCCGCAGCCCAGGATCTTCACCCGCCGGATCGCCCGGGTCTCGCGGGCGTCCAGGTTGAGCCCGCCCAGGTGGGCGGTGCCGAACCGCTCGTCGAGGCGTCCGCGCAGCACCCGCTCGGCGGCCTCGGGCTGCTCGAGCATCTCCTTGTGCATGTACGACGCATGGTCGCCGCTCTCGTAGGCGGCCGGGTCGAGGTCGAGCTCGGTCGCCTCCTTGCCGGTCCGCGCCAGGTCGGCGGTGAACGTGGTGAACCCGCCGGCCGTGACGGTGGCCAGCTCGCCGTCCTCGAGGTGGGCGACCGTGGTGGTGTAGCGGACCAGGGCGGCCAGGTCGGAGGCGACGTACATCTCCCTCTCGCCGACCCCGACGATCAGCGGGCTGCCGTTGCGGGCGACCACGATCCGGTCCGGGAAGCCGGCGTGCACGACCGCGAGGCCGTAGGTGCCCTCGATCGCGCCGAGCGCGTCGCGCACCTTGCCCTCGAGGGTGTCGGCGTCCGACCGGGCGACCAGGTGGGCGACCACCTCGGTGTCGGTGTCGGAGGCCAGCTCCACGCCGTCGTCGGTCAGCCGCTGCCGCAGGGTGGCCGCGTTGTCGATGATCCCGTTGTGCACCACCGCGACCTCGCCGGCCGCGTCGGTGTGCGGGTGGGCGTTGGCGTCGGTGGCCGGCCCGTGGGTGGCCCAGCGGGTGTGCCCGATCCCGGCCTTGCCGGTGAACCGGCCGGGCAGGCCGTCGGCCAGGTCACGGACCCGGCCGGCCTGCTTGGCGACCCGGATCCCCGCCTTGCTCCCGGCACCCCCGAGCACCGCCAGCCCGGCCGAGTCGTAGCCCCGGTGCTCGAGCCGGGTCAGCCCCTCGAGCAGGAGCGGGGCGGCCTGCTGGCCGCCGACGTACCCGACGATTCCGCACATTTCGGTTTCCTCTCGTCTATCCGTAGACGATGCGGCGCAGCTGCCGCTCGGTGAGCGGTGGCGCCGCGACCACGCGGTCGGCGAGCTCGGCCGCGATCGCGGCGAAGATCTCGTGGTTCCTCGCGCCGTAGGTCTTCAGGTGGGCGTGCCGGCGCCGGACATAGCTCTCGACCGGCTCGGCATGGAAGGCGACCACGTCCTCGATCACCCGCGCCGCCTCGGCGGGGGTGAGGCCGGTGCTCGCCGCGATCCGCTCGACGAGCTCCGGGTCCGTGGCCACGCCGAGCATCGTGCCCCCAGATCCGGGCGAAGTGCAACATCCTGCCCGTAATCGGGCACGTTCACCCCTCTCGTCCGTTCTCAGACGAGGGTGGACGGTCGGGGATGATGGGCCGCATGCCGCTCACCCCCCTCCAGCTGCTCGACACCGACTCGCTCATCAGCCGAGGAGGACCGCGCCATCCGCGACACCGTGCGCAGCTTCGTCGAGGAGAAGCTCAAGCCCGAGATCGCCGGGTGGTACGAGGCCGGCACCGCGCCGGTGCGCGAGCTGGCCCGCGAGTTCGGGTCGATGGGGCTGCTCGGGATGCACCTGACCGGGTACGGCTGCGCGGGCACCAGCGCGACGGCGTACGGCCTGGCCTGCCTCGAGCTGGAGGCCGGCGACTCCGGGCTGCGGTCGGTGGTCTCGGTCCAGGGCAGCCTGGCGATGTTCGCGATCTGGAAGCACGGGTCGGACGCCCAGAAGGACGAGTGGCTGCCGCGGATGGCGACCGGTGAGGCGATCGGCTGCTTCGGCCTGACCGAGCCCGACTTCGGCTCCAACCCCGGCGGCATGCGCACGCGGGCGCGGCAGGACGGCGCGCGACTGGGTGCTCACGGGCACCAAGATGTGGATCACCAACGGCTCGGTCGCCGACGTGGCGGTCGTCTGGGCGAGGACCGACGAGGGGATCCGCGGCTTCGTCGTCCCGACGGACGCCGACGGCTTCTCCGCGCCCGAGATCAAGCAGAAGATGTCGCTGCGCGCCTCGGTCACCAGCGAGCTCGTCCTCGACGACGTCCGGCTCCCGGCCGACGCGATGCTGCCCGAGCGCGAGCGGCCTCTCCGGCCCGCTGTCCTGCCTCACCGAGGCCCGGTTCGGGATCGTGTACGGCGCGCTGGGCGCGGCCCGCGACTGCCTCGAGGCGACCATCGCCTACGCCCGCGAGCGGGAGATCTTCGACCGGCGGCTGGCGTCGTACCAGCTGACCCAGGCCAAGCTGGCCGACATGTCGGTCGAGCTCGCCAAGGGCATGCTGCTCGCGCTGCACCTCGGGCGGCTCAAGGACGAGGGCCGGCTGCCCGCCGAGGCGATCAGCGTCGGCAAGCTCAACAACACCCGCGAGGCGCTGAAGATCGCGCGCGAGTGCCGGACGATCCTGGGCGCGGCAGGGATCACGCTGGAGTACCCGCTGATGCGGCACGCCAACAACCTCGAGTCGGTGATCACCTACGAGGGGACCTCCGAGGTGCACCAGCTCGTGATCGGTCAGGCGCTGACCGGGGAGTCGGCCTTCCGCTGATCCCCGCCCGCGCCCCTCGTGGTGTGCCACAGCCAGGCGAGGCCGAGGAACGGCAGCACGGTCGGGACGTAGCCGTAGCCGCTGCCGAACCGCGACCACACGGTGTCGTCGGGGAACAGGTCGGGCTGCGCGACGGTGAGCGCACCGACGACCAGCACGCCGGCCAGCTCCACCAGGACCGCGGCCCACGCGAGCGGGGTGGTACGCCGGCCGGGTCGCGCCAGCGCGAACGTGGCGACCGCATAGACCAGGGCCGCGAACGCCGAGAGCGCGTAGGCCAGCGGCGCCTCGTCGGCCTTCTGCACCAGCTGGGTGGAGCTGCGCCCGAGCGCGGAGAACGCGAAGACGCCGTACACGAGGATCAGCGCGCGGCCCCAGCCGACGTTCGTGCGCGCGGCGCTCTCAGCCAACCCACACCTGCTGGGTGCGCACGATCAGCACCGGCACCACCAGCGCCGCGATCACCAGCACCGCCGTACCGCCGCGGCTCCGCTCGCCCAGCGCCCACACCGTCGCCACGGGCAGGAACAGCACGGTGGCGATCAGGTACCCGACGAACACGAGGCCGTTGACGTCGTCGCCGTCGGTGGCCAGCGAGACGATCCCGACCACGGTCTGCGCGACCAGCCCCACCTCGAGCAGGGCCGCCAGTCCGAGGAGCAGGTTCCCGGCCGGCCTGTCCAGTGCCAGCTGCACGACCGCGACGGCGGCGAGGACGAAGGAGGCGGCGATCAGGATCGTCGGGAGCGGCTCGTGCATCGCAGCGGATCCTACGGCCAGCGGTCATGTGACGCGCCTCACAGCAATCAAGGAATGAACAAGCGAGGGTGCGAGGTTGGAACAGTTGAATCTTCAACCAATCCACAGAAGGAAGGCAGTTCAGTGAACTTCTTCAACCGCAGCAAGAGCACCGCCGTTCTCGACCGCGACTTCGAGGCGGGCACTGCAGCCGTCGAAGACATCTCGGGCGACTACACCCTGGACGTCTCCCACAGCCGCCTCGGCTTCTCCGCCCGCCACGCCATGGTGACCACCGTGCGCGGCGCGTTCAAGGGCTTCGAGGGCACCGCCACCATCGACACGGCCAACCCTGCCGCCTCGAAGGTGAGCCTCTCCATCGACGTCGCCTCCGTCGACACCGGCAGCGCCGACCGCGACGGTCACCTCAAGTCCGGCGACTTCTTCGACGCCGAGACCTACCCGACGATCACCTTCGCCTCGACCGAGGTCGAGAAGGTCGACGAGGACACCTGGGCGATCACCGGCGACCTGACCATCAAGGGCGTCACCAAGCCGGTCACGATCCCCTTCGAGGAGACCGGCTCGGCGCGCGACCCCTTCGGCAACCTGCGGGTCGGCTTCGAGGGCTCCACCTCGATCAACCGCAAGGACTGGGGCCTGACCTGGAACGCCGCGCTCGAGACCGGCGGCGTCCTCGTCTCCGAGAAGATCAAGCTCGACTTCGACATCTCCGCCATCCGCAACGCCTGAGGCCGAGCCGGCGCAAGTTCCCGCCGTACCCCGCCGAGTCGGCGCAAGTTCACCCAGTCTGGGAGTAACTTGCGCCGACTCGACGTATTTCGGTGGCAGCCGCGCCGGACGAGGCCCATGATCTGCCCATGGATCTCGACCTCCCGGCCGGACTGACGACCCGGCCACTCACCCCCGCCGACGCGGCGGCCGTCGCAGAAGTGATCGGCGCCAACGAGCTGGCCGACGTCGGCGAGGTGATCATCGAGGAGGCCGACATCGTGGCCGACTGGCAGCGCCCCGGCTACGACGTGACCGCCAGCAGCATCGGGGTCTTCGACGGCGAGCGGCTGGTCGGGTACGCCGAGAGCGGCTCGGGCGGGCACGGCGACGCGACCGTCCATCCCGACCACCACGGCCGCGGCCTCGGGACCCAGCTGGCCGGGTGGATGCGGGCGAAGTGCCGGGAGCAGGGCGAGCCCGTGGTCGGGATGCCGGTCCCGCAGGGGTCGCCCGGCGACGTACTCCTCGAGCGGCTCGGCTTCCACGTGCGCTGGACCAGCTGGGTGCTCCGGCTGCCGGAGGGTGCGAGCATCCCGGCACGGCAGCTGCCGGACGGGTACGCCGTCCGCGAGGCGCGGCCCGACGAGTACGAGGCCGCGTGGACGGTGCAGGAGGACGCCTTCCTGGAGTGGTCGGTGCGCGAGCGGGACACGTTCGCGCAGTGGGAGGCGAGCACCACCCGCCGCCCCGGCTTCGAGCCGTGGAACCTGCGCGTGGTCACCGACCCGGCCGGCGACGTGGTGGCGATGATCCTGGTCCAGCTCAACGAGCGGTGCAGCTACATCGCCCGGCTCGCCACCCGCCGCGACCAGCGAGGCCGCGGCCTCGCCCAGGCGCTGCTCGTCGACGCCTTCGCCGCCGGCGCCGAGCACGGCGCCACCCGGTCCGAGCTCTCCACCGACTCGCGTACCGGCGCCCTCGCGCTCTACGAGAAGGTCGGCATGAAGGTGAGCTCGGTGTGGGTGCACCGCGCGATCGAGACGGGGGCGGCGCGATGACGACCTCCGCCGTGGTCGCCGCGCTGCCCGAGGGTCTCACCGCCCGGCCGCTCACCCTCGACGACGCGCACGCGCGTCTTCGAGGTGGTGGCCGCCGAGGAGCTGGTCGACCTGGGCGAGGTCGACATCTCGCTCGAGGACGTGCTCAGCGACTGGCAACGGCCCAGCTACGACATCGGGGCCAGCACCGTCGGCGTCTTCGACGGCGACCGGCTGGTGGCCTACGGCGACGTGGCCGGTCCCGACCACGCCTACTCCGCCGTGCACCCCGACCACCAGGGCCGCGGCATCGGTACGGCGGTCGCCGCCTGGATCCAGGAGACCGCACGGTCCCGCGGGTCGACGCGGATCGGCGGCCAGGTGCCCGAGGGCAGCGCCGCCGACCGGCTGATGGCCGACCTCGGCTACCGGCTCAGGTGGACCGCGTGGGACCTCGAGCTGCCCGAGGGCGTCGAGATCGCGCCGTACCCGCTGCCGGACGGCTTCGTCCTGCGCGACGCCGCCCCGGACGACCACGAGGCCGCGTGGACCCTGATCGAGGACGCGTTCCTCGAGTGGTCGGACCGTCCGCGGCACCCGATCGAGGACTTCGCATCCTGGGTCTGGGAGCGGCCCGGCTTCGAGCCGTGGAACCTCCGGCTGCTGGTGAACGCCGAGGGCGAGCTGGTCGGCGCCACCCACGTCTACCTCGCCGGCGACAGCGCGTACGTCGCCCGGATCGCGGTCCGCCGCGACCACCGGGGCCGGCGGCTGGCGCGCTCGATGCTGGTCGACGCGTTCGGGCTGGCGCGCGAGCACGGCGCGGTCCGCTCCTGCCTGTCCACCGACACCCGGGCGGGGGCGCGCGGCGTCTACGAGGCGGTCGGGATGGTGGTCGCGTCGACCTGGGTCAACCGGGCGATCGAGCTGTAGTCACGGGCGGGCGCGGCGGACCCGGAACGGCACCGGCGGCTGGGACATCGGGTTGGCCGGCGCCACCTCCTCCATCGCGTCGAGGATGTTGGCGAGGTTGACGACCAGGCCGCCGTACACGGGCCAGAGCGCCGGAATCGGCTGCTCCTCCCCCAGCCCCGTCACCAGCCCATCCAGCCGCTGGCGGCACTCCCGGATCGCCGCCACATCGGCCTCCTCGACGGCCTTCCCACCGCGGCGCATGGCCTCGGCGTACGCCCGGGCGAACTCGGGGTCCCAGCTCTGAGACTCCTCGACGCTGCGCTCGAGGGTCCGCGCGATGCTCCGGGACTCCGCGACCGCCTGCTCCATCCGGCGCATCAGACCGACCCACTTGTCGGGATGGCGCAGCGCGCGGGCCGACCGGCGCGGGTTGAGGGCGGCGCTCTCGCGCGCTTGGCGAACCAGCGCCCAGGCGTGGTCGAGCTCCTCGTCGATCTCGCGGGTGCGCTCCAGGAAGCCGGCCACGTCCTCCGCTTCGCAGCCGCTCGCGACGCCGTCGGCGATGTCGACGAGCAGTGCCCCGATGCGGTTGTCGAGCGCGTCCATCGCCGCGATCGCCGTACGCCGCCGCAGGGGCGGCCAGACGGTGAAGTTGATGACCAGCCCGACCCCGATGCCGATGGCCGTGTCCAGCAGCCGGTCGACCAGCATCTGCTGGTCGTCGGAGAAGCCGGTCGTCAGCACGACCAGGGCCGTCGCCGCGGCCGTGGTGCTCTCCCCCTCGAACCACCGCGACCTGCCCGACGAGCAGGCCGAGGAGGACGACCGCCCCGAGCGCCGCGGCGTCCGGCCCGAGAAGGTTGCCGCACGCCCAGGCGAGCAGCACGCCGAACACGGTCGCGCCGACCTGTCGCGCACCCTGCGAGAAGGTGCGGTAGACGGTCGCCTGGGCGACCATCAGCGCCGCCCAGGGCGCCAGGAACGACTGTGGGGCGCCGACCAGGCGGACGGCGATCACCCACGACAGCACCGCGGCCACCACCGTCTTGAGGAGCTGCGTGGTGTTGGACCAGAAGACCGGGTCCCTCGCCCGATCCCGGATCATCTGATCGGGGCGCCCGAGACCGACCGGGCGATCACCAGCCGCTGGATCTCGGAGGTGCCCTCGAAGATCGTGTAGATCTTCGCGTCGCGGGCCATCCGCTCGACCGGGTACTCACGGGTGAAGCCGTTGCCGCCGAGGATCTGCATCGCCTGCCCGGTCACCCGCACGGCGGTCTCGCCGGCGAACAGCTTCGACATCGACCCCTCGGCCTGCTCGAAAGCCTTGCCCTGCATGGCCATCCACGCGGCCCGCCAGACCAGCAGCCGCGAGGCCTCGATCGAGGTGGCCATGTCGGCCAGCATGAAGGCGATCGCCTGGTTCTCGATGATCGGCTTGCCGAACTGCTCGCGCGTCTTCGCGTAGTCGAGCGCCACCTCGTAGGCCGCCCGGGCGATCCCGATCGCCTGCGCGCCCACCGCGGGCCGGGTCCGCTCGAAGGTCGCCATCGAGGCGTTGCTCGCGCCCGAGCTGCCGCCCTCGCGTGCCTTCGCGAGCCGGGCGTCGAGCTTCTCCTTGCCGCCGAGCAGGCAGGAGCCGGGGATCCGCACGTCGTCGAGCACCACCTCGGCGGTGTGCGAGGCGCGGATGCCGTGCTTGGCGAACTTCTGGCCCTGGCTGAGCCCCTGCGTGCCCGGCGGGACCACGAAGCTGGCCTGGCCACGGGTCCGCAGCTCCGGGTCGACGACGGCGGTCACGACGTGGACGTCGGCGATGCCGCCGTTCGTGGCCCAGGTCTTGGTGCCCTTGAGCACCCACTCGTCCTTGGCCTCGTCGTACGTCGCCCGGGTGCGCATCGCGCCCACGTCGCTGCCGGCGTCGGGCTCGGAGGAGCAGAACGCGCCCAGCTTCAGGTCCCCCGGCGACCCGTACATCGCCGGGATCCACTCCGCGACCTGCTCGTCGGTGCCGCTGGCGCGAACGCCGGCCGCCGCGAGCGAGGTGCCCACGATGGAGAGCCCGATCCCGGCGTCACCCCAGAAGAGCTCCTCCATGGTGATCGGGAAGCCGAGCCCGGTCTCGTCGAACGCCTGGGCGACGATGAAGTCGACCGAGTAGAGGCCGGCCTTGGCCGCCTCCTCGACGACCGGCCAGGGGAACTCCTCCTTCTCGTCCCACTCCGCCGCGGCCGGGCGGATGACGTCGGCAGCGAAGGTGTGCACCCACTCCCGCAGGTCGAGGTGGTCCTGGTCGAGCTCGAAGGAGGGCGTCGTCATGGGCCCAACCTAGCGAGGGTCGTCCGTGACGGAACGGTTGTCCTTGCGCTCTTTGCGACAACCGAACCGTCACGGACGGCGGGGTCAGGGGTGCGACTCCGTGGCCAACGGGTCGAGCTCGCGTTCCACCCCGGCTTCGCCGGCGTCGGCGTGGTAGTCCTCGGGCGAGGTCTGGTCCACGCCGGGGCTGACGTTGAGCGCCCGGAAGAGCACGGTCAGCCCGATCACCACGATCAGGTTGAGCAGGATCGCGGTGAAGCCCGTGTAGACGAGCGTGTCGGTGAACGGGAACTCCGAGAGCGGGCTGCCGAAGTGGCTCCCCGGATCGCCGATCTTCGGGATCCCGTAGGCCGTCCAGGTGCCCCAGGCCATGCCCACGGCCCAGCCGGCGAGCAGCGCCCACCGGTGGAACCAGTTGGTGTACAGACCGACGACGATCGCGGGGAACGTCTGCAGGATCCAGACGCCACCGAGCAGCTGCAGGTCCAGGGCGTAGGTCGTGGACACGAACAGCACGAACGCCAGCGCGCCGAACTTCACCAGCAGCGAGGCGATCTTGCTCTGCTGCGCCTCCTGGGCCCGGGTCGCGTCCCGCTTGATGAACGCCTTGTAGATGTTGCGCGTCCACAGGTTCGCCGCCGCGATCGACATGATCGCCGCCGGCACCAGCGCCCCGATCACGATCGCCGCGAAGGCGACGCCGGCGAACCAGTCCGGGAACTCGTTCTCGAACAGCTGCGGGACCGCCTGCTGCGGGTTCTCCACCGCCACGCCGGCCGCGATGGCGACGAAGCCGAGCAGGGCGAGCAGCCCGAGCAGGAAGGAGTACGCCGGCAGCAGCGCCGCGTTCCGCCGGATCACCGAGCGGTTCTTGGTGGAGAGCACCGCGGTGACCGAGTGCGGGTACATGAACAGCGCCAGCGCCGAGCCGAGCGCGAGCGAGGCGTAGGCCCAGTGCAGCAGCGCGGGCGGGATGTCACCCTGCGGGGCCACATCCCCGGCCGCGATCGCGTCGGCGTTCTCGGTGTTGTAGGCGTCGAAGGAGTCGCTGGCCGCCGAGAAGATGCTGTCCCACCCGCCCAGCTGGCTGGGGAGGTAGAGGATCGCGGTGAAGATCACGATGTAGATCAGCAGGTCCTTGACGAACGCGATCAGCGCCGGCGCCCTCAACCCGGAGGAGTAGGTGTAGGCGGCGAGCACCGCGAACGCGATGAACAGCGGCAGGTCGCGGACGAACCAGTTGGCGGACTCCACACCGATGCCCATCACCTCGAGCACGACCTCGATGCCGACCAGCTGGAGCGCGATGTAGGGCATCGTCGCGAGGATGCCGGTGAACGCGATCACCAGGGCCAGCGCCCGGCTGTCGTAGCGACCCTGCACGAAGTCGGCGGGCGTGACGTAGCCGTGCCGGTGCGAGACCGACCAGAGGCGAGGCAGGAACAGGAAGATCAGCGGGTAGACCACGATCGTGTAGGGCACGGCGAAGAAGCCGATGCCGCTGCCGACGTAGAGCAGCGCGGGCACCGCGACGAAGGTGTACGCCGTGTAGAGGTCGCCGCCGATCAGGAACCAGGCGATGAACGTGCCGAAGTTGCGACCCCCGAGCCCCCACTCGTCGAGGTCGTTGAGCTCCTGCGCACGACGCCAGCGGGACGCGGCGAAGCCGAGGACCGTGACCAGCAGGAAGAGGAACAGGAAGACGCTGAAGGCGACAGTGCTGACGTCGGTCATCGCGGCGACTCCCCTCGGGGGTGCCGACCCGGCGACCCGTGGGCCTCGTGGTCACGCCGGTCGGCGGCCTTGGAGAGGTAGTAGGCCACGGCGGTGAGCACGACGGCGGCCGGGATCAGCGCCAGCTGGAACCAGTAGTAGAACGGGAAGCCGGCCAGCGTGGGGTCTTCCCTGTCGTACAGGGGGACGAGCAGGGGGACGATCACGGCCGGCGCGAGCAGCACGCAGACCGCGATCCACGTGCCCCGGGTGGCTGGTCGGGAGCGTGGGGGACGGGGGTCGGTCATGGAACACCTCCGAGTTGAGTGACCAACCCGTGACCCTAGTCACCCTCGGCCGTGGAGCGCACGGCGGCCCGGGGACCCGGTGCTACCAGCGGTGGGTTCTGTGCGACGAGTGGCAGCCACCGCGGAGGAAGAAGAACCACACGGCGAGGCCGATCAGGATCCACGGCAGGTTGGTCAGCACCGTGATCGCGACCAGCAGCGCGACGAGGGCGAGCAACGGCGCCGGGAGCCGGGTCCAGCCGGGGCGCCGCCGCGGCGTCCGCGTGGTGGGCAGCGCCGCTGCCGGGTGCCCGACCCGGCCGGGGAGGTCGGCGAAGATCGCCGCCAGCTCGCCACGGGTGCGTGCCTCCCAGATCCGGTCCAGCCGCTCGCCGTGCTCCTCGGTGGTGAGCCTGCCCTGGGCGTAGTGCTCGCCGAGGTCGGCGCTCGCGGCGTTCCGCTCGGCGTCACCGATCCGCAGCCGGAGGTCGCCCCGGCGCGAGCCGGTGCCGGATGAGCTCGGGTAGCCGTTCATTCCGCCTCTCCCTCCGCGAGCAGGCCGTAGAGCTTGCGCCGGGTCTCGACCAGGACGTCGATCGCGTCGCGGCGCTGCTGGTCGGTACCGGTGGTGGCGATCTGCCACACGGCGCTCATCACCTGGCCGATCTCGGGCTTGAGTGCGCTGTAGTCGTTGCCCTCGCTGCGCCGGGGAGCGGTGAACGGCTCCCACACCCCGGCGAGCTCGTCGGCGTTGGCGGCGACATAGTCGCGGCCGGCGTCGGTGAGCCGGAGGGTACGACGGCCGTTGGCGTCGTCCGCCTCGACCAGGCCTTCGTCCTCGAGCTGGGAGATCGTCGGGTAGATCGAGCCCGGGCTCGGCTTCCACGCACCGCCGGTGCGTTCGGCGATGCCGGAGATGATCTGGTACCCGTTCAGCGGCTCGGCCGCGAGCACGTCCAGGATCGCGGCCCGGACGTCACCGCGGCGGGCCCGCGGCGCGGTCCGCTGCTCGCCCTGGGCCAGGCCGAAGAGCCCGGCCAGCCACGGTGGCGGACCGCCCATGCCGCCGGTCGCCTGGCCGCCCCACGACTGTCCCCAGCGATGCCCGTGGTGCCCCATCGGCGACCCTCCTCGGTCCGTACTAACGCGATATATCGTGATAGTACGCCGACTGTCGCGACGCCTCAAGGGTGCCGAGTCAGCGGATTGCGCCCGCCAGGAGCCGGAGCTCCTGCGCCCGCATGACCGTGCTGAGCCGGTCGTGGGTGTCCAGCTTGGCGTAGATGTGCGCCAGGTGGCGGTGCACGGTCCGGGTGGAGATGGCCAGACGTGCTGCGATCGTCACGGCGAGGAGCCCGTCTGCCAGCAGGGCGAGGACCTCGAGCTCGCGCGAGGTCAGGTCGAGCGACGCGGCGCGCTGCAGGACCGCCGGCTCACCGCCGGGAGAGGAGCCGTCGACACCGCGGAGGGCGAGCAGGTCACCGTGGTCGATGAGCGCCATCATCGGGCGCCTCAGGAAGCCGAGCAGTCCGAGCTCCTCCCGGGTGAAGTCGCCGTACCTGGCAAAGCCGAGGATCCGCACGCGGTGAGGGTGGCCGTTCGGACAGGGGCGGTCGGCCTGCCCCTCACCACGCCGGGGGCGCGGGACCAGAGACGGTTCGGGCCCGCGGACCGTGGCGTCGGAGATCGCCCACGAAACGGTGGCGACACCGAGGTTCCCCTGCAGCCAGTGGACGAGCTGGGGATGGGTGTGCGCCACGGCGAACGTCGCCCGTGCGAGCAATGCTCCTTCCAGACTCGCCGGCCACCCGCTCAGCTCGTACCTGCCGGTGCGGTTGTCCAGCCACCCGTGGGACGCCGCGTCGGCATGCAGCGCCTGGCCGAGACGGGTCGCCATCGTGTCGGCGGGAGGGATGCCGCGAGACATCCCTTCGATTCCCTCCGCAACCGTCTCTGCCACCAACTCAGCCCACCGAGAATGGGCGTCCATGGCGCCCTCCCCGTATCCCGAGCCACCACAACGCGTGTCGCCTCAGCCTAGGCACCGAGGCAGCCGCCGTACAGACAAATTTCCTCTGGTCCGCACCGCCCCGGTCTGGACCGCGTCTGCTGCCAGAACCCGCGCCCCCGGCAGTGGGTAGTTGTACCCATAGCCGACGCCGCGGGGCGGCGCCTAGCGTCCGAGACGGTGGATCAGTCGCTGGCAATGACTACTCGGAGGCGCCCGATGCGAACACACACGTCCAGCCACACGAGCCCCGTGTCCGACTCCGCGGAGCCCGGCGCCCCTGCCCGGGTCGCGCAGTGGCGACGCGGCCTGCACTGCGTGATCCCTCCCTACGTCCTGCAGCAGATCGCCCTGAACGGCTCTGTCAAGCAACGCCGAGCCGCGCTGACGACCTTCCTGCTCGACGACTCGGTGCGCAGCGCCCGGGCCCTCTCGCAGGGCCGGCCGGGAACCTCCCTCTTCTCGGCGCGGACAGCCGGTCATCCCGGCGTCGTGGCCGCACCCCAGCGCACGATCTGCGACGCCCACAACACCCAGAGCCTGCCGGGGGAGGAGGTCCGGCTCGAAGGTGACGACCCGACCGGCGACCCTGCGGTCGACGAGGCCTACGACGGCCTCGGCGCCACCTACGACCTGTTCGCCGACGTCTACGCCAGGGACTCGATCGACGGCGCGGGACTCCCCCTGCTGGCCACCGTTCACTACGACATCAACTACGACAACGCGTTCTGGGACGGCGCCCAGATGGTCTTCGGCGACGGAGACGGCGAGCTGTTCAACAGGTTCACCATCGCGCTGGACGTGATCGGCCACGAGCTGGCGCACGGCGTGACGGAGGACGAGTCCGGTCTCATCTACTGGGCCCAGTCGGGCGCGCTCAACGAGTCCCTGTCCGACGTGTTCGGCTCCCTGGTCAAGCAGTACTCGCTGAACGAAGAGGCCGATGAGGCCGACTGGCTCATCGGCGCAGGTCTCCTGACCAACGCGGTGAAGGGCGTCGCGCTGCGGTCGATGAAGGCGCCGGGGACCGCCTACGACGACCCCGTGCTCGGCAAGGATCCGCAGCCCAGCCACATGTCGGACTACGTGGCGACCAGCTCCGACAACGGCGGCGTCCACATCAACTCGGGGATCCCGAACCATGCCTTCTACCTGGCGGCGACCGCCCTCGGTGGCTACGCCTGGGAACACGCCGGGTGGATCTGGTACCAGACGCTTCTGAGCCCGAGGATGCGCGCCCGCATGGGGTTCCGCGAGTTCGCGGCCCTCACCTCACAGGTGGCGGCGCAGACCTACGGCTTCGGCAGCGACGAGGCCCGCGCCGTACGTCAGGCGTGGGGGTCGGTCGGCCTGCCGGTCGGCCCGCCGACGGCGCGACTGCGGGGTGCGGGTCAGGTCGCGGCCGCGAGCTGCGTCGGCCCCGGTGCCGTCCTCTCCAGCGAGTTCCCCCCGTGGGCTCCGGGGGCCCCGGACGCGAACGGCGCGTCCGCCACCGCCGCCAAGCGCACGACCCCCAGCCGGTCCCAGACAGCGAAGAAGACCACCAGCTCCTCGAAGCGGACCCGCAAGAGCTGACCCGGACACGGTCATGACAGACACTCTCGGATCGCTGGCTCGCGCGACCGCAAGCCAGGCGGACGAGCCAGGGTCGCCCCTCCTGCACCGACTCATCGAGGAGCAGTGCGACCGGACGCCGACCGCCTGCGCCGCCATCCACGGCCGTGAGCGCCTGACGTACCAGGAGCTGGACGCCCGCGCCAACCAGTGCGCCCGACAGCTCCGCCGCAGGCACGTGGGTCCGGACCAGCCCGTGGTCGTCTGCCTCCCCAACGGCTTCGATCTCCTCGTCGCGATCCTGGGCACGCTCAAGGCCGGGGGTTGCTACGTGCCTGTCGATCCGGGGGGGCCGGCGGAGCGAACCGCCAGGCTCCTCGAGCACGTTCGACCCAGCGTCTGCATCACCGCGCCGTCGGTCGCCTCGCGCCAGCCAGCCCTCCGCGAGCAGTCGCTTGTCCTGATGGATCATGTCGCGTCCCCCACGGACCCGAACTCCCGCACGAGACTGAGCACACCGTGCAGCCCCGATCGGCTCGCGTACGTGATCCACACGTCCGGATCGACGGGCGAACCCAAGGGCGTCATGGTTCCGCATCGCGCCATCTGCAACACCCTCACCTGGCGGCAGCGAGCACTCCCCTACCGGCCGGGGGACCGGGCCCTGGTGACCTTCTCCTATGCCTTCGATGCCTCACTGTTCGAGCTGTTGCAACCCTTGATGGCCGGGGCCAGCGTCGTCTTCCCAGAGGGCGACCTCGAAGGCGACCCCGCCCGCATCATCGGCGCGATCCAGCGTCACGAGGTGTCCATCCTCGGGGCCGTCCCCTCGTGGCTGTCGCTGCTCGTGGCCACGCCCGGCTTCGAGGCGTGCCGCTCCTTGAGACTGGTCTTCTGTGGGGGCGAGCCACTCACGCCGGCACTGGTCACGGAGTTCGCGCGCGCGTCGGACGCGCGGCTCTTCAACATGTACGGGCCGACCGAGACGGCGATGGAGGCGACCTGGAAGCACTGCGTGACGGGCGATCAGGTGACCATCGGCGTACCGATCGCGAACGTCTCGACGTACCTCCTCGACGAAGCGCTCCGACCGGTCCCTGCCGGCTCCGTGGGAGAGCTCTTCATCGGTGGCGCCGGGGTGGCCCGCGGCTACCTGCGCCGTCCTGGCCCGACGAGTGCCAACTTCCTGCCCGACCCGTTCGGCCCCGCGCCGGGAGCGCGGATGTATCGCACGGGCGACCTGTGCCGGCTGACCCCGCAGGGCGAGCTCGTGTACGTCGGGCGGGGGGATCGGCAGGTCAAGATCAACGGTCACCGCGTCGAGCTCGACGAGGTGGAGGCGGTGCTCCGCCAGGACACGTGCGTCAAGGAGGCCGTCGTGGTGGTCGATCCGGGCCGACCCGACGTGTCGATGGTGGCTTACCTGGTGCCAGCCGAGGGGTCGCGGCTCAGTACGACGGACCTCCGGAACCGGCTCGCAGCACGGCTTCCGCGGTCGATGATCCCCACCAGCTGGGTGACCATGCGCGTGCTGCCGCGCACCGCGTCGGGGAAGCTGGACCGACGGATGCTCCCTGCTCCCGCTCCGTCCCCCCGAAGGCCGGGCGGCACCTCCGCCGTCGACGACCCGTTGGAACAGCGCCTCTTGCCGATGTTTCGATCCGCGCTCCGCGTCGACCGGCTCGACCGGACGGCCGACTTCTTCGACGAGGGCGGCAACTCGATCCAGGCCGCGATCCTCGCGCACCGGCTCAGCGAGACGCTGGGCGCCATCGTCTACTCCGTCGCCGTCTACGACGCGCCTTCCGTGGCCTCCATGGCCGCCTACCTCCGTGAGAACTACGAGCCGGAAGTGCTCCGCCTCGTGGGCGGTCGACGCCGCCAGTCGCGTTCCACGAGGCTCGACGAGCGACATGTGCGGGCGCTGCGCTCCCTGGTCGCACAGCCGGACCAGGCGTCCGGACCGCCCGGCGTCAAGAACTCACCAGCGGTGTTCGTGCTGTCCCCACCGCGTTCCGGCTCGACCCTGCTCCGGGTGATGCTCGGGTCGCACCCGATGCTCTTCTCCCCGCCCGAGCTCCAGCTGCTGAACTACCGGACGCTGCGGCAGCGGCATGCGGCCCTCTCGGACCCACGGGACGACTTCTGGCTCCAGGGCACCGTGCGAGCCCTGATGGAGCTCGACGCCTGCGACGCCCCGGCGGCGAGCCGCGCCATGGGGCTGCTCGAGCGCCAGGACCTGTCGGTCCAGGACTTCTACCGCCACCTGCAGACCCGGCTCGGGGACCGGATACTCGTCGACAAGACGCCCAACTACTCCCTGGACACCACGATCCTCGATCGTGCCGAGGACTACTTCGAAAGCCCCCGCTACCTCCACCTCGTCCGCGAACCGGGCGCGGTCGTCGCCTCGTTCGTCGACGCGCGGCTGCACGTGTTCTACCCGCCCTTTCTCGAGGGGTCGCCCGGCCATCCGCCGGCGGAGTTCGCGGAGCTCCTGTGGAACTTGTGCCACCAGAACATCCTCGCCTTCCTGGGTGGCATCCCCGGAGCCCGGCGACACACCGTGCACTACGAGGAGCTGGTCACCGATCCCGAAGGGACGATGCGCGGGATCTGCGCCTTCCTGGGGCTCACCTACGACCCCGCCATGGCAGACCCCTACAGCGGGGACCAGCGCCGGCTGATGACCGACGCCACCCATCCCCTCGGGCGGATGCTCGGCGACGTGAAGTTCAGCGGGCACGGCCGAATCCGGTCGGAGGCCGCCCTCCCCCGGAGAGAGGGACCAGGACTGGTCGAGCTCAGCGCGATGACCCGCAGGTCCGCGCGCCGCCTGGGCTACGTCGCTCCCGGCCCGGCCCCGGCCGGCTCGCGGCGGCCGGCCCTCACCCCGGTGCTCACCAGGGTGAGCCCCTCCTCGACCGCAACGAACGCGTCGTCGTTCTACTGCGTCCATCCCCCGCTCGGTGAGGTCGCCGGGTTCCGCCGGCTGGCGGGACTGGTCGAGCGCACCCGTCCGTTCTGGGCCTTCCGCACCCCGTCCGGGCCGACGCACCGATCGGTGTCGGCAACGGTCGAGGAGATCGCCGCCGAGTACGTCGACACGCTGACCGACCGGTACCCGGGCGGGACCTATCTGCTGGGCGGGTGGTCCATGGGCGGGGTCGTTGCCTTCGAGATGGCTCGCCAGCTGGTGGATCGCGGTCGGGACGTGGCCGGCGTGGCCCTGCTCTCCAGCTACCTGGTCGACCCCACGAGCGTCGACGGCGCGGAGTCGCCCGACTTCCTGGACCAGTTCCTGCGGTGGCACGGCCTCGACCCGTCACACCTCGACGCCTCCGGTCGCCCCCGGACCGCCACCGCCTACCAGTGGGCGCTCGAGCACCGCCTCGTCCCCACCGGCACGACCCTCACCGAGTTCGCCCGGCACGTCGACCACCAGCAGCGCGACTTCCGCAGGCAGGTGGACATGGCCCGGGACTACCGCGCCACGGGACGCCTCCCCAGAGTTCACCTGCTGGAGCCGCTCGACCGCTCCCAGGACGGGGTCGGACCCTTCCTTCCCTGGGAGTCCGTCGCCGACGACGTCGTCCGGACGCGGGTTCCCGGCGACCACTTCTCCATGCTGCGCGACCCCCACGTCCGCACTCTGGCCACGGCACTCGAGCGGGCGCTCTCGGGTGCCGCAGGTGGTGCGGCACCCGGCGGGCCACTCCTGGCGCACCGGGTGCCGGACCGTTCAGCGGAGCCGGCGTGAGCCCGCACACCGGGCCGGGCCCGGACGTCCGCGCGATCTTCGGTGAGCGTGCCACGCTCACGGGGGACGTCGGGAGCAGGATCTGGGACCTCGCGGCGAGTCGGCCGCGGGTCCCTCGCGGCGTACCTGTCCCGATCGATCCGCACTACTGCGCGTCCACGATCCCGCCGGCCCCCACCGCGCCTGAGGACTACGTGGACAACTTCCTCCGGGAGTACGTGGCGCGCAGCGCCTCGGTGACGTCGCCGCGCCATCTGGCCACCATGACGACCGTCGTGCCTGCCCTGCTGCCGCACGTGTCGGCGCTGGTGACGGCCATGAACGAGAACGTGGTGAAGACCGAGGCGTCGCCGAGCGGAAGTCTCTGCGAGCGCCAGGTGCTCGCGATCCTGCACCGCCTCGTCTTCGGCCTGGCCTCCGAGGTGTACGACGAGATGCTCAGCACCGGCTCGACCCTCGGAGCCTTCACCACCGGGGGAACCCTCGCGAACGTCACCGCCATGTGGTGTGCGCGCAACGCTGCCCTCTCCTCGTCCGACGGGTTCGCCGACATCCGTGACGTCGGCCTCGCGGAGGCGCTGCACGCGCGCGGTGTCCGGGGGATGTGCATCGTCGGACCAGACTCGATGCACTACTCCTTCGACAAGGCGGCCGAGATCCTCGGTCTCGGAAAGCAGGGGCTCGTCCGCGTGCCTCTCGACCACGCCGGCCGGATCGACACCCGGGAGCTCGCGCGGGTCCTCCGCCAGTGCGCAGCGGAACGGCGACAGGTCCTGTCGGTCGTCGGCGTGGCGGGCAGCACCGACGCGGGTGCCGTCGACCCGTTGGCCGAGCTGGCGGCACTCGCCACCGACGCCCGCGCACACTTCCACGTCGACGCGGCGGCCGGCGCCGCGCTGCTGTTCTCCCGTCATCGCGACCTGCTCGCCGGGATCGACCGCGCCGACACGGTCACCGTCGACGGACACAAGCAGCTGTTCGCTCCCACCGGTATCGGCATGGTGCTCTTCCGTCGTCCCGGGATGCGACGGGCGATCGAGCACGCTGCGGAGTACGCCGTCCGCTCGACCTCTCGTGACCTCGGCCGTTGGTCGATCGAAGGCTCGAGACCCGGCTCCGTGCTGATGCTGCACGCCGCCCTGCACCTGATCGGGGCCGACGGGTACCGCAGCTGCGTCGAGCAGAGCCTGTCGACAGCCCTGGCCCTGGCCGAACGCCTTCGGACGACGACCCGAGTTCGAGCTCGTGCTGGAACCGGTGACGAACGTGGTCCTGTACCGCTACCTCCCCCGGTCGCTCAGGAGACGGCAGCCCGGCACCCTGACCCCCGTCGAGGCCGTTGACGTCGACCGGGCGAACGAGTGGGTGCACAAGCACCAGCGGGCGCTGGGTGGGGGCGCGGTCTCTCGGACGCGATGGCCCCAACAGGAGGCTCGAGGACTCACCCCACGCGTCGTCCTCCGTGCGGTGCTGGCCAACCCGCTCACCCGGCTCCCCGACCTTGACGCGGTGCTCGATGAACAGGCCTCGATCGGTGACGCCAGGCCGGAGGAACTCGAGTCGCGCACCCGACTGAACGGGGCGACGGCACCGGCCGGTGTCCTGGAAACAACGTAGGAGGGCCGCACCCCATGGCCGTCCCTCCCCTCGCCGCCCCCGCCCCGGATGTGGCGTCCCGCTACGGGTTGTCCCCACTGCAGCAGGGGATGCTCCTCCACACCCTCATGCACCCGGGCGTCGGCATGTACGTGAACCAGTCGGTGTTCACCTTCGAGCAGCTGGACGCGCCGGCGATGCACCAGGCGTGGCAGGGGTTGGTGGACCGTCACGAGGTGCTGCGGACCTCCTTCCACACGGATGCGGAGGGCGATCCCTACCAGGCGGTGCACGCTGACGTCACGCTTGACCTCCCTCGAGAGGACTGGACCGGAATTCCCGAGCGCGAGGTGGAGGGGAGGCTGCGCACCTTCCTCGCGCAGGATCGGCGCCGAGGCTTCGATCTGGACAGGCCCCCGCTCCTCCGGCTGGCAGCGTTCCGCATCGGGGGCTACCGCGACCTCGTCGTCTTCAGCCACCACCACCTCCTGCTGGACGGTTGGTCCGCGCCCATCCTCCAGCGGGAGCTGCGCGTCCTCTACGACGGTGCACGCCGGGGAACGCCTGCCCGGTTGCCACCCGCCAAGCCCTACCGGGACTACATCGCCTGGCTGGAGTCCCAGGACGAACGGACAGCGCAGGACTTCTGGCGGGGCTACCTGTCAGGGTTCGGGTCCCCGACGCCCCTTCCCGGAGCCGGCCCCGCCGGTGCCCCACTCTCGACCGGCCGTCCCGACGTGGAGGAGTGGGTGGTTCCTGTGCCGGCCGAGCTGCCGCAGGGCCTGCAGGCGATGGCTCGCCGGTGTCACATCTCGCCGCTCACGGCTCTCCAGCTGGCGTGGGCCCACTCTTGTCGCGGCACTGCGATCGGGCCGATGTCGTGTTCGGCCTGCTCGTCTCCGGGCGGCCGCCGCACTTCGAGGGGGTGGAGTCGATGGTCGGCATGTTCCTCAACGTCGTCCCGGTGCGCGTCCGACTCGACCCGTCCGCGTCCGTGCGGTCGACGATGCAGGCGCTCCAGGCCGAGCGCGTGGCCGTGCAGGACTTCGAGTTCGCTCCGCTGGCGAAGCTCCAGACGTGGAGCGAGGTCGCGACAGGCATCCCCCTGTTCGACAGCGTGCTGGTCAGTGAGTCCACCGAGGGCGCGCCCGGATCCCGGCCGGCCGACGGGAGGGGCCACCGCGTCCTCCCCGTCGCCATGCGTCAGAACGTCCCGTTGCTGCTGAAGGTGCACCAGCAGGAGGCGCGGTTGGACCTGGCCTTCGACTTCGACCGCCGCCGGATCGATGCGCGCCTCGTCGCCCGCCTCGGTGAGCAGCTGTGCGCGGTGCTGGGCCAGATGGCCGACGACCCGGACCGCCTGATGGGTGAGCTTGACCTCATGTCGCCCGCAGAGCGGAGCCGGATCACCCACGAGTGGAGCCAGGGGGACCGGGTCCCGACACCCGAGGCCTGCCTGCACGAGCTGTTCGAGGCACAGACGGAGCGCACCCCGGACGCGCCCGCCGCCACGTTCCGAGGGAGGACACTCACCTACCGCTCTCTGAACCAGGAGGCCAACCAGCTGGCTTTCCACCTGCGCGCCCTGGGAATCGCTCCCGGGGACATCGTGGGGCTGTGCCTGGAACGCTCGCCCGACCTGCTGGTTGCACTGCTCGGGATCCTGAAGTCCGGAGCCGCCTACCTGCCGCTGGATCCCCGCTACCCGGCAGGGCGGTTGTCGTTCATGCTCACCGACTCCGGATCCAGGGTGGTGGTCACCTCCAGCGGGTTGCTCGACCTGGTCGACCGCCCTCCCGGGACGACAGCCGTCTGCCTGGACGCCGATCGGCGTCCGTGGGCACGCCGGTCGACGAGGAACCCGGCCCGGCGGTCGACACCGGACGACCTCGCGTACGTCATCTACACCTCCGGTTCCACGGGCACACCCAAGGGAGTCGCGGTGCCCCACCGGGTGCCGGTGAACAGGCTCGGCGTCGAGCACGACGCGTTCGGGCCGACCGACGTCCTCTGCGCGAAGACGTCACCCAGCTTCGTCGACTCGGTGTGGGAGCTCTTCTCCGCCTGGAAGGCGGGGTTGTGCGTCCACCTCATTGCCGAGGACGTGGTGCTGGACCCGCGCCTGCTGGTCCAGGAGCTGGCGGAGGCGCGGGCCACCCGGATCGTCCTGGTTCCCTCACTCCTCAGGGCCATGCTCGCCAGCGAGGAGGACGTGGCCGCCCGGCTGCCCCGGCTGCGCCACTGGATCTCGAGCGGCGAGCCCCTGGCCGCCGACCTCTGCGCCACGTTCGCCGAACGACTGCCAGATGCGGTGCTCACCAACCTCTACGGCATCACCGAGGTGTGGGACGCGACCCGGTGTGACTCGTCGCTGTGCCCCGGAGGAGGCCCGATCCCCATCGGCCGGCCCCTGGCGAACACCCAGGTCCGGGTCCTGGACCCCCGCATGTCACTCGTCCCCGTCGGAGTCGCCGGCGAGCTCTTCGTCGCCGGCGCCGGGCTGGCACGGGGATACCTGCACCACCCTGCGCTGACGGCAGAGAAGTTCGTCCCGGATCCGTTCAGTGCGCTCGGCGGGCAACGCATGTACCGCACGGGAGACCTCGTCCGGTGGCTGCCCGACGGCAACCTCGAGTACCTCGGCAGGGTCGACGCCCAGCTCAAGGTGCGCGGCTTCAGGGTCGAGCCCAGCGAGGTCGAGAGTGTTCTGCGGGAGGATCCGGCAGTGGCGGCCGCGGCGGTGGTGCACCGCGACGGGCAGCTCGTCGCCTGCCTCGTCCTTGCCAACGGAACCCGCGACGTGGGCGCCCTGGTCGATCGGCTCCGGACCAGGCTGCCTGGCCACCTGGTCCCGGACCGCTACCTCGAGGTCGCCGAGCTGCCGCTGACCCCCAGCGGGAAGCTCGACCGACGACGACTCGCCGAGACGATCGACGACCTGGCCCCGCTGCACGCCGTGGCCGGACGGGTGCCACAGCCCCTGGCTACGCCCCTCGAACACCAGCTCGCCGCCCTCTGGTCGGACCTCCTCGGCGCCCCCGATGTCGACGGTGCGAGCGACTTCTTCGCCCTCGGGGGGCACTCCCTGCTCGCCATGCGACTCGTGGCGAGGCTCGAGCAGGTGGTGGGCCTGCGCCTGCCGGTGTCCGTCGTCTTCGAGGCCCGGACCCTGGCGCGCATGGCGGCCCGCATCGAGGAGGCCCAGCAAGGTGCCCGCGAAGGAACGCCCGAGCACGAGCCGATCCAGCCGGCCCACCACGAGCGACTCGTCCCGGTCAGTCACGCCCAGAGGCGGCTGTGGTTCCTCGACCAGCTCAACCCCGGGAGCGTGTCCTACGGAGTACCCACCACGATCACCTTCAGCGGCGAGCGGCTCGACGTACCACTGCTGCGGCAAGCGCTGGAGCAGGTGGTGGCCCGGCACGCGTCACTGCGCACCACCTTCCAGTCCGAGGACGGACAGCCCTACCAGGTGGTGCACGACGCGGCCGAGGTCGAGCTTCCTCTCATCGACCTGACCCGCGAACCCCCGGACCGGAGGGCCGCCGCCGCGCGCGAGGAGCGTCGTCGTCGGGCGCGTCGGCCCTGGGACCTGAGCAGGGGTCCCCTGCTCCGGGCCGAGGTGTACCAGCTCGACGCCGACGAGTTCACGGTGGCGATCACGATGCACCACATCGCCACGGACGGTCGGTCCCTCGGGATCCTGCGCCAGGAGCTGACGGCCCTCTACCGGGCGCTGCGCTCCGGCACGCCGTCCCCGTTGCCTCCGCTTCCCATCCAGTACGCCGACTACGCGGTCTGGCAGAACGAGCAGCTGAGCGGGGAGAGGCTGACCGCCCTCGAGACCTTCTGGTCGCGCGAGCTGGACGGGGTGATGGACCTGCGGCTCCCGCGGGACCGCGGAGACGCCCGGAGACCAGCGGCACCGTGGAGGATCCAGGAGTCATCGGTTGCGGGCATCGACGGCAGGCCGGTTGCGAGCCCTCGCGGCCGAGGTCGGCGGCACGGCCTTCATGGGCCTGACGGCAGGGTTCCAGCTCCTGCTGTGGCGGCGTACGGGGCAGGCGACGTTCTGCGTCGGTACTCCCGTGGCGAACCGTGGGCACCGTGACGTCGAGGGCCTGATCGGTCTGTTCGCCAACACGATCCCCCTGCGCGCCGATGTCGACGAGCAGCAGAGCTTCCGAGAGCTCCTGGGGCAGGTGCGGGCACGTTGCGTCGCCGCCTATGCGCACGAGGAGCTCCCCTTCGACCTCGTCGTCGATGCGGTGCGTCCCCAGCGGGCAGTCAACCGGCACCCGCTCTTCCAGGTGATGATCGTGCACCAGCACCGGCGAGAACCATCGGCGGGCGAGCAGGTGGTGGACCCGGGCGTCGACACCTCGAACTTCGACCTGCTCCTGCTGGTCCGGGAGGACGACGAGGGATGTGTCCTGGACCTGCACTACGACTCCGACATTTTCGACGGGGCAACCGCGGAGACCATGGTTCGACAGCTGGCCCGCGTCTTCGACGTGGTCACCGAGGCCCCGGACGATCCGTTGTCGCGGCTCGACTTCGTCTCGCGCGACGACCGCAGAGAGCTGCTCGACGCGGCCAGCGGCGAGAGCCTCGACTTCGGCCAGGCCCTGGTCCACGACCGGGTCACCGACTGGGCGCGTACGTCACCGGACAAGCCCGCCCTCGTGGCGGGTGACCGCACCGTGACCTACCAGGAGCTCGATCGACTCAGTGATCGGCTGGCCGCGAACCTCGCAGCGAGGGGTGTCGGACCGGAGTCGGTGGTCGGCCTGTGCCTGGCCCGCTCCGCGGAGCTGGTCATCGGGATGCTCGGCGTGCTGAAGGCCGGCGCCTGCTTCCTGCCGCTCGACCCGGAGGCACCTCCCGCCCGCCGGGACCAGATGGTGGCGACGGCCGGATGCGCCCTCGTCCTGACCGGAGAGGCCCTCGGCGCGCTGCTCGAGCCCGGGTCGCTCGGCCGTACTCCCCGCCGCGACCCCTCCCCTGACAACGCCGCCTACCTGGTCTTCACCTCCGGCTCGACCGGCACCCCGAAAGGGGTGCTGGTCACCCATCGCAACCTGCGCGACATCGTGACCGCGCAGGTGCACGAGCTCGGCATGGATGAGCGCGATCGCTGCCTGCAGATGCTCGCCGAAGGCTTCGACGCCGCCCTGGGGGAGATCTTCCGCGCCCTCGTCGCCGGCGCGACGCTCCTCCTCCACCCCAAGGAGCGACTGGTGCCCACGAGCGACCTGATCGACGTGCTGCGCGACGACGAGGCCAGCGTCGTGGCGATGTCGCCGAGGGCCCTGGAGGTGCTGCCGGGACCGGCGGCCCTGCCCTCGCTCCGGCTGTTGATCGTGGGAGGCGAACCCTGCCCCCGCGAGGTGGTCGAGCGATGGGACGCGACGGCCACGATCGTCAACGGGTACGGCCCCACCGAGACGACCATCGGGGCGACGATGACCACCACCTGGCCGCGAGACCGGCGGCCTCCTCTGGGTCGCCCCCTGCCGAATGTCCGTGCGTACGTCGTCGACTCCCGGCTCCGACTCGTGGAACCGGGGGTTCCCGGCGAGCTCTGCATCGCCGGCAGCGGCGTCTCCCGCGGATACGTGCGGGCCGCCGGGGCGACGGCGGAGCGGTTCGTGCCCGATCCGTTCACGAACCGGCCGGGCGAGCGGATGTACCGCACCGGAGACCTGGTCCGGTGGGCGGACCCGGGAACTCTCGACTTCATCGGGCGGATCGACCACCAGGTCAAGATCCGGGGCTTCCGGGTCGAGCCGGGCGAGGTCGCCGCCGTCCTTCGTGGCCACGACAAGGTCGACCGGTGTGCGGTCGTCATGACCGACGGCTCGGCGGCCGGCCTGGCCGCCTACGCCGTGCCGACCGAGGAGGCGCCGACGGTCAGCGAGCTCCGGAACCACCTGAAGTCCCGGCTGCCGGACCACATGGTCCCCTCGACCATCCAGCTGATCGCCGCCCTGCCGCTGACCACGACCGGGAAGCTGGACCGAGCGGCACTCCCGGCGCCGACCCGAGACAGCATCGTCGACACGGCCGAGCAGCCGCCTCGCAATGCGGTCGAAGCCGTTCTGGTCGCGATCTGGAGCCAGGTGCTCGGAGTCGACCGGATCGGCGTCGAGGACAACTTCTTCGAGCTCGGAGGCGACTCGATCACGAGCATCCGCATCGTCGCCCGGGCCACGGCCGCGGGGCTCGCCGTGACCGCCCAGGACGTCTTCCGCTGTCAGACCATCGCGCAGCTGGCGGCGTCAGCCGGTGCTGCCGAAGGCCTCGTGGTCGACCCGGCCCCGGACCCCGCCCTCAGCCTTGAACGGCGCTGACCGGGAGCGGCCATGAGAGGTCAACCGCTGGTTTCCCGATCGCGCAGGCTGCGCGGACGCATGTCCACCCAGTGCTCGTCCACGAAGGCCAGGCACTCGTCCTTGCTGCCCTCGGCGCCGACCGGCGTCCATCCCCGCGGAATCTCCTGGTCGGCCGGCCAGATGGAGTACTGCTCCTCGGCGTTGACGACCACCCGGTAAACGATGTCTGGCTCGCGGTCCATTGGCTCTCCCCGTGACTGGCCTGTCGCGGCATCGTCCCACCCAGCTGACCGCGAGGACAAGGGCTCCGGTCGTCTGCCCCGGGCCGCCGGGACGCGCGAAGCGTCCACCACCTCCACAGTCTGGTGGGTGGACCCCGCACTGGTGGGCGATGCGTGGGTGGGATTGCTCAACGCCCGGGAGCTCGTCGAGCTGGGGGCCTTCCGGTCCGCTGCCGATCGGCGCCGGCACCTCGCGTCCCGGGTGCTGAGCCGACTCGCCGTCGCCGTCACCCTGGGCTGTCCGGTGGAGGAGGTCACCATCGTCCGCCGATGTGCGTGGTGCGGCGGCGAGCACGGGATGCCTCGCGTGGTCATGCCGCACGCACCATGCCACCTGTCCGCCACCCACGCCGGCCAACGCGTCGGGGTCGCCCTCAGCGAGCACATCCCGGTCGGGGTCGACGTCGAGCCGGACTCGGGGCGCTCCGACCTCGGTGATCTCGCCGGAGCCGCGTTGACCGACCGGGAGAGGCGATGGCTCTCGAGCGGAGAAGCTCCGCCCGGCTACGGCACGCTGTGGCTCTGGACGCGCAAGGAGGCGGCGCTCAAGGCAGCGGGCCTCGGCCTGGCGGTTCCGCCCACGGCGCTCGACGTGCTCGGAGCGACCGCCCGCCTGCCGACCGAGCACCGACCCGGCGTGGCCGTTCCCGAGGAACCGGTCCACCTCTACCCCCTGCGACCGGGCCCCGGCCACCTGGCCAGCCTCGCGAGCGTGGGTCCCACCACCCACATCCACGAGTACGACGGCGCGGAGCTCCTCCAGTCGTACCGACCGCCGACGACCTGACCGCCCGGGGCGGGTCGGCCCGGGAGCTCACTCCGCTGATCGCCGCCGCTCGATCTCGGTGTCGATCGCCGTGAGGAACACCTGGGCGACGTCGGCATCCATCACGTAGGCGCGCTGGTAGCCGTCGCGCACGAAGGGCGCGGGGGACTCGTGCCGCCGTACCGCGAACCCGATCGCGGACAGACCACCGGGGGTCAGGGGGAAGCCCAACCTCTTCATGTCGCGCTGCACGTGTGCGATCGGCGCCTTGGGTGCCCCCTTCGCGATCACCCGCAGGGCGTGCAGCGCCGCCGGCTTCAGGTCACGGACAAACTTCTCCGCGCGCTCCGGCGTCCACCAGGAGCTCTCGTGTTCCTCCGTCGGCGGCGACTCCCCGGACAAGAACTGACCCAATCCGAAGAGGGCGGGCGCGATCTCGCTCTCCTCGCCCACCAGTTCGATCGTCACTTTGACCTGCACGTCGAGCCCCTCTCTTGGTCGAACCCTAGCGAGTCGCGGACGCCCACAGATCCTCCGACGCCCGGGCCTCCGGCGCCCCGGTGAACTACCGTGGGAGTCGCCACGGACCCGAAGGGGGACTGATGAAGCTGTCCCTGTCCATCGAGGGGGGACTCGCCCACTTCCCGGGGCTGGCCCGACCGAGCACGCTCGACCCAGCGCTGCTGCCCCCGGACGAACGCGAGCAGCTGGAGCGACTGGTCGTGGCGGCCGACCTGGACACGGCGCAGGAGCGGGTGGCGCCTCCCTCCACCCGGGGCGCAGACCGGCGCCTCTACGTGATCTCGGTCGAGGACGGCGAGTCGACCACGAGCCTCCGGATCCCGGAGCCGATCCAGGACCCGGCCCTGCGGGCACTCGTCGACTACCTGCGGTCCCACCGACCCTGACCTCCCACGTGAGTGCGGCTGCTCCGGCGCCAGGTCAGCCAGTCTGGACATTTCACGCCAAGAACCTCATAAGTATCTCACGAGGTCTTGCTGAGAGTACCGGCCAGGTCTAGCCTGAGTCGTAACGGACTCATGTTCACTCGGAGAGGGAGCTTGTGATGGCACAGAGTCGCAGGGCAGGCAGTGGGAAGCGCGGCGGACAGGGCGCGGGACGCGGCGGACAGGGCGCGCGAGCGGCGGACAGGGCGCCGGACGCGGCGGACAGGGCGCCGGACGCGGCGGCGGACCCCGAGGTGCCCGCCGCGGAGGACCCCAGGCGGCACGACGCGGTGCCGGACCCCGAGGCATGCGCGCGGCCGGTCAGGGCGCGCGGCGCGGAGGCCCCCCCGGCGTACGACAGGCCGCCGGACCCGGCGCACGACGCAGCGGCGGACCCGGTGCAGGGCGCGGCGGCGGACCCCAAGGCATCCGACGGGCCGCCGGACCCGGCGCACGACGCAGCGGCGGACCCGGTGCAGGGCGCGGCGGCGGACCCCAAGGCATCCGACGGGCCGCCGGACCCGGCGCACGACGCAGCGGCGGACCCGGTGCAGGGCGCGGTGGCGGACCCCAGGGCATCCGACGGGCCGCCGGACCCGGCGCACGACGCGGCGGCGGACCCGGTGCAGGGCGCGGTGGCGGACCCCAGGGCATCCGACGGGCCGCCGGACCCGGTGCAGGCCGCGGCGGACCCCAGGGCATCCGACGAGCCGCCGGACCCGGCGCACGACGCGGCGGCGGACCCCAGGGCATGCGGCGCGGAACCCGCCCCCAGGGGGGACGGTCGCGGGGGCGCCAGCGGGCCGGACGCTGATGCAAGCCGTCGGGGCCCGCGGTCAGCGGGCAGGCGCTCCGATGGAGGTCGAGGACCGGCTCGAGGACTTCCCCATGTCGGTCACCACGGCCGACGCGGAGGAGCTGGACGCCGAGACCTTCGATCCCCGCACGCCGCTGGTGATCCAGGGGGCGCTCAAGCGCGCCCGGCGGAAGTGGACCGACCGATGGCTCCTCAACCGGTTCGGCGATGACGACTGCCAGGTCTCGATGGACTCGCGGACCGCACAGCCGGACTTCGCGACCCGGGTGCGGTGGTCGGAGTACCTCGACCAGATGGAGGAGTCGGAGGAGGGCGACGACGCCGGCTACCTGTTCCACTCCGTGCCCGGGTCGGAGGAGGCCGAGGATCTGCTCGACGACCTCGACATCCCCCAGGTCATCCTGGACCTGGGGGAGCCGTCCATGCACCGCTTCTTCGCCGGCCCCGAGCGCTCGGGCACCCTGCCCCACTTCCACACCCACGCCGTCAATGCGCTGACCCGTGGGCGGAAGAGGTGGGCGATCTACATCGGGGTCAACCCCGCCGTCACCCGGGCACTCGTGCACGAGTCGATGCGTGGCTTCGGGAGCGGGTCCCAGGCCGCCGGCTGGTTCGAGACGGAGTGCGAGGTCCTGCGCGACCGCCCGCGCGTCCGACTCTGGGAGTTCAGCCAGGAAGCCGGGGACCTCGTCTTCATCCCGGGTGGATTCATCCACGCCGTGGTCAACCTTGAGCCCGTGCTGGGATTCACCGTCGAGTTCGAGCAGTCAGGGGAGCGATGGGCCGAGGGTGATCAGGCCGATCCGCCGATGAGGGCGGCCGGGCGCCAACCTCGGGGGCCCGGTCCTCGCGGTCGGCCCGGTCCCGGCCAGTTTTCGGGTCGCCGCGGCCCCGGACAGTGGGCCGGACGACCCGGTCCCCCGCCTCACCGTCGGGCCGATAACTCCGGCTGAGACGCTCGCGCGCGGACGAGCCCCCAGAGCAGGTAGCCGATCGCGAGCGCCACGAGCAGGACGCCGAGCAGGCCGAGACGGTCCGGGGCGTTGGGGTCCAGGGCGTCGTACCGGGTGACGTCGGAGGAGATCGCGTAGACCAGGTAGCCGGCCGGCAGCACGAGCCAGCTGGCCGGCCACCAGCGCCGCCCCGCGTCGCGGCCGACGACCAGGTAGTCGACCACGACCAGGACCGGCGTCACGAGGTGCTCGAGCAGGGAGTCCCGGGAGCCCAGGTCTCCGCTCAGGAGGAGCTGGAAGCCGACCGCGACCAGGACCAGCAAGGTGGCCAGACCGCCGCGGAGCCACGACCATGACGTGTGCGGCCGGACCAGGCCGACCCCGGCGAGCGCGAAGTAGACCAGCGCCGTCGCCAGGCTGGCCTGCTGGCTCAGTCCTTCCCACCACAGGTCGACGTACTGAGCGGCGTACCCCACGCCGAGCAGGCCGCAGCAGGCCACCACGAGCCGCCAGCTCGCGAGCGGGAGTCGGTCGATGAGACCAGGAGCGTCGGGAGTCACCGCGCCAGACTGCCACGGCGCCGGGAGAGGTAGGCACGCTCGGCCGCGTTGTCGGTGGCCGCGATCGCGGCGTCGTACGCCGCCCGGGCCTCCTCGCTGCGGCCGAGCCGGCGGAGCAGGTCGGCGCGGGTCGCGTGCCAGGCGTGGTAGGACGCCATGCTGCGCTCGACCTCCGGGAGCCGGTCGACCTCGGCCAGCGCGACCTCGGGCCCGTCCAGCTCGGCGACCGCGATCGCACGGTTGAGCGCGACGACCGGGGTGGGGGCGACGGCGTACAGCTGGGAGTAGAGGGTCGCGATCTGGGACCAGTCCGTGTCGGCGGCGGTGGGGGCGTCGGTGTGGACGGCGTTGATGGCGGCGAGCAGCTGGTACTGCCCCGGCGGCTGACCGGTCCGCTCCGCGCGGGCCAGGCACTCGCGGACCAGGTCGTGGCCCTCCGCGATCATCGTCCGGTCCCAGCCGGCCCTGTCCTGCTCGTGCAGCGGCACGAGCTCGCCCGCCGCGACGCGCGCACGCCGCCGAGACTCCGTCAGCAGCATCAGCGCCAGGAGCCCGGCGACCTCGCCGGTCTCGGGCAACAGCCCGCGCAGCACCCGACCCAGCCGGATCGCCTCCGCCGTGAGCTCGTCGCGGATCGGCGCCTCCCCGGAGCTGGAGAGGTAGCCCTCGTTGAAGACGAGGTAGACCACGGCGAGCACGGCCCCCAGTCGGCCGGGCAGGTCGGCCGCCTCGGGGACGCGGTAGGGGATGTGGGCGGCCTTGATCTTCTTCTTGGCGCGCGTGATCCGCTGGCCCATCGTCGTCTCCGGCACGAGGAACGCGTCCGCGATCTCGGTGACGGTCAGCCCGCCGAGCAGGCGCAGGGTGAGCGCCACCCTGGCCTCGGGAGCGAGCGCGGGGTGGCAGCAGGTGAAGATCAGCCGGAGCCGGTCGTCGGTCACGACACCGGTCGGGTCCGGGGGCTCCTGCTCGGTCATCATCTGCTGCATCCTCTGGGCCTGCCGATGCTTGTCGTCGCTCTTGGCGTCGCGCCGGATCCGGTCGATCGCCTTGTTGCCGGCGGTGGTGGTCAGCCAGCCGCCGGGGTTGGGCGGTACGCCGTCGGCCGGCCATCGCTCGAGGGCGACCAGGAGCGCGTCGCTGGCCGCCTCCTCGGCGATGTCGAGGTCACCGAAGCGACGAGCCAGCGAGGCGACCACCCGGCCGTACTCCTCGCGGAAGATCCGCTCGATCTGCTCGTCGGTCACGCGGTCGGTCTCGCCGCCGTCACTCGGGCTGGAAGGGCCGGACCTCGACCCTGCCCCGGCAGGCCGCCGAGCCCTCCTCGGCCCATTTCAGGGCCGCGTCCAGGTCGGGCGCCTCGATGACCCAGAACCCGCCGAGGTACTCCTTGGACTCCGCGAACGGGCCGTCGGTCACGATCACCTTCTCGCCAGTGGCGTCGACGGTGGTGGAGCTCTCGATCGCCTCGAGGCCGCCCGCGAACACCCACGCGCCGGCGTCCTGGACCTTCTGGTTGAACCGGTCGACGGCCTCGAAGATCGGCTGCAGCTCCTCCGTCGAGGGCATCTCCTCGCCCTCCTCGTGGTGCACCGACATCATGTACTGCGGCATGACACTGCTCCTTGCTCGCTCCGGTCGGGGCGGTGTGCCCCGGCTTCTCTCACCCACTCCACGAACGGGCCGGCCCGACTTCTACACGTCTCGCAGAATCTTTCTACGCTGTCTCCATGGACGCACCCCGGTTCTCGCTCCGCTCGACCGTGCTCGGTACTCCGGACCCGCGCGGCCTGGCCTCGTTCTACCAGTCACTGCTCGACTGGGAGCTGGTCGCCGACGAGGACGAGTGGGTGGTGATCGCTGCGTCGGGCGGGAAGCTGGGACGGCTCGCGTTCCAGCTCGAGCAGTTCCACGTCCCGCCGACGTGGCCGGCCGGACCGGACGACCAGCAGATGCAGGTGCACCTCGACATCGGCGTCTCGTCGCTCGAGGCGGGCGTGGAGCGGGCGGCGGCGCTGGGCGCCAGGCCGGCGTCGTACCAGCCGCAGGACGACGTCCGCGTGATGATCGACCCGGCCGGGCACCCGTTCTGCCTGTTCGAGCTGGCCTGACCTCGGGCCGCACCTCTTTGGGTAACGAGAGGTCGCGGCCGGGATCAGCGAGCGGACTCGCGCAGGGTCGAGCCGCGGGCGCCCCGGACGGTCAGCGCCGCGCTGACCACCGCCACCACGCCGAACACCAGCGCCACCGCGCCGCTGAGCAGCGCGAGCCGGACCCAGTCGACGGCCGCCACCAGGGCGGGGGTGGTGATCGACTCGACCACGCCGAGGGTGACGGTGCGCAGCACGACGTACTGCGCGAGGGTGCCCGCGGCGAGCCCGGCGACCGCCGTCCCGCCCAGGACGACGGCGAGCTCACGGATCACGGCCGACATCACCGACCGGCGGGGTACGCCGACCACGCGCAGCGACGCCGCGTCGCGCCGGCGTGCGGGCAGCTGGACGGCGGTGCTCACGAACAGGCCGGCCAGCGCCATCACCAGCACGAGCAGCGCGACCACGGCGTACAGCCGGAGCGCGAGGGCGTAGGCACCCTGGTCGAGGGTGCGCTCGACGTCGGCCAGCCGGGTGGAGACCGACAGCCCGCGGTCGCGCAGCGCCCGGGTGACCTCGGCGGGAGTGTCCGTGCGGGCGAGCACGTGGACCTCGTGCTTCTGCTCGTAGATCACCCGGTCGGTGGTGAGGGTGCTGTAGTCGATCATCGACCCGCTCGGGCCCAGGAACGGCACGCTCTGCCCCGTCAGCACCGCCTCGGCCTCGAACTCGGTCGCGCTGGTCTCGCCGAAGGCTCCCGGCGGGCGGGTGGCGGGCGCGTCGACACCGCGCACCACCGGCAACGCGTCGGGCAGCTCGCCCGCGGCCAGCTGGACGGTCGCCGACGACTCCCCGGACCCGGTGTCCACCGTGATCGTGCCGCCCTCGGACCGCACGCTCCGCACCAGCGTGGCGTCGGACGCGTCCGGGGCCAGCCCCCACCCGGCGCCCTCGATGCCTCCCTCGAGCGGCTCGCCGTCGACGGAGATCCCGGTGACCTGGACGATGCCGTTGAGCCCGATCCGGCTGGTCGCCGGTCCGCCGAGGGTGATCGCGTCGAGCCGGCAGCCGCCGCGGCAGTACGGCGCGACGACCGTCCGCGTCGACGTCCCGTCCGGGAACGGGCCGAGGAACACCGAGTGTGCCCGCTCGCCGAGCCGGAGCAGCCGGAGCCCGACGTGCAGCTCACCGTCCACCTCGGCCCGGTTGTCGAGGGTGATCGCGACCCGGCGGCCGGTGAAGGTGGGCACGACGGCGTCCAGCCCCAGCGCATCGGACACCTCTTCCGCGTCGATCCCGGGCGTCCACTGGTCCGGCCAGGCACTCACGGTCGCGAGCCGCGGGGCGTCGACGACGACGTAGGTCGGACCGAGGGTGTTGATCGTGGTCGCGGCCATCAGCGACGCACCCTCGGGGTCGAGCTCGTGGGTGAGCTCCACCGTCTCGTCGAGGCTGAGCGGCGAGCTCCAGACCTCGCCGGCCGGGGCGGTGGTCGCCGCGACGCTGGCCCGCCACTGGGCCGCGGACTCGTGCACGCCGGCGCCGAACACGCAGACCGCGATCGCGGCGGTGACCGGCAGGATGACCAGGGTCCCCTCCTGGCGCCGGCTGATCGCCCGGGCCGCGACGAACCCCGGCAGGGACGGGCTGCGCCGCCGGGCCCGGGTCCACCAGCCGGCGAACCGCGAGGTGAGCTGGGTGGCCACCAGCCCGGCGACGACCGCGAGCAGCACCGGGAGCACCAGGTCGGTGGCGTCGGGTCGCCCGGGCCGGGACACCGACAGCTTGGCCACGAGCACCGACAGCGCGGCGGCGACCAGGGCGAGCTGGACGACCAGGGCGACCCGGCCGGAGGCACGCGGACGGCGTACGCCGGTGAGCTGCTCGGACAGCGAGGACCGGAGGACCAGCCCGACCGCGAGCACCGAGACGCCCAGCGCCGCTACCACCACCAGCAGTGCGGCCACGCCCGACTCCCAGGGGATCGGCAGCGGCAGGCCGGGCACCAGCCACCACCGGACCAGGCCGTAGGAGAGGGCCACGCCCGTGACCGCACCCACCGGGAGGGACAGGGCGAGCACGGCGAGCGGTTCGGACAGCCCGAGTCCCCACATCCGGCGCCGGGCCAGCCCGCGCAGCGACGCCAGGGCGAGCTCGGGCAGGCGCAGCTCGGCGGCCGCCATCAGCAGTCGCAGCAGCAGGGCGAGTGCGACCAGCACCAGCGCGAAGACGGCCGGGGCGATCGAGGCCCGGGCGACCTGCTGCTCCTTCTTGGTCTCGGCCGCGATCAACGGGAGGTCGTTGATCGAGTCACCCTCCAGCGTGCCGTCCACGAGAAGCTTGGCGAGCCGAGGGCCATCGGGCGGCTCGGATCCTCCAGCCGGTCGGCGGCAGCCATCGCGGCCCGGAGGTCGGCCGAGGTGGTGTCCGGCGGTACGTCGAGCCGCCGGTCGACCAGCACCTGCCAGCGCGAGGGTGCCAGCGGGTCGAACGCCTCCGGGGTGGTGATCAAGGGCGCCGGCATGTACGGCGTCACCGCACCGCTGAACTCGTCGAAGGTCCGCGGCACGCTGGTGAGGCGTTGCGGGTCGAACCAGAAGTCGGCCTCGCCCTCGGGCAACCGGTAGCTGCCGACCACGGTCTTCGAGCCGACGACCCCCAGGTCGACGCGATCCCCGATCTCCAGCCCGGCGAAGTCCAGGTCGCCGACCAGCATCAGGAACTCGTCCGGACCGCTCGGGCAGCGGCCCTCCACCTCCAGGTGGGCGCAGGCGTCCTCCCGCGCCACCAGCCGGGCCTCCCCCTTCAGCGCGGCGAAGCGCTTGGTCTGCAGCTGGGGTCTCGCCGCGGCGAACGGGCCGCACTCCCGGTCGACGGCGCTCGCCGACCCGGTCGCGAGCACCGGCCGCCGTGCCGTCGTAGGCCACCGCGTCCGGCTGGTAGATCCAGGTCAGCCCGGTCAGGGGGTTGGGCGCCTCCTCGAGCCGGGTGACGAGGTAGGAGTTGGTCACCGCGACCTGGAAGATCGGGCCGAGCACGGCCGAGCCGATCGCCAGCGTGGTCAGCAGCACCGAGCCCGCGGTCAGCAGGCTGCGGGACCGGAGTCCGCGCAGGACGTGCCGAGGAGAGCCGTGGGGTGAGTCATCGGTCGGCCTCGCGCAGGATCGCCGGGCCGCGACTCCTCGGCCCGGACCGCGCGGGCCCGGCCGCCCACGAGCAGCACCAGCGCCGCCGCGCTGAGGGCGGCGGCCGCGAGCGGGACGGTGGCGACGCCGACCCGGAGCGGTACGGCGTGGGGAGGCACCGTCACCAGGGCCAGGTTGGCCAGCAGCAGCGTGACGCCGATGACCGACCCCGCCACGGTGGCCAGAACCACGCCGAAGGCCAGCACCCCCAGCTCGCGGCGGCTCGAGCCGCGCAGCTGGCCGGGTCCCGACCCCGACCACCCGCAGGGCCGCGGTGTGCCGTCGCTGCTCGACCCGCTGCCGGCCGGCGGCGGAGGCCAGGACGAGCAGCGCGAGCACCAGGCAGAACCCGGCGATCAGCGCGTAGACATAGGCCTGCGTGCCGCCGGCCTCGAGGGTGGTGGCGTCCTCGGCGCGGTGCAGGTCGTCGACGTCGGTGCCGGTGCGGTCGACGAGCTCGTCGAGGGTCGCGCGCGGCGTGCCCGCGCCGGCGAGCACCATCACCTCGGCGGCGGGCACGGTGGGCAGGGCCCCGGCCGCGGCCGTGGGCAGGTCGGCGAGCACCCCGTCGGCCTCCACGAGCGGCAGCGCCGGCCAGCGGCCGACCACCTCGGCCGGCCGCTCGTCGCCGCCGGGAGAGTCCAGCAGCGGCGGACCCGTCCCAGGTGGCGCTGTCGGTCGCCAGGATCGGGGTCCCCGCTCCGGCCTCGTCGGGGACGGCCCGCTGGCTGGGTGGCGCGGCCGCCATCATCAGGCCGTCGTCCACCTCGACCGGGCCGGGTCGTCTCGCCGGACTGCGCGCGCTCGGTGGACCGCCACTCGCCCGCGAGCGCGTCCACGCCGGCGAACTCGAGCCGCGTCACGACATAGGGCAGCGGCGCGTCCCCGGGCCCGCGGCGCAGGGTGATCTGGGTCAGCGTGCAGCCGGCCGTGCAGGGCGCCACCGGGATGGTCGTGGTGACCGGTGCGCCGTCGCGCGCGGATCGAGAGGTGGGCGGTCCGCTCGGCCTGCTCGCCCCTGCGCGTCCAGGAAGCCCACGGTCACGTCGCGGCCGCAGGGTCCCCTCGAGGCGCCGGCTCACGCCCCGCACCGCGACCCGGAGCGTGTCGCCGGTGGCCCTGGCCACCCGGTCGTCGGGCACCAGCTCGGAGACCCGCGCCGAGGCGGCCGCCGCCGGGGTCCCGGCGAGGAAGTCGCCCACCACGGCGTCGTAGCGGGCCGTGTCGACGAAGCCGCGCCGGGCGGGGACGCTCCCCTCGCCCGGCACCACGGCCGCGGCCATCAGCCACCGGCCGTCCGGGTCGAGCTCGGCGGCCAGCGCGAGCGCCTCGGTGACGTCGCCGTCCACGTCCACGCGGTACGGCGCGGCCGCGCGGATCCGCGCGGTGTCGCGGGTCCAGTCGGTGACCTGGAGGGCCGCGGTGATCGAGATCGCGGCGACCACGGCGGCCGCGACGAGGAGCCGGATCGGGTCGGCGGCCCGCGCCACGCGGGCCAGGCGCCGCGCGGCCAGGAAGGTGGGCAGGCCCGCGGACGCGGTCCGGCGTACGGCGAGCCCCGCGCCGAGCCGGATCAGCCACACCGTCAGCTGGCCCACCGCGAGGCCGACCAGCGCGGGGGCGGCGAGCACCACCCAGCCGGGGTCGGTGGCGGTCACGACCGTGGCCCGGTAGGTGGCCACGACGGCCGCCATCAGCACCAGGACGCTCAGGAAGAGCGAGGCGGTGGTGGCCGGGCGCGGGCGTTCGGCGATGCTGACCTGCTCCCCGAGCGGCTCGCGCAGGCGGCCGCTCATCCCGACCAGCACGGCGGCCAGGCCGACGGCCACGACCAGGGCGACCGCCGGGAGGACGGTGACCCCGATCGGGTGCGGGCGCGCCGAACCAGACCCGGGACGCGACGGCGGCCGTGGCGGCGCCGAGGCCGACCCCGAGCAGCGCGCCGGCGGTCGAGCACCAGGAGGGGTTCGACGGCGAGGACGGCGTACAGCTGGCCGCCGGTGACCCCCCGCAACCGCCCCACCGCGATCTCGCCGCGGCGGGTCGCCGCCAGGTGCCGGCCGGTGTCCGGGACGGCGACGAGGCCGAGCACCAGGAGGGGGACGACGACGGCCGGCGAGGTGCGGGTGCTCTCGGCGAGCGCGATCACGGCGACCACGCCCGCGACGACGACCGTGCTGAGGAGCAGCAGCGGGAGCAGGGTCGCGCGCCGCGCCCACACCCCCCGCAGCGTGCGGTTCATCCGCGTTCGTTCGGCGGTCGGCGGAACGCGGCGTCCTTGTCCGCCCGGCCGGCCCGACCGCGGCGCCGGGTCCGGGTGACCTCGACCGTCTCCGGGCGTGGGGCCGGGTCCGGGGCGTCGGCCGGGCGCGGCCGGCCGCGGCCGCTCGGGCTCGAGGGCGCGACGGGTTCGCCGAGGGTGACCGGCGCGTGGGCACCTCGCGGGACCACTTCGACAGGTCGACCTCGGCGACGTGGTCGACCAGCCGCCCCTCGTCCAGGACGTAGTGGCGGTCGCAGGCCTCGACCACCGCCGGGTCGTGGGTGGCGACCACGACGATCGCGCCCAGCTGCGCCTCCTGGCGCAGCTCGCCGAGCACCAGGCCGCGGTTGTCGCCGTCGAGCTCGCTGGTCGGCTCGTCGGCGAGCAGGATCCGGGCGCCGACCACGAACCCGCGCGCGCAGGCGACCCGCTGCATCTGCCCGCCGGAGAGCTCCTCGACCTGGCGGTCGCCGAGGTCGGCGATGTGGAAGCGGGCCAGCGCCTGCCTCGGCCCGGAGGTCGGCCTCCGCCGGGGCCAGCCCGCGGGCGCGCAGGGCGACCGAGACGTTCTCGCGGGCCGAGAGGATCGGGATCAGGCCGTAGACCTGCAGCACGAAGGCGACGTGGGCGCGGGGGTCGCCGGTCCCCCGCCACATGGGCTCCTGGTCGTAGAGCGTGGTGCCGGAGGTCGGCTCGAGCAGCCCGCCGGCGATGGAGAGCAGGGTGGTCTTGCCCGAGCCGCTCGGGCCGGAGATGCGCGGTGAGCTCGCCGGGCCGGAACTCCAGGCTGATCCCGTCGAGCAGCGGGCGGTCGACGACGTAGGAGACGTCGCGGATCTCCAGGGCGTTCATCCGACGGGGTCCTCACTGGCCTCGGTGGTCGGGCTGCCGTCGGGGTCGTCGGCGGTCTCGGCGGTCTCCCGGGGGCGGCTGACGACCAGCCGGTCGGGCCCCTCCTCCTCGATGCGGACCAGGGTGCCGGCCGGCCACTCCGCGGCCAGGTGGCTCGGCAGGTGGACCATGCCCTCCGCGCCGATCACGACGTACTCCGCGCCCTGCCGGCCCTCGGCGCCGACCCGGCCGCCCTTCATGGTGACCGTGCGCGGGAACGTCGCCGCGACCTCCGGCTGGTGGGTGACGACCACGATGGTGGTGCCGAGGTCGTCGCCGAGCTCGTGGATCAGCTCGATGACGTGGTCGCGGTCCTCGTGGCTGAGCTGGCTGGTGGGCTCGTCGGCGAGGAGCAGCTGCGGCATCGTCGAGACCGCACAGGCCAGGGCGAGCCGCTGCCGCTGGCCGCCGGACATGGTCGAGACGACCTGGTCGGCCTGGCGCTCGAGGCCGACCCGGCGCGAGCAGGTCCAGGTCGTCGAGGACCTCGCGACGCTCGGCGGCGGAGAGCGCGAGCCGGGCGAAGCCGAGGTTCTGGCGGGCGGTCGCGTAGGGCAGCAGGTTGCGGGTGGCGCCCTGGAGCATGGTGCTGACCCGCCGCGCGCGGAGCCGCGCCAGCACCCGCTCGTCCATCCGCGAGATCTCCTCCTCGCCGAGGAAGATCCGTCCCGCGCTGGGGCGCTGGATGCCGCCGAGCAGCGCGAGCAGCGTCGACTTGCCCGAGCCGCTCGGGCCGAGGAAGGCCACCCGCTCGCCCGCGTTGATCGCCAGGTCCACGCCCTGGAGCGCGACGACGTCGTGCCCCTCGAAGGTCCGGTAGAGGTGGACGACGCCCTGGCAGCGGATGCCGATCCCGCCGGATCGGTCCAGCTGACCGTAGTCGTAGGCCTCGCTCACCTCGCCCCTCTCCCTGCCTCGGCTCCGTGCCGCGTGTCGCCTGCCCCATGCGGTGCCCGGTCAGCAGACCCTAATCCGCGCGCGCGGGCAATGCGGTTTCGAGGTTCGTTAGCGGCCCGTGACCGGCAACGGAGCGTTGGGTTGCCGCGCGGGCGCGTGCTCAGCAGCCCCGGCGCTCGAACGCGCGGGTGCCGGTGTAGTGGCCGCGCGGGAGGTACTCCTCCATCACCCGCCGCTCGGTGCCCGGCTCGCGGACCTTCTGGATGGCGTGGTCGAACGCGGGGTTCGCCAGCTGGTTGCGCATCACGAGCGCCGCGGTGGGCCGGATCCCGAACGGCACCCAGGTGACCCCGCACCGGCGGCGGGCGTTGGCCGGCCGGTCCTCGGGCGTGCTGACCACCAGGGTGTAGCGGTCGCGGGCGTTGGTGGTCACCTTGGCGTCGTTGGTGCAGCCGACGGTGTCGGTGACGCCGTAGGGCTGCATCGAGACGCTGCACATCGACCAGTAGCGCAGCTGTCCCCGGGTGAAGACCCGCTCGCCGTCGTAGGTCTCAGGGACGTTGGGCAGCCGGCCGCGCAGCACCAGCACCGGCCCGAGCTCGCGGGCGATGAACGCGTAGACGTAGGCGTTGTTGCCGTCGCTGAAGAAGCCGCCGCGGCTCTCGGCGCCGTACGCGTCGGCGAGGGTCTGGCTGAACTGGCGCAGCATGGTGCGCGGAACGTTGAAGAACCGCTCCCAGTCGGGGTGCTCCTTCGCGGTCGAGTAGTTGGGGAGGCTCGGGCCGCTGCCCTGCTGGTCGGCCGAGGTCACCCCGGTCGACGGCTGGTCGGTGAGGGCGGTGCAGGTGGCGGGCTGGTCGATCTCGGTGCCGTCGGGGAGGCGTACGGCGACCTCCGGGAGCGGGACGCCACCGAACTGGTCGCGGCCGCGGTCGGGGAGGTAGATGCGGAGCACCAGGCTGGCGTTGTAGCGGGGCTCGCCCTCGTCGCCGAGGTAGACGGTGTTGCGGCGCCGGTCCTCCCGGTCCTGGGGCGCCGGCGCGGGGACGACGCGGACGGTGTAGTCGCGGCGTTTCCGGTCCCGGCGGTTGCCGACCACGAACGGGTTGGTCGCGCCCTCGTCGGGGCGGATGTCGACGTCGGCCAGCGCGTCGGTGGGCTGGAACGTCTCGTCGTACACGTTGAAGCTGGTGTAGCGGGCGTGCGGGTACTCGCCGCGGATCACCATCCTCCCGCCGGGCGGCAGGGAGACCCGGCCGAGGTAGTAGTTCACCCCGGTGTCGGGATAGAAGAGGTTGGCGTTGTCCTCGTCGAAGACGCTGGTCCAGAAGCAGTCCTGCGGCTCGTCGTCGGCAGCGCCCGCGGCCGGGGCCACGGCTCCCGGGACCGGCGCGAGCAGGGCGGCGAGCAGGGTCAGCAGCACGAGCCTCATGCCCGGTCCAACGAGACCCGCGCCGCCGGGGTTATGACTAGCGTTGGCGCATGCGGAGGCGCGCGCGGCTGGCGGGGGCGGTGGTCACCGGCCTCGCGCTCGCCCTGCTCGCGTCCGGCTGCGGGTCCTCGTCGTCGCCCGCCACCTCACCGCCCGCCTCTCCCTCGTCCTCGATCTCGACGCTCACCCCGTTGCCGATGCCCGACACGGGGCCGCCCGCCGGGAAGGTGGTCGCCGACCTGCGCCAGGCCTCGCGGGACGCGGCGCTGAACCGGTTCCAGGTCTGGATCGGGAACGGGCTGCCGCGCGACCTCGATCCCGCCCGGATCCGCTACCGCGACCCCCGGTTCCCCGCCCCGATCCCGGGCGAACGGCTGCGGCTCAACCCGTCCGGGTCCGAGCGCGGCTACCCCCTCGCGCTGCCTCCGCGGCCCGTCTGCTCCGGACCGCGCCACGGGGCCCTGGGCACCGTGTCGGTCACCTTCGCCGGGCGCACCCTGACGGTCCCGGTCGAGGACGAGGCCGACGTGGTCGAGCGGTACGTCGCGTCCCGGTGCCTCGAGCTGGCGGTGGCCCGGGTGGCGGAGCTGTCCTTCCTCGACGCCGTCCCGGCCGACTCCTCCGGCGAGGAGGGGGTCGGCACGCTGACCCTCGTCGTCCGGCCGCGCGGGACGCCGGGCGGTCGACTGCGGATCGACTCCGTCGGCGGTACGCCGGTGCTGACGCCGGCCCGGCAGCCGGGATGGCGTCCCGACGTCACGGTCCGCAGCGACGGCGAGACCCGGCGGATCGAGCTGCCGGTGATCCCGGCCCGCTGCGACGGGCACGCCTTCCTGGAGTCCGGCAGCGCCACCGCGTTCATCGTCCGCCTGCACCTGAACGGGCGGCCGGGCGATCTCGTCGTACGCATGTCGCCCGAGGGCGCCGCGAACGCGCTCGCGTTCGCGCGGGAGGCCTGCGGGTTGTAGGTCGCGGTCCGCGATGGTCAGCCGGCGCCGGTCACCAGCCGGGCCATGACGCGATCACGCCCAGCGCGAGCTGGCCGCCGAGGATCGAGAGGACGAGGAGCACCACGCCGTTCGCGACGGCGGGGTTGGCGCCCTTCTCGATCTGGCCCCGTCCCACCAGGAGGAGGACGACGAAGAGCATCACAACCAGCGCGGCAGCCAACCCGAATGGC
This sequence comes from uncultured Actinomycetota bacterium, assembly GCA_963829635.1. GTDB lineage: Bacteria > Actinomycetota > Actinomycetes > Propionibacteriales > Nocardioidaceae > Nocardioides. The sequence goes on from CAWHJI010000014.1 coordinate 74,376, forward strand.
ATGCGGAAACCCTAGGCACCACCAGGCCGCCGGGTCGGCAGGCTCGCGCCAGTCGCCGCGGATACGTCAGCGGATCCGGATCCGGACGGGTCCGGCGTGCTCCGCCAGCAGCTTCGCCGGACCCGGCTGTGCTCCGGTGGGGACGTCGAACGTCCACGTCACCCAGCCCTGGTGGTTGATCTCGGCCGTCTCCGCATCGGCCACGTCCAGGTCCCACGCACGGTCACGCTGCACCAGCCGAAGCCCGACCTCCATGTAGGGGACGGGCGGCGGGTCGTCGTACTCGCAGTCGTCACAACCGAGGCCAGCCGAGCAGGTCATGCGTGCCCCCGACAGCGGTCGAGGAAGGCGCGACCGTCGATCACGACGGACGCCCCACGCTCCAGGACGAGAGGCTCCCTCACCTCGAGGTACGGCGCCGCGCTGGACGCCGTTGCGGGCTCCTGCGGGAACGCCGCTGCCGAGAGCAAGCGAGCCACGATGAGGGGCAGGTGTTTGCGCCACACGTGATGTGGACGGCCCGCGCGCACCATCGGTTCCCCCTCCGCCAAGCGATCGCAGCAGAGTAGTGGGACTGTCGGCGACCAGGTGGCCCTCGGAGGTCCCGGCGTCAGCCTCTGCCTGCGTGAATCAGGTAGCCAACTGCTGCGGTGGCTCCTGCGGTGACGAGCAGCAAGGGCGGCTCGTACCGTTCGGACCAGTCGAAGGCCGAGCCGGCCGCCCACAACAGGGCCGCGCCGATAGCAAACACACTTACGAAGAGCCGAGCCTGGCCGCGATCGGACCGTCTCGTCATCGCGCTCCGACTGAGTCCTCACTGGTTCAACATGCACCGGCCATGGCCCTCACGTCCGCCGGGTGAAGGTGATCTTGCCGTCGGGTCGGGTGCTGGTCGCGTAGTGGGGGTCGTGGGCGAGCGTGTGGTGGCGGGGACACAGGAGGCGGCCGTTGTCGAGGGTGGTGTCGCCGCCGTTGCTCCAGGGCAGGGTGTGGTGGGCGTGGCAGAGGCCGGGTGGGGCGTCGCAGCCTTCGGCGGTGCAACCCTTGTCGCGCAGCCCCATCGCGATCCGTTGGGGCTGGTTGTGGAGACGTTGTTTGCGGCCGAGGTCGAGGACCCGGGAGTCGCCGTCGAGGACGGCGGGGATGATCCCCGCCTCGCACGCCAGCCGGCGTGCCTGGCCCGGTGAGATGACGGCGCCGGTGTCCAGGGAGGCGGCGGCGAGACCGCCCACCAGGGTGTCCAGGGTCATCGTGACCACCACGGTGGCGGAGATGCCGCCGGCGGTGGGGAGCCGGTCGGCGGGGTAGCGCTCGATCCACTCGGTGAGACGCCTGCCCCAACCGCTGCGGCAGACGGCAGCTCGCCCACCGGGGAGCTCCTCGGGCGGAGCCTCCAGTCCGGTGGCGGCCCGGTGTTTCGGGGCGGCAGTGGCGAGGAGGTGCTTGCGCAGCATCTCGCCCGTGCAGGGTGGACACGGTGAACCGGCCGATGGCAGCGGCCGTGCCCGTCGTCGGCGAGGGTGAGCGCCACCGCGTCGGCGGCCCGTTGTTCCTCGGCCGCGAGCATCCGGGCCTCGTGGGCCTCCCCGACCTCGGGGGCGATGACATCGAGGATCCGCCGGCCGAGAATCTTCAGTGCTTTGGGGTCGTGGTCGCGGGCATACCCGATCAGCGTGGTCCGGGCCTGGGCGATGACCTCCGGTTCGACCAGGTCGGTCGGAAGCGCGTCGACGGCGTCCACGATCACCTGCGCCTGCTCCGGACGTGGCCTGGCCGGCCGCCATCGCGTCGCGGACCTGTTCGTGCTCGCCGTCCAGGGCCACCGCGAGCTTGACCTTGCGGTGCGCGACCGTGCGGGTCTGCCGGGTGGCGACCGCCCACCAGTTCGCCGTCGACGTCGCCCCGAACCCCTGACCGGCCTCGCGTCGGTCGGCGTGTCCGGCGACCCGCAGCTCCAGCTCGGCCACCCTGGCGCTGAGCCGGGTGACCGCGACCAGAGCGGCCTCGGCCTGTCTGGCGTCCATCGACCAGACCGGGGTGTCTGCGATCGCGTCCAGCTCCGCGTGCAGCCGCTCAAGGGTCTCCGCGACCGGGTGCCGCGAGGGGGTGAAGGCGGGGCTGGACATGACCTCATGCTGCCGGGGACCACCGACATTCCGGCCCGATCCGCCCGCCTGGATCCCAAGACTTGAGACACTTTCCGAAACTTTCTTCGGCGGGCCCGACCCACTCGCCACCCTGCCCAGGGTTCCGGGGTTTCGACGACGCTCGCTTCGCTCGCTGCTCAACCACCGGGGGGCCTTGCGAATCAGCAGTACTGCCACTCGACTTCCGCGGTCTCGATACGGTCGCTGCGCGACCTACTCGACCACCGAGCGCCGCCGGCCTTGACGAGCAGGGCACCTTCGTGGTTGTATTCAACGTATCAGTTGATCAATGTAGGGGTTGACCACGATGCCGAGGAGCAAGCCAGACGAGGAAGCGCTGGACCGCGCGTTCGCGGCGCTGGCCGACCCGGTCAGGCGCGGCATCATCGCCCGGCTCAGCAGGGGGCCCGCGACCGTGAACGAGCTCGCCGAACCGGTCGCGATCACCCTCCAGGCGGTCTCGAAGCACATCGCCGTCCTGGAGCAGGCCGGCCTGGTCACCCGCACCCGCGAGGCCCAGCGTCGTCCGGTCCACCTCGACGCCGCCGCACTCGAGTCCCTCACCGCGTGGATCGACCGCTACCGGCTGGTCCACGAGCAACAGTTCCGGCGCCTCGACGCCGTACTCGACAAGGAGAAAAGGAAATGAGCAACAAGCTGACCGTCACCGCGCCCGAGGGCCTGCCGTTCATCGACTTCGACCGCGAGTTCGACGCTCCGGTCGACGCCGTCTTCCGCGCCCACCAGGACCCCGACCTGCTCCAGCAGTGGATGGGGCCTGAGGGCTACGACATGGAGATCGACCACCACGACTTCACCGACCAGGGCAGCTACCGCTTCACGCACCGCAACCCGGCCGGCGACGAGTTCGCCTTCCGTGGGTGCTTCCACACCGTGCGGGAGCCGTCGTTCGCGATCCAGACCTTCGAGTACGAGGGCGCACCCGACCAGGTGTCGATCGAGTTCCTCACCCTCACCGACCTCGGCGAAGGACGCACCCAGCTGCACGCGCATGCGGTCTACCCGTCGCTGGAGGCGCGCGACGCGATGGTCGCCAGCGGGATGGAGCGCGGCGCGAGCGAGGGCTACGACAACCTCGACCGGCTGCTCGCCTCGGCAGGTACGCCGGCGTGAGCACGCCGATGGACTGGACGCTCGAGGTCGTCGTCCTGCCGGTCAGCGACCTCGACCGCTCGATCGCGTTCTACCGCGACCAGGTCGGCTTCGCGCTCGACCACGACACCCGCAACGAGCACATGCAGGTCGCCCAGCTCACGCCCCGCGGCTCCGGCTGCTCCATCGTGATCGGCAACCTGCCGTCGCAGAACCAGATGGAGCCCGGCTCCATGCGGGCCCTGCAGCTCGTGGTCGCCGACGCCGAGGCGGCGCGGGCGGAGCTGGTCGAGCGCGGGGTCGCCTGCGACGAGATCCAGGTCTTCGACGAGCGCGACGGTGGCACCCTCTTCGGCTTCGCGGACCCCGACGGCAACACCTGGGCGGTGCAGCAGCTGAAGGTGCGGGCCGAGAAGCCGCTGATCCCGCACGAGCACCGCGACCGCTTCGGCGCCGACGGCCCCTGACCTGGGGCTACCGTGACGCCCATGGCCGTCGACCTGCCCGAGCTGCTGGTGCCCGACGCCGCGGGGTGGCGGGCCTGGCTCGAGGAGCACCACGCCACCGCGCCCGGCGTGTGGGTGGTGTTGCACAAGAAGGGCGGCGAGGTCACCGCCCTGACCTACGAGGACGCGGTCCTCGAGGCGGTCTGCTTCGGCTGGATCGACAGCCAGGCCCGGCGCCGCGACGAGGGCAGCTCGACGATCCGGATGACACCGCGCGGACCCAGGAGCCCCTGGTCGGCCAGCAACGTCGAGCGCGTCGCCCGGCTCGAGGCGGCCGGGCGGATGCACGAGTCGGGCCGGGCGGCTGTCCGTGCCGCGCAGGCGGACGGCCGCTGGGACAAGGCACAGGATCGGCAGGCACAAGGCCGATGACGCAGCACTTCGCCTCGGTCGACGACTACATCGCGTCCTTCCCGGCGCAGACGCAGCAGCGTCTGGAGGAGGTACGTCGCCTCGTGGCGTCCGCCGTCCCCGACGGGGAGGAGACGATCGCCTACAACATGCCGACGATCACGGTCGACGGCCGGTCGGTGGTGCACTTCGCGGGGTGGGCGAAGCACCTGAGCATCTATCCCGAGCCCGGCGGGGACCCGGAGCTGACCCGCGACCTGGCGCCGTACAGCGGGGGCAAGGGGACGTTGCGGTTCCCGCTCGACGAGCCGCATCCCCGACGCGCTCATCACGCGGGTGGTGCAGCGTCTGGCGGGACGCACCGACTGGCGCTAGCTCGCGACGCCGGGCCTGGGGAACCAGTCGTTGAGGTCCTCGAGCCACCCCAGCAGGGTCGGCACGAACTCGTCGCCGACAGCGGTGTCGAGCCCGGCGTAGCGCAGGCCGACGATGACCAGCGCGCTGATGGACAGCAGTAGCCCGAGCGGGGCGAGCAGCCGGCCGGCCACCCCGGGACGACCGCTGGTGACCACACCGACCATGGCGCCGCAGGCGCCGATGCCGCCCACAACGAGGACGATCGAGTGCATGAGGGAGAACGGGGCCGGCGCCAGCGCGGCCAGGCCGAGCACGAAGCCGATCTGGGCCGCGACCGAGGTGTGGACGTACGGGTCCGGGGAGCTGTCGAACAGCTCCTGGAACCCGCCCTCATCGGCGGAGAGGAAATGCGCCCCCATGGACAAAGGGTAGGTCGCCCATCCCCCTCTTCCCCGCCGATTCACCGCGCGTTCCGAGGATTTCGACATCGGCCGCGGCCGACCGGGCGCGCGGGCACGTAGGTTCGGTGCATGACACGCACGGCCCTGGTCCTCGGCGGTGGCGGCATCACGGGCATCGCCTGGCAGCTCGGCATCCTCCAGGGCCTGGCCCAGGCCGGTCACGACCTGACGACGGCGGACACGGTGATCGGTACGTCGGCCGGGGCGGTGGTGGGTGCCCAGGTGACGAGCAAGCGGCCGCTCGACGAGCTCTTCGGCACCCAGCTCGCGCCTCCGGACCACGAGATCGGCGCCCGGGTCGCCCGGGTCACCATGGCGCGGCTGGTCCCGCCGATGGTCTTCCCGGGCAGCATCGACCGCAAGCTGCGCCGAGTCGGGCGGATGTCGATGCGTGCCCATCCGCCCGGAGGGGAGGAGCGGATCGAGGTGATCCGTTCCCGGATCGGGCTCGACGGCTGGCCGGACCGCGACCTGCGGGTCACCGCGGTGGAGGCCGAGTCCGGCGCGTTCGTCGCCTTCGACCAGGACAGCGGGGTCGACCTGGTGCATGCGGTGGCCGCGAGCTGCGCCGTACCTCTCGTGTGGCCGGCCGTGACGATCGACGGCAAGCACTACCTCGACGGCGGGATGCGTTCCACCGCCAACGTCGACCTGGCCACCGGCGCGGACGCGGTCGTCGTGCTCGCCCCGATCCCGCAGGCGTTCAGCCGCGCCATGTCGATCAAGGCGCAGCTGGCCCGGACTGGAGCACGCCGCTCGGCGGTGATCACCCCGGACAAGCAGGCGCTGGCCGACATCGGGCGCAATGTCCTCGATCCGGCGAAGCGGGCGGACGCGGCACGCACCGGGCTGCGCCAGGCCGAGGACCTCGTGGCCGAGGTGGACCGGGTCTGGCCCGACTGACCGGCGGGGCCGCCGACCTCAGAGGCGGCGCTTGCGGGAGAGCCCGCGGAACAGCGACCGCGCTCCGCGCTCGATGTCCCGGTTGGCCGTACCACCAGCGCCCATCGGCCGGGTGCCGGCTCCTGTCCCGGGGCCTGCGGTCCGGCGGCGGCCGGCGGTCAGTCTCGTGAGAATCCCTCGGAGCACGTCGCACTCCCTCCCTCTCGCTGGACTTGCGGACCCGGCGTCGTACCCCGCGGGCCCGCCACCATGCGAGGCCCTGAGGGAGAGATGGGCGCCGCCGTCACACCAGCGCGAGCCCGGCGACGAGAGCCCCGAGCCCGGCGACGAGACTGACGGCGACGTAGAGGGCCGCCCGACCCACCTCGCCCTCCTCGGCCAGGCGGACGGTCTCGAAGGCGAACGTCGAGTACGTCGACATCGCGCCGGCCAGTCCGGTGCCGAGGAGCGCGCCCGCGGCCAAGTCGGACCCCAGGCCGGCGCCGGCGACCAGGCCGAGGAGGAGGCACGCCAGCACGTTGGCCAGGAGCGTGCCGGCCGGGAACGTCGTCCGCACGCGGCGGGTGACCGTCACGTCGATGAGGTAGCGCAGCGGCGCGCCGACCATCCCGCCGACGAGCACCAGGAGGATGGTCATCTCGCCACGCCCCGCCGGGTGAGCACCACCGCGACCGCCGTGACGGCCACGCACCCGGCGAGCGTCCCGGCGGCGTAAGCCACCGCGAGCGCATGGTCGCCGCGTTCGACGAGGTCGGCCACGTCGAGGGCGTACGCCGAGAACGTGGTGAACCCGCCGAGCACACCGGTGCCCAGGAACGGCCGGGCCAGGGGATGGCTGGTCCACGCCTCGGTGACCAGCACCACCAGGGCGCCGAGCAGCGCGCACCCGACGAGGTTCACCACCAGGGTCGCTCCCACGCCGGCGACCGAGAGGTCGGTCAGCCACCGCCCCACGGCGCCCAACCCGCCGCCCACCGACACCGCCAGCACCACCGGAAGTCCCGCCGGGCCCGGGTCCGGGTCGATCGGTTCCTCGCGGCGCACGGCGTCAGTGTGCCAGCGAGCCGCGGGGCCTTCGGTCCGGTCAGGCGGCAAGGACGACCAGGTACGCCGCGAGCGCGACCTCGACGCAGGCACCGAGCACGTCGCCGGTGACCCCGCCGAAGGCGCGCCGGCACCAGAGCAGGACTCCGCCCGCGGCGACGCCGGCAGCCAGCACGGCGACCGCACCGGGCCACCCGAACAGCAGCCCCGCGGCCACCGCCACGAGCCCCGGGACGCCGACCCCCGCGGCCCACGGGACGCTGCCGGCGACCGTCGCGCCCAGGCCGGTGGGGCGGGCGGAGGGGATGCCGCGCAGACAGGCGAGTGGGAGGACGGCCCGGCTGGCCGCGACCCCGAGGGCCAGGACCGTCGCCGCCACGGCCGCGTCGGCGCCCTCGAGGCCACCGGCCAGTGCGCCGATCTGGAGCAGCAGCACCAGCAGCAGACTCACCGCCCCCACCGGGCCGACGTCGCCGCGCTGCATGACCTCGAGGCGTCGGGCGGCGTCGCCCTGGACCCCGAGGCCGTCGGCGGTGTCCGCAAGCCCGTCCAGGTGCAGCGCGCCGCTGCCGAGGGCCAGCGCCGACACCACGAGGGTGGCCGTGACCAGGGCCGGGAGCCCGAGGGCGAGCCCCGCCCACGCCGTGATCCCGGCCGCTGCCGCGAGCGGGAGCGCGGCGACCGGCGCGAGCACCATCGCGACCGCCGCCACCGCCCGGTCGGTACGACGGGGCGGGGCGACCGGCAGCACCGTCAGGGTGCCGACGGCCAGCCGCAGCCCGTCCCCGAACGTGCTCACGAAGGTGAGCCGGCCACGTCGGCCAGCGTCGCCATCTCCGCCACCGTCGCCGCGGCAGCCCGCAGCACCGGCAGCGCGGTGAGGGCACCGGTGGCCTCCCCGAGGCGCATGCCGAGGTCGAGGATCGGCTCCAGCCCGAGGTCGTCGAGCGCGAGCCGGTGGGCGGGCTCGGTCGAGCGGTGCCCGGCGCACCACCAGGCCGACGCGCCCGGTGCGAGGCGCTCGGCGAGGACCGCCGCGGCCCCGGAGACGACCCCGTCCAGCAGCACCGGCGTCCCGCGCTCGGCCGCCCGGACCAGGAAGCCGGTCATCGCCGCGATGTCGGCGCTGCCGGCGGTCCGGAGCAGCGCGACGGGTCCTCGCGGTGGGGTCGGGCGCGCTCCATCGCGGCGGCGACGACCGCGCACTTCCGAACCCGGGTCGGGTCGTCGATGCCGGTGCCCCGGCCCACGACGTCGTCGGCACGCCCGGCCGAGGGCGGCGCCCACCAGCGCGGCGACCGGCGTGGTGTTGCCGATGCCCATGTCGCCCGGGACCAGCAGGTCGACGCCGGTCTCGATCTCCTCGTCGGCGATCGCCGCGCCGGCGGCGAGCGACCGTTCGACCTCGTCGCCGGTCAGCGCGTCCTCCCGGTCGATGGCGCCCGAGCTGCGCCGTACCTTGTGGCGGGTGACCTCGGCCGGCAGCCCGTCGGCGTCGACGCCGAGGTCCAGCACCCGGACGCGGGCGCCGTTGGCCCGCGCGAGCACGTTGACCGCCGCGCCGCCGCGGAGGAACTCGCCCACCATCGCGGCCGTCACCTCGCGGGGGTACGCCGACACGGTGTCCGGGGTGGCGGTGACGCCGTGGTCGCCCGGCGAACACGACGACCGCCACCCGCTCCGGCGGGGTCGGAGGGCAGGCACCCTGCACGCCGGCCAGCCAGAGCGCCAGGTCCTCGAGCCGGCCCAACGACCCGGGCGGCTTGGCGAGCGCGGCCAGCCGGTCGGCCGTGGCCGCGCGGGCAGCGGCGTCAGGGGCGGCCACGTCGTGGCGGGTCATGCGACCTCCTCCGGCAGGCGCAGCACCCGTCCGGCCACGAGCAGCCGGACGTCGTCGGCCCCGGCGGCGATGTCCTGGTTGAGCCGGCCGAGGGCGTCGCGGAACGCCATCCCCGAGGAGGTCGCGGGCACCACCCCGAACCCGACCTCGTTGGTGACCGCGACCACCGGGACCCGGCAGTCCCGCCAGGCCGACACCAGACGCTCCGTCTGCCGCTCGAGCCGGTCCTGCCAGTCCGGCGCGCGCTCCGGGGTCTCCCAGGCGCCGGCCTGGGTCATCGCCTCGGCGAGCCAGACGGCCAGGCAGTCGACCAGGACGGGGCTCGTCGCGTCCCGCAGGATCCCTGCCACGTCGTGGGACTCGACCGTGGTCCACGACGCCGGTCGGTGGGCCTGGTGGGCGGCCACCCGCGCCGCCCACTCCTCGTCGTCGCCGACCCGCGGTCCGGGCGCGACGAACACGACGTCGTCGCGATCCTCGAGGAGGTGCTGGGCGTGCCGGGACTTCCCGGAGCGGGCACCCCCGAGCACCAGGATGCGGGACGCCCCCGCACGGTTCGACTGGGTCATGGCTTCCTCTCGGGCTGGGACACGTGGGGCAGGGGTGGCGGAGTGGCGCACCGGGACGACCACGGGACGGCTCCCGGGCAGCACGGTGACCCTGGCGTCGTACACCCGGGTCAGGGTGTCCTCGTCGAGCACGTCCTCCGGGGTCCCGTGGACGACGACGCGGCCGTGGTCCAGCAGCAGCATCCGGTCGGCGTACTGGGCGGCGATCGTCAGGTCGTGCAGCGCGGAGATGACGGTGATGCCGTGCTCGCGACGCAGGGAGTCGACGTGGTCCAGGACGGACTGCTGGTGGCCGAGGTCGAGCGCGCTGACCGGCTCGTCGAGGAGGAGTACGGCGGGCTCCTGGGCGAGCGCGCGCGCCAGCACCACCCGCTGCAGCTCGCCGCCGGAGAGCTCGTCGACGGGGCGGTTCGCCAGGTCGTCGAGGTCGAGCCGGGTGCACACGCGTTCGACGGCAGCGAGGTCGCGGGCGGTCTCGGTGCCGAACCTGCCGAGGTGCGGGGTGCGGCCGAGCGCGACGAGCTCGCGAACCGTGACCCCGGCAGGAACGACCGGACCCTGGGGCATCAACCCGACCGCCCGCGCCATCTCGCGGCGCGAGGCGCGGCGGGGGTCGAGCCCGGAGACCTCCAGGTCGCCGCGGCTGGGGATCAGCCCCGCCGCGGCGTGCAGCAGCGAGGTCTTGCCGGCGCCGTTCGGCCCGACCAGCGCGAGCCAGGCGCCCCGCTCCACGGTCAGGTCGACACCGTCGACGACCGTGCGCGCGCCGCGCCGGACCACCAGGCCGGCGCAGGTCAGGGCCGCCGGCGCCGGTCACAGGGTCACCCGGTTCCGGCGCAGCACGACCAGGAAGAACGGCGCCCCGACCACCGCGGTCACGATGCCGATCGGCAGCTCGGCCGGCGCGAGCACCGTGCGGGCGGCCACGTCGGTCAGCACCAGGAAGGCGGCGCCGAGGACCAGCGCGAGCGGCAGCAGCTGGCGGTGCCCCGGGCCGACCAGCAGGCGGACGGCATGCGGCACCACGATGCCGACGAACCCGATCAGCCCGGAGACCGAGACCACCGCCGCCGTGCCGAGGGTGGCCGCCAGGACCAGGATCAGCCGGACCCGGGCGGGGTCGACGCCCAGGCTCGCCGCCTCGACGTCCCCGACCGCCAGCACGTCGAGCACCCGGCGGTGCAGCCAGATCACCGTCAGCGCCACCGCCACGTAGGGCAGCACGACGATCACGTCGGACCAGCCGTCGGTGGCCAGCCGGCCCAGCATCCAGGTGTAGACCGAGACCAGCGAGTCGTCGTACCACTGCTGGACGAAGTTCTGGATGGCGTTGAAGAACGCGGCCACCGCCACGCCCGCGAGGATGATCGCCACCGAGCCGGTGCCGGCCCGGCCGACGGAGCCGCCGAGCGCGTAGGTGGCCGCGACCGCGGCGAGCCCGCCCGCGAACGCGAGGACGGGTACGCCGAAGCCGGCGAACGAGCCGCCGGACACGATCGCGAGCGTGGCGCCGAGGCCGGCGCCGCTGGCCACCCCGAGGAGGTACGGGTCGGCGAGCGGGTTGCGGAACACCCCTTGGTAGGCGGTGCCGGCTGCCGCGAGGGTGGCCCCCACGATGGCGCCGAGCACGACGCGCGGCAGCCTGATCTTCCAGAGGATCGCCTCCTCCGCCGAGGAGAGTCCCGACTCGATCTCGACACCGGGGATCGCGTCGAGGACGGAGAGGAGGATCCCGGAGACCGGCAGCCCGGCGGGCCCGATCAGCGCCCCGAGCAGGCACGCGCCGAGCAGGACGGCGACCGCCGCCGCGTGCCGCGCCGCCACCGGGACGCGCCGAACGACGCGTCCGGTGGCGGCGACGGTGGTCATTGCGCCGTCGCAGCCGCGTGGTGCGCCCGGGTGACGACCTCGCCGACGTCCTCGACGAACTCGACGAGCCGGGGACCCCACCGGCTGGCGAGGTCCTCGTTCAAGGGCGCCACCAGCCCGTTGCGCACCGCCGCGATGTCGGACCAGCCGGGTCGGGCCTTCACCTTCTCCGGCGTGACGCCGCAGCACTGGGAGTCGGCCAGCATGATCAGGTCGGGGTCGGCGTCGACGACGTACTCGTCGGAGAGCTGCGGGTAGTCGCCGCTCTTCGCCTCGTCGGCGATGTTGCGCAGCCCGAACAGGCCGTAGACCTCGCCGATGAAGGTCTTGCTGGTCGTGGTGTAGAGGGTCGGGTCGAGCTCGTGGTAGTAGCTCATGCCCTTCGCGTCCGGGGCCTCGTCCACCACGCGCTGGATGTCCTCCTGCATCTGCGCGACCAGCTCGGCGGCGTCGCCGACACGTCCGGTGGCGGCGCCGATCTGCTCGATCTGCCGGTAGGCGTCGGCGATGTCGGTCGCACCGACCTGCACCAGGGTCTCCACCCCGGCCGACTTCAGCCCCGACACCAGCGCCTTGTCCGGGTTGGAGGTGATCACGAGGTCGGGCTCGTAGCCGAGCACCGCCTCCACGTTGGGCTTGAACGCCGACAGCTTCGAGTCCGGCGCCTCCTCGGGGTAGTCGGACTGGTCGTCCACGGCGACGACCTGGTCGCCGGCCCCGATCTCGAAGAGGGTCTCGGTCGCGGTCGGGCTCAGCGACACGATCCGCTGGGGGGCGTCGGCGGACGTCGACCCGCTGGAGGCCTCGTCGGCGGTCTCGTCGGCGGGGGTTCCGCACGACGCCATCAGGAGTACGCCGACCGCGCCGAGGGCCGCGGTCGTCCACGGTCGGCGCTGCGAGCGAGCAGGGGTCACGGGCTGGTGCTTCATGGTCATCCTCCGAAATCTCACGGAGGACGAAAGTCGTCGGCCGCAAGAGGGCGGAGGGCCCGGTTGCCGCACGAACCGTCCTTCGTCCGAGGAGCAGTTGCGTGGTCATGGGTCAGGTGACCTGGCTCGTCCGACCCGAGTCGGCTTCACAGTTGCGGCACAGCGCCGGGATCTCACCGGACTTCACTGAATCCATGACACTCCCGCGGCGCGGGAGCCAGTTCAGCCTAGATCAGGGCGCGCTCCGGCCGACAGGTGGTCCAGAACCCGGCCGGCGGGTCACGGGCGGGCCCGGGGCCGGTCGAGCCGGGCGGCGCCACTGGTCGCGGGAACGACGACGTGCAGGGCGTTGCGCTCGACCTCGAACGACGCGGGCGTGGACCCGGCCAGCTCGCCGTCCAGGTTGAGCACCTGCTCCGGGTCCGTGCTGATCCGCACCCGCCGCGTGGTCAGGTGCCGCACCCGGTCGTGCTCGACGAACGAGCCGTCCCGGAGGAACCGGGCGATCGACACGTGGTCGCGCATCCGGCCGCGCTCGATGGCGTAGACGTCGAGCAGGTGGTCGTCCACCGACGCGGTCGGCGAGACGGTCTGACCGCCGCCGTAGTGGCGGCCGTTGCCGACCGCCACCTGGAGCAGGTCGTCGAGCTCGAGCGGGTCGTGGTCTCCGTCCGGGAACTCCAGCCGGGCCGCGAACGGCCGGTGCCGCCGGTACGCCGACAGCGTCGCCACCGGGTAGGCGAGCGGCCCGAGCCGGCGCTTGAGCCGCGGGGTCAGCCGGTCGGTCACGCCGACCGACAGTCCGAGCGAGGCGACGTTGAGGAAGGTGTGGTCATCGACCCGGCCCATGTCGACGTCGACCACCTTGCCGGAGGCGAGCGTGTCCACGGCACCGGCCAGGTCGGCCGGGATCTCCAGCGTGCGGGCGAAGTCGTTCGCCGTCCCGAGCGGGAGCAGGCCCAGTGTCACCGGGGTCCCGGCGACCCGCGCGGCGGCGCAGCCGACGCTGCCGTCGCCGCCGCCGACGACCAGCAGGTCGGGCCGATCGGCGATCACGCGGTCCAGCGTCGCGGCGAGGTCGTCGCCGGTCTCGACGCCGTACGCCCGCACCTCGCCGATCCCCGCCGTCCTCAATCGTTGCTGGGCCTCCTCGAGCGCAACCTGGCCGCGGCGGGAGCCGGTGTTGACCACGAGGGCGACGGTGCGCGGGGCGGGCTGGTCTGTCGTCGGGGGCACCTCGGCAGCGTAGGCGCGTTGCTTGGGCCGGAGGTGTGAGGGGGCTGGGCGCAGCCTGAGAAGGGCGCGTCCCTGATGCCACCGCGAGCCGCGGCATGCCTGGCCGTCCGGAGGGAGCGCCACCTGTGGCATGAGCGTCACCTGCCCCGACGATCGCACCCAGTCGAAGGGTCGCCGAAGCTCCGGTGGTTCGGGTTACTTAGCGCTCACTAAGTGATCGGAGCAGGGGGTCCGGTCCACTGACCGGCGCGCGCTGTCTGCGGCAGATCCGGCGGTCGTAGCTGAGCTTTGTCCGGCTGAGATTTCAACCGGGTACCACGCTTACTGTTTGCGAGGTGACCCTCTGGCTCGACGGCGACTCAACAATCGACCCTTCGATGTGCCATGACTGCGGAGCCGAGTTCGTGAGGCGGCGCCACGCGGCCGTTCCGGAGGGCTATCGGCCTTGCCTGCCTTCCGGCGCTCACGCCCGGACGAGCGCGCTCGCGTCGAGGTCGCGGTGGTGCCCGACACCAGCGATGGTGAGGGTGATTTCGAGCTCGGCGAGGAGCGTTCGCAGCATGTGCCGGACGCCGTCTTCCCCTCCGAGCGCCAGGCCGTGCACGTACGGACGGCCGATGACGACAGCGTCGGCCCCCAGGGCCAGCGCCCGGAAGACGTCGGTCCCCGTGCGGGCGCCTGAGCCGAAGAGCACGGCAAGCTTGCCGCCGACCGCATCCGCGATCCGCGGCAGGACGTTGATCGTCCCACCGACACCGGGACCGCGGCGCCCGCGCTCATTCGAGACGACGATGCCGTCGAGGCCACGGCGAACCGCGATCCGCGCGTCCGGCACGTTCTGGATGCCGCCGAGGACGATCGGCCCGTCCCAGGCCTTGCGGATCGCCGCGAGCGCCCCCCAGCCCTGCCCGGGCTGCGGGGGAGAGAGCACGAGGTGGGTGCACCCGGATGCCCTCGCGCGGGTGAGGAGCACGGGATCGGGGCCGTCCCCGTCCGGCCAATCCAGGCCGAACCACCGCTGGCCGTTGGGTGCGGCCAGGGCGACCTCCTCGGGCGATCTGCTCGCACGCGACGAGTGGACGTAGGTGAGCTCCAGCCCCGCTGCCGCCCGGGCGGTGGCGATCTCGCCGTGGGGGTGCGCCATGGCCTGGCGACCGACCGGGCCGAGGATGACCGGGGCCGGCATCTCGACGCCGAGCACCGTCGTGCTGAGGTCTCGCTCGGCGCGGTCGATGAACATCCGCGGGACGATCCGCCACGCGGACAGCGTCCGCGCGTTCGCTCGCACGGCGGCGGCGCCGCCCGCCCAGGCGAGCAGGTGCCGTCGCGCGTCTTCGGACAGCACGTCCGCCGCAGCGGCTTCGAGGTCGGACAGGTTCGTGGTGAAGATCGGCTCGATGTCCGCGGTCATCCCGGCGATGTAGATCTCGGACTGGTAGCTGCCGAACGGCGCGCCCGGACCGACGGGGAGCGGCGACTTCGGGAGGCGCTCGGGAGTCGCAGGGCCGGGGGCCACTCGGGGCGCGGCGAGCGCGGGCGGCGCGAGGAAGGTCGTGGCGGCGGTCGCGGCGGCGATCTCCAGGAACTGACGACGAGTGTGCTCGGACATGTCTGGGCCTCGTTTCAGCGCGCGCGGGTCAGGGAGGAACGGGAGAGCGTGCGGTGACTGCGGTGTCGCGCCTTCCGGACCTCCTCTTCGAGCTCGTCGACGAGGCTCCGCATGACGCGCCGGGCGCCCCTCTGCCCGTCCAGCGCGAGGCCGTAAAGGTACGGACGGCCGACGAGCACCGCGTCGGCGCCGAGCGCCAGCGCCTTGAAGGCGTCGCGGCCCGTGCGGATCCCGGAGTCGAAGAGCACGGGCATCCTGCCGTCGACCGCCTTGACGATCGGACTGAGCGCGTCGAGCGACGCGATCGCCCCGTCGACCTGACGACCGCCGTGGTTCGAGACGACGATGCCGTCGATGCCGTGCTTGACGGCGAGCCTGGCGTCGCGGGGGCTCTGGATCCCCTTGAGCAGGATCGGGCCGTCCCAGTTGTCGCGGATCAGCGGTAGCTGCTTCCAGCTCAGGCCGGGGTTCTGGAAGACGCGTGCGAAGGCGATCCCGGCCGCCAACGGGGCGACCTCTGCCGGCACTGGCATGTGCTTGCGCTGGAAGACCGGGTCGCTCGTGTAGTTGGCGATGCCCTTGTTCTCCAGGAATGGCGAGTAGCCGATGTCCAGGTCCAGGGGTCGCCAGCCGAGCAGCGTCGTGTCGAGCGTGATCATCAGATGGGTGTAGCCGGCCGCCGCGGCGCGGCGCAGGAAGGACACCACCAGCTCATCATCCGTGGGCCAGTAGAGCTGGTACCAGCGCGAGCCGTCGCCGTTGGCCTCCGCCACCTCCTCCATCTTGTAGGCGCCCTGCGTCGAGTGCACGTAGGTCAGCCCGAGCTCGGCCGCCGCGCGGGCGGTGGCGAGGTCGCCGTCCGGATGCGCGAGCGTCTGCACACCGACCGGCGCGAAGAGGACCGGCGCGGGCATGCGCGTCCCCAAGATGGTGGTGGAGAGATCGACCTTCGCCGGCTTGCGGCCCGTGCGCCGCTTGATCTTCCAACGCCGGAACGCCGCGGCGTTGGCGCGCGTGGTGTCCCGGTCACCCGCCCCGGCGCGGATGTAGCCGAGGGCCTCGGGGCTCAGGTTCTCGGCAGCTTGCGCCTCCAGTTGCGAGAGTTCGCCGGGGATAGCCAGTTCCTTCATCGTCACGTCAGGCAAACGAGCCGTCCCGCCGTCTGGCTACGGGTTCGGTCTAAACGTCCGCTCGTCCGCACGGTTGCACCGATAGCGGCATGGTCGGGCGAGCGTA
>CAWHJI010000015.1:0-41262 GCA_963829635.1 uncultured Actinomycetota bacterium
TCCAGCCCGACGACCTCCGGGTCGTGGTCGGAGGAGCGGAACAGGTCGTCGGCGTAGAAGTCGGTCACGTTGTGGTTGTGCCGGCTGTACTCGTAGGCCACGGCCTCGACCGCGTTGATGTTCCAGATGTCCACGCCGGTCACGTCGCCGAGCGCGGCGTCGTTCGCGAGCACGTGGTCCAGCGAGCCCGACATGCCGTCGAAGCTGTAGGTCCACTCGTCGGGGGTGTCGGACTGGAGGTTGGTGTAGCCCGCGGCCTCCAGCACCTGGATGGGGTCCTCCATCGAGTAGGAGTTGAAGTCGCCGGTCAGGAACGTCCTGGCGATCCCCCGGTCGGCCTGGAACGACTCGGCGAAGTGGACCAGCGCCTCGGCCTGCGCGACCCGGTCGGGGTTGGCGTTGCCCTGACCGGTCCCGTCGTCGACACCCGAGCCCTTCGACTTGAAGTGGTTGACGATCACGTTGAAGGCGCCCGCCCGACCGGCACCCTCGGGTGCGAAGGACTGGGCGAGCGGCTCGCGGGCGTTCGCGAACGCCGCGGAGCCCACCAGCACCTTCGAGCCCCCGACGAGGTCGACCGTGGCCGGGTTGAAGATGAAGGCGGTGCGGATCACGTCCTGGCCCTCGACCGGCGGCAGCTGCGAGGCCGGAGGCGACGGGACGGCGGCCCAGCGGGTCGCGCCCGCGTCGGCGTTGAGTGCCTTGACGAGCGCCCGCAGGGCGTCGTCGCGGCTGTGCTCGCCGAGCGCCACGGAGTTCTCGATCTCCTCCAGCGACATGATGTCGGCGTCCATGGTGTTGATCGCCCGCACGATCTTGGCCTGCTGGCGGAGGAAGTCCTCCTCCTCGGCCGCGCCGCGGGGTCCGTTCGGGGAACAGGTGTTGTTCGTGACCGGGTCGCCGTCGCGGTCGCAGTAGTAGGTGCAGCTGCCGCCCGCGGCCACGTAGTCCTCGCCGGTGGTGTTGAAGTAATTGAGGACGTTGAACGTCGCCAGCTTCAGGTCGCCGCCGACCGGCTGCGGTGCGAGGTTCTCGGGCCGGGTGTCGGTGAACGTGGCGACGTCGCGGCCTTCGTCGGTGACCTGGTGGGTCGGCTGGAAGCGCCAGTCGCCGAAGCCGTAGTCGAGCACCACGGAGCCGGTGAACGTCGCCGTCGATCCCACACGCACCGTGTTGGTCCTCGAGAGCCACGGCAGCGGCTTGTCGCGGAAGAAGTCGACGTCGAAGTAGTTCCAGTCGGCGCCGTCGTCGAGCACCACGCCGCGGGCGAAGTTGTCGTCCGCCACGGCGTCCACGGCCGCCTCGTCCTGGGCGTCGGCCACCTCGGTCGGCGCTACCAAGGGGCGGCTGCCGGTGGCGAGGCCGATCTCGGCGTACTCGTTGGTGGCGTAGTTGTTGGTGACGGTGAACTCCTGGGCGGCGACGTCGAGCAGCTCGCTCTCGTGGGCCTCCCGCGAGGCGCTGGTCGTCGGGTAGGCACCCGCGCGCGGAGTGACCGGCGCGAACGGCTCGTCGAGCTGGGTGAGGGCGCCGTCGGCCGGGTCGTAGGACAGCTCGGTGCGGCCGAACCTCTCCTCGACCGGGCCGGTGACCTCGACGAAGTCGCCGACCTCGGCGTCGACGCCGTCGCGGACCTGGTGCACCCAGAGACCGTCGGAGGCACCCGGTGTCGCGTCGGTGCCGCCGCCCGTGCCCTCGGTCTGGATCACGAACGAGTAGAAGCCGCCGGTCGGGTACGCCGCGGTGACCACGCCGCGGGTGCGGACATGGGTGTAGGTCCGGCCGGCGTACGGGCTCCGCGATCCGGTGCCCTGGACCTGCGCGATGGTCGCGTCGACGACCGTGATCTCCGGTGGCCACACCGACGCGGAGTTCTGCGGGTCGGGGGACGCCGCGGAGAAGTCGGTGGCGTTGCTGTCGGTGTCCGACCGCAGGTCGTCGCGGGTGGCGGCGGTGGTGTTGCTCAGCCGGGGTGCGGCCGCACCCTCGCGCAGTGTGGCGCCGCCGTAGCCGACGAGGTCGACGGTGTTGGTCGCCGTCGGGGGCACCGTCCCGGTGCCGGTGACCAGCGCGACGCTGCCGTCGGTGGCCGACATGGCCAGCCCACCGGTTGCGTCGGGAGCGGGCAACGCCGTCGTGCCGCCCGCGCCGGCCGCCTGCCGCACCAGGTAGTGCCGGCCGGGCGCGACCGAGCCGGTCAGGTTGGTGAAGCCGGTGCCACTGCCGCTGGCGGAGCGGTACTGCACCGACATCCCGTCCACCGGGATCGGCGCCGCGTGGGGTTGTAGAGCTCGATGAAGTCGTGGGTGTAGGTGGCGCCGGAGTTGCCGCCGCCGCCGTACACCTCACTGATCACGAGGCCGGTGCCGGCGGGGTTCGCCACGGCACCGGGTGCGGTGGCGACCGCGAGACCCGTGCCGGTCAGGGCGAGGCCGGCGACACCGGCCGCGAAGGTGCGCGGCGAGGACATGGGGTTCTCCCGAGATGGTGGGTGGGGAGCGGGCGGTCAGCGGTTCTTGCCGGCCGGGATCTCGAAGCCGGTGCCGGTGACGTCGGCGCGGACGCTGACCACCGAGCCGTTCGGTACGCCGGAAGGCATGTGGAAGGCGAGCGTCGCGACGCCGCCCACGACCGGGAAGGAGCCAAGGCTCTTGACGGTGCCGTCCGGCTTGGTCATCGTCACATGCACCGTCTGGTTCGCGGGCGTGCCGAGCGAGGTGAGGTCCACCTTCTCGACCCGGAACGACGCGTGCTGCTTCTCGGCCAGGAAGGTCGGCGCGTCGGTGTGCACCTGACGGCGGGTGAAGTCGGGCGACTTCGCGGTGCCGTCGGCCAGGAAGCCGTCGATCCACAGGTCACGGTCGACCTTGCCGGTGTCGGTGGCGACGCCCTCACGGAAGGCCCGGAAGTTGTCGCCGCCACTCGCCAGGAAGGAGAACGTCGCGACGGTGTAGGTGCGGTCGGCGTCGAGGGGGCTGCCGTCGATCTCCACCGTCCGGACGTGCTGGCCGAGCACCGCGTCCGGGTCGACCGTCACGTGCACGTTCTCGGAGAGCCCGAGGGCGAGGTAGGGACGCGAGGGGATGGTGCCGTCGGCGTTGGTCTGCCACTGCTGCTCGAGGACCCGCTCGAGCGAGGCCCCGGAGAGCTCGACGTAGGAGACGTTGTTGACGAACGGCAGGACCGCGTTGGCCTCCTCGAAGGTCACCACGCCGTCGGTGTTCTCGGGGCTGGTCGCGGTGTTGCCGGCGTAGAGCAGCTCGTCCCGCAGGCCGCCCGGGTTGGTGAGGCCGAGGTCGGGAGTGGGCTGGCCGGCGATCGGGGTCTCGCGCAGGGCGTCGGCCAGCAGGTGGCCGAGGGTGGACTCGGAGGCGCGGTCGTCGCGCTTTCCGCCGGTGTAGCCGTCGGGTCCGTAGGTGCCGCCGGTGAACGCGGTCGTGATGTCGTCGGTGACCGAGCCGACCGCCTTGTTGCCGATGACGTCGGCGGCAGCGATCGCCGCGTCGGTGATCTGCTTGACCTCCTGCACCCGCGGGTAGGCGAGGTTCGCGGTGGCCGAGCGCGCGACGTTGGTCTGCGTGTACGCCGTGACCTGGCCGCCGTCGACGGTCAGGTCGATCTGGCCGACGTGCTCGCCGTACTGGCCGGTCTGGATCACCGGCCGGGTGCCGGAGCCGCCCGGGACGGGCGCGTCGAAGGCGTACTTCTGGTGGGTGTGCCCGGTGACGATCACGTCGACCAGCGGCGAGGTCTCGTTGACGATGCTGCGGAACCGCTCGCTCGCGTCGAGGTTCTGCTGGAGGGTCTTCGAGCCGTCGGGCGCGCCCTCGTGGTAGGTCGCGACGGTCACGTCGCAGGGGTCCGCGGCCTCCATCTCCGCGACGACGCGGTTCACC
Organism: uncultured Actinomycetota bacterium; assembly: GCA_963829635.1. Lineage (GTDB taxonomy): Bacteria > Actinomycetota > Actinomycetes > Propionibacteriales > Nocardioidaceae > Nocardioides. The sequence goes on from CAWHJI010000015.1 coordinate 3,897, forward strand.
TCGGCGACCGGGTCGCCGAACTCGAGCTCGGCGATGCCGGAGGGGTTCACCAGGGACGGGGTGTCCTCGGTGACGCCGCCCGCGACACAGACGTCGAGCCCGGCGGCCGTGGTCCGGTAGGACTCCTCCATCGCCGGTTCGCCGGTCGCGCTGTGGAACACGTTGTCCCCGAGGATCGCCCACTCCGCCGGCGTGTAGTCGGGGTTGGTGCCGTCGATCAGGTTGGTCTTGAGCCAGTCGAAGCCGCGGTCGAACTCGTGGTTGCCGGCCGCGGTGGCGCCGACGTCCAGGGCGTTGAACACCTCGACGGTCGGCTCGTCCTCGGCGAAGGCCGAGGCGAACAGCGAGGCGCCGATGTTGTCGCCGCCGCTGACCACCACGGTGTTCGCGTCGCCCTTGGCGGCACGGATGTCCTCGATGGTGGTGGCCCACTTGGTGGTGTTGGCGTCGATCCGGCCGTGGAAGTCGTTGACGGCCACGATCGTGACGGTGACCGGGGCGGCATGGGCGGGAACGGAGAGGGTGGCGAGGGACGAGGCGGCGAGACCGGCGCCGGCGACGGCTGCGAAGGCAGCCTTGCCCCGGGAGACCCGAGAGATGGAGGGCAAGACGGGAGACCTTTCGGCGATGCTGGAGTGTGGGTGACGGGCGTCACCCTAACCCGCCGCCCGGCCGGAAGATCCGCACCACGTGCCGAAATCCGCGACAACACCTTGTGACCAATTGCCGTGGATCAGGTGCCGCGGAGGTCGCCCCGTTGTCGCCACACGTCGCGGAAGAACTCGTACCCCGACCACAGGGTCATCGCCACCGCCCCGGCCAGGAAGACCTGGCTGGCGTAGAAGAGCACCTCGCCGACGACGCCGAACGCGTCGAATGCTCCGCCGTGCGCGTCGCCGTGCGGGAGCGGCAGGGTGAGCCCCGACAGCGCGATGGCCTGCAACGTGGTCTTGACCTTGCCGCTCTGGGAGGCGGCGATGACGACGTGCTTGAGGACCGAGAGGCGGAGCAGGGTCACGCTCCACTCGCGGACCAGGACCACGATCGTCACCCACCACCACACGTCACCGACGACCGAGAGCCCGATCAGCGCCATGCCGGTGATCGCCTTGTCGGCGATCGGGTCGGCGACCTTGCCGAAGTCGGTGACGAGGTTGCGCGCGCGGGCGATGTCGCCGTCGATCTTGTCGGTGATCATCGCGGCCACGAAGATCCCGAACGCCACGAAGCGCCACAGCACCGAGTCGCCGCCGTCGTGCAGCAGCGCCCAGCCGAAGAACGGGACCATCGCGATCCGCAGGCTGGTCAGCATGTTGGGCAGGTTGAAGTTGCTGACCCGCTCGTCGGTCTGGCTCACGCGCGTCCTCCGATCGGCCGGGCGATCAGGTCGACGCCGTCGGTCGCCACGACCCGGGCGGTCACGACGTCGCCGACCAGGGTGTCCGCGGGGGCGTCCAGGACGGTGGTGGTTCCGTCGACCTCCGGGCCCTGCAGTGCGGCGCGGCCCTCGACCGAGTCGGCGGCGTTCGTGGCGTCCTCGACCAGAACCTCGACGGTCTCCCCGATCCGGTCCTCGGCCCGCTGGGCGGTCAGCTCGTCGACCAGCGACGTCAGGTGCTCCACGCGGGCCCGGACCTCGTCCTCGTCGATCTTGTCGTCGTACGACGCCGCCTCGGTGCCGTCCTCGTCGGAGTAGCCGAAGACGCCGGTGACATCGAGCCGCGCGGCGACCAGGAAGTCGCACAGGGTGGCGAAGTCGTCGGCGGTCTCGCCGGGGAAGCCGACGATCACGTTCGAGCGGATGCCGGCGTCCGGCGCGAAGCTGCGGATCTGGTCGAGCAGCCCGAGGAAGCTGTCGGGGTCACCGAATCGGCGCATCCTGCGGAGCACCGGGGCGCTCGCGTGCTGGAACGACAGGTCGTAGTAGGGAGCCACGCCGGGAGTGCTCGCGATCGTCTCGATCAGACCGGGGCGGATCTCGGCGGGCTGGAGGTAGGAGACCCGGACCCGCGCGATCCCCTCGACGGCGGCCAGCTCGGGCAGCATCGTCTCGAGCAGTCGCAGGTCGCCGAGGTCCTTGCCGTACGACGTGGAGTTCTCGCTGACCAGGAACAGCTCGCGGACGTCCTGGCCGGCCAGCCACCGGGCCTCCTGCAGCACGTCGCTGGGGCGCCGGCTGACGAAGGAGCCACGGAAGCTGGGGATGGCACAGAAGGTGCACCGGCGGTCGCAGCCGCTCGCGAGCTTCAGCGGCGCCATCGGGCCGGTCTCGAGCCGGCGCCGCTCGCTGGCGACGGGGGCCGAGGCTGCCCGCTCGGCCGGCGCGATGGGCAGCAGCCGGCGTCGGTCCTGGGGTGTGTGCGCGTGGTGGGTCTCCCCCGCGACGATCGACCGCAGGCGCGCCGCGATGTCGGGGTAGTCGTCGAAGCCCAGGACGGCGTCGGCCTCGGGGAGGCTGTCCGCGAGGTCCTTGCCGTAGCGCTCGGCGAGACAGCCGACGGCGACGACGGCCTGGGTCCGCCCGGACTCCTTGAGGTCGGCGGCCTGCAGCAACGTGTCGACGGAGTCCTTCTTGGCGGCCTCGACGAACCCGCAGGTGTTGACCACGACGGTGTCGGCGTCTGCCGCATCCGGCACCAGCTGGAACCCGTCGGCGGCCAGCCGTCCAGCCAGCTCCTCGGAGTCGACCTCGTTCCGCGCGCAGCCGAGGGTCACGAGGGCCACGGACATCGGTCCGTCGGGGGTTCGGGTCTGGGAGGTCGTCATGTGGCCCCGAGTATGCCGGTTGCCGACCGGTTGGGCCGAAACGGCGGATCCCTCAACGGTCGGGGTCGGTCACTCCACGGGGAAGGTGTTCTGGGCGGGCTGGCCGGTCGCGCCGAGCTCGCCCTTCTCCACGCCGTCGACCGTCGCCTCGAGGGAGCCGTCGGAGGACTGGACCCGTACGGGCGGGGCGACCCGGAGCGTCTTGCTCTGCCCGAACGCCAGGTTGCCGGCGAAGACCACCTCGCCCGAGCCGTCGCGGACCACGACCCTGGCCCCGCCACCGGCAGCGGTCAGCACGACCGGGACCGGAGGCGCGTTGGTCTTCGGGCTGTTGTCCACCCCGGCGGAGCCGTTGAGGATCGGCGCGTCACTGCGAAGCTCCAGCGGGCTGTCCATCACCAGACGGGCGACCGACCAGGCCAGGACGAGCGCCATCACCGCCGCGACCAGGACCGACCAGTTCGGCCCGCCGCGGGTACCGCGGATCGACCCGTGGCCGCCCAGCTCGGCCTCGAAGACGGTGCGCGGGTTGATCGGCGCGTCGGCGTAGCGCTCGTCGTAGGAGGTCAGCAGCGGCGCGACGTCGACCCCGAGCACCCGGGCGAGGGTGCGGAGGTGGCCGCGGGCGTAGAAGTCGCCCCCGCACGGGGCGAAGTCGTCGACCTCGATCGACTCGATGACGTGCGGACGGATCCGGGTGCGCTCGGCGAGCTGGTCGACGCTCAGCCCGAGGCGGGTACGGGACGCGACGAACTGCGGGTCCGATGACGGGGTTCTCGGCCGGCTCGACCGGGAACTCGTCGAGCAGCAGCGGCTCGACGGCGTGCCCGGGCCGGGCGATCGGCCGGACCCGGTCGCCCCACACCTGCGTGTCCTCGACCAGGTTGACGCTGCCGGCGCGGCGCAGCTCGCGACCACCGGACTCCTCCGGCGCGGCGTCGTCGGCCTCGGGGACGTCGGCCCTGACCTCCGCACGGCGCCCGGAGATCAGCGCCCGCAGCGGGCTCGGAACGGCGGAGGGAGCAGCCTCGGCCGGGGCCTCGTCGGCCGCGGGCTCCTCGATCGCGGGCTCGTCGGTCGCGTCCTCCCGCTCGCGCTGGAGGCGGCCGGCCACCCGGTCGATCAGGTGCGCGATCGCCGGCCGGGGGTCGTGCCAGCGCAGCCGACGCCCTCCGTCGCTCTCCTCGTCGGGCGCGGGGGTTGCCTCGAGAGCCGTCTCGTCGGCCTCCGGCGCCTCCTCACCCGACGCGGGCACCACCAGGATCCGGGCCTCGGCTCCCGCCAGCGCGGTCAGCGCGGCGGTGAGGTCGTCGCCGGAGCCGGTCACGCGGGTGGAGAGCGCCAGCGGGACGGCGAACGGCGCGCCGTACAGCCGCCGCGCCAGGCGGGTCTGCCGCCGGCCGCGGCGGTCGAGGTCCTCGATCACGCGCTCGGGGTTGCGGACCACCATCACCAGCCGGCCGTCGCGCAGCAGGCCGCGCCGGGCCCGGTGCTCGACCCGGGTCAGGGCGCCCCAGGGCAGCCCGCGCCAGCTGTTGCCCAGCCGCAGCCGCACCCCCTGGGTGTCGGCGACCAGCAGCGGGGTGCGGGCGTCGACGAACGCCGCCAGGTGGGCGATCCCGACCAGCCCCATCACCACGGCGAGGACCCAGTCGAGCACGGCACCCGTGCCGGTGGCGCGAGCGAGGTAGGCGATGGCGACCGCCGAGGCGAGGGCCCCGATCAGGGCCGCCAGCCCGCCGTTGCGGCGTACCTCCACCGCGTCGGGTGCCAGCCCGAGTGGTTCGCTGGGCGGCGACTCGATCTCGACGTCGTCGCGGAACTCTGCTGCACTCACGATGCCTCCCCCTGCACGGTGGCGATCACGCCGTCGATCTCGTCCGGTTTGACGAGCACGTCACGCGCCTTGGAACCCTCGCTGGGTCCCACGACGCCGCGGCTCTCGAGAATGTCCATCAGTCGGCCGGCCTTGGCGAAGCCGACCCGGAGCTTGCGCTGGAGCATCGAGGTCGACCCGAACTGGGTGGAGACCACCAGCTCGATGGCCTGGACCACGAGGTCGAGGTCGTCGCCGATGTCGTCGTCGAGCTCGCGCTTGCTCTGCTGGGGTGCGGTGACGTCCTCGCGGTAGGTGGGCTCCAGCTGGCCCTTGCAGTGCCGCACCACCTGGTGGATCTCCGCCTCGGTCACCCACGCGCCCTGCACGCGGACCGGCTTGGAGGCCCCCATCGGCAGGAACAGCCCGTCGCCCTGGCCGACCAGCTTCTCGGCGCCCGGCTGGTCGAGGATCACCCGGCTGTCGGCCAGCGAGGAGGTGGAGAAGGCCAGCCGGGACGGCACGTTGGCCTTGATCAGCCCGGTGACCACGTCGACCGAGGGCCGCTGGGTGGCGAGCACCAGGTGGATGCCGGCGGCCCGGGCGAGCTGGGTGATCCGGACGACGGCGTCCTCGACGTCGCGCGGCGCGACCATCATCAGGTCGGCCAGCTCGTCGACGACGACCAGCAGGTAGGGGTACGGCGCGAGCTCGCGCTCGCTGCCCGCGGGCAGCTCGACCTTGCCGGCGCGCACCGCCTTGTTGAAGTCGTCGACGTGGCGGAAACCGAAGTGGGCGAGGTCGTCGTAGCGCATGTCCATCTCGCGCACGACCCAGGCCAGCGCCTCGGCAGCCTTCTTGGGGTTGGTGATGATCGGGGTGATCAGGTGGGGGATGCCCTCGTAGGCGTTGAGCTCCACCCGCTTCGGGTCGACCAGGATCATCCGCACCTCGTCGGGCGTGGACCGCATCAGGATCGAGGTGATCATCGAGTTGATGAAGCTGGACTTGCCGGAGCCGGTGGCGCCGGCGACCAGCAGGTGGGGCATCTTCGCGAGGCTGGCGACCACGAAGCCGCCCTCCACGTCCTTGCCGAGGCCCGCGACCATCGGGTGGTGGTCGGCGCGGGCGGTGTTCGAGCGCAGCACGTCACCGAGGGAGACGATCTCCTTGTCGGTGTTGGGGATCTCGATCCCGATGGCGGACTTGCCCGGGATCGGGCTGAGGATCCGCACGTCGGCCGACGCGACGGCGTAGGCGATGTTCTTGGAGAGCGCGGTGACCTTCTCGACCTTCACCGCCGGCCCGAGCTCGACCTCGTAGCGGGTCACGGTCGGCCCCCGGGTGTAACCCGTGACCTGCGCGTCGATCCCGAACTCCTCCAGCACCTGGGTGAGCCGGTCCACGACGCCGTCGCTCGCCCGCGACCGCGCCTTGTGGGGCGAGCCCGGCTTGAGCACGTCGTTCGCGGGCAGGGAGTAGGCGATGTCGCCGGAGAGGGCGAGCTGCTCGACCCGCTGCGGGATCGGAGTGTGCGGAGGAGGCTCGAGCTCGCCGGTGTGCGGGTCGACCACGGGGGTCAGCTCGGTCTCGGCGGCCGCCGGATCTGCTGCGGCCGGCTCTGCCTTCCGGCCTCGCCGCTTCTTCACCTCGCGGTCCTCGAGGACGGGGGTGTCGTAGGCCGGGTCGCCCAGCTCGGGGTCGATCTCGTCGTCGCCGCGACGGCGGCGGCTGCGCAGCGGCTGGGTCTGCTCCCCCTCGTCGTCGGCGATCGGCGCGCGGCCGAGCAGGCGGTCGCGCGCCTCGGCCAGCCGGGTGGGCACCTGATAGACGGGGGTCGCGGTGATCACGAGGACGCCGAAGAACGCGAGCATCGCGAGCAGCGGCACCACGACGTACGCCGTGCGGAGCAGGTCGAGCAGCAGGCTGGACACGACGAAGCCCACCGCTCCCCCGGCCGTGGCCAGTGCGGAGGTGTCGGCGATGTCGGGCTGCGGGTTGCCGTTGGCGATGTGCACGATGCCGAGGACGCCGAACGTCGACGCCGCCCAGCCGACGACCTGGCGGCCGGCCGGCCCGTTGTGCTCGGGGTCGCGCATGTTGCGCCAGCCGATGACGACCAGGGCGAGCGGCACGAGCCAGCCCACCTTGCCGACCGAGCCGGACACGATCGTGCGGGTGACCTCCATGACGGTCCCCGGGAGGTGCCACCACACGGCAGCCGCGCTGACCAGGGCGAGACCGAAGAGCAGCAGGCCCACGCCGTCGCGCCGGTGCTCGGGCTCGAGGTCGCGCGCCGTCTGGCCGATGCTGCGGGCGCAGGAGCCCAGGCCGTGGGCGACCGCCATCCACACCGCGGCGAGACCGTGTCCGAGGACAGTGAAGGCGCGCAGCACGGGCCCCGGACCGCTGCGGACGGCGCGAGGTGCGGGTCGACGGTTCCGCGTGGAGCTCGTCGGGCGCTTCTTGCGCGCGGTGGAGCCCTTGCGGGTACTCCGGGATCGGGTGCTCGAGCTGCCCCGTCCGGACCTGCTCGAGCGACCGGACGTGGACGTGCTCTTGCTCCGCGACCCCGGCGGGGAAGACGTACGGGTCGCCATGGTGATCAACCTAAGCCCTCGTCACACCAGTCACAGGGACCACAGCAGCGTGTCGCCGCCTGTCGATCAGCAGCGGCTCGCCGTCAGGCCTCGATGACGACCGGGATGATCATCGGTCGACGACGGTGCGTGCGGTTGACCCAGCGGCCGACCACCCGTCGTACGGTCTGCTGGAGCTGGTAGCTGTCGCCGACGCCCTCGGCGACGGCCCGGTCGAGGGCGTCGATGATCGGCTGCTTGATGTCGTCGAAGGTCGCGTCGTTCTCGGCGAAACCGCGGGCGTGGATCTCCGGGCCGCCGGCGACCTTGCCGCTGACCGAGTCCATCACCACGATCACGGAGATGAAGCCCTCCTCCCCCAGGATCCGACGGTCCTTGAGCGAGCTCTCGGTGATGTCGCCGATCGAGGACCCGTCGACGAAGACGTAGCCGCAGTCGACCTTGCCCGCGATGCTGGCCCGCCCGTCGAGCAGGTCGACCACGACGCCGTCCTCGGCGATCACGACGTTCTCGGCCGGGATCCCGGTCTCCCGGGCCAGCTCCGCGTTGGCCCGCATGTGCCTGATCTCGCCGTGGATCGGCAGCACGTTGCGGGGCTTGACGATGTTGTAGCAGTAGAGCAGCTCGCCGGCGCTCGCGTGGCCGCTGACGTGGACCAGGGCGTTGCCCTTGTGCACCACGTTGGCGCCCCACCGCGAGAGACCGTTGATCACGCGGTAGACGGCGTTCTCGTTGCCCGGGATCAGGCTCGAGGCGAGCACGACGGTGTCGCCCTCCTCGATGTGCACGAAGTTGTGGTTGCGCTGGGCGATCCGGCTCAGGGCGCTGAGCGGCTCCCCCTGCGACCCGGTCGAGATCAGCACCTGTCGCTCCGGCGGCAGGTCGGCCAGCTCCTTCGCGTCGACCAGGACGCCGGGCGGCACGGTGAGGTAGCCGAGGTCGCGGGCGATCGCCATGTTGCGCACCATCGACCGGCCGACGTAGGCGCACTTGCGGCCATGGGTCACCGCGGCGTCGAGGACCTGCTGGACACGGTGCACGTGGGAGGCGAAGCAGGCGACGATGATCCGCTGGTCGCTCTGGTAGAAGACCCGGTCGAGGACCGGTCCGATGGTCTTCTCCGCGGTGGTGAACCCCGGGACCTCGGCGTTGGTCGAGTCGGTCATGAACAGGTCGACGCCCTCCTCGCCCAGCCGGGCGAAGGCGCGCAGGTCGGTGATCCGGCCGTCCAGGGGCAGCTGGTCCATCTTGAAGTCACCGGTGTGCAGGACCAGGCCGGCACCGGTGCGGATCGCGACGGCGAGGGCGTCGGGGATGGAGTGGTTGACCGCCACGAACTCCAGCTCGAACGGACCGAGGGTGATCGACTCCCCCTCCTTCACGACGTGGTGCACCGTCTCCTTGAGCCGGTGCTCGCGCAGCTTGCCGTCGAGCAGGGCGAGGGTCAGCTCGGAGCCGACGAGCGGGATGTCCTGGCGCTCGCGCAGCAGGTACGGCGTGGCGCCGATGTGGTCCTCGTGCCCGTGGGTGAGCACGAGCGCCTCGACCTGGTCGAGCCGGTCCCGGATGGGTTCGAAGTCGGGCAGGATCAGGTCGACGCCGGGGTGGTGGTCCTCCGGGAACAGCACGCCGCAGTCGACGATCAGCAACCGGTCGTCGTACTCGAAGACGGTCATGTTGCGCCCCACCTCGCCGAGGCCGCCGAGCGGGATGACCCGGAGGCCCCCCTTCGGCAGCGCGGCCGGCGTGGAGAGCTCGGGGTGGGGGTGACTCAAGTCGTGTCCTTGTCTTAGGTGAGGAGTCCGGACGCGACGAGCCCGGCGCGGAGCGCGGCGACCTCGTCGTCGTCGAGGGGCACGAGGGGCCCGCGGACGTTGCGGTTGTCCAGGACGCCGAGCAGCTGCAGGGCAGCCTTGGCGGTGGTGGCTCCGTAGTTGGGGACGCCCATGATGGCGTCGATCGCCGGCAGCAGGCGCGCGTAGACGGCCAGGGCGCCGGCGGGGTCGCCGGCCAGGTAGGCGTCGGTCATGGCCTTCAGCTCGTCGCCGCAGGCATGGCCGGCGACCGAGACGAAGCCGCTGGCGCCGTGGGCGAGCCAGCCCAGGTTGGCCACGTCGTCACCGGAGTAGAGGGCGTAGCCCATCTCGATCAGCCTGACGCCGCGCGCGAAGTCGCCGACGGCGTCCTTGACCGCGACCACGGTGTCCCAGGCGATCGCGGTCTCGTAGGTCTCCATCGCGATCGTCGTGCCGGTGCGGCCGGGGACGTCGTACAGCATGATCGGGACGCTGGTCGCCTCCGCGACCGCGCGGAAGTGGTGGAGCACGCCGGCCTGGCCGGGCTTGTTGTAGTAGGGCGTGACGAGCAGCAGGCCGTCGGCGCCGATCTTCTCCGCCTGCTGCGCCAGCTCGACGGAGTGGGCGGTGGCGTTGGTGCCGACGCCCGCGACCACGCTCGCGCGGTCCCCGACGGCGTCCTTGACCGCGGACAGGATCTGGCCGTCCTCCGCCACGGTCGTCGTCGGCGACTCCCCCGTCGTCCCGGACACCACCACGCCGTCGTGCCCGTGGTCGACCAGGTGGGTCGCGATCCGGGCGGTGCCCGCCAGGTCGACCGAGCCGTCGTCGTGGAACGCGGTCGCCATCGCCGTGAGCACGCGACCGAACGGCGCGGCGGGTGTGCTGCTCATGGGGCAAGGCTATCGGCTCGCGTGGCTGAGACGGACTAGCCCGGTCGGACCATCCCTCGCCGTTCTCCTGCGGGGCACGCGTCTGATCGGCACGATGGGCGGCGACGGAGCCCGCATCCCATGCGGGCTCCTCGCTGTGGAGGCTGTGATGTGGACGTGGACGGCGCGTGTCGTCGCGCTCGTGTGCGCCCTCCTCCTCCTGCTCCCGGCGGCCGCAGGTGCCGACCCGGGCAACGGCCAGGGCAAGCCCGGCCACGGCAAGCCGGGCAACGGACCCGCCGACGGCAAGCCCGGCAAGCCCGGTCACGCACCGGGCCAGGCGTCCCCCGCGGACCAGAAGCCCGAGCCCGAGCCGATCGTCGGCGCGCCCGGCACGCACCAGGCGCACGACACCTACGGCTACCCGTGGCCGGAGGCGCCGGACTGCGACGAGGGCAGCGTCATCGCCGGGTGCGTCAACGACGGCCTCGGCTTCTTCCAGGGCCAGTGCACCTCGTGGGTGGCCTTCCGCCTCGGGCAGCGCAACGGCCTGGGCTTCTCCAACTGGTACACCGGCCGGCACTGGGGCAACGCGAGCGAGTGGGCCAAGGTGGCCAAGGACATGGGGCGCAAGCCCGACAAGATCCCGGCCGTGGGCGCGGTGGCGTGGTTCAAGCGCGGCCACGTCGCCTACGTCGAGCAGGTCAACACCGACGGCACCATCGTCATCTCCGAGATGAACTTCGACGGCCACAACGGGTTCCGGCTGGTGACGGTCGCGCCGGGCTACGGCTGGCCGGAGCGCTTCATCCACCTCGCCGACGTGGCCCCCACGGACGTGACCCCTCCGACGGCTCCCTCCGGGGTGACCGCTGACCGGCACGTGGGCGGCGTACGCCTCCAGTGGGAGCCGTCGTCGGACGACCTCGGTGTGACCGGGTACCGGGTCTCCCGGAACGGTGTGCCACTCGCCACAGCGACGGAGTCGTCGTACTGGGACGAGCAGGTCTCGCCCGGGCAGGGGTACTCCTACTCCGTGACCGCCGTCGACGCGGCGGGCAACGTGTCCGACCCGGTGTCCGTGACCGCGACGGTCGAGGAGACGTCGGTCGACCGCACGTGGCTGACCACGGCGGCCGGGCCCGCGCTGTGCGGGCGGAGCGGCTCCACGGAGCAGTCCCGGATCGGGTGCCGGGTGCAGACCCGGCGCGGCTGGCGGTACGTCGGCCTGAAGCGCGAGGCCCCCTGGGGTCGGGACGGGACACGCTCCTTCGTCCCGAGCGCTGACGGCGGCCTGGCGTACTGCCGGCGCGTCGGTCGGGACGGGCACACCCGCGCGACCTGCACGGAGCTCGACGTCGAGCGGCTGGCGTGGCGACGCGACCAGACCTCACGTCGGGCCGACCTCCCGCTGCAGGCGGACAGCTCGTGGGTCTCGACCAGCGCCGGCCCGGCGCTGTGCGGTCGAGCAGGGTCCCAGGCCCGGCAGCGGGTCCGGTGCACCGTGCTCACCGACGCCGGGTGGCGCAGCGTCGTGAGCGACCGCGAGACGGCGTGGGGCCACGACGGGACCCGTGCCTTCGTCGCCAACTCCTACGGCGGCGTGTCGTGGTGCCGCGAGGTCGGACCCACCGCACGGCCGGGGCTGGCCTGTGCGCCGCTGGTGGCCGACACCCTGACCTGGGGCTACGACCGGATCTCGACCGCCAGCTCCCCGGTGCAGGTGGTCAACCGGGCCTGGATGGACACCGGGGCGGGTCCCGCGCTGTGCGGCCGCACCGGAAGCCTGGACCGCCAGCGCGTCGGCTGCACCGTGCTGACCGAGGCCGGGTGGACCCACCGCGCCACCCCGGCGCGCTGGGGCGACCCGCTGAGCCGGGCGCTGCTCAGCTCCGGTGACGACGTGTCGTGGTGCCGGGTCCTCGACCGGGGCGGCGCCCGTGCGGCGTGCCTCCGGCTCGACTCCGACTCGCTCCGGTGGCGGCCGGCCCGGACCTCGCGCGGACTCGGCAGCGCGCTGGCCGACCGCGGAGTGTGGCTGGCCTCCGACACCGGTCCTGCGCTGTGCGGCCGGACCGGCACGCCGCAGCAGCGGCGGCTCGGTTGCGCGATCCTCTCCGGACGCCGCTGGTCCGTGGTCTCGTCGAAGGGCGAGGTCTCCTGGGGCTCGGTCGGCGGCCGGGCGTTCCTGCCCGGCGCCGGACGGGCTCGGCTACTGCCGCAGCGTGGACGTGCGCGGCGCCGGCCACCGCGACGTGTGCACCAGCCTGGACACCGAACGGCGCGCCGGGCGGAAGGACGTGCGGACCGGAGGCGCCGCGTCCCCCCTGCCCCCCTCGACCGACTCCCCGGCCTAGTCAGCCCCGAGCGCGCTCGAGCCAGACCAGGTCGAAGTCGTCCCCCGGCTCGCGGCGGGTCTCGACCCACGCGCCACGGTCGTACGACGGGTAGTGGGTGTCCCCCTCGGGCGACTGGTGCACCTGCGTGAGGATCTGGTGGGTGGCCAGTGGCATCGCCAGCTCGTAGACCTGCGCGCCACCGGCGATCACGATGCCGGCGTCGAGGGAGTCCGCGATCGCGAGCGCCTCGTCGAAGCCGTGCGCGACGTGCACCCGGTCGGCGTACTCACCGGCCGTCCACGTCGGATCACGGGTGATCACGACCGTCGAACGGCCGGGGAGCGGTCGCCCGATCGAGTCGTACGTCGCCCGCCCCATCACCAGGGTGTGGCCCAGGGTGACGGCCTTGAAGTGGGCGAAGTCGGCGGGCAGGTGCCACGGGATGCCCCCGTCGCGTCCGATCACGCCGTTCTCGGCGACCGCGGCGACCAGCGTGATGGTCCGACCGACGTCGGGACCACTCATACCGCGATCGGTGCCTTGATCCCCGGGTGCGGGTCGTACCCCTCGAGGGCGATGTGCTCGAGGTCGAACGCGTCGAGCTCGGTGACCGAGCGGTCCAGGGTGAGCGTGGGCAGCGGCCGCGGCTCGCGGGTGAGCTGGAGCCGGGCCTGCTCGAGGTGGTTGGCGTAGAGGTGGGCGTCGCCGAGGGTGTGCACGAAGTCGCCCGGCTCGAGCCCGGTGACCTGGGCGACCATGTGGGTGAGCAGGGCGTAGGACGCGATGTTGAACGGGACGCCGAGGAAGACGTCGGCGCTGCGCTGGTAGAGCTGGCAGCTGAGCCGCCCGCGCCCGGACTCGGAGGGGGCGACGTAGAACTGGAACATCGTGTGGCACGGAGCCAGCGCCATCTGCGGGATGTCGGCGACGTTCCAGGCGCTCACGATGTGGCGCCGCGAGTCGGGGTCGGTCGTGATCTGCTCGACGACCTGGGCGATCTGGTCGAGGTGCCGCCCGTCGGGCGTCGGCCAGGAACGCCACTGGTAGCCGTAGACGGGTCCGAGGTCGCCGTTCTCGTCGGCCCACTCGTCCCAGATGGTGACGCCGCGATCCTGCAGCCACTTGACGTTGGTGTCGCCGCGGAGGAACCACAGCAGCTCGGCGAAGATCGAGCGCGTGTGCACCTTCTTGGTGGTGACCAGCGGGAAGCCGGCAGCGAGGTCGAAGCGCATCTGGTGCCCGAAGACGCTGCGGGTGCCGGTGCCGGTGCGGTCGCCCTTCTCCGCGCCCGTGTCGAGGATCCGCTGGAGGAGGTCGAGGTACTGCTGCACGACGTCGATGCTATCCCGCGAGCCGACCGCGGTCAGTGAGGCAGCAGCGGGTTTCCGACGTTCAGCGAGAACTGGCTGATGGTCCGGCAGGGGGGCAGCTCGTAGCCGACCAGGTCGCAGGTGACCAGCAGCCGTGGTCCGGAGGCGGAGAGCCGCATGAACTCCTCGCGCTCCTCCTCGTTGGGGCGGTGGGCCACGATGAAGGAGACCGTGGAGTCGGGGCCGAAGGCCCCGAGCTGGGGCAGGTCGTCGGGCGCGAGGCCGACGAGCGCCTGCTTGCCGGAGCTGGTGGCGAAGACCTGCACGTCGCGTGGGTCGTCCTCGCCGGTCCAGGTGAGCACGTGGTCCCCGTCGGGCGAGATCTCGGCGTGCTCCCCGGGGACCCGGAACGCGACGTCGAACAGGGGCTGGACGAGCCGGATGCCGTCGCCGGCCCGCTGGGCACGGACGGCCGAGGAGACGTCGAGCAGCGTGCCGCCCGGGACCTGCTCCGGTTCACCGCCGGGGAGCTGCCAGGACCAGTTGCCGTCCGAGCCGGCGTAGTAGACGCGATCCTGGTCGATGGCGACCGGGTGGTCCCCCTGCGGCACGGGCCGCCGCGCCACCTCCGTCCCGTTGAGCACGTTGTGCACCACGAGCTCGGAGCCTTCCCGCTCGACCCAGGCCACCAGCCCGCGCTCGAACGAGGCAGCGATGCGGGTGCCGGGCACGGTCTCGCCCAGGGAGGTGAGCTTCCCGTCGGGTCCGACGTGGACCACCCGGCCTGCCCGGTCGGCGTACACGACGCCCTCGGGGACCTCGACCAGCTCGACCAGCTGCTCCAGCCGCACCGTCACGTCGGCCAGGTGCAGGACGCCGTTCGCGTACCACGCCACGTCCGCGGGGTTCTCCGCCCGCTGGACCGCAGCCTCGGGCAGGTCGGGTTCGGGCGGGCGGGTGCCCAGCCACGTGCCGACGGCGAGCACCAGGACCAGCGCCGCCACGCCGCCGATGGTCCATGCGCGGGTACGGCGCCTGCGTGCGCGGGCCCGGGCGGCCACCCGCGTGACCGGGGGCTGGCCGACGGGGATCGCCAGACCGGCCTCGCGGAACGCGCCCGGCGTCCACGGTCCCGCGTCCGGGTCGTCGGCGACCTCGCCCAGCACGTCGGCGAGCTGGGCCTCGTCCAGCTCCGCGCCGTGCCGCAGGACCACTGCGGCCCGCTGCGCCGGCGGCAGCTGGGCGAGCGCCTCCTCGATGGCTCTGCGCTGCTCGATCGCGCGCTCCGGGTCGGCGACGGTCGGGTCGCCGACGACGCCCGTCTCGGGCTCGTGAGGAGCCTCGTCGAGGTGGCGGGAGCCGGTCTGGAGCAGGGCCCGGTACACCTCGACGTCCCGGTCGGTCTGCCCGATCTCCGCCCAGGTCGCGTAGCACCGGGCCAGCGTGACCTCGACGATCTGCGCGGCCTCGTCGTGACGGGCCCCCAGGAACACGACCGTGCGCACCAGCGCCGGCCAGCGCGCCACGACGTACGCCGCGAAGTCGGGGTCCACGCGCTCCATCATCACGCAGGGGTTCGACGCTTGGGCCGGATCGGATCGTCAGGAACCCTCCGGCGGTTGAGCTGCACAGAGCCGCGCCCGCCGCCCTCCGGTGGTTGAGGTGCGAGGGCGCTCTGGCGCCCGAGCCTCGAAACCCCGGAAGCCGGGGGCAGGGCGGTGACCACCATCCCCCCGCTTCCGATCAGTGCCCGGGGCGAGCCCTACGGCAGGTGCAGACCGCGGCCACCGGGGCCGGGAGGGGTTCAGGCGTGCAGGGACATCGGGCCGTACACCTGGCGGTCGTGCTCGAAGAGCGTCACCGCGTCGACCCCTTCCCCGGTCAGCTCCGACCAGATCTCACCGACCCAGGACTCGGCGTCGGCCTGGCTGGAGAACCGCTGGTCGGCGTAGTCGTCGGGGACCTCGACCTCGTCGCCGGCGGCGTTCTCCAGGCGCCACCACCAGGGGCGCTCGGCCGGCGTCGGCGGGCGGAAGGTGGGCGGCTGGTCGGGGAGGTTCATCGTCAGGACTCTCGCACGGAGGGGTCGACGAACGGCGGATTCACCAGCTGGAAGATCTCGCGGCGCCCGCGGATGTCCACGCCGACCTGGGCCTCGGCGTCGACCATCGTGGGCACCAGCGCGAGGCCGATCCCCTTCCTCAGGGTGGGTGAGAACGTGCCGGAGGTGATCTCGCACAGCGGCACGTCCTGGACGAGCGTGACGCTCATGCCGGGCCGCGGGATGCCGCGGCCGACAGCGACCAGGCCCCTGCAGCCTGCGCTCGACGCCGGCCTCCTTCTCGGCGACCAGGGTGTCGCGCCCCCAGAACGCGTCCTTCTTCCAGCCGACGGCCCAGCCCAGCCGGGCCTGGTTGGGGGTCACGTCGAGCGAGATGTCCTGCCCGTGCAGCGGGTAGCCCATCTCGGTGCGCAGCGTGTCGCGTGACCCGAGACCGCAGGCGAGCATCCCGAACTCCTCGCCGGCCTCGAGCAGCGCGTCCCACAGGGCGCCGGCCCCGTCGTTGGCGGCGATCAGCTCGTAGCCGCGCTCGCCGGTGTAGCCGGTCCGGCACACCACCACGCCCGTGCCCTGGTGGTCGGCCTCGACGAACGACATGTACTCGTGGCCGGTCGGCAGCCCGACCTTCTCCAGCACCTCGTCCGACCTGGTCCCCTGGACGGCCAGCACGGCGTGGTCGCGGTGGTGGTCGACGATCTCGACGCCCTCCGGGGCGGTGGCCACCAGGCGGCGTACGACCTCGGCGGTGTTGGCGGCGTTCGGGACCAGCAGGACGTGCTCGTCGTCGTGGTAGTAGGCGATCAGGTCGTCCACGATGCCGCCGGTCTCGTCGTCGCAGCACAACGTGTACTGCGCCTTGCCCGGGTGGATCTTGCCGAGGTCGTTGCTCAGGGTGGCGTTGACGTACGCCGCCGCGCCCGGCCCCCGGACCATCGCCTTGCCGAGGTGGCTGACGTCGAAGATGCCGACCGCCTCGCGGACCGCGGTGTGCTCCTTGACCACGCCCGAGGGGTACTCCAGCGGCATCGACCAGCCGCCGAACCCGGCGAACTTCGCACCCAGGCGTACATGGCGGTCGTGCAGCGGGGATGTGAGGAGATCGGGCTGCGCATCCATGGCGGCGAACCTACCGCAGCCGTGACCGCAGTCACGGGGGGCTTATCCTTCCCCGATGACGACGTTCCACCTCCGCAATGCCAACCCCGCGAAGACCCGGGCCGACGCCGTGATCGTCGGCATCGTCAAGGGAGCGAAGGGACCCGAGGTGGCCGTCGGCGGGGAGCCGGTCGCGAAGGCCTACGGCCGCAAGTGGAGTCCGCTGCTCGCCACCCTCGGGGTGACCGGCAAGGCCGGAGAGGTCTGCAAGGTGCCGACCAGCGGCACCATCTCCTCACCCCTGCTCGTCCTCGTCGGCATCGGCCCCGAACCCGACGTGGAGGCCTGCCGTCGCGGCGCGGGAGTGGCCGCCCGCGCGGTCACCAACGCCGCATCGGTGGCGGTCGCGCTGCCCGCCGGGGCACCCGAGCAGATCCGGGCGGTGACCGAGGGGTACCTGCTGGGCGGGTACACCTTCACGACGTACAAGCAGAGCTCCGGGTCCGAGAACGGCGCGGCCGGCAGCGTGCACGTGCTGAGCCCGAGCGCGCGGCAGCAGGACGCGACGACGGCCTTCGAGGAGGCACAGCTCCTGGCCACGGCCGTCGCGACCACCCGCGACTGGGTGAACATCCCGCCCGGTGACCTCACTCCCCCGCTGTTCGCCGACGCCGTCGCCGGCGCCGTGAAGGAGGCGGGCAAGGGCCGCGGCAGCAGGCTGTCGGCCACGGTGATCGACGAGGCCGGGCTCGCCGAGCTCGGCTGCGGCGGCATCCTCGGCGTGGGCGCGGGGTCGGACGCGCCGCCGCGCCTGGTCGAGATCAGCTACCACCCCAAGGGCGCGAAGACCCACATCGCCCTGGTCGGCAAGGGCATCACGTTCGACTCCGGAGGGCTCACCATCAAGCCCGCCCAGGGGATGAACACGATGAAGAGCGACATGGCCGGCGCCGCGGCCGTCGTCCAGGCCACCCTCGTGATCGCCGCGCTCAAGCTGCCGATCCGGGTGACGACGCTCGTGCCGATGGCCGAGAACATGGTGTCCGGCGCCGCGGTCCGGCCCGGCGACGTGCTGACGATGTACGGCGGCCGGACGGTCGAGGTGCTCAACACCGACGCCGAGGGCCGGCTGATCCTGGCCGACGCCCTGGTCAAGGCGTCCGAGGCGAAGCCCGACGTGCTCCTCGACGTGGCGACCCTGACCGGGCACATGGTCCTCGCCCTGGGAGAGCGGGTCGGGGGCGTGCTCGGCTCCGAGGAGGTGGTCGAGGCGATCCTCGAGGCCGGGCGGACGGCCGGCGAGTCGCAGTGGCCGATGCCGATCCCCGAGCAGATGTCCGAGCGGATCACCAGCAGCAAGATCGCCGACCTCGCCCAGCACGACTGGATCCGCTGGGGCGGGGGGCTGTACGCCGCCGCGTTCCTGCGCGAGTTCACCGCCGGGTTGCCGTGGGCGCACCTCGACATCGCCGGGCCGTCGTTCAACACCGGCAGCGCCTACGGCCACATCACCCCGGGAGGGACCGGGTTCGCGGTGGCGACCCTGGTCGACTACGCGCGGGGACTGGCGGGCACGGCCTAGAGCCCCTGTTGCTTCTTGCGGCGGTTGTAGTCCCGCATCCGCTGCGGGACCCCCACGACGGCCGCGTCGTAGGACGGGACCCGGTGCTTGTTGGCGAACGTGTGCGCCCAGTCCACCGACGGCACCCGGCGGCGCGTCCACTCACCGTCGTGCGCGACGAGGAGCAGGGTCACGTCGCTGACGGCGGTCCGCGGCTCGACGAAACCTTCCACGCCACGGCGGGTGGTCACGAACTCGTGGAGGTGCTTCTCGTCGGTGCGGTCGGAGGCCCGCACGGAGGTGGAACCAGTGCGCGCGGCATCGCGTGCGGGTCGGCGCATGCGGGTACTGCGGCGGAAACGGTCGAACAATCCCATGGCGACAGTGTGCCCGGTCCCCGTGTGGACAGGCGCACAAAGAGTGCAAAGATGGGCCGGACCCAGGTGGGTCGATGAGGTTCGGGAGGAAGAGAGCTCGTGGCGGACGCCGATTTCGACGTACTCATTCTCGGGGCGGGATCCGGCGGTTACGCCTGCGCCCTGCGCGCGGCCCAGCTGGGGCTCACGGTCGGCCTGGTGGAGAAGGGCAACCTCGGCGGCACCTGCCTCCACGTCGGCTGCATCCCCACCAAGGCGCTGCTCCACGCCGCGGAGGTCGCCGACCAGACCCGCGACTCCGCGCAGTTCGGTGTGCGGGCCAGCCTCGAGGGCATCGACATGGACGGCGTGAACTCCTACAAGGACGGCGTGGTCTCGCGCCTGTTCAAGGGCCTGACCGGCCTGATCAAGGGCCGCGGCATCACCGTCATCGAGGGTGAGGGCCGGCTGACCGGGCCCCGCCAGGTGACCGTCGGCGACCAGTCGTTCACCGGCGCCCACGTCGTCCTCGCCTCGGGCTCCTACGCCAAGTCGCTGCCCGGCCTCGACATCGACGGCGAGCGGGTGATCACCTCCGAGCAGGCGCTGCGACTGGACCGCGTCCCGGCCTCCGTCGTCGTCCTCGGCGGCGGCGTCATCGGGTGCGAGTTCGCAAGCGTGTGGCGCAGCTTCGGCGCCGAGGTGACCATCGTCGAGGCCCTCCCCCGGCTGGTGGCCGTGGAGGACGAGGCGTCGTCCAAGGCGCTCGAGCGCGCCTTCCGCAAGCGCAAGATCAACGCCCGCACCGGCACCCCGTTCCAGAGCGTCAAGGTCACCGACGACGGCGTCGCGGTGACGGTCGAGGGCGGACGACGTGATCGAGGCCGAGCTGCTGCTCGTCGCGGTCGGGCGAGGTCCGGTCACCGAGGGCCTCGGCTACGACGAGCAGGGGGTCGCGATGGACCGCGGCTTCGTGCTGACCGACGAGCGGTGCCGGACCAACCTCGACGGCGTGTTCGCCGTCGGTGACATCGTCCCGGGCCTCCAGCTCGCCCACCGCGGCTTCCAGCAGGGCATCTTCGTCGCCGAGGAGATCGCCGGACTCGAGCCCGCCCCGATCGACGAGGCGGGCATCCCGCGCGTCACCTACTCCCACCCCGAGGTGGCCTCGGTCGGGCTCAACGAGTCCGCCGCCCAGGAGCAGTACGGCGCGGACGGGGTGGAGACCGTCACCTACGACCTCGGCGGCAACGGCAAGAGCCAGATCCTCAAGACGTCAGGCTTCGTGAAGCTGGTGCGCCGGAAGGACGGCCCGGTCGTCGGCGTCCACCTCGTCGGCGATCGCGTCGGCGAGCTGATCGGCGAGGCCCAGCTGATCTACAACTGGGAGGCGTACGCCGAGGACGTCGCGCCCCTGGTCCACGCCCACCCCACCCAGAACGAAGCGCTCGGCGAGGCCCACCTGGCCCTGGCCGGGAAGCCGCTGCACGCCCACTCCTGACCCGACCACCACCGCATCGACCGCGAAGGAACTCCATGGCCACCGAAGTCACCCTCCCGGCACTCGGGGAGTCCGTCACCGAAGGCACCGTCACCCGCTGGCTGAAGTCGGTCGGCGACGAGGTCGCGGTCGACGAACCCCTGCTCGAGGTCTCCACCGACAAGGTCGACACCGAGATCCCCTCCCCCGTGGCCGGCACCCTCCTCGAGATCAAGGCCGAGGAGGACGACACGGTCGAGGTGGGTGGGATCCTCGCCATGATCGGGGACGAGGGCGAGGGCGGCGGGTCGAGCGACTCCGGCAGCGATGAGTCCGGTAGCGAGGACTCCGGATCTGAGGACTCCGGCTCCGAGGACGACCGAGCAGCCGCCGAGGACGACGCGGGCGACGAGGCAAGCGGAGTCGGACGACTCGGCACAGGAGCAGCCGGCTGAGGAGCCCGACGACCAGCCGGACGAGGAGCCGGCCGCCGAGGCCGACTCCGGCGGCTCCGACAGCGACTCCGGGAAGTCCGGTGGCGGCTCCGGCACTCCGGTGACCCTGCCCGCGCTGGGCGAGTCGGTGACCGAGGGCACCGTCACCCGCTGGCTGAAGTCGGTCGGCGACGAGGTCGCGGTCGACGAACCCCTGCTCGAGGTCTCCACCGACAAGGTCGACACCGAGATCCCCTCCCCCGTGGCCGGCACCCTCCTCGAGATCAAGGTCGAGGAGGACGAGACCGTCGAGGTCGGCGCCGAGCTCGCGATCGTCGGGTCCGGCGACGCCGCACCCGCGAAGTCGGACGAGCCGGAGCCCGAGGAGGAGAAGGCCGAGGAGAAGCCGGCTGAGCCGGAGCCCGAGAAGGAGCCCGAGGAGCCGGAGCCCGC
This sequence comes from uncultured Actinomycetota bacterium, assembly GCA_963829635.1. Taxonomy (GTDB): domain Bacteria; phylum Actinomycetota; class Actinomycetes; order Propionibacteriales; family Nocardioidaceae; genus Nocardioides. The sequence goes on from CAWHJI010000015.1 coordinate 24,837, forward strand.
GGAGGAGGAGCCCGCCGCGGAGGAGGAGCCCGAGCCCCAGAAGCAGGAGCCGGCGGCCGCGAAGGACGAGGCCGCGCCGGCGCCCGAGACGAAGGACCGCAGCGAGCCCTCGACGTACGTCACCCCGCTGGTGCGCAAGATGGCCGCCCAGCACGGCGTGGAGCTGGCCAGCATCAGCGGTACCGGCGTCGGTGGCCGGATCCGCAAGCAGGACGTGCTCGACGCGGCCAAGGCCAAGGAGGCACCGGCCGCCGAGCAGGCTCCCGCAGCCGCGTCGTCGGGCTCGGCCCCCCAGGCCGCCGCCGGCGCGCGTCGCCGCTGCGCGGGAAGACCGAGCCGATGAGCCGTCTGCGCAAGGTGATCGCCAAGCGGATGGTCGAGTCGCTGCAGGTCTCCGCCCAGCTGACCCAGGTGGTCGAGGTCGACGTGACCAGGATCGGTCGCCTGCGCGACGCCACCAAGGCGGACTTCCTGGCCCGCGAGGGCGTCAAGCTGTCGTTCTTCCCGTTCTTCGCCAAGGCGACGATCGACGCGCTGAAGGCGCACCCGTCCCTCAACGCCAAGGTCGACGAGGAGAAGGGCGAGATCACCTACTTCGACGCCGAGCACCTCGCGGTCGCGGTCGACACCGAGCGCGGCCTGCTCAGCCCGGTGATCCACAACGCCGGCGACCTCAACGTGGCCGGCCTCGCCCGCAAGATCGCCGACATCGCCGACCGGACCCGCAACAACAAGGTGAAGCCGGACGAGCTGTCGGGCGGCACGTTCACGCTGACCAACACCGGCAGCGTCGGCGCGCTCTTCGACACCCCGATCATCAACCAGCCGCAGGTCGCGATCCTCGGCACCGGCACGGTGGTCAAGCGTCCCGTCGTGATCGACGACCCCAACCTGGGCGAGACGATCGCGGTGCGCCAGATGGCCTACCTGTCGCTGACCTACGACCACCGGATCGTGGACGGCGCCGACGCGGCGCGGTTCCTCCAGGACGTGAAGCAGCGCCTGGAGTCGGGTCAGTTCGAGGTCTGAGCCGCTCGCAACGCCGTCATCTCGCTGGTCGAGCGGGCGAGATCGGATGCCGTTCGGACCGACGCATCCAAGGCGTCTCGATCCGGTCGCTCCCGACCTGCCCGCATCGGTGCGTACACCCGACGAGCGCGGCTCAGGACCCGCCGGCAGTGACCAGGCCCGACTGGTAGGCGAGTACGGCGAGCTGCACCCGGTCCCGCACGGAGAGCTTGGTCAGCAGCCGCGAGACGTAGGTCTTCACGGTCGCCTCGCTGAGGAACAGCTCGGCGCCGATCGCGGCGTTCGGGAGGCCCCGGGCGACCAGGCGGAGCACGTCCAGCTCACGCTCGCTCAGGCCGGCCAGCTCGGGCGGCAGTCCGCCCGGCGCCGGCCCGGCGGCGAACCGCTCCAGCAGGCGTCGGGTGAGCGCCGGCGCGAGCATGGTCTCCCCCTGCGCGACGGCGCGCACGGCGTGGACCAGCTGGTCCGGCGAGACGTCCTTGAGCAGGAAGCCGCTCGCACCGGCCCGGACGGCCGCGTAGACGTACTCGTCCAGGTCGAACGTCGTCAGCGCCACCACCTTGGCCTCGGGCTGCTCGGCGAGCAGCTGGCGGGTGGCCTCGATGCCGTCGAGCCTCGGCATCCGCACGTCCATGAGGACGACGTCCGGACGGGTCTCCCGGGCCACCGACAGCGCCTCGAGCCCGTCGGCCGCCTGCCCCACCACGCTCATCCCGGCGCGTTCCAGGATCAACGCGAACCCCGAGCGGACCAGCTCCTGGTCGTCGGCCACCACCACCCGCACCGACGCGTCGTCGTTCACGGCCGGGCCCCGACCGGCAGTACGGCCCGGACCACGAAGCCCGTGCCGTTGCGCGACGCGGCCTCCACGCGGCCGCCGTACAGCGCCGCCCGCTCCCGCATCCCGACCAGTCCGTGACCACCCGTCGGGTCGGCAGATCCGACGCCGTCGTCGACGACCTCGATCCGGAGGTCCTCCGGCGCCGTAGGTCAGGGCGACCTCCACGACGGACGCGGACGCGTGCCGCCGGACGTTGGTCAGCGCCTCCTGCACGATCCGGTACGCCGCCAGGTCCACGCCTGCCGGCAGGTCACGGCGATCCCCCGAGACCACGAGCGTGGCGGCGAGGCCCGCGGCACGTACCTCCTCGACCAGCGCGGTGACCGCGTCGAGCCCCGGTTGCGGGGCCAGCGCGCCCGGCTCGTCGACGTCGCGCAGCATCGCGACCACGCGTCGCATCTCCGACAGCGCCGCGGTCCCGGTGGACCGGATGGTGCCCAGCGCCCGGCGCGCGAACTCCGGGTCGTCGTCGACGACCTGCTCGGCCGCGCCCGCCTGCACCACCATCATGCTCACCGAGTGGGCCACGATGTCGTGCAGCTCGCGGGCGATCCGGGTGCGCTCCTCGACCACCGCTGCCATCGCCTGCTCGGCGGCCGAGACTTCGGCCTCGATGGCTCGTCTGGTTGACGCCTCCGCCCGAAGCTCGGCCCGCTGCAGCCCCCAGCCGAAGCCCCATACGATCGCGAACACGCTCCAGTGGAAGACGATCTCGGAGGCGTCCTGCAGCTCGGGGACGAAGAAGTCCACGAAGAGCAAGCTCGCGGCTGCCATCCCCGCGCTGTACGCCGGCACCTGCCCCCGACCGTGCCTGGCCATCGCGAACACGGCGATCGCCATCGGGACGAACTGGCCGAAGAACAACACGTACACGTCAGCCACGAGGTGGGCCAGCGGCCACAGCCCGAGGACCAGGATCCCGACGGCCAGCGGATGCCGGCGCCGCGCAATCAGAGCCAGTCCCGTCACCACGCCCACTGCGGCGCTGACCATTGCCGAGCCGTCCGCCCTGGCGGGACTCCAGAGGCACCCAGACCTCGGCCAGGCCCGCCGCAGTCACGGCCAGGGCAAGGCCGACATCCCAGATCCGCAAGGGCGTGGCGCGCACGTGATCACGATAGGGCGGCAGCACCCACCCCGGAGTCATTCCCAGGTTGACGGTCCGATCAACCCAGGTCGCGGCAGGTGTCTCCACTGCGCCGATGACCAACGACCAGCGCACCGAGTTCCGCTGTGAGTTGTCCGATCCGTCCTGTCAAGGAGCTCCTCGTGAATGATCTCGCCACCTTCCGCCGCGGTGCGTTCGTCTCCTGCCTCGTCCTCGCGCCCGTCCTGATGCTGATCTCGACGGCCCTCCAGCCGCCCTTCGTCGAGGGGTACGTCGACCGTCTGGTCGACATCGACGAGGCCGGCCGTGCCGCCTGGGTGTCCAGCGCATTGTTCATCGCAACCCAGGCACCGATGCTGGTGGTCTTCCTCGGGATCGCCCACCTGCTTCGCAACCACACCCCGAAGCTCGCCATCGCCAGCTGCATCCTCGGCTTCCTCGCCACCTTCGGTGAAGCGGTGATGGGAGGCACCAGCCTCGTCTACCTGACGATGGCTTCCCAGGGCGACAACCGCGAACTCTTCGCCGGGGTCTGGGAGCAGATGGAGTCCTCGCCGGTCATGGTCTTCGCCATGCTCGGTTTCGGCGGCACCGTGCTCACCCTGATCGTGCTGTCGATCGGCCTGCTCCGGAGCCGGATCGTCCCGCGTTGGGTTCCGGTGCTGATCTGGGCGTTCTTCCTGCTGGAGTTCTTCGGCTCGAACCTGACGACGTACGCCTCCTACGCCGCGGTCGTGTGCCTCATGGTCGCCTTCGGCACTGTGGCCCGACACACGTTGGCAGCCTCCAGGAACGACTGGGCGGCGGGCGAGGGCGACCGAGCCGAGGCAACGGTCCCCGCTTGACGTCGGCGGGCAGGATGGCCCCATGCGCATCGTCATCGCCGGCTCGTCCGGATTCCTCGGGAGCCACCTGACCACCAGGTTCCGGGAGGACGGGCACGACGTCACCAGACTCGTCCGGCGCGCACCACAGGCGCCGGACGAGGCGCGCTGGGATCCGGCCGCCGGGGTGCTGGACCAGGACCTGATCGCGCAGTCGGACGTCGTCGTCAACGTCGCAGGCTCGCCCACCGTCGGCAACCCACACTCGAAGCGGTGGGCCCGCGAGCTGCGCGAGAGCCGGGTGTCGACCACCGCCCTGCTCGCCGAGGCGATCGCCGCTGCTGACTCCAAGCCGGTCTTCCTGGCCAACAACGCCGTCGGCTACTACGGCGACCACGGCGGCGAGCTGGTCACCGAGGCCACCGCGCCGCGCGGCGACTCCCTGATGTCCGGGGTCTGCCGGGACTGGCAGGCAGCCGCCGGGCCCGCCGAACGAGCGGGTGCGCGGGTCTGTGTGATCCGGACGGCGCCGGTGATGGACCGCCACTCGCCACCCCTGCGGCAGCTGCGGCTCCTCTTCCGGCTCGGGCTCGGCGCGCGCCTGGGCGACGGGAGCCAGCACATGCCGATGGTCTCGCTCCGCGACTGGCTCGGCGCGGTCGCCCGGATGGCCGAGGACGCCAGCATCTCGGGGCCCGTGAATGTCAGCGCACCGATCACGCCCACGAATGCCGAGTTCACCAAGGCCCTGGCCAGCGCCGTACGCCGTCCGGCGTTCGCCTTCGTTCCCTCCCCACTGATCTCGCTGGGCGCGGGACCGGCGGCGCCCGAGCTCCTGGGCTCGGTCAACGTCTCCCCGGCGGCGCTCGAGACAGTCGGCTACGAGTTCCGGGACCGGGACGTCGAGGCAGTGCTGGCCGCCGCGTTGGGCCGGTAGGCTCGCACCGTGCCCGTGGACACCAGCCCCCTCGAGTTCGACGTCGTCGGCCTCGGCGCGGATGCCGTCGACTACCTCGCCGCCTGGGACCTGCAGCGCGAGGTGCACGCCGCCGTGGTCGCCGGGGAAGCGGCCGACACGGTGCTGCTGCTCGAGCACCCGCCCGTCTTCACGGCCGGCAAGCGGACCGACCCGCACGAGCGACCCGCGGACCCCGGAGGCGCTCCGATCATCGACGTCGACCGCGGCGGCAAGATCACCTTCCACGGCCCCGGCCAGCTGGTCGGCTACCCGATCGTGACCCTGCCCGACCACGTCAAGGTCGTCGACTACGTACGCCGGGTCGAGGAGGCGCTGATCGCGGTGTGCCGCGACCTCGGCGTCGAGACCGCCCGCGTGCCCGGGCGCAGCGGCGTCTGGCTGCGCGCCGACGACCGCGGGCCCGAGCGCAAGATCGCCGCCCTCGGCATCCGGGTGAGCCGCGGCGTGACCATGCACGGCTTCGCGCTCAACTGCGACGTCGACCTCGCGTGGTACGACCGTTTCGTCCCGTGCGGCATCGCCGATGCCGGCGTCACCTCGCTGAGCCAGGAGCTCGGCCGGCCCGTCACGGTCTCCGACGTGCTGCCCACCGTGGAGCGGCACCTGCGCGACTACCTGGCGTGGGCGCCGTACGACGCGACGCCCGACTACGAGCCCCGCCCCGAGCCAGGGCGGACCCCGCGCATCGAGCTGGTCACGCCCTGAGTTGAGGCCGCGACGGCGCGGCAACCGCGACCGGACTCCGCGGGCTGGCAGCATCGCCCCGACAATTTGACGAGCGGGGGGCGCGTGTCAGAGCTGATCATCGAGACCACAGGTCTGCGCAAGGAGTTCCGGACCAGACGGGGCGGGCTGCGGGTCGCCGTGCAGAAGCTCGACCTGGCGGTGCCGGCCGGCGGCGTTCACGGCTTCCTCGGGCCGAACGGCTCGGGCAAGACGACGACGATCCGGATGCTGTTGGGCCTGGCCCGGCCGACCAAGGGGACGATGGCGCTGTTCGGTCGGCCGGTCCCCCAGCACCTGCCGGACGTGATGAGCCGGATCGGCGCCGTCGTGGAGTCCCCGAAGTTCTCTCCCAACTTCAGCGGCCGTCGCAACCTTGACCTGCTCGCCCGCTCCATCGGTGCCCCGAGGAGCCGGGTGGACGCGGCGATCGAGACGGTCAGCCTCACCGACCGCGACAAGGACCGCTACAAGTCGTACTCGCTCGGCATGAAGCAGCGCCTGGCCATCGCGGCCACCCTGCTCAAGGACCCGCAGCTGCTGATCCTCGACGAGCCGACCAACGGCCTCGACCCTGCCGGGATCCGCGAGATCCGCGACACCATCCGCGACCTCGGCAGCAGCGGCGTGACCGTGCTGCTCAGCTCCCACATCCTCGCCGAGGTCCAGCAGGTCTGCACCTCGGCCACGATCATCGGCAACGGGCGGATGCTGGCCTCCGGCAAGGTCGACGACCTGATCGGGGGCGGTACGGCGTACCGCGTCGGCGTCCCCGACCGCACGGTGGCGGAGCGGGTGCTCTCGGCGGCCGGGTTCAGCGGTCACGGCCGAGGGCGACGACCTGCACGTCGACTCCGAGCGCCCCTCCGCAGACATCAACCGGACCCTGGTGGAGGCGGGGATCTGGCTCTCCGAGCTGACCCCGGTCCGCGCCGACCTGGAGACCGTCTTCCTGCAGCTGACCGCCGACGACACCCTCGGCCACGAGCACCACGACCCGCCGGCTGGCGCCGGACGGCTGCGCCGACCGGCGACGAGACCGGGGAGGCCCCGCGATGAGGCTCATCGGCGTCGAGCTGCTGCGGCTCCGCTCGCGGCGGGCGGTCCTGTTCCTGCTCGTGATCGCCGTGGCCCTGCCCGCGGTCTTCCTGGCCACCACCGCCTGGAACACCCGCCCGGTGTCCGGGGCCGAGCAGGAGCGGATCGAGCGGCTCGTGGAGCGCGAGAGTCAGCAGCCCTACATCCAGCGCGAGCTACGGAGGTGCGTGGAGAAGCCGAGACGGTACGGCGTGGGCGTGAACAACCCGGACGTCACGGCTGCCTGCGAGCAGCGGGTGCTTCCCCGCGCCGAGTGGTTCTCCGAGCGCAGCCCGCTCGACCTGGGGCGGGAGCTCTCCGGGTCCGGCCTCGGCGTGGTGGTCGTCCTGACTCTGCTGCTGATGCTGGCTGGGACGACGTTCGCCGGGCACGACTGGCACAGCGGGTCGATGAGCAACCAGGTGCTGTTCGAGCCCCGCCGGGTCCGGATCTGGCTGGCCAAGGGTGGCGCCGTCCTGGTCACGTCGCTGGTCGTGGCGGCGGTGGTGCTGACGGCGTTCTGGAGCGGGCTGTGGCTGGTGGCCGAGTCCCGCGACATCGTCACCCCCGAGCGGGTGATCGACACGATCACCGGTCGGGTGCTGCGCGGTGCGCCGCTGGTGGCGGCAGCCGCACTGGGGGCCTATGCCCTGACCATGTTCTTCCGGAGCACGGTGGCGACCCTGGGGGTGCTGTTCGCGATCGCGATCCTGACTCCGCTCCTGATCGCCGTCGCCGGCATCGAGCTGCGTTGGATGCCGCAGCTCAACTTCCTGGCGGTGCTCAACGACGGCACCTTCTACTACGACGAGGACCTGGCCGAGAAGTGCAACTTCGGACCGTGCGGTCGCGTCCCGGTCACGCTCCTCGACGGGATGGCCTACCTGGGCGCGCTGCTGGCTGCCGCAGCTGCAGCGTCGGTGCTGGTCGTTCCGCCGGCGCGACGTGCCGTGAGGCGACGGGTGAGCGGCGTCAGTTGATCTCGAGGTCGGCGACCCGTTCGCCGCCACCGCCGCCGACGCTCTTGAGCACGAGGACGAGGGGCGTGTCCTCGATCGTGACCTGAACCTCGATCGACTCCTCCGGGGAGAGGGTGAAGTCCTGCTGGCTGAAGGTCGCCGCCTCGGCGGGTTCGACCGAGAGCTGGAACGCGTCGGGGAGACGTCCGGTGTTGGTGATGGTGGTGGTGATCTCGTCACCCGGGTCGGCGGTGTCGGGCCCCTCGAACTCGGCAGCGAACGGGGCGCCGGTCGCCGATGACGTGGGCGCCTCGGGCGTGCCCGTCTCACCGTTGCCGGTGTCGTCGGAGCAACCGCCGAGCGCAGCCGCGGACGTCGCCAGGAGCAGGCCGGCGCAGGCCCGGGCAAGGGCGGTGCGGACGGGGCGCGGGAGCGTCATGGGCGCTGACGCTACGCGAGCCCGGGGATGCCCGGTCCGCTGGGGCTGCGGCGTACAGTTGGCCGACGTGACCCACGCCCCTGCACCCGAAGGACGCAAGCTCCTGCGCCTGGAGGTCCGCAACGCGGAGACCCCCATCGAGCGCAAGCCGGAGTGGATCAAGACCCGCGCCAGGATGGGCCCTGAATACAAGGAGCTCCAGTCGCTGGTGAAGGCGGAGGGCCTGCACACGGTCTGCCAGGAAGCCGGCTGCCCCAACATCTTCGAGTGCTGGGAGGACCGCGAGGCCACGTTCCTCATCGGCGGCGACCAGTGCACCCGCCGCTGCGACTTCTGCCAGATCGACACCGGCAAGCCGCAGCCGCTCGACCGTGACGAACCGCGCCGTGTCGCCGAGTCGGTGCAGAAGATGCAGCTGCGCTACGCCACCATCACCGGTGTCGCCCGCGACGACCTCGAGGACGGCGGCGCCTGGCTGTACGCCGAGACGGTGCGCGCCATCCACGCGCTCAACCCGGACACCGGCGTCGAGAACCTGATCCCCGACTTCAACGGGAAGCCGGACCTGCTGCGCGAGGTGTTCGAGTCGCGCCCCGAGGTGCTCGCGCACAACGTCGAGACCGTGCCGCGGATCTTCAAGCGGATCCGCCCGGCGTTCCGCTACGAGCGGTCCCTCGACGTGCTCACCCAGGCGCGTGACTTCGGGCTGGTCACCAAGTCCAACCTGATCCTCGGGATGGGCGAGACTCGCGAGGAGGTCAGCCAGGCATTGCGTGACCTGCACGCCGCCGGCTGCGAGCTGGTCACGATCACCCAGTACCTCCGCCCGTCCGTGCGGCACCACCCCGTCGAGCGCTGGGTGAAGCCCGAGGAGTTCGTCGAGCTCAAGGACGAGGCGGACGCGATCGGCTTCTCCGGCGTGATGTCCGGTCCGCTCGTGCGTTCGTCCTACCGGGCCGGGCGGTTGTACCGTCAGGCCATGGAGGCCCGCAGCGCGTCCTCCGCCACCGCCTGACCACCGCGAGAGAAAGCAAGACCGCACCCTCATGCCCAAGGCCGCCCCCAGCACCGACCCGGACAAGATGAGCCGGCGCCAGCAGTTCGTCGCCACCTACCGGATGGCGAAGCAGTCCGACCGCCTGATCGGCCTCTACTGCCTCCTCGCCTTCCTCGTGGGAGCCGCGATCGGCTTCGGGGTCTTCTGGTACCTGCCCGGCACAGGCATCCTCGGCATCGCTCTCTCGGTCGTCGGCGCCCTGCTGCTCGGGCTGCTCGCCGCCGTGATCCTGTTCGGCCGTCGGGCCCAGCGGGCGGCGTACCTCCAGATGGAGGGACGGCCCGGCGCGGCTGGTCAGGCGCTGAGCATGCTGCGCCGTGGCTGGAAGGTCGACGCGATGATCGCGTTCAACAAGCAGCAGGACGTCGTGCACCGCGTCGTCGGCCCGCCCGGCATCGTGCTCGTCGGCGAGGGCAGCCAGGCGCGGTTGCGCGGGCTGATGGCCGGTGAGCGCCGCAAGCACGAGCGCGTCGCGTCGGAGACCCCGGTGCACGAGGTCGTCTGCGGTCAGGGCGACGGCGAAGTCCCCCTGCCCAAGCTGGTCAAGCACGTCACCAAGCTGGGCCGCAACGTGAAGCCCGCCGACCTCACCGACGTCCTCAACCGGCTGAAGGCGCTGGACTCCCAGCGCTCGGCCATCCCGCTCCCCAAGGGGCCGGTCCCGTCCAGCATGAAGGGCCTGCGCGGCAACCTCCGAGGCCGCTGAGACCGGACGGAGTCCGGGCTCAGCGAAAACGCCGAGGAGATTGAGGAGGCTCGGCGCACGCCGGCGCGCCAGCGACGGAGAGCGCGAGCCGTCTCGAAATCTGCCAGAGGCCGCTGAGACCGGACGGAGTCCGGGCAGGGCGCGAGGCCCGTTCGATCGGTGGTCGAGTAGGGCCGAGGAACGAGGCCCGTATCGAGACCTCAGCCGACCTTCTGCAACGACTCGACCCGCGCGAGCCAGTTCGCAGCCCCAAGTGCGCGGTAGGTCTCGCCGGCCGCCTCCAGAAGCGCTTCTGCCTCCTCGGAGCGGCCCTGGTCAAGGAGCCAGCGCCCCAGGTCCTCCTGGGCGTGTGCCCGCCAGACGATGACCCCGCACTGGTCCAGTACGTCGATCCCCTCGCGCAGATCCGCCTCGATCTGCCGGCCCTCACGTTCGCCGGCACGCAGGGCGAGCAGCGCGCCGAAGACCTTGACGTGCCCGACAGGGGAGCTGGCTCCGCCGAAGACCTCGAGGACGGTCGAGTGGTGCGACCACAGGTCGGCCACCGCCTCGTCATCCCCGGCGGACAGCGCGAGCCTCATCGCGATCGGCCAGTAGAGGTGGAAGTCGTCCACGGCTCCGAACATCGCCAGTTCCTGGGAGACCGTGGCCCGCATGTGGCGAACGGCGGCGGCGAGGTCACCCGCGTCCAGAGCGCGGCCGGCGCGCCCGAATTTCTGGGCGATCGCAAACCCACCGCCCCCTTCGTCCGTGTCCTCGGCCGCCGCAAGCATCGGTCTTCCGGCCAGGGTGCAGAGCGCGGCCAGCGCGATCGCCGCTCCGTCCCGCGGATGTTGGCCGGCATGGGCCGGGTCGGTGGCCAGCTCTGCCACGCCCTCCCAGTCCCCGGCCAACCATCGATAGTCGAGGAGGTTGACGTAGAGGCTCGGGTCCGGGACCAGTCCGTGATCGGTGAGGGCCGCGTATGCCTCCTGGTTCAGGAGCAGCGCCTTCCGGACGTCCGACGTGGCGTAGCGCACTCCCTGGTTGACCAGCGCGGTCGCCAGGGCGTTCCAGTCCTCCCGCTCGCGCGCCATGGTGGCCAGTCCGTCGAGGATCATCAGGGTCACGCGCTGCGAGCCCCTTCATGCCCTGGGCCTGGGCGAGGACGTTGATGGCATTGCGGAACGTCTCGAAGTCGTCGACCCGGTCGGAGATCCGCAGCGCCTCGTGAAGGGGCTGGTCGACCTCGTCGACCCGACCCGAGAAGAACAGTGCGGTCGCGAGCATGGAGGCGAGCCGGCCACGGACGTGGTCGGCATCCGGCAGACCTTCGACGCTGGCATGACGGGCCCGGGCGATCTCGATGGCTTCGTGGGTGTGATCCAGGAGGCTGGCCGAGCGCGCTTGGTAGTAGCTCGCCTCGGCAGCTGCGAGGACGTCACCCCGCTCGTCGTGGATCTCGGTGGCCTGCCGGGCGAGCTCACCGGCTTCGGCGATCCTGCCCAGACGGAGGTGCACGATCGCCTGAGCCATGAGGACCCTGGCCCTTTCGCGCGGCTCGTCGAGACAGCCCAGGGCCGCCTCGTGGCAACGGGCGGCGTCGGCGTAGGCGCCGAGGGTGCTGGCACGCTCGGCCGCGCGGACCAGCAGCGCGCCCGCACGTTCACGTAGCCCGGCCACGTCCGGGTCGTCGGGTGCAGACGCTCCGGCGGCGTCGAGCAGGTGCTGCGCGACGACCTGCGCCAGATCGTCGGCGCGCTCGGTGTCGCGGCCCAAGTGCTCGGCCACCAGCAGGTGCCGGGACTTCCGGTCGCGCCGCGAAAGGGTGCCGTAGGCGACCTGTCGGACCACCGACTGCACGAAGCGGAACTGCCCGCGCTCGGTGGAGAAGCGGTCCATCTCGGTGGTGACCAGCTCCTTGCGCGAGAGCGCGCTCAGTACCGCGTCGAGGTCAGGCACATCGGCGGCCAGGATCCCGATTCCCTCACGGGTGAAGGCCTCACCGAGCACGCTCGCGTCCGAGAGCACCCGCCGCGCGTCGGGTGGGAGGGCGTCGAGCCGCGCAGCCACCAAGGCATGCAGGGATGCCGGCGGCCCGAGCGTGTCGAGGTCGAGCTCCTCCCCGGGGGCGACGACGTACCGGCCCTCGACGGGAACCACGACGTCACGATCGATCAGCGCCCGCACGGTTTCGACCGCGAACAGCGGGATGCCCTCCGCGCGGGCCACCAGCCCGGAGCGAACCGAGTCGGGCAACCCACCGACCAGCCCGTCGACCAGCTCGGCCATGGCCGCGTCCGGCAACGGATCGATCCGCACCGGGGTCGCCCGCCGACCACCCAGTTGCGGCCGCGCCGCGAGCAGCTCCGGCCTCGCAAGGAGCAGCACGAAGCAGCCGAAGCCGGCGCTCGACACCAGGAACTCCAGGAAGTCCGCGAGCCCGTCGTCGAGGTGCTCGGCGTCGTCGATCAGCAGTACGACGGGGTCATCCGCGCCGACCCGTTCGAAGAACCGTACCCATGCCGCGAACAGGTCCTCGCGGGCGAACTCGCGGCTCTCCTCGCCCAGCAGCGAGGAGACCCGCGGCCGCAGCCACTGCCTCTCGTCCTCGTCGGCCACCTGTTCGGCGAGCAACGTGTCCAGTCCGTCCATGACGACGGAGCCGGCATCCTCCTCCAGGAGGCCGACCCGCCCGCGGACCGCCTCGGCGAGCGCCCAGAACGCGACACCCTCGCCGTAGGACAGGCACCGACCCCGGTGCCAGCGCACCGTGCGCAACAGCCCGTCGACGTACTTCTCGAACTCCCAGCCGAGCCGGGTCTTGCCCACACCGGCCTCGCCGTCGAGCACCACCAGCTGCGACCGGCCCGTCTCCTCGGTGGAGTGGAAGAGCTCCTTGATCAGGCGCAGCTCACGGTCCCGGCCCACCAGGGCCGCCTCGAGCCCGTCCACCCGCTGGAGCCCGCCCACCGCCGCCACCACCGTGCCGGCTCGGTAGAGCCGCACCGGGTCTGCCTTGCCCTTCAGCACGTGTTCACCGGCGTCGACGTAGGTGACCGCGGCGGCTGTCAACGAACGGGTCGCGGGATCCACCCACACCTCGCCCGGCCCGGCTGCCGACTGCACCCTCGCGGCCGTGTTGACCGGGTCACCGGCAACCATCCCCTGGTCATGCGCACCCAGCGTCGCGGCGACCTCGCCGGTCACGACGCCGACCCTCAGCGCGAGCTCGGGAATCCCGATCCGCTCCCCCAGCTCGGCCACGTGGCCGACCAGGTCGAGCCCGGCACGCACCGCACGCTCGGCGTCGTCCTCGTGGGCGGTCGGCACTCCCCACACGGCCATCACCGCGTCACCGATGAACTTCTCCACCGTGCCGCCGTACCGCCGAACGACTGTGCTGCACACGTCGAAGTACGCCGTGAGCAGCTCGCGAACGTCCTCGGTGTCCCGCTGCTCCGAAAGGGTGGTGTAGCTGACCAGGTCGGCGAACAGCACCGACGTCACGCGCCGCTCGGACTCCGCGACCGACCCGTGGTTCGTCGTCGATGCGCCAGCGGTCGAGGTCCCGCACGCGGAGCAGAAGGCCGCATCGGGCTGTAGCTCCGCCCGGCAACTTGTGCAGACCGGCGCGGCCTGTGGTGTGCCGCAGCGATGGCAGAACGCAGCCCCTGCGGGCAGCCGTTCACCGCAGGCACCACACTCCACGCGCTCACCTCCGCCGTCGTGGAACTCGAGCGTAGTGAAGGAGCGGGGCGCGCGCCGGGTGATTGGCCGACTCGGGGTCAGCCCATCTGCTGCATGGGCGGGGCCTCGACGACCTCGCTCTTCTCCGGTGCCTGGATGTCGACGGGCTCACCCCAGTCGAAGATCTTGGCCTCGATCTCGGCCGTCGTGGCCATCTCCATGGCCATCTTCATCTGCCGCATCCGGTTCTCGTCGTCGAGCCAGAGGTCGTAGGTGACCTCCTTGGGGACGCCGGCCTGGGCAGGGATGTCCTTCATGGCCTCGATCTTGGAGGTGTCCATGGTGACCTCGAAGTGGGCGAGCTGCTCGCCCTCGACGTCCTCGTCACCCTCGAAGGTGACCGAGGTGACGGCGGCCTCCATCGAGTCGAACGACGCCAGCGGGTCCAGCTGGTCGGCCATCTGGTCCATGCCGGGCGGCAGGCTCTTGGCATCCGACAGGTCGTACTTGATGAACTTCCCGTTGCTCATCTGGCCCATGTTCATGTACATGACGTTGTCGACCAGGACGAGCTCGATCGGCTCCTGCGTCATCCCGCTCTCCATGGTCATGTCCATCGCGAGCGGCTCGCGGGAGTAGTCCATCTCCCCCTCGGCATGGATCGGCGCCTGCCCGAGGTCCATGTCCATCTCCATCTGCGCGGTGGTGGCGGACTCGATGCCCGCCTTGAGGTCCGCGATGAAGTCGGCCTTGTCGACCTTCTCCCCCGCCTCCGCGCCCGCAGCGGCGGACGAGGTCTCGTCGGTGGCGGACTCGGAGTCGGAGCCGCACGCGGCGAGGCCCGAGACGAGGAGCGGCACCGCCAGCGCGGCGGCGAGGGTACGGCGGAGTCGAGACGTCGATCGCATGCCCGCCACTGTACGGCCGTGGGTGTGCCCGATCGAGCAGGCGTCTAGAGAGTCACGGTGGCGGAGCCGGTCACCATGTCGTGCAGCCCGCGCCCGTCGGGCCGGAAGATGAGCGGCGGGATCACGAGGCCGACCATCACCTGGCGAACCAGGCTGCGCAGCAGGTCGGGCGGGCCGCCACGGTCGATCCGCACCACCCGCAGCCGCGTCGCCAGCTTGCCGAACGAGCCTCCGGCGATCGAGGTCAGCAGCCACGACTCGAGGACGAAGACGCCGAGCACGTAGAAGCCGGCGCGGGGGTCTTCGCTCCAGCCACCAGGACCGATCACCCCCAGCACGACCAGGCTCGAGGCCACCCAGTCGATGAAGAGGGCGAGCACGCGGCGGGCCCAGGAGGCGGTCGGGAAGGAGACGTCAGGCACCGGGGCAGCGTAGTCGCCGGCCGACCAGACCACCGTCCGGGCATCTGTTACATGCCGGAAACAATCGGGATACGGTCGCTTAACTGCCCCCGCCTACGTTGCGGGAAACCCGCGCAACGTCGCGCGGACGCCCCGCACTGACTCATGCCGGCCGCCCAGGGTCCCTGGCGCGGCCAAGGAGGACGAATGTTCGCGAACAGCGAAGAGCTGCTGAAGTACATCAAGGACGAGAACGTCGAGATGGTCGACGTCCGGTTCTGTGACCTGCCGGGCGTGATGCAGCACTTCACGGTTCCCGATCTCCTCCTTCGACCAGTCGGTCTTCGACGACGGCCTCAACTTCGACGGCTCCTCGGTGCGTGGCTTCCAGGCCATCCACGAGTCCGACATGTCGCTGTTCCCCGACCCGACCACGGCGTACCTCGACCCCTTCCGGACGGCCAAGACCCTGGTCGTCAACTTCTTCATCCACGACCCGCTCACCGGTGAGGCCTACTCCCGCGACCCGCGCAACATCGCCCGCAAGGCGCAGGCCTACCTCGCCAGCACCGGCATCGGCGACACCGCCTACTTCGCGCCGGAGGCCGAGTTCTACGTCTTCGACTCGGTGCGCTTCGAGACCAAGCAGAACGCCGGCTTCTACCACATCGACTCCGAGGCGGGCGCCTGGAACACCGGCACCGAGGGCGCCGAGGGTTCACCGAACCGCGGCTACAAGGTGAAGTACAAGGGCGGCTACTTCCCGGTGGCGCCGTACGACCACTTCGGCGACCTCCGCGACGAGATCGTGATCGAGATGGAGAAGACCGGGCTGGTCGTCGAGCGGGCCCACCACGAGGTCGGCACCGCCGGCCAGGCAGAGATCAACTGGCGCTTCAGCGAGCTGCTGCAGAGCGCCGACGACGTCATGAAGTTCAAGTACCTCGTGAAGAACGTCGCCTGGCGCAACGGCAAGTCCGCGACGTTCATGCCGAAGCCGATCTTCGGCGACAACGGCTCGGGCATGCACTGCCACCAGTCGATCTGGAACGACGGCGAGCCGCTGTTCTACGACGAGACCGGCTACGCCGGGCTGTCCGACATGGCGCGCTACTACATCGGCGGCATCCTCAAGCACGCTCCGTCGCTGCTGGCGTTCACCAACCCGACCGTGAACTCCTACCACCGGCTCGTGCCGGGCTTCGAGGCCCCGGTCAACCTGGTCTACAGCCAGCGCAACCGCTCGGCCTGCGTGCGGATCCCGATCACCGGGTCCAACCCGAAGGCGAAGCGGATCGAGTTCCGCTGCCCCGACCCCTCGTCGAACCCGTACCTCGCGTTCTCCGCGATGCTGCTCGCCGGCATCGACGGGATCAAGAACAAGATCGAGCCGCACGAGCCGGTCGACAAGGACCTCTACGAGCTCCCGCCGGACGAGCACGCCAACATCCCGACCGTGCCGTCCTCGCTCAACGGGGTGCTCGACTCCCTCGAGGCCGACCACGACTTCCTGCTCGAGGGTGGCGTCTTCACCCCCGACCTGATCGAGACGTGGATCGACTACAAGCGGACCGCCGAGATCCAGCCCGTCGCGCTGCGCCCGCACCCGCACGAGTTCGAGCTGTACTACGACATCTGAGCGAGCCGCTCACCGACACAATCCGGTGGCTGTGACGTACCTGGTACGTCGCAGCCACCGGATTGTC
>CAWHJI010000016.1:0-70000 GCA_963829635.1 uncultured Actinomycetota bacterium
ACACGTTCCTATCTCGTCTGACGGTGAGCACAAAACCAACAGATCGGCGACGCCTGCACATTCACATCTGAGGACGCCGACAACCTCGGCAAAGCGATGCGGGAAGTCGCCCGGCTGGAGACGAGCGACGCCACTAGGGAGCGTGCGCGCCTGCAGGCCGACGCCCGCCATATCAATACCCTGCAAACGCAGGTTCGCCAGGTGAGGGGCGCCTGGTGCAGATGGCCTCACCGCTGTCGGCGAGTTCAAGGACGACGCTGCGACCAAGCGATCTGCGGCGACGGTCGCCGCTGCGACCTCCTTTGATGGCGAGCCGCTGGCGGGAGTCGGTGGGGGACCCTGGCGGACGCTATGGCGCGCTGCCCGTGACTATGCCATCTCCGTCCCCGGTCATAGAGCACGAGTTCCCCGAGGTCGGTGACGATGCTCGCTGTGTGCTCTGCCAGCAGCCCCTTGGTGACGACACTCGGGCCCGCTTCGCGCGCTTCAACACCTACATGACCGACACCACCCAGAGTGACGCCGTCGCAGCCGAGCGCCTCTATCGCCAAGCTCTGGAGGGTCTCCGGTCGCTGGACTTCGCCACGCAGGCAACCACGACGACGTTAGCGGCGCTCCTCACCCACGACGAGCCGCTGGCTGCTGCCGCCCAGCAACGGCTAAGCACGCTGGAGGATCGAGCGCAACAAGGCGCTGGAGCACTTCACCGCGACCGGAGCAGCCGTTGCAGCCGCTCGCCGCGACGACCATCGGAGTGAGCAGCTTGGCGCGCTTGCCGCGTCTCTGACCGCCAAGGCCGAGGCGACCGACGTCGCAGGTTTCCAAACGGCGCTCACTGCGGCGAAGTCCAGCCGTGACGCGCTGGCCGGGCTTCCCAAACACTTTCAAGCCAGAACAAGGCTCGGGGTGGAGGCCAAGGTGTGGTGCGGCGCAAGGGGCCGCGCGGGTTTAAAAAATCGCTACGCCCATTCGGCGACCGACACCAAGGGCGTTGCCGGTAAGGCAACCGACCTCACGGGCATTTACGCGACCGAGCAGGTCCGCGACTTCTCTTCACCCGCGAGACCGCTCGTATGCATCTGGAGAAGGTGACGCTGAGGGTCCTGGGTGGGGGCGGAAGAAGGTCAGGTTCGTCAGGCGATTTCCAGCGCTCGTCGGCGTGCGGCACAAGGATGGGACTGCCCGTGCAGTGTCGGCGAGAGCGAGCCAGACGGTGCTCGGTCTGGGCGCCACTTCACCGAGGCAGAGTTCGACGCCTCCAAGTCTGCCGTCGTCTTTGACGACCCCGTGACCTCACTGGATCACGTAAGGCGGGACAAGGTGGCAGACCGGCTCGCCCAACTCGCCAAGTCTCGGCAGGTCATCGTCTTCACGCACGACGTTGCGCGCATAACGACCTCCTCAAGTCGGCGGGCTCCGCCGAGGTCGAGGCAGCCCGTACACCTACACCATCCAGCGGCGTGGCAACGTGCCTGGGTATTTAGCGGATGGCTTCCCGTGGAAAGCGTGCAGGACATCGGCCAGCGACTTGAACACGATATCCGGAACGAGATCACCCAGCTCACTAAGGACCGCGAGAACCTGAGCGACGACGGCTACGAGCAGTACGAAGCAGATCACGGGACACCTGTGGAGACGTGGGAGCGCACGGTGACGAGCCGATCGTGGAGCCGGGTCTACGACCGGAGCAAGTCTGAGGTACGGCCCGCAGATGGTGCGGATGCTCGCCAAGATCAGCGACGAAGACAACGCCGAGTACCAAGACGGCTACGGCAAGACGTCCAAGTGGGCTCTGCGCCACGACAAGGCCGAGGAGACCAACTACGTCGGTGCGCCAAGCTAACGAGCTTGAAGCCGAATACGACCGGCTCAAGGCATGGCAAAAGCGCATCAAGAGCTGCCCGGGGGAGCAGATCGGTGTCTGCTGCAAACGTCGCGTTCGTTGCTGCAGAGTAGCCAGACACGAGGCAGTTCCGGTTGGAGCCGGACCTTTGCCACTCAGGTCGAAGCGATGTTCCGCGCTGGAACTCGGTCAACCGAACAGGACACCTATCGAACCCCGACCCGCGGCTGCGCCGGATGCTCGTCAGCGTCGTCGTAGGCCCGGACGAAGCGGCGTGGCGCCCAGAGGGTCAGTGGGGGTCGCGGCTCGGAGGACGGATCCGCCTGTAGACCGGCCAGCAGGCCGACCTGGTCGAGCGCTGTCAAGCCGGCGCCTTCAAGAAGGAACTCGCCCGCATCTACGGCATCCCACCGTCGAGACAGTGCCGTTGCGATCATCAAGCGGCAGCCTGCGGTTCTGCCCGGAGAGCTCGATTTCCCGACAACCAGTCGGCTTCCTCGGGCGCCCAAAGCTCCAACCGGTTCGCGCGGCCCGCCGCACCTCGGCATCGGGATACTGCGCCTCGGAGCTCACTCAGCGTAGCCACGACCTCGGCAATCGGCAGTCCGGAAGGAATCACGGCAAGCGGCTGTGGCTTCGGTTTGGGCGGTGTCGGTGGCTCGACCTCCCGGCGCTTTGAGAACTCCTCCAGCATTCGTCGCGCCTCACGCATTCGTGCCGCCCAGCCCGGCCAGGCCTGACACGGATGCCCGGGAGGCCAGACCCACCCGTGGTGCACCATCGGGGTCGCACATTCCGAGCACATCTCCTCGGCCGTAAACGGTCCCTCCGCGACCAGACGGTCAAGCTCCCGGGTTGCTTCCTCCAGCTTGGCTCGGTGGTCGCGACGCTCGGCCCGGTCGGTGGACGCCTTCAGGGCGTCCTCCAGTTCTGGCAGCTTCGCCTTGAGATCGCGCACCTTTCGTTCGCGGTCCAAACGGTACGACCACCAGGTGTGCTCGCGCCGGTCGCGAGGCGACCAACCATCCTCATCGACCACGTCCTCGGGATTGCCGACGAGTGGAGTCAACTGCTCGATCTCAGCCTCAAGTCGCTCGACCTGCTCCTCCAGTTCCTTGACCGCCTGCTCGCGACGCGGCGGGTCCATCGCAGGAAACCTCGTGCCGTCGCGATGGCCGGCCAACTCGGCGACCTCGTAGTCGAGCGCGTCTGCACCTCGATCAGCCGGAGCCGAGCGGTGGACCGCTGCTCGTCGTATCGCTCCTTGTCGCGCTCACGACGCGCGTCGTCCTTGGCATGCTGCCTCTCCGACTGGCGCTCACGACGCGCTTGTTGCGCCTCCCACTGCTTGAGGCTCAGGTGTCGATGACCAGGCTCAGCTCGCTGCCATTGGCCCATGATCTCTGCGGCACCGTCGATGTCCGCTTTGCGCTCATCGCGGATCCAGGGATTCCACGTGGCCTCGTGGTTGAGCTCGATGAACAAGGTGCGGGCGGCGATGAACTCCTCAGCTGACGCGGTCGCGCCGCGTCGCGGCTTCCAGAGCATGCCGTCGTGCTCGATGACACCCTCCGGGACCACCTCAGTTTCTGAACCCACGCTCGGCACTATGCTCACCGCGGCGGCTCCCACGCAACGCGCCATCGGAGTCACCCGACGCGGAGTCACGCGTTGAAGCTCCGGGATCAGCCCCACCCAGCCCCGGATGTGCGGCTCGAGGAAGTCCCGGGTACGCTTGGGCGCCTGGGTCATCCCGTGTCCGACGTGGGCGGGGTCGGTCGCTGCTCCAGAGGGTTGCGCGCCCAGTCGAGCCACTCCCCACGTGCGGCCTGCTCCCCACTGGCGGCGACCGCGAACGGTCAGCAGAGCTCCTCGACGTAGGTCACCTGCTCGTGCCACACCCGCCAAGCGGCGGCTCGCTCGGCCAGGACGTCGGCACGGAAGGCCTCCCGTCGCCCGGATCTCGGCGTCAGCGAGAACGCTCTGCCACCGCTGCTCCTGCTCCCGGTCCTCACGCTCGGCCTCCGCCTGGTCCTGGCGCCGCTCGAAGAACCACATGGGGACCTTCACGAACAACCGCGGGAAGAAGGTCCTCGAGGCGGCGGCTCTTGGTGCGCCTCAAGCGGCACTGACGCCCATCGGTGCCGCAGTACTGGCCGCCGACCAGAATCGTGGTTTGCCCATCGGGATCGAACTCCTTCTCCCGCCGGCCCTTGCCGGCCGGCAAGGGCCGACCGCGGCGCAGGTTGTAGATAAGGGATCGGCGCCCCGCAGGGTGCGGAGAGCTCGGAGATGCGGAACAGAACCTGCCACCTTCGTCCACAACGAGGAACTGTCCATCCGGTGTGCGGCCACCTGTCGGAGGTGGATCAGCCCAGCTCGCCCACGGTTGTCGCCAGGGCGTGGACAATCCGGGTTGCCCTGGGGCGGACTTCACCCGCAGATACCTCGTGGCGATCGCGGTCCTCGCGGTACGCAGGGGCAAGCGGATGTGGGCTTGGCGAGACGCGACGGCACGTGCACCTTGTGCTCCCGGACGACGGCACGCGGATCATCGCGCAGGTAGACCAACTGGTGATACCAGCCGCGGCTTTGGGTCCTCACGAGCATGCCTGTCGGGAGGATGAGGCGCCGCCCTGAGCTCATCGATAGCACTCCGTGCTGGCGCATCTCCACTTCGAGCCGTCCGTCGGCGGCAGAGCAAGCGATTGAAGAGCCGCTGGGCATCATTCGGCACGGCGGGGCCGAGTTCGACGGGTGCGCGCGGCATCGTCGCCTCAGCTGGCCGGGCGGAGCCAGTGCGGCCGGACCGGGGTGCCGCTCGCGGGCGAGCATCGCCGGCTCGGACAGGTGCTTCATTTCCAGCGGGATCGTCACCGTGCGTGACGTAGTGGCGTGCCTCGTCCGTGATCTCGGCGGTGTCCGGACGCCGTGGCGCCGTGCGACGTGGGCGAGGCCGCGACTCTCCAAGGCGCGGGCAGAGTGCTTGTGCGACTCGTCCGGCCAGTCGCGCTCGGGACAGCGTGCGGCGATCCAACGCAGCACTGTGAGCTGACGGTCATTCAGAGGCTTTGCGGATCGCACGGGCGTCGTCGAGAGCACCGCCTCGCCCACCACTGGACGAGGCACGCCCCGTGGTCTTGCAGGGTTGCCCGGTACCTGCGGCCTACAGTTCGAAGACAGCGTTCGGGTCGTCCTCGCGCAGACGAACACGGCGGTACCGCCGCCCCGGTGCTGTTCGACTTCGCTAACCCTCGGCGCGGTGATCCGGATCGGCGACCTCAAGCGGAATGCTGGCCGTAAAGAGCCGGCCCAGCCTTCGAGGATCGCGGGGTTGCTGGAGAGGATCTCGCCGACGCGCTTGGACCGCTCCTGAGGCGAGAGTTCAGCGAGCCCCTGCTGCCATGCGAGGGTCGCCGCGTCGCCGTCCTCGATGTGCGCACCCGCGATGGCCTGCCAGAGCATCTGCTGCGCATCCTCGCGGGCGAGCCACGTCATGAAGAGCTTCCTGGGAACTGCTCGCTAGTCACGGTGATCGTCGGCTCGCTGGGAGCGCTGGCCACTTCCTGCGATGTCGCCTCGGCCTGCTCTGCCGGTTCGGACGCGTTCTCTGGCGGCGCTTTCGTGGCCTTGCGGTGCCGGCGGTTCTTGCCGGAGTTCGTCGCGCTTGGCCTTCATCGCAGGGACGACCGAGTCCTGAACCAATGGGCGACGACGAGCTTAAACATGGTGCTGCACGGTCCTGGATGGCCCGGTTCCGGAGTCAGCCCTGGCCTGTTCCGCCGCAGTGAGCTCGCGACGCGGGGTGTCCACGTATTCGGTGACATAGACGACTTCCGGCTGCGGATCCGGCTGGGCGTCGGCGGCGTCCTTCAATCGGATCTCGACGTGCTCCGGCCCCTTGTCGGTGGAGCTTGGGCGTGAAACCACGGCTCCAGCCCTCAGTCTTTCGAGAAGTCCGCCAGTCGCTCGCCCTTGGGGATGCGAACGACGGCATCGACCTCGTCGTACTCGTCAGCCATGCTTCCCCGTCGGTGCTCGTGCTCCCCCTGCACCCGATCGGCCAGGAGGTCTCTAAACAGAAGACGCGCTGTAACCGTAGCCGCGGCGTCCGACGAGTTGCGGCGGTTTGGATGAGCAACGGCACATCATATCTCAGGCGGCGTCAGAACAGCGGGTCCTTGCTTGGGCAGCCGGAGTACGTTGCACGTCGCTCGAACTCGACTCCGGACCTCGGAGTCGAGCATGAGGTAGGCGTCGCCACTGGCACCCAATGTGCCCGAGCCCTTCTGCCGGTAGTGATCGCCGCAGAGGTTCGCGCCGCTGCGTCGTCTCCCACCGTGATCACGGCGTCGTAGCGTGCCGACAAGTCGCAGAAGTCGCACTCGGGGAGCTCGGTCACCACCCCCACCGTGCCGAGTCGCGGATTGACCAGAGAGGTCCTCCTCGTCGGCCAGATCATTTGCGTGCGCGAGCTCGTGCAGGACGTGCGCGTTCGGTGGCGGCACGAGGTTGCCGTCCGATCGGCCGTCAGGCCATGCCATGGCATGGAGATTCACGTGGTCGAGAGCCTGAGCATGAGGACCGCCTCCAGCCGCTCGTCGCCACTGAGGCCGGGCGGAACAGCGATCTGCTCGTCGGGGAGTCGGAGCAGCGGGTCAGGGAGTTCGGAAGACACAACGCCAGTAGGCCAGCCGCAACCGGTAGATGTCTACGAGTGGCACTTTCGACGCAGGCCGGGCGCGCTGGGCTCCTTTCAGTGGCCCGACGCCCGGAGGTAGTTGGCAGCCCGCTGAGCAATGATGCGCGCCCCCGTGGCGTTCATGCGCCAGCGGGCCAGCTCTGCGCTGACGCCGAAGCGCAGTGCCACCTCGTCGTCAGTCGCCTTCTGGCGCGCGAGCCGATTAGCCGCCTCGAAGGGGATCAGCAGCTCGCCCGAGATCTCGGCGGCCTCGTCCTCCTGGACCTTGTCGGCCGTTCGGCAGCCGCGCTCGTTCACCAGGCTGGTGCCGAACTTGTGCTCCCCACGCCGTGAGCCATCTCGTGGCCCAGTGGTCGAGCGTCGCCTCGCCAGCGGGTGGGCGTCGTTCTCGACGATGATCGCGCCGGTGCGATGCGGCAGCAGAGCGCCGGAGAAGACCTCAGGCCGGACGTTGTGGAAGTGGTCCCGGATGGTGTGATCCAGGGGCAGCGTTCCGAGCGCCACAACATGCACCCCGTAGAGCTCCGCCAACTGCCCCGGATCGAGCGCATCCATGGGCTCGAGTCCGAGTTCAGCGCGCGCCTCACCGGCCAGCCTCTTGCAGGCGGCCTTGTTGATGGTGCGCTTGGCGGTCACCCCAGATCCTCCCGGGTGGCATGCATGTGCTTGACGGTGGCTGGTGCTGACCTCTTCAAGGTAGGCGACGTCCTTGTCCTCCAAGTCCTGACGCGCTCTGAGCGGCGGGGCCAACTGGGTAACCAGATCCGGCTCCGACTGACTCTCCGATGTGGCGTCCACGTCGATCATGAATGTCTCGGCCGGCATCTTTAGCCAGCGCACCAGCGTGGCGAAGCCATCAGCATCGGGGCGCTGGTCGTTGCCCAGGCGAGAGAGCAATGAAGGACTGGTGCCGATCTCCTTCGCCATTTGTCGCCACGACCATCCCCGCGCGGTGCGCTCAGCATCGAGCGCGGCGTAGAGCCCCGCGGTGTCGATCTTCGTCTTGGCCATCTAGGCCTCTCACTAGAACTGTCGGTGGTGCCAGCCAGTGTTGCATTGTCGACGCACTGCTTGTAAGTCGACTCGCACTGTTTTAAGATTCAGAGCAGTGTTTCAGATGTGACACAGGTCAGCCCGGCACGCCGGAGATAAGAAGTAGAACCATGACTGCAACCGATGCAGCCGACGCCAAGACGAAGGTCGTCACGATCACCGTGAACACCAAGCAGCACGAGTGGACCGAGAAGAAGATCAGCTTCGAACAGGTCGTCAGGAGCTCGCCTTCCCCGGCCAGCCCTACGATCCGGCGGGCACCCTCGTCGAGTACAGCCGCGGCCACGGGCCCGACCACGCGCTGCGTCCCGGCAAGGACGTCCAGGTGAAGGACGGGATGGTCTTCGATGTTGAGCCTGCCAACCGCTCCTGACGAGCAGATGGCCCGGCTCGTAGATGACGGCTACGACATGGTGCTCGAAGGTGGGCGCCTTTGTCTTACGCCGGCTGCCCTACGTCGGGCCCTCGGGACTGCGGACTTGACGGACGACTCGTCCTCCCCGTGAACTACACGGACGGCGTGGTCACCGATGCAACCGACCACCGGATCTGGTTCGCCGGAGAGGAGCCGCGCGGCGAAAACGGAGCAGCCCTTGGAAGCGGTGGCCAGGGCCACGGATTCGGGACCAACGAATCGGCCGACTACATGCTGTGGTTGAAGCCACCGAGCGGCGCCTACGCCAGCCTCGTCCGACAAGATCCGACAGTACGCACGCATCCTGCTCAGCGCCGCGCAGCACGTCGACCCCTCTTGTCACCGATACGCCAGGCGGGTCCTTCCAGGTCGTTCCCGACGACCTGCCGCTCCATGCTCCCCCGACACGAACACGACTCGAGCGGGCTTGACCACGCTCCAACAACCTGTTCCGAGGCCACACCGTTGCCATCGTCGGCGTCGGCGGGCACTGGCACCTTCATCCTCGACCACGTCGCCAAGACCTGGGTCGACCGCATCATCCTGACCGACGGTGACTACTTCGAGCACTCACAATGCCTACCGCGCGCCTGGCGCGGCGGCGGACGAGACTGTCCGCTCCAAGCCCAACAAGGCCAAGAATCGGCTTCGCGAGTACTCCGGATGGCACCGGCATCACCGCTCACCCTGTCTCGCTCACCGCCGACAACCTCGCACCTGCTCGAAGGTGCCACCTTCGTCTTTCTCGCTGCCGCTGACGCCGAGGCCCGGCCTGAGATCATGCGCTGGCTGCGAGACCAGGGCGTGCCGTTCATCGACGTCGGGCATGAGCTTCCGCGAGGGCAAAGGTGGCCTCACTGGCATGGCCAAGGTGACGGCCTACCTACCGGGCGACGAGATCGCGTTGCCGACAGCGCCTGCCGTACCACCTGGCCAGGACAACTACAGCGGCAACGTGCAAGTCGCCAAGCTGAACGCGCTCAACGCCGCCCTTGCCGTCATCCGATGGAAGCGCTACCTCGGCTTCTACGCCACACACACGGCGTCGAACCAGACCGTCTACAAGCTGTACCTGGACGGACTGCGCAACGGGGATGCCGAATCAGCCGGATTGAGCACTCCGATGCGGGCCCGTCGAGTCCGTTTCCAACGCCGATGGAACCGGGCGTTCTTCTCCGTCTCCCTCGCCTACTCGACCTCTGGGCACATCTGCCCCTGCGGGTGTGGTCGAGGAGGTGGTCACCAAACTGTCGCCAGCCCGCTACAAGATCATTTTCGACGGTGAAGTCTGCGAGACCGTCCGTCGCCGCGACCGGATTAGCGTGCAACTCCCACTACTTCATCACTCAAGGAGAGGTGGACTGGCACGCCCAACTCGACTCAGCCCAGAAGACGCGGGCACAAGCCTCTGATCGGCGCGCCGTGGAAGCAATCGCGCACCGGCTCAGCAGGCGCGGCCCAAGTGGTGGGCTCGCCCTCTGGCACCGCAAGAAGGGCTGACCGAAGCTGCCCACGCGCTACACCTTGGGGCGAGCAAGCGGATTATCACCCTAAGGGGTGTTGACATCAACGCCGTCGACAAGCCACAGCCCCTCGAGGGGGTCGGTGCCGCGAACATGGGCACCGCTCCGACAGTCTTGTCCTCGCGCTCGCACCTAACTCTTGACCGCAACTCGCCGATGGGCTGCCCAACTCAGGAGTCAGAATGTCCATCCCCACCCAGATGAGCCTGGTCGGCTTCATCGCATCAGCGCCGGAACTCCACTTCACCAAGCAGGGCGCCGAGTGCTGCCGGGTGCGCGTCGGCGTCGAGCAGTGGCGCAAGGAGGTCGACGGGAGCTTCACCAAGCTCGACCCGACCTTCCACGACATGGTCGCGTTCGAGAGCACGGCCCGCGAGACCTACGCGCGGTTCCGCAAGGGCGACTCGTTCGTAGCCAGCGGCTACGTCCACGAGTACGAGGTCGACGGGCGCGAGGGGCAGCGTGGTCAAGGAGGAGTTCGTCGCCCGCAAGATCGGCCACAACGTCAACAAGACCGACTACGAGGTCCAGCGCCGGCGCCTGACCGCGGCCCCCGAGCGCCGCGGCCGTCCCCGAGCCGCCGGCCATCGGCTTCTGAGCGGCCGTCGGTCATGGGCATGTACGACGAGCCGGACGACGACACCGCGGCGTCACCGACCTCCTCGACGACCGCCGGAGCCGATCAACTGGAACCTGCTCGGCGCCGATGACGCAGAGCACGAGTGGCATGACCTGGACCGATGGGTGAAGTGGCTGAAGACCAGCCACGGCCTGCCGCCGTCGATCATCCCGCCGTTCTACTACCTCCACGACGAGCTGGTCTGGGAGCTGTCGGCTCTCCACACGCACTGGCTGAGCTGCTACCACCAGACCGCTAGCCCTCGGCGCCCATCGCTTGGCGACGCGACTTCGAGGACGCGAAGCATCGGCTGCGCGACTGGGTCGCGATCTCAGGCACTCGCCTCGACCGCGATCGCCCGACGCGCCAGACCTGGCCCGGCGAGAGGCCGTGCCAACACGGCGCGAGATCGAGATCGCGATCGCCGGCGCGACTTCGAGGAGTTCGTGCGCGAGGACGTACTCGGCGCGAAGGCGCCGAAGCCCTGGCCAGCCGGTCACTCATCGGCTGAGCCGACATCCGCCACATGGGCGCTGCGCGCACCTTCCGTCCACAGACTCGCGACTTCCAGCGACGCCGCCTCGACGAACTCGCGACGGTGGACCCACCCACGAAAGGAGTCGACGTGCTCCTCCCCCACGCATTCACTCTCGCCCAAGCGCGTTCCTACCTGGCGGCGCTCGCCGATCAGGCCTCGACGATCGACGCCTCGTCGGCCTACGAGCACGTGCTCATCGAGCTCGATCGGATCCACGGGGACGAATGCCCGGCGATCAACAGCGACGGACTGACCGAGGACCGAGCGATCCTGCTCGCCGTTGCGACGTCCGCGCTCGAAGAACTCGAGCAGTACGGCATCGACCCACTGAGCATCGAACTCATCCTCGCGATGCTCGATGACGCCTACGCCTTGGACGGCACCTGATGTACGGCGAAACCGGCGCCGAGATGCGCGCAGAGTTGGCCGCCCTGCTCCGGCAGCACCGCATCCAGCAACGGCTGGGCGGGCCGACGCCGGAGGCGCGCGAGGAACTCGGCGTCCTCATCCGGACGTACCGCCAGAACGTCCTCGTCTGGCTGGGCCAGGCGATGCGCGCAGCCAGCCCGCTGGCGTTCTCCAACATGCCGCCGGCACAGCCGAACCCGTTCCGGTCAGTCGGCTCATGCGGCTCCCACCTCACCGCAGCCAGCGAACTCGCGCGGGCCATCGACATCGCAAGACGGAGTCGACCGCACATCCTGCGTCAACGGAAGCACTGGCCACGCCGAACGCCAACCCGATGGTCGAGCACTGGCGCCTTGCCGCCCGCGCCGCGGCTCTCGCGGAGCACGACACGAACGAGCAGGTCTCCGCGCAGATGACCGCGACCCAAGCTCAGGCTCTCGTCGGCGACGTCGCTGCGCTGACCCAGGCGCTCGTCGTCCTCGACCAGCGGTACAGGAACACACCCGGTTGGGAGCCGCTGGCCCAGAGCGCCCGTCTCGGCTGGGCATCGCTGGCTGCGGCCCTCGACGTGAACCTCGGCCAACCCGACTACGCGGTCGACCACCTCGGCTGGCGACCGAAGACGAAGGTCATCACCGGCCCGGTCCGTCCAGGGATCCTCGGCGTACTGCAGGCGCAGCACAACCTCGTGATCCGGATGAAGTCCGTGCCCAACGCGACCAACCTCCGCCTGGTCGTGGACTCCCAACGCCTCGTCTCCGCGCACCTCGCGCCGTACGCCGCCCGGATCGACGAACGCCTCGCCGCGCGATGGGCCGAACGCGCCGAGACCTACTCCGTCCTGCAGAAGGAGCTGCGTGAGATCGGCGGGCTGCTCGGAAAGGGCGGACTGGCCGTCGCCGAGGGCTCCAACGCCGTCGCCCGGCTGAAAGCCCTCCCCGACGACACGATCGTCGAGCCACGGGTCCTGTCCGGGTTCCAGTTGCTCTTCAACCGGCTCGACAACCGCATCGGCGACGTCATCGAGGACGGGGTCGAACACGGCGCCTTCTTCAAGCGCGTGACGCTCCCGCGCCTCGCTCGCGGCGGCGGACAACTGGTCCGCCCGGTCCGTGAACGCTTCGTGCCGGTCACGTCGGCGACCGATCTCGCGGTCGTGAAGACCGTCCGAAAGCGACTGCGCCCAAAGACGAGGCGCCCACGGCCACCCCAGGACCGACCCGAGTCGACCTGCACTCCGCGCTCATCCACCGTCCGACCAAAGGAGGGGCTGTCGATGTCCCGAACCTCTAACGCCCGCACTGTCCCCTCTCGCGCCGCTCACTCGAGCGTCTGCTATCGTCTGACGAGGTGGCCGAGTTCCTCGGCATCCCTGTCGCCACGCTCTACCAGTGGCGCCACAAGGGCTGCGGGCCCGATGCCTACCGTGTCGGCAAGCACCTGCGTTACGACCCCGTGGCAGTACGCGCCTGGCTCGAGGATCACCTGGCCGTGGATCATGGCGTCGGTTGAGCGTCGGGAGCGCAAGGGCCGCAACGGTGAGATCATCCGGACTTACCGAGTTCGCTGGTGGGGACCGAACGGAAAGCAGCGCAGCAAGAGCTTCAAGCGGAAGGTGGATGCCGACCGGTTCGCTGCGACGGTGTCCGCCGACATCGTGCGCGGCCCCTACATCGACCCGGACGCCGGCAAGGTCCGGTTCGAGGACTACGCCGAACACTGGCTGAAGGCGCAATCCTTCGAGGAAGGGACGTTCGTCGCGGTCGAATCGCGACTCCGCAACCATGCCTATCCTGCCCTCGGTCAGCGCTTTCTCAACGACATCCAGCCCTCGTCGATCCAGTCTTGGATCAGCTCCCTCGAGGGACCTCGCGCCGACCTACCGGCAGATCATCTTCGCCAACGTCTCGTCGGTCTTCACCGCCGCGGTCGATGACGCGCTGATCTCAGCCAACCCCTGTCGAGCCAAGTCCGTCCGACGTCCAAAACTCGACCGTCGCAAGGTGACGCCCTGGCCCAAGGAGCGGGTGCTCGCCGTACGCGATCAACTGCGCGGGCGCTACCAACTCTCGGTCTGGCTAGGCGCAGGACTGGGCCTTCGCCAAGGCGAGATCTTCGGCCTCTCCCCAGAGGACATCGACCTGGAGCGCGGCGAGGTACACGTACGGCGTCAAGTGAAGTTCCTGCCCTCGAACAAGCAGATCTTCGGTCTCCCGAAGGTCGCAAGACCCGCGAGGTCCCGCTCCCCGACGCGGTCCTCGAAGCGATCAACCTTCACATGACGAAGTGGCCACCGATCGACGTGACCTTGCCGTGGGACACAAGCACCGGGCGCCCTGTGACTGTCTCTCTTCTGATCTACTCCCGCGAGAAGAAGGCCCTCGGCCGGAACTACTTCAACACCTTCCTGTGGAAGCCCGCTCTGATCGCAGTCGACGTGGAACCGATCCGAGCGAACGGGTGCCACGCGCTACGCCATTTCTTCGCCAGCACAGCTCTGCACGAAGGTGAGTCGATCAAGGCCCTCAGTGAGTACCTCGGCCACGCCGACCCCGGCTTTACGCTCCGGACGTACACGCACCTCATCGAGGACGGCGCCGAGCGCACCAAGCGCGCCGTCGACGTGGTCTTCGGACATGCAACGTCGGCGGATGAGCAGGCGGATCCGACCTCCACCGACGCTGAGGAACTCGACGTGCTGAGCGACGACGATGAGGACTGACGCGTGTGCCCCGGTTTCCCGGTTTGCCAAACTCGCACCGCGAGCGCCCGCGCCCACCGTAGAACGAGTGATCAGCGCGTGGCCTCGTTGTGTCCTCGGCCCCCGCGATTCAGGAGTCTGCGCAGGTCAGCGCGCAAGTGAAATCACTACTACGACATCTGAGCGAGGCGCTCACCGACTCGAAATAGTCCGGTGGCTGTGACGTACCTGGTACGTGGCAGCCACCGGATTGTCGCGTTCAGGGCTCAGGCCGCGTCATCGCGCGTGACGCGCCCCGCCGCAGCCCGGTCCTCCTGCGCCCCCACCACGAAGTCGGTCACGGCATCCACCACGGCCGGCTCGCGCAGCACGCGGTGGTGCCCCAGACCGGTGGTGCTCAGGAGCCGCGCGCCGGTGCGGGTGGCGAGGTCCAGGCTGGCGGTGTACGGCGTTGTCCGGTCGCCCCGGTCGTGCACCAGCAGCGTCGGCAGCGGGCCGACGGCGTCGTACAGGCCGGAGAGCTCGAACTCGCTGACCGGGTAGCCGGCCAGCCGCTCGATCGCGCGCTCCATCCGTGCGGCCGTACGCGGCCCGATCCCGAGAACCAGGCAGAAGGCGGCCAGCTGGGAGGCGAGCCGTGACATCGGTGCCACGAGTACGATGCGCCCGGTGCCGAGCCAGCCGTGCTTGAGGGTGAGCAGGCTGACCACGGCGCCCATCGAGTGCGCCACCACCGCTTCGGCGGGGCCGAACCGGGCGACCACGGCGTCGAAGGCCCGGCCGAACTCCACCCCGTGGGTACGACGCGGCCCGAGCGTCCCGGCATCCGAGCTGCCGTGGGACGGCGCGTCGAACATCACCACGCGGCGACCGTGCGCGACCAGCGGCCTCACGAACGCCGCCAGGTCGGCGCCGCGCCCACCCCAGCCGTGCACGAGGTAGACCACGGGGCCCTCGCCCCAGGCCGTGCCGCGAACGACCCGTCCCTGGCTCTCCACCTCGAAGCAGCTCCCGGGCGGCAGGTCGGCGTCGCGCGCGGGTGCGGAGGGGATCCGGAACCAGATCCGGTTCGCCCACCGTGCGCCGACGTCGGGCGCCACGAGCTCGAGCAGCCGGAACGCTTGCGGCAGAATCAAACGAACGATCGTGCTTTTCTGGATCGAGAATCGTGCCATCGTCGTACTCCTTCAGGGGGTCAGCGCCGCGCTGCGGCGAGGATCGATTCGAACGCGCGACGGGTGCGCTCGGCCGCGCGGTCGTCGCGCAGGAGGCGGAGGGAATGGTGGTGGGCGAGCATCACGCCGTGCACCTCGAAGGCGAACTGCCGGGTGTCGAGGTCCTCGGCAAGGTCGCCCTCGGCCACGGCGGTCCCGGCGACGGAGGCGATCAGCTCCAGCCAGTCGGTCTCGCTGCGGACCAGAGCATCGCGCAGAGGCCCGGGACGGTCGTCCAGCTCCGCCGCGGCGGCGACGAAGATGCAGCCGCCCACGAGCATCGAGCCCGCCCAGTCGAGCCAGCGCTCGAAGAGCATCCGGACCCGGGGCTCTCCCCGCTCGGCGGTGAGCGCCGGACGGACGACGAGGTCGACGAAGCGGTGTCGCGCATGCTCGAGGGTGTCGAGCTGGAGCTGCTCCTTGGAGTTGAAGTGGGCGAACAGCCCGCTCTTGCTCATCTCGGCCAGGTCGGCCAGCTGGGCGATGCTCAGGCCGGCGAAGCCGACCGTCGACGCGACCTGCACGGCCTCGTCGAGGATCGCGGTCCTGGTCGCGTCACCCTTGCCCATGCTCCGCAGAATAGCACGACCGTTCTATTCGGCGACAGGGTCGTCTGGACCGGGCGCCGCCGGCGCGTGGTCACCTGCCGCAGGGAACAGGCTGCCGTCGCCGCCCTCCGGCGACGACGGCAGCCCACCCGAGGTGTTGTCGCAGACCGTCTGCGACTCCGGGACTTGGTGCGACCAGGGGGATGTAGCCCAACGTGATGAGTCTTCGCTTCACCGGGTGTCTCCGTCATTGGTTCGATGGTTCAGGGGTGGCGACACCGGGTCGAGGCACCCGCGCGACCACTTCACGAGCGCAACGAGGCGCAGGAGTCCGGGTTACCCGGGTCACACCGGTGGTCCAGTCCGGTCAGGACGCGGGACTCAGCTCCAGAAGATCCGGTCCACCACCGCGCGCGTCCGCCGGGTGTGCCGCATGTAGTCGTTGACCAGCTCGTCGGAGGCCCCGGGCGGGTAGCCCATCACGCTGGCGACGGCAGCCTTCTCGCGGGCGTCGCGAGGCAAGTGGTCCCCGGGCCGTCCTCGGACGAGGGTGACGGCGTTCCGGACCCGGCTCACCGTGCGCCAGCCGTGCCGGAGCCACTCGGCGTCCTCGTCCTCGAGCAGTCCCGCCTGCTGGGCGGCCAACAGCGCCGGGAGCGTCCGCGGCGTCCGCAGTGCCTCGATCTCCCCCGCGTGCCGCAGCTGGAGAAGCTGGACCGTCCACTCGATGTCGGCGAGGCCGCCACGCCCGAGCTTGAGGTGCGTGTTCCGGTCGGCGCCGCGCGGCAGCCGCTCCTCGTCGACGCGGGCCTTGAGCCGGCGGATCTCGATCACGTCGTCCTGCGAGATGCCTTCGGCGGGGTAGCGCAGCGGGTCGACCAGTGCCGTGAACCCCTGACGCAGCTCCTCGTCCCCGACCACGGCCTCCGCCCGCAGCAGCGCCTGGGCCTCCCAGACCTTCGACCACTTCGCGTAGTAGGCGGCGTAGGACTCCAGGGTCCGCACCAGCGGCCCCTGCCTGCCCTCCGGCCGCAGCCCCGCGTCGACCTCCAGCGCGGGGTCGCTGCCGGGCAGCGAGAGCAGGCGGCGCAGCTCGTTGGCGACCGCGTGGGCGTACGACGCCGCCTCCTGCGGCTCCGCACCCTCGACCGGTTCGTGCACGAACATCACGTCCGCGTCGCTGCCGTAGGACAGCTCGAAGCCGCCGTAGCGTCCCATCGCGACGATCGCCATCCGGCTGGGGGCCTCGTCGAGCTTCTTCTGCTCGCGCACCGCCTCCGCGGCGACGCCGAGCGTCGCCTCGAGCGTGGCGTCGGTCAGCCGGGAGAGCCCGGCGCCGACGTCGGCCACGTCGGTCTCGTCGAACAGGTCCCCGACCGCGATCCGGAACAGCTCGCGGCGGCGGATCCCGCGCACCGCGCGGACGGCGTCCTCGGGCTTCGACTGCCGGCCCGCGGTCGCCACCATCTCGGTGGTCAGCGCCTCGACCGCCAGCGGGGCGAGATCGTCGCCGAGCATCTTCACGCCCTGCGGCTCACGCTCGAGCAGGTCGGTGGCGTAGCGCGAGGTGGCCAGCAGCTTCGCCAGCCGCTCGGCGACCTGGCCCTCGTCGCGCAGGGTGGTCAGGTACCACGGGGTGTCGCCCAGCGAGTCGCTGATCCGGCGGAAGCCGAACAGGCCGGCATCGGGATCCGGCGCGTCCGCGAACCACTCCAGCATCACCGGCAGGAGGGTGCGCTGGATCCGCGAGGAGCGGGTGACCCCGGCGGTCAGCGCCTCCAGGTGCCGGAGGGCGCCCTTCGGGTCGGCGTACCCCAGGGCGGCGAGCCGCTCCCCGGCCGCCTCGGGGGTCAGCCGCGCCCCGTCGCCCCGGATCTTGGCGACCGCCGCCAGCAGCGGACGGTAGAACAGCTTCTCGTGCAGGCGGCGCACCTCACGGCGGTGGTGCTGCCAGGCCTTGTCGAGCTCGACGTGCGGTTCCTTGGTGAAGCCCATCGAGCGGCCGAGGCGACGCAGGGCCCGCTCGTCGTCGGGGACCACGTGGGTACGCCGCAGCTGGTGGAGCTGGATCCGGTGCTCGAGGGTGCGGAGGAACGAGTAGGCCTCGTGCAGCGACTCGCCGTCCTCGCGGCCGACGTACCCGCTGCGGGTGAGCTCCCACAGGGCGCTCAGCGTGGTCGGCGCCCGGATCCCCTCGTCCGCGCGGCCGTGCACGAGCTGGAGCAGCTGGACGGCGAACTCGACGTCGCGCAGCCCGCCCGAGCCGAGCTTGAGCTGGCGTTCGGCGTGGTGGGCGGGGATGTGGGAGACGACCCGCCGACGCATCGCCTGCACGTCCTCGACGAACCCGTCGCGCTCGGCGACCTTCCAGACCATCGGCGAGACCATGTCGACGTAGGCGCGGCCCAGGTCGAGGTCGCCGGCCACCGCCCGCGCCTTGAGCAGGGCCTGGAACTCCCACGTCTTGGCCCACCGCTCGTAGTAGCCCTGGTGGCTGGCGAGGGTCCGCACGAGCGGGCCCGCCTTGCCCTCGGGGCGCAGGGCCGCGTCGACCGGCCAGATGGCGCCCTCGGCGGTGTGGTCGCCGCAGGCCTGCATCAGGTGCCCGGCCAGCTGGGTCGCCGCCCGGGCCGCGGCCGACTCGTCCGCACCGTCGACGGGCTCGAAGACGTAGATGACGTCCACGTCGGAGACGTAGTTGAGCTCGTGGCCACCGCACTTGCCCATCGCGACCACCGCCAGCCGCGTGGTCGCGGCCGCCTCCCCCACCCGGGCGCGGGCGATGGCCAGGGCGGCGTCGAGGGTGCCGGCGGCGAGGTCGGACAGCTCGGCGGCGACGTCGTCGACACCCTGGCCGTGCGCGAGGTCGCGGGCAGCGAGCCGCAGCAGCACCCGGCGGTACTCCACCCGCAGCGCGTCCATCGCCTCCGCGTCGGCCAGGGTCGCGACGGGCGCCGGGTCGTCCGGGTCGGCGCCGACGGACTGGAGCAGGCCGGCCCGGATGGCGTACGCCGGCGGGCGGGTCGAGCCCAGCAGCGGGTCGGCGAGCTCACGCCAGTGCTCGGGGTGCCGGGCCAGGTGGTCGCCCAGGGCGGTGCTCATGCCGAGCACGGAGAGCAGCCTCATGGCGGTGCCCTCGTCGTCGGCGACCGCGCTGAGCATCGCGTCGCCGTCCTCGACCGCCTCGGCGAGGCGGGTGAGGCCGTGCAGTGCCAGGTCGGGGTCGGCGGTGCGGCCGAGCAGCGCGAGCAGCGGCTCACCCGCGGGCCCGAGCTCCTCGAGCCGGGTCAGGGCTCGGGTGGCGTCGGTGAACCCCAGTCGCAGCAGGCTGCCCTTGGTCGCCTTGTCGCCGCTCATCCGCGGGACTCCCGGGCGAGCTCGACGAAGCGGGTGACGAGCGGTTGCCAGGTCCGGTCCAGCTCGGCGCGGGCCCCGTCGATCCGGGCCAGGACGGCGGCCTGGTCGATCCCGCGCTCCAGATGGTCGGCGCGGTCGCCGGCCGCCCAGGAGGAGACGACCGGCTCGTCGGCCTCGGGATGGAGCTGGACGCCCCACGCCGCCGGGCCGAAGCGGGCGACCTGGAGCTCCCGCTCCGCGGTCTCGGCGAGGGCGACCGCGCCGTCGGGGAGCGCGGTGACCAGGTCGGTGTTCCACTGGACGCCGCGGGCCGGGGACCCGGCCAGGCCACCGACCAGCCGGTCGTCGGCGGCCGCAGGCGACCAGCCGACGTCGTACAGGCCGACCTGCTGGCCGCGCGGGTTGGGCTCGACCGTGCCGCCGAGCGCCACCGCGACGAGCTGGTGGCCCAGGCAGATCCCGAGGGTCGGCGTCCCGGCCTCGACCGCCGACCGGATCAGCTCCTTCACCGGGGCCAGCCACGGCACCGTCGCGTCGTCGTTGGCCCCCATCGAGCCGCCCAGGACCACGAGGGCGTCGTACTCCCCGGAACGCGGCGGCTCCTCCCCCGCCCAGGGCCGGCACAGCAGCATCTCCGCCGAGGCCGCGGCCAGCCAGGTGCCGACGCGGGCCGGCGGGCACTGCGCCTCGTGCTCGATCACCAGGACGCGGAGGGGCACGGGCGCCAACCTAGCGCTCACCCACGTCGCGGAGCACGGCGAGCAGGACGAGCAGGATGCCCGCCACGGACGGCAACAGGCTGAACGCGGTCTCGGCGAGCAGCAGTCCGGTGAGGACCAGCACCACGCCGGCGGCGACCGTCCACGGCTTGGCCGCGCGGTCACCCCCCGCCAGCTGGCGTAGCGCCATGCCGGCCGTGACGAGGATCAGGCCGGCGGGGACGGCCAGGAACAGGCTGAAGCGGCCGTAGCCGTTGCCGGCGAGGGTGCCGGCCAGCATCGCGCCCAGTCCAGCCAGGCCGACCGCGAGCCACAGCAGGATCCGCAGCTGCTTGGTCCTGCCAGCGCTGTAGTGGGAGATGTCGCTCATCGGCTGGTGGGCCTCAGACGCTCTGCTGCTCAGACAACGGGCAGCATCCGGTCCCGCTCGAACGCGGAGACCTGGCCGCGGTACTCCTCCCACTCCGCCCGCTTGTTGCGCAGGAAGAAGTCGAAGACGTGCTCCCCCAGCGTCTCCGCGAGCAGCTCGGAGTTCTCCGCGATCATGATCGCGTCGTTCAGGGTCTTGGGCAGCGGCTCGATGCCGAGGCTCTTGCGCTCCCGCTCGGTGAGCGACCACATGTCGTCCTCCGCCTCGCGCGGCAGGTCGTAGTCCTCGTCGATGCCCTTCATGCCGGCCGCGAGCACGACGGCGTAGGCCAGGTAGGGGTTGCAGGCGGCGTCGACGGTGCGCAGCTCGATCCGGGTGGACTGGCCCTTGTTGGGCTTGTACATCGGCACCCGGATCATCGCGGAGCGGTTGTTGTGGCCCCAGCAGATGTACGGCGGTGCCTCGCCGCCGCCGATCAGCCGCTTGTAGCTGTTCACCCACTGGTTGGTGATCACGCTGATCTCGCTGGCGTGGGTCAGGATCCCGGCGATGAACTGGCGACCGGTCTTGGAGAGCTGGTACTCGGCGCCGGCCTCGAAGAACGCGTTGCGGTCGCCCTCGAAGAGGCTGACGTGGGTGTGCATGCCCGAGCCGGGGTGGGTGGTGAACGGCTTCGGCATGAAGGTGGCCCAGATCCCCTGGCCCAGCGCCACCTCCCGGATCACGGTCCGGAAGGTCATGATGTTGTCGGCGGTGGAGAGCGCGTCGGCGTAGCGCAGGTCGATCTCCTGCTGGCCCGGCCCTCCCTCGTGGTGGCTGAACTCCACCGAGATCCCCATCGACTCGAGCATCGTGATCGCCTCGCGCCGGAAGTCGGCGCCCTGGGACTGGGCGGTGTGGTCGAAGAACCCGCTGCGATCGACCGGCACCGGGTCCTCGCCGAGGCCGGGCGTGTTCTTGAACAGGTAGAACTCGATCTCGGGGTGGGTGTAGAAGGTGAAGCCCTTCTCGGCCGCCGCGCTGAGGGTCCGCTTGAGGACGTAGCGCGGGTCGGCGTACGACGCAGAGCCGTCGGGCATCACGATGTCGCAGAACATCCGCGCCGTCGACGGGCCCTCCCCGCGCCACGGCAGGATCTGGAAGGTCGAGGGATCGGGCTTGGCCAGCATGTCGGCCTCGTAGACCCGGGCGAAGCCTTCGATCGCGGAGCCGTCGAAGCCGATGCCCTCCTCGAAGGCGTTGTCGAGCTCGGCCGGCGCCACCGCGACGGACTTCAGGAAGCCGAGCACGTCGGTGAACCACAACCGGACGAACCGGACGTCACGCTCCTCGAGAGCGCGGAGAACGAAGTCTTCCTGCTTGCCCATGGGGCCACTATGTCGCACAGGCGTTACGGATGTGTGTCCGGCCGCCCTACGTCTTCGCGACCACCCGCACGCAGCAACGGGCTTCGCCGGGGTCGAGCTCCGGGCGCACCCCGGTGCAACCCAGCCGCTCGGTCACCGCCTCGACGAACGCGAGGTTCATCCCGCAGACCAGGTCGCGGTGGTCGGTGGCGAGCCGGTCGAACGGGCAGTTCCCGAGGACGCAGGTCCTCCTCCAGCCGCGGCTCGTACCCGAAGGGCGAGAGGGCCGCCGCGGTCCGCTCCAGCTCGTCCTCGGTGGCGGCGGTGTCCCCCGCGGTCTCCTCGACCGCCACCAGCGCGGCGCGACCGGCCGCCTGGTCGATCGCGTCCGGCATCGGCACGCCGTCCAGCGAACGCTCGACGGCGTCCGCCAGGACCTGTGCGGCCAGGTCGTAGCGCCGGTGCGGCAGGGTGACCACCACCTCGCGGCGCGACCTCCGGTAGAGCTTGGCCGGACGGCCGGCTCCGGGCCCGGTACGTCCCGTGAGCCGCCGGAACTCCGTGACCAGCAGGCCCTCCTCGACGAGCCGGTCGAGGTGGAACTTGGCGGTGTGCGTCGCCACGTCCACCCCGTCGGCGGCCTGGCTGCGGCTGACCGCGCCCGGCTGGTCGGAGACGAAGCGGTAGAGCGCTCGGCGCACCGGATCGGCGAGAGCCCCGAGCGAGGACACGCGCCGGGCGAAGGTCTCGTCACCGGCCATGACAACTTTCTATCAGACGATTCTCTTGCCGAAAAGGCCTCTGGGGATCTATCGTAAAAGATCACGTCTCTTACAAACGAAAGGAAGTGGTCCCCATGGCCGCTACCCACGCCTGGGACGGGATGGGTCACGACATGCGCGACGTCATGGCCATCACCCGTGCCGAGCCGGCCCACCAGGCCTACCTGGCCCTCTGGGTCACCTTCATGGTCGCCCCGTTGCTGTTCGGCCTCGACAAGTTCGCAACGGTCCTGACCTCCAACTGGGAGGGCTACCTCGCCACCTGGGTCAACGACATCGTCCCGGGCTCGGCCTCCGACGCGATGCTCGCGGTCGGGGTCGTCGAGATCGGCCTGTTCCTGCTGGTGGCCGCTGCGCCCCGGATCGGCGGCTACGTCGTCGCCC
Source organism: uncultured Actinomycetota bacterium (assembly GCA_963829635.1). Taxonomy (GTDB): domain Bacteria; phylum Actinomycetota; class Actinomycetes; order Propionibacteriales; family Nocardioidaceae; genus Nocardioides. The sequence goes on from CAWHJI010000016.1 coordinate 22,523, forward strand.
TGTGGCTCGCCGCCATCATCGTCAACCTGGTCAGCATGGGTGAGTACTACGACATCGCCCTGCGCGACTTCGGCCTGCTCGTGGCAGCGGTCGCCCTGGCGCGGCTGGCCGCGACGTACCACGGCAAGGAGATCCTCCCCCGCACGCCCTGAGGCGTGCGGTGACCGGGGCCGTTCCGGCGTGGCGCCTTGCCGGGGCGGCCCCTCGGTCGCGCTCAGGTGCGAGGGACGTCGGCCTCGATCTCGGCGAGCCACGCGGCCGCGCTCGCGTCGGACGGCATCCGCCAGTCCCCGCGCGGCGACATGGTGCCGCCGGCGCTCACCTTCGGGCCGTTCGGCAGCGCCGAGCGCTTGAACTGGCTGGCGAAGAACCGTCGTACGAACACCTCGAGCCAGCGCCGTACGGTCGGCAGGTCGTAGGCCACCCGCCGCTCGTCGGGGAATCCGGGAGGCCACTCCCCCGCCGCCGGGTCCCGCCAGGCGTGCCAGGCGAGGAAGGCGATCTTGCGTGGCCGGTAGCCGCGGCGCAGGACGTGGAACAGCGTGAAGTCCTGCAGGGCGTAGGGGCCGACCGCGTCCTCGGTCGCCTGGGGCCGGTCGCCCTCCCGGTGCGGGATCAGCTCCGGGGTGATCTCCTGGTCGAGGACCTCCCGGAGCACCTCGTTGGTGTCCCGCTCGAACTGCCCGCTGTCGATCACCCAGCGGATCAGGTGCTGCACCAGCGTCTTGGGCACGCCGGTGTTGACGGCGTAGTGCGACATCTGGTCGCCCACGCCGTAGGTGCACCACCCGAGCGCGAGCTCGGAGAGGTCGCCGGTGCCGAGCACGATCCCGCCGCGGTGGTTGGCCAGCCGGAAGAGGTAGTCGGTGCGGAGCCCGGCCTGGACGTTCTCGAACGTGACGTCGTAGACCTCCTCCCCGTCGGCGAACGGGTGGTCGATGTCGGCGAGCATCTGCCGCGCGGCCGCGGTGATGTCGAGCTCCTCGAACGTCACGCCGAGGCTCTTGGCGAGCCGCGTCGCGTAGGACTTGGTCGCCTCGCCGGTCGCGAAGCCCGGCATGGTGAAGGCGTGGATCTCGCTGCGCGGGCGGCCGAGGCGGTCCATCGCCCTCGCGGCAACGATCAGCGCGTGGGTGGAGTCGAGACCGCCGCTCACGCCGATCACGACCTTGGGCTGGCCGATGGCATGGAGCCGCTGCTCCAGGCCGGAGACCTGGATGTTGTAGGCCTCGTAGCAGTCGAGCGCGAGCCGCTCGGGGTCGTCGGGGACGAACGGGTAGCGGTCGACCTTGCGCCGCAGCCCGATGTCGCCGTCGGGCGGGGCGAGCGCGAACTCCACCGTCCGGAACTCCCGCCGCGCGCTCGGCGTGGGTCCGCCGGTTGTCGTCGAAGGTCCCCTGCCGCAGCCGCTCCTGGCGGATCCGGTCGAGGTCGACGTCGGCGACGCTCCGCCGCGGCCCCTCGGGGAAGCGCTCCGACTCGGCCAGCAGGTCGCCGCACTCGTAGACCATCGTCTGCCCGTCCCAGGACAGGTCCGTCGTCGACTCGCCCTGGCCCGCGGCCGAGAAGAGGTACGCCGCGGAGCAGCGCGCGCTGGCACTGCGGGCCAGCAGCCTCCGGTCCTCCGCCCGCGCCACGGTGATCGGGCTGCCGGACAGGTTGGCCAGCACGGTGGCCCCGGCCAGCGACGCCTCGGCACTGGGTGGCACCGGCACCCACATGTCCTCGCAGATCTCGACGTGCAGCTTGAGGTCCGGCAGGTCCGTCGCGGCGAAGACCAGGTCGGGGCCGCACGGGACGTCGGCGCCCGCGACCCGGATCGTCGTACCGCGCCGGTCGTCGCCGGGGGCGAACCAGCGCCGCTCGTAGAACTCGCGGTAGGTCGGCAGGTAGGACTTCGGCGCCACGCCCAGGACGCGGCCGCGGTGGATCACGACCGCACAGTTGAGCACCCGGGTGCCCTGGACCAGGGGTGCGCCGACCACGAGGACCGGGAGCAGGTCGGTCGAGCCCTCGACGATCTCGCCGATCGCCGCGTCGACGCCGGCCAGCAGGGTGTCCTGGAGGAACAGGTCGTCGATGGAGTAGCCGCACAGCGACAGCTCGGGGAAGACCGCCACGGCCACGTGGTCGTCGTGGCAGGCGCGGGCCTGCTCGAGGATCGTGCGGGCGTTCGCGGCCGGGTCCGCGATCGCGACCGGGACCGTGCACGCCGCCACCCGGGCGAACCCCTGGGCGTAGGCCGAGTAGAACTCCACGTCTGGAGTCTCCCACGCGGCACCCGATGACTTCACGTCTCGGCGTTGGTCTTGACTGGCAGCACCCGCACCCGTTGGAGGAGCCATGAACTCGATCAACCCCTGCCTGTGGTTCGACGACAACCTGGAGGAGGCCGCGGAGTTCTACACCAGGATCTTCCCGAACTCCTCGGTCGGCCACATCGCCCGCTACACCGACGCCGGCCCCGGCGAGCCCGGGACCGCGATGGCCGGCGAGTTCACCCTGGACGGCCTGACCTTCCGCGGCATCAACGGCGGCCCGGCGCACGCGACGTTCAGCGAGGCGATCTCGTTCAGCGTCAGCTGCGCCGACCAGCAGGAGGTCGACCACTACTGGGAGGCGCTGCTCGCCGACGGCGGCGAGGAGTCGATGTGCGGCTGGCTCAAGGACCGGTTCGGCCTGTCCTGGCAGATCGTGCCGTCGCGGCTCTACGAGCTGGTCTCCGACGCCGACCCCGCACGTGCCCAGGCTGCGACCGAGGCGATGCTCGGAATGCGCAAGATCGTGGTCGCGGACCTCGAGGCCGCCGCCGACGCGGCAGGCTGAGTACGGCGGCCCTCAGAACGTGTGATCCGGGCCGGGGAAGCTGCCGCCCTTGACGTCGGCGGCGTAGGCCCGGGCGGCGTCGAGGAGGACGCCGTGCACGTCGGCGTACTGCTTGACGAAGCGCGCCATCCTGCCGGTGCGCAGGCCGAACGCGTCCTGCCAGACCAGGACCTGTCCGTCGCAGTGCACGCCGGCACCGATGCCGATCGTGGGAATGGCCAGCTCCTTGGTCACCTGCGCGGCGACGTCGCCGGGCACCATCTCCATGACGACCGCGAACGCGCCGGCGGCCTCGACGTACTTGGCGTCGTCGAGGATGCGCTGCGCGGTCTCGCCGCGGCCCTGGACCCGGTAGCCACCAAGCGCGTGCTCGCTCTGGGGCGTGAAGCCGATGTGCGCCATGACCGGGACGCCGCCCCGGGCGAGAAGCTCGATCTGCGGCACCATCTCGCGGCCGCCCTCGAGCTTCACGCAGTGCGCGCCGCCCTCCTTCATGAACCGGACCGCGGTCTCGTACGCCTGCTGCGGCGAGGCCTGGTAGGAGCCGAACGGCAGGTCACCGACGACGAGCGCGCGGTGCACCGAGCGGGAGACCGCGCGGGTCAGCGGCAGCAGCTCCTCGACCGTGACCGGGAGCGAGGTCTCGTTGCCGTAGACGTTGTTGCTGGCGCTGTCGCCGACGAGGAGGACGTCGATGCCCGCCTCGTCGAACGTCTGCGCGGCGTACTGCTCGTAGGCCGTCAGCATCGTGAACTTCTCGCCGCGCTCCTTCATCTCCCGCAGGTGCTGGGTGCGGACCCGCTTCACGGGTGCAGGTGGATCTGCCTTCGCCGGGCCGGTGCCGTACGGGGCGGTCTCCTCGGGGCTCATGTGACTCAGGCTAGCCCCGGTGGCCCGCGGCGTCGGTGTGGCGGCCGTCACCTGCGACGCCCGAAGGGGTCGTGTGCTGACGTGGCTGCTCGGGCGACCGTTTCAGCACACGACCCCAGCCTGTGGAGAGGCGTTTGCGCCGGCCCGAGCACGACAACGATTCTCTGGCATGGAGGCGTACTCGTGGACTGCGCTTGCGGCGCGCCAGGCAGGGTTGCTCTCGCAGTCCCAGCTCACCGAGCTCGGGGTATCCCGCGCCTTCGTGCGCAACCAGCTGCGCGCTCGGCGGTGGGCGCAGCGCACGTCCTCGGTGGTCAGTACGACGACCGGCCCACTCTCTGACCAGCAGCGGCTGTGGCTCGCCGTGCTGCACGCCGGACAGACTGCCCTGCTCGGCGGTCTGACCGCAGCCGAGGTGCACGGGATGAAGCACTGGGCGCGCGCCACCATCACGGTGCTGGTGGAAGACGAGCTGTCATTCGAGCCGGTCGACGGCGTGGAGTTCTTCCGCACACGCCGGGATCTGACGGTCATGAGAGCTCCGTGTGTGTTGCCGGTGTGCCGGCTCGAGCCGGCGATCCTGCTCTTCGCGGGCTACGAGCGACACCGCCGTACCGCTCATGGCGCCGTGACCGCAACCGTCCAGCAGCGGCTGACCACCACGGACCGGCTCGGCAGCTGGCTGGCGCGGATGGCCCCACTTCGCCGGGCCCCGGAGTTCCGCGCCCTCCTGCAGGACATCGCGGGCGGCGCGCACTCCATGTCAGAGCACGATCTCCGTCGCGCCTGCCGGGAGTTCGGGGTCGCTCTGCCGAGCGGCCAGCGGCGCCGGCGCGACCGAACCGGACGCCAGCGCTGGACCGACGCCGAGTGGCACCTCCCGGATGGAAGGGTGCTCGTGCTCGAGGTGGACGGCGCGTTCCACGACGACGTGCTCCAGGCCGCCGCCGACAAGTCGAGGCACCGCAAGCTGTCGAGCGCGACGCGCGTCGTTGTCAGCTGCTCCGCCTACGAGTTGCGCTACGAGTCAGCGTCTGTGATGGAGGATCTCATCGCCCTGGGCGTCCCTCGCACCGCGTGACGGCGGAGTCGTGTGCTGACGTGGCTGCTCCGGCGGCCACGTCAGCACACGACCCCGGCTCAGGTGCGGCGGGTACGGCGGCGCAGCAGCAGCGTGCCGAACAGCGCGGGCGCCAGCACGGCCAGCGGGAGCAGCATCCGCGAGGAGGTCGACTCCGCGCGGGTCACGAAGCCCCTCGGCCGCAGCGGCGGCACGGTGCGCTTCTCGAAGCCGTGGAACCGGTAGACGTCGAAGCCGCGGACCAGGTCGTTGCCGTAGCCGAAGAACGAGCCGTCCCGGTTGATCCGGTTGGTCTTGAACGACCAGGTGTCGGCGTCGGGCATCACGTAGTTGCCGACCTCCCGGATTCCGACCCCGCTCCCGAAGGCCTGCACCTCGGGGCCGCCCTCGACGTTGGCCAGCCCCTTGATGTCGAGCACCCGCACGCCCTGGGCGTACCACGCGATCGTGGCCATCTTCTGTCCCGGGTAGATCCGCAGCACGTGCGAGGTGCAGGTGGCGCCGTCCTGGACGGTCATCGCGGGGATGTACCAGGTGCCGAGCTTCTCGGGCGACTTCTGCCGGGTGATGTCGTAGACGTGCAGCCCACCCCCGGGGCACTCGACGCTGGCGGCCGCGCCGGCCCGCTCGTCGGTGATGATCAGCAGCCTCCGCTTGGACCCGTCGCGCCGTTCGAGGGTGACGGGGTCGGACTGGTGCGCCACGTTGATCGCCGGGTCCAGGATCTGCGTGACCTGCTTGGGGTTGCGCGGGTCGCTGGTGTCGAGGATCAGCGTCTGCGACAGGGCCGCCGAGTAGGCGCGCGTCCCGGAGCTGTTGAAGGTGATGTCGTGCGACTCCGAGCCGAGCGACAGCGGGACGAACGGGATCGGGTAGTCCTGCACCTTCTTCGGGTGCGCCGGACGGCGTACGTCGTAGATCGTGATCGTCGGGTTGGTGCTGGTGATCAGGTCGGAGTTGGAGTTGTAGAGGTAGTCACCGCTCGGGTGGATCGTCATGTTGTGCGAGCCACGCGCGACCGGGAGGAAGGACACGGTCCGCGGGTTGGCCGGCGAGGTGAGGTCGACGATGAACGTGCCGGCCGCGTCCGAGCCCAGGTCGAGGTCGCGGGCGCACCGCGACGCCGCCCCCTCCGTGCCCAGCGTGCTGTCGGCGGTGTAGCTGGCCAGCACCCGGCCGTCGTTGCGCCACACCTGGATGTCGCCCTGCGTGACCTTGCAGTTGTAGACCGCCACCCGCCTCGGCGACCGGGGCCGGGTGATGTCGACGATCTGCATCCCGCCGCGCAGGGTCCCGGCAAGGGCGTAGTTGCGGCCGTCGATCCGCACGAACTCGATGTCGGAGCCGTTCTGGGCCTCGCCGGACTTGTTGTACTGCAGGTTCTCCACGAAGGACATCCGCTTGCCCTCGCCCTGGGTCGCCACCCGGAGTCCGCGCTCGTTGGTGGGGGTGTCGCCCCCGCCCTCGTGGGCGGTGGCCGGCGCGACCCCGGTCAGGCACAGGCCGATCGCGGCCAGTGCGGCCACGCTGCTGCGAACGATCCTCATCGAGAAGCCTCCAGGGGCTGGAAAGTCGGTCTCACCCTCCAACGACCCGGCGCACGAGGGGTTACCGTCTGTCACATGCATGCCCGTCTCGGACTCGTCGGCGCCCTGGCCCTCCCGCTCAGTCTCCTCACGCCTGCGGGCCCCGGGCCCGCGGTCGCCGTCGAGAACGGGTCACCCGTGGTCGGGTCGGCGACCGGCGATCCAGGCGCTCGGGGCGTGCCGACCCTGCGGGTACGTCGCCAGGTGACCGGGCTGGCAACGCCCTGGGACGTGCAGTCGATCGGCTCGGGTCGCCTGCTGATCACCGAACGCGCCACCGCCAAGCTCAAGGTGTCGGAGGACAGGCGCGACCCGGCAGGTCGAGTTCCCCAGCAACCAGGTGTGGGTCTCCGGCGAGACCGGGCTGATGTCGCTGGAGATCGATCCCGGCTTCGCCGACAACGGCCTGTTCTACACCTGCCAGGGCGGGACGCGCGTCGAACGGCAGCCACGACGTGCGCGTCCTCGCCTGGCGGCTCAACGACGCCGGCACCGAGGCGGAGCGGGTCGACCACCCTGCTCACCGGCCTGCCGGCCACGTCCGGCCGCCACGGCGGCTGCCGGCTGCTGATCACCAACGAGCGGCGCGCTCCTCGTCGGGACCGGGCGACGCCGCCGTCGGCACCAACCCCCGCGACCTGACGTCGCTGGGCGGCAAGACCCTGCGGCTGAACCGGATGACCGGCGCCCCGTGGCCGACGAACCGCTGGATCGGCGCCGAGAACCGGCGCAAGCGCTACGTGCACACCTTCGGCCACCGCAACGTCCAGGGCCTCGCCCAGCGCCGGGACGGGACGCTGTGGTCGGTCGAGCACGGCTCCTACCGCGACGACGAGGTGAACCGACTCCGCGAGGGTGGCGACTACGGCTGGCACCCGGTGCCCGGTTACAACGAGGGCGTGCCGATGACCGACCACTCCCTGCCGGGTCGGCAGTACCGCGCCCGCTGGCGGTCGGGGAAGCCGACCGTCGCCACCTCCGGGGCGGCGTGGGTGCGGGGCAGTGAGTGGGGCGACCTCAACGGCACCTTGGCCGTCGCCTGCCTGGCCGGCGAGCGGATCATCTTCATGAAGTTCGACTCCTCCGGCGCCCTGAAGTGGACCCGGACCCCCGCCGTGCTGCGCAACTTCGGTCGGCTGCGCTCGGTCACCCTCGCCTCCAACAACGACCTGCTGGTCACCACCTCCAACGGCAGCAACGACGAGGTCCTGCGGGTCTCCCCGCAGTAGCTACGGCGAGCGCGAGGTCCCAGCCGAGCCAGCTGCCGCCGGCCAGCATCACCAGCACCCAGCCGAGGATCGCCACGACCGCGACCCACGGCACCCACGCGGGGTGCACGGACCACCAGGCGGTGGCGACGAACAGCAGCACCAGCCAGACCAGCATCAGTCCGACCGCCGCCCACCAGGGGGCACCCGCCGGGCCGCTGACGGCGTACATGAAGAAGGCGCAGGCCATGCCGGCCATGCCGACGAAGGGCCAGGGGGACGTCGCGTTCGCCCCCGGCGGTGCTCCGGCCACGCGTCAGTCCTCGAGCTGCTCGTCGTCCCAGTTGGGATCGTTGTCCCACTCGTCGTTGCGCTCCTCGGCCTTCGCGAGCGCCCCGGAAGCCTCCTCCGCCGAGCCGAACGGGCCGAGCCTGTCGATCGGCGGGCAGACGTCCTCGCCGTGCTCGACCCGCTTGTGCTTGACGCAGTACCAGTAGGAGGCCATGGCACCTGAAACTACACTCGCAGCCGTGACTCCCGTCGAAGCCGCCACCATCTCCGCCCGCCGCGAGGTCCCGGCCCACATCCCGAGGCCGGAGTACGTCGACAAGCCCAAGCCCGCGCCGTTCACCGGCAGCGAGGTCAAGGACGCGGAGACGATCGCGAAGATGCGGGTCGCCGGCAAGCTGGCGGCGCAGGCCCGCGACCTCGTCGGCTCCCACGTGGCGCCGGGTGTCACCACCGACGAGCTGGACCGGGTCGGCCACGAGTTCCTCTGCGACCACGGCGCCTACCCCTCGACGCTCGGGTACCGCGGCTTCCCCAAGTCGCTGTGCACCAGCGTGAACGAGGTGATCTGCCACGGCATCCCCGACAGCCGCGTGATCGAGGACGGCGACATCGTCAACATCGACATCACCGCGTTCCTCGACGGCGTGCACGGCGACACCAACGCCACGTTCCTGGCCGGCGACGTGGACGAGGAGTCCCGGCTGCTCGTCGAGCGCACCCGCGAGGCGCTGCAGCGCGGGATCAACGCGGTCAAGCCGGGACGGCGGATGAACGTGATCGGCCGGGTGATCGAGTCCTACGCCCGCCGGTTCGGCTACGGCGTGGTCCGCGACTTCACCGGCCACGGGATCGGCACCCACTTCCACAGCGGCCTGATCGTCCCGCACTACGACGAGGTCTACTACGACGACCTGATCGAGGTCGGGATGACCTTCACCATCGAGCCGATGCTCAACCTCGGCACCCACGAGTGGAACATGTGGGACGACGAGTGGACCGTCGTGACCAAGGACCTGCGGCGGTCCGCGCAGTTCGAGCACACCCTCCTGGTCACCCCGCAGGGCGCCGAGGTGCTGACGCTCCCCTAGCGCGGGCTCACAGGTCGAGCACCTGGCGCTCGACGCGCAGCACCGCGACCTCGTGCTCGGGGTCGCCGGACATCGCCGCGGCGAGCCGCAGGTGGGGCAGCGCCTCCGCCCCGCGGTTCTGGCGCTCCAGCACCCGGCCCAGGGCATGCTGCGCCCAGTCGTCGCTCGGGTTCGCCTCGACCAGGTCGCGCAGCTCGGCCTCGGCCTTGCCGAGCTGGGCGCGGATCATCCACGCCCACGCCCGCAGGGAGCGCAGCCCGGTGTTGCCGGGGTCCGCCTCCAGGGCGGGTTCGAGAACCTCGAGCGCCTCGACCGGTGCCCGGCGCGCGAGCAGGTCGAACGCGACGCCGTACGCGCTCTCGTGGCCGCGCTGCCCCGGGAACACGACCGGCGGCGCCGGGTACTCGGTCTCCATGTCCGCTCCAACCGTGCACCGGGCCCGGGGATTCCCTAGACTCCTCCTGCGGATGGGCTGGCCGGGCGACCGCGTCGTTCTTCTCCGGAAGGACGCCGAGGAAGGTCCGGGCTCCACAGGGCAGGGTGGTGGCTAACGGCCACCCGGGGCGACCCGCGGGATCAGTGCCACAGAGAACAGACCGCCCGCGGTGCTTCGGCAGCGTGGGTAAGGGTGAAACGGTGGTGCAAGAGACCACCAGTACGCCGGGCAACCGGCGTAGCTAGGCAAACCCCACCCGGAGCAAGGTCAAGAAGCCGGATCGCGCCGCAGGGCGCGAGAAGGCGCGTGTGCGTTCGAGGGCGGCCCGCCCGAGCACACGGGTAGACCGCTGGAGGCGGCCGGCAACGGTCGTCGTAGATGGATGGTCGCCCCCGCCGGCTCCGGCCGGCGGGACAGAACCCGGCCTACAGGCCAGCCCATCCGCCCTCCGTGACGATCTGGTTGCTCGCCGTGCCCCGGGAGCAACCAGATCGTCACGGACGAGCGGCTTCAGGCCAGCTCGAACTCCACCGTCCGCGACGCCACGTCCGCCTTCGTCAGCCGTACCTTGACGGGCTGGCCGAGCGGCAGCTCCGAGGAAGCGGAGACCCGCGCCTCGACGGCCGGCTCGCGGACGGTGATCTCGCCGCGCCGGGGGTCCTGCCTCGTCCACGTCCACGACGACGGCGTCGAACAGGTCGCCCACGCGGTCGGCGAGGATGCCGGCCTCGACCAGGCCCATGATCGAGCCCGCGTAGCGGCGTGCGCGCTGCCCGGAGGCCTGCAGCGTCCCGGGGAGCTCGCCGAGCTTGTCGGTCACCCACGAGGGCACGTCCTCCCCGGCGCACAGCGCCAGGCAGACCTCGCCGGCATAGCGGTCGCCGAGCCGCCGGAGCGGCGCGGTGACGTGGGCGTACTCCGAGGCGAGGGCGGCGTGCTGGGGCTCCGCGGGCACCTCGCCGTCGAAGCCGACGTACCCGCTCCCGCGCAGCAGCCGGGCGCTGGCCGTCGACCATGGCCGCATGGGCGGGTTCGGAGGTGTCGAGCGCGCGGATGAAGTCGGGGTAGAGCTGCTCGGCCGGCCACTCGATGCCGAGCGCCTTGGCGGTGCGGTGCAGCCGCTGCACGTCGTGCGGGTCCGGCTGGGGCAGGGTGCGGAGCAGACCGACCCGTGCGTAGACCATCAGCGAGGCCGCGGCGAAGCCGGTCAGCAGGGAGATCTGGGCGTTCCACTGCTCGACCGGCAGCATCTCGCGGAACTCCAGGTGCCAGTGCTCCGCGTCGACCACGATCTCCTGCTCGGGCAGCGGCAGCGAGACCCCGCCGCGGGCGGCCTCCCGTTCGAGGCGCAGCAGCCCGACCTCCTTCAGCAGCACGAGGCTCTCGACGGCGGTTCCGTCGTCGATCGACTGCTGGGCCGTGGCGTAGTCGAGCTTCGCCGTCGACCTGACCCGGGCGCGCTCGACGGTGACGTCGGTCCCCTCGCCGGTCTCGTCGACCTTGATCGTCCACAGCAGGGCCGGCCGGACCTGGTCGGCGAGGAGCGAGCCGGCGTCCTCGGAGATCGACTTCGGGTGCAGCGGGACCTTCGAGTCGGCGCCGTAGAGCGTCTCGCCGCGCCGGTTGGCCTCGACGTCGACCGGGTCGCCCGGCGTGATGAACGCCGCCACGTCGGCGATCGCGTAGTGGACGACGTACCCGGCACCGTCGCGCTCGATGTGGAGCGCCTGGTCGAGGTCCATCGAGGTGGGCGGGTCGATGGTGACCAGCGGCAGGTCGGTGCGGTCCAGGTCGGGCAGCCGGGGACTGGCCGCCGCCCTCGCGGCCGCCTCCTCCACCTCGGCGGGGAACTCCGGCGTCACCTCCAGCTCCGCCTGGATCGCCGCCACCCCGTCTCGCAGGGTGTGGGCGGCGACACCGTCGTCGGTCTTCCGTACCCTGACCACGCGCTCGGTCGACATGCGTTTCACCCTAGCCTTGTCGGGTGCTGATCCTGCTTCCCCCGAGCGAGGGCAAGGCGGCCCCCCGACAGGGAAGGCTGCTGGACCTCGACACGCTCGGCTTCCCCAGCCTCGGGCCGACCCGCGAGAGCGTGCTCCGCTCGCTGGTGGAGCTCTGCGCCGGCGACCACGACCCGGCCCTCCCCGTGCAGAACGAGGTCCTGGTGGAGCTCGCCGCGCAGACCCTCGGCCTGGGCCCGACCCAGGTGGACCTCGTCCACCTGAACGGCCGGCTGCGTGAGTCGCCGACGGCCCGCGCCGACCGGATCTACACCGGCGTCCTGTACGACGCCCTCGACCCGGGCTCCCTCTCCCCCGCCGCCAAGCGCCGGGCCGCGACCCGGCTGGCGATCACGTCGGCCCTGTTCGGACTCGTCCGGCCCGCGGACCGGATCCCGGCGTACCGCCTCTCCGGCGACACCACGTTGCCGGGCCTCGGTCCGATCGCCGCCCGGTGGCGACCGGTGCTGGGCGAGGCCGTCGCCGAGTCGCTCGGAGACGGGTTGCTGGTCGACCTCCGGTCGACGATGTACGCCGCGTTCTGGCGGCCACCGGCCTCGCTGGGGCCGCGGGTGGCCACGGTGCGGGTGCTGCACGAGAGCAACGGGAAGCGGCAGGTGGTCAGCCACTTCAACAAGGCGACGAAGGGCCGGATCGTCCGTGCGGTGCTGGAGCACGGCGGCAACCCCGGCACCCCGGCCGCGCTCGCGGACCTGCTCCGCGACCTCGGCTGGAAGGTCGAGGAGTCCGCACCCGGCAGGACCGGCACCCAGCTCGACGTGGTCGTCGACCAGGTCTGAGGCTCAGCCGCCGTCGCGGCGACCAGCGTGCCGGTTCTACCAGCGACCGCCGGCCTCGAACACGTCATTGCCGGGCGGCAGCGCGTTGAACATCCGCAACGAGGCCCGCGGGCCGCGTTCGCCGTCGTCGAAGAACGACAGCACGCTCACCGAGGCCGGCGACAGCTCCATCCGGAACACCGACAGCAGCGGCGCGTCCATGGCGTGCGCGACGAGGGTCTTGATCGGGGTGACGTGGCTGACCACCACGACGGTCTTGCCCGCCGTGGTCGTCCAGCACCCGCTGCAGGCCGGCCAGCACGCGCTGCTCGACGTCCTGGAACGACTCCCCCGTCCCGCCGGGCGCGACCTCGAGGGATCCGAGCCAGGCGTCGAGGTCGGCCTGGTGCTTCTCGGCCACCTCGACGAAGGTCATCCCGTCCCAGGCGCCGAACTCCATCTCGGCGAAACCGGGCTCCTCCTCGAGCGGATGGCCGAGCGCCTCGGCGAGGATCTCCGCGGACTCCCTGGTGCGGCGTACCGGGGAGGTGATCACCGCGTCGACCCGCTCGGCAAGCGGCGCCAGCCAGTCGGCGACCGCTCGGATCTGGTCGCGTCCCTCGTCGCTGAGCCCGGGGTTGGTGCCGCCGAGTCCGCCGGAGAACCGCTTGCCGGTGGTGTGGGACGTGACGCCGTGCCGGACCAGGACCAGCGTGGTGGGCGGGCCCGACGGCGGCGCCCAGCCGCGGCCTCGCGCGTCGCCGCCGACCCGGCTGTCGGGGTCCTCGATCTCCTCGATCAGTGAGTCGGCGTCGTCCTCCCGAGGCGTGCTCACGCCGCTCCGCTTGCCGTCGAGCGCCTCGTTGGCGAGCCGGTCGGCGTGCTTGTTCTGCTCCCGCGGCACCCAGGTGTACGTCGTACCGGGCGGCGCGAGCCGGTTGGCCTCGAGTGCGAGGGGCTTCATGCTGGCGTGCTTGATCTTCCAGCGGCCCGACATCTGCTCGACCACGAGCTTGGAGTCCATCCGGACCTCGATCTCGGCCTCGGGGGCGAGCTCCCGGGCGAGCTTCAGGCCGGCGATCAGGCCGGAGTACTCCGCCACGTTGTTGCTGGCGATCCCGATCGTGGAGCCGTCCTCGGCGAGCACCTCGCCGGTGTCGGCATCCTTGAGCAGCGCGCCGTACGCCGCCGGGCCGGGGTTGCCGCGAGAGCCGCCGTCGGCCTCGATCAGGACCCGGGCGGGCTCGGCGGGACGCTCGCCCAACTCAGAGCCCGCTCTCGTCGGTGCGGACCAGGATCCGCTGGCACTCCTCGCAGCGGATCACCTCGTCGGGCGGGGCGTTGCGGATCACGGCGAGCTCGGCGTTGTCGAGGGTCAGCCGGCAGCCGCCGCACTGGCGGGCCCGGAGTGCCGCGGCGCCGACGCCGCCCTTCTGGTCCCGGAGCCGGTCGTAGAGCGCGAGCAGGTCGGCCGGGACCTCTTCCACCGTGGGTCCGCGCTCGGCGTCGATCTCGGACAGCTCGTCGTCGAAGGCCCTGGTCTTCTCGTCGCGGGCGACGCCCAGCGCCGCGAGCCGCTCGTCGGCCTCCCGGACCTGCTCGGTCAGGGAGTCGAGGTCACGCTGGGCGTCCTCGACCTGGGCCATCACCTCGAGCTCTTCGTCCTCGAGCGTGTTGATCCGCCGCTCCAGGGACTCCAGCTCGTGCTGCATCCGCTCGAGGTCCTTGGGGTTGGTGATCAGGCCCTGGTCCATCCGGTCCCGGTCGCGCACGCGGCGGGCCTTCACCTGCTCGACGTCCCGGTCGATCTTCTTCTGCTCCACGGTCAGGTCGTCGACCCGGATCCGCGCGTCCCGGGCCCGGTTGTCCAGCTCGGACCTGGTCTTCTCCAGGTCGCGGATCTCGGCGAGCTCGGGCAGGGTGGCCCGCTCGTGCCGCAGCTGGTCGGCTCGGGAGTCGAGCTCCTGGACGTCGAGCAGCTTCAGTTGGGCGAACGGGTCGGCTTTCAGCGTCGGCTCCTCTTAGATACGGAACTGCCAGGGGTCGGTGCAGGTCGTGCTCACCCGCGTCTCCACCGTATCGCCCAGCACCTGCTGCACCTTCGCCCGGACCACCGGCAGCCAGGTCCACTCGGCCGCCCAGTGGGCGACGTCGACCAGGGCGGGTCCGCCGTGCTCGACGAACTCGGCCGCCGGGTGGTGCCGCAGGTCGCTGGTGACGTAGACGTCCGCGTCGGTCCCGCGGACCAGGTCGAGCAGGAAGTCGCCGGCGCCCCCGCACACCGCGACCCGCCGTACGGTCCGGTCGGGGTCGCCGGCCACCCGGACCCCGTGCGCGGTCTCGGGGAGGGCACGCGCCACCGTCTCGGCGAAGTGCTGCAGCGTCGTCTCCGGCGACCGAACCGATCCGGCCGACCCCCGCCTCGGCGAGGCCCGGATCGGCCAGCTCGAGGACGTCGTACGCCGGCTCCTCGTAGGGGTGCGCCGCGAGCATGGCGGCGACCACGGCGGTACGACGGGCGCGGGGCAGCACCGACTCGATCCGCACCTCGTCGACCACCTCGACGCTGCCGACCTCACCGATCGTCGGGTTCGCGCCGTCGAGCGGGCGGAACCGGCCCTCTCCCGGGCGAGCTGAACGTGCAGTGGTCGTAGTCCCCGATCGCTCCGGCCCCGGCCTCCGCGATCGCCTCGCGGACCCGGTCGGCGTCCGTCGCCGGCACGAAGACGACGAGCTTGTCCATCGCCGGGCCGGTCGCGCCGGTGAGGGGCGCCAGGTCGGTGAGCCCGAGCGCGGTCGCCATCGCCTCGGAGACCCCGTCCACGGCACGGTCGGCGTTGGTGTGGGCGGTGAGCAGCGCACACCCTGCGCCGGCCAGGGTCGTGATGGTGCGGCCCTTGGGGGTGGTCGCGGCGAACCCGTGCACGGGCTTGAGGAACAGCGGGTGGTGCACGACGAGCAGGTCGGCGCCCCAGTCCGCGGCCTCCCGGGCGACCTCGGGCGCCGGGTCGACCGCGAACAGGACCTTGCGCACCTCGGCCGCCGGGTCGCCGGACACCAGCCCGACCGCGTCCCACTCGTCGGCGGTGGCGGGTGGGTACCAGCCGTGGATGAGGTCGACGACCTCGCTCAGCGTCAGGCATGGGGTCACGGCGTAGCGACGGCCGGCGTCCGCGCGCGCAGCGCCAGGGCTCAGTTGACCTGGCGGTCCCGGCCCTTCCAGTACGGCTCGCGCAGCTTGAACTTCTGCAGCTTGCCGGTGGCCGTGCGGGCCAGCTCGTCGCGGAACTCCACGGAGGTCGGCGCCTTGTAGCCGGCGGCCTTCTCCTTGCACCACGCGATCAGGTCGGCCTCGGTGGCCGACTCTCCCTCGGCGAGCACGACGAGCGCCTTGATCGTCTCGCCCCACTTCTCCGACGGCACGCCGATCACCGCGACCTCGGCGACGGCCGGGTGCGAGAACAGCACGTCCTCCACCTCGATGGACGAGACGTTCTCGCCGCCGGTGATGATCACGTCCTTCTTGCGGTCGCTGATCGTGAGGTAGCCGTCGTCGCCGATCACGCCGCCGTCGCCGGTGTGGAACCAGCCGCCGTCGAGGGCCGCGGCCGACGCCTCCGGCTGCTCCCAGTAGCCCTCGAGCACCACGTTGGACCGGGCGAGCACCTCGCCCTCCCGGTCCACGTCCAGCCGTACGCCGAGCGCCGGCGCGCCGGCGCGGACCAGCCGCTGCGCGCGGTCCTCCACCGACAGGTCGTCCCACTCGGAGCGGCTGCGGTTGATGGTCAGCAACGGCGAGGTCTCGGTGAGCCCGTAGATCTGGACGAACTCCCAGCCGAGCTCCTCCTCCACCCGCGCCACCGTCTTCGTCGGCGGCGGAGCTCCGGCGACGATGATCCGGACCCGGTCGCGGCCGGGGATCTCGCCCTCCCACGTCTGGGCGGCCTCGAGCACGGCGGCGACGACGGCAGGCGCGGCGCACATGACGGTGACGCCGTACTTCTCCACCCGCCGCAGGATCTCCGCGCCGTCGATCTTGCGGATCACCACCTGCGGCACGCCGAGCCCGGTCATCGTGAACGGCATCCCCCAGCCGTTGGCGTGGAACATCGGCAGCGTGTGCAGGTAGACGTCGCGGTCGGTGATCCCCGCGTGCAGCCCGAACGTCACGGCGTTGACCCAGATGTTGCGGTGCGTGATCTGCACGCCCTTGGGCCGGGCGGTCGTCCCGGACGTGTAGTTGATGCAGGCGGTCGCCGACTCGTCGGGCTCCCACGGCACCGGCTCGGCACCCTCGGCGGCGTAGAGGTCGGAGTCCTCGCCCAGCACGAAGCGGAACTCCGCCTTCACCTCGCCCAGCGCCTCGTCGAGCTCGGGGTCGACGAGCAGCACCCGGGCACCCGAGTGCTCGACGATGTAGGAGACCTCGTCGGGCCGCAGCCGGAAGTTCACCGGCACCAGCACCCGCCCGGACCCGGCGACGCCGAAGAACGAGGTGAGCAGCCGGGCGCTGTTGTGGCTCACCACCGCGACCCGGTCCCCGACCGCGATGCCGAGCTCGTCGAGCTTCGCGGCCTGGCGCCGGGCCAGCGCTCCGACCTCGGTGTAGCTGAGCTCGCCGAGCGACGGCGCCGGCTGGTCGGGTTCGTCGACGACGCCGGTGCGGTCGCCGTAGACGGTGACGGCGCGGTCGATGAAGTCGGAGATGCTGAACGGGACGAACATTCCTGCCTCCTCGTGGCTCTCTCGGCCACTCTAGGCAGTCGCGGGTGGGTCGACGGTTGGTCGGCGACCGGGGAATCGATGAAGCGGCCCGCGAGGGCGACGAGCGGTCAGGCAGGGTCAGCGGCGCCAGGCCGTGAGCCTCGAGCTCCCGGGGGACGACTGCGGCGACTCGCTCTGGGCCCACACCCGCCGCCACTGCGCGACCGGCGGGCCGGACGGGTCGGGGGTCTCGCCGGACGCGGCGCGGCGCCGGGCCTCCCACCAGGTCGACCGCTCCTCGTCGAGCAGGGAGGCCACCGCTGCCTTGACCCGGGGCGCGAAGTCGCGCGCGGCTCTCGCCCGCGCCGGGTACAGGGGATCGCCGAACCGGACGGTCAGCTGGCGGCGGCCCGGGCTCGGCCAGCCCTGCCCGCGCGGCATGGCGGCGAACGTGCCGCGGTGCGCGATCGGGACGACCGGGACGTCGTACTCGCAGGCGAGGAAGGCCGCACCCATCCGGAAGCGCCCCATCCAGCCGTCCTTGGAGCGGGTGCCCTCGGGGAAGATGACCAGGCTCCAGCCGTCCCCGAGCACCTCCCCGGGCGTCGCGGACAACGACCCGCTGCGCCGGTCGATCGGGAAGGTGTTGAACAGCACGGCCGAGCCGACCGCCCGCCACCACGTGTCGAAGAAGTAGTCGGCCGCCGCCGCGACCGCCGTACGCCGCCGCCACTCGTCGGGAAGCGACAGCAGGATCAGCGGGGTGTCGAGGTGCGAGGCGTGGTTGGCCGCGAAGATGACCGGCCCCTCGATCCGGGACAGGATGTCGAGGCCCTCCACGTGGGTCCGCACCTGGGACCGGAACACCGGCTCCAGGCCACCCTTCTGGGCGATCTCGCGGGCCACCCGGCCCGGCTTGCGGCGCGCCCAGTCGGTCGGGAAGACGCTCGACTCCGCGGCCGGCACCCAGGGCTCGGCCGAACGCGGCACCTGCAGACGGCGGCCCCACCGCCACCCGCGGGCGACCTGGCGGACGTCCTCGATCCCGTCGCGGATGACGCCGCTCATCGCACGTCCGCGATCAGGTGGGGCGGGTTGTGCAGGTAGGTGATCGACGGGCTGCTGCCGACGGTCCCCGAGGCCATCTCCAGCGCGTCGGCGAGCGTGGTCGCCGCCCGGAAGCCCAGGCGCGAGGCGACCTTGCGGTCGGCGCCGACCCAGATCACCTCGTCGACGTGGTCCATGGCGTGCGCCGCCCAGTACCACATGTAGAACGGGTGCACGCCGTGGTAGGCGTGCGAGGTCCGGTAGAGGTGGATGTACCACGGGTCCGTCGCGAACTGCTGCTCGTACTTCTCCCCCACCACCGCCGGGTCGGTCGACTCGGCGAGCACCTCCTCGTAGAAGTCGACGTACGACGGGTGGTGCAGCTGGTTGAACCCCTCGTTCAGCGGGTGGTAGAGGATCACCGCGCCGCCGCGTCGTACGGCCGGCTGGCCGCGGTAGGAGTTGAAGTAGTAGCCGAGCCCCATGCAGGTGGCGAGGATCGGGTTCATCGTCGAGTTCACGTTGTAGGGGCCGAGGTAGGGCACGCCCATCACGAGCACGTCGGACTGTCCCTGCACCTCGACCATCTGCTGGCGGTGCACCATCTCGATCGTCCGGTCGTGGACGGCCTCGGTGTCGCCGGCGTTGACGCCGGTCAGCCCGTAGGGCGCCCGCATGTCGTGGAACATCTTGTGCCGCAGCCGTCCGGGGCGCCACGGCGAGCCCGCGCCGCATCGCCAGCATCGACGCCTGGTCCTTGACCGACCACTCCCACTCGCGCTTCATCAGGAAGTCGTAGGGACTGGGGAACACGTTGTTGTCGAGCGTGGTCTCGATCTGGAAGATCTTGAGGTGGTCCTTGAGCATCCGGCCCATCCGCCAGGCGGAGTGGTGCAGGTGCGACTTGGTGTGGTCCATGAACGAGTGCGAGCGCACCATCGTCTTGGCGTTGTGGTGGTGCCGCAGCGACTTGTACGACGCCAGCCCGATCGGCACCGACTTGTGCCCGCCGTCCATCGCCACCAGGTTCACGTTGACGTAGACGAGCAGGTCGGACTCCGCGGCCCGCCGGTTGATCTCGACGTCCTCGCCCTTGTCGGTCAGCCCGACGTGGAGCAGGTTGTCGTGGTCCTCGGCGTCGTGGTTGGTGAGCAGCCCCTGGGGGTGGAAGGAGCGGAAGACCCGCTCCCCCACGATGTGCTTGAGCTCGGCGGGGGTCATCCGCCGGTGCAGCGCGTTGGCCGCGATCAGCTCGACGTCGTCGACCCCGGCGTCGGCCGCCATGGTGAGCACCTGCTCGATGATCCGCTGCCGGATGTCGGGCTTGCGCATGGTCGGCAGCGGCAGGGACAGGTCGTCGAACGCGATCGTCAGCTTCATGCCGGGCTTGAGCAGCGCCGGCAGCGGCTCGGAGTCGACCGGGTTCACGCAGCGCCTCGCGGATCGCCTCCTCGACGTCGGGCACGGTCGGCACCGACTCGGGCGGGTAGATCACCCGGGTGCCGAGCGGGAAGTTCTCCAGCCGGAACCCCTGTCCCTCGTGCACGACGAGCGGGGGTGTCCGGTCGTCCACCTCGAGCACGAATCCTGGCCTGCTCATCGCGATCACTGCCGTCACTCGTGGGTCTCGACGGCCAGCGACCTCGTCCTCGTGGCGGATCGAAGCCACCTTGACCGTGCCGAGCCGGCCGGCCGAGTGTGCGTGGTCGAGCGCCTCGCGCCAGCGGTGCAGGGGATAGCTGGCCACCGACTTCGCCAGCTGGGCGACGGGGTCACCGGCGACCAGCTCGGTCGCGATGTCGAACGCGGGGCGGCCCTCGGCGCGGGCCTCGCGCTGGGCGGAGGCGTAGGAGCCGACCACCTCGAGCTCGCGGAACCAGGCCGCGGAGAGGTCGGCGGAGGCGGGCATCCCGGAGAGGACGACGCGCCCGCCGGCGCGGGTCGCGTGCAGGGCGGTCTCCAGCGACTGCTTGCTCCCGACCGCGTCGATCGCGACGTCCACCCCGCCGAGGAGGTACGGCGAGCCGAACTCCGGCTTGACCTGGAACGCGCCGGTGGACCGGCGTACCCGGCGCAGCACCTCGTCGGGGGCCACCACCTCGGTCGCCCCGAACTCCTGCGCCAGCTCGCGCTGGTGGGCGTGCTTGGCGACCACGACGATCTCGCCGGCCGAGGTGAGGTTGCGCAGCGCCAGGGTGGTGAACAGGCCGACCGAACCGGCGCCGCTGACCAGCACCCGGTCGTTGTTCCCGACCCGGGCTGCCAGCGCCGTGTGCACGGCGCAGGCGACCGGCTCGATCAGGATCGCCTGCTCGTCGGAGTACCCCTCCGGGACCGGGTGCAGCTGGCTGCGGTGCGCGGACAGGACCTGCCCCCACCCGCCGCCGGTGTCGCGGCAGAAGCCGGTCTGGAGCCCGGGGGCGAGATGGCCCACGGTGATCCGGCCGCAGCGGTTGGTGGCACCGGACGCGCAGGCCTCGCACGGGTCCACGCCACGGGCCGCGCAGGTGAGCACCGGGTCCACGACGACCCGGGTGCCGGCGGGGAGGTCCTCGCAGTCGTCGACCAGCTCGGCCACCACCTCGTGGCCGGGCACGAACGGCATCGACACGACGGCGGAGAAGTAGAGGCTGGTCCGGCCCGACAGCGCACCGAGGTCGGACCCGCAGATCCCGGACAGCCGGCTCCGCAGCCGGGCCCAGCCCGGCCGGTCCACGCGCGGCTCGTCGATGGTGACCAGGCGCAGCGGCGCGGCGAACCCGGACAGCACCATCGGCATCCGGCCGCCGACGACCCGCCCGGCGGCGTGCCGCGGCAGCGACCGGAACATCTCCAGGGCGAGCATCATCCGCGATCACCTGCCGGGTTGAGTGCCCGCGTGGTGGCCCCCGAGCTCGACCAGTCGACGATCGGCCACCGCCCCTTCCGCGCGTGGCGGTAGAGCGAGACGTCGGGCCGGACCGCGACCGGGTTGCCGACCGCCGCGAGCAGCGGGAGGTCGGAGTGGGAGTCGGCGTACCCGAACGACGCCGTCAGGTCGATGCCGTTCTCCGCCGACCACGAGCGCATCCAGGCCGCCCGCGACTCCCCCACGAGCGGAGAGGACTCCAGGAAGCCGGTGCACACGCCGCGCTCGTCGACCGCGAGCTCGGCGGCCTCGATGTGGTCGAAGAGCGGGTCCAGCGGGCGGGTCAGCGGCCGGATCGCGCCGGTGATCAGCACGGTCCGGTGGCCGGCGGCGCGGTGCTCACGGATCCGGCGTACGGCGGCCGGCGCGAGCCGGGACAGCACGTGGTCGGTGAGCTCCGCGTCGGCGATCGCGTCGAGGTCGGCCAGCCGCGCGCCGGCGTACTCGCGGTAGATCGAGCGGAGGAACGCGCTGCGCTCCTTGCGCTCGGCACGGACCAGCCCCGGCACCCGCGCCGCGATCCGGCCGAGCTCGGCGAAGCGCTCCGAGCCGCTGAGCTCGCGCAGCCGCATCCAGAGGTAGGTCTCGATCACGTTGGAGGAGAGCAGGGTGCCGTCCATGTCGAAGAACGCCGCGACCCCGTCGCCCGACCGCTCGGCCGTCGAGACCTTCTTCATCGTGCCCGGTGCCGGTCGCTTGCGGGCCGCCCGCAGCTCGTCCATCTTCCGGATCGGCTCGGTCACGGCCGGGCAGTGCACCTCGCACAGGTAGTGCGACCAGTCGACGACGGAGGTGTCGAACGCGAACGTCTCCCGGTCCGCCGCGTCCAACGCACCGAACAGCGCCATCGTGTTCGCGTCGGAGAACCGCAGCTCGGCCTGGGCGTACTCCCGGTAGAGGTCGAGGTAGCGCCGCAGGAACTCCAGCCGCCGGCCCTGCTGGTCCAGCTTGCGGGCCAGGTCGCGGGTGCGGTCGCTGCGGGGCGCGTGCCCGATGACGT
Organism: uncultured Actinomycetota bacterium; assembly: GCA_963829635.1. Taxonomy (GTDB): domain Bacteria; phylum Actinomycetota; class Actinomycetes; order Propionibacteriales; family Nocardioidaceae; genus Nocardioides. Next base: position 44,347 of record CAWHJI010000016.1, read on the forward strand.
AGTCGGCCACCTTGTGCGCGCGCTCGCTGGTCGTGAGCAGCCGTTCCACCGCCTGGGCGCCGGGGAAGCGCCAGTCGGGCAGCCGGGCGGCGCCGCGGTCGCCGGCCGAGAAGGGGTGCTCGTCGAAGTAGCTCCGCACGCTGTCGTAGAGGTGGCGGAAGGTGAGCGGGTTGCGGTCGCCGGAGGAGACGTGGAAGTACGCCGCCTCGCCGGCGTTCGGCGGGTGCGCCAGCACCGCCACGATCGCCGAGACGACGTGGTCGACCGGGACGATGTCGACGATCGTGTCGGCCGCCGCCGGGAACTCCGGCAGCTCCCCGCGGCCGTAGGCGAGGATCAGCGGCTCGGCCATCTTGAAGCCCTCGATCCAGCCCGGGTACGGCCGCTCGAGGGACGACTCGATGATGCTGGGACGGACGATCGAGACGCGGTGGTCGGCGGCGTGCTGCTCGACGACCCGCTCGCCCAGGGCCTTGGTGAAGGTGTAGCAGTCGGTCCAGCCGAGGCTGCGGGCCCGCTCGGTGCCGATCCGGACCAGCTCGTCCTTGACCCAGTCCTTGCGGGCGGCCTCGGTGGCGGCGGCCGCCGTCAGCAGGCCGGCCCTGCTGTGCTCCTTCTCGGCCTTCTTCCGTTCGGCGGTGAGCACGTCGGCGTCGCGGGAGCGGTGCTCGACGGCCTGGCGCTGCGCCAGGCCCCAGGCCAGCTCGGCCTCGAGGTCGGCGTCGTGCGGGACCGGACCCTCGGGGATGCTGCCGCGGCGCCGCCCGGCGACGTACGCCGTGGAGATGTGCACGTAGTGGAGGTCGCTGCCCGGCCTCACGGATCCGGGTGAGGAGCTCCCTCGTGCCCAGCACGTTGGTCCGGAACCCCTCGTCCACCGGGGGGTCGAACGAGACGTCGCCCGCGCAGTGCACGACGGCGTCCAGGTCAGCCGGGAGCGCGGGCGGGTCGGCGAGGTCGCCCTCGAGGACCCGCACCCGATCGGCGAGGAGAGCGTCAACGCCCCCGCCGACGCCCGCGAAGATCGGCTTCTCCAGCAGCGCCCGGACCCGCTTCTCGGCGGACGTCGATCCGCGCGAGCGGACCAGCACCGTGACGTGCACGCCGGGCACCTCGGCGAGCAGGAGGTGGAGCAGCGCCTCGCCGACGAAGCCCGTGGCCCCGGTGAGCAGCACCCGCTGCCCGTCCAGCCGCTGGGCGATCGTCGCCCGAGCAGTCTGCTCGTCTCCCATGTGGTCTTCCTCCCGGTCGGTGCCCACCCTTGCGATTCTGCACCGCGCTTGGCAAGGGTGACCCGCGGGGTCAGTCCCGGAGAAGGGCAAGCCCGATTGCCGCCGGAACCGCACCCAGCGCGACGACGGCCCCGATCACGCCGTAGATCGCTCCTCCGATGTCCTGGAGGGTGCTGTCGAGCAAGAACATCACGATCAGCACGGTGAAGCCGCCGGCCAGGATGGCGACCTGGCGCCGCGTCCGGCCGGCCGCCCCACGCCAGCGGACCACCAGCGAGGCGATCGCGAGCAGCGCAACCGCGGCGAAGATCAGGAGGCTGACCGGCTCCGCCAGCTGGAGTGCGGGCTCGAGGGCCGTGACGCCGAGAGGGTTCTCGCCCAGTCCCGGCGAGTCCTCGTCCACGGGTCCGGGCATGAGGAGCGCGGTGAGCACGGCCACGGCGCCGCCGACGGCGCCGACCACTGCCACGACACGCCACCTGCGCGAGGGCAGGTGCCCGTCCGGGAAGAGCAGGGGCAGGAAGTTCATCAGCAGCACGATCGTGCCGACGAAGGCGGCTCCGCCAAGGATGGCGGCGACCGACCGACCTGCCCAGTCATGTTCTCCGTAGCCCCCGACGAGGTGGCCCGCCCCGGTCAGCAGCCCGACCGCGCAGCACAGGGCGCCGATCCTGGCGTGGTCGCCGCGTCGCACCAGCATCGCCCCGACCAACGGGAACAGCATCAACATCATCCCGTCGACCGCGTCCTCCACCTCGAGGCGGCCGTGTCCGGTGGCACTGAGCGCGAGCCCCGTGGCGAGCAGGGCAAGCGAGGCAATCGAGAGCCCATCCGGCGGTCGGTGTCGATCGGTCGGTGCGGGCGAGCGTGGCAGTGGTCATCGGAGCTCCTCGGTCTCGGTTGGGGGTCATCCTGCGCGCGTGCCAGGGCATGGCGGATCGGTCGCGCGCGCCGTCGTACTCATCGCGAAGGATGAGATCGGCGCGGCCCTTGTCAGCCTCGAAACCGATGCAGGAGCGGCTGGCCGCTAGTAGCGTCCCCGGGGTGAAGCGCGTGTGGCCCCGCCCCGGTTTCGACGTGCTGCTCACGGCGACGATGGCCGTCATCGCGTTGGTGGAGGTCTTCCTTGCGCCGGCTGGCACGTACCCCTACCCGGTCGTCATCCCGACGGCGATCCTGCTGGCCCTGCCTCTCGTGGTACGTCGGTCCCGACCGATGCTCGCCCTCGTCCTGGTCCTGACCGTCGTCGTCGTCCAGCGGATCGCGTTCGGTGAGCTCTGGGACAGCGGTTCGGTCCTCGCCATTCCGATGATCGCGGTCTACTCGGTCGCCGCCCAGGTCCGGCTCCGGACCGCGGTGGCGGGCTACCTGGTCAACGTGGCCGTGCTGAGCGTCTGCGACATCGGCGACGGCGGCGACTCTGCCGACGTCGCGTTCATCTCCCTGATCTACGGCGCGATCTGGATCGCGGGCCGGATGGCCCACCGGCTCGGGCAGCTCGCCGAGGCGAACGCGGAGTTCGCCCGACAGCTCGAGTCGACACAGACGATCCGCGAGGAGGAGGTGGCCCGGCAGGAGCGTGCCCGGATCGCGCGGGAGCTCCACGACGTCGTCGCCCACTGTGTCTCCACGATGGTGGTGCAGGCCGAGGCCGGGGAGGCCCTGCTCCGCGCCGACCGGAGGCGGGCCGAGGAGTCCTTCGGGGCGATCCAGCGCTCGGGACGGCAGGCACTTGCCGAGCTCCGCCGCATGCTCGGGGTGCTTCGTGAGGACCACGACCCGGAGGTCGGGCACGACCCCCAGCCCACGCTGGCACGTCTCGAGCCGCTGCTGGCGTCGATGCGCGCGGCCGGGCTGAGGGTCGAGCTCGAGGTGTCCGGCGACCGGCGCCCGTTGCCGCAGGGGGTCGACCTGTCGGCGTACCGGATCGTCCAGGAGTCCCTGACCAACACGCTCAAGCACGCGGACGCCTCCCGCGTGACGGTGCGGCTGGGCTATGGCGGAGGACGGCCTGGACATCGAGGTGGTCGACGACGGTCGGGGATCGCCCGCGACGGTCCCCGGCAGCGGGCACGGCCTGCTGGGGATGCGCGAGCGCGCCCAGCTGCACGGCGGCCGGATCGAGTCCGGCACCGCCGCGGGCGGCGGGTACGTGGTCCGGACGAGGCTGGCGTGGTGAGCACCGAGGCACAGGCCCCCACGCGGGTGCTGATCGTCGACGACCAGGCCCTGGTCCGCGCCGGCTTCGCGGCCATCCTCGACCTGGAGGCCGACCTGACCGTCGTCGGAGAGCTCGCCGACGGCTCGGAGGTCCTCCAAGCGGCGCGGGAGACCCGTCCCGACGTCGTCCTGATGGACATCCGGATGCCCGAGACCGACGGCATCACCGCCACCCGCGCGCTGCTCGAGCACGGGCCGGCCGGCGTCAAGGTCCTGATGCTGACCACCTTCGATCTCGACGAGTACCTCTACGAGGCGATGAGGGCCGGTGCCAGTGGCTTCGTCCTCAAGGACGTGCCGCGCCAACAGCTCATCGACGCGGTCCGGGCCGTCGCCGCCGGGGACGCCGCCCTGTCCCCGGCACTGGTACGCCGGCTGGTCGACGACTACGTCCAACGGCCCCTCCCCGGTGCCGAGCCTGCGGAGCCGCTCTCGCGACTGACCCAGCGGGAGACCGAGGTGCTCACCCACCTCGCCCGCGGCCTGTCCAACGCCGAGATCGCCGGCAGCCTGTTCCTGAGCGAGGCCACGGTCCGCACCCATGTCTCGCACGTCCTGGAGAAGCTCGGCGTGCGTGATCGGGTGCAGGCGGTCGTGCTGGCCTACGAGACCGGAGCCGTACGGCCGGGCCGCACCTGACTCGCGTTAGTCTGTGCCCGCTCATTCGAGGATGGGCAACGGCGGGCGTATAGCTCAGCGGTAGAGCGCCTCCCTTACAAGGAGGATGTCGGGGGTTCGATCCCCTCTGCGCCCACGACGACGACCACCCGGTGACCGGGGCTGCCCGTCAGGAGCCCAGCAGTCCCTGCATCAGGTCGATCTCCCGCTGCTGGGAGGACCGGATCTTCTCGGCCATCGCCACGGCCTCGGGGAACCTGCCCTCCGACTCCTCGGTGGCGGCCATCTCGACGGCTCCCTCATGGTGCTCGATCATCATCTCCAGCCACATGGTCTCGAACTCGGCACCGGCGGCCCCCTCGAGGCGGGACATCTCGTCCTCGCTCATCATCCCCGGCATCTCGGCGTCGTCCGTGTCGCGCCGCCGCCACCGTGGGCGTGGGCGTGGTCCTGGGCCGTCGCGGGGACCGGTTCGTCCCAGGCGGAGAGCCAGTCGACCATGGCCTCGATCTCGACCGTCTGGGTGGCGCGCACGTTCTCCGCCAGGCGGGCGATCCTCGGATCGAGGCCCTTGCGGCCCAGGGTCAGGTTGGCCATCTCCGTGGCCTGGGCGTGGTGCGGGATCATGTCGGTGGCGAAGGCGACATCGGCGTCGTTGAACCTGTCGCCGTTCGCAGCCGTCCGCGTCCGGTCCTCCGCGCTGCCGCCACAGGCGGCCAGGGTCGCCATGACCACCAGGAGGGCGGCGAGCGCGATCAACGTCTTGGCGAGCAGTCGCGGCGGGCCGGCCCGGTCGCTGCGCGGCGGGTGTTCGGCTCATCGCCACGGAGTCTAGAAGTCGGTTCCGCACCGACGCCGGCCACCCCACGGGCCGGAAATGGAAAGAGTCGAGCCGCTGGCGTCTCGGGTCACCAGCGGCTCGACAAGAAGAACTGTAGACAACATTTCCCGCGCTGTGACCCAACTTGGAGAAAGTTGAAGGAATTTGAAGAAAATGTGTCTAGGCCAGAGCCTGGAGCTGCTCCAGGTGGGCGGCCAGGTCCCGCTCCTCGGGGTCCTCGTTGTGCACCGCCCAGCGCACGACGCCCTCCTTGTCGACGACGTACGACGACCGCTCGGCGCACCCCCGCACCTCGTCGAAGACGCCGTAGGCGCGAGCCACCTCGCCGTGCGGCCAGAAGTCCGAGAGCAGCGAGAAGTTGAGCCCGTCCTGGTCGGCGAAGGTCCGCAGCGCGTAGACCGGGTCGCAGGAGATGGCCAGCACCTCGGTGTCGAAGGTGAGGAAGTCCGCCAGCCGGTCCCGGATCCCGGCCATCTCGCCGGTGCACACCCCCGAGAACGCGAAGGGATAGAAGAAGATCGCGACGGCCTTGTGGCCCCGGAAGAGCCCAGCGAGACGTCCTGGCCGAACTGGTCGCGCAGGGTGAAGTCCGGCGCCGCCGCGCCGACCTTCAGTCCGTTCGTCATTCAGCCTGCTCGGCGAGCTCGCGCTTGAGGATCTTCCCGGTGGCGTTGCGCGGCAGCTCGTCGATGAAGACGATCTCGCGCGGCACCTTGTAGCGGGCGAGGTTCTGCTTGACCCAGTCCTTCAGGTCGTCCTCGGACGGCTCGCTGCCACTGACCACCACGAAGGCGCGCAGCCGCTTGCCGAACTCGTCGTCGTCCACGCCGATCGCGGCGACCTCGACCACGGAGTCGTGCCGGGCCAGGCAGTCCTCGATCTCCTTGGGGAAGACGTTCTCGCCGCCGGAGACGATCATCTCGTCGTCCCGGCCCTCGACGTAGAGGCGTCCGTCCTCGCCGAACCTCCCGACGTCGCCGGAGGACATCAGGCCGTCGATCATGTCCTTGTGGCCGCCGCCGGTGTAGCCCTCGAACAGCAGGCTGTTGCCGACGAAGATCCGCCCCGACTCGCCGTCCTCGACCGGGTTGCCGTCCTCGTCGTAGATCTTCACCACCGTGCCGTACGGCGGCGTGCCCGCCGACGAGGGCGCCTCCCGGAGGTCCCGGGGGCCGGCGATGGAGGCGTAGGCCACCTCGGTCGAGCCGTAGATGTTGTAGAGGGTGTCGCCGAAGGCGTCCATCCACTCGGTGGCCAGGTCGCCGGAGAGCGCGGACCCCGAGGCCGCCACGCACTTCACGGTCGCGAGGTCGTACTTGTCGATGATGTGCTGGTCCAGGCGCATGATCCGCTGGAGCATCACCGGGATCACGACCAGCGAGTCGCACTTCTCCGTCTCCACCGCCTCGAGGCAGCCCTCGGGGTCGAACTTGCGGCGCAGCACCACCGTGGAGCCCAGCAGCATCCCGAGCGCCAGGTGGGCGAAGCCCCACGTGTGGAACAGCGGGGCCGCGATGTGGGTCCGCCAGCCGTACCGGAGCGGCAGGCGGGAGAGCATCGAGACCGCGGCCTCGATCCCGGCCTCGTTGCGCGGGGCGCCCTTGGGTGTGCCGGTGGTGCCGGAGGTGAGGATCACGATCCGGGTGTGGTGGTCGGGCGGGTCCAGCTCGTCGTCGGACGCGGAGGCGATCAGCGACTCGACCGTGTCCTCGTCGCCCTCCTCGTCGGTCCAGGCCACGAGTCGCTTCTCGAGGTCGGCCTCGGCCAGCAGCTCGGCGAACTCCTCGTCGTAGATCACCATGGCCGGCTTCTCGCGCTCCAGCACGTCGACGAGCTGGGGGCCGGCGAACGCGGTGTTGAGGTAGAGCAGGTCGGCGCCGAGCTTGGCTGCGGCGACCGTGGCGTCGACGAAGCCGCGGTGGTTGCGACACATCAGCGCGACGGAGTCGCCCTCGGCGACGCCCCGGTCCGCCAGGGCGCGCGCGAGCGCGTTGGACCGGCGGTGCATCTCGCCGAACGTCAGCGAGCCGCGCTCGTCGATCAGGCCGACCCGACCCGGTGAGCGGGCGGCGAGCGAGGCGAACCCCCCGGCGGGACCGGTCCCCCAGTCCTTGATCGTCTTCGCGATCCTCGCCAGCGTGAGCGGCGAGTACGGGCGGATGATCCCGGCCTGGGAGAGGATCTTCAGGCTCGTTCCGGCTGCCCCGGCTCTCGCCAGGAACGTCTTGGTCATGGGAGTCCTCGAGTCAGGCGGGTGTCTTGGGTGCGATGAGCCGGGTGGCCGACCATTCCTTGCTGACCGACGCCGTGGTGGTCTGGACGAGGCCCGCGATCGGGGCCGCCTCGGCGATGTCCGCCGCGTCGACCGACCCCGGCCTGCCGATCCTGGGCGTCAGCAGCCAGATGGCGCCGCCCCCGACCAGGTCGGTGAGGGAGTCGACGAGACCGTCCACGAGATCACCGTCGTCGTCGCGCCACCACAGGAGGACGGCGTCGACCACGTTGCCGTAGTCGCCGTCGACCATGTCGGCGTCGATGGCGTCCTCGATGGCGATCCGGAGCTCGTCGTCGGTGTCGGAGTCCCAGCCCAGCTCCTGGATGACCATGCCCGGCTGGAAGCCCAGCCGGTCGGCCGGTCCGGCCGCAGCCCCGGTCTTGCCGTCGGTCTTCTGGCCGTTGGTCTGCACGGAACCGCTGCCCGCGGTCTGCCCCACTGACTCCTCCAGTCGCATCGAGGACCACCCGTCCGGGCGGTCAGGTGCAAAGTAGTCCACCGGAGTTCCCGCACGCGCGCAACCCCGTCCACCACTCGACCCCCATCGCGACTACCCGCGAGTAAATTTTCCGAGGGGTGTCTGCGTGCGACGATGGCACGGTGAGCGACGAAGCAGCGAAGAGTGCAGAGACGACCTCCGGGAAGGGTTCCGCCCAACGATCGGCACCGTCGGTGATCCACGAGGGCCTGCCCACCCAGCTCCCCGACATCGACCCCGAGGAGACCCAGGACTGGCTCGACTCCTTCGACGGCATGCTCCAGGAGCGCGGCCGCGAACGCGCCCGCTACGTGATGCTGCGCCTGCTCGAGCGCGCCCGCGAGCAGGCGGTCGGCGTGCCGGCGCTGCGCAGCACCGACTACATCAACACGATCCCCCCGGAGCGGGAGCCGTGGTTCCCCGGCGACGAGGAGATCGAGCGGCGGATCCGGGCCTTCATCCGCTGGAACGCCGCGGTCATGGTCTCCAGCGCCAACCGCAAGGGGCTCGAGGTCGGCGGGCACATCGCGACCTACCAGTCCGCGGCCAGCCTCTACGAGGTCGGCTTCAACCACTTCTTCCGCGGCAAGGACCACCCCGGCGGCGGCGACCAGATCTACATCCAGGGCCACGGCTCACCCGGCATCTACGCCCGCGCCTACCTCGAGGGCCGGCTGGAGGAGCAGCAGCTCTACCGCTTCCGTCAGGAGGTGCAGCACGGCCCGGGCGCCGGCCTGCCGTCGTACCCCCACCCGCGGCTGATGCCGGACTTCTGGGAGTTCCCGACCGTCTCGATGGGGCTGACCGCGCTCAACGCGATCTACCAGGCCCGGTTCAACCGCTACCTCGACAACCGCGGGATCAAGGACACCAGCGACCAGCGCGTGTGGGCCTACCTCGGCGACGGCGAGATGGGTGAGCCGGAGTCGCTGGGTGCGATCGGGCTGGCGGCGCGCGAGGAGCTCGACAACCTGACCTTCGTCGTGAACTGCAACCTCCAGCAGCTCGACGGCCCGGTCCGGGGCAACGGCAAGATCATCCAGGAGCTCGAGTCGTTCTTCCGCGGCGCCGGCTGGAACGTGATCAAGGTCGTGTGGGGCCGCGAGTGGGACGACCTGCTCGCCCGTGACGTCGACGGCGTCCTCGTGAACCGGATGAACAACACCCCCGACGGTCAGTTCCAGACCTACTCCACGGAGAAGGGCGCCTACATCCGCGACCACTTCTTCGGCGTCGACCCCCGGCTGCGGAAGATGGTCGAGCACATGAGCGACCAGCAGATCGTGAAGCTGCCGCGCGGCGGCCACGACTACCGCAAGGTGTACGCCGCCTTCGACGCGGCCACCAAGCACGTCGGCCAGCCGACCGTGATCCTGGCCAAGACCATCAAGGGCTGGACGATCGACGCCCTCGAGGGCAAGAACGCCACCCACCAGATGAAGAAGCTGACGCCGGACAACCTGAAGACCTACCGCGACCGGCTCTACCTCCCCATCTCCGACCGCGACCTCGAGCGGGCCTACGAGGAGACCGGTGCGGCGCCGTTCTTCCACCCCGGCAAGGACGCCCCCGAGATCGAGTACATGATGGAGCGGCGCAAGGCCCTCGGCGGGTCGCTGCCGAAGCGGGTGGTGCGAGCAGCGCCCCTCAAGCTGCCCGGCGACGAGATGTACGACGAGCTGAAGCAGGGCTCGGGCAAGAACGCGATCGCGACCACGATGGCGCTGGTCCGGCTGCTGAAGGACTGGATGAAGGATCCCGAGATCGGCGACCGGATCGTGCCGATCGCGCCCGACGAGTACCGCACGTTCGGCATGGACTCGATGTTCCCGAGCGCGAAGGTCTACAACCCGAGCGGCCAGCAGTACGAAGCGGTCGACCGCAAGTTGTTGCTGTCCTACAAGGAATCGGCGCAGGGTCAGATGCTGCACGAAGGGATCTCGGAAGCCGGGGCGATGGCCTCCGCCACCGCAGCAGGCTCGGCGTACTCCACGCACGGCGAGCACATGATCCCCTTCTACATCTTCTACTCGATGTTCGGCTTCCAGCGCACGGGCGACTCGATCTGGGCGATGGCCGACCAGCTGGCACGCGGGCTTCCTGATCGGCGCCACCGCCGGCCGGACCACCCTGACCGGCGAGGGGCTGCAGCACGCCGACGGGCACTCGCCGCTGCTCGCCTCGACCAACCCGGCGGTGGTGCACTACGACCCCGCCTTCGCCTACGAGATCAGCCACATCATGCAGTCGGGCCTGGAGCGGATGTACGGCGGCGACTCCGACGGGTCCGGCGAGAACGTGATCTTCTACCTGACCGTCTACAACGAGCCGAGCGTGCAGCCCAAGGAGCCCGAGGACGTCGACGTCGACGGCATCCTGCGCGGCCTCCACTCCGTGACCCGGGGCGAGGGCGAGGGGCCCCGGGTCCAGCTGCTCGCCTCCGGCGTCGGCTACCCCTGGGTCGCCGACGCGGCGCGGCTGCTGAAGGACGACTGGGGCGTGGTGGCCGACACCTGGTCGGTGACGTCCTGGAACGAGCTGGCCCGCGACGCCATCTCCGCCGAGGAGTGGAACCTGCTCAACCCCGGCGAGCAGCCCCGCACCGCCTACGTCAGCGACAAGCTGGCCGACGCCGCGGGCCCGGTGGTCGCGGTGTCGGACTACATGTGCGCCGTACCGCTCCAGATCGCCCGCTGGGTGCCCGGCGACTACCGCGTGCTCGGCACCGACGGCTTCGGCTTCGCCGACACCCGACCGGCCGCCCGGCGGTTCTTCCACGTCGACGCCCAGTCCGTGGTGGTGCAGGCACTCCAGGCGCTGGCCGATGCCGGCGAGATCGACCGGTCGAAGGTCAGGAGGCCTTCGACCGCTACCGGATCGACGACCCCACCGCCGTCGCCGACGTGAAGCAGGAAGGCGGGGACGCGTAGGCCACGCCACCGGTGGTTGAGGTGCGAAGGCGCCCTGGCGCCTGAGCCTCGAAACCCCGGCACGGATGCAGGGCGGTGACGGCTGGGTCGCCGCCCTGCCCCAGTCTCACCGGGTCTCGACACGCCGGTCGCGACCTCGCACGCTCGCGAGCGCGGCTGCTCGACCACCATCGACGGCAGCGCCCCGTTCCTCGGGCGATGCCGTCAGGCGATCGTGAAGACCTCGGCGGTCGTCTCCGGCTCGGCGACGCCGGTGTTGCGCAGCAGGTTGCGCCAGCGCGCCCGGGAGTACGACGCCGGCTGGGTGGACCGGATGAACTCGTGCACGATCTTGGCGAACCGCTGGGGGTGGTCCTTGTGCGGGAAGTGCCCGGCGTTCGGGATCACCTCGACCCGCGCCTTCGGCGCCAGCATCGCCGCGTTGCTGGCGTGCCGGACCGGGATCACGCGGTCGTCGCGACCCCACACCACGCACATCGGCATCGCCTCGGTCAGGTAGGCGCGGTCGGCCATGGTGACGATCTGTCCGCGCCAGTCGACCACCGCCCGGACCACGTGCCGGATGGCGTGGCGTGCCCGCGGGTCGCGGAAGGAGTCGTAGATCTCGGCGACCTCGTCGAGGTCGCGCACCTGCTTCCACGGCGTGCGTGACAGCGCCCGCATGCCGGCCTTGCCGGCGTGCCGGAGCCCCGGCAGCGTGAGCACCGCCATCACCTGGTGGAAGCCGGGCGTCGTCACGGCCCGGATCGCCGGACTGACCTCGGGTCCGAGCCCGCCGGAGGCGACCAGGATCATCCGCTCGGTGCGCTCGGGGAACTGGTAGGCGAACTGCATCGCCACGCCCCCGCCGAAGCTGTGCCCGATCACGGTCACCTTGTCGATCCCGAGCACGGTCAGCAGGTCCCGCATGCCGTTGGCGTAGCCACCGACGCTGTAGTCGGCGCGGGGCTTGTCCGAGCGCCCGTGACCGAGCAGGTCCGGGGCGATGACCGTGTAGCGCCGGGCGAGCGAGTCGATCACCGGCTCCCAGGTGCTGTGGTCGCAGCCGAGCCCGTGCAGGAGCAGGACCACCGGGCCGCTGCCCGTCTTGACGAACGCACGGCGATGGCCGTGGATCGTGACGTACTGCAGCTCGTACTGGGATCCGGCCACGTGCCCTCCAGAAGTGGGTGCCTTAGCGCGGAATTCAACCAGAACGGGTTTCAGTTCGGGACCCCGATCCCCCGCCGTCACCAAAGTGTCACCAAATTCGGGTGTGGACTAGCGTGGATTCGTGCCTCCTCCCGACCGCACGCCCACGGGCGCGCGCCTCCCGCGCACTGAAGCGGTCGACCGGCGCGCTGAGCACCCGGGCGACCGCCCGGATGGAGCACGACCTGCCCTGGTTCGAGGACCTCAGCGCCGAGGACCGCTCCTGGGTCGGGCTCATCGTCCAGGCCGGCATCCGCGGGTTCGTCGACTGGTACCAGAACACCGACGAGCCGGCCCCCGGCCCCAACGTCCTCGCCTCCTCGGTGTTCGGGGCCGCGCCCCGCGCCCTCGCCGGCGTGATCAACCTCCAGCAGACCGTCGACCTGGTGCGGCTCTCCATCGAGGTGGTCGAGGGCAACGTCGATGACATCGTCGACCCGGCCGACGCTCCCGACGTCCACGCCGCGGTGCTCCGGTACGCCCGGGAGGTCGCGTTCGCGACGGCCGAGGTCTACGCCCGCGCCGCCGAGGTCCGCGGCGCCTGGGACGCCCGGCTGGAGGCGCTCGTGGTGGACGCGGTGCTGCGCTCGGAGACCGACGAGGCCGTCCTCTCCCGCGCCAGCGCCCTGGGCTGGTCGACCCGGGGCGAGGTGACCGTCGTGCTGGGCGCGGCCCCCGCCCAGCGGACCGAGACCGACGTCTTCGACGAGGTACGCCGCGTGGCCCGCGCCGCCGGCATGGATGCGCTGTGCGCGACCCAGGGCGATCGACTCGTCGTGCTGCTGTCGGGCCAGAGCGACCCGCAGAAGGCGGCCGAGGCCGTGGTCGACCTGTTCGGCGAGGGGCCGGTGGTGGTGGGGCCGGTCGCCGACGGGCTCGACCACGCCCACCACGTCGGCTCGGGCCGCGTTGTCGGCGTACCGGTCCGCCGCCGGGTGGCCGGAGGCACCACGCCCGGTGCGCAGCTCGGAGCTGTTGCCCGAGCGAGCCCTGGCGGGCGACGGGCACGCCCGGCGCCACCTCGTCGAGGAGGTCTACCTGCCGCTCGTCCACGCCCGCGGGACGCTGATCGAGACGCTGGCGGCCTACCTCCAGCACGGCGCCTCGATCGAGGCGACGGCGCGGGCGCAGTTCGTGCACGCGAACACCGTGCGCTACCGGCTCCGGCAGGTGGCGACGGTCACCGGCTACTCGCCGTCGGTTCCCCGCCACGCGTTCACGCTCGAGATCGCCCTCGTGCTGGGCCGCCAGTCCGGGCGGGACAGCTGACCCGTCCGAGGCTCCCTCGAATCGACCCGTCATTTGTAGGAACCCTACAAACTTTACCGAAGGGATTTCGTGCGTGCCGCGGGCGCCGCAGGGCACCGGCACCGGGCAGAGTGGGGCCCGTGCTCGTCATCGTCGCGCCCGGTCAGGGCGCCCAGACCCCCGGGTTCCTCTCCCCCTGGCTCGAGGACCCGACCTTCGCCTCCCGGCTCGACTGGCTCTCCACCGTCGCCGGGATCGACCTCGCCCACCACGGCACCGAGTCGGACGCGGAGACCATCCGGGACACCCAGATCGCCCAGCCACTCCTGGTCGCCACCGGGCTGGTGGCGGCGCTCGAGCTGTTCCCGCACCCCGCCGACGCGTTCTCGAAGATCGGCGCGGTCGCCGGCCACAGTGTCGGCGAGCTGACCGCGGCAACCGGCGCGCGGGTGATCACGGCCGAGCAGGCGATGGTCCTCGTCCGCGAGCGGGGCCGGGCGATGGCCGAGGCCTCCGCCGTCACCCGCACCGGCATGACCGCCGTCCTCGGCGGTGACCGCGACGAGGTCCTCGCGACCCTCGAGCGCCACGGGCTCACCGCCGCCAACGACAACGGCCCCGGCCAGGTCGTCGCCGCCGGCACGCTCGAGCAGCTGGAGGCCCTGGCCGGCGACGCGCCCGCGAAGGCCCGGCTGATGCCGCTCAGCGTCGCCGGCGCCTTCCACACCGAGCACATGGCGCCCGCCGTCGGCCACCTCGCCGGGCTGGCCCGCTCGGTCTCGGTGCACGACCCGCGCACCCGCGTGATCTCCAACCGCGACGGCCAGGTCGTCCACGACGGCCCCGACGTGCTGCGCCGCATCGTCGGCCAGATCGCCCACCCGGTCCGCTGGGACCTGTGCATGGACGCCGATGCTCGACCTCGGCGTCACCGGCGTCCTCGAGATGCCGCCGGCCGGCACCCTCACCGGCATCGCCAAGCGGGCGATGAAGGGCGTCGACACGTTCGCGCTCAAGACGCCCGACCAGCTCGACGAGGCCCGCGCGTTCGTCGAGAAGCACGGCGAGGCGTCCCCCATCGAGACCACCCCGACCTGGCGGATGGTCGTCTCCCCCGCGAAGGGCACCTTCCACCTCGCCGGCGAGGCCGCGGACGGCGACGTGCTCGCTCCCGGCACTCCCATCGGCGACGTGGCCAACCGCCGTGACCGGACGCGGGTGGTGGCCCCGCACGGCGGCCAGATCGTGGAGTGGCTGGTCGAGGACGGCGACCCGGTCAAGCCCGGCCAGCCGTTGCTCCGCCTGCACCCGGAAGGAGCAGCATGAGCACCCTCCAGCCCGGCTCCGGCGCCTCGAACGCCGCGATCCTCGGCCTGGGCTCCTACCGACCCTCCCGGGTGATCCCCAACGCCGAGGTCGTCGCGGCGATCGACTCCAGCGACGAGTGGATCCAGCAGCGGTCCGGCATCAAGCAGCGCCGGTGGGCCACGCCGGAGGAGACCGTCCAGGTGATGAGCGTCGCCGCTGCCCGGCAGGCCATCGAGCGCGCCGGCATCTCCCCGGAGCAGGTCGACTGCGTGATCGTCGCGACCGTCACCCACCTGCTCCAGACCCCGGCGATCGCCACCGCCATCGCCCACGAGCTCGGCACCAACAAGGCCGCCGCGTTCGACATCTCGGCGGCCTGCGCCGGCTTCTGCCACGGTGTGGCGCTCGCGGCCGACATGGTCCGCGGCGGCAGCGCCGGCCACGTCGTGGTGATCGGCGTGGAGCGGCTCAGCGACCTCACCGACGTGCACGACCGCGGCACGGCCTTCATCTTCGCCGACGGCGCAGGCGCGGCCGTCGTGGGCCCGTCCGAGACGCCCGGCATCGGTCCCGTCGTGTGGGGCTCCGACGGCGAGCAGTTCGACCTGATCCGGCAGAAGGAGGACTGGCGCGACGTCGTCGGCACCCCCGAGCAGCCCGGCTCCGGCGTCCTCCCCCACCTGGTGATGCAGGGCAACCCGGTGTTCCGGTGGGCCTCCTACGCCATGGCCAAGATCGGCCAACAGGCCCTCGACCGGGCCGGCGTCTCCATCGACGAGCTCGACGTCTTCGTCCCCCACCAGGCGAACATGCGGATCATCGACGCGATGGCGCGCGCGATGAAGCTGCCCCCGAACGTCGCCATCGCCCGCGACATCGCCGAGCAGGGCAACACCTCCGCAGCCTCGATCCCGCTCGCCCTGGACCGGATGATCGCCGAGGGCCAGGCCCGCAGCGGCGACACGGCCCTCCTGATTGCGTTCGGTGCCGGCCTGGCGTACGCCGCCCAGGTCGTCACCGTTCCTTGATCGCACCACCCACCGAGAGAGAAGGAAGCAACTGCTCATGCCCAGCACCGAAGAGATCCGCACCGACCTCGCCGAGATCGTCAACGAGGTCGCGGGCATCGACGCCGACGACGTCCAGCTCGACAAGTCCTTCGTCGACGACCTCGACGTGGACTCCCTGTCGATGGTCGAGGTCGTCGTCGCCGCCGAGGAGAAGTTCTCCGTCTCGATCCCCGACGACGAGGTGAAGAACCTCAAGACCGTCGGCGACGCCGTGGCGTTCATCGAGCGCGCCCAGGGCTGACGGACCACCCTTCCAACACCAAGGAGCTTCATGTCTGCCACGCGCGTCGTCGTGACCGGTCTGGGTGCGACGTCCCCGGTCGGCGGGGACACCCCCAGCACCTGGGCCGCCCTCCTGGAGGGACGGTCCGGGGTCACCGCCCTCACCGAGGAGTGGGCCGAGCCGCTGGGTGCCCGGATCGCCGCCAAGGTCGCCGTCGACCCGGCTGAGGTCCTCGACCGGGTCAAGGCCCGGCGGCTGGACCGTTCCGGCCAGCTCGCGCTCATCGCTGCCCAGGAGGCGTGGGGAGACGCCGGCCTCGCCGACGGCGGGGTGGACGCCGAGCGCCTGGCGGTGGCGATGGCCTCGGGCATCGGCGGCGTGCAGACGCTCCTGAGCAACTACGACGCGCTCAAGGAGAAGGGCCCACGCCGGGTGTCGCCGCTGGCGATCCCGATGCTGATGCCGAACTCCCCCGCCGCCCACATCGGGTTGGCGATCGGCGCCAAGGCGGGCGTGCACACGCCCGTCTCGGCCTGCGCCTCCGGCAACGAGGCGATCGCCCTCGGCATCGACCTGATCCGGCTCGGCCGGGCCGACGTCGTGGTGTGCGGCGGCACCGAGGCCGCCATCCACGCCCTGCCGATGGCGGCGTTCGGCCAGATGATGGCGCTCTCCAAGCGCAACGACGACCCCGAGGCGGCCTCCCGCCCCTGGGACAAGGGACGCGACGGATTCGTCCTCGGCGAGGGCGCCGCCGCAGTCGTGCTGGAGTCGGAGGAGCACGCGCGGGCGCGCGGTGCCACGGTGTACGCCGAGGCCGCCGGCGCGGGCATCACCGCCGACGCCCACGACATCGCCCAGCCCGACCCGTCCGGGCAGGGCGCCACCCGGGCGATGCGGCTGGCCCTCCGGGCGGCCGACCTGGATCCCGCGGACATCGCCCACATCAACGCGCACGCCACGTCGACCCCGCAGGGCGACCTGGCCGAGGCGGGCGCGATCCGCGCCGCGCTCGGCGCGGCCGCCGAAGGGCGTGGTGGTCACCTCGACCAAGTCGATGACCGGACACCTGCTGGGCGCGGCCGGTGCGCTGGAGTCGGTGGCGACCATCCTGGCCCTGCGCGACCGCACGGTGCCGCCGACGATCAACCTCGAGGACCCCGAGGACGTCGGGCTCGACCTGGCCGACAAGCGTCGCGACCTGCCCGCCGGCGACGTCGCCGCCCTCAACAACTCCTTCGGCTTCGGCGGCCACAACGTCGCCCTCGCCTTCCGGAGTGCCTGATGGCGACACAGGCCGCCGAGGCGCCCGCCAAGCCCGCGAAGCTGCCCCGCGAGGAGGATCCCCGCAACCCGGTACGCCGGCTGACCGCCCTCTTCGACGACGGCACGCTCGAGCTGATCACGCCCGACGACGACTCGGGAATGCTCGCCGCGATCGGCAACGTCGAGGGCACCCGCGCGGTCGCCTTCTGCTCCGACGCCACCGTGATGGGCGGGGCGATGGGCGACCAGGGGTGCCGCGTCGTGGTCGACGCCTACCACCTGGCGATGAGCGACGGCGTCCCGATCATCGGGCTGTGGCACTCCGGCGGCGCCCGGCTCGCCGAGGGCGTCCTGTCGCTCCACGCCGTGGGTCGGATCTTCCAGGTGATGACCCAGGCCTCGGGCAAGATTCCCCAGGTCTCCGTCGTGCTCGGGCCGGCCGCCGGCGGTGCCGCCTACGGCCCCGCCCTGACCGACGTCGTCATCCTCGGCCCGGAGGGCCGGATCTTCGTCACCGGTCCCGACGTCGTGCGCTCGGTCACCGGCGAGGACGTCGACATGCTGCGCCTCGGCGGGCCGGAGCCCCACGGGCGCCGTTCGGGCGTCGTCCACGTGCTCACGGAGTCCGAGCCCGAGGCGCTCGAGCGGGCACGCGACGTCGCCGCCCTGCTCGGGTCCCAGGGGAGCCTGCGGATCGAGGACGTCGAGGACCGCGACCTCGCCGCCCTGCTTCCCGAGTCCAGGAAGCGCGCCTACGACGTGCATCCCCTCGTCGAGTCGATCCTCGACGAAGGCACCGCCCAGGAGCTGCACGCCCGCTGGGCACCCAACATCGTGACCGCTCTGGGCCGCTTCGGCGGCCGGACCGTCGGCGTGGTGGCCAACAACCCGCTCCGGCTGGGCGGATGCCTCGACTCGCTCTCGGCTGAGAAGGCCTCGAGGTTCGTCCGGATGTGCGACGCGTTCGGCGTGCCGCTGATCGTCGTCGTCGACGTCCCCGGCTACCTGCCCGGCGTCGGGCAGGAGTGGGACGGCGTGGTCCGTCGCGGCGCCAAGCTGCTGCACGCGTTCGGCGAGTGCGTGGTCCCCCGGGTCACGCTGGTGACCCGCAAGACCTACGGCGGCGCCTACATCGCGATGAACGCCCGGTCCCTGGGCGCCACCCGCGTCCTGGCCTGGCCCGGCGCCGAGGTGGCCGTGATGGGAGCGGTCGCCGCGATCCGGATCCTGCACCGCCGGCGCCTCGCGGAGGTCCCGCCCGACATCCGGCCCCAGGTCGAGGCGGAGCTCGCGGCCGAGCACGAGCGGATCGCGGGCGGCGTGGACAAGGCGGTCGAGATCGGCGTGGTCGACGAGGTGGTCGAACCCGACGCCACCCGCTCCGCGATCGCGGCCGCCATGGTCGAGGCAGTCCAGACCAGCGGCGTACGTCGCGGGGCGCACGGCAACATCCCGCTCTGAATCTGCGCACCGGCGTAACCCTGCTCACACCTGCCGCGTTGAACATGGTCAAGGAAGACTCCGAGACGCTGTTCTGAGGGATCCGATGTTGCGCATAGTCGTGATCGCAGTCATGACCGGCACCATGCTGGTCGGGAGGCCTGTCCGCCCCCACCCAGGCCTGGAACGCCGACTACGGTCGGCTCTGGGCGGCCGACAAGGTGCTCCGCGACGGGTGCCACGGGTACACCTACCAGTACCGCGTCCGACCGCGCAGCAACGACTGGTCGCTGGAGACGTTCCTGCGGGACCCGCGCGGCGAGACCATCGCGCACAACGCGATCGACAGCGACAGCAACGCCAAGCGCGGCCACGACCGGTTCCGGTTCTGCCGCTACTCCACCCGCCCGGGCAGGTTCAAGATCTCCGGCAAGCTGACGATCCACCACAAGGCGGAGTTCCCCCTGATCGAGGAGGACACCCAGAAGGTCGTCTGGATCAAGCCCGGCTACTTCCGGATGCGCCGTCCCTGAGGTCGGTCACTCCCTCGGGTCCGTCGCCCCACCACCCGCTCCAGATTTCGACACGCTCGCGCGAGTTCGCAAGCTCACTCGCGTCGCTTGCTCAATCTTGTCTGACCACGTCGGAGGCGAGCTTCGCTCGCCTCCGACTGTCAGACAACCTGGTGGAGCCAGCGCACGGGCGCGCCCTCACCGGCGTGGCGGAACGTCTCCAGCTCGTCGTCCCACGGCTTGCCGAGCAGCTTGTCGATCTCGGCGAGCACCGTGGTGTCGCCCAGCGCGGCCTTGACCACCGCGGCCTTGAGCCGGTCCTCGGGGATCATGATGTCGCCGTGCAGGCCGGTCACGGCGTGGAAGACGCCGAGCTCGGGGGTGTAGGAGTAGCGGCCGCCCTCCGAGCCGAGCGTGGGCTCCTCGGTGATCTCGAAGCGCAGGTGGTTCCAGCCGCGCAGGGAGGAGGCGACGGCCGCGGCAGCTCCGACGTCGCCGGCCCAGGAGAGCTCGGCGCGATAGGTGCCGGTCTGCGCGGGCTGCGGGATCCAGTCGAGGCTGATGGGGACGCCAAGGACACCGCCGACGGCCCACTCGATGTGCGGGCACAGCGCGGAAGGCGCCGAGTGGACGTAGAGGACGCCCCTCGTCGTGGCGGTGCGGGTAGCAGTGTGTGCGGTCACCGTGACCTCCTCATCTCCGGCGCAGGTACGCCTTCCCCAGCGGTCTGGCGACGGAGTGAGCAGGGTCCGTGATCGGACACGAGTCACACGTGTGTAGTTGTGGCCCCCATTGTGACCCATGTGACGGGTGAATACCAGTGAAACCACGGAGGTTCGTCCGGCGTGGCGTTGTCCGCGCTCAGCGGGCCGCCTGGCTCCCGGTACGCCGCGGGCCCAGCTCCATCAGCGTGCCGAGCACCTCCTCCGCGATGCCGAGGCCGCCGAGGTGGCTCTCGCCGTCGATGACCTTGAGGGTCGCGTCCGGGAGCCGATCGACGACGTGCCGGCCGTGCGCCAGGGGCACGATGTGGTCCTCGTCGCCGTGCCACCACCGCACCGGCACCGCCACGTCGGCGGGGGCGAAGCCCCACTCGCGGGTGAACAGCAGCAGGTCGTTGAGCGGGGCGGAGGTCTGGAACCGGCTGCCGTTGAGCAGGTCGTCGAGGAACATCGCCTTGAACTCCGGCCGCGACAGCAGGTTCTTGTCCCCCGGCGGCTGGAGCGCGGCGTACAGGTCGAGGCCGGGGCCGGCGAGGGGCTTGACCACCCGGATGGCACCGGTCAGCGCGATCCCCAACGGAACCCGCGCCAGCGACAGCAGGGGTGCCAGCCGTACGGCGAGCTGGATGATGCCGCCCTCGGCGGCGTCCTCGCCGCGGGTGGGCGCCACGCCGCCGAGCACGGCGACCCCGTGGATCCGGTCGGGCAGTGCGGCCCCGGCGGCCAGGACGTACGGACCCCCGCCGGAGAGGCCGATCAGCCGGACGGTGTCGATGCCGAGGGTGTCGAGGACGAGCTCCAGGTCGGCCGTCCAGTCCACGACGTTCGGGTAGAGGTGCGGGGTCGAGGACCCGATGCCGGGACGGTCGATCCCGATCAACCGCAGTCCGTGCTGCTCGGCGTAGGCCCGCGCCTCCAGCGGGATCTGCCGCCGGGCGCCGGGTGTGCCGTGCATCCACACCACCGCCGGGCCGCGAGTGGAGCCGTACTCCGCGAAGCTCAGCCTGCGGTCGTCCCTGACGGCGACGGTGCCCTCGAGGGCCGGGCGCTTCACGTTGTGCATGGGCCGATTCTGACAGCGTCGGCGGCGTCGCGTGGCCTACGCTCACGGCATGGTCGCTGCCGGGTCGCCCCGCGAGCTCGAGGTCGGGCGCTCGCGGTCGCGCAAGCTGCTGCTCGGGCTCCTGCTCGCCCTGGTGCTGGCGGCCCTCGCCGCCTGGTACGCCACGCACCCGGCGCCGCTGCCCGCCCCCGATCGCACCGTCGCCGCCTCGGCACCGGCCGGCGGGTCGGTCTACGTGGGCGTCTACTCCTCCCCGGCGACCGACGGACGCACCCTGGACATCCGTCGGACCACGGTGCCGACCGACGTCGACCTGGGCGACGGCGTCTCGGTGCTGGTCTGTCGGGGCGGAGGCTTCTCCGTCACCGCCGACCCTTCCGCCTTCTGCGGCGACCTCGCCATGACCGATGCGAGCAGCGAGCAGGAGACGCTTCGCCCCGGGGACACGCTCGTGGTGGGGATCAGCAGCGACGCGGCGATCGAGGCGACGCTCGGTCCGGTCTCGCTCGCCTACCGGGAGGGGCTCCAGTGGGACACCCAGGACGTCGGCCCGAGGATCGCGGTCACCTTCCTGCCCCGCTGATCCCTCCGCGCGGCCTCAGGCCAGGCGACGCTCGAGCTCCTCGGCGCGCTCCGCGGCGTCGGTGATCTCGTCGCTGTCCACGGCGTGCGTGCGGTGGAACCAGGCCAGCGCGTCGGTCTCCCGTCCGGCCTCCAGCAGGGTGTCGGCGTAGGCGTAGCGCAGCCGCACCACCCAGGGCGCCCGGCTCTTGGAGGCCAGCGGTGCCAGCTCCAGCGTGCGCAGCGCCGCGTCGAGCTGGCCGAGGTCGCGGCGCGCCCCTGCCTCGACGATGGTCATCTCCGCCTTCGCCTCCGGGCCGAAGTTCGCCACGGCGGGGCTCTTGGCCAGCTTGAGGGCCTGGTCGGGCTGCCCCAGCGCGCGGTGGCAGTCGGCCATGATCGGCAGGTACGCCGTGGCCCCGTTCATCCGCTTCGCCGCGCGCAGCTCGGCGAGCGCCTCGGCGTAGTGACCGGCCGCGTAGGCGGCCTCACCGGTCGCCTCCCGCACCACGGCGATCCGCGCGGCGCGGGCACGGGCGGCCAGGGTGTGCCGGTAGGCGAGCTCGGGATCCTCGTCGACGAGCAGCCCCGCGGCCGCGAGGTGGCGGGCCACGCGGGCCGCCAACTTCTCGGGCAGCCCCTTCAGCTGGGCCGAGACCGAGCCGGTCCAGCTCACGACCGGTGACCTCCTCGGGCAGGTCCGGGCCGTCGTACTCGGCCTGCTCCGCGGTGCGCTCGAGCGCCGGGTCGCCGGGACGTCCGCGGTCGTCGCGGCGCGGGCCACGGCGCTCGCCGGACCCCGGCCGACCGGTCCCGCGGCCTCCCCGAGCCGTCGCCCCGGGAGTTCCCCCGGGCGCGGTCCTGCGGGCTTGCCGGACTGCCTGCCCCGGCTGGGACGCTGGCTGCGACGGTCGTCGGCCACGGCTTCTCTTCTCCTCGATGGTTCACGTAAATGGCGTAGAGGCCACCCGGATTCGGGTGGCCTCTACGGAGTGTATGTCCGGCGGCGTCCTACTCTCCCACAGCCTCTCGGGTGCAGTACCATCGGCGCTGAAAGGCTTAACTTCCGGGTTCGGGATGGGACCGGGTGTTTCCCTTTCGCCATGGCCGCCGTAACTCTAGGTGGACACCCCCGTGTCGTTTCCCGGGGGCTTTGTGCCCTTCGCGGCGGGGTGGGTGTCCAAGTCTGGTTGGGTCCTTGGGTTCTTGGATGTGTGTGGACGCGAGCATGCATGTGTGTTGTTTGTGGGTTCTTGATGAGGGTTTGTAAGACAAGCCCTCGGCCTATTAGTACCGGTCGGCTGGGCATTGCTGCTGTACACCTCCGGCCTATCAACCCCATGTTCTGTGGGGGGCCTTACCCCATTATTGGGTGGGAAACCTCATCTTGAAACGTGCTTCCCGCTTAGATGCATTCAGCGGTTATCACTTCCGAACGTAGCCAACCAGCCGTGCCCCTGGCGGGACAACTGGCACACCAGAGGTTCGTCCATCCCGGTCCTCTCGTACTAGGGACAGCCTTTCTCAAGTTTCCTGCGCGCGCGGCGGATAGGGACCGAACTGTCTCACGACGTTCTAAACCCAGCTCGCGTGCCGCTTTAATGGGCGAACAGCCCAACCCTTGGGACCTACTCCAGCCCCAGGATGCGACGAGCCGACATCGAGGTGCCAAACCATCCCGTCGATATGGACTCTTGGGGAAGATCAGCCTGTTATCCCCGGGGTACCTTTTATCCGTTGAGCGACCACGCTTCCACATGCCGTGGCCGGATCACTAGTTCCGACTTTCGTCCCTGCTCGACATGTCTGTCTCACAGTCAAGCTCCCTTGTGCACTTACACTCGCCACCTGATTGCCAACCAGGCTGAGGGAACCTTTGAGCGCCTCCGTTACATTTTAGGAGGCAACCGCCCCAGTTAAACTACCCATCAGGCACTGTCCCTGAACCAGATCATGGTCCCAGGTTAGACATCTAGTACGACCAGAGTGGTATTTCAACGTTGACTCCACCCCCACTGGCGTGAGGGCTTCACCGTCTCCCACCTATCCTACACAAGCCGAACCAAACACCAATACCAAACTATAGTAAAGGTCCCGGGGTCTTTCCGTCCTGCCGCGCGTAACGAGCATCTTTACTCGTAGTGCAATTTCGCCGAGTCCATGGTTGAGACAGCGCCCAAGTCGTTACTCCATTCGTGCAGGTCGGAACTTACCCGACAAGGAATTTCGCTACCTTAGGATGGTTATAGTTACCACCGCCGTTTACTGGGGCTTAAATTCTCCGCTTCGGTATTGCTACCTAACGGGTCCTCTTAACCTTCCAGCACCGGGCAGGAGTCAGTCCGTATACATCGTCTTACAACTTCGCACGGACCTGTGTTTTTAGTAAACAGTCGCTTGGGCCTGGTCTCTGCGACCCTCCCCGCTGCCCACCGCATAGGGTGTTCACGGTTCGGGTCCCCCTTCTCCCGAAGTTACGGGGGCATTTTGCCGAGTTCCTTAACCATGGTTTGCTCGATCGCCTCGGTATTCTCTACCTGATCACCTGAGTCGGTTTGGGGTACGGGCGGCGCATAGCTCGCTAGAGGTTTTTCTCGACAGCATAGGATCACCCACTTCGCCAGATACTGGCTCCGCGTCGGATCTCAGACACATGCCTGGCGGATTTGCCTACCAGACGTCCTACATCCTTGCCCACAGACAACCATCGCTGTGGCTGGGCTGCCTTCCTGCGTCACCCCATCGCTTGACTACTACCGGATCGGGTCCCACGCTCCGCCCCCCACTCCGTACCCGAAGGCACGGATGCGAGAGGTTTCGGGTGGTTAGCATCACCGGACTCGTCAGGGTCGCTACATTGCCGGTACGGGAATATCAACCCGTTGTCCATCGACTACGCCTGTCGGCCTCGCCTTAGGTCCCGACTTACCCAGGGCAGATTAGCTTGACCCTGGAACCCTTGATCATTCGGCGCACAGGTTTCTCACCTGTGATTCGCTACTCATGCCTGCATTCTCACTCGTGTCACATCCACCACTCGATCACTCGGCGGCTTCGCTCGTGACACGACGCTCCCCTACCCATCCACACACCTGAACCAACCCCGAAGGGGCGGCTTGGCTACACGTGCGAATGCCATAGCTTCGGCGGATGACTTGAGCCCCGCTACATTGTCGGCGCGGAATCACTTGACCAGTGAGCTATTACGCACTCTTTCAAGGGTGGCTGCTTCCAAGCCAACCTCCTGGTTGTCACTGCGACTCCACATCCTTTTCCACTTAGTCACCACTTAGGGGCCTTAGCTGATGGTCTGGGCTGTTTCCCTCTCGACTACGGAGCTTATCCCCCGCAGTCTCACTGCTGCGCTCTCACTTACCGGCATTCGGAGTTTGGCTAACGTCAGTAACCTGGTCGGGCCCATCGGCTATCCAGTGCTCTACCTCCGGCAAGAAACACACAACGCTGCACCTAAATGCATTTCGGGGAGAACCAGCTATCACGAAGTTTGATTGGCCTTTCACCCCTATCCACAGGTCATCCCCTCAGTTTTCAACCTAAGTGGGTTCGGTCCTCCACGCGGTCTTACCCGCGCTTCAACCTGCCCATGGATAGATCACTTCGCTTCGGGTCTTGATCGTGCTACTGGACCGCCCTGTTAGGACTCGCTTTCGCTACGGCTCCCCCACACGGGTTAACCTCGCAACACAACGCAAACTCGCAGGCTCATTCTTCAAAAGGCACGCCATCACCCACCACCACCACAAGGGCAGCCCAGGCTCTGACGGATTGTAGGCACACGGTTTCAGGTACTATTTCACTCCCCGCCAGGGGTACTTTTCACCTTTCCCTCACGGTACTTGTCCGCTATCGGTCACCAAGGAGTATTTAGGCTTAACGGGTGGTCCCGCCAGATTCACACAGAATTCCTGGAGTTCCGTGTTACTTGGGAAAACGCATCGGAGTCACGCACCTACACCTACGGGGCTCTCACCCTCTACGGCACCGCTTTCCAGCGGACTTCAGCTTCACACGTGATTTCTCACTCCGTGAACGGCCGGCAGACCGCCCCACACGCTCCCACAACCCCACACACGCAACCCCTGCCGGGTATCACACGCGCATGGTTTGGCCTCATCCGATTTCGCTCGCCACTACTCTCGGAATCACAATTGTTTTCTCTTCCTACCGGTACTGAGATGTTTCACTTCCCGGCGTTCCCTCCACACACCCTATATATTCAGGCGCGGGTAACTGGACATGACTCCAGCTGGGTTACCCCATTCGGACACCCCCGGATCACAGCTCGGTTGCCAACTCCCCAGGGCTTATCGCAGGCTCCAACGTCCTTCATCGGCTCTTGATGCCAAGGCATCCACCATGTGCCCTTCACAGCTTGTCTCACAAACACTCAACAACAAACCACAAAGACACGACCCCACCACCACAACACAACAAA
>CAWHJI010000016.1:72500-1169634 GCA_963829635.1 uncultured Actinomycetota bacterium
TTCCCCGCGTGTCGTCGAGGGTCGGACAACCCGCCAGCCGCATCGCCTCGACCAGCTCGGACGCGAGCTCGGCGAGGCCGCGGCGGACGCCGTCGGCGCCTCCGGCGGCGAGGGCATGGAAGAGAGGGCGGCCCACGAACGCGGCGTCGGCACCGAGGGCGAGCGCGAGGAGGACGTGCAGTCCGGAGCGGACTCCGCCGTCGACGTACACCTCGGCGGACTCACCGACCTCCGCGCGTACGCCCTCGATGCAGCCCGCCGTGGCGACGACCTGGTCCAGCTGTCGGCCGCCGTGGTTGGAGATCCACACGGCGGAGGCACCGGCGGCGACGCACCGGCGGGCGTCGTCGGGGCGGATCACCCCCTTGACGACCACCGGCAGTCCGGTGACCTCCCGGAGCCAGCCGACGTCCGCGGGTCCGAGATCCATCGCCTTCTCCCGGTCGGCCGGGTCCAGCCCGGTCGTGACTGCGGCGTTGGCGCCCAGCCAGCCGGGCTCGGCGATCTCCCAGACCCGGGGCAGGTCCGCGACGGGGTAGCGGGTGCCGAGGACCGGGGTGTCGACGGTGAGCACCACCGCGCTCGCGCCCGACGCTGCCGCCGCCTCGAGCAGCGGCACGGAGTCACCGCGGTCGGCGGAGATGTAGGCCTGGAGCCACCACCGGGCACCGGTGGCCGCGACGTCGGCGAACGTGCTGCCGGCGTTGCTCGAGAGCACCATCGGGACACCCGCGTCGGCCGCCGCGGCTGCCATCGCCAGCTCTCCCTCGGGGTCGGCCGCGCGTTGCAGGGTCATCGGGGCGATCCCGAGCGGCGCGGTGGCGTGATGCCCGAGCAGGGTCGTTCCCGTGGCGACCTCGCGGACGTCACGGAGGACGCGCGGGGCGATCCGCACGGCTTCCCAGGCAGCAGCGGACTCGCGCAGCGTGATCTCGTTGCGTGACCCCTCGGCGACGTAGCGGAACACCGGCTCGGGGAGGGCCTCGCGCGCGAGGGCCTCCACGTCGTCGAGCCAGCGGTGGCTCACGAGCCGGTCAGCTCCACGCCGGCGAACCGCTTCTTGCCGCGCCGCAGCAGCAGCCAGCTGCCGTCGATCAGGTGCTCCGGCCCGGGTACGAGCTCGGGGTCCTCGACCCGCTCGTTGTTGAGGTAGGCACCGCCCTCGGCGATGGTGCGCCGGGCCTCGCTCTTGCTCTGCACGAGTCCGGCCTCCACGAACAGCTCGACCACGCCCGGGACGCCGGCTGGAGCTGTCGACGGTGATCGAGCCGGCCTCGCGCAGTGCGGCAACGAGGGTCGCCGTACGCAGCGTGGTCAGGTCTCCCCCGCCGAACAGGGCCGCGGCGGCGGCCTTGGCGTGCTCGGTCTCCTCGGCGCCGTGGACGAGGGTCGTCACCTCGTCGGCGAGCGCCTTCTGGGCGGCCCGCAGGAACGGCTTCTCGGCCGTCTGCCGCTCGAGCTCCTCGATCTCCTCGCGGGGGAGGAAGGTGAACACCTTGAGCAGCTCGACGACCTTCTCGTCCTCGGCGTTGAGCCAGAACTGGTGGAAGGCGTACGGCGACATCAGCTCCGGGTCCAGCCACAGCGCACCGGTCTCGGTCTTGCCGTACTTGGTGCCGTCGGCCTTCGTCACCAGCGGCGTCGCGAACGCATGGGCCCGGGCGCCGTCGGAGCGGCGGATCAGCTCCACCCCGCCGGTGAGGTTCCCCCACTGGTCGCTGCCGCCGAACTGGAGGGTGACCCCGTGGTCGCGGTAGAGGTTGAGGAAGTCCAGGGACTGGAGCAGCACGTAGCTGAACTCGGTGTAGCTGATCCCGGACTCCAGCCGGCTGCGGACCACCTCGCGCGCGAGCATCCGGTTCACCGGGAAGTGCTTGCCGATGTCACGCAGGAAGTCGATCACCGACATCGACGCGGTCCAGTCGTAGTTGTTGACCATCGTGGCGGCGTTCGGACCGTCGAAGGACAGGAAGGGCTCGATCTGGTGGCGCACCTTCTCCACCCACGCCTTGACCGTGTCGAGGGAGTTGAGGGTCCGCTCCCCCGACTCCTTGGGGTCGCCGATCATCCCCGTGGCGCCGCCGACCAGCGCGTACGGCGTGTGGCCGGCGTCCTGCAGCCGCCGGGCGGTCACCAGCTGCACGAGGTTGCCCATGTGCAGGCTGGGCGCGGTCGGGTCGAAACCCACGTAGAACCGCACGCTCTCGGAGCCGAGCGCCTCGCGCAGGGCGTCGAGGTCCGTCGAGTGGGCGATCAGGCCGCGCCACTCGAGGTCGTCGAGGAGGGTGGGGTCGATGGACACGCGTGAGCCTCTTCCGATTCGGGTAACTGGGACCAAGCCTGCCCCATGCCCGTGCCGGGCGCCCACCCCGGTTTGGGATCGGTCGGGCAGGTGGCAGCACCTCGATACGCTTCGCGGGGATGGAGAGGACGGACGTTGATCGGTGGCAGGTACACCCTCGAGCGCGAGATCGGGCGCGGGGGCATGGGAGCCGTGTGGCTGGCCCGGGACGAGGTCCTCGGCCGCGACGTCGCGGTCAAACGGATCGGGATGATGCCCGGGGGCAAGTCCCCCGTCCTCGAGCGGGCCGAGCGGGAGGCGCGGCTGGCGGCCAGGCTCAACCACCCGCACGTCGTCGCCGTCTTCGACCTCACCTCTGAGGGTGACGAGCGCTGGCTGGTCATGGAGTACGTCGACGGGGTGACCCTGTCCGACCTCGTACGGCGCGACGGGCCGCTCACCCCCGACCAGGCGTCTCCCATGCTGGCCCAGGTGGCCGATGCGCTCGCGGCGGCGCACGCGGCCGGCATCGTGCACCGCGACGTGAAGCCGTCCAACATCCTGGTCGCCGCCGACCAGCAGGTGAAGCTCTCCGACTTCGGGATCGCCCGCGCGGAGGCTGATCCCGCGCTCACCCAGACCGGGCTGGTGACCGGGTCACCGGCCTACCTCGCGCCCGAGGTCGCCTCGGGTGCCGCCGCCACGGACGCCAGCGACGTGTGGTCGCTGGGTGCGACCCTCTTCCACGCCCTGGCCGGCCACCCGCCGTACGACGTGGGCGACAACCTGATGGGCGCCCTCTACCGGATCGTGCACCAGGAGCCACCCCGGCTGGCCGACGCCGGGTGGCTGACGCCGCTGCTGGAGTCCACGATGACGCGGGAGCCCGAGCAGCGTTGGTCGATGGCCCAGGCGCGGGACTTCCTGGCGTCGGGATCAGGGGGCACGGCGCCACAACCGGTACCGACGGCCCTCGCCGCTCCCGACGATCCCGAGCACACCCGGATGATGGCCCCGCCTCCCCCGGAGGACAGCCTCCCGGAGCCGCCCGTGCCCACGCGCGGACGTCGCGGCCCTCTGCTCGTCGCGGCGGCCGTCGTCCTGCTGCTCGGCGTGATCGTCTGGGCGGTCCTGCGCGGAGAGGACCCGCCGACGGCTACCCCGCCCGAGGGCGGTGGGAGCTCCCAGAGTGCGGACACCGCCCCACCGTCGGCCGACGACATGGAGGAGTTCATCGACGCCTACCTGTCCACGGCGGCGAACGACCCCCAGACCGCGTTCACGATGCTGACGCCGGAGTTCCAGCGGGCCAGCGGTGGACTGGAGGGGTACCTGGGGTTCTGGGACGAGGTCGACGCCGCGAGCCCGTCGTCGGTGACGGCGGACCCCGACACCCTGGAGGTCGACTACCAGGTCGCCTACACGATGGCCAACGAGGGCGGGCCGCGTCCTCCGGAGAGCGTCTCGCTCAGGCTCGTCTACCGTGACGGCGGCTACAAGATCGCCGCCGAGAGCTGAGCGTCGAACGGCAGGGTCGCGTATCGCCGGACGTAGTGACCGGCGGCGAAGGTGCCGCGCTCCGGATCGACCACGAAGTCCGGGTACGCCGCGAGCAGCTCCTCGACCACGACCCGGCCGGCGAGCCTGGCCGCGGCGGCCCCGAGGCAGTGGTGGGCGCCGTGGCTGAACGTGAGGATCCGCCGGGGCGCCCGCGCGACGTCGAGCTCGTCGGCATCGGGGCCGAACTCGCGCGGGTCGCGGTTGGCGGCCGCATAGAGGAGCAGGACCCGTGACCCGGCCGGGATCCGGCCGCCCTCGAGCTCGACGTCGCGGGTGGTGGTGCGGGCGAGCCCCTGGACCGGACTGGAGAGCCGGAGGAACTCCTCGACGGCGTCGGGGACCAGCCTCGGCTGCTCGACCAGGCGGCGCCGCTGGTCGGGGTGCTCGGTGAGCAGCTGCAGGGTGACCCCGAGCAGGCCCGTCGTGGTGTCGTTGCCACCGGCGACCATGGTGAACGCGAAGCCGAGCATCTGCAGGACCTCGACGTCGTCGCCGGCCCGGACCAGCTGGGAGATGGTGTCCTCGCCGGGGTCGCGCCGGCGCAGCTCGATCAGGCCGGAGAAGTAGTCGAGCATCTCGGCGGCGGCCTCCGCGCCGACCGTCGGGTCACCCTCGCTGGTGCCCGCCACGATCGCGTCGGTCCACTGGTCGAACCGCGCGCGGTCTTCCTCCGGGACACCCAGGTAGTGGGCCACGATCATGCTCGGCAGCGGCTTGAGCAGCGCGCTGACGACGTCGGCCCGCGGCGACTCGCCGAGTCGCGGCAGCCGGGAGCGCACGAAGGCCCGGACCAGGGGTTCGAGCTCGGCGACCTGTCGGGGCGTGAAGCCGCGGCCCACCATCCGGCGGAAGACCGTGTGGTCGGGCGGGTCGAGCATCACCATCGGGCGGAAGTCGGCCACGAGCGCGAGCTCGGCGTCCCCCTCGGTCACGGTCAGGCCGCCGGCGCTGGAGTACGTCGCGGTGTCGCGCGCCGCGTCGTACACGTCGGCGAAGCGGCTGAGCACGAAGAAGCTGCCGGCGTCGTGGACCGGATCGGTCTCGCGCAGGGCGGCGTACGACGGCCAGGGGTCGCGCCAGGACTCGCCCGACCGCAGCTGGAACGGCGACATGGAACACGTTCTAGCACGGGCGCCGGGTTCGCGGAATTGTCAGGGAGCGGTCAAGGCGTTTCGGCGCACCGGGCCCCGGCGGCCGACTATCGTTCCGCCGGGAGGAGACCGATGACACCTGAAGGGCCGTTCCGCGACATCGTCGAGGCCGCGATGGACGGCATCTGGGTCCTCGACCTGGAGGGGAACACGGTCTACGCCAACCCCGCGCTGGCCCGGATGTTCGGGGTCACCCAGGAGGAGTTCTGCCGGCTCACGGTCTTCGACTCCCTCGACCACGTGGGGAGGCAGCAGTTCGCCGCCCACCTCGAGGACCTGGCGGAGGGGCGGTTCAACACCCACGACGTCGAGTGCCGGTTCGTCCGGAGCGACGGCTCCTCCATCTGGGTGCTCGTCGGCGAGAGCGCGATCCGTGCGCCCGACGGCACGGTCACGGCGGTGCTGCACCGGGTCAGCGACTACGACGCCCGCCGACAGTCGCTGGAGCAGCTGACCGCCAGCCAGCGTGAGCTCGCCGAGGCACAGCGGATCGCCCGGCTCGGCAGCTGGCGCTGGAACGTCGAGCAGGACGAGATCGTCGCGTCCGCCGGGCTCTACGACCTCTACGGCCTGACACCCGGCGACTCGTCGGCCCGGTACGCCGACTTCCTCGGACTGGTCCACGAGGACGACCGCCAGCTGGTCGACGACGCCGTGCAGGGCGCCCGCAGGGACGGTGGCGAGTTCGTGTTCGTGGCGCGGGTCCAGGGCGCCGAGGACTGGGTCTGGACACGCGGGCGCGGGGTGGCCCACCGGGACGAGTCGGGTCGGGTGACCACCATGACCGGCACCCACCAGGACGTCACCGAGACCAGGCTGGCCGAGCTCGCGCTCCAGGACCAGGTCGCCCAGAACGCGCTGATGCAGGCCGTGGCCACGGCCGCCAACGAGGCGCGCACGCTCAACGACGTCCTCGCACAGGCACGTTCCCTGGTCCTGCTGCACGACGACTGGATCCGCGCCCGCGGCTTCGTCCCGACCCCGGACGGCACCGGGCTCGAGCCTCTCTACGTCGAGGAGCAGGACCGGATCGACGACGAGGCCACCCCCGACGTCAACGTCCGGGAGCTCGCCCTGGCCGAGAAGGCGCAGGCCAGCAAGGAGATGGTCTGGGACGACGAGCGGCTGACCATCGCGTTCCCGGTGGTGTTCGACGACCAGGTGTGGGCCGTGATCACGATGACCTCCGCTCCCCCGCTGTTCCGCTACGACCTGATCGAGACGAACGCCGCGCAGGTCGCGCTGCAGCTCGCCCGCGTCGTCGAGCGCGAGCAGGCCGAGCGCGAGCTGGCCCATGCCCGCGACGCCGCGATGGAGGCCTCGAGGCAGAAGTCGGAGTTCCTGGCCACGATGAGCCACGAGATCCGCACCCCGCTCAACGGCGTGATCGGCCTGAACGACCTGCTGCTGCGCACCGAGCTGGACCCGGAACAGCTGCGGCTGGCCTCGGGCGCCCGGGCAGCGAGCCGGGCCCTGCTCGCCCTGATCAAGGACATCCTCGACTTCTCCAAGATCGAGGCCGGGATGCTGCAGCTCGAGCGGGTGGACTTCGACGTGCGTGCGGTGCTCGACCAGGTGGCCAACGTGCTCGGGGAGTCGGCCCGGGGCAAGGGCATCGAGCTGACGGTGTCGTGCGACGCCTCGGTTCCGGAGGTCGTCGCCGGCGACCCGACGCGGCTCGGGCAGGTCGTGACCAACCTCGGCTCGAACGCGGTGAAGTTCACCCACGAGGGCGAGGTCCACCTCCGGGCGACTGCTGAGCAGACGCCCGGTGGCACCCGGCTGCGGGTCGAGGTGTCCGACACCGGCGTTGGTATCGCGGCGCTGGACGTCGAGGAGCTGTTCAGCAGCTTCACGCAGGGCGACGCCTCCACCACGCGCGTGCACGGCGGCACCGGCCTGGGCCTGGCGATCTCGCGGGAGATCGTGCACGCGCTCGGCGGTGAGATCGGCGCGTCCGACCGCCCGGAGGGCGGCAGCCACTTCTGGTTCACCGCTCTGCTGGACACCGCCGACGTGGTCGAGGGGCCGGCCGAGGACACCTTCGCCCGCGCCTCGCTCCGGGGCCGGCGCGTGCTGGTCGTGGTCGACAGCGACGGCCAACGGCAGGCGCTGGCGGACCAGCTGTCGTGGTGGGGACTGCGGATCACCACGGCCGCGTCCGCGAGCGAGGCCCTGGCCGCCGTCGCCGAGACCGAGGACCCGTTCTCGGCGGTCCTGATCGACCGCACCCTCACGGGCCAGCGCCGGAACGGCCTGTGGCTGGCGCGCGCGATCCGGGCGGATCCGGCGTACGACGAGGTGGTGCTCGTCCTGCTGACCCCGCTGGCCGACCTCGACACCGCCCGGGCCGAGCGGCACGGAGTGACGGACACCCTGGTCAAGCCGGTCCTCGCGGGCGCCCTGCGCAGCACGCTGCTGCGTCTGGTCGCAGGCGTCGAGCCGGACACGGGCGCGGCGGCACCAGGAGAGGTGCTCGGCGAGCGACGGCGGGTTCTCGTGGTCGAGGACAACCCGGTCAACCAGATGGTCGCGGTCGGGCTGCTCGAGGCGCTGGGCTACGACGCGGACACCGCCGACGACGGGCTCGTGGCGCTGGACGCCCACGCCGAGGGCGACGTACGACCTCATCCTGATGGACGTCCAGATGCCACGCATGGACGGGTACGCCGCCACCAGGGC
The DNA here is from genome assembly GCA_963829635.1 of uncultured Actinomycetota bacterium. Lineage (GTDB taxonomy): Bacteria > Actinomycetota > Actinomycetes > Propionibacteriales > Nocardioidaceae > Nocardioides. The sequence goes on from CAWHJI010000016.1 coordinate 80,175, forward strand.
CATCCGCGAGCGCGAGACCGGCGCGGCGCGGGTGCCGGTGCTGGCGATGACGGCGGCGGCGATCGCGGGTGAGCGCGAACGCTGCCTGGACGCCGGGATGGACGACTTCCTCACCAAGCCGGTCTCTCCGGACGAGCTGGCCTCCGCACTGACCCACTGGCTCGGCGGCGACCAGCGCCGGAGCGAGCGTTCCGTGCCGCGCCCGGCGCTCGCCGAGATCGAGGAGCTCGACGGCGGCGTCGATGCCGCGGCCGACCCGACGCTCGACCGGAACCGGCTGGACATGCTGCGGGACATGGTCGCCGGCGACACCTCCTACCTCGACCGCGCGATCGGCAACTTCGTCACCAACGCCCCCGGCTCGCTCGACGCGATCACGGCGGCCGTTCGGGCGTCGGGGGCCGCCGACCTCCAGCACGCCGCCCACCGGCTCGCCGGCAGCGCCCTCAACCTCGGCGTCACGGGGGTCGGGAACCGCGCCCGCGAGCTGGAGCTGATCGCCGACGGCGGCACCACGTCGGGGGCGGCCGGGCTGCTCCCTGGGTTGGCCGACGCCCTGGCGCAGGGCGTCACCGCCCTGCTCGCCTACCAGGCCGCTTATCGCGGCGCGACGGTCACGGACACCTCGGTCGGCTGACCCCGGTTCAGCCGGGACGGGTTGACCTCGATCTGCTGGTCCCGATCCCCAGATGGGGGTTCACTTGTTCCATGGCCGTTCGCACCGACGCCTCGCAGCGGATCACGCCGCCGCTGTTCACGTCGCATCGACAGCGCGGCCGGGCTGGTGCTCCTGCTTCGCCGCCGCGACCACGGGGTGCCTGTGAGTCCTCCCCCGATCCTTCCGTACAGCCCCTGGAGATCGTCGTGGGCAGCAGCACGGCGCCCGACCAGCCGTGCCTGCTGAACGTCGCGGAGGTGGGGGCCGGGACGCACGAGGTGACCGTGATCAGCGAGTCCGGACCCGCCACCGTCCGGATCCTCGACCCCTCGGGAGCCGGCGTGCTCGAGCAGGAGGCAGAGGGCGGGGAAACCGCCGCCGAGGCGGGCTCGGTCGACCTCGAGGCCGGGACCCACCGCGTCGAGTGCGTGCCATCGTCCGGGCCGGCGTCGGAGACCGATCTGCGGGTGACGGCACCAGCGTCGCGGCCTGGCTACTGACCGGACGGCCGAGGCCCGCGAACCCTTCCGAGGGACGCGGATCGACGTCCACGTACGTGTGACGCAGTTCACATTCGGGGCGGGAAGCGCGGGGGTGGTCTAGACGTTCATTCGATGCCTGGCCAACGGGCCAGCATCCACTTCACCATCTCGGAGAACCACTGATGAAGCGCTCGTCCCTCCTCGCCATCGCTGCCGTCGCACTCGCCGCCGTCACCCTGGCCCCCGCCTCCACCGCCACGGCCGCCCCGGGCGGCAAGGGCACCAAGGCCGGCTCCCCCGTCGTCAAGGCCGACAAGCGCCTGGCGACCGAGCAGCGCAAGGTGACCTCGAGCATCGCCACCAAGGACGCCGCCCTGCGCCGCGTCAAGGTCGCCCAGCTCCCCGTCGGCGCGACCGAGGTCGCCGCCAACATCGCCGCCGATCGGGTTGCCCTCGGCGAGCTGAAGGACGCGGCCCTCGTCGCGACCACGGTCACCGACGTACACCTCGTCGGCACCCAGGTGAACGCCGTCCGCCCCGAGGTCTACGCGGTCGTCGTCAACGGCCTGCGCCAGGCCGTCCGCTTCGAGCAGGTGGCCGCCGACAACACCGTCGCCGTGACCGACCTCGCTGCTCAGGCCGACGCCAAGGAGCTCGAGGGCTTCGACGTGACCGGTGTTCGTGAGCTGCTGGGCTCGGCCACCCTCGCCAACGACGGAGGCCGCCGCCCTCGTCCCCGGGATCGTCGAGCAGGGCCTGGCCCTGACCGCCTTCAGCCCGCGCGAGGCCAAGGACGCCTTCGCCGCGGACGTCGAGGCCGCCGGCGCGCTGCTCGACTCCGTCGAGGCGCAGCTGCTGGTGGCGTCCGACGCCCTGGCCGCCATGGTCCCGCCGACCGACGTCGACGCGACCCCGGCTGCCTGACCCCCCTCACCCCGTGCGAACGGGCCGCTCACGCAGCGGCCCGTTCGCCGTACCCGGACACGCCTGCGTGACCGCCCCGCCCCGCGGCTTGAGTTGCCGCAAACCGGGTACGGCGGGCTCCGGCCCACCTACTCTGGACCGAACGCACATCTCGGGAGGAATGCCGTGCTGACCCTCACTGTCCGCCTCGTCGTGGTCCTCACCGCGCTCGCGACGGCGACCATGTCCTTGACCGCCGTGTCGCACGCGGACCACTACCACCCGCCCACGGAGCTCCTCGGCGACGGCCCGACGCCCATCCCGCTGAAGAACGCCGCGATGATCAAGGAGACCGACGGCGGGTTCCGCTACATCGCCGGCCAGCAGGACAGCCACCTCACGGTCACCATTGCGGACGGCAAGCTGCGCTTCGAGGACACCGGCACCGCCGAGCTGCGGGAGATTCCGAGCTCGTGCCAGCGCCAGCGGCGTCCGAGGGGCATCGCCGCGCTCTGCACGATCCCGGCGAAGTTCCACGATGCCCACGGATGGTTCGTCGAGATCTGGCCGCGACTCGGTGACGACTACGTCGACGGCTCCGCCCTGCCGTCCACGGTGAGGTTCTGGGTGCTGGCGGACGCCGGCCGGGACACGGTGTTCGCCGGCGCCGGCGACGACTTCGTGAACGGCGCCCAGGACACCGACCGGGTCTGCGGGCAGCGCGGGCCACGACTGGCTCCGCACCGGCACCGGCAACGACCGGATCTGGGGTGGCGCGGGCGACGACTACCCCTTGGTCGGGCAGGACGGCAACGACGTCATGTCGCGGCGGGGACGGGGACGACGAGATGTTCGGCGGCAACAACGACGACGTGCTCTACGGCGACGCCGAGCGAGGGTGACGCCGAGTACGACGTCCTGAACTGCGGCGGCGGGCAGCGACAAGCGCTACTACGACTCCCCGGCGAGAGCGCGAAGGTCAAGGACTGCGAGACGGGCACCCGCTTCTGAACGTCGATCTACCTCGGTCGGCACGAGGGTCACTGGCGTCTCACATCAGCACTGATGTGCGGGCTTCATCGAAGTGGGGCGGGTGGGGCTCGAACCCACGACCCAAGGATTATGAGTCCTCTGCTCTGACCGACTGAGCTACCGCCCCCGGTGCGGCGGCGAGCCTACCCGGCCACCGGTCCGAGGCTCGGCCCGGACGGGCCATCCCGGGCGGTATGGGTACTCACGCCGTGAAGCGCCCGCGACGGCCTACTGGAGGTATGAGCCTCCAGACCGCAGCCCAGGACCCGACGACGACCACCGAGACCCGAGCGCGGCAACGGCCGCGAGCCGCGGACGCCGGCTCCTGCGCGGCGCGGTGGTGACCGTCGTACTCCTGGTGCTGGTCTTCTTCCTGGGCGGCGGGTGGTACTTCTCCGGTCAGATCGAGGCCACCGGGCTGAGGATCGAGGAAGGTGGACCCAGCCACGACTACAAGGTCGCGGCCATCACCGGATCCACCATCACCCTCACCGGCGGAAACGGCGATGAGCCGGGGCTTGACGGCGACGCCTACTGGGGCATCGCGTGGGACGGCGGCTACGGCCAGGTCCACGGACCGGGCACCGGGGACGCCGGTGCGACCAAGGAGTTCCTGCTCTGGTCCGGCTCCCGGCCGGAGGTCGGGACCAGGATCGCGCTCGACCGTGCCGCCTTCCCGCAGGCAGAGCCCAGGCTCGCGCTGGACCACCCCGTGCGCGAGGTCGGCTACGAGTCCGAGCTCGGCGAGATGCCCGCCTGGTTCGCCGGCCCAGCAAGCGGCGACACCTGGGCCGTCCTCGTGCACGGCAAGGGGGAGGACCGCGCCGAGATGCTGCGCCTGATGCACGCCACCGTGGGGGCCGGTCTCCCGTCGCTGACGATCGGCTACCGCAACGACGGCGACGCCCCGCGCGACCCCAGTGGGCAGTACGCGTTCGGCACCACGGAGTGGGAGGACCTGGCCGACGCGGTGGAGTACGCCGAGGCGAACGGAGCCGAGGACGTGGTCCTCGTCGGCGCCTCCATGGGCGGCGCGATCATCGCGTCGTACCTCGAGCACTCCCCCGACGCCCCCGTCAGCCGCATCGTCCTGGACAGCCCGATGCTCGACTTCGGCGCGACCGTGACGCACGGCGCCCGTCAGACACCGCTCCCGGTCCTCGGCAACGTCCCGGACGCGCTCACCTGGACCGCGAAGCAGATCGCCGCGACCCGCTACGACGTCGACTGGGACGCCGTGGACTACCTCGACGACTCGTCCTGGCTCACCGTCCCCACCCTGGTGATCCACGGCGACGCGGACCCGACGGTGCCGGTGGAGAGCAGCCGCAACCTGGCCCGCTCCCACCCGGACCTGGTCGACCTCGAGGTGGTGGAGGACGCGACCCACGTCGCGTCGTGGAACCAGGACCCGCAGGCGTACGACTCACGGGTGCAGGAGTTCCTGAGCCGGTGAGCCGCTCGGCCTCGGTACCCCGCCGCGGCCCTGCAGGTGGCATGCTCGGCCCATGGACCCGGAACCGCTCGAGGCACTTCCAGAGGACTGGCAGCGCGCGTTGTGCATCGTCGCCCATCCCGACGACATGGAGTTCGGCGCCGCCGCGGCCGTCGCCCGCTGGACCGGGCAGGGCAAGGACGTCACCTACTGCATGGTGACCAGCGGCGAGGCGGGCATCGACGGGATGGAGCCCGAGGAGTGCCGGACCGTCCGCGAGGCCGAACAGGTCGAGTCGGCGCGGATCGTCGGCGTCTCCCAGGTCGACTTCCTCGGCCTCCCCGACGGCATCCTGGAGTACGGCGTCCCGCTGCGCCGCACGCTGGCCGAGGTGGTGCGGCGGCACCGGCCCGAGGTCGTGATCACCGGCAACTTCCGCGACACCTGGGGCGGCCGGAACCTCAACCAGGCCGACCACATCGCCGTCGGCAAGGCCGTGCTGGACGCGGTGCGCGACGCCGGGAACCGGTGGGTCTTCCCCGAGCAGCTCACGGACGGCCTGGAGCCGTGGGGCGGCGTGCGCGAGGTGTGGGCCTTCGGCTCGCCGCAGGCCGGCCACGCGGTCGACACCACCGACACGTTCGAGGTCGGCGTCGAGTCGCTGACCGCCCACAAGGCGTACATCGAGGGCCTGGGCTGGGAGCACTTCGACCCCCGCGAGTTCCTCGAGGGCTTCGGCCGACAGACCGGTCAGCGGCTCGGGGTCGCGTTCGCCGCAGGGTTCGAGGTGTTCCCGATGGGCTGGGGCGAATAGCCCGGAGACAGCAGAACGGGCGCGTGCGAGACGCGCCCGTTCATCAGAGTGGCTCCCCCGGTTGGACTCGAACCAACAACCCTCCGGTTAACAGCCGAATGCTCTGCCAGTTGAGCTACAGGGGATCGCTGAGCAGCGACGGCACACACTAGCAAGATCGCCGGTGCCCGCGGAAATCGGGCAGGGTCTCGATACGGTCGCTGCGCGACCTACTCGACCACGGGTCGCTGCGCGACCTACTCGACCTACTCGACCACCGAGGAGCCGGGGGCAGGACCGACCTCGTCCTGGGCCACCTGCAGGGCTCGCTGGGCGGCCGCGCGGACGGCGGGGTCGTCCGGGTCGACGCCCTCGTCGTACTCGAAGAACCAGGCGAGCGGCCGGTCACCGCGCGGCGCACGGCGGGCGACCACCCGCAGGCCGCGGCGGTCGGTGACCGGCACGTGCCGCTGGAGTACGACGCTCGCCGTCACCCGCTCGCGGACCAGCTCCAGCAGCCGCCCGGGCTCCTCGATCGTGAACGTGTGCTCGACCCGCTGCTCGCCCCAGCGGCCGACCTCGCTGACCCGCAGGGCGGAGCTGTCGCGATCCCAGTCGGCCGCCTCGACCTGCTCCCACGGGAGGCGCCGGTCGCGCAGGTAGAGGGCGTCGCGGGTGCCGGCCAGGACCGCACCGGACGCGTCCTCGGCCCAGGCCAGCACCTTCTCCCCGGCCGCCACCTCGACCGGCGGGCGGGTCCGGCGCCTCACTGGACGCCGACCCGCAGGTCCAGGAGCTTGCGGCGATGGGCCTCGAGCGCCGTCAGCTCGCCGAACATCTTGTTGTACTCCGTCGGGTGCTCGACGGGATTGGTCCGCTGCAAGCGTGACTTCACTTCCTCGATGCGCCGCCGGGCCGTCAGTTCCCGAAGACTGTAGAAGTGCAGGTCCGCGTAGGCCTCCGTGGCGTCGCGCTTGATCGGCTCGACCCCGAGCGCACTGATCGCCGAGGAGACGCCCGGGTCGCGCGCCGAGTCGCGCAGGCGACCGGCCCACCCGGCGTCCTCCCGGGCGGCGGCCGGGCCGCCGGCAGCGGCCACGAGCTCCCACACGGCCCGGAAGGTGGGGTGGATGAAGTCGTTGGGGCCGACATCGGCTGCCGCCCGGCCGACGGTGGCGGGATGCTGGATCACGAGCTTGAGCGTCTCGCGCTCGATCGCGAAGCGCGGGTCGCGCGGGTCGGGCACCTGCTGGCGGGGCGGGGCCTCGGTGCCCTCGGCCGGGGCCTGCGTCCGGGGCGGCGTGGCCGGGGCGGGCCGGCGGTTCGCGGCCCGCTTGACCTCGAGCCGGGCCTCCTCCATGTCGACCCCGACCATGCCGGCGAGCTCGCGGGCGAAGGCGTCGACCTTGGACTTGTCGCGGATGCTGGAGACCAGGCGGGCGCCCTCGCGCACGGCGTCGACCCGCCCGTCGGCCCGGTCGAGGTCGAACTTGCCGACCACGTTGCTCAGCACGAAGCGGTAGAGCGGGACCCGGCGCGCAACCAGCTCCCGCACGGCGCCGTCACCCTTCTGGATCCGCAGGTCGCACGGGTCCAGCCCGTCGGGCTCGACGGCGACGTAGGTCTGCGAGACGAAGTTCTGGTCGCCGCCGAACGCCTTCAGCGCGGCCTTCTGCCCCGCCGCGTCACCGTCGAAGGTGAAGATCACCTCGCCCCGGAACTCCTCGTGGTCGTGCAGGAAGCGGCGCAGCACCCGGGCGTGGTCGTCGCCGAACGCCGTACCGCAGCTGGCGACGGCGGTGCCGACACCCGCCAGGTGGCAGGCCATCACGTCGGTGTACCCCTCGACCACGACCGCCTGGGAGGAGCGGGCGATCTCGCGGCGGGCCAGGTCGATGCCGTAGAGGACCTGGCTCTTCTTGTAGATGGGGGTCTCGGGGGTGTTGAGGTACTTCGCGTCGATCTTGTCGTCGTCGAAGATCCGCCGCGCCCCGAACCCGATGGTGTCGCCGCTGGACTCCCGGATCGGCCACAGCAGGCGGCCGCGGAAGCGGTCGTACGCCGACCGGCCCATCGCCACGAGCCCGGCGGCGACGGTCTCCTCGTCGCGGAACCCCTTCTGCCGCAGGTGGGTGAGCAGCGACTCCCCGTCCCGTGGGGCGAACCCGAGCCCGAAGGTGTGCGCCGACTCCTGGTCGAAGCCGCGATCGTGCAGGAACTGCCTTGCCACCATCGCGTCGGGACCGGCCAGCTGCTCGGCGTAGAACTCCTGGGCGACCCGGTGCGCCTCGATCAGCCGGGACCGCGCCGGCCCGCGCGGCCGCTGGTCGCGGGCGTCGTCGCCCTCCTCGCGCCGCAGCTGGACGCCGTACTTGTCGGCCAGGCGCTCGACCGCCTCGGTGAAGCCGAGGCCGTCGATCTGCATCAGGAAGTTGATCACGTCGCCCCCTGCCTGGCAGCCGAAGCAGTGGTAGAACCCGCGGCTCGGGGTGACGTGGAACGACGGCGACTTCTCGTCGTGGAAGGGGCACAGCCCCTTCATCGAGCCGCCGCCGGCGTTGCGGAGCGTGACGTAGGAGGAGATCACCTCGTCGATGCGCGCCTTCTCGCGCACCTCGGCGATGTCGTCCTCGCGAATCCGGCCTGCCACGTGGCGGAGTCTACGGCCGACCGCACGCAGCCCCGGGCGCCCTCCACAAGTCGCCGGCGTCGGGCCCGATCCGCCTTTACTTCTCGTCCGTTCCCCCGGTCCGGACCACGTGTTGTAATGCAGGTCACAGTCTGTGTCTCGGGAGGACGCATGCCACTCGTCGCTCGCCAGTCCCGCGCCGCCCTGGCCATCGCCATCGCCGCGCTCACCGCCGCCGCCCTGCCAGGAGCGAACGCCTGGGGCGATCCCACGAAGGCGGCCGCCGCGGGTCCGTCGACACCGGAGCTGAGCGAGGCGAGCCGCCTGCCCGACCGACGCTCGCTCGTGGTCGGAGACCGGGCCTACGCGATGAGCACCGCGGACGGCCTCTACCCGGCGGCCGGATGGCACATCCGCGGCGAGATGGGCGGGGTGTGGACCCCGCCCATCAAGCTGGTCGACGGGGTCTGGCTGCGCCTGGCCGACCAGTGGCTGGGCGACCCGGACGGCGCGTCGGCCACCCGCACCACGGCAGGCTGGGGCTACACCCGCACGTCCTACGAGCGGGTGGACCAGGTCAGCGTGGAGCGCACCGACTTCGTGCCCGACGGCACCCGGGCGACCCTGGTGGGTCTCACCCTGACGTCCCCGCAGCGGCGCACGATGCCGGTCGCGCTCGACGCCCACTCCGAGCTGATGAGCGCCTACCCCTGGGGCTGGACCACGCCGAACGCCGGCACCTTCAACTTGCGGGACACCGGCTCCTTCGCGGGCGATGCCCTGCTGTTCCGGGAGAACGGGACGCCACCCGTCCCCAACGCCTCGCCCCACGACTGGGCGGCACTCGTCGCGGGTCAGACCCCGCCGACAGGCCACGAGCTCGGGCCCGACCACCGCGGCCCGCAGGACCCCGCCGTGGTGTGCCCGGCGGACGGCCCCGCGCCGTACACGTGCGACGACGGCGCCTTCGGCAAGGGCACCGGGGGCCAGCTGCGTTGGCAGGTCCAGCTGGAGGCAAACCGCCCGACGACGCTGTGGTTCGCGGTGGCCGGATCGGACAAGGGCGTGCCGGCGGCGCGCGCCGAGCTGACCAAGGCGCTGGCCGACCCGGCCGGGGCCCTGGCGAACAAGGTGGCGTCCCGCAAGGAGTGGGACTCCCACACGCGGGTGGACATCCCCGGCGACCCGCTGCTGGAGCGCAGCATCGCCTGGAGCAAGCAGAACCTCGCCGACTCCGTCCAGGAGGCGCGCGACCTGCAGCTCCGGCCGGTGAAGGAGGGCCGCGAGTACCCGCCGGCCGCGGGCACCCTGCCGCGTGCCCGGTGGCTGGGTGCCGGCTGGCCGGACTATCCCTGGCTGTTCGGCACCGACGGCGAGTACACCGCGTTCGCCAGCGTGGCCATGGGCCAGTTCGACGACATCAAGGCCCACCTGCGGGCGCTGCGCGACGTCAGCGTCCAGGTCAACGGGACCAGCGGCAAGGTGGTGCACGAGGTCATGCCGGACGGGTCGATCTACTACGGCACGCTCGACTCGGCGGGCAACACCGACGAGACGTCCAAGTTCCCCAGCGCCGTCGCCCTGGTGTGGCGGTGGACCGGCGACGACGCCTTCCGGGACGATCTCTACCCGTTCACCGTGCGCAACATGAGGTACGTCGTGGAGCAGCTCGACGCCGACGGCGACGGCTGGCCCGAGGGGCTGGGCAACGTCGAGCGCGCGGGCATGGGCGAGGAGAAGCTCGACAACACCGTCTACACCATTCGCGGACTGCGCGACCTCGCCGACCTGGCGCGCAGCAAGGGCGACACCGGCACCGCCACCTGGGCCTCGGCACGAGCGGCTGCGCTCGAGGAGGACTTCGAGGAGGCCTGGTGGTTCGGCGGTGACACCGACCAGTACGCCGACTCCCTCGACCTCCCCGGCAACGGCACCAACGACAACACCAGGATCCTGCAGCGGCACTGGATCGGCGTGACCCCGATGGACGCGGAGCTGGTCCGGGAGGGCCAGGTGACGCGCCCGCTGGCCGGCGACGCGCACGGACAGGCTGCCCTCGAGAAGCGGCAGGAGCCCTGCTACTCGGGCCTCTTCGGGCTGTTCCACACCGGCACCGGCCCGACCAGCGCGGACGGTGGCAACCGTGGCCCCTCGTGCGACTCCGCCGTCTCCAGCGTCCAGAGCGAGCGCTCGGTCTTCTCGCTCAACACCGGCATCATGGCGGTCGCCGAGGGCAACTTCGGACGGCTCGGCACGGGCGAGCAGCAGCGCTACACGACCGGCAACGCGCGGATCCAGCTCGATCCGTCCGTGTGGGAGATGCCCGGCGCCATGCCCGAGATCGCCCCCAGCCCTGACTTCACGGCCAACATCAACCGGGCGCTGTACGACCGCTCGATGGTGCTGCAGGCGTGGGGAACCTACGGCACCCTCTGGCCGGTGGTGCACCACCAGCTCGGCATCAGCCCCGACCTCGGGCGCGACGCGCTCGCGGTGGTGCCGCAGATCCCCGACGGGCAGAACCGTGTCGCGGCCACCAACGTCCGGCTCGGCACGGGCTCCGTCGACGTGACGGCGCTACGGAGCAGCTCCACCCTCACGACCACCGTCAACCGTCACCTGGCCGCCGACCTGCTGATCGGGCACGTGCTGCCCGACGGCGCCAGGGTGACCAGGGTGACCCTGGACGGTGCGGTCACCAAGCACGACGTACGGTCCACCGCGCGTGGCCGGGAGGTCGTGGTCCAGGCGCCGACCGGGGGTGGCACCACCACACTGGTGGTGAGCTACCGCTGACCCGCTCGTGGCGTCACGTTGGCCGGCCCAGGGCCGTTTGCCCCACCCCTGACGGGGCACATAGGGCGTGATGGACTGACGTCGACGGCCGCCCCGGCCGTGCGCAGGGAAGGAGACACGATGAAGAAGCTGACGGTCCTCGTGGCCGGCGGGATCGGCTATGTCCTCGGCAGCAAGGCCGGGCGCGAGCGGTACGAGCAGATCAAGGGTGTGGCCCGGAAGGTCAAGGACAACCCGACCGTCCAGGAGAAGACCCATCAGGCCGCCGACGCGGCCGGCAGCAGGCACCGATCGTCAAGGACCGGGTGGCCGACGCCGCCGGCGCCGCGGCGAGCAAGGTCCGCCACTCGGGCAACGGACTCCGACCTGGAGGACCAGCTCCACCCCAACAGCACGGCCCGCCAGAAGGACCCCTACCCGCAGGGCGACCTGCCCTAGGAGCCCCGCAGCGCGGTGTGACGGGCCAGCGCGCTGGCGTCGGTGAGTGACGCCACCTGGTCGATCACGACCCGGTGCCGCCCGGCATCGTCGGCCGCGGCACGCCAGTCGTCGGCGAACAGCGGGTCCAGCCCATCCGGGGCGCGCGCCGAGAGCAGCTCCACGAGCTCGGCGAGCAGTTCCCGCTGCCGGACCATCACGGCCACCCGGTCGTCGGCACGCATGACGTAGTGGGCGGCGATGCCCTTGAGCAGGGCCATCTCCAGCCGGGTTCGCTCGGGTACGACGAGGTCCGCCTCGTGCCGCACGAACCGCTCCCCCGCGCCGGGCAGGGTCGCCGCCTGGACTGCGCCGCAGAAGCGCCCGATCAGGTCGCTGGTCAGGTTCTTCAGCGCCGCCAGGCTGCGCCGGGTGGCGTCGTACGGCGCCGTGGGCCAGCTCGCCTGGGCCCGCAGGCCGGCGAGCACCTCGTCGAGCATGGCATCGTCCGCGTCGGCGACGTACCAGTCGCGGACCGTCGCCCACACCGCTCCCGGGTCCAGGCGCGAGAGGTCGATCCGACCCGCCACGATCCCGTCCTCGATGTCGTGCACGGAGTAGGCCACGTCGTCGGCGAGGTCCATCACCTGCGCCTCGACGCACTGGCGCCTGCCGGGCACGCCGGTGCGCAGCCACCCGAACACCGGCTGGTCGTCGTCGTACACGCCGAACTTGCGGATCACCCGCGGCGAGCCGTCGGCGTGGACGCCCCGCGGCTCCTCGGCGTCGCTGCGTGACCACGGGTACTTCGTGCACGCGTCGAGGGTGGCCCTGGTGAGGTTGAGCCCCACGGAACGGCCGTGGGCGTCGAACGTCTTGGCCTCCAGCCGGGTCAGCAGCCGCAGCGTCTGGGCGTTGCCCTCGAAGCCGCCGCAGTCCTCGCTGAGCTCGGCCAGCACCCGCTCGCCGTTGTGGCCGAACGGCGGGTGGCCCAGGTCGTGGGCCAGCGCGGCCGTCTCGGCGATGTCGGGGTGGCAGCCGAGCGCCCGGGCCAGGTCGCGGGCGACCTGGGCGACCTCGAGGCTGTGGGTGAGCCGGTTGCGGACGAAGTCGTCGGTCTGCGGCCCGACCACCTGGGTCTTGGCCGCGAGCCGGCGGGACGCCGCGGCGTGGACGACGCGGGCCCGGTCGCGCTCGAACGGAGTGCGCTCGGGTGCGTCCACGCGCTTCGGCGGCTCGTCCACGAGCCGCTCGCGGGCGGCGGCGTCGTACTGCCCCAGGGAGTCATCCATCGGGTGCGACCCTAGTGGTGGGCACCGTCGCTTCGAGCGTCACCGGGTTTCGACGCGCCCCTCGCGACCTCGCAAGCTCGCTCGCGGGGCTTGCTCAACCTTCGCTCGCCACGGGGCAGGCTCGTTCCTCGCCTGCTCCTGCTCGCTCGCTCAGTACGTCGTCACGTGGACGTGGTCGTAGTGGTTCGCGGTGGCGGAACCACGGTCCTCCACGTAGCGCCAGCCCTCGCTGCCCCGGTCGACCGACCAGATCCGCTGCGAGTACATGATGTAGCTGACGCCGAGCTCGCTGTAGTGGGCCCGGACGAAGTCCGCCACCTGCCAGCCGCGGTCGCCGCTGACCATGATGTCGATCGCAAGACCCTGGGCGTGCTCGCCGTCACCGCGGAACGTGCCGTAGCTGGTCAGCTCGGGGAAGTTGGCGCACACGGCCTGGTGGACGGCCACCACGTTGGGGCTGACGCCGGCGGGGACGGAGGAGCCGTTGGTGCAGGCCGCCTCGACGTTGCCACCGGCGGCGGTGGAGCCGGAGGAGGTGCTGGCCTCCTCCTTCTGCTCGGCGAGGTAGCCGGAGGTCACCCAGCGGGACTCGCCCTTCCAGACCACCTCGTCGCGGCCTGCGGCGTGGCGGCCGGTGATCAGCACGCGCTCGTCGTCCTCGATCAGGCCGACCTTCTTGGCGTCCTTGCCGGGGCTGTCCCACAGGTTCAGCTCGGTGGTCGTCCACCGCTTGGTGTCGGCGCTGCGCACCGCCCGCAGGGTGGCGACCTTCGCGAGGTTGATGTTGTAGAGCTTCTGCATGTCCACGAACTGCTCGCGGGAGCTCGATCGCGACACGACTTCCTGTCGGTCCTCGGTGACGTTGCCCAGGCTGGTCCCGTTGCTCGCGACCACGAGGTCGCGCGTCTCGGCGTCGGTGGCCAGGAGGCCGAAGCCGACGGTCGAGGCGGTGGCCAGGACCGCGAGGGGTCCGGCAATGAGGTGAGCCTTGGGCACACGGCGGGCATTGGTGTCCCGCTTGTGGCGATGGTCTGCCACAGCGCTGATCCTTTGCTGTTGCTGTCAGGGGAACGTCGCCCTCACTTGTGGTGTCGGCGACGCGATCAATGACTAAAGCACAAGCGCGTTTGCCGTTCCCAATCTCCGACGCCGTTTCGCGGGGTGTTTCCCGTCACCCGACCGACACCGGTCCGTTATCCGCCCGTGACCTCGTTGGCGTCCTCGCGCACGTGGGCGCCGCTGCCGTCGGCGTCGTCGAGCCACCCCTCCGGGAGGGCCACCCGGCGCGGGGAGCCCTGGCGGCCCCGGGGCGTGCCCAGCTCCTGGACCGGGAACGGCTCGTCCGGATCCAGCTCGGCGAGCAGCCGGTCGAGCGCCGCGAGCGAGTCGACCAGGGCCAGGCTGTGGCGGAGCGTTCCCCCGGCGCGGAAGCCCTTCAGGTACCACGACACGTGCTTGCGGAACTCCTTGCAGCCGCGCTCCTCCCCCATGTGCTCGGAGAGCAGCTCGGCGTGCCGGCGCATCGTCGCCGCCACCTCGCCCAGCCTGGGCAGGGTGGCCACGGGCTCCCCGGCGAAGGCCGCGGCGAGGTCGCGGAACAGCCAGGGACGGCCGAGACAGCCCCGGCCGACCACGACCCCGGCCACGCCGGTCTGCTCGACCATCCGCAGCGCGTCGGCGGCCTCCCAGATGTCACCGTTGCCCAGCACCGGGATCTCGACGGCGTCGACGAGGGCACCGATCGCCTCCCAGTCGGCCGTGCCGGAGTAGGACTGGGCCACCGTGCGCCCGTGCAGGGCGATCGCGGCGCACCCGGTCTCCTGGGCGATCCGGCCGGCGTCCAGGAACGTCAGGTGGTCCTCGTCGAGACCCTTGCGGGTCTTCATCGTCACCGGGACGTCGTACGGCGCCGCGGCGGCCACCGCGGCGGTCAGGATCTCGGCCAGCAGACCGCGCTTCCAGGGCAGCGCTCCGCCGCCGCCCTTGCGGGTCACCTTCGGGACGGGACACCCGAAGTTGAGGTCGATGTGGCGCACGCCGTAGTCGGCACACAGGATCTCCGCGGCCTTGCCGACGTACACCGGGTCGGTGCCGTAGAGCTGGACCGAGCGCACCGACTCCGCGTCGTCGAAGACCAGCATGGAGCGGGTGACCGCATCCCCCTCGACCAGGCCGCGCGAGGTGATCATCTCGCAGACGTAGAGGCCGGCCCCCTGCTCGGCACACAACCGGCGGTACGCCGCGTTGGTGATGCCCGCCATCGGCGCGAGCACCACCGGGGTCTCCACGTGCAGGGAACCGAGCGTCAACCCTCCCGGGATCGCGCCGCGGCGGGTCGTGTCGGGGTCGGCCTGGGCGCTCAGCCCTTCCGGCCCTTCTTCTTGTCCCCGCCCTTGCGGTCGCGCTTCTTCTTGTCCTTCTGCAGCTCGCTCGCCAGCACGACGTCGCCGGTCCAGGTGATCGGGACGAACGCCTCGGTGGGACGGAAGCTCGCGCCGGCCAGGCGGCCCTTGTCGGGCGCGAGGTAGACCAGGCAGGTGGTGGTCTTGTCGCCGTTCTCGAACTTCTTCGGCAGCGACTCGCTCGGGCAGGGCTTGAACGAGCTGGCGAAGGTCGAGGCCTCGATCAGCTTGTTCTCGCCGTCCAGGGCGTACAGCGGCGGCGACACCGGGCGACCACCGAGGTCGGTGTCGCCGACGTTCTCGACCCGGGCCGTGACGAAGTAGGGCTGGGTCTTGCGCGTCGCCGGCTTCAGCTGCCAGCCCACGAAGAGCTTGAAGCTGGCCCGTTCGAGCTTGGTGACGGTGATGTCGAGGGCGCCGATGACGTCCTGCCGCGGCTCGTAGGCGACGGTCGCCGTCTCGCCGACCTTCAGCTCGGTGCCCTGCGCGGTGAGCTCCACGCCGTCCGGCACGGGGAGGTAGCCCTCCGTCGCCGACTCGCTGGGGCTGTCACTGGTCTCGGCATCCGGCTCGTCGGGCTCCCCGCCCGAGCAGCCGGAGAGGACGAGCACGCCGGCGAGGACCCCGGCCGCACCCTGGGTCAGGCCGCGGGTCAGGCCACGGCGGCGGAAGCGCAGAAGCATGCGTTCATTGTGCACAGCGACTCCTTCAGCACCCGACGAAACGCTGGGCGAAGTACGACGTGATCGAG
Organism: uncultured Actinomycetota bacterium; assembly: GCA_963829635.1. Classification (GTDB taxonomy): domain Bacteria; phylum Actinomycetota; class Actinomycetes; order Propionibacteriales; family Nocardioidaceae; genus Nocardioides. The sequence goes on from CAWHJI010000016.1 coordinate 95,765, forward strand.
TCGAGACCGATGCGTTCCTGCTGCATGCTGTCCCGCTCGCGGACGGTCACCGCGTGGTCGTCGAGGGTCTCGAAGTCGACGGTGACGCAGTAGGGCGTGCCGATCTCGTCCTGGCGGCGGTAGCGGCGGCCGATGGCGCCGGAGTCGTCGAACTCGACGTTCCAGTTCTGCCTCAGCTCCGCCGCCAGGTCGCGCGCCTTGGGTGACAGGTCGGCATTGCGGCTCAGTGGCAGCACCGCCACCTTGACCGGCGCCAGTCGCGGGTCGAGCCGGAGCACCGTCCGCTTGTCGACGCCGCCCTTGGTGTTGGGGGCCTCGTCCTCGGACCAGGCGTCGACCAGGAAGGCCATCAGGCTGCGGGTCAGGCCCGCCGCGGGCTCGATCACGTAGGGCACGTAGCGCTCGCCGCTCGCCTGGTCGTAGTAGGAGAGGTCCTGACCGGAGAACGTGCTGTGCTGGGTGAGGTCGAAGTCGGTCCGGTTCGCGATCCCCTCGAGCTCCTCGAAGTCGCGCGCGGAGAAGCCGAAGCGGTACTCGATGTCGACGGTCCGCTTGGCGTAGTGGCTCAGCTTCTCCTTCGGGTGCTCGTAGTGGCGCAGGTTGTCGGGGTCGATGCCGAGGTCGACGTACCACTGGGTGCGGGTGTCGATCCAGTACTGGTGGAGCTCCTCGTCCTCACCGGGCCGGACGAAGTACTCCATCTCCATCTGCTCGAACTCGCGGGTGCGGAAGATGAAGTTGCCCGGGGTGATCTCGTTGCGGAAGCTCTTGCCCATCTGGGCGATGCCGAACGGCGGCTTGCGACGGCTGCTCGTCACCACGTTGGCGAAGTTCAGGAAGATGCCCTGGGCCGTCTCCGGGCGCAGGTAGTGCAGGCCGGACTCGTCCTCGATCACGCCGAGGTAGGTCTTCAGCATCATGTTGAACGCCCGCGGCGGAGTCCACACGCTGCGGTTCCCGCAGTTGGGGCACGGCACGGCCTCGTTGATGTCGACCGAGTCGGGGTCCTCGATCCCCTTCTTCTCGGCGTACTCCTCCTGGAGGTGGTCCTCCCGGAACCGCTTGTGGCAGGACTGGCACTCGGTGAGGGGGTCGCTGAACGTGCTGAGGTGGCCGCTCGCCTCCCAGGTGCGCGTCGGCAGGATCACGCTGGAGTCGAGGCCGACGATGTCCTCGCGAGCGGTGACCATCGCCTTCCACCACTGGCGCTTGATGTTCTCCTTCAGCTCCACGCCGAGCGGGCCGTAGTCCCAGGCCGAGCGGGTGCCGCCGTAGATCTCGCCGCACGGGTAGACGAATCCCCGGCGCTTGCAGAGGGAGACGACGTTGTCGAGGGCAGTTGCGGGCGGCTTGGCCACGGGAAAGGCTCCGTTCCGGTGATCGAGGAAGGCGCTCAGCGGCCTGTCTCGAGATCCGGCCGGCTGGCTGCCGGTCGGGTGGAGGGCTCAGCCTAACGAGCCGTCGAGAGGGTTCCGCCCCCTCCCCTCCCAGTGCGAGACCCCGGTGGGGATCGCGGTGGTGACCTCAGTGCGAGCGCGACGACTCGACGTTGAGCACGGTGCCGGGCTCGACGGCCTCGAACGCACTGGGTTCCTCGAGGGCACGGCCGAGCACCGGGACCGCGTGGAGCTTGACGTCGTACGCCGACAGGGCGCGGCGGTAGGCACCGACGTGCTCCCAGACCGTCACCATCACCCACAGCCCGGGGTCGTCGACGTTGCGGCCGATGCGGCCCTCGACGTAGCCGGGGCGCTCGGCGAGGGCTGCGTGGGCGCGGTCGAGGTCGCCTCGGAACGCCTCGGCCTCGTCGTCGGAGACCCGGAACCTGTTGACCACCAGCACGCGTCGATCGTACTTGACAACGGTTCTCAACTGAACTGAGAATGGTTCTCATGTTGTCGCCCGTCACCCGACCTCTGCTCCCGGCCCTGGTCGCCACCCTGGCCCTCCTCCTTGCGGGCTGCGGTGGTGGGGCCGACGCCGAGGACGGTCGCCGGGCCGTCGCGTCCTTCTACCCGCTGGCCTGGGTGACGGAGCGGGTGGCGGGCGACGACTGGACCGTCACCAACCTCACCACTCCCGGCGGCGAGCCCCACGACCTGGAGCTCGGCATCGCGGCGACCGCCGCCACCGACGAGGCCGATCTCGTCGTGTACGAGCACGGGTTCCAGCCGGCCGTGGACGAGGCAGTCGACACCGTCGCGAACGGCGAGGTCCTCGACGCCACCGAGGAGGTGGACCTGATGCCGCTCGCGGAGCACGAGCACGCCGAGGACCACGGCGGCCACGACCACGGAGAGACCGACCCACACTTCTGGCACGACCCGCTGCTGATGGCCGACCTCGCCACGGCCGTCGCCGACCGGCTCGGCGAGGTCGATCCCGACCACGCGGAGACCTACCGCGCCAACGCCGACCGGCTGCGCGCCGAGCTCGAGCGGCTCGACCAGGCGTACGAGCGCGGGCTCCGGTCCTGCGAGCGCGACACCGTGGTGGTCAGCCACGACGCGTTCGGCTACCTGAGCCGCTACGGCCTGCACTTCGAGTCGATCGCCGGACTCTCGCCCGACGCGGAGCCCACCCCGGCGGTGGTGGCCCGCCTCCAGCAGCTGATCCGCACCGAGGGGATCACCACCGTGTTCTCCGAGCGGCTGACCAGCCCGGCCATGGCCGAGTCACTCGCCCGGGACACCGGGGTCGAGACGGCCGTGCTCGACCCGATCGAAGGGGTGGCCGACGCCGACTCCGGCTCGGACTACGTTTCCCTCATGCAGGACAACCTGGAGGCGCTCGAGGCGGCGAACGGATGCTGAGCGCGCCGGGCACCGCCCTCGTGGAAGCCACCGGCCTGACCGTCGCGATCGCCGGACGGCCGGTGCTCCGCGGCGTCGACCTGGTGATCCGGCAGGGCGAGTTCGTCGCCCTCATGGGCGCGAACGGCTCGGGGAAGTCGACCCTCGTCCGGGCCCTGACCGGGCTCCGGCCGCTGACCGGGGGCAGCGTCCGGATCTTCGGCACCGACGTCGCCGAGCTCGAGGGCCGGGACCGGATCGGGTTCGTCCCCCAGCGAGCCACCGCCGCGGGCGGGGTCCCCGCCAGTGTGCGAGAGGTCGTGGGCTCGGGCCGGCTCACCAGGCGCAAGGCGCTTCGTCTCCCCAGCCGTGCCGACCGGCGCGCGGTGGACGACGCGCTTGCCGTCGTCGGCCTCGCGGACCGCGGCAGCGACAGCGTCTCCACCCTGTCCGGCGGCCAGCAGCAGCGGGTGCTCATCGCGCGGGCCCTGGTGGGCGAGCCGGAGCTCTTCTTCCTCGACGAGCCCACCGCCGGCGTCGACCTGCCCAGCCAGCAGGCACTCGCCGCCGCCCTGGGCACGCTGTCGGCACGGGGCGCCACCGTCGTACTCGTGGCCCACGAGCTCGGCCCCCTGGCACCGCTCGTCGACCGGGCCGTCGTCATGCAGGACGGCCGGGTGGCCTACGACGGGACGCCCCTCAGCGACGAGGCCGCGCACGCGCACCATCACCCCCAGCCGGGAAGCCACGACCATGCTCCCCACGTGGCCTCGCCGCTCGACTCCCTGGAGGGAGGCCGATGAACCTCCTCGACCTGCTCGGGCTGGACTTCATGCAGCGCGCCCTGGCCGCCGCCCTCCTCACGGGCCTCACCGCCCCCGCCATCGGCACCTACCTCGTGCAGCGCCGTCTGGCCCTGCTCGGGGACGGCATCGGCCACATCGCGGTCACCGGCGTCGCGATCGGGCTGTTGACCGGCACCTCCCCGACGTGGGCGGCGGTCGCCGTCGCGATCGTCGGCGCCGTCGTGATGGAGACGATCCGCGAGCGCGGCCACACCAGCGGCGACGTCGCGCTGGCCCTGCTCTTCTACGGCGGCCTGGCCGGCGGCGTCTTCATCACCGGGTTGGCGGGGCAGGGGGCGCAAGGCCTCCACGAGTACCTGTTCGGGTCGGTCACGAGCATCTCCGACCCCGACGTCTGGTTCACGCTCGTGCTGGCCGTGGTCGTGCTGGTCGTGACCGTCGGCCTCCTCCCCCAGCTGTTCGCCGTCGCCTCGGACCCGGAGTTCGCCCGGGTCGCCGGCCTGCGGGTCGGGGCCTACAACCTGGTCGTCGCCGTCCTCGCGGCCGTGACCGTCACCGTGGCCATGCGGACCGTCGGGCTGCTGCTGGTCTCGGCCCTGATGGTGGTCCCCGTCGCGACCTCGCAACAGCTGGCTCGCTCGTTCCGCGCCACCTTCGTCGGCGCGATGGCCGTCGGTGGCGTGGCGGCGGTGGGCGGGCTGCTGCTGAGTGCCGGCCTGTCCTTCCGGGTCTCGGTGGCCCCGGGGCGACCATCGTCCTGCTCGCGCTGGCGATGTTCGCCTCGACCTGGCCGCTGGGCGTGTGGCTTCGCCGCCGTCGGCGCCTCCAGGCACCGTTCCCGGCGCTCGAGCCGATCACCCACCAGATCGCCGAGGACGACCATCCCCACGTCCACGGCGACGACTGCGGCCACACGGCGGTGCCCCACGGCGACCACGTCGACTACGTCCACGACGGCCACCGGCACGCCGAGCACGGGAAGCACTATGACGAGCACTGACCCGACCCCTCCGCGCATGCCCGCCGGCCGACCCACCCGGCAGCGGCGGGCGGTGGCGGAGGTGCTCGCCACCTTCGCCGACTTCCGCTCCGCACAGGAGATCCACGAGCTCCTGACCCGCAACGGCGAGAAGGTGGGGCTCGCCACGGTCTACCGCACCCTCCAGCGGCTCGCGGAGGCCGGCGAGGTCGACCTGCTGCGCACCGAGGAGGGCGAGGCGATCTACCGCCGGTGCTCCGACCATCATCACCACCACCTGGTCTGCCGGGCGTGCGGCGCGACGGTGGAGGTCGCCGGGCCGACGGTCGAGCGCTGGACCCGCGCGATCGCGGCCGAGCACGGGTACGACGACGTGAGCCACACGCTGGAGATCTTCGGGCTCTGCGGCGAGTGCCGCTGACTCAGGCCGGGTCGGACTCGAGGCGGGCCTCCGCCACGTTGTGCCGGTCGGGGAGCCGGATCCGGAACACGCTGCCCTTGTCCACCTCGCTCTCGACGTCGATCCGGCCGCCATGGCTGTCCACGATCGCCTTGGTGATGCTCAGGCCGAGGCCCACTCCCTGGATCGACTGCTCCTCGGCGTGCTGGGCCCGGAAGAAGCGGGTGAAGAGCCGGTCCCGGTCAGCGGCGTCGATCCCGATGCCGGAGTCGGTCACCGAGATCTCGACCCGGGTGCCGTCCCGGCGCAGGCGGACCATCACCTGCCCGCCCCGCGGCGTGTACTTGATCGCGTTCGAGATGAGGTTGTCCACGGCCTGGGTCATCCGTTGCTCGTCCACCATCACGGTGAGCTCCTCGGGCGCCTCCAGCCCCAGCAGGACGCCGGCGGTGTCCGCGAACGGCGAGGCGGTACGCACGCAGTGGCCCACCAGGACCCGGAGGTCGGTGCGCGTCCGGATCACCGGCATCGGTCCCTGGTCGACCTGGGCGGTGTGCAGCAGGTCGCGCACCAGCCGGCTGAGGCGCTCGGCGTTCCGGGAGACGACCCGGAGCTGGGTCAGCTGGTCACGCGGCAGGTCGTCCCGGTCCAGCAGGAGGTCGACGTACCCCATGATCGAGGTGAGGGGGGTCCGCAGCTCGTGGGAGACCGACGCCACGAACTCGTCCTTGACCCGGAGCGCCCGCATGAAGTCGGTGACGTCCTTGTAGGCGAGGGCCGCACCCGCGAACTCGCCCCGGTCGTCGCGGACGGTCCGCGCGGAGACCGACAGCGCCCGCCAGGTCAGCGGGTCGTTCCCGACCCAGATCCGGCAGTCGTCGAACTCCTCGCCGTGGGAAGCCCGCCACGTCGGCATCTCCTCGCGCGGGACCAGCGTCGACCCGTCCTCGGAGTAGACCAGCCCGAGGTGGCCCGCCCGCCCGTCGTGGCCGTCGGGGAACGCGAGCCGCATGAAGTCCTCGTGGCGCCGGTTCATCGTCTGGTAGCGACCGTCCTTGTCCAGCAGCACCAGTCCGACATCGACCGAGTCGAACACGGCCTCGGTGAAGCGACGCTGGCGGTCGATCGTCTCCAGTGCCTCCTGGAGGGCCTTCCGGCTCTCGGCGGCCTCGGCGTCGGCCTCCCGCCGCCGTCCGAGTCCGAGAGTCAGCAGCGTCGCCACCGCCTGGCCGAGCCGTCGTCCGCTGCGGCCGGAGGCGACAGGCGGCTCACCGCCGACGGCGTCGCCCGAGGCTGCGTCGAATCGCATGCGGCCTCCCTGTCGAGTACGACCCCCAATGGCGTACACAATGACGGGCGGCGGCCCGGGACGCCAACAAATGCCGAACCAGATGTCGGAATCCGTATTCTGCAGCCGTGACCCGAGCACCGCGGCCCCCCACCCGGCATCCGAGCGGCGCCCGCCCGCCGGAGATCCCCCGGGAGCTCGTCCCGAGGCACGTCGCGATCGTGATGGACGGAAACGGCCGCTGGGCCAAGGAGCGCGGGCTTCCCCGGACCGCCGGGCACGAGCAGGGCGAGCACGCCCTCTTCGACGTGGTCGAGGGCGCCATCGAGATCGGGGTCACGGCGATCTCCGCCTACGCGTTCTCCACCGAGAACTGGTCGCGATCGGCGGACGAGGTGAAGTTCCTGATGGGCTTCAACCGCGACGTCATCCGCCGGCGGCGCGACGAGATGCACGAGCTCGGGGTCCGGGTCCGCTGGGCGGGCCGCTCGCCCCGGCTGTGGAAGTCGGTGATCCGGCGAGCTCCAGGCGGCCGAGGAGCTCACCCGCGACAACAAGGTGTTCACGCTCACGATGTGCGTCAACTACGGCGGGCGCGCGGAGCTCGCCGACACCGCCCGGTCCATCGCCCGCGAGGTCGCCGCCGGGCGGATCAACCCTGACAAGGTGGACGAGCGCACGTTCGCCCGTCACCTCTACGTCCCCGAGGTCGGCGGACGCCGACCTGGTGTGGCGCACCTCCGGCGAGCAACGGCTCTCGAACTTCATGCTCTGGCAGGCGGCCTACTCCGAGTTCGTCTTCAGCGACGTGCTCTGGCCCGACGTGGACCGGCGGGACCTGTGGGCCGCGATCGACACCTACGCGCGGCGGGACCGGAGGTACGGCTCGGCGTAGCGGAGACGCGCCAGCGGATCCGCTGATGGTGGTCGAGCGAGCCGCGCGACCGAGGAACGAGGTCGCGACCGGCGTGTCGAGACTGACGGAGACGCGCCAGCGGATTCGAGACCCAGGTCGCCGGCACGGTCGCCGACTAGCGGTCGACGTACTCCATCGAGCGGAGGCCGCGGTCGAGGTGCCAGGCGAGGTACGACGCCACGGCACCGCTGGCCTCACGCAGGTGACGTGGGTCGGCCGACTCGACGGTCGGCCAGTCGCCGGCGAGCAGCGCACCCAGGACGACGACCGTCTCGGGGGCCAGGTTGGCCGAGCCGGGCACCCGGCAGTCCGCGCAGAGCACGCCCCCGGCCGAGGGGCTGAACCAGCGATGGGGGCCTTCCTCGCCGCACCGGGTGCAGTGCTCGAAGGACGGCGCGTAGCCGGCCACCGACAGGGACCGGACCAGGTAGGCGTCCAGCACCTGTCCGGGTGGTCGGCCGTCGACCACCATCGCGCGCAGGCCGCCCACCAGCAGGAGGAACTGTTGCACCGTCGGCTGGCGCTCCTCGCTGACGAGCCGGTCGGCGGTCTCGAGCATCACCGTCCCGGCGGTGTAGCGGTCGTAGTCGGCGCCGATGCCGCCACGGAACGGCGACAGCGTCTCCGCCTGCGTGATCACGTCGAGGCTGCGCCCCTCGGCGAGCTGAAGGTCGACATGCGTGAACGGCTCGAGCCGGGAACCCCACCGCGAGGTGGTGCGGCGTACCCCCTTCGCGACCGCGCGCACGCGACCGTGCTGCCGGGTCAGCAGGGTGATGATCCGGTCGGCCTCGCCCAGCTTGTGGGTGCGCAGCACGATCGCCTCGTCGCGGTACAGGGGCACCCTCCCAGTGTGCCCCCAGTCAGGAGCTCGTACGCCGCCGGCGGCCGGGTGTCTTCCAGCAGTTCAGCGCGAAGTCGGCCGCGATCCGGTTGAGCCGCTCGGGCCGGGAGCGCCACTCGAGGATGCTCCGGGCGCGGACGAAGGTGGCGTTCGGCATCTCCTCGGCCAGCATGGCCGCGTCGGCCGCCGGGTGGATCGGGTCGGCCGGGTGACCCACGACCAGGGCCGGTGCCGTGAGGGCGCGGCGTTCGCGCGAGGGCGGGGCGATCCGCCCGAAGAACAGCCCGTGGATCACGGCTGCCACGGAGGCGGGGTGCTGGTCGCAGGTGTCGAGCACGATGCCGGCCCAGAACGGCACGAGCCCCCGCGGGACCGGCCGGGTGAGCATCCGCACGCCGGTCAAGGCGAACGGCAGGAAGCGGGCCGTGAACATCAACGGCGCGAAGGCGAGGATCCCGGCCTCGACGGCGTTGTTGAGGACCGGCATCTCGGCGATCACCCCCCGGACGCGCTCCGGAGCGACCGCAGCGACCTCGAGGGACACGTTGGCGCCGAGCGACGTCCCGCCGACCACGGCCTGGTCGGCGCCGAGGTGGTCGAGCAGGGCCACCACCTGCTCGGCGAACGCCGTGACGGAGTAGGCGTGCGGATCGGCCGGCCGGTCGGAACGGCCGTGCCCGAGCAGATCGAGGGTGACGACGTGCAGCCCCTCCGCCGCCAGGGCTCGGGCCAGGGGCTGCTGCATCCGCCGCGGCATCAACTGCCCGTGCAGCAGGACCACCCACGTGTCCCCGGACGCCGTACTCGGTGTACTCGAGCCGGTCGCGTGACCGCTCGTCCTCGACGAAGAACTGCCCGATGCGTTCGGAGACCAGCATGGGGTGAGGCTAGTCCCGGGACGGGGATCCCCACCGGATCGTGACGGACCTGAGACAAGGCGGCGGCCCCAATCGCCCCCATGTGTCCGCCGTTTCACACAGAATGGGCCCATGTCCGTCTCGGGTCGCCGACACGGCGGCCTGCTGGCTGCCCTCGCAACGCTGCTCGCCATCTATGTGGTCGGTAGCCAGTCGGTCCACTACGCCCCGCAAGGTGGCAGCGTGGCGGCCTGGTGGCCCGCAGCGGGGCTCGCCGTCGCGCTGATCGCGATGGCGCCCCGGCGATGGTGGCCACTGCTGGTGCTGGGGATCGTCATCTCGAGCGGCGCCGCCAACCTGACCGGCGGCCGCCCCCTGGACGTCGCGAGCCTGTTCGGTCTGTCCAACGCCGCCGAGGCACTCGTGGCGGGGGTGGTCCTGAAGCGCGGCACCGACGCGCGGCCGCGCCTGGAGTCACTCGACGACTTCCTCTCCCTGGTGCAGGCAGCCCTGTTCGGCGCGGCGACCATCGCCGTGGGGGCCGCCCTGACGACCCTGACCGTGGGGTCGGGCTCCGTGCTCGAGGTCGCTCAGACCGTGTTCGCCTCCCACGCCGCGTCGACCCTGGTCATCGTCCCGGTCGCCCTGACCTGGCTCCGCGGGCTCCCGCGGCAGCGCCCCATCGAGCTCGCCGCCCAGACCGTTGCCCTGGCCGCGGTCACCGTGCTCGTGAGCGGGCCGGGGCAAGCCCTGCCACTGGCGTTCGCACCCCTGCCGCTGCTCGTCTGGGCGGCCCTGCGCTTCGAGCTCCAGGTGGTGACGTGGCAGCTGCTCGCCGTCAGCGTCCTGTGCACCGTGTTCACCGCACAGGGCTTCGGGCCGTTCGCCGAGAGCATCGCCAACGGGCAGACCACCGACAGGGGGGCCGGCACGCTGGTGCAGATCTGGCTGCTGTCCGCGGCGCTGATGTCCCTCCCGCTGACCGTGACGGTCGAGCAGCGCCGACAGCTGCTGTTGCAGGTGACCGCGCGCGAGGAGCTGTTCCGCCGCAACTTCACCGAGTCGCTGATGGGCATGCTGCTGATGCGGCGGCACGGCGACCGGCTCGAGATCGTCGACGCCAACGACGCGGCCGTCCACGTCCTCGGCGAGGAGGATCGTCCCCTCGTCGGGCGCTACCTCGACCGCGTGCTGACCCGGACGACCGCGGTCCGCAAGATGGTGGCTCCCCTGGTCTCCGGCGAGATCGACGGCTGGCGGGGGCAGGTCGGCCTGCGCCGGCGGCCCGAGAAGAAGGTGCACGTCTCGGTGTCCGTGATCGCGGGTGGCACGGAGCCCGTGTTTGCGGCCCAGCTGCTCGACGTGAGCGACCGGGCCCGGATCGAGGCGGCGGAGAAGCTCACCAGCGCCACCCTCGACACGACCGCCTGCATCATCCTGGTGGCCGCCATGGACGGCACGCTGGTCCGGGTCAACGCCGCCACCACCGCCCTCACCGGCTTCCCGGCCGAGGAACTCATCGGTCGACCGGTGTGGGACAGCCTGGCCGCACCGCACCGGCGGGCGATCGTGCAGCAGATGTTCTCGGCCGAGGACGGCTCCTCCCTCCTGTCCGGCCACGAGTCGGACGTGGCCACCGCCGGCGGGGAGCTCCTGCGGGTCGTGTGGAACAACCGGGTGGTGCGGGACAAGGGTGGCCAGCCGGCGTACGTCGTGATGACGGGCATCGACGTGACCGCGGAGCGGCACGCGGCCGGGCTCGTCGACCACCTCCTGCGGGCATCGATCACGACCGCGCTCATCGGCATCGACTCCCGCGGCCGGGTCACCCTGTTCAGCTCCGGAGCGCAGCGGATGCTGGGCCTGCAGGCCGCCGAGGTCGTGGGGACCCCGTTCATCGACATCCTGGACCCGGTCGAGCTCGCCGACCGGACCTCTCGCGCGGCCGAGCCCAAGACGCTTCGCGGCGCTGACGGGCACGATCCCTCCCGGCGGTGAGTCACCCCCACGGGACTGGACCTGGATCGGGGCCGACGGCCGCCGGCACACGGTGTCGATGACCCTGAGCATGGCCAGCGAGCAACAGTCGGGGCGCAGCGGGTACCTGTGCGTGGGCCGCGACGTCACCGAGCAACGGCACAGCCAGACCATGCTGGCGGCAGCCCTGCAGACCGAACGGACGGCGGTCGAGAGGTTGCGCAAGCTGGACCAGGCGAAGAACGAGTTCGTCTCGACCGTGAGCCACGAGCTGCGGACCCCGGTGACCAGCATCATCGGCTACACCGAGCTGCTCCTCGAGGGGTCGTCGGTCGCAGCCGGACGAGCGCCAGGTCACGATGCTCAAGACGATCGCCCGCAACGGTGAGCGCCTGATCACCATCTGCAACGACCTGTTGCTGCTCGGGGAGCTCGACTCGGGCGCCGTCACCGTCGACTGGGCCGACGTCGACCTCGGCAAGACCATGGACGCCACCGAGGGCGCCCTCGAGTCCATGGTGACCGGGCGCGACCTCGCGGTGCACTTCGAGAAGCCGGACCACCCGGTGGTGGTCCTCGGCGACGCGGTCCAGATCGAACGGGTCCTGATCAACCTCGTGAGCAACGCCGTGAAGTTCACCCTGGACGGCGGCACGATCGCCTGCCGGCTCGAGGTCGAGGAGGATCACGCGCTGCTCCGGGTGACGGACACCGGCATCGGGATCCCCGAGGACGAGCAGGAGGGGCTGTTCCAGAAGTTCTTCCGGTCCTCCACGGCGCAGGAGCGGGCCATCCAGGGCACCGGACTGGGGCTGTCCATCGTGTCGGGAATCGTGTCCGCGCACGGCGGCACCGTGGACGTGGAGTCCAAGCACCTGCACGGCACCACGTTCACCGTCCGGCTCCCCCGCTCGCCGGCGGAGCCTCGCTAGCGGCGGTTCACCGCGGAGATCACGGCCTTCAGCGAGGCCGTGACGATGTTGGGGTCCAGCCCGACCCCCCACAGCACCTGGTCGCCGACCGCGCACTCGACGTACGCCGCCGCGATCGCGTCGCCGCCCGAGGAGAGCGCGTGCTCGTGGTAGTCGAGGACGCGGACGTCGAACTCGTGCGGCAGCGCGTTGATCGCGTTCACGAACGCCTCGATCGGGCCGTTGCCCTCCCCGGCAAGCGCCTGCCGCTCTCCGTCGACGTACACGTTGACCGAGAGCTGGTCCTTCTCCCCCGCCGCGCTCGAGGTGTGCACCGAGTTCAGCTTCAGGGGCGTCTCCCGGTCGAGGTACTCGGCCGAGAACACCGCCCAGATCTGCTCGGGCGTCATCTCGCCGCCCTCGGTGTCGGTGCGCTCCTGCACGACCCGGCTGAACTCGATCTGGGCGCGCCGGGGCAGGTCCAGCTTGTGCTCGGCCTTGAGGATGTAGGCAACTCCGCCCTTGCCGGACTGGCTGTTGACCCGGATCACGGCCTCGTAGGTCCGGCCCACGTCCTTGGGGTCGATCGGGAGGTAGGGGGCCTCCCAGTCGACCGACCCGACGGGCGTGCCCTGGTCGGCGGCACGCTGATCGAGGGCCTCCAGCCCCTTCTTGATCGCGTCCTGGTGGCTGCCGGAGAAGGCGGTGTAGACGAGGTCGCCGGCATAGGGGTGTCGCGGGTGGACGGGCAGCTGCGTGCAGTACTCGACCGTGCGCCGGATCTCGTCGATGTCGGAGAAGTCGATCTGCGGGTCGATGCCCTGGCTGAACAGGTTCATCCCCAGCGTGACCAGGCAGACGTTGCCGGTGCGTTCACCGTGGCCGAACAGGCACCCCTCGACCCGGTCCGCGCCGGCCATCATCGCGAGCTCGGTGGCCGCGACCGCGGTGCCCCGGTCGTTGTGCGGGTGCAGGCTGATCGTCGTGTGCTCGCGACGGGTCAGCTGGCGGGAGAACCACTCGATCTGGTCGGCGTACACGTTCGGCGTGGCCATCTCCACGGTGGCCGGCAGGTTGAGGATGATCTCGCGGCCGTCGTCGGGCTGCCACACGTCGGAGACCGCCTCGCACACCTCGACCGAGAACGGCAGCTCGGTGCCGGTGAAGATCTCGGGGCTGTACTCGTAGCCGATCACGGTCTTGTCGAGATAGTTCTCGCTGTGCTTCATCACCAGCTCGGTGCCACGGACCGCGATGTCCTTGATCTCGTCCTTGCCGGCGTGGAACACGACCCTCCGGAACAGCGGGGCGAGCGCGTTGTAGAGGTGGATGTTGGCGTGGTGGACGCCGACCAGTGACTGCACGGTGCGCTCGATCAGGTCCTCGCGGGCCTGGGTGAGCACCGAGATCGTCACGTCCTCGGGGATCTTGTCCTGCTCGATCAGCTGACGGACGAAGCTGAAGTCGGTCTCGCTGGCGCTCGGGAAGCCGACCTCGATCTCCTTGTAGCCCATCTGCACCAGCAGGTCGAACATCGTGTGCTTGCGGGCGGGCGTCATCGGGTCGATCAGCGCCTGGTTGCCGTCGCGCAGGTCGGTGGAGAGCCAGCGGGGCGCGTGGGTGATCTGGGCGGTCGGCCAGGTCCGGTCGGGCAGGTCGATCGGCGGGAACGCCCGGTAGCGGTGGATCGGCATCCCGCTCGCGCGCTGGGTGTTGGTGAAGCCTTGGTGCTGGAGAGTCATGGGTCCTCGCTGGTCCTGATGCGCTGGGGGCCGGTCGCGCAGGCGATCCTCCGCAGCGAGGTGGTCCGGCTCTGGCTCAGACCTCGCTGCGGCAGCGAAGAAGAAGGTCGCGACGCGTCATGACGCCACCCACGATAGCCGCCTTCGGGCGGTCGTGCAGGAACGGGTTCGCAGCGTGGATCCCCCTAGGCTGGCCCATGGCATCGCTGCTGATCGTCCACCACTCCCCCACGGACACGGTGCGGCCCTCGTCGGACGCCGTGGTGGCCGGCGCCAACGACGACGCGATCGAGGGAGTCTCGGTGGTCGTGCGGCCGGCGCTGGAGGCCACGGCGGCCGACGTGCTCGACTCCGACGGCTACCTGCTGGGGACGACGGCCAACTTCGGCTACATGTCGGGAGCGCTCAAGCACTTCTTCGACTCGATCTTCCTCGAGGCCGGAGGTGCGCTCGCCGAGGACGGCTCGGCCGGCTCCTCCGGCGGCGGCAAGAAGCCGTTCGGCCTGTGGGTGCACGGGCGCTACGACACCACCGGGGCGGTGCGGTCGGTGCTCTCGATCGTCGGCGCGCTGCCGTGGACCCAGGCAGCCGAGGTGCTCGAGGTGCTGGGTGAAGTGGGCGAGCCCGAACGATCGGCGGCCTACGAGCTCGGTGGGACGCTGGCAGCGCTGCTGAGCGAGTGACCGCCGGCGTGCCCGGGGTCGCCGCACCCGCAGGCTACGATCGCGGGCGTTCGACCCGAGCACGACCCAGCCCGAGGGAGGCCCACGATGACGCACGCGCTGCGTGTGCCCGTCGTACTCCTCACGCTCCTGATGCTCCTCGGTGGCCTGCTCACGGGCTGCGGGGAGGAGGGGCAGGGCACCAACACCGACCCCGACCAGGTCGACGCGGTGGAGGCTCCCGAGCTGGGCGCCTGCCGGGACCTGACCCCCGAGGACGTCGCCCTGCCGAGCAACGCCACCGAGACCGTCGACTGCCGCAAGGACCACACGGCCGAGACCTACGCGGTCGGTCAGCTGCCGTCGGAGTTCGACGACGCCGGGTACGACGACGAGGAGCTCGGTGCCTACGCCTACGACACGTGCTCGGAGAAGTTCATGGCGTTCGTCGGCGGCGACGAGAGCGTGGTGATGCGCACGGTCGTGAGCTGGGCGTGGTTCCGGCCGTCGGAGAAGGCGTGGGAAGAGGGTGCCCGGTGGTACCGCTGCGACATCGTCGGCGGTGGCGACCAGAGCGACTCGTACGTCGACCTCCCCAAGACGGCCAAGGGGTTGCTGCTGCGCCAGGACGACAAGTGGATGGTCTGCGTCAACGGCCCCTCGGTGACCGGGTCGGTGAAGATCCCGTGCTCGGAGAAGCACACCTGGCGGGCGGTGACCACGATCAAGCTCGGGGAGAACGGTGACCCCTACCCCGGCGACCGGGTGGTCGAGGTGCAGACCCGCGACTACTGCTCCGACTCGGTCGGGGCATGGTTGAGCTACCCGGTCGACTACGACTTCGGCTACACGTGGTTCCACGAGGCCGAGTGGGAGGCCGGGAACCGCCGCTCCGTCTGCTGGGCGCGCACGGACCAATGAGCCGAGCAGGAGCCCGCGATGCACGAGCGGGCTCCGTAGCGAGCGGAGGTCGAGCAAGCGCGCGACCGAGGCACGCGGTCGCGCAAGGCGCGTCGAGACCCGGTGAGGCGAACGCTCACCTGAGCCCTCAGAAGCCGAGCTTGCGCAGCTGGCGCGGGTCGCGCTGCCAGTCCTTGGCGATCTTGACGTGGAGGTCGAGGTAGACGGGCGTGCCGAACATCGCCTCGATGCTGGCGCGGGCGACCGTCCCCACCTGACGCAGCCGGGCACCCTTCCGGCCGATCACGATCCCCTTCTGCGAGGACCGCTCGACGTAGAGGTTGGCATGGATGTCGAGCAGCGGTGCGGCCTCCGGCCGCCCCTCGCGCAGCCCCATCTCCTCCACGACGACGGCGATGGAGTGCGGGAGCTCGTCGCGGACGCCGTCGAGGGCCGCCTCACGGATCAGCTCCGCGACGATCGTCTCCTCCGGGGAGTCGGTCAGCTCGCCGTCGGGGTAGAGCTGCGGGCCCTCCGGGAGCAGGCCCACCAGCAGGTCGGCGAGCAGGTCGACCTGCTCGCCGGCGACCGCCGAGACCGGGACGATCTCGGCCCACTCGGTGCCGACCTCCCGGCCGAGGGCCTCGATGTCCATGAGGTGCCGCCCGATCTGCTCGGGGGTGGCGAGATCGGTCTTGGTCGCGACCGCGACCCGCGTCGTACGACGCACCTTGGCCAGCTCGCCGACGAGGAACCGGTCGCCCGGACCGATCTTCTCGTTGGCGGGGAAGCAGACGGCCACCACGTCGACCTCGGACCACGTCGTCCGGACCAGGTCGTTGAGCCGCTCCCCCAGCAGCGTGCGGGGGCGGTGGAGACCCGGGGTGTCGACCAGGATCAGCTGGGCGTCCGGCCGGTGCACGATCCCGCGGACGACGGTGCGGGTGGTCTGCGGCTTGTCGGAGGTGATCGCGACCTTGGTGCCGACCAGGGCGTTGGTCAGGGTCGACTTGCCGGCGTTCGGCCGGCCGACGAAGGACGCGAAGCCGGAGCGGTGCTCCGGGAGCGGCTCGGTCATCTCAGCCCTCCCTCGCCGCGTCGTACTCCGCCCAGATCTGCTCGTCGCTCTTGCCGGCCGCCTTGCCCGCGCGCCAGATCGGACCGGGGTCGACGGCCCGCGGCTGGCGCCTGGCCACCCCGCGCCAGTAGCCCATCACGTCGTACGCCGCGCTCGGCAAGCCGCGCTCGCGCATCAGGTGCTTGCGGATCGCCCGCATCTGGGCGGACTCACCCGCCATCCAGAAGTAGCCGTCGCCCTCGGGCCAGTCGATGCCCTCGACCACCTCGGCCAGCGCGCTGCTGCCCGTCCTGCGGCGGCGCCAGCCAGGTCACGTCGGCGCCGTCGGGGAGGTAGCCGGGCAGGTCGTCGCGGACCTCCGCCCAGATCCGGGTCGGTACGCCGGTCACGGTCTCGGCGATCCGCGCCATCGCCGGCATCGCGGTCAGGTCGCCGACCAGCATCAGCCACGCCGCCCCCGCCGGCATCGCGAAGGACCCCTTGGGCTCGGTGACGGTCACCGTGTCGCCGACGCAGTCGCCGGTCGCCCACTCGGTGACCAGGCCGACGTCGTGGACCACCACGTCGAGGACGAGCTCCCGGCCGTCCCAGGAGCGGACGGTGTAGTAGCGGCTCTGGAACTGCCCGGGCACGACCAGGCCCACCCACTCGTCGGGGATCCCGGTCGACGCGAACGGCGCCAGGCCCGGGCCGCCGAGCGTCAGCCGGACCAGGTGGTCGCTGAGCTGCTCCCGGCGCAGTACGTCGGCGGCGTACTGCTGGGCTCGGGTGCTCACCCGTCAAGGCTAGGCGTTGACCCGCGCCGAAGTTCGGGCGGGTCGAGATGCGCGGTGAGTTTGCGGCGGCTCGACGACTTCACCAGGTGGGGCGGAGGGGGAAGCCGTCCTCGCCGGCGTCGGTGGTGCGCACGGCCAGCACCTGGTGCAGCTGGATCTCGTTCCGCTCGAACGCGAGCCGCGATCCCGCCATGTAGAGCCCCCAGACCCGGGCCACGCCCTCGCCGACCTCGGCGACGCAGGCGTCCCAGTTGTCGCGCAGGTTCGCGCACCACCCGGCGAGGGTGCGGGCGTAGTGCCGCCGGAGGTTCTCCTCGTGCATGACCTCGAGGCCGGCGTTCTGTGCCGCGGTGATGATCCGCCCGGACCCGGTGAGCTCGCCGTCGGGGAACACGTAGCGGTCCAGGAACGCCCCGATGTCCTGCCGCCGGTTGTGGGACCGGGTGATGCAGTGGTTGAGCAGCCGGCCCTCCGGGCGCAGCCGGCTGCGCAGGAACGAGAAGTACGCCGGGTAGTTGCGGATCCCGATGTGCTCGGTCAGGCCGATCGAGCTGACGGCGTCGAAGCCGGACTCGAGCACGTCGCGGTAGTCGAGGTGCCGCACCTCCGCCAGGTCGCCGAGGCCGTCGCGGTCGATCGCCTCCTTCGCCCACTGCGCCTGCTCGCGGGACAGGGTCACGCCGAGTGCGCGGACGCCGTACTCACGGGCGGCGTGGCGGACCATGCCGCCCCACCCGCAGCCGACGTCGAGCAGCCGCTGGCCGGGCCGCAGGTCGAGCTTGCGGGCGACCAGGTCGTACTTCTCGTGCTGCGCCTCCTCCAGGGTGGCGTCGGCGTGCGGGTAGACGGCACAGGTGTAGGTCATCGACGGCCCCAGCACCAGCTCGTAGAACCGGTTGGAGACGTCGTAGTGGTGGGCGATCACGTCGGCGTCGCGCGTCGGCGAGTGCCGCAGCCCCTCCATCGCCCGTCGCCACCGCGGCAGCGCCTCCTGCGGAGGGGGTGGCGGCGGCCGCAGCGTCCCCAGTCCGAGGCCCCGGACGATCGCCAGCGCCTCCGCCGGCGTGGGCGTGCGGAACCGGAGGTGGTTCTGCAGCCGGGCCATCGCCTCGTACGGGTCACCCGGGTGCACGCCGTGGATGACCAGGTCGCCGGCCACGTAGGCCCGCGCCATGCCGAGGTCGCCGGGGGCGGTCAGGAGGTAGGCCAGCCCGCGCTGGCTGGTCAGCTCCAGGCCGAGGTCGGAGTCGGGAGGACCCGCCGCCGAACCGTCGTACGCCGTGAAGCGCACCGGCATCCCGTCGCGCAGGAGGGAGGAGACCGCGTCCGCAATGTTGTTCCGTGGGGTCGGCTTCATCGTCGCCGCACCGCCTTGTCGTAGAGGGTGGTCAGCCGGTCGTCGGGGTCGTAGCGCGCCTTCACCCGGGCCAGGTGGGCGCCGTCGTAGAGCTCGTCGAACGTCGCCGGGTCGTAGAACGCCTCGGAGTAGAGCGACTTGTGGCCGCCGAGCTCGTGCACCTTCGCCTCGATCGCCCGGTTGCGGGGCGCGTCGGTAGCGTCCGGGCCGACGTGGACGGTGCCCCAGAACCCGACGTTGACGTAGGTGCGGCCGGCGTCGAGCGGATAGGTGGGCCACTCCCGGGTGGTGACCAGCGGGCACAGCCACACCGGGCGCATCCCGACCCGGTCGTCGAACCAGGTGAGGAAGTCGGGCAGCCGCTCGACCGGGATCTCGACGTCCTGGATGACCCGCTCCCGGCGCGGGCGTCCGGCCCGGCGGTCGAGGCGGTCGGCGATCCCGAACCGGGTGTCCAGCGCCAGCAGCCGGTGGTAGACGTCCGAGCGGCGCCAGCGTCGCGGCCACAGCCGCCGGGCGACGGGGTGCTGGGCACCGAACGCGCCCGAGCACCAGAACCAGTCGGTGTCCCAGCGCCACAGGTAGTCGTGCATGGTGAGCCGGTCGGTCTCCCGCTCGCGGATCGAGCGGTAGTAGATCGCCCGGCCGGTGTAGTCGCTGGTGGCTGCCTCGCCCGCGCGGTCGCCGCGGTCCCAGGTCGCCAGGGTCAGGTAGAGCTCGCCCGGCTCGAACGCGACCCCGTCGAGGGCGTCGACCCGCACCCCGTCGTACTCGCGGGTCTCGACGATCTCCGCCACGACCTTCGCCAGCAGCCCGGCGTCGTCGAAGCGGACGTGGCGGAGCGCCACCTGGGGCGGCACCTCCTCGAGGGCGATCACGAGACGCGTGGCGTAGCCCAGCGACCCGTAGGAGTTGGGGAAGGTGTCGAACAGGTCGTCACCCGGACGGACGGTGACCACCTCGCCGGCGCCGGTGAAGACGTCCATCTCCAGGACGGACTCGTGGGGCAGTCCGCTGCGGAAGCTGGTGGCCTCGATGCCCAGCCCGGAGACGGCACCGCCGAGGGTGATCGTCCTCAGCTGCGGCACGACCAGGGGGATCAGGCCGTGCGGCAGGGTCGCCGCGACGAGGTCCTCGTAGGTGCACATCCCCTGGACGGTGGCCCGGCGCTGCACGGCGTCGACGGCGAGGACACCGGTGAGCCCGGAGACGTCGAGGCCACGACCGGAGGCCTCGCGCGGGCGGAAGAGGTTCGAGGTGCGCTTGGCCAGCCGCACCGGGGCGTCCGGCGGCAGGGCGGCGTACGACGCCCGCAGCCGGTCAACGGCCGCCTCGATGCTTGTCCTGCGCTCCCTCGGCGAGCCACCGTTCCAAGGTACCGAAGCGCAGCCGCGATCAGGGAGTGGCCAGCGTCTCCAGGAGGCCACCGCGCACGTCGCCGCGGTGGACGACGACGCCGGTCCCGCCGAGATCGGCCAGCGCCGAGAGGTCGGAGGGCGACACAGCGTCGAGGTCGGTGAGCACCACGGCCGCCTCGAGCCCGCGCGACCCGGAGGCCACGGCCATCCCCACGCAGACCTGGAGCGCCGAGAGCTTGAGGGAGTCGAGGTCGACGGTCGCGGCGGCGTAGGTCCGGCCGTCGCTGTCGCGTACGGCGGCGCCCTCCGCGGCCCCGCTGCGCGACCGCGTCGCGCGGGCGAGGGTCACCAGCTTGGCGTCCTCGGTGGACAGGTCAGTCACGGTCGTCGTCCTCCTCGTCGTGCCCGGCGCCGGGCTCGGGCCCGACCCGGCTGATCAGCACGGTGCCGATCTTGTTGCGCCGGCCCAGCACCTCCTCCGCCTCGAAGCGCAGTCCGTGGGCCTCGACGTGCGACCCCGGGATCGGCACCCTGCCGAGGTGCTTGGCCATCAACCCGCCCACGCTGTCGATGTCCTCCTCGTCGACGGAGAAGCCGAACAGCTCGTCGAGGTCGTCGATCGGGTAGCGGCTGGAGACCCGGGTCGCGCCCGAGTCGAGCACCTCGACCTCGATCTCGTCCTCGTCGAACTCGTCGGTGATCTCACCGACGATCTCCTCGAGCAGGTCCTCGATCGTGATCAGCCCGGCCGTGCCGCCGTACTCGTCGACGACGACGGCGATGTGCTGGCGGTCGGCCTGCATCTGGGCGAGCAGCGCGTCGACCGGCTTGGAGTCGGGGACGTAGTGGGCCGGGCGCATCACCTCCTCCACCCGCTGGGTGAACTCCACGTCGGGTGCCTCGAAGTCGCGGCGGACCAGGTCCTTGAGGTAGGCGAAGCCCAGGATGTCGTCGAGGTTGTCCCCGATCACCGGCACCCGCGAGAAGCCGCTGCGCAGGAACAGCGACATCGTCTGCCGGAGGTTCTTGTAGCGCTCGATGTAGACCACGTCGGTGCGCGGCACCATCACCTCGCGGGCGATCGTGTCGCCGAACTCGAACACGGAGTGGATCATCTTCCGCTCTCCCGACTCGATCACCGCGGACGCCTCGGCCATGTCGACCAGCTCCCGCAGCTCGGTCTCGGTCGAGAACGGGCCCTCGCGGAAGCCGCGGCCGGGGGTGATCGCGTTACCGATGAGGATCAGCAGCCGCGGGACCGGCCCGAGGACCCGGGTCACGAACGACAGCGGGGTCGCGGAGAGCAGGGCGACGCGTTCGGGGTGCTGGCGGCCCAGGGTGCGCGGCGCGACCCCGATCACCACGAACGAGACGACCAGCATGATCGCGATCGAGGTGAGTGCGGACTTCCAGAACGCCCCGTCCCACGCGTCGCGGACCAGCTGGGTCACGATCACGATGGCGGCGATCTCGCACAGCAGCCGCAGCATCAGGGCGGTGTTGAGGTAGCGGGACGGGTCCTCGAGCAGCCGGGTCAGCCGCCGCGCGCCCGGGCCGGCCCTCGGCCAGCAGCTCGTCGGCGCGCGCCTTCGAGTACGCCGACAGGGCGGCGTCCGCGCCGGAGAACAGCCCCGCGAACAGCACGAGGGTGGCCGCCGCGACGGCGAGCCAGACGTCGGCGGAGGTCATCCGTCGCTGGGCTGGTCTGCGGTGGGCGAGGAGGGGGCGCCCGGGCGCGGCCGGCGACCCCACTCGTCGAGCAGCTGCGCCTGGAGGCCGAACATCTCGCGGTGCTCCTCGGGCTCCGCGTGGTCGTAGCCCAGCAGGTGGAGGATGCCGTGGACGGTGAGCAGCTCCACCTCGGCGGTGGTGCCGTGGCCGGCGGTCACGCCCTGCCGCTCGGCGACGGCCGGGCAGAGGACCAGGTCGCCCAGGACGCCCTCCTCGGGCTCCTCGTTGACCAGGCCGGGCCTGAGCTCGTCCATCGGGAAGGCGAGCACGTCGGTGGGGCCCTCCTTCTCCATCCACTGCTGGTTGAGCCCCGCGATGGTCTCCTCGTCGACGGCCTTGATGCACAGCTCGGCCAGCGGGTGGACGCGCATCCGGTCCATCACGAAACGGCTCAGCGAGGCCAGGCGGGCGACGTCGAGGTCGTGCCCGGACTCGTTGAGCACCTCGATGCTCATCGGGACCCCTGGGAGGCGCGAGCGGTCCGTGCGGGACTCACGTGTGGGTGCCTCGCTGGCCGGAGAACTCGCTCCGCGCGTCGAACTCGTCGTAGGCCGCCACGATCTTGCCGACCAGCCGGTGCCGGACGACGTCGTGGCTGGTGAGCCGGTTGAAGCACACGTCCTCGACCCCGTCGAGGATGCCCTCGACGATCCGCAGCCCGGACTTCGTGCCGGTGGGCAGGTCGACCTGGGTGACGTCGCCGGTGACCACGATCTTGGAGCCGAAGCCGAGCCGGGTCAGGAACATCTTCATCTGCTCCGGCGTCGTGTTCTGGGCCTCGTCGAGGATGATGAAGGAGTCGTTGAGGGACCGCCCGCGGAGGAAGGCCAGCGGCGCCACCTCGATGGTGCCCGCCGCCAGCAGCTTGGGGATCGACTCGGGGTCGACCATGTCGTGCAGGGCGTCGTACAACGGCCGGAGGTAGGGGTCGATCTTCTCGCTGAGGGTGCCGGGGAGGTAGCCGAGCCGCTCGCCTGCCTCGACTGCCGGGCGGCTGAGGATGATCCGGTTCACGGCCTTCGACTGCAGCGCCTGGACGGCCTTGGCCATGGCCAGGTAGGTCTTGCCGGTGCCGGCCGGGCCGATCCCGAACGTGATCGTGTGCTTGTCGATCGAGTCGACGTACCGCTTCTGGTTCAGCGTCTTGGGACGGATGGAGCGGCCGCGGTTGGACAGGATGTTGAGGGAGAGCACGTCGGCCGGGCGCTCGGTCGTCTCCTGCTGCAGCATGTGCAGGACGCGTTCGACGGTCTCGCCGCTGACCCCCTGGCCGGTGCGGATGATCGAGACCAGCTCGTCGAGGAGCCGCTCGACCAGGGCCACCTCGCCCGGCTCGCCGTAGAGGGTGATCCGGTTGCCGCGGACGTGGATGTCGCCGTCGAAGGCCTGCTCGATCAGGTCGAGGTGCTCGTCGCCGGGCCCGAGCAGGCTGACCATGTTGATGCTGTTGGGGACCACCACGGTGTGGCGCGTGCTGGTGGTGTCGCCCTGCTGCTGGTGCGGTTGGCTGTCAGTCATGGATGCCCGTGCGGGGCTGGCCCTTCCGTTCGGTGAATGGAGCGCGTTCCATGCTACGGGAGCGGGGACGTTCGGCCTACCGCGTTGCGGCTCAGGACCGGGTGATCTGCAGGATGCCCAGGCACATCTCGTCGGTGGTGCCCTCGCCCCACAGGACGTACCGGTCCGGC
Source organism: uncultured Actinomycetota bacterium (assembly GCA_963829635.1). Taxonomy (GTDB): domain Bacteria; phylum Actinomycetota; class Actinomycetes; order Propionibacteriales; family Nocardioidaceae; genus Nocardioides. The sequence goes on from CAWHJI010000016.1 coordinate 118,827, forward strand.
TGCCCCTCGAAGGCCGGCAGCTCGTCGCGCAGCCACTGGACGTGGCGGCACCTGACCCGCACGGTGTCGCCGGCGTCGAGCCGCACCGGCTCGACCGGCGTGGCGCTCTGGTCGTCGAAGTTCCAGACCGGGATGTCGAGGACGGTGCGGGCGCGGGGGGTGCCGGGGTTGACGTCGATCCGGATCGACCTGCCCAGCAGGTGCATGTGGCCGGCGACCCCCCTGATCGTCGCGGGCGAGGTCATCGTCCGGCTGCAGGTCTGGACCTGGCCCGGGCGGGGTTCGCCGCCGCACAGGAAGTAGAGCCAGTCGGCGGTCGACCCCGGCCCCCCGCCGAACCGTGCCTTGACGTCGGCCAGCGCGGCGTCGCGGTCGCACAGCGCGCCGTCGTCGTGCCGGGGGCGGCAGGGCAGCTCGACCGGGGCGGGCAGCAGCATCGTCTCGAGGTCGGTCACCTCCGCGTCCTTCGGCGCGAGCCGCAGCTGCGCGGCGGAGACGTCCTCGGAGGAGCCGGCCAGCAGGTTGTAGTGGACCTGCATCACGATCTGGGAGCCGCGCTCGAGCTCGACGCCGAGCCCCGGCCGGAGCACCGACTCGCGGCCACCGGGTGCCCACGCCCCCAGCCACGGTGCGCTCCCGAGGTTGCCGAAGTCGTCGAGCCCGGTGCCACCGAAGCAGGTCCAGCCCTGGTCCTCGGTGGCGGCATCCATCTGCTCGGCAAGCACGACCTGGTCAGGCGGGACCTGGAAGAGGATGACGTGGTGCACCACGTCGGGGTTCCCCGGCTGCACGTGGGTGCCCGTGATGTGGGCGTCCCGGTCCAGCCTCGGGTCGAGGAGGAAGCAGCGGTAGTCGTCGGTGCCCACGCCGGTGGGTGCCGACGGCGTGTAGGGCTCCGGCATCGTCAGCGTGAGCCGGCTCTCGCCCTTGCGGAGCGGCCTGGCCTCGCTGTTCCCGCCGCCGTGCGAGCCGTGCCCGTCCGCGGCGGTCGTGGAGTCGCCGGACTTCGGGGACGCCGAGCGGGCCTGCTGGTCGTCGGCGGGACCGCACCCGGTCAGCACGAGGACCCCGGCCAGTACGGCGGCCGCGGCCGCGCGCGCCGCTCCCCTGCTCACCCGCTCATGCTGCCACGGAACGCCCGGTTTCGCCGTACGCTCGTGGCATGGACGACCGTGGGCTGGACCCCTCGGGCGACCCCGGCCACGCCCCGGTCGCACCGGAGATCTGGCAGCCTCCGGAGATGCCGAGTGAGCTGCAGCGGCTGGGCCTGACCCGCAACACCGAGGAAGGGGCCTGGATCGAGTTCGCGTCGATGCTCGACCGCGCGCGTCCCTCGCACGTGCTCATCGCCTGGCTGATGCTGGCGGTCTTCGTCGTGCCGGTGGTGCTGTCGGTGTGGTTCCTGCTGACCTGAGCGCGGCCCCGACCCGGCTCAGCCGGGCGGCCAGGTCATCGACCGGCCGCCGAGCAGGTGCAGGTGGACGTGGAAGACGCTCTGCCCGGCTCCCTCGCCGGTGTTGAACACCATCCGGTAGTCCGCCAGCCCCTCGTCGCGGGCCACCTTGGCGGCGGTGTCGACGAGCAGGGCCGTCGTCCCGGGCTCGTTGGCGGCGAGCTCCGCCGCGTTGGCGTGGTGGTTGCGCGGGATGACCAGCACGTGGGTGGGGGCCTGGGGGTTGAGGTCACGGAACGCGAGGGTGCTTCCCGTCGAGGCCACCACCTCGGCGGGCACCTCCCCGGCGACGATCTTGCAGAACAGGCAGTCCTCGGCACTCATCGGCCCAGCCTCGCACACCGGCCCGAGCGGGTAGTGCGGGCCGAAATGCACCAGTTCGGTCGGAGCAAGTGGTGCTTTTCGCAGCGGACTATCCCGTTCGGGGCGTGTAAACCACGGGCCGGGGCTGCGCGTGCCACTAGCGTGATGACCCATGCGATGGCGGCCTCGGGGACCCGTGCGGTGACGCCGGCCCCGGTCTGGGACGCCGACACCGCGTTGTCGAACCTGTACGCCGCCCACTGGCGGCAGCTGGTCCGGCTCTCGGTGCTGCTGGTGCGCGACGTCGGGACCGCCGAGGAAGTGGTGCAGGACGCGTTCGTCGCCGTGCACGGTCGGTGGGGGCGGCTCCGGGACCACGACAAGGCGCTGGCCTACCTGCGCCAGGCCGTCGTCAACCGGTCCCGGTCGGTGCTCCGGCACCGCGGCGTCGTGGCGCGGCAGGCCGAGCGGGAGAAGCCGCCGGCCGACGCCCCCGCCGCGGACGAGGCGACGATGGCCGCGGCCCGGCGGGACGCCGTACTCGACGCGATGCGGGCGCTGCCCGAGCGGCAGCGCGAGGTGCTGGCCCTGCGCTACTACCTCGACCTCTCCGAGGCCGAGATCGCCGACGCACTGGGCATCAGCCGCGGCGCGGTGAAGAGCCACGCCTCGCGGGGCGCCGCCGCCCTGCGGACCCTGCTCAGTGACTACCTGGAGGACCGGTCATGACGAACCACTTCGACGACCGGCTGTCCGAGCTGCTCTCCGACGCCGTCTCCGAGGTCGAGCCGCGCGAGGCCCTCGGCGACATCCGGGCCCGCACCCGGGTCACCCCGATCACGTCGCGCCGGCCCTGGCTGTTCGCCACCGGCGGCGCCGTGCTCGCGACGGCCGCCGTGATCACCGCGATCGCGTTCGCCGGCGGGAACCAGGCCCCGACGACGACCGACCCGGACCCGGCGCAGACCGGCCAGCCACAGCCGACCGAGGCGACCGAACCGACCGGGGCTGCGCTCACCACCGTGCCGGTGTACTTCGTGGGCGAGACTCCCCAGGGCCCGCGGCTCTACCGCGAGTTCCACCAGGTCGAAGGCGACCCGCTGGAGGCGGCCGCCGCACTCCTCACCGCCGAGGACACCGTGGACAGGGACTACCGAACGCTCTGGCCCGCCGTGGACCTGGGCAGCGTCCAGGCGACCGACGGGGTCCTGCTCGTCCAGATCCAGCACGACGGCTTCACCGACCGCCCGGACGGCATGTCGAGTCGTGACGCCGAGCTGGCGCTGCAGCAGCTCGTCTACACCCTGCAGGGCGTGCAGCAAGAACGCCTCCCCGTGCTCGATCAAGCGTGGCGGCACCGACTTCAGGCTGTTGGGGCTCAGCACGGAGCTCGAGTTCCGCCAGGCCCCGCCGCTGGACGTCCTCGCCCTGGTCAGCGTCACCAGTCCGGAGGAGGGCGCCACCGTCAGCGGTTCCTTCACGGCCTCAGGCGTGGCCAACTCGTTCGAGTCGAACGTGCCCTGGGAGATCCGCGAGGGCGACACCGTCGTGGCGCAGGGGTTCGCGACCGCAGACGGCTGGATGGACAGGCTCTACCCCTGGACGACGGAGGTCGACGTCTCGGACCTGGCCCCCGGCACCTACACCTTCGCCGCCATGACCGACGACCCCTCCGGCGGTGCCGAGGGTGCCGGACCGACCGAGGACACGAAGACGATCGTCGTCGAATAGACCTTCCCGTCTGAAAGGCTTGAAATCATGATCACGCGACGCACCTCTCGACTCTCGGTGGCCGGCACGCTCGCCGGATGCCTGCTCGCCGCCACCCTGACGGGATGCGGCGACGACCCGGTCGAGCCGACCTCGGCCAGCGACACCTCCTCACCGAGCCCCAAGCCGGAGAAGTCGCCGTCGGAAACCGCGACGTCGACCCCCAGCGAGTCGGCCGAGCCGGGCGAGGAGCTCCGGGACGAGCCACCGTGCCGGCGTACTTCGTCGGCGAGACGCCGCAGGGCCTCCGGCTGTTCCGGGAGTTCCGCAAGGTGGAGGGCGACCCGCTGGAGGCAGCGGCGGCGCTGGTCACCTCCGGCGACACCGCGGACGGTGACTACCGCACGCTCTATCCGGGAGGCGGCTTCGCGTCGGTCGGGTTCGCCGGCGGGAGCTTCCAGGTCGAGCTGGCCGACAGCGCCTGGGAGGTCCCGGCCGACGGCATGTCCGGACGCGAGGCGGAGCTGGCCGTCCAGCAGCTCGTGCGCACGCTGCAAGGGGTGCAGCAGGATCGCGCGCCCGTCGAGGTCCTCCTCAACGGGACGCCCACCTCCCTGTTCGGCATCGACACCTCCGGCGGGGTCGGCGAGGCGGAGCCGCTGGAGACCCTCGCGCTGGTCAACGTGACCAACCCCGAGGAGGGTGCGACGGTCAGCGGATCCTTCACCGCGTCCGGGCGTGGCGAGCTCGTTCGAGGCCAACGTGCCGTGGGAGATCCGCGACGGCGACTCCGTCGTGGCCTCCGGCTTCGCCACTGCCGAGGGCTGGATGGACAAGCTCTACCCGTGGGAGACCGAGGTCGACGTCTCCAAGCTGTCCCCCGGCACCTACCAGTTCGTCGCGATGACCGACGACCCCTCCGGCGGCGCCGAGGGCGCTGGTCCGACCGAGGACAGCAAGACGATCACCGTCGAGTGATCCTCACCCCCGCGAAGTGGCAGTTGTGGCCGTCCGAAGTGGTAGTTGTGGTCGTTCGACACGGCCACAACTGACACCTCGCGGGGCCACAACTGCCACCTCGCGGGGCATGAGGGTCAGGACCAGCGGGGGGTGCGCGACAGCAGCGCCGCGACGGCGGCGACCCCGGCCGTCGACGTCCGCAGCACCTCGGCTCCGAGCCGCACCGGCAGACCACCGGCGTCGCTGAACGCGGTGACCTCGTCGTCGCTGAGACCACCCTCGGGACCGACGACGACCACGACGCGGCCGGTCGCGGGCACGTCGACGGAGGCGAGTGGAGCGCGCGCCCCCTCGTGGAGTACGACGGCCAGGTCGGCGCCGGCCAGGAGCGCGACGACGTCGGGGGTCGAGGCGAGCTCCTCGACGACCGGGAACCACGACCGGCGGGCCTGCTTGGCGGCCTCGCGCGCGGTCGAGCGCCAGCGGGCGAGGGACTTCGCCGCGCGCTCGCCGCGCCACACCGCGACCGACCGCGACGCGGCCCAGGGGACGATCGTCGAGACGCCGACCTCGGTGAGCACCTCGACCGCGAGCTCCCCGCGGTCCCCCTTCGGGAGCGCCTGCACGACCACGACCGAGGGCTCGGGCTCGGGCGGCCTGTTCCACGGACTCCACGGTCGCCGTGAAGACCCGCTTGCCCGTCTCCGCGACCGTCGCCACGGCCGAGAGCCCCTGGCCGTCGGTCAGCACGACCTGCTCCCCCACCCGCAGCCGGCGTACGGCGACCGCGTGGTGTGCCTCGTCGCCCTCCACCGTCACGGCGTCGCCGACGACGACGGCCGCGAGCGATGGGGACGAGGTGGACGGGCAGCGACACGACCCGGCTCAGTGGGGGTTGAACGCGTCGCGCAGGCGGCCGAAGACCGACTTGCCGCCGGGACGGACCTGGCCGGTCGGGTGCTCCTCGCCGCGGATCGCGGCGAGCTCGGTGAGGAGCTCCTCCTGACGCGGGTCGAGGCCGGTCGGGGTCTCGACGAGCACCGTGACGACCAGGTCGCCCCGGCCACCGCGCAGGCCCGGGACACCGCGACCGCGCATCACCTGCTCGGTTCCGGACTGGGTGCCGGCCCGGACATCGAGCTCGAAGCTGGTCTCCACCCCGGAGTCCGCCCCCTGCTCGACGTCGGCCTCGAGGGTCGGCAGGGTCAGCGTGGTGCCCAGCGCGGCCGCGGTCATCGGCACGGTGACGGTGCAGTGCAGGTCGTTGTCGTGGCGGGTGAAGGTGTCGTGCGGGGCGACGTGGATCTCGACGTACAGGTCGCCGGCCGGACCGCCCCCGGGCCCGACCTCGCCCTGCTCGGTGAGCTGGACGCGCGTGCCGGTGTCGACGCCGGCCGGGATCTTCACCGTCAGCGTCCGGCGCGAGCGGACCCGTCCGTCGCCGGAGCACTCCCGGCACGGATCCGGGATGATCGAGCCGAAGCCGCGGCAGGCCGCGCACGGCCGCAGGGTCCGCACCTCGCCCAGGAACGACCGCTGGACATGGGCCACCTCGCCGACGCCGCCGCAGGTCTCGCACGGCACGGGGCGACTGCCCGGAGCGGCACCGTCGCCGTGGCAGGTCGTGCACACCACGGCGGTGTCCACCTTGAGCTCGCGGGCGACCCCGAACGCCGCCTCGGCGAGCTCGACCTCGACCCGGATCAAGGCGTCCTGGCCCCGCCGGGTGCGGGGTCGCGGACCGCGACCCGACGTGGCCGCACCGCCGCCGCCACCGCCGAAGAAGGCGTCCATGATGTCGGTGAACGAGAAACCCGCACCCTGGCCGAAACCGCCCGCGGCGCCGGCGAACGGGTCGCCGCCGCGGTCGTACGCGGCGCGCTTCTGGGGGTCCGAGAGCACCTCGTAGGCGCGGGAGACCTCCTTGAACTTCTCCTGCGTCGCGGCATCCGGGTTGACGTCCGGGTGGTACTGCCGGGCCAGGCGCCGGTAGGCCTTCTTGATGGCGTCACCGTCAGCGTCGCGGGACACGCCCAAGAGGTCGTAGAGGTCCTGACTCACGTTCCGTCCTTCGTCGTGGGGGTCGTCGGGGTGAGGCTCATGCCTCGTCGAGGATCCGCGACACGTAGCGCGCCACCGCGCGCACGGCCGCCATCGATCCGGGGTAGTCCATGCGGGTGGGTCCGACCACGCCGAGCGTCGCAAGCGCCTCGTCGCCGGGACCGTAGCCGGTCGCGACGACGCTGGTCGAGGAGAGCTCCTGGTAGGGACCCTCGTGGCCGATCCGCACGGTGACGGCGCCGCCCGGCGTCGCCTCGCCCAGCAGCTTGAGCAGGACGACCTGCTCCTCCAGGGCCTCGAGCAACGGACGCACCGCGGTGTCGAAGCTCTCGCCGTAGCGCGCCAGGTTGGCCGCGCCGCCGACCGCGATCCGCTCGTCGGAACGGTGGTCGGACATCGCCTCGACGAGCGTATCGACGACCGCCGCGAGGGTGGCGGCGTCGCCGTCGGGTACGGCGCCGTGCAACGCGGTCGCGGCCTCGGCGATGATCCGTCCGATCGCCGCCCGGTTCACGATGGTGCGCAGCTCGCCCAGCACCTCGTCGCTCAGCTCGGACTCCAGCTCCACCACGCGCTGCTCGACCCGCCCGGTGCTCAGGATCAGCACCACGAGCAGGCGGGTCGGCGCCAGGGCGACCAGCTCGACGTGACGCACCGTGGAGCGGGACAGGGTGGGGTACTGGACCACCGCGACCTGCCGGGTCAGCTGGGAGAGCAGGCGGACGGAGCGGCGTACGACGTCGTCCAGGTCGACCGCGCCGTCCAGCAGCGTGGTGATGGCGCGCTTCTCGGCCGAGCTCATCGGCTTGAGGCGGGTCAGCCGGTCCACGAAGAGCCGGTAGCCCTTGTCGGTGGGCACCCGGCCGGCGCTGGTGTGGGGCTGGATGATGAACCCCTCCTCCTCCAGCGCCGCCATGTCGTTGCGGACGGTCGCCGGCGAGACGCCCAGCCCGTGCCGCTCGACGAGGGCCTTGGAGCCCACGGGCTCCTCGGTGGCGACGTAGTCCTCGACGATCGCCCGGAGCACGGCGAGCCTGCGGTCGTCCTGCACGCGCGCCACCTCCTGCTGTGCTCGTCGGTCGTCGGTCGTCGTGGGCACGGCGCGACCGCTTGGCACTCGACCGTACTGAGTGCCAAGCGTACTAGGGTCACGCGCCGTGGCTGATTTCCTCGAGGTGGCCGAGCGGGTCTGGGTGGCTCGCTACGCCTGGTTCGACGTGAACGTGACGGTGGTCGGCAGCGACCGCGGGCTGCTCGTCGTCGACACCCATGGCTCCGGCGCGGCGGCAGCGACGGTCGTCGACGACGTACGCCGCCTCGGGGCCGGCGAGGTCGTCGGCATCGTGAACACGCACTGGCACTTCGACCACACCTTCGGCAACGCCACGTTCCGCTCGGCCTATGGCCCCGTGCCGATCCACGCGCACGAGGTCGCGGTGGAGGAGCTGGCCCGCTGGGGGGACGACCTCAAGCAGCGGTACGCCGCCAGCCCGGACGACCCGCACCGCGAGGACGTGCTGGCGACCGAGGTGGTGCTCCCCGACCACACGTTCTCCTCGGCACGTGTGGTCGACCTCGGCGACCGGCAGGTCGAGCTCGTCCATCCCGGCCGCGGCCACACCGGCGGCGACCTGGTGGTCCGGGTCCCCGACGTCGACGTCCTCCTCGCGGGGGACCTCGTGGAGGAGTCGGCACCTCCGTCGTACAACGACGACGCGCATCCGATGGACTGGCCGCTGAGCCTGGACGTCGTGCTCGGCCTGCTGACGCCGGCGAGCGTGGTCGTCCCGGGTCACGGCGCCCCGGTCGACCGCGAGTTCGTCGAGGTCCAGCGCAACGAGATCGGCATCGTGGCCGAGACGATCCGCGACCTGGCCGGCCGCGGCGTCCCCCTCGACCAGGCCCTCGACGCCGCCGAGTGGCCCTATCCCCGCGAGCGGCTCGGCCGCGCGGTGGCCCGCGGCTACGAACAGCTCCCCCGCAGCCAGAAGCGCCTCCCCCTGCTGTAGCGCAGGCGCGTCTCGCGGGCGCGGTTTGGCCACCCGGTGGGCTACCGTCCCGACATGAGCGAATCGGAGAACAAGCAGGAGACCGACGACGGCACCGGGATCAGCGACGACCAGCTGCCCGAGGACCTGCAGCCCAGCGAGGACAACCCGCTGGCCGAGCCGTTGTCGGAGGAGGACCGCCCCGACGATCCCGACGAGCTGGACATGCACGGCGGAAGGACGCCCGAGGAGTCAGCCGACGACGGCGAGTCCGAGGGCGACGACGCCGACGACTGACCTACCGTCGTCCGGGTGACCACCCCACGCCGCGACCGCTACGGCTCCGACGTCCTGGCCACCGACTGGCGCGCACCCCGGAACGGCCGTGCGGCCGAGGCTCCCGCCGAGCTCGGTGCGGTCGTCGAGGAGGTGATGACCGACTTCTGCGGGGAGGTCGTCGCGGTCGACCGCGACCTGCACACGCTCACCCTGGAGGACCGCCGCCGCGTACGGCGCACCTTCCCCCTCGGGCCGGGCTTCCTGCTGGAGGGCCGACCCGTCGTACTCGTCGCGCCGCCGCGCGCCGCTGCCCCCGCCCCGCCCAGTCGTACGGCGTCCGGGTCGGTCGCGGTGCACGGCGCGAAGGCGCGGGTCGCCCGCCAGAGCCGGATCTACGTCGAGGGCCGGCACGACGCCGAGCTCGTGGAGAAGGTCTGGGGTGACGACCTGCGGCTGGAGGGCGTCGTCGTGGAGTACCTCGGCGGCGTGGACGACCTGGCCGAGCACCTGCGCGACTTCCGACCCGGGCCGGACCGCCGGGTGGGCGTGCTGGTCGACCACCTCGTCCGGGGCTCGAAGGAGAGCCGGATCGCGCAGGGCATCGCCCGCTCGGAGATCGGCGCGCACGTGCTGGTGGTGGGCCACCCGTTCATCGACATCTGGGCGGCGGTCAAGCCCGAGCGACTCGGGTTCGCCCGGTGGCCGGACGTCCCGCGCAGCATCGAGTGGAAGTACGGCGTCTGCCAGCAGCTGGGCTGGCCCCACCGCAACCAGGCCGACATCGCGCGGGCCTGGCGGCACATCCTCGGCGGCGTGCGGGACTACCGGGACCTCGACCCGGCCCTGCTGGGCAGGGTCGAGGAGCTGATCGACTTCGTCACGTCCTGAGGTTCAGCGCTCGATGTCGAGGTCGCGCGGAGGCTGCATGTGGCCCTCCACGTCGTCCTCGTCGTCGACGCCCTCGGCGTACACGCGCCGGTGGCCCTCGACGTCCTCGGCCTCGTCCGTGCCCTCGGCCCGGACGCGGAGGTGCGCCTCGACGTCTTCGTCCCCGTCGTAGGCGCCGAGGATGTCCTGGTTCGGCTTGTCGTTGGTGTTGTCGGTCATTGCCCTCTCCTTGCCTCACGGACTCCACGGTCCGCCGACCTTGTCCCTCCATCGTGCTCCGATCCGCGCGTCCTGCCTGTCGTCCGGCCGACACAACGCGGGAATCCTTGCCTAGGTCGCCGCTCCCGCCAGCTGCCGGTCGAGCTGTTGGGTCCACGCGACCGCGCCGAGCCGCTCGAACTCCTCCCGCGCCACGGCCAGCGACGCCTCGGCCTCCTCGGTCCGGCCCTGGCGGCTGAGCCAGGTGCCGAGGTCGGCGTGGATCCTGCGCCACGGTCGGGCCCGAGTTCCAGCCCTCGGCGTGCGCCAGCGCATGCGCGGAACAGGCGCTCGACCTGGGCGGGCTCCTCCCCGTCCTGGGCGGCCAGCAGGGCGCGCAGCCGCGTGTGCTGGGCGAGAAGTCCGCGCGGCAGCCGTTCCCGGGTCCTGAGGTCGACCAGCGCCATCATCTCCTCGAGCACCTCGCGGTCCCCCACCTCCCACGCCACGTCGGTGGTGATCAGGAACAGCACCGTGAAGTCGTCGTAGACGCTGGTGACCGAGTGGATCTCGCGCAGGGCGGAGAGCGCGGAGCTCAGCGGCGCGCGGGTCCCGCTCGGCCAGCCGCCGACTCGAGCGTCGACGGCGATCCGGAACGCCGCGATTCCCTCGTCCTGCTCGTCGCCGTGACGCTCGAAGCTCTCGATCGGGCGCCACGACTGTCCCCGGCAGAGCAGGATGTGGCAGCGGACCAGCTCGAACACCGGCACCTCCAGGTCCACGAACAGCTCCTCGTCGCACGCGAGCGCCTCGTCCCAGTCGCCGCGGACCATCTGGGCCAGCACCAGGTTGCAGGCGGCCACGCTGCTTCCACGGGGCGTCACCGACGTTGCGGGCGACCGAGAGGGCCTCGCTGCCGAACTGCACGGCTCGCTTGGCGTCGTCCTGGGTCAGGTCGGCGTTGAGGTTCAGCAGGGCGCGGGCGAGCTGGCGGGACTCGTGGTTCTCCCGGGCGAGGTTCGCGGCCGACTCCAGGAGCACGAAGCCGAGGCCACGCGGGCCGTTGCGGCCGTAGTGGACGGACAACGAGAGGTAGCTGTCGACGATCGCGGAGGTGTCACCGATGAACTCGGCGAGGCGGGCCTGCTCGTGCGCGAGCTCCAGGACGTCACCGCCGCCCGCGGATCCTGGCCCGGACCATCACGACGTGGAGCTCCAGCTCGGTGCGCGGCGAGTCTCCGGCAGCACACACGCGCTCGTACCAGTGCTCCGCCAGCTCGAAGGCCCGGTCGTAGTCACCCGCCGCGACGATCGCATCCGCCGCGACGGCGGCCGCCGAGCCCGCCAGCGTCGGTCTCGCCATGACGTTCGAGCGTCTCCACCGCGCTTCCGCGCGTGGTCCAGCGCCGAGACGTGGTCGCCGGACCGGATCAGCTCCATCGCCAGGTCACGCTCGATGGAGGCCGCCGCGACCTCGTCCACGCAGCGGCTCAGGGCGAGGGCGAGGTGGCCGGCGGCCTCGGACGGCGCCCCGAGAGCCGTCGCTCTCTCCGCAGCGCGCAGCAGGTGGCCGACGGCGGCCTCGGCGAGCTCGTCGTGGTCGGCTGCGTCCGGGCGCGGCATCCAGCGCCTCGAGCAGGTGCTGCGGCGATGACACCGGAGATCTCGCCCGCCGAGTTGTCCCACTCCCCCATCAGCTCGACCATGGCCAGGTGGCTGGCCTTGCGGTCACGCCGGGACAGCGTGCCGTAGGCGACCTGGCGTACGCCGGACTGGACGAACTGGTAGCGGCCACGGTCGGCGCTGAAGCGATCGGACTCCTGGCGCAGCAGCTGCAGCCGGACCAACGCGCCCAGCGACCGCGTCGAGGTCGGGGGAGTCCGGGACAGAGGCGGGCGATCACGTCGCGGGTGAACGAGGAGCCGACGACGCTGGCCTGGTCGATCACGCGCCGCAGGTCGGGGGGCAAGGGTGTCCAGCCGCGCGGAGATCAGGGCCTGGAGGGAGGCCGGTGCCCCGATGCCGTCCAGGTCCAGCCCGTCCGGGTCCGCCAGGACGTACTGGCCGCCGCGGGGGATGACCAGGTCGCGGTCGATCAGCGAGCGCACCGTCTCCACGGCGAACAGCGGGATGCCCTCGGCCCGCTGGACGAGGGATCCGCGCGCCCGTTCGGGGAGGCCGACGACCAGGGCGTCGACGAGCGCGCCCATGTCGCGATCGGGCAGCGCCTCGAGGTGGAGCACCGTGGCCCGGCGGTTGGTGGCCAGGTCGGGGTGCGCCTCGAGCAGCCCCGGCCGCGTGAGCAGGGCGACGAAGCACGGAAAGCTGCCGACGGCGAGGAGGTGCTCGAGGAACATCAGCAGGCCGTCGTCGGCGTGCTGGGCGTCGTCGATCAGCAGCGTGACGGGATGGTCGTCCTCGCTGACGCGGTGCAGGAAGGTCGCCCAGGCGTTGAAGAGGTCCTCGCGCGGGAAGGTGGTGACTGCTCCGATGCCGAGCAGGGCACCGAGGCGGGGCTCCAGCCACGCGCGCTCGTCGGCGTCCGTGACGTAGGTGTCCAGCCCCAGGGCCAGCAGCGCGGCCTGGTCCTCGTCGGCTCCGTCGCTCGCGTCGTCGTCGGACCGCAGGATCTGCAACCGGCCGCGGATCGCCTCGGCCAGGGCGTAGAACGCCACTCCTTCGCCGTACGACAGGCAGCGACCGCTGTGCCAGCGGACCGCGGTCTGCAGCCCGTCGATGTACTTGAAGAACTCCCAGCCGAGGCGGGTCTTGCCCACGCCGGGTTCGCCGTCGACGACGATCAGGGACGGGCGGCCGGACTCCTCCACGGCGTGGAACAGCTCCTTGGCGAGCCGCAGCTCGCGGTCCCGGCCGACGTGGGGGGCCTCGAGGCCATCGGCCCGCTGCGCCCCGCCGACGGCGGCGACGACCGCACGGACCGACCACAGCGGGACCGGGTCGGCCTTGCCCTTCATGTGGTGGCTGCCGACGTCGACGTACGAGATCGCCGAGGTGGTCAGGAGCTTGGTCGTCTCGTCCACCCAGACCTGCCCGGGAGCGGCGGCCGACTGCACCCGTGCCGCGGTGTTCACGGCATCGCCCGCGACCATGCCCTGCTGCTCGGCACCAACGGTGACGGCGACCTCACCGGTCACGATCCCGACCCGCATCGCGAGGTCCGGGACACCGACGTCCACGCCGAGCAGCTCGATCCGGTTCACCAGCTCCAGGCCGGCGCGTACGGCGCGCTCGGCGTCGTCCTCGTGGGACGTCGGCACGCCCCAGACCGCCATCACGGCGTCGCCGATGAACTTCTCCACCGTCCCGCCGTACCGGGCGATGATCTGGCGGCATTCGTCGAAGTAGCGCGACAACAGCTCCCGGACGTCCTCCTGGTCTCGGGTCTCCGACAGGCTCGTGAAGCCGACGAGGTCCCCGAACAGCACGCTGGTGATCCGCCGCGAGGCGACCGGTTGTGCCGACGCAGCCGCGGGAGCGGCCGCCGTGGCCTGGACGGCTCCGCAGCTGGAGCAGAACCGCGCCCCGGCGACGATCTCCGCGTCACAGCTCGAACAGCGGGATGTCTGCAGGTCGAGGCCGCACGAGAAGCAGAAGCGAGCTCCCTCCGGCTGCCCCGAGGCGCCGCAGCTGGAACACGTCGTCACGGCGGTCCCTCCTGTTCCCCGCGCGGGCGCGCTGCTGGACAGCATGCCGCACCCGGGACGGTTACGCTGGAAAGATGAGCGATCCCTATGGTCCGCCACCGCCCGGTCAGGAGCCGGGCGGCGAGCAGCCGCCGGACCGTACGGCAGCGGGACCTACGGCCAGCAGCCCTACGGTCCGCCGCCGACCGCCAGGCGCATCCCGCCGGGCGGCGCACCCACCGACGAGCAGCGGAACTGGGCGGTCGCCGCCCACATCGGGGCGCTGGTCACCGCCTGGTTCGCGTTCGGGTTCCTCGCGCCCCTGCTGGTCATGCTCGTCAAGCCCAACGACCCGTTCGTGCGACGGCATGCCGTGGAGTCGCTGAACTTCCAGATCTCGCTGCTCATCTACAGCGTCGTCGGCACCGTCGTCACGCTCGTCATCGCGCTGCTCACCCTCGGCATCGGGCTGCTCGTCCTGATCCCGGTGATCCTCGTGATCCTCGTGCTGGCCCTGGTCGCGATCATCCAGGCCACGATGCGCGCCAGCAGGGGCGAGGACTTCCGCTACCCGCTCACCCTCCGGTTCGTCTCCTGACCGTCAGGGCAGCAGGTCCCGCACCACCGCATCGGCCAGCAGCCGACCGTCGCGGGTGAGCACGATCCGCTCGTCCGCTCGCGCCACCAGGCCGCGCTCCGCGAGCCCCGGCACCGCAGCCCGACCCGCGTCGTCGAGGACCTCGGGCGCCAGCCCGTCCACGAGCCGCAGCTCCAGCAGCACCCGCTCCACCCGCCGGTCCTCGGCGTCGAGCACCTCCCGCGCGTGGGCCGGGCTGAGCGACTCCGCCATCCGGCCGGCGTACGCCGTGGGGTGCTTGACGTTCCACCACCGCACGCCCCCGACGTGGGAGTGCGCACCCGGGTCCGACGCCCCACCAGTCGCCGCCGGTCCAGTAGAGCTGGTTGTGCCGGCACCGGCTCGCTGCGTCGCGCGCCCAGTTCGACACCTCGTACCACTCGAGGCCGGCCCGGCCGAGCCGCTCGTCGGCGAGGACGTACTTGTCGGCCAGGTCGTCCTCGTCCGGCATCGGCAGCTCGCCGCGCCGGACGCGCCGGGCGAGGGCGGTGCCCTCCTCCACGATCAGCGAGTACGCCGACACGTGGTCCGGCGCGCAGGCCAGGGCGGCGTCGAGCGAGGCCTCCCAGTCGGCGACGCTCTCCCCCGGGGTGCCGTAGATCAGGTCGAGGCTCACCTGCTCGAAGCCGGCCTCCCGCGCCCACTCGACGACCGCCGGCACCCGCCGCGGGTCGTGGGTGCGGTCGAGCGTGCGCGAGCACGCGGGGCACCGCCGACTGCATCCCGAAGGAGAGGCGGTTGAAGCCGACCGAGCGCAGCTCGGCCAGGTCCGCGGCGCTGACGCTGTCGGGGTTGGACTCCGTGGTGACCTCGGCGTCCTCGGCCAGCCCGAACTCCGCGTCGATCGCCCCGAGCACGGCCCCGAGGTCGGCCGGCGGGAGCAGCGTCGGGGTGCCGCCTCCGAGGAACACGGTGGAGACCGGCAGGTCGGCGTCGCCGAGCACCCGCCGGGCCAGCCGGACCTCGGCGATCGCCGCCTCGGCGTACGACGCGCGCGAGGCGCCCGGGCCGTCGCCGAGCTCGGAGACGGTGTAGGTGTTGAAGTCGCAGTAGCCGCAGCGCACCGTGCAGAACGGCACGTGGACGTAGATCCCGAACGGCCGGTCCCCCAGCCCGTCCAGGGCCCGCTCGGGCAACGAACCGTCGGACGGTGCGGGGTCACCGACGGGCAGGACGGACGGCATCCCGCCAGTCTCCCACCGACGGTCAGGGACGGACTGCGGCGGTCTCGGTCTCGGCCAGCCAGGCCCGCGCGCCCAGCCCCGCCAGCGTCGCTCGGCCACGCGTCCAGCAGGGGTCCGCCCTCGTCGGGACGTCCCTGGGAGATCAGCCACGCGCCGAGCTCGGCCTCGGTGCGGGCACGGTAGGGAGCCGCGCCCCACGTCGTGAATCCCTCGAGCGCCTCCCGCAGGAGCTGTTCGACCCGCTCGGGTGTCTCGCCGCGGGCCAGCAGCCCGGCAATCCTGGTCCGGTGTGCGGTGATCGCCCGAGGGACGACCGAGCGTCCCTGGTCGCTGTCGACCAGGTCGAGCAGCCCGCCCACCGCCCGGTCGTCGCCGGCGCGCATCGCCACCTCGACGGCCGTGGGCCACACGTGGCCCAGGTCCTCGTTGAGTCCCGCGAAGCCGAACAGCTGCCCGCACGCCCGCTCGAGCTGCGCCACCGCGACCTCCAGGTCGCCCCGCGACACGGCGTCCATGGCCTCGGCCACCGCGATCCAGGCCAGGTCGTTCGGGTCATCGCTGTCCGGCGGGGCGGAGGTCGGCCACTCCACGGGGGCCGGCTCCCCGCGCGCCACGCGCAGCATTCCCAGCATGCCGGCGGAGAGGCTGATCTCCATCGGCAGCGCGGTCTCGGTCGCAGCGATGACCGCGAGCACCTCGTCCCACTCGCCGGCGGCGAGGAGCCCGAGCAGCAGGTTGGTGCGGCTGAACGCGCGCAGCACCTCCACCCCGGCGCGGCCGGAGACGTCGAGCGCCTCGCGTCCGACGCGCACCGCCCGCTCCAGGTCGACCAGGTTGTAGGAGGAGGCCAGGTTGATCAGGCCGTGGGTCAGGGCCCGCGGCAGGTGATGGTCGCGGGCCAGTCCCACGGCGGCCTCGAGCAGGACCATGCCCGGTGGCGGGAGCTCCGGCATAGACGAAGTGGACGCTGAGCGCCCGCCACGCCGCCGAGATCTCGGCAGGGTCACCCAGGCGCTCGGAGACCAGGGTGCGCCGATCGAGCCAGAAGTGCTCACCCGGCCAGTCCCTCCCCATGGCCCTGCCCAGGATGTAGGCCAGCTGCACCAGCGTGCGGTCCGCCCCCACCTCGTCGCACAGCGCATGCCACCGCGGCTCCACGATCGCCGCTGCCGCCGCGGAGTTGCCGGTGCGCGTCAGCGCGGAGCCGTGCGCCGCGGCCGCGTCGCCCGCGGCGACCGGGTCACCGAGCGCGTCGAACGTGTCGGTCGCGGCCTGCGCCAGGCTGATCGCGCGTTCGTAGTCGCCGCTGTCCGACATCGCCCAGGCTGCCGCGGACTGGAGCCGTGCCCGGATCGCCGGGTCGTCGGTGTGCTGGATCGCCACCAGGAGGTGCGCGCCGGCCTCCGCCATGGCGCCCAGACCACGTGCCCGCTCCGCCGCCTCCTCGAGGTGGGTGATCGCGAGGGCCTTCAGCTCAGCCACATGGCGCTCACTCGGCATCGCGTCGATCGCGTCCAGGTAGTGCTGGGCGATGATCGGGGCCAGCTCACCCGGTCCGTCGCTCTCCCGCTCCAGGATCCGCGCCACCGCGAGGTGCGTCGTACGGCGCTCTCGACGCGACAGGGTCGAGTAGGCCACCTGGCGGACCACCGACTGGACGAACTGGTACTGCCCGTACTCCGCGCTGAACCTGCTCGCCAGCTGGCCGACGATCTGCAGTCGCGTGAGCCCTGCGAGCAGAGGCTGGACGTCGTCCACTCCGTCGAGCTCCGCGCACAGGGCGGCGATCTGATCGCGGGAGAAGACGGTGCCGACCACGCACGCGCGGTCCACGAGCCGCCGCTGCGCCCGATCCAGGGCGTCCAGCCTGGCGGCGACCAGCGCGTGCAACGACGCCGGCGCTCCGACGGAGTCCAGGTCGAGGGTCTCGGGGCTGGCCAGGACGTACTGCCCACCCCGGGGGACCACGAGGTCGCGGTCGATGAGGGAGCGCACCGTCTCCACCGCGAACAGCGGCACCCCCTCGGCCCGCGCCACGAGGGACTCGCGGGCGTCGCCGGGGAGGCCCACAACGAGCCCGTCGAGCAGGCGCGCCACCTCGTCGTCGTGCAGCACCTCGAGGTGGCGGACCATCGCCCGGCGGTGGGTGGCCAGCGCTGGGTGTTCCTCCAGCAGGCCGGGGCGGCTGAGGAGCACGACGAAGCAGGCGAAGTCGCCCGCATCGAGGAGGTACTCCACGAACCGCACCAGACCCTCGTCGGCATGCTGCGCGTCGTCGACCACCAGCACGACCGGGTACTCGCCCTCTCCCACCCGACGGAGGAAGGTGGCCCAGGCGGCGAACAGGTCTTCGCGGGGGAACGTGCCGACCGACCCGGTCCCGAGCAGGGCCTCGAGTCGCGGGCGCAGCCAGGCGCGCTCGTCCTCGTCGGGGACGTAGCTCGCGAGCCCGCTCTCGATCAGGTCGTGCGGATCCTCGTCGCCGGCGCTCTCGGACGCCGGCCCCAGGCCGCGCAGACGGGCCCGGACCGCCTCTGCGAGCGCGAAGAACGCCACACCCTCGCCGTAGGCGACACACCGGCCGCTGTGCCATCGCACCGTGCCGCGGAGGCCGTCGACGTACTTCTCGAACTCCCACGCAACCCGCGACTTCCCGACACCTGGCTCACCGGCCAGCACCAACAGCGACGGCCGCCCGGTCTCCTCGACGGAGTGGAAGAGCTCCTTCACCAGCCGAAGGTCACGGTCCCGGCCCACCAACGGCGCCTCCAGGCCGTCGGCCCGCTGGGCGCCACCCACGCCCGCGATCACGGCACGCACCGACCACAGCGGCACCGGATCGCTCTTGCCCTTGAGGGCGTGGCTGCCGGCGTCGGCGTAGGAGATGGCAGAGGTCGTCAGCAGCCGGGTGGTCTCGTCGACCCAGACCTGGCCCGGCGTCGCCGCGGTCTGCACCCGGGCCGCGGTGTTCACCGCGTCGCCGGCGACCATGCCCTGCTGCTGGGCACCGATCGTCACCGCCACCTCGCCGGTCACGATGCCGACCCGCATGCCGAGGTCCGTGATCCCCTGCTCCTCGCCCAGGGACGCCACGGCGGCGACCATCTCCAGCCCCGCGCGTACGGCGCGTTCGGCGTCGTCCTCGTGCGCGGTGGGCACGCCCCACACGGCCATCACCGCGTCACCGATGAACTTCTCCACCGTGCCGCCGTAGCGCTCGACGACCCTCCGGCAGGCGTCGAAGTAGTCGCTCAGCAGCTCGCGGACGTCCTCCTGGTCACGGGCCTCCGACAACGAGGTGAAGCCGACCAGGTCGCCGAACAGGACGCTGGTCAGTCGCCGGGCCGCCACCGGCTCCGACCCGGCCGGGCGAGCGGCGCCGCCAACCGTGCCGTTGGTCGCATCGGCCTGCTCGGCACCGCACGCCATGCAGAACCTGGCCCCCGCGACGAGGGGTGCGGCGCACGTCGTACAGGTCGGTGCCGCAACCGTGGTCCCGCACCGGAAGCAGAAGCGGGCCTCGGCAGGCAGGTCGACCGAGCAGCTCGGGCACGCGGGCATGCCTCAATGTAGGACGAGAGGAGAGACCTCAGGCGTAGAAGGCGTCGATCTTGTCCTTGTAGTTGCCCTCGACCACGGTCCGCTTGACCTTCATCGACGGGGTGAGCTCGCCGGACTCGACCGTGAGGTCGTGGTCGAGCAGCTCCCACTTCTTGATGGTCTCCCAGCGGTTGAGCCGGGAGTTGAGCTCGTCGACGTAGTCCCCGACCATCTTCTGGACCGCGTCGGACCGCACGATGTCGGTGTAGGACGCCCCGCTCATGCCGTTCTCCTCGGCCCAGCCCGCCATCGCGTCGGGGTCGAGGGTGACCAGGGCGACGCAGAAGTTCCGCTCGTCGCCGAACACCATGAACTGGCTGGCGTAGGGGCAGATCGCCTTGAACTTCGACTCGATCGCCGGCGGCGCGATGTACTTGCCGCCGGAGGTCTTGAACAGCTCCTTGATCCGCCCGGTGATGGTCAGGAAGCCCTCGTCGTCGAGGCTTCCCTTGTCACCGGTGCGCAGCCAGCCGTCGTCGGTGAGCGTCTTGGCGGTCTCCTCGGGCAGGTTGTGGTAGCCGTCCATGATCCCGGGACCCTTGATCAGGATCTCGTCGCCCTCGCCGAGCTTGACCTCGGTGCCGGGGACGGTCGGGCCGACGGTGCCGAACTTGTAGCCGTCGGGGTGGTTCACGAACGAGCCGGCCGAGGTCTCGGTCAGGCCGTAGCCCTCGAGGATCAGGACCCCGGCGGCGTGGAACCACTCGGCGATGTCGCGGTTGAGCGCGGCGGCGCCGGAGATGAAGAACCGGACCCGGCCGCCGAAGCGGTCGCGGATCTTGGAGAAGACCAGCTTGTCGAAGAGGGCGTGCTGCTTGGCGAGCAGGAACGGCACCGGCTTGCCCTCGGCCTTGAGCCGGTCGACCTTGAGGCCGACCTCGAACGCCTTGTTGAAGATCTTCTCCTTGGCGCCGCCCTCGGACTGCTGCATGGTGACGATCCGGCCGTGCGCCTTCTCGAAGATGCGGGGGGCGGCCCCCATGAACGTCGGCTTCACGATGCCGAGGTTCTCCACGATCTTGTCCACCCGGCCGTCGATCGCCGTGGCGAAGCCGCAGGCGAGCTGGGTCGAGAGCAGCACCTTGCCGAAGGAGTGGGCCATCGGCAGCCAGAGGAACTGCAGGTCCTCCTCGGAGAGGATGTCCTGCGCCTGGATCGCCGCGCCCTCGTAGACCCAGGAGCGGTGGCGCAGCCGGACGCCCTTGGGCCGGCCGGTGGTGCCCGAGGTGTAGATCAGGGTGGCGAGCTGGTCGGGCTGGATCGCGTCGGCCTTCTCCGCGATCACGTTCGGGTGCTCGGCGAGGTAGGCCTCACCGAGCTTGGCGAGGTCCTCCATCCCGATGATCCAGTCGCCGTCGACCGCGCCCTCGAAGGTGACCACCTTGGTCAGGTGGGGAAGCTCGGACTTGCGCTCCTTGAGCTTGGCGATCTGCTCGTCGTCCTCGGCGAACACCACCCGGCACTCGGAGTCGCTGAGGATGTACGCCGTGTCCTCGGCGTTCGTGGACGGGTAGACCGTCGTCGTGGCCGCACCGGCGCACATGATCGCCAGGTCGGCCAGGATCCACTCGTAGCGGGTGTTCGAGGCGATGCCGACCCGTTGCTCCATCTCGATCCCGAGCGAGAGCAGGCCGGCGGCCAGGCGGGACACCTCGGCCCCGGCCTCGCGCCAGGTCACCGATTCCCACGACTCTCCGCGGGGGTAGCGGAACGCCTCCCGGTCCGGACTCTTCTCGACCCGGTCGAGGAACTGGAGGGCGACGTTCGGGGTCAGGTTGTCGACGAAGCTGGTGTCTCGCAAGATCTGCGCATTCTGGGGCATGGACGTAACCTAGATCACCGGGATACGCGCCGGTAGCCATACCCGCCCATTGAACACGCGGCGGTTCTCGTCGGGCGATCCTGAGGGGTCAGGGACCGGGCTCGACGTAGTTCTCCGCCGCGCGCCGGGCCTCGTCGACGAGCCCGTCGACACGCAGCAGCTCGGGCAGGAGCGAGCGTTCGGTGGTGAGGGCGCGGAACATCGTGGTGACGGTGACGCCGTGACCCGGGCGATGCGCGACGCGGATCTCGTCGCCGGCCCGCAACGTGCCCTCCTCGATCACCCGCAGGTAGGGGCCGGGGCGCCCCGCGGCGGTGAACCGCTTGACCCAGCCGGCGTTGTCGTAGCCCGACTCCCCCATCCAGCTCTTGAAGTTGTCGCAGGGGATCCGCACCGAGGCGACCTCGAGGAGCACCGTCCCGATCCGCCACCGCTCGCCGACCTCGGCCTCGTTGACGTCGATGCCGCTGGTGGTGAGGTTCTCCCCGAACTGGCCGTCACGGACCGGCGCAGCGAGCTGCTCGGCCCAGTGATCGAGGTCCTCGCGCGCGAAGGCGTAGACCGCCTGGTCGGCCCCGCCGTGGTGCCGGGTGTCGGCGACCTGGTCGCCCCGGACACCCAGCCGTCCCACCGGAACCTCCCCGTCGACGGGGTGCTTGGCGATGGCCGAGCTGCCGATTCCGGCCCAGTCCTTCGACAGGGGCTGACCGATGTTGACCGAGACGATGTGAGCCGACACGAGCAGATCGTCTCAGTCCTGCACCGCTTTGGCGATCGCGACGCACATCGTGAGGTAGTCCTCGGTCGGCGTGATCCGCTCCGCCTCCGGCGGATCCTCCAGTCGCGACATGGCGTTGTGCAGCATCCGGACCACGACCCAGTCACGGGCGCGGTCCTCGTCCAGCCCGGCGACGTCGACCAGCGCCAGGAACCGGCGCCTGACGGCGTCGCGGACCTCGCCGGAGGCCACCACCTCGTCCCACCGGTTCCACAGCATCGGCGCCGGCTCGTAGTGCGGGTCCCCGCTCATCGGCTTCGGGTCGATCACCAGCCACGGCTCCCGATCGGCGGCGAGCACGTTCTCGTAGTGCAGGTCGGTGTGGACCAGGGTGCCGGTGCTGCCGGGATCGGCGGCGAGGTCGCGGCCGAGGCTGACCGCCTGCTCGACCAGCCGCCGGGGCAGGGGTGCGTCGCGCGGCAGCCCGGCCAGCGCGGCGGTCCGGCGGTCGACGTACGACGCGAGCGTGCGCAGCTGCGGCGGCGCCGGGACGTGGATCCGCTCGTAGGCGGCGGCCACCACCTCGCAGGCCTCGAGCTCACCCAGGGTTGTCAGGTCGTCGTGGTGCAGCCGCTCGAGGAGCAGCGCCCTGCGGTGTGGGTCGGCCCGGAGCAGCCGCACCGCTCCCCTGCCCTGCCAGTGCTGGAGGGCGAGGTGCTCGTGCTCGGACTCCTCGTCGGGGAAGCAGATCTTCAGGACGGCCGCCGCGCCGTCGTCCGTCCGGACGGGAAGGACGAGCGCGGTGAACCCGTGCATCGGCCACCCGTCCGGCTCGAGTCCCCATTCCTCGAGGAGGTCGCCGGCCAGCCGCGGCAGCGTGGTCACCCACGCCTCCCAGGCGGGGCCGCGACCCGCCATGCCCAGCACTCCGTCGGGCAGGGTGATCGGCATGGGCCGATTGTCCTCGCCCGGTGGCGGGCGGCGTACCTGCCCCGGTCGGAGCCGGGCCGGGTGCCTCGCATTCGTTGGTCGAGTAGCGAGCGCCAGCGAGCGTATCGAGACCAGTGGGTCTCGATACGGGCCTCGTTCCTCGGCCCTACTCGACCACCGAGATACCGACGAGGTCTCCGGCCGGTGTCAGCGCCGCCGGTCGGGGAGGTCCTGGAGCCAGGGGCGGTCGCGGACGATCCGCCGCTCGGTCAGGTCGGCGTACGTCCGCAGGAAATCGGGCAGACGGTCCCTCCAGGACGCTGTGGACTTCGTACTCGTTCTCATGTGCACCATGCTGGCTCGCCGGCGGCACGCTCAACAGTGGCAGGAATGCCGTTGTTCGTCGATTTCGTGCCACCCGGTTCTCGGGCGGCCCGAACGAAGCTACTTCTTCGACTTCTCGCCCGTCGGGGCGTTGGAGAGCGCGGCGATGAAGGCCTCCTGGGGGACCTCGACCCGGCCCACCATCTTCATCCGCTTCTTGCCCTCCTTCTGCTTCTCCAGCAGCTTGCGCTTGCGGGTGATGTCACCGCCGTAGCACTTGGCGAGCACGTCCTTGCGGATCGCGCGGATGTTCTCGCGGGCGATCACGCGGGCGCCGATCGCGGCCTGGATCGGCACCTCGAACTGCTGGCGCGGGATCAGCTCCTTGAGCTTGCCGGCCAGCATCACGCCGTAGGAGTACGCCGCGTCGCGGTGCACGATCGCGGAGAACGCGTCCACCGGCTCCCCCTGGAGCAGGATGTCGACCTTGACCAGGTCGGCGGCCTGGTCGCCGGTGCGCTCGTAGTCGAGCGAGGCGTAGCCCTTGGTCCGTGACTTCAGCTGGTCGAAGAAGTCGAAGACGATCTCGCCCATCGGCAGGGTGTAGCGCATCTCGACCCGGTCCTCGGAGAGGTAGTCCATGCCCAGCAGGCTGCCGCGCTTGGCCTGGCACAGCTCCATGATCGTGCCGATGAACTCGGCCGGCGCCAGGATCGTCGCCCGCACGACCGGCTCGCGGACCTCGGCGATCTTCCCCTCGGGGTACTCGCTGGGGTTGGTCACCTCGACCTCGGTGCCGTCCTCCATCGCGACCTCGTAGACCACGTTGGGCGCGGTCGAGATCAGGTCGAGGTTGAACTCGCGCTCGAGCCGGTCGCGGGTGATCTCCATGTGCAGCAGGCCGAGGAAGCCGCAGCGGAAGCCGAACCCGAGGGCTCCGGACGTCTCCGGCTCGTAGGCGAGCGCCGCGTCGTTGAGCTGGAGCTTCTCGAGCGCGTCGCGCAGGGTCGGGTACTCGTCGCCGTCGATCGGGTAGAGGCCGGCGTAGACCATCGGGTTGGGGTGCTTGTAGCCGCCGAGCGCCTGTCGTCGCGCCGTGGTGCTGGCTGGTGACGGTGTCACCGACCCGCGACTGGCGGACGTCCTTCACGCCGGTGATGAGGTAGCCGACCTCGCCGACGCCGATCTCCCCGGCCTTCACCGGCTCGGGGCTGATCACGCCGACCTCGAGCATCTCGTGGACGGCGCCGGTCGACATCATCTTGATCCGGTCGCGGTGGCTCAGCTTGCCGTCGATCACCCGGACGTAGGTCACCACGCCGCGGTAGGTGTCGTAGACGGAGTCGAAGATCAGCGCCCGGGGCGGCTGGTCGGCCTCGCCCACGGGCGGCGGCGTCTGCTTCACGATCTCGTTGAGCAGGGCCTCGACCCCGACGCCGGTCTTGGCGCTGGTGAGCAGCACCTCGGAGACGTCGCAGCCGACCAGGCCGGCCAGCTCCGCGGCGTACTTCTCCACGTTGGCGCTGGGCAGGTCGATCTTGTTGAGCACCGGGATGATGTGCAGGTCCGCACCCATGGCGAGGTAGAGGTTCGCGAGGGTCTGCGCCTCGATGCCCTGGGCGGCGTCGACGAGCAGGATCGCGGCCTCGCACGCCTCGAGCGACCGGGACACCTCGTAGGTGAAGTCGACGTGACCGGGGGTGTCGATCATGTTCAGGACGTAGGTGCCGGGCTCGGCGCCCTGCTCGTTGTCGGCCGGCACGGTCCACGGCATCCGGACGGCCTGGCTCTTGATCGTGATGCCGCGCTCGCGCTCGATGTCCATCCGGTCGAGGTACTGCGCCCGGGCGGCGCGCTCGTCGACCACGCCGGTGAGCTGGAGCATCCGGTCGGCCAGCGTCGACTTGCCGTGGTCGATGTGCGCGATGATGCAGAAGTTCCGGATGATCGCGGGATCGGTCTGGCCCGGCTTGGGGGCGCTGGAGAGGGACACAGAGTGCTTTCGGTACGACGTCTGGACGGTCGCGCCATTGTTCCACGCACTCCCTCGCCACGAGGAAACCGCGCAGCCGCCCGCTAGCGTCGCCGTCGATGCCGTCGCCCACCCCGAGCTCCCCGTCGTACGACGCCCGGCCGACGCACCTGCCCGTGGTCCCGGCCGCCGCGTTCGTCCTGGTCTGGTCCTCGGGCTACATCGCCGGCCCGGCAGCCGTCGAGGCCGCCGCGCCGTTCACGCGTGCTGGGGTGGCGGTTCCTGCTGGCCGCCGTCCTCGGCGTCCTGCTCGCGCTGGCACTGCGGCGACCCTTCGCGATGTCGCGGCAGACCCTCGGGCGGGTCGCCGCCGTGGGGCTGGTGATGAACGCCGTGCAGTTCGGGCTGATGTACGTCGCCTTCGACCTGGGCCTGGGCGCCACCGTGAGCTCGATGCTGCATGCGCTGAGCCCGGTCCTGACCGCCATCCTGGCCGCCGCCCTGCTCCGCGAGGGGCTCTCGTGGATCCAGGTGGCCGGCTTCCTGCTCGGCGTCCTGGGCGTGGTGCTCGTGCTCGGCGTCGACCTCGGCGACGCCGGCGGGCCGCTCGCGGTGCTGGCGGGGGTGCTGAGCATGCTGACGCTGAGCCTGGGCACGCTCGGCCAGCGGTGGATCGGCGCGTCCCCGGACCTGCTGTGGTCGGCGTCCGTGCAGTTCGCCGTGTCGGCCCCACCGTTGCTCGTCGCGGGCTGGCTGTTCGAGGGGTGGCTGCCGGTCTCCGACGCCGGCGGGGCGACCGTCTCGCTGCTGTGGCTGGCGGTGGTGAACTCGATCGTGGGGCTGGTGCTGCTCGCCCTCCTGGTCCTGCGGGGCGGGTCCGGCGCGGCAGCCAGCCTCTTCTTCCTCGCTCCCCCGGTCACCGCGGTGATGGCGTGGCTGGTGCTCGGCGAGACTCTCGGCCCGCGGCAGCAGGTCGGCCTGGTCGTCGCCGTCGCCGGAGTCGCCCTGGCGACCCGAATCCGCTCGCGGAGCCGCGTCGCCGTCGGGAAGGATGGCCCCCCATGACGACGTACCCGGCCCCCTCGGGCAGGACCGCGCGCCGCCTGGAGTGGCAGTTCCTGCCGCCGAACCTGCGCGCCTACGTCGAGCGGAAGTGCGGCTCACCCGTCGCGAACGCGGAGTCGCAGGGGGCGGGATTCACGCCCGGCTTCGCCTCGGTGCTCACCTGCGAGGACGGCACCAAGCACTTCGTGAAGGCGGCCTCGGTGAAGGCGCAGCGGATGTTCGCCGACTCCTACCGCGAGGAGGCGCGCAAGCTGGCCGCGCTGCCGGCCGAGGTCGCGGCGCCGCGGCTGCTCTGGCTGCTGGACGACGACTGGGTGGTGCTGGGGCTGGAGTACGTCGAGGGGCACAACCCGGTCCGGCCCTGGCGGGAGTCCGAGCTCTCCGCCTGCCTGGACACGCTCGAGGACGTGGCGGAGCGGCTCACGCCCGCGCCGCCCGAGCTGTCCCTCGACACCTTCGCCACCGAGCTCGGCGGCATGGTCGGGTTCTGGGACCACGTCCGGGCCACCCAGCCGGATCTGCCCCACCTCGAGGAGGCGGCCGGCCTCGCCGCGCGGCGCCCTCGACCATGCGGCGCGGCGACACGGTGGTGCACACCGACGTCCGCGACGACAACGTGATCCTCGACGGGGACGGCCGGGCGTGGTTCTGCGACTGGAACTGGCCGGTGCTCGGCGCCGACTGGATCGACTCGCTGTTCATGCTGATCGGGCCGCGGGGGGACGGGCTCGACGTGGAGCGGGTGATCGCCGAGCGCCGGCTGCTGCGCGACGTACCCGCCGACCACATCGACGCCGTGCTCGCCCTGGTCGTCGGCTACTTCTTCAAGCAGCAGGACGAGCCGGTCCCGACCAACTCCCCCCACCTCCGCGACCACCAGCGCTGGCAGGGCGAGGTCTGCTGGGCGTGGCTGTGCGAGCGCCGCGGCTGGACGGGGTCGTGATCCGCCGCTGACGGATTTGGGCGGCCCGACCGCGCGCTGTTAGTCTTGCTCGTCGGTCTGGCGCCCGCGCGCCGGCCACCCCGAACCCCCTGTCCGAGACCCGACCAATGACGAAGGCGCATCAGTGGCGAACATCAAGTCCCAGATCAAGCGCAACCGGCAGAACGAGCGCCGGCACGAGCGCAACAAGTCCGTCAAGACGAACCTGAAGACGGCTGTGCGCAAGTTCCGCGAGGCCGCCGCGGCCGGCGACAAGGACGCCGCGCTCGCGGCCGGGCGCGACGCCGCCCGCAAGCTCGACAAGGCCGCCTCGAAGGGCGTCATCCACAAGAACCAGGCCGCGAACCGCAAGTCGGCCATCGCGAAGAAGGCCTCCGCTCTCTGAGCTGACCACACGTCACGTTGACCCGCCCGGGTCTCGATAGCGGCCTCGTTCCTCGACCGCTACTCGACATGCGGGCGGGTCAACGTCATTTCGCGGCCCTTGGGCGGGTCGACGTCAGGGTGAGCGCAGGGCGGTGATGGTGAGCACCAGCCGCTCGAGGGTGTACGACGCGTCGCTGGCGGCGCCCTTGATGTCGGCGTCGGCCTGGGCGATCGCCCGGATCGCGTGGGCGATCCCGCCGTCGGACCAGCTGCGGGACTGGTCGCGCACGGTGCGCACCTTCCACGGCGGCACGCCGATCTCGCGGGCCAGGTCGGCCTCGCGGGCCCCGCGCGGCGGCGCCCTTGTAGCGGGCGATCCCGCGCGCGCTCCCCGCGAAGGCGCTGGTCACCAGCACCGGCGCGGTGCCGGCGTCGAGGGTCCAGCGCAGCTCCTCGAGGGCCGCCTGCCGGCGGCCGTCGAACGCGGCGTCGGCCACGGCGAACGACTTCGCCTCGGCCCGCCCGCCGAAGTACTGCTTGACCCGGTCGGGGGTCAGCTGCTCGCCCGGGAAGTCGCTGGTGAGCTGGTGGGCGGCCGCCGCGAGGGCAGCGGAGGTCCTGGCCGACGGCCTGGACCAGGAGCATCGCGGCCTCCTGGTCGATGGACGCCCCCAGGGCCCGCACCTCGGCCGCGACGAACCCCGGGAACTCCGACGGCCTGAGCTCGCCGGACTTCGCCTCGGTGACGCTCGTCAGCTTGCGCAGCTTGGCCAGCACGCCCGAGCCCTTCTGCCCGCCACCGTGGACGAGCACGAGCGCGACGTCCTCGACGGGCGCCCCGGCGTAGCCGAGCAGCCCGTCGACCGACTCCTCGGGCAGGTCCTCCAGGGCGCGGACCACCACGCAGCGGGTGCTGGAGAACAGCGAGGGGGCCGACATCTCGCCCAGCGTCGCCAGGGTCAGGTCGCCCGCGCGGGTCTCGGAGACCTCGGCCTCGGCGTCGTACTGACGGACGGCCTCGCGGACGGCGGTGACGGTGCGCTCGTTGAGGAACTCCTCCTTGCCGGTCACCAGCGTGACCCGGCCGAGGACGTCTGCTGCGCGGGGACCTGCCATGGTGCGCCCACCTTCCCACAGGCCTCCCCCATCACCGGGCCGTGGTCGCGGCCAGCGCGCCGTCGCGGACCACCACCGCGACGTCGCCGTCCAGGTCCGTGCGCAGCACCTCGGCCCCGGACTCGGCCAGCGGCACCAGCGCCTCCGGTGCCGGGTGCCCGTAGTCGTTGTCGGCGCCCGCGCTGACCAGGGCCAGCCGGGCACCGAGGCCGAGCAGGAAGTCGAGGTCCTGGTAGCGGCTGCCGTGGTGCGGCACCTTGAGCACGTCGACCCGCAGCCCGGGCCAGGCCCGGGCCAGCGCGAGCTGCGCCTCCGGCTCGATGTCGCCGGTCAGCAGCATCCGGACGCCGCCGACCTCGGCCAGCAGCACCACACTGGCGTCGTTGGCGGCGCTCCCGTCACCCGGAACCGACGTCGGGGTCCCGGGCACCGGGGCCAGGACCTGGAACCGCACCTCGCCGACGCTCCGCGTCACGGCGTACGGCGCCACGGCAGGTCGCAGCCCGGCCGCGGCGAGGTGCCGGGCGACGTCGGCGGCCCCCTCGGTCGGGTCGGCCACCGGCGAGACCTCGACCGCGCCGACCTCGCGCCCCTCGAGCACGCCCGGCAACCCGTCGACGTGGTCGGCGTGGAAGTGGGTGAGCACGACGAGCGGGACCTGGGTGATCTCGAGCCGGTCCAGGCACCGGTCGACCGCGGCCGGCTCGGGCCCGGCGTCGACCACGACACCGGCCTCCGGGCCGGCGCGCAGGACCAGCGCATCTCCCTGCCCCACGTCGCAGGCGACCAGCACCCAGCCCTCGGGCGGCCACCCGGGCGTCGGCGGCCGGACGAGGACACCGACGACCAGCAGCACGGAGCAGCCGACCCCGCCCGCCGGCCGGGCGAGCAGCCGCGGGCCGGCCAGCGCGACCACGAGCACGAGCAGCGGTCAGCAGGCCGATCGGGACCACGCCGGTCTCCCAGCCCACCGAGGCGGTCGGCAGGTCGGCGCCCCGGCGCGCCACCAGCACCAGCCAGGCGACGCACCAGCCGGCCAGCGTGCCCGAAGGCCTGGCCGAGCGCAGGCGAGCACGAGACCCGTGAGCCCGCCCGCCAGGCCGAGCACCGTGGCGGGGCCGATCACCGGCGCCACGGCGAGGTTGGTCACCACCGCGACCAGGCTGACCTGGCCCGAGATCGCCGCGACCACGGGCGTGCAGGCGAGCTGGGCGGTCGCCGGGATCGCGATCGCCTCGGCCAGCCAGCGCGGCAGCCACCGGTGCAGCGCGTCCCGCCAGCCCGGCGCGAGCAGCAGGATGCCGGCCGTGGCCAGGACCGACAGCGCGAAGCCGACGCTCACCGCCAGGCCGGGGTCGACCAGCAGCAGCGCGACCACGGCGCTCCCCAGCGCCCGGGCGCCGCGGTTGCCGACCGTCGGTCCCCATCGCCAGCAGCGCGACCGTGCCCATCGCGGCCGCCCGGACCACGCTCGGCTCGGTCCGCGCGAGCAGCACGAAACCGACGATGCCGAGCGCCCCGACGGCGTACAGGCCGCGCCCGCGCACCCCGCACCAGCGCGACAGCACGAGCAGGAACCCCACGACCAGCGTCAGGTTGGTGCCCGACACCGCCAGCAGGTGGGTCAGCCCGGTCTCCCGGAAGTCCTCCGCCAGCGCGGGGTCGAGCGCCGCGTCGTCCCCGTCGACCAGCGCCGGGACGAGCGCCCGCTGGCTCGGTGGCCGGTGGGTCACCGACTCGCGGATCGACGCGCGCACCGCGGCCGCACCCCGCCACCACACGTCCGGCCGGGCCACCACCTCGGGCGGGTCCCGGGTCGAGAGCACCGCCGCCAGGCCGTGCCCGTCGGCCGGCCCGAGCCGCCCGGTGACCCGCACCCGGCTGCCCAGGCGCACCGCTCGCCAGGCGTCGCCGGCGATCACCAGGACCGGCGTCGCCAGCCGGCGGGACTCCCCCCGCCCGGTGACGGCACGCACCGTGCCCCGGACCAGCACCTGGTCGGCGAAGCGCCCGCTGATCCGGCGCGGGTCGGAGCCGATCGTGAGCTCCACCGAGGCCACCGCGCGCTCGCGGGCCAGGGCCGCGACCGGGTTGCGCTCGACCTGCTCCTGACGGAGCACCGAGACGGCGGCGACCGCGACGAAGACCAGCAGCACGCCGAGGCGGGTGGCACTCCGCCACCTCCGCCACAGCGCCACGACCGCGACGGCGGCCAGCACGACGAGCAGGAGCAGCCCCCGCGGGAGCAGGTGCCCGGCCAGACCGCCGGCCCAGGCGGCCACGCCGAGCAGCGGCATCCGAAGGTCGGGCACCCGGTCACCCTCGATCACCTCAGACCGTCACGTGCGGGCTGATCGTGGCCAGGGTGGCGTCGCCGATGCCGTCGACCTCCAGCAGCTCCGCGACGTCGGTGAAGCCGCCGTGCGCGGTGCGCCAGTCGATGATCGCCTGGGCGGTGACCGGGCCGACGTCGGGCAGGGTCTCGAGCTGGGCGAGGTCGGCGGTGTTCAGGTTGACGAGCGGACCCGTCCCCGGGGCGGCGGGAGCCGACCCGACCGGCGCCGGCGGCACCGGCTGACCGACGACGACCTGTTCCCCGTCGACGAGCACCCGGGCGAGGTTCAGCGAGGAGAGGTCGCACGCCGCGACGCGGGCCGCCGGCCGCCTCCAGCGCGTCGATCACGCGGGAGCCCGCGTCGAGGACCACGATCCCCGGACGGTGGACCTTGCCGGTGACGTCGACGGTCACCTTCCCCGCCTGCGACGGGTCGCCCGACGGCGCGACGGACCCGCCGACGGGCGACGCCAGGCCGGCCTGACCGCTCGCCTGGCCCTCCGTCGGACCGGCCGACACCGGGGCGAGGACCGGCGCGGCGACCTCGCGGGCGTCTCCCCGGATCACCCACCACGCCGTCACCGCGAGCCCGATCGCGACCAGGACGGCGACGAGGGCGAGCTGGGCCGGACCCAGCGCGACCCGGCCGCGCAGGGTGGCCGGCACCGCACCGACGGCCCGTCCCGGTCGTCGCGCGGCGTGACGACCGGGCCGGGGCACAGCCGGGGGCGGGTCAGGGGCCGGGTCAGGCGGTGGGCGCCGGGACGCCACGGGCAGGGGTGGCGGCGCGGGCGCGGATCGCTCCGGGGACTGCCTCCGCGACACCCGCGTGTGGTCCCCCGACACGACCGGCTCCCCCGACGGGCGGGCTCGCCGCAGCCGGGTCGCGTCGGGGTCGCGACCCGCACTCAGGTCGGCGTGCAGCTGGGCCAGCCGTCGGGAGACGGCCTCCTGGTGCGCCGGACTCGGACGTCGAGATGCCATGTCCCGACGCTAGGGAGAGGGGCGGACGACCGCAGCGCCGCGAGGTCACGGCTGTGGAGAGCGCCGCCCGGACGACGATTGTGGACGGTTTCCGGGCCGCGACAGGCCCCGGGCGGGCCCGGCTCAGAGGAGCGGCGCCACGCAGACCGCCAGCATCCCGGGTCCGACGTGCGCACCCAGGACCGCCCCGAGCTCGCCGCACCACACGTCGCGCCCCTCCAGGTTCGCGGCCAGCCGCTCGGTGAGCCGGGCGGTCAGCTGCCCCGCGCGGTCCGGGCTGGACAGGTGCGCCACGCAGACGTCGACCGGCCCGTCGCCCGCGGCCTCGACCGCAAGCTCCTCGAGCCGGGACAGCGCCCGTGCCGACGTACGCACCTTCTCCAGGGTCGCCACCGTTCCGTCCTGGATCTGCAGCAGAGGCTTGACGGCGAGCGCACCGCCGAACATCGCGGCGGCGGCGCCGATCCGCCCGCCCCGGCGCAGGTACTCGAGGGTGTCGACGTAGAAGAGCGAGGACGTCGCCGCGGCCCGGGCGGCGGCCGCAGCCGCGGCCTCCTCGGGCGAGCCGCCGGCCTCGACGACGGCGGCGGCAGAGAGGACGGCGTACCCGGTCGCCACCCCGACCTGGCGGCTGTCGACCGTCAGCACCGGGATCGAGGCGTCGCGGGCGGCCAGCTGCGCCGACTCGAACGTGCCGGACATCTCCCCGGACAGGTGCACCGACACCACGGCCTCCGCGCCGTCCCGGGCGGCCTGCTCGTACACCTCGAGCATCACCGCCGGGGCCGGCCGCGACGTGCTCACCGGGCGGTACTCCCGCAGCGCCGCGGCGACCGTCTCCGGTGTCGCACCCTCCGCTCCCTCGTCGAACACCTCCGAGCCGATCACCACCTGGAGGGGTACGACGACGATGCGGTGCGCGGCCACCACCTCGGCGGGCAGCGAGGCGGTCGAGTCGGTGACGACGGCGATCCGGGACACGCCCCGAAGGCTAGCCGCGGTGGGGTGAAGGCCTGCGCACCACTCACCACGGGCCTCCACGGCCCTTGCGACCGGCCCGCTGCGCCGATTCAATGTCGCGAGTGGCCGAACCGTTCGGGAGTTTCGCCGACACGCTCCGCAGCGCGATCGAGGAGCGCGGGCTGGGGCTGGAGCGGATCAAGGACCGGTTGGACGCCCGCGGCGTCCACCTCAGCGTGGCCACCCTGAGCTACTGGCAGTCGGGCCGCAGTCAGCCGGAGCGGAAGCGTTCGCTGGCCGCACTCCCGCACCTGGAGGAGGTGCTGGACCTCGAACGCGGCGCGTTGCGGCGCGCGCTCGCGGTCCCCCGTGATCGCGGGCGGCGCTGCGAGGTGCAGGACCTGGCCGCCGTCTGGCCGGAGCCGCCACAGACGGCGGTGCTGCGCCGCCTGGACACCACGTGGGACGCCGAGCTGGAACGGGTGAGCCTGCACGACGTGATCACGATGGGCCCGGACCGGACCCAACGCTCCCTGCAGGTCCGCGAGGTGCTGCGGGCCCGCACCGACGGCCCCGACCGCCGGGTGGTCCTCAACCGGCAGGACGACCCCGGAGCGGCGCCGCCCGAGATCCGCCCGCGGCGTGGCTGCCTCCTCGGCCGGATGGTGCTCGACGACGTCGCCGGCGTCGTCGGGCGCCGAGCTGGAGTTCCTGCAACCGCTGCGGCGCGGGCAGAGCGTCGTCGTGGAGTACGACGTGGTCACCGCGCCGCCGCACCCGCACGAGCGCGAGTTCACCCGCCGCCTGCGGCTGCCGATGCGGCAGTACCTGCTCGAGGTCTGCTTCGACCCGGCCGCGCTGCCGGCGTCCTGCGTCCGGATCGCCGGCACGGAGGAGGTCGCCCCGCTCGAGCTCGATCCGGCGTACGGCGTGCACCTGCTCGACACCGACGCCGCGGCCGGGACCACCGGGATCCGGTGGCGCTGGCCCGACGACCCGCCGCGCCCGAGTTAACAGTTAACGAACCCGCAGCCCTTGTCGGGTTCGTGCTCCGGACGCGAGATTCGTCCGGTCACATCTCTCTCGGGAAGGAAACCCCTTCGATGTCTGCACGCCACTCCCGCCTCGCGGCGGCTCTCACCGCGACCGTGACCGGGGCCGCCCTGGCCCTGGTCCCGGGCGCCGCCACGGCGAGTCCCCCGGACCGCCACGCCTCCGCCGACCGTGGACCGGCACCGGTCCACGGGACGTCCGCCAGCGACCGCTACATCGTGGTCTTCGACAAGGGCACCTCCGCCGACGCGGTCAGGGCCGCCCGGTCCGACGCCCGCAGCCAGGGCGCCCGGATCCACCACACCTACGGCACCGTGCTCGACGGGTTCGCGGCCACGCTCCCGGCGCAGGCCCTGCGCGGTCTGCGCAACAACCCGCGTGTGGACTACCTCGAGGCCGACCGCCAGGTCCGGGCCAGCGACACCCAGTCCCCCGCGACGTGGGGCCTGGACCGGATCGACCAGCGCGCCCTGCCGCTCAACAACGCCTTCACCTACGACCGGTCGGGCGCCGGGGTGACGGCCTACGTCATCGACACCGGCATCCGCCGTACGCACGCGGAGTTCAGCGGCCGCGCGGTCTCCGGCTACACCGCGATCAGCGACGGCCGCGGCACCGACGACTGCCACGGCCACGGCACGCACGTGGCCGGGACCGTCGGCGGGGAGACGTACGGCGTCGCGCAGGACGTCGGACTCGTGGCGGTCCGGGTGCTCGACTGCTCGGGCAACGGCACCGACTCGGGCGTCATCGCCGGCATCGACTGGGTCACCGCGAACCACACCGCCGGTAGCCCGGCCGTGGCCAACATGAGCCTCGGCGGCGGC
Organism: uncultured Actinomycetota bacterium; assembly: GCA_963829635.1. GTDB lineage: Bacteria > Actinomycetota > Actinomycetes > Propionibacteriales > Nocardioidaceae > Nocardioides. Next base: position 153,147 of record CAWHJI010000016.1, read on the forward strand.
GTGTCCAGCGCCCTGGACACCGCGGTGAACAACTCGATCAACGACGGCATCACCTACGCCCTCGCGGCGGGCAACGACAACGGCGCCAACGCCTGCAACAGCTCGCCCAGCCGGGTCGCGGCCGGCCTCACCGTCGGCTCCACGACCAACACCGACGCCCGCTCGAGCTTCTCCAACATCGGCTCCTGCCTCGACCTGTTCGCCCCCGGGTCGAACATCACCTCCGCCTGGATCGGCAGCGACTCGGCCACCAACACGATCAGTGGTACGTCGATGGCCACCCCGCACGTCGCGGGTGCGGCTGCGGCGTACCTGCAGGGCAGCCCGTCCGCCTCGCCGGCCACGGTGAACAACGCGATCGTGTCCAGCGCGACGACGGGCGTGGTGACCAACGCCGGGACGGGCTCGCCCAACCGGCTGCTCTACACCGGCACCGGGGGCACCCCGCCGCCCCCGCCGACCGGGTGCAGCCTGCCCGAGACCGCCACCGGGTCGCTCTCCGGTGCCGGTGACCTCGACTACCACCCGGCTCCGAGCGGCTACTTCTACTCCTCCGTCTCCGGCACCCACGTCGGCTGCCTGGACGGTCCCAGCGGGGTCGACTTCGACCTCTACCTGGAGAAGTGGAACGGCGCCGCGTGGACCGTCGTGGCGCAGGGCATCACCTCCGGCCCGGACGAGCAGATCAACTACTCCGGCACGAGCGGCTACTACTCGTGGCGGGTGGAGTCGTACTCCGGCTCCGGCAGCTACACGTTCGGCTTCGACCGGCCCTGACCGGAACGTCGTGTGCTGAAGTGGCCGCTCCAGCAGCCACTTCAGCACACGACCCGGCGCCTCAGACGACGACGTTGACCAGCTTGGGTGCCCGCACGATCACCTTGCGCACCGCGCGCCCGTCCACGGCGCGTACGACGGCCGGGTCGGCCAGCGCGGCCGCCTCCAGGTCCGCGTCGGAGACGTCCGGCGAGACCTCCAGCCGGGCCCGCACCTTGCCCTGCACCTGCACCACGCAGGTCACCGAGTCCTCGACGAGCAGCTGCGGGTCGACCTCGGGCCACCCGGCGCGGGCGACCGTGGGCTGGTGGCCGAGCCGCTCCCACATCTCCTCCGCGGTGTAGGGCGCGACCAGGGACAGCAGGATCGCGACCGCCTCGACGGCCTCGCGCACCGCCGGGTCGTCCGGCCCGCACCCGGAGTCGATGGCCTTGCGGGTGGCGTTGACCAGCTCCATCACCCGGGCGACCATCACGTTGAACCGGTGGCTCTCGATCAGCTGGGCGGCCTCGTGGACGGTCTTGTGGGTCACCTTGCGCAGGGCGACGTCGCCCGACGCGGGGTCGGTGCCGGCAGCCGAGGTCACGTCACCGGACAGCCGCCAGACCCGCTCCAGGAACCGCAGCGACCCGCCCGGCGACATGTGCGCCCAGTCGATGTCGTCCTCGGGCGGCCCGGCGAAGACCAGGGTCAGCCGGACGCCGTCGACCCCGAAGGCCTCCAGCTGCTCCCCCAGGTTGACGCCGTTGCCGCGCGACTTGCTCATCTTCTTGCCCTGGTTGATCACGAAGCCCTGGTTCAGCTGCGCCGAGAACGGCTCGCCGAAGTCCAGCAGCCCCATGTCCCGCAGCACCTTGGTGAAGAACCGCGCGTACAGCAGGTGCAGCACCGCGTGCTCCACGCCGCCGATGTAGATGTCGCACGGCATCCACCGGTTCACCAGCTCGGAGTCGAAGGCCTGCGTGTCGTCGTGCGGCGAGCAGTAGCGCAGGAAGTACCACGAGGAGTCGACGAAGGTGTCCATCGTGTCGGAGTCCCGCTTCGCCGGCCCGCCGCAGCTCGGGCAGTCGACGTTGATCCAGTCGGTGGCGGCGCCCAGCGGCGAGGTCCCCTTCGGCTTCAGGTCCGCGCCCCGCAGCTCCGGCAGGGTCACCGGCAGCTGGTCGTCGGGTACGGCGACCTCGCCGCACTTCTCGCAGTGGATGATCGGGATCGGCGGGCCCCAGTAGCGCTGGCGGGACAGCAGCCAGTCCCGCAGCCGGTAGTTCACCGTGCCGCGGCCCAGCTCCTGTCGCTCCAGGAACGCGATCGTGGTGGCCTTGGCCTCCTCGACGCCCAGCCCGGACAGGTCGATCTCCTCGTTGGCGGAGTTGATCGCCGGCCCGTCGCCGGTGAACGCCTCGCCGTCCCAGTCCTCCGGCGGCTGCACGGTCCGCACGATCGGCAGGTCGAACACCGTCGCGAACTCCCAGTCGCGCTGGTCCTGGCCGGGCACGGCCATGATCGCGCCGGTGCCGTAGTCGGCCAGCACGTAGTCGGCGGCGTACACCGGGATCCGGCTGCCGGTCAGCGGGTTGGTCGCGTGGACACCCAGGAAGACGCCGGTCTTGGGGCGGTCGGAGGCCAGCCGCTCGATCTCGGTGGCCCGGCGCACCTCCTCCAGGTACGCCTCGTACGCCGACCGCTGCTCGTCGGTGACCAGCTCGCCGGCCAGCGCCGCGTCGGCGGCCACCACCATGAAGGTCGCGCCGAACAGGGTGTCCGGCCGCGTCGTGTACACGGTCAGCGGCTCGTCGCGACCCTCCACGACGAAGTCGACGTGCGCCCCCTCGGACCGGCCGATCCAGTTGCGCTGCGCGGTGATCACCCGCTCGGGCCACGTGGGCGCCAGGTTGTCCAGCTCGTCCAGCAGCTCCTGGGCGTACTCGGTGATCTTGAAGTACCACTGGGTCAGGTCGCGCTTGGTGACCTCGGCCCCGCAGCGGTCGCAGAAACCGCCGACGACCTGCTCGTTGGCCAGCACGGTCTGGTCGTTGGGGCACCAGTTGACCGGGCTCTTCTTGCGGTAGGCCAGGCCCCGCTTCCGGAACTCCAGGAACAGCCACTGGGTCCAGCGGTAGTAGTCCGGGTCGGAGGTGTTGAGGGTGCGCGACCAGTCGAAGGAGCAGGCGTAGTCGTCGAAGGAGCGCCGCGAGGTCTCGATGTTGGCGTAGGTGAACGTGGCCGGGTGCTGGTTGCTCCTGATCGCGGCGTTCTCGGCCGGCAGGCCGAAGGAGTCGAACCCCATCGGGTTCAGCACCTCGTAGCCGCGCTGCCACCAGTAGCGCGCGATCACGTCGTGCAGCGCGGTCACCTCGGCGTGGCCCATGTGCAGGTCGCCGCTCGGGTAGGGGAACATCGTCAGCGCGTAGCGCTTCTCGCGCTCACCGGACGCGACGACCTTGTCGTCGGCGCGGAACGGCTCCAGCTCCTCCCAGACCCGGCGCCACTTCTCCTGCACCGCCGCGACGTCGTACGTCGCCCGCTCCTGCTCTGCCTGGTCGCTCATCGTCATCTCTCTCACGTGTGGGGGACGGATCCAGCGCACAAAAAAGCCCCTCGGGCACGAGGGGCAGCCGCGTCGGTCTGTGCGTCTCGACGCGGCTAGGTAAGGAGCAGGATCCTCCGCATGGACCCATGGTAACCGAGTGCGCCGGACGGGGTCGCCACGGTTGACGAGCCACTGCTTGGATGGCCGGCATGACAACTCCCGACATGTTCCGTCTCGACGGCCGGGTCGCGATCGTCACCGGCGCCTCCTCCGGCCTCGGCGTCGCGTTCGCCCAGGGCCTGGCCGAGGCCGGCGCCGACGTGGTCCTCGGCGCTCGCCGGGTCGACCGGCTCCAGGAGACCGCGACCCTGGTCGAGGCTGCCGGGCCGTCGCGCCCTGGCCGTGGCCACCGACGTCGCCGACCCGGAGTCCTGCACCGCCCTGGTGGAGGCCGCGATGGCCGAGTTCGGCCGGGTCGACGTCCTGGTCAACAACGCCGGGGTCGGCACCGCCGTACCCGCCACGCGGGAGACCCCCGAGCAGTTCCGGAGCGTCATCGACGTCAACCTCAACGGGTGCTACTGGATGGCCCAGGCGTGCGGCCGGGTGATGCAGCCGGGGTCCAGCGTGATCAACATCAGCTCGGTGCTCGGGCTGACCACGGCGGGGCTGCCGCAGGCGGCGTACGCCGCGTCGAAGGCCGGGCTGATCGGCCTGACCCGCGACCTCGCCCAGCAGTGGACCGGGCGCAAGGGCATCCGGGTCAACGCGGTCGCGCCGGGGTTCTTCGTCTCGGAGATGACCGACCAGTACCCCGACGGCTACCTGGAGGCCCAGCACGCGCGGATACCCGTCGGCCGCAAGGGCGACCCCGCGGAGCTCGCGGCCACCGTCGTCTTCCTCGCCTCGGACGCCGCCGGCTACATCACCGGGCAGACCCTCCCCGTCGACGGCGGCATGACCATCACCTGATCCGGCAGGTCGCGCCGGCCATCGACAAGATCGTGTAAATCTGCCCGTCCGCTCCTGCATCTGCACTTACTGTGCGAGCACAATGGAGCGGAGAGGTGGGCAGATGAAGGGCATCATCTTCAACCTCGTCGAAGACTCTGTGGTGGACGCGCACGGTCTGGAGACGTGGGACCAGATCCTGGAGAAGGCAGGGCTGGACGGTGCCTACACGGCGCTGGGCAACTACCCCGACGCCGACTTCGTCGCCCTGATCTCCGCCGGTTCCAGCATGCTCGGGATCGAACCCCCGGACCTCACCCGCGAGATCGGCCGGGACGCCCTGGGCCGCCTGGCGGAGCGCTTCCCCCGCTTCTTCACGCCGCACGACTCGGTGCGCTCCTTCCTGATGACCCTCAACGACGTGATCCATCCGGAGGTCCTCAAGCTGCATCACGACTCCACGCCGCCGGCGTTCTGGTTCGACGAGCCGGGCCCCGACCACCTCGTCGTGCACTACCGCTCCCAACGCAAGCTGTGCGCCCTCGCCGAGGGGTTGATCGAGGGCGCGGCCGAGTACTACGGACAAGGGGCCATCGTGACGCAGACCCAGTGCATGCTCGAGGGGGCCGACCACTGCGCCCTGGACACGGCGATCACGGCGGCGGTGGATCGATGAAGCCGGTCGCCCGGCCCGAGGCCGGAAAGGTTCTCGACCCCACCACCGAGCTGGGCGTGCTGCGTCGCCAGCTGGCCCGCGAGCGAGTCCGCCGGATCGCGGCCGAGAACATCGGCGAGAAGGCGACGGCCGACCTGTTCGACATGGTGAAGAAGCTCCAGACCACGCAGCAGCGGCAGCGGGAGACCATGCGCCGGCTCGAGGAGCTCGACCTCGCCAAGGACGCCTTCATCTCCAACGTCTCCCACGAGCTCCGTACGCCGCTGACCAGCATCGCCGGCTACCTCGAGCTGATCGCCGACGGCGCCCTGGGGCAGATCAACCAGGAGATGATGGAGGGCATCTCGGTGGTCAACCGCAACGCCGAACGGCTGCGGGCGCTGGTCGAGGACCTGCTCGCACTGTCCGCGCTCGACTCCCGCGGATTTGCCCTCAACCGCTTCCCGCTCGAGCTCGAGGGCGTCCTCCAGGAGTGCGAACGCTCGCTGGAGCCCACCCTGCGCAACCGCACGCTGACGCTCGAGATGAACGTGCCCCCGGGGCTGCGCGTCCACGCCGATCCCACCCAGATCGAGCGGATCGTGCTCAACCTGCTCACGAACGCCGTGAAGTTCACCCCGGACGGCGGCCGCGTCTCCCTCGAGGCCGAGGCCAAGGCGGAGGAGGTCGTGATCACCGTGAGCGACACCGGGATCGGGATTCCCGAGGCGGAGCAGGCGATGTTGTTCAACCGCTTCTTCCGATCGTCCCTGGCCACCACCGCCGAGATCCAGGGGACCGGGCTCGGCCTGGCCCTCACGAAGGCACTGGTCGACCAGCACGCCGGCAAGATCACCATCTCCTCCCTCGAGGGTGCCGGGACCACGGTCGTGGTCACCCTGCCCGCGCCCACGGCCGGGTAGGTCCCCGCCCCGCCCGCCGTCGCCGCTCCAGTCGGGATTCGCTGTTTCCCGGACCGCGGCCCGCGCGCGTCGGTAGCCTGCCGGTTCCAGGATTGGTCGAGGTGTCGACCGGGTACGCGCGGGCAGGGGGTGCCGTGAAGGGAATCATCTTCAATCTCGTCGAGGACGCAGTGACGTCCGAGCACGGCGACACGCTGTGGGACTCGCTGCTCCAGCACGCCGGGATCCAGGGTGTCTACACGACGCTCGGCGACTACCCGTGCCGCGAGCTCTCGGGCCTCGTCGAGGCAGGCGCGATGAAGCTCGGTGTGTCCCCCGCCGAGCTGACCCGCGAGCTCGGACAGGCCGCGCTGCTCGGGCTCGCCCAGCGCTACCCGCGCTACTTCCAGGGCTTCGACTCGGCGCTGCCGTTCCTGCTCACCCTCGACAGCGTCATCCACGCGGACGCCCAGCGGTTGTACCGGGGCACGCGCCCGCCGACGTTCTGGTTCGAGGAGTGCGACGACCAGAAGCTGCGGATCCACTACCGGTCGCGGCGGCAGCTCTGCGCGCTGGCCGAGGGGATGATCGCCGGGGCCGCGACCTACTACGGCGAGTGGTCCCGACTGACCCACGTGGAGTGCATGCTCGACGGGGCCGACCACTGCGTCATCGACGCCAGGTTCACGGCGAGGTGAGCGACATCCCCAGGACCACGCCACCGCGGGGGACCACCCACGACCTCGACGACGTCACCCTCCTGCGACGCCAGCGCGACCGCGAGCGGGCGCGGCGCCGCGCGGCCGAGAGCATCGGCGAGCAGGTCGCCGGCGACCTGTTCGAGACGGTGCAGCGGCTGCGTGGGATGCAGGCGGAGATCCTGGAGACCGCCGACCGGGCCCGCGTGGTGAACGAGGTGGCCCGCGAGCTGCGGCACTCGATGGACGTCGAGAGCCTCCTCGAGCGGGCCGCGCACTCGATCGGCCGGGCCACCTGCGTCGACCGCTGCCAGGTCTACCTCGCCCTCCCCGGGGCGGCGCTGCACGACTGGAGCGTCGAGGAAGTGCCGGGAGAGGTCCCGGCGACGCTCTACGCCTCCCATCTCGAGCCGCTCCTGTTCGAGGGTGCGCCGGACCGGCGCGGCGTGAACATCCGGGACGTCGAGCTCACCCCGCGGGTCGGGGAGTACGACGTCCGTCCCTTCACCGTTCCCCTCGGGATGCGTGCGGTCGCGCTGGTCCCCGTCTGGGTGGGCGCGCAGCTGATCGGCTGCGTGGCGCTGATGTCGCGCACGCCCCGTGACTGGAGCGACCGTGACCTGTCGATCTGCGAGGAGCTCGCCCGCGACATCGGGCTCAGCGTGATGCAGCTCCAGGCCCACGAGCAGCAGCGTCAGGTCCGTCGGCTGGAGGACCTGGACCGTGCCAAGGACGCCTTCATCTCCAACGTCTCCCACGAGCTGCGCACCCCGCTGTCGAGCATCAACGGCTACCTCGAGCTGATCATCGAGGGCGACCTGGGGCCGGTCCCGAGCCAGCTGTCGAAGGCGATCGACATCATCGACCGCAACGCCGGAAGGCTGCACCGCCTCGTCGAGGACATGCTCGCCTTCTCGACCATCGAGACCGACCAGGTGGCGCCGGACCCGGCGGGAGTGGACCTGGCTCGCGTCGTGGAGAACTGCCAGCGCATGCTCAGCGGGTCGCACGAGGCGCGTCGGCTGGACGTCCGGATCGACCTCGACCCCGACGTCCCGCCGGTCGATGCCGACCGCAGTCACGTGGAGCGGGTGGTCCGCAACGTGCTGGGGAACGCGGTCAAGTTCACCCCCGTGGGAGGGCAGGTGACCGTGGGGCTGAGGGCCGACGGGGACATGGTGCGCCTCACCGTGGACGACTCCGGGATCGGGATCCCCGACGCGGAGCTCTCCCAGGTCGGCACCCGGTTCTTCCGGTCGTCGCTGTCCACCGCGATGGAGATCCAGGGGACCGGGCTCGGCCTGGCCCTGGCCAAGGCGCTGGTCGAGCACCACGGCGGATCGCTGAGCATCGCCTCGATCGAGGGTGCCGGCACGACCGTGGTGGTCACCCTGCCCGCCGTCACGTCGGCCTAGGGTCGAGGGCGTGCACCCGCCGTACGTCCTGGTCAGCGGTCCGGGGGAACCCGATGACCCGCGCCTGCTCGACACCGCCCGCGAGGCCGGGCGGTTGCTGGCGGAGCGCGGCTGGTTCGTGCTGACGGGTGGCCTGGGCGGCGTGATGGCGGCCGTCGCCGACGGGGTGTCGACGGCGGGCGGTACGGCGATCGCGCTCCTCCCGACCTCGGCCCGCAGCGACGCCTCCCCCGGCCACCAGATCGTGCTGCCCACCGGGCTCGGGGAGATGCGCAACCCGCTGCTGGTGCGGGCCGCCGACGCCGTGCTGTCCATCGGCGGGTCCTGGGGGACCCTGTCGGAGGTGGCCCTCGCCGCGCGCACCGGCGTCCCGGTCGTCAGCATCGGCACCGACCTGCCGGCGTTCGCCGGTCCGGAGGTGCGGGTCGTGGCGAACCCGGTCGACGCCGTGGCCGCGCTCGCGGAGATCCTCGAAAACTGACTTCCGCGCGCGAAAGCCGATCGACCGCATGCCGCACCGGTGCTGTGCACCAGCCCTTCCAACCATCAGGATGTCGCCCGTGAATCGTCGCACCGTCCAGCGCGGGATCGTCGTCGCGCTGCTCGTCCTGGTAGCCGTCATCGCCGCTGGCTGGGTGCGGGCCGGAGGCTCGGACAGCGACGCCCGAGATCTCAAGGAACGGCTTCGCTCCCTGGACGGGGTCGCCTCTGTGAAGGGTGGGTACACGCAGAGTGAGGACATTCCGTTCGACGGGTCCTCGACGTTCATCGTCGCCATGGAGCCCGAGGCGGCGACCGACGACGTGGTCGCCGTCGTCACCAACGCCTACGACGCGTTCGACGGCACTTTCCGCCGTCACCCGGCGGACGTGGTCGTCGACGTGGACGCCGCCCACATCGAGGTGCACACCGAGGGACCCAGACGCCGGGGAGGACGACCTGATCGAGGTGGTCCGGTTCGCCCTGGAAGTACGTGCTGCCGGGGAGACCGTGGAGGCTGACGTCAATGCCCGCGACCACGAGGACCTCGACGACCTCGTGACCGAGCTCCGGCTCCACCTGCCTCCCGGCAGCACCGTCGACGACGTGCTGCCCCGCCTCGAGGCGGTCCAGGCTTCCGGGGACCTGCCCCCGGACACCGACTTCGTCGTACTTGCTGCCGACGGCGCCGGCCTGGGCGGGTCCCGCGGGCTGCCGACCGAGGAGGACGTCCGGGTGTGGCGGGAACTGAGCGCCGTCGAGGTCCCCAACGCCGGTGGGTCGTCGAGCCTCCGGGTCGAGTACGGGCCGTACCAGATCTACTCCGGCATGCAGGAGTACGGCTTCGCGAACGTCACCGTCAGATCGGCGGGCCAGCGGGTGACGAAGGAGCAGCTCGCGGCGCTCAAGAAGAAGCACCTCAGCATCCTGCGTGAGCACCACGGCACGTTCGTGTACACCGTCACCGTGAACGGCGAGGATCGAGTGTGGCTCAAACGCCACGGAAGCGTGGGCTGACACCGATCACGCGACCCATCACATTGGTGGAGCTGAGGGGACTCGAACCCCTGACCCTCTGCATGCCATGCCCAGAATTGGCAGAGCCGCTACCAGCTGCGCCGGCGCCTTCTGTCGTTGGTGGAGCTGAGGGGACTCGAACCCCTGACCCTCTGCATGCCATGCAGATGCGCTACCAGCTGCGCCACAGCCCCATTCGCTGCCCGGAGGCAACTCGCGGAATCTTAGCCAACGCCGGTGGGCGAAGCGAAATCGGGTGCCTGGCGGTTCCAGGCCTCCAGCCGCAACGAGCCGTCGACGCCGCTGTCGGCGAGCACCGCCCAGGCGCAGTTGTCGAGCGCCTGGAGGCCGGACGCCGCCGACTCCGGCCACCCCAGCAGCTCGAGGACCGAGACCTTGAGGGCGCCGCCGTGGCTGACGAGCACCCCGCACTCCCCCGGCGCCAGCGCCGCGAGCGCCTCCTGCACGCAGGCCACGACCCGGGACGCGACCTCGGAGCGGCTCTCGCCGCCGGGGACGACGTCGTAGCGGCCGGCGCGGAACGAGCGGTACTCCTCGGGGTGGGCGGCGGCGTACTCCGCCATCGTCATCCCGGTCCGCTCGCCGAGGTCGAACTCCCGGAGCCGCGCGTCGAGGCGTGGTTCGAGACCGGCAGCGGCGGCGACGTGCTCCGCGGTCTGCCGCGCCCGGGCGAGGTCGGAGGACCAGAGGAAGACCGGCCCCAGCCCGGCGAGGTACGGCGCCACGGCGGCCGCCTGCGCGCGCCCCAGGTCATCCAGCTCGACGTCGGAGTGGCCCTGCGCACGGCGCTCGGCGTTCCAGGCCGTGCGCCCGTGCCGGAGCAGGATGAGGGAGCGCGGTTCAGCCACCGGCGGCGACGTCGGCCGGCAGCTCGATCACCGGGCAGTCCCGCCAGAGCCGCTCGAGCGCGTAGAACCGGCGCTCCTCCTCGTGCTGGACGTGCACCACGATCTCGCCGTAGTCGATCAGCACCCAGTGACCGTCCCGCTCGCCCTCGCGCCGGATCGGCTTGGAGCCGATGTCACGCAGCCGGTCCTCGACCTCGTCGACGATCGCCTTGACCTGCCGCTCGTTGGTCGCCGAGGCGAGGACGAACGCGTCGGTGATCGCCAGCTGCTCGCTGACGTCGAAGGCGACGATGTCCTGGGCGAGCTTGTCGGCCGCCGCGCGGGCGGCGGCGTGCACGAGCTCGACGGCGTGTTCGGTGGCGGTCATCGGGGGTCCTTCATGCGGTGTCCTTCAGGTGTCCTTGCGGGGGTAGAGGTCGTGCTTGGCGATGTACTGGACCACGCCGTCGGGGACGAGGTACCAGACCGGCTCGCCACGGTGGCTGCGCTCGCGGCAGTCGCTCGAGGAGATCGCCAGGGCGGGGATCTCGACCATGGTGACGCGGTCGTCCGGGATGGCGCCGAGGGTCGCGGCGTCCATCTCGTAGCCCGGCCGGGTGCAGCCGACGAAGTTGGCCAGCTCGAAGAGCTCGCTCGCGTCGCGCCAGGTGAAGATGTCGGCGAGCGCGTCGGCGCCGGTGATGAAGTAGAGCTCGGCGTCGGGCAGCTCGGCCTTCAGGTCCCGCAGCGTGTCGACGGTGTACGTCGGACCCGCGCGGTCGATGTCGACCCGCGAGACCCGGAAGCGGGGGTTGGCGGCGGTGGCGATCACCGTCATCAGGTAGCGGTGCTCGGCGGGCGAGACCTCGCGCCCGGACTTCTGCCACGGCGCACCGGTGGGGACGAACACGACCTCGTCGAGGTCGAACCACGCCTGGACCTCGCTGGCCGCCACGAGGTGCCCGTGGTGGATGGGGTCGAACGTCCCGCCCATCACCCCGACCCGTCGGGGCCGGGACTCGGGAGAGTCAGCCACGGCGTTCAGCTGTGCTCGCGTCCCCCGCCAAAGGCCACCAGGATGCCCATCAGGGCGAGCAGGATGCCGAGCGAGCCACCGCCGACGACCCAGTTGAGGGTCTCGTTGACTTCGTGGTGGGACTCGGCGGCCAGTGACGGTGACCAGGGGGCTCAGCGACATGCGCACAGCCTACCGGGTCCCGGCCGCTCGCTGACGCTCACCGCCCGGGCGCCTCAGCGGACGTGGCCGTCGCCGATCACGACGTACTTGGTCGAGGTCATCTCGGGCAGCCCCATCGGGCCGCGGGCGTGCAGCTTCTGGGTGCTGATCCCGATCTCCGCGCCGAAGCCGAACTCACCGCCGTCGGTGAACCGGGTGGAGGCGTTGACGAGTACGGCGGCCGAGTCGACGGCCGCGGTGAAGTGGCGCGCCGCCGCCTGGTCCTCGGTCACGATCGCCTCGCTGTGGCCGCTGCCGAACCGCCGGATGTGCTCGATCGCCCCCGTGAGGTCGTCGACCACCCGCGCGGAGATGTCGGCGGAGAGGTACTCCGCGGCGTGGTCCTCGTCGGTGGCCGTCAGGACGCCCGGACGGGCGGCGAACGTGGGGTCGCCGTGCACGGTGACGCCCGCGTCCTGCAGGGCGGTCACGACGCGGGGCACGAACTCGTCGGCGATCTCGGCGTGCACGAGGAGCGACTCGGCGGCGTTGCAGACGCTGGTGCGGTGGGTCTTGGCGTTGAGCACGATCGCCAGCGCCTTGTCGAGGTCGGCCGCCCGGTCGACGTACACGTGGCAGTTGCCGACCCCGGTCTCGATCACGGGGACCGTCGACTCCTCCACGACGCTGCGGATCAGCCCGGCCCCGCCGCGCGGGATGAGTACGTCGACCAGGCCGCGGGCGCGCATCAGCTCCTTCACGCTGTCGTGGGAGTCGCCGGGCACGAGCTGGATGACGTCGGCCTCGAGTCCCGCCGTGACGACGGCGTCCCGGAGCGCCTCGACGATCGCGGCGTTGCTGGAGCGCGCGCTGGAGCTGCCGCGCAGCAGTACGGCGTTGCCGGACTTCAGGCAGATCCCGGCGGCGTCGGCGGTGACGTTGGGGCGGGCCTCGTAGATCATGCCGACCACGCCGAACGGCACCCGCACCTGCCGCAGCTCGAGGCCGTTGGCCAGCACGCTGCCGCGGACGACCTCGCCGACCGGGTCGGGCAGGGCGGCGACCTCGCGCAGGCCCGCCGCCATGGCCTCGAGCCGCTCGGGGGTCAGCCGGAGCCGGTCGACGATGTTGGGCGGCGTACCGCCGCTCTCGGCGCGCTCGACGTCCTCGGCGTTGGCGGCCAGGATCGTCTCGCTCGAGGTCTCGAGCGCCTCGGCCATCGCGGCCAGCGCCTGGTCCTTGGTGGCCCGGGTGGCCAGGGCCAGGCCGTGGCTGGCGCGACGGGCGCGGCGGGCTGCCTGCTGGACCGCGGACTCGCTGCTCATGTTCGGAGGATAGGTCCCGCCGCACAACCGGGCCGACGTCGTCTTGGCTGGCAGGCCTGCCGGCGCTGTGGAGGACGCGCAGGATCCGTGACCTGATCGTGACCCTGGAGGTGGGTTACCCACAGGATCTGCGCCTCGAAATGTCGGTGCCTGCTGGCAGAGTTTCGTCATGGCAGCCCCGATCGATCACCCGCCCCGGCACCCGGTGTCGGCGACGGTGGATGCGGTCGGATCCGCCCTGGCCGACGTGGCCGAGGTGCCGGTGTGGGCGATGAGCCCCGACGAGACAGCGGCCACCCTGACCGAGCTGGCCAGGCTGACCGCGCAGGTGGCCGCCCTGGAGGCCCGGGTCGCGGGTCACGCCGATCGGGTCGACGTGGCCGAGTCGACCGGAGCGACGTCGACCGCCAACTGGTGGGCCCACGCGACCCGGCAGACCCGGGCCACGACCCACCGCAAGCTGTGGCTCGCCGCCGGGCTCGACACCTGTGCCCGGGTGCGCGACGCACTCACGGCCGGCCACGTCGTCGCCGACCAGGCCGAGGCGATCATCCGCGCCCTGGAGGCGCTCCCCGACGACCTCGACGCCGGCATCCGCGACCAGGCCGAGCAACGGCTGGTGGAGCTGGCCGCCGACCACGACGCCAAGCACCTGAAGGTCCTCGGGCGGCGGATCCTCGACGTGGTCGCCCCCGAGATCGGCGAGGCCCACGAGGCGAAGCTCCTGGCACGTGAAGAACGGGCCGCGGCCGCCAAGGTCCGGCTGACCATGCACGACGACGGCCACGGCACCACCTATGGCCGGTTCAGCGTGCCCACGGCGCAGGGCGAGATGTTCCGCAAGGCGCTGCTCGCCCACGCGGCTCCCAAGCACCGCGCCGCCGTCGACGGTGGGCTCGGGGAGCGGCGCCCCAGCCCGGAGCGGATGGGGCAGGCATTCGTGGACTACATCGAGCGCTACCCCGCCGACCGGCTCCCCAACGCCGGCGGCCTCAACGCCACCGTCGTGGTCACGATGACCCTCGACGCGTTGCGCGGCGGGCTCGAGGCCGCCCAGCTCGACACCGGCGCCGTGATCTCCGCCGCCCAGGCCCGCCGCCTGGCGTGTGAGGCCGGGATCATCCCCGCCGTTCTCGGCGGCGACGGCGTCGTCCTCGACCTCGGCCGCAAGCGCCGCTTCCACACCCCGGCCCAACGGATCGCCCTCTCCATCGAACGCGGTGGCTGCGAAGCCGACGGCTGCGACTACCCACCCGGACTCTGCCACGCCCACCACGACACCGCCTGGAGCCGGGACGGCGGCACCAGCGTCCGCAACGGCCGGCTCCTGTGCCCCCGCCACCACGCCCGCGCCCACGACCCGGCGTTCACCATGACCAAGCTCGCCACCGGAAAGGTCCAGTTCGTACGACGGACGTGAGCCCCAACGGCCTGATCACCGTGAAGGGCATTCCGCCCAGAATGGGCGTCGGTTCGCGAGAACTGGACAACGGGATCAAGGCGTACGCAAAGCGCGTCACCCGTTTGCCGATTCGCGACCGTCTGACGGCACGTGGCGGAAAGGCCGCCCGGATCGGCCCCAGCCGTCAGAATCGACCTACGAAACGTCCTTCCCTTGGCCAGACGCGACCCACAACAAGACAATCACCGACACACGAAGTTGAGATGACGACAAGCGACCCTAACGCCGCGTCGACCACGACGGCGAAGAAGAAGCGGCAAACGAAGCCGCCCTCGAGGCATCCCGGGCCGTCCCTGACGCCTGCCCAGGGCAGACGCGATCGCTGCGGCGCACGCGTATCAGCTCACACAGTTGGTGGCAACGACACCGGCAGGGTCACCGGCGCCAGCCACGTGTCATTGGCGCAGCGGCAGCACCGAGTCTTTGTCGACCGACGAGCGCGAAGCGGTGGCATGGATCATCGCCAATGAGATCGTGAAGGTACGCAGCGGAGCCAACGCGAGCTTCAACTTGTGGCAAAAGACCGCACTCACGGGCGGCAAGCTCACCGCCGACGGGGCAAAACGCGTCAGACCGTTCATCCGGCCCGTATTCGGATTGCCGGCCGCCCCCAAGAACCTTGGCCATGTCGCTGGCCACGTCGCTGAGTGGCTCTGGTACCTGCACGCCCGTGAACTTGCGGACCCGACTCGCACTACGCTTCACCTTGAGCCTCCCAAGGGTCACGTCACGGCCCCGGGCCACGACGGTTTCGTCATCTACGAACAGTGCGGGGACCAGCAGACCATCTTCCGGCTATGGGAGGTCAAGAAGCACGACAGCTCCGCATCCGCCGCCACCGTAGTCGCGGGAGCGGTCGGCCAACTCAACGACTTCGGCGATGAGTATCTCGGACAGCTCGTCGGCGTGCTTTCCGAGCGTGAAGACGCCGTCGGCGACCTGGCCCGAGACCTCGTGGACTTCTGGGTCGATGCCGACCCGCGAGCCGGGGCCGGCATCAGCGTGGCCTCCACGACGACTCCGCCGCCAACCACCTGCTTCGACGGGGTCGGCGCCGCGATGCCGCAGTTCCCGCTGGCCGGTCAGCTCGAGGGTTTACTGATGACCGTCACCGATCTGGAGAACCTTGCGATCGACGTCAGGAGCTACCTGTGGATCGCGCTCTAGATCATGAGCGGCTTGCTCGAAGCACTCGGACAGCACGAACTCGGGCCGCTGCCGACCGCCGACGAACTTGCGAACCTCCTCGCCCAGGTCGAGGTCCAAGCGATCATTGCGCCGGGCGACGTGGACGCCCGTGTGCTGCGCGCCGCTTGGTACCTTCACGGCGTCGCCTCCGCAGCAAACGCAGCGGACCGATACACACCTCAGCGCCAAGAGCGTGCCTTCGCGGTCTCCGCTCACATCTTCGATCTGGCCCTGAGCACCCCGGTGCGTACCGACCGCCAACGGCTCACGCTCAGCTTCGCTGCTCAGGTGGGGTACCGCCGGGGCCAGCTCGACCCGAACGCGGTCGCGATCTGGCGTCGCGCCGACGGCCTGCTCGACTTCCCGCCGCTGAGCCAGCCCGCCGAGCCATCCGTCGAAGACTCACCCCGCCAAGACGAATCAGACGACCCAGGTCCTGGTCACGACGTCGACGTCGATGCGGATAGCGATGGCGATGGCGATGGCGATGGCGATGGCGACGAAGTCACTCACCACCACTTCGAGACGATGGCGCTCCGCGCCGGGATAGCGTTCCTTGGACTGGACCTCGCTCGGACGGGCTCGCTCCTTACCCAGTGGCGTAACCAGGCTTCGGTAATGGCCGCCGCCGTCGGTGTCGACAACTTGTTCGGCACCATGTATGGACCCGCGGAACAGGTCGTCGTTGCCGTTGGGGAGATGGTCGACTTCCTCCGGTTCGGCAACCCCGAGAGGTTGAACGTCGCCCGGGCGGCACTGCTCAGGGTCCTTGATCGCACTGCCGGATCCGGTGACCGCACCGCGCTCTGGGTCGCGGCACACCTCCTACACGTCGCTGATGACCTTGAGGAGTCGAGCGTCTGGTCCGTCCTCCATCCGGGAGTCCGGACGCACTGGCCCAGGCGTTCACGATCGGCAGCCCGCCGGTGCTGACGCTGTGGCCGCCGCAACGGGAACTCCTCGCGCGGACAACCGCCGGCCCGCTCGACCCCGACACGAAGCGGCTGCTGCTCTCGGTGCCGACAAGTGCGGGTAAGACCCTCATGGCGCAGATCATGGTCTGCCACCACCTCGCGACCCAGACCGGCGACGTCTGCTACGTCACGTCGATGCGTAGCCTCGGCCGGGAGATGCGCCAGGCGCTCGGCTCACGGCTGCGTGTCCTCCAGCGTGGCATCGGCGGCGACCTCCCGGACTTCGCGCGCCTTGATCTTCAAGAGCTCCTCAGTGCCTTGGAAGGCTGGGGTGACAACGCCGTCGAGATCATGACGCCGGAGCGGTTGGCCCACATGCTCCGACGCGACGCGGACGCAGTTCTCAGCAGGTTCACGATGTTCGTGATTGACGAAGCGCACATGATGGGCCAGCCAGGACGCGGTCTGCTTCTTGAGACCCTCGTGGCAACTCTTGCGACCACCGATGCACGCCTCGTGCTGCTCTCCGGTGTCATGGGGAACGCAGTGCAGGTCGCGGCTTGGCTCGACGAGGATGCGATCACGGGTGAAGACGAGGTCGAGGGGAGGGTGCTTTACTCTTCGTCCTGGCGCGGACCCCGGAGGCTCCACGCGCTGCTTCACACGATCCCGGTGTGGCATCAGGGCACGACTGCTCCCAGACCTCAGGCGAGGAAGTACCCGTTCGTCGAGACGTACCCGCTCCTAGGCGAGTTGCAAGTGCGCCCGGCCGAAGGCGAGACCCACAACCTCTACGCCAACGAGGTAGGAGAGTTCGTCCGATACAGCGACGGCGCCGGCACTCACACGAAAGGTCCATCGACCCCGTTCTACAAACAGTGCGCACGCATTGGCGCAGCGCTCATGCACGCTGGCAGCCTCCTGATGATCGTGTCGCAGCGGACCTACGCGCGCGACGCGGCCAAGGAGATCGCAGGGCAGCTGGACCCACGTCCCCAGGCCAGCGACCTCGTCGAACTCTTTAGCGAGCGCCTCGGCGAGCAACACCCGCTCGTCGACTGCGTCCGGCACGGAGTCGGCTACCACCACGCCGGCTTGCCCACGGACGTACTCGAGGCGCTCGAGCAAGCCACCCGCGACGAGGTTCTTGTCGCGCTGGTCGCGACCTCCACGCTCACCGACGGCGTCAACCTTCCGGTCCGGACCGTTTTGATCTCCGAGTCCAAGTACACCGGCCAGGATCCGAGGATGCAGCTCGACGCGGCGCAACTGCTGAACGCGGTCGGCCGAGCAGGGAGAGCCGGCAAGGAGACCGAGGGCTGGATCGTCCTCGCGTTGAACGCCGAGCAGCAAGAGAACGACTTCGACCAGTTGCGTCCGGCGGCAGAGGACCTTCGTGTCTGGTCCACGCTGACCAGTGACATCGCGCTGGCCGAGCTCGCCGAGGCCGAGCAATTGATTGGTGTCACGAACGACGCGATCTTCGACCTCGCCAACACAGAGGTAGGCAACTTCGCGTCATTCGTGTGGTTGTCCTGAACGCGACTGAAACTCTGGCCGCTGTCGGCTCGACGCCCGACGTCGCGGGCGCGATCCGCCGCCTTCTCGCATTCGTCCAGCTCCCCGACTACCTCGCCGACCGGTGGCTCGACTTCGCCGGACGGGTCGGGGCTCTGTATCAACAGACATCGCCAGCCAGTAGGCGCCGGTGGGCCGTTGCCGGGACCACCCTCGGCAGCGCACGGTCGCTCGAGCGCGCCGCGGCTGAGCTCGCTGACTCCCTCGTCCGCCAGGCCAACGGCGCCCCGCCCCTGGCAAGTGACCCGAGCTCGACTAAGTCAGGCCCTGAGGCCACTGCGACGGTGACTCTCGATATCGAGCAGACCCTTCAGCTGCTGGAAGACTCCAACGCGTTCGAGAGACTGCTGGCGTTCCCCGAGTGCACCAAGGAATGGGTCTTCAAGGCAACCCCCCGAGCCCGCGAGGATCTTGAGGTTCCGATCACCATGGTGCTGCGGCACTGGCTCGACGGAGACGACATCCCCGCCCTTGCCGACGCGATCCTCAGCGATGTTCCCGATATCGCTTGGCGTCTTGAGCAGACGGTCGATGCCGTCAGCGAGATCTTTGAGCACTACTTGTCCTGGACGGTCGGCGTCGTTTTGGAGCAGGCGAACGACATCTTGGAGGACGCCGGGGCCGAGGTCAGGTTCAGTGACACGTTCGCCTATTTCATCCGCTACGGCGTGAACACCGATCAGGCGCTCGCTTTACTCACTCGCGGGGTGCGCTCCCGCCGGCTGGCTCATCTTGTCGGACGCTTGGCTGCAGCTAGGAACTTCGAGGGCGCCGAGATGCGCGAATCGGCTTCAAGACCTCCACCTGGCTGGCTGGCGTCAGGAGTTCTTTGCGAATGCTCGTGAGGTCGAGGACCTCGCCGAGTACGTGCGCACACCCCGTGCGAGTGTCCTGCGAGCCGCCCTGGAGGACAACGATGCGAAGGCGGCCCTGCGCTACCCGATTGATCCGCCGCCACCCGCGGCGGTGCCAGTCGACCTCGTCGCCGATGTCGTCGACCAGCCCATCGAGGTGTGGACGCTCGGACAGGACCGCTACCTCATCGGCGTCATCTCCGCACACCACCACTCAGACGTCTTCGCCCTCCACCACAGCGCACTTCCTTACACGGCCACGACCGACGGCACAGACGTCGAGTTCCACATCACGGCGCGCTAGTTCGGGCTCCCATAGAACGCGACGCACGCGACACACGATCGACCACGCATGGGTAGCACTGGTCGAGTCGCGTGGATTGCTTATGCCCCAGATGGCAACACTTGCGACGACCGCGACCTCCATTGGCGCGACGCAACATCGAACGCTTCCCGCGAACTTGGTCGTGGGATGGAGCCTTGGAGTCGGCACCGACAATCCGGCTCGTCGCGCCACGCTCCAGGCCCAACGTAGCGCGTCATACAGCTGCTACGTCCCGTTCGGAGGTGACCGGGTGAACTCTCGGTCGCCATGCAGTGCGCGCCACCTCTTGAGGTAGGCGATTCCCCGCAAGGCGTTCCGGGCTTCGTGCGACGATGCGGTGATGGCAATCTCCAGCGAGACGCGTAAGCGGCTGTGGGGCAGGTCGGGCAATTCCTGTGCCAAGTGCCGCCACGAGCTCGTCCGCCCGGATGCGGGTGACCTGCGCGGCGCCCTCGTTGGCGAAGAAGCGCACATCATCGCCAAGTCGTCCGGTGGTGCCAGGTACGCACCACTCGCCTCCAAAGTGCGCGACGGGTACGACAACTTGATCCTGCTCTGCGCCAACGATCACATCGAGGTGGATACGCAGCCGGACCACTACACCGTGGAGCGCCTACGGTCGATGAAGCGGCAGCACGAGCTGTGGGTCAGGACCAGGCTGCACGTCCGTTCGCCTGCCGACGAGGAGGAGGGCACAGTCGCGACCCTGATGAGTTCTGGCGACGATCTGTGGACACTGCTCGACGGGGCACTCGGCTGGCAGGTCGGCATGCCGGAGGATCTCACCGATGAGGAGGAGGACCTCATCGACAGCGCCGTTCAGACCTTTACCGACTGGTGCGACATCTCGTCCGACGTCGAGGCCCAAGGTTTCCGCGCTATGCGCGACGCCAAACGGTCACTGACCGGTGAACTCAACGAGTTGGCGCAGGCAGGCTTCCTGTCCTTGCGGGGCAGCGGCAGGCGGCCTTCGCTGGCGGCGCGCTAACTGGACCGTGCGTAGTTCTGGAGGTTGTCCGCCCCGAGCAGCTGGACGCCCTACGAGTGGCGGCACCCGAACCGGAGCACTAGCCTTGGCAGCCATCTGGTGGATTGCGCCACCCGCCGCCTGTGGACGTGGCGCTCATCCACAGCCGGGGACGTCGTAAACCGCAAGCCCAGCAGCGGCTATGCCTTGACTCGGTGTTTGGACCCAGCCTCGTAGTTGCGGTCTGTGAGGTAGCTGTGCAGGTAGTCGTCGGCGAGCAGGCGAGGTATTTGGTGTCGGTGTTGGGGGGACGGGTCAAACATCAGAGCCTTCTCGCCATCCACCGTGGACAAGGGGATGTTGTAGTCGGGATAGGTCTCGATGAAGCTGATGAGCTTCTGTGTTGTCAAGTTCCTCGCGTACTCAGGGTCGGACGAGACGAGGCGGGCCACTTGCGCCATCTTGGCTCCAAGGTCAGGTCGTCCATGACGGCCTGCTCGAGGTCGGTGAACCCGTCGATCGAAACCTTGGCGGTCACGGTCGTGAGCGTGTCGCGAGCGAGTTGTCTGGCCTTTTCGTCCGAATGGAGCTTGGTCTGGACGAGCGTGACTGTGGTGAAGTAGGCGAAACCCGAGCAGGTGAACGCGTCGAACCGCGGCTCGTAGTAGAGCAGCTCGCCTTCGACCGGGCGATAAATCCCGTCGCGGGGAAGCAGGGGGATGCCCCGTGCTCGGCGCGTCGCGATACCAGGGCCCTTTAGGCGGTAGGCGACAACGCGGTTGGTACCGGTTCCCATGGCATGGGCCATCGCAGCGACGGGTGGTCCGCCCGCATCGTCCGGAACGTCACCGGTTCGGACCGCAGCGTCCACGGCAGCGAGCTCGGGGATGTCCTCAAGCACCTCTACAAGCACTTGGGACGCATTGGTCTGGTAGGAGGGGTCATAATCGAGAAACTGCTTACGGGTCAGTCCCCGTACGGATTTCAGGACATCTTGGATCACGGCCGCTGCCATGTCGGTGACAAGGTCGACCCGCGACACCTCCGCATCAGCGAGCGAATCCCCGCGGATCACTAGGTTGTCCAATCCCTTGGCCCCTTCGCTGACTGCGTCGGAAAGTGCCTCTCGCGCATTGTCGGCCTTCACTTTCGACCCCCTAGTTGGATAGCCACATCCTCGGCGAGGTAGCGACACTCCAAGACCCCGTTCTGGGCGATGTGACTTCTTTTGGTGAGCAGCATGGTCACGGTTCCGCTGGCTGACGTAACTTCGTAGAGCCGGAAGCCGGCGATGGCGAGAGTCGGGTTCAGGTGATAGAGCCCGGCCCTAACGTAAATGATCGCCAGGACCGCGACGAGCGCCACGGTCGCAACGACCTTCGCTGCCCCCGAGCCACCGAACAGTGTGATTACCACTGGCACCACGTAGCTGGAGGTGAATGCGAGAACACGCTCGTCAGCTCGCCTGGCCGATGTGCTCTCCACGCTTCGCGCTTGGATGCCCGCCAGGCTCCGCATGACCAGGATCAGCAGGAGGATCGAGGCCAGGCTGCCGACCAGGATCGCCCAGCTGATCCAGCCAAGCTCGTCGAGCTGCAAGACCGCGAGCAACGCCAACAACGGCGCGAATGCTGAGGCGAGTAGCCCGGCCCCCACTACGCGTCGCATGGTCCGACTCTAGGTGGAGCCACCGTCACAACGCCTTCGACCATTGGCTTCGCTGGCCTGGCAAACCGCGTCCGACCTTCCCTCGACGGCGCGTCACTCCGCCGCCTTCGAGCGCGACCGCGGCCCCGGTAACGACGGAATGAGCCCACTTGCCTGGTCATTCGTGACTCGAGCTAATCCCCGTCTGGCGCAACAAACGGCTTGAGGGTGCCGTCGTCATCGACGCAGTCGAGCAGGTCCTGATGAGGCAGGTCGTCATCAGCAAATCTGTACCGCCGAACTAAGAGGCCGCGCATGGCGTGCTCACCGTTTCGCTCCTGTCTGCCCTGCAGGCCCCACCGTCTGCCGATCGAGACAGCCTGCATGTACATGTGCATGTCGACAATCTCGGGCGCAAGCGCCCCCACCGGCATTCGCGGCGAATCCGGTGTCTCCGGCTCCCGCGCCATCCGCATCCCCTCACGGGGGTCGACGAGTTCGGGCCGCATGCCCCTCTCCCGGAACAACCAGTTCATTCGAGCGTTGACGAGCGCCACGAGAATCTGCCAGTCGAGCCAGCCATCCTCACGTAGACGAACGATCTGTACCCGGAAGCTCTCGTCAGCCAAAAGCACCGGAAGCGAGTATCGCAGCGCGTCGTACGCGACCTCGTAACGTTCCCGGATCGCCTGCAACGACTCCGCGCCGTCGTATCCAGGGCCAGGCGTGGTCGGGGGAGCCAGGTGCTCGTTCTCCACAGGGATGAAGGATGCGGACGAGTCAGGGCGAGCAACCGAGGCGCACCTGGCGTAGTGCTCCGCGTCCAGGAGGGCCGCGGTTTCCTCGTACGGCCTGCCGACCGACACCTTGTGCGGGAGGCCTCCCCGGAACAAAGGATCGAGGAGGTCCTGCAGTTCTTGCGGCGGACGGGCGTGGACGGCATGGAGCAGTTGAAAGCATTGCGCCAGGATCGCGACGTCTCGCGCGGCCACATCGGTGACTGAGTCGGAAAGAACTGCCCGGACACGGATCTCGGGTTCGGAGTCGTCGATGGTGATGTCGTCAACGTCGCGGGTCGCGTCAGCGATCACATTCACGTGGATTCGAACCGTGCTTTCGACCAGGACCGGGCTGTAGAGAGCGACTTCCGCGACAAGCACCTGGAACGCGGCGACGAAGCCTTCAGATGTCAGAACGGTGCTATGGTTGTTCGCAAACTCGAAGATCCAGCGGACACCCAGGGCGTGGAAGTCGATGATCCGGGTCTCGCCGATGTCGCCGAGTACGGGACCTGCGAGCTGTTCGCCTGCACGCTGTTGCAGTTCCTCCTCGTTGAGATTGAACCGACCTTCACCGAGCCCGATGATCTCGACGAGGTCGTCGTACCACGGTGTTGTGGGGTGTGCGGCCTGGATCAGTGGTTCGACATCCGGCCAGAAGGTGCGGATCGCAGTCAGACCGAGGGCAGCGCTCGCCTCGTGGTGCCCAAGGTCCGGCCACCGGTCGTAATCGAACGGATCCGGCAGCAGTTGGGCTCTCGCGATGAGCGCGATCTCGGTGAGGCCCGTGGCATCGACCCAGGTGCCGGCCTGCTGCGCGTACGTGGCCGCTTCCAGAAGAGCCTTCGCTGCCTGGGGCTCGACGTCGGAATCGCCGCTGCTGAGTGCCATCGCGGCAGCAGTCGCGGCGTACATCTTCGCTGCGTACATCAGGCCAAGCCCGGCGTACAAGGAGGCGATGTGCCGCATGGTCAGCACCGACCCGTACATGGTGTCTCCGTTGAACCAGTTCACCTTCGCGTTGTGTAGTTCAACGAGTCCTCGTAGAGGCTGGTCGGCTCGCACAAACGCGATTGCCCGGTCGCGGCACCGTTCGGCTGTAGCCGAGTCGCCCTCAACTCCGGAGACAGAGGCGTCCAGGCCGTCGCGAACCTTCTCGTACAGCGGATGCGACGCGACAGCGGTCACGAACATGGTGAACACGCGCGCAAGTTGCCGTACCGAGTAGGCCCTGGCGCGCGGAAGCAGTTCGACGAGCTGATCCAGGTACTCCATGGCCGAGTCGATGTCGACCAGGTCGTCCTCGAGCAGAGCCGACGGATCGACCGTCGAACTCAGTGAGCTGGACGCCAGCGTTCGCCGCTCGCTCTGCGCGCTCAGGACGACCGTTTACCTCCTCAGCCTTGTTCCAGTTCGGAATCAAACACGCGAACGCGAGGGTTCCGGTCAGCGAAGCCGCGCGGACCGGGTAGTTCGCACGATCCGTTCCAGCGAGCAACCCCGACACATGAGCCCGAAGGCGGTCCAACGCATCCTGGATCTCGGCGGACTCGGCCTCGGCCACCCCGGTCGTCCACATGACACCCCAGTACGACGCCAGGGTCGTGGCGTCGTCAACGACGGTGCGCTCCGCGCTCGTGCACGCATAATTGATCGCGCGTCGGACCAGGTCCTCGATGCCTGCCGCCAGGCCCATTCCGCGGAATCTGGCAACCGACATCTCGTAGCAGGCACGAAACACCAGATCGGTGTCGACACCGTCGTCGGAGTCGGCGAGGAACGCTCCCATGAAGTCCAGCCACTCGGGCAGGTCACCATTCGCATCCTCGTCCCAAGTTGCATGCCGTAGCCCTCGGGTCACCTCGCCCTGAGTTGCCGGAGTGAGCGCGGCGGGGCCGCCGTTACGCCGAAGGTCCTCGAGCAACTCCGAGTACCACTCAGGGTGTGGGTCTCCGTCAACCGGCTCCGGGACAAGCGCTGACGGCATTTCAAGGTAGTACTGAGCGACCCACACCAGGTCCGACTCGGCCAGCATCACTGCGATATCAGCCACCGCAGAAGATGTCCAGGGTGACGCCGTAGGTGTCCCGAGCCTCGCGTTGCAGCTCGTGAGTGACGCCTTCGGAGATGGCGTGAACGCTGAAGAACGCGATGTGCTCGACGGGGGCAGCCTCCTGAGCACAGATTCCTTCCAGGTCGGCGCGGACCTTGGCCCTCAGACCCGTGCTCTGCACGGTGCAGGCGATTACAACCGGGGCAGTCGATGCGGAAGCGGAGAATCCCGCCGAGTGCGGCAGCTCGTCGGGAATCCGCGTTACGTAGGACTCTGCGTCCCTCTGCTGGTCACCACCCGACGAAACCGGTCCCGTCGCGATGAGGATGTTCGAGCTGATCCTTCGACGAGCAACACGCGTAGCGATCGATTCGAACTGATGATGCTCGTTGCGCACTGACATCTCATTGAGGCGCCACTGAATGTAGCTCTCCGCCTCCGGAACGGCCGAGGGTCCGGAAGCCCGACCAGGCTCCGCCTCAGGCCGCGAAGTCTCTTCAGTCACCGCCCCAACATCCTTCCCGTGATTTCAGGCGAGGGCTCAATCGAGCGGGCGACCCTCGTCATCTAGGAACAGGGTGTCATTGGTCGCCCAACTCACCGTCTCGCCCTTGCGAGCACCTAGGAATCCACGGGGCCGTCGCACGCCGCGGTCGCCAGACAGACTGCGTCATAGCGCCGCGATCGGGCGTGCTCGACCGGTTCAGGCCGGCGGCAGGGCTGAGGCCAGCTTCCGGTGCACCTCGATGACAGTCTCGATCCCAACTGGCCCATCAGCCATCAGCTTCGGATAGAGCTTCTTGGGCCAGAGCACCTCGACACCGCGCGACGTGAAGGAGCCGCCGAGCAACGGCCAGTCCGACTCGACGAAGCAGAGGACCCCGTGGACGGGGACTGCTTCTCCAATCGCGCGATTCACGATGTCGATCTGTTTGAGCACACCATCTACCAGTTTCGTGCAGTCACGGGTGCCGACGATCAGCTTCTCGACGCGCGGTCGGAGAAGTCCACCCTCGACCCTCAAACTGGGGCGACCGGCGTACCTCTTGGGGTCGATCACGTAGACACCGGTGGGGGTGACGGCCAAGTGGTCGATGTTGGCCCTTGTGCCGGGTATCCGACGGTCGTGCAGGACGCGGAGCCGGTCCGACGCGAGCTCGTTCAGGCGTTTCCCGACTCTCTCCTCGCCCAGCGCTCCCTTGTCCCAGGCCGTGGTCGACCGAGGCTCGTCGCTGAGTGCATGGATGAGCCCTCCCAGCCGGGGGTGCTTGTCGCGGATCCGCTGTTCGCGGCGTGCCTTGCGGCGTTCGAACTCCCTGCGTGCCGAGGCGCCGGGGGTTCCGGACTCGATGACGTCCTCCACGCCAGGCTCATCCGCTGATGACTCGACGTGGCTCGCGCAGCGCACGGTCTTGCTGGAACGCTCGTAGACCGCCTCGGTCTTGGCCGGCAGCGCGACGCCACACGCGCGACACACGCCCTCGAAGCGCAGGCGCATCAACTTCTCGTCGGACATCACGTTGTCGCTCACGTCCGAGACCGTAACCGTGAACCGAGTCAGACGCTCGAGCTTTCGTTGATGTGTTACATGACAAACCCACTCTGCTGAAGCGCCCCCCAGGCCTGGCGGGCCTGTGCGCGGCTACTTCCGGGGCGGCGCCTTGAGTTTGCGCGTTACGAGGGCGAAGAAAACCCCTAGAACGAGGGCAACGACCGCCAGCCAGACTGATCGGCCTGCCGCGACGATGACGACGAACCCTGCTAGCCCCAGGAACAGGAACGCGGGGAGGGTAGCGCGAGGCGTGTGATGAACATGAGCGTGCCTCTGCCCTTGACTCGGACCCCTCCGCCCCCGGGGAGGGTCGCCTCTATCTCGCTCTCTCCCTCGGGTATGTCCCGGAAAGAGTCAACGTCAGCGTTTTCCGCATTCTGATCTTCGGGCGGTTGGCTCACCGCACCAGCAGTTCCCGCGTTTCTCCGTCGCGCTCGACTAGCAGTCGGCCACCCTCCCGAGTGGTGTCGTCCACGTACTTCTCCAGTGACACCGCGTCCCTCAGGACGTCGGAGAGAGTGACTCCGCGCTCCTTGGCGATCCTTGCCAGCTCTTGGTAGACCTCATCTGAGAAGGAGACATTGACTCGCTTTGGCATCGGAGTGCCTCTCGCCAGGGGGTGGGGGAAGACGTGTGCGCGTATTGCACATTCTGTACACACCCTTAGCGCCGATCAAGGAACCACGGCGCTGTAATTCATTTGGGCTCAGCCCTTCTTCAGCTCCTCGGCGAGCATCACGATGATGCCGCTGGGGCCGCGGACATAGGTGAGCTTGTAGACGTCCTGGTAGGTCGCCACGCCGCGCAGCGGGTGACAGCCGTGCCTCGCGGCGATCTCGAGGGCCTCGTCGATGTCGTCGACGGAGAAGGCGACGCGATGCATGCCGATCTCGTTGGGGAGGGTGGGCTCCGTCTCGATCGCCTCGGGGTGGATGTACTCGAAGAGCTCGAGACGACCGTTGCCGTCCGGCGTCTGGAGCATGGCGATCCTGGCGTGGTTGCCGTCGAGGCCGACGGCGGTGTCGGTCCACTCTCCACTGACCGTGTCACGGCCGAGGACGGTCAGGCCGAGGTCGGTGAAGAAGGCGATCGTCGCTTCCAGGTCTCGGACGGCGATGCCGACGTTCTCCAGCTTGATGGGCATGCGTTGCACGGTACTGAGTCGGGGCGGCGAGCTAGCCCGGTTGCTCTGACCAGCGCGCGCGTTCCAGCACGGCGCGTGTCCGCTCGGCCGATATCCGATGGCTGGCGATGTCCTCGGGCCAGGTGGCCACCTCGGCTTCGGCCCAGTCCGCCCACGAGGCGACGAGGGCATAGAAGTCGGTGAGGAAGGCGCCGAAGAGCAGCGTGGTCGCTCGACGCTGGCCATACAGCCCGTCTCCATCGGCGAACTTCTCACCGCCTTCGATGTTGCCGGCATTCATCTCCACGGCCCACGCGCGGGCGCGGGCGATGGTGGCCAGGGCGTCGTCGCGGGTGCCGTTGTCCGCGAAGACCAGCTTGACCAGGCCCTCGAACTCGAGCGCTGGGCCGTCCCCGGGGTCGGCGAGCCACGCGGCGAGCGCGCGCCGGCCGGACCGGGTGATCGTGTACACGGTGCGCGGGCGGCGGCCGACGAAGTCGTCGCGAGCGCTGGCGTACCCGTGCAGGACCAGCTTCTTGGGCTCCTCGAACAGCTTGCTCTGCGCACGCGGCCACGCTCGGCCGACGCTGCGGTCCATCGCCTTGGTGAGCTCGTACGTCGAGTGCGGGCGCACCGCGAGGAGGCCGAGCACGCCGTACGTCGTCGTGGTGAGCCGTGGAAGCCTGGTTGACATGACCCTCCCTTCGGGACTAACTTAGCACATACTCTCTTTGGGACTATCTGGCGAGGCGAGGAATGAACGACATGGCGCTGGAGATCGACCCGCGGAACGCGGGCGTACTCCGTGATTGGGACGGGGAGCACGGCACCTACTGGGCCGAGCACGCGGCGGCGTACAACGCCTCCATCGCCCGCTATCAGCCTGCGCTGATCGCAGCGATCGGGGCGCGGCCCGGCGAGCGGATCCTCGACGTGGGGTGCGGCTCCGGCGAGCTCGCGATCGATGTGGTGCGCGGTGCGCCGGGCGCGACCGCGATTGGCGTCGACCTCTCGACGGCCCAGCTCGAAGTGGCGCGGCACCAGGCCGGCGGACTGCCGGTGACGTTCGAGCAGGCGGACGCGCAGGTGCAGGACTTCGGAGAACATTCCTTCGACGTGATCGCCAGCCGGACCGGCACCATGTTCTTCACCGACATGGCGATGGCCTTCGCCAACCTCGCCCGCGCGACCCGACCCGGCGGTCGCCTGGTGATGCTCGTGTGGCGCGGGATCGAGGACAACGAGTGGCTCCGCGAGTTCTTCGGCGCGATCGGGCGGGTCCGGCCAATGGCTCCACCGCCGGCCGATGCCCCGGGCCCGTTCTCGCTCAGTGACCCCGATCGCGTGCGCGACCTGCTCCACGGCGCGGGCTGGGCTGATGTCAGCTTCAGCGCCAAGGACGAGCTGATGTGTATCGGGCCCGACGCGAACACCGCGACCACGTTCATCGCCGGCCAGATGAAGTGGCTGTTCGAGAAGCTCGACGACGTCGGCAAGCGGCAGGCCGAGGCGAACCTGCACGACGTGATGGCCGCGCATGGGGGCGAAGACGGCGTGCTCCTCGGTTCCGGTACCTGGATCGTCACCGCGCGACACTGAGGATGCGGCGCCGCAAATGACGTCGACCCGTCCGGGTCTCGATACGCCCGCTCGTTCCTCGCGGGCACTCGACCACCATTCGGACGGGTCGACGGGGGTTTCGGCAGGCGTCAGCCCTTGCGCTTGGTGACCTCCTCGGTCGCTGCGGGCAGGACCTTGGTCAGGTCGCCCACCACGCCGAAGTCGACCAGCTCGAAGATCGGGGCCTCTTCGTCCTTGTTGACGGCCACGATCGTCTTCGAGGTCTGCATGCCGGCGCGGTGCTGGATCGCACCGGAGATGCCGTTGGCGATGTAGAGCTGCGGCGACACGGTCTTGCCGGTCTGGCCGATCTGGAAGCTGTGCGGGATCCAGCCGGAGTCGACTGCGGCACGCGAGGCGCCGACCGCCGCGCCGAGGGCGTCGGCGAACTTCTCGATCGGCTCGAAGTCACCACCGGTGCCACGACCGCCGGCGACCACGATCGCGGCCTCGGTCAGCTCGGGACGACCGGTCGACTTGCGCGGCTGCGAGGCCACGATCTGCGCCGTCTTGGCGCCGTCGGAGATGGTCGCGGCGAACTCCTCGACTGCGGCCGCGCCCTCGGCCTCCTCGGGGGCGGCGGAGTTGGGCTTGACCGTGATGATCGGCGTGCCCTTGGTGACCTTGGCGGTCACGGTGTAGTTGCCGGCGAAGACGCTCTGCGTCGTGACCGGGCCCTCCTCCACGTCGACCGCGTCGGTGATCAGGCCCGACTCGATCTTGATGGCGAGCCGGCCGGCGATCTCCTTGCCCTCGAAGGAGGACGGGATCAGGACGGCGTCGGGGGACGCCTTCTCGACCAGCTGCTGGAGCACCTCGGCCTTGGGCGCCACGAGGTAGCCCTTGATGTCGCTGTCGTCGACGACGTAGACCTTCTCGGCGCCGTACTTCTTGACCTTCTCGGCGGCGTCGGAGGCCTTGTCGGCCGGACCGATGAACACCGCGGAGGGCTCCCCGAGGCGACGGGCCAGGGTGAGGAGCTCGTAGGTGGGCTTCTTGACCTCGCCGTCGGCGTGGTCGATCAGAACCAGGATCTCAGACATGTCGTGTCGCTCCTCAGATGAACTTCTTCGAGGCGAGGAACTCGGTCAGCGCGGTGGCGCCCGACCCGTCCTCGTCGGTGACGATCTCGCCCTGCGTGCGCGGCGGCCGCTCGGTCGTGTCCTGGACCTCGGTCCAGGCGACGGAGAGGCCGACCTGGTCGGCGTCCACGCCGAGGTCGCCCAGGGAGTAGGTCTCCAGCGGCTTCTTCTTGGCCGCCATGATCCCCTTGAACGACGGGTAGCGGGCCTCGCCGGACTGGTCGGTCACGGAGAGCACCAGCGGCATGGTCGCGCCGATGACCTCGGTGGCCGTGTCGCCGTCGCGCTTGATCCGGACCTGGTCGCCCTGGGTCTCGATCACCGAGGCGAGGGTGACCTGCGGGAGCTCGAGCCGCTCGGCCAGCATGGCCGGTACGACGCTCATGGAGCCGTCGGTGGACGCCATGCCGCAGACGACGAGGTCGGGCGAGCCGATCTTCTCGACGGCCTTGGCCAGCACCAGCGACGTTGCGACGGCGTCGGAGCCGGCGATCGCGTCGTCGACGACGTGCACGCCCTCGTCGGCGCCCATCTGCAGCGCCTTGCGGACCGCGTCGACGGCACCTTCGGGACCGACGCAGAGGGCAGTGACCGTGTGGTCCTCGCCCTCCTGCTTCTCCTTGATCTGGAGCGCCTGCTCGACGGCGTACTCGTCGAGCTCGGACAGCAGCCCGTCGACGCCGACGCGGTCGACGGTCTTGTCGTCCTCGAAGTGCCGGTCTCCGGTGGCATCGGGAACATATTTCACACAGACAACAATGTTCATGGGTGTCTCGGCCGGTTACGGCCCCTCCTGTGCAATCGGGATGGTCGTGACGTTACTAGCGAGAAACATCGGGTGGAACCGCGCCCACGGTGGGGTCGCTCACAACGAGGCACGGGTCACAGCGGAGGCGGCCGCTCAGGGCCGGATGACCCGGTCGATGATCCGGCCGACGATCAGGTAGACGATCGCGCCGATCCCCCAGTTGAAGAGCGCGTTCTTGGTCTGCAGGGAGTCCTTGCTGCCGTCGGTGAACTCCTTGATGCCGCCGTCGCGGGCGAAGATCCCGAGGTCGAGGGCGTCGGCGCCGCTGATCACGAAGTCGACCAGGGCGTTGTCCCGGTTGAAGTCCAGCGCGATGCACAGCGCGCCGACGGCGAGGAACAGCGCGGCGACCAGGAACAGCAACCACACCATCTGCGCCACACGCGTGCGGACGGACGCCACGGGTCCGCCGGCGGTGCCGCCGCTGCGCGACGACCTCTTGCCGCTCTTGTCGTCGTCGTCCTTCTTGACTGCCACAGCTCTGTCTCTCCTGGTCGTGCGTGAAACGGGTGCCTTGAGAATGGCACAAGTTCGTCCTGTGACGGCTCAGCGTCCGCGGAACTGCGCCTTGCCGGGCCCGTTCTCGACGAACGACTCCATCCCGATCTTCCGGTCCTCGGTGGCGAACAGGGCGGCGAACTGCTGCCGCTCGATCTCCAGGCCGGTCTCGAGATCGACCTCGAGACCCCGGTCGATCGACTCCTTCGCCGCGCGGACGGCGTACGTCGCCGCGCCGGTGAACTTCCGGGCCCACGCCACCGCCTCGTCGTAGACCGACTCGGGGGCGACCACCCGGTCGACCAACCCGATCTCCAGCGCCTCCTGCAGCCTTGACGAAGCGGCCGGTGAAGATGATGTCCTTCGCCCGGCTCGGGCCGACCAGCCGGGTCAACCGCTGGGTGCCGCCGGCGCCAGGGATGATCCCGAGCAGGACCTCGGGCTGTCCGAGGACGGCGTCCTCGGCCGCGAACCGGACGTCGGCGCAGAGCGCGAGCTCACAGC
Organism: uncultured Actinomycetota bacterium; assembly: GCA_963829635.1. Classification (GTDB taxonomy): domain Bacteria; phylum Actinomycetota; class Actinomycetes; order Propionibacteriales; family Nocardioidaceae; genus Nocardioides. The sequence goes on from CAWHJI010000016.1 coordinate 184,876, forward strand.
CACCGCCGAGGGCGTAGCCGGTCACCGCGGCCACGACCGGCTTGGGGATCTTCGCGACGGCGGTGAGGGACGACTGCAGGGCGCCCGAGCGCTTGACCATGTCCGTGTAGGACATGTCGTTCATCTCCTTGATGTCCGCGCCGGCAGCGAAGACCCGCTCGCCGCCGTACACGACGACCGCCTTGACGTCGTCGCGGTCGGTGGCCTCCGTGGCCGCGGCCCGGATCTCCTCCTGGACCTGCTCGTTGAGGGCGTTCATCTTGGGGCGGTCGAGCCGGATGGTGCCCACGCCGTCGGCCACCTCGAGCCGTACGAATTCGCTCATCGGGGGTGCGTTCTCCCTGTCTGGGTCGGGGTTCGGTCGGTCGATACGTGATGCCGCCATGGAGTGTGGCGCCCGCACCCGGGCATCCTGCCGGTCCCTCGCGCCGACGCCAACCCCGGGCCGCCGCCGGGCCCGCCGGCGGGGATCCGGGAGAATGGGGCGGTGAACTCCCACCCCTGGCGCTGGAACCACCCCGACGAGACGGCCCCCGTCTGGCCGGGGTCGCACCACCCGCTCGGCGCGACCTGGACGCCCGAGGCCACCAACTTCGCGGTCCGGTCGCCCGAGGCGACGGCCCTGTGGGTCTGCCTCGTCGACGAGGACGGCACGGAGACCCGGCACCAGCTCACCGAGCACACCCTCGGCGTCTGGCACGGCGCGATCCCCGACGTCGCGCCCGGGCAGCGCTACGGGCTCCGCGCCGACGGCCCGTGGGAACCCGAGCAGGGCCGGCGGTTCAACCCGGCCAAGCTGCTCCTGGACCCCTATGCGCGGGCGATCACCTCGCGCAACCCCGGGGAGGAGGCCCTCCCCCACACCGGCGACGGGTCGACCCGGGACGACACCGACTCCGCCGGCACGATGCCCCTCGCGGTGGTCGTCTCCGACGACTTCGACTGGGAGGACGACGCCCGGCCGGGCACCCGCTGGCGCGACACCGTCATCTACGAGCTGCACGTGAAGGGCTACACGCAGCTGCACAACGAGATCCCCGAGGACCTGCGGGGCAGCTACGCCGGGCTCGGCAGCCCCACCGTCACCCGCTACCTGCAGGACCTGGGCGTGACCGCGGTCGAGCTGTTGCCGGTCCACCACTTCCTCACCGAGCCGCACGTCGCCGCCCGAGGAATGACCAACTACTGGGGCTACAACTCGATCGGCTACCTCGCCCCGCACGCGGCCTACAGCTCCTCCGGCGAGCTCGGCGAGCAGGTCACCGAGTTCAAGCAGATGGTCAAGCAGCTCCACCGCGCCGGGATCGAGGTGATCCTCGACGTGGTCTACAACCACACGGCCGAGGGCGGCGCCGACGGTCCGTCGTACTCCTTCCGGGGGCTGGACGACCTCGGCTTCTACAAGCGCGTCGACGCCGAGGAGGAGGACACCTACTGGGACGTGACCGGCTGCGGCAACACCGTCGACTCGGCGAACCCGGGCGCGCTGCGGCTGATCCTGGACTCGCTGCGCTACTGGGTCACCGAGATGCACGTCGACGGCTTCCGCTTCGACCTCGCCTCCGCGCTGGCGCGCACGGGCCACGACATCGACATGGCCTCCGCCTTCCTCACCACCATCGCCCAGGACCCGGTGCTGCGGCACGTGAAGCTGATCGCCGAGCCCTGGGACGCGTCGATGGACGGCTATCTCGTGGGGTCCTTCCCGCCGCCCTGGGTGGAGTGGAACGACCGCTACCGCGACACGATGCGTGACTTCTGGAGAAGGCATTCCGACGGGATCCGCGACGTCGCCTCCCGGCTCTCGGGGTCCTCCGACCTGTACGCCGACGACGGCCGGTCGCCGTACGCGTCGGTGAACTTCGTGACCGCCCACGACGGGTTCACCCTCCGCGACCTCGTCTCCTACGAGACCAAGCACAACGAGGCCAACGGGGAGGACAGCAAGGACGGCACCGACAACAACCGGTCGGCCAACCACGGGGTCGAGGGCGAGACCGACGACGCGGAGGTCCTCGCGCTGCGGCACCGGGCCGCCGCCGGGTTGATGGCGACGCTGTGCCTGTCCAGCGGGGTCCCGATGATCACCGCGGGCGACGAGCGCGGGCGGACCCAGCGGGGCAACAACAACGCCTACGTCCAGGACAACGAGATCTCCTGGGTCGACTGGCGCCCCGACGACGCGTGGCTGGATCTCTACGAGGTCACGAAGACCGCCCTGCGGCTGCGCCGCGAGCACCCCGCTCTCCGGCAGCGGCACCACTTCGACGGCTCCCCCACGATCGAGGGCGGCCCCAAGGACCTCGCCTGGCTGCACCCGGAGGGGCGGGAGATGACCGAGGCCGACTGGTACGACGAGTCGTTGCGCACGATCGGGATGTTCGTCTCCGGCGATCCGCTGCGCGCACCCGGGCCGCGTGGCGAGCAGCAGCGGGACAGCTCGTTCGTGATCTGGCTCAACAGCAGCGACGACCCGGTCGAGGTGGCCCTGCCCGAGAACGCCTGGGTCACCGCAGGCCGGGTGGCGCTCTCGACCGACCCGGCCCTCGTGCCCGGCAACATCGTCAAGGCCGGCGACACCGTCACCCTCGGCACCCGCACCGTCCTCGTCGTCGAGTCGGCGTGAGTTACCGCGATAGGGCACCGAGTCGGCGTGAATTACCGGCAGGAACGGCCGAGTCGGCGCAAGTTCCTCGCAGGCCCGGGTAACTTGCGCCGGGTCGGCGGGGTGTTGGCGTGAACTTGCGCCGGGTCGGCGTTAGGGCAGGGCGACGACGCCGAGCTCGGCGGGTGAGGCGAGGAAGTCGTTCTTCGGGATCACCCGGACGGTGTAGCCGAACGCTCCGCTGTGGTCGAGCTCGACCGAGCCGTCGAAGCGGTGCCGTCCGCCCTCGTAGGCCTCGACGGAGGTCAGCGACGCCGCGGTGCTCTCCGCCAGCTCGTCCTCACCGTCGATCGTGCCGTGCACCAGCTGCACGTCCACGTCGTCGGGCGAGAGCTCGCCGAGCGAGACGAAGGCCCGCACCTCGAGCCGGGCGCCGACCTCGGGCGAGTCACCGACGCCGCTGCTGTCGACGTGCTCGACCCGGACGTCGTCCCAGCCGGCGCGGACCCGCTTCTTCCACGCGGCGAGCTCCTTGGCGCCCTGGAAGTCGGCGTTGAGCCGGCGACCGGTCTGCGCTGCGGGCACGTACAGCTCGCGGACGTAGTCGGAGACCATCCGGGTGGCCAGCACCTTGGGGCCGAGCGACTTCAGCGTGTGCCGCACCATCTCCAGCCAGCGACCGGGCACGCCGTCGGCGTCGACGTCGTAGAAGCGGGGCGCCACCTCGTTCTCGATCAGCTCGTAGAGGGCCGTCGCCTCGAGGTCGTCGCGCCGGTCGGGGTCGTCGACACCGTCGGCGGAGGGGATCGACCAGCCGTTGTTGCCGTCGTACCACTCGTCCCACCAGCCGTCGAGGATCGAGAGGTTGAGCCCGCCGTTGAGCGCGGCCTTCATGCCGGAGGTGCCGCAGGCCTCGTAGGGGCGCAGCGGGTTGTTCAGCCAGACGTCGCAGCCGGGGTAGAGCGGCAGCGCCATCGCGATGTCGTAGTTGGGGAGGAACACGATCCGGTGCCGGACCTCGGGGTCGTCGGCGAACCGGACCAGCTCCTGGATCAGCTTCTTGCCGCCGTCGTCGGCCGGGTGCGACTTGCCGGCGATGATCAGCTGCACCGGGCGCTCGGGGTGCAGGAGCAGCGACTTCAGCCGCTCGGGGTCGCGCAGCATCAGCGTCAGCCGCTTGTACGACGGCACCCGGCGCGCGAAGCCGATGGTGAGCACGTCGGGGTCGAGCGCGGTGTCGATCCAGGACAGCTCCGCCGAGGCCGAGCCGCGCTTGGTCCACGACTTCGCCACGCGACGACGCGCGTCCTCGACGAGGCGCTCCCGCAGGGCTCGCTTGGTGGCCCAGATGTCCGCGCCCGGGATCTTGTCCACGGCCGTCCAGAAGGCGCCCGTGTCGTCGAGCGTCGGGTCCGCGCCCTGCTCGGCCGCCAGCTCGAACACCTCGCGACCGACCCAGGTGGGCGCGTGCACGCCGTTGGTGATCGACCCGATCGGCACCTCGGCCTCGTCGAAGGCCGGCCACAGTCCGTTGAACATGCCCCGGCTGACGTGGCCGTGCAGCTGGGAGACGCCGTTGGCGCGCTGGGCGAGCCGGAATCCCATCACGGCCATGTTGAACACACCGGCGTCGCCGCCGTCGTAGTCCTCGGCGCCCAGCGCGAGGACCCGCTCGGCCGGGACTCCCGGCGTGGGGCTCGCGCCGCCGAAGTACTGCTCGACCAGCTCGCGCGGGAACCGGTCGATGCCCGCGGGCACCGGGGTGTGCGTGGTGAAGATCGTGGACGCCCGGCTGACCTCCAGCGCGGTGTCGAAGTCGAGCGCCGGGCCACCTTCGGCCACGGTGAGCTCGCGGATCCGCTCCAGGCCGAGGAAGCCGGCGTGGCCCTCGTTGGTGTGGAACACCTCCGGCTCCGGCAGCCCCGGTGATCCGGGAGTAGGCCCGCAGCGCGCGCACGCCGCCGACGCCGAGGAGCAGCTCCTGGCGCAGGCGGTGCTCGCTGTTGCCGCCGTACAGCCGGTCGGTGACCTGGCGGAAGTGGTCGGGGTTCTGCTCGACGTCGGAGTCCAGCAGCAGCAGCGGCACCCGGCCGACCCGGGCGACCCAGATCCGCGCCACGAGCTCGGTCTCCCCCGGCATCGTGATCGAGATCGTGGCCCGCGACCCGTCGGCCTCGGTCAGCTGCGTCAGCGGCAGCTCGTCGGGGTCCAGCACCGGGTAGGTCTCCTGCTGCCACCCCTCGCGGGACAGCGACTGCTTGAAGTAGCCGAGGCGGTAGAGGAGCCCGACGCCCACGAGAGGTACGCCGAGGTCGCTGGCCGCCTTGAGGTGGTCACCGGCCAGGATGCCGAGGCCACCGGAGTACTGGGGCAGCACCGCGGAGATGCCGTACTCGGGCGAGAAGTAGGCAACGGCGCGCGGGGAGTCACCCTCGAGCCCGTGGTACCACCGGTCGCGGGAGAGGTAGCCCTCGAGATCGTCGCGGGCCACCCGCAGCATCTCCAGGAAGGTCGGGTCGGCGCTCAGCTCGTCGAGCCGGGCCTTGCTCACCGCCCCGAGCAGCCGGACCGGGTCGTGGCCGGTCCCCTCCCACAGGTCGGCGTCGACCGCCCGGAACACGTCCTGGGTCTCGGGGTGCCAGGACCAGCGGAGGTTGCCGGCCAGGTCGCCCAGCGCGGTGAGCGCCTCGGGCAGGACGGGACGGACCGTGAATCGTCGAATCGCACGCACCGGATGACGGTAGCGCCCCTCAATGGAACGATCCAAGTCCGCGTCCAGACCGGGGCGCCCGTAACAGGGCCGCTCCCGCTCAGTTGTACCTGCTGGGGCCGTCGCCCAGATCTCGGGCGGCAGGCTGGCCCACGGGGGCCCGTCTGCCGTCCGGCTTGCGTGGACTGAGCCGATTCGGCAAGTGTGGTGGCATGGTCGGACGCATACCCGTGATGGACGTCGAGCCCGTGGTGGACCTGGGCCGGCAGGCCGCGAAGGCGACCCTGCACGAGCCCTTTCCCGTGCGGGCGACCGTCTTCCGGGAAGGACACGACCGCCTCGGCGCCGAGGTGGTGCTCACCGGCCCGGACGGCGTGGCGCGCCCGCCGGTGCGGATGCAGCCCGAGGGCCCGGCCCCCGACCGGTACGTCGCCTGGGTGACCCCCGACCAGGAAGGCGCCTGGACGTTCGAGGTGCACGCGTGGTCGGACCCCGTCGCCACCTGGCAGCACGCGGCCGGCCTGAAGATCCCGGCCGGCGTCGACGTCGAGCTGATGTTCACCGAGGGCCGGCTGCTGCTGGAGAAGGTCGCGGCCATCGCCACCGAGCCCGACGAGGTGGAGGTGCTCAAGGGCGCCATCGAGGCCGCCGCGGACAGCCGACGGCCGGTCGAGGCGCGCCTGGCCGCGCTCCAGGACCCCCACCTCGAACGGGTCCTCGCCGCCCACCCCGTCCGCGAGCTGACCACCGTCGAGGGGCCCTTTCCGGCGTACGCCGACCGGCCCCGGGCGCTCTACGGCAGCTGGTACGAGTTCTTCCCCCGCTCCGAGGGCGCGGTCCGCGACGCGAAGACCGGTCGGGTCAGCACCGGCACCTTCGCCACGGCGGCCAAGCGGCTCGACGCGGTCGCGGCGATGGGCTTCGACGTCATCTACCTGCCCCCGATCCACCCGATCGGCGAGGTCAACCGCAAGGGTCCCAACAACACGCTGACGCCGGGCCCCGACGACACCGGCTCGCCCTGGGCGATCGGGAGCAAGGACGGCGGGCACGACGCCATCCACCCCGACCTGGGCACCTTCGAGGACTTCGACGCGTTCGTCGCAAGGGCCGGCGACCTGGGGCTCGAGGTCGCGCTCGACCTCGCCCTCCAGGCCGCGCCCGACCACCCCTGGGCGACGAGCCACCCCGAGTGGTTCACCACCCGCGCCGACGGCACCATCGCCTACGCGGAGAACCCGCCCAAGAAGTACCAGGACATCTATCCGATCAACTTCGACAACGACCCCGCCGGCATCGCCGCCGAGGTGCTGCGGATCGTGCGGCTCTGGATCAGCCACGGCGTCCGGATCTTCCGCGTGGACAACCCGCACACCAAGCCGGTGGCGTTCTGGGAGTGGCTGCTCCGCGAGGTCCGGCAGACCGATCCCGACGTGGTCTTCCTGTCCGAGGCCTTCACCCGGCCGGCGATGATGCACGCGCTCGGGGCGGTGGGCTTCCACCAGTCCTACACCTACTTCACCTGGCGCACGGCCCGGTGGGAGATCGAGGACTACCTCCGGGAGCTCTCCGCCCAGTCCGACCACCTGATGCGGCCCAACTTCTTCGTGAACACCCCCGACATCCTCCACGCCTACCTCCAGTACGGCGGACCGGCGGCGTTCAAGGTGCGCGCGGTGCTCGCGGCCATGTCGTCGCCGAGCTGGGGCGTCTACGCCGGCTTCGAGCTGTTCGAGCACGTCGCCGTCAAGCCCGGCAGCGAGGAGTACCTCGACTCGGAGAAGTACCAGATCCGCATCCGCGACTGGGACGCCGCGGCCACCGAGGGGCGCACCCTGGCGCCGTACCTCACGCGGCTCAACGAGATCCGCCGCGAGCACCGGGCGCTCCAGCTGCTGCGCAACATCACGATCCACAGCAGCGACGACGAGAACGTCCTGGTGTTCAGCAAGAGGGCCGGGGAGGTGCCCGGCTCACGGGGTTTCGAGGCTCAGGCGCCAGAGCGCCTTCGCACCTCAAACCGGAGAGGCGAGGACGTCGTGATCGTCGTGATCAACCTCGATCCGCACGCGACCCGGGAGACGACGGTGCACCTCGACCTGCCCGCACTCGGCCTCGACTGGCAGGACTCCTTCCTGGTCCACGACGAGCTCACCGACGAGACGTGGAGCTGGTCGCAGCACAACTACGTGCGCCTCGACCCCGGCCACGAACCCGCTCACGTGCTCAGCGTGAGGGGCATTCGTTGAGCGCGGCGATCGAGCGAGGGCTGCGTCCCCGACTGGTTCAAGACCGCCGTCTTCTACGAGGTCCTCGTGCGGTCCTTCCGGGACTCCGACGCGGACGGAACCGGCGACTTCAAGGGCCTGATCGAGAAGCTGGACTACCTCGAGTGGCTCGGCGTCGACTGCCTGTGGGTGCCGCCGTTCTTCACCTCGCCGCTGCGCGACGGTGGGTACGACGTCGCCGACTACACCAACATCCTTCCCGAGTGCGGGACGGTCGAGGACTTCCACGAGTTCCTCGACGCGGCCCACCAGCGGGGGATCCGGGTGATCATCGACTTCGTCATGAACCACACGAGTGACGCGCACCCGTGGTTCCAGGCCAGCCGCGAGGATCCGGACGGTCCGTTCGGGGACTTCTACGTCTGGTCCGACACCGACGAGCTCTACGAGGAAGCCCGGATCATCTTCGTCGACACCGAGCCGTCCAACTGGACCTGGGACCCGGTGCGGCAGCAGTACTTCTGGCACCGGTTCTTCTCCCACCAGCCCGACCTCAACTTCGACAACCCGAAGGTGCACGAGGCGATGCTGGACGCGATGTCCTTCTGGCTGGACATGGGGCTGGACGGGTTCCGGCTCGACGCCGTCCCCTACCTCTACGAGCGGCCGGGGACCAACGGCGAGAACCTCAAGGAGACCCACGAGTTCCTCAGGAAGGTGCGCCGCTTCGTCGACGAGAACTACCCGGGTCGGGTGCTGCTCTGCGAGGCCAACCAGTGGCCGGCCGACGTCGTGGAGTACTTCGGCGACCCGGCGGTGGGCGGCGACGAGTGCCACATGGCGTTCCACTTCCCCGTGATGCCCCGCATCTTCATGGCGGTACGGCGGGAGTCGCGCTTCCCGATCTCGGAGATCATGGAGCAGACGCCGGCGATCCCGGACAACTGCCAGTGGGGCATCTTCCTGCGCAACCACGACGAGCTGACGCTCGAGATGGTCACCGACGAGGACCGCGACTACATGTGGGACGAGTACGCCAAGGACCCCCGGATGAAGGCCAACATCGGCATCCGGCGCCGGCTCTCCCCGCTGCTGGACCACGACATCAACCGGATGGAGCTGTTCACCGCCCTGCTGCTCTCGCTCCCGGGCTCGCCGGTGCTCTACTACGGCGACGAGATCGGGATGGGCGACAACATCTGGCTCGGTGACCGCGACGGCGTACGCACGCCGATGCAGTGGACCGCCGACCGCAACGCGGGGTTCTCCTCCGCCACGCCCGGCCGGCTGCACCTGCCGGTCATCCAGGACCCGGTGACCGGCTACCAGAGCCTCAACGTCGAGTCGCAGCTGGAGAACTCCTCCTCCCTGCTCCACTGGACCCGTCGGATGATCCACGCGCGCCGCGGCCACGACGCGTTCGGCCTCGGCTCGTTCAGCGACCTCGGCGGCTCCAACCCGAGCGTGCTGAGCTACTCGCGTGAGCACGGCGACGACGTGATCGTCTGCGTCAACAACCTCTCCCGGTTCCCCCAGCCGGTCGAGCTCGACCTGCGCCGCTGGGAGGGCATGCTCCCCGTCGAGCTGCTCGGCGGTGTCCCGTTCCCCGCCATCGGCGAGCTCCCGTATCTCTTGACGCTGGGTGGGTACGGCTTCTACTGGTTCCGCCTGACGCTGCCCGCGTCCGAGGAGCTGGTGACACCATGACCACGAGGATGTGAGCCCGAGGATGAGTCCGGTGACGACCGACCCGAGCACGATGATCACGCCCTACCTCGCCGAGGCCCGATGGTTCGGGGGCAAGGGCCGGTCCTTCGCCGTCACCGGCGTACGCCGCCTCGGCGAGCTGCCCGGGGACGGCCCGGACGGTCCCCGGATCGGGATCGACCTGGTCGAGGTGACCTACGACGACGAGGTCGGCGGGTCCGACCTCTACCAGCTCCCGGTGGCCTTCTACGCCGAGCCACAGGGCCACCTCGAGCACGCCCTGATCGGCGTCTGGACCGACCCCGAGTTCGGCCCCGGCTACGCCTACGACGCCCTCCACGACCGGGTGGCGATGGCGGCGTGGCTGCGGTGCTTCGCCGAGCCGTGCGAGGGACCGCTGCACTTCCACCGGATGCCCGGACACGAGTTCGACCTCGAGGCGCACTCCACCCTGTTCAGCGGCGAGCAGTCGAACTCCTCGGTCGCGTTCGGCGAGGACTCCGTGCTCAAGGTGTTCCGCAAGATCACGCCCGGGGCCAACCCGGACATCGCCGTCCACCGGGTCCTCACCGAGGCGGAGTCGGACCACGTCGCCGCCCTCTACGGCTGGCTCGAGGTGGAGGACGGCGACGACCTGCTCCACCTGGCGATGCTGCAGCAGTTCCTGCGCACGGCGAGCGACGGCTGGGACCTGGCGCTGGCCAGCGTGCGCAACCTGTTCGCCGAGGCCGACCTGCACGCCGACGAGGTGGGTGGCGACTTCGCCGGCGAGGCCGCCCGGCTCGGGACGGCGCTGGCGGAGACGCACGCGACGCTGCGCGAGCGCTTCCCCACCGAGGCGTGGCCCCCCGAGCGGATCGCCGCGCTGGTCGACGGGATGCACCGGCGGCTCGACGAGGCGCTGCCGATCGTCCCCGAGCTCGCCGAGCACGCCGACCGGCTGCGGGCGGCCTACGACCGGGTGCGTCGGATCCGCGACCTCACCGTGCAGCAGATCCACGCCGACCTGCACCTCGGGCAGACCCTGCGCACGGTGCGGGGCTGGAAGATCGTGGACTTCGAGGGCGAGCCCGCCAAGCCGCTCTCGGAACGGCTGCTCCCCGACTCGCGGTGGCGCGACGTGGCCGGCATGCTGCGGTCCTTCGACTACGCCCCGCGGGTCGTCGAGCGGACCCTGGCCGACCACGAGCCCGCCGCCGCCGAGCAGCGCCACTTCCGCGCCGCCCAGTGGGCCGAGCGCAACCGCGACGCGTTCCTGGCGGCGTACAGCGAAGGTGCGGAGCTCACCGTCGACCAGCAGACGCTGCTGTCGGCGTACGTCGCCGACAAGGCCGTCTACGAGACGGTCTACGAGACGCGCAACCGGCCGGCGTGGGTGTCCATCCCGCTGGCGGCGATCAGGAGGCTCGAGCAGCCGTGACCGAAGCCCATCCCCTCCAGATCTCCCGTGACGAGCTCGACCAGATCGTGCGCGGCGAGCACGGCCACCCCCACTCCGTGCTCGGCCCCCACGCGGAGGGCGGCACGGTGACCCTGCGTGCCTACAAGCCGCTGGCCCGCTCGGTGACGGCCGTGGTGGGCGACACGACGGTGCCGCTCGAGCACGAGCACGACGGCGTGTGGTCCGGGGTGCTGCCCTTCCCCGAGGTGCCGGGCTACCGGCTCCGGGTGGAGTACGACGGCGGCGCCACCCTCGAGCTCGACGACCCCTACCGGTTCCTGCCGACGCTCGGCGAGGTCGACCTGCACCTGATCAACGAGGGCCGCCACGAGAACCTCTGGGAGGTCCTCGGCGCGCGGGTGCACCACTACGAGGGCCCGCTCGGCGACCGGGTGAGCGGGACGGCCTTCGCGGTCTGGGCGCCCTCCGCGCGTGGGGTGCGGATCAAGGGCTCGTTCAACGACTGGGACGGGCGCGAGCACCCGATGCGCCAGCTCGGCAGGTCGGGCGTGTGGGAGCTGTTCGTGCCCGACGTGGGCTCCGGGTCGGGCTACAAGTTCGTGATCCTCGGGGCCGACGAGGAGTGGCGGGAGAAGGCCGACCCGATGGCCTTCCACACCGAGGTGCCGCCAGCGACGTCGTCGGTGGTCTTCGAGTCGACCTACACCTGGGGTGACGCCGGCTGGATGGCCGAGCGGGCGTCGCGTCGGCCGCTGCGGGAGGCGATGTCGGTCTACGAGATGCACCTCGGCTCCTGGCGCCGGCCGTCCTCCCCGGACGGCGCCGTCCTGGGGTATGCCGAGCTCGCCGACGAGCTGGTGCCCTACCTGAAGGACCTGGGCTTCACCCACGTCGAGTTCCTGCCGGTGATGGAGCACCCCTTCGGCGGGTCCTGGGGCTACCAGGTGACGTCGTACTTCGCCCCCACCGCCCGCTTCGGCGACCCCGACGGCTTCCGCCACCTCGTCGACCGGCTGCACCAGGCCGGGATCGGCGTGATCGTCGACTGGGTGCCGGCCCACTTCCCGAAGGACGCCTTCGCGCTGTCCCGGTTCGACGGGACGCCGCTCTACGAGGACCCCAACCCCTCGCGCGGGGAGCACCCCGACTGGGGCACCTACGTCTTCGACTTCGGCCGGCGGGAGGTTCGCAACTTCCTGGTCGCGAACGCGCTCTACTGGCTCGAGGAGTTCCACGTCGACGGGCTGCGCGTCGACGCCGTGGCCTCGATGCTCTACCTCGACTACTCGCGGGAGCCCGGCGAGTGGACGCCCAACGTGCACGGCGGGAGGGAGAACCTCGAGGCCGTGCAGTTCCTCCAGGAGATGAACGGCACCGTCGCCAAGCGGGTCCCCGGCGCGGTCACCGTCGCCGAGGAGTCCACGTCCTGGCCGGGCGTCACGCGGCCGACGACCGAGGGCGGGCTCGGGTTCGACTTCAAGTGGAACATGGGCTGGATGCACGACTCGCTGGGTTACGTCCAGCGCGACCCCGTCCACCGCGCCCACCACCACAGCGAGCTCACGTTCTCGCTCGTCTACGCCTGGTCGGAGAACTACGTGCTGCCGATCAGCCACGACGAGGTGGTGCACGGCAAGGGGTCGCTGCTGGGCAAGATGCCCGGCGACCGCTGGCGCCAGCTCGCCAACCTCCGTGCCTACCTGGCGTTCATGTGGGCCCATCCCGGCAAGCAGCTGCTGTTCATGGGCGCCGAGCTGGGCCAGGAGTCGGAGTGGGCCGAGGCCCGGCAGCTGGACTGGTGGCTGCTCGAGCATCCCGAGCACGCCGGCATCCAGTCGCTGGTCCGCGACCTGAACCGGGTGTACGCCGAGTCGCCGGGCTTCTGGTCGCGCGAGGACGAGCCCTCGTCGTTCACCTGGATCGACGCGAACGACGCCGGCCGCAACGTCTTCTCGTTCCTCCGTACGCGGTTCCGCCGGCGCCGCCGACCTCGCCTGCGTGGTCAACTTCGCCGCCGTCCCCCACGACCTCCGGCTGGGCCTGCCCGCCGAGGGAGCGTGGGACGAGGTGCTCAACACCGACGCCGACCTCTACGGCGGCTCCGGCGTCGGCAACCTCGGTCGGGTCACGGCTCACGCCGGGGAGCACTCCGGCCAGCCGGCCCACGCGGACATCGTGGTCCCGCCGCTCGGCGCGCTGTGGCTGCGGCGGGCCTGAACGCCGCCAGTAGGGTGGCGGGGTGAGCCAGGAACCGACCACGGTGACCACGGTCGCGGACGGGATCGCGCGGATCACCTGGATCCCCGACCTCCACGAGTCCGGACTGATGGGTGCGGTCGACGTCGTACGACGCGAGGTGGAGGCGGCGCTGACCGAGCACACCCGGGTCGAGACGCTCGTCGCCCCCGACGACGTCGAGGCGCAGCGGGTCGCCACCTGGTCGGGCCTGCGGCGCGAGGGCGTGATGCGCGGCGTCACCCCCGACGGCGAGACGGACGACCGGGTCGTCTACGCGCGGCTGGCGACCGACGTCCCGGTCAGCGAACCCGGCGGCTTCCGCGCCCTGCTCAACTCCTTCCTCCCCCGCAAGCGGGCGATCAGCCAGATGCTGATCCGCGACCTCGACGACCGGGTGCTGCTGTGCCAGCTCACCTACAAGCAGGACTGGGACCTCCCCGGCGGCGTGGTCGAGGTCGGCGAGTCGCCGCAGCTCGCGGTCAGCCGCGAGGTCGACGAGGAGCTCGGGCTGACGATCAAGGCGGGTCCGCTGCTGCTCACCGACTGGCTGCCGCCGTGGGGCGGCTGGGACGACGCGATCTGCCTGGTCTTCGACGGCGGCCGGCACACCGCGGACGTCGCCGAGGCGATCGTGCGCCAGGAGCGGGAGATCCGGCACGCCGCGTTCTGCACCCCCGACGAGGTCGAGGACCGCTGCGCGGACTTCACCGCCCGCCGGGTCCGGTCGGCGCTGGCCAACCTCGGCGGGCTGCCGTCCTACACCGAGTCCGGTCACTAGCCGCGTCTCCCGGGCGATCCGGAGCGGCCGGGAGCCTCGACCAGCGCTCGCAGTGATTAGATCGGGCATGACCTCCTTCGTCTACGACTTCGCCGACGGCAACAAGGACCAGAAGGACCTGCTGGGAGGCAAGGGCGCCAACCTCGCCGAGATGACCAACCTCGGGTTGCCGGTGCCTCCCGGGTTCACCATCACCACCGAGGCCTGCCAGGCCTACCTGGCCGAGGGCACCGAACCCGACGGGCTGGCCGAGGAGGTCAGCGACCACCTGGCGTCGCTCGAGGAGGCGATGGGCCGCAAGCTCGGTGACCCCGAGGACCCGCTGCTGGTGAGCGTCCGCTCGGGGGCGAAGTTCTCCATGCCCGGGATGATGGAGACGGTCCTCAACGTCGGGCTCAACGACGACTCGGTCGCCGGCCTGGCCCGGCAGAGCGACGACGAGCGGTTCGCGCAGGACTCCTACCGCCGGCTGCTCCAGATGTTCGGCGCCACCGTCCTCGGCATCGACGCCGAGCACTTCTCCGACGCCCTCGAGGAGGCGAAGCGGGCGCGCGGCACCGACAACGACCTCGACCTGGATGCCGACGACCTCAAGGGGCTCGTCGCGACGTACCAGGAGATCACGGAGAAGCACGCCGGACGGGCCTTCCCCCAGGACCCGCGCGAGCAGCTCGACCTGGCGATCCGGGCCGTCTTCGACTCCTGGAACACCGACCGCGCCCGGCTCTACCGCCGGCAGGAACGGATCCCCGAGGACCTCGGCACCGCGGTCAACGTGCAGGCGATGGTGTTCGGCAACTTCGGGATGGACTCGGGCTCGGGCGTGGCCTTCACCCGCGACCCGGCCAGCGGGGCGCAGGGCGTGTACGGCGACTACCTGCAGAACGCCCAGGGCGAGGACGTCGTCGCCGGGATCCGCAACACCGTGTCCCTGGCCGACTTCGAGGAGGTGGACCAGCACTCCTACGACCAGCTGATGACGATCATGGCGAGGCTGGAGCGCCACTACCGCGACATGTGCGACATCGAGTTCACCGTCGAGCGCGGCAAGCTCTGGATGCTGCAGACCCGGGTCGGGAAGCGTACGCCGGAGGCGGCGTTCCGGATCGCGATGCACATGGTCGACGAGGGGCTGGTCGGCATGGACGAGGCCGTGCTCCGGGTGACGGGCGACCAGCTGGCCCAGCTGATGTTCCCCCGCTTCGACGCCGAGGCCGAGCGCACCCTGCTCGCGACCGGCATGAACGCCTCGCCCGGGGCCGCCGTCGGCAAGGCCGTCTTCGACTCCGACACCGCCGTGGAGTGGGCCGAGCGGGGTGAGGACGTGATCCTGGTCCGCAAGGAGACCAACCCCGACGACCTGCGCGGGATGGTGGCCGCCCGCGGCATCCTCACCAGCCGGGGCGGCAAGACCTCCCACGCGGCGGTCGTCGCCCGCGGGATGGGGCGGACCTGCGTCTGCGGCGCCGAGGCCCTCCTCGTGGACGCCAAGGCCAAGGAGTTCCGCGTGCGCGACGGCGAGACCGTGCGCGAGGGCGACGTCATCTCCATCGACGGGACCACCGGCGAGGTGTTCGCCGGCGAGGTGCCGGTCTCGGACTCCCTGGTCGTGCGCCACTTCGAGGGCGAGAAGATCGACGACGACCTGGTCTCCGCCGTCTCGCGGATCATGGCGCACGCCGACGGCGCCCGCCGGCTGCGGGTCCGGGCCAACTCCGACACCCCCGACGACTCCGCCCGCGCCCGACGCTTCGGCGCGGAGGGCATCGGCCTGTGCCGCACCGAGCACATGTTCCTGGGCGAGCGCCGCGAGCTGGTGGAGCGGCTGATCGTCGCCGAGGACGAGTCCGCCCAGACCGAGGCCCTCGACGCGCTGCTGCCCCTGCAGCGGCAGGACTTCACCGAGATCTTCGCGGCGATGGACGGGCTCCCCGTCACGATCCGGATGATCGACCCCCCGTTGCACGAGTTCCTCCCCGACCTCACCGAGCTGTCGGTGAAGGTCGCGCTGGCGGAGGAGCGTGGGGAGCCGGACGAGCACGACCAGACCCTGCTCACGCACGTCCGCCGGCTGCACGAGACGAACCCGATGCTCGGGCTGCGCGGGGTCCGGCTGGGTATCGCGATCCCCGGGCTGTTCCGGATGCAGGCCCGGGCCATCCTCGAGGCCGCGGCCGACCGCACCGAGGCAGGCGGGCGACCGTTGCCGGAGATCATGATCCCGCTGGTGGCCAGCGTCCGGGAGCTGGACGCGGTCCGGTCGGAGATCCTCGACGTCGCCGAGGAGGTCCAGCGGGACCGCGGGGTGCGGCTGGAGTTCCAGGTCGGCACCATGATCGAGCTGCCCCGCGCCGCGTTCCTCGCCGACCGCATCGCCGGGTCGGCCGAGTTCTTCTCCTTCGGCACCAACGACCTGACGCAGATGGCGTGGGGCTTCTCCCGCGACGACGTCGAGGCGTCGTTCTTCTCCCGGTACTTCGAGCACGGGATCTTCGACGTCTCGCCGTTCGAGTCGCTGGACCAGCTCGGCGTCGGCGGCATGGTCGAGATGGGGACCGCCAAGGGACGCGCCACGCGCCCCGACCTCAAGGTCGGCGTCTGCGGGGAGCACGGCGGCGACCCGCGCTCCATCCACTTCTTCGACGGGGTCGGGCTCGACTACGTGTCGTGCTCCCCCTTCCGGGTCCCGGTCGCCCGGCTGGAGGCGGGGCGGTCGGTGCTAGAACAACGCTGACGCGAGGTTCTGTCGACCTCGCAGCACGCGCGGGTCGTCGTTCCCGACCGCGCCGAAGAGGCCGAGGAGGTGCTCGCGCGCCTTGTTCCGGTCGTCGTCGCCCGAACGGCGGACCAGCTCGATCAGCCGGTTGAACGCGTCCTCGACGTGTCCGCCGAGCATGTCGAGGTCGGCGCACAGGGTCTGCGCGTCCACGTCGTCCGGGTTGGCGGCCGCGGCCTCGCGGGCGGCGTTCAGGTCGACGCCCTGGGTGCGCTGCAGCACCTTCGCCATCGCCAGCCCGGCAGCCGCCTCGGCGTCGGCGGGGTTGGCCTCGACCAGCTTCTGGTACTCCGCGACCGCGGTGTCGACGTCTCCCTCACCAAGAGCATCCTGGGCGGCGGCGTACCGCGGGTCGGCCGCCTCCTCCGCCTCGTCCTCCCCCTCGGCCGGGGCCGCACCCGTACGCGGCTGGTGACGGCCGGCGATCCCCTGCGTCGTCAGCTGCTGCAGCACCTGGGTCAGCGCGGTGCGCAGCTCCTCGATCGGTACGACGTCCTGCAGCAGCGGTGCCGGCCGGCCGTCGACGATCGCGACGACGAGGGGGACCGAGGGGATCTGCATCGCCTGCGCGATCTGCGGCGCCGCGTCGATGTCGACCCGGCCGGCCAGGAACTTCCCCTCGAACTCGCCCGACAGCGTCTCGATGTCGTCGGCGAGCTGGGCGCTCTCCGGCATCCGCGAGGGGCTGTAGAACACCAGCAGCACCGGGGCCGTCATCGACGCCTCGACCGTCGTCTGGAAGTTCTGCTCCGTGACGTTCACGCAGTACGCCGACCCGCCGGCCTGACTGCGGAGCGGCCGCCGCCTCCCGGCGGCGGCGTCGCGGGGCGCTTGAGTGCCGAGAGGTCGATGGCTCCGGGGCGGCTGAACGGCTGCTGCGTCATGCCGCCAATCCTAGGAGCCGCCCCGCGACGCCTCAGAAGCGGGCGGGCTCGCGGTACTCGCCCCACTCGGCGCGCAGGGCGTCGCAGATCTCGCCGAGCGTCGCCTCCGCGCGGCAGGCCTCGAGCATCGACTCGATGAGGTTCTCGTCGGTGCGCGACACCTCGACCATCCGCGCGACGGCGGCGCGGGCGGCCTCGTCGTCGCGGGAGGTACGGCGACCGGTGAGCTCGCGGACCTGGTCGACCTCGACCTCGTGGCTCACCCGGAGGATCTCGAGGTCGTGGGTGACGGAGTCCTCGTGGCAGTTGACGCCCACGATCTTCTTGTCGCCCTTCTCCAGCGCCGTCTGGTACTGGAAGGCGGCCTCGGCGATCTCGGACATGAACCAGCCCTCCTCGATCCCGCGCAGCAGGCCGCGGGTGACCGGCCACTGGGCGGCGTCGGCCGCACCGGTGGCGGTGCGCATCTGCTCGGCCAGCGCGTCGGTGTCGGCGTGGGTCAGGGTCGAGCCGCCCATGGCCAGGATCTTGTCGAAGATCGCGTTGGCCTCGGCCTCGAGCTTGTCGGTGAGCGCCTCGACGTACCAGGAGCCACCGAGCGGGTCGGCGACGTTGACGACGCCGGTCTCCTCCATGATCACCTGCTGGGTGCGCAGCGCGATCTCGGCGGCCTGCTCCGAGGGCAGGGCGAGCGTCTCGTCGAGGGCGTTGGTGTGCAGGGAGTTGGTGCCGCCGAGCACGGCCGAGAGCGCCTCGATGCCGGTGCGGACCACGTTGTTGTAGGGCTGCTGGGCGGTCAGCGAGACGCCGGCCGTCTGGGTGTGGAACCGCAGCCACTGGGCCTTCTCCGTCTTCGCGCCGTAGACGTCGCGCAGCCAGCGCGCCCAGATCCGGCGGGCGGCGCGGAACTTGGCGATCTCCTCGAAGAAGTCGACGTGGGCGTCGAAGAAGAACGACAGGCCGGGCGCGAACCCGTCGACGTCGAGGCCGCGGGAGAGCCCGAGCTCGACGTAGCCGAAGCCGTCGGCGAGGGTGAACGCGAGCTCCTGCGCGGCCGTCGACCCGGCCTCGCGGATGTGGTAGCCGGAGACCGAGAGCGGCTTGTAGGCCGGGATCTTCTCGACGCAGTACTCCATCAGGTCGCCGATCAGGCGCAGGTGCGGCTCGGGGGTGAAGAGCCACTCCTTCTGGGCGATGTACTCCTTGAAGATGTCGGTCTGGAGCGTGCCGTTGAGCTTGCCGGTGTCCACGCCGGCGCGCTCCGCGGCGACGATCATCATGCAGAACACGGGGACCGCGGGGCCGCTGATCGTCATCGAGGTGGTGACCTCGCCGAGGTCGATGCCGTCGAACAGCGTCTCCATGTCGGCGGCCGAGTCGATGGCGACGCCGCAGTGGCCGACCTCGCCGAGCGCCATCGGGTCGTCGGAGTCACGGCCCATCAGGGTGGGCATGTCGAACGCGACCGAGAGCCCGCCGCCGCCGCGTCCGAGGATCATCTTGTAGCGCTCGTTGGTCTGCTGGGCGTTGCCGAAGCCGGCGAACTGCCGGATCGTCCAGGTCCGGCCGCGGTAGCCGGTCGGGTAGAGACCGCGGGTGAACGGGAACTCTCCTGGCCACTCGGACCCGTCGGTGCCGTAGGCCGGCTCGACCTCGAGCCCGCTCAGGGTCGTGAAGTCGGCGTCCCGGACCCGGGACCGGTCGTAGCGGTCCTGCCAGCGCGCGCGGGCGCCCTGCTCGTCGTTGCTGGGCTGGTTCTGGGGGGTGGCCATGGGGAAATAGTAGGACGTCCAACTAAATTCGGCCAGTCGTCGGCGCCCCGGGCGGGCGTGACAGAATGAGGAGGTCCTTGGGGGAAGGGATCGGAAAGGTTCAAGGGAGACGCATGGGCGACCCGTCGTACAACTTCTCGGGACGGCACGTGCTCGTCACGGGCGGCACCCGGGGTCTTGGTCTCACACTCGCGCACGCCTTCGCCGACGCCGGGGCGCGGGTCACCGTCACCGGCACCCAGTACCTCCGAGCCTGGTACGACGCCGACCTCTCGCGCTTCGGCTACGACCAGCTCGAGCTGACCGACCGCGACTCCGTCGCCGCAGTGGCCGGCCGGGTCGACCGGGTCGACGTCCTGGTCAACAACGCTCCCCCGCAGCTGCCGGCCTCGACCGACACCAACGAGCGACAGTTCCTCGCCCACGCCGCCCGGTTGGGGCTGGTCGGCCCGCTGGCCTTCAGCAGCCGGCTCCGCTTCCGGCTCGGCGAGTCGACCCAGCGCCGGGGCGGAGCCGTGGTCAACGCCCCGGGCACGCGGGCGTGGTTCGAGCTCGACGGGTCCCTCCAGGGCCGCACAGGAGCTCGCGGCGCTCACCGCCCGTCTCGGCACCGAGTGGGCCCGCAGCCACGTCCGGGTCAACTCCGTCGACGCGCGGCTGGTCCTCGCCCAGCAGTCCGGCCTGCGGGTCCAGATCGACCGGTCCTCGGGCCCGCTGCTGACCCGGACCCAGGCGCCCCGCGCCGGCACCGCCCGCGACATCCGCAACCTGGTCCTGTTCCTGGCCAGCGCGGGTGCGGCCGGTGTCACGGGCCAGACCTTCGACGTCAACGCGCGGCGCGAGGCCGGCGTCTAGCCACCTTCCGCGTCCACCGCGCGACCTGGCCGTCCCGGATCTCCACGGACTGCGGCGGTCTCGGGGTCGGGTGGTCTTGCAGGTGCCGCAGGACGGCGGCACGTCCCGACAGCACCGTCTCGCCGTCCGTCCAGTGCACGTCGGGGTGGAGCAGGGGCCGCAGCTCGCCCCACTCCTGCGCCTCCATCGCCGCCCAGGCCTGCGCGGTCGGAGCCGGCAGCTCGGGAAGGTCGTGCAGCATCTTGGGCACACACATCCGCCACGCGTCGGTGACCAGCTCGCGCATCTCGTCGTCCGAGAGGCGCGGCAGGTGCGCGCACACCCACTGGTAGCGCAGGTCGGAGGCCCGCGGCAGGAAGAACGTCTCCGGGTCCGCCTCGACCAGCCCGTCGCGCGCGTCCCGCGGGTAGCCGAACCCCATCGCGAGCTCGTCGCGCGAGAACGCGACGTAGACCAGCGATCCGACCTTCAGCTTCCACCTCCCCCGCACCATCCGCTCGTAGGTGCGCGGCAGCGCGAGGCCGACGCGGCGTACGTCGTCGGCGGTGGTCATCCTCCTCAGGATTTCGACGCGCTCGCGCGCCCTCGTTCCTCGGGCGCGTCGCTTGCTCAATCTGGCCGAGCCCACGCGCCGCGCTCGTGCCTCGCGCGGCGCTGCTCGGAAGTCCCCGGCGCGTGCCGGACGGGCGCAGGAGGCCGGAGAGCTCGCTGAGCTGGTCGTCGCCGAGGGCGCCGAGCGCGAAGTCCGAGGCCACGAGGTCGCTCGTGGAGGCGTCGACGACCGCCCGACCGGCGTCGGTGATCTCGCACAGCACCGCCCGGCCGTCGTCGGGGTGGGGGCGCCGTACGACCAGGCCGGACGCCTCCAGCCGCTGGACGATCGAGGTGACGGAGGTGGGGTGCACCTGCAGCCGCTCCCCCATCTTCCCCAGCGGCAGCGAGCCCCGCGAGGAGAAGACCAGCAGCACGAGCGCCTCGTAGCGGGCGAAGGTGAGCCCGTGCGGCTTGAGGATGGCGTCGAGCCGCCCGATCACCAGCTGCTGGACGCGCATCAGCGACGTCACCGCGTGCATGGCCGGTACGCCGCCCCAGCGCTCGCCCCACTGGCGCGCGGCCTCGTCGATCGGGTCGAAGGGCAGGGTCATCAGTTGACGACCCGCGGCCCGCGGAGGCCGGAGCGCTGCACCACCCGCTGGATCGCGAGGTCGCGCTCGTCCGGGCGGCCGACGTAGCGGATGTCGCGGAGCCCCTGCTCCTGGGCGGCGGACTCGAACACGAAGTGGCCGAAGCCCAGGATCCGGCCGTGCAGCGGCTTGACCACCGTGATGTCCAGGATCCGGTGCAGGGGCATCGTCGCGAGCCGCGAGGACAGCACGCCGTGGATCCGGAACACCCGCATGTTGGTGATCACGAACCTGTCGCGGCGCTCGCGCGCCGTCCCCCAGGCGGCGTGGCCGAAGAGGGCGAAGGCCGCCACCAAGGGCGCCGAGGAGATCTCCACGGGCACGACGGAGGTCAGCGCCACCAGGACGACACCGAGGGCTGACTCGAGCAGGGGCACCGTGTAGGCCACCCAGTGGTGGTGGACGACATCGACGATGACCTCGCCCTCGTCCCGCAGCAGGTGCCGACCGACGACGGGGTCGGGCGGCCGGCTCAGCCGACCGAGGAGCGGGCTCAGGTGAGTGCTCCGAAGAAGTCAATGACCGCCGAGAACAGCTGGGTGGCGAGGTGCCAGGTCTGCGCCCCGGCGCCCTTGGCCGCATCGGCCAGCCCTTGAGGTTCGGTGAACATCCAGAACCCCAGGAACACGACGACGACGGCAAGAACCGCCTTCTTGGCGTTCATGGTGGCAACTCCTGTCCTCGGGGCACACAGGTCTAGTCATGTGTAACAGGTCCGGAGAGGAGGAACGGAGAGGCTCGCTCAACGGACCGGACGACCCGGGGCACGATAGTCCCAGCCCGCTGCGCGCCAGGACTCGGCGTCCAGTGCGTGGCGCGCGTCCACCACCCGGCGGTGCACCACCAGCCCACCCAGCCAGCGCGGGTCCAGCGCCCGGAAGTGCTCCCACTCGGTCAGCAGCGCCACGACGTCGGCACCCGCCGCCGCCTCGAGCACGCTGTCGGCGTACGCCAGCCGCGGATGGGTGCGCCGCGCGTTGTCCATCGCCATCGGGTCGAAGACCACGACGTCCGCACCGGCGATCCGCAGCTGTTCGGCGACGTCGAGCGCCGGGGCGTCACGGACGTCGTCGGAGGCCGGCTTGAACGCAGCCCCGAGCACGCAGACCCGGGCTCCGGCCACCTCGCCCCCGAGCTGCTGCCGGACGAGCTCGACCGCGCGGCTGCGGCGCCGGTGGTTGATCCCGTCGACCTCGTCGAGGAACGCCACCGCCTCGCGGCAGCCGAGCTCGTCGGCCCGGTGCACGAAGGCCCGGATGTCCTTGGGCAGGCAGCCGCCGCCGAACCCGAGTCCGGGGCGCAGGAACTTCCCGCCGATCCGGTCGTCCAGGGACAGCGCCTCGACCAGGTCGAGCACGTCGGCGCCGGCCGTCTCGCAGACCTCGGCCATCGCATTGATGAAGGAGATCTTGGTCGCCAGGAACGAGTTGGCGGCCACCTTCACCAGCTCGGACGTGGGCAGGTCGGTGACCACGACCGGCACGCCGGCCGCGATGACCGGGGCGAACGTCGCCCGGAGCTGTGCCTCGGCCCACGCCGACGCGACCCCGAACACCAGGCGCGAGGGGCGCAGGGTGTCCTCGATCGCCCGGCCCTCGCGGAGGAACTCCGGGTTCCAGGCGAGCTCGACCTCGTGCCCGGCCGGGGCGAGGTCGCGCAGGATCGTGGTCAGCCGCTCGGAGGTCCCCACCGGGACCGTGGACTTGCCCACCACGAGGCAGCGGCGGGTCAGGTACGGCGCCAGCGCTCGCACCGCACCCTCCACCTGGCTCAGGTCGGCGCCGTTGCCGTCCGCGAGCTGCGGGGTGCCGGTGCACACGGTGTGCACGTCCCCGAAGGCTGCGATCTCTGCGATGTCGTCGGTGAAGCGCAGCCGGCCCGAGTCCAGTGCCTTGCGCAGGAGCTCCGGCAGGCCCGGCTCGTGGAACGGGACGGTGCCCGCTGCCAGGGCGTCGGTCCGGCGCCGGTCGACGTCGAGCGCGAGGACGTCGTACCCCAGGACGGCCATGCAGATGGCGTGGGTGGCACCGAGGTAGCCGGTGCCGAGGACGGTCAGGCGGGGCAGGTGGTCGGGCATCGCAGGCTCCTCCTGTGGTCGGTCACCCCCACCGTCGCGGCGCGAGGTACCGCCAGCACGCGTGCGTCTGAAGGTCGGATGAACGCACTCGGAACGCCGTGTCGCACGGTCCGCCTCCCGTTGCCCGGCCGTTCACGCGACGGTGGCCCGGCGGGCTCCGTCGCCCTCCGGCGTGCATGCGCCGCCCGCGGTGTGCAGCGCGACCATCTCCCCGACCGTCGTGCTCCAGCAGAACTGCTCGGCCCGGGCGCGAGCAGCCGCCCTCGTCCCGTCCCGGGGCCGCGACGCGAGGTCGAGCACCGCATCCGCGAGAGCCGTCGGCTCGGGGTCCGCCCAGGCTCCTGACGAGGCGTCGACCAGCTCCCGGGCACCGCCGCGGGACGCGGTCACGACGGGGGTCCCGCAGGCCAGCGCCTCCAGCACGGCCAGCCCGAACGTCTCCCCGGGGCACACCGACAGGGCGATGTCGGCCCGGCCGAGCCGTCGGGCGAGCTCCTGCCTGTCCGCGATGTGCCCGTGGAAGAAGACGGGGGCGGACCCGGCGATCTCCTCGAGCTCCCCCCGGTGGGGTCCGGTCCCGTAGACGTCGAGCCGGACCGGCGTACCCCGCCGGTGCAGCTCGACGGCCGTGGCGACGGCGACGTGCGGGCTCTTCTCCCGGGAGAGGCGCCCTGCGTGGACGAGGCGCAGCACCCCGTCCTCCTCCGGCCGGGAGCCGGGCACTCGGAACGACGCGAGGTCGACCCCGAGCGGAACCCGGTGCAGCGCGGTGCCCGCGGACGCGGCGATCGCCTGGAACTCGCGCATCGCGAACCGCGACGTCACGACGATCCGGTCGAACTGACGCACCAGCACCCGGTTGAAGACCCCGACCGGCGCACCGATCCCGGTCTGCCACCCGGTCCGGAGGGCGAGCATCGCGTCGAGCCGCTCGTGGCTGAGCAGCATGGTCGCCACGCCCTCGCGCCGGGCCCAGTGGGTGACGGGGAGCAGGGTGGACTTGTCCGAGATCTCCAGCGAGGTCGGACCGAACTCCTCGAGGACCTCGATCACCCGCCACGGTTCGAGGATCATCCGGTAGCCGCCGCCGACCAGCGGCGCGCGGAGCTGGACGACCTCCCCCGCGTCGGTCCGGTGTCGCGCGTCCCGGGGACCGGGTACGACGAGCAGCCGATCCGCCCCTGCGGCGACGTAGCCGGCGCCGAGCCGCTCGACGGCAACCTTCATGCCGCCGGAGGCCGGACCGACGAAGTTCGCGAGCTGGGCGATCCGCGGCCGATGACCTGGTGTCACGCGGCCGCGGAGGGAACGGGGGCGCCGAGCACCGGGAGGTAGTGGTCGGTGATCAGCTCGTCGACGACGTGCGCCCAGGAGCGCTCGGCGACGGCGCCGAGGCCGGTGACCGACAGGCGCGCGCGCAGCTTCGACGACTCCACCAGCGAGGCCACGGAGGTCCGCAGCGACGCGGGGTCTGCCGGGTCGAAGAGCAGGCCGGTGACCTCGTGCTCGACGAGGTCGAGCGGGCCGCCCGCTGCCGGAGCGACCACGGGGACGCCGCTGGCCTGGGCTTCCTGCACGGTCTGGCAGAACGTCTCCGCCTCCCCCGTGTGCACGAAGGCGTCCAACGAGGCGAACGCCCGCGCGAGCTCGGCGCCGCGCAGGACGCCGGTGAAGTGCGCGTCCGGCAGCCGCGACTCGAGCCAGCCGCGCTCGGGCCCCTCGCCCACCACCACCAGCCGGATCCCGGGGATGCCGCCGAGCTCGGCCAGCCGTCGTACCTGCTTCTCCGGCGCGAGCCGGCCGACGTACCCGACGACGACCTCGTCCGGGTGCTCCTTCCAGGAGGCGTTCAGCGCCGCGTCCCGCCGCGCGGGGTCGAACAGGTCGAGCGAGACGCCGCGGCGCCAGAGGTGCAGGTTCGGGACGCCGAGCCCGGCGAGCTGGGCGTACGACGACCGCGACGGCACCAGGGTGCGCGTGCACCGCCGGTGCAGGCGCCCGACCCAGCGGTCCACCAGGGCCTCGGCGCGGACGCCGTAGTGCCGGGCGAACCCGGCGATGTCCGTCTGGTAGACCGCGACGGTGGGCACGTCGAGGCGTCGGGCCACCCGGAGCCCGGTCGCACCCAGGCAGATCGGCGAGGCGAGGTGGACGAGGTCGGGCTCGAAGTCCGCGATCGCCCGCTCGACGACCGGGTCGGGCAGACCCAGCGGGAAGGACCGGTAACCGGGCAATCCGACCGACCGCGCCCGGACGACCGGCACGCCGTCGTACTCACCCGGGCCGGGGGCCGGCGCCACGATCATCGCTTCGTGGCCGCGGAGGCGGAGGTGGTCGACCACCTGGCGCACCGAGTTGGTGACGCCGTTGACCTGGGGCAGGAAGGACTCGCTCACGATGGCTACGCGCACGGTTCGAGGGTGCCCACGCCGTCTGAACGGACGGTTGCGAGAGCGCGGCGGTCATCGAGAACCGAGGGTGCTGACTCGGTGACGCGGATGGCCGGGCTCACGCACGCCTCGGGCGCCGATCCGGCCGACAGGACGGTCTAGACGTTCCTGTCGGATCGCTGTCGCGCCACTAGGGTCGGTCTCCTCGAAGCCGCGCTGGGAGGTGGCGCGGGCTGGCCAGACCTACGTCTCGGGGGGCCATCGATGGCCGGAGGGTTCGCACAATCGGTGCTGTCCGTGGTCACCGACGTGCTGGAGGAGCTCCACGACGGCGGGAGCGGACGAGCCTGCTTCTGCGCCTCCGTCGCCGCCCTGTTCGCGAGTGCACGCTGTGGGCATGCCTGGTACGACGCCTCGGTGGCCGGGTCCTCGTCCTGCCTGTGGTGCGACGGGCCGGACGGGCGGCGAACGGTCACGATCAGCCGGCCCGAGGGGGGCCGCCGGATCGTCGGAGACGGAGACTGGTGGGACGGTAGCTCCTGCCGCTCCCTCATCCTCGACTGGACCGCCGCCCCGTTCCTCGCGGAGCTTCCGCTGGGCACCGGCGAGACCACCCGCGGCATGATCGTGCTCGGACGAGACCGCCCGTTCGGGCACGAGGACGCCCGGATGATGAATGCCGCCCGACGCCACCTCGTGGCCGTCGAACGGATCCTGTGCCGCCTCCAGCCTCCGGTCCTGGACGGGGTCGGGGCCGAACAGGACCGGTTGACCGATCGTGAGTCCGAGGTCCTCGGGCTCCTCAGCGAAGGGCTGCTCGCCCGGTCCATCGCCCAGCGTCTGGACGTCTCCGAACGCACGGTGCACAAGCACCTGGGCAACCTCTACCGGAAGCTCGACGCCCACGACCGGTTGCTCGCCGTCCGCCGAGCCGAGGCGCTGGGCCTGATCCCCCTGCCGCGTCAACCCGGCCGAGTACCCGTCGCCTGACGTCGCCGGCAAGGTGGTAGTTGTACGCATTGTCGGTGTCACGGCCGCGGGTCCTTCATTGACGGTGTGAGAGACCATCTCGTGGTGAAGATGCGGGAGCGCGTCGCGGAGCCGACGCCGATCCCCGACTGGCTCACGTTCATCAACGACAAGTCGGTCGTGGTCACCTCGCTGCACCCCGAGGTGGATGCGTTGCTCCATGCCGCCTCCTTCGAGTTCTGGGTCACCCACGAGTACCGGCCGGCCGGGGCCACCTGGACTCCGGCGGAGGTGCACCACGGCCTGGACCGGACCTACCGGCTCGTGCTCGTCGACGAGGCGCGGCGCCTGCCGGAGCCGGTGGTGGCGGCTGTCGCGGCGCTGCGCCCCGTCGAGACCGCCCACCGGCTCGAGGTCTCCGGCTCCCCGATCCCGGACGACCGCCTGGTCCTCCCCTCCAGCTCGGCCGCTCGCGCCGACGAGGACCTCACCGGCCTCCGGTTCGCCCATGCCGTCACGCGGGGCCGGCCCGACGTCACCGTCGCGGTCCTCGACACCGGGGTCAACCTGAGCCACCCGGAGCTGCGGGGCAAGATCGTGGCGCAGGCAGACTTCGTCGACCTCGAGGGGCTCGACACCTCCTCCTTCGTCGGCGACCTGCTCGGCGTCGACGGGGACGCGGAGGACGAGCTGGGACACGGCACCCACGTGGCCGGGATCATCGCCGCTGAGGGCGTGGCGATGGAAGCAGGGGTCGCGCCGGAGTGCCGTCTGATGGCGGTGCGGGTGCTGGCGACGCTGCGCGACGGGGACAGCGTGCAGGGGGCTGGGGTCGTCGACAACATCAACCCGGCGATCAAGTGGGCGGTGGACCAGGGCGCCGACGTGATCAACATGAGCCTGGGCATCCGGCACTCCGGCGGCGGCCTCCCGCACGCGGACGTGATCCGCTACGCCGTCAGCAAGGGGGTCACGGTCGTGGCGGCCAGCGGCAACGACGGCACCGACACGAAGTACTACCCGGGTGCCCTGCCCGGCGTGGTGGCCGTGGGCGCGGTCGACGACCAGGGCTCCGTGGCGTCGTTCACCTCCTGGGGTGCCCCGATCACGGTCGTCGCCCCGGGCGTGAACGTCCTCAGCTGCTACGCCCGTGGCCGGTACGCCGTCGCCTCCGGCACGTCGCAAGCCGCCCCCTTCGTCGCGGGCGGCATCGCCTTGCTGAAGTCCTGCGCCCGCGACCACGGCACCGATCTCGACCTGGCTGCGGTGGCCACCCTCCTCCGGGAGACCAGCGACCGGGTCGACCAGCGTCCCCGCAGTGCCCAAGCCGGCTTCGGCCTGGTCAACCTCACCGATTCCTTCAAGTGGCTGCTCAGCTCGCTCAACTAGCAACGCAGGAGACATCCCATGGCAACCAACGCATCGAACGCCAACGGCATCCTCAGCGCGGCGGGGACCGGGCCTCGCGCGGCGCGCGGCAGCTTCCAGCTGCACCGGTCGGACGCCACCATGCTGGGCTTCAGCCCCGGGGTCGACGACAGGGTGGCGCGCGAGCTCGCCACGCTGGATGCGTTGCTGAGCAGGCAGATCGTGGATGGGAAGGACCATCAGGCCACGCTCGCCGGCTGGACCCGGTTGGCGTTGACCCCCCGACAGAATGCGGGAAGCAAGACCAACAAGTGGGAGGACAAGTCCCTCGCTCGTGTCCTGAACGCCCAACGCGAGGCCGCCGCGGACGAGAGGATCAGCGACGTCCTCGACTCGGACGCCAAGCTCGCGGTCGTGCGGTACCGCTTCGACGCGGAGCTGGACGACCGCTGGAACGAGCTCGACCTCGCCCAGCGCACGGTGCTCGGCTACCGCGGGATCCGCGACTTCCTGATCGCGCGGGCCACGCTGGACAAGCGGATCACCAACGTCAGGGCGGTGCTCAACTTCGTCCTCACCAACGACGAGGGTGTCGCCGACTTCGCCGAGTACGCCGTCCTCAGCGCCGCTCGTGCGTGGATCGCGGAACGGAAGTTCCAGATCAACGACATCAACGACGACGACGGCAAGACCCTCACCGCGCTCAGGAACGCGTCCCTCAGCATGTCGCGGACCGCCTTCGAGCCGGCACTCGAGAGTCTCGTCGAGGGCCGGATCGAGAACTCGAAGTACGACGACCTGATCACCAAGGCCAAGCTGACCTGGCTGACCCCTCCCATGCGGACGGTGCTGTACCAGAAGCTCCAGGCCTACCCCGGTCTGGAGAACCAGCCGCAAGGCATCACCGTGGCACAGCACCTCGCGGCCGAGATCGCGCTCAGCACGTCGTCCAACACGACGTCCGGCTCCGGCTCGTCCGCGGTGGATCCCGACGACCCGTTCCGGGTGGAAATTCTTCGTCGAGGACAGCGCCCAGCTTCAGGTGAGCACGGCGGCCGTCAAGTGCGCCTCCCAGCTCTACTACGTGATGACGCTCGGCGACGAGCTCGGCGTCTTCGACGCGGTCCGCTACTTCACCCACCGGTACCTCTTCCGGGACGGCTTCGCGGTGGAGGACAAGGCACTCCGGCGCGACCTGGAGGACTACGTCTTCAACGAGCAGTTCCCGGGCTACGACGAGTCCGCCGGCGAGCAGCGGTTCATGCACACCACCCAGGACGCCGAACGCCGTTCGTTCTACCGCCAGGTCTTCGGCCTCGGGAACGAACCGGTCCCGGGCGACGGCATGGCCAACACCGAGTTCGGCCGGCACTGGAAGATCCTCATGCTCGAGTCGGCGCGCTACCTGGAGCGGGCGCAGTCGAGCCCGAACCCGGGCGGTTACGTCTCGAAGCAGAACGTGATGCAGGCCGTGGAGGACCTGCAGTACAACGTGTCCACCAGCTGCGTGGGCATGGCCACGGTGATGACCCCGCTGATGTACGCCGAGCTGGACTTCGTCGTCGAACGGATCCTGGGGCACCCGGAGGTGCGGCGACACCTCGTGCCCGCCGGAGGGTCGTGGTGGAAGGTGGTCGAGAAGCTGGCGGCCGCCCAGGGGCGGCGGACCCGCGCCTCGGTGCTGCACAACAAGGCGCGCCTCGGCTACTCGTTGCTCCGGAAGGTCGCCGAATACACGCCGTCGCAGTTCGAGCAGGACAGCGTCTTCTCGGCGTTCATCAGCGACGTCGACGCCTTCATCACCACCCAGAGCATCCTGCAGGACGAGGACTGCGGACTCCCTGCTGACGGAGCCGGAGGAGGACGAGGGCGGCAGCGGCTTCCCCGGAATGCCGACGATCCCGGGGATGCCGGCCATCCCGGGCCTCGACGGGCTCACCGCCGTCCCGAGCTTCCAGGGTGGCGGCGCCAACGGGAACGGGTCGAGACAGGGCCCCACGCCGGACGACTGGGACTTCTGAGACCGGCCGGCGCTGACGACAGGCGGAGGACGAGATGACGAGCTACACCAACGCCGCGACCGAGGCCGAGATCCTCGCCGCTGCCCGTGCGCAGGCGGTGGACGTGCTGGCCTTCAGCGGCCCGTTCCAGGCCATGCCCCAGAAGGACCAGGAGGAGGTCTACCTGGCCCTGGTCAAGGAGGAGGCCGTCCGGGAGCGGGTCCGGCGCGGGATCGCGCCGGAGAGCGAGCTGACGCGGATGATGGCGACCGACAGTGGCGAGGAGATGGGCTTCGACGGCTACAAGCCGGGGTTCGAGGGATCCACGCAGGCGTTCAACGAGCTGGTCGACTCCGTCGACTTCCCGCAGTTCGTCGCGGACCTGCTCAAGGCCGTCTTCGACGCCAACCTGTCGGTGATGAAGACCCAGACCGACTCCTACATCAAGCTCATGCGGGAGGCGACCAAGTCGACGGCGGACTTCATCAAGAAGATCAAGGACGACGAGTCCTTCGCGGCCCTCGCCGAGTCCAAGAGCGACCAGTACAACCTCAGCATGGAGACCGCGGCCCGACGGCACCATGAAGCTCGGCCTCACCGACCCCGAAGGCGACACGCCGTCGACCCCGGGGACACCGAGGTCAAGCGGGCCATCATGGAGACCAAGGTGCGGATGGCCCAGGAGCACCGGGCGGCGCTGCGCGAGGTGCTGCTGATGGGCGTGACCCGGCTCGTGGTGGAGAAGGGCCAGATCGAGGCGGGGGTCGAGTTCCAGATCACGGCCAACCGCAAGAGCACGGCCTCCCACCAGGACCAGAACATCAACGTCGCCACGCTCGCCCTGGAGTACGGCGGCGGCTGTCCAGCCTGTTCGGCGGGCCGAGCGGCAGCTTCAACATGACCAACACCAACATCCAGGTCAACACCTCGCAGAAGGAGGCCACCGACAACCTCTCGGCGAAGCTCCAGGGGAAGGTCAACATCCAGTTCAAGACCGACTACTTCGAGCTGGACAAGTTCGCCAACATGTACGCCGACGGCGGGATCAAGGCGCTCGCCCCCGGCGGCCAGCCCGCTCCCGCCGGCGCCTCCGGTGCACCGAACCGCTAGGAACCACGGTGACTACCAATGGCGCTCGCACTGATCGAGGTCGCTCGACGCGGACGGCGACGGGTTCTCCCTGGAGCTCGACACCGGCACCAACCCGCAGTACCGGGTGCACCTGGGCCGGGCGGTTCGCGATGAGGAGGCGGGGCGCGTCGTCGACGACGTCTACTGGTCCTCTCCGTGGCTCCGGAACCCGCGCGCGGGCCGGCACCTCGACACGCGCGTGCGCTACCGGCTGGAACCCGGGATCGTCGAGCCCCGGTCGCTGGTCCAGCTGGTCACCGCCAAGGAGCACGGCCGGGCCACGGCCTACTCGCGACCGCGCCGCCTGCCCGGCGCTCTCCCCGGCCCGGCGCTCCACCCCGACGACGTGCCGGAGCTCGAGATGAGCACGGCCCTCTCCGCCCTCCACGCCACGACCTCGCTGTCGGCCCCCCGCATGGTGGGTGTGCTCAGCGCCCGGGAGGCCTTCACCCGCCCAGCCTCGGTGGACGACCTCCTCGGTTCGCTGGTGCAGGCCGCGGTCCCGATCGTGCAGCAACTGCTCGCACCGGCCGCGGCCGGCTCCCCGGCACCCACCGGTGGCGCGGGCGCGACTGCCGCACCTGCCGGTGGCGACCAGCTCGCTACGCTGCTCGCCACGCTGCTGCGCTCTCTCCTCGGGTCGGCCACCGGAGCGCTGGCGACCACGAGCTCCGTGCGCTCCCGGAACCGGCTCACCGAGCACGCTCGTCCCATGCTGTTCGGGGTGGACGACGCACTGCTCGCCGCGCTGGCGGGGCCGGTGCTCTCGAGCATCGCAGGACCGCTGGTCCAGGCCCTTCCGGAGCTGCTGAACTCCGCGAACCAGCACCGGCTCGACTCGCGCCGTGAGGACTACCGGATGATCGCCGAGATCATGCAGGGCCTCGACCGTGGCCAGCTGATCGACCGGCTCGCCTCGGCCGCCCCGGCGCCGGGTGCCACGGGAGCGCCGCCCACCGCGGGCGGGGCGGACCTGGCCGCGCTGCTCCAGCTGCTGCACACCGCGACGGCACCGGCCGCGGGCGGTGCGGCTCCGGTTGCCGCCGGGGGTACGCCGGCTCCCGCGCCCCCGACCGAACCTGCGCCGGGGGCCGGCCCGGCTCCGGTCCGCACGTCCTCGTTGACACCCGGTCCGTCGCCGGACGCCGCCGCGAGCGCCGCCCTCCTGGCCCAGGTCGCGGGCCCGTCGGTTCCGTGGCTGGGCAGCCCACGGCTGGTCTTCGTCCGCGACCAGGCGCTGGTGCTGCGGTTCCGCCTGGACCCGGGCCCCGGGGGACCGACGACCCCCCTGCCCAGGGCCATCCTCACGCTCGTGGTCCGCGAGCCCGGCGGGCGCGACGTCCTCACCCGCGAGGAGCGCCTCACTGCCGTCGCCCCGGGCCAGGAGCTGCGCGTCGAGCCTGAACCCGGGCGAGCTCTCGTCGATCCCGGCCGACACCGAGGTCGAGCTCTTCGCCCGCCTGCGCTGGCCGGTGGGGTCGGGAGCCCGCCAGGCCACCTGCGTCCAGCACGTCGTCTTCGGAGGCGGTCGCCACGTGGCCGGGGCCGGCATCCCTGCCGGAGAACCGGTGCGGCTGGCGGACATGGCGAGGTTCCGTCCCTTCTGGACCAAGGTCTGGTCCTCCCCCGCACCCACGGACGACGCCCCCCTGTGGGGCGTCGACCTGACGCTGCGCTACTCCGTGCTGCTGACCGCTCTGGAGTCGGGGAACGGCCTCATGGAGTCGCGGCTGAAGCCGACGGCCCGCCGCAGGTGGGCTCCGGGCCACGACGACCGGCCGGATGAAGAGCGGGATCCAGGTGAGCATCCACGAGCTCAACAAGCTGGCATCGCTGTGGCCCCAGGCCCAGGCACTGGACGCGACGACCCTGGCCGCGTTCGCGGCCCCCGCGTGGCGGTCCACCCAGGGCGGGGACGCCGAGCTCCAGGTCAGGTTCGACGGCCGCCGACACACGCGCGGCTTGCTCTGGGTCGTCCCGGAACCGAGCCTGCGCTCCTTCCCGGTCGCGCGACCCAGCGAGGTGGACGAGTTCGGGCAGGTCGTGGCGACCACCACCGAACAGGTCGCCTTCCCCGTGATCGAGACGGTCCGCGTGCTGGGGCTGTCCTCGACCGGCGAGGCGGATCCCGGTGCGACCCCGGTGGCCGCCGAGGGCGAGTACGCCTTCGAGGGGTACGACGTCGTCCGAGACGTCAAGGTGGGACTCGAGCCCGCGGTCCGCCGTGCCGTCGCCGTGCCCGCGGAACCGGCCGGGAGCCTCGTGGGGAGCCCGGCATGACCCTCGACCCGCGTTCTGCGCCGACCACACCACCCGCCCTCGACGAGGCGTTCCTACCGCTCAGCGCCCTGCTGCCGGCTCTCCTGCCCGACCTGCCCGACCTGGTCAGCGAGGAGGCAGGCGTCCGTTCCCGCGTCGTCGCCTGCGAGGTCACCACTCCGGTGGAGCTCGACATCGTCGTGTCCGGGTCCGGTGAGGTACGGCTCGGGAGGCACCCCGCCGATCTACCACCTGGCCACGTCCTTGCTCCCCGTCTTCCACAACATCCGGCTTACCGCCGAGAGGGCCGGGGCCGACTCGATGACCACGAACTCGGCCTGGCGCCTCGAGGACTTCGTCGACTCGCTCGTCGTCGAGCTGGACAAGACCCGCGAGACGCTCGCGGTCAAGGCCATCAACAAGCCGCTGAGCTACTCGG
This sequence comes from uncultured Actinomycetota bacterium, assembly GCA_963829635.1. Taxonomy (GTDB): domain Bacteria; phylum Actinomycetota; class Actinomycetes; order Propionibacteriales; family Nocardioidaceae; genus Nocardioides. Next base: position 218,648 of record CAWHJI010000016.1, read on the forward strand.
TCAAGGAGGTGGCACTCGACGTGAATGCGTTTCCGTCCTACGACGGTGAGCAGGTGCGCTTCCTGACGGCTCGTCCGGGCGAGGAGGGCGCCTCGAAGCTCACCATCCAGCTCGGCTCGATCACCGACCAGCAGGTCCGGGCCAGCACCAAGCCGGCCGACGTCGCGCCGGGCACCAGCATCGCCGATCTCGACGTGGACGACGAGACCCGGACCAAGCTGCGCCGTATCGGCGTGAAGTCGGTCGACGACCTGGAGGCCCTCGAGGCGCGGAAGGTCGACCTCAAGGAGGCCACCGACTCCGACATCGACTACGGCCAGCTGGCCCGCAAGATCCAGAAGGCGCGCAGGAGCAACAGCTGCACCGCAGATCGACGCGATGAGCCTGTCCTCCGCCGAGGGCCAGCCCTGTCTCCTGATGGAGGGCAACAACCTCAGCGTCGACCCGACCTTCCCTCCGGTCGCCGTCGTGAACGGGAAGCTGGCCGAGGTGCTGTCGAGCGGACCGGGACACCTGGCGATCCGGACCGAGCCGAGTCACCCACTGCGCGCGGAGAACGAGGTCGTCGTGACCTTCGACGCCTATGCGGTGGTCAAGGTGAACGTGAAGGTGTGAGATGACATGAACGCACAGCCGATGACCCACGCCTACGACGAGCTGCTGCGCTCGCGCTACGGTCCCTACCGCCCTCAGCACACGGCGGCTGCGAACGATCCAGGGTCGGCGGGCAGTCCAGCGGGCCACGGGACCGGTGTCGCGCTGGCCGCGGACACCGGCGCCGAGGTGCTGCCCCAGGCGCCGGCCGCGCCCCCGGCACTCGAGGAGTACGTCGTCGACCGCCCGGAGCCGCCCCTCGACGCCGAGCCGGGCGACGTGAGCGTCCCGCCGGTACCGGCATCGGCGCCGGAGACGACACCCGGGGACCGAGCATCCGAAGGCACGGCACCCGCGCATCCGCAGGCTCCGCCTCCACCCGCCGCGCCCGCCGCTCCGTCCGGAGGCGTCGCCGCCCCGCAGCCCGCCCCGCAGCCCGCGCCGCCGACCGAGCCCGCCGTACCCCTGCCCGGGACCGGCTACCGCGACGACGCACCCGCGCTCCAGGCACCCGCCCCGCAGGAACCGCCGGCGATCTCGGAGGACCCGGGCCACCAGCGCGACGGGAGTCGGGTGAGCGAGGACGACCTGGCCGCGGACATGCAGGCGATCCTGTCCGGAAAGTCGACCTTCAACCCGGCGACGGGTGCGGTCGAAGCCCGGTCCTCGACGGGCGCCGACAGGCCGCCCTCCCCGCCACCCGAGCTGCCCGCCCCCGGCGCCCGCAAAGACGCGGAGATCTTCGACCGGATCGCCATGAGCCTGGAGCACGCCAACTCCTTCGACCTGGGCACGGTCCAGGTGCTGCGCAACCAGTTCGACTCCATCGATCGGAACGAGGACCGGAAGCGGGCTTTGACGGCGGCGGGCAGCGTCAGGTCCTCCGGTGTCATCGACCCGCCGCCCGGACCGCATCGGTCCTTCGTCGAGGACCTCGGAGCGATCGAGCGGGAGCGCGCCGGAGCCGTGGCCCCGGTCGACCCACGCGCGGCGTACCGCCGCGAGGGCCCGTGGTCCGGACTGCCCGGCCGCGACGCCGCCTGCGGCGCGTCCTCGCTGGCGTTGGGCGTGGCCCCCGACCGCAGCGTCGCGATGTACGACACCGGCGAGCACGTGCTGGCGGCCGGTGACCTCTACCCGGACCAGCTGGTCGTCGGCAGCGGATCCGGAGTGGCCTTCTCCTACGGACAGATCGTCGCGATGCCCGACTTCTTCGGCACCGTGGACGACCTGCGCAGCGCGTCACCGACGGAGCTCGGGCGGCTCAAGGCGCTGATCGTGCGCAACACCGAGTACTACCGCTCGCACCGTCGCAACGCGTCCGGAAACATCAGCAACAGCGAGTGGGACCAGGCGACCGGCGGTCGCTACCTCACCCTCGCCGAGAGCAACTACGACCACTTCTCCCCGGCCGCCCTCGTCGGGATGTCCGGTGGAGGCCACCGAGTCGAACAACCGGAGCCGGTGGGAGGAGCTGCACACCAGGGCCATCCACGAGCAGCAGCGAACTGGTGCTGGCCCACCCGAACGCGTCACCACTGCCGGTCGGGCCGCTGACCACGAACGCCTTCGCCGACCACTTCCTCACCGACGCGTTCGCGTCCGGCCACCTGATCAACAAGGAAGCCGTGATCGAGCGGTTCCGCGCCAACTTCTTCTCCGGCGGGAGTCTGAACGAGGCCGGCCAGGAGTTCTTCGGGAACGTCGCCGACCGGGCCTACACCGGGGAGGTGGCCCGCCGGTTCAGCAGGCTCCAGTCCACCGCACCCCTGTGCGCGGGTGGCTTCTGCGTCGACCTCCACCCCAACATCCGGATGGCCTGGATGTTCGCCGAGGTGCTCCGACAGGCTGCCGAGGCGGAGCCGGTCCGGATCGCCAACCTGGCCGTCAAGGTCGTCCACGACCGGCTGAACCACGACGGCGTCCGGGTGGTCAACGACGCCGGCGACCCCGAATGGACGCTCACGGGCGACGGAGCACTCAACACCGACACGATGCCGATCATGCGCCGGGCGGTCCAGCAGTCCGTCGACAACATCAACGACCCGGCGATCCTGGCGTCACAACCTCGACGTCGCCCCGTTCCTGGCCCGGGTGTGGCGGCACACGCCACGCCCCACCACTGCCGGCGTCGCCCAGGTCAACCGGGTGGTGGAGACCTTCACCGAACCCACGCTCGGCGGAGCTCGTGACGGCCACGGCCACGCTGATCACCGAGCAGCTCGACTCGCTGATCAAGGCACTGGTCGACAGCGGCCGGATGCAGGAGGACTGAAAGATGACCACTGGCAACCGGCTGCTCGACCTCCAGCGACGTCAACCGGCGTACAGCCGGATGCACCCACGCGCCGCGGGGTGGGCCACCCCCCAGGCCGCCACCAGCCGAGAGCTGGTGGTCCTGCTCGAGAACGGCGGCATCGACCTCAACCTGCGGGGTCTGGTCGACGCCGTGGTGGACCTGCTGCCCGGCTCCTCCCCTCGTCAGCGACAGCATGCGGGGGGCCATCGCCGCAAAGCTCCGCGAGTGGCTGAAGCAGGCCACCGACGACCTCCTCGAGAGCGCCGAGCTCACCCTGAACCGCTACAGCTCGGCCCAGCCGGGGCACTACGGCGCGGTGCACGTGCTCCGCAACTCGACGGCCACCTACGAGGAGCTGCGCGACAGGTTGTTCGCGGCCACTCGCGCCGGTCACGTCGCCGACGTCCTCATCCTCACCCACGGCCGCAGCGGGTTCATCGCGGCCGACAGCGGGATCGACGCGGCACGGATCCGCGGCCTGGCCACCGAGTTCGGGGGACCGCTCAACATCCGCTCGGTGTACATGATGAGCTGCGTCGGCGCGAGCCTGAACCGGGCGTGGCTCGACGCGGGTGCCCGGACCAGCGCCGGCACGACGGGCGACAACGTGCTGCCAGAACCCACCACCCACTTCTTCTGGACCGCATGGAAGGAGGGGCAGACGTTCGACACGGCGGTGACCTCGGCCTACCGACGCACCGTGAACGCCATCAACGAGGCACTGCGCAGCATCATCGTGGCGGTGCTGCCCCCGTTCGTGGGGTCGCAGGCAGCCTCGCTGGTGGACGTGTCGTCCCTGGCGATCATCGCCGCGAGCCGTCCGGAGGTGGCCGGCGCCGGCAGCCTCACCATCTCCTCGGACTCGCTCCCGGCACCGGCGAGCACCGGCCAGTCGCTGGACCTCGTCACCACGGTGCTGCCGATGCAGCTCCTGGCCCGGATCGGTGAGCCGGCGTACGCCCTCGACGCGGGACGCACCCTGTCCCCGGAGGGACGGGTCTTCGTCGAGCGTTGGGAGCGTCCGTTGGCCGCCCCGGGACCGGAGGGCCAGGTCGAGCTGGCACACCGGATCGCCGCGGCCGAGCGGCTGGTCGCCGGGATCGTCGCCCACCCGCTCGACGCAGCGGCAGCTCGACGCGGTCGTCTGCTTCGCCTGCGGGATCGGCAAGGCCGCCTTCGTCCGGTCGACCGCGCTGCGGCTGCTCAACGACGGCATGACCGGGCAGGTGCCGCTGGAGATCCAGAAGTGGACCCGCGTACGCCGCGACGGCACCGTCGTCGAGAGCCCCGCGCTGGTCGCGCGGCGACGCGCCGAGGCGGAGCTGTTCACCGGAGGTACCTCCGGCCTGGCCGTCCCGGCCTCCCGGGAGGTGCGCGGCTACGCCTACCAGCAGAACCCGGCGGTCGCCGCCATCGGCCTGGCCGAGGCCGTGGAGTGGGGCCTCGCCGCGGGTGCGATCGTGCAGTCGGGAGTGCAGGCGTCGTCGGGCAGCTTCGCCCTCACCTACGACGACGCGCATCGGCTCCTCTCGCCCCCCGGCAGGCTCGGCATGCCGGGGGCGCCGGCCGCGATCCAGTCGTACCGGCGCACGTTCCTCACGATCCCGTCGTTCCGCCTCAACGCGGCCTCGGCCGTGATCGACGTCGTGTGGCGGAGGCAATGCCTACGGCGAGATCGAGTCGGTCGTCTTCGAGAAGGTGCAGACCCAGTCCTCTGACTGGACCCAGTCGGACTTCCGCTGCGCGGTCAACGTGCTGAGCCGGATCCCGACCAGCCGGGACGCCCGCGAGTGGCCGATCTGCTTCCGCTACGAGGGCGGCTTCGATCCGTGGGGCAACGGGAAGGTGGAGTTCGTCGGCGAGATCGAGGTGAACGCCTTCGGCGGCATCCGGTGGACCCGGCGCCACGAGGTCGTCTCCCGGTCCCTGGCCGACTGGGCACTCAGCGGGGACCCGGAGGACTGGGTGCGCCGCGGGCCCGACGTGTGGCCGGCCACGCCGGCGATCCCGGCCGAGCAGGCGGCGTACCTGCGCCAAAACGTGCCCGGCTGAGCTCGAGGTCAGTCGGCGAACGACTCCAGCAGCGTGTCCGCGGCGGTGTAGGGGTCGGAGTCACCGGCGACGACGGCGGTGGCGAGCTCGTCGAGCTCGGAACGGCCGTGCACGTCGCCCCACCGGGCACGCAGTGCGGTGACCGCGATCGCCTCGATCTCGTCGCGGGCCCGGCGGGTACGGCGCGCTCTGGAGCTCGCCGGACTCCTCGAGCCAGGCGCGGTGCTTGTCGAGCTCGGCGGCCACCTCGTCCAGCCCCTCGGCCTTGCTGGCGACCGTCTTCACGATCGGCGGCTTCCAGGCGCCCTCGGGGCGATCGGCGAGCGCCAGCATCGACCGCAGGTCGCGGCGGACCTGGTCGGCGCCGTCCCGGTCGGCCTTGTTGACGACGTAGAGGTCGCCGATCTCGAGGATGCCGGCCTTGGCGGCCTGGATCCCGTCCCCCATCCCGGGGGCGAGCAGCACCATGGTCGTGTCGGCGAGGCCCGCGATCTCCACCTCGCTCTGGCCGACGCCGACGGTCTCGATCAGGATCACGTCGCAGCCGGCGGCGTCGAGCACCCGCAGCGCCTGCGGCGTGGTCCACGCCAGTCCGCCGAGGTGGCCCCGGGAGGCCATCGACCGGATGTAGACCTCCCGGTCCAGGGCGTGGTCCTGCATCCGCACCCGGTCCCCGAGCAGCGCGCCGCCCGAGAAGGGCGAGGAGGGGTCCACGGCCAGCACGCCGACCCTCTTGTCGGCCCGCCGGAGCTCGGACACCAGCGCGGAGGTCGAGGTCGACTTGCCGACGCCCGGCGAGCCGGTGATCCCGACCACCTGCGCGTGGCCGGTGTGCGGCGACAGCGCCGCCATCACCTCGCGCAGCAGCGGGGACTCGTCCTCGACGAGCGAGATCAGCCGGGCGACCGCCCGCGCGTCACCCTCGCGGGCCCGGGTCGACCAGCCCCGGGACGTCTCCCGACGACCGGCGCCCCACCTCAGGGAACGCGGACGATCAGGGCGTCGCCCTGCCCGCCGCCCCCGCACAGCGCGGCCGCACCGACGCCACCGCCACGGCGCTTGAGCTCCAGCGCGAGGTGCAGCACGATCCGGGCGCCCGACATGCCCACGGGGTGGCCGAGCGCGATCGCGCCGCCGTTGACGTTGACCTTGTCCTCGGAGACGCCGAGCTGGCGAGCCGACTCGATGCCGACCGCCGCGAAGGCCTCGTTGAGCTCGAACAGGTCGATGTCGGAGACCGAGATCCCCTCCTTCGCCGCAGGCCTTCTCGATGGCATTCGCGGGCTGCAGCTGGAGGGTCGAGTCGGGGCCGGCGACCTGGCCGTGGGCACCGATCTCGGCGAGCCACTCCAGGCCGAGCTCCTCGGCCTTGGCCTTGCTCATCACCACGACGGCGCAGGCGCCGTCGGAGATCTGGGAGGCGGAGCCGGCCGTGATCGTGCCGTCCTTGCGCGACCGGTCGGAGACCGGCGAGCGTCTCGACCGTGGTGTCGCCGCGCACGCCCTCGTCCTCGGCGACGGTGATGTCGCCCTTGCGCGAGGGATCGTCACCGGGACGACCTCCTCGTCGAAGACACCGTTCTTCCAGGCCAGTGCGGCGCGCTGGTGCGACTGCGCCGCGAACGCGTCCTGCTCCTCGCGCGAGAGCTGGCGCGCCGGCGGTGTTGCAGCCCTCGGTGAGGCGGATCATCGCCTGGTCGGTGGCCTGGTCGAACAGCGCGTCATAGGCCATCGAGTCGACCAGCGTGGTGTCGCCGTACTTGAAGCCTTCCCGCGACTTCGGCAGCAGGTGGGGGGCCTGGGTCATCGACTCCATGCCGCCGGCGACCACGATCTCGTGCTCGCCCGCGCGGATCGTCTGGTCGGCCATCGCGATCGCGTTGATCCCCGACAGGCACACCTTGTTGATGGTGATCGAGGGCATGCTCGCCGGCAGTCCGGCCGCGAGCCCGGCGGAGCTCGCCGGGTTCTGGCCGGCGCCCGCCAGGATGACCTGGCCCATGATCAGGTAGTCGACCTGCTCGCCGCTCACACCGGCCTTGTCCAGCGCGCCCTTGATCGCGACCCCGCCGAGGTCCGCGGCGGACTGGCCCTTCAGCCCACCGAGCAGCCGGCCGATGGGCGTCCGCGCTCCGGCGACGATGACGTTGGGTCCAGACATGGGTGCCTCCAGCATGCGAGAAATCGACGTGAGAACTGCCACCGACGATACCGCTGCGCGTCTCACTCCTCACCCGGGGTCGCGCGCCGCGAGACCGTCGTACGACGATGGGCCCATGAGCGCTTCGCTGGACCTTCCCGAGCACCTGTTCACCGCGATCGACCACGTCGGCATCGCCGTTCCCGACCTCGACGAGGCGATCGCGTTCTACCGCGACACCTTCGGGATGGAGGTCGCGCACGAGGAGACCAACGAGGAGCAGGGGGTCCGCGAGGCGATGCTCAGCGTCGGCGACTCGGGCTCGTCCATCCAGCTGCTGGCGCCGCTGTCCCCGGAGTCGACGATCGCGAAGTTCCTCGACCGGTCCGGGCCCGGGGTGCAGCAGATGGCCTACCGCGTCACCGACGTGGAGCAGGTCAGCGCGATCCTGCGCGAGCGCGGCGTCCGCCTGCTGTACGACGCCCCCAAGCGCGGCACCGCCGACTCCCGGATCAACTTCCTGCACCCCAAGGACGCCGGCGGGGTGCTCGTCGAGCTGGTCGAGCCGGCTGCGCCGGCGTGATGTGCATGAGGTCACACGCGGTTCCCAGCACAGTTACCGATCAGTAATCTTCGGCAGAACGCCCCCGACACCAGGAGCAGAAGTGCAGAACATCCTCGATGCGATCCTCGCCGGTGACACGGCGTCGGAGGACTTCGCCAACCTCGAGATCCCCGAGTCCTACCGCGCCGTGACGGTGCACAAGGACGAGGCCGACATGTTCGAGGGCCTCGCCTCGCGCGACAAGGACCCCCGCAAGTCGCTCCACGTCGAAGACGTGGCCCTCCCCGAGCTCGGCCCGGGCGAGGCGCTGGTGGCGGTGATGGCCTCCGCGATCAACTACAACACCGTGTGGACCTCGATCTTCGAGCCCGTCTCCACGTTCGGCTTCCTCGAGCGCTACGGCCGCCTCTCGCCGCTGGCCAAGCGCCACGACCTGCCCTACCACGTCGTCGGGTCCGACCTGGCCGGCGTCGTGCTGCAGACCGGCCCCGGCGTCCACTCGTGGAAGCCCGGTGCCGAGGTGGTCGCGCACTGCCTGTCCGTCGAGCTGGAGCAGCCCGACGGGCACAACGACACGATGCTCGACCCCGAGCAGCGGATCTGGGGCTTCGAGACCAACTTCGGCGGCCTCGCCCACGTGGCGCTGGTCAAGGCCAACCAGCTGATGCCCAAGCCCGACCACCTCACCTGGGAGGAGGCCGCCTCCCCCGGCCTGGTCAACTGCACGGCGTACCGCCAGCTCGTCAGCAAGAACGGCGGCGACATGAAGCAGGGCGACAACGTCCTGATCTGGGGCGCCTCCGGCGGCCTCGGCGGCTTCGCCACCCAGTACGCCCTCAACGGCGGCGCGACGCCGGTCTGCGTGGTCTCCAACGAGGAGAAGGCCCAGATCGTCCGCAACATGGGTGCCGAGCTGGTGATCAACCGTTCCGAGGAGGACTACAAGTTCTGGAACGAGGACGGCACCCAGCAGAACCCCAAGGAGTGGAAGCGCCTGGGCGCCAAGATCCGCGAGCTCACCGGCGGCGAGGACATCGACATCGTCTTCGAGCACCCGGGCCGCGAGACCTTCGGCGCGTCGGTGTTCGTCACCCGCAAGGGCGGCACGATCACCACCTGCGCGTCGACCTCGGGCTACATGCACGAGTACGACAACCGCTACCTGTGGATGAACCTCAAGCGGATCATCTCCTCGCACTTCGCCAACTACCGCGAGTCGTGGGAGGCCAACCGCCTCATCGCCAAGGGCAAGATCCACCCGACCCTGTCGCGGACCTACGGTCTGGACGAGGTCGGCCAGGCGGCCCTCGACGTCCACCAGAACGCCCACCAGGGCAAGGTCGGCGTGCTCTGTCTCGCCCCCGAGGAGGGACTCGGGGTCCGCGACGAGGAGATGCGGTCCAGCACCTCGACGCGATCAACCGCTTCCGCGGCGTCTGAGCGGACCCACTCGCCCGCAATCCGAACATCATTCCCCACCCCGGTTCCGCGCGAAATCCTTTCCGCGAGCCGGGGTGGGTTGTGCCAGCCCGATCGGGGACACTGGGACCCGACCACCAGCTGAATCCGGGAGGAAGCGCCATCATGAGTGACCAGGGCCTGTCCATCTTCGACGACGACGAGAACGACGAGACCACCGACGAGACGGTCGAGGAGACCGACAGCAAGGTGGACGATGGTGAGGCGACCCAGGTGATGCCGGCGGTCAAGCAAGAGCGCCGAGACGCACCGGCGTCCGCGAGGCAGGAGGCTCCCGCCGGCGGCTCCACGAAGCAGCGAGCCCACCGCCGTCCGGACGCACAGCACCCCGGTCACGCCTCCCGCGACGCCGCGCCAGGCCCCCGGCCGCCTCCCCCGCCGCCAGCGCGGCGGCGACGTCGGCCTCGGCCGCCGCCGGCTTCCCGGTGGTGCGCCGCGGCGGCTACGACAAGGGTGCGGTCGACACCCGGTTCCGCCAGCTGACCACCGAGAAGTCGGGGTTGAGCACCAGCCTCACCGCCTCCGAGAAGCGGGTCCTCGAGCTCGAGGCCCAGCTCCAGGAGACCCGCGGGCTGCTCTCCGAGCAGGAGAACCCGTCGTACGCCGGTCTCGGCGGCCGCGCCAGCGCCATGCTGCGGCTGGCCGAGGAGGAGGCCGCCGACGTCCGTGCCCAGGCCGAGCGCGACGGCGCGCGACATCCGCGACCGTGCGGCGCGCGATGCCAAGTCCATCCGCGCCGAGGCCGCTCGCGAGGCCGAGGACATGCGCCTGGTCCAGCTCAAGGAGCTCGACGAGACCCGCGGCCGGATCATGGCCGAGGCCGAGCAGGACCGGACCATGGCCAAGGCCGAGGCCGAGGACCTCCTGGCCTCCGCGAAGCGGGAGTCGGAGCAGATCCGCCTCGCCGCCCAGCAGGAGACCAACGACCTGCGCACCAGCGCCAAGCGCGAGGCCGAGCAGGCGCGCGCGGCAGCCGACCGCGAGGTGCAGGAGGCCCGCCGTACGCTCGCCGTGGAGAAGGAGCGGCTCGCCAAGGAGGCGACCGACTACCACTCCAACGCCACCGCGGAGACCAAGAAGCTGGTCGACGAGGCCGAGGAGCGGGCCACCGCCGCCGAGCAGCGCGCCCGCGACGCGATCAGCCAGGCCACCGCCCACCGCCAGCAGGCCCAGTCGGAGGCCGAGTCGCTGCTGACCCGGGCCCGTCGGGAGGCCGAGCAGGTCGTCGCCTCGGCGCGCACCCAGGCCGATTCGATCACCTCCACCGGCAACGCCGAGGTCGAGCGGGAGCTGGCCGCCGTCACCGCCGAGGTCCAGCGGATGTCCAAGCGTCGCGACGCGATCGCCGCCCAGCTCGCCTCGCTCCGTGACGTGGTCTCCGGGTTCGGCGAGGACGAGAGTTGAGCAAGGACTCCGCCGAGTCCTCGGCGGTGTCGGCCCCAGACGCGGACGCGCCGAGCGACCCGGCGGAGGCCGCGCAGCATCCTGCGCCCGACCACCCGGACCACCCCGAGCATCCTCACTACCTCGGGGAGCCCGGCGCGCCGTTCGAACGCCACTCGCCCTTCTACATCGGCTTCTTCGGCGCGCTGGGCGCGCTGCTGGCCTACTGGCTGGGCACGCAGCTGCTGGCGATCAGCTCGGTGCTGGTGCTCGTGGTGGTGGCGATGTTCCTCGCCGCCGGCCTCAGCCCGTCGGTGGAGTTCTTCGTCCGCCGCGGACTGAAGCGGTCCTATGCGGTGCTGGCCGTGATCGTGGCGGTGCTGGTTGCCATGGCGCTCTTCGTGATGGCGATCGTGCCGGTGATCAGCGACCAGGTCGCCGCCATCACCGCCAACGCCCCCGGCTGGCTCGACGACCTCCAGCGCAACGACCGGATCCAGAGCCTGGACGAGAAGTACGACATCATCGACCGGGCCAAGGAGTACATCGCCAAGGGTGACTTCGCCAGCAGCCTGTTCGGCGGTGTGGTCGGCTTCGGTCTCGCCGTGCTCTCGACGCTGGCCAACGCGTTCATCGTGATCGTGCTGACGCTCTACTTCCTGTCCTCGCTGCAGAAGACGAAGGCGGCGCTCTACCGCCTCGCCCCCCGCTCCCGCCGCGACCGGGTCGCCAAGCTGGGCGACCGGGTGCTCGGCGGCGTCGGCGGCTACGTCTCCGGCGCGTTCATCGTCGCGATGTGCGCCGGCATCACCTCGCTGGTCTTCCTGCTGATCGTCGGCCTCGGGGAGTACGCCGTGGCGCTGGCCTTCGTGGTCGCCCTGCTCGACGTGATCCCGATGATCGGCGCCACGATCGGCGCGGTGATCGTGACCGCGATCGGGTTCGCCACCGACCCGACGATCGGCATCGCGTGCATCGTCTTCTACCTGATCTACCAGCAGCTGGAGAACTACGTGATCTACCCGCGCGTGATGTCGAAGTCGGTCGACATCCCCGGTGCGGTCACCGTGATCGCGGCCCTCGTCGGCGCCGCGCTGCTCGGCGTGGTCGGTGCCCTGCTGGCGATCCCCACCGCCGCGGCGATCCTGATGCTCACCCGCGAGGTGTTCGTCCGGCGCCAGGAGGCCCGCTGACTCAGGCCGGGACGGGCTCGTCCCGGACCACGGTCCGCTCGCCCAGCTTGACCGCCACCACTCCCGCGAGGATCAACACGCCGCCGAGCAGCTGCACGGGCCGTGGCAGCTCGTCGAGGAGCAGCCAGGCCCACAGGACGCCGGCCAGCACCTCGGTGAGGGCCACGAACGAGGCGAGCCGCGAACCGAGCCGCCGGATCGCGGCGATGCCCGTCGTGTAGGCGATTGCCGCAGTCACCAGCGCGAGCAGGGCCAGCGGCACCCAGGGCGCGACGGTCGCGCCGGCGTACTCCACCGCGGCGGAGCCACGGTCCATGGGGAGCAGGCCGACGAGCCCCAGGAGGGCGAGGGCCGCGGTGCCCACCACCAGTCCGCCACCGGCGAGCACCAGGGGCGGCAGTCCGTTGCTCTCGTCCGCAGAGATGACGAAGTACGTCGCTGCGCCGACCATCGCCGCGAGCGCCCACAGCACGCCCGCGACGCTGAGGTCCGCGCCGGACAGCAGGTCGAGGACCAGGACCAGGCCGAGCGCGGCGAGCCCGGCGCCGACGAGGGTGACCGGGCCCGGCCGCTGCCCCTGTCGCAGCCACAGCCAGACGACGACCGCGGCGGGGGCGGTGTACTCGATCAGGAGCGCAGGACCCACCTGCATGTGCGAGACGGCCGAGAAGTAGCAGAACTGGGCACCAGCGACGGCGAGGACGCCGTACGTCAGGATCAACCCGGCGTTGCGACGCAGTGCGCCCCACTGCCCGCGCAGGGCGACGACGGCGATGGGGGCGACCACCAGGGCGGCCCCGCCGACCCGCAGCAGCACCACGGCGCCAGCGCTCCAGCCGGACTCGAGGAGGGGTCGGGCCAGGGCGCCGGACAGCCCGAACGTGATCGCAGAGACGAGCGCGAACGCGAGACCCGAGGGCGTCCGCGATCGCGGGGCACCCTTCGTCACGTCACGTGTCATCGTCGTCATGACTCATGACAGTAGATTGATTTTGGTAAGGTGTCAACGTGATATTCGCTCATGACACCGAGGACGCGCTGGTGGCCGCGGTCGCCCTGGTGAACGGCCTGGACGAGGACGACGACCCGCTACGGTCCGTCGCCGCGCTCAACGCCTTCTACGACCAGCACGGCTACACCGGAGCGCGCCCGAGGAGCCGTGCCGACGTCGACGCCGTCCGGGCCATCCGGGGTTCCCTGCGCGAGCTGCTGGTGGCCGAACGTGACGCGGCGGTGACGATCGTCAACCGGACCCTCGAGGAGCACCGGGCCCTCCCCCGGCTCGTCCGGCACGACCAGCTCGACTGGCACCTCCACGCGGTGGCGGACGACGCGCCGTTCGCCACCCGGGTCGCGGTCGAGACCGCCCTCGCCATGGTCGACGTGATCCGCGCGGACGAGATGTCGCGGCTCGATGTCTGCGCGGACGACGGTTGCGCCGGCGTGGTGCTCGACCTGAGCCGCAACCGGTCGCGCCGCTTCTGCAGCACCACCTGCGGCAACCGCGCCGCGGTCGCGGCCTACCGGGCTCGCCAGAGCGGCTGAGGCGCCGGCTGCGCCGTCAGGCCCGCAGGAAGCGCGACAGCACCTCCCGGAACGTCTCCGGCTGCTCGGAGTGGACCCAGTGTCCGGCTCCCTTGATCGTGACCCGCCGGTTGTGGGGGAACCACCGGTCCATCGCGGTCGCGTACTCCTCGCGCACGTAGTCGGACCGGTCGCCGCCCACCCACAGCACCCGTCCGTCGTACGGCGCGGTGTCCTCGAGCCGGTCGGCCGGCCACCCGCCCAGCTCGCCGAGACGCTCGCCCAGCAGGGCCAGGTTGACCTGCCACCGCCAGGCGTCGCCGTCGCGACGGAGGTTCTGGAGCAGGAAGCTGCGCACCGTGTCGTCCGGTACGGCGGGCCGCAGCTGCTCGTCCGCGTCGCCGCGACGCTCCAGCGAGCTCAGGTCGAGCCCCTGCATGGCGGCGATGTAGCCGGCGAACTCCCGGGTGCCGTCGTAGGTCACGGGCGAGACGTCCACGACACACAGCCGTTCGACGAGGTCCGGGCGCTGGAGCGCCAGGGCCATCGCGATCTTGCCGCCCATCGAGTGCCCGACCAGGGCGACGGGGTCCGCGGCGTCGAAGAGCGTCGAGACCCGCTCGCCGAGGTCGAGGTAGTCGAGCCGGTCGGTCCATCCCGAACGGCCGTGGTTGGGCATGTCCACGAGCAGGACGCGGTGGTCCTCGGCCAGTGCCCGGCCGATCTGCGTCCAGTTCTTGCCCTGCCCGAACAGGCCGTGGAAGAAGGCGACGACGGGTCCGCGCTCACCGAGCTCGGTGACGTGGAGGTCTGCGTGGGTCACGGCGCCAGTGTGTCAGCCGGGATCGAAGGCACCGGAACGAGAGCACCGGCTCGCGTAACCCCCCTCCCCACCGCGCGTTGTCCGGGCACCACGAGAGAGAAGGACCACCCATGTCTCCCCTCCGCACCCGCCTGGCCGCGCTCACCTGCGCGGCCGCCGTCGTGCTCGCCACCGGACCGGTCACCACCGGCTCCGCCCAGGCCGAGACCCCGACACCGCACCGCACCGGCCTGGACCGGCTGCTCGCCACCGACGCGGCGTCGGCCCGCGGCATCGCCACGTTCGGCGCCGTCCCGACCGCCGACCAGGTCGCCGCCCTGCGCGACCTCGGCCTCGCGGTCCAGCCGATGGAGCGGCTCCCGCTGGCCATCGTCGACGGATCGCTGGCCGATCTGACCACGGCCGTCTCCACCGGCCTGGCCCGCGACGTCTACCCCGACGAGCGGCTGGCCTACCACGACACCGCGTCCTCCAACGTCACCTCGTCCTCGATCGGCGCCGCCAAGGAGCTCCGCGCGAAGGGCTTCACCGGCAAGGGCGTCACCGTCGGTGTCGTCGACTCCGGCTGCGACGCCACCCACCCCGACCTCGCCGACCACGTCACCCACAACGTGACGCTGGTCAGCGCCGAGTACGCCAACCAGCAGCCCAACGAGGGCAACACCCTCGTCGTCCCGGTCGACCAGGGCCCGGTCAGCAACACCGACCTCGGCAGTGGCCACGGCACCCACGTGGCCGGGATCATCGCCGCGGACGGCACCACCGGCCCGGCTCACCTCGGCGTCGCCCCCGACGCGAAGCTCGCCTGCTTCGCGATCGGCGCGGTGATCACCACCACCGCCGTCGTCACCGCCTACGACTACATGCTCCGCCAGCCGAAGATGCTCGGCATCGACGTGGTCAACAACTCGTGGGGCAACAGCTTCCGGCAGTACGACCCGAAGGACCCCGTCAACGTCGCCACCAAGGCGGTCACCGACAAGGGCGCCGTCGTGGTGTTCTCGGCCGGCAACTCCGGCTACGAGAACGCCGAGGCCAGCGTCAGCCCGTTCAACCAGGCGCCCTGGGTGCTCTCGGTCGCGGCCAGCGACCTCGACCGCGAGCGCGGCGACTTCTCCTCCAACGGCGCCCACTACGACAACCTGCAGGCCGAACCGATCGGGAAGGGCGGCCACACGGTCGCCCTGGGCGACCGGCTCGGGCTGACCTGGCCCGACATCTCGGCGCCGGGCGTCAAGATCTCCTCCAGCTGCGACACCACCGGGACCGTGATCGGCCCCTGCCCGCCCGGCGAGAACGACACCGCGTCCGGCACGTCCATGTCCAGCCCGCACATCGCCGGCGCGGCCGCCGTCGTCCGGCAGGCCAACGGCTCCCTGAGCCCGGCGCAGGTCCGCAACGCCCTCACCGCGACGGCCGGTGCCGTCCGCGACGCGAAGGGGAACCGGGTTCCCCAGTGGCAGGTCGGCTTCGGCCACGTGAACCTCGACCGGGCGGTCGACCTGGTCCGCGGACGCGGCTGGGCCGAGGACCTGCGTGCGGCCGACCGTCGGTCCGAGCGGCGGATGCTGCAGGCCGACGCGTGGCGGGTCTCGCGCAGCGACATCTGGCAGTACGACGCACCGCCGGGCACGATCGGCGGCTCGGACTCCGCGACGTACAAGGTCGACGTGGAGCGCGGCGTGGACCGGGTCAAGCTGGTGCTCGTCTATCCGACGCCGGGCACCGTGGCCAACCTCGCCAGCTACACCGCCACCGTGCACAAGGGGCGCAAGGAGCTGGGCACGACCCAGACCTCGCTGACCTACTCCACGGGCGTCGCGACGCTGCTGATCAAGGACGCGCCGGCCGGGACCTACACGGTCGACGTGTCCGGCGACTACGCCGCCTCCGACCCCGACACGCTCGACAGCGACTCGGTCAACGGGCGGGTGGTCTTCCTCCAGGTCGCCCAGCTCCGCCACCGGTAGGGGTCTCGATACGGGCCTCGTTCCTCGGCCCTACTCGACCACCGATGAACATGTCGGTGGTCGAGTAGCGAACGGAGTGAAGTGCCTTCGGTGGTCGAGTAGCGAGCGCAGCGAGCGTATCGAGACCTCAGAAGTCGAAGCCGTCGAACATGTCGCCCATGCCGTCGCCGATCCCGCCGATGGCGTCGCCCATGCCCTCGCCGATGTCCCCGATCGCGTCGAACCCGCCGAAGCCGCCGAACATCAGGCCCATGAACATCCAGTCCATCGGGCCGAAGGCGCCGAAGTAGCCGCGGGCGTAGGGCTGGTAGGCGCGGCCGCCCTGCCAGTAGGGCACCCGCTGGGAGCCGACCATCACCATCCGGGAGTCGGGTTCGGCGCCGACCCGGACCCGCTCGGCGTCGAGCGCGCACGCGGGCACGTCCCGCTTGGTGCCACCGGGCGGTGAGTAGGGGACGTCGACGACGGAGAGTCCGTGCCGGGGGTCGAAGAAGCAGGGCGGCCGGCGGGTCGGCAGCGGCTCCCCCGCAACCCGTGCCTTGACGCACGCGATCGCGTACCGCCCGTCCTCGAGGATCTCGGTGACGTGCTTGATGTGGTCGGGCTCGGAGATCGAGTCACCGGCCGTCTTGGCAGACTCGTAGGCGTCGAGGGCCCGCTGGTAGTCGGCCCGCTGGCCGGTGTCCAGCTCGTGCCCGGCCAGTTCCAGGTCGAGCTCCTGGAGCTCGACACCCAGGGCGGTGATGTCCTCGAACGCGAGCTTCTTGACCGGCTCCAGCTCGGCGGACTTGCGCTCCAGCGCACGCTTCTGCGAGCGCTTGCTGGTGTAGCCGACGAGCGCGAGCACCGCGGCGATCGCCACCAGGATCAGCAGCAGCTCCATGCGGCACAGCGTACGTCGCGCCGGCAAGGCCGTGACCCGAGGATGTCGGCGGGTGCTGGCAGGCTGACCTCATGACCTCCCGCGAGATCCAGGTGACCTTCGACTGCGGCGACCCGGCGGCCCTGTCCCGGTTCTGGGCCGAGGTGCTGGGCTACGTGATCCAGCCGCCGCCCGGCCGCGAGGTCGCGCCCGGCGAGGACCCGCTGGCCGCCTGGCGGGCGTTCCTCACCGACCTCGGCGTCCCGGAGGAGCGCCACAACGACGCCTCGGCGCTCATCGACCCCGACGCGGCCGGCCCGCGGGTCTTCTTCCAGCGGGTGCCCGAGGGCAAGACCGCCAAGAACCGCGTCCACCTCGACGTCCGGGCCGCGCCGGGGCTGGAGGGCGCGGAGCGGATGGCGGCCCTGGAGCGCGGAGTGCGAGCGGTGGCCCGCCTGGGCGCCACGAGGGTGCAGCGCCACGAGCCCGCTCCCCCGATGTCCGCCGGGCACATCGTGATGCAGGACCCCGAGGGCAACGAGTTCTGCCTGGACTGATCCGCTCTGATCGCGGCTACAGATGAGTGCGTTCGTGAGGCGGCGCCACGCGGCCGTCCCCGAGGGCTATCTGGCCCTGACGTGCCGTCCGGCGCTCACGTCCGGACGAGCGCGCTCGCGTCGAGGTCGCGGTGGTGCCCGACACCGGCGATGGTGAGGGTGATCTCGAGCTCGGCGAGGAGCGTTCGGAGCATGTGCCGGACGCCGTCCTCCCCTCCGAGCGCCAGGCCGTGCACGTACGGGCGGCCGATGACGACAGCCTCGGCCCCCAGGGCCAGCGCCCGGTAGACGTCGGTCCCCGTGCGGACGCCCGAGCCGAACAGCACGGCGAGCTTGCCGCCGACGGCATCCGCGATCTGCGGCAGGACGTCGATCGTCCCGGCGACGCCGGGGCCGCGGCGCCCGCGCTCGTTCGAGACGACGATGCCGTCGAGGCCACGGCCGACCGCCATCTGTGCGTCCGGCACGTTCTGGATGCCGCCGAGGACGATCGGCCCGTCCCAGGCCTTGCGGATCGCCGCGAGCGGCTCCCAGCCCTGCCCGGGCTGCGGGGGAGAGAGCAGGAGGTGGGTGCACCCGGATGCCCGCGCGCGGGTGAGCAGCACGGGGTCGGGGCCGTCCCCGCCGGCCAGTCCAGGCCGAACCACCGCGGGCCGTCCGGCGCGGCCACGGCGACCTCCTCGAGCGACTTGCTCGCGCGCGACGAGTGGACGTAGGTGAGCTCCAGCCCCGCTGCCGCCCGGGCGGTGGCGATCTCGCCGTCGGGGTGCGCCATGGCCTGGCCCCCGACCGGGCCGAGGATGACCGGGGCCGGCATCGTCGACGCCGAGCACCGTCGTGCTGAGGTCGCGCGCGGCGCGGTCGATGAACATCCGCGGGACGATCCGCCACGCGGACAGCGCCTCCGCGTTGGCTCGCACGGCGGCGTCGCCGCCCGCCCAGTCGAGCAGGTGCTGGCGCGCGGCCTCGGACAGGACCTCCGCGGCAGCCTCCTCGAGGTCGGACAGGTTGGTGGTGAAGATCGGCTTGATGTCCGCGGTCATCCCGGCGAGGTAGATCTCGGACTGGTAGGCTGCCGAACGGGGCGCCCGGGCCGACGGGGAGCGGCGACTGCGCGGGGAGCGAGGGGTCGCAGTGCCGGGCGTCACCGGCGGCGCGGCGAGCGCGGGCCGCGCGAGGAGGGTCGCGGCGACGGTCGCGGCGGCCACCTCGAGGAACTGACGACGAGTGTGCTCAGACATGTCTGGGCTCCGTCTCAGCGCGCGCGGGTCAGGGAGGAAGGGGTGAGGGTGCGGTGAGTGCGGTGACCCGCCTCCCGGACCTCCTCCTCGAGCTCGTCGACGAGCCTCTGCATGACCGTCCGGGTGCCCCTCTGCCCGTCCAGCGCGAGGCCGTACATGTACGGCCGGCCGATGAGCACCGCGTCGGCGCCGAGCGCCAGCGCCTTGAAGGCGTCGCGGCCCGTGCGGATCCCGGAGTCGAAGAGCACGGCCATCGTGTCGCCGACCGCCTCGACGATCGGACCGAGCGCGTCGAGCGACGCGATCGCCCCGTCGACCTGACGGCCGCCGTGGTTCGAGACGACGATGCCGTCGATCCCGTTCTCGACGGCGATCCTCGCGTCGCGCGGGCTCTGGATCCCCTTGAGCAGGATCGGGCCGTCCCAGTTCGCGCGGATCAGCGGGAGCTGCGACCAGTTCAGGCCGGGGTTCTGGAAGACGCGTGCGAAGGCGAGGCCGACCGGCAACGGGCTGATCCTCTGCCGGCACGGGCATGTGCTTGCGCCGGAAGACCGGGTCGCTCGTGTAGTTCGCGATGCCCTTGTTCTCGAGGAAGGGCGAGTACCCGAGATCCAGGTCGATCGGCCGCCAGCCGAGCAGCGTCGTGTCGAGCGTGATGACCAGATGGGTGTAGCCGGCCGCCTCGGCACGGTTCAGGAAGGACACCACCAGCTCGTCGTCCGTGGGCCAGTAGAGCTGGTACCAGCGCGAGCCGTCGCCGTTGGCCGCCGCCACGTCCTCCATCTTGTAGGCGCCCTGCGTCGAGTGCACGTAGGTCAGCCCGAGCTCGGCCGCCGCGCGGGCGCTGGCGAGGTCGCCGTCCGGATGCGCGAGCGTCTGCACCCCGATCGGCGCGAACAGGACCGGCGCGGGCATGCGCGTCCCCAGGATGGTGGTGGAGAGATCGACCTCCGCCGGCTTGCGGCCCGTGCGCCGCTTGACCTCCCAGCGCCGGAACGCCGCGGCGTTGGCACGCGTGGTGTCCGTGTCCCCCGCCCCGGCGAGGATGTAGGCGAGGGCCTCGGGGCTCAGGTTCTTGGCGGCCTCCTCCTCGAGCTGCGAGAGGTCGCCGGGGATGGCCAGTTCCTTCATCGTCACGTCAGGCAAACGAACCGTCCCCCCATCTGGCTACGGGCTTGGTCTGAACGTCCGCTCGTACGCACGGTTGCACCGAGAGCGGCCGTTCCGGATGGTGGCCAAGACTGGAGTCGTGTGCCTCAGAGGGCGCATTGCGCACTGTCGACCACCGATCGCCATCCAAGTCGTCGCGGATCTTGGCACGTTCGTGCCCTTGCGGCATGAGAGTGCGCTATCGCGGGAGACCAGTCCGGGTGGGCGTACACCAGGTAGGGCTTGCGCCGGGCCGCAGTTCCTCGATCCGAAGGACGGGACCCCGCAGCAATGGCCACGGAACACTCCCGGCCGGTCAGAGCGCTCGAAGATGCAGTTCGGGAACTCGTTCTCCTCGTCGATCGAACCCCTCCAGCACAGCGCCGGCGATAGAGGATGGCGGGTCCACCGCAATGCGTCGGGCGCTACAGCCGGCGCCGCAATAGGGCGTCAACGTCATCCTGGGCTTCTCGCTGCCGCTCGGCCGGCCAGTCGATGGTGTGCTCCAGACCGACGCGACATTGTCGCCGAACCGCTTCTTGAACCTCGCGACTGCAGCGTCGATCATGTCGTCCAGAGTCCGATCGAGCATTTTGTCTCCGGCTCTCACCGCGAAGACGACCACCGCCACCTCAACGACTTCTGTGCGGTCCTCCCGTGGCTGGTCGAACTCGACGCCCTCGTCACGCAGCAGGTGTGCGAGCGCACCCACGAGGACCCTCGGTCCCCGATAAATGATCGTCTGCGGCATGGAGCTCCTTCGAGGGGGGCATGTCGATGATCCTTCAGGCTTCCATACCGGACGAGTCCGCATCGAGCGGAGCGGCAGGAGCGGGCGGGCCGCGATACTGCACGCCCGGGGCGGAACGATCTGCCCCGCACCCGGACAGCCTGGCGACGAGGCTTGTCGCGGGCGTCTCCCGCGGGCGGGCTCCATGTCCTGGCCGATCGGCCTTACAGGACCGCGCCGCGGGGCGCGACTTCCACCGCGGCAACACCCCTTGCGTACAGCAGCAGGAGTCGGTCTCCGTGTCTGCAGCGCAGCACCCCGGAATCCTCAGCCAACGTGGAGAGGACGTGGTCGATAACCTCGTCTTCGCTGCTCACATCGCGCTCCTCGTACGTGACATCCATGCTGTCACCGCTGATGAGCCGGACACGAAGCACAATGCCTTCCATGCTCCGCACACTAGACGTGCCTGCCCACCGCTGGGCGGAAGCGTCTAGCCGATATGGCATCCGCTCATCTGCATGAGAGTGCTCCAGGACGTCATGCAAATTGTGGCCTATGGCGCACGGACCGTATGACGTCCCGCCATTCTGGGGGCGCCCTCAATTCGGCAGATCCGGTCGTTCGCGGCTCGGTGGCACGAGGGTGCAGCGCAACGAGCCCGCGCTCCCGATGTCCGCCGGGCACCTCGTGATGCAGGACCCCGAGGGCAACGAGTTCTGCCTGGACTGACCAGGGGCTGGTCAGCGGTTGCTGTAGTCCCGGAAGCCGCGCTTGGTCTTGCGGCCGAGGTAGCCGGCCGTGACCAGCTGCTCCAGCAGCGGCGCCGGCGCGAAGCCGGGCTCGCGGAACTCCAGGTAGAGCTCGCGCTGGATCGCCAGCGACACGTCGTTGCCGACCACGTCGAGCAGCTCGAAGGGGCCCATCGGCAGCGCGCAGCCCTGCTTCATCGCCACGTCGATGTCGTCGGCGGTGGCGTAGTGCGCCTCGAGCATCCGCACCGCGTCGTTGAGGTAGGGGAACAGCAGGGCGTTGACGATGAAGCCGGCGCGGTCGCCGCAGGAGACCGCGACCTTGCCGACCCGGTCGCACAGCGCCCGGGTGGTCTCGGTGACGTCGTCGGCGGTGGTGACCGTCGAGACGACCTCCACCAGCTTCATGATCGGCGCCGGGTTGAAGAAGTGCATCCCGACCACGTCCTGCGGACGGCTGGTCGCCTGCGCGCAGGCGATGATCGGCAGCGACGAGGTCGTCGTCGCCAGGATCGCGCCGGGCTTGCAGATCTCGTCGAGGTTCTCGAACAGCGTGGTCTTGATCTTGAGGTCCTCGGCGATCGCCTCCACGACGATGTCGACGTTCCCCAGGTCGTCCAGCGACGTCGAGCCGGTGAGCCGGCCGAGCACCTCTGCCTTCGCGGACTCCTCCAGCTTGCCGCGCTGGATCGCCTTGTCGAGCGACTTCTCGATCGTGGCGCGGACCGCGTCCACCTTGTCCGCGGAGCGGCCGACGTAGAGGACGTCGTACCCGCTCTTGGCGAAGACCTCCACGATGCCGGTGGCCATGGTGCCGGTGCCGACCACGCCGACGAGCTTGATGTCGTGCTTCAGCTGGGGCTTCTCGTCGGCGGACGGCGTCTTGTCGTCGGCCACCACGACCGGGCTGTCGGGGCCCTCGTAGGTGTAGAAGCCGCGCCCGGTCTTCCGGCCGAGCATGCCGGCGGTGACCATCTGCTTGAGGATCGGGGCCGGGGCGTGCAGGCGGTCGCGGCCCTGGCGGTACATCGTCTCGAGGATCTCGTACGCCGTGTCGAGGCCGATCAGGTCGAGCAGGGCCAGCGGCCCCATCGGGTAGCCGCAGCCGAACCGCATCGCGGCGTCGATGTCCTCGCGGGTGGCGTAGTGGTTCTCGAACATCGAGACCGCGTGGTTGAGGTAGCCGAACAGCAGGGTGTTGGCGATGAAGCCGGCCTTGTCGCCGCAGACGACGGGGTTCTTGCCGAGCTTCTGCACCAGCTCCGTGACGTCCTCGAGCACCCGCGGCTCGGTGACCACGGTCCGCACGATCTCGACGAGGTTCTGCACCGGCGCGGGGTTGAAGAAGTGGACGCCGATCACCCGGCCGGGGTGGGCGTTGGCCGTGGAGATCTCGGTGACCGACAGCGAGGAGGTGTTGGTCGCCAGGATCGCGTCCTGGGCCACGATGCCCTCGAGCTCGGCGAAGATCGCCTTCTTGGTCTCCAGGGACTCCACGACGGCCTCGACCACGAAGTCGGCGTCCGCGAGGTCCTTGATCGAGGTGGTGAACGAGATCCGGTCCAGCAGCTCGGACTGCTCGGCCTCGGTCATCTTCTCCCGCTTCACCGCTCGGCCGGTCGAGTGCTCGAGGTGCTGGCGGCCGCGCTCGAGCCCCTCGTCGTTCAGCTCGACGCCGACGACGGAGAAGCCGTTGCGGGCGAAGACCTCGGCGATCCCGGCCCCCATGGTGCCCAGGCCGATCACGCCGATGGTGGTGAAGTCGCGCTGCTCTGCGGAGGTGCTCGTCATGGCGGGCATCCTGCCATGCACGAGGGCGCCCGGCGCCGGGTGTCCAACCACGTGAGAACGGCCCGGGGGCCGATGACCCGACCTGCGCCGGGTAGATTCCTCCCTCGTGAGACTCGTCGTTGCCCGGTGCCAGGTCGACTACGCCGGGCGGCTGACCGCCCACCTGCCGATGGCCACCCGCGTGCTGATGATCAAGTCCGACGGCTCGGTGCTGGTCCACTCCGACGGCGGCTCCTACAAGCCGCTCAACTGGATGTCGCCCCCGTGCACGCTGCGCGAGGGAACGACCGACGACGGCCAGGTCGAGTGGACCGTGACCGGCAAGACCGAGGACACCCTGCGGATCCTGATCGAGGAGGTGCACCACGACTCCTCCCACGAGCTGGGCATCGATCCCGGCCTGCAGAAGGACGGGGTGGAGAAGCACCTCCAGGAGCTGCTCGCCGAGCACCCCGCGACGCTGGCCGACGGGCTGAGCCTGGTCCGGCGCGAGTACCCCACGGCGATCGGGCCGGTGGACCTGATGTGCCGCGACGCCGCCGGCGCCAGCGTCGCCGTCGAGATCAAGCGGCGCGGCGAGATCGACGGCGTCGAGCAGCTGACCCGCTACCTCGAGCTGCTCAACCGCGACCCGCTGCTCGCCCCCGTGCGGGGCATCTTCGCCGCCCAGGAGATCAAGCCCCAGGCCCGCGTGCTCGCCACCGACCGCGGCATCGCCTGCGCCGTCGTCGACTACGACGCGCTGCGCGGGCTGGACGACCCCTCGCACCGGCTCTTCTGACGCGAGCGCGATCGGGTCGTGTGCCTGAGCGCGCCCTATAGCGCACCCTCAGGCACACGACCCTCATTCACGGCCCACCTCGGCGAGGGAGGCGACCTCCTCGGCGACGCCCCAGCTCAGGGTCACGCCGGACCCGCCGTGGCCGTAGCAGTGGATGACGTCCCCCTCCCGCTTGAGGCGTACGGCGGGGCGCACCGGCCGCAGCCCCACCTTGTGCCGGAGCACCCGGGCGTCGCGCAGCTCCGGCACCAGGGCGCAGGCCCGCTGCAGGATCGCGGACGCGGACTCGGGGGACGGGGTCCGGCTCCAGTCCCCCTCCTCGTCGGTGCCACCCACGACGATGTCGTGGGAGCGGGGCACCACGTACGTCGGACCGGCGGCGTCGAGCCACCACCGGTCGAGCCCGACCTGCTCGACGCAGACCACCTGACCGCGCACGGGCACCACGCTCCGGTCCGCACCGAGGAGTCGGGCACCGAGGCCGGAGCAGTTCACGACCAGGTCGGCGCCGGTGGGCAGGGCCCGCAGGTTCAGGCGGGTGATCGTGCCGCCGAGCTGCCGCCACCCGGGCGGCGAGCCACGGCAGGTAGACCGGCATCTCGACCACCGGGGTCGCGAACGTCCAGCCGTCGGCGTACCCCTCCGGCAGCGTGGTCTCCCGGTCCAGCCCCGACACCGCGGGCCGCCACCACGGGTCGGGCTCCGCGGCGGGTGAACACCTCGGTCCCGAGCACCATCCGGACCCCGGACTCGGGATCTGTGTCGGCGAGCGCGTCGAACACGGCGTACGACGTCGTCCCCCACGCCATCACCTTGTCCTGCGGGAGCGCGCGGTAGGGGTACCAGATCGCCGCCGCCACCGCCGAGGTCGTCTCCAGGGGGAGGTCGCGGGCCACCACGTCGACCCGGTGCCCGTCCTCCAGCAGCCGGACGGCGCAGGTCAGCCCCACCACGCCGGCGCCGACCACGATCACGCGGCCCATCTGGCACACCCCATGCGTCCGAGTCTGGCGTACCGGGGCGTAACCCGTCTCCCGTCGGGGTCGTTGAGCCGACGACGAAAGGAACCCGGATGCTCCGTGTTGCCACCGCCTGCATCGGCCGCTGCCTGCTCGCCCTGGTCGTGATTCCCGGGGTGGTCGCGCTCGGCGTGAGCGCCCCCGCGTCCGCGCACGAGGAGCGCGAGGCCACGTTCCCCGACGGCACCGGCGAGCGTCCGTCGTTCCTCGGCTGGGACAACCCGCGGCAGCGCGTGGTGTGCCGCAGCGACAGCCGCGAGCGGATCGCCCGGATGCCGGCCGGCGCCGTCAAGAAGCGCAACCGGCACCTGCTCGAGCACTGCGAGTTCCGCTCGATCCAGACCGCGATCAACACGATCGAACGTCGCGGTACGTCGATCTACGTCCTTCCGGGCCGCTACCACGAGACGCACTGGGCCGAGCTGGAGCGCAGCGACTACTGCTCCAACCTCGAGTCGTCCGCGGCCGACCCCGCGGTGGGCTCGCAGTACATCGGCAGCGTCACCTCCGGGCAGGCACCGGCCGCCGCCGAGGACGAGGAGACGGCCAGCGACCCGATCTCGCTCACCTACGGCGACCAGCGCCGGTGCCCGCACAACCTGAACCTGATCACGGTCTTCGGCGACCGTACGCCCGGCAACGACTCGATCGCGTGCGACAGCAAGTTCTGCGGTACCCAGGTCGTCGGCACCGGCCGGCGCAAGACCGACGTGATCATCGACAACCGGTTCTCCAAGCTCAACGCGATCCGCGCCGACCGTGCCGGCGGCATCTACCTGCGGAACTTCACGGTGCAGCAGGCCGAGTTCAACTCGATCTACGTCCTCGAGACCGACGGGTTCGTGCTCGACCAGCTGATCACGCGCGGCAACGACGAGTACGGCATCCTCGCGTTCGCCAGCGACCACGGCCTGATCCAGCGGACCGACAACTACTACAACGGAGACTCCGGCATCTACCCCGGCTCGGGGTCGGACCTCAACGCCGACAACACCGAGCTCCAGGTCACCCGCTACGCCATCGAGATCCGGGACAACAAGAGCCACGACAACGCTCTCGGCTACTCCGGCACCGCCGGGAACTCGATCTGGGCGCACCACAACGAGTTCTACAACAACGCCACGGGCATCGCCACGGACTCGCTGTTCCCGGGCCACCCGGGCCTCCCCCAGGACCACGCCCGCTGGAGCAGGAACCGGATCTACTCCAACAACGAGAACTACTACACCCGCTACGTCGACACCGGTGTCTGCGAGAAGCCGATGGAGGAGCGCGGCTACATCGACGGCACCGTGTGCCCGGTGATCCCGACCCCGGTCGGCACCGGCGTGCTGATCGCCGGCGGCAACTTCAACTCCACCGACCACAACTGGATCTACGACAACTGGCGCTACGGCACGATGCAGTTCTGGGTGCCGGCCGCGCTGCGCGACGAGTACGACCCGACCAAGCAGAACGACACCTCGCACCACAACCACACCACCGACAACAAGATGGGGATCGCGCCGAACGGCGAGCTCGCCCACAACGGCATGGACCACTGGTGGGACGACCAGGGCGACGGGAACTGCTGGGAGGACAACACCTACTCCCGCGGTGAGCGGACCGACAACTTCCTGATCGACCCGGCCGCCTGCGCCGACGGCGGCTCGTCGTTCACCCCGGGTGCCCCGGTGAAGGACGCGGGCTTCCTCACGTGCAGCCAGTACGACCGCAACGACCCCACCTGGCGGCACCCCCCGGGCTGCGAGTGGTTCGAGAGCCCCTCCGATCCCGAGGAGAGCGAATCGGCGAGTGGGACCGACGCCCTCACCGAGCAGGGCTCCGACGCGCTGATCGCGGCCCCGCTCGTCTCGGTGACCGGCCTGCTCCTGCTCGCTGGGACTCGCGCGGAGGCGTGGCGGTGCTGCGTAGGCTGCTCGTCGTCGTCGCGCTCGCCGCGCTCGTCGTGGCAGCCGGCGGGATGGCGGTCGCTCGCACGGTGCCGTCGCTGAGCGCGTCCGGACCGACCTCGGTCACCGGGACCGAGGGCTCCGCCGTGTTCGAGATCGCCGAACGCACGATCCGGCAGGTCCGGTACGACGACGGCGGAACGTTGCGTTACACGTTCCGGCTGACCAACGACGGCAGGTTGCCCCTGACCGTGCTCGGCCTCGCGCCCGACCAGGCCGAGTCCCGGCTGTTCACGATGCTCGAGCTGACCAGCCCCGGCGGCAGCGAGGGCGTCCGCATCGGCGGCGGCGAGACCCGACACCTGACCCTCGCGATGCGGATGAGCGGCTGCGAGACGTTGTCGGCGCGGGCCGGCTCCTTCGTCAGTGAGGTGACCGTCCGGACCCGCCGGGCCGGCGTGTTCCGCGACGACGTCACCGTGGCGCTGCCCGAGGAGCTGCACACCGGGTCGGCCCGCGAGGCGTTCTGCCCGAGGTCGTCGGCCACCTCACGCCCACCGGGCTGAGAGCAGCCCGCTCGGCCGAGGGTCAGGCTCCGGCCTCGCGGGGCGCGGTCGGGTCGTCCGCGGGACCGCCCTGCTCGCGGGCGACGTACTCCTCGACGTCTGCGAGGTCGTCGCGGCAACGCGTGACGACGGCGAGCAGGTCGCTCATCGTGGCGACCTCCTCGACCTGCTCCTTGATGAACCACTGGAGGAACTGCTCGGAGGCGAAGTCGGACTCCTCGCGGGCGATCGTGACCAGCCCGTTGATCTGCCCGGTGACCCGCTTCTCCTGCTCCAGGGCCAGCGTGACGGGCGCGACGACGTTCTCGAAGGACGACTTCGGAGCCTCGACGGCGGGGATGTCGACGTCGGCGTCGGTGTCGAGGAGGTACTGGATCATCATCATCGCGTGGGCACGCTCCTCGACGGCCTGGCCGTAGAAGAACGCCGCCATCCGCGGCATGGTCAGGGCGTCGTAGTAGACCGCACAGGCGAGGTACTGGTTGTGCGCGGCCAGCTCGTTGCCGATCTGGGTGTTGAGCTGCTCGACGAATCGGGCTGCGGGCACGGGTGGTCTCTCCTCAGGCTGCCAAGGGATGCTTGTGCTTCTTGTCCTTCACGAGCTTGCGCTTCTTGACCGTATACCCCGCGGGCAGCGTGCCTTCCTTGAGCATCCGGATCGGGCAACGCTTGCAGCGCTCCTTGCTGACGCAGCACTTCTGCTTGGGCAGGCCCTTGGCCTTCGCCTTCCCCGCACCCTTGCCCTTGCTCTTCGACACGGGCGGCACCGTAGCACGAAGTAAGGGTTGCCTTACCTGTCGTGTCCCGTGCTCACACGAGGGCGCCCGACCACGAGACCGCCCTCCACCCGTCCGCGTCCGCCTCCAGCTCCACCACGCCACAGCTCGGCAGCGGCCGGCCCTCCGGGAAGCGCGGCGTGAGGTTGCGCGCCAGGGCGGGTACGGCGGTGCAGATCGCCCCGCCGTGACTGATCACGAGCACCGACTCGCCGCGGTGCTGGTCGACGACGAGCTCCAGCTCGCCGCGCACCCGCTCGACCACCTCGGCACCGGACTCGGCCCCTGCGATCCGGGCGGCCAGGTCGCCGTCGAGCCAGCGCTCGAACGTCGGCCGGAAGGGGTCGGGGTCCCCGGTCTCCCCCGCATGGACCCCGACCCCGAGCTCGCGCAGCCCCTCCCGCACGACGACCTCGTCGAGCCCGAGGACGCCGGCCGCGATCTCGGCGGTCTGCACCGCGCGCGCCATCGGGCTGGTGAAGATCCGGCTGATCCGGGCCGCGCGCAGTGACTCCGCCAGCTCCCGGGACTGCCTCCGCCCGGCCCGGCTCAGGCTCCCGCCCGCATCGCTGAGCAGCTCGGACTCGTACTCGGCCTCGCCGTGCCGAGCGACGTACATCCGGGCGGCGCACTGCAGGTCACTCACGCGTCGATGCTAGGACCACGGCGTCAGTCGACCGGCACCACCCGAACCGCGGCCGCCGAGACCCCGAGCCACAGCGGGATGAGCAGCGCCGCCACCCAGCTGGTGAACGGCAGCAGGGTCAGCACCGCCAGCACGGCGGCCGCGATCCCGACGGCGCGAGGCAGCCGACGGCGGGCCACGAAGACCGCCACCACCAGGGCCAGCCCGGGGGCGTACCGCGTGATCTCGGTCAGGTTGAGCAGCAGGGACGCGCCCTCGCCCAGTCCGCCCGAGGGGTCCTCGAGCATCTGCGAGGCGACGACGGCGCCGGCACCGAACGTCGAGTAGTAGAGCGCGAACATCAAGGCGACCGCCGCGCCGGCGGTCCCCGCGACCCGGCCGGCCATCCCGCCGATCACCGTGGAGAGCCGGGCTGCGGAGAGGAACAGGCCGGCCGAGGCGAGGATCGCGACGATGCTCGCGATGGTCAGCGGTACGGCGTCGTCGATGAGTCCCGCGGTGATCTCGGCGCCGGTGTCGCCGCTGAGGCCGGCAAGCGCGAACGGGACGACGGCGGCCGCGGCGGTGGCCGCGCACGCGATCCGCGCCGCGCGGTCGGGCGAGGTGGGGCCCGTCTCGACGGCGGTCGGGGCACTGGTGGTGGTCATGGTGGTCTCCCTCGGACGTGGCCGGACCCAGGTGGTCGGCCGATGGGTCGACGCTAGGGACGGCTCCGCCCCTCGACCTCTGCCCAGGGGCCGGACCTTCTCTGCCTCCAGACAGAGGACGGCGCGGCGTTCCGCTCCTACGATCATCGGCATGAGGCTGCTTCCCCGCTCCCCGCTCCGCCGCGACGTCGTGGTCGCCGTCGCGGTGGGTGCGATCGCCCAGGTGGAGCTCCTGCTCAACGCCGCGTCGGTCTCCGGGTCGCCCGTCTGGCACCACCTGACCTACCTGCTGCTCCTGCCCATGCTCGCGCTGCGCCGCGTCGTGCCCCTGGCTGCGGCGGCCTTCGCCGCCAGCCGGCCTGGCGCTCGAGCCGCTGATCGGGCCGGCGGAGGTCGCCACGCCGTACCTCTCCCTGCTGTTCGTGCTGGCCTCGATCGGCTGGTACGCCTCCCTGCGGGTCGGGGTCCTCGGTGTCACGCTCGTGATCCTCGGCGGGCTGGTCTACGACCTGACCCGTAGCGACTTCCTGCTCGCCGACCTCGTGGTCAACGTCGTGATCATCGTGGTCGTGTGGGCGGCCGGACACCTGCTCCGCGTCACCACCGACCGACGGATCCGGTCGGAGCTGGCCGCCGAGCGCGCTGCCACCGAGGCGGTGACCGCCGAGCGCGCGCGGATCGCCGGCGACCTGCACGACTCGCTGGCCCACGCCCTCACCCTGATCACGCTGCAGGCGGGGAGCGCGCGCGAGCGCACCGGCGAGTCCGTGGCGGGCGACGCGCTGACCGCCATCGAGCGGACCGGCCGCGACGCGCTGGCCGACATGCACCGGTTCCTCGCCCTGCTGGGTCCCGGCGCACCGGACGCGCCCGGCATCGCCGACCTGCCCGCGCTGGCCGACTCGGTGCGCGCCGGCGGGCTCGAGGTCGAGCTGGACACCGAGCCCGGCGACATCACTCCCGGCGTCTCCACCACGGTCTTCCGCGTCGTCCAGGAAGCCCTGACCAACGTCGTCCGGCACAGCGACGCCCGGGTGGCCCGGGTCAGGGTGCACCGCGACGGCTCGGTGCTCGTGGCCCGGATCTGTGACGACGGCGCCACCGTCGCCGCCCGGACACCCGGCAGCGGGCGCGGTCTGAGCGGACTCGTCGACCGGGTCCGGGTCTTCGACGGCACCGTCACCTCCGGCCGGACCGACTCCGGCTGGCAGGTCGAGGCCCGGATCCCGATCACCCAGGCCGCCCGGTGACCGGCACCCCACGGAGGCGCCCGGCGCGCTACGGGTCGTGATCGCCGACGACGAGCCACTGGTCCGTCAGGGCCTGCGGCTGGTGCTCGACCTGGAACCCGGGCTGGAGATCGTCGGCGAAGGGGCCGACGGCCGCGAAGCGGTGGAGCTGGTGCGCCGGCACCGCCCGGACCTGGCCCTGCTCGACATCCGGATGCCCGCCATGGACGGCATCGAGGCCACCCGACTGATCTGCGGCGAGCCCGACCTGCGCTCGACCCGGGTCGTCGTGCTGACGACCTTCGCCGACGACGCGCTGCTCGTGGGCGCCGTACGGGCCGGAGCCTCGGGCTACCTCCTCAAGAGCATGCCGCCGGAGTCGATCCGCTCGTCGGTGCGGGCCGTGGCCGAGGGGCAGACGACGATCGCCCCCTCACTCCTCGAGCGGGTCCTCGAGGAGTACGCCGGCCGCCGGCCCGACCCGTCCCCGGCGCTGGCGAGGCTCACCGAGCGGGAGACCGACGTCCTTCGCGAGATCGCCACCGGCCGGTCCAACGGCGAGATCGCCGGGGTGCTGCACGTCAGCGAGGGCACCGTGAAGACCCACGTCGCCGCGATCCTGCGCAAGCTCGACCTGCGCGACCGGACCCAGGCCGCCGTGGCGGCGTACGAGCTGGGGCTTGTCCGAGCGCTCGGACGGGCGAAGCCCGGGCGGGGACAGCGAGGAGATTGAGGAGGCTCGGCACGAACCGGCGCGCAGCGACGGGGCGTGCGAGCCGTCTCGAAATCCCGAGCGCGCCGGTAGCCGTCTCGAAATCTAGAGCCCGTTGGCCCGACGGATCGCCTCGACGATCCCGTCCATGATCTCGGTGAGCCCGAAGTCCTTGGGCGTGTAGACCGCGGCCACCCCCTGCTCGACGAGCGCGCGACCGTCGGAGTCGGGGATGATCCCGCCGACGATGACCGGCACGTCCTCGAGCCCGGCCTCCTTCAGCCCGGCCAGGATGTCGGGCACCAGCTCCATGTGGGAGCCGGACAGGATCGAGATCCCGACGCAGTGCACGTCCTCGGCGACCGCGGCGGACACGATCTGCTCCGGCGTGAGCCGGATGCCCTGGTAGACCACCTCGAAGCCGGCGTCCCGGGCGCGGACCGCGACCTGCTCGGCGCCGTTGGAGTGGCCGTCGAGGCCCGGCTTGCCGACGAGCAGCCGCAGCCGGCCGCCCAGCTCCTCGCCGGTGGCCTTCGACCTTCTCGCGGACCGCGCTCAGCTCCGCGCCGGCGTCCCCAGCGTCCGACACCGCGCCGACCGCGCCGGAGACCCCGGTCGGGGCACGGAACTCGCCGAACACCTCGCGCAGCGCCCCGGCCCACTCCCCCGTGGTCGCGCCGGCCCGGGCCGCGGCCAGGGTCGCCGCCATCAGGTTGGTGTCGGTCTTGGCGTCCGCCGCGAGCTTCTCCAGCGCGGCGGCGACCTCGGCGTCGTCCCGCTCCGCCTTCCACTCCTCCACGGAGCGGAGCGCGGACCGCTCGGCCTCGGGGTCGGCGGCCATGATCGCCGCGTCGAGGTCGGCGGTCAGCGGCGACGGCTCGGTGGTCTCGAACTTGTTGACGCCGACGATGATCTCCTCACCGGACTCGATCCGGCCCCGGCGCGCGGCGTGCGCGGAGACCAGCGACTGCTTCATGTAGCCGGACTCCACGGCCGCGATCGCTCCCCCGAGCGCCTGGACCCGGTCCATCTCCTCCTTGGCGCCGGCGACCAGGTCGGCCACCTTCGCCTCCACCACGGTCGAGCCCTCGAACAGGTCGTCGTACTCCAGGAGGTCGGACTCGAAGGCGAGCACCTGCTGCAGCCGCAGCGACCACTGCTGGTCCCAGGGCCGCGGGAGGCCGAGCGCCTCGTTCCACGCGGGCAGCTGTACGGCGCGGGCGCGGGCGTCCTTGGAGAGCGTCACGCCGAGCATCTCCAGCACGATCCGCTGCACGTTGTTCTCCGGCTGGGCCTCGGTCAGGCCGAGCGAGTTGACCTGGACGCCGTAGCGGAACCGGCGCATCTTGGCGTCCTCCACGCCGTAGCGCTCGCGGGTGATCTCGTCCCACAGCTCGACGAAGGCGCGCATCTTGCACATCTCCTCGACGAACCGGACTCCGGCGTTGACGAAGAACGAGATCCGGCCGACGACCTTCTCGAAGTCGTCGTCGGAGACCTGGCCGGAGTTCTTGACCGCGTCGAGCACCGCGATCGCGGTGCACAGGGCGTAGGCCAGCTCCTGCTTCGGCGTCGCGCCCGCCTCCTGCAGGTGGTAGCTGCAGATGTTGATCGGGTTCCACTTGGGAATCTCGTGGACGGTGTAGGAGATGACGTCGGCGATCAGCCGCAGCGAGTGCTCGGGCGGGAACACGTAGGTCCCGCGGGAGAGGTACTCCTTGATGATGTCGTTCTGCGTCGTCCCCGCGAGCTGGTGGGCGACCTCGGTCGGCTCGAGCTCGGGGTTCTGCTCCTCGGCGACCACCTGGTAGAGCGCGAGCAGCCACATCGCGGTCGCGTTGATCGTCATCGAGGTGTTCATCCCGGTCAGCGGGATGTCCTCGAACAGCCGGCGCATCTCGCCGAGGTGCGGCACGGGGACACCCACCTTGCCGACCTCACCGCGGCTGAGCGGGCTGTCGGGGTCGTAGCCGGTCTGCGTCGGCAGGTCGAAGGCGACGCTGAGCCCGGTCTGCCCCTTCGACAGGTTGCTGCGGTACAGCGCGTTGGACGCCGCGGCGGTGGAGTGGCCGGCGTAGGTGCGCATCACCCAGGGGCGGTCCTTCTCGGGACGCTCCTCGACGGCGGCGTCCTGGGACGGGGGCTTCTCGCTCATGTTCCGAGCGTATTCCGTGTGTTACCGGTGCGTCACCGCGTCTCGCTGTGGCCAATCCGACACGGGGTCAGGCGGTCGCGGCCTCGCGCTCGATCTCGACCACCCGGATCAGGCGGGAGAGGTGCAGCAGGCGGCGTACGGCGGGACCGCAGCCGCGCAGGGTCAGGTGGTGACCGGCGCGGCCGGCCTCGCGGGTGGCGACGGCCAGCACCTTCAGCGCGGTGACGTCGACGGAGTCGACGTCGGACAGGTCGACGATCACGTCCTCGTCGTGGCCCTCGAGGTGCTCATAGATCGCGTTGCGGACCTCCCACGTGCTGCGCACGTCGAAGTCGCCGCTCAAGACCAGCGTCGGACCGTCGCTCACGATGTCCACCGTCGTGCCCCCTCACCGGGAATCCCGCGTCCCCCGGACCGGTTGAACCCTGGTACCCACTATGACGCCGGCCACCCCGAAAAGGTTGCCTCCGGCTCAGGTGTCAGGCGACATTCTCGATTCGACGAGTCGGCGCCGGGAGGGGCGCAGGGGACGACCGAGGGGTGCCCTAGGGTCGAGCCATGGTCAACCTGACGCGCATCTACACCCGCACCGGCGACGCCGGTGAGACCCGGCTCGGGGACATGAGCACGACCAGCAAGAACGACCTGCGGCTGCACGCCTACGCCGACGTCGACGAGGCGAACGCGCAGCTCGGGGTCGCGCTCGCGGTCGGTGACCTGGACGAGGACGTGGTCGCGGTCCTGACGCACATCCAGAACGACCTCTTCGACGTGGGCGCCGACCTCTGCACCCCGGTCGTCCCGGACCCGAAGCACCCCCCGCTGCGCATCGAGCAGGACTACGTCGACCGGCTCGAGGGCTGGTGCGACCACTACAACGAGCAGCTGCCCAACCTGCGCTCCTTCATCCTCAACGGGGGCACCGTCGGAGCCGCGCACCTCCACGTCGCCCGCACCGTCGCCCGCCGCGCCGAGCGCGCCGGGCTGGGCGGCGTACGCCGAGCACGGCGAGACCATGAACCAGCTCGCGATCACCTACCTGAACCGGCTCTCCGACCTGCTGTTCATCCTGGCCCGCCATGCGAACCGCGAGCACGGCGACGTGCTGTGGGTTCCCGGTGGGGAACGCGGCTAGCGCACGACCACGGCCGCCACGGCGGTCAGCACGACCAGCAGCAGGCCCGCGTTCAGCAGCCGGATGCCGCCGGCCACGCGCAGACTCGCGAGCATCCGCTCCTCCGCTCCGGCATCGGGTGCGTGGAGCACGCTCCTCCCCCGGGCGATCGCGGTCGCGCCCCGGCCGAGCACCGCCAGCGCCAGTGCTCCGACGACCAGCGTCACCCAGGACATCCGGCCATTCTGCCGCCCGTCGCCACGCCTGCCGCAGGCTGCCTACGCTCGCTGACGGGGCGGCCGCGCCGCCGGCACGGCGAGGGTCGACGGCGCCAGGACCGCCGCCACGACGAGTAGCGCGGACAGCGTGCCGACCTCGTCGCCGACGAAGCCGATCAGTGGCGGCCCCGCGAGGAAGGCGACGTACCCGGTCGTCGCGACCACGCTCACCCGGGCCGCCGACCGGACCGGGTCGTCGGCCGCCGCGCTCATCCCGACCGGGAAGCCCAAGGAGGCGCCGAGTCCCCAGATGACGATGCCCACCGCGACCAGCACGGGGTGCCCGCCGAGGACCACGAGCAGCAGCCCGAGCAACGCCGCGCCGGCCGTCGAGAGCAGGACCGGCACCCGGCCGAACCGGTCGAGCAGCATCGTCCCGAGCAGCCGACCGAGCGTCATCGCGGTGACGAACACCGCGAAGCCACCGACACCGACCCAGTGCGGGGCGTCGTACCCGTCGATCAGCGCGAGCGCCAGCCAGTCGTTGGCCGCCCCTTCCGTGAGCGCAAAGGCCAGCACCATCACGCCCAGGGCCAGCGTCCGTGGCTCTCCCCAGGCCGAACGGCCGCGGGGGCCGGACGGAGCAGGTTCCACCGGCAGGAACTCGGCCGCGCCCCGCCACGCGAGCACCGCAGCCACACCGCCCACCACGGTGAGGTGCGCCAGGACAGGGACACCGAACGCGGCCATCGGCACGCCGAGTACGGCGCCAAGGATGCTGCCCAGGCTCCAGCCCGCGTGGAAGCGGGGCATGATCGACCGCTCGAGCCGGCGCTCGACCGCGGCGCCCTCGACGTTCATGGCCACGTCCCAGACCCCGGTTCCGACGCCGTTGACGAAGAGCCCGACCGCAGCGAGAGCCGCCGCGCCCGGAGCGGGTGCCGACGTCATCGCGGACACGCTCACCCCGACCGTGGCGAGCCCCGCGGCAACCAGGATCCCGCCGAACCGGACGACGGCAGCCGCCCCCCATCGCTCGATCAGCCAGCCGCTGGACGGCAGGGCGATCAACGAGCCGGCCGCGATGGCCAGCAGGAGCAGGCCGAGTCCGCCGTTGGTGAGCGCCAGGTCGGTGCGCAGGTCGGGGAAGCGGCTGACCAGCCCCGCGAAGCACCAGCCGTTGAGCAGGAACACCACTGCCACGCCGGTGCGCGCGCGGTCCGGCGAGGTCACCAGTGACCTGCTCACAGGGACTGGTTCGGTCCCGGCGGGCCGGACTCCAGCCACGACTGGAACCCGAGGACCGAGGGCAGGCTCATCGCGAGCTCGATCTCCGCGGCGTCGATGCTCCGGCACCGGACGATCAGGTGGTCCGGGTACAACGAGACCCGCTCCACCCCCTCCGGTTCGCGGCGCCCCTCGAAGGAGAGGGCCGAGCGGTGCCACACCTCACGCGGGCGCGGGGAGAGCGAGAAGATCCTGAACCACTGGAGGGTCTCGCCGGAGTAGCGACCGATCCCCAGAAGCCAACCGCGTCCGACCCGTTCGGGCCGGACGCGGAAGCTGAGCTCGAACGTGCCGCCGTGGCGGGCGAGCACCCGGCGACGGACGATCAGGGCGATGCCGTAGAGCAGGACGAGGCCGAAGAGGACACCGGCTGCATTCAGCAGCCACTGCCACAGCGGCATCCGGCCCCTCCCTTCACCATTCCCGTGACGAGGTCAGGCCTCGTTGCCCTCGAGCTTCTCCTTGCGCTCGTCGAGCAGCCGCTTCGCCTCGTCGTAGTTGCTCTCGAACGAGATCTCCGCACTCTCGCACAGCAGGCGCACCTCGTTGTTGGCCACCGAGAGGAACCCGCCGTCGACGGCGGCCACCCAGTGCCCGTCGTCGACCGTGCGGACGTCGACCTGGCCCTCGGCGAGCACCGACATGATCGGCGTGTGGTGGGCCATGATGCCGATGTCGCCGTCGAGCGTGCGCGCGTTGACGACGGTCGCCTCTCCCGACCAGATCTCGCGGTCGGCAGCGACGAGCGCCACCTTCATCGTGGCAGCCATCAGAGGCTCTTCTGGATCTCAGACCACTTCTTCTCGACGTCGTCGAGACCGCCGCACATGAAGAAGGCCTGTTCGGCCACGTGGTCGTACTCGCCGTCGGCGATCTTGTTGAACGCCTCGATCGTGTCGGCCACCGGCACCGTCGAACCCTCGAGCCCGGTGAACTGCTTGGCGACGTAGGTGTTCTGCGACAGGAACCGCTGGATCCGGCGCGCCCGGGAGACGATGATCTTGTCCTCCTCGGACAGCTCGTCCACACCGAGGATCGCGATGATGTCCTGGAGCTCCTTGTTGCGCTGGAGGATCTGCTTGATCCGGATCGCGCAGTCGTAGTGGGCCTGCCCGATGTACTGGGCGTCCAGGATCCGCGAGGTCGACGTCAGCGGGTCCACCGCGGGGTAGATGCCGAGCGACGCGATCTCACGCGACAGCTCGGTCGTCGCGTCGAGGTGGGCGAACGTCGTCGCCGGAGCCGGGTCGGTGTAGTCGTCCGCCGGCACGTAGATCGCCTGCATCGAGGTGATCGAGTGTCCGCGGGTCGAGGTGATCCGCTCCTGGAGCACGCCCATCTCGTCGGCGAGGTTGGGCTGGTAGCCCACCGCGGACGGCATCCGGCCCAGCAGGGTGGACACCTCCGAGCCGGCCTGGGTGAACCGGAAGATGTTGTCGATGAACAGCAGCACGTCCTGCTTCTGCACGTCGCGGAAGTACTCCGCCATCGTCAGCGCCGACAGGGCGACGCGCAGGCGGGTGCCCGGCGGCTCGTCCATCTGGCCGAAGACCAGGGCGGTCTGGCCGATGACGCCGGCCTCCTCCATCTCGACGATGAGGTCGTTGCCCTCACGCGTGCGCTCGCCGACGCCGGCGAACACGGAGACGCCGCCGTGGTCCTTGGCGACGCGCGCGATCATCTCCTGGATGAGCACGGTCTTGCCGACACCGGCACCACCGAACAGGCCGATCTTGCCGCCCTGCACGTAGGGGGTGAGCAGGTCGATGACCTTGATGCCGGTCTCGAACATCGTGGTCTTCGACTCCAGCTGGTCGAAGGCCGGCGCCTTGCGGTGGATGCCCCACCGCTCGCTGACCTCGAGCTTCTCGTCGCCCTCGAGGTTGAGGCAGTCACCGAGGGTGTTGAACACCCGGCCGAGGGTCACGTCGCCGACGGGCACGGTGATCGGCCCGCCGGTGTCGGTCACCGGTGCGCCGCGGACCAGGCCGTCGGTCGGCTGCAGCGAGATCGCGCGGACCATGCCGTCGCCGATGTGGAGGGAGACCTCCAGCGACAGGGTCCGGGTCTCGCCGCCGAGCTCGAGCTCGCACTCGAGCTTGTTGTACATCTCCGGCATCGAGTCCGCGGGGAACTCGATGTCGACCACGGGGCCGATCACCCGGGCGATGCGACCCGTACCGCCGGCGGTCGACTCGGTCTTGTTCTCTTCAGCAGTGGCAGTCATGTCTCTCTCAACTCCGTAGCAGTTCCGCGGTCAGTCGCTGGCGGCGGTGGCGTCGGCGAGCGCGTTCACGCCGCCGACGATCTCGCTGATTTCCTGGGTGATGCCAGCCTGGCGGGCCTGGTTGGCGATTCGGGTGTACTTCTTGATGAGCTCGTCGGCGTTGTCCGTCGCGGACTTCATCGCCTTCTGGCGGGCGGCCAGCTCCGAGGCAGCGGCCTGGAGGAAGGCGAAGAAGATCCGGCTCTGGACGTACTTCGGCAGCAACGCGTCGAGGACGGTCTCGGCCGAGGGCTCGAACTCGTAGAGCGGCAGCACCTCGGCGGCGTCCGGCTTCTCCTCGCCCTCGACGACCTCGAGGGGCAGCAGGCGCACGGCCGTGGGCTCCTGGACCAGCATCGACTTGAAGCGCGTGTAGACCACGTGCACCTCGTCGACCGAGTTCTCCTCGTCGCTCTCCTTGACGAAGGCGTCGATCAGCGCCGCCCCGACGTCGCGGGCCGCGTCGTACGACGGCTGGTCGGAGAACCCGGTCCAGGACTGGACCACGGGGCGACCGCGGAACTTGAAGTAGGCCTCACCCTTGCGTCCGCAGATGTAGGTGTCGACCTCCTTGCCGTCCTCCTTGAGCGTGGTGAGCAGGCGCTCGGCCTCCTTGATCACGCTCGAGGAGTAGGCACCGGCCAGGCCGCGGTCGCTGGTGACGATCAAGATGGCGGCCCGCTTGGGGTCCTCCGGCTCGGTCGTCATCGGGTGGTCGACGTTGGAGTAGGTCGCCAGCGCCGACACGGCCCGGGTCAGCTCGCGGGCGTACGGCGCGGCCGACTGGGCCCGCTGCTGCGCCTTGATGATGCGGGACGCAGCAATGAGCTCCATGGCACGCGTGATCTTCTTCATCGACTCCGTCGACTTGATCCGCGCGCGGTACTCACGCAGCGATACGGCCATGTCAGCCCCGCTTCTGCTTGACGATCTGCTCCTGGTCCTCGTCCTCCAGCGCCTCGGCCTCGGGCTCGTGGCCGACCTTGATCGACCCACCCTCCGAGGTCTCGAACTGGTCGAGGAAGGAGTCGTAGGCCTCGCCGAGCGACTGCTCGGTGTCGTCCTCGAACTTCAGGGACTCGCGGATCGTGGAGAGGACGCCGTCGTGCGAGCGGCGCACGTAGTCGAGGAACTCGTTCTCGAACCGCAGCACGTCCTCGGTCGGCACCTTGTCCAGCCGGCCGGTCGTGCCGAGCCACAGCGAGACGGTCATCTCCTCCAGCGGGTACGGCGAGTACTGCGGCTGCTTGAGCAGGGCCATCAGGCGCTGACCCCGGTCGAGCTGCTGGCGGGACGCAGCGTCGAGGTCGGAGGCGAACATCGCGAACGCCTCCATCGCGCGGTACTGCGCCAGGTCGACCTTGAGCGACCCGGTGACCGCCTTCATCGCCTTGGTCATCGCCGCACCACCCACGCGCGACACCGACACACCGACGTCGATCGCCGGGCGCTGGTTGGACGCGAACAGGTCGGACTGGAGGAAGATCTGGCCGTCGGTGATCGAGATGACGTTGGTCGGGATGTAGGCCGACACGTCGTTGGCCTTGGTCTCGATGATCGGCAGGCCGGTCATCGAGCCGGCGCCCATGTCGTCGGACAGCTTGGCGCAGCGCTCGAGCAGGCGGCTGTGCAGGTAGAACACGTCGCCGGGGTAGGCCTCACGACCCGGGGGACGACGCAGCAGCAGCGACACCGCGCGGTAGGCCTCGGCCTGCTTGGTCAGGTCGTCGAAGACGATCAGCACGTGCTTGCCGTCGTACATCCAGTGCTGGCCGATGGCCGAGCCGGTGTAGGGGGCGAGGTACTTGAAGCCCGCGCTGTCGGACGCCGGCGAGGCCACGATCGTGGTGTACTCCAGCGCGCCGGCCTCCTCGAGGGCGCCACGCACCGCGGCGATGGTCGAGCCCTTCTGGCCGATCGCGACGTAGATGCAGCGGACCTGCTTCTCCGGGTCGCCGGAGTCCCAGTTCTGCTTCTGGTTGATGATCGTGTCGATCGCGATGGTGGTCTTGCCGGTCGAACGGTCACCGATGATCAGCTGGCGCTGGCCACGCCCGATCGGGGTCATCGAGT
This sequence comes from uncultured Actinomycetota bacterium, assembly GCA_963829635.1. Classification (GTDB taxonomy): domain Bacteria; phylum Actinomycetota; class Actinomycetes; order Propionibacteriales; family Nocardioidaceae; genus Nocardioides. The sequence continues at coordinate 259,133 of CAWHJI010000016.1, forward strand.
CGATCGCCTTGATGCCGGTCGCGAGGGGCTCGTGCACCGACTTGCGGACCATCACGCCCGGGGCCTGGAGCTCGAGGGCGCGGCGCTCGCTCGACTCGATCTCGCCGAGGCCGTCGATCGGGGTGCCGAGCGGGTCGATCACCCGGCCCATGAAGCCGTCGCCGACGGGGACCGACAGGATCTCGCCCGTACGCCGGACCGTCTGGCCCTCCTCGATCTTGTCGAAGTCACCGAGGACCACGACGCCGATCTCGCGGGTGTCGAGGTTCAGGGCGATGCCCAGCGTGCCGTCCTCGAACTCCAGCAGCTCGTTCGCCATGGCCGACGGGAGACCGCTGACGCGGGCGATGCCGTCGCCGGCCTGGGTGACCGCGCCGACCTCTTCCTTGCTCGCGGCCGAGGGCTTGTAGTCCTCGACGTACTTCTGGAGCGCGTCGCGGATCTCCTCCGGACGAATCGAAAGCTCCGTCATGTTCCCTGCCTCTTCCCTTTGATTCTCGAAGGCCTGTGCTTCTCGAAGACCTAGGTCCTGGGTCTGTGTGGTGTGGCGCCGGGCCTAGCCGGCGAGCTTGCGTCGGGCGTCGTCGAGCCGCCCTGCCACGGTGCCGTCGACGACGTCGTCGCGGATGTGGACCCGCATGCCCCCGACGAGGTCGGGGTCGACGACGACGTGGAGCTGCACCTGCGTGCCGTACTGCTTGCTGAGCGCGGCGACGAGGCGGTCCTGCTCCTGCGCCGTGAGCTCGCGGGCCGCGTGGACGGTGGCCACGGCCTCGTCCATCGCCGCCGCCGCCAGCTCGAGGTAGTCCTCGAGCGTGCCGTCGACGGTGCCCTGGCCCCGCGAGATCGCCTCCCCGACCAGCAGGGTGGTCGCCGTCAGCGCCTTGCCGTCGAGCAGCCCGTGGAGCAGGCCGGCACGGTCGTCGACGGTCCTGGTCTGGTCCGACAGGGCCGAACGCAGCTCGGGGTGGGAGTCGACCAGCCGTCGCACCGCGAACAGCTCGTCACCGACCCGGGCGCCGTCCTTGCCGGCCGACCGGACGGTGCTGACCACGGCGAGGTGCTCGACCGCCTCCGGCAGGTCGGCGCTCCTGGTCCAGCGCCGGGCGACCGCGTCGGTCACCACCTTCAGCGTGGTGTCGCCCACCGCGGAGCCGAAGACGTTCTGCGCCAGGCCGGCCTTGGCGTCGCCCGGCACCGAGCTGTCGGTCAGCACCCGACGCAGGGCCGCGTCGGAGCGGAGGATGCGAGCCACGCCGAAGAGCTCCTCGCCCGTCGTCGCCGCGTCGGCCAGGGTGCCGGACGTTCCGAGCGCGTCGCTCAGCTCGGCCAGCGCCTCTGCCGAAGCACCTCGCAACATCGCTGAACCCATTACCGGGCTCCGTTCTGCCCGGCAGTCTCGGAGGTCTCGAGCGTCTCGAGGTCGTCGAGGAAGCGGTCGACCACGCGACCGCTGCGCTCGTCGTCCTCCAGGCTCTCGCCCACGATCCGGCCGGCGAGGGTGGTGGCCAGGGCCCCGACCTCTGCCCGCAGGGTGGTCACCGCGTGCTGGCGCTCGGCGGAGATCTGGGCGTGGGCGTGCTCGACGATGCGGTTGGCCTCGGTCTGGGCCTGCTCCCGCATCTCCGAGATGATCCCGGCCCCCTGCTCGCGCGCCTCCTCACGGATCCGCGCGGCCTCGTGGCGGGCCTCGGCGATCTGCGCCTTGAACTCCTCCTCGGCCTGGTTGGCTTCCGCCTTGGCCTGGTCGAGGTCGGCGAACTGCTGGCGGATCGCCTCCTGACGTCCGTCCATCGCCCGGTTGATCGGCGGGACGACGTACTTGGCCAGGAGGAAGAACAAGAGCCCGAAGGTCGCCAGCTCGACCAGGAACGTCGCGTTCGGGACGAGGAAGTTGCTCTCCATCGGGACGAGCTGACTCGTAACGCTTGCCATCGAATCGATCCTTTGCTTGTGCAGGTGGCGTCAGTGGGCGCCGTGGATCACGCGCTGAGGACGAAGACGAACAGCGCCATGAACGCGAGGTTGATGAAGAACATCGCCTCGACCAGACCGACCGTCAGGAAGAAGATCGTCTGGAGGCGACCCTGCGCCTCGGGCTGACGGGCGACGCCCTGGATGTAGGACGAACCGGCCAGGCCGTCACCGACACCGGCACCGATGGCGCCGCCGGCGAGTGCCATGCCGCCGCCGATGAAGGCGCCTGCGAGCTTGATTGCCTCTTCCATGTCTCTCCTTGGTCGTGCACCGGGAGCCGGTGCCGTTCGTTCGTGTGTACTTCCGGGTGTTGCGGTCGTGCTTCTTGCTACGCCCCGTCCGACGGGTGTCGGTCAGTGCGCAAGTGCGGGGGTCTGCTCGTGGTCGTCGTCGTGCTCGTCCACGGTGGCGTCGCTCGGCTCGTCGTCGGCGTCGCCGGCGTGCTTCTCGTCGTGGTCGTCGCCGTGACCGGCGCCGGCCATGGCGAAGTAGAGCACCGTCAGCAGGGCGAAGATGAACGCCTGGATGAGGCCGATGAACATGTCGAAGGCCTTCCAGATCAGGTTCGGGCGCCCACAGCGCGTAGATCGGCATCAGGCCGATCAGGGCGAGCATGATGCCGCCGGCGAAGATGTTGCCGAAGAGCCGCAGCGCGAGGGTGATCGGCTTGACCAGCTCCTCGAGGATGTTCAGCGGCAGCAGCACCGGGAACGGCTCGAGGAAGTGCTTGAAGTAGCCCTTCACGCCCTTCTGCCGGATGCCGTAGACCCAGACGCTCACGATCGTGATCGCGGCCAGCGCGTAGGTCAGGTTGGTGTCGGCGGTGGGGGCGGGCAGCAGGTGGTGGGTCTCGTGGTTGAGCTCGCTGGGCACCAGCTCGAGCCAGTTGGCGATCAGGATGAAGAAGAACAGCGAGATCGCCAGCGGCGCGACGTAGGGGTGGACCTTGCCGAGGTTGTCCTCGACCTGGCGGTTCACCTCGCCGACCACGCTCTCCCAGAGGATCTGGAGCTTGGTGGGGACGTGGTTGTCGGGCTCCTTGGTCAGCTGCCGGCGCGCCCAGAAGCCGAGCAGCAGCACGAGGACACCGGCGACAAGCGTGGAGGCGATCGTGTCGAGGTGCACCGTGTAGCCGAAGAGCTCGCCCTCGCGGTGCTCACCGATCGGGATGGTCGACTTCGAGAGGCAGCAGGCCGGTCATGGCTTCTTCAGCTCCTTCAGCAACGGGATCCCGGTCATCACGAGGGCGATGAGGCGGAAGATGGCCAGACCGAGCAGCAGCCCGATGCCGTCCGGCCAGAACGCGACGGCGATGCCGACCGCGACGATGGACAGGACCAGCAGGCGAGCCATGGTCGACGCAATCATCTTGTTGCGCGTCGGCTGCTCACCCGAGGTGATGATCTTCAGCAGCCAGTATTCGGTGACGACGTGGTTGGCCAGGCCGAGCACGACGCCGCCCGCGATGCAGGCGCCCAGCCGCCACTCCCCCAGCTGACCGCTGATCCAGAAGCTCGCCACCACGAGGGCAGCGGCCACCAGCAGGGTCTTGCGCTGGTCGCGCAGCACGCGGCCGAGCGAGGGGCGGTCGCCCGGGGTCACGTCGGCAGGAGTCGTCGGGGTGGTCACGGTCATCGGACCTCACCCTCGCAACGCGGAGCGGACCCGGAGCCAGAACCCGACCGCCCCGAACACGATGCCGGTACCGACGCCGACGAGCGTCCACGCCGGAGTCGTGCCGGCCTGGCGGTCGATGACGATGCCCAGCACGGTGAAGAAGACGACCGAGCCGGCGAGGAGGCCTCCGAGACCCACGAGGTCGCGGCCTCGCAGTGCGTTCTCGGTAGCGCTGTCTGGGCGCTCATCAGCCATCCACCCGGGTCGCTTTCGTTGGCAGGCAAGAATTCGTCGGAGCGGCGGCGAAGCGGGGCCAGCACATCCATTTCTGGCCACCAGGCGAAGCCCGACGACTGCGCGAAACTACCACAGCGCGAGAGCCCCACGAACCGCGGGACCGGTGGGGTCCCGACGACCCCGGAAACGGGGCGATGGAGTTCGGTCGTCATGGGTGGCGGCCGTCCTGTCGAGCGGGCAACGGGGGTGCTTGTGAAAACTAGCACAAAGTCCGGGGTGCCCCGAAACCGGGTCCGGAACAGAGGGCTGCGGCCTCCGGCTCAGGCATCGTCGGGGACGTTCAGGTGCGGCCGGTGCACGATCGGCAGCAGGAACGTCAGCGCCACCGTGACCACCGCGCTCGCGGCCAGCGAGATCCACATCCAGCGACCGGTGTAGAGGCTGGCCAGGACGGTGCCGAAGGCGACCAACCCGGCCCACATCCACATGATGAACACGGCCCTCCGCTGGGAGTGCCCGATCTCCAGCAGCCGGTGGTGCAGGTGCTGCTTGTCCGGCGCGAACGGCGAGCGGCCGGCGCGGGTGCGGCGTACGACGGCCAGGGCCAGGTCGGCGATGGGCACGATCAGGATGGAGACCGGCAGCACGACCGGCAACAGCGTGGGCAGCAGGCTGGCCTGGGAGCCGGCGGCACCCTGACTGATCTCCGTGCCGGAGAACTGCGTGGTCAGGGTGAGCGCGCTGGCCGAGAGCACCAGCCCGATCAGCATGGAGCCGCTGTCCCCCATGAACAGCCGCGCGGGATGGAAGTTGTGCGGCATGAAGCCCGCACAGGTCCCGGCCAGCGCGGCGCTGAGGAACGCACCGGTCGTCGCCAGGGTGACGCCGTTGAGGTTGGCCAGCTGGTAGCTGAACACGAAGAAGGCCAGCGCCCCGATCCCGACGACACCGGTCGCCAGCCCGTCGAGCCCGTCGACGAAGTTCACGGCGTTGACCGTGGCCACGACGACGAGGGCGGTGAGCAGCGCGCCCTGGGCCGGGTCGAGGGAGAACTGGCTGCCGTCGCTCTGCGGGAAGAACGTGAACTGGATCCCCGAGATGATCAGGAACCCCGCCGCCAGCACCTGGCCGCCGAGCTTGGTGAGCGCATCGATCTCGAAGAGGTCGTCGAGCACGCCGACCGCGCAGATCATCGCGCCCGCGATCAGCACGATGCCCGCGTCGCGGAACACGAACGGGCCGCTGCTGGACAGGAACGGCAGCTCGCGCCCCACGACGTACGCCGCCGCCAGGCCGCCGAGCATGGCCAGCCCGCCGAGGTAGGGAATGGGTTCGGCGTGCACGTCGCGGTCCCGGACCTGGGCAACCGCCCCGGTGCGCAGCGCGATCTCGCGCGCGACCACGGTCAACAGGTAGGTCGCGGCCGCGGCCACCAGGAAGACGAGGGCGTACTCACGCACGGTGGGTCACTCCCCGTCGTCTTCCACGGGGTCGGCGTCGGTGGGCTCGTCGGTCAGGGTGGCACCGAGGGGCTCGAGCACGGCGTTGAGCTCCTCCAGGGACAGAGCCCCGCGGCGCAGCACCCTCCCCTGCGTCCCGGTCACGTCGACGATCGTGGAGGCTCGCCCGCCGGGTGCCTCGCCGGCGTCCACGATCACCTCGACGTCGTCGCCGAGCATCTCCTCGGCCTGCCCGGCATCGGTGGCGGCCGGCCGACCCGGTGAGGTTCGCGGAGCTGACGGCCAGCGGGCCGGTTCGCTCCAGGAGCTCGAGGGCCACGTCGTGGTCGGGCATCCGGACCGCGACGGTGCCGCGGGTGTCCCCGAGGTCCCACTGCAGCGAGGGCTGCTGGGTGCAGACCAGGGTCAGCGGTCCCGGCCAGAACTCCTCGATCAGCGCGCGGGCGTAGCCGGGGATCGCCGTCGCGATCGCGTCGACGGTGGTGGCCGCGCTGACCAGCACCGGGGGCGGCATCTCCCGGCCGCGGCCCTTCGCGGCGAGCAGCCCACGCACCGCGGCGGGGTCGAAGGCGTCCGCACCCACGCCGTACACGGTGTCGGTGGGCAGGACCACCAGCTTGCCCTGCTGGACGGCCAGGCTCGCGGCGGCGAGCGCGGCCTCGCGCTCGTCGGCAGTCGAGGTGGGGTAGCGCACGATCGTCATCCTCTCAGCCGCGCCGTCAGGAATCGCGGACGGTCGGACAGGTCGCGGTGGTCGCGAACCTCGACCCAGCGGCCGGCCGTCGAGAACACGGCGGGTGCCGCGGAGCCCTGGACATCCGCGTGCTCCGCGCCGACGACGCCGCCCGGCCTCAGCAGCAGGGCCGCCCGGCGTTCGAGGGCCCGCATCGCATCCAGCCCGTCGGCTCCGCTCCACAGCGCCGCGGACGGGTCGTGGTCGCGCGCCTCCGGTGCCACGGACTCCCAGGCCCCGAGGGGGATGTACGGCGGGTTGCACACGACGACGTCCACGGTGCCGGCCAGGTCGTCGAACGCCTCCCCCAGGTCACCGAGCCGCAGGTCGACGCCCGTCCCGGCGAGGTTGCGCGCCGCCCACGCAAACGCCCCTTCGTCCAGCTCGACGGCATGGACATCGGCCGACGGCACCTCGTCCTTGACCGCACGGGCAATGGCGCCCGACCCGGTGCCCAGGTCGACCACCACCAGGTCTCGATACGCCGTCGCTCCTCCGTCGCTCCGGCTACTCGACCACCGATGGCACTGCTCGATGGCCCAGCCGGCGAGCAGCTCGGTCTCCGGCCGGGGCACGAACACCCCCGGCCCCACGGCGAGCTCGACGTGGCGGAAGTGCGCGACGCCCGTGAGGTGCTGCAGCGGCTCGCGGGCCGCCCGCCGGGCGATCAGGTCGGCGTAGGTCGCAGCGTCTGCGGCGGACACGCGGTCGTGGAGCACCAGCCCGGGCCGGCTGGTGCCCAGCACGTGGGCGAGCAGCTCGGCCGCGTCGTACTCCGGGCTCGGGACGCCGTGACGCGCCAGGGTCGCGACGCGCGTCGGCGAGGACCTGCCGGCGCTCGGCCATCAGCTCTCGAGCGAGGCCAGCCGCGCCTCGAGGTCGGACTCCACGCACGAGTCGAGGACCGGCTGGAGGTCGCCGCCCAGCACCTGGTCGAGGTTGTAGGCCTTGTAGCCGGTGCGGTGGTCGGAGATGCGGTTCTCGGGGTAGTTGTAGGTGCGGATCCGCTCGGAGCGGTCGACGGTGCGGACCTGGCTTCGCCGGGCCTCGCTCGCCTCGGCGTCGGCCGCCTCCTGGGCCGCCGCGAGCAACCGTGCCCGCAGGATGCGGAGCGCCTGCTCGCGGTTCTGCAGCTGGCTCTTCTCGTTCTGGCAGCTCACCACGATCCCGGTCGGGACGTGGGTGATCCGGACGGCCGAGTCGGTGGTGTTCACGCTCTGCCCGCCGGGACCGCTGCTGCGGAACACGTCCACCCGCAGGTCGTTCTCGTCGATCGAGACGTCGACCGGCTCGGCCTCGGGCAGCACCAGCACGCCGGCCGCACTGGTGTGCACCCGACCCTGGGACTCGGTGACCGGCACGCGCTGGACGCGGTGGACGCCGCCCTCGAACTTCAGCAACGCGTAGGGGGCCTCGCCCGGCTCGGGTGTTCCCCGGGCCTTCACCGCCACGGTGACCGACTTGTAGCCGCCGAGGTCGGACTCGGTGGCGTCGAGGACCTCCACGGTCCAGCCGCGCGCCTCGGCGTACCGGGTGTACATGCGCAGCAGGTCGCCGGCGAACAGCGCCGACTCCTCGCCGCCCTCCCCCGACTTCACCTCGAGCAGGGCGTCCTTGCCGTCTGCCGGGTCACGCGGCACGAGCAGGCGCTGGAGCTTCTCCGCGGCGGTCTCGCGCTGCACGGTGAGCGCGGCCGCCTCCTCGGCGAAGGCGGGGTCCTCGCCGGCCAGCTCCTGCGCGGCGCCGAGGTCCTCCCCGAGCTGCCGCCACTCCTGCCAGGTGGCGAGGATGCGGGAGAGCTCGGCGTACCTCTGGTTGAGCCGCTTGGCCAGCCGGGCGTCCGCGTGCGTCTCGGGCGCAGCGAGCTGCTGCTCGAGCTCCTGGTGCTCGCGGTTCAGCCCCTCGACGGCCTCGAACATCGCGTCCCGCTTCCCAGAGGATCAACTGATCCTCAGACCTGACTGGGTTTCGAGACGGGTCGCGCCCCTCTCGCTCCGCTCGAGGGTGCGCCGACCCTCCTCAACCTCCCGCTCTGATCAAGTCCTTCGCAGGCTCAGGACTTGGAGCGTGACTTGTAGCGCGCCTCGAACCGGGCAACGCGGCCGCCGGTGTCGAGGATCTTCTGCTTGCCGGTGTAGAACGGGTGGCACTGCGAGCACACGTCGGCGTGGATCGTGCCGGACGTCGCGGTGCTGCGGGTGGTGAACGTCGCGCCGCAGGTGCAGGTGACCTGGGTGGAGACGTACTCGGGGTGGATGTCCTTCTTCACTGAGCTTCCTTTCGTGCCGCCGGGTCGCCACCGCGACCTGCGGGGCGTGAACCGGGACCGGCCGCCCATTGTGCCAGTCAGGCACGGCGGCCGCTAATCATGGAACCGGGGTCGGTGGTCAGGCATTCCCAGCGACGGGTATCGGTCCGGTCGCCCGGACGGGGAGCCGGATCGTGACGGTCGTCCCGACCCCCACCTTGGACTCGATGGCGAGGCTCCCGGCGTGCTTGTCCACGATCGTCTGCACGATCCGGACGCCGAGGCCGGTTCCGCCGATCTCGCTCTTGAGGGCGTTGGAGGCGCGGAAGAAGCGGGTGCCCAGCAGGTCGAGCTCCGCGGTCGGGATCCCGATCCCGCGGTCGGTGACCCGGGCGTGGGCGTGACCGTCCGCGATCGCCAGGGAGACGTCGACCCCGGCCCCGTTGGGGCTGAACTTGACCGCGTTGGACAGCACGTTGACGAAGGCGCGGTGCAGCATCACCTGGTCGCCGAGGACCGGGACTCGCCGCGGTGGGATCGTGTCGCAGATCCTGATGTCCCGGCGGGACGCCGGCATCCGCAGGTCCGTGACGGCGTCACGGAGCGCGGGAGTGAGATCGATCTTCGTCAGGTCGGTCGAGGACGCTTCGGTGCGCGACAGGACCAGGAGGTCGTCCAGGATCAGCATGAGCCGGTCGACGTTGCGCTGCGCGGCGTCCAGCATCTTCTCGTGGTGGGGCATGAGCCTGCCGTCGAACTCGTCGGCGACCAGCTCGAGGTAGCCGCTGATGGTCGTCAGCGGCGTTCGCAGCTCGTGGGAGACGTTGGACACCAGGTCGTCCTTGGCCACGTCGAGGGTCCGCAGGTCCTGGGAGATCTGGCTCTCCACCGCGTCGGCCCGGCCCTGGGCGTCGGCCAGCTCGTTCAGCGACCTGGCCACGGCCATGACCTCTCGAGGGCCGTGCACGGCCGCGCGGGCCCCCGGGTCGTTGGTCGCCAGCCGGTGTACGACGGCCTCGAGCTCGCTGAGCGGCTCCGAGATCTGCACGGCCAGCCGTCGCCGGGCACGCAGGATCACCCACCCCGCCATCACTGCCATGAGCAGCACCGCGAACGTCGTGCCGCTCAGCCGAAGGGCCGCGCCGTCATTGGCCGCCTCGACCCGCTCGTCCAGCTCGGCCACGGTCCGGTCGTGCGCGGCCCGGAACTTCGAGAACCGGTCGACACCGGTCGCGAAAAGGGCAGGGCGGAGGGCCGATGCCCCCGAGGTGGAGATGGCCACTCGGGCGTACTCGCGGACCCAGACCCGCGCGAACCGCTCCTCCTTCGCGACGAGCCGGGCCAGCTCCGCGTCGTCGGCCGAGAGCTTCCTCAAGGTGCGCTGGTCGCCCCTCAGGGCGCGGCTGGCCTTCGCGTAGTCCTCTCGGGCCGAGTCGCGGCCGCCCAGGGCCCACTCCCGCGTCGCCGACCGCATGTCCGACAGGTGGGTGAAGACGTCCTTGTTGGCCGAGACCGCCGGTTGCAGCTGCCCGCTGAGGTAGCTGACCGAGCGCGTCGAGAAGGAGCCACCGACGATGGCGATCACACCCATCAGGACGCACAGCGCCAGCACCCGCGCGATCACGGGCGAGAGGAGCTGCCCCACCGGCCTGCCGTCGCTCATGACACCCCGAAGCCCTTTCGCCCCATGTCACCCCAGTCGTGGCGCGTCTTCCTGAGCGCCTCGACGATCCCGCCCAGCCGCCACCAGGCGTTGAGCTGGCGATACCCCAGATTCTCCTCGAACGCCGCGACGATAGCCCGGAAGAGGTCGGGCAGTCCCCGATATCGCCGAAACGAGATCTCCTCGGCCAGCAGCGCGACCAGGGTGACGAAGGCGGAGAACAGCACCGACGCGGTCAGCAGGATCACGAGGACGTCCGGGTTGACCAGGTCCAGCTCGGGGAACATCACGTGCTCGGCACCCCAGGCGAGGAGCAGGAAGACGAAGTACGCCAGCCCGAGCAGCTCGACGACGGGCCCGAGCAGCTCGAAGACCAGGAACCAGGGCATCGTGACCATGCCGACGACGCCGTACCGGGGCCGGAACAGCATGCCGCGATGCCGCATGAAGACCTCCGCGAGGCCGCGGTGCCAGCGGCGCCGCTGGTCCCTCAGGACCGCGGGGGTGTCGGGCACCTCGGTCCACGCGACCGGCTCGGGCACGAACACGACCTCGGCCCGGTCGCCCCGGTCGGCGAGCATCCGGTGCGTCCGTACGACGAGCTCGGCGTCCTCGCCGATGCAGTCGGTGGCCAGCCCACCGGCGTCCAGCAGCACGTCCTTGCGGAAGATGCCGAACGCCCCGGAGATGATCAGCAGCCCGCCGATCCGGGACCATCCGGCCCGACCCATGAGGAACGCCCGGAGGTACTCCACCACCTGGATCCGGGCCAGCAGCCGACGCGGCATCCGGACGTTGGTGACCCGCCCGCGGTCCACCCGGGAGCCGTTGGCCACCCGCACCACACCGCCGACCGCGACGACACCGCCCGGATGGTCGGCGAACGGCCGAGCGACGTTGAGCAGGGCCTGCGGATCCAGCAGCGAGTCCGCATCCACCATGCAGACGAGCTCCTTGCGCGCGTGGTTGATGCCGGCGTTGAGCGCGTCCGCCTTGCCGCCGTTGGCCTTCGACACCATGGCCAGGTTGTGGGCACCGCGACGGCTCACCCACGTCGAGCGGACCTCCCCGATCGTCGGCAGCGAGCCGCCGGGAACCAGGGGCACCTCCACGAGGTCGAACTCGGCCACCAGCTTGGCGGCGGTGTCGTCACGGGAGCCGTCGTCGATGACGACCACCTCGAGGTCGGGGTAGCGCAGCGAGATCATCGCGTGCACGGACTGCACGATGGTCGCCGACTCGTTGTAGGCCGGCATCAGCACCGAGACGCCCTGGGTGTTCGGGTCGCGGAACCACTCGTCGTACCCGGCGAAGTCGAGGCGTCGGCGGTAGCCGGTGATGTCGGCGAGGGCCAGCCCGGTCAGCACCATGAAGCTGGCGTTCACGAGGACCGAGTACGTCGCGAAGGCGATCCCGACGACCAGGAACGTGTGGTGCAGGACGTCGATCAGCTCCGGGTTCACGACGCCTCCACCAGTGCCGCGAGGGCCAGCACCTCACGCGCCACGGGTGCGGAGCTCGCCGCCAGCACGTCCCGCCCGTGGCGGCCGGACCGGTGGATCGCGTTGGCGACGGCCCGGGCCACCTCGACGTTGGTGTCGTCCAGGGCACCCGCGAGCAGCTCCACCGCGTGCCCCGCGCCGATCATGCCGAGCGCGCGGGCGGCGGCGCGCCGGACCTCGGGGGCCTCGTGGTCGAGCGCCTGCCCGAGGGCGAACACGGAGCCCGGGGATCCGAGTGATCCCAGGGCGTTGATGCAGGCCACCGCCACCTCCGGAGGCGCCGTCGGCAGTGCGGCCTCCAGCCGGTCGACGGCCTCGAAGGCCCCGACGACCCCCAGGGACTCGGCGGCGAGCTGTCCACGACGCAGGCTGGCCCTTCCAGCGGCGGTGCCCTGCGCGACGTTGCCCGAGCTCCGCCAAGGCGCGGGCGAGCTGGGCCAGGAGCTCCGGCACCGCCGCGTTGCCGATCCGGTCCATCGCGGCCAGGACGTCGCGCCGCAGCCGCGGCTCGTCCACGGCACTGTTGAGCAGCTGGCGGACCACCCCTCCCTGCGGGAACGCGCCGAGCGCGAGCACGGCGGTCCTGCGGGCCACGAAGTCGCGGTCGGCCAGGCCGCCGATCAACCGGTCCCTCCCGAACTCCTCGGCCAGCACGCCGAGCCGGTAGTAGCCCCGGGCCCGGCGAACCGCCGAGCTGCTCGTGGTCGAGTGGTGCGGGTTCTGGACGGCGCCCCAGGCGCGCAACACCTCGCGGAGCCGGTCGCGGGCCTCGCCCCGGAGCTTCGGAAGGAGCGCGAAGGCATCCGACTCGATCGCCCGCCGCTCCTCCTTGGTGGCCGCGAGCAGCCGCGCGTGAGCCTGCGCCAGCTCCTCGCCCTCGCCGCTGCTCAGCGCCAGCACCACCCGCCAGACGGGTGCGCGGACGACCCGGCGCCGCCGCTCGGCGCGGTCGAGGAGCAGCGCGGACCAGGACGAGCGAGACGAGCAGCACCAGGCAGGCCGCCCCGAGCGCGATTGCGGCTACGTACCCGAGGCGGGCAACGGTCATCTCGAGCGCGAGAGGAGTGCCTGGACTCGGGAGGCCAGTTCGCGGGGGCTGAACGGCTTGGTGATGTAGTCGTCGGCCCCCGACCCGAAGCCGGTCTCGACGTCGGTCTCCTGGGCGCGTGCCGTGAGCAGGATGACCGGCAGGTCGGAGAGCCCGGGGTCGGACCGGATCGCCCGGATCGCGTCGAGGCCCGACATCCCCGGCATCATCACGTCGAGGACCGCGAGATCGGGGCGCTCGACCTTGCAGGCGTCGACGGCCGCCGCGCCGTCGGCAACGGCCACCACGTCGTGGCCCATCGTCGACAGCTTGAACTCGACGAGCTCACGAATGTCGATGTCGTCGTCGGCGACGAGGATCCTTGCCACGACTTCCCCTTCCGAGCGATGACCACTGCAGGCGCAGCCTATCCATGTCCGCACCGCCTGCGCGGCAAGATGGCCGAGCCCGCTCGGGCGGGGTCAGTCGGTCAGTCGTCCTGACGAGGAGGGGTCGGGGTCGTCTTCTGGACCTGCATCAGGAACTCGATGTTGGTCTGGGTCTTCTTGAGTCGCTCGAGCAGGAGCTCCAGCGCCTGCTGACCGTCGAGTCCCGACAGGACCCTGCGCAGCTTCCAGACGATGGCCAGCTCGTCCTTGCCCATGAGCAGCTCCTCGCGGCGGGTGCCCGACTGCACGGCGTCGATCGCGGGGAAGAGCCGCTTGTCGGCGAAGTCCCGGCGCAGCCGGATCTCCATGTTGCCGGTGCCCTTGAACTCCTCGAAGATCACCTCGTCCATCTTCGAGCCGCTCTCGATCAGCGCGGTGGCGAGGATGGTCAGCGAGCCGCCGTTCTCGATGTTGCGGGCAGCGCCGAAGAACCGCTTGGGCGGGTAGAGCGCGGCCGAGTCGACGCCACCGGACAGGATCCGTCCACTGGCCGGGGCAGCCAGGTTGTAGGCCCGGCCCAGCCGGGTGATGCCGTCGAGCAGCACGACGACGTCGTGCCCGAGCTCCACCAGACGCTTGGCTCGCTCGATGGCCAGCTCGGCGACCGTGGTGTGGTCGGACGCGGGACGGTCGAACGTCGAGGAGATGACCTCACCCTTGACCGAACGCTCGAAGTCGGTGACCTCCTCGGGCCGCTCGTCGACCAGGACCACCATCAGGTGGCACTCGGGGTTGTTGGTCGTGATCGAGTTGGCGATGGACTGCATGATCATCGTCTTGCCGGCCTTGGCCGGGGAGACGATCAACCCGCGCTGGCCCTTGCCGATGGGTGCCGCGATGTCGATGACGCGGCCGATCAGGTTGGTCGGCTCGGTCTCCAGGCGCAGCCGCTCGCTCGGGTACAGCGGGGTCAGCTTGGCGAACTCCACCCTGCTCTTCGACGTCTCGGGGTCGGCCCCGTTGACGCCGTCGATGCGCACCATCGGGTTGAACTTCTCCTTGCGCTCACCCTCACGGGGCTGGCGCACCTGGCCGACGATGGCGTCACCGCGGCGCAGGCCGAACTTGCGCACCATGGTCAGGGAGACGTAGACGTCCTCGGCACCCGGCAGGTACCCGCTGGTGCGGACGAAGGCGTAGTTGTCGAGGACGTCGAGGATGCCGGCCGCCGGCACCAGGACGTCGTCCTCGAGGATGCTGGTGTCGGGTTCGTTGCGCTGGCTGCCACCACGGTTGCGGTCGCGGCCACGGCGCCGGCGGTTCCGGTTGCCTCCGGCGTCGCCCTGGTTGCCGCCCTGGTCGCGGTTGCCCTGGTCACGGTTGCCGCCCTGGTCACGGTTGCCCTGGTCACGGTTGCCGCCCTGGTCGCGGTTGCCCTGGTCGCGGTCGTTGCCCCGCGTGCTCCGCTCGCGGTTGCCCTGGTCGCGGTTGCCCTGGTCGCGGTTGCCGCGCTGCTGGTCGTCCTGCTTCTGGTCGTCCCGCCGGTCGGCCGGGGCGTCCTTCGCCGGGGGCTCCTCGCGGTCGGCGCCGCCGGTGTGGGCGGACCCGCTCTGGCCCTTGTTCGCGCCGGTCTTCTCCTTGCCGCTCTGCCCCTTCTCCTTCTGGGCAGCCTTGATCGCCTCCACGAGCTGCGCCTTCTTCATGGAGCCTGCCCCCGAGATTCCGAGGCCGCTCGCCATCGACTTCAGGTCGGCGATCAGCATGGAGTTGAGCCCTGCACCGCGCTTCTTGGGCGTCGTGTCCGACGCGGCGGTGGAGGATTCGATGGTTTCCGTCACGTGAGGTCCTTCCCACGTATCAAAGCCGGGCCGGCTCGAGTGCCGGCCTCCTGTCATTGGTTCCTCGGCGCTCACTTCTCCCCAGGAGATACCTGTGAGTGCGCGGCCGGGCCGCGAGACGAGGAAGGATGCACCTCACGCACTCGTGTCACGTGCGGGTGTGCGGTGCGCCTGAATCTGTGGCGCGCCCACAGGTTACCACTCGGCCCACCCCTCGCGGCACGTACCGCGATCCGGGCGGGTCAGCCGACCCGGGCACCCTCGGCGTCGATGTCGAGGACGTGCGCCGCCCAGCCCTTCCGGCGCCACGCCCAGCAGTGCGTCCGCGTCATGCACACCGTGGGTGAAGGCCAGGACGCTGGGGCCGGCCCCGGACACCACGGCCGGGACGCCGTCCGCGCGGAGGGCGTCGACGAGGTCGAGAGTGGCCGGCATCGCCGGCCGGCGGTACTCCTGGTGCAGGTAGTCACGGGTGGCGGCGAAGAGGTGGTCGGGCGCACCGGCCAGGGCGGCCACCAGCAGCGCCGCCCGACCGGCATCGGCCGCGGCCTCGGCGTGCGGGACCGTGGCCGGCAGCAGTCCTCGCGCCCGTTCGGTGGAGACCGCGGTGGGCGGGACGAAGACGACCACGCCGACCCCGACCGCCGCCGACGGTACGGCGTAGAACCGCCCGTCCTCGCGGCCGGAGATGACGAAGCCGCCGTACAGCGCGGGGGCGACGTTGTCGGGATGCCCCTCCAGCGACGCCGCCAGCTGGAGCAGCGCCGCGTCGTCGAGCTCGTCGGCGCCTCCCGGCACCAGCGCCCGGGCCAGCACCAGGCCCCCGACGATCGCCGCGGACGAGGAGCCGAGGCCCCGCGCGTGCGGGATCCGGTTGGTGCACGAGAGGCGGAGGCCCGGAGGATCGGCGTCGAGCGCCGCGAAGCCCGCCCGCATCGAGCGGACCACGAGGTGGTCCTCGTCGCGGGGAACCTCCTCGGCCCCGGCGCCGGACACCTCCACCCGCAGCCCCTCGTCGAGGACCTCGCCGACCAGCTCGTCGCGCAGGCTCAGCGCCAGGCCGAGCGAGTCGAACCCGGGGCCGAGGTTCGCCGAGGTGGCGGGGACGCTCACCCGGACGGGTGCGGTGACGAAGCCGGTCATCTCGTCAGGCCAGCCCTGCGGCCTGCGCGGCGGCGTCGACGTCGGCGTCCACCACGTTGTCCACGATCTGACCGAAGCCCTCCAGTGCGGTGGCGGTGTCCTTCAGGCCGTGTCCGGTCACCGTGATCGCGACCGTGGCACCGGCGTAGGACTCCCCCGCCTCGAGCTCCTGGAGCAGGCCCGCGATGCCCGCGGCCGAGGCGGGCTCGACGAAGACGCCGTCGTTGCGGGCCAGCTCGCTGCTGGGCGGCCAGGATCTGGTCGTCGCTCACCGCCGCGAACCGGCCGCCGGAGTCGTCCCGGGCCGCCTCGGCCAGCGTCCACGAGGCGGGGTTGCCGATCCGGATCGCGGTCGCCTTCGTCTCGGGGTCCGGGAACGGCTCGCCGGTCACCAACGGCGCGGCCCCCTCGGCCTGGAAGCCCCGCATCACCGGGGTCCGGGTCGCGCGGCCGAGGTCGGCGTACTGGGTGTAGCCCATCCAGTACGCCGAGATGTTGCCCGCGTTGCCGACCGGCAGCAGGTGGTAGTCGGGCGCATCTCCCAGGAAGTCGACGATCTCGAAGGCTGCCGTCTTCTGCCCCTGCAGCCGGGCCGGGTTGACCGAGTTGACCAGCGCCACGGGGTAGTCGCGCGAGAGGCCACGGGCCATCTCCAGGCAGCGGTCGAAGTTCCCGCGGACCATGATGATCTGGGCGCCGTGCACGATCGCCTGCGCCATCTTGCCCGCCGCGATCTTGCCCTCCGGAGCAAGCACGAGCGGCTTGAGCCCCGCCCTGGCGGCATACGCGGCCATCGAGGCGGAGGTGTTGCCCGTCGACGCGCAGACCACGGCCTTCGCGCGTTCCTGCACGGCAACCGAGATGGCGGTGGTCATCCCCCGGTCCTTGAACGACCCGGTGGGGTTGTCGCCCTCGACCTTGAGCCACACCTCAGCGCGGGAGAGGCCGGAGAGCCACTCGGAGCGAACCAGCGGAGTGCCCCCCTCACGCAACGTCACCGCGGGGGTGTCGGGCGGGAGCTCGAGCAGGTCGCGGTACTCCTCGATGACGCCGCGCCACTGGGACCCCCCGCGCGCACCGGTCACTCCGGTTCCCCCTCCACGCGCATCACCGAGGTGACCTCCCGGACGAAGTCCTGCTCCTGCAGCTGGCGCACCGTGGCGCTGAGCTGGGCGTCGGTCGCCCGGTGAGACACCACGACCAGCTGGGCATCCTCGTCGCGACCCTCCTGGCGCACCGTCTGGATCGACACGTCGTGGTCGGCGAACGCGGTCGCGACGGCGGCGAGAACGCCCGCGCGGTCGGCGACGTCGATGGCGACGTGGTAGCGGGTCAGGGTCTCGCCCATGGGCAGGACCGCGCGATCGGCGTACGCCGACTCCCCCGCGCCCCGGGTCTCGGCCAGGCGGTTGCGGGCCACGGTGACGAGGTCGCCCAGCACCGCGGAGGCCGTGGGCGAGCCGCCCGCGCCCGGGCCGTAGAACATCAGCTGGCCGGCGGCCTCCGACTCGACGAACACCGCGTTGTAGGCCTCGCGGACCGAGGCGAGGGGGTGGGACCGGGGGATCATCGCCGGGTGCACGCGGACGGCAACCGCGTCGTCACGGAGCTCGCAGATCGCCAGCAGCTTCACCACGCTGCCCATGTCGCGCGCCGACTGGACGTCGGCCGCGGTCACCTCGGAGATGCCCTCGCGGTGGACGTCGGCCGCGGTCACGCGGGAGTGGAAGGCCAGCGACGCGAGGATGGCCGCCTTGGCAGCGGCGTCGAAGCCCTCGACGTCAGCGGTCGGGTCGGCCTCGGCATAGCCGAGCTCCTGGGCCTCCTCGAGCGCCTCGGCGAACCCGGCGCCGGAGGTGTCCATCCGGTCGAGGATGAAGTTGGTGGTGCCGTTGACGATGCCCAGCACGCGGGTGACCTTGTCGCCGGCGAGCGATTCCCGCAGGGGTCGCAGGATCGGGATCGCCCCGGCCACAGCGGCCTCGTAGTAGAGGTCGCGCCCGGCCTTGTCGGCCGCCTCGAAGAGGGTCGGCCCGTCCTCGGCGAGCAGCGCCTTGTTGGCGGTGACGACCGAGGCGCCGCTCTCGAGAGCCGCCAGGATCAGGGACCGGGCAGGCTCGATCCCGCCGATCACCTCCACCACCACGTCGACGTCCTCGCGGGTGGCGAGGCCGTGGGCGTCGGTGGTCAGCAGGCCGTCGGGCACCTGGACCTCGCGCGCGGCGTCGAGCCGGCGTACGGCGACACCGACCAGCTCGACCGGGGCACCGACCCGCGCCGTCAGGTCACCGGACTGCTCCTGCAGCAGTCGGACCACCTGCGACCCGACCGAGCCGCACCCCAGGACCGCCACCTTCAGCGGCTCTCTCGCTTCGTTCACGTCGCTCCCACATCGGTTGCCAAGAGGTCGTCCTCAGTCTCGCGCCGCACCACGACTCGGGCGACACCGTCCCGGACCGCGATCACCGGCGGCCGCAGCGCGTGGTTGTAGTTGGACGCCAGCGAACGGCAGTACGCCCCCGTGCCCGGCACGGCCAGGAGGTCTCCCGGGGCCAGGTCGCCCGGCAGGAACTCGTCCTTGACCACGACGTCCCCGGCCTCGCAGTGCTTGCCGACGACGCGCGAGAGCACCGGCGGAGCGGCGGAGGCACGCGACGCCAGCGTGCAGGAGTAGTCGGCGTCGTACAAGGCGGTCCGGATGTTGTCGCTCATGCCGCCGTCGACGCTCACGTAGGTACGGCGGGCGCCACCGTCCAGGGCGACCTGCTTGACGGTGCCCACCTCGTAGACGGTGCAGACCGACGGTCCGACGATCGCGCGTCCGGGCTCGATGGAGAGCCGCGGCAGGTCGATCCCCAGCGCGCGGCACTCGTGGTCGACGATCTTCGTCAGCTCGGTCGCCAGCTGCGCGGGGTCGGAGGGGTCGTCCTGGGTGGTGTAGGCGATGCCGAACCCGCCCCCGAGGTCGAGCTCGGGCAGGGTGACGCCCAGCTCCTCGGAGATGCGGGCGTGCAGGGCCAGCACCCGACGCGAGGCGACCTCGAACCCGGAGGAGTCGAAGATCTGGCTGCCGATGTGGCTGTGCAGGCCGAGCAGGTCGAGTCCCTCGGCGGTCTGCACGCGCCGTACCGCTTCGAGGGCGTCGCCGGAGGTGATGCTGAAGCCGAACTTCTGGTCCTCGTGGGCGGTGGCGATGTACTCGTGGGTGTGCGCCTCGACGCCGGCGGTGACCCGCACCATCACCCGCGCCCGGGCGTCCAGGTCGGCGACGACGGTCGTGAGCCGCTCGATCTCCTCGAACGAGTCGACGATGATCCGGCCGACGCCGAGCTCCACGGCACGCCGCAGCTCGGCGGGGGTCTTGTTGTTGCCGTGGAAGCCGACCCGCTCCATCGGGAAACCTGCTCGCTCGGCGACCGTGAGCTCGCCACCGGAGCACACGTCGAGGCTCAGCCCCTCCTCGGCCACCCAGCGCGCGGTCGCCGTGCACAGGAACGCCTTGCCGGCGTAGAAGACGTCGTAGTCCGCGAAGGCGTCGCGGAACGCCCGCGCCCGGGCCCGGAAGTCCGCCTCGTCGAGGACGTACGCCGGCGTGCCGTGCTCGACCGCCAGGTCGGGCAGCCGCACTCCCCCGACGGTCAGCACGCCGTCGGCCTTGGCGGCGGTCGACGACCACAGCAGCGGCACCAGCTCGTTGGGGTCGGTGGGCTGGCGCAACCAGGACGGTGCCTTGAGGGCACCGTCGGCGTGCGCCCAGCCGGCTTCGTGGGAAGGCACTGCGCTACATCCGTTCCGGCGCGGAGACGCCGAGGAGAGCGAGCCCGTTGGCCAGCACCTGGCGGGTCGCGGCCACGAGGAGCAGCCGGGCACGGTGGAGGTCGCCGGGCTCCTCCTCGCCCATCGGCAGCACCCGGCAGGTGTCGTAGAACCGGTGGTAGGTCGCCGCCGTGTCCTCGAGGTAGCGCGCCACCCGGTGCGGCTCCCGCAGCTGGGCCGCCGCAGCGACGACCCGGGGGAACTCCGCCAGCGCCCGCAGCAGCTCGCCCTCCTTCTCGTGGGCCAGCAGCTCGGGGTGCGACTCCGGCGCGAGGTCGAGGTCGGCGGCGTTGCGCAGGATCGACGAGACCCGGGCGTGGGCGTACTGGACGTAGAAGACCGGGTTGTCGCTTGCCTGCCGGGTGACCTCGGCGACGTCAAGGGTCAGCGGCGAGTCACTCGGGTACCGCGCGAGGGTGTAGCGCAGCGAGTCGACGCCGATCAGGTCGACGAGCTCCTGGAGCGTGACCAGGGTTCCGGCCCGCTTGGAGAGCTTGACCTCCGCTCCGTCCTTCATGATCTTGACCAGCTGGCCGATCAGGACCTCGATGTTGGCCTCGGGATCGTCGCCCGCGCAGGCGGCCATGGCCTTGAGCCGGCCGACGTATCCGTGGTGGTCGGCACCGAGCAGGTAGATACAGACGTCGAAGCCGCGCTGCCGCTTGTTGACGTAGTAGGCCGTGTCGCTCGCGAAGTAGGTGAGCTCACCGTTGGACCGGACCAGCACGCGGTCCTTGTCGTCGCCGAAGTCGGTGGTCCGCATCCACAGTGCGCCGTCGGCGTCGAAGAGGTGGCCCCGGTCGCGGAGCTTCTCCAGGCCGGCGACGACGTCGTCGCTGTCGTGCAGGGAGCGCTCGGAGAACCAGACGTCGAATTCGGACCGCAGGGCGCCGAGCTGCTCCTTCTGCTCCTGGAGCTGGACGGCGTACCCGGCCTCGCGGAACGCGACGACGCGCTGCTCGGCCGGCAGCTCCAGGATGCCGGGATCAGCGGTCACCACCTGCTGCGCCAGTTCGGCGATGTAGTCACCCTGGTAGCCGTCCTCGGGGATCGGCTGCCCCAGCGCGGCTGCCTCGACCGAGGCGCCGAACAGGTCCATCTGGTTGCCGCGGTCGTTGATGTAGAACTCGCGGGTGACCTTCGCGCCCGCGGCCTCGAGGACCCGGGCGATGGCGTCACCCACCACCGCCCACCGGGTGTGCCCCAGGTGAAGCGGTCCGGTCGGGTTGGCGGAGATGAACTCGACGTTGACGCTCTGGCCGGCCAGCGTCGAGGACGTGCCGTACGCCGCGCCGGCGGCGACGACGTCGGCGGCGACCTGCCCCTGGGCGCCCGCCTCGACGGTGATGTTGAGGAACCCCGGCCCGGCGACCTCGACGGCGGCGACGCCGTCGCTCGCCTCGAGCCGCTTCTGGAGGAGACCGGCCAGCTCACGAGGATTGGTGCCGGCCTTCTTGGCCAGCTGCATCGCCACGTTGGTGGCGTAGTCACCGTGACCCTTCTGCCGCGGCCGCTCCACCGTCACGGTCGCCGGCACCCCGTCGGGCAGGGTGATCGCGCCGTCGTCGACGAGCGCCGTGAGGACGCCGACGATCGTGGTGGAGAGCTGCTCGGGAGTCACCCGGGCAGCCTATCGGCGCGGTCCGGCGAGCTCCGAACCGATATCGAGGGCTGGCGCGCGAGGCGGATTAGCGGCGCCGAGTGGCCGGTTGTATGGTCATCCCGCACCACGGTCAGTCGATCTGGCCCCCGTAGCTCAGGGGATAGAGCACCGCCCTCCGGAGGCGGGAGCCTAGGTTCGAATCCTAGCGGGGGCGCCACCTGTCGGACGGTGCTCAGCACCGCCGCTGTGCCGAACCCGGGAGCCTAGGTTCGAATCCAGCGGGGGCGCCATCGCCCGGGTCTCGATACGGTCGCTGCGCGACCTACTCGACCACCGAGAGCGCGTTCGACCAACGATGTTCGGTGGTCGAGTAGGCCGAGGAACGAGGCCCGTATCGAGACCCGCCGCTCAGCAGTGGCGCAGGGTCGCGTCCTTGCGCACGTCGTTGCCCAACCGTCGAGCCTGGCTGACGGACGGGAACACGACGCTCGCGCCACCCACGTTGCCGATCCCACCCTGCACGACGCAGGTCTTGATCTTGTGGGGCTGGACCTGCGCGACGGCCTGCGCCAGCTCGAAGAGCTCGCCGGGCCGCACGTTGGTGTGCATGTGCTTGAGCACCGTCATCACCCCTCGCTCCATGAAGCCCGGCCGGTCGGCCTGCGCCCGGATCCTGGCCTGGATGCCGCGCAGGGTGCGCTGCTGGTTGGCGGAGCGGTCGAAGTCGCCGCCTGCCAGGCCCTTGCGGATCCGCGAGAAGGCCATCGCGTCGTACCCGTTGAGGTGGATCCGGCCGGCCTTGAAGCCCTTGGGCTTGAGGTAGGGGTCGCTGAACGCCCGCGGGTTGCGCACCGAGATCCCGCCGATGCTGTCGACCATGTTCTCGAAGAACGGGAAGCGGGTGACGAAGACGTAGTCCGGACGGACACCCACCAGGTTGGCGACGGTCCGCCCGAGCAGCTCGGGGCCGCCGAAGTAGAGCGCCGCGTTGACCCGGTTGGAACCGTGACCGGGGATCGGGACCCACGAGTCACGCGGGAGCCCGATCGAGGACGCCGCACCGGTGCGGGTGTTGATCCCGATCAGCTGCAGGGCGTCACCCCGGCTCCGGGTCATCGACTGCCCCGGCCGGGCGTCGGACCCCACGGCCATGATGAAGATCGTGTCGCGTCCGACGTCGACGCCCTCCACCGTGCGCAGCTTGACCAGCGCGGCCTGGTCGGGGGCGACGGAGGAGTCGGGGACGAGCAGCCCGGCCACGGCGAGTACGCCGGCCAGGGCGATCGTGCGGACGGCGCGGGCCCTGCGTCGGACCTTGCGGGGAGACGGAGACGTCATGCCTTGCGCCCTTCCTTCGAGACGTCGTAGGCGAAGATCTTCCAGCCGGCGTCCCGGTGGACGAGCCGCAGGCTGCCCTTCACCCGGTAGACGCGCTCCCGACCCTCGGTCCGGAACCCGAGCCGGAAGCGCGCCGTGACGGCCACCGGCCGCTTGCGGACGGCCAGGATGTCGAGGAGCAGCCGGCTTCGCGTGGGTGTGACGCCGGTGATGTTCCGGCCGATGTTGCGGTTGGTCAGCAGGCCCTTGTCGCGCTCGGCCTCGTTGCGTGCCCCGGGCGTGAATCCGGGGAAGGCGTCAGAAAAGTTCGACCGTGGGTACTCGCCGCCGACGTACGCGGCGTTGAACCAGCGCTGGACCACGTCGGTGACCTTGTCGGGGAGCCGCCTGCGGGCGTCCTTCGGAAGGCGCCCCACCACCTTCCCGATGGTGGTGTGCGTCTCGATCTGGAACTCGCTGGGGTCGCCGGTGGGCAGCGGCGGGGCCGAGGAGGAGCTCTCACCGGGCGGGGTGTCCTCGTCGCCGCTGCAGCCGCTCGCCCCGAGCGAGACGAACAGCAGCAACGCAACGGCGGCGAGCGCCGGTCGCGGGGCCAGTCTCATGGTTGGCAGATCTCCCTGTCGTGATCGTCGCGGTACAGCCTGCCCGAAAGCCCCCCTCCCACTGCGCATTTCGTTGCGTGTGGGACTAGCCTTGACGACTGACTCCAACTCGCGTACCGGAAGAGGCGAATCCAAGCCGTGCCGCAGTCCTCAGGACCCCAGCCCGGGTCTCAGTCTCCCGACTCCCCCTCGACCGACTTCGGGGCCAACGAGTGGCTCGTCGAGGAGATGTTCGAGCAGTACCAGAAGGATCCCGGGAGCGTGGCCCCCGAGTGGGTGTCCTACTTCCAGGCAAACGGATCGCCCAACGGTACGTCGACCGCCGACCGTTCCGGGGCGGGGGGCGCCTCGTCGGGCTCGAAGGAGTCACCTGCCCGCCCGGCCGAGGCGAAGAAGGCAGCGCCCGCGAAGTCGAAGGAGCGGGAGCCCGAGCCGGCGAAGCCCTCCCGGAGCGAGTCGTCCACGGGCACGGAGCAGTCGGAGGGGCAGTCGGAGGGGTCGGGCCCGAAGCCCGTCGCGAAGCCCCGCCCGGCCTCGAGCGCCGCGGAGCCGGCCCAGGGCACCGACAAGCCGGTGGCCAAGGAGTCCCGGCCCCCCGCCAAGCCCGAGGCCAGCGACGAGCCGTCGTACACCGTGCTCCGCGGAGCCCCGGCGCGCACCGCGCAGAACATGGACGCCTCCCTGGCCGTCCCGACGGCGACGTCGGTGCGCAGCGTCCCGGTGAAGCTGCTCTGGGACAACCGGACCGTCATCAACAACCACCTCGCCCGCGCCCGCGGCGGCAAGGTCTCCTTCACCCACCTCATCGGCTACGCCCTGATCAAGGCGCTGAAGACGATGCCGGAGATGAACGTCGGCTTCGACACCGTCGACGGCAAGCCCAACCTGATCACCCCCGCCCACATCAACCTCGGCCTCGCCATCGACATGCAGAAGAAGGACGGCACCCGCCAGCTGCTCGTGCCGTCGATCAAGGCCGCCGAGGGCATGGACTTCGCCGGCTTCTGGACCGCCTACGAGGAGGTGGTCCGCAAGGCCCGCGACGGCAAGCTGACCGTCGAGGACTTCCAGGGCACGTCGATCAGCCTGACCAACCCCGGCACCATCGGCACCAACCACTCGGTGCCGCGGCTGATGAAGGGCCAGGGCGCGATCATCGGGGTCGGCGCGATGGAGTACCCGCCCGGCTGGCAGGGCGCCTCCGACGAGGCGATCGCCCGCAACGGCATCAGCAAGGTCATGACCCTGACCTCGACCTACGACCACCGCGTCATCCAGGGCGCGCAGTCGGGTGACTTCCTCCGCCGGGTGCACGCGCTGCTCCTGGGCGAGGAGGACTTCTACGACGAGATCTTCCGGTCGCTGCGGATCCCCTACGAGCCGATCCGCTGGGCGCGCGACATCGCGACCTCCCACGACGACGAGATCTCCAAGCAGGCCAGGATCCTCGAGCTGATCCACGCCTACCGCGTCCGCGGCCACATGATGGCCGACACCGACCCGCTGGAGTACCGCCAGCGCAGCCACCCCGACCTCGAGGTCGAGTCGCACGGGCTGACCCTGTGGGACCTCGACCGCGAGTTCGCCACCGGCTCGTTCGGGGGCGAGGGGCGCCGCTTCATGAAGCTGCGCACGATCCTGGGGATCCTCCGCGACTCCTACTGTCGGACCACCGGCATCGAGTACATGCACATCATGGATCCCGAGCAGCGCCGCTGGATCCAGCAGCGCGTCGAGCAGCCGCACGTCAAGCCGCCCCGCGAGGAGCAGCTGCGGATCCTGCTCAAGCTCAACCAGGCCGAGGCGTTCGAGACGTTCCTGCAGACCAAGTTCGTCGGCCAGAAGCGGTTCAGCCTCGAGGGTGGCGAGACCACCGTCCCGCTGATCGACGAGATCTGCGAGGCCGCCGCCGAGGCGGAGCTCGACGAGGTCTGCATCGGCATGGCGCACCGCGGCCGGCTCAACGTGCTCGCCAACATCGTCGGCAAGAAGTACTCCCAGATCTTCCGCGAGTTCGAGGGCAACATCGACCCGCGGACCGTGCAGGGCTCCGGCGACGTGAAGTACCACCTCGGCGCCGAGGGCGAGTTCATCGCCGACAACGGCGACAAGATCAAGGTCTCGGTGGCCGCGAACCCCTCGCACCTCGAGGCCGTCGACCCGGTGCTCGAGGGCATCTCGCGGGCCAAGCAGGACGTGCTGGACCGCGGCGCCGACTACCCCGTCCTGCCGCTGCTCGTCCACGGCGACGCGGCGTTCGCCGGACAGGGCGTGGTCGCGGAGACGCTGAACCTGTCCCAGCTGCGCGGCTACCGCACCGGCGGAACCATCCACGTCGTGGTCAACAACCAGGTCGGGTTCACCACCTCGCCCGGCTCCTCCCGCTCCTCGCTCTACTGCACCGACGTGGCCCGGATGGTCCAGGCGCCGATCTTCCACGTCAACGGCGACGACCCCGAGGCCTGCATCCGGGTCGCGCGGCTGGCCTTCGAGTACCGCGCGGCGTTCAACAAGGACGTCGTGATCGACCTCGTCTGCTACCGCCGGCGCGGGCACAACGAGGGCGACGACCCGTCGTACACCCAGCCGCTGATGTACGACCTGATCGAGCAGAAGCGCTCGGTCCGCAAGCTCTACACCGAGTCCCTGATCGGCCGCGGCGACATCACGGTCGAGGAGGCCGAGCAGGTCCTCAAGGACTACCAGCAGCAGCTCGAACGGGTCTTCACGGAGGTGCGCGAGGCCAGCAGCGAGGAGCCGTCGGAGTGGACGACGGTCCCCGACTACCCGGAGAAGTCGGCCAGCGGCACCGAGACGGCCGTCTCCAACGAGGTGCTCAAGCGGATCTCCGACGCCTACGTCACCCCGCCCGACGGCTTCACGGTGCACCCCAAGGTGATGCCGCAGCTCCAGCGGCGAGCGGCGGCGATCACCGACGGCCCCATCGACTGGGGCACCGCCGAGGTCCTGGCCTTCGGGTCGCTGCTGATGGCCGGCCGTCCGGTCCGGCTCGCCGGCCAGGACTCGCGTCGCGGCACGTTCGTGTCCCGCTTCGCGACGATCATCGACCGGGTCAACGCCGACGAGTGGACGCCGTTGTCCTCGCTGACCGACGACCAGGCGAAGTTCTACGCCTACGACTCGCTGCTCTCCGAGTACGCCGCCCTCGGCTTCGAGTACGGCTACTCCGTGGCCCGGCCGGACGCGCTGGTCCTGTGGGAGGCCCAGTTCGGCGACTTCGTCAACGGCGCCCAGACCGTGATCGACGAGTTCATCACCGCCGGCGAGACCAAGTGGCGCCAGCAGTCCGGCGTCGTGCTGCTCCTCCCCCACGGCTACGAGGGCCAGGGCCCGGACCACTCCTCGGCCCGGATCGAGCGCTTCCTGCAGATGTGCGCCGAGGACGCCTTCGTCGTCGCCCAGCCGTCCAGCCCGGCGTCGTACTTCCACCTGCTGCGGCAGCACTCCCTCGGTGAGGAGCACCGTCCGCTCGTGGTGTTCACGCCGAAGTCGATGCTCAAGCGCAAGGAGGCCGCGTCCCAGCCCGACGACTTCACCACCGGTGAGTTCCGGCCGCTGATCACCGACGCCGTGGCCGACCCGGAGTCGGTCGACACGTTGCTGCTGTGCTCGGGCCGGGTGACCTGGGACCTCAAGGTCGCCCAGAAGAAGCGCGAGGACGCCTCCCGGTTCGCGATCGCGCGGATCGAGCAGCTCTACCCGCGGCCGACCGAGGAGCTCCACGCCTACATCGAGCAGTTCCCGAACCTCAAGGCGATCCGCTGGGTGCAGGACGAGCCGCGCAACATGGGCCCGTGGCCCCACTACGCGCTCAACGTGTGGCCGGCCCTCGACTGGCACGTCGAGCCGGTCACCCGGCAGGCGTCGTCCTCGCCGGCGGTCGGCACGGTCAAGCGGCACATGGAGGAGCAGAAGGCGCTGGTGGACCGGGCCTTCGCCCCGGTGTCGGACCGGATCGACCACGACTACTGAGGCCGGGGAAGACCGTGTACTTCACCGACCGCGGGATCGAGGAGCTCGAGAAGCGGCGGGGTGACGAGGACGTGACCCTCGCCTGGGTGGCCGACCGCCTGCAGGAGTTCACCGACACCCACCCCGAGTTCGAGACGGCCGTGGAGCGGTTCGCCACCTGGCTCGCGCGGCTCGACGACCCCGACGACTGACGGCGCTCTCTTTGGGAGCGCGCGTCAGCCGGTGGAGTCGGTGATCCTGACCAGCCCGCCGAGCACCCCGACGTACGCCGCGCGGTCCGGCCCGATGCTCACCGGCGCGTAGTTCACGTTGTAGCCGAACCCGGAGCCGTACCGGGTCTTGTAGACCAGCCGACCGGTGCGGAAGTCCAGCGCGCCGAGGTACCACGGGTCTTCGCTGCCCGCAGGGTCCTTGAGCACGGTGTAGACCAGACCGTTGGCAAGGGACAGCTTTGGCACCGACGAGGGCGAACGCTGCGTGGTGTTGCGCCACACCGTGTGGCAGCCGCGGCCGTCGCGGTCGATGTCGACCCGCTCGATGCCGGGCTCGGTGACGCCGCCCTGCATCGTGGCCGTGGGACCGGAGTACCCGTAGTTGTTCGTCACCACCAGCGCCCGTCCGGCGGCGATCAGCGAGTTGTCGGTCGCGCTGGCCCCCTTGCGGAACACCGGCACCGTGCACACCCTTCGCTGGCCGGCAACGTCGGTCCCGCGGCGGTAGACGACGACGTTCATCGGGTCGGCGTTGTCGGTGATCGCCACCCACTGACGACCCACCAGCGTGGGCGTCGTACCCGAACCAGCAGACGTCTGCCCCGGTTTCTGGACACCGGAGTTGCGGTAGACCTGCCGCCAGGTCGACCTCGGACGGCCGGCCGCGGACACGTCGATCCGGTAGAGCGCGGCGGTAGTGACGACGTAGACGCCGCCGGTCTCGTCGGTGGCGATCGAGTTCGTGATGCGCTCGCCCAGGTCGAGGGTGCGCACCGTTCCGCTCCCCGGACGGATCGCGCCCACCTTCCCCTGCTCGGTGACGAACACCAGCCGCCCCGACCAGTCCGGAAGGACCGACACGACCTTGTCCTCCGACCCGATGGCCGGTGTCAGGTCGTAGTCCCGCCGCAGCTCGAAGCCAGGACCCGCGGTCTGCGCCACGACGTACACGTGGTTGTCGGTCGTCGGGATCACAGCACGGTCGCGGTGGTCGAGGTAGAAGTAGCCGCCGCCGCTGAAGTCGTTGAACGTGCCGGCCCCGGGTCGCCGCGGCGGCAGGTTGTACGAAGCCAGCTGCTCCAGCGTCGTCGGGTCGAAGAGCTTCAAGGTCACGGTGTTCGTGCCGACGCAGACCGTCTCGAGCCGGTTTCGCCGGTCGAAGGTCAGGGATGCGCACTCGGCGGCCTGGAGGGTCGAGGTCGTGACCGGCTGCCTCCCGAGCGGCCCCATCCACTGGTAGGCGTCGGTCATGTACGCGTCGTTGTGGATGTTGTTGCCGGGGTTCGCGGCCATGAACGGGTGCTGCGGCGGGGCCGCGACGTCGACCGGTTTCGGCGTTGCCGGCGCTCCGACGTACGCCGGGGACTGCGGCGGTCGCGGGTCCGTGGGGATGGGTACGGCGGACGCGGCCCCTGCCCCCACGCACAGGGCGCCGGCGAGCAGGGCGGTCGTGACTACGCGGCGGGTGGCCATGATGGTCGGTCAACGACCTCGGTCCGACACGAGTTACGTCCGGGTCTGCTGCACGAACGGGTGACCGTTTCGGTCAGGCCGCCTGGGCGGCGGTGACCCAGACAGGTCGCGGCCCCTCGCGGCCGACGTCCTAGAGTGCCGACGTGACCTACCCCGCCGCCCCCTGGCAGATGCAGGGCCAGCTGTGGCTGTCCCTGTTCCGCGTCCGTGGCGTCGCCGACCGCCCCGACGGGGTGTACGGCGCAGCGTTCGTCAGCTACGAACCCGGCAGCGAGCTGACCTACTCCGAGCTGCTGGTGGCGCGCCCGGTCCGCGACGACGCGGCGGGGCGGAGCGTGAGCATCACCGACATCTGGGTGGACTCCCCCGCCTCGATGGAGGGTGGCCGCGAGCTGTGGGCGATCCCCAAGGGGCTGTGCGACTTCACCCTCGACTCCAGCCACACCGGCCCGTTCACCCGCGCGCACTGGTCGGCGTCGGTGGCACGACAACCGATCGCCAGCGCCTGGTTCGCCGACCTGTCGAAGGCCACGGTGCGGACGCCGTTCAAGGGCGGTACGTCGCAGCCGCGTCTCGACGGCGACGGGCCCCCGGTGACGGCCGCCCTCCGCGGTTCGGCCCGGTCCCTCCCCTGCCGGGGCCGGTGGGACTTCGCCACCGACGGCCCGCTGGCCTGGCTGCGGGGTGCCCGGCAGCTGGCGTCGTTCCGGATGGCGGGCTTCCGGATGAGCTTCGGCTGATCAGGCGATGGCGGGGACGTAGGGCCCCGCCGGCATCCGGACGAACGTGCCCGGATAGCGGGTGTTGCACAGGTGGACCAGCCGCCCGACCGTTGCCGACGACACCCTGTCGGCGCGGCCCAGGTCGATGATCAGGTTCACCGCCGTACGCCGGAAGGCACGGTCGACCTCGTCCCGGATGTCCGGCCAATGAGCCGCCTCGAGCGCGCCGTGCAGCGCAAGGGTGCCCGTGCCGGGGTCGAAGTGTGCGGAGAAGTGCCCCACTGCCATGTGTCGTCGCGCCTCGCTCGATGAGCCCCGTTCCTGGTCCCCCGAGGAGCCTCACCTACCCGCAGCAACGTGAGCCGAAACACAGGTCTAGACCAGTGGCTCCGGGTCGCGCCCTTCGTCGTGCTCGGCCGCGGCCCGCCGCGCCGAGTCCCGGATCTCGAAGACCTCGGTCGCGAACCCGCCCACGGCGCCGGCGACGTCCTTGACGGCGGTGGTGATGATCGAGGCCACCTGGCCCACCGCGCCGGCCGCCGCCTCGACGGTGCCCTGGACGGCGTCCTTGCGGATCTCGTTCCTGCTGAGGTGGTCGTTCATGACTCTGTCCTCCATGGGCCTATCGTCAGGCCGCCAGGGACGGCTCGGCAACGTCGGCCGGATCGTGGGACTTCCGGTCGGGAAGCGCCAGCCGGCAGATCTTGCGCGCCACGCTGGACAGCTGCTTCCCGAGCCGGCCGGTGTTGTAGTCCAGGCCGTAGCGGGCGCAGATCTCGCGGACCTCCCCGGCGATCTCCGGGTAGCGGCGCGCGGGGAGGTCGGGGAAGAGGTGGTGCTCGATCTGGTGGCTCAGGTTTCCGGTCAGGACGTGGAAGAGCCGGCCCCCGGTGATGTTGGCCGAGCCGAGGAGCTGCCGGTAGTACCACTGGCCGCGCGACTCGTCCTCGCACTCCTCCTGGGAGAACGTCGCGACCCCGGCCGGGAAGTGGCCGCAGAAGATGATGTTGAAGGCCCAGATGTTGCGGACCAGGTTGGCCGTCGCGTTGCCCGCGAGGGTGAGCGGGAACAGCGGGCCGGTCAGCGCCGGGAACAGCACGTAGTCCTTGAGCGCCTGCCGCTTCACCTTGCGCATGATGCCGGCGTGCAGGGCCTTGTTCTCCTCCAGCTTGCGCCGGCCGGCGACGATGTTCTCGACCTCGAGGTCGTGCATCGCCACGCCCCACTCGAAGAACACCATGAGCAGGAAGGCGTACAGCGGGTTGCCCAGGTAGTAGGGGTGCCAGGGCTGGTCCTCGTCCATCCGCAGGATGCCGTAGCCGACGTCCCGGTCCTTGCCGAGGATGTTGGTGTAGGTGTGGTGGATGTAGTTGTGGGAGTACTTCCACTGCTCGCTGGGGCACACGTTGTCCCACTCGTACATCCGGGAGTTCAGGCCCGGGTCGCCCAGCCAGTCGTACTGGCCGTGCATCACGTTGTGCCCGATCTCCATGTTGTCGAGGATCTTGGAGACGCTGAGTGCGGCCACCGCGAGCGGCCAGGCCGGCGGCAGGTAGAACAGCGCGCGGCCGGCGATCTCGAAGGACCGCTGGGCCTTGACGACCTTGCGGATGTACGTCGCGTCGGCCTCGCCGAGGTCGGCGATCACGCGCTGGCGGATCGCGTCCAGCTCGGCGCCGAACGCGTCGAGCTGGTCAGGGGTCAGGGTGGGAGTCATGGGGCTTCCTTTCGGCTTGCGGGGTTTCGACACGCTCAGGCCCTGGCGGCCTTCGCTGCTCAACCACCGGCAGGTCACAGGTCTAGGGAGCAGTCGCCGTCGGGCGCACTGACGCAGATGCGGATGTCCTCGTCCGGCAGGGACGAGGTCTCGCCGGTGAGGATGTTGCGGACGGTGCCCTCGGTCTTGCGCGAGGTGCAGGAGAAGCAGATGCCCATCCGGCAGCCGAACTCCGGGCTCAGCCCGGCGGCCTCGGCCTGCTCGAGCAGGGTCGCGCCCGAGTTCGGCGCGGTGGTGCCGGCACGGGTGAAGGAGACGGCGCCCTCGGCGGCGCCGGTGGCGACGCGCGGCGGCTTGAAGTACTCGAGCCGCAGCGCCTCGGAGCCGTCGTACGCCGCCTGCACCGCCTCGATCAGGGGTGCCGGGCCGCAGGCCCAGGTGGGCACGTCGCGGTAGCCGGGGACGAGGCGTTCGAGGTAGGCCGGGCTCAGGGCCGGGTCGCCCAGCTCGGGGTGCAGCAGGTGGACGTCGATCCCGAAGCCGGACCGGCGGATCTCGTCGAGCTCGCCGGCGAAGATCTGGTGGTCGGGACTCTGCGCGTAGTGCAGGAAGGTGATCCGGCCGCGATGCGTACGCCGCTGCAGGCTGCGCAGCATCGACATCACCGGCGTGATGCCCGAGCCACCGGAGATGAACAGGACGTGGTCGGGCACGTGCTCGGGCAGCACGAACTCGCCCTCCGCCTGGGACAGGTGCACGATCGTGCCCGGCCCGGCCTCCTCGACCAGGTAGCGCGAGACACCCTGCCCCTGGGGCGCGTCCGGGTTGGCGCGCAGGGTGATCGTGAACCGGTCGCCCGGGCGGGAGTCCGGGCTGGAGACCGTGAACACCCGCGTCGTACGACGGGCTCCGCCGATCTCGACGCCGAGCTGGACGTGCTGGCCGGCGCGGTGCCCGCGCCAGGTGCTGGTCGGCTGCAGGGTGATCGTCGCGACCGGGGGGTGCCCGGGGACGTCGACCTCGCGGCGGACGTCGACGACGCGGGCGCGCACCTCGTGGGCGGCCCACATCGGGTTCACCTGCTCGAGGAACCGGTCGACGCCGTGCGGCGAGGTGAGCGCGGCCACCGCGCGGGAGCGAAGCAGGGTGGTGGTGACCCCCATGGTCGCCTCCTTCCAAGTCAGTGAACATTCGTTCACTGAAACCATGGCGGCATACCGCGGGTACGGTCAAGCGACGACGCGCGTGAGCCGCGCCACGGCGCCGCAGCGGACGTGGACATCCGTTCACCGCCGATACGCTGGCCGCATGTCCGAAGCCACCCTCGGCCGCGGGGAGCGCAAGGAGCGCACCCGCCGCGCGATCCTCGATGCCGCGCTCCGGCTGTCCGGGGAGGGCACCCTCGCGGCCCTGTCCCTGCGGCAGGTGGCCAAGGAGGTCGGCATCGTCCCGACCGCCTTCTACCGGCACTTCGCCTCCATCGACGAGCTCGGGCTGACCCTGGTCGACGAGTCGTTCGCCTCGCTGCGGGCGATGCTCCGCGACGTACGACGCAACGACCCGGCGTTCGAGGACATCATCGACTCCTCGTTGCGGGTGCTCGTCGAGCACGTCCACGCCCAGCGGGAGCACTTCGGCTTCATCGCCCGCGAGCGCGCGGCGGGCCCGCTCGTCGGTGCGCGAGGCGATCGGCCACCAGATCGAGCTGTTCGAGCGCGAGCTGGCCATGGACATCGCCCGGATGCCCGGCACGACCGGCTGGTCCGCGGAGGACCTGCAGGTGCTCTCCGGCCTGATCGTGACCCAGGTCGTCGCCACGGCCGAGAGCATCCTGCGGTCCCGGCCGGAGGCCGAGGCCGCGATCGTCGAGCGCGCCCGCACCCAGCTGCGGATGGTGCTGGTCGGCGCCCTCAACTGGCGCTCGCGGACCTGACCGGTTCCGCCCGACGCTCCGCGCGAGCGTCAGCGCGGACCCGGCCGGACGGTGACCTCCGGGATCGTGGCGTCCCGGCCCAGGTCGAGCACGTGCACGATCGCGTCGGCGACGGTCGCGGGCTGGATCCACTCCGCGGCGTCGTACTCCTTGCCCTCCTGCTCGTGCACCTTCTCCTGCATCGGGGTCGCGGTGCGGCTGGGGAACACCGAGGTCACCCGCACGCCGTGCCCGGCCTCCTCGCCGCGCAGCGCGTCGGCGAACCCGCGCAGCCCGAACTTGGAGGCGTTGTAGGCCGACCAGGTGGGGTTGGCGGCGATCCCCGAGGTGGAGTTGACGAAGACCACGGTCCCGCGGCCGGCGCGCAGCTGCGGCAGCAGCGCCCGGGTCAGCAGCATCGGCGCGGTGAGGTTGACGTCGAGCTGGCGCTGCCAGTCGCCGAGCTCGAGGTCCTCGACGGTGGCGAGCTCGACCGCGCCCGCGACGTGGACGAGGGAGTCGATCCGGTCAGGGAGCTCGGCACCGGCGAGGGCGCTCACGGACGGCCTCGGGATCCGCCAGGTCCGCCACGATCGTCGCGCTGCCCCGGAACTCGCCGGCCAGCTCCTCGGCCCGGTCCGCCGAGCGCGCCACGAGGACGAGACGATCGCCGCGGCCGTGGAGGCGCCCGGCCAGCGCGTGGCCGATGCCGGACGTGGCGCCGGTGACGACGTGGGTCCGCTCAGCCATCGCGGGAGAACACGATCTTCCCGAAGACGTCGCCCTCGGCCATCGCGGCGAAGCCCTCGCGCGCGTCGCCGAGGTGCATGGTGCGGTCGATCAGCGGCCGGGTGCCCGTGGCGTCGAGCAGGCGGACCAGCGAGTCGAGCTCGTCGCGGGTGCCCATCGTCGAGCCGATCACCTGGAGCTGGAGGAAGAAGATCCGGGTCAGCTCGGCGTCGTCGAGCTTCGGTCCGGACGTGGCGCCGCTGATCACGATCTTCCCGCCGGGACGCAGCGACCGGATCGAGTGCGACCAGGTGGCCCGGCCGACCGTCTCCATGACGGCGTCCACCTTCTCCGGCAGCCGGGCCCCGGACTCGAACACGTCGTGGGCGCCGATCTCCAGGGCCCGCTTGCGCTTGGTGTCGTCGCGGCTGGTGGCCAGCACCCGGAGCCCGCCGGCCCGGGCCAGCGTGATCAGCGCGGTCGCCACTCCGCCGCCCGCGCCCTGCACCAGGACGGTGTCACCGGGCTTCAGCCCGCCCTGGGTGAAGAGCATCCGGTAGGCGGTCAGCCAGGCCGTGGGCAGGCAGGCGGCCTCCTCGAAGGACATCGACGGCGGCTTGGGCACGAGGTTGCGGCGGGGTACGACGACCCGCTCGGCGAACGTGCCCTGGTGCCGCTCGGAGAGCAGGGACCGCCTCGGGTCGAGGGTCTCGTCCCCGGACCAGGCCGGGTCGCTGACCACGGCGTGGACGACGACCTCGTTGCCGTCCTCGTCGTGGCCGGCGGCGTCGCAGCCGAGGATCATCGGCAGCGCGTCCTCCTTGAGGCCCACACCGCGCAGCGACCAGAGGTCGTGGTGGTTGAGCGAGGCGGCTCGGACGGTGACCGTCGCCCAGCCGTCGGGCGCCTCCGGCTCGGGCCGCTCGCCGGCCACGAGGCCGGACAGCGGGTCGTCGGAGGAGAAGGAGTCGGCGTAGACGGCGAACATAGGCACGACGTTACCGATCGCCCCAGGAGCTCATCCGGACGGTGCCGTAGCAGGGCTCCGCCCGCGATCGACGTTGCGCGAGACTCAGCGGCGGGCGACCCCGTCGCGCCGGGCGGCCTCGGCCACGGCCGTCGAGACCGCCGGACCGACGCGCGGGTCGAACGGTGAGGGGACGATCAGCTCCTCGGAGAGGTCGTCCCCCACCAGGTCGGCGAGGGCGCCCGCCGCAGCGAGCTTCATGCCCTCGGTGATCGCGGTGGCGTGCACGTCGAAGGCGCCCCGGAAGATGCCCGGGAAGGCCAGCACGTTGTTGATCTGGTTGGGGAAGTCGGAGCGTCCGGTCGCCACCACCCGGGCGTGCCGGTGGGCGACGTCGGGGTGCACCTCGGGGTTCGGGTTGGCCAGGCCGAAGATGATCGCCTCGTCGGCCATCAGCGCCACCACGTCCTCGGGCACCGTGCCGCCGGAGACGCCGATGTAGACGTCGGCACCGTCCATCGCCTCGGCGAGCCCGCCGGTGCGACCGAAGTGGTCGGCGGTGTCGCGCGCCAGCGCCTCCTTGACCGGGGTCAGGTCGGAGCGCTCGGAGTTGAGCACGCCCTTGCGGTCCAGCACGGCGAGGTCCCGCACGCCCGCCTCGAGCAGGATCCTGGCCACGGCCACACCAGCGGCACCGGCACCCGAGATCACCACGCGGGTGCCCGCGGCCTCGCGCCCGGTCAGCCGCAGCGCGTTGGTGAGGGCGGCCAGCGCCACCACCGCCGTACCGTGCTGGTCGTCGTGGAACACCGGGATCGAGAGCCGCTCCTTGAGCCGGTCCTCGATCTCGAAGCAGCGCGGCGCGGAGATGTCCTCCAGGTTGATGCCGCCGAAGCTGGGCGCCAGCCGCGCGACCGTGTCGATGATCTCCTCGACGTCGGTGGTGTCCAGGCAGATGGGGACGGCGTCGACGCCGCCGAACTGCTTGAACAGGACGGCCTTGCCCTCCATCACGGGCATCGCCGCCGCCGGACCGATGTCGCCGAGGCCGAGCACGGCCGTTCCGTCGGTGACGACCGCGACGGTGTTGGGCACCCACGTGTAGTGCTGGGTCATCGTGGGGTCGGCCGCGATCGCCTCGCAGACCCGGGCGACGCCCGGGGTGTAGGCCAGCGAGAGCTCGTCGCGCCCGTTCAGCGCGACCGTCGAGCGGAGCTCCATCTTCCCGCCGACGTGGAGGTCGAAGACCGGGTCGCCGGCGTGCGGGTGCGTCGCCTCACCACGCGGAGTTGTCACCTTGACCTCAGCCTTTCCGAACCGCTCGCGCCCGGCCGACCGGCTCTGGACCCGACCGGCCCTCGGGGAGGAACGAGTCTTGCACAGCCGTGAGCGCCGCCCGCGCGCGTCCGGCGATGCGGACGACCGGCTCAGAGGCGGCGTGGCCGCGGCCACAGCCGGGCCAGCACGACGCCGAGCACGGCGCCGTCGGCGACCGGGCCGCGGTGCCGGGAGTCCACGCCGTCGTCCGGGGAGTCGCTGAGCAGCCACCAGCCGGGCCCACCGCCCGAGGTCGTACGACGCTCGGTGGCGCGCTTGACGGCCAGCGTCCCGTCGGGGAACCGGGCCAGCACGACCGCGCCGGCGACGACCGGCGCGCCGTACCGCACCAGCAGGCGGT
Organism: uncultured Actinomycetota bacterium; assembly: GCA_963829635.1. Classification (GTDB taxonomy): domain Bacteria; phylum Actinomycetota; class Actinomycetes; order Propionibacteriales; family Nocardioidaceae; genus Nocardioides. The sequence goes on from CAWHJI010000016.1 coordinate 295,729, forward strand.
CACCGGGCCTCAGGGTCGGCGCCATCGACGCGCCCCGCACCCTCGCGAACCCGAATGGAGGGTGGTGTCCGGGGTACGTGGCACCACCATCGGAGCGGCTCGTCACGCGGAGTAGTGTCGCAGCCGACACCACGTTCCCCAGCGAGAGGATGACCGGATGTTCGCGACACTGTTCGCACCCACCGTCGAGGTTTCCGCCCACTGCGACCTGCCCTGCGGCGTCTACGACCCGGCCCAGGCGCGGATCGAGGCCGAGTCGGTCAAGGCGATCATCGGCAAGCTCGCGGACAACGACGACCCCGACTTCCGCACCCGGGCGGTGCTGATCAAGGAGCAGCGCTCCGAGCTGGTCAAGCACCACCTCTGGGTGCTGTGGACCGACTACTTCAAGCCCCCGCACTTCGAGAAGTACCCCCAGCTGCACACCCTCGTGAACGAGGCCACCAAGCTCGCCGGTGCCACCGGCACCAAGGGCTCGATGGACGCCGAGGCCGCTGACCAGCTGCTGGCCAAGATCGACGAGATCGCCGAGATCTTCTGGGAGACCAAGAAGTGAGCCCGAGCCCCGAGCTTGCTCGTGGGCTTGGGGCGAGCGCCGCAGGTGCTGACGCGCAGCGTCAGCTGACCAAGAAGGCTGAGCGACGCTGTCTAGTCGGGACCGGTCGCCGGGTACAACACCAGGCGGCCGGTCCCTACTAGTGTTCGGGCAGGACGTGTTCGGGACGGAAGGGCGAGTCGATGCCAACAAACGGCCAGCGTGCGGACGTGGAGCTGCGAATGCCCGCGGATGGTGCCTATGTCTCGGTGCTCCGCACCACCACAGCGGGCCTGGCGGCCCGCCTCGACTTCCCCATCGACGACATCGAGGATCTGCGGATCGCCGTCGGCGAGGCCAGCGCCATGGTGCTGCCCGAGGCGGACGAGGTCAGCGACCTGCGCTGCGAGTTCTACATGGCGCCGGGCAACCTCACCGTCCGCGTCGGCGTCGAGGCCGCGGCCCCGAAGCCGCCCGACTACGACAGCTTCGCCTGGCAGGTGCTGAGCACCCTCGCCAGCGACGCCGAGGCGTCCTCCGGCGAGGGACGCTTCTGGGTCAGCCTGACGATGTCTCCCGGAGAGCCTGCCGTCGGCTTCTGAGATGGAGCCGGGGACCAGGGGGGAGGGAGGGGACGAAGCGACGGCCGTCTCTCTCGACGAGACGCGGCGTCGCAGTCACGAGCTGTTCCGCGTGCTCGGGGACCCGACGAGCTCCGAGGCCGACCGGGTTGCCGCGCGTGACGACCTGGTCCGCCTCCACCTCCCCCTCGTGGAGCACTGTGCCCGCCGGTTCCGCAATCGGGGCGAGCCGTTCGAGGATCTCTTCCAGGTCGGGACGATCGGGCTGATCAAGTCGATCGACCGGTTCGAGCTCGATCGAGCGGTCGAGTTCTCGACGTACGCGACCCCGACCATCATCGGCGAGATCAAGCGCCACTTCCGCGACAAGGGCTGGGCGATCCGGGTGCCGCGGCGGCTCCAGGAGCTCCGGATGCAGATCAGCAGCGCCACGGCGGAGCTGACCCAGAGCCTCGGCCGCTCCCCCACTCCCCGCGAGCTCGCCAGCCACGTCGGATGCTCGGTGGAGGAGATCGTCGAGGGCATGGAGTCCAGCAACGCCTACTCCACCCTGTCCCTCGACGCGGGCGACGACAGCGCCGACACCGGCGCCAGCATGCTCGACTCCCTCGGCGTCGACGACGCGCACCTCACCCAGGTCGAGATCCGCGAGTCGATCAAGCCGCTCCTCGACGAGCTGGATCCGCGCGAGAAGCGGATCCTGCTGCTGCGCTTCTTCAAGAACATGACCCAGAGCCAGATCGCCGCCGAGATCGGCGTCTCCCAGATGCACGTCTCGCGCCTGCTCACGCGCACCCTCGACCAGCTGCGCGTCTCGCTGGAGGACCGCGGCTGAGCTCGCTCGGGGTCAGTGCTCCTCGTCGAGCCGGGCCACGCTCGCCGGATGGAGGATCCCGGCCAGGACGACACCGGCCACCACGGCCAGGCAGATCGCCACCCAGGTCGTGGTTCCGCCGCGGAAGCTCCACGCCACGCCGAGCTGGATCAGCTGGGACAGCACGATCGGTCCCCGCGCCCACGCCTGGCCGCGGGTGACCTGCCACGCGAAGAACACCAGCGCGGCGCCGTACACCGCGAAGAAGGCCGCCGTCGTGACCCCCATCGTGAGTCTCTGCGAGGAGAGGTTGGCCAGCTCCATCAGCCCGAACATGATCACCAGGCCACCCTCGACGGCGACGAGGGACGCCGCTACCACGAGGGGTGCAGGATTGTCCTGGACACGCGGGTTCACGGGCACAGAGTAGTTGTGACCAATGTGACCACCATCAGGGGTTGTTTCACGATCAAACTCTTGCCACGCTAGGGGCCGCTCGTGAACGGGTTCACATCGCCGTGCCCTCGTGAGCCCCCAGCATGTGAGTCGACAGCAGAGATGAGGGATTCCCCAGCCATGGATTGGCGCAACCGTTCCGCGTGTCTCGACGAGGACCCGGAGCTGTTCTTCCCCATCGGCAACACCGGGCCGGCCATCCTCCAGATCGAGGAGGCCAAGCAGGTGTGCCGACGCTGTGAGGTGCGCGAGCAGTGTCTCGCGTGGGCGCTGGAGGCTGGTCAGGATCACGGCGTCTGGGGCGGGCTCAGTGAGGACGAGCGACGCGCACTGAAGCGTCGCAACGCCCGCGCCCGCGTGCGCACCGCCTAGAGCAGGGCTCACCCCAGGGGTACGTCGATCGCCACGCGGGTGCCCACGCCCTCCGGCGTGTGGCCGAGCTCCAGCTGACCCCCCAGCTCGGACTCCACCAGCGTCCGCACGATCGAGAGCCCCAGGTTCGTCCCCTCGTCCAGGTCGAAGTCCGGCGGCAGCCCGTCTCCGTCGTCATCGACCGTGACGTGCAGCCGCCCCACCAGCCGCCGCGCCGAGACCACGATCGTCCCCTGCCCCGCCTCCTCCCGATCAGGCCCCGCGTCGCGCGCGGCACGGGCGTAGCCGTGCTCGACCGCGTTCTGGAGCACCTCGGTGAGCACCATCGCGAGGGCCGTGGCCGGGTCCGACCCGAGCACCCCGAAGGACCCGTCGCGGCGCACCCGCACCTGCCCGCCCACGCCTCCGACCTCGGTGACCATCACCCCGAGCCGGTCGGCGATGGAGTCGAAGTCGACCTGCTCCTCGCCGGCCTGGCTGAGGGTCTCGTGCACGATCGCGATCGAGCCCACGCGCCGTACCGCCTCCTCGAGCGCCGCCTTGGCGGCCGCGGAGTCGATCCGCCGGGCCTGGAGCCGCAGCAGCGCGGCGACGGTCTGGAGGTTGTTCTTCACCCGGTGGTGGATCTCGCGGATCGTGGCGTCCTTGGTGACCAGCTCGCGATCGCGTCGACGCAGGTCGGTGACGTCGCGCAGCAGCACCAGCGCCCCGATCCGCTCCCCCTGCGGCCGGAGCGGGATCGAGCGCACGATCAGTGACGCCTCCTCGGTCCCGATCTCGGTGTCGCGGTGGGCGCGGCCACCCAGGACGGCGCTCAGGGCCTCCTCGTCGGGCCGCCGCCGCGGCGGCACGAGCTCCCGCGTGACCTCGGCGAAGTTCAGGCCGGCCAGGTCTCCGGAGAGTCCGAGGCGGCGGTAGACCGAGAGGGCGTTCGGGCTCGCGTAGACCACCCGGCCGCCGGCGTCCACGCGGACGAACCCGTCGCCGACCCGCGGCGAGTCCGCGTGGTCGCTGCGCTGCCCAGGTGCCGGGAACTGCCCGGACGCGATCATCGACGTCAGGTCCGCGGCGGTCTGGAGGTAGGACAGCTCGAGCCGGCTGGGGGTCCGCACGCCCAGCAGGTTGGTGTTGCGGGCCACCACTGCGATCACCTTCCCGGCGCGCCGTACCGGGATCGACTCGACCCGCACCGGGACGTCGTCGCGCCACTCGGGGTCGCCCTCACGGACCAGCCGGCCCTGAGTCCACGCGGCGTCGAGCATCGGGCGCCGGCCGGTCGGAACGAACGTTCCGACGACGTCGTCGACGTACGCCGTCGGGCCGGTCGTGGGCCGCATCTGGCCGCCCGCCCAGAACCCCGTGCCGTCGCGGTCGGGCAGCCAGAGCACCAGGTCGGCGAAGGAGAGGTCGGCGATGATCTGCCAGTCCGCCTGCAGCAGCTGGAGCCACGCGACGTCGTCGTCGACGAGGTCGGTGTGGCTGCGCACGAGTTCGATCAGGGACGGCACCAGACCAGCGTAGTGAGTCGCCGCAGCGGCCGATGGAGGGCCGAGACCCGTCGTCGTCCGGGGTCTCCGTGCTGGCAGGATGAGACCATGTCGTCCTACTGGAACCAGGTGCTCGCGGACGACTTCGAGGTGCCGTCGGACCGCCCGCTCGACGACCTCACCGCCGAGCTCACCCGGATGCTCGGGTCGACCGATCCCGTGGTCCGCGACGCGACCGCCTACCCCGCGCTGGCCACCTGGACAGCGCGCGGGGTGTACGACGACCTGCTGGCCGGACTCGGCGACGGCATGGCCGCGGGCCTGGCCGTCGGGCTCGGCGAGTCCGGCACCGACACCGTCTTCCGGCGGAGCTTCTCGGTGCTGGTGCTCACCGAGTGCGTGGCCCGCGACAACGCGGCATCGCTGCTGCCCGCCACCAAGATCCTGGAGTGGGGTGACCGGATCGCCACCTGGTACCTGCGGGAGCGTGACGTGCGCGGGTTCGTGCCCGGCAAGGGCTGGGCCCACGCCGTCGCGCACGGGGCGGATGCCGTGGCCACCCTCGCGGGCTCGCCCCACGTCGGCAAGGCGGAGCTGACCGTGCTGCTCGACGTGCTCGCGGACCGGATCGCGCTTCCGGTCGAGACGGTCTACACCCACGGCGAGCCCGACCGGATGGCCGCCGCCACCATGGCCGTGCTGCGCCGCAACCTGGTCCCGCTGTCGGTCGTCGAGCCCTGGATCGCGCGCATCGCAGTCCGAGGCGACGGCCGAGGTCGCGCGACGGCGACCCCGACCCGGTGAGCGGCAACGCGGAGGCGTTCCTGCGCGCCCTGCACCTCCAGGTGGCGCTGGCCCCGGACCCGCCCGAGCACCGCTCCGACCTGCTGCTGGCGCTGGTCGCCGCCCTGCGCGCCGCGAACCCGGCGTACCTGAGGTCCAACGCATAGGGTCCCGGACCCCCCACGGCCCGGGACCTGTTGCCGGTCTCCCGGCGTCAATCGGAAACTATCGGGCGGCGCAGGTGCCGGACCAGCGATTGAAGGAATCTTGAAACTCGGGCCGCGTGAGATGGGCCGCCGGGCCGCGCAGACTGCTCGGTAACCTCGGCCCATGACCGACCACGCAGAGTCACCGACCCCCGGCGAGATCAGCGGCCACGCCGGGGAGCTCGCCGTCGCCGTCGCCCGCGCCCACGGGGTCGAGACCATGTTCACCCTGTCCGGCGCCCACGTCTTCCCGATGTACGACGGCGCGGTGAAGGCCGAGCCGCCGATGCGGCTGCTCGACGTGCGGCACGAGCAGACGGCGGCCTTCGCCGCCGAGGCGACCGGCAAGCTGACCCGGAGCCCCGGACTGGCCGTCCTCACCGCGGGTCCGGGCGTCACCAACGGCACCAGCGCGATCGCGCAGGCACAGTTCGCGGGCTCGCCGATGGTCGTGCTCGGCGGCCGTGCCCCGGCGAACCGCTGGGGCAGCGGCAGCCTCCAGGAGCTGGACCAGCCGCCGATCCTGGCGTCGATCTCGAAGTCGGCGCGGACCCTGCACACGGCCGACGACGTCCTCGGCGGCATGCACGACGCCTTCACCGCGGCCGGCTCCTCGCACCGCGGCCCGGTGTTCGTCGACGTACCGATGGACGAGTTCTTCAACAACGCCGGCGGCGAGCTGCCGAGCGTCACGCGAGCCCGCGGAGCCGACCCCGACCCGGACGCGGTCAACGAGGTGGCCGAGCTGCTGGCGGAGGCGTCCCGGCCGGTGCTCATCCTCGGCACGGACGTCTGGGCGGACGGCGCCGACGAGGCGGCGCTGCGCTTCGTCGAGTCGGCCGGCATCCCGACCATCACCAACGGGATGGGCCGCGGGGTCGTCCCCGGCGGCCACCCGCTGCTCGTCACCAAGGCGCGCGGGCAGGCGCTGGGGGGCAGCGACCTGGTGGTCGTGGTCGGTACGCCGCTCGACTTCCGGCTCGGGTACGGCGTGTTCGGCGGCAAGGACGGTGGGTCCCCCGCCCAGGTCGTGCACATCGCCGACAGCGCCGGGCAGGTCTCGGGTCACGCCGACCTCGCGGCATCCCTGAGCGGCGACCTGACCGCCGTCTTCGACGGCCTGCTGGGCGCGCTCGAGCAGGTGGTCCGCCGCCCGGACTGGTCGTCCTGGGTCAACGACCTCCAGGCGACCGTGAAGATCAACGCCGAGAAGGACGCCGCGCTGCTGAGCGCCGAGGCGGACCCGATCCACCCCGCCCGCATCTACGGCGAGCTCGTCCCCCGCCTGGCCGACGACTCCGTCGTGATCGGGGACGGCGGCGACTTCGTCAGCTTCGCCGGCAAGTACGTCGAGCCGAAGCGTCCCGGCGGCTGGCTCGACCCCGGACCCTACGGGTGCCTGGGCGCCGGGCTGGGCGCGGCGATCGCCGCCCGGATCGCCCGGCCCTCGGCCCAGGTCGTCCTGCTGCTCGGCGACGGCGCGGCGGGGTTCTCCCTGATGGACGTCGACACCCTGGTGCGGCACGACCTGCCGGTGGTGATGGTGATGGGCAACAACTCGGCCTGGGGCCTGGAGAAGGGCCCGATGCAGATGCTCTACGGCTACGACGTCGCGGCCGACCTCGCCCAGCGGACGCCGTACCACGAGGTGGTCAAGGCGCTCGGTGGCGCCGGCGAGACGGTGACCGACCCGCGCCAGATCGGGGCGGCGCTGGACCGCGCGTTCGCCGCCAACGTGCCCTACCTGGTCAACGTGATCACCGACGTCGAGGCCGCCTACCCCCGCAACACCTTCGGCGTCTAGCGACGTCTTGGTCACGATCAGGCGGGCGACGCCCGCCGACCTGGCGGAGGTCGGCGAGCTGACCGTGGCGGCGTACGCGCCGTTCCTGCTGGGGCCCGCCGACGGCTACGCCGACCACCTGCGGGACGCCGCCAGCCGGCACGCCCAGGCCGAGCTCTGGGTGGCGACCGACCCGGACGGCGGGCTCGTGGGCACGGTCACCACCACCCCGGAGGGGTCGGCCTGGCGGGAGATCGGCCGCCCGGGCGAGGGTGAGTTCCGGATGCTCGCCGTCGCACCCGCTGCGCAGGGCCGGGGCGTCGGCGAGGCACTGGTGCGGCACGCGATCGACACCGCCCGCACTGCGGGAGCCCACGCTGTCGCGATGTCCAGCCTGCGCGAGATGGCCGCCGCGCACCGGATCTACGAGCGCCTGGGGTTCGTCCGCGAGCCCGGCCGGGACTGGAGCCCCGTTCCCGGCGTCCACCTGATCGCCTTCCGCAAGCCCCTGGAGGACTGACATGGAAGCCACCGTGAGATTCACCGTCACCGACGACGACACCGCCGAGGCCCTCGGCTCGGGCAGCCTGCCGGTGCTCGGCACCCCCCGGCTGCTGGCGTGGTGCGAGGCCGCCACCTGCGCGGCGATCGACCCCACGCTCGAGGAGGGCAGCACCAGCGTCGGGAGCCGGATCAGCCTGGAGCACACCGGCGCCAGCCCGGTCGGCCAGGACGTGGAGGTGTCGGCCTCCGAGGTGTACGCCGACGGGCGGCTGCACCGCTTCACCGTGGCGGCCCGGCACGTGGGCGGTCCCGGCGACGGCAAGGTCGTCGGCACCGGCGAGGTCACCCGCGTCGTGGTGGACGCCGAGCGGTTCCTCTCCCGCCTCGACCGCTGACCCGCCCGAAACTGCCCGGAAATGACGTTGACCCGCCCGAAACTTTCGGGCGGGTCAACGTGAAGTGAAGGGGTCAGGCGTTGGGGCGCTTGCCGTGGTTCGCGGCCTTCTTCTTGCGTGCCCGACGCTTGCGTCCGGTCTTGCCCATGATGTCCTCCTGGGTCGAAAGTGTTCAGCCCATCGAACGGGCGGTACCCAGTCTCCCAAACCCGGGCGCCCAGACGAAATCCGGCCGGCTCAGGTCTCGGTGATCTCGACGTGGATCTCGCGGATCCGCAGCAGGACCCGTTCGCGAAGGTTCACGCGGCGCCGGCTCGGAGCAGGAGCGGGCGACGATCGCCTTCACGGTGCGCTGGAGGTCGTACTGCTGCAGGCAGGGGTTGCACGCGTCGAGGTGGATCCGGACGGCGGAGCTGTCGGCCTCGTCGAGCTCGTTGTCGAGGAAGTAGACGATCCGATCGAGGAAGTCGGCACACTCCGCGGACGGCGCCTCGTGCTCGTGCTCGTGTCCGCTCATGATCCGGATCCCTCCCTTCCCACGGGCTCCAGGCCGGCGACCCGGGCGTAGTCGGACAACATGTCCCGCAGCTGCCGCCGGCCCCGATGCAGGCGGGACATCACGGTGCCGATCGGGGTGTCCATGATCTCGGCGATCTCCTTGTAGGCGAAGCCCTCGACGTCGGCGAGGTAGACCGCGAGCCGGAACTCCTCGGGGAGCCGCTGCAGGGCGTCCTTGACCTGCGAGTCGGGCAGATGTTCGAGCGCCTCGGTCTCCGCGGACTTCAGCCCGCTGGAGGTGTGGGACTCGGCGCGGGCGAGCTGCCAGTCCTCGACGTCCTCGGACATCGACTGCTGCGGCTGGCGCTGCTTCTTGCGATAGGTGTTGATGAAGGTGTTGGTCAGGATGCGGTAGAGCCAGGCCTTCAGGTTGGTGCCCGGGCGGAACTGGTGGAAGGAGGAGTAGGCCTTGGCGAAGGTCTCCTGGACCAGGTCCTCGGCGTCGGCCGGGTTGCGGGTCATCCGCATCGCGGCGGAGTAGAGCTGGTCGAGGAACGGCAAGGCGTCGCGCTCGAAGCGCGCCGAGCGCTCCTCGCTCGGACTCGGTGGCGACGTCGATCTCGTCGTCGGCTGGGGTGTCTGTCATCGGCTCCCACACTACTGGGGCGGTCGGACGTTCCATCACGGCGAGCACGACGACTAGAACACCTCAGGAGCGGGGTTGATTCCCCACGACCTCGCGCACGATCCACTCCAGGGTCGCCTCGACGATGATCTCCAGTGCCTCCGCCTGGGTCAGCTCACCGCGCACGGGAACCTTGAACCCGTGGTCCGCGGCGGGTACGACGGCGAGGTCGAGGTCGCCCGGGAACTCCTCGGGCCGCCCCATCGTGTCCCGCTCGCCCTGGACCACGAGCGTGGGCAGGCCGACGCCGTGCAGCTCCTCGACACGTGTCTTCTCCGGCTTCCCGGGCGGGTGGAGCGGGAAGGCCAGCGCCAGGCAGCCGACGGCGCCGAGGTTCCGGGCGCACCGGGCCGCCGAACGGGCGCCGGCCGAGCGGCCCCCGAGCACGAGCGGCGTGCGGGTCCGCAGCCGGCCGGCGGCGGCCGTCAGCCCGGCGTCGAGCGTGGCCGGCGGCGTCGCGATCTTCCGGCCGGCCACCCGCCAGGGCTGCTCGAACCGGATCACGGTCACCCCGTTGCGGGGCAGGTTGTCGGCGAGGGCCTCGAGGTCGCGGCTCTCGATGCCGCCGCCGGCGCCGTGGCCCAGCAGCAGGGTGGCCATCGGGTGGCGGGAGCGGTGGGTGACCAGCCGGCCGTCGCCGTACGGCGTCGGGACGGTCGCCTCGAGCGAGCTCATGCGGGGTCCCCGCGGAAGCACGAGCGCAGCGAGTGGTTTCGTGGGGTGCTCATGTCAGCGCCTCCTCGGCGGGGATCGGCTCGACCAGCTCGGGCCCGTTGTTGCGCACGTTGCTGACCAGAGCCGCCACCGGGAACGCCTCGAGCCGACCGGGCGCGGCGGGCTCGAGCAGCGCCAGCAGGTCGTCCTTCGCCTCGATCGTCGGGTCGAGCCAGGCCGCCCAGCGGTCGCGCTCGACCATCAGCGGCATCCGGTCGTGGATGTGGCCCACCGCGTCCTCGGCCTCGGTGGTCAGCACGGTGCAGGTCCACCGGAACAGGTCGGGGTCGTCCTCGGCGCGGGTCGGGTCCTTCCAGATCTCGTAGAGCCCGGCCATGGCCAGCGTCCCGCCGTCGTGCGGACGGATGAAGAACGGCTGCTTGCGCGGCTTGCCGGCCTTGGTCTTCTGCTCGGTCGGGTACCACTCGTAGTAGCCGTCGGCGGGGAGCAGGCAGCGCCGGACGGCGAACGCCTTCTTGTACGCCGGCTTCTCGGCCACCGTCTCCATCCGCGCGTTGATCATCCGGTTGCCGATGCCGGGGTCCTTGGCCCACGACGGGACCAGGCCCCACTTCAGGACCCGCAGCTGTCGCTCGGGCGGCTGCTCGCGGTCGCGGGAGGGCGGCCGCTCGAGGACGGCGTACACCTCCTTGGTGGGCGCCACGTTGTAGTCGGCCTCCAGCGGCGTCGCGACCCTGCTCTCGACGACCTCGAACTCCTCGATCAGGTCCTCGGGGCGGCGGCTCGAGGCATAGCGACCACACATGCCGTCACCCTAGTCGCGCCGGATGACGCGACCGTCTCAGCCGGTGTTGCGCATGCCGGCGGCGATGCCGTTGATCGTGAGCAGCAGCGCGCGCTGGAGCTGCTCGTCGTCCTCGCCGCGCCGCAGCCTGGCGAGCAGCTCGATCTGCAGGTGGTGGAGGGGCTGCAGGTAGTTCTCCCGGATCTCGAGGGTGGTCCGCAGGGTGGGCTCGCGGTCCAGCAGCCGCTGGTCCCCGGTCACCTCGAGCACCAGGTCGACGGTCCGCTCGAACTCCTCCCGGATCTCCTCGAACAGCGGCCGCACCGACGGGTCGGTGAGCGCCTCGACGTAGCGCGCGGCCACGTCGAGGTCGGTCTTGACGAGGGTCATCGACACGTTGTCGACGAACGTGCGGAAGAACGGCCAGCGCCGGTACATCTCGCGCAGGTCGTCGAGCCGGTCCCGCGCGGCGGCGAGCCCGGACCCCACCCCGAACCAGCCCGGGACGACCTGGCGGGACTGGGTCCAGCCGAAGACCCACGGGATCGCCCGGAGGTCGTCGAGTCCGGCCGCGTCTCCCTGGCGGCGGGCCGGGCGCGACCCGATGTGCAGGGCGCCGAGCAGGTCCACCGGCGTCGAGGTCAGGAAGTACTCCGTCAGCTCGGGTCGCTCGACGAGGGCGCGGTAGCGCTCGTGCGCGTGCTCGGAGACCACGTCCATCAGGCCGTCCCAGCGCGCGGCGTCCTCGGGCGCGCGGCGGTCGCTGCGGTGCAGCAGGCTGGCCTCGATGGTGGCGGCGAGCGTCAGCTCGAGGTTCTGCCGGGCCAGGACGGGCAGGGCGTACTTGTCGCTGATCACCTCCCCCTGCTCGGTGATCTTCACCTCGCCGTCGACCGTGCCCCACGGGAGCGCCAGGATCGCGTCGTGGGTCGGCCCGCCGCCGCGGCCCACCGACCCGCCGCGGCCGTGGAAGAACCGGAGCCGCACGCCGTGCCGCCGGGCGACGTCGCGGGCGAGCCGCTGCGCCCGCTGGATCTGCCACTGCGAGGTGGCGATGCCGCCGGCCTTGTTGGAGTCGGAGTAGCCGAGCATGACCTCCTGCACGTCCCCGCGCAGCGCCAGCAGCGAGCGGTACGACGGGTCGGTGAAGAGCCCCTCCAGGATCGGCTCGACCCGGTCGAGCTCCTCCACCGTCTCCAGCAGGGGCACGAAGCCGATCCGGGCGACGTCGGCGCCCAGGTCGACGAGGCCGGCCTCGCGGGCCAGCACGACGGCGGCGAGGATGTCGTCGGCGTCGCGGGTCATCGAGACGATGTAGCTCTCGACGGTGCCGGCACCGAGGGTGTCGAGCGCCCAGCGGATCGTGGCGAACGTGTCGGCCGTGGCGCGCGCCGCGTCGTCCAGCGGCAACGGCTGCGAGGAGAGCGGGCGGCGGCCGGCGAGCTCACGACCGAGCACCCGCATCCGCTCGTCGCGGTCCAGCTCGGCGTACGGCGTGGGGAGCTCGCCGAGGCGGTCGAGCAGCTGCCCGACGGCGGCGTGGTGCCGCTCGGAGTGCTCGCGCACGTCGAGGGTCGCCAGGGTCAGGCCGGTGGCCGCGACGGTGCGGACCAGGCGCTCCAGCTCCCCGCCGGCGACCACGTCGCCCTGGTGCTCGCGCACCGACCGGTGCAGGAGCAGCAGGTCGTCGAGCAGCTCCTGGTCGTCGCGGTAGTCCCGGTCGGGCTGGTGGGCGCGGCCGGCCGTGATCCGCTCCTCGGTCAGCTGGAGCCGGACGTGGACGCAGGTGAGGAAGAGCCGGTAGGGCTCCTCGGCGTTGAGCCGCCGGTACCGCTCGGGCACCTCGGGCAGCCCCGGCAGCACCCGCTCGATGGTCTTGCGCACCTCGGGCGCCACCTCGGAGACCCGCTCGCTCACGGACAGGGTTCGACGCAGCCCGTCGACGCGGGAGCGCACCGACCGGATCCCGTGGACGGCCTGGAGCTCCAGGACCCGCCGGGTGGTCTCCGCGGTGACGTGCGGGTTGCCGTCGCGGTCGCCGCCGATCCAGCTGCCGAAGCGGAGCGGCCGGGTCGCCACCGGCAGCTCGACGCCGTGCGCGGCGAGCTGGTCGCGCAGCTCCTCCAGCACGTCGGGGAGGGCACCTCCGGCCAGCCCCTCGAGGTAGTAGACGCCGTTGCGGGCCTCGTCCATGGGCTCGGGCGGCTCGATCCGCACCTCGTCGGTCTGCCACAGCAGCGCGATCGACTCCTCCAGCTGCCGGGTGCGGCGCGGGTCGTCGGGCAGCTCCAGCAGCGCCGCGACGCGGCGCAGCTTGTCGAGCGTCGATCGCCGCGCCACCTCGGTCGGGTGGGCGGTGAACACCGGTCGCACGCCCACCCGGTCGAGCTGGGCCGCCACCGCGTCCGGCTCGATCCCTGCGTCGCGGACCCGGGTGACGGCCTTCTCCAGCCAGCCACCCTCTTCCGCCCGGGACCGGATCAGCGCCCGGCTGCGGTGGACCTGCTCGGTCACGTTGGCCAGGTGGAAGTACGCCGTGAACGCCCGCGCCAGCCGGATGGCGGTGCCGATGTCGAGGTCGGGCAGGTCCTCGAGCCGGTCGCTCTTCGCCCGTTCGCGGACCGCCTCGACCAGGTCCAGCAGCTCCTTGCCCTCGGTCCGGGCGAGGGTGTCGCCCGAGGATCGAGGTGACCAGCCTGATGTCGCGCCGCAGCGCGGCGTCGGGCGAGGGGTCGAGGGATTCGCTCACCTCGCGCATTATCCCGGGCCGGCGCGGGACCGTCACCGGGGACCCGAGGGCTGGTCGGGCCGCGGCTCAGAGCCGGGCGAGCTCCGCGAGCACGGTGGCGGCGGCGTCCTCCGACGGGGGCAGCCCCTCGATCCACACCCGGGGCGGGGCGGCAGGCTCGTGCCGGCCCAGGAGCCGGCTGAGCAACCCGATGCGCTGTCCCAGCCGGTCGTCACGAACGGTGATCACGACGATCCGGCTGCCTCCGAGGATCCCCATCGTCTGGTCCCCGGCGAACACGGTCCGGACGACCGCGGCGACGCGCGCGGCCTGCAGGTCCCCAGCGAGGACATCGACGGCCTCCCTCCGGCCGTCGATGTCGTACGCCGGTTCGCCGCGCTGGGGGTCGACGACCACCAGCGCATGCGTCTGGTCGGGGCCTGGACCGCGGAGCTGACCCCTGTACAGCTCCGAGATCCGGCTCTGCAGGTGCGCCAGGCTCGCGAGTCCCGTGACCGGGTCCTCGCAGGTGATCTGGTGCAGGTAGTCCAGCGTCGCCTCGCTCCACGCGACCGACAGTGCGCGGGCGGCCGACCAGTCGGGCTCGGTACGCCGGACCAGGCGCCAGGTGGCCGCCAGTCCCTTCAGGGCCTCGTCGAGCGACATCCCGTCGAGGGCGAGCTCCCGGCCCACGACGGCACACGCATCGACGGAGCCCCATCCCGAGGCAAGGGCCTCCCCCACAGCCTCGAAGCGCGGCGGCAGTGCCGCCCTGCGCTTCTCGGACAGTTCCGCTGCCCTTGTCTCGGGATGGGAGGGAGGAGCCTGTCTTCCGCGCGTAGCGAAGATCCCCACAATGGCTCCTCCCCGGTCCGTCGTACGGGGGAGGAACGGGACGGTGACGGACTCATGACGCGAATCCGTGATCTTTTTTCGCCTCGCTCGTTGATCCGGCGTGAGTGGCATGCTGCAGCGGGTCGACGAGCCCGGGGACGCCGAGCTGATCTCGGCCGTCCGCGGGGGCGACGTCGACGCCTACGGCGAGCTGTTCAGCCGCCACGTCGGCGCGGCCCGCCGGCTGGCCCGCCAGCTGGTGTCGCCCCCGGACGCCGACGACCTGGTCTCCGACGCGTTCGCCAAGGTCCTGGGTGTCCTCCAGCGGGGAGGCGGCCCCGACCTCGCCTTCCGTGCCTACCTGCTGACCGCCGTCCGCCGCCTGCACGTGGACCGGATCCGGGCCACCGCGCGCCTGCACACCACCGGCGACATGGAGTCCTTCGACCCCGGCGTCCCGTTCCGCGACACCGCCGTCGAGGGGTTCGAGAACGCAGCCGCCGCCCGCGCGTTCGCCTCCCTGCCCGAGCGCTGGCAGATGGTGCTGTGGCACACCGAGGTCGAGGAGCAGAAGCCGGCCGAGGTCGCCGCACTGCTCGGCATCAGCGCCAACTCGGTCTCGGCGCTCGCCTACCGCGCCCGGGAGGGCCTGCGCCAGGCCTTCCTCACCATGCACGCCCAGGAGCTCGAGGACGACGCCTGCAGCTGGACCCACGAGAACCTCGGCGCCTACATCCGCGAGGGGATCTCGCGCCGGGACGCGGCGAAGGTCGAGGCGCACCTCTCCGAGTGCCGCCCCTGCACGGCGGTCTACCTCGAGCTGACCGAGGTGAACTCCAACCTCTCCGGCATCCTCGCCCCGCTGCTGCTGGGCGGGGTCGCGGCGGCGTACGTCGGGTCCGGGTCCGGGGTCGCCGCCCACGGCGGCCTGCTCCTCCTCGTCGACCGGGCCCGCGACTTCGTCGTCGCCCACGCGCCGGCGTCGGCCGCGGCCGGGCTGGCCGCGACGGTGGTCGACCGGCGGGGCTGCGTTCGTGGTGATCGACCGCGGCCCCGACGCCGACCGGTCGGCCACCGAGCCGCCCGCCGCCGCTCGGGCGGTCCCGGAGCGGGACCGCCAGCAGCGCTCCGCGGGAAACAGCGCCGGACAACACGACCGTCCAGCGCGAGCGGGACGCCGGGCCCGCGACCCGCACCGCGTCGTCCCCGGCGGTGGCCGCCGATCCAGGATCCGACCACGGGACCGACCCCCGCCCCGACCACGGCACCGGCACCGGCACCGGCAGGCGAAGGGACCGACGGATCCCGGCGACGGTCCCGGCCACGGACCCGGGTGACACACCGGGCGACGACCCGGCCCCTCCCCCGGCGGCCGACCTCCGGGTGAGCGCGACGGCGACCGGACAGGGCCCGGTCCACGAAGTGGTGGTCGAGGTGACCGGCCTGGCCGACGGCGCGACCGGGACGCTCACGGTCCAGGGTGCGGGCACGGTCGTGGTGATCGGCGCC
Source organism: uncultured Actinomycetota bacterium (assembly GCA_963829635.1). Lineage (GTDB taxonomy): Bacteria > Actinomycetota > Actinomycetes > Propionibacteriales > Nocardioidaceae > Nocardioides. Next base: position 311,358 of record CAWHJI010000016.1, read on the forward strand.
GACGACCGGTGCCAGGCGAACCGGGTCGACGACAGCAGCTGTCGGATCCCCACCACGCCCACCGCGTTCGTCTTCCGGGCGGTGGCCCCCGCCGGTGGGACCCTGACCGTCACCGTCTCCAGCGACGCCGCGGACGCGAACCCGTCCAACAACCGGGCCACCGTCGCACTGGCGTCCTGACCGCCTCGGCGATCGTGTAGGAAAGAGACATGACCGTCACCAGGCTGATCGCCCGCCCCATGCTCGCGTCGATGTTCATCGTCGGCGGCGTCCAATCGTTCAAGAACGCGTCGAAGGTCGCCGGGCGGGCGCAGCCGGTGACCGAGAGGCTCGTCCCCGCACTGAAGAAGGCCGCGCCCAACCTGCCGATCCCCGAGGACCCGGCGGCCCTGGTCCGCCTCAACGCCGCCCTCCACGTCGGCGCGGGCGTCGCCCTGGCCACCGGCCACCTCCCGCGGGTCTCCTCGACGCTGCTCGCCGCGAGCCTGGTGCCGACGACGGCCACCCACCAGTTCTGGAACGAGTCCGACCCGACCCAGAAGGCCAACCAGAGGATCCACTTCTTCAAGAACGTCTCGATGCTCGGCGGACTGCTGCTCGCGGCGGTCGACACCGAGGGGAAGCCCGGGCCTCGTCTGGCGCGCCCGGCGGGCCTCCCGCGACGTACGCCGCGAGGCGCGGCACCTCACCACCAGCGCGCGTCGTGAGGCGAAGCTGGCCGCCGCCCAGCTCGGCTGACACCGACCCGTCACCGCCGCCCAGCGATACCCTGCGCGGGTGACGACGACACCGCCTGCGGACCCGTGGCCGGCGCCGCGCGCCACCGCTCCGGTGGACGCGTCGGTGTCGCTGCCGGGCAGCAAGTCGCTCACCAACCGCGCCCTGGTGCTGGCGGCCCTGGCGGACGCCCCCTCCGTCGTACGCCGCGCCCTGCGGTCGCGCGACACCCTGCTGATGGCCCAGGCGCTGACCTCGCTCGGCTCGGTGGTCGACACCTCGCACGACGACTGGACCGTGACTCCGGGAACGTTCGTCGGTGATGCCACGGTGGACTGCGGCCTGGCGGGGACGGTGATGCGGTTCGTCCCGCCCGTGGCCGCGCTGTCCCGCGGCGTCGTCTCCTTCGACGGCGACCCGCACATGCGCACCCGGCCGATCGGCCAGGTGCTCGCGGCGCTGCGTGACCTCGGCGTCGACGTCGACGACGGCGGCCGCGGTTTCCTGCCGTTCGTGGTGCGCGGCACCGGGACGGCGCCCGGCGGCACGCGTGGTGATCGACGCGTCCGCGTCCTCGCAGTTCGTCTCCTCGCTGCTGCTGGCGGGCGCCCGCTTCGAGCGCGGCGTCGACATCCGGCACGACGGCCCACCGGTGCCGTCCCAGCCGCACATCGAGATGACCGTCGCGATGCTCCGCGAGCACGGCGTCGAGGTGGACACCGGCGACCCCGACCGGTGGGTCGTCGCGCCGGGGTCGATCAAGGCCGTCGACCACACGATCGAGCCCGACCTCTCCAACGCCGCGCCGTTCCTGGCACTGGCCGCCGTCACCGGCGGCAGCGTGACCGTGCGCGACTGGCCGACCGACACCACCCAGGCCGGCGACGCCCTGCGCGAGATCCTCGCCCTGGCCGGCTGCGCCGTGGAGCGCGTCGCCGACGGGCTCCGGGTCCAGGGTCCCGAGGAGCTGCAGGGCATCGACGTCGACCTGCACGACGTCGGCGAGCTGGCCCCGGTGCTGGCCGCGGTCTGCGCCCTGGCCTCCTCCCCCTCCCGGCTGCGCGGGATCGCCCACATCCGCGGGCACGAGACCGACCGGCTGGCGGCCCTGGCCACCGAGCTGGGCAGCCTCGGCGCCGACGTCACCGAGCACGACGACGGCCTCTCGTTCCGGCCGGCGCCGCTGCGCGGCGGGGTCTTCCACACCTACGCCGACCACCGGATGGCCCACGCCGGCGTCGTGGTCGGCGCCGCGGTGGACGGGGTCCTGGTCGAGGACGTCGCGACCACGTCGAAGACCTTCCCGGGCTTCCCCGACGCCTGGGCACGGCTGGTGGGGTCGTGACCGGCCGCTACACCGAGCACGACCAGGAGCACTACGAGCGGCCGCGTCGCCACACCCGGCCACGCACCAAGGAACGGCCGAGCTACGACGACGCCGTCGACGGGGTGGTGGTCACCGTCGACCGGGGTCGCTTCACCCTGCTCGTGGACGGGACCACCGTGATGGCGATGAAGGCCCGCCCGCTCGGACGCAAGGGCGTCGTCGTCGGTGACCGGGTCCGGGTGGTGGGCGACACCAGCGGCACCGACGGCTCGCTGGCCCGGATCGTGGAGGTCTCGGAGCGGAGCACCGTGCTGCGCCGTACCGCCGACGACGACGACCCCGTCGAGCGGGTGATCGTCTCGAACGCCACGCAGCTCGTCGTCGTCACCGCCCTGGCCGACCCCGAGCCGCGGCCCCGGCTGATCGACCGCGCCCTCGTGGCGGCGTACGACGCGGGCATGGACCCGCTGCTGTGCCTCACCAAGCCGGACCTCGCCGACCCCGAGACGCTGCTGTCGACCTACCGCTCCCTCGGCGTGCCGTGGGTGGTGGCCCGGCGCGGCGGCGACCTGACCGAGGTGCGGGACCGGCTGCGGGGACGCACCAGCGTGCTGGTCGGGCACAGCGGCGTCGGCAAGTCGACCCTCGTCAACGCGCTCGTCCCCGACGCGGACCGGGAGATCGGCCACGTGAACGCGGTGACCGGGCGTGGCCGGCACACCTCCACCTCCGCCTACATGCTCGCGCTGCCGCACGGTGACGGCTGGATCATCGACACCCCCGGGATCAGGTCGTTCGGGCTCGCCCACGTCGAGCCCTGGCAGCTGATCGGGGCGTTCCCCGACCTCGACCAGCTGACCTCCGACTGCTCCGCGCGGGTGCACCCACGGGAGCGAGGAGCCGGAGTGCGGGCTGGACGACGCGATCGCCGCCGGCGAGGCGGATCCTGATCGGGTGGAGTCGTTCCGCCGGCTGCTCGCGGCGCGCAGCGAGCCGGCGTACTGAGCTCCTTGCGGTTCAGGTCGTGGGGTGATCGCTGCCCGGGGGACCAGTGAGGACCGTGGGCACGTACTCGAGCAGCTGCAGCCTGCCGTCGAACGTGCGGCTGGCGACCATCTCGAGGGCGACGTCGGGAAACCCGTCGTAGATCCGTTCCCGCCCGGTGCGCCCGGTGATGACAGGGAAGGCAACCACCCGGAAGCGGTCGACGAGGCCAGCCTCGAGCAACGACCGACACAACGTGAGGCTGCCGATGGTGCGCAACCCGGGGGCGGCGCCTTCGGCCTTCAGCGACCGCACGGCCTCGACGGGGTTCTCGGTGACCAGGCGCGTGTTGGCCCACTCCAGCGGTTCCTCCAAGGTCGAGGAGAACACCACCTTGGGCGCCTCCGTCAGCTCCGACAGCCCCTCCTCGCCGGTGGCGGCAAAGCCCGACATCAACCGGTAGGTGGTCGCCCCCATCAGGACCGTGTAGTCGCGCTCCGGCGACTCGTCGAGCCAGCCCAGGTACTCCGGTCCCTCGAGGCCCCAGAAGCCCGGCCACCCCTCGGCCGAGGCGTATCCGTCGAGCGAGGTGATGAAGTCCACCAGGAGCTCACTCATCGGGCTTCCTCTCGCTCGTGCCTCTCCCCACCGTGCCGCCTGCGGGGCTCGACGGCAACCCTCGCTCTGCTTGCTCGACCTCGTCGGCGGCCATCGCTCTCGTGCGGATCCCCTGCCGAAGGACTCTTGCGCCGACTTGACATCTCCGATAGGCTTGGCATCAGTCGCATAGCAAGGCGGCCAAACTTTCGGAAACCTGGGGTCGGGAAAGTTCCGGTGACGAGATGTCCCACCCCGTTCAGCAGTGCGTCGACACCATCGATGCCGCACTGAAGGACGTCGCCACCACGCCGACCCACTTCCTGGACCAGGCCGACCGCGGCACTCTCCTCGTCCAGCTCGCCGAGCTGTCCTCGCGCCTGACCGCGCTCGAGCTCCGGGTCGCCGCAGCCTCCGACGACGTGCCGCAGGACACCGGTCATCGCAACCTCGCGGCCTGGCTCGCCCACCACACCCGCAGCGACTACCCCGCCGCCGCCCGCAAGACGAGGCTCGCGGCCGCGCTCGACTCACGGTGGAACGCCGTCGCCGCCGGCCTCGGCGACGGATCCGTCCAGCTCGCCCAGGCCGAGGTCATCGTCACCGCGCTCGACCGCCTTCCCGACGACGTGGATCGCGACGTGGTCAGGGACGCCGAGTCCGCCCTGGTCGACTACGCCGCCACCATGACGCCCCGCCAGCTACGCGTGCTCGGCCGGCGGATCCTCGACATCGTCGCGCCCGACATCGCCGAGGCCCACGAGGCCCGCGCCCTCGAACGCGAGGAAGCCCACGCCATGCGCCGGGTCGAGGTCCTCAGGCGCCCCCTCGGCAACGGCTCGACCAGGATCGAGATCACCGCTCCCGACGCCGTCGCCGGCCGGTTCTTCACCTACCTCGCGTCGTACGCCTCGCCCCGCCGTGACACCGGCGAGCAGACCGAGTGCGGGGACCGGTCGCCCTATCCCACCCGCCTCGGCCGTGCGTTCTGCCAGCTCGTCGAGTCCATCGACCCCAAGCGCCTCCCGGTGCACGGTGGTGACGCGACGACCGTCATGGTGACCATCCCCTTGACCTCGCTCCAGGCCGACCTGGGCGTCGCCCAGCTCTCCACCGGCGACCGCATCTCCGCGGGCGAGGCCCGCCGCCTCGCCTGCACGGCCAACCTGATCCCGGCCGTGCTCGGGACCAAGGGCGAGGTCCTCGACCTCGGCCGCACCAGCCGGCTGTTCTCCCCCGCCCAACGCAAGGCTCTGCGGGCCCGGCACCCCGAGTGCCAGGCCGACGGCTGCTCGATCCCCGCCGCCTGGTGCGAAGCCCACCACGTGGATCCGTGGTCCACCGGCGGGGCGACGGATCTCGCCAACGCACGGCTCCTGTGCTCCTGGCACCACCATCGCGCCCACGACTCGCGCTACCGCATGCCATCAGGCCGCCGCCGGCATCACCTTCCACCGACGCCAATAGGAGTCAGCGGCCGTTGTCATGACAATCACCGAACACCATCAGCGGCGTGAGCGAGTGTCGCGCTCGGTCACGCCTTGGCCGGTCAGGGTTCCGAGAGCGTCAGGTCAACGCTTCGAAGTTGGCCTCGCTTGTCAGCATCGAGCACGAGAGCGAAGTCGCTGGCGCACGTGCGCCACTCCTGGCTGGGTCTGAGAACGACCAGGCGCCCGCGAGGCAGCGGACCACTTCGGGTCGGCGCACACATGACATCGCCGTACTCCGCTGAGTAGACGACCACCGCATCGTTCACGACAGCGCTGGTGATCGAGGCCGAGGAGATCCACCGGACAGGATGAACCGGCGTACGCGTCCCGGTCGGCGGGACAAATCTTCCAGATCTCGCGGTTCGACACGGCGGCGACGAAGTCGTCGATCGACAACACCGTCTGCACCGCCGATCGCCATGGAAACCGATTCCCAGTGCGGGAAGGTGTCCGAGTCGCCGACCGCATACCTGACGAACATCTTGGCCAGCCGTTCCAGGTCGGGGGCGACCAGCGCCTGCGCGTCCTCAATCATCTCGGACGTCGGGGCGACCCTTCCTCGGGCGGGTCAACCGCGTCAGTCTGCGGCACTGTGGTCACCTCTCCGGACACCGGATCTGAACCCGTACGCGTCGGGTCCGTGGCGCAGGAGCACAGCAGGATGCACCCCAGCACCGCGGCAACCATCAATGGTCGGGACCTCTTGCTGATCTTCACGAGCGGTCTCCTTGGCGCGTTGGCGGTACAAGACTCTGACGCCTTCCCGAGCTGCTCGGTTGCCCGAGAACCGCTTGGGGCAGGCGACGATCGGCGACCAGGTAGTCACATCGGCACTTCTGTCGTGCGCAGGGGCGTGAGCGATCGGCGGCAGATGATTGCGTCTTCTGGCCCATCGGGGCGAGCGACGCGTCCGCCGGGAACCGCGCATGCCGGCGGGGCGTCTGAGCAAGGTGATCCAAACGCAGAATGGCTACATGAAGTGCGGCGTCGCCTTTTGTGTGGCCATCGCGACCGGTCTCATCGCAGGCTGCGCCGGCGCTCACGGTCCTCGAGCTGCGGCTGACTGCCAGAACCAGGTGCGGCTGGATGATCGCCTGTACACCTCGTACGGATACAGCGACCGAGAGGCAAAGAAGTTCGCTGAGGTCGAAATGGCCGAGTGCCACGACGTGGGTGTGGACGCGCCGGGCTCGGTGTTCCCGGACAATCCCAACCACGTCAGCGCGTGGTCGTTCCCTGGGGCTACCCGACCGACAAGGTGCTGGGTGTCCGCTTTGACGAGGACACGTTCGCGATCTACGTCGCCGACGCCGTTCCTCGGGCGGAGTCCGACCGCATCTCGGGGAGTTGCGCCTGGACGCCGGTCGTCTCACAGATCGCGAGATCGCCCTCGCCAAGGCCCTGGTGCGACACGAGCTCGGGGAACGACGCCAGGATGCGCCACCTTGTGAAAGCGCTTCGGTGAGTGTCAGCGAGGGCAGAGTGGAGCGGTCGCAACACCGGTCATCCCTGCGACTCGGAGCCGGCTTCTACGCATCCGGCTCGACAGGAACGTTCCGGCACATCGTGACCACGGGACATCCGGGTGCATCCGCCGAGGACATGGTGGTCGGGGCCGTACTGCTCACGGCCGACACCGAGTCCGGGGATTTGTGCCTGGTAGGCGTCAGGACCGGCGAAGTGAAGCCCGCTCCGGGTGCAACGGGTACCGTCAATATCCGCTGACGCGCGGCGCTCAGCGGCAGATGAGTGCATGTCTACGGCTGCACGCGGGCCGCGAAATGCGGCCAGCCCTCGTCATCCATCCAGAAACCGGAGCCCGATCAGAGGCCCCACACGGCCCGGGAACCGGCGTCACCGGTCAGCGCCGTGAGACCTGCCAGCGCCACCCAGCGCCGTCAGGCCGGCCAGCGCCACGGCGCCCAGGACGACGAGCACGACCGCGGCCCATGCCACGGCGGCGCCCTGCGTGTCGCGGGCGCCCCTGCCGGAGGCCAGGGCGCTCGGCCCGCCGAGCGCCCACGCGGCGAACAACGCCACGACGAGGAAGCCGAGGGCCACCCAGACCAGCAGGTTGCCCCGGTCCTCGTGCAGCGCGATCTGGTCGCGCAGCTCGCCGGTGGCCTCGGCGAAACGGTCGTCGAGCAGGTCCTGGCCGGCGAGCTTGGCGACGTAGACCGCGCCTGCGGCAGCAACGGCGAGCAGGACGAGGGGCCAGCGGAGCAGCCAGCGCCAGCGGGGCATGGCCGCATAGGCGACGCCGGCCGCGGCGGCGGCCGGCGCAAGGATCACGGCGGCGTGGACGACGAGGGGATGGAGCGGAAGACCGTTGAACTCCATGCGTGAAGGATAGTCCAGAATGCGTTGCCCTAGCCTGTCACGCATGCCCACTCCCGGCACGACCGACTACACCGACGATCTACGGCTGGCCCACGTGCTCGCCGATGACGCCGATTCGCTGACCACGGCCCGCTTCAAGGCGCTCGACCTCCACGTGATGAGCAAGCCGGACCTCTCCCCCGTCACCGACGCCGACCAGGCGGTCGAGGACGGCATTCGGCGCACCCTCTCGCGCGTACGTTCCCGCGACGCGGTCGTGGGTGAGGAGTCCGGCTCCTCGGGACACAGCCAGCGGCGCTGGGTGGTCGACCCCGTCGACGGGACCAAGAACTTCGTCCGCGGCGTCCCCGTCTGGGCCACCCTGATCGCGCTGGTGGTCGACGAGGAGGTGGTGCTGGGCGTGGTGTCGGCGCCCCAGCTGCAGCGACGCTGGTGGGCCTCGGTCGGCAACGGCGCGTGGACCGGCCGGTCCCTGCTCAAGGCGACCCCCTGCCAGGTCTCCGACGTACGCCGCCTCGAGGACGCGTCCCTCTCCTACTCCTCCCTGACCGGGTGGGACCAGCGCGGCAGCCTCGACGACTTCCTGTCGCTGGCGCGTCGCTGCTGGCGGACCCGGGCGTACGGCGACTTCTGGTCCTACATGCTGCTCGCGGAGGGAGCCGTCGACCTGGCCGCCGAGCCGGAGCTCGAGCTCTACGACATGGCGGCCCTCGACGTGATCGTGCGCGAGGCCGGCGGCCGGTTCGGTTCCCTCGACGGGACCGACGGCCCGTTCGGGGGCAACGCCCTGGCCTCGAACGGGCACCTGCACGACGCGGCACTGGCCTTCCTGGGCTCCCTTCCCGACGACGACTCCGACCCGGACAGCCCCCGCGCGGAGCCGGGCTCGGTGCACGACCTCCGACCGAGGAAAACAACCGTGGACGAGGAGGAGCCGGGCGACTGAGCATCGGCTAGCGTTGGAAGCCAGCAACACCCGGTCATCCACAGCGGAGGTGGCAGCATGCGGATCGGCGAGGTCCTGGGCGCGAAGCCCAGCAGGGACGTGGTCACGATCAGCCCCGAGTCCAGCGTGCGTGAGCTGCTCGCGCTGCTGGCCGAGCACAACGTCGGGGCCCTGATCGTCAGCAACGACGGCGTAGCCGTCGACGGCATCGTCAGCGAGCGCGACATCGTGCGTCGGCTGCACGAGAACGACAGCGTGCTCGACGGGCCGGTCTCCCAGATCATGACCTCCGTGGTGCAGACCTGTGACGAGAACTCGCTCCTCGACGACCTGATGAAGCAGATGACCGAGCACCGCATCCGCCACATCCCGGTCGTCACCGACGGCAGGCTGACCGGCATCATCAGCATCGGCGACGTGGTCAAGCACCGCATCGCCGACCTCGAGTTCGAGCGCGACCAGCTCGACCACTACGTCCACCAGACGAAGGCGTGACGACAGGACCCCCATGGACAAGCCCGAGATCGAGTTCTTCGACCCCGAACCGCCCACCGACCTGGTGGTCACCGACGTCACCGAGGGCGACGGCGCGGAGGCCACCTCCGGCTCGACCGTCCAGGTCCACTACGTGGGGGTCGCGCACTCGACCGGCGAGGAGTTCGACGCGTCGTACAACCGCGGCGAGCCGCTCTCGTTCCGGCTCGGCATCGGCCAGGTCATCTCGGGCTGGGACCAGGGCGTGTCCGGCATGAAGGTCGGCGGCCGGCGGCAGCTGGTGATCCCGCCCCACCTCGGGTACGGCGACCGCGGCGCCGGCGGCGTGATCAAGCCCGGCGAGACCCTGATCTTCGTGGTCGACCTGCTCGGGGTCAGCTGACTCCGAGCGGTCACCAGGGCAGGTTGTCGGGCGATGCCTCGTCGGCCACCCGGGCGGACAGCCCGCCGAGCGTGACCACGTCACCGAGCACCAGCTGGCGGCCGCGCCGGGTCTCGACCTCGCCGTTGACCGTGACGGCACCGTCGGCGATCAGGGGCTTGGCCTCGGCGCCGGTCTCGACCAGGTTGGCCAGCTTGAGGAACTGACCGAGCCGGATCGACTCGTCGCGGATCGGGACGTCCATCGGTTCGCTCATGAGGACAGCACCGCGACCGTGTGGATGAGCACCCCGACCAGCCCGCCGACGATGGTGCCGTTGATCCGGATGAACTGGAGGTCGCGGCCGACGTGCAGCTCGATCCGGCGGGCCGCCTCCTTGCCGTCCCACCGCTCGATGGTGTGGGTGATCACGGCGGTCAGCTCGGCGCCGTACCGCTCGACGGCGAAGACGGCCGCGTCGGCGGCCAGCCCGTCGAGCCGGCGGCGCAGGGTCTCGTCCCCGATCAGCCGCTCGGCGAAGGCGACCAGCTCGGTCTGGAGCCGCTCCCGCAGCGGACCCCGGGGGTCGCGCAGCGCCGCGAGCAGGGCGCGGCGCAGGGCCTTCCACAGCGAGATGCCGGTGTGGGAGAACTGCGGGTGGTCGAGGAGCCTCTCCTTCAGGGCCTCGGCCCGGGCCTGGGTGTCCGGGTCGAAGAGCAGGTCCTGGCCGAGCTGGGCGAGCATCGAGTCGAGGGCGTCGCGGGCATGGTGACGCGGGTCGTCGCGGATGTCGGCGAGCCAGCGGATCGCCTCGGTGTGGATCCGCCCCGTCACGGCCTCGTTCAGCCGCGGCGGCGCCCACCAGGGGGCGCGCTCGCTGAGCACCTCGGCAAAGGTGTCGGGATTCTCGACCAGCCACCGGTGCAGCTCCTCCAGCGCCAGGTCGACCACGCCGTGGTGCAGGTCGTCACGGACCACCTCGACGACGAACGTGCCGACCAACGGCGCGATCGGCTCCTCCCGGAACCGCGGGATCAGGACCGCCTCGACGAGCTCGGAGATGTGACGGTCCTGCACCTTGTCCAGGCCGATCGACGCGACGTCGGACACCTCGTCGACGACCCGACGCGCATGGTCGGGTTGCCTCAACCACTCCCCGAGCCGCAGGGAGATCGTGGCCGCCGCCGCCCGGTCGCGGATGATGGCCTCCTGGAGGAAGTTCTCCCCGAAGAACTCCTCGAGACCCCGGCCCAGCTCGTCCTTGCGTCGCGGCACCAACGCGGTGTGCGGGATCGGCAGCCCGAGGGGATGCTTGAACAGCGCGGTCACGGCGAACCAGTCGGCGATGGCACCGACCATCGAGGCCTCGGCGCCGGCGTTCACGAAACCCCAGAAGCCCTTCCGGTCGAGGGTGAGCAGGTAGACGACCGCTGCGAGGAGCAGCAGCCCCACCGCCAGCGAGCGCATCCGGCGCAGCCCGCGCCGCCGCTCGGCATCGGCCTCGGGGTTGGCGGTGATCATCGTGGCGGTGGCACTCATCTCGCGCCCGATTGTTCCCTACGGCACCACGTCCCTCGGGACGCGCGGCGTCGCGAGGCAGGCCGTCCCGGCACATCGGCGGTTACAGTTGGTGCTCGTGTGTCGTCTGTGACGACACGCTCCGGTCTCGGAACCACCCTGGGGGAACCATGCGCCGCACCCTGGCCTCGGCCGTCGCTGGCCCTTGCCCTGCCGATGGGCGCGCTCTCCGGCGTACCGGCCGCGACGGCGATGGCGTCACCCCGCGGCCGAGCACGCGGCCGAGCACGCGGCCGATGACCGGGCACTGGAGCGTGCCCGGGAGGTGCTGGCCGGCCGGGTCGACGACTCCGAGGGAACGTCGGCCACGCTCGCCCTCGCCGACCTGTTCGCCGCCCGCGCGGCCCTGTCGACGACCGAGCGGGTCAGCGCCGACCGCCTGCTCGCCCGGCCCACGGACGGCGCCGACGACCCCCTCCTCGACGGCTACACCGGGACCCCGCGGAAGGTCTGCGCGGGAGCGGTGTGCGTCCACTGGGTGGCGTCCGGAAGCGACGCGCCGCCGAGCCGGGCCTGGGTGGACACGACACTGCAGGTGATGCGGCAGGTGTGGCGCACCGAGGTCACCACGCTCGACTACGGCCCCCCGCCGGAGGACGGCACCCGCGGCGGCAGTGGTCAGTACGACGTCTACCTCAAGGACGTCGGCGCGCGCGGGCTGTACGGCTACTGCTCGCCCGAGCAGCGCCGACGCGGGCGCACGGCGACGAGCTACATCGTGCTCGACAACGACTTCTCGCGCGAGCGAGTTCGGGCAGACCCCGTTGAAGAGCCTCAAGGCCACCGCGGCCCACGAGTTCTTCCACGCGATCCAGTTCGACCGCGACTACGACGACGACGGCTGGTTCATGGAGTCGACCGCGACCTGGATGGAGGAGCGGGTCTTCGACGCCGTCAACGACAACCGCCAGTACCTCCCCAGCGGCCAGCTCGGCACCCCCGGCCGGGCGCCTCGACCGGTACGTCAGCGGTGGGGCCGCCCAGTACGGCAACTGGGCGTTCTTCGAGTACCTCTCCGAGCGGTTCGGCAACGGCATCGTCCGCGCCGCCTGGCGCAGGGCCGCCCACTACGAGGGGGCGCCCAAGCTCTACTCCACGGAGGCGGTGCTGCGCTCCCTGCCCCGGAGCCGGAGCTGGGTCTCGGTGTTCCGCGCCTACGCCGCCTCGAACACCATCCCGGCCACGGCCTACGCGGAGGGCGACGCGTGGCCCGCGGCGCCCCTGCGGTCCCGGCACACCCTGACCTCGGACGACCCCGCGGCCGGCGACACGCTCGCCCTCAACCACCTGGCCGCACAGCACGTCGCGCTCAGCCCGGGCACCGGCCTGGAGCGCAACGACTGGCGCCTGCGGGTCACCGTGGACGGACCGGGACGGCGTACGACGCCGGCGGCGTACCTGCTCGTGCACCGCACGGGCGGTGGGATCGAGCGCGTGGCGATCCCCCTCGACCTGACCGGCGCCGGGTCGGCCACGGTGCGCTTCGGAAACGGCCAGGTCTCCATGGTGACCCTCACCCTGGCGAACGCGTCCACCCGCTTCGACTGCAACCGCGGCACCGAGTCGTCGTGCCACGGGGTCAGTCGCGACAACGGGCGGGAGTTCGGCTACCGGGTGCGCGCCTTCCGGAGCTCGAAGCGGACCTGGGGGGTTCAAGGAATCGTCAAGGTGAGGCATGATCTAGGCAGGTTCGTCGGAGGGGACGATCATGCGGGGCAAGACGGCCTGGGTCGTGGAGGACGACGAGGACATCAGGACGCTCGTGGCAGCCGTCCTGAGGGACCTCGGCTTCGACGTGTGCCAGGCCGCCTGCGGCCGTGACGTCGACGAGCTGTTCCGGATCCGGCTTCCCGACCTCGTGACCCTGGATCTCGGCCTCCCCGACGAGGACGGCCTCGAGATCTGCCAGCGGATCCGCGCCGCGAGCGACGCCTACATCATCATGGTCACCGCCCGGTCGGACGAGAGCGCCGTGCTCACCGGGCTCGACATGGGCGCCGACGACTACATGGGCAAGCCCTTCTCCCCCGCGAGCTGCGCGCGAGGGTGCAGGCGCTGTTCCGCCGGCCGCGACATCCCTTCGCGACCGCGACGGCGATGGAGCACGTGGAGGAGCGGATCGACGCGGGCGGCGACCTCGTGGTGCGCCGCGACCGCCACGAGGCGTGGTACGCCGGCAAGCCACTGCCGTTGACCCGGACGGAGTACGACCTGCTGGCGTTGTTCGCGGCCAGGCCCGGCCGAGCTCTTCAACCGGGCGAGCATCGTCCGCGAGGTCTGGGGCTCCGGCTACGAGGGCTCCGACCACCTGATCGACGTCCACGTGGCCAACCTGCGGCGCAAGCTCCACATGGCCTGCCCCGACAAGGCCTGGATCCACACGATCCGCGGCACCGGTTTCCGGCTCGACCCCCCAGCCTGATCAAGCCGTTGCCCTCGGGCGGTGCGCCTACTCGGACTCCGAGAGCGCGTCGGTCAGCAGCGTCACCAGCGCCTCGAGCTGGACGTCGGCGGAGGAGATCTCCTCCTCGGACCCGTCCAGCGCCCGAGCCGCCAGGCCGGCCTTGCTGTCGATCAGCTCGGCGATCCGCGTGTCGATGGTCTGCGCCGCGATCATCCGCCACGCCGTCACCGGCTCGGCCTGCCCGATGCGGTGCACGCGGTCGATCGCCTGGGTCTGCTCCGCGTCCGTCCAGGACAGCTCGGCGAGGACGAGGTTGGAGGCGACCTGCAGGTTGATCCCCACCCCGGCCGCCGACAGCGAGCACACCACGATCGCGACGTCGGGGTCGTTCACGAACGCGTCGATGTTCTTCTGCCGCGCCGTCCGGGTCTGCTCCCCGCGGATCGAGGCGTAGCGGATCCCGCGCTTGGCGAAGGTGTCCTGGGCGACGTCCATGACGTCGACGTGCTTGGCGAAGAAGACGACCTTCCCGACGTTGCGCGCGAGCTGGGCGGCGTAGTCGGCCGCCAGGCCGGCCTTGGCCTGGCCGATGCGGCGCATCATCCCGAACACGTTCTCGCCGGTGGAGGTGTCGCTGTCCTCCCGCTCCCACGTGGCGACCCGGCGAACCAGCTCGTGGTCGATGCCGTCCACGGTCGGTCCGGAACGACGGGCCGCGAGGGCACTCTCGTAACGGGCCACGAGGCGCCGGGCGAGCTCGCGCTCGGACTCGCGGATCGAGCGACCCGCCTCGTCGTCGAGCTCCACCGGGATGTCGGCGACCCGGCGGGCGGGGATGTCGGCGGCCACGTCGACCTTGCGGCGACGCACGATCCCCATGTCGATCACCCGGCTGCGCGCGGCGGGGTAGAACCCCGGGTCGGCCGGGGTCAGTCCGATCTCCTCGAGCCCATCCATCAGGGTGGCCCGCGGCCTCTTGTCGTCGATCCAGCCGAGGAACTGCCAGATCGCCCGGAAGTCCTCGATGTCGTTGATCAGCGGCGTGCCGGTCAGCGCCATCAGCAGCGGCCGCGCGGTGCGGGTCCGGATGCGCTCGGAGAGCTCCAGGGCGTGCCGGGAGCGCTGGGAGGACTTGTTCTTGATGAAGTGCGCCTCGTCGACGACCATGCCGCGGAACCCGAAGTCGCCCAGCCAGCCGACGTGGCGGTCGAGGACCTCGTAGTTGACCACGACGATGTCGGCGAAGCCGTCGATCGTGTCGCCGTCACCGTGGATCACCGTGGCGGGGCGGTTCGGGGTCCACAGGTCGGCCTCGCGCGCCCAGTTCGTCTTGACGACGTTCGGCACGACGACCAGGAGCGGGAAGGCGTCCGCCGCCTGGGCGGCCAGGAGCGCCTGCGCGGTCTTGCCCAGCCCGGGCTCGTCGGCGAGCAGGAAGGTGCGGTGGCCCTGCGCCGCGGCGACGACGACCTGGGTCTGGTGCGGCATCAGGTCGAGCTCGCCGGGCACCGGCCACTCGGTCGGCTCGGGCAGCTGCATGCAGGCCGGCGCGCCGCCGCCGGCGTACTCGAAGGAGTTGAACAGGGGCTCGAGCAGCTCCCACCCGGCCAGCCGACGCGGGCTGGTGCGGGCCGCCTCCGCCGCGCTGAAGTCGGGGGTCAGGAAGGGGTTGGCGAGCTGGCGGGAGACCACGGACTGGGGCACGACCCGGCGCTCGGTGGCGACCGGGGCCTGAGGTGACTCGTCCGTCTCGGACTCCTCCGGCGCCGCCTCCACGCCGGCGGCCTGCAGCAGCTCGCGCTTGAGCGCCTTCGCGGAGTCGGAGACCTCGGCGTCCTCGGCGAGCAGCGTGAACAGGGAGGGGTCGCGGGCGGCGGTCTGGGCGAGGATCGTGGCGATCCCGTCGAGCCGCTTGAGCTGTCCGTTGCGGTAGGCCTCGGTGTTGGATCCGTCGGCCTTGATCCGGGCCCGCTCCTCGCGCACCAGCAGGGCGACGACCTGGAACTTCGTCCGCACCGACGGCATGGCGGAGCGGCGCTGGACCGCGTTCTCGACGTCGCGGACGACCTGGGCGAGGACCGGGATGATCCCCTCGTTGTCGACCGCTCGGGTTCGACGCCGGTTGCCGTTCTGGGGTCGGCGAGCACCGGACTGGCGTTGGCCGCCTCTGGCCACAGGCTCCTCCTCTGGTCCTCCGCCGGCCGGCACGCCCTCGCGCCGGTCGGTGACGCACGCACCCGGCTCTCGCAGCACGACGCCGGGTGGGGCGACCGAGACGGCCGCCCCGGGATGCGACTCGGCCCCACCGATCTGCGATGCGACCACCGGGTCGGGCCGGACGGCCACGGCCCGGTGTGGGGCCTACCCACCCATCGTACGCCGTCGTGGGCCGCTGACCGGCATTTGGTCCGTCTTCGTCAGCGAGGCGTCGTCCGCTCGAGGTCCAGCCAGCGCGCGAGGTCGTCGATCTCCTCGTCGATCGCGCTCGACATCGCCTTGCCGAAGGGCACGTCCTCGTGGACCGCGTCCACGCGGAGCACCCCGGCCTCGCGATCGGCGGTCGCGTCGAGCTTCCCGACCAGCCGGTCGCCGTAGAGGATCGGCATCGCCCAGTAGCCCCACCGCCGCTTCGCGGCCGGCTTGTACATCTCCAGCTGGTAGTCGAACTCGAAGAGCTCTGCCGTCCGCTTGCGGTCCATCACGAGCCGGTCCAGGGGCGAGAGCAGCGCCGCGCGTCCCACGAACGGCTCGCCGTCGAGGTAGGCCGGGTCGACCCGCCACTGGCCCTTGACCCCGTCGACGACTGCGGGCTCCCCCGCCTCGCCGACGTCGTTGGGCTCGTTCGGGGTCACGGGCGCCCTGGCCCGGGCGATGCCGAGCGCCGCGCAGCCGGCGCGCGGCGCGGGTCCGCGCGGCCTCCTCGAGCGGCACGGCCGGGAGGTCGGGGTAGACCCGCTCCGCGAGGTCCCACAACCGCTCGCCTCCGTCATGGCCCGCGGCGGCCACCTCGCCCCGGCTGACCATCAGGGCGAGCAGCATCCGGACGTTGCGGTCGTTGTTCCAGCCGCTGGACTCCCAGGGCACGAGCGTCGTGTCCGGCAGCGCGCTCCGGGGCACCGGCCCCTCGTCGTAGAGCTTCTCGAGGATGTCGCGCCGGGTGTGGTCGTTGGCCTCGAGCCAGCCGAGGCGCTCCTCCTGCCAGTCCTTCAGCGGGCCGGGGCCCGGCCAGGCCGCCATCTCGGCACGGAACAGCGCGATGTCCTCGGCCGGCCGGAGCATGCCGTGCAGGTCCACCAGCGCACCGTCGGCCACCGCGGCCTCGAGGTCACGCGGCCGGTAGGCCGACCCCAGCCGGCTCCACAGCACGACGTCGGCGCTGGGCGCCACGGCCTTGCACGGGTCGGCCTGCAGGATGGTGAGGTGGCGGACGGCGTCCAGCAGGTCGGTCGGCCGGTCCCCCGTCAGCAGCTGGGCGCGCACCGCGATCCGGCGAGCCTCCTCGCGGGTGAGCTCGTGGACCGCGGGCACGCGATCAGGCCAGGTCGAACCGGTCGAGGTTCATCACCTTGTCCCAGGCCCGCACGAAGTCACGGACGAACTTCTCCTGGGCGTCGTCGGCCGCGTAGACCTCCGAGAGCGCGCGGAGCTGGGAGTTCGACCCGAAGACCAGATCCACCGCGGTGGCTGTCCACTTCACGTCACCGGTGGCCAGGTCGCGGATCTCGTAGACGTTCTCCGCGCGTCTCCGATGCCTTCCACTCCGTCCCGGGCGCCAGGAGGTTGCTGAAGAAGTCGTTCGTCAGGGCGCCGGGGCGGTCGGTGAGAATGCCGTGCCTCGACGAGCCCGCGTTCGTGCCGAGCGCGCGCATGCCGCCGACCAGGACCGTCATCTCCGGCGCCGTCAGGCCGAGAAGGTTGGCCCGGTCCAGCAGCAGCGTCTCCGGCGCGAGCTTCTCGCCGGCGCGCAGGTAGTTGCGGAACCCGTCGGCGCGGGGCTCGAGCACCGCGAACGACTCGACGTCGGTCTGCTCCTGCGAGGTGTCCGTACGGCCCGGCGCGAACGGCACCGTGATGTCGTGGCCGGCGTCCTTCGCCGCCTTCTCGACCGCCGCGCAGCCGCCCAGCACGATCAGGTCCGCCAGGGAGACCCGCTTGTCCCCGGACTGGGCCTCGTTGAACTCCTGCTGGACCCGCTCCAGAGCGGCCAGCGCGGTCTCGAGCTCGGCGGGTTCGTTGACCTCCCAGCCTCGCTGCGGCTCCAGCCGCAGGCGGGCGCCATTGGCGCCGCCACGCTTGTCGGTGTCGCGGAAGCTGGCCGCCGACGCCCACGCGGTCGCGGCCAGCCTGGAGCACGCGACAAGCCGGAGTCGAGGAGCCTGGACTTGAGGGTGGCGACGTCCTGGTCGTCGATCAGCTCGTGGTCGACCGTCGGGACCGGGTCCTGCCACAGCTGCGGCTCGGCGACCCAGGGGCCGAGGTAGCGCGCGGCCGGACCCATGTCGCGGTGGAGCAGCTTGTACCAGGCCTTGGCGAACGCGAGCCGGAACTCGTCGGGGTCCTCCAGGAACCGACGCGAGATCTTCTCGTACTCCGGGTCCATCCGCAGCGACAGGTCGGTGGTCAGCATGGTCGGTCGCCGGTTCGGTCCACCGTGGGCGTCCGGGAATGGTCGCCTCGGCGTCCTTGGCCACCCACTGGTGGGCGCCGGCCGGGCTCTTGGTGAGCTCCCACTCGTGGCCGAAGAGGTTCTCGAAGAAGCCGTTGCCCCACGTCGTCGGTGTGCTCGTCCAGGTCACCTCGAGGCCGCTGGTGATCGTGTCCGCACCCTTGCCGGAGCCGTGGCTGCTGTGCCAGCCGAGCCCCTGCGCGTCGACCGGGCAGCCCTCGGGCTCGGCGCCGACCAGGTCGGCGTCGCCGGCGCCGTGGGTCTTGCCGAACGAGTGGCCGCCGGCGATCAGGGCGACGGTCTCCTCGTCGTTCATCGCCATCCGGCGGAAGGTCTCACGGATGTCGCGGGCCGCCGCGACCGGGTCAGGGTTGCCGTTCGGGCCCTCGGGGTTCACGTAGATCAGGCCCATCTGGACCGCACCGAACGGCCCGGACAGCTCCCGATCGCCGCTGTAGCGCTCGTCGCCCAGCCAGGTGTCCTCGGGCCCCCAGATGATCTCCTCGGGCTCCCAGATGTCCTCGCGCCCGAACCCGAACCCGAAGGTCTCGAACCCCATGTCCTCCAGGGCGACGTTCCCGGCGAGAACCAGCAGGTCGGCCCACGAGATCTTCTGGCCGTACTTCTGCTTGACCGGCCACAACAACCGGCGGGCCTTGTCGAGGTTCGCGTTGTCGGGCCAGCTGTTGAGGGGCGCGAACCGCTGCGAGCCGTCGCCGGCACCGCCGCGGCCGTCCTCGATCCGGTAGGTGCCGGCGGCGTGCCAGCTCAGCCGGATGAACAGGCCGCCGTAGTGCCCGAAGTCGGCCGGCCACCAGTCCTGCGACGTCGTCATCACCTCGACGAGGTCACGCTTCAGGGCCTCGACGTCGAGATCCCTGAACTCGTCGGCGTAGCTGAAGTCCTCCCCCAGAGGATTCCCCTGGGACGAGTGCTGGTGGAGGACCTGCAGGTTGAGCTGGTTGGGCCACCAGTCCTGGTTGGTCCGCGGCCGACGGTCCACCTTCGCCTCCGGGGCGTCGATGACCGGGTTCTCGCTTTCGCTGCCGTGCTCTGACACGTCTGTCGTTCTCCCTATCTCGCGGATTGCTTCTGATGGGTAGCCGCCGGGGAGCCACGTCGCTCACCGGCACATGCGGGGCAGAGTGCCCAGTAGGTCACCTCGGCCTCGTCGATGACGAAGCCGTGGTCGTCCGCCGCCTCCAGGCACGGGGCGTCGCCGACCGCGCAGTCGACGTCGGCAATCGCACCACAGGACCGGCAGACCACGTGGTGGTGGTTGTCCCCGACCCGGGACTCGTAGCGTGCCACCGAGCCCGAGGGCTGGATGCGGCGCAGAAGACCGGCGGCGGTCAACGCCCGCAGCACGTCGTACACGGCCTGGTGGGAGACCTCGCCGAGCTTCTCCCGCACCACGCGCCCGATCGTGTCGGTGTCGGCGTGCGGGTGCTCGTGCACCGCGGACAGCACCGCCACGCGGGGGCGGGTCACGCGCAGGGCCGACATCGCGCAACCTGCGCTCGAACTCCGGCGTCTGCACGCCTGCGAGTCTCGACCACATTCTTGAATGGGTCAAGATCAGTCTGACGCGGGCCGTCGGCGGCCGCCCATCTGGTCCACCGCCGCCATGCCTGTCCGGCAGCGCGTGCCGGTGAGAGAATCAGCCATGGCTGAGCCGGCCTCCGAGCTGATGGCCGCCGGTAACGCGGCGCTTGCCTCCGGGGACTGGAGGGCTGCCCGTACGGCGTTCACCACGGTGCTGGCGCAGGGCGACGATGCCGAAGCACACGACGGGCTGGCCCGGTCGTTGTGGTGGACGGATGGTTCGTCGAAGTCCATCGAGGAGCGGACCCGCGCCTACGCCGGGTTCCGGAAGAGGGGCGAGGACCGGGCTGCCGCCGAGGTGGCGCTCTGGATCGCCCACGAGTTCCAGGTGGGCGTGCGCAACCCGGCAGCCGCGGGCGGCTGGCTGTCGCGGGCGAGCCGACTCCTGGAGCGACTGCCCGAACAGCCTGCCCATGCCCGCGTGGAGCTGGTGCGCTGCGAACGAGCCGGTGACCCCGTGGCCGCGCGCGGCCACGCGAAGGCCGCGCTCGAGATCGCGCGACGGCTGGGGGACGCCGACCTGGAGATCACCGCCCTGGGCCGGCTCGGCCTGGCCGAGGTCCGCGTCGGCGCCGTGGAGTCGGGGCTCTCCCGACTGGACGAGGCGATGGCGGCCGCGCTCGGCGGTGAAGCACTCGATCTGGAAACGGTGGGCGAGCTCTGCTGCGCCCTCCTCGCGGCCTGCGACCAGACGGGCGACCTGGACCGGCTGGCGCAGTGGAACCGCCTGCTCGGGGACGCGACGTACGACCGCCGGGAGCTCCCCGTCCTCAGCTTCTGCGCCTGCTGCAGCGCCGAGGCGCTCATCGCCGGCGGGCGGCTCGAGGACGCCGAGCGCGAGCTGGCGCGAGGGCTCCGGCTCGCCGAGAAGGACGGGACCCACGGACGCTGCGTCGACCCCCGATCGCGGCTGGCCGACCTGCTCGTGCGCCAGGGCCGGTTCGAGGAGGCCGAGCAGGTGCTGCCGGGTGCCGAAGGAGACGGCTGGACGGTCCGCGCGCGGGCCGAGCTGCACCTGGCGCTCGGAGAGCCGGCCGCCGCTGCCGTGGTCCTCGAGCGCAGGTTGCGGCAGCTCGGCGAGGGGAGCCCGCTGGCAGTCACCGTTCTGGATCTGCTGGTCAAGGCACGGCTCGCCGACGGCGACGTCGCCGGCGCCACGGCCGCGGCCGACGCGCTGGACGCCCTGGCCCTGTCGTCCGACACGGAGCGGGCGCGCGCCTTCGCCGACCGCGCCCACGGCCGGATCGACGTGGCCCGCGATCCCGCCGCCGGGCTGGCGGCTCTCGAGAGCTCGGTGGCCCGGTTCGGCCGTCTCGGCATGGAGCTGGACGTGGGCCGGACCCGACTCGACCTCGCCCGTGCGCTGCGCACGCTTGACCGGAACGCCGCGATCGCGGAGGCCCGCAACGCCCTCTCGGCACTCCACACCTCGGGGGCGAGGTACGAACGGGACCAGGCGGCCGCCCTGCTGCGCGAGCTGGGTGACGAGTCCCGGCCACCGGGGGCCCAGCAGGTCGGGCAGCTCTCATCGCGCGAGGTCGACGTACTCCAGCTGCTCGGGGAAGGCCTCACCAACGCGGAGATCGCCGGGCGACTCTTCATCTCGCCCAAGACGGCGGGCAATCACGTCTCCCACATCCTGATGAAGCTCGGCGTGCGCAACCGGTCGCAGGCGGCAGCCGTGGCGCGGACGCGGCTGGGGTCGGAACAGGGATCCGGATAGGGCGTTCTCCCCGCGCGAGCCGGCCCGTCGACGGCGGATCGTGGGGTCAGTTGATCCAACTCACCCCAAGGAGAATCGCCATGCCGAAGACGTCGAAGGACACCGCCACCAGCGTCGAGACCGCCCCGGGCTACGAGGGCCACTTCGAGGACCTGGGCGGCTACACCGTCGGTTTCGAGACCTACACCGAGGACGCGGACATGGCACCGCTGTTCGTGGGTCTCCCGGACGACCGCTGCCAGTGCCCGCACTGGGGCATCGTGCTCACGGGACAGCTCACCTACCACAGCGCCGGTGGCTCGGAGACCATCGGCGCCGGTGAGGCGTACTTCGTCCCCGCCGGCCACACCCCCGAGCTGCACGCCGGCACCGAGGTCGTCGAGTTCAGTCCCACCGCCGACCTCGAGCGGACGCTCGAGGTCGTGATGCGCAACGCCGACGCCGCCCAGGCGCAGGCCTGAGCGGGTCAGGACGAGAGGAGCGCGCCATGATCGAGAACGCAACATCCATGACCCTGGACCAGCCGCCGGAGCAGGTGTTCGACTTCCTGGCCGACTTCGAGAACGAGCCGGCCTGGAACCCCGAGTGCCTCGAGGTCGTGAAGGTCTCCCCCGGACCGATCGGCGCCGGATCGACCTACCGCGGCCGGATGCGGGGCGTGGGCCGGGTGGCGATGGAGCTGTCCGCCTACGAGCGGCCGCGGCGGTTCGCCACCGTCGAGCGATCACGCGCCGCCACCGGGAGCTTCGAGTTCCTCCTGGCACCGCAGGGTGAGGGGACGCTGGTCGAGATCCGGATGCAGCTGCAGCCGCGTGGACCGATGCGTCTCCTCCAGCCCGTGCTGCGTCGGATGGCCGGCAGGTTCCTGGCCGACCTTCCCGGCTACGTGCGCAACGGCCTCCACTCCGCCGACCTGGCGTCGTAGGGGTGATGCGGGACCCGGGTGGAGCGCGAGGTGCGCCTGCGATCCCCGGTCGGGCACGTACATTGCGGGGAAGCACACGCGAAGGGAAGCCGCATGCCGAACTCGAGCCGCGGAAAGCACGCACCGGCGCCGAACACCGAGGAGCACCTGCTCCTCGCCGAGCGCCATGTTGCGCGCAACTACTACCCGCTGCCCGTGGTGGTCGCCCAGGCCGAGGGGGCCTGGGTCTCCGACGTCGACGGCCGGCGCTACCTCGACTGCCTGGCGGGCTACTCCGCGCTCAACTTCGGACACCGCCACCCCGCCCTGCTGAAGGCCGCACGCGACCAGCTCAAGCGGGTCACCCTGACCAGCCGGGCGTTCCACAACGACCGCCTCGGGCTCTTCTGCCGCGACCTGTCCGAGCTCGCCGGGATGGAGCGGGTGCTGCCGATGAACACCGGCGCCGAGGCGGTGGAGACCGCGATCAAGGTCGCCCGCAAGTGGGGCTACGACCTCAAGGGGCTTCCGTTCAACGAGGCCAACATCGTGGTCGCGGCGGAGAACTTCCACGGCCGGACCACCACGATCGTGAGCTTCTCCACCGACCCGCTGGCGCGCGAGGGATTCGGGCCGTTCACGCCCGGATTCCGGGTGGTGCCGTACGGCGATGCGGAGGCGCTGCGCGAGGCCATCGACGACCAGACGGTGGCGGTCCTGCTGGAGCCGATCCAGGGCGAGGCCGGCGTCATCATCCCGCCGAGCGGCTACCTCCAGTCCGTCCGCGAGATGTGCACCGAGCTCGACGTGCTGTTCATCGCCGACGAGATCCAGTCCGGGCTCGGCCGGACCGGCTCGACGTTCGCCTGCGAGCTCGACGGGATCGTGCCCGACATGTACGTGCTGGGCAAGGCGCTCGGCGGCGGCATCGTCCCGGTCTCGGCGGTGGTCGCCTCCGACCACGTGCTCAGCGTGATGCATCCCGGCAACCACGGCTCGACGTTCGGCGGCAATCCGCTGGCGGCAGCCGTCGGGTACGCCGTGGTTGGCCTTCTCGACACCGGGGAGATGCAGGAGCGTGCGCGGGATCTCTCCCCCTTCTGGAGGAAGGGCTCACCGCACTCGTGGGCAACGGCGTCGTCGAAGCGCGCACCTGCGGCCTCTGGGCGGGCATCGACATCGATCCCGCCCTGATGAGCGGCCGCGAGGCGTGCGAGCGGATGCTCGCCAAGGGCGTCCTCGTCAAGGACACCCACGGCTCCACGATCCGGCTGGCCCCGCCGCTCGTCATCGAGGCCGAGGACCTGACCTGGATGATCGAGCAGCTGGGCGCCGTGCTGGCCGAGGCGGGCTGACCGGTCGAGGTCGTCGCGATCCGGCCGGCGGGCCCGGTCAGACCCGGACCTCCTGCCTGACGACCGTGTCGACGAACGCCACGACGTCGTCGTGGACGAGGTCGCGGTCGTGCTCGTTGAGCACGTCGTGCAGGTCGCCGGGGAAGACCCGGAGGCTCGCGTTCGGGAGGGAGTCGGCGAGGTCCCGGGCGACCCACACAGGGACCACCGGGTCGTCCTCCCCGTGGAGGAGCCGGATCGGCAGGTCGGGGCGGCCGTGGGCGAGCGCCTCGGCGACCTCGGGCCAGGTCGCCCTGACCGCCTCCAGCGACACGGGGTGGAAGTCACCTTGCACGCACAGCGGATCGTGCATCAGGGCGTGCACGTAGGTGGGGTGGGTGCTGAAGAGTGAGGTGGGGTCGAGGTCCTCGGCGTCCTCGCTGTCCCCGCCCGTGCCGCTCAGCGCCTCACCGATCCATCCCAAGGGGCGCAGCGGGCCTCCGGACAGGACCACCCCGGCGGCCACGTCGGGGTGGCGCACGGTCAGGAGGTACGTCGTCACCGCGCCGCCGGAATGACCGATCACGACCACCGGCGCTCCGGGGTGGCTGTCCTCGGCGATGCCCACGAGGGTGCGGGCGTCGCGGACGCAGTCGTCCCAGGAGTCGATGCGACCGCGCTCGCCGTCGCTCCGGCCGTGGCCGATGGAGTCGAGGGCGTGCACCGCGTGTCCGGCGGCCGCCAGGCGGCTGGCCAGGGCGTCGTACAGGCCGAGGTGCTCGCCGTACCCGTGCAGCAGGACCACGGCCGCACGGGCTGGCCCGTCCGGCAACCAGGCCTCGTGGTGGATCCGTCCGCGGGAACCGTCGAAGTAGGGCATGGGTCTTCCTTTCGTCGTTCCTCGCTCCGTCGGCGACGGGCGAGAAGGGGGCCGCTTGTCGCGGTGGGACCAGCGTGCGGGGCAGGGCTGACAGCCGGCTTTCATGGCGATGACGCGGCGACCGGTGCGACACTGGGACCCGTCGGGGCAGCGGGCGAGGGGCGCGGCGATGAAGTTCAGGGTGCTCGGTGCGCTGGAGGTCGAGGGGGACGACGGCCCGGTGCAGGTCTCCGGGGGGCGCCCCCGTGCCCTGCTGACCGCGCTCCTGCTGCAGCCCAACGCGGTGGTCTCGACCGACCGCCTGGTCGACGCCGTGTGGGGCGAGGAGCCGCCCGAGGCGCCGGCAAACGCGTTGCAGCAGGTCGTGACCCGGTTGCGGGCCCGGCTCGGCTCCGGAGCGGACTGCCTGGTGACGGCGCCCGGTGGCTACCGGGTGGCCGTCGGCCCCGGCGCGCTTGACGCGGAGGAGTTCGAGGCGTCGTACCGACGCGCCCGCACCATCATCGACGCCGAGCCCGCGGAGGCCGCGCGCGAGCTCGACGCCGCGCTGGCCCTGTGGCGGGGCCCGGCGTACGGCGAGTTCTCCGAGGCGTTCGCCCAGGCACCCGCGGTGCGGCTGGCCGAGCTCCGCACCGCTGCGGCCGAGGATCGCGTCGAGCTCCTCCTGCGTCGCGGCGCGGCCACCGAGGCCGTGGCCGCCGCCAGCGAGCTGGTCGGTGAGGCGCCGCTCCGTGAGCGCCCGGTCGAGCTCCTGGTCCGGTCCCTGCATGCCTGCGGCCGGGTGGCGGATGCCCTCGACGCCTACCGCCGGTACCGGGAGCTGCTCGCCGACGAGCTCGGCCTGGACCCACCGGCCGGGTTGCGGGAGCTGGAGACCCGGATCCTCCAGGACGACCTCCCGGGACCCGCCCGCGCCGGGCTCTACCGGGGCGCCGCCCCACCGTCGACCGCCCCTCCCCTGCCCCGGCGGCCGGGCACCATCATCGGCCGGGCCGAGGACCTGGCGATCGTCCGACGCTGCCTGGTCGACAAACCCCTGGTGTCGCTCGTCGGTCCCGGCGGGGTCGGCAAGACCCGGCTCGCGCTGGAGATCGCCCACGAGCTGGCGGAGGGGCGTCCCGTGGTGTGGATCGACCTCTCGAACGTCGAACCGGGCCGCCTGCCCGATCTGGTGGCCGAGGCGACCGGGGTCGACATGCCCCGCGGCTCGGACCCCGGGGCCGTGCTGGGCAGCTCGCTCCGCGGGTCGTCGGCGCTGTTGTGCCTGGACAACGCGGAGACGGTGCTCGACGGGCTGGCTCCGCTGGTCGAGGGTCTGCTCGACCACGGGCCCCGGCTGCGGGTCCTGGCCACCAGCCGCGAGCGGCTCGCCGTGAGCGGTGAGCACGTGCACCACCTGGCGCCGCTGTCGCTGCCCTCGGGCCCCGACGGCGACAACCCGGCGATCCGCCTCTTCCTCGAGCGGGCCAGCGGGCTGACGGGACCGCCCACGGAGGCGCAGCTGGCGGACATCGCCGGGCTCTGCCGGCGGCTCGACGGGCTGCCCCTCGCGATCGAGCTCGGTGCGGCGCGGGCCGCGACGTTCGGCATCCGCGAGTTCAGCGCCCACATCGCCGGCGAGCTGGACCTGCTGGCGGGTGGCCGGCGTACCGCTGCGGCCCGGCACCGGACCCTGCGTGCGGTGATCGACGCGTCCTACGACCTGCTGACCGTCGAGGAGGCACTGCTCTTCGAACGGCTCGCCGTCTTCCCCGGCGGGTTCCGGCTCGAGGGCGCGCGCACGGTGTGCGGCGACGGTCGCCTCGCCGCCTCGTCCGTCGGCCCACTGCTCGCCCGCCTGGCCGAGCAGTCGCTCGTCCAGGCAGGCGAGGGGCGGTTCTGGCTGCTCGAGACGATGCGCACCTACGCCGCCGAACGTCTCTCCGGCGAGGACCTCCTCGCCCTGCGAGGGCGCCATGCGCGCGCGGTCGTCGACCGGGTGGCGGAGCTGCGTTGGCAGCAGGTCCCGGAGGCGGAGGCCGCATGTGTCGCGGAGATCGCGACGATGACCGCCGACCTGCACGCGGCGTGGGCCCACACTGCGGAGCACGACCGCTCGCTGGCGGTGGAGCTCGCGGCGGTGGTCTACGACTTTGCCTACCAGCGGCAGCGCCTCGACCTCCTCGACTTCGGACGGCAGGTCGCCTCGTGGGACATCGAGCATCCGGAGCTGTCCCAGGCGCTGGCCACCGGGGCGGCCGGCGCCTGGGCCGCGGGCGACCTGGAGGCGGCCGAGGAGATCGCCCTGCGCGGGGTCAGCGCCGACGACGGCAGTGGGCGTCCGCGTCGCGCCCGGTCGGTCTCGCAGGCCGGCAACCTCGTCATGTTCGCCGGGAACTTCGCCGAGGCGCGGCGGCGGTTCGCGGAGTCGGTGGACCTGAACCTCACGGAGGGTCGCCCGATCGCCGCCCTGATGGCGGAGGTCTCGGTCTGCCAGGCGACGACGTACGCCGGGGAGGGGGCCGAGGCGCGGGACCGCCTTGCTGACCTCCGCCTCCGCACCGGCCTGACCGGGAACCCGAGCGCCCGCGCCTGGGCGCACTACGTGTCCGGCGAGGCCCTGGCCGAGGTCGACGTCCCGGGCGCACTGGCCGCCTACCGGGTCGCGATGGAGGAGTCCGCGAAGGTCGACAACCGGCTGTTCCTCGGTCTCGCGCGCAGCTCCGCGGTGGCACTGGCGGCCCGCCACGGCTCGGCCCACGAGTCGCTCGCGGAGCTCGAGCGCGTGATGGACGAGTGGGACGCCCTGGGCAACGTCACCGCGCAGTGGTGGGTGCTGATGAACCTCTCGACGCTCTTCGCCCGCCTCGGCCAGGACCGGCCGGCGGCGCTGCTGGCGGGCGCCGTCCTCGGCACCGGGGACCGCACCTACATGCTGCTCGGCGACGAGAACCGGCTGCGCGAGGCCGTCCGGATCGTGACGGAGCGGGTCGGCGAGCCGACGGTGCGGGCCGCCCTCGCCGAGGGAGGGTCGCTCACCTTCGACGAGTGCGTGGCCCTGGCCCGCACGACCATCCGCTCGGCTGCGCCGGACCGCGCACGCCTGACCGGTCGAGGAGGGGTCAGGCGCAGGCCCGCCGGATCGCGTCGATGTGCCGGACGTCGGTCCCGCAGCACCCGCCGAGCACCGTCAGCCACGGCAGCTGCTCGCGGAGCTGGGCGTACCTGGTCCCGAGATCCGCGGGGTCGCCGATGTCGAGGGTCTCGGCCTCGTCCAGCTCCGCGTGGCTCATGGTCGAGGCGTTCGCCCGGAGACCGCGGACCCGCGTGTTCCAGCCGGTGCCCTCGACCAGCGTCCGGCCGACGTGCAGCGGGTGGGCGCAGTTCACCATGTAGTACGCCGGGAGCTCCGCCCGTCTCCGCATCGACGGTCTCGATCGCCTCCCCGAGCCCCTCGCCCGACGGCAGCCGGCCGTCGGTCTCGACCGTGAAGGAGATGACGCTCGGCAGTCCGTGGGCGGCCGCCGCCCGGGCGAGACCGATCGCCTCGCCGGTGTGGGTCATGGTGATGGCGGTGACGAGGTCCGCCGCGGTCTCGCTGAACGTCGCCACCTGCTCGCTGTGGTAGTCCTCGGCCTCGGCCGCCTCCAGCAGGCGCTCGGGGTCGTAGCCGTCACCCCGGGGGCCCAGGCAGCCGCTGACCACGATCGGGCTCGACTCCGTCACGTACTCCGCGGCGAGCTCCGCGACGACGTCGACCGACGCCCGGTTCGCCTCGGCGAGCGCGGCGCGCGAGTAGCCGAGGCGGTCGCCCCAGTCGCGGCTGGCCCGCCAGGTGGCGGTCTCGAGCACCAGCCCGAGGCCGGCGTCGCGCGCCAGGACGGCGTACGGCTCGAAGTAGCGGCGCAGGGCTCCCCTCCCCGTCTCGTCGTCGTGCAGGACGAACGCGGCGAAGTCGGGCAGCTCGATGCCCTGGTGGTGGATGAGGGTGGTCTCGATGCCGCCGTCGGTCAGGAAGATCCGGTCCTCCAGCTGCGGCAGTGCGTCTCGGTCGGTCATGGCGTCTCCAAGGGTGGTCTGGGTCGGACGGCACCACGGTGGCCACCGCGCCTGACAGCCGCCTGTCGGCGGGCTGACGCGACCGCTGCCCCGGCGGCCACCGGGTGTCATCGCATGGACAGCGCCTCACGCGAGGCTCGCTGCTGTCCACCACCAAACTGTCATCAAGGAGCAGCGCCATGTCGGGAATCCAGCACGTCATCTCCGTGGACGGGACCCGGATCGGGTTCGCCACCAGCGGGAACGGGCCGCCCCTGGTCATGGTCCACGGCGCGACCGCGGACCACAGGGTTCTCTCGCAGCTCGTCCCCCTCCTCGAGCCCCACTACACCGTCCACGCAGTGGACCGGCGCGGCCGCGGGCTGAGCGGAGACGCGGCGTCGTACGACATCGCGCTGGAGTACGCCGACGTCGCTGCCGTGGTCGACCGGGTCGCGGCCGAGACCGGTGAGGCCGTGTCGGTGTACGGGCACTCCTACGGTGCCGTCTGCGCCCTCGGCGCCGCCACCCTCTCGGGGAACCTCGAACGCCTGTTCCTCTACGAGCCCGGGTTCCGCGGCGTGGTGCTCGCACCGGACACCGTCCTGGCCAGGTTCGACGAGCTGCTCGCGGGCGGCGAGCGCGACGCCGCGCTCGAGCACTTCTACCGGTTCGGGGTCGGCATGTCGGCCGACGACGTCGCGGCGATGCGCGCCATGCCGACCTGGGCGGCGCGGGTGGCGACGGCGCCGACGATCCCCCGCGAGCTGCGGACGGCCGCGAGCCTCGCGTTCGACGCGACCGCGCACGAGGACCTGGGCGTGCCGACGGTCCTGCTGCTGGGTGATCGCAGCACTCCCGGGCAGAAGAACGTGATCGCCGCCCTGGACGCGGCCCTGCCGTCCAGCACCCTCACGGTGCTGCCGGGTCAGGCACATGCCGCGCAGGTCACGGCCCCCGAGCTGCTCGCCGACGCGCTCCTCGCCCACCTGCCTGTGACGACGTCGTGACGTGACCATCCACGGGCTCCGGGCCCACGATGGCCCGGCGCCCACGGACGATCACACAACGGCGGCCTGCTCCGCGGGCCGGGGCTCGAGCCCGATCCGCCGGTCGAACCCGCCGGGCGCGTGGATGTTCAGGAAGCGCACGTCGCCCGGCCCGTGGTTCATCAGCGCGTGGTAGGTGCCCTCGGGCACCAGCACGTACGTCCCCGGGCCGGCGTGCACCTCCCGTCGGTCGTCGCCGACGGTCAGGGTCAGCGTGCCCTCGAGCACCAGCATGGAGTCGTCCTCCCCCTGGTGCACGTGTCCGTCGACCCCCTGCCCCGGCCTGAGCACGACGATCCCCAGGTTGTAGAAGGGCGTGTCGTCCGTGGTCGCGAGGAACTCGACGTTGCCGACCCGGCGGCCCTGGCCCTGCTCGACGACCACGAGCGGGCGGCTCATCGCGCACCCGCCGAAACAACAGCAGGAGCGGTGAGCGCGCCACCGAAGACGTTGCGGGGATCCAGCCGTCTGCTTGACCCGACGCAGCCGCTCGAGCGCGTCGGGCGTCCACACCCTGCTCCGGCGTCGTCGCCGTGCCCGGCGAAGTTGACCAGCGACGTGCCCGTCGACCACGGCTGCAGCGCGTCCACGACGCCGGCCGTCACCGCGTGGGCGGTCTCCAGCAGCGGGGGCGGGGCCGGCGCGACCACCGACAGCGAGAACGCCCCGTCGCGCCCGGCCACCGCGTTCGGGACCTCGGCCGGGCGGCTCAGCGCCCCGCCCATCAGCCGCAGCTCGACCATCGCCAGAGGCACCTCGACGTCGGGGCCGGCCACGCCGAGCAGCGCGTCGACCAGGTCGGCCGGCATCGCGCTCAGCAGCCCGCCGCGGAACACGGCCGGCAGCGGCTCGGGGGGATCCATGTGGATGCCGTCGACCGCGGCGTACGACATCGGGCCGACGGAGTCCAGCACCGGGGCAGCGACGCGACGCATGGGCGCGAGCAGGGCCTCGCCGTGCTCCGGGGATCCGGTGAAGCCGAAGCGCAGCGCCAGGCTGACGACCCCGCGCAGCGGCGGCGGCACCTCCTCGATCGGCGGCATCCGCAGCAGCGCGACCGACGTGGTGACCTCCTCCGGCAGGGTCGGCGCCCATGCGGCGAAGGCGTGCAGCACGTCCT
The DNA here is from genome assembly GCA_963829635.1 of uncultured Actinomycetota bacterium. Classification (GTDB taxonomy): domain Bacteria; phylum Actinomycetota; class Actinomycetes; order Propionibacteriales; family Nocardioidaceae; genus Nocardioides. The sequence continues at coordinate 341,895 of CAWHJI010000016.1, forward strand.
CGATGGCGGGCCCGACGAAGATCATGGCTCCGCCGAAGAACTGCGGCACGGGGACCAGGTCGAACTCCAGCGCCGAGACGATCCCGAACCGGCTCTGACCGCCGCGGACCGCCCAGAACAGCTCCGGGTCGCTCTCGGCGGTGACCGTCGTGATCTGCCCGTCGGCGGTGACGAGCTCGACCGCGCGGACGTGGTCGGCCGCGAAGCCGTGGCGGCGGGCGAGATGACCCATCCCGCCGCCGAGGGTGTAGCCGACGACCCCGACGCCCGAGGCCGATCCGGAGAGCGGTGCGAGCCCGTGCGGTACGGCGGCGTCGATCACGCTCCGCCAGCGCACGCCCGCCTCGACCCTCGCCACCCGGGCGACGGGGTCGACCTGGACGCCCTGCATCTCCTTCGTGGAGATCAACACCGTGTCGTCAGTGGCCGCGGCGGCCCCGTGCCCGGTGGCCTGGACCGCGACGCGGAGTCCCTCGTGGTTCGCGTGGCGGACCGCTGCCGCCACGTCTCCCGCGCTGCTGGCCGCGACCACGACCGCGGGCCGGTGCGTGACGGCCGTGTTGAACCCGGCGGCCTCGGCGGCAGCGGCGGGGTCTCCACCGTCGAAGACCTGCCCGGCAACCTGGCGCGCGAGTCCCTCCCGCGAGTGCGACGTTTCCATCTCGTTCCCTCCTCGACGCCTCCGCACGGTGCGGATCGGCATGGCGTCGACTCTGGGTCTAAGGACCCGCCTCAGGCATGAGGAATTCACGCAGTCCAGCCTGAGGCCGGGCTAGCGGGAGGGGCGGTCGGGTCAGATCACGTCCAGCAGCCCGCGACGTTGGGCGACCGTGACCGCCTCGGTCCGGCTGGAGACGTTGAGCTTCGCCATCAGGTTGCTCAGGTGCACGCTGGCCGTCTTCTCGCTGATGAACAGACGCCTCCCGATCTCGCGGTTGGTCAGCCCCTCCGCCACCAGCGCGAGGACCTCCCGCTCGCGCGCGGTCAGCACCGCGTCGGCCTTCGTGGCATGGCCGTCCAGCCGAGCCCGGCCCACCGTCGCCGCGACGGCACGCTGGAGCGGCACCGCCCGCATCTTCTCCGCCGACGCCGCCGCCGCGTGGGCGTGACTCCGGGCGGCATCGCGGTCACCGGCGGCGATCGCGGCCTCGGCCAGCCGCCAGTGGCAGCGCGCCTGCTCGTAGACGTGCCCGTAGCCGAAGGCGTCGAGCGCCTGCTGCCACTGCTCGACCGCCGGCTCCCCGCTCAGCCGAGCATGCTCGGCCAGCGCGCGGACGTGCCACGCGCGCCCCTCGGGGCCCAGGTCTCCCGGGTCGCCCGCGCCCGCCCTCGACGATCCGCTCGACCCGGTCCAGCAGGACGTCCCCCTGCCGGAGCGCGGCCGTCGACCCCGGCCTCGTCGCGCCGCTGACGGCAGTACGACGCCTCGTCGGCCAGCGCGGAAAGCCCCAGCGCCGACAGCCACAGGCCGCCGTACATGCCCTCACCGACCGCGTTGTCCAGGTGGTGCTGCGCGCGCTCGGCCATCGCGACCGCGGCGGAGAAGTCACCCGCCCAGGCGAGCCCGTCGGCCTCGCAACCGCCGGCCACCAGGGCGACCTGCGGGTGGGTGTCCCAGCTCTCGCGTAGTCCGGCCAACCGTCGCTCCGCATCCGGCAGCCCACCGGCGACCGCCGCATAGCAGCTCACGGCGGCGAGCCTCGCCGCCGCGACGTCCGGTGGCCGACTCTCGGGCGCCTCGGCCACCTCCAGGCTGGCGTCGAGCTCGCCCGAGACGTAGAGCGCGATCGTGTGGAGCACCCGCAGCTCCACGCCCGGGACGCTCCACCGCAGGCCGGTCTCGGTCACCCGGGTCATCGCCGCCCCCAGCACCGGCAGCGAACCGCTGACGTCCCCGTTGTAGTAGTGGAGGGACGCCAGCGAGTAGTGCGCGCGCAGCTCAGCCGCCACGTCTGCCTCGGCCCGGGCCTGCCGCAGGGCGGTGCCGAGCCGGTCGGCCGCGGCCTCCCGATCGCCCTCGATCTCGTCGAGGAAGGCTGCGGTCGTTGAGCGCTTCCAGCTCCAGCCCCGGCACGCCCGAGGCCCGCGCGTCGACGAGTGCGCGCTCCACGTGCGGGCGCGCCTCGGCCGCGCGGCGGGCCGCGACCAGGGCACGGGCCAGCACCACGCGGGCGAGCGCCGCGGTGCCCGCGTCGACGCCGGCGGTCTCGGCGAGCCGCACGGCCTCCTCCGCCGGTCGGACCGTCTGGTCGGCGGCGTCCAGCTCCACGAGCCGACGAACCAGCTCCGCGCGCGCCTCCACCCCGCCCGCTCCGTCCGCTTCGGCGTCACAGAGCTGGATCGCCCGGCGGGCCCACTCGATGGCCCGGGACGGCTCGCCGGCGAGTCCGGCAGCGCGTGTCGCCCGGATCGCCATCCGGCCGTTCGACACTCCGGCGAGCACCGCGGCGTCGTCGACGTTCGGCCACGCGGCCAGGACGCGCTCGAGGTGCTCGAGCGCCTCGCCCGGGGCCAGGACCCGCATCGCCTCCTCGGCGGCCCGGGTCGACCACACCAGCGCCTTCGGCGCGTCGTGCGCCTCGGTGAAGTGGTGCGCGACCTCGGCGGGAGGCGCCGGCCCGGCGACCCCCGCCTCGAGCGCGGCCGCATGGGCCGCGTGCAGCCTCGCGCGCTCGCCGGGCAGCAGGTCGTCGTACACGGCGCCGCGGAGCAGGTCGTGCGCGAAGGAGTAGCCCTCGCCCTCCGGCCGTCAGCAGCCCCTCGGCCACGGCGGCGCGCAGCGCCTCGTCCATCACGTCGTCGGCCAGTCCCGCCACCTGACGCAGCAGCCGGTCGGGCACGGGACGCGCGACGACCGCGGCGCAGCGCACCACGGTCCGCGCGACGTCCGGGAGCCCGTCCAGCCTGCCGACCAGCAGGTCCCCCAGCGCGCGCGGGACGTGGTCGTCCACCGCGTCGGACTGGCCCATGCCTGCCGCCAGGGTCTGCACGTAGTAGGGATTCCCCCGCGTACGTCGGAACACCTCCGCGGCGACTTCCGGGTCGGTCGGGCTGCCGTCCAACCGCGCCAGGTACTCCGCCACCTCCGTCGTGTCGAACGGCTCGAGGTCGAGGCGGGTCACCGACGGCAGCCGTCCCAGCTCGCTGAGCAGCTGACGCACCCGGGGACGTGCCGCCAACCCTTCGGTCCGGACGGTTGCCACCACCAACAGCCGCTCCGAGACCATCCGGCTGAGCAGGAACCGGAGGAAGTCCGCCGAGGACGAGTCCACCCACTGCAGGTCCTCGATCGTGACGACGACCGGACCGCGGATGCGCCCGACCTCCGCGAGCAGGGCGGCCATCGCGTCGAAGAGCTGGCAGTCGTCGCGACTCGTCGACCGGGCCCCTCGCCGGAGGCGTTCGGGTCGGTCAGGCCGGCCACGACCGGGAACCGGTCGAGAACCGAGGCGACCTCGGAATCGGATCCGGCCACCGCCTGAACCGCGCGGACCAGGTCGACCATCGCCAGGTAGGGCAGGCCCGGATCGCCCAGGTCGACGCACTGCGCCCGCAGCACCAGTGCCTCCGGAGACGGCAGGTCCTCCAACAGCGCGCGGACCAGCCGGGTCTTCCCGCCGCCCGCCTCGCCCGCGACCAGCACGGCACCCGGGGTCGCCGACGGCGGCACCGGTCACGGCGGCCCGCAGGACCGCCAGCTCCCGCTCGCGACCGACGAGCGGCACCTCGCCCTGGGACCCGACCACGACGGAAGTGTCGCACCCGCCAGCGGGCACGACGTGGCTTTCAGGCCACCCGGTCGGCTCAGCCGGGTCCCGAGCCGGCGTCGATCTGCTGGGCGAGGTACTGCTGGATGCCGACCTGGCTGATGGCGTCCAGCTGGCCCTCGAAGAAGTCCGCGTGCCGCTCCTCGTCAAGGACCATCTCCTCGAAGACCGCCGCGGTCCCGTGGTCGCCCAGGTCGTGGCACTCCTGGGCTCCCGGCGTTGAACTGGGCGACGGCGAGCTTCTCGCTGTCGAGCGCCAGCGTCAGCATCTCCTCGGGCGACTCGCCCACCGCGATCGAGTTGAGCTTCTGGACGTTGGGATGGCCGTCGTACATGAGGATCCGGTTGATCAGCGCGTCGGCGTCCTTCATCTCGTCGATGGAGAGGTCGTAGAACACCTTCCCCAGCTTCGTGAGGCCCCAGTTGTCGAGCATGCGGGCGTGCAGGAAGTAGGTGTTGGTGACCGTGAGCTCGAAGGTCAGGGCCTCGTTGAGCAACTCGACGATGCGTGGATCAACTGGCTGCATCCTTCACCTCCGGCGCGCGACTTGACGAACCTGCTCATGCTGGCACAGCGCTCGCCCGAGCGGGAAGAGGCAGAAGCCGGAAACGGGTCGCCCCGGACTCGTTGTCGCGGGACAGCTCGTCGGGTTAGGCTAGCCTCAGTTAGGTCACCCTTAGCATTCACCGCGAGAAAGTGCGAGCCCACCTGTCGTGATCGTGTGCCACTGCCGCGTCGTGAACGACGGCGCCATCGACGCCGCCCTCGCCGAGGGTGCCCGTACGGTCTCGGCAGTGTGCCGTGCGACCGGAGCCGCCCAGGACTGCGGTTCCTGCATGTTCTCGGTGAAGGCCCTCGTGTGCCGGCACCACCAGCGGGAGCAGGCCCTCCTCGAAGCTGACGGCGCAGCGAGCTAGTCCCCGGCGCTGCCGACCCTCCCGCAGCACAACAGAAGCGGCCCTCACAGTCACTGTGAGGGCCGCTTCTTCTTGGTAGCGGGGGCAGGATTTGAACCTGCGACCTCTGGGTTATGAGCCCAGCGAGCTACCGAACTGCTCCACCCCGCGTCGGTGAACCCAACCTTACGGGACGGGGTGGGGCGGGCCCAAATCGGGTCCGGGGTTGCCGTGGCGCCGACAGTTCCGGGGTTTCGACGACGCTCGGCGCCGGGGCGCCTCGCTGCTCAACCACCGGAGGACCGTCCTGCACGGTGTTCGATCATTCGGCGCCGTACGGGCGGTCGACGCCGAACCATCACGCACCGTGCAACTGGTACGCCGGCGCACCGCCCCGCCGGGTACCCGAGTCAGGTGCGGGATCGCCGGAGCTGCTCTGCGACACCGGTGGGCCCGGTGCCTCGCTGACCAACCAGCGAGGCGTCAGTTGGTACGGGGGTTGCCGCGGGGCTGCTCGGCGAGGGTGACGGCCCGGTCGACGAGCTCCTTGGCCTCCTCGGTCTTGCGTGCCCAGGTCACGGTGTCGCCCTCGCGGAACGCGGCGTCGGCCTCGTTGAACGCGACCTGGGCCCGGTTCAGCAGGTCCCGGATCTGGGCGGCCACCGTCCCCGTCGGCGACTCGGGGTCTCCCCCGCCGTCCCACCGTTGCCCTGGTTGCCGGTCTCCTCCGGCACGCTGTCCGGGTCGACGCCCAGCGCGTCGGCGATCGCCTCGGGCATCGTCTGCCCGATGCCGACCCGTCCGCCGTAGGAGACGATCACGAACTGCAGCTCGGGGAAGCTCGCCTCGGAGAGCTCGCGGGTGGCGTACACCGGCTGGACGTACATCAGTCCCTCGCCGGCCGGCAGCGTCAGCAGGTTGCCGTAGACCGGCTTGGAGCCACCGGACTGGAACGCCAGCAGCTCGCGCCGGACGTTGTCCGAGGTCGTCATCTCGTTGCGGATCAGGCCGGGTCCGGGGGTCTGCTCGTCGGGCAGCTCCAGCACCCGCATCTTGCCGTAGGTGTCCGGGTCGGTGGCGTCCGCGCCGACCGAGACGAACGCGGCCAGGTTGCTCTTGTCGTACGGCACGTAGACCGAGGTGAGGTCGAAGTTCTGGCCGGCGGTGTCGCCACGGTTCACGAAGAGCCGGTACGGCGGCTGGTACTGGCCCGGCGCCTCCGGGTCCTGCGGCACCTCCCACCGGTTGTTGTCGGCGTAGAAGTCGTCGGGGTTGGTGATGTGGTAGCGCGCGAACTGGTAGCGCTGCACCTTGAACAGGTCCTCGGGGTAGCGCAGGTGCTCCATGAGGCCGTCCGGGATGTCCTCCCGGTCCTGCACCGTGTCCGGGAACGCTCCGCGCCACGCCTCGAGGATCGGGTCGGACTCGTCCCACGCGTAGAGGTCGACGCTGCCGTCGTAGGCGTCGACCGTCGCCTTGACCGCGTTGCGCATGTAGTTGATCTCGTCGGTGGGCAGCGTCCCGAACTGGCTGCCGTCGTCGAGCGAGTCGGTGGTCATCTCGTCGAAGGACTCCCGCTGCGCCAGCGGGAACCGGTCGGTGGTGGTGTAGCCGTCGACGATCCACTTGATCCGGCCGTCCACCACGGCGGGGTAGGGGTCCTTGTCGAGGGTCAACCACGGCGCGACCTTCTCCACCCGCTCCAGCGGCTTGCGGTAGTAGAGCACCTTGCTGTTCTCGTTGACCCGCTCGGAGAGGATGAAGTTGGGCTCGCCGAACTTCACGGCGTACAGCAGCTGGTTCAGGAAGCCCCCGACCTCGACGCCGCCGTCGCCGTCGTACGTCGTGGTCTGGCCCTGGTCCGTCGCTGGCGGCTGGCCGCGTTGCCGAGGTCGAGCTCGACGTCCTGCGGCACCCTCGAGCTTGCCGACGACGGAGTAGTCGGGGCTGCGCTCGCCGTAGTAGACCCGGGTCTCGTAGCCCTCGTCGGTCAGGCTGGACAGGGCGTCCTCGTCGGCCTCCTGTCCCTCGGCCCACTGGATGTCGTTGCTGTCGGCGACCTCGTTGTCGTCGGGCCGCTGGTTGGCGTAGGCGGCGATCACGCCGTTGCCGTGGGTGTAGACGGTGTGCAGGTTCGACCAGTTCCGGGCGTCCTCGTTGATCCCGGCCTGGTCGATCTCCCGGACGCCGAGCACGAGCGCCCGGTCCTTGCCTTCGATCGTGTACCGGTCCACGTCGAGGACGTCGGCCACCGAGTAGTAGGACCGGACCTGCTGCTGCTGCTCGAACGTCTGCTTCACCAGCTGCGGGTCGACCAGCGGCACCGACGAGGTCTGCGCACTGAGTGCGGACAGCTGGGCGTCGTCGACGGTGACCTCGCTGGTGAAGTCCTCCACCTCCACGTCGCCGAGGTCGTACGCCGTCCTGGTCGCGTCGATGTTCCTCTCGATGTACGGCGCCTCCTTGTCCGCCTCGGTCGGGTTGACCTGGAACTGCTGCACGATGCCGGGCCAGATCATGCCGAGCAGGATCGCGGAGAGCACGAGCAGCGCGAGGCCGACCGAGGGCAGCAGCCACGTCCGCCGCCAGACGTTGAGGAAGAACAGCACCGCGCAGATCAGGGCGATCGCCATCAGGATGTTCTTCGCCGGCAGCACCGCGTGGTCGTCGGTGTAGGTGATGCCGGTGATCAGCCGGCCGCTCTCGTGGACCAGGTCGTAGCGGTCCAGCCAGTAGTCGGCTCCCTTGGCCAGCACGAAGACGCCGAGCAGCAGCGACAGCTGCGCCTGGGCGCCGGGCGAGAGCCGGTCCCGGGTCGCCTGCAGCCGCACCCCGCCGTACAGGTAGTGCACCAGGCCGGCCAGCAGGGCCGCCACGAACGCGAACGCCATCGCGGAGTCCACCAGGTAGTGCAGCCACGGCAGGTCGAAGATGTAGAAGCCGATGTCCTTGTCGAAGTACTCGTCGCGAGCTCCCGAACTCACCACCGTTGCGCCACAGGAGGTACTGCCGCCACTGTCCGGCCGCCGACGTGCCGGCGAACAGCGCGAGCAGGATCGAGACGCCCACCAGCAGCCACGTCCGGATCGGGTCCACCGCCTCGCGGTAGCGGTCCAGGCTCGTCTGCTCGGGGCTCTGCGGCCGGAAGACCGGGCGCAGCCGGTAGGCCAGGTAGATGTTGACCCCCACGACCAGGGCCATCAGCGATCCGAACACCAGGAACAGGCCGGCGCGGGTCCAGAACAGCACACTGAAGACACCGGAGAAGCCGATCGAGGAGTACCACATGCGGTCGGTGAAGAACGACGCCGCCGTGGTGAGCGCGAAGAAGCCGGCGATCAGCACCCCCGCGGTGATCAGCAGCGCCCGCGAGCGCCGTGGCGCACCCGGCGGGGGCGGGGTCGGCTGCCGGCGCGGGTCGTTGTCGAAGAGATCGCTCACGGGTCAATCCTCCAGGGTCGCGGTCAGCAGCTGCAGCAGCGCGGGCACCAGGTCCGCGCCACCGACGACCGACTGGGGGTCGTCGTGGGCGCGCAGGCGCATGGCACAGTACGTCGATCCGGCGCGGGTCACGCCCGCGACGATCCGGACCTCCTGCCGGTCGGGGTGCTCGCGCGCGAACTTCTCGGCGCCGGCCGGGTCATCGGGGATGTGGGCGTCCGCGTCGGGCGGCAGTACCAGCCGCTCCACGACCGCGGCGCAGCCGGCGACGCCCTCCGGCCAGGCGATGGACTCCAGCACCTGTTCCAGCGGCCGGTCGGGTGCGAGCTGGTCCTGCTCGACCGGGGTCAGCGAACCCTGGGCGTCCGAGGAGTCCAGCCCCGTCGCGGCCGCCAGGTCGGGCTCCTGCTCGACGAGGCGCCGGGTCTCGACCAGCGCGTAGAGCCGGGCCGGCTGGTCCCAGCCGCCCTCGGCGATGTGCCCCTCGATCTCGAGGACGGCGGCGGCGAGGGCGGGGTCCACGTCGAGATCCCTGTCGAAGCTGCTCATGAGCGGCCGGCCGTGCAGGTCGGGAGGCTGGCGTCGGGGTCCCGCACCCACGCCTCGATGGCCTCGACGGCGTCGTGCATCGTCTCGGTGCGCACCAGCCGCATGTCGTCGTTGGGGCTGCCGAGCGCCTCCTGGCAGTTCTCGGGTGGGACCAGGAACAGCGAGGCGCCGGCGTCCCGGGCGGCGGCGATCTTCTGCTGGATGCCGCCGATCGGCCCGACCTTGCCCTCCGGGGTGATCGTGCCGGTGCCCGCGACGGTCTCGTCCCCGGTGAGCGAGCCCGGGGTCAGGGTGTCGTAGATGCCGAGGGAGAACATCAGCCCGGCGCTGGGCCCGCCGATGCTCTCGCTGATCCCGACCTCCACGTCGAACGGGAACCGGAAGCTCGGCACCATCGAGATCCCGATCGTCGGCTTGCCGTCCTTGAGCTCGGGGGTGAGGGTGACGGTGCGTTCGGTACCGGCCCGGACGACCTCGATGTCGAGGGCCTCCCCCGCTGGAGTGGCGCGGACCTCCCGGGCCACGTCGTCGGTGGTGGTGACCGACGTACCCCCCACCCGGACGATCACGTCGTTCACCTTGAGGGACCCGTCGGCCGGGGTGTCCTTCTCGACCGAGAACACCTTGGTGGCCTCGGTGTAGTCGACGCCGAGCTCGCTGAGGGCGACCGCGATCGCCGAGTCCTGGGAGGAGACCATCGCGATCTCGCCCTCGAGCTTGTTGGAGGCGTTGGTCTCCCCACCGGGATAGACCGCCTTGTACGGGTAGACGGCGTCGTCGCGGCTGAGCCAGCCCTCCATCAGCTCGAACAGGTTGACCTCGGTCTCCGGCTGGGTCACGTAGACGGTCGTCATCCGCAGCTGACCGCCGTTGCGGTAGGTCTCACGACCCTCGACCTGGATGATCTCCTCGCCCTCCGGGTCGTCGAGGACGTCGACGGTCAGGCCGGGCGAGTAGGTGACGTAGGGCAGCGGCGTCAGGAGCGCGACCACCCAGAGCGCGACGAGCAGCGGCACGGCCAGGAGGCCGGCGATGGTGCGCTGCGTCATGCAGGAAGTTTGTCACCTGACCGAAGTCAGGCGGAGCGTCGGGGGCTCGGCTGGGTCGGCGCACCGGCTCCCGGCGCGCGCGACGGGCGGACGGCGATGCCGGTGCTCCGGTCGCGGACGGGAGTCGGCCGGTGGTGGCTGTGCGCGGGCGACTCCTTCTGCAACGCCTCGGCCAGCCGGCGTACGGCGACGTCGCGGTCGACCTCCCCGCGACCCTCCCGGCCCAGCCACGCCACCCACAGCATCGCCACGAGGGTGACGACGACGGGCGGCACCAGCCAGTACAGGATCTCCACGTCAGTCAGGGTAGGCGTCGCGGTGCCGGGGCTGGTCTCGACACGCGCGCGGCCCGACCAGGAGCCGCTCAGGGGGTGCCGACCCACTCCTCCGAGCCGTCGCTGAACACCTGGTGCTTCCAGATCGGGACCTCGGCCTTGAGCGTGTCGATCAACGCCCGGGAGGCCTCGAACGCCTCGCCGCGGTGGGCGGCGGTGGTCGCGATGATCACCGCGATGTCGCCGATCGCGAGCCGGCCGGTGCGGTGCACGGCGGCGACACCGTGCACGTCGTACTTCTCCGCGACCATGGCGCAGACCTCGCGCATCCGGTCCAGGGCGGTCGGGTGCGCGGAGTAGTCGAGGCCGTCCACCCCCTTGCCGCCGTCGTGGTCGCGGACCCGGCCGACGAAGAGGGTCAGGCCGCCGGAGGTGGCGTCGTCGAGCGCGGCCACCACCTCGGCGACGTCGAGCGGGGTCTCGCGCAGCTCGACGAGCCGGATCACGGAGTCGGACACGCTGAAACCCTACTTGCCGCCCGGCACTACGGTTGACCACATGAACACCAACCCGGGCGACCCGTCCGACGACCCCGACGACGGCGGCCAGAACCCGTTCAAGGGAACGCCGTTCGAGCAGTTCTTCGGCGCCGGCGGTGCCGGTGGGGTGCCGGACTTCGGGGCGCTGTTCAGCCAGATCCAGTCGATGATGCAGCCCCACGAGGGTTCCCTGAACTGGGACGTCGCGATCGACATGGCCCGCAAGGCGGTGGCCCAGTCCCCCGACCCGACCCCGACCCAGCACCAGAAGGACGCGGTCGCCGACGCGGTCCGGCTCGCCGACCACTGGCTCGACGAGACCACCGCGTTCCCGTCCGGCGTGACCTCGACGGCAGCCTGGAGCCGCGCGGAGTGGATCGTGGAGACCACCGAGGTCTGGAAGGGCCTGGTCGAGCCGATCGCCGCGAGCTCGGTGTCCTCCATCGACAAGGCGCTGCCCGAGGAGGCCCGGCCGATGGCCGGTCCGCTGATGGGGCTGCTCGGCAGGGCGGTCGGCGCGATGCTCGCCACCCAGGTCGGCTCCGGTATCGGGGCGCTCGCCTCGGAGGTGCTCACCGCCACCGACATCGGCCTCCCCCTCGCCCGGCCCGGCCGGGCGGCGCTGGTGCCGGGCAACGTCGCGGCGTTCGCGGACGGACTCGACGTGAGCGAGGACGACGTCCTCCTCTACCTCGCCCTGCGCGAGGCCGCCCACCAGCGGCTGTTCGCCCACGTCCCGTGGTTGCGCGACCACCTCATCGAGGCCGTCACCGACTACGCGGGCGGGATCGAGATCAACACCGAGGGCATCCAGAGCAAGCTCGAGGAGCAGATGCGGGGCATCGACCCCACCAACCCGGAGTCGATGCAGCAGATGCTCGAGGGCGGGCTGTTCGACCTGCCCCAGTCGCCCGCGCAGGACGCCGCGCTGCAACGGCTCGAGGTCACCCTTGCCCTCGTCGAGGGCTGGGTGGACGAGGTCGTCGGGCAGGCCACCACCGAACGGATGCCGTCGGCGGCCAGGCTCCAGGAGGCCGTACGCCGCCGGCGCGCCGCGGGCGGTCCCGCCGAGCAGACCTTCGCCTCGCTGGTCGGCCTCGAGCTGCGTCCGCGGCGCCTGCGGGACGCCTCCACCCTGTGGGGCTCGCTGCGTACCCGCCAGGGCACCGAGGCCCGCGACGGCGTGTGGATGAGCCCGCACCTCCTGCCCACCGCCGACGACCTCGACGATCCCCTGGGCTTCCGTGAGGACGCGGCGGCACCCGGCGAGCTGAGCGAGGAGGACTTCGACGCCGAGCTGCGCAAGCTCCTCGACTCCGGCCGGGAGGACGGCGGCCCCGACGCCGGGACCGACCCCGACCGTCCCGCGTGACCCTGCACGCCGACGCGCTGGCGGTGCTGCGCGCCTGGTCCCCGCCGTCGGACGAGCAGGCGGTCGTTGCGCGACCGGTACGTCGACCACCTGGCGGCGCACCCGGACGGGATGTCCCGCTCCTGCTACCCGGACCACCTCACCGCGAGCACGCTCGTGCTCTCGGCCGACCTGGGACGCGTGCTGCTCACGCTCCACGCCAAGGCGGGCCGGTGGTTCCAGCTCGGCGGCCACTGCGAGGCGGGTGACCTGACCCTGGTCCGCGGCTGCCGCCCGGGAGGCCGCCGAGGAGTCCGGGATCGCCGACCTGGACGTCGATCCGGTGCCGGTGCAGCTCAGCGAGCACGCCGTACCGTTCTGCGACCCGCGGGGCGGTGTCCACCACCTCGACGTCCGTTTCGTGGCCGTGGCGCCGTCTGCGGCGGCACACGTGGTGAGCGAGGAGTCCCTCGACGTGCGGTGGTGGCCGGCCGATGCCCTGCCCGACCCCGAGCCGGACCTGGTGGAGCTGGTCTCCCTGGCCCGCGCCGCCGTGAACCGGCGCCGTCGGGGATCAGTCGACGTCGGAGCCGGGTGGGGAGTCGACCTTGGAGGCAGCCGACCAGCCCAGGAGGTAGCCCTTGGCCTGCTCCGCCTTCGGGTAGCGGTCCACCCACGCCCAGAAGCTCGCGTCGTGACCCGCCTCGAGCAGGTGGGCGAGCTCGTGGATCAGCACGTAGTCGACCACCCACAGCGGCATGCCCTGTAGCCGGGCGGAGAGCCGGATCGTGCGGTCACCCGGCGTGCAGGAGCCCCAACGCGACTTCTGGTTGGTGACCCACCGCACCGACCCGGGCGTGGCCAGCCCACCCAGGTAGCGGTCGTTGAGGTCGTGCGCGCGCTGGAGCAGCTCGTCGTCGGAGGGCCGGCTGCGTCGTTCGGACTTCTCCAGCCGCGCCACCATCGTCTCGACCCACTCGGCCTCCTCCTTGCGGCTCAGCGCGGCAGGGATCAGCACGACGATGCGGTCGCCGTCGCGGTACGCCGAGACGGTACGGCGCCGCCGCTTGGAGCGACGCACCTCGACGTCGGGCGGCTTCATGGAGCCACGGTATCCGGGGAACGGTCGGGATTGGCCCAGGCGAGCAGCCGGTCTCGCGGCCAGGTGTTGACGATGCGGTCCGGATCGATCCCGGCGGCCTCGGCGCGCTCGCACCCGTAGACCAGGAAGTCCAGCTGGCCGGGGGCGTGGGCGTCGCTGTCGATGGAGAACAGGCACCCGAGTGTCGCGCGCCAGCTCGAGCAGCGCGGTCGGCGGGTCGCGGCGCTCGGGCCGACTGTTGATCTCGACCGCGACGTCGCCCTCGACGCACGCCTCGAACACGGCCCGGGCGTCGAACCGGCTGCCCGGCCGGGTCCCGCGGTTCCCGGTCACCAGCCGGCCGGTGCAGTGCCCCAGCACGTTCATCCGCGGCTGGCGGGCGCGGCGACCATCCGCCGGGTCATCGCGTCGGGCTCCATCTTCAGCTTGGAGTGCACGCTGGCGACGCGGAGGTCGAGCCGGCCGAGCATCTCGTCGGTCTGGTCGAGCGAACCGTCGTCGAGGATGTCGACCTCGATCCCCTTGAGCAGGGTGAACCCGGCGCCGGCGAGGTGCTCGTTGACGGCGTCGACGACGTCGAGCTGCCGGGCGAGCCGCTGGGGCGCTGAGGCCGTTGGCCACGGTCAGCCGCGGCGAGTGGTCGGTCAGCACGAGGTACTCGTGCCCGAGCTCGATCGCGGTGAAGGCCATCTCCTCGATCGGGGAGCCGCCGTCGGACCAGTCGGAGTGGGAGTGCAGGTCGCCCCGCAGCCGCTGGCGGAGGTCCTGGCCACCCGCGGTCAGCGGGCCGCCGTGGTCCCGCTCGGCACGCGCGAGCCGGTCCGGGGTCCTGCCCCGGGCGGCGTCGGCGATCACCGCCGCCGTGCTGGCCCCGATTCCGGCCAGCTCGGTGAGCGTGCCCGCCTCGGCCCGGGCGAGGACCTCCTCGCCGGGGAGCGACAAGATCGCATCCGCCGCGGCGCGGAACGCCTTCACCTTGTAGGTGTCCTCCCGCCCGCGCTCGAGCAGGAAGGCGATCCGGCGCAGGGCGGTCGACCGGGCCACCGGTGTAGGAGCCGGCGTTCCCCCCGTCACCCACGTGGTCGTGCGGTTCCCGCGCCACAGCCCTCAACTTTCTTGTCTCCACAGGCCCTCGCGCCCATTGTCGCTGGTCACAGGGGCGTACGCCGCTCCGGCGAGTGTTTCATCCACAGCTCGATCCCGGGTGTACCGCCTGTCCTCCACCGGTCCGGCGGTGATCTCCACAGGCTTGTCCACAGGCTGTCCACAGCCACGCCCCGCGTCCGCGTTGACCGCGCCCCGTTCGGCCTCCTAGCGTTGCCCGCAGATGAGGCCCCGGCCACATCCGCCCGGCGCTCGCAAGGGGAAGGCAAGCGACGGACGGTTGGCCGGGGCCTCCTCTGCGTTCGCCCGCCGCTACTGCCCGGTGAACCTCGGTGCCCGCTTCTCGCGCGCGGCCCGGATCCCTTCCTGCAGGTCGGCGGTCGCCAGGGTGAGCGGCTGGGCGAGGGCCTCCCACTGCAGCCCGCTCTCGTAGTCGGCATGGCCGCCGTCCTGGAGCGCGAGCTTGGTCAGCCGACTCGCGATCGGCGCCGTGGCCGCGATCTCACGCGCGGTCGCGAGGACCTGGTCGGAGAAGTCCTCGGGATCGATCACCCGCGAGACCAGTCCGAGCCCGAGCGCCTCGTCGGCCTCGACGATCCGTCCCGTCAGCAGCAGGTCGCGGGCATGGCCGGGACCGACCACGTTGGGCAGCAGGAACGTGCCGGCCATCCCGGCGTGCATCCCGAGCTTCACGAACGGGACACCCAGCTTCGCCCCGCGGGCGGCGTACCGGATGTCGCAGGCGAGGGCGAGGCACAGCCCGGCGCCGATGGCCGGGCCGTTGACCGCGGCGATGGTCGGCACCTCCAGGCGGCGGATCGAGAGCCAGGCCCGGTAGAACGGCAGCATCCGCTCGCGGAGCGCGTCCACGGTGGCGTCGGGCTCGCTGGCGATCCAGGACGTGTTGCCGCCGGAGCAGAACGCCGATCCCTCCCCCGTCACCACGACCGCCCGGACCGACCGGTCGGCGGCCAGCTCGTCGATCGCCGCGACCCAGGACGCGGTCATCTGGTCGGACATCGCGTTGCGCTGGTCGGGGTTGTCGAGGACGAGGATCGCGACCCCGTCGCCGGGCCGCTCGAGACGGAGGTGGGTGTGGTCAGCCATGGCAGGAGCCTACCGACGGTATGTAAGACCCATTCGACCCCGCTCTCCCCTGACCGGTGCGCCTGCTTCACCCCGCGCGCGCCCGTGTCGTAGGGTCGGGAGCGGTTCCGAGGCCCTGCGCCGAGGAACACCGACGGGCTTCCCCCACATCCCCGTCGCGACGACCGAGACACCGAGAAGCAAGGAGGCCGTCATGGCGGAGACCTGGAGCGGCGAGTTCTACTGCGTGAAGTGCAAGGAGAAGCGCGAGGCGGAGGGCGAGGTCAGGGTCAACGACAAGGGGACCCGCATGGCCAAGGCCGTGTGCCCGGTCTGCGGCACCAACCTGAACCGCATCCTCGGCAAGGCCTGAGCGGCTCTCCCACTCACTCGACGGCGGCGGACTCCTCACGAGGGGTCCGCCGCCGTTCGCGTCCCCTCCCGACCCTGTGGAGGAGACGGACGCCGACCCGTCGATCTGTGTCAGGGTCCCGGCATGGAGCCCGACCCGCCGCGCCGCCCCGTGCTGCGCCCCGGACTCCGGGTGGTCCGGCGCGACGACCGCCACCTCCAGCTCGGCCTGCACCCTCCCGAGCGCGTGGTGCTCCCCGACGTCCCCCCGGTCCGCGCGCTGTTGTCGCAGCTGGCCGCCGCCACGCCGCCGGACCCCACGGACGTGGTCGCCCGCCGCTGGTACGACGAGCTGCTGTCCCGCGGCCTCGTGATCGACGCCGACGCGCTGGCCGGCCCGGTGGCCCGTGCGCTGCCGGCGACCGCGGTCGCTGCGGCGTACGCCGAGAGCGGGCCCGGGGCGGGCCCCGGCCTGGCGGCCCGGGCGGCCGCGCGCATCCAGGTCGACTGCGACGAGCCGTGGCGCACCCCCACCGCGCGGCTGCTGGCCGCCAGCGGGCTCCGCGTGGCCGGGGCCGGGGAGGAGGCCGCCGTCCACCTGCTGGTCGGCGCGGCGACCCGGATCGATGCCCTCGCGCGGACGGACTCCCGCCACCTCGTCGTCACGACCCGGGGCGGACGCCTCTGTGTGGGGCCGTTCGTGGTGCCGGGGCTGACCGCGTGCGTGCGCTGCGTGGAGGCGCACAGCTGCGACCGCGATCCGCGCTTCGCTGCGGTGCTGCGTCAGCTGCGCGAGGGCGAGGACGGTCCGGACCCGGTCGATCCGGTGCTCATGCAGCTTGCCCTGGCGTGGGCCGTGCACGACCTGGTGCGGTTCGTCGAGGGTGACGCGCCGGCCACGTGGTCCTCGACGGTCACGATCGCGCCCGGGCCGGTGGTGGAGTCCCGGCACTGGTCGCGGCATCCGGCCTGCGGGTGCGCGTGGGGCGACGGCCTCGCCGCGGGGTGAGCCGAGCGGGCCGGCTCCTCACCACCACTCGCTGTCGAGCTTGGACTCCATCGACCGCACGTGGGCGCGGGAGCACTCCTCGCAGAACGTGCGTTGCCGTCCGCGCTCGACGGCGGTGCTCCAGGTGAGGGTGCGGGCCGGGTCCGACTCCTGACGGCCGCAGAAGTCACAGGTGACCGGCTCGTCAGTGGGTTTCCCCGGGGCGTTCACCTGGTCAGGGTAGGCGAAGAGCCGGGTACGACGAGCGTTCGTCGTACCCGGCTCTCTGCTCTGTCTCACCCGCGATCAGGGCTTCCGGAGGGATCGACACGGCGATCCCGCTCGGATCAGAGCGCGCGGGCGAGTGCAAGACGCGCCTGCTGCGCTGCCTGCTCGGCCTTGCGGCTCAAGCGGCGGACCTGGGCCATCTGGTGCCCACGTCGCAACTGGTGCGCCTCTCCCAGGCGCGCGGCCATCTGTGCCCGCGCAAGGTTCTCGTGCATGAGGTTCATCGTCCTGCTCCCAATCTTCTTGGTGGTCATGTGTGGTGGTTGCTGCTTTCGTGTGACGACAGGAGGCCGCTACGCGGCGACCTCGTTCTTGCGGGGTCGGCCGCGAGGCCGCTTGCGGGGGATCACCGTTCCTTGGAGGAAGAGCTCACCGCCCCAGACGCCCCAGGGCTCACGGCGCTCGAGGGCACCGTCGAGACACAGGGCACGGACTGGACAGTCCACGCACAGCGTCTTGGCGAACTCCACGTCGGTCGGAGACTCGGCGAACCACAGCTCCGGGTTGTTGACCCGGCACGGCAGCAGTTCCTCGTTGATCCGGCCGGCCTCGTCGTGCAATCGGCTGAGATCAGTTCCCTCAGTTCTGTCGAGGACGCTGATGGTCATGTTCGTCACCTCCTTCTTCTGACCTGATCGCTGGTGCTTGAGAAACAGAAAGGCCGCGGATCCCGGTTTCGGGTCCGCGGCCTGGAGGTTGCCGATCGCTGTTGGGTCTCAACAGGTCGGTGGACTCCAGGCAGAGGTCCCCGGGAAGGCTCCCTTGACGAGGGCAGCCACGTGGCGGTCGCGGTCGATGGACGCACCCGTGGCCCAGATCGTCGCCGGGCAGGCAGTGCCGAAGGCGGAGCCATAGGCAGGCATGCCGAAGAGCGACGGGATCTGACCCATCGTCTGAAGCTTCAGGTTGCTCATCATCTGGTCCACCTCCTTCGGTGCGTCGTGCGCTGACCGTGCCAAGGTCGTGTGCGCGGGGCTGGTGCCGAGAAAACTACCGTCCGGATCGCGTCATGGGCAAACCATTTAATGGGCAATTCGCGAAATTCCTGGAAGTTGTCTACTCCACCAGGCTGAGGACGTCGGCGCCGAACGTCTCGAGCTTGGACTGGCCGACCCCGTTGACCCGCAGCAGGGCCTGTTCGCTGCGCGGCTTGTGTTCGGCAATCAGCTGGAGCGTGGCGTCGGTGAACACCATGAACGCCGGGATGCTGTCCTCGGCGGCGCGGGCCTTGCGCCACTCGCGCAGGCGCTCGAACAGCTCTTCGTCGTACGACGCCGGGCAGTCGGCACAGCGGCCGACCTTCTGGGCCTTGCCGGTCAACGGCTTCCCGCACTCGCGGCAGTGGACCACCTTGCGCCGGGTGGGACGCTCCGGCTCGCGCGACTCCTGGGGCACCAGGCCGTCGAGGAAGCGGGAGGGACGGCGGGTGGCGCGTCCCCCGGGGTTGCGTGCCCGACTCCACGAGACGGTGAGGTCGACGCGCGCCCGGGTGAGGCCGACGTAGAGCAGCCGCCGCTCCTCCTCGACCTGGGTCGGGGACTCGGCGTAGGAGAACGGCATCGTCCCTTCCTGGACGCCGGTCACGAAGACCGAGTCCCACTCCAGGCCCTTGGCGGAGTGGAGGGTGGCGAGGGTGACGCCGTCGGCGACGGGGGCGTGCTGCTCGGAGGCCCGGCGGTCGAGGTCGTCGACGAAGGCGCCCAGGTCGGCGTCGTCACGGCGCGCGAAGTCGACCGCCTGGTCGACCAGCGCCTGCAGGGACTCCCACCGGTCCCTGGTCTGGCCGCGGGTGGCCGGCGCCTCGGGGCTCCAGCCCATGCCGGAGAGGGTGGCCCGGACGGTGTCCTCCATGCCGTCGTCGGCTTCGCCGGAGCGGGCGGTGCCGCGCAGCAGGGTGACCGCCTGGCGCACCTCGGGGCGGTCGAAGAACCGGGCTCCGCCGCGGACGACGTAGGGGATGCCGCGCCCGGCCAGCGCGTCCTCGAACGACTCGGACTGGGCGTTGATCCGGAACAGGACGGCGATCTCGCCGGCCGGTCGCCCGGCCTCCCGGAGCTCGACGATCCGGGACGCGACCGCCTGGGCCTCGGCGACCTCGTCGGCATTGCCGACGAAGGCGACCGCCGGGCCGGGGCCGCGCTGCGCGCGCAGCTCGACCCCCCGGCTCGGCGAACCCGCCAGGAGGGTGTTCGCGGCCGAGATCACCTCCGGCGTCGAGCGATAGTTGCGGACCAGCTCGACGGAGGTGGTGTCGGGGAACTTGGCGGGGAAGTCGCGCAGGTAGCAGGCGTTGGCCCCCGCGAAGGAGTAGATCGTCTGGGCCGGGTCGCCGACCACGCACAGCTCGTCGCGGCCACCGAGCCACAGGTCGAGCAGCGCCGACTGGAGCGGGTGAGACGTCCTGGAACTCGTCGACGACGAAGTGCTTGTACTGGCGGCGGACCTGGGCCGCGACCCGCTCGTCGTCGGCGAGCAGCCCGGCCGCGAACAGCAGGACGTCCTCCATGTCCATCCGGCCCTGGCCGCGCTTGACGTCCTCGTAGGTGCTGAACACGCGGGCCACCGTCTCCGCGTCGTGGCCGGTGACCGACCGGCCCCGGCCGGGCGCGAGCCGGGCGTAGTCGTCGGGATGGACGTTGCTCACCTTCGCCCACTCGACCTCGGAGGCCAGGTCGCGCAGCAGCGCCTGGTCGGCCTGGACCCGGCTCCGGCGAGCGGCGGCGGCGAGCATGGCGATCTTGGACTCGGTCAGCGTGGGGAGCTCGGTGCCGTTGACGTGGGGCCAGAAGAAGCGGAGCTGCCGCAGGGCGGCGGAGTGGAAGGTCCTCGCCTGAACCCCAGCGGCCCCCAACGCGCGCAAGCGCCCCCGCATCTCCCCCGCGGCCCGGGTGGTGAACGTGACCGCCAGCACCTCGGTCGGCTCGTAGACGCCGGTCGCGACGCCGTAGGCGATCCGGTGGGTGATCGCCCGGGTCTTGCCGGTGCCGGCGCCCGCGAGCACGCGCACGGGGCCGCGCAGGGCCTCGGCGACGCGGCGCTGCTCGGGGTCGAGCGCCTCGAGCAGGTCGTCAGCGGTGGGCACGGCCGGGAACATCTCCAGCGTCGGGGCGGTTAAGGTCTAGACAGGCTCGACCATCGGTCGCAGCCACCCTAGACGCCGAAGGGGACACTCCCGCGATGAGTTCGTTCACGATGTACACCACGCCGTGGTGTGGCTACTGCCACCGGCTGAAGGGCCAGCTGGACCGCGAGGGCATCCCGTTCGACATCGTCGACATCGAGCAGGTCCCGGACGCCGCCACGATCGTGGAGTCCGCCAACGACGGCGACCAGACGGTGCCCACGCTCGTGTTCCCCGACGGCTCCGCACAGACCAACCCCTCGCTCGTCCAGATCAAGGAGAAGCTGGCTCAGCTCGCCTCCTGACGCCCGTCGACGTTGACCCGCCCGAAAGTTTCGGGCGGGTCAACGTGATTTCGGGCAGTTTCGGGAGGTCACCAGGTGGAGCCGGGCAGCGGCCCGCCGTACCAGTGCTCGAGCAGCGACGAGGAGATCGAGACGCTGCGCGGGACCTTGACCTCGCCCGACTCGGCGGCGGCCCGGAGCTGCTCGCGGGTGAACCAGCGGGCCTCCTCGATCTCCGCACCGTCCACGTCGATGGTGCGCGACTCGGCCCGCGCGAGGAACCCGATCATCAGGCTGGCGGGCAGCGGCCACGGCTGGTTGCCGAAGTAGGTCACCTCGCCCACCGCGACGCCGACCTCCTCGGCCACCTCGCGTCGTACGGCGTCCTGCAGCGTCTCGCCCGGCTCGCAGAAGCCGGCGAGGGTCGACCATCGCCCGGCCGGCCAGCTGCGTTGGCGGCCGAGCAGGACCTGCTCCTCGTCGGACCACGGCTCGCCGTGGGTGACCGCCATGATCACGGCCGGGTCGGTCCGGGGGAACTGCGCGCGACCGCACGCGGTGCAGCGGAGCTCGTGCCCGGCGGCACGACTCTCCAGCGTGCCGCCGCACCGGGGGCAGAACCGGGTCGCGAAGTGCCACTCGGCCAACCCGATCGCGTGGAACAGGAACGGCACGTCCTCGCCCGGGTCCTCGGCCAGGGCCGGGAGCAGGCCGCGGAGGGCCAGCCACTCCTCACGCTCCCCCGGCGCGTCCTCGGGCGCGACGATCAGGGCCAGGTGCATGCGGCCCTCCCGCTCCCCCAGCAGCACCCGCGTGCCCTCGGCCGGCGCATCCGCCGGCGGCACCCAGGCCAGCCGCCCCTCGACCGGTCGGACCCGCGCGCCGGCAACCACCAGGACGCGGGTCTCCGGGTCGGCCCACAGCCGCTCCAGCCATGCCTCGTCGGTGCGCTGGAGACCGTGCCGGTTGTGGGCATGGGCCGAGAGGGCGACGTGCGGGAAGGTGCGCTCGGAGCTCGTCACGTCGATGAGGCTACTGCGCGCATTCCCGGGTGGGTTCACGCGCCGTGAACTCACCCCACGCCACCACGCTCCGCTCGCGCGCCGCGGGCCCGGCATGACCACTCGGCGCCGAGCTGGTCGAGATCGCGCTCACGGCTGGTCTGGCGGCGGGCTGACCAGCGCCTCGAGCTCCGCGCGGCCCGGCATGTCGGACGGCTCGGCCACCTCGCCGGACCGGACGTAGTAGAACGCGGCCCGGACCTGCTCGATCGGTACGCCGGCCAGCTCGGCCCAGGCCACGCGGTAGATCGCGAGCTGGAGGGGGTCGGCGGTGGCGGCCCGGTTGGTCTTCCAGTCGACGACGAGGAAGCCGTCGGCACCCTCGGCGTAGACCGCGTCGATCCGGCCGCGGACCACCTGCCCGCCCAGCACCAGCGCGAACGGCGCCTCCACTGCGTGGGGCACGCGATCTGCGAAGGGGCCGTCCTCGAAGCGCTTGATGAGCTCGAGCAGGTCGGAGTCGTCGTCGATGCCGGAGTCGCCGCGTCCGGGGAGCTCGTCGGGGTCGAGCAGGAGCTGCTGGCCGAACCGTGCCTCCACCCAGGCGTGGAAGCGGGTGCCGAACCGGGCGGCTGACGAGGGCTGCCGCGGCATCGGCCGGGCCAGGTCCCGGGCGAACGCGTCGCGGTCGTCGCGCAGCCGGGCCAGCGAGGTCGCGGAGAGGGAGGACGGCAGTGGAACCACGACATCGGGCGACCGGTCACGCGCCGCTTCCTCGAGCAGTCGCTTGATCTCCTCGTCCCACTGGGAGATCCGGTCGAGGAGCAGCATGTCCTCGACCGCGTCGGGCTGGTCGATGCGAGCGGCCCGGACGCGTTCGGCGGCCTCGATCCGGCGCTCGACCTCGGCGGTGTGGTGGGAGATCGGCCACGCCAGGTCGGGAGAACGGTCGGCGAAGGGGTGGGGAGTCCCCTTGGCGGGGATGTCGAGCCACTGGTCGGGCGTGCCGCCCCAGGCTGGCCATCGCCTCGCAGGTGCGCCGGAGGTAGTCGGACGGACCGAGGGGGGTCTTCAGGTGGCCGGCCCAGCACCATGCGGACGCCGACAGCACATGGCGGGCGCGAGTCCAGGCGACATAGCCGAGCCGCAGCTCCTCGAGCATCTCGTGGGACTTGGCGGCGTCGGCGAAGGCGGTGATGTCGGCGGGGGTGTGGCCTCCGAGCTGGGGCAGGTCGCGGGCGTCGCCGCGCAACGCTCCGGGCATCACGGACGGAATCGTCAGCCAGCTGGACCGGGTCCGGTTGGTCGGGAACTTCCGCTCGGTGACGCCGACCAGGAAGACGACGTCCCATTCCAGACCCTTGGCCCGGTGGACGGTGAGGAGCTTGACCGAGTCGGCCTCCGACGGCGTCGCGACGTCGAGGCCCTGCCCGAACTCGTCCTCGGCCTCCAGCCAGGCCAGGAGGGCGGCGAGCGTGACCTGACCGTCGACGGCCTGGAACTCGGCCACGGCCTGCACGAACAGGTCGAGGTTGTCGCGCCTGGCCGCGGCCGCGGGGCTCACCGAGGAAGCCAGCTCGACGTCGATTCCGCAGGTGTCGATGATCCGGCGGACCAGGTCGAGGATCGGCTCACCGATGGCCGAGCGCAGGCGACGCAGCTCGTCGGCGAGCAGGGTGAAGCGCTGGCGTGCCTCGTCGGAGTAGCCGAGGTCGCCCGGGTCCTCGAGCGCGTCGCAGAGCGAGGCGATCTCGGTGGGATCGGCCCCCTCGACCGCGGCCATGAGCTGGCGGCGTACGTCGTCGTACGACGCCCCACCCGCCTGCGACCCGGCGAGCTCGCGCGCGCGACGGCCGAGCAGGGCCAGGTCGCGCGGGCCGATCGCCCAGCGCGGGCCGGACAACAGGGTCAGCAGGCTGGCGTTGGCGGTGACGTCCTGGACGAGGGTGAGGGTCGCGACCACCTCGGCGACCTCGGGCAGCCGGAGCAGCCCCTTGAGGCCGACGATCTCGACCGGGATCTCGCGCTCGCTCAGGGCGTCGAAGACCGCCGCTGCATGGGCGTTGTCGCGCGTGAGGACCCCGATCTCCTTCCAGCGCGGCTCCGCCATCGCGTCGTGCTCCTCGATGACGCGGTCGGCGAGCCACGCGAGCTCGTCGTCGTAGGTCTCGTGGACCGTCGCCCGCACCTCACCGGGTGCGGCACCCGGCTTGGGCTCGAGGGGAAGCAGCCCGGAGCGGGTGGCGTAGAGATCGGCGGCGAGGTGGTTGGCGGTCGCCAGGATCCGCTCGTCGGAGCGCCGGTTGACGGTGAGCGGGTAGGTCACGGCGCGGCCGTCGGCGGACGGGAAGTCGGCGGCGTACTCGAGGATGTTGGAGACCGAGGCGCCGCGCCATCCGTAGATGGCCTGGTTGGGGTCACCGACGGCGGTGACGGGGTGTCCGCGCCCCGAGTCGGCGTCGGGGCCGGAGAACAGTCGGCTCAGCATCAACGCCTGTGCGACCGAGGTGTCCTGGTACTCGTCGAGCAGCACGATCTTGAACTTCGACCGCTCGATCTCACCCACCTCGGGGCACTCCCGCGCCAGCCGGGCGGCGAGGGCGATCTGGTCGGAGAAGTCCATCAGCCCGAGGTGGTCCTTGAGCCCGCGGTAGGCGGCGACGAGGTCGAGCAGCTCGGCCCGCCGGTCGATCGCCAGGATCGCCTTCTCGTTCTTCGCGCGGTAGGTCTTGCGGTGCTCGGTGGCCATGCCCGCCTCGAACAGGGGCCGCTGCTGGGCGTCGTGGCGCCAGAACCTCGGCCGGCGCCACGAGGTGCTCGCTCATCTCGGCGTCCAGCGAGAGGAGGTACTGGACGACGTGGCGCGGCGAGTCGGAGAGGTGCTGGACGGGCCGGGTGTGCCGCTGCACCGCGCGCGCGGCCAGCTGGTAGCGGCTGGCGTCGGCGATCAGGCGGGTGTCGGGCTCGTGGCCGATCCGCAGGCCGTGCTCGGAGAGCAGCGCGGAGGCATAGGAGTGGTAGGTCGAGACCGTCGGCTCCTCGACCTCCTCCTCGTCGTCGCCGAGCGGTCGCAGGCCGCGCGCCGGGAGCAGCCCCGCAGCCCGCAGGCTCTCGCGGATGCGGGTGGCGAGCTCGGCGGTGGCCTTGGTGGTGAAGGTCAACCCGAGGACCTGACCGGGTGCGACCCGGCCGGTGGCCACGAGCCACACCACCCGTGCGGCCATCACGGTGGTCTTCCCGGACCCGGCACCGGCGATGATGACGGCCGGCTCGAGCGGGGCGGTGATCGCCGCGAACTGCTGCTCGCTGAAGGTGAAGTCGGCGCCGAGGAGGGCGCGGAGCTGCTCGGGCGTGTCGATGGTCGGCGGGGCCGGGCGCACGGTCACGACAGCACCGTCCCGGCCGCCTTGGTCGGACAGATCGCCTGGAAGGAGCACCGCTCGCAGTGGCTGCCGGGGCGAGCCACGAACTCCTCGGCGCGGAGCGCGGCAACCGCCTGCTCGAGCTGTTCCTCGACCAGGCGTGGCTGCCCGGCCGTCGGCGGGGGCTGCTGCTGGACCTTGGGGAGCTCGTCGCCGATCCGCAGCTGGACGAGCTCGGCGCCGCCCGAGGTGACCGGGTGGCCGACGAGCTCGTCGGCGGCGCCGTGGTCGACGGCGAGCTGGTAGAGGCCGAGCTGGGAGTGCCGCTCGACCTCGGGACCGGAGGGTGGGTACTTCCCGGTCTTGAGGTCGACGACCACGACCCTGCCCTCCTCGTCGAGCTCGAGCCGGTCGGCGTAGCCGTGGAGGCGGACCACCTGCCCGTCGGGCAGCGTGACCTCGGCCTGCATCCGCGGCTCGGTGGCGACGACGGTGCGGGCGTCCGGGGCGCTGGTGCCAGGCGACGAAGCGGGCCAGGGCGGCCTCCACCGCCTCGCGCTCGCGGGCCCGCGACCAGGGTGTGCGGAACTCCATCCGCCCCCAGACGTCGTCGACGAGCGCCATCAGGTCGTCGGTGGTGGCGAGGTCGCCCGACGCGATCCGCTCGGCGATGGCGTGGACGACCTTGCCGAAGCCCTGGCTCGACGAGCTGACCACCTCTCCCCCGGCCTCTCGGCTCAGGAACCACTGGGCCGGGCAGGTCAGCAGGCCCTCGAGGGCGCTGGCGGACAGCGTGATCGGCTGGCCGGCCGGGCGGACCGGCTGCTCGGAGCGGGTCGGCGCACGGAGCCCCCACCAGGACGCCGGGTCGGCGCTGGCCGCGACGGGTCGCCCCTGGACGTCGGCGTCGGCCAGCAGCCGCAGCCGCCGGGCCGCGGCCGCGCGCAGCGGCTCCGGCTGTGCCGGGTCGGCGAGGGTACGGCGCAGCTCGGCCACCAGCCCCGCCATCGACAGCGGACGGGCGGGGCGGCCGATGCGGTGCTCGGGCTCGCGACCGAGCTCGTGGACGAACCGGGAGGGCTGCTCGCCGTCGTCGTCGGGCGAGGCGACGGCGGTGACGACCAGGCGCTGGCGGGCGCGGGTGCAGGCGACGTAGAAGAGGCGGCGCTCCTCGGCCAGCATCGCCGCGCGGGTCAGCGGCGGCTGGAGCCCGTCGCGCCCGATCCGGTCGGCCTGGAGCAGGGTGTCGCGGCGGCGCAGGTCGGGCCACGCGGACTCCTGGACGTGGGCGACCACGACGAGGCGCCACTCCAGTCCCTTGGAGCGGTGGGCGGTCAACAGCCGCACCGCCTCGCCGCGGACGCCGCGGTCGGCCAGGGTGTCGGCCGGGATCTGCTGGGCACGCAGGGTCGCGAGGAACTCGCGCACGCTGGTGTGGCCCTTCTGCTCCTCGGCCCGGGCGGCCTGCTCGAAGAGGGCGCAGACCGCGTCGAGGTCGCGGTTGGCCAGGCGCGCGCCGAGCCCGCCGCCCTGGGTGGCCGCGCGAAGGCGGGTGCCCCAGTCGGAGGCCGTCCCACACCGCCCAGAGCACCTCCTCGACGGTCGCACCGTCGACCAGGTCGGCCCGGGCGGTGGCCAGGATCCGGGCCAGGCGCTGCGCCCGCCGGGCCGGCTCGCCGGACAGGTCGTCGAGGAGGCCGGGATCGAGCACCGCCCGCCGGACCAGGTCGCGGGCCGGCGTCGTCCCGGTCACGTGCCGCGCAGTGCCCGGGTGAGGGCCGCGGACGTCGGTCGCGTCGAGGCCGCCGAGCGGCGAGGTCAGCAGCGCCTCGGCCCGGTCGGCGCCGACGTAGTCGTCGTGGGCGGGGTCGTCGATCTCGGCGTCCACCACGACCGCCAGCGCACCCAGGAGCGGCAGCACCGCGGGCTCCCGCACCAGCGGCGTGTCGTCGCTGGCCACCTCGACCGGCACGCCCGCCGCAGTGAGCGACCGGCGAAGGCTGGGAATCGAGCTGCGACCGGACCGCACGAGCACGGCCATCTCGCCCCAGCCGATGCCTCCCTCGAGGTGGGCGCGGCGCAGCAGGTCGGCGACGTTCTCGGTCTCGGCCCGCGCCGTGTCGTAGGTCAGCACCTCGACCGTGCCTGGCCCGAACGCGTTGTCGGCCGGGGTGGGGTCGCGGAAGGCGGCGTACGGCGGCGCGCGGGATGGAGCCGGTGACACCGATGCCGGCGGCGATCTCGCGTGAGGCCCTCAGCAGCCGCGACCCGAACCGGCGGGTGGTGCCGAGGGCGATCACCGGCGCCGGGGACCCGTCGGTCTGCGGGAAGTCGGCGGGGAAGTCGAGGATGCCGCGGACGTCGGCGCCGCGGAAGCCGTAGATGGACTGGTCGGGGTCGCCGACGACGGTCAGGTCGCGGCCGTCGCCGGCGATCGCCCGCAGCAGCGCGACCTGGCTGGGGTCGGTGTCCTGGTACTCGTCGACGAAGACATGGGTGAACCGGTCGCGGAGCTCGGTCCGGTGGACCTCGGCCTCGATCACCGCGCGCGCGATCAGGTCGGGGTAGTCGATGGCGCTCTGGTCGCCGAGGACGTCGAGGTACTGGCTCAGGAAGAGGCCGGCCGCGACGAACTCCTCGATCCCCTCCGCGCGGCCGAGCGCGACCAGCTGGTCGGGGTCGAGCCCGCGCTCGCGTGCGCGGGACAACACCGCCTGCACCTCCCGCGCGAAGCCGCGGGTCCCGACCGCGGCGCGCAGCCCGTCCGGCCAGCGGACGGACTCGGGGTTGTCGGTGAGCAGCTCCTGGAGCACGACGTCCTGCTCGGGTGCCGAGAGCAGCCGCAGAGGTGCGGCGTAGAGCTCGGTGGGCGCGTAGCGGCGGATCAGGCCGTAGGCGAAGGAGTGGAACGTCGAGCACAGGGTCGTCGACATGGTCCGCCCGACCCGGGCGGTGACCCGGTCGCGCAGCTGCTCGGCGGCCTTGCGGGAGAACGTCAGGGCCAGCACCTGGTCGGGGCTCGCGCCGCCCTCGATCCGCGCCGCGATCGCCTCCACCAGCGTCGTGGTCTTGCCGGTGCCGGGACCGGCCAGCACCAGGAGCGGGCCGCCGGGGTGGTCGACCACGCGCTGCTGGGCGGCGTCGAGCCGCGGCGACTCCGGCGCCGCCGGGTGCGGCACGAGGTGGTAGGCGGTCGCGACCATGGCCTCACCCAATCATCCGGGGCCGACAGTAGGTTGGGGCCATGACCGAGGGACCGCTCTCCGACCTGCTCGTCCTCGACCTGACCCGCGCCCTGGCCGGCCCGCACGCCGCGATGATGCTGGGCGACCTCGGCGCGCGGGTGATCAAGGTCGAGTCCCCGGCCGGCGACGACACCCGGTCGTGGGGGCCGCCGTTCGTCGGCCCGGAGGAGGCGCGCGAGTCGACGTACTTCCTCTCCGCGAACCGCAACAAGGAGTCGCTGGTCCTCGACCTCAAGGACCCCGCGGACGCCGACGTGCTGGCCCGACTGGTGGCGCGCGCGGACGTGCTGATGGAGAACTTCCGGACCGGCGTGCTCGACCGCCTCGGCTTCCCGGTGTCGCGGCTGCACGAGCTCAATCCGGGCCTGGTGATCCTGTCGATCACGGGGTTCGGGCACGACGGTCCGGAGGCGTCGCGGTCGGGGTACGACCAGATCGCCCAGGGCGAGGGCGGGCTGATGTCGTTCACGGGCACCGAGGCACCGACCAAGGTGGGGGTCCCGATCGCGGACCTCACGGCCGGGATGTACGGCGCGTTCGGCGTCCTGGCCGCTCTGCACGAGCGCGCGTCGACCGGCCGGGGCAGGGTCGTCCGGACGTCGCTGCTGGCCGGCATGGTCGGCGTGCACGCCTTCCAGGGCACCCGCTGGACCGTGGCCGGCGAGGTGCCCGGGCTGGCCGGCGACCACCACCCGGCGATCGCGCCGTACGGGATGTTCGAGACCGGGACCGCCCCGATCCAGATCGCCTGCGGGTCGGAGGGGCTGTGGCGGGCGCTGTGCACGGCCCTGTCGCTGGACGCCGACGACGGGCGCTTCGCCACCAACCCGCTCCGGGTCGAGCACCGCGACGAGCTGATCGCCGTCCTCGAGGCCCACTTCGCCACGGACCCGGCCGAGCACTGGCTCTCGGTGCTGGCCGAGGCCGGCGTACCGTCCGGCAAGGTGCGCTCCCTCGACGACGTCTACGCGTGGGAGCAGACGCTCTCGCAGGGGCTGCTGATGTCGGTGGACCACGCGACGCTGGGCGCCGTCGACCTCCCGGGGTCGCCGCTGCGCTTCGACGACAACGACTTCTCCGGCGGACGGTCGACCCACCAGGCACCCCCGACGCTGGGGCAGCACGGCGACGCGATCCGGGAGTGGCTCGACTCCTGAGACCGTTGCGATCCGTGGTTAGGTGGCCACGAGGAGGCAACCATGAGTAACGCCAACGACGCGGTGATCGTCCTGAACCGTGCCCTGGACCAGATGGGCGACGTCCTCACCGCAGTGCACGAGGACCACCTCGCACGCCCCACGCCCTGCGCCGACTGGAACGTCGGCCAGCTCGTCAGCCACGTCCTGGCAGCGCCGGGACGCTTCCTGCAGATGGCCCGCGGCGAGGAGCCCGACTGGTCCGCGACCCCGACGCTCCCCTCGGACGCGTCCTGGGCCTCGCAGTTCCGGTCCAGCGCCGACGACCTGATCCACCACTGGCACCAGCAGGGCGAGGCCGCCGACGCCGGTCAGGCCGACTGGCAGACCGCCGAGATGGCCGTCCACGCCTGGGACCTCGCGCGGGCCACGGGCCAGCGGGCGACGCTCGACCCCGAGGTCGCCGAGCGCGGGCTGGCCTTCATGTCCCAGGGCCTCACCGCCGAGAACCGCAGCCCCGCGTTCGGGCCGGAGCGGGAGGCGCCGGCCGACGCGTCGCCGTACGTCCGGCTGGCGGCGTTCGCCGGCCGCGAGGTCTGACCAAGGCGTGAGCGAGCCGCCCCGCGGTCAGCCGAGGTCGACGATCGCGGCGACCGGGCCGCCGCCGTCCGGGCCCTGGTGGGCCGCCGAGACCGACACGAAGACGGCCGGGTCGCCGGTGACGGCCGCGGTCACGCCGCCGACGCAGGCCTTGATCTGGCGGTGCCAGTGCACGTCGGAGTCGTCGAGCATCGCGTTGCGGCGGCCGCGGACCTCGCCGTCCTGCGAGACCTCGCACTTCAGGAACAGGTTGACCAGCCGGCCGTCGAGGTCGGTGTGGTGCGGCCGGTCGGGCAGGTCGAGCCCGGCGTCCCGGATCGCCTCCCACAGGCCGTCCTGGTCGAGGGCGTCCTTCATCACCGCGTGCCCGATCCGGTAGCGCCCGCCGACGCCGGGGGCGTTGCCCACGACCACCACCTGCGCCTGGTCGAGCTCCACCCCCGAGGAGCAGGACGCGACGGAGGAGTACAGCGAACGGTCGTGCATCACGTCGTCGTCGGTCGGCATCTCGATCTCGCCGAGCGCGACCGCGATGCCGAGCGCGGTGCAGCCGTTGGAGAGGTCCATCGACTCGTGGGTGTGCTCGGTCCACACGGTCTTCCCGCGGGCCTTGGCGTCGCGGATGGTGTGGATCGTCAGCAGCGGCGTCTTGGTCTGCACGTAGTGCACGTCGGCCGGGTCCTCGATCCCGGCCCGCTCCATGGCCACCTTCACCGCGTCGGCCACCTTGGTGATCATCGCGGTGCGGCCGATGTCCTCGGGGGCGAGCACCTCGCTCATCGCGAAGCCGACGGTCAGCCGGGGCTCGTCCGTGGGCTCGACTGGCGTCGGGGACCGTGGCGAAGATCGTGGCGTGCGGGCTGATCACGCCGTCGGTGCCGCCGGACCACACGATCGGGACCTGCTTGACCTGGTCGGCGGGGGCACCCTTTGCCACCAGTACCTCGCGGAACGCGCGGTCGGCGATGATCCGGGTGTAGTCGTTGACGCCACCGTTGCCCTCGGTCTTGCCGATGATCGCGATCACGCGGGCGGCCTCCATCACCCCGTCGTCGATCAGCGCGGCCAGCTCGGAGGCGTCGGCGACGGAGTGGATCGGGACCTTGCGGACCTCGATGGCAGCAGGCATGGGATGGGGTTTCCTTTCAGTCGGGTACGACGACGGTGCCGGCACCGTCTCCGTCGCGGTCGGCGTCGGTGACGGCGGCGAGGATGCTGTCGAGGTCGGTGATGACGGCGTACCGCCCGCCCTGCTCGACGAACCGGCAGGCTGCCTCGACCTTCGGGCCCATGGACCCGCTGGCGAAGTGGCCCTCGGCCGCATGGCCGCGGAGCTCGGTGACGGTGACCCGGCGCAGCGGCGCGGCGTCGGGCTTGCCGTAGCGCAGGATCGCGTTCGGTACGTCGGTGGCGACGACGAGCACGTCGGCGTCCACGGCCTGCGCCAGGAGCGCGGCGCTGAGGTCCTTGTCGACGACCGCCTCGATCCCGCGCAGGCCGGCCTGCTCGCGGACGACGGGGACGCCCCCGCCGCCGGCCGCCACGACGACGTAGCCCGCATCGACGAGGGCCCGGGCGGCGCCGGCGTCGAGGATCTGGCGCGGCTCCGGCGACGCGACAAGCCGCCGCCAGCCCTTCTCGCCGCGCTCCTCCCAGGTCTCGCCGTCGTCGATCAGGGCGATCGCCTCGTCGCGGGAGAGCCACCGGCCGATCGGCTTGGTCGGCTTGCCGAAGCCGGGGTCGTCGCCGTCGACGAGCGTCCGGGTGACCAGCGCCGCGGTGCGCCGCTCGACGCCTCGCTCGCGCAGCTCGTTCTCGAGCGTGTTCATCAGCGTGAACCCGAGCGTGGCCTGGGTCTGCGCGCCGCACCAGTCCAGCGGCACGGGCGGTACGACGGACGAGGCCACCTCGTTCTTGACCAGCAGGTTGCCGACCTGGGGGCCGTTGCCGTGGGTGAGCACGACCTCGACCCCGCTCTCGATCAGGTCGGCGACCGCCGTCATCGCGATGGCTGCGGCTGCCTGCTGGTCGACGACCCGCGCGCTCCCGTCCGGTCCGGTCATCGCGTTGCCGCCGAGCGCGAGCAGGACCCTCATCGCCCCGCTCCGAACCGCTGGCGGTGCAGCTCCTGCATCTCGCCGGCCAGGGCGGCCACGGGCCCTCGACGGGGACGCCGGGGGCGACGTCGGTGATCGGCAGCACCGCGACGGGCGCGGGCGGCACGTCCCAGGCCGCCAGCCACTCGACCAGCTGCGCCGACGAGACGGCGTACACGATCCGGCCGAGGCCGACCCAGCGCGTGGGCGGCCGCGCACATCGGGCAGTGCTCGCCGGAGGTGTAGACGGTCGCCGCCGCGCGCTCCTCCGGGGTCAGGTGGGTCGCGGACCAGCGGGCGATCTCGAACTCGGGGTGCCGGGTCTGGTCGCCGTCCTTGACCCGGTTGCGGTCCTCGAACCGGACCTCCCCGTGCGCATCGACCAGCAGCGACCCGAACGGCTCGTCGCCGTCAGCCAGGGCCTCGCGGGCCAGCTCGACGCACCGGCGGAGGTGGGCGAGGTCGGTCTCGGACGTCATCGCTCACCCCTCCACGTCTCGGCGTTGCTCTGCATGCTCCCGATCCTCACACCATGTCCACGTCGGCGTGGGTCGCGCCGCCGGCGAGCCGCGCGTAGCCGGGGCCGCGGTCGAAGAACGGCTCTGCCGGGACGGGCCGACCGGCGCGCTCGGCGGCGGTCGCGGCCTCGTCGTGGCCGAGGGTGTCGTCGTCGAGCGAGCCGGTCAGCACCACGCCGTACGACGCCAGGGCGGCCTCGGGCGAGACCTTGCGCCACACCACGTCCCGGACGACCAGCGCCGGGTCGCGGACCAGCGGGTTGCCCCAGCCGCCACCACCGGTGGTGCGGATCCGGATCAGCTCACCGGCCCGGACGGGCTCGGCGTCGGCCAGGGCGTCGACCTCGCGCTCGGCCGGGCCGCCGGGGTCGATGGTGACCTGGAACGGGGCGCCGGCCTTCCCGCCGCGGACGCCCCAGCAGGCGAGGATCGAGCGGTCGGCGATCGACATGAAGTGGGCGTCCTTGAGCATCCGCAGGCACTTCTCGTAGCCGAGGCCGCCGCGGTACTCCCCCGCTCCGCCGCTGTCCATGGCGAGCCCCAGCGACTCGACCCGGAACGGGAAGCGGGCCTCGGTGAACTCGGTCGGCAGGTTCCGGCTGTCGGGCACCACGTGGATGGTGTCCTCGCCGTCGGCGTAGTAGCGGCCGCCGGAGCCGCCGCCGAGCACCTCCCGCATGAGGTAGGGGCGGCCCTCGAGGTCCTCGCCGTAGACGCCGGTGTAGCGGATCGTCTCCTGGTCGGCCGGCATCCGGCCGTCGACGGCCTTCGCCACCACGCCGGCCAGGACGCCGAGCAGGCGCAGGATCACGAACGTGCGGGCGTTGGTCGGCGCCGGGAAGACCGGCGTGAGCAGGGTGCCGGGCTCGGGGAACCGCATCTCGATGAGGGGGACGACGCCCTCGTTCACGTCGAGCTCGGCCATCCGCTCCGGGGAGTCGGCGAGGTTGCGCAGGATCGGCGCCAGCCACTTCTTGAGGAACACCCCGTCGCTGTAGTCGCCGCAGTGGTTGATCGGCCCCTTGGCCTGCGGGCCGGTGCCGTCGAAGTCGAGGACCAGCCGCTCGCCGTCGGGATCGTCCGGCGCGGTGCGGGTCAGCGTGATCCGCTGGGTGTGCAGCCGCGGCTCGTCGACACCGTCGTGCTCGGCGTAGTCCTCCCAGGTCCAGGTGCCGACGGGGATCTTGCCGAGGATCTCGCGGCGGTACGTCGACGTGGTGCGGTCGATGATCGCGTCGAAGCAGGACTCGACGGCCTCGACGCCGTACCGGCCGAAGAGCTCGCCGAGCCGGCGCGCACCCATCAGGCAGGCCGAGCACTCGGCGTCGAGGTCGGCGGCCAGGCTCTCGGGCATCCGGGAGTTGCGGGTCATGATCGCCAGCGCCGCCCGGTTGGGTGTGCCGGCGTCCCACAACCGGATCGGCGGGACCATCAGCCCCTCCTCGAACACGCTGGTCGCGTCGGAGGGCATCGAGCCGGGGACGGCACCGCCGATGTCGTCGTGGTGGCCGAAGGCCTGGACGAAGGCCACCACCCGCTCGTCGGCGCTCCACTCGTCGTCCGCCGCGTTCCGCTTGGCGAACACCGGCACGGTCACGCACAGGTCGGGGAGGTGGCCGATGCCGCCCTCGGATCGATAGACGTCGTTGTGGAAGAACACGTCGCCCGGCCGCATCCGCTCGATCGGGAAGTCGCGGGCGACCGGGTGGACCAGCGCGGAGTAGGAGCGGCCGGTCAGCTTGCGCAGCAGCCGGTCGTGGATGCCGGCCCGGAAGTCGTGGGCGTCGCGGATCATCGGGCTGCGGGAGGTGCGCGCGATGGCGGTCTCGACCTCCATCTCGACGCTGGCCAGCGTGCCCTGGACGATCTCGACCAGGACAGGGTCGGCGCTCGCGCCGGCGTCGTCGGTGAGGAACCCGAACGGGAAGTCGGTGGGTGCCCGGCGGCTCATCGAGTCGCTCCTGGTGACGATGAGGTTGCGGTAGTCGTCGACGCGGACGCTGAAACCGGGGTGGATCGGCACCGTGGACCCGAACTCCTCGATGATCGCCGGGCCGTCCAGAGTGCGCCCGGGAGCGAGGTCGGCCCGCCAGATGCACGGGCGTCTCGACGTACCCGTCCTCGGCGTCGAAGCAGACCGCCCTGGCGTTGACCCGTCCCGGAAGAGTTTCGGGCGACGGTCGGGTGGGTCTTGCGGATCTCGGGGCGCTGTGATCGGCCCGATCCCGGAGACCCGCAGGTTGACCCACTCGACCTGCTGGGTCGGGTCGCCGGCGAAGTCGTAGCCGTAGAGCGCCCGGTGCTCGGCGTGGAAGGCGTCGGCCACCGCCCGCAGCACGGCGGCGTCGAGCGGCCCGGCGGGCACCGGCACCCGGACCTCGAAGGCCTGCCCGAAGTAGCGCAGGTCGGCGGTCCGCGCGAACCGGTGCTGCTCCTCGGCGAAGCCCTCGCGGACCAGCGCGTCGCGCGCCTGCGCGGCGAGGTCGTCGTACGCCGCGGCGACGGCGCCCGCGTCGAGGGTCTCGGCCAGCGCCACCTGGGTCTGCACGTAGTCGTTCTTGACGTCGACGGTGAGCAGCCCGAACGCGGACACGTTGCCGGGATCGGGCGGCACCAGGACGGTCGGGATGCCGAGGATGTCCATCAGCCGGCACAGCAGCAGCGAGCCGGAGCCGCCGAAGGTGGTGAGCGTGAAGTCGCGGACGTCGAGGCCGCGCTTGACCGTGACCTGGCGCAGCGCGTTGGCCTGGTTCCACGCGGAGATCTCCAGGATGCCGGCGGCCGTGGCCTCTGGGGTCAGCGCCAGCTTGTCGGCGAGCAGCCGCAGCCCGTCGCGCGCGGCGTCCGCGTCGAGCGGGATCTCCCCGCCGAGGAGGTGGGGCGGGATCCGGCCGAGGACGACGTGGGCGTCGGTGATGGTGACCTCGGTCCCGCCCTTGCCGTAGCAGAGCGGGCCCGGGTCGGCGCCGGCCGACTGCGGGCCGACCTTGAGCGTGCCCTCGGGCGAGAGCCACGCGATCGAGCCGCCGCCGGCCCCCACGGTGACCACGTCGATCATCGGGATCTTCGAGGGGAACGCGCCGACGCTGCCCTCGGTGGTGAGGGTGGGCTCGCCGTCGATGACGACGCTGACGTCGGTGGAGGTGCCGCCACCGTCGCTGGTGAGCACCCGGTCGAACCCGGCGGTGCGCGCGATCAGCGCGGCGCCCAGGGCACCGGCGGCCGGGCCGGAGAGCACGGTGGTGATCGGCTGGTGCACGACCTCCTCGGCCGACAGCACGCCGCCGTTGGACTTCATCACGTAGAAGGGCACCTGGCCGCCGGACGCCCGCTTCGCGACCAGCGACCCGAGCCGCTCGCTGATGTTGCCGACGTACGCCGCGAGGCGGGGCTTCACCGCCGCGTCGACGAGCGTGGTCATCGCCCGCTCGTACTCGCGGTACTCGCGCAGCACCTCGCTGGAGATGCTGACCACCGCGTCGGGGTGCTCCTCGGCCAGGATCGCGCGCATCCGCTGCTCATGGGCGGGGTCGGCGTAGGCATGCAGGAAGCAGACGCCGAGGGTGGTGATGCCCTGCCCCCGGAACCAGCGGGCGACCTGACGCGCGCCGTCCTCGTCGAAGGGCCGCACCTCGGCGCCGGTGAAGTCGAGCCGGCCGCCGACACCCCGGACGAGGTGGCGCGGGACGATCCGGTCGGGCTTGACCCAGAAGTAGGAGTTGCCGTAGCCGTCGGGGACCGACTGGCGGGCGATCTCGAGCATCGCCTCGTAGCCCTCGGTGGTGATGAACCCGAGCCGGTCGACCTTGCCCTCGAGCAGCTGGTTGGTGGCGACGGTGGTGCCGTGGGAGACGGCCGTGACGTCGTTCGGGGCGGCGTCGGCGAGCTCGAGGATCTTCTCGATGCCGGCCAGGAAGCCGTCGGCCGGGTTGCTCGGCGTGGAGGGGGTCTTGGTGGTGACCAGCTCGCCGGTGTCCTCGTCGAAGGCGACGACGTCGGTGAAGGTGCCGCCCGTGTCGACCCCGATCCGGATCCGCCGTGCCGCCATGCGGCCGATTCAATCGGTACGGCGGGGCACGCGGCCACGGCACATTGTGCCGACGGATCGACCGGGTCGTTGGCAGATCCTGCTCCCGGGATCAGGGGCCCGAGTCAGAGGTCGGGCGGACGGTCGTTGTAGACGCCGGCGACCTCCTGGCCGGTGATCGCCGCGATCGCGGCCATGATCTCGTCGGTGGCCTCGCGGCGGGCGCGGCCGAGCGGAACGCCGTCGTACCGTCCGGCGAAGTCGATCGGCGCTCCGAAGGTGACGGTCGACCTTCGCCAGGCGCGGGCGGTGGGAGCCCACGGGCTGGATGTCCTGGGTTCCGGCGAGGCCGACCGGTACGACGGGGACACCCGCCGTCAGGGCGAGATGGGCGACTCCGGTGCGGCCGCGGTAGAGCCGGCCGTCGCGGGAGCGGGTCCCCTCGGGGTAGATCCCGAAGGCCTCGCCGCGGCGCAGCACCTCCAGGGCGGTGTCGAGGCTGTCGATCGCCGCACGGGCGTCGTCCCGGTCGACAGGCAGCATGCCGATCCCCTCGAACCACCAGCGGCTCAGCGTGCCCTTGATGCCGGTGCCGGTGAAGTAGTCGGACTTGGCCAGGAAGGCGACCTTGCGGGGCACGACCAGCGGGATCACCACGCTGTCGACGAAGCTGAGGTGGTTGCTGGCCAGGATCACCGGCCCCCGGGACGGGACGTGCTCCAGGCCGCTCACCCGTGGCCGCCAGATCGCCTTGGCCACCGGCTCGACGACGGTGTGCACCACGCGGTAGGCCACGGTCATGGGTCGAGGCTATCGAGCCTGCCCGGGAGGTCTTCGAGACGGCTCAGAAAAGGTGAAGGGCCCTCATAGGTATGAGCTACAAGGGCCCTTCGGGTGATCGGTACTGGTGACGCTCCCGATCGATCCAGTCCTCCACTCCGATCCCGGAGACCCCGTCACCTGGCCTCCGCGACAGCCTTGCCCACAAGGAGCACTGCCGTCGTACGGATCTTCGCTTCCGACCGATCCCGCGCTTCCCGGAGGAAGTGCGTGGGAGAAGTTCTATGTCCTCAAACCCCCCTCCCACAAGGGGTTTCGGGAACTTTCTTTCACATACTTCTGGTTCCGGCGTGTCCCCCACAGCCGCCCCCCACGTCGTCCACAGAACAGCGCACGATCTCCACAATCCGTCGCCCTTCCTGTGGATGAGCTGCGGGCAGGCATTGCCTCGAATCCGCCGCCCGGTGCTCCTTCGCCGACCTACACTCCCGGCATGGTCCGCGGAGTGGTCCGCAGGGACCGAAGCCGAAGTCTCGAGGTGAGGACGACTGTCCTGACCGTCACGGCGGTCGTCGCCGGGCTGGCGACAACCCTCGGGGTGATCGGCACCCCCTATCTGCTCTTCGGCTACCACAGCCCGGCCCTCCATCTGGTCCTCGACTCCGTGGACGCCTGCATCGGACTGCTCGTCGGCTTCCTGCTCGTCGGACGCTTCCGACGCCGGCGCCACCTCCAGGACGTGCTGCTGGCCTGTGGCCTGGTCCTCCTGGTCCTGGCGAGCCTCGGGGCCGGCCTGGTCGAGACCGTCGTCGAGGACGTGGCGCCACTGACCCTGGAGGTGTGGTTCTCCCAGGCGCTGCGGTTGGCGGGGTCGCTGCTGATCGGGGCGGCCGCCCTGGCCGGGAGCCGCGTCGTGGGGCGCCGGGCCGGCTGGGCGGCGGTGGTCGCCACGCTGGGCTGCTCGCTCGTCGCGTTGCTGCTGCTCTGGGCGGTCCGCGGCAGCCTGCCGGTGGCCGTCACCGAGACACCGGAGTCCGCGGCCCTGCCCGTGCTCACGGGTCATCCCGCGCTGTTCGCCGCGCACGTGGTCGGTGCACTCAGCTTCCTCGTCGCGGCGGTGGTCTTCACGGTGCAGGCGACGCGGCGGGAGGACGAGATGCTGCGCTGGATCGGGCCGGCCTGCGTCCTGG
The DNA here is from genome assembly GCA_963829635.1 of uncultured Actinomycetota bacterium. Lineage (GTDB taxonomy): Bacteria > Actinomycetota > Actinomycetes > Propionibacteriales > Nocardioidaceae > Nocardioides. The sequence continues at coordinate 380,042 of CAWHJI010000016.1, forward strand.
CGGCGTACTCACGGATCCACTACACGCTGTTCCCCTCCATCTACAGCGGCTGGATCTACACCGGCGACCTGCTGCGCACCGGCTGCTACCTGCTGCTGCTGGTCGGAGCCGGGCGCGAGATCGGTCGCTACTGGTCCGACCAGGCGCGCCTCGCCGTGCTCGAGGACCGCAAGCGGTTGGCTCGCGAGCTCCACGACGGCGTCGTGCAGGAGCTGGGCTACATCCGATCCGAGGCGCACGCGATCGCCGGCGATGGGGGGATCCGCCAGCGGATCGTGGACTCGGCCGACAGAGGGATCGACGAGGCACGGGCCGCGATCGACACTCTCGGACGGGTCGACGACGAGCCGATCGGGCTCACCCTGCACCGGGCCGCCTGTCAGATCGCCGAGCGGTACGGCGGCCAGGTGGTGGTCGACCTCGACGCGTCCGTGGACGTCACCCAGGAGCAGGGACACGCCCTGGTCCGGATCACGCGGGAGGCCGTGTCCAATGCCATCCGGCACGGCAGGGCCGCCACGATCGGCATCCGGCTGCAGCGTGACCATGGGGGCTGTCGCCTCGTTGTGCATGACGACGGGCGCGGCTTCGACGCCGGGGAGCCCGACGGGCGGACGGGCTACGGCCTGACGAGCATGCGGGAGCGGGCCGCCAACCTGCCCGGCACGTTCGAGGTCAGCTCGACTCCGGGAAGGGGGACGACGGTGGTGGTGACGTGGTGAGCGACGCGGCCCAGGCCGGGCACGATCCGGGTGCTGCTCGCCGACGACCACGTCCGGATGCGGGCCCGGATCCGGACGGCGCTGGAGGCGGGCGGGTGCGTCGTGTGCGCCGAAGGGGGCAGCGCGGACGACGCGATCGCCCAGGCGAGGGAGCACCGCCCGGACGTCGCGCTGCTCGACATCCACATGCCCGGGAACGGGATCCGGGCCGCGGAGGAGATCTCGCGCATGCTCCCGGAGACCGCGGTCGTCATGCTCACGGCCTCGGCGGAGGAGGACGACCTCTTCGACTCCCTGCGCGCCGGGGCCCGTGGCTTCCTGCTCAAGGACGGGGACCCGAGGGTCTGGTCGAGTCGCTGCGCCGGGTCGTCGCCGGCGGCGCGGCGATGTCGCCCCCTGCGGCCCGGATCGTGCAGGAGTTCCGCGCACCGCCCCGCCCCCTGCTGCGCCGCGGGTCCGGGAGCGACGAAGCTGAGCGCCCGGGAGTGGGAGGTGATGGAGCTGCTGGCCGGCGGTGCCTCGACCGACGAGACCGCGCAGCGCTTGTTCCTCTCACCCGCGACGGTGCGCTTCCACGTCGCGAGCGTGGTGCGCAAGCTGCACGTCGCGGACCGGGAGGAAGCGTTCAAGCTCCTGCGGGAGTGACGGTACGGCGGGCCGCGGGCTCGTCCTCGGCGGCGGCCTCCACCAGCCCGGTCAGGGCAGTGGCGAGCTCCTCGGCCTCGTGCACCGTGTACTCGGCAGGTCCGACGAGCACGTAGGGCCCCTCCGGCCCACCGGTCATGGCGTCGAACCCGACACACAGCCGCACGACCGTCCCGCGGATCTGGACCGGAGCGCCGACATGCACCTGGTCGTCGTCGCCGACCAGCTGCCCGTGCCTGGTGGTGCACCAGGTCGGGCAGCCGGTCTGCGTGGTCATCGCGTCCTCAGCGCTCCGAGATCAGCGGAGACCGATGTCGACGGATCGCGGAGCCCCGTCACCGAGGTCGATGAGCAACCGGTAACACCCGGAGCTCAGCGTCTTGGTGTTGAGGTTGAAGATGTACTGCGCAGCCGTGGCGTCGTAGCGGAACAGGTTGCCCGTCGTCGCACTTGACGTGGAGACGGCCTCGTTCACGCCACCCAGCGTCCCGTCGGACGCCAGCCGCTGGTGACCCAGCTTCGCGGTCAGGTTGGTGATTCCGGCGCTGTCGCCGCTCAGCCGGAACTTGACCGGAACGGTGCTGCCCAGCTTGAAGACGGAGCCGGTGCCACAGCTGCTGCCCGCGTTGATGGGCTGCAGGACGTTCGACCAGGACACGCTGACCGTGACCGTGAATGAGGCGGTGCCGGTGTTCCCCGCCTCGTCCGTGGCGGTGCACGTGACGGTGGTGACCCCCAGCGCGAAGACCGAGCCGGACGGCTTGTCGCAGGTCGCGGCCACGGGGCCGTCGACCAGGTCCTCGGCGGTGGGCGCTGTGTAGCTGACCGCCGCACCGGAGACGCTGGTCGCAACCGCGGTCAGGTTGCCGGACGTGGTCACGACCGGCGCGGTGGTGTCGACGACGTCACGGTGAAGGAGTTGTCGCCGACGTTGCCGGCAACGTCCTCGGCCGTGCAGGTGACGGTGGTGAGGCCCAACGGGAAGACCGAGCCGGAGGACTCGTCGCACGTGGCGGCCACCGAACCGCTCACGTCGTCCACCGCTGACACTCCGATCCACGTCACGGTCGCGCCGGCGGCGCTGGTCGCTTCTGCAGTGATGTTGGCAGGAACGGTCACCACCGGCTCGGTCCAGTCCTGGACCTCGACGGTGAAGGTGTTGGAGCCCGAGTTGCCCGCCGCATCCTCGGCACTGCAGGTCACGGTCGTCTCGCCGAGGGAGAAGAACCCACCCGAAGCTGGCGTGCAGTTGACGTCGACGGCCCCGTCAACCAGGTCCTCCGCGCTCTGTCCGGAGTAGGTCACGTCCGCGGCGCCGGTGGGCGAGGTGTTGCCGACCACCAGGTTGGCGGGCACGGTCACGGCCGGCGGAGTCGTGTTCCGGACCTTCACGGTGAACGAGTTGGAACCGGTGTTGCCGGCGACGTCCGTCACAGAGCAGGTCACCGTCGTCTCCCCGAGGGGGAACGTCGAGCCCGAAGCCGGTGCACACGAAGGCGTGAGCGTGCCGTCGACGATGTCTTCCGCCGTGGCGGCGTCGTAGGTCACCACCGCGCCGTCGGAGCCGGTCGCCTCGGCAATGATGTCGTCCGGAACGTCCACCTCGGGTGCGGTCGTGTCCTCGACGGTCACCGTGAACGTGTCGGAGTCGGTGTTTCCCGCCTCGTCGGTGACGTCACAGGTGACCGTGGTCGTCCCGATCGGGAATGTCTCACCGGAGGCCGGGGTGCAGGTCGGGGTCAGGTCTCCGTCGACCAGGTCGTGGGCCGAGGCGTTGAAGGTCACCTCCGCGCCACTGGCCGAGGTCGCCTCCTCGGTGATGTCGTCGGGCAGGGTCAGGCTCGGTGCTGTGGTGTCCTCGACCGTGATGGTGAAGGAGTTCTGGCCCGTGTTACCCGCGTTGTCGGTCGCCGAGCAGCTGACCGTGGTGGGACCGAGCGGGAAGGTGTCACCCGAGTCGTAGTCACAGGTGGGGTCGAGAGCGCCGTCGACGTTGTCCTCCGCGCTGACGGTGAACTCGACGGCTGCCCCGTTCGCTCCGGTGGCCTCCTCGGTGATGTCGGCCGGAACGCTGACGATCGGGTCGGTGTCGTCCTGGACGGTCACCGTGAACGACTCCGACGAGGGGTTCCCGCGGGAGTCCTCGGCGTCGCACTCGACCGTGGTGGGACCGAGCGGGAAGGTGCTGCCCGAGGCCGGGAGGCAGGTCACGTCGACCGCTCCGTCGACCAGGTCGGTGGCGCTGGCGGGGTCGTAGCTCACGACGGCGCCGTCGGCGTCCACGGCACTCTCCGTGAGGTTGGCCGAGGTCGTGATGTCGGGTCCCGTGGTGTCGGTGACCGTCACGTCGAAGGGGCCAGAGGTTCCGACGTTCCCGGCAATGTCGGTCGCCGAACAGGTCAGCGTCGTGGTGCCCACCGGGAACTCGTCGCCGGACGCGTACGTGGTGTCGCCGGAGTCCGCACAGGTGGCCGTCAGGGCTCCATCGAGCGAGTCGTTGGCGCTGACGGCGAACGTCACGGGGGTCGAGGGTCCGGTGGCCTCAACCGGGTCGGGCTCGGTCACCGAGACCAGCGGCAATGTGGTGTCGACGATCGAGTACGTCGCGGATGCCGTACCGGTGTTGTCCCCGGCGTCGGTGTAGGAGCAGTTGGCGGTCTGACTGCCGAGACCGACCGCCGGCCCGGGGGCCGGTGATCGCGCTCAGCGTCGCCGGGAAGTCGGTGGTGCCGTCCAGGTCGTCGACCACGTGGCAGTTGGCAACCGGCACGCTGCCGTACTCGTAGCTGGCGCCGTTGTTCACTCCGTCCAACGTCACAGTCGGCGCCTCATCCACGACGGTCGCGGGGTCCACGGTCAGGGTGAACGCCGCCGGACCGGGGTAATAGGTGCCGAGGCCGGCTCGGTGACCTCCACCGTGATCGCGTAGGCGCCGACCTTGTTCGATGTGAAGGTGAAGGACTGGGACGCGTTGCAGGACGTGTAGATGCGCGAGGCAGGAGAAACCGTGACGTCCAGCGGAACCTTCACGGTCACAGTGGCTGATGGGTGTCCTCGTGTTGGGGTCGAAGGCGTGGCCAGGACATCGCCGAATCCGTCCCCTGAGCCGGGGTTAGATCGAGAAAGCTGATGGCCGTCGAATCGCCAACCGTGATCGTGGTCGAACCCGGCGGACGGTCCAGGTCCAGGACCGGCACAGCGCCATCGGGCTGTTCCGCAGGGCCGGGAGGTCGAACGCTTGAACCCGGCCTCGCCGGCGGTCCGCCCGAAGTGCGTCCGCCGGTCGCTCAGTCCGCCCAGCCGAGCATCGCCGACACCTCGGCGGACAGGGCCATCGGGTCGAAGGGCTTGGGGATCACCCCGGCGATCGGCAGGTCGTCCCAGGCCTGGCGGTCGCGGAACTGGACCTTCGCCGTCACGAGGATGACCGGGATGTCGCGGGTGACGGGATTCTCGCTCAGGTGCCGGCACGTCGTGGGGCCGTCCATGCCCGGCATCATCACGTCGAGCAGGATCACGTCGGGCTGATGGGCCGCGGCCAGCTCGAGCCCGACGGCCCCGCCCTCGGCGGTGAGGACCTTCCAGCCGGCCACGCTCTCGAGCGCGACCTCGACGACGAGCCTGATCGAGTCGTCGTCGTCGACGACCAGGACCGTACGTGTCGACATCGGTGTCCTTCCCCCGTTCGAGGATCTCGAGTCGTCGCCAGCCTAGACGACGTCACGGCGCCACGGGCACCGCGAACCGGACGGTGGTGCCGGCGCCGTACTCGCTCTCGGCCCAGATCCGGCCGCCGTGCCGCTCCACGATCGATCGGCTGATGGCGAGGCCCAGGCCGGTGCCGCCCTTCTGCCGGGCGTCGGAGGAGTCGACCTGGGCGAACGGCTCGAAGATCGCATCCAGCATGTCGGCGGGGATCCCACGGCCCGCGTCGCGGACCTCGAAGACCACGGTCCCGTCCTGTCGCTGGGCGCTCGCGGTGACCAGTCCGCCCTCGTCGGAGAACTTGACAGCGTTCCCCAGCAGGTTGGTCAACGTCTGCATGATCTGGTCCTCGTCGACCAGCGCCCGGCCCTCGCAGCGCCCCAGCTCCACGCGCACGCCCATCGGCTCGGCCAGCCCCTCGATCTGGTGCACCGCGGCCCGGACGAGCTCGAAGGCCTCGACAGCGGCGATCTCCATCGGTCGGGCATCGGACCCCATCCGCTCGATGTCGAGCAGGTCGTTGATCAGCCGGGTGAGCCGCTCGCTGCTCTCGACGGCGACCTTGACCATCGACGAGGCCCGGTCCCCGAGGTCGCCGACGGCCCCGCCGGCGAGCAGGCCGAGCGACCCACGGATCGCGGTCAACGGCGTACGCAGCTCGTGGCTGACCACGGAGAGGAACTCGTCCTTCATCCGCTCCATCTCGCGGCGCTGGGTGACGTCTCGGAAGACGACCACGGCGCCCTGCGGCACGTCGTCCTTGCCGGCGATCACTGGGCTCGCGGTCACCTCGACCGGGAAGCGGGCGCCGCCGAGCCGGGTGTAGGCGTCCTCGATCCCGCTGACCACCGCGCCGGTCCTGATCGCACGGTCGACGTAGCACTCGCCGCCCTCCCGCTCGCCGGCGTGTGCGTGCTCGCCGTGGAAGCTCCGGTGGGCGTTGCGCCCGAGCACCTCGCGACATCGGAAGCTCGAGGGCCTCAGCCGCACGGGGGTTGACGAAGGTGACCAGGCCGTCGCGGTTGACCCCGTAGACGCCGTCGCCGACGGAGTCGAGCAGGACCTCGGTCTGGTGCGCCAGCCGGCGCAGGTCGGCCGTCTGTGCGCTGGACGCGCCGTTCGAGGCCACGGCGCAGGGAGGCGTTGTCGGCGGCCAACAGGGTCTGGCGCGCCCCGACGATGACGACCAGCGCCAGCCAGATCAGCGCGGTCGCGCCTTGCAGCCTCTCCCCGAACGCCACCTGGACGATCCCAGCCGCGATGACGACCGTGAAGACCAGCACGGCACTGCGCGTGCTCGAGGTCGGTGAGATCGGGTTCCGACGCAGGTTCGTCCTCGCTCTGGTTGGGGTAGAGGGCGGCCAGGCCGATCACAGGTAGCCCAGCGATCCAGCCCAGGTCGAGCCGCCCACCGAAGACGTAGTCGCCCTGCGGCCTCGAGGACGGCGAACCCCAGGTCGGTGACGGCGTACGCCATGAAGCCGCCCCCGATGAGCAGCAGGCTGGGCCGGTCCGGACCACGGGCGCGCAGCACCAGGAGGAGTGCCACCGTCACCAGCACGAGGTCCAGCACCGGGAACAGCAGCTCGGTCGCCCGCTCAGCAAGGCCCTCGGTCGTGGATGCGAGCAGCTCGGGGTAGACCAGGACCGCCGCGATGGCCAGGATCCCACCCCCGGTCACGAGACCGTCGAGCGCCAGGACGACGGAGTCGGCCCCCCGCCGACGCGCGTTGGGGAACGTGACCAGTCCTGCGATCGAGAGCAGCATCGCGGGAATGATCACCAGGTCGGTGAGCAGGCTGGGTGACCCCACGTTGTCGCTGCCGACGAACACGCCCACGACGTTCGCGGCCATCGCGACCAGGCCTGCCGCGGTGAACAGCCTCCACGAGCGACGCCGGCGCCCCGATGTCTGCGCGGACCGCCAGCCGCAGCACACCATGACGGCCAGCCCGGCCAGGAGCAGCCCGGCCGAGCTGGCGATCTGCCTGGTCTCGAGGGGGACGCCCGGATCGAGGATGAGCACAAAACCGGCCACGAGGACCACCACGATCGGCACCGCGAGGGCGAAGACCCGCCGTTGCGTGGCGATCGAGCGGGTACTGCCCATGCCCGGACGTTACCCACCGCAGCGCACTTCCAACCCTGGGGACCCGCTCACCCTCCCGGATGAAGCCGCTCGAAGGCCGCCGCCACCTCGAGCAGGAACCGGTCGGCGCCGTGTCGGTGCGACCAGCTGGACGCCGACGGGGAGCCCGTCGGGCGTGGTGCCGGCAGGCACCGAGACCGCCGGGCAGCCGGTCATCGACACGACGTACGCCGAGCGCATCCAGTCGAGGTAGTCGGCCATCGGCCGGCCGTTGATCTGGGTCGGGTACTCCTCGTCCGCGGGGAACGGCGGCACCTGGGAGACGGGCAGCGCGAGGACGTCGTAGGTGGTGAAGAAGGCGCGCATCGTCTCGGCGATCGCGGTGCGCTGGGCGTACGCGCGGGCGATGTCGGCCCCGGTCAGCGACTCGCCGGCGCGGACGTTGGCAGCCAGCGACTCCTTGAGGGCGTCGGGCTGGCTCGCGAGCAGCTCGCCGAAACCCGCCTGGAAGCGCCACGCCCGAAGGGTGCGGAACGTGTCGTCGGCGAGACCGAGGTCGGGGTGGGCGGCGAAGACGTGGGCGCCGGAGCGGGCCAGCAGACGGCCGGCGTCCTCGGTCACGGCGGCGACGGCGTGGTCCACCTCGAGCAGCCCACCGAGGTCGATGGTGAACCCGACCCGCAGACCGCGCACGGACCCCGTCAGGGGCGGCGCGAACCAGCCGCCCGGCTCGGCGAGGGCGTGCGGGGTACGCGGGTCGGGGCCCGCCATGACGGAGAGCAACAGGGCGAGGTCCTCGACGTTGCGCGCCATCGGCCCGCTCGTCGACGTGACGTCCCAGAGGTTGTCGGTCGGCCAGGCCGGCACCCGGCCGAGGGACGGCCGGAGGCCGACCACGCCGCAGAACGACGCGGGGTTCCGCAGCGAGCCACCCATGTCCGAGCCGTCCGCGAGCGGCACCATCCCGGCCGCCAGTGCCGCCGCGGCGCCGCCGCTCGAGCCACCGGCGCTGCGGCTGGGGTCGACCGGGTTGCGGGTGGTCCCGAAGACGCGGTTGAAGGTGTGCGAGCCGGCCGCGAACTCGGGCACATTGGTCTTGCCGAGCGTGACCACGCCGGCCCGCCGGATCCGGTCGACGACGAGGTCGTCCTCCTCCGGGACATGCTCGGCGTACAGCGGAGAGCCGTAGGTCGTTCGCCAGCCCGCGACGTCGTGGGTGTCCTTGAAGGCGTGCGGCAGGCCGTGCAGCGGGCCGACGGGCGCGCCGCTCGCGAGGTGCTCGTCGGCGGCGGCAGCGCCTGCCCTGGCTCGCTCGGTGTCGAGGGACACGATCGCGTTCAGCTCCGGGTTGCGCTCCGCGATCCGGGCCAGGTGGAGCTCGAGCAGCTCGCGCGCGGAGATCTGACGGGTGCGGACGGCGTCCGCCATCTCGCGGGCCGTGGAGTCAGGGCTGATCGTGATCATGAATCCCCGCTAGGGCTCATCGCCGGCGTCCCAGCAGGACGCCGAGCAGGACCAGGCCGGCGCCGACGGCCACGCCCTTGAGGAAGTCGTCGGTGGAGCCGACACCCGCGCGGGCGGGGGCCGTGTAGACGCCGGCCTCGCCGCGTCGACGGCGGCCATCCGGTTCTCGCCCGGCGCCGCCGTCGAGGGGCGAGCCTGCGAGAGAGCGTCGCCCACGTTGTCGAAGAACTCCCCCGCCATCCGCTTCGACACCGACGCGAGCATCCGCTGACCGACCCCGCCGACCATGCCGCCGACCACGGCGTCGGCGTCCCAGGAGACCGTGGTGGAGCCCTCCGTGTCGTCGAAGCGGACCTCCACGGTCGCGTCCACGGTCCCCGGCGCACCGGCCCCCTGCAGCCGCATCACCAGCGACTCGTGAGGCACCAGGTCGGAGAGCGCGCAGGTGCCGGCGTACGTCCCCCGGATCGAGGCGACGCCGGCGGTCACGGTCATGTCGTAGGTGTGCTCCCCCGTGGCCTCCAGCCGTTCGCAGCCCGGGATGGTGCGCACCAGCACGGCCGGGTCGAGCAGGGCGTCCCAGACCTGCCCGACCGGGAACGGGATCTGGTTGGTGCCGGTGATCTTCACGAGGTGGCCTTTCGGGTTCTGGGTTTCCGGGGCGCTCGCTTCGCTGGCTTCTCGGCCACCGGGTGCTGCTTCCGCAGCTCGAACAGCTCCGACGGCGAGATCGGCATCGCTCGGATCAGCAGGCCGGGACGATCGATCGCCTCGGCGTCCTCGATCGCCGCGGCGAACACCGCCGCTGAGGGGATCACGCCCGCCTCGCCGGCACCCTTGATCCCGAGCGGGTTCAGCGGGGACGGCGTCTCGAGGTGGTCGATCTCGATCGAGGCCGGCACCTCGGTGACGTAGGGCATCAGGAAGTCCATGAACGAGGCGTTCAGCAGCTGTCCCGACTCGTCGTACGCCATCCGCTCGTAGAGCGCGCCGGCCACCCCTTGGGCGACGCCGCCGTGGATCTGGCCCTCCACGATCATCGGGTTGATCAGGTGCCCGCAGTCGTGGACCACGGCGTACTTCAGGATCGTGATCTCCGCGGTGTCCGGGTCGGTCTCCACGATCACGGCGTGCATGCCGGAGGCGAACGTCGCTCGCTCGGGACTGTAGAAGTCGCGACCCTCGAGCCCGGGCTCGTCGTCCTCGGCCACCGGCGGCTTGCCCGGGTCGCCGACGGAGAACTGGGTGGCGGCCTTGGACGCCTCGTCGAAGGCGTACCGCAGCGGGTTGGAGAGCACCGAGACCGTGCCGAGGTCGATCGAGGTCTCGGTGCCGCGCACCGAGACGACGCCGTCGACGATCTCGAGATCCTCCACCGACGCCTCGAGCGCCTCGGCCGCGATCCGGAGCGCCTTCTCCTTCGCCCGCTTGGCCGCGAGGTGGATCGCCGACCCGCTCATCACCGCGGCCCGCGACGCGAACGTGCCGACGGCGTACGGCATCCGGCGGGTGTCGCCGGTGACCACCTCGACGTCCTCGAGCTTGACCCCGAGCTCGTCCGCGACGATCTGCGCGAACACCGTCGCGTGTCCCTGCCCCTGGGTGGTGAGACCGGTGGCCACCTTGACCCGGCCGGAGGTCTCGATGTGCACGTGGGCGCCCTCGTAGGGACCGACGCCGGTGCCCTCGACGTAGCAGGCCAGGCCGATGCCGACCCGCCTCCCCTGCGCCGCCATCTCCGTGCGGTACGCCGGGAACTCGTCCCACCCGACCAGCTCCTTGAGCTTGGCGAGCGAGGCGGGGTAGTCGCCGGAGTCGTACTCCAGCTCTCGCCCGTCCTGGAAGATCAGCCCCTGGTCGTAGGGGAACTCGTCGGGCTGGATGAAGTTGGTCGCCCGGACCTCGGCGCGGTCCTTGCCGAGGAAGGCGGCGATCGCGTCCATGGTCCGCTCCATGACGTAGCAGCCCTGCGGCCGCCCGGCCCCGCGGTAGGGCGTGACCATCACGGTGTTGGTGTAGAGCGACTCGAAGACGACGCGGTAGCTCTGCGGCTTGTAGGGACCGAGCAGCTGGGTCGAGGTGATGATCGGGACGATCAGGCCGTAGGGCGTGTAGGCACCGTGGTCGTGCCAGAACTGCACGTCCAGCCCGAGCAGCCGGCCGTCGTCGTCGAAGCCGACCTCGACGTGGTGCACCTGACCGCGCTCGTGGGCGGAGGAGATGAAGTGCTCGCGCCGGTCCTCGGTGAACTTCACCGGCCGGCCGAGCGCGCGGGCCGCCGCCGGCACCAGCAGCTCCTCGGGCCAGGGATGGTTGATCTTGACGCCGAAGCCACCGCCGACGTCGGGGGTGACCACGTCCACCTGGGCCAGGTCGAGGCCGAGCTTGGCGGCGACCGCGGCCCGGACGCCGGTGGAGGTCTGGGTCGAGGTCCACACCGTCATCCGGCCGAGGTCGGGGTCCCAGCGGGCGACGGTGCCGCGGCCCTCCATCGGGGTGCAGGCGCTGCGCTCGATGGTCAGGTCGAGCTCGAGCCGGTGCGGGGCGGCCGCGATGGCCGCGCGGGCGTCGCCGTTCTCCTGCTCGAGGCGGGCCCCGACGTTGCCCGGCACGTCCTGGTGGACCAGCCGGTCCGCGGCTCGCGCGGCGTCGATCCCGACGACCGGCTCGAGGAAGTCGTAGGTCACCCGGATCCGCGCCAGCGCGTCCTCGGCGACGTAGCGGTCGTCGGCCACCACGAACGCGATCGCCTCGCCGACGTGGTTGACCTCGTCGCGGGCCAGGGCGTACTGGGTGCGGCCGTGGGTGAGCGCCGGGTGCGGGATCAGCAGCGGCAGCGGCTCGGCCAGCGCCGGGGACAGGGAGGCGAGGTCGTCGTGGGTCCACACGAGATGGATCCCCTCGACGTCGAGCACGTCGGCGACGTCGATGTCGGTGATCCGCGCGTGGGCGTGCGGGGAGCGCAGGACGGCGGCGTGGAGGGTCCCGGCCTCGACGAGTACGTCGTCGACGTACCGCCCCTGCCCGCGGAGCAACCGCTCGTCCTCGACCCGCTGGACGCCGGTGCCGAACAGCTTGGTGGTCACGAGTCGCCTCCCGTGGAGGACCGGCCCGCGAGGTCCGCGGCACGCACCACGGCCTTGACGATGTTCTGGTAGCCGGTGCAGCGGCACAGGTTGCCGGCCACCATCTCCCGCGCCTCGTCCTCGGTCGGGTCGGGGTTCTCGGCCAGGCCGGCGGCGACCGTGGTGAGGAAGCCGGGTGTGCAGAAGCCGCACTGCAGGCCGTGGCACTCCTTGAACGCCTGCTGCACCGGGCCGAGCGAGCCGTCGGCGGCGGCCAGCCCCTCGACCGTGGTGATCTCGGCGTCGACGGCGGACACCGCGAACATCAGGCACGACCGCATCGGCCGGCCGTCGACCAGGACGGTGCAGGCGCCGCACACGCCGTGCTCGCAGCCGACGTGGGTGCCGGTCAGCCCGAGGTCGTGCCGGAGCGCGTCGGAGAGCAGCCGGCGGGCCGGCACGCGGACCACGTGTGCGGCGCCGTTGACGTCGAGCCGGACCTCGTGCAGCTCCTCGTTCATGCCGCGCTCCGTGCGGATCGCACCACGCGCTGCGGTCAGCACCCGGACCAGCTGGGCGCGGTAGTCGGCGGTCGCGTGGATGTCGTCGGCCGGATCGAGGTGCTCCAGGGCGGCGTCGCCGAGGTCGGCGTCGGCCACCCCGGTCAGGTCGACGACGGTCGGGACGTCGCTCACGGACAGGTACCCCACCCGCACATGGTCCTCCTCCACCAGCGCGGCGACCCCGCAGAGCGCGTAGTCGCCGTGCCGCCGGGCGATCTCGTCGAACGCCACGCCGGCGCCCGGCGCCAGCGCCGGGAAGTACGCCGAGACGGCGATCTCGTCGTGCTCCAGGGTGGACTCGAGGGGCCCCGCGAACAGGTCGTCGGCCGCGAATCGTGCGCGTCCCGTTGAGCGACGCCACCTCGACCGAGCCCCCGAGCAGCTTCAGCACGACCGGCAGCTCGGCCGCCGCATCGGCGTGGACCAGCGACCCGACCGACGTACCGCGGTTGCGGATCGTCGGGTGGGCGACGTACGTCAGAGCGCAGCCCGAGCAGGGGCTGGGCCTCGCGCGCCGAGGCGTCGGCGAGCACGTCGCTGTGCCGGGCCAGCGCACCGATGCGTACGCCGTCGGGTCCGGCCTCGACTCCAGCCAGGTCGGGCAGGCCGTTGATGTCGACCAGCATCGTCGGGGCGGCGAGCCGCATGGACAGGAGCGGGACGAGGCTCTGCCCGCCCGCGAGCACCTTGGCGCCCGGGTCGCCGGCCAGGGCCTCCAGTGCCTCCTGGAGGGTCCCCGGCCGGCGGTAGGAGAAGGGCGCCGGCTTCACGTGCCCCGGGTCGTCCCGGACTGCGGCGGGACGTCGCCCTCGCCGTGGACGCCGGTGTCGCCGACCGCCATGATCGCGCCCTCGTGCCCCTTCGGCGCGAACGCCTTGGCGAGGTGGTAGCCGACGACGATCACGATCGTGCCGAGCGCGATGCCGCCGAGCGTGAAGTCGTCGGTGATCGAGAAGAACCCGGTGGTGTCGTAGCCGATGCCGATGATCAGGCCCGCCGAGATCGGCACGAGGTTGATCGGGTCGGCGAAGTTGACGTGGTTCTCGATCCAGATCTTCGCCCCGAGCAGGCCGATCATGCCGTAGAGCACGAGGGTGATGCCGGCCAGGACGCCGGCGGGGGTCGCGGCCACGATCTGGCCGAACTTCGGCACGAAGCCCAGCAGGATCGCGACCACGGCGGCGACGTAGTAGGCAGCGGTCGAGTAGACGCGGGTGGCGGCCATGACGCCGATGTTCTCGGCGTACGTCGTGGTCGGCGAGCCGCCCACCGCGGAGGTGAGCACGGTGCCGACGCCGTCGGCGGCGACGGCCCGGCCGACCACCGGGTCGAGGTCGACGCCGGTCATGCCGGAGACCGCCTTGACGTGTCCGATGTTCTCGGCCACCAGCGCGATCACCGCGGGCATCGCCAGCAGGGCGAAGGTCACCGAGAACGACGGCAGGTGCCAGCCGACGGCGTCGAGGTTGCCGAGCTGTCCCTGGTTGCCGACGAGCCCGTCGGGGGTCTGGCTCGGGAAGCCGACCCACTCGGCGGCCTTGACCAGCGCCCAGTCGACCCGGTCGTGGGCGATCGGCCTCGCCGCCGGACGACGGGGTCACCGAGGTGATCTGGCCGAACACCGCGTCGGCGAGCCAGGACACGGCGTAGCCGAAGATCAGGCCGAGGAAGATCGCGATCCGGCCGGCGAAGCCGCGCAGCCCCACGGCCATCAGGATCACCGCGAGCATCGTCAGCAGGCCGATCCACGGGTCGGCCGGGAGGTAGATGTCGGTGGCCACCCCGGCCAGGTTGAAGCCGATCAGCATGACCACGGCGCCGGTGACGACCGGCGGCAGCACCCGGTTGACCGCGTCCGCGCCGAGTACGTGGATCAGCACGCCGACCAGCGCGAGCACGACGCCGGAGACCAGGATCGCGCCGGTGACGTCGGCCGGTCCGCCGCTCTGCGCATAGATGGCGCTGGCTCCGCCGACGAAGGAGGCGGACGTGCCGAGGTAGCTCGGCACCTTGCCCTTGACGATCAGCAGGAAGCAGATCGTGGCGATCCCGCTCATCAGGATCGCGAGGTTGGGGTTGAGCCCCATGATGATCGGGAAGACGAACGTCGCCCCGAACATGGCGATGACGTGCTGGGCACCGAGCCCGGCAGTCTTGCCCCAGGCCAGCCGCTGGTGCGGCGCGACCGGCTGACCCGGCGCCGGGTCGACCACGTCCCACTTGAACATCGACATTGCAGTTCCTCCTGGCACTCATGCGGCCCCCGGACGCCACAACCTAGTGGCCTCCATCACACACCCTCGACGGCGAGAAATGCCGAAGGAACGCCGTACCGGCTGGCAAGGGCTGTGGGCGGCCGGTGAGGTAGTCCCCTACGAAATGCACCCCTGGCCGGGCTGCGGAGCGGTGCTTTTCGTAGGGGACTACCCGACCCGGGTCAGCCGTCGAGGTCGAGCACGCGCAGCGCGAGCGCCACGTCGAGGCGCAGGTGGGGATCGGTCGAGAGCGGGCCGAGGAGGCGCTCGAGCTTCCCGACGCGGTAGCGCATCGTGTTGTAGTGGAAGAACTGCTGGCGGGCCGCGACGGCGACGTTGAAGTTGGTGTCGAGCAGCACCTGCAGGGTGGTGCGCAGGTCGGCGGCCTCCTCGGTGTGCTCCGCCAGCGGACCGAGGACGTCGTCGGCGAACGCCCGCAGCTCGCCGGCGTCCGGCACCAGCGCGAGCAGCCGGTGCACTCCCAGCTGGTCGAAGAACGTGGTCGACCCGCCGCCGTGCACCTGCCGCCCGATCCGCGCCGCCCGGCCCGCTTGGTCGTACGCCGCGGGCAGCCCGTCGATCGAGCCGACCGGGCGGCTCACCCCGACCGAGAAGGGACGCCGCCCGCCGCCCTTGTCGCCCGCCACGGCGGTGACCACGCGGCGTACGCCGTCCTGGCCGGCGAGCGCCTCCCCCGGCTCGGCGCAAGGCAGCAGGGTGACGACCTCGGAGGAGAGATCCACGCACGGGATGCCGTCCCCGAAGGTGGCGGTGACCTGGCGCCACGCAGCGGAGAACCGCTCCTGCCACCGCCGGCGCTGGACCCCGTCCGACTCCTCATCCATCGAAGGCGGATCGATCCTGGCGACGAGCACCACCACGGGTCGGGCCAGGTCCCAGCCGAAGGCGGCCGCATGCTCCTCGACGTACCCGGAATCCCCGGCGCGGCCCCGGAAGAGGTCACGCAGGAAGTCGCCCTGGTACTTGTTCTCGACGGCCGTGATCGCCTCCTCGCGGGTGATGAGCAGCGCCGCGACCGCGGCCGCCCGCTCGAGGGCGTGCACGTCGTCGGACGAGATCGGGCCCACCGCCGCGGTGGCAGACCAGCCGCGCGAGGTCCTCGCCGCCGGCCGCGACCCGCAGCGACCGGACCTCGCCCTCGGCCACCGGCGCCGCGTCCGCACCGACCCGTTCGACCCGGAGCCGGCCGGTCTCGTCGACGAGGTCGGCGCGGGCCAGCGCCGTCCGGTGCTCGTCGGTCAGGTGGCCGGCGCGCTCGCGGCCGTCGGTGGAGGTGAACAGCACCCCCACCTCGAGCACCCGCGCGACCTCCGCCGCGATCCGGTCGAGGTCGCCGCCCTCGAGCACGATCCCGGTGAGCGCGGTGTGCAGGGCGTCGACCCTGGCCAGCGCGGCGGTCGCCTCATCGCCCGCTATCAACACTTGCGCCCCCCTTGGCCGATCGTTGGCAGAACCTCACATCGGCAAACCTAACCGCGGACCACTAGCGTCGGGAACCATGACCGAGCGGACGGTGCCCGTCAGCGCACCCGTCCGGGTGCGCGACTGGCTGCGCGGCGCCCCCGACCGGCCGGTGCCGGTGGTGCACCGCGGCCCGCTCGCGGTGTACGTCGACCTCGGCGGCACGAGCACGTCTCCTCGATGCGTCGGGGTGCTGGCGGCGGGTGCCGTCGCCGTCCCGTGCGGGCTCCGCACCCGCCTGACCGACCTCCGGGGGCTCGGCGACGCGGCCCGGATGACCGGTGGCGTGCTGCACCTCGGCGACACCGCCTTCCCGGTCCGGCGGCTGCTGGACGTGCGGGTGCCGGCGATCGGACGGTCCCGACGGGGTCGCTGACCCGACCGGTGCGATCGGTCGATCCGGCGGACCTGATCGGCCGCGGCGACGGCCTCACGCCGTACGGCGACGACGTGGTCTGCGGCTGGCTGGCCGCCCGGCGGGCCGTCGGCGTCGCCCACCCCGGAGGTCGACGCGGTCGTCCGGGCACACCTGGGCCGCACCACCCTCCTCTCGGCGACGCTGCTCGACTGCGCCCTGCACGGCGAGTGCCTGCCGGAGCTCGCGGCCTGGCTGCGCGCCCGCGGCACCAGTGCGGAGTCGGGCGCCCGCGCGCGCCTGCTCGCCGTGGGCGGATCGTCGGGTGCCGGCCTGCTCGCCGGCGCCGAGCGCGGCGCTCGGGCGAGGTGACGGTCGCCGCATGACGACGCCGATGAACGACCACGTCGAGCTCCGTCCCGGGGCGTACGCCGACTCGGTGGCGCTCCTCGGCGTCAGCAAGGCGCTTCAGCAGGCGCCCGGGGTCGCCACCGGCCAGGTGGCGATGGGGACGCCGCTGAACGTCGACGTCCTCACCGGCATGGGCTTCGCCGTACCGCCTGCGGTGACCCCCAACGACCTCGTGGTCGCCGTCCGCCTCGAGCCCCACGGCGACCTCCAGGACGCGCTGAGCGTCGTCGATGCCGCACTTCGACCCCCGGCGCCGAGCTCCGGGGGCGGGGGCGAGCAGCCACGACCGCGGACCACGCGCGCGGCGCTGACCTCGCCCGGAGGTCTGGTGCTGGTCTCGGTCCCCGGCGCGAACGTCGTGCCCGAGGCGATGGACGCGCTCGACGGCGGGTGCGACGTGATGGTCTTCAGCGACAACGTGTCCGCTGGAGCAGGAGGTGGCGCTCAAGCACGTCGCCACCGAACGCGACCTGCTCGTGATGGGACCCGACTGCGGCACCGCCGCCGTCGGTGGCCTCGGGCTGGGCTTCGCCAACGTCACCCCACCCGGACCCGTCGGGATCGTCGCCGCCTCCGGCACCGGCTGCCAGCAGCTGATGGTGCTCCTGGCCGAGGCGGGGGTCGGGGTCTCCGCCGCGCTCGGCGTCGGCGGCCGCGACCTCTCCGCCGAGGTGGGCGGCCTCTCCACCCGCACCGCACTGCGGCGGCTGGACGCCGACCCCGACACCGAGCTGATCGTCGTGGTCTCCAAGCCTCCGGCACCCGAGGTCGCCGACGAGCTCGAGGCGTACGTCGCTTCGCTCTCCACCCCGGTCGAGCTGGCGCTGCTGGGTCCCGGCCGGCCCGACCTCACCGCGGCGGCCGAACGCGTGCTCGCGCGCCGGGATGTGCGGCTACCCCCTCGTGGCCGGTGCACGGGGTCGCCGAGCGCCGGGGCGACGGCACCCGGCTGCGCGGCCTCTTCGTCGGCGGGACCCTCTGCCAGGAGGCCGCACTCATCGCCGCCGCGGCACTGGGTGACCTGGAGGCCGGCGGCCACACGCTGACCGACTACGGCGCCGACGAGTTCACCTCTGGCCGCGCACACCCGATGATCGACCCCACGCTGCGCCTGGAGGCCCTCGAGCACGCCCTCGCCGACCCGGACACGGGCGTGGTGCTGCTCGACGTCGTCCTCGGCCACGGCGCGGAACCCGACCCGGCCGGCGCCCTCGCGCCCGCTCCTGAGCGGCTCCCACGTCCCCGTGGTGGTGGCGCTGGTCGGCACCGCCGACGACCCGCAGGACCGCGACCGGCAGGTCCGGCAGCTCGTCGAGGCGGGCGCCGAGGTGCACCTCTCCAACGCGAGCGCCGCCCGCCGCGCCCTCGAGCTCCTCGGAGGCACCCGGTGAACCTCCCACCCGCCCTCGTGTGCACCGGCGCCGATCTGTTCGCGGACGCCGTCGAGGCCCAGGCCGCCTCCGTCACCCGGGTCGACTGGCGACCCCCCATGCCCGGCACCGAGGCCGACCTCGCCACCGTGGCGTCCGACCCCCTCCGGCGTGACGCCAACCAGGTCGCCCTCGAGCGGATGCTCGGCGTCTCGGCACGCCTGGTCGACGTGGTCCCGGCCGCCGAGGCCCTCGGACTCGAACCCGGGCAGTTCCTCCACGCCGGCCCCCCGATCACCTGGGACCGCGCGTCGGGGCCGCTCCGCGGGGCCCTGCTCGGCGGCGCCGCGCTCGAGGGCCTGGTCGAGGACCCGGAGGACGCGACCGCGCTGTTCGAGAGCGGGTCCACCGTCAGCCTCGAGCCCTGTCACCACCGCTCCGCGGTCGGGCCGATGGCCGGCGTGGTCACCGCGTCGATGTGGGTGTTCGTGCTCGAGGACCCCGCCACCGGCCGGCGTACCTTCTGCACCCTCAACGAGGGCCTCGGCAAGGTGCTGCGGTACGGCGCCTACGGGCCCGACGTGCTCGACCGGCTCCGGTGGATGGCCGAGGTCCTCGGCCCGGTCCTGCGCGACGCCGTCCGCGCGGCCGGCCCGGTCGACGTCACCGGGATCCTGGCCCAGATGCTGCAGATGGGCGACGAGGCCCACAACCGCAACCGCTCCGGCACCCTGATGCTGCTGCGCGACCTGGCGCCCGCGATGGTCGCCGGGCGTCACGACCCCACGGACGTGGCCGAGGCGCTGCGGTTCATCGGCGGCAACGACCACTTCTTCCTCAACCTGGCCATGCCGGCCTGCAAGCTCGCCCTCGATGCCGCCCGCGACGTCCCCGGGGTCGACGATGGTCGTGGCGATGGCCCGCAACGGCACCGACTTCGGGATCCAGGTCTCGGGCACCGGCGACGAGTGGTTCACCGGGCCGGCCCAGCTGGCCGACGGGCTGTTCCTCGGCGACTACGGCCCCGACGACGCCAACCCCGACATCGGCGACTCCGCGATCACGGAGACGGCGGGCATCGGCGGCTTCGCGATGGCGACGGCTCCGGCGATCGTGCGGTTCGTCGGCGGCAGCGTTCCCGACGCGCTGGCCACCACCCGCCGGATGCACGAGATCACCCTCGGCGAGAACCCTCGCTGGACGGTCCCGGTGCTCGAGTTCCGCGGCGTGCCGTCGGGCATCGACGTGAGCCTGGTCTGCCGGACCGGGATCCTGCCCCAGATCAACACCGGCATGGCCGGCCGGGAGGCCGGCGTCGGCCAGGTCGGCGCGGGCCTGGTCACCCCTCCGGCGGAGGTGTTCCCGCTGGCCCTGGCCCGGCTGGCCGAGCTGGCCCGCGACCGTCCTGCCCTCGTCCGTGACGTTCGGGTTGCTCCCGGGGCTCGGAAGCAACCCGAACGTCACGGACGGCGGACGCGAGACGAGTAGGCGTACTCACCCGACCTGAGCCTCGATTCGGTGTCGGAGGCGGGGTCACGCCACCAACACTGAGCGCATGCTGCGCTACGCCGACTCCAGCCGCTGCCCGGGCTGCCGCACCCTGCTGCCCCCCGCTCCCCCCGCCTGCCCCTCGTGCGACCTTCCCTTGCGCGGTCCGGCCGTCCTCGAGCTCCTGCACACCCTCGAGCGCGCCGACCAGCTGGTCGCCCAGCTCCGGGCGAGCCGCCGCTGAGCCCGCAAGGTCGCCGCGGTCGCACCCCCGGCCGCGCCGGGCGCACGCCCCTGTGCCAGGTCGTTCCGGCCTCCGCGCGGCGTCGGTCCCCACCATCCTCCTGACCCTCGGTGCCCTGTGCCTCCTCGTCGCAGCGATCACCTTCCTGGTCGTCGCCTGGTCATGGATGGGTGTCGGCGGCCGAACCGGCGTCCTGGTCGGACTGACCGGTGTGTCCGCCGGCGCGGGAGTCGTGCTCGGCCGGCGCGGGCTTCGGGTCGCCGCCGAGTGCCTGACCACGGTCTCCCTCGGGCTGGTGGCGCTGGACGTGGCCGGCGCCATCACCGCCGGCTGGCTCGGTTCACCCGACGAGGGCGCCTCGGTCGCGATGCTCGGCGGCGGAGTCGCCGTCGTCTCCGGCGCGATGCTGGGGACGCGGTCGCGACTGGTCGCGCCCCAGCTGGGCGCTTGTGCTCGGCCTCATGCTCGCCGGCTCCGGCGTCGCGGTCACCACAGGTGACGACCTGCTGGTCGCGTTCGTCGCGGTCGCTCGCCCTCGGCACCGCTGCCTGGCTCGGCCGTGCGACCGGGGCCCGCGTGCTTCTCATGTCCGCCGGCCTCGCGGCGCGGCACCTGGTGGGCCTGGCTCTTTCTGGGTGGGCTCGAGGATGCGTTCACCGACCCGAGCTCTGTCCGGGCCTCTGGACCTCCACCAACGCCCTCCCGCTGCTCGGTGCCGCCGCGCTCCTGGTCGCCGTCGCGGCCGCGCTCGGCCCGGGCGCGGCGCGTTGCTGCTGGTGTCCGGAGCCGCAACCATCGTCACCCTGCTACTCGCAGTTCCGGCCCTCGACGAAGGAACCACCGCCGTCGGGCTCGCCCTCCTCGCCATCCTGGTCGTGCTGGTCGGTGGTCGCAGCCGTGGCCTCCCGCGGAGTGGCCGTCGGCCCGCTCATCCTGGGTGCGCTTCCCGCTCTCGCGATGACGGTCTGGCACCTCCTCGACGCCGCGGTCCGGGTCGGGAGCGTCGGCAGCCCGTTCACAGCGACGGCCTCCGTCCGGCTCGATGTCGCCTCCCCGGACACCAGCCCGCTGCTGGTGCTCCCGCTCGTCGCCGCGCTCCTGGCCGCGGAACGGGTGGTCACGCAGAGCCCGCGCGACAGGTTCGTCGCGTCCGCGCTGCTGGTCGTCGCGGCCACGGCGACCTTCGCGTCGTACGCCGTTCCCCTGGCCGCCGTCGTCGGGATGCTCGCCGCGGCTGCGCTCGCCGCCGGGTGGCTCCGGCGACCCGCGCTTGCCACCGGGGTGGTCACGGTGACGATCGCTGCGGCCCTCCCCAGCCCCGTCCTCACCGCCGTCGCCTGCGCCGCCGCGGTGACCGTCGCCGGTCTTCTGCTGCGGTCGCGCGAGAGTCGGGCGACGATGCTCGGCGGGCTGCTCATGCCGGCGGCGGCGGCCGGTCTGGTGTGGAGCGGCGCCGAGGTGGCCGAGGTGGCGGTCGACCAGCGCGGCGTGCCCGTGCTCGTCGTGCTCGGCCTCCTGGCGATCGCGAGGCCGCGGGTCGAGGTCGAGGCCGCGGCAGCGCTCGCCGGCCTGGTGGCCGCGCTCGCCTCCCTGGACGTCGCGCCCGACCAGCCGACGGCCCTGGCCGTCCACCTCACCGTGGCCGGCGTGCTCGTCACCCTCAGCAGCCTGGTGCACCGGAACCGCCGGGTCCTGGCCTGGCCAGGCGGAGCACTGCTGGCCGCCGCCACGTGGGTGCGGCTGGCCGACCTGGGCATCGAGGCTCCGGAGGCCTACACCCTGCCGTCGGCCGCAGTCCTCGTCCTCGTCGCACTCCACCGGCTGTGGCGCACCCCGGGGAGCAGCACCGCCGCGCTGCTGCCCGGCCTGACCCTCGGCACCGTTCCTTCGCTGCTCTGGGTGCTGGCCGACCCGGCAAGTCCGCGGGCGGCGCTGCTCGGCGCCGCGTGCCTCGGCCTCGTGCTGAGCGGCACCCGGTTCGGATGGGGCGCCCCGCTCGTCGTCGGCGGGCTGGTCGGTGCCCTGCTTGTCCTCCGTGAGGTCGCGCCGTACGCCAGCGAGATGCCGCAGTGGGTGCTGATCGGTCTGGCCGGCACGTTGTTGACCGTTGTCGGCGTGACGTGGGAGCACCGACTCCTGGAGCTGCGACGGACGACGGCCTATCTCGGCCGGCTGCGCTGACCCGGCGCAGCCGGCCGCCAGAGGGCGCGGCTGATGTCGACGTTGCCCGACGCGCGCAGCGGCGTGCCCTCCTCCAGGTAGGCCTGCCGGGCGTCGTCCTGGTGGCTCGGCGGCAGCGACCCGTCGGCCCGCACCACCCGCCACCACGGGACCGGCCCGCCGTGGGCCGCCATGATCGCGCCGACCTGCCGCGGCCCGCCGCCTCCGGCGATCGTGCCGACCACCTCGGCGATCAGGCCGTACGTCGAGACCCGACCGCGCGGGATCTGCTCGACGCAGGTGAGCACCAGCTCGACGTACTCGTCGGGATCGATCCGCATCACTCGCCCCTCGCCGCGGTGTAGGCGACACCGGCCGCGACGGTGGCGACCAGGGCGGCCAGCAGGCCGGCCAGCCAGATGCCGGCCACCTCGTCGATGTCCTCGACCGCCACGGCCAGCGCCCACACGGCCGGGGCGACCAGCAGTACCGCGGCGCCGCGGGCGGCCCACAGCCGCACGGTCGGCGGATCGACCGACATGTCGTCGGACCCGAGCGCTGCCACCGTCGCGGCGACGTGTGCGGCGACCAGGCAGCCGGCGGCGAGCAGTGCCGCGGGCTGGAGCCCGTCGCGGAGGGCGACCCCCCACCACAGGACGACCGCGCCGATCGCCACCGTCCCGATCGCGGAGTCGGGCAGGATCGCGAACCCGCCGGCGAGTCCGGCGACCAGCAGCACCAACCACGGTGCCGGCGGCGCACCGGCGAGGCCGGTGGCGAGCAGGGCGGCCAGCGGCCCCGCCACGACCACGGCACGGAGCAGCCACTGCCCGGTCCCCCAGCGACGGATCATCGTGGCCCTCACCTGCGGCAGCTGCGCGCGGCGACCCAGCCGCCGCATCACCTCGTCCACCGTGCCGGGCCCGCGCCAGGTCACGACCGGGCAGCCGAGGCTGCCGAGCCGGGCCAGCACCTGGTCGCGCTCGAGGCGCCGCATCCGCCACGCGAGGTCGGCCACGGCCGGGTCCGTCCCCTCGTGCACGGCGGGGCTGATCCCCGCCGGCAGCGTGTCCACGACCACGACCGGGAGGTTCCGGCGTACGAGGGTGGCCGTCGCCGTCGCGATCGCCTGGGACAGCATCGGCGACAGCACGATCACCACCGTGCCGGCGGTGGCCCCGAACTGCATCCGCCCGCCGGCGACCTGGCGCGCCTCGCCGGGCCCGACCATGGACAACCGCCCGAGCAGCATCCGCAGGTGGCGCTCCCCCGCGCCGTACCCGACCGACGTGACGCCGCGCTGCCCCACCGCACGCAGCGCGACCCGGTCGCCGTTGCGGACGTGGTGCTCGGCCAGGGCGGCCGCCGCGCGGACGGTGACGTCCAGGCTGCTCGCGGCACCGTCGACGCCGCCGGAGCGGCCGTGGTCGGCCAGCGCGTCGACGACGACCAGGACGCCGGTGTCCTCCTCGGTCCGGGCGCTCACGACGTGCAGCGCCCGGGACCGCAGCGAGACCCGCCAGTTGATCCGGCGCAGCCGGTCACCCGCGTGGAACGGCCGGATCGACGCGAACTCGCTGCCCGACCCCTCGCGGCGCGAGCGGTGCGCCCCGACCAGGCCCAGCGGTTGCGGCGCCTCGGCCCGGGAGTCGTACGGCGCCCGCACCGGCAGCACCTGCATCTGGTTGCCGACCAGGCTCACCGGTCCCCACCGGTAGCCGGCCCACCGACTGGTGAGCGCGACGATCTCGCCGCCCAGCGGGCGTCGGCCCCACCGGCGGGGGCTGATCTCGAGGACCGGCAGGCCGGCCGTGACGAGGCCGCCCAGCCGCCCGGCCGCCGGGTGCATCGCCACGAACGGCACCGGCGTCGCCAGCCGGGCCACGTGCTCGACCCCGGCCAGGTCGTCGACCGCCAGCCGGGAGACCGTGCCCTGCCCCTCGTGCAGGGAGTAGTGCCCCAGCCGGCTGTCGATGCGCGGCCGCGAGTCGGGCCGGTACGCCAGTCCGAGCGCCCCGAGCACGGCGAACGGCGAGGCGAGCACCGCGAGGACCGGGTCGCCGAAGACCACCGCCAGGCCCACGCCGAGCCCGGCCACCGCCAGCGCCCGGCTCAGCGCCCCCGTGGCGCGCCAGCCGGTCACGGCTGCTCCCTCACGCCCGGTGCCGCTCGAGCGTGGCGGGCGTCGGCACCGACGCCAGCACCTGGTCGACGATCCGGGTGCCCGAGGCCTCGGTCATCCAGAGCTCCGGCTTGACGGTGATGCGGTGCGCGAGCACCGACCGGGCGACCACCTTGACGTCCTCCGGGATCACGTAGTCCCGGCCGCGCAGGACGGCGAACGCGCGCGCGGTGAGGACCAGCCCCAGAGACCCGCGCGGCGAGGAGCCCGTGAGCGAGTCCTGGTGGGTCCGGGTGGCGGTGACCAGGTCCACGCAGTAGCGGGAGATGCTCTCGTCGACCTGCACGGTCTCGACCGCCGCCTGCATCGCGCGCACGCCGGCCGCGTCGGTGACCGGCTCCAGCCGGACCTCCTCCTGCTGCCGCTCCAGACGCCTGACCAGGACGTCGTACTCCTGCTCGGCGGAGGGGTAGCCGAAGCTCACCCGCAGCAGGAACCGGTCCAGCTGCGCCTCGGGCAGGGGGTAGGTGCCCTCGTACTCGATCGGGTTCGCGGTGGCGAGCACGTGGAACGGCTCGTCGAGGACGAAGGTCTCGCCCTCGACGGTGATCTGGTGCTCCTGCATCGCCTCGAGCAACGCGGCCTGGGTCTTCGGCGGCGTCCGGTTCACCTCGTCCGCGAGCAGCAGGCCGGTGAACAGCGGCCCCCGGCGGAACTCGAAGGTCCCCTGCCGCTGGTCGTAGAGGAACGATCCCGTGAGGTCGGCCGGCAGCAGGTCGGGGGTGAACTGGGCGCGGGTGAAGTCCAGCCCCAGCGTCCGGGCGAACGACCGGGCCGCCAGCGTCTTGCCCAGGCCCGGGAAGTCCTCGAGGAGGACGTGACCCTTGCCCAGGAGCGCGGCCAGGACGAGCGTCAGCGGCTCCCGCTTGCCGACGATCGCCTTCTCCACCTCGTCGAGCACCCGGACGGCGAGCTCGGTCGTCTCGGCGACGCTCAGCGTCGTACCGGTCTCTGCGCTCACAGCTCCTCGATCCTTCGCACGTACTCGTCGATCTCCGCGCGCCGCAGCCGGCGCGGCGGTCCGGACAGGTCCTCCAGCATCGCGCGACCGAGCAGGTCCGCGGCGGCAGGGTCCGCACGGGTGAGTCCGTGTCGCTGCGCCAGACGCTCGTCGCAGAGGGCAGCCAGACGGTCGCGCAGCCCGCTGTCGGCGCGGGCGGCGGTCAGGTGGCTCTCGAGCAGGCGGACGTACGTCGCCAGGTGGGCGTCCGAGCCGAACGCGTGCGTCGAGCCGGCCTGCTCCGCCGCCCACGGCGGGCCGCTGTCGCCGAGGGTGTCCCAGACCAGCCCCGCGACGGCGGTCCCCAGCCCGACCACCAGGGCCAGCCGCAGGTGGTCGGGGGCGAAGTCGACGATCGTGAACACGACGTCGAGGACGACCAGCAGCACCACGGCAGCGACCAGCCGCCATCCCCAGGGCCTCATCGTCGGCCGCCGATCCCGCTCAGGCCGGCGTGCACCTCGTCGAGGGCCCCCCGTGCCCGCCGGCGGTGCTCCTCCGACAGCGGGTGCTCGGAGAACCTGGCCTCGCGGTAGAGCTCGTTGAGCACCGTGACCGCGTGCGGATCGGCCGAGACCAGCTCGAGCATCCGGAGGGTGAACTCCGAGGAGGTCTCCCACGGCTCCCGCTCGAAGCCGAGCCCGGCGGCCTGTCGCTCGAACCGGTGCCAGCACTCGACGATGCCGTTGCGCGGCGTCCCCTCCTCCAGGAGCCGTCGCTGCTCCTCGGCGTCGACCCGCAGCTCTGCCGCGAGCCGCGCGGGCGCCTCGAGCACGTCGAACTCGATGTCCTGGGGGCGCGGCGGCGGTCGACGCCGGGCGTCCCAGGTCTCCCGCGCCCACCGGCCGCCGCGGTAGAGGAGATAGACCACCACGGCGGCCACCAGCAGCTCCAGGAGCAGCGCGAGACCACTCACCCAGCCCGGAACCTCGCGGTCGCCGTCCTGCCGCGCCCGGATCCGCTCGATGTCGCCCGGGGACTCCGGGCTGGCGGGCTCGGTCGTCGGCGACGGCGTGGTGCGCACCGCGGCCGGCCCGTCGCCGGTGAGCACGCCGCTGGGACCGATCGTCGCGGCCCACGTCGCCAGCACCAGCACGAGGACCACGCCGAGCACCGCGACCACCGCAGTGGTGGCCGGGGAACGCGTCGTGTCCCGCATGGGCGGAACCTACCGGCGTCAGGGCACAGGTGTGAACGCCCTGGTCCCGTGGACCAGCCTCAGCCCCGCGATCCCGCTGTGCTCCTGGGCGTAGCGCAGCTCCCGGCCGAGGTCCCCCAGCCCGTTGGAGCCGGCGACCGGCGCGATGGTGATCGTGGACAGGGTGCCGAGGGCGCGACCGCTCTCGTCGAGGAACCCGCTGCCGGAGTCACCCGGGATCCCGGGCGTCGCGGTGTAGACGTCCCAGCCCCAGCCGCCGTACGTCGCGCCGAGCGACGTCCCGGTCTTGGGCGAGAGGACCGTCGTCGGCCGGAGGCTCGACTGGCCCCAGGAGTAGACCTGCTCCCCCGCCGGCGCGCCACCCGAGATGCCCTCGGGGCCGCCCCACATCGGCACCGTCGGGTTGACCTTGCGCCAGTCGTCGCGGTCGACCCGGACGAGCGCGAAGTCGTTGGCCGCGCAGGCGTTCTTGCTCGCTCCGCGGCGGCGCATCGTGATCCAGGAGCTGTAGACGAGGGTGCCCCGGCCGACGGTCTCACCGTTCGTGACGGCGGTGGCGCCCTGGGCGAAGCGGACGCGGGTGCCGCGCGGGTGGGACCCGGTGGAGCAGCCGTCGGTGTCGGTCGCGGCGCCCTTGCCGGCGCAGTGGGCGGCGTACCCGACGAAGACCCGGCCGTCGCCGTCCCGGAAGACGAAGTTGCCCGTGCACTGAGCACCCTTGGTGAACATCTGGACACCCGGGTGGATCTTCGCCTGGGAGGCCGGTGCCCAGCGGGACGTGCCGTCGCCGGCATTGGCGGGGGCCGAGGTCGAGCCGCCGGCGAGGACCAGGGCGACGAGGACGGCCAGTGCGGTCCGCAGGGCTCCCGATGGTGATCGCAGTGTCATGTCCCTCCAACGAGCAACAGCCCCGTCCGGCTACGCGGACGGGGCTGCCACCTCGATCAGTTGGCTGTTCTGCGCCTCAGAGGCTGGGCGAGAACGGCTCGGTGCCGGGCGCCAGGGCCAGGCCGCTGAAGCCACCGAAGTCCTGCGCGTAGGCGAGCTCACGGGGGAGGTCGCTCACGCCGTTGGAACCGGCGAGCGGCGCCAGCTGGACGGTCGACAGGGTGCCCAGCGCGTTGCCCTCGGAGTCGAGGAAGGCGCTGCCGGAGTCACCCGGGATGCCCGGGGTGACGGTGTAGACCTGGTGGTTCCAGCCCTCGCTGTCGGTGCCGAGGCTGGTGCCCTGCTTGGGCGAGAGCTCCTCGACGCCGCCGCGGAGGCTGGAGTTGCCGTAGGAGTAGACCGACTCACCGGACTCGGTGCCGTCGGCGTTCAGGGCGACGGGGCCACCCCAGAACGGCACGCTCGGGTTGACCTTGGCGACGTCCTCCGCGTCGATCTGGATCAGGGCGAAGTCGTTGTAGTTGCAGGCGTTCTCGTTGCTCTCGTTGCGCTGCTGCATGGTCAGCCACGACGAGTAGACGAGCGTGCCCTGGCCGACCTCCTCGCCCTCGCTGGCGAGCGAGCCGCCGCGGGCGAGCGTGACCCGGGTGCCGAGCGGCAGGGAGCCGGAGTCACAGCCGTTGGTCTCGGTCGCGCCACCGGTGCCGGCGCAGTGCGCGGCCTGGCCGATGTAGACCTTGCCGGCCGAGTCGGTGAAGACGAAGTTGGCGGTGCACTGGGCACCGTCGGTGTAGGTCTGGACGCCGGGGGTGATGGCGGCGGTGTCGGCGGGGGCCCAGGCGACAGCGGCGGTCGTGCCGCCGGCCTTGGGGCCCTTGCCGTTTCCGCCCTTGGCGGCAGCGGCGGGCTGCGCGGCGATGAGGGCCGCGGCGAGCACCGCGCTGATCAGGATCGAGAAGAAGGCGGCCGTCCGGCGCGCCGGGGACGATGCAACGTGCATGAGGTGTGAACCCTCCCTGTCAGGTGTCGGCTCAGGGGTCGCCGACATCGCTTGTCTGAGGTTCAACGAGACCCTAGCCCGGACGGGTTACGCCCGCGTGGGCGCAACCGGGCCGTCTGTCCGGATGACGGTCGTCCGGCTCAGTACGACGGCTGCGACGGGTCGATCTGGTTGACCCAGGCCGCGACCCCGCCGCCGACGTGGACCGCGTCTGCGTATCCCGCGCCCTTGACCACGGCGAGCGTCTCGGCCGAACGCACGCCGGTCTTGCAGTACATGACGATCTGCTTGTCGGCGGGGAGCTGCTCCAGCGCACTGCCGTTGAGGAAGTCGCCCTTGGGGATCAGCACCGAGTCGGGGATCTGGTTGATCTCGTACTCGTTCGGCTCGCGGACGTCGACCAGCAGGAAGTCCCGCTCGCCGTTCTTCCGCTCCTTCAGCATGTGCTCGAGCTGGGTCACCGAGATGGTGGACCCGGCAGCGGCCTCGGCGGCCTCCTCGGAGACCGCGCCGCAGAACGCCTCGTAGTCGATCAGCCCGGTGACGGTGGGGTTCTCGCCGCACAGCGCGCAGTTCGGGTCCTTGCGGACCTTGAGCTTGCGGTACTCCATCTCGAGGGCGTCGTAGATCATCAGCTTGCCGACCAGCGGCTCCCCGATGCCCGTGAGCAGCTTGATCGCCTCGTTCACCTGGATGGAGCCGATGCTGGCGCAGAGCACACCGAGCACCCCGCCCTCGGCGCAGGACGGGACCATGCCCGGCGGCGGTGGCTCGGGGTAGAGGCAGCGGTAGCACGGCGCCTCGCCGCCGGGTGCGGTCGGCCAGAAGACGCTGGCCTGACCGTCGAAGCGGTAGATCGAGCCCCAGACGTAGGGGATCTTCAGGAAGTACGCCGCGTCGTTGACCATGTAGCGGGTCGCGAAGTTGTCGGTGCCGTCGACGATCAGGTCGTAGCCCTCGAAGACCGACAGCACGTTGTCGTTGTCGAGCCGCTCGTTGTGGACGACCACGTTCACGAGCGGGTTGACCTCGGCGATGGAGTCCTTGGCCGACTCGGCCTTCGGGCGTCCGATGTCGGACTGGCCGTGGATGACCTGGCGCTGCAGGTTGGACTCGTCGACCTCGTCGAACTCGGCGATCCCGATCGTGCCGACGCCCGCCGCCGCCAGGTAGAGGAGGGCCGGGCTGCCGAGGCCGCCGGCGCCGATGACCAGCACCTTCGCGTTCTTGAGCCGCTTCTGGCCGGTCATCCCGACGTCGGGGATGATCAGGTGCCGGCTGTAGCGGCGCACCTCGTCGATGGTGAGCTCGGCGGCCGGTTCGACGAGCGGCTCCCGAGCGGTCGTCCCTTCGGACACGTCGTACTCCTCCCGGAGGATCTGGGCTGGTACCGGCGCAACACCGGCGAGGTTCCCCATGTTCCCGGCGGGCCCCTCACCGGCCCGGCCAGTCCCGTCATCCGGACAACGCGACGGGTAGGCTGCCCGCGATGAGCGAGCACGACGTCAACGTCGACCAGAGACGGCCCCGGGGGATCCGGATGCCGCGGCGTGAGCGGCGTGCCCAGCTGCTCGCGTCCGCCCTCGAGGTCTTCGTCGCCCAGGGCTTCCACGCGGCCGCGATGGACGACATCGCCGAGCGCGCGGGGGTCTCCAAGCCGGTGCTCTACCAGCACTTCCCGGGCAAGCTCGACCTCTACCTGGCGCTGCTCGACGTCTCGTGCGACACCCTGATCGAGAAGTGCCGCGAGGCCCTCGCCTCCACCCACGACAACAAGCAGCGGGTCGAGGCCACGATGGCCGCCTTCTACGAGTACGTCGCCGGCGACACCGGCGCGTTCCGGCTCGTCTTCGAGTCCGACCTGACCAACGAGCCCGCGGTGCGCCAGCAGGTGGACCGGGTCACCGCCGAGTGCGCGGAGATGATCGCCGAGGTCATCCACGAGGACACCGGCCTGCCCGACGCGGCCTCGCGGCTGCTCGCGGTCTCGCTGGTGGGAATGGCGCAGGTCAGCGCACGGTTCTGGTTGGCGGAGGGCAACGGCATCACCAAGTCCGACGCGGCCGCCCTGGTGGCCGGACTCGCCTGGCGCGGCATCCGCGGCTACCCCCTCACCGACGAACACTGAACATGAAGGAGCACCCCATGGAGGTCAAGATCGGCGTCCAGCACGCCCAGCGCGAGCTCGTCGTCGAGACCGACGAGTCGGCGGAGAACGTCGAGAAGCTGGTCGGCGAGGCCCTCGCCTCCGACGGCGTCCTGGCCCTCACCGACACCCGTGGGCGGCGCGTCCTGGTCCCGGCCGGCCGCCTCTCCTACGTGGAGATCGGCACCGGCACCCTCGGCGCGGTGGGCTTCCGCCACTGACAAGGAGCGCCACCATGATCTGGACCATCATCGTCACCCTGATCGGCGGCACGATCATCGGCCTGCTCGGCAAGCTCGTGGCGCCCGGGAGCCGGGACAGCATCCCGCTGTGGCTCACGATCATCTGCGGCATCGGCGGCATGCTGATCGGCAGCTACCTCTACGCGGCGCTCTACGACTGCGCCGACATGAACAACTGCACCAACGGCGTCGACTGGTGGCGGCACCTCTGGCAGGTGGGCGTCGCCGCGATCCTGGTCGTGATCGCCGCCACCCTGACGGGGCGAACCAAGGCCGCGCCGAGCCTGACCGGTGGCGCCGTCGAGGCGTCGGGACTCTCGCACGCCTGACCACGCGACTACGTGGTCGAGGTGCGAGTCATCTCCGGCGACGAGCCGTTGAACCCGACCGGCGGATGCGGTGTCGCTCGTCGGTCGAGAGCGAGGACCGGAAGGCCTGGCCGTGCGAACCGCTCCATACGGGCGACTCGCGATGTCAGCGGTCTGCGGCTGCGCAGTGCGCGTCCAGCCGACGAGCCTCGGGAACCCACCTGAGCGGCCGGCCGCGACTCGGTCTGCGTCTGCCGCGCTGCGACGGCCCGCGCCAACGACGGGCCTGCCGCTACTCTCCCTAGGAGCTCGGTTCGCTGCCCGGCTCTCTTCCTCCACGGTGGGCCGGGCGGCGAGGGCTCGTCACGACGAGGACTCCACCAGCCGTGGAGGCGCCGCCCGGGTGGTCGGGACGGTCGCGACGCCGTCAGGCGTCGAGGCCGAGCTCGCCCATCCGGGCTGCGTGCAGCTCGGTGATCCGGGTGAACATCCGCCCGATCGCCGCGAGGTCCAGCCCGGGGCGGTCCACGCCCCCCGCCAGCAGCGCCGTGAGCGCGTCCCGCTCGGCCGCCACCCGCTGCGCCTGGGTCAGGGCCTCCCCCATGAGCCGCCGGCCCCACAGCGCAAGCCGGCCGCCGAGCCGGGGGTCGCGCGACGATCGCCGCGCGGACCCGGTCGATGACGAACGCCGACTGCCCGCATCGATCAGCGACGCGATGATCAGGTCGCGGGTGCGCGGGTCGAGGTAGGCCGCGATCTCGCGGTAGAAGTCCGCGGCCATTCCGTCGCCGACGTACGCCTTGATCAGGCCCTCGTAGAAGTCGGCCGGCGCCGTGTGGGCGTGGAACAGGTCGATCGCCTCCTGGAACGGCGACATCGCCGCGATCGGGTCGGCGCCCGAGCTCGGCCAGCCTCTCCTGCAGCAGCGAGACGTGCCCGAACTCGGTGCACGCCATCGGACGCGATCGCGATCTTGTCCTCCAGCTGCGGCGCCAGCTTGGCGTCCTCGGCGAGCCGGTCGAAGGCGGAGATCTCGCCGTAGGCGATCGCCCCCAGCAGGTCGATCACCGCCTCGCGGTACTGCGGGTCCTCCAGAGCGGCCGCGCCGTCGCCAGCGGGCGACTCGTCCGACGATTCAGGCATGCGGGCACCCTACCGATAGACTCGGGCCGTTCGAGCGCCCCGCCTCCGCCGCCCTCGGCGGCTGGAGACCCGAGGGAAGCTCGACCGTATGTGCGCGGCTGACGCCGATCCTGACGAGTTCCGTCTCCCTGGTCAGCCGCTTCGAACTCACGAAAGCGATGAAGACACTGACCACCTTCCGAGAGCTCGGGGTGCAACCCGAGATTTGCGACGCGCTCGAGCGCGCCGGCATCACCAAGCCCTTCCCGATCCAGGAGATGACACTCTCCGTCGCACTGCTGGGCACCGACCTGATCGGTCAGGCCCGCACGGGCACCGGCAAGACCCTGGCCTTCGGCATCCCCGTCCTGCAGCGCAGCGTCGCGCCGGGCGACCCCGACTACGCCGAGCTGCCGCAGGGCAAGCCGCAGGCGCTCGTCGTCGCGCCGACCCGTGAGCTCGCGCTCCAGGTCTCCGGCGACCTGCACCTCGCCGGCGCGGACCGCGGCATGCGCGTGCTGACCGTCTACGGCGGCGTCGGCTACGAGCCCCAGCTGGACGCCCTCGCCACCGGCGTGGACGTCGTCGTCGGCACCCCGGGCCGGCTGATCGACCTGGCCAACAAGCGGGCCCTCGACCTGTCCCACGTGCACGCGCTCGTCCTGGACGAGGCCGACGAGATGCTCGACCTCGGCTTCCTGCCGGACGTGATCAAGCTGATCTCGATGACGCCGGAGACCCGGCAGACGATGCTGTTCTCGGCCACCATGCCGGCCGCGATCGTCAGCCTGGCCCGGATCCACATGCGGCACCCGATGAACATCCGGGCGGAGTCCTCCGCCGACAACCAGACGGTGCCGGCGACCGCACAGTTCATCTACCAGGCCCACGACCTCGACAAGCCCGAGATCATCGGCAAGGTGCTCCAGGCCGAGGACGCCGGCAAGATCATCGTCTTCACCCGCACCAAGCGGCAGGCCCAGCGGATCGCCGACGAGCTGGCGGACCGCGGCTTCGCGGCCAGCCCGCTGCACGGCGACATGGCGCAGGTGGCCCGCGAGAAGGCGCATGGCCAAGTTCCGCGAGGACAAGCTGCGGGTGCTCGTGGCCACCGACGTGGCCGCCCGCGGCATCGACGTGCAGGGCGTCTCCCACGTCATCAACTACACCTGCCCCGAGGACGACAAGACCTACGTGCACCGGATCGGCCGGACCGGCCGCGCCGGCGCCACCGGCACGGCGATCACCTTCGTCGACTGGGCGGACCTCCACCGCTGGAAGATGATCAACAAGACGCTCGACCTGCCGTTCGACGAGCCGCAGGAGACCTACTCCACCTCCGAGCACCTGTTCCACGACCAGGGCATCGCGCCCGGCACCAAGGGCCGGATCGCCGACCCGGCGCCGAAGCCGCCGCGCTCGGACCGCGACAGCCGGGGCGACCGCGGCGACCGGGGCGACCGGGCGACCGGGGCCAGAGCGCTCCGGGGACCGGCCGCGCAACCGGGACCGCAGCCGCAGCCGCACCCGCGGCGGGAAGCCGGTGGACGGCCAGACCGCCGCCTCGAACGGCTCCGGAGACTCCTCCGCGCGGCCGTCGGGCTCCGGCGGCGCGCAACCGGCGCCGGCGCCGTCGTACCTCCGGTGGGGGTCAGCCTCGACCGCCCGGGACCGACTGACCCGCTCGAGCTCGCGAGATCACGTCGACCCGCCCGATTTCGGGCGGTCGACGTGTTCAGGCGGTGACGACGACGGTCGTGCCGAGCGGCGCGAAGTCCCACAGCACCTTGGCGTCGGCCCGGCGCTGACGGATGCAGCCGTGCGAGAGCGGCGTACCGAGCTGGGCGACGGTCTGCACGCGCTCGCCGTCGTCGATCGGGATGTCGTGGAAGCCGATGGCGGCGTTGTCGCCCTGCGCGAAGCGGACGAAGTACTTCATCGAGCCGGAGTCGTCGATCCCCCAGGCCTGCTCGGAGCGCGAGTAGACCTCGTAGGTGCCGGGGTCGAGGTTGTCGTGGAGGCTGCCGGAGACCGGATAGGTGCGCTCGACCTCACCGTCCGCCGCGACCAGCCAGACCCGCTGCCGGCCCTCGCTGAAGACCACCCGCTCGCCCCTCGCCGGAGCGGGCGGGCAGCTCGGTGGAGGCGGCTCGCGCCGACGCGTCGCTGCCCGCGGGCGTGGTCGGGACCCCCGCCGCGGGCTCGCGCCGCGGCTGGACGGTCTCGACGTCGTCGCGCGCGGCGGCTGCTGGGCGACCATGCCGATCGCGGCCTCGCGATCGCGGACCGTGGGCCGCGGACGGCAGGGCGCCGACGCCGCCCAGCACCGCGACCACGGTCACGGTGGTCGACGACGCGGCGAGCCCGATCCGGCCGTAGCGGGGACGGACCTGCCGTGCGTCTCGGGCGCCCACGTCAGCGCCGCTTCGTCGGACGTCCGCCGGGCTCGGGTCGACGAGGTTGGCGGCGACCTCGCGATAGGCCTGGGCGCCCTTGCTGCTGCGGCTGGTCGCCAGGATCGAGCGGCCGGCAGCCGGCGCCTCGGCGAACCTGATCGTCTTGGGGATCGGCGGCTCGACGACCTCGAGGTCGTAGGTGTCGGAGATCGTCTCCAGCACGGTGCGCGCGTGGTTGGTCCGGCCGTCGTACAACGTGGGGAGCACGCCCCACACCTCGAGCTTGCGGTTGGTGAACCGGCGTACGTCGTGGACGGTGTCGAGCAGCTGCCCGACGCCGCGGTGCGAGAGCGTCTCGCACTGCAGCGGGATGAGGACACCCTGCGCGGCGGTGAGGGCGGCGACGGTGAGTACGCCGAGCGACGGCGGACAGTCGAGGAGCACCCAGTCGTAGGCGAGGTCGGTGTCCTCGAGGTCCTCGAGGGCTCCCTTGATGACGTGCTCACGACCGGTGCGGGTGAGCAGGTCGGCCTCGGCGCGGGCGAGCTCGATGGTGGCCGGCAGCAGGTCGAGGCCGTCCTCGGTCTCGATGATCGCCTCGGCCGGGTCCAGGCCCTTGGTCAGCACGTGGTGGACCGACAGCTCGAGATCCTCGGGGTCGACGCCGAGCGAGAACGTCAGGCAGGCCTGCGGGTCGAGGTCGACCAGCAGGACGCGGTGGCCCTGCTCGGCCAGGGCAGCCCCGATGGACGCGACGGAGGTGGTCTTGGCGACGCCGCCCTTCTGGTTGGCGATCGCGAGCGTGGTAGTGGTCATCTCGGTGCTCATCATGCCGGACCGGGTTGCCGAGTTCCGGTAGGCGCCTGTTTGCTGGACTCATGTCTTCTGCTCCCGCCACCACAGCCCTGGTCACCGGCGCCACCGCCGGCATCGGCCACGCGTTCGCCACCCACCTCGCCCGCCGCGGCCACGACCTCGTGCTCGTGGCGCGGGACGCGGGCCGCCTCGAGTCGGTCGCCAAGGAGCTGCGGTCGGCGTACGACGTGGAGGTCGAGGTTCTGCCCGCCGATCTCTGCGACCGTGCCGAGCTCGCGACGGTCGAGGCGCGGCTCGCCGATCCTGCCCGGCCGGTCGACCTCCTCGTCAACAACGCCGGCTTCGGCCTCAAGGGACGGTTCCTGGTCAACGACGTGGACGCCGAGCAGGGCATGCTCGACGTCCTGGTCACGGCGGTGATGCGGCTCAGCCACGCCGCGCTCGGCGCGATGACCGAGCGCGGTCACGGCGGGGTCATCAACGTCTCCAGCGTCGCGGCATTCCTCCCCCGCGGGACGTACGCCGCGGCCAAGGCCTGGGTGAACAGCTTCAGCGAGTGGGCGGCCACCGAGTACCGCGGCCAGGGCGTCACCGTGATGGCGCTGTGCCCGGGGTTCACCAAGACCGAGTTCCACGAGCGGATGGGGGTCCGGCGCGGCACCGGCTTCATGTGGCTCGACGTCGACGTGCTCGTGGAGAAGGCGCTCGCGGACTTCGACAAGGGCCGGGTCTACTCGATCCCGGGGGCCCAGTACCGCGTGATCGCCGGGCTCACCCGGCTCGTTCCGTCCCGGGCGTTGCAGACCTTCCAGTCGCTCGGGCGCAAGTAGCTCACGATCCCGCTGGTGCCCCCGGGCGCGGCCGAGGTGGAGGACTCACCCGCGTCCAGGGACCAGTCGATGCGGCTGTCGGACCGGCCCCCCGAGCCCAGCCACACCGAGATCACCCTCCAGCCGCGGGTCTGCGATTGCTCCACCATCCTCCGCCTCGGCGCCGCGGCCAGGGACCGAAACGCGACGAAACCCCTCGAACTGACCACCTGATTCGGGCACGACGGCCCGCGCGGGCCACGGGAACTCCCGCTTCGCCAAGCTGGCCTCAACATGCTTGACCAGACCCTGAGCTCAACCCCGGACCACCCGGGGGGTGGCGCGGCCGCTGCGAGCCGCGCTGCCCGCGGCCAGCTCGAGCAGGCGGTCCAGCTCGTGGGGGTCGGTGGTGTTGCAGCCGAGGTCGTGCCCCGGCTTGCCGCTCCCGTGGTGGTCGCTGGAACCGGTGACCACGAGAGAGAGGTTGACGGCGATCGACCGCAGCTCCTCCCTCGTCGCGGGGTCGTGGTCCTCGTGGTCGACCTCGACGCCGGCGAGACCCCGGTCGGCCAGCGAGGCGAGCACCTCCTCACCCAGGACGGACCGGGAGTGGCGACCCCACGGGTGCGCGAGCACGCTCACGCCACCGGCCGCGGCGACCAGGTCGAGCATCGCGGGCAGCTCGGCGGCGTACCGGTCGACGTAGGCCGCGACGTCCGGTGTCGAGGTACCGGTCGAAGGCCTCGTCGCGGTCCGCCACCGCGCCGAGGTGGACCAGGGCGTCGGCGACGTGGGGTCGCCCGGACGCCGAGGCACCGCCCGCCGCGCGGCGTACGTCGTCCAGGGTGATCGCGATCCCGGCCTCGCGCAGTCGCTCGACCATCGCCGGCACGCGGGTCTCCCGTCCGGCGAGGATCCGGTCCAGCTCGGCACGCAGACCGGCATGCGTGGGGTCGGGCAGGTAGGCGAGGAGGTGGACGCCGGCACCCCGCAGCCGCGTGCTGATCTCCATCCCCGGCACGAGCGTGAGACCGACCTCGCCGGCGGCTCCGGACGCCTCGTCCCACCCGTCGGCGGTGTCGTGGTCGGTGAGGGCCAGCACGTCCAGCCCCGCCTC
Source organism: uncultured Actinomycetota bacterium (assembly GCA_963829635.1). Classification (GTDB taxonomy): domain Bacteria; phylum Actinomycetota; class Actinomycetes; order Propionibacteriales; family Nocardioidaceae; genus Nocardioides. The sequence continues at coordinate 417,245 of CAWHJI010000016.1, forward strand.
GGCGGCGGCGATCACGAGCTCACGCGGCGTCTGGGTCCCGTCGCTGACGTTGGAGTGGCTGTGGAGGTCGATCCGCACCCGCGCCAGCGTAGTGGCGGCCACCTCGGCCCACGGTCACCACGTGGGGCGCGGGCCCCCGAAGGGCATCTCGACCAGCTGCGGCCCGACGGAGGAGACGTCGCGCAGGATCCAGTCGTCGCGCAGCAGCAGCATCGCCGAGAGCGGCCGCAGCACCACCCACAGCCAGCGGCCGAGGGCCTCCCCGGCGAACGCCGCCCGGTCGAGCTCGCCGTCGGCCTCACTGGTGGAGACCGGCCACATCGGCACGCTCTGCCTCCCGATCCGTACCCGGACCGCGGGCGGACCGTCGCCGAGCTCGTTCCCGGGGTCGTCGCTCGGCAGGCCCGCACACCGCGCGCCGAGCCCGACGCCGGCCTCCTCGGCGACCACGAACACGTCCACCGGCCCGTCCAGCTGGCTGACACCGGAGCAGCAGGTGACCGTGGCGCGGGCATCGGCTGAGCCCTCGGTGACCACGCCGAAGTCGGTCACCGACCAGCCCGGGCCCATCGGCCACGGCAGGAACGTCGGGAAGTCTCCGGCCGCGGCGAGGTGCTCGACGAACTCGTCGTACGTCGCCTCGGCGGGCAGCCACAACGCGGGCAGGGGACCGTGCACGGGGCACCGTGGGCCGGACGCCTCCGCCTCGAAGGGCTCCCGGCAGCGCGGGCACCCCGCCGTCAACGACATGGGTCAACCGTGGGCAAGAGCGGTCACCGCGTCAAGAGTTCCAGCGCCGCACGACGGGGGTGTCGCGCTCGAAGCCCAGCACCGACACCGTCGCCGTGTCGAGCCGGAACAGCCGGCCCTCCTCGACGGGCAGGCCGAGCCAGCGCGCGGTCAGGGCGCGCAGGGCATGGCCGTGCCCGAAGACCAGCACGTCTCCCCCGGCCTCCCGCAGCCGGGCGACCACGCGATCCAGCCGCGCGCCGACCTGTGCCGCGGTCTCGCCACCCGGCGACGGATGTGTCCACACGGTCCAGCCGGGAACGGTCTCGCGGATCTCGGCGGTGGTGACGCCCTCGTAGTCGCCGTACGACCACTCGACGAGGTCCTCGTCCGGCTCGGCGTCCCCGTGGCCGGCCAGCTCCGCGGTGTCGCGCGCCCGCCGTCGTGGGCTGGTCAGCACCAGCGAGAACTGCCGGTCCAGCCGCGGAGCCAGTCCGCGGGCCACCGCCACGCCGGCGTCGGTGAGCGGCAGGTCCGTCGTCGAGGTGTGCCGGTGGTCCCGGCTCCACTCGGTCTCGCCGTGGCGGACGAGCCACACCTCGCGCTCGGGGTCCATGGTCGGGCCGGTCTAGGCGTCGGGACCGGACCAGTTCTTGTCCGGCTGGGGCACCGGACGGCCGGGCTGCTCGCCTCCGCGCTGCCTCGAGGTAGCTGTTCTTCGGCACCATCACCTTGCGACGGAAGATGCAGACGACCTTGCCGTCCTGGTTGTAGCCGATCGTCTCGACGTGGACGACGCCCCGGTCGTCCTTCGACTTGCTCTCCCACTTGTCGAGCACCCGGGTCTCGCCGTAGAGCGTGTCCCCGTGGAAGGTCGGTGCGACGTGGCGCAGCGACTCGATCTCGAGGTTGGCGATCGCCTTGCCGGAGATGTCGGGAACCGACATGCCGAGCAGGATGGAGTAGACGTAGTTGCCGACCACGACGTTCTTCTCGAACTGCGTGGTCTCCTCGGCGTAGTTGACGTCGAGGTGCAGCGGGTGGTGGTTCATCGTGAGCAGGCAGAACATGTGGTCGTCGAACTCGGTGACCGTCTTGCCGGGCCAGTGCTTGTAGGTCGCACCGACCTCGAACTCCTCGTAGCTGCGGCCGAACTGCACGGCGTACTCCTTCTGCAAGACGATAGGGACCACCCGGTCCTGGGTGGTCCCTATCGTGCCGAAGTGCGGCGTACGGCGTCAGCCCGGGTGCGGGTGTGGTTGGTCACCCGCACCCATCAGCTACTTGCTCAGGCAGATATCCACGTGGCGTCGGGTGCCGTCAACCAGGTTGGCGAAGATGCGGTACTCGCCCGCCTCGTCAGCCCCTTGGTGCTCCAGTTGTACTGGTACTTCGAGCCGTCCCAGGCGAAGGCTGGGTCGCGCCTGGGGTCGGGGTCGTATCTGCGGGCACGAGTCTCGGGATCGAGGGTGGACTCGCAGATCTCCCCGACGTAGCCATAGGTGAACGTCGGGCTCACCGGCCTGCTGGACCACGGTTCCGTCGGCCTTCTTGATCGCGAACTTCACCGGGATCGTCTGGCCGAACTTGAACTTGCTCTCATTCGCCTGCATGTGTGCGGTGTCGTTGATCGGCTGGAGGTAGCCGTCCCAGCGGTACAGGACCCTGAGCGTGCCGGGGACCAAGGTGATCGAGTAGTTGTTCAAGTCGGTCCCAACCCCAGCGACCGGGTCGCCCAGCACTGATCGAGTACCCAGCGGTCAGCACCGGCGCATCAGCAGCCGCGCCCGGCGGAGCTCAAGGGGACGCTGGCAATCGACTCACCCGTGGCCAGGCCAGCGACGGTGAAGTCATCGGTGGGCGTGCTCTCATCGAAGACGAACGACTCGCCATAGGTCTTCGACTGGTTGGCTGCCGTGATTGTCAACGCCTTCTGGGTCACCGTCCATGTGAAGCTCGACGCGCTCGACCCAGACCCGTCAGAGACCGTGAGACTCCTCGCGTAGTTCCCAACCGCCACGTTTGCAGAGCCGCTGATGATCCAGGTGCCACCGCCGCTGCCGAGTCCCGGCGCGCTCGTGAGGCTCGACGGAAGGCCCGGTGAAGGCACGGTCAGAGTCAATTGAGCCGAGCGTGTTGTCCACGTCGGTCGCAGATACCCGGACATCTGCGAAGGGGTCGGAGTACTGCGCGCTCGTCGATGAAGCGGACATCCAGGTGCCAGCCGAATTCTTCACCTCGACTGTGACGACCGGCGCATCGTTGACCGCGTTCACCGTGATCGACACGGTGGCAACGTTCGAGTCCAGGGAGCCGTCATTGGCCTTGTAGGTGAAGGAGTCCGGTCCGTTGTAGTTCGCGGCCGGGGTGTAGGTGAACGACCCGTTGGCGTTGAACGTCAGCGTTCCGTGGCTCGGTCCCGAGACCAGGATCGCCGTCAGCGGGCTCGCCTCGACATCGGTGTCACCCACCAGCACCCCGTTGCCGGCCGCCTCGGACAACACCGTGTCCTCATCGGTGGTGTAGCTCTCCCCATCAGCCACCGGCGCGTCGTTCACCGCGTTCACCGTGATCGTCACGGTCGCGGTGTCGGTGCCGCCGTTACCGTCACCAGCCTCGTAGGTGAAGGAGTCCTCACCGTTGAAGTTGAGGTCCGGGGTGTAGCTGAACGTGCCGTCCCCGTTCACCGTCACCGAGCCGTTCGCCGGGTCGGACACCTCCACCGCCGTGAGCTCGTCACCATCGACATCGGAGTCGTTGTCCAGGACGCTGCTCACGGTCAACACCAGGGCAACGTCCTCGTTCGTCGAATAGGAGTCGTCCACCGCCACCGGCGCATCGTTGACCGCGTTGACCGTGATCGACACGGTCGCGGTGTCGGTGCCACCGTTACCGTCACCAGCCTCGTAGGTGAAGGAGTCCGGCCCGTTGTAGTTCGCGGCCGGGGTGTAGGTGAACGACCCGTTGGCGTTGAACGTCAGCGTCCCGTGGCACGGACCGGAGACCAGGGCCGCCGTCAGCGAGCGTCGCGGTCGACGTCGGAGTCGCCGTCCAGCACGCCGTCGGCGGCGGCAACCACCGTTGCGGGGTGTCCTCGTCGGTGCTGTAGCTGTCGTTGTCAGCCACCGGCGCGTCGTTGACCGCGTTGACTGTGATCGTCACGGTCGCGGTGTCGGTGCCACCGTTACCGTCACCAGCCTCGTAGGTGAAGGAGTCCGTCACCGTTGAAGTTGCGGTCCGGGGTGTAGCTGAACGATGCCGTCCCCGTTCACCGTCACCGAGCCGTTCGCCGGGTCGGACACCTCCACCGCCGTGAGCTCGTCACCATCGACATCGGAGTCGTTGTCCAGGACGCTACGTCACCGTCAACACCAGGGCAACGTCCTCGTTCGTCGAATAGGAGTCGTCCACCGCCACCGGCGCATCGTTGACCGCGTTGACCGTGATCGACACGGTCGCGGTGTCGGTACCGCCGTTACCGTCACCAGCCTCGTAGGTGAACGAGTCCGGCCCGTTGTAGTTCGCGGCCGGGGTGTAGCGAGAACGACCCGTTCGCGTTCAACGTCAGCGTACCGTGCGCCGGTCCGGTCACCAGCATCGGCGGTCAGCGCGTCGCCGTCCACGTCGGAGTCGCCGTCCAGCACGCCATCGGCCGCGGCAACCACCTTGGGGGTGTCCTCGTCGGTGCTGTAGCTGTCGTTGTCAGCCACCGGCGCGTCGTTGACCGCGTTCACCGTGATCGTCACGGTCGCGGTGTCGGTGCCGCCGTTACCGTCACCAGCCTCGTAGGTGAACGAGTCCGGTCCGTTGTAGTTCGCGGCCGGGGTGTAGCGAGAACGACCCGTTCGCGTTCAACGTCAGCGTCCCGTGGGACGGGACCGGAGACCAGACCGCCGTCAGCGCGTCGCCGTCCACGTCGGAGTCGCCGTCCAGCACGCCATCGGCCGCGGCAACCACCTTGGGGGTGTCCTCGTCGGTGCGTGTAGCTGTCGTTGTCAGCCACCGGCGCATCGTTGACCGCGTTGACCGTGATCGTCACGGTGGCGACGTTCGAGTCTAGCGGACCCGTCGTTGGCCTTGTAGGTGAAGGAGTCCGGTCCGTTGTAGTTCGCGGCCGGGGTGTAGGTGAACGACCCGTTGGCGTTGAGCGTCAGCGTCCCGTGGCTGGGTCGCGAAACCAGGATCGCCGTCAGCGGGCTCGCCTCGACATCGGTGTCACCGCACCAGCACGCCGTTGCCGGCCGCCTCGGACAACACCGTGTCCTCATCGGTGGTGTAGGTCGTCCCCATCAGCCACCGGCGCATCGTTCACCGAGGTCACGTCGACGGTCATCGTGTTCGCCGACTGGTCGGTGTTCACTCCGCCGTTCGCCGTGCCGCCGTTGTCACGGACCTGGAAGGTGAACGAGGCGTAGCCCGCCCCGTTCGCGTTGACCGCGGGAGCGAACTGCAGCTTCCCGTCCAGGATGTCGGCCACCGGCACCACAGCCCCGGCCGACACCGGCGACCCGTCCAGGGCCAGCGCACCCACACCCGGAACCGTCGTGATCACCACCGCCGACAGGACATCAGCAGGCGAGTCGTTGGGGTCACTGAACCCGAACTCACCGGCAGCGAACGTGTGCGATCCGTCCTCGAGCACCGTCGACCGTGTTGTCCGCACGCCGCCGGCGCATCGTTGACCGAGGCCACCGTGATCGACACCGTCGCCAGGTTCGACGTCGCAGTCACCGTCACTGGCCCGGTAGGTGAACGAATCCGGCCCGTCGTAGATGAGCGTTCGGAGCATAGCGAGAACGACCCGTTGGAGTTCAGCGTCAACGACCCGTGCTCCACGTCATCGACCAGCACCGCCGCCAGGGAGTCCTCATCGACATCGGTGTCACCCACCAGCACCCCGTTGCCGACCGCCTCGGCCAACACCGTGTCCTCATCGGTGGAGTAGGTCTCACCATCAGCCACCGGCGCATCGTTCACCGCGTTCACCGTGATCGACACGGTGGCGACGTTCGAGTCCAGGGACCCGTCATTGGCCTTGTACGTGAAGGAGTCCGGTCCGTTGTAGTTCGCGGCCGGGGTGTACGAGAACGACCCGTTCGCGTTCAACGTCAGCGAACCATGCTCCGGTCCGGTCACCAGATTGGCTGTCAGTGCGTTCCCGTCCGCGTCCGTGTCGTTGCTCAGCACGCCGCTGATGGTGACCGTCAGGCCGGCGTCTTCGTTCGTCGAATAGCCGTCCGCCACTGCCAGGGGCGCATCGTTGACCGAGGTCACGTCGACGGTCATCGTGTTCGCCGACTGGTCGGTGTTCACTCCGCCGTTCGCCGTGCCGCCGTTGTCACGGACCTGGAAGGTGAACGAGGCGTAGCCCGCCCCGTTCGCGTTGACCGCGGGAGCGAACTGCAGCTTCCCGTCCAGGATGTCGGCCACCGGCACCACAGCCCCGGCCGACACCGGCGACCCGTCCAGGGCCAGCGCACCCACACCCGGAACCGTCGTGATCACCACCGCCGACAGGACATCAGCAGGCGAGTCGTTGGGGTCACTGAACCCGAACTCACCGGCAGCGAACGTGTGCGATCCGTCCTCGAGCACCGTCACCGTGTTGTCCGCACCCGCCGGCGCATCGTTGACCGAGGCCACCGTGATCGACACCGTCGCCAGGTTCGACGTCGCAGTCCCATCACTGGCCCGGTAGGTGAACGAATCCGGCCCGTCGTAATGAGCGCTCGGAGCATACGAGAACGACCCGTTGGAGTTCAGCGTCAACGACCCGTTGTCGACATCGTCGACGAGCGCGGCCGTCATCGGGTTGCCGTCCGCGTCGGTGTCATTGGCAAGCACGCCGGAAGCGGCGGCGACCGTGAGGGGAGACTCCTCACTGGTGGAGTAGGAGTCGTTCACCGCAACTGGGGCAGTGTTGGTCGGCACGAGTGCAAAGTGCGCGTCGGGGTTGAACGTGTTGGAGGGAGTGACGCTGGCGGAGCTCGGCGCGTAGCCACTGGCGGAGGCCGTGATCTGGATCGTCGCGGAGTTGCCGGGGAAGTTGACACCGAGTGTGTAGCGTCCGGTGGCGTCGGTCGTGGTCGAGGAGAGGCTGTTGCACCCGCCTGCGACCGTGCAGGTCACGGTCGCGTTGAAGATCGGGTCGCCCGTGACGAAGTTCCTGACGATGCCGGTCACGCTGGCGTTGCCAGCCGCGACGTAGGGCCCCACGATCGGCCCGCCGTCACCGGCGACGCCGGCCGGCGCGACCGCGTCGGTGCCGGAGTCGGCCAGGGCGCGGGCCACGTTGAGGCGGCCGTTGCCAGTGTCGGACGCCGAGCCGGCCGGGTCGGCGTTGCGGGCGAGACGGCCGACGATCACGCCGTTGGAGGCAGAGGAGTCGGCGGCCGCGAGGAGAGCGGCGGAACCGGCGACGAGTGCGGCCGAGGCGGACGTTCCGCTGACCGAGCCGGAGCCGGTGGCGATGTCGACGCCGGGGGCGCCGAGGAAGGTGGCGTCGCCGGAGTTCGAGCCCGACCAGAGGGTGTCGTCACGGGTGGTGGCGGAGACGCCGACCACCTTCGCGAGGCCGGCGGGGTAGGTCGCGGTCGTGGAGCCGTCGTTGCCGGTGGCGGCGACGAGGACGGCGCCCTGGGCCCACGCGTAGTCGGCGGCGGCCTGCAGCGCCGCGCTGCGACCCGGGTTGGAGAAGGCCATCAGGATCACGTCGGCGCCGTGGTCGGCGGCGTGCACGACGCCCTCGACGATGTCGAAGTCCTGTCCGGTGCCGTCGGCACCCAGCACCTTGACCGGCATCACGGAGACGCCGGCATAGCCGACACCGGCGATGCCGGCACCGTTGTCGGCCCGCGCGGCCACGAGGGACGCCATCGCGGTGCCGTGGCCGTTGCCGTCCGTGGTCGCGTCGACGCCGTCGACCGTGGAGACGCCTCCGACCAGACGACCGGCCAGGTCGTCGGTCGCGTCGACACCGGTGTCGAGGACCGCGACCGTGGCCGAGGAGCTCGGCTCCACGACCCCGAAGGCCTGGTCCCACCCGATCTGCGGCAGCGACCACTGGTCGGCGTACGCCGGGTCGTTGGGAGTGCCCTGGATCTCGCGGACGGCCTCGGCCTCCACGCGCACGACGCGGGCGTCGGACCGGAGCTGGTCGACCCCGGCGTCGGTGAGGGCCGCCACGGCGACCCCGACGGCGGTGATCGAGTCGACCTGGGTCGCCTCGGCGCCATCGAGCGCGGCGCTCTGCTCTCCCGCACCGACGCCGTCGGCGAAGGTGACCAGGTAGGAGGACCGGGGCGCCTCCGGCGCGGGGGCCTCGGTCGGCGACGGGGCCTGCTCCTCGCTGGGTGCCGCCTCCTCGGTCGGTGTCGGGTCCTCCGCGACCGTCACCGGCTCGGGGGGAGCAGTCTCCTCCGCGAAAGCCGTGCCGCCGGTCGGCAGCCAGAGCAGCAGAACGAGCCCGGCGCCGACCGCACGTCGGAGAGTGGACTGACGGGACGAACGGCGAGATGGAACAGACATCGAAACCCCACGTGGACTGTTCAGGTCCTGCGGTCGACCGCCACCCCCGGTTACCAGCCGAGGCGGCCGCGCAGTGCTCCCACGGGAGGTGGGAACTCTGCGATTCTGTGTCGGCGCCAGATCAAGAGAGAGAGTTTCCGGGGCAAACCAACGCAAGACCACCCGAAATGACTAGGCCATCCGTCTGTCGGAGGAGCTCGAGCGTGTTACCTTGTCGAGTTTTCCTCAAGAACCTTGACCGACTCTTGAGGAAGGGGTCGTGCGACGCTCAGGCCCCTCCCCCGCCCGCCTTCCTGCGGTGGACCTTGGGGGTTGCCCCGCCGGCGACTTCCGGGCCGTGGGCCTTGGCCTTGTGGCCGGCCGAGTCGTCGGGGTGGTCGTGGCCCTGCTTGCGGTCGAGGGCCTCCCGCATCTTGGCCTTGAGGTCGTCGTTCTGCGAAGACTCCGGCACCGTTCCTCCTCCGTCGGGTGCCCTCCACCCTGCCAGCCCGGTCGCGGTCCGTCGACCGAGAAAAGCCGGCGAGGCCTAACGGAGCTTGTAGTCCTCGAGCAGCCGGCGGCCGATGATCATCCGCTGGATGTCGGCGGTGCCCTCGCCGATCAGCAGCATCGGCGCCTCGCGGTAGAGCCGCTCGATCTCGTACTCCTTGGAGAAGCCGTAGCCGCCGTGGATCCGGAAGGAGTCCTCGACCACCTGCGAGCAGTACTCCGAGGCGAGGTACTTCGCCATCCCGGCCTCGAGGTCGTTGCGCTCGCCCTTGTCCTTGACCCGCGCCGCCTTGACCATCATCGCGTGCGCGGCCTCGATCTTGGTCGCCATCTCCGCGAGGCGGAACAGCACCGCCTGGTGCTCGGCGATCTTCTTGCCGAACGTCTCGCGCTGCTGGGCGTAGGCCACGCCGAGCTCGAAGGCCCGGTTGGCGACCCCGCAGCCGCGGGCGGCGACGTTGACGCGGCCGACCTCGACGCCGTCCATCATCTGGTAGAAGCCCTTGCCGGGCTCGCCGCCGAGGACCTGCTCGGCCGCGATCTTGTGGTCCTCGAAGACCATCTCGGTCGTGTCGACGCCCTTGTAGCCCATCTTCTCGATCTTGCCCGGGATGGTGACGCCCTGGGCGGTCTCGCCGAAGCCCTCCTCCTTCTCCACGAGGAAGGTCGTCATGTTCTTGTAGACCGAGTCGGCGCCCTCGTCGGTCTTCACGAGTACGGCGACCAGGTTGGCGGAGCCACCGTTGGTCAGCCACATCTTCTGGCCGTTGATGACGTAGCTGTCGCCGTCCTTGACGGCCTTGGACTTGATCGCGCTGACGTCGGAGCCGCAGCCGGGCTCCGACATCGAGAAGGCGCCGCGGACCTCGCCGGTCGCCATCTTGGGGAGGTACTTCTGCTTCTGCTCCTCGGTGCCGTGCTGGAGCAGCATGTAGGCGACGATGAAGTGGGTGTTGATGATGCCGGAGACGCTCATCCAGCCGCGGGCGATCTCCTCCACGGCCAGCGCGTAGGTCAGCAGCGACTCGCCCAGGCCGTCGTACTCCTCGGGGATCATCAGCCCGAAGATGCCCAGCTCCTTGAGGCCCTCCACGATCTCGGTGGGGTACTCGTCCTTGTGCTCGAGCTCCGTGGCGACCGGGAGGATCTTCTCCTCGACGAACGTCCGGACCGCCTTGAGGATCTCGGTCTGGTCGTCGGTCAGTCCATCGGTCTCGCAGAGGCGACCCATGCGGCATGTCCTTCCGGTCGTGCTGTCGGGTGGTGCTGTCGGGCTGCTCAAGTATGACGCCCCCGGACGGGGGCGGCGCACGGACGGACGGTGCGCGGACTGTGCGGTTTGCCATACCGCCGGACCGTCGTCACCGGCACCGCCCCGGACGATCCGCGCCCGACACCACCGACCACGTGGTCGTACCGATCCGGCCCCGGTGGCCGGTAGCGTGGCGGCGTGAGCACCGCCCCCACCCGCGTCTACGCCGCCCGGATGGTCGGCCTGCCGATCTTCGACCCCCAGGGCGACCAGGTCGGCAAGGTGCGCGACCTCGTGGTGGCGGTCCGGTCGGAGGTCAACCAGCCACGCGTGCTCGGCCTGGTGGCGGAGGTGTTCGGCCGGCGCCGGATCTTCGTGCCGATGACCCGGGTGACCAACATCGACAGCGGGCAGGTCTACACGACCGGGCTGCTCAACATGCGCCGCTTCGAGCAGCGTCAGACCGAGACCCTGGTGATCGGGCAGATGCTCGACCGGACCGTGACCATCTCCAGCTCCGGCGTCAAGGGCACCGTGTACGACGTCGCCATGGAGCACGCGCGCAACCGCGACTGGGTCCTGTCCCGGGTCGCGGTGAAGGAGGCCCCCTCCGGGTTCCGCCGGCGGGGCCAGACCCACGTCGTGGAGTGGCGCGACGTCGACGGCCTCACCCAGCGCGAGCAGACCCAGGGCGCGACCCACCTGTTGGCGGCGCTCAACGACATGAAGCCGGCCGACGCGGCCAACATGATCCACGACCTGCCCGCCGAACGCCGGGCGGAGGTGATGTCCGCGCTGGACGACACCCGGCTCGCCGAGGTCCTCGAGGAGCTGCCCGAGGAGGACCAGGTGCAGGTCCTCGAGCACCTCGACTCAGAGCGAGCGGCCGACGTCCTCGAGGAGATGTCGCCCGACGACGCGGCCGACCTGATCGCCGACCTGCCGCCCGAGACCGCGGCGACCCTGCTCGAGCTGATGGAGTCCGAGGACGCCGAGGACGTCAAGCGGCTGATGTCGTACGCCGAGGAGACCGCCGGCGGGATGATGACCCCCGAGCCGGTGATCCTGGGTCCCGACGCCACCGTCGCCGAGGCGCTCGCCCACGTCCGCAACCCCGACCTGCCCGTCTCGCTCGCGGCGATGGTCTACGTGTGCCGCCAGCCGTTGGAGACCCCCACCGGCAGGCTGCTGGGCTGCGCGCACATCCAGCGCCTGCTCCGCGAACCGCCCTCCTCGCTGGCCGCCGCGGCGATCGACCACGCCCTCGACCCGCTGCGCCCGCAGGCCCCGATCGAGGAGGTCGCGGCCCACCTCGCGACGTACAACCTCGTGGCGTCGCCCGTCGTCGACGACGAGGGCCGGCTGCTGGGCGCGGTGACCGTCGACGACCTGCTGGACCACATGCTCCCCGAGAACTGGCGCGACCACGGGCCCGGGACGGTGGGCGCCCATGGCTGAGTCACGCCGCTCCCGCCTGGACACGCCCACCGAGGTCCGCCGGCCGCTCGTCCGGCGCCCGAGCTACGACGCGGACGCGTTCGGCAGCTTCGCCGAGCAGTTCGCCCGGTTCATGGGCACTGCCCGGTTCCTGCTCTACATGACCGGGTTCGTGCTGATCTGGGTGGTCTGGAACTGGGTCGCCCCCGACGACGCCAACTGGGACGCCTACCCGTTCATCTTCCTGACCCTGATGCTCAGCCTGCAGGCGTCGTACGCCGCGCCGCTGATCCTGCTGGCGCAGAACCGCCAGGAGAGGCGGGACAAGGTGATCGCCGAGCAGGACCGCCAGGCGAACGCCCGGGCGCACGCCGACATGGAGTTCCTGGCCCGCGAGGTGGCCTCGCTGCGGATGGCCGTGGGCGAGGTCGCCACCCGCGACTACGTGCGCTCCGAGCTGCGCTCGCTGCTGCAGGAGCTCGAGGAGCGCTCCCGGGCCGAGTACGACGGGGACGACGACTGCGAGACGTGACGGCTGCGCGTTGCGGCGGGCCCGCGGTTTCCCCGCTTGAGCGGGGAAACCGAAACATCTCGCAGCAAACTTGCCCCCAGATGTTCACGACTCGCTCAGGAAGTCCGGCGCTCGGGGAGACCGGGTAACCCGGATCACCCGCCGGCGATGGGGCCGACCTTCGACGCACCAACTAGGCTTGGACATCATGAGCGTTCCCACCACCGAGCAGGTCGAGGCCGCCCTCGCGACGGTCAACGACCCCGAGATCAAGCGACCCATCACCGAGCTCGGCATGGTCGACTCGGTGGTCGTCGACGACGACGGCACGGTGCACGTCAAGGTGCTGCTCACGGTGGCCGGGTGCCCGCTCAAGGACACGATCAACCGCGACGTCACCGCCGCCGTCTCCGGCGTCGAGGGCGTCAGCTCGGTCGACCTCGAGCTCGGCGTGATGACCGCCGAGCAGCGCGCCGGACTTCAGGAGACGCTGCGGTCGGGGCAGGCCCAGCGGGAGATCCCGTTCGCGCAGGCGGGCTCGCTGACCAAGGTGTTCGCGATCGCCAGCGGCAAGGGCGGCGTCGGCAAGTCCTCGGTGACGGTCAACCTCGGCCTCGCGATGGCGAAGCAGGGGCTCAAGGTCGGCATCGTCGACGCCGACATCTATGGCCACTCCGTCCCCGCGATGCTCGGGGTCGCCGACTCGCGGCCGACCCAGGTCGAGGACCTGATCATGCCGGTGCCAACGCCGAGCGGGGTCTCGGTGATCTCGATCGGGATGCTCAAGCCGCGGCGCGACCAGGTGGTCGCCTGGCGCGGCCCGATGCTCGACCGGGCACTGGTGCAGATGCTCGCCGACGTCTACTGGGGCGACCTCGACGTGCTGCTGCTCGACCTCCCGCCCGGCACGGGCGACGTCGCCATCTCGCTGGGCCAGCACCTCCCCGGCGCCGAGGTGATCGTCGTGACGACCCCGCAGGAGGCGGCGGCCGAGGTCGCCGAGCGGGCCGGGACGATGGCCTCGATGATGCACCAGCGCGTCGTCGGCGTCGTGGAGAACATGAGCTACCTCGCCTGCCCCCACTGCGGCCCCGAGCACAAGCTCGAGGTGTTCGGCAGCGGCGGCGGCGATCGCGTCGCGGCGACCCTGTCCGGCCGGTTCGGGTACGACGTCCCGGTGCTGGGCCGGATCCCGCTCGACACCTCGCTCCGCGAGGGGGGCGACGTCGGAAAGCCGATCGTCGAGGCCGACCCGAGCGCCCCGGCCGCCGCGGAGCTCTCCGGGATCGCCGAACGGATCGCCGGCCGCGGCCGCGGGCTGGCCGGAATGCAGCTCGGTCTCACCCCGACCAGCAAGTTCTAGCCGTGTTCGACGTCGGCTTGTCGGAGATGGCGGTGATCGCCCTCGTCGCGGTCCTCGTCTTCGGCCCCGACAAGCTGCCCGAGCTCGCCCGGCAGGCCGGCGCCTTCCTCCGCAAGGCGAAGGAGTTCGCGACCTCCGCACGCGACGAGCTGCGCACCGAGCTGGGCCCCGAGTTCTCCGAGCTCGAGCTGCGCGACCTCGACCCCCGCTCCATCGTGCGCCGACACATCGTCGAGGCCATGGAGGACGCCGGCGACGAGGCGACGCCGCGACGCCGCGGCCTGCGCCCGCTCGCGGCGGGTGAGGTGCCGCCGTACGACGTCGACGCGACGTAGGCCGGGCCCGCGCGTCAGTCCCGGCTCTGCACGCCGGCGATGGCACCGAACGACAGCAGGACCCGCGTCTCGCCGCCGGTCGCGGCCTCCACGAAGTCGGTGCCGACCCGGAGCAGGACCCCCTCGTGGCGACGCCCGTCGCGCAGGTGCACCAGGCAGCGCTCCGCCTCCTCGGCGATCCGGCGCAGTGCGGAGCCGAAGCCCAGCCGGGCGACCGGTGACCACGCGACCTCGGGCAGCGCCCGGTCCGACGCGCCCCGCACCAGGGTGATCGCGGCAGTCCGCAGCACCCAGTCCTGGCCGGCACCCCGGACCAGGCACCACCCGCTGCCGACCCGCTGCAGGATCCCCGCCACCTGACCGATCCCCTGGACCTCCACCGCGACCTCCCGGTCCACCGAGGCCATCAGCCGGCTGGCCAGGGTCACCTGCTGGTACTCGGCGCGCCCGCGATCGGCCAGCTCCGCCGCGCGCTCGGCGTCGTAGAGCGCCTCGGCCTGGTGCTCGAGGTCCTCGAAGAGCGAGAACAGCCGGTCCTCCCACATGGGGCGACCCTCCCACACCGCCGTCCGCCCACAGCCCGACGACCAACCTCTTGCATTCGTAATCAAAAAGGTTTTGACTGAGGCAAACATAGGCAAACGAAGGCTTTGGAATGAACCACCGTCTCGGGACTCCCTCCGTGCTCCGTTGCGCGGCCGTCGGCCTGGCCGCACTGGTGCTCGGCGTCGCGCTCGCCGCCGCCGTGCTCCCCGACCTTGCGCTGGTCGCCCCGCTCGCCGGGGAGCTCGACCGGCAGCCCTTCGACCGGGTCCTGGTCTGGCTCGCCGAGCTGGCCCTGCTCGGCTCGGGGTGCTGGCTGTGCGTGCTTGCGGTCGTGGTCTCGATCGGCGCCGCTCGGGGCGCCCCTGCCACCCGCGGTGTGCCGCGCTGGTGGCGGCGATGGGTGCTGATCGCCTGCGGCGTCGCCCTCGTCGGGTCGTTCGCCGCTCCCGCTCACGCCGACGGCGCCCGTCCCGCCCCGAAGCAGGCGCCCGGCGCCCTCGTCGAGCTCCCGCTCCCCGACCGCGCCACCGCCGCGAAGCACGTGAGCAACCTCGTCTCCCTCGCCGCGCGCAGCTCGGCGACGCCGACGCTCCCGTCGGCCGCACCGGGCCCGGCCCGGCCGGTCACGATCCGTCGGGTCGTCGTCCGCCGCGGCGACTCGCTGTGGTCCATCGCCGAGGCCACGCTCCGCCCGGGGGCCTCCGCTGCGCGCGTCGCCGCCGGTGTGCACCGGATCCACACCGCCAACGCCTCGACGATCGGGGACGACCCCGACCTGATCTTCCCCGGCCAACGCCTGTGGGTGACCACCTCCCACCCCGTCCGAGAGGAGACCTCATGAACGGCCGTCACGACCGGGTCGTCGCGCTGCCCGGCCCGGTCCCCGTGGGCAGCGTGCAGGGCACGCTCGCCCTCGACCTCGAACCCCTGCTCGATCCGCCCGTCGCCCGTGCCGGAGCCGGGCGACCCGGAGCCGACGTCGTCCCGATCGACCAGCCGGTGCGCAGCCGCCTCGAGCAGTGGTCCCACCGCTACGTGCAGGCGGCCGTCGAGATCGTCGGTGGGGATCGGCCGGTCAGCCAGCTGCTGCGCTGGACCACGCCGGAGGTGTACGACGACCTCGCCAGGCGGGCGCTGCTGGTCGCCCGGGCCGCCGGGCAGGCCCGGCCGTGCGACGCGCGGATCCAGGCGGTGCGGCCGCACGTGGTCGGCGTCCGCGCGTCGTTCGTCTCCCCCGACGTGGCCGAGGTGTCGGCCCACGTGCGCTACGGCCACCGCTCGCGGGCGGTCGCGCTCCGCTTCGAGGTGCGCAGCGAGCGCTGGCAGTGCGTCGCCCTGGAGTTTGCCTGACGAGCGAGCAGGGAGGGCGCGCGGGACGCGCACCCGCCGTGGGCTCAGCGAAGGTCGAGCAAGCCCCGCGCCTGAGCGTACGAGGCGCGACGGGCGGGTCGAAACCCGGTGAGATGAGGCGCCGACGCCACCCCGCAACGCGTCTGCCCACAGTTCCGGGGTTTCGAGGCTCAGGCGCCAGGGCGCCTTCGCACCTCAACCACCGGCGAGTCGGCGCCAGGGCGCCTCCCTGCTCAACCACCGGTGCCTGCGCGCTTACCCAGCGGGGCGCGCGGTCAGCCCGGTGGGACCGCCCGGCGCACCGTGGCACTTCTTGAACTTCTTGCCCGACCCGCAGGGGCAGTCGGCGTTGCGCCCGACCCCGGCGTAGGGGTCGTCGGCGTTGGACACGGTGCCGCCCCGCACCTCGACCTCGCCGCCCTCGGTCGGCCCGGCGTAGGAGAGGTTCTGCGGCTGCTTGGCCTGGCCCAGGCCCTTGGCCCGGATGTGCGGCGCCTCCTTGGGCCGCTCGGGCGCGGACGCCGCGGCGGCCGGCTGGGTGGCGTCGGGCACCGGCTGACGCATCGGCTCGAGGACCTCCTCCTCCGGGGCCTCCTCCTCGTCGACGGTCACCTCGAGGTTGAACAGGTAGCCCACGACCTCGGCCTTGATGCCGTCCATCATCGCGGTGAACATGTCGAAGCCCTCGCGCTGGTACTCCACCAGCGGGTCGCGCTGGCTGTAGGCACGCAGGTAGATGCCCTCGCGGAGGTAGTCCATCTCGTAGAGGTGCTCGCGCCACTTGCGGTCCAGCACCGAGAGGACCACCTGGCGCTCGAGCTCGCGGATCACCTCGTCGCCGACCTCGGCCTCGCGCCGGTCGTAGGCCTCGTGGGCGTCCTTCTTCAGCGCCGCGATCAGCGCGTCGCGGTCGAGGTTGGCCCGGTCGCCGGCTTCCTCCTCGAGCAGTCCGAGGTCGATCGAGACCGGCCAGAGCTGGCCCAGCGCCGACCACAGGCCCTCGAGGTCCCACTCCTCGGCGAACCCCTCGGTCGCGCCGGCGACGTGGCCGGTGACGACGTCGTCGATGAACGTGCGGATCTGCTCCTCGAGGTCGGCCCCCTCGAGCACCTCGCGGCGCTCGCCGTAGATGACCTCGCGCTGCCGGCTCATGACGTCGTCGTACTTGAGGACGTTCTTGCGGGACTCGAAGTTCTGCGACTCCACCTGCCCCTGGGCGTTGGCGATCGCGCCCGTGACCCGCTTGTTCTCGATCGGGACGTCGTCGGGAATCTTGAGGACCTGGAGGACGCGGTCCACCCAGTCGGACTTGAACAGCCGCATGAGCTCGTCCTGGAGGGACAGGTAGAACCGGGACTCCCCCGGGTCGCCCTGGCGCCCGGAACGACCGCGCAGCTGGTTGTCGATGCGGCGCGACTCGTGCCGCTCGGTGCCGACGACGTAGAGGCCGCCGAGGTCCCGGACCTCGTCGTGCTCGCTGGCGACCTGGCCCTTGATCTGCTCCAGCATCGCGGGCCACGCCTCGTCGTACTGGTCGGCGGTCTCGCCGGACGGCTCGAGCCCCTGCTTGCGGAGCTCCTGGTCCGCGAGGAACTCCACGGACCCACCGAGCATGATGTCGGTGCCGCGGCCGGCCATGTTGGTGGCCACCGTGACGGCCCCCTTGTGGCCGGCCATGGCGACGACCTTCGCTTCGTCGGCGTGCTGCTTGGCGTTGAGGACGGAGTGCGGGATGCCGCGCTGCTTGAGCTCGCCCGACAGGAGCTCGGACTTCTCGACCGACACGGTGCCGACCAGGACCGGCTGGCCCTTGTGGTGCCGCTCGGCGATGTCGTCGACCACGGCGTGGTACTTCGCCTCCTCGGTGCGGTAGACGAGGTCGGCCTGGTCCACGCGGGCCATCGGCTTGTTGGTCGGGATCGGCACCACGCCGAGCCCGTAGATCTTGTCGAACTCGCTGGCCTCGGTCAGGGCGGTACCGGTCATTCCGGAGAGCTTCTCGTAGAGGCGGAAGTAGTTCTGGAGCGTGATCGTGGCGAGCGTCTGGTACTCCTCGCGGACCTGCACCCCCTCCTTCGCCTCGATCGCCTGGTGCAGCCCGTCGTTGTAGCGGCGACCGGAGAGCATCCGGCCGGTGTGCTCGTCGACGATGAGCACCTCGCCGCTCATGACGACGTACTCCTTGTCGTTGCGGAACAGCTCCTTGGCCTTGATCGAGTTGTTGAGGAAGGAGATCAGCGGGGTGTTCGCCGACTCGTAGAGGTTCTCGATGCCGAGGTGGTCCTCGACCCGGGTGATGCCGGGCTCGAGCACCGAGATCGTGCGCTTCTTCTCGTCCACCTCGTAGTCGACGTCGCGGGTGAGGGAGCCGGCGATCTTGGCGAACTCGCCGTACCAGCGCACCTCGTCCTGGGTCGGGCCGCTGATGATCAGCGGCGTGCGGGCCTCGTCGATCAGGATGGAGTCCACCTCGTCGACGATCGCGAAGTTGTGGCCCCGCTGGACGCAGTCCTTGATGTCGGTGGCCATGTTGTCGCGCAGGTAGTCGAAGCCGAGCTCGTTGTTCGTGCCGTAGGTGATGTCGCAGGCGTACGCCGCGCGGCGCTCGTCGGGCCGCATCTCCGGAAGGATGACCCCGGTGGTCAGGCCGAGGAAGTGGTGGATCCGCCCCATCCACTCCGCGTGGTAGCGGGCGAGGTAGTCGTTGACGGTGACGACGTGGACGCCGTTGCCGGTGAGGGCGTTGAGGTAGGCCGGCAGCGTCGAGACGAGGGTCTTGCCCTCACCGGTCTTCATCTCGGCGATGTTGCCGAGGTGGAGGGCGGCGCCGCCCTGGATCTGGACGTCGAAGTGGCGCTGGCCGATGACGCGCTTCGCGGCCTCCCGCACGGTGGCGAACGCCTCCGGCATCAGGTCGTCGAGGGTCTCGCCGTTCTCGAGCCGCTGCTTGAACTCCGCGGTCATGCCCTGGAGCTCGGAGTCGCTCATCGCGACGAAGTCGTCCTCGATCGCCGAGACCGCCTGCGAGATCGACTCGAGCTGGCGCAGGATCTTGCCCTCGCCGATACGGAGGATCTTGTCAAGGATGGCAGGCACGGGTGTGGACTCCCTGGGTTGGGTGAAGTGCGTCCGCCACTCTACCCAGCGGGTGGAGCACCTCCAGCATCGGTGAACGGCGCCGGGGCCACCAGGCCGGTGCCTGCCGCCAGCGCGGCGGACAGCGCCGCAGCGAGGTCACCACGGGGGTCGACGGCGATGTCGGTCAGGCCCAGCCAGTCGGCCAGCCGGCGCAGCTCTGCGGCCAGCTCGTCGGCGGTCTCCTCGGGTGCGGACGCCTCGGCATGGGCCGCCCGGACCAGGAGCCGTCCGGAGGCCCGGTCGGCCTTGAGGTCGACGCGGCCCACGATCCGGTCCCCGAGCAGGAACGGCAGCACGTAGTAGCCGTGCACCCGCTTGTGGACCGGGACGTAGATCTCGATCCGGTAGTGGAAGTCGAAGAGCGCCTCGGTCCGTGCGCGCTCCCAGACCACCGGGTCGAAGGGGCTCAGCAGGGCCCGGGCCCGCACCCGCCTGGGCAGGCGGGCGTCGGCGTGGAGGTACGCCGGCTTGTTCCAGCCCTCGACCTGGACCGGCACCAGCTCGCCGGACTCGACCAGCTGGGCCACGGCGACGGCGGTCGGCTGCACGCGCATGCGGTAGTAGTCGCTCAGATCCTTGACCGTGGCCACCCCGTGGGAGCGGGCAGCGCGGCGGACCAGCTCGCGGTCGGCCTCCTCGGCGCTGGGCGTCGGCAGCGCCAGCACCGACTCCGGCAGCACGCGCTCGGGGAGGTCGTACTCGATCTCGAACTGGCTGTTGCGGCGGGCGATCGCCAGGCTGCCGGACATGTAGAGGTAGTCGAGAACCTTCCGGGTCTCCGACCAGTTCCACCCCCAGTGCTCCTTGACCCGGGGCAGGCCCTGGTCGAGGTCGCGGGCCGTGGACGCGCCGCGATCGCGCACCTCGGCCAGCAGGTTGGCCTCCAGCTCCGGGTCGACCGACACGTCCCACCACTTGCCGCGCAGCGCACGGTAGTGCTCCATCCGGTGCCGCATGACCGGCCACAGCTCCACCGGCATGAACGCCTGGACGTGGGCCCAGTACTCCACGATCCGGCGGGGCCGTCGCTCGGCCGCCCGGTGCAGCAGCTGGACGTCGTAGGGCCCCATCCGCGAGTAGAGCGGCATGTAGTGGGCGCGCTGGAGCACGTTGACCGAGTCGACCTGGAGCACGCCGGTGCGTTCCAGCGTGCGGGTGAGGGTGCGCATCGTGGGCGTGGCGTGCGGCCGGTCGAGGAACCCTTGTGCCGCGAGCGCGACCCGGCGGGCCTGGCGCAAGGCTCAGCGACTGCATCGGGCGCACTGATGGGTACGGCGCGCGGTACCGACGGTGGTCGATCGATCGGCGCCTCCGTCACCGCGTCTCGACACGCCGGTCGCGACCTCGTGCCTCGGTCGCGCGGCTCGCTCGACGACCATCAGCAGGTTCGCCCTCGTTCCTCGGGCGTCCCTGCTACGGCAGGTCGAGCAGCTTTTCCTTGACGGCGTACATGACCGCCTCCATCCGGGAGTGCAGCTGCAGCTTCTCGAGGATGTTGCGCACGTGGTTCTTCACCGTGTTCTCGCTGATGAAGAGCTCCTTGGCGATCTCCCGGTTGTTCATGCTCTTCGCCACCAGCCGGAGCACCTCGAGCTCCCGCTCGGTGAGGCGCAGCCCGGGCACGTGGTTGCGCTCGGGGCGGGACATCTGCTTGAACTCGTCGATCAGCTTGACCGCCATCGACGGGCTGATCAGCGACTGGCCGTCGGCGACCACCCGGATCGCCTGGGCGACCTCCTCGATGGAGGAGTCCTTGAGCAGGTAGCCGGAGGCCCCGCTCTTGACCGCCTCGTAGAGGTCGGCCTCCTCGTCGGAGACCGTGAGCATGATGATCTTCGCCGACGGGACGGCCTCGTGGATCGCGGTACAGGCCTCGATCCCGGAGCGCTTGGGCATCCGTACGTCGAGCAGGACGACGTCGGGGGTCTCGCTGACGGCGAGCGTGGTCCCCTCCTCGCCGTCACCGGCCTCACCGATCACCTCGATGTCGGGCTCGGCCGCGAGCAGCATCGTCAGGCCCCGGCGGAACAGCTCCTGGTCGTCCACGACCAGGACCCGGGTCGCCTCCGTCCCCGCCTTTGCCTCGTCCCCATGCACCACGGAGGCATCATGGCACGTCAGCCCGGTTTTGGCCCGTATCCCGAGGGTCCGAGACGACGATGGGATGACCCGGCGAGGTCATCCCATCGCGGTACCGGTGACTCGGCGTCAGTCAGTGGGCCCCAGGTCGAGCGAGATCACGCCGTAGTCGTAGCCACGACGGCGGTAGACGACGGAGGGGCGTTCGCTCTCCTTGTCCACGAAGAGGTAGAAGTCGTGGCCGACCAGCTCCATCTCGTAGAGGGCCTGGTCGAGCATCATCGGGGCCGCAGGATGGGACTTCTCCCGGACCACAAGAGGGCCGTCGCCGGTGACGTCGATCGGGCCGACCTTGCGCTCGATGGTCACCTCGTCGTCGGAGTGCCGGAGGTCCACCGGTGCGGGGGTGTCGGCCAGGGCCTCCCCCACCGAGACCGGGCTGTGCCGGCCGTGGTGGACGCGGCGCCGGTCGGCCGCCCGACGCATCTGCGCCGCCATCTTGTCGAGGGCGAGGTCCAGGGCCCCCATCTTCTCCTCGGCCGCGGCCTCGGCACGGATCACCGGCCCCTTGGAGAAGGCGGTGAGCTCCACCTTGACCGCGCGGTCGTGCTGTCGCGGGTTGCGTTCACACTCCACCTCGACCTGGACCCGCATGATGCGATGGTCGTGCTTCTCCAGGCGCGAGAGCTTCTCGGTGACGTGACTCCGGAAGCGGTCGGAGAGCTCGCAGTGCCGTCCCGTGACCACAACTTCCATGTGAACCTCCCGTAATCCGTTTGGTCCTCACCGCATCCTTGCGCGAGGCAGGGCAGGAGCCCGTCCGGCCGACCTGGTCTTCGTCCCCACAATCGCCTGCTGAGGTGCTCGCAGCTTCTCTGCCACTACTGACCTTCTCCCGGCCGCCACCGTGTCTGACGGTGGGGCAGGGGCAGGGCTTACGTCTAAGCCGCACCGTGATCGGCTGCTCCGGAGAGCAGCCTTACGTGGACCGTTTCGCCTGCGACTGGCATCGGCTTGCCGTGGGAACGCCCTGGGGGTCCAGCGCGTCCACACGACGCAACCACGGACCCGAACGGACTCCATGCAACGACGCTAGTCGTTGTCGCGACGCGATGAAAGCGGTTGTCCAGAAGATTCCCGCGGACCAGACCAGCGGCGGGTGGCCGCCACCGTCGCGACGGCCGCCACCTCGAGCCCGACCGCCTCCAGCGCCCGCTGTGCCTCGCGTGCCGTCGCACCGGTGGTGAGGACGTCGTCGCACACCACCACCCGGAGCCGTCGGCCGCCAAGTCGCCGCAGCCCGGCACCGGGACAGCACATGGAGCCGGCCAGGTTGAGGGCGCGAGCGGAGGCGTCCAGCCCCGCCTGATCCGCCACCCCGCCGCGGGAGCGCAGCAGCGGCGCCACGACGGCGGCGTACCCCGCGCGGCGGAGCAGCCGGGCGGCGGCGCGGGTCAGGGCGTACGTCGGGTCGTGGCCGCGGGCCCGCGCTGCGCCGGGCCGCGAGGGCACCGGAACCAGCGCGACCGGACCCGCCACGGCGGCCGGCCCGGCGGCCGCCGCCAGCAGCGTGCCGAGGGGCCGGCCGAGGGCCAGCACGCGGCGCTCCTTGTAGCCCAGGATCAGCTCGCGGACCGGGCCGTCGTAGGACGCCGCCGCCCAGGGGGTGGCCAGGCCCGCCGGGGTCGGCGTCGGCCAGGCCTGGTGGGCGCCGCGCGGAAGGTCGACGGCACAGCCCCGGCACAGGGGACGTCCCGGCCGGCCGCAGGCCAGGCAGCGGCCTCCGAGCACCAGGTCGGCGAAGACGTCGTACACGAACGCAGCCCAGCAGACCGGCCCGGACGCGACAAGGACGGCCGCGCCCGCCTGTGGAGGAGCCTCAGCCGACGTAGCCGAGGCCGGACAAGCCAGGGTCGAGCTGGACGACGGGCTCACCGCCGGTGAGGTCGTCGAGGCTGGTCGCGGTCACGGCGTACAGGCTCTCGTCCGCCGACGGCGACGCCGCGAGGGAGCGCACCGGTCCGCTCGGCCGGGTCAGCAGGCTGTCCAGCCCGGGCGGCGAGCCGTCCACCGCGACGGTCCGGACCTGGAAGTACTCGCTGGCGAGACGGCTCAGCACGGCGATCGAGGTCGGCGAGTTCCAGCCGATGTCGAGGATCCGGAGCCCGGCCCCGTCGCCCTGGGAGATTCGCTCCGCCGCGGTCGCCCGCAGCACGCGCCCGTCGCCGGAGTGGACCAGCCGGCTCACCATCAGCCGGTCCTCCCGCGCGCGGCGGACCACCGCGACCAGCCTGCTGCCGTCGCGCGAGACCAGGAACCGGGTGACCGACTGTCCCGAGATGCCGGGCACACGGAGCCGCTCGGGCCCCTCCGACCCGAGGTAGGAGACCTGGGCGCCGTCCGACCGGTTGTCCACCAGCCACAACCGGTCGCGGAAGTCCCAGGCCGGGCGCAACAGCTCCCGGGCACCGCTGACCACCTGTTCGACGCGGTTCTCCGGCCCGCGCACCGAGGTGAGCAGCACCCGGTCCCCGGCCCCGGAGACGCCGGCGACGGTGGACGCGGTGAGGTTCACGGCGATCGACCGGACGCCGAGGTCCTGGGTGCCCATCGGGCCCTCCGCCGGCACCAACCCGTCCGGTGGCCCCGAGACCAGTCGACCCTGCTGGAGCCCGTAGAGCAGCGTGCTGGCCTCGATCATGGCGGGGTCGAATCCCGCCCCCTGCTCCTCGACGTCGACCTGGCTGATGCCGCCGGGGAGGGTGACGGGTTGCTCGCCGAAGGAGACCCGCATGGAGCGGATCGTGGGGTCCTGGTCCAGCGTCCAGGCGAGCTGGGCCAGCATCAGCTCGCTGGCCTCCGGCGAGAGCCGGCCGGAGAACCCGCGGAAGCTGAGCTCGGCCACCCCGTCGTCGGTGACCGGCACCGAGAGGTCGGCCAGGGAGAGGTCACCCGGGAGGAAGGTGCGCGAGACGCCGTCGAGGGCCGGGCCGGGGCCGCGCAGGAGAGCCTCGATCAACGCCGACGCCTGCTTCTCGCCCCGCGGGACGAAGACCGGTTCGGGGACAAGCACCTGGGCGGTGGGGTCGAAGAAGTAGAGGGAGAGCTGCCGGAAGCGCTGCTCGAACCAGGTGTCCGGCACGATCAGGGCGTCCGGCGCCGCAGCGATCCGCCACTCGCCGCCCTCGCGGACCATCGGGAACGCGACGTCCCGCTCACGAGCGGGGAGCGGGCCACGGTAGGAGCCGCGGCTGTCGAGGTACTCGGCCTCGACCAGCTCCACCGACACCCGGAGGTTGCCGCGTGGGGGCAGCGCCTCGGCGTAGGTGATCGTCCGTTGCTCGGGGTTCCACGTCGGGGCCGCCTCGGCGCTGAGGTACTGGCGCGCCACGTTGGCCTGGCTCGGCCACGCGGTCATCGCGTCGAGGAACCCGGTCACGACGGCGGACGGGAGGGCGCCCGGCTCGGGCCGGCGCGGGTCGATGGCCGCGATCGGTGGCTGGTCCAGGTCGCCGTCGGAGCCCACCTCGACGACCGGCCCGCTGTCGGGCATGCCGACGCAGGCAGTGAGCGAGACCAGCAGGGCCGCCGCCACCAGGGCTGCGAACGGTCGGGCCGGCTGCCGACGGGCGGTCCGGGCCCTCATGAGACCGGCTCCGGGGCGTCCTCGGGCACGAGGGGCAGCGGGCTGTGGCGCAGCACCTGGCCGGCGCGCCGGGGCAGCGTGAGCCGGAACTGCGCGCCCTCGCCGGGGCGGCCCCAGGCCTGCAACCAGCCGCCGTGGAGGTGGGTGTCCTCGAGCGAGATCGAGAGGCCGAGGCCCGTGCCGCCGCTGGTCCGCGCGCGGGAGGGGTCGGCCCGCCAGAACCGGTTGAACACGAGGGCCGACTGCCCGGCCTCGAGGCCGACGCCGTAGTCACGGACCGCGATGGCCGCGGCGTGGTCGTCCCCGGCCACGAGGATGACGATCTGGCCGGTCTCGGAGTGGTCGATCGCGTTGGTCACCAGGTTGCGCACGATCCGCTCCACGCGGCGTACGTCGGCCTCGGCCAGGCAGGGGCGGCCGGGCGAGCGGACCACCAGCTCGGTGTCCCGGCTCCGGGCCAGCGGCCGGGTCAGGTCGACCACCCGGTGGGCGACGTCGACGAGGTTCACGTCATCTGTCTCCAGCACCGCCGCCCCCGCGTCGAACCGGCTGATCTCGAGCAGGTCGGCCAGCAGCGTCTCGAACCGGTCGAGCTCGGTCTGCAGCAGCTCCGCCGCCCGCCGGGTCGCGGGGTCGTAGGACTGCTTGGCGTCGTACAGCACGTCGCCGGCCATCCGCACCGTGGTCAGCGGCGTGCGCAGCTCGTGGGAGACGTCGGAGACGAAGCGCCGCTGGACCCTGCTCAGCTCCTCCAGCTGGCGGATCTGGCGCTGCAGGCTGGTCGCCATCTGGTTGAACGAGCTGGCGAGCCGCGCCAGGTCGTCCTCGCCGGAGACGCGGAGGCGCTCCTGGAGCTGGCCGGCGGCGAGCCGTTCCGCGACCCGGCGGGCCATCCTGATCGGCGTGACCACCTGCCGGGTCACCAACCAGGCGACGCCCGCCACGAGGAGGAGCAGCAGCACAGCGGCGGTCAGCAACGCCCGGGAGACGAGGCTGAGGGTGTCGCGTTGCTCGTCGAGCGGGAAGAGGTAGAACAACGTGTACGTGAGCCCGTCTGCGGGGAGTGTCACCTGGGAACCGACGACGACCCCCGGTCGCGCCGTCGTGGTGCCGTTCTCATCGGTGGTCCGGATCTCGGTGTAGGTCCACTTCGTCCCACCCGGCGTGTCGAACTCCGCCTCGAGCGCGGCGGGAATGCTGGAGGTGTCCAGGCCGGGTGTCGACTCGGCGCCACCCTCGGCGATCGAGCCCTCGCCCCGGGGGCCGGCCAGGACGACGCTGAACCCTTGGGTGTCACCCCGCTGGATGATCGGCTCGATCAGGTCCCGCTGCTGGGTGGCGCTGTCGCTGTCCGTGGCCGCCACGGCCGCGAGCCGGGCCTCGGCCTCGGTGGTCTCGTTGTTCGCCTCGGCGACCACGGCGTCGACCCTGTCCTCGAGCAGCCCCTCACGAGTCTGCTGCAGCAGGAACCACCCCACGATGCCGACGACCGCGGCTGTCAGGAGCACGGTGCTGACCACGACGCGGGCCTGGATCGACCTACGCCAGAACGTCAGGCCGCGCCGCAGCGCATCCGGGGGTCGGAGCGCAGTCGGGAGTCGGAGAGTGGGCATGGGCCCGCTAGTGCTGTCGCATGCTCAGGAGTTCCCGGCCTTGTAGCCCACGCCGCGCACGGTGACGACGATCTCGGGGTTCTCGGGGTCGTGCTCCACCTTGGAGCGCAGTCGCTGCACGTGCACGTTGACGAGGCGGGTGTCGGCGGCGTGGCGGTAGCCCCACACCTGCTCGAGCAGCACCTCGCGGGTGAACACCTGCCACGGCTTGCGGGCCAGGCAGACGAGCAGGTCGAACTCCAGGGGCGTGAGGTTGATCGCCGTACCGTTGCGGGCGACCACGTGGCCGGCGACGTCGATGGTGAGGTCGCCGATGCTGAGCGACTCGCTGGTGGGCGCGTCGAAACGGCGGACGCGCGCGCGGATGCGGGCGATCAGCTCCTTGGGCTTGAAGGGCTTGACGACGTAGTCGTCGGCCCCCGACTCCAGCCCGAGGACGACGTCGATGGTGTCGCCCTTGGCCGTCAGCATCACGATCGGGACACCCGACTCTGCCCGGATCTCCTTGCACACGTCGATGCCGTCGCGGCCCGGGAGCATCAGGTCGAGGAGGACCAGGTCCGGACGGAAGTCGCGGAACTCCTCCATGGCCTGGTCGCCCCGGCCGCACATCCGACTCTCGAAGCCCTCCTGCCGGAGCACGATCGTGAGCATCTCCGCCAGGGAGGCGTCGTCGTCGACGACGAGGATGCGTCCTCGCGCGTCCGCGTCGGATGGCTGGGTCATGCGGTCAATTGTGACAGGGAGTGTCGCGAAACCGTCGTTGGTGGCGCGCCGTCGACGCGTCCCGCGGTCCGACGATCTCGGGTCAGTAGCGGTACTGGTCGGACTTGTAGGGGCCCTCGACCGGGATGCCGAGGTACGACGCCTGGTCGTCGGTCAGCTCGGTGAGCGTGACGCCGAGCGAGCCGAGGTGCAGCCGGGCCACCTCCTCGTCGAGGTGCTTGGGCAGCACGTAGACGCCGACGGGGTACTCCTCGGGGCGGGTGAACAGCTCGATCTGCGCCAGTACCTGGTTGGTGAAGGAGTTCGACATCACGAAGCTCGGGTGACCGGTCGCGTTGCCGAGGTTCATCAGCCGGCCCTCGGAGAGGACGATGATCGACGTGCCCGAGGGGAACGTCCACACGTCCACCTGGGGCTTCACGTTCTTCCGCTCGGCGACGCCGGGGACCTCCAGGCCGGCCATGTCGATCTCGTTGTCGAAGTGACCGATGTTGCCCAGGATCGCCTGGTGCTTCATCGCGGCCATGTGGTCGACCGTCACGACGTCCTTGTTGCCGGTGGCGGTGATGATGATGTCCGCCTCGCCCAGCACGTCCTCGAGCGTGGAGACCTGGTAGCCGTCCATCGCCGCCTGCAGCGCGCAGATCGGGTCGATCTCGGTGATGATCACCCGGGCGCCCTGGCCGCGCAGCGACTCGGCGCAACCCTTGCCGACGTCGCCGTACCCGCAGACGACGGCGACCTTGCCACCGATGAGCACGTCCGTGGCGCGGTTGATGCCGTCGATGAGGGAGTGCCGGCAGCCGTACTTGTTGTCGAACTTCGACTTGGTGACCGAGTCGTTGACGTTGATCGCCGGGAAGAGCAGCGAGCCTTCCTTCATCATGTCGTAGAGGCGGTGCACACCAGTGGTGGTCTCCTCCGTGACGCCCTTGATCTCACCGGCGATCTGGGTCCAGCGGTCCGTGCTCTCGGACAGCGACTGCCGCAGCACCTCGAAGATGACCTTCTGCTCGTGGCTCTTGGCCGTGGCCGGGTCCGGCGCCGCGCCGGTCTTCTCCGCCTCCACACCGAGGTGGAGCAGCAGGGTGGCGTCGCCGCCGTCGTCGAGGATCATGTTCGCGAACTGACCGTCGGGCCACCGGAGGATCTGCTGGGTGCACCACCAGTACTCCTCCAGGGTCTCGCCCTTCCAGGCGAACACCGGCACGCCCTGCAGGTCGTCCGGGCTGCCCTCGGGGCCGACGGCCACCGCGGCCGCGGCGTGGTCCTGGGTGGAGAAGATGTTGCAGGACGCCCAGCGCACCTCGGCGCCGAGGGCCACCAGGGTCTCGATCAGCACCGCCGTCTGGATCGTCATGTGCAGGGAGCCCGCGATCCGGGCGCCGGCGAGCGGCTTGTCCTGGCCGTAGCGCTCCCGCATGGCCATCAGGCCGGGCATCTCGTGCTCGGCCAGGGAGATCTCCGTGCGTCCGAAGTCGGCGAGGGTCAGGTCGGCAACCTTGAAGTCCATGAAACGAGGCTAGACCCGAGTCTCCCGCAACGCAGAATCCTCGGGCCCTCCACGGAGGTCCGGCGGCACCCCCGACGCGGTGGGGGCGGTCAGTGGCCGGCGGGCTCCGGCGGCTCGGGTCGCTCGGCCGGGACGTAGTCCGCGCGGTAGATGTCCGGCTCGAGGTAGATCACCTGCGCAGTGGGCTCGGCCTCGCGTACGGCGGCCTCGGCGCTGTCGATCGCGGAGGCGATCTCCTCGGCGGTGCAACCCTCACGGACCCCGATCTTCGCCGCGACCAGCAGCTCCTCGGGGCCGAGGTGCAGCGTCTTCATGTGGATGATCCGGTCGAACAGGTGGGTGCCTTCCAGCGCCGCCGCGATCTTCCGCTGTGCGTCGGGCGCCGCCGCCTCGCCCAGCAGCAGGCTCTTGGTCTCGATGGCCAGGGTCACCGCGACCACGACCAGCAGGACCCCGATCATGCCGGTGCCGGCCACGTCGAAGTAGAGGTTCTCGGTGAGGATGGTCACCGACACCGCGGTGAACGCGAACACCAGGCCGAGCAGGGCCGCCAGGTCCTCGAGCAGGATGACCGGGAGCTCGGGCTGCTTGGCCCGCCGGATGAACTTCCAGTACGACGCCTCGCCCTTGACCTTGTTGGTCTCGATGATCGCGGTCCGGAACGACAACGACTCCAGGACGATCGCGACCGCCAGCACCACGAGCGGGACGTAGAGCTTCCACCCGGACTCCAGGTGGGCGTGACCCTCCGCGATCTCGTGGTACTTGTGGTACGCCTCGTAGAGCGCGAACAGGCCACCCACGCTGAACAGCACGATCGCGACGATGAAGCTGTAGATGTAGCGCTCCCGGCCGTAGCCGAACGGGTGGACCTCGGTGGCTTCCTTCTGCGCCTTCTTGCCACCGAGCAGCAGCAGTCCCTGGTTGCCGGCGTCGGCGACCGAGTGGATCGCCTCGGCGAGCATCGAGGAGATCCCGGAGACGAAGAACGCGGCGAACTTCGTGATCGCGATCCCGGTGTTCGCCAGGAGTGCCGCGACAACTGCCTTGGTGCCACCATCCGCTGCCATGCGGCGAAGGCTATCGGGCCACCACCGCCGTGGCCGCGGGGCACACCTCTACTCCTCGACCAGCCCGATCTGGAGGTACTGCGCGGCGTAGGAGCCGCTGAGCAGGAGCGAGGCGTAGCGGGCGACCTCGGTGGAGGCGTCCGCCGTCAGGGTCTCCACCCGGCATCCCGCGGCGGTCGCCGCCGCCTGGAGCCGGCCGCGCTCCTCGCGTACGACGGCCTCCTCGGCGCCGTCGTCGAGGACCAGCAGCATCGGGCGCAGCTCGCCGGGACCCTCCTCGGCGAACGGGTCGTCGAACACGTTGCGGGGCAGGGTCGCCTCCAGCACCGGCAGCAGGTGCTCGGCGTCACCGGCCAGGGCGGCCCGGCCGCTCGCCCGCCTGATCGACTCCGCGATCCGGCGGGCGGCCCGCGCGGCCAGCACGGACCCGCCCCACACGAGCGGGTTCGTGTCGGCCAGGGAGATCGCCAACATCTTCGCCGGGTTGGCCGCCAGGTCGCGGTGGGGCGAGCAGCTCGTCGCGACCTCGTCCATCGCGTCCGCGACGCTGTCGGCGTCCGCGCTGGGACCCAGGGAGACCCGGTCCAGGAACTCCAGCATCACCACGGCCGCGGCCAGCTGGTCCCGGGTCACCGTGGGGAGGACGGTGCTGTAGCGACCCGCGGCGTGCTCGCCCACCTGCGAGCCCGCCGGGCAGGCCACGACGACCTGGCAGCCGCGTCGTACGGCTTCCGCCACCGCCGACGCGACGCCGGCGCCGACGCCGTCCGGCGCGAGGACGACGACCAGGTCGAGGCTCCCCGCCCAGCCGGGCAGGAACGGCTTGGGCCAGGCCACGAACGGGACGGGGCACCACGGTTCGAGGACGGCGCGCAGCAGGCGCGAGTCCGGCCCGGCCGCGATCACCGCCCGCGGCCGTGGGAACTCGGTGCTGCGGGTGACGGCGTCGCGGATCGCCTCGGCCCCCTCGGTGGCCTCGCGGCGTACCCGCGCGCCCGACTCGGCGAGCAGCCGCAGCGCGGCGTCCGAGGTGGCGAGCGCCGACTCGTCGTCGAGCCTGGACTCGTCGAACCAGGTGGCCATGGCGTGTCGGTCGCCGCTAGGCGGGGCGACGGGCCTCGTCGACCAGGAGCACCGGGATGTCGTCGCGGACGGGGTAGGCGAGCCCGCATCCCGTGCAGACGAGCTCGTCGCCCTCGGCCACGAGGTCGCCGCGGCAGGCCGGGCAGACGATGATGTCGAGCAGTGCCGGGTCGAGCTTCATGCGTCACTCCTGATCAGGGCCAGCACCTCGTCGCGGATCGCGGACATGGTGGCGTGGTCGTTGCCCTCGACGTTGAGCCGGAGCAGGGGTTCGGTGTTCGAGGGCCGGACGTTGAACCACCAGTCGTCATGGGTCACCGTGAGCCCGTCGAGGTCGTCGACGTCGTGGCCCCGGTCGGCGTAGGTCTTCCCGATGGTGTCGAGGACCGCCCTCTGGTCCAGGACCGTGGAGTTGACCTCGCCGCTGGCGACGTACCGCTCGTAGTCGGCGAGCAGCGCCGAGAGCGGGACGTCGGAGCCGGCGAGCGCCGCCAGGGCGTGCAGGGCCGCCAGCATGCCGGAGTCGGCGCGCCAGAAGTCACGGAAGTAGAAGTGCCCGCTGTGCTCGCCGCCGAAGACCGCGTCGGTCTCGGCCATGGTCGCCTTGATGTAGGAGTGACCCACGCGGGACCGGACCGGGGTCCCGCCGCGCTCGGTGACCAGCTCCGGCACGGCTCGACTGGTGATCAGGTTGTGGATCACGGTCGCACCCGGCGCCTTGGCCAGCTCGCGGGCCGCGATCAGGGCCGTCAGGGTCGAGGGGGAGACCGCCTCGCCACGCTCGTCGACGAGGAAGCACCGGTCGGCATCGCCGTCGAACGCCAGCCCGACGTCGGCCTTCTCCTTGACCACGCGCTGCTGGAGGTCGACCAGGTTGGCCGGCTCGATCGGGTTCGCCTCGTGGTGGGGGAAGGTGCCGTCCAGCTCGAAGTACATCGGGACCACCTCGACCCGGTCCTCGCCCAGCCGCCCGAAGACCGCCGGCGCCGTGAGCCCGGCCATCCCGTTGCCGGCGTCGACGACGACCTTCAGCCGGCGACCCTCGACGGGGGCCAGCGCCAGCAGGTGTGCGGCGTACGCCGCGAGGACGTCTTGCTGGGTGATCTCCCCCGGCTGGGGCACGGTCCTGGGCGGGCCCGCCGCCACCAGGTCGCGGACCTCGGCGAGACCGGTGTCGAGGCCGACCGGCTGGGCGTGGGCGCGGCAGAGCTTGATCCCGTTGTACTGCGCGGGGTTGTGGCTGGCAGTGAACATGGCGCCGGGGTGCCCGAGGTGGCCGGACGCGAAGTAGAGCTGGTCGGTGGAGGCCAGGCCGATCAGGACCACGTCGGCGCCGGCCCCGGCTGCGCCCTCGGCGAAGGCGCCGGCCAGGTCGGGCGAGCTGGGTCGCATGTCGTGGCCGACCACGACCGTCCTCGCGCCGACCACCTGCACGAACGCCGCTCCGGTTCGCCGGGCGAGTTCCGCGTTGATCTGGTCGGGGACGGTGCCGCGGACGTCGTACGCCTTGAAGATGGCGTCGAGCGTGCCGGGGTCGACTCCCCCGTCGACGGCCCCGTCCACTGCTGGGTCGCGTGCTTCGGCCATGGGCGGGAGCCTAGTCCCCGCGCGCGCTCACTCGGAGGTGAGCACCCGCAAGTGGCCGCGACGGGCCACCTCCCGGCCGGTCTCCCGGGCGGGCTCGGACACCTGGGCGGGGAGCGGTCGGGCGGCCTCGCGCACCGCGTCCGCGAGCGCCAGCAGGTCGTCGCTGGACGGGCCCTGGGCCGCGGGGTCCGCGGCCAGTCGCAGCACCTCCCAGCCACGCGGGGCCGAGAGCCGCTCACTGTGCGCGTCGCAGAGGTCGTAGGCATGGGGCTCCGCGAAGGTGGCCAGCGGGCCCAGCACGGCGGTCTGCTCGGCGTACACGTAGGTCAGCGTGGTGACCGCGTTGCGGCCACACGCCGAGCGCGAACAGCGACGGACGGGACTCACGAGCGTGACGGTACCTGCCGACCCGGGCACTGCCGATTAGGCTCGCGGCTGTGCCAGCGCCTGTGCCTCCACCCGTGTCCCGGACCGGTCGCCGTCGGGACCGGCGAGGACGCGGCCTGCGTGGTCCCGACGTCCTCCCGCTGGTCCCCGGGCAGCCCGAGCGGCCGACGCCACGGGAACGGTTCGACGCCTTGGCGCTGGCCGTGGTGACGAGCATCGACGAGCGGTGGTCGGACCGGCTCGGGCTCGTCGAGTACGCCGTCGAGGACGCGCCGCAGATCCCCGACGACTGGCACGAAGAGTCCGTGCCCCTGTCCTCGCTGGTGCGTGGGAGCGGCGCCACCCCGACCCGGCTGGTGCTGTTCCGGCGGCCGATCGAGCACCGGTGCACCGACCGCACCGAGCTGGAGGCGATGGTGCTCACCGTGGTGGTCGAGCAGGTGGCCGAGCTGCTCGGCATCGACGCCGAGCTGGTCGATCCGCGCTACTCGGACGGCGGCAGCTAGCGCGACGACGCTGTCATCGGGTGGCGCTCACGGCAGGCCGGGACGCAGGTCGGGGACCAGCGCCTTGGTCACGGCGGCCCGCATGGGGACGACGGTCGCGCCGTCGCCGGCCACGAGTACGGCGGCATGGACGCCGGTGCGCTTGCGGTGCGACCCGGACCAGGGCCGCGCCACGCGGCAGGTCCACCTTGCCCCCCGTGCCGCGCTTGAGCTCGACGCGCTTCGTGACCAGCTCCTTGCCGGCCTCGGACCAGGCGGTGACCGTCGCGACGCCCACGGCATCGGCGTCGGCGAGCACCACCGAGGCGTCGCCGGCAGGGACGAGGGCGCTCATCGGAGTGTCGCTGGGCGCGACCGGTGCGGCAAAGCTGAGGTCGCCACCGATCGTCGAACGGAGGGAGGCTGTGACCGGCGCGGTCGACTCGACCCGGAGCCCGAGGGCGCCGTCGCGGATCTGTTGCCGGACCACCTTGGTCAGCGGCAGCGAGGCCACCGCACCCGGGGGCACACGCAGCTCCTTCAGCCCCTGGGGCGTGAAGGCGGCGTCCTCGGTGACGATCTTGACCTCGACCCGGGCCTCGTCCTCGCCGGGGTTGGTGACCAGCAGCGTGTCGTCGCCCGCGCCCGGGGCCAGGCCGAGCAGCAGCTGGCGAGGCCGGGGCTGCGGCTGGCCGGGGAGCCAGTCCGACGAGGGTTTCCCGGCACCGATCGGGCGCAGCTCGTCCAGCACCGAGGTGGCGAGCCTGCCCCGCGACACCACCACCTGAACCGTCAGCTCGCCTCTCCGCGGGATCGCTTCGCTGAGGTCGATCCGCTTGCTCTGGCCGCCGGAGACCGTGACGCCACGGAGCGAGGGCTCGGGGATCTCGCCCTTGTCGCCGTACACCGTGATGTCGGCGATCGCGGCACCCTTGTCGGGGTTGACCAGCTCGAGGACCGAGGCGTGCTCCGCGGCGGCGCCGACGCCGGTGAACCAGGTCTCGGGCAGCGGTGCCGGGCACCCGATGGCCGCGGCCGGACCGTCGCCGAAGCGGGCCGCCAGCAGGCCGGGGGCGAGACGACCGGTGACGGCGGCCACGGCGGACCCGGTGACGCCCGCGACGCGGCTCACCCGCTGGGGCCGCACGCGCACCTGCTTCTCCTTCTCGCCGGTGCGCAGCTGGATCTCACCGGAGACCGCCTCCTGACCGGTGGCCACGGACACCGACGAGGCCCCGCCCGACGGGCTGGGGCATCCGGCCACGGAGCTGCTGAGGGTCGTGGTCTCGGGCGGACGCGGCTCCGCGGACAGGTCGGCGGGCCGCACCAGGAAGAGCGCCCCGACCGTCAGGGCGGGGAGCAGCAGGGCCAGGACGGCGGTGGGGTTCAGTCCGCCGCCACGCGAGGCGGAACGGCGTCCGGTGTCACTCACGGCGACCTCCCCGGTCGGTGGTGGGCAGGCTGAGCACGGCCACCACCACGATGGCGAGCCCCTGCACGACGAGCAGGACGATCCGCAGCCAGGAGCGGGGGCCGTCCACGGCGTTCGGGTCGACCGCCTCCTCGACCTGCCAGGCGCGGGTCGCGCGGTTCTCGGCGCTGGCCTGGGCCAGGCCGCCGGTGGCGTCGAGCGTCGCGGCGACCGACCCGTCGGCGGGCGCCGGGAGGACGACGTACTCGATGCCCTGCGCGGACAGCTCGGCCGCAGCATCCGGCTCGGGGTCGGAGAGCAACGAGGACACCACCCCGGTCATCGTCGGGTCCTCGCCGTCGAGGGCGACGATCTCGTCCTCGCCGAGCGTGACGCCGTCGTCGCGGAGCACTCCGTAGTCGAGACCCTTGGCCACCGTGCCCCGGATCACCAGGATCCCCTTGGCGTCGTCGGTCATCGAGCTCTGCACCATGTAGGCGGGGATGCCGTTCCCGGGGTCGTCCTCGAGGTGCCCGTGACCCGCCGACCACGAACCAGCCCAACCCGATGGTCGGTACGACGACGGCGACCGCGGCGACGACCGCCGCCAGCGGTCGGCGCCACGACCCCGGTGTCCGGGGCCCACTGGACGAAGCCGTGGACGCCGATCACCGCTGCCATCACGAACACGGCCTGCAGGGCGATCACCAGGAAGCCGATCCCGGCGTCGGTGGTGACGGCCGGCAGCGTCAGCTCGACCAGCGACAGCCCCGCGGCCAGCAGCGCCGCCACCAGGGCCACGATCCAGCACACCAGGACGGGGACCCGGGTCCGCGGCGGCACCAGGGCCGCCGCAGCCAGGACGACCAGCAGCACCCCCAGCCACCACGGTGCACCGCTGTCGCCGATCCGCCCGATCAGCAGCTGGACGAAGCCCACCTCGGACATCGGCACGCGGCCGGCGTCGAGGAACAGCCCCTCGCCGGCTCCGTGGACGACGGTCGGCAGCCACCACGGCGCGAGCAGCACGGGCACGGTGAGCCCGGACGCGGCGGGCGGGCCCCACACCGACCGGTCGCGCATCGCGCGGGGGGCGAGCACGAAGCCGACCCCGACAACGACGAGGGCCAGCACCAGTCCGAGCCAGAAGACGAGCGGCGCGAACGCGGCGCCGAGGGCGAAGAGCAGGGCGGACCGCCAGGCGGCGCGCCAGCGGCGGTCGGGTTCCGGATCGGCGAACCCGAGGGCGGCGTGCGCCAGCCAGGGCAGCAGCACCGCGGCCACGACGACGCCGAACCGACCTTCGCCCCAGGCTCCGCTCACCACGGGGACCAGCGCGTAGCTGACCGAGCCCCACGCAAGCAGCCAGGTGGGGAACCCGTTCGGGTCCAGCAGGTGGCCGACGACGCGCAGCATCCGCCAGGCGCCCCACAGGCACAGCGGCACCGTGAGCACGAGCAGCGCAGAGACAGCGGCCCCGGGGCTGCCGAACAGGGAGGCGAGCAGCGCGAGCGGGAGCAGGTACGCCGGCGCGGGGACCGCTGTCCCCTGGTTCAGGGGGTGCCAGCTCTCCAGGTGCAGTCGCCACCAGTCCCCCACGCTCTCCGGGGCCGGCGAGAGCGCGCCGCCGGCCACCGAGCCGAACGCGTCGCGGGCACCGATCACGGCCAGCAGCACGAGCAGGCTCAAGCGAGACGGCGACCGGGTTGGTCAGGAAGCGGGCAACGATCCCGCTGTCCTGGGTGAACGCCTCCTCGTCGTCCTCCGGCACGCGGCGCGGCGCGACACCCGGACTCGGCGAGCTTCGCGGCGCGGCGCCGCTCGGCCACGTCGGACGCCTGGTTGGTGAGGGCCGCGGCAAGGTCGCTGACGAAGTCGAGCCCGTGCCGGTAGGGGAGCCACCACGGGGCCAGCAGCGAGCGCACGTCGTGGGGGTCGGCCGGCTGCCGCGCGTGCCGGGCACGTCGGGCCGCGAGGATCTCGCGCGGACTGGAGTAGAGGGAGACCAGCGCCGCCAGCTCGTCGAGCGCCTGGCCCACGGCCCGGACCACGAGGAAGCCGAGCACGCGCACGAGGGTGCCGAGGCCAAGCCGCAGCACCTGCCAGGGAAGGGCTCGCCGGGGCGAGTTGACCAGCAGGGTGTAGAGCGCGGCGCGACGCTCCTGGTAGTGCGTGTGCCGACCGGTGATCGGCGTACGACGCACGCCCCGATGGGCGGCCTCCGCGTGGAAGACGACCGCCTGCGGCACGATGATCGCGCGGTGCCCGGCGGCGGCCGCCCGCCAGCCGAAGTCGATGTCGTTGCCGAAGATCGGGAGCTGCTGGTCGAAGCCGCCGAGGTGCTCGAGCACCGAGCGACGCACGAGCATGCCGGCCGTGTTGACCGCGAGCACCGTGTGCACGTCGTCGTGCTGGCCCTGGTCGTACTCGCCGCGCTCCAACCCGGTCTCTCGGCGGCCGGTGCCGCTGATGGTGACGCCGAGCTCGAGGAGCCGGCGCAGGGAGGGCCACTCGCGGAGCTTGGGCCCGAGGATGTCGGCGGCCGGGTCGGCCTCCGATGCGGCGAGCAGCGCCTCGAGGGCGTCCGGCGCCGGGTTGGCGTCGTCGTGGAGGATCCAGACCCACTCGCAGTCCCCGACGTGCTCGAGCCCGAGCTGCACGGCCTGGGGGAACGTGGTCGACCCGGGCGCCTCGACGACGGTCTCGAAGGCGGCCCGGAGAAGGTCGGCGCTGTCGTCCTTGCTGGCGGTGTCGACCGCGACGACCCGGTCCACGGGTCGCCGCTGCTCCCGCAGTCCGTCGATGACCGCGGGCAACCATCGGGCACCGTCATGACTGACGAGCAGGGCAGCGACCGTTGTTGACACGGTCCGAAACCCTAACGGCCGGACCCGGATCGACCGGATTCGCCGGCGGCCCGCGTGACGCGGGTCACCGGCGACGCCGGCGTCGCCGGCGTCGCGTCAGACGGCGCGCTTCTTCAGCTTGCGCCGCTCCCTCTCGGAGAGACCGCCCCAGATGCCGAAGCGCTCGTCGTTCATCAAGGCGTACTCGAGACACTCGTCTCGCACCTCGCAGGTCAGGCAGACCTTCTTGGCCTCCCTGGTGGAGCCTCCCTTTTCCGGAAAGAACGCCTCGGGGTCGGTCTGCGCGCACAACGCACGCTCCTGCCAACCCGCATCCTCGGCGTCCGGTTCGAGAAGAAGTAGTTCTCTCACGGTCCTCGCCCTTTCGACCCGTTGCTGCCCGTCCCCTGTGTGAGCTGCCTCACCTCGACTGCCGGTCGGCTAGCCGAGGAGTGGAGCAACCCGTGTGAAGAACACTGTGGGAATTACACGCCTGTCGTACACCGAAAGTCAAGCGCGGATCTGCTATGGAGGACAACCACCCGAACGGACTATTTCTTCTGCCCGTTCGGGTGTGGGGCAAGGTAGCCGCATGCGCGACATCACGGTGCTCTCCGGAGGCATGGGCGGAGCCCGCTTCCTGCGCGGCCTGCGGCACGCGATCAAGTCCGGAACCCTACCCGGCGTGGATCCCGCCGCGGAGGTCACGGTCATCGCCAACACCGCCGACGACTGGTGGGTGCACGGCCTCAAGGTGTGCCCGGACCTGGACACCGTGATGTACACCCTCGGCGACGGCATCGACCCCGAGCGCGGGTGGGGTCGCCGCGAGGAGACGTGGAGCCTGAAGGAGGAGCTCGCGGCGTACGGCGTGGAGCCGACGTGGTTCGGCCTGGGGGACCGCGACCTCGCCACCCACCTGGTCCGCACCCAGATGCTCGATGCCGGCTACCCGCTCTCGGCCGTCACCGAGGCGCTGTGCCGCCGCTGGCTGAGCCCGATCCACGGGCAGGGGGTCCGGCTGCTCCCGATGACCGACGACCGGGTCGAGACCCATGTCGCGATCGCCGACCCCGACTCCCCCAGCGGCCGGCGCGTGGTGCACTTCCAGGAGTACTGGGTCCGGCTGCGGGCCGAGGTGCCGGTCGAGGCACTGGTGTTCGTGGGCCTCGACGACGCGACACCCGGGCCGGGGGTGATCGACGCGATCACCGATGCCGACCTGGTGATCGTGCCGCCGTCGAACCCGATCGTCTCGGTCGGCACGATCCTCGGCGTCCCGCGGGTCCGCGAGGCGATCCTCGCCACGACGGCACCGGTGGTCGGTCTCTCCCCCATCATCGGCGGCCGCCACGTGCGGGGCATGGCCGAGCAGATGCTCGCCGCCGTCGGCGTCGAGTGCACCGCTGCGGGGGTCGGCGTCCACTACGGCGCTCGCACGGACGGCGGCGTGCTCGACGGGTGGCTGGTGGACGAGTCCGACGCCGCGTCCGTGCCGGACCTCGAGAAGGCGGGCCTCGCGTGCGCCGCCGTACCGCTGCTGATGCACGACGACGACGCCACCGCGGCGATGGCCGCGGCCGCGGTCGACCTGGTGCGCCCGTCGTGATCACCGTCGCGGCCCCCGAGGGGGTTCCCGAGGTCGGCGCCGGCGACGACCTGGCCGACCACCTGCTGAGCCGGATCACCCTGGCTGACGGCGACATCGTGCTGGTGACCAGCAAGGTGGTCAGCAAGGCGGAGGGGAGGAGCCGCTCCGGCGACCGCGACGACGCCCTCGCCGCGGAGACCCGCCGGCTGGTGGCGCGGCGCGGACCGACCCGGATCGTGCAGACCCGGCTCGGGCTGACGATGGCCGCTGCCGGGATCGACGCCTCCAACGTGGAGCCCGGGACGATCGTCCTGCTGCCGGAGGACCCCGATGCGTCGGCCCGCCGGATGAGGGCCGCGATCCTCGAGCGGACCGGCCGCAACGTCGGCGTCGTCGTCACCGACACCGCAGGCCGGGCGTGGCGCGAGGGCCAGACCGACATCGCGATCGGCGCCGCCGGGGTCCGGGTGATCCTCGAGCTCGACGGCCTCGCCGATGGCTACGGCAACGAGCTCGCCGTGACCGCGCCGGCGGTGGCCGACGAGCTCGCGGGAGCCGCCGAGCTCGTCGCGGGCAAGCTGGGTCGCCGGCCGTTCGCCGTGGTCCGCGGTCGACCGGACCTCGTCCACCCGGCCGGTGAGGACGGGACCGGGGCAGCCGCCCTGATCCGGCCCGAGGGGGCAGACCTGTTCGGGTACGGCGCCCGCGAGGCCGTGGTGGCGGCGCTTGCCGGCGACCCGGCCGCCCAGCCGCCGTTCGGCGCCCCGGTGACCCTGACCGAGCTCGGCGACGCGATGCTCCGGGTCCTCGGCACCGGGACCGCCTCCTCCGTGGTGTCGCTCGACGGTGACGACGGCACCACGGGCGTGCTCGTCGTACCCTCCGGGCCGCGGACCGTCGAGCCGCTGCTCGCGGCCATCTGCTTCTCCCACGGCTGGTCGCTGACCGGCGTGGAGGAGCACGAGACGGGTGGCGAGGCGGTACGGGTCAACGTTTCGCGGCGGACTCCGTAGACTCTGCCCTCGACAACGCGACCAGCACCCCGAGGAACTCACCCGTGGCCAAGCCCGCCAAGACCGAACGTCAGGCGAAGATCGACCAGATCAGGAGCAAGCAGAAGAGCGCCGAGAAGCGCCGCGGCTTCATGATCGTCGGCGTCTGCGCCGTGATCGCCGTGCTCATCGTGGGCGCCGCGGCGTACCAGCCGATCAAGGACTGGTGGGACCTGCGGGCCTTCAAGGGCCTCGGCCTGTCGGAGATCGGCGCCCCGGCGTCGGTCTGCCAGGACGTCGAGACCAAGCCGGCGAAGGGCAGCTCCGACCACGTGCCGACCGGCACCCCGGTTCCCTACGAGGAGTCGCCGCCGGCCTTCGGCCCGCACTGGAACGAGCAGGGCGTGGCGCCGGCAGCGGTCGACCGGGAGTTCTACACCAGCGACCGGCCGGAGCTCGAGTCGCTGGTGCACAACCTCGAGCACGGCTACAACATCCTCTGGTACGACGACTCCGTCGCCTCGGACGAGGCCGCGCTCGACGAGATCAACGGGATCGCCGCCAAGTTCGCCGACGACGGCAACTTCCGCAACAAGTTCATCGCGGCGCCGTGGACCTCCGAGGACGGTGACCCCTTCCCCGACGGCCAGCACATCGCGTTCACCCACTGGTTCAAGGACCCCGAAGGGGACAAGCAGCTCGGCGTCTGGCAGTACTGCTCCGAGGTGAGCGGCGCCGCACTCGAGGACTTCATGGTGGAGTACCCCTACACCGACTCCCCCGAGCCGACCGTCCCCTAGCTGCTCAGGCCAGGTCGCCCCGACCTCGGTCCCGGAGTCGGCCGACGACGCCCTTGACGTCCTGGGCACGAGCCCGGCTCGTCACCAGCACGGCGTCGGGGGTGTCCACGACCACCACGTCGTCGAGTCCGACCACCGCGACCACCCGCCCACGGCCGGTCACGACCAGGCCCGAGGCATCGACGGCGTGGACCAGCTCCTCCTCGCCCAGCACGGCGGGGCGACCGTCGCCGCGCTCCAGCAGCGTGGCCAGGGCGTCGAAGTCGCCGAGGTCGGACCAGCCACAGTCGACGGGGACGACCGCGACCCGCCCGGCGGTCGCCGCGGGCTCCGCGACCGCGTGGTCCAGCGCGATGCGGGGCAGGGTCGGCCAGCGCTCGTCGAGCGACGCCGGGTCACGGGCGATCTCGCGCAGGCCGGCCGCGAAGTCGGGGTGCCACTGCGCGAGCAGGTCGAGCAGCACGGTCGGCCGGACCACGAAGATCCCGGCATTCCACCGGTGGCGTCCGGTGGCGAGGAACTCGGCCGCGCCCTCCGCGGACGGCTTCTCGACGAACTCGACCACCCGGTGCACGCCGTCCACGTCGGCCAGCGCCTCGCCGAGGTGGATGTAGCCGAACGCCGTGGCCGGATGGGTGGGCTCGATCCCGAGGGTGACCAGCAGGTCGGTGCGCGCCACGTCCACGGCGCGTCGTACGGCCGCCCGGAAGGAGTCGGGGTCGGCGATCACGTGGTCCGCGGCGAAGGAGCCCATCACGGCCTCCGGGTCGCGGCGCTCGAGGAAAGCCGCCGCCAGGCCGATCGCCGCCATCGAG
Organism: uncultured Actinomycetota bacterium; assembly: GCA_963829635.1. Classification (GTDB taxonomy): domain Bacteria; phylum Actinomycetota; class Actinomycetes; order Propionibacteriales; family Nocardioidaceae; genus Nocardioides. Next base: position 458,566 of record CAWHJI010000016.1, read on the forward strand.
TCCCGGCCGGAGGGCTCGGCCAGCGTGGCGCCCGCCGGGAGGGCGGGCAGCTGGTCGCGTACGGCGGCCTCGTGCGCGCGACCGGTCACGACGAGGAACCGGTCCATCGGCGAGCGGCTCCAGCCGGTGCACGGTGTCCTGGAGCAGGGACCGGCCGCTGCCGGTGAGGTCGAGCAGGAACTTCGGGGACGACGCCCGCGACAGCGGCCACAGCCGGGTGCCCGCGCCGCCGGCCGGGATCACGGCCCAGAAGCCCTCGATGCCCGTCATGGACTGCAGCCTAGGGTGAGCACCGATGACGACGTTCACGAACATCCTGGACGGCCTGCTGCGCGGCGAGCCGGGCCGCCCGCTGATCACGTTCTACGACCACGCGAGCGGCGAGCGGACCGAGCTGTCCGTGACGACGTACGCCAACTGGGTGGCCAAGACCGCCTCCCTCCTCACCGAGGAGTACGACGCCGAGCGAGGCCAGCGGGTCCGGATCGACCTCCCGACCCACTGGCTGGGGCCGGTGTTCCTCGGCGCCGCGTGGACGGTGGGGCTGGTCCCGGCAGACGCGGATGACGCCGAGGTCGTCGTCTGCGGCCCGGACTCGCTCGACCGCTGGGCGAGCAACGCGGGCCGTGCCGTCGTCCTGGCGACGGCGCTGCATCCGCTGGGGATGCGGTTCACCGACCCGCTGCCCAAGGGGTGCACGACTTCGGGGCCGAGGTGTGGTCCCAGCCGGACGCGTTCGTGCCCGCTCGACCCACCCGGGCCCGGCGACCTCGCCACGCCCGACCTCGAGCACGGAGAGCTGTGGGCCGCGGCCGCCGCCGGGGAGCTCGTCCACGGCGGCGACCGCGTCCTCACCGAGGAGAACCCGGCTTCCCCGTCCGGGCTCTCCTCCTTCACCGAGTCGCTCGTCCAGGGCGGCTCGCTGGTCCTCGTCGCCCACGCCGAGCCCGAGCGGCTCGAAGCACTGGTGGCCTCCGAGCGCGTCACACTGCGCGCTCCGTGAGCGGACTCTGATCCGTGTTGTCCGTGGGCCTCAGCCCACCAGGTCGTACTCCTCCATCGACTCCGCCAGGAACCTGCGCTGGCCCAGACCGTCCGCGGTGCCGGGCAGGAGGTGCAGGTACCCGCTGTCGCTGTCCCCGCACGATCACGTCGGCGTGGCCCTTCAGGGCGACATCGCTGACGCCGACGATCCAGTCGAACCGGCTCACGTCGTAGTCCAGGGACTGCGACGACATCAGCCCACCGGGGCCGTTGCCGCGGTACACCACGAGCGCACCGTCCCGGCGAACGATGCTGTCCGGGGCTCCGTCGGCGTCCCACCGGCCGATGCCGACCTGGCGGCTTGCGGAGAGCCGGCTGTGCGCCACGTAGCTCGCCCGGAGGCCGTGCACCCCGTGGCCGGGGTAGATCCGCATCGCGCCGTCGCTCGGCTGACCCATGAGGTCGGGCCAGCCGTCGCCGGTCACGTCCCCGACGGCTGCGAGCAGGCCGACGCTGCGGAAGCCGGAGCCGATCTGGGTGGCGGACCCGAACCGACCCTCGCCGTTGCCCCGGCGGAGGACGAGGGTCCCCTCGGCGCGCGTCCGGTAGACGATGTCACCGTGGCCGTCACGGTCCCAGTCGCCGACGTTGAGCACCGCGTTCGCCCCGGACAGGTCGACCCCGGTCCGGATCCGGGCGCCGGTGTCGAAGGTGCCCCGGTGCGGGAACGTCAGCAGGTCCGGACCACGGCGGGCGACCAGGTCGGGCTCATCCGTGCCGGTCACGTTCCCCACGCCGCTGATCTGGCCGACGCCGGCGAGCCGGTCGATCGGCCCGAGCCGGTGGCCGAAGCTGCCGTCGCCCGACCACGGCCGCACCCACGCGGCCTCGCCCGCCCGGCGGACGACCAGGTCCGGACGTCCGTCGCCGGTGAAGTCACCGAACCCGGTGATGGTGTCCAGGCCGCCCCACCCACCGGACACGCGGACCGGGGTGCCGAGCTCCAGGCGACCGGTGCCCGGGAGCAGCCAGAGGTTCCCGTCGGCGTCGCGCCCGAGCAGGTCGACATGGCCGTCGCGCGTGAGGTCGCCGGTGGCGGCGAGCCGGTCGTAGCCGGCCCACTCCCCCGGCACCCCGCGTCGCTCGAAGGAACCGGCTCCGTTGCCGAGGAAGGCATTGAGCGCCTTGGTCGTGGCATTGCGTCCGACCAGGTCGTTGTCGCCGTCGCCGTCGAGGTCGCCGACGGCGGTGACCAGCTCCCGGCCGACGAACACGGAGGTACGACGGATCGGGTCGCCGTAGCCGTCGGCCGTCCCCGGACGGATCCAGGCGGTCCCGTCGGCATCGCGCACCAGCAGGTCACCGAGGCCGTCGCCGGTGAGGTCCGGAGACCCGGTGACGTCGGACATTCCTGACCAGCCGTTGGTGGTGACCCGCGCCGGAGCGACGTCGAGCAGCCCCTCGGTCGGGATGATGAAGCCCATGCCGTCGCTGGCGCGTCGGGCGATGAGGTCGGGGTGCGGCGTGCCTGCGAGGTCGGAGGCGAGCTCGCGCCCGGACCAGCTCCGCTGCGCCGCCTCGGCGTACTTCCGGATCGTGTCCAGCCGTGCGTAGAGGTAGCGCCCGGGGCAGGCGGTCGAGCCGGCGTCCCGGTGTCCGTTGATGGCCTTGAAGGAGGAGGAGCCGACCCGCTGGCGGTCCGAGGAGGCGTCGACGCCGTGCAGCGACAGCTTCCAGGCGAAGAGGGTGCCGTAGGCCTGCAGCATCGCGTCGCGCGGCGTGACGGTCTCGAAGTTGCCGATCGCGGACATCGCGAACGCGTAGTCGTTGTAGCCCAGCGTGTGTGCGCCCGACCACCGGACGGTCCACACCGCCGGCGCGTCCCTCCCAGATCCGGCCGAAGCGGTCGACGAGGAAGTTGTAGCCCACGTCGCTCCAGCCCAGGGACTGGGTGTGGTAGGCGTAGATGCTCCGCAGGATGCCCGGCACCTGGTCGCGCGTGTAGCCGTTCGCGTTGACCGTGTGGTGCACGAAGCCGGCGTGGATCTCGTGGTAGCGCAGCGACCCCTTGTCGCGGAGCGCCTCGTTGGCCCCCCACTGCTGGCGGGAGTAGATCTTCGGGCGCGGGGTGTAGGTCGTCGCCTGGAGGTCGAGCCCGTCCTCGGGCAGCGTCTCGCCGTCCTCGGGTGCGGGCACCGGCTGCTCCGCGTCCGCGGCCGCGGTGTCGATCGCAGCGCGCTCGGTCGTGGTCCGGGTCGGCACTCCGGGCTCGATCACGGCCAGCTGCATGCCGGCGGGCGGTACCGCCTCCTCGCTGACCGCACGCACCTGCACCCGGTCGACCTCGCCGACGAGCAGGACATCCGTGCCGGGGCGCGCGTGCCGCCCCTCCTCGCTGTCCGGGTCGGGCTGGTGGTCGTCGTGGTAGGGCAGCTCCGACCAGTCGGTCCAGGCGCCGTCCTCGAAGGTGCGGGCCTCGAAGGCGAGCTCCTCCTCGTGGTCGTGCGACTGCACGGACCCCTGGCGTCCAGCCGCCCCCGGAGGTGTCCCGGCGTCCCAGGTCACGCCCACGGCGCCGTACCCGGTCACCTCCTGGGGGCGGCTGGTCACCGTGGCCACGCGCCCGTGCGCGGCCGTACGCGCAGTGGTGCGCGCCTGGAGCGAGCCCGCCGGGACCCGAGAGCCCGGCGCGGCCGTGAGTGTGTACTCCTCCACCTCGGCGTCGACCACCTGGTCCGGCAGCACCGACGCCCGGCGGGCTTCACGGGAGTACGCCGAGAGGCTGGCCGAGGGCCGGTCGGTGGCAGTCGGGCCGTGGCCGGGCGTCTGCCCGATCACGTCGAGGCTGACCACGCTCGCCGCGGGGGTCAGGGCAGCGACCACCACGCCCAGGGCCAGCAGCTGCTGGCAGGCGGTGACGAAACGGGCCTGTCGAGGACGCATTCTCGGCTACTCCAGTGCGGGGGAAGATTCACACGAGTAGCAAGTTTCACATCAGTCACACTGGTTACCGCAAGGTTTCTGAGTAACTACATTGTTGTAATTTCCAGTCGACACGCCGAATGTCCCTTGATTTCTAGCGAGTCGCCCCCGGATGTGGGGTCGCCGTACCCGCCGGATCGGTCCACGGCAGCGCCGGAGCGAGCGCTGTCGTCGATCGCCCTCCCGACGGGGCAGTCACTCGTCGGGGTACTCCTCGAGTCCCTCGAACGTCTGCTTCCACGTTTCGGGTGAGGTGAGCTCAGGGAGGGCGTCCCGGTAACGGGCCGCCAGGTCCGGCCACTCCTGGAAGAGCCGCGCGTGCAGGCGAGCCGAGCGCGCCATCTGTCGCCTGAACTCCTGCCGGTCCCGCTGGTACCAGGAGGCGGTGAGGCCGTCCGCCGAGGACACGATCGCGGAATCCAGCTGCGCCAGCCTCCACCACCGCTGGTCCACGTGCGGGACGATCGTCTCGGGATGCTCGTGGGCAAGCGCACGGACGGGGAGCACCTGGCGCATCAGGCCGGCGGCCGCCGTCCGCACGCGGCCGACCGTCCCCTTGGGCGAGATGATCGCGCGACCCTTGCGCGGAGGCTTCTTCAGGCGGGGGGCCGGGAACTCGTCGATGGCCGGCTCGGCCCGTCCGTCGGGATAGCGCTGCCGCAGCTCGCGGATCTCAGCCACGCGGAAGGTCATGTCGCGGTGCATCCGCTCGGGTCCGTCGAGGATGTCCTCGAGCGCGAGCAGGATGGACTGGCCCGTGCCGTACTGCATCGAGACCATGCGTTTCGAGTGGTTCTCCCAGCTCTCGAGCACCAGGCGCCCGCCGCGTTCGTACGGCGAGTGCAGGAGGCCAGAGATCACCCGGTTTCGCTCGTGGAAGTAGGCCTGCCAGTCGAGGGTGTCGTCCTTCTCCGTCCACGGCACGTGCCACACCGCCACGCCCGGCATCGTGACGGTGGGGAAGCCTGCGGACTGGGCCCGGAGCCCGAACTCCGCGTCGTCCCACTTGATGAACATGGGCAGGGAGAGCCCGATCTCCTTGATCACGCTCGTGGGGATCAGGCACATCCACCAGCCGTTGTAGTCGACGTCGATGCGCCGGTGCAGCCACTGAGTGGAGCGCAGCGAGCGCTTGATGAAGTTGTGCCCGTGCACCGTGGCCGGCGCCGGACCCCAGAACCACTTGTACCGCGCGAGGGTCTCGCCGAACGCGTGCATCACGGATCGGTCGTACAGGCTGAACATCTGGCCCCCCACCAAGGTGGGGTGCTTGGCAAGGTCGCCGAACGTGACCGCCCGCAGGATGCCCTCGAGCTCGCACACGACGTCGTCGTCGAGCAGCAGGACGTAGTCGGAGGCCCCCTTGGCCACGGCCTCGTTCATCGAGCGGGAGAATCCGCCCGATCCCCCGAGGTTGGGCTGTTCGATGATGCGCAGCTTGGTCCCCAGCTCGGCGGCGGCCCGCTCGTAGTCCTCGTTCTCGGTGACCTTCTGGGTGCCCTGGTCGACAACGAGGATCTCGTCGATGATGTCGAGCACCGCGTCGTCGCCGGCCAGGTTCAGCAGTTGCGCCACGCAGAAGTCGGGGCGGTTGAACGTGGTGATCCCGATGGTGACCCGACCCATGTCGGTCTTGTCGGTCTCGACTCCCCACACGGCCTCTTCGAGAACCAACTCGGCTTCACCCGCCTCGAGGTCGAACCAGTACCAGCCCCCGTCGATGAATGGCTTGAGGGGCAGCTCGAACTCCACGGTCTGCGGCTTCGCGCTGTCGACCGGGGACGAGTTCGCCCTCAGGACGTGGCCCTTGGACGTCGACCGGTAGACGACGACCGATCCTTGGCCGCGCACGCGCAGGACGAGTCTCACGGACTCGACATCCGTCCAGCGACGCCAGTAGCTCGCGGGGAAGGCGTTGAAGTACGTCCCGAACGTCAGCCGTCGTTCCGGCTCGACGACGGCATGACCCTCGCTGGTGACCCGGCCGTACCCCATCATCCCGAGGTCGGCCTCGTACGAATCTGCGGACTCGGTGTCCTCGCCGTGGTCGGTACCCGACTGCTGCGACCCCGCTCCGCCGCCCGAGAAGCTGGAGACCCCGCCGAGGTAGAGCGCGCGCACATCAAGCTCTTGGTCAGCACTCAACACGGTGCGTTGGACGATGCGGAACCCTGGTTCCGAGGGGCCCCCTTCCGAGACGGCTTCCGGAACGGTCTCAGTGGATTCGCTCACCGTGTTTTCCCTCATGTCGAGTCTGTGACTGGCCGGAATTAAGGTATCAGCGTGCACCGGATCCACCCGTGGCGCGGGGGCTCTCGAGACCGCAGAAGTGACCGTTCGTGTCGCCCCCCGAGCCGAAATTACCCGCGTGGAGGCTGCTAGCCTGACGCGTGTGACAGCGCGTGGCTGGTTGCGGGCCAACCTTCCGTCTCGACCGCGGTCTCCCCGGATCTACCTGCACATCGGCGCCATGAAGACCGGGACCTCGTACCTGCAAGGCCTGATGGACGAGAACCAGGACGAGCTGGCCCGAGCCGGCTACCTGTTCCCCGGGGAGGGATGGGCGGACCATGCTCGGGCGGCACGGGACGTGCTCGAGTTCAATATCAGCGACCCAGTCATGCAGGCCAGGATCGAGGGCGCGTGGAACAGGGTCGTCGACGAGATGCTCTCGTTCCGGGGCCACGCATCGATCCTCTCCATGGAGTTCCTGAGCTACGCCAACCCCGAGCGGGCCGCACGCATCGTGGAGTCCTTCCGTGGGGCGGACGTGCACGTGATCCTGACGGTCCGGGACGCGGCGACCGCGTTGCCCGCGCAGTGGCAGACGAGCTGCCGGAATGCCGGCACGCTGCGCTGGCGCAAGATGATCAGGGGCCTACGGCAGGTGGTGAACTCCGAAGGGCCACCGTGGAGCCGCGCGGCGCGGATGTTCCAGCGGACCCAGGGGACGATCCGGATGATGGACGTGTGGGCACCACTCGTGGGCAGCGACCACCTCCATGTGGTCACGGTGCCGCCGCGAGGGTCGGACCCTCGGCTCCTCTGGAGGCGGTTCGCCGGCGTGCTAGGTGTCGACCCTGACGCTGCGCCTCGGGACCCACTGCGCGGCAACCCGTCGGTGTTCGGCCACCCGACGACGGAGTTCCTGCGCCGGATCAACATCGAGCTTGGCCGGGTCGCCCGGGGAGATGTCGAGCGGTTGGTACTGAACCGCATGCGCTCTGATCTGGTCGAACAAGCTCGGGGCGAGCCACCGGTGGTGATGCCCCGCCGGGGACTGGCCCTGGCCGCCCGGTGGAACAGGCAGGTGCGCCGCGCCATCGATCAGCATGGTGTCCACCTCGTGGGTGAGCTGAGCGACCTTCCGATCCGCCGGCCGGACAAGTCGGCGCCGAAGTCGCCGTCGGAACCGACGCCTGAGCAGATCCTGGCCATTGCCACCGTGGCTAGGGACCGCCTCCTCACCCTCGAGAGCGTGCTCCTGGCCGCCGGTGCCGAACAGGGGGGCGACGAGTCCTCCGCCGCCCCCGGCCGCTCCGGCAGCGGGCACGGCACGGATCGAGAAGAACACGCAGTCCGGGAGGTCGCCGAGCTGGTGCGCAGGTGCGCCCAGCTGAGCGTCCGCGTCGCCGGCGAGACCCAGCTGGAGACCCTCTTCGAGGCGCCCGTCGAGGCGCCCGTCGCCGCGGCATCCGACTAGCCGGGCGATCTCTGGGGACGGGTCAAGCCAGGCGTCGCGCGAACTCGGTGACGCGTGCGGCCTCCTGTGCCGGGTCCTGCGCGAGGTGCTCGAGGATTGTGTACCGGTCGGGTCGCGTTCCCGGGGCCGCGACCACGGCTTGCGTGAACTGAGCCTCGGTGAGGCCGACGTCGCCGGGCCCCAGCGGGAGCGAATGACGTTGGAGGCACTGCCTGATCTCGTCGAAACGGTTCTCGTCGGCCCGCAGGAACGTCGCGAACAGTGCGCCGATCCCGGCCAGCTCCCCGTGGTTGGAGACGCCCGGGAACAGCGTGTCCACCGCGTGGATGATCTCGTGGCAGGCGCCGCTGCAGGGGCGCGACGTCCCTGCCACGGACATCGCCATGCCGGACAGCACCAGAGCCTCCGCCAGGACGATGAGGAAGTCATCGCTCTCGATCGAGTCAGGGCGGTGCAGCACGGCCTCGCCCGCCGTACGCGCGAACGCCATCGCGAGTCCATCGACGGGCTCCCCTCGCTCCCGACCCGCGAGGAGCCAGTCCTCGATGGCCGACAGGTTGCTGATCACGTCGCCGATCCCGGACCGGACCAGCTGCGGCGGGGCCGCCTTGACGTAGTCGAGGTCAACGACGACGGCCAGGGGCATGGCCACACCGAAGGACCCCTTGCCGTGCGGGTGCTCCAGCGAGGCGACCGGCGAGCAGAGCCCGTCGTGCGCCAGGTTGGTCGCGACCGCGACCATGGGTACGGCGGCCCGCGTCGCCGCGTACTTGGCCACGTCCAGGGTCCTTCCGCCACCAATGCCAACGACGGCGTCGTAACCGCGTTTGCCGAGCTCGGCCTGGAGCTCTCCTGCGGAGGCGAGGCTGGCGTCGGGCACCTGGTACACGGTCGCGTCCGGCAGTGAAGGCGCGATCCGGCGCCAGATGTCCTCCCCCTGGGAGGCCCCTACCGCGACCAGCACGGTGCCCGTGGACGAGATGTAGCGCTCGTGAAGCAGGGTGGAGAGGTTCTCGACCGCGCCCCGTCTGATGTCCACGAACAGCGGGCTGGCCAGCATGCGTCCTAGTAGCGGCACGCGATCTCCCGTGCCCGCGCCAGGTCCGCCTGGTCGTCCACCTCGACCCACGGGGTTCCGGCCGGGATGCTGACCGTCCGGATCTGCTCCCCGCGGTCGGCCATCTCCTGGTACCCATCCTTGTAGTAGAGGTCGGGGTCACGTTCGAACGTCGTGGCGCAGCGCGTCGGCCAGCCTCGGGGACGACCGAACCCTCGATCAGGGTGGCCCCGATGTACTCGCCGTGCGCGGCGGCGGGGTCCATCAGCTTGGTGATGCGGGTCAGGGGAGCCGTCGGGCTCCGAGCTGGACCTTCATCTCCTCCTCGGCCAGGTGCCTTGTCCGTGTCCAGTGCCAAGAGCACCTCCGGACCGCGCGCCTCGAGCATCGTCTCCTCGACCGTGACCGGATGCACCGTGTCGCCGTTGACCATGAAGGACTCCGTCTCCCCATGTGCTCGCAGGGCGACCCACATGGGAGTAGGCGTTGTTCCAGATCTCCGCCTTGTCGTTGTGCACGAGGGTCAGGTTCACGCCGTGCCGGCGCTCCAGAACCTCGCGACGCTCCTCCACTGCTCCGGCGGCGTATCCGACGACGACCACCACGTCGCGCAGGTCCACGGCCGCGAGGTTCCGCAGGGCGATGTCCAGGATGGTGGTGTCCCCATCTACGGGGACGAGCGCCTTGGGCAGTGTGTCCGTGTACGGCCTGAGGCGGCGGCCGGCACCCGCTGCCAGCACCATGCCGATCATGTGTGTCCCTCCCTGAAGGCGTCGGGCGCCGAGGCGCGATCGGCAAGGTTATCGCTCCTCCGCCCCGGCCCTCGCAGTACCCCGCGCCGTAGTAGGGTGCCGATCCTCCCGACCACGAGGTGAACGCGACGATGAACGACCGGCTGCGACACAGGGCCCGCCGCTTGCTGGACAGGTTCCCGACCACCAGCGGTGGTGCTCCCGCCACCAAGCGGGACATCGCCCGGCTGCGCCGGCGGGTGGCTGAGCTGGAGCGGGAGATCCAGGAGTCACGTCGCCTGAACCGTCGCCTGGCCGAGCTGACCGATGTCGTGCAGGAACTGCTCGTTCCGGTCGCCCAGCGGGACGAACAGAAGGTCCGCGAGTACCTCGACAGGTACTCCGCCTCCCTGTGACCGCTGACCACGACGATCGAAGGCGGAGCATGGCTCGACGGGTTTTTCTCCACATCGGAGTGCCGAAGACCGGCACGACGTTCCTCCAGACCGCGATGTGGAACAACCGGGCGTCGTTGGAGAGGCAGGGGTTCCTGTATCCAGGCTCCAAACGAATGGATCACTACCACGCCGCGCAGGCGGTCCGCGACGCCTCCGCGCGTCGGCCCCGTCACGAGAAGGACGCGTGGACCAAGCTCGTGCAGGAGCTCTCGGCCTGGCCGGGCACGGGTCTGGTCAGCCATGAGTTCTTCAGCATGGCCACGACTGCGCAGGCGAAGGCGGCCGTGGCAGCCCTGCAGCCCGCCGAGGTCCACATCGTCCTGACGGTCCGCGACTACGTGCGCCAGTTCCCCGCCGTCTGGCAGGAAGCCCTCAAGATGGGCTCGCCGGCGTCCTTGGACCAGTTCATGGAGAAGGCGCTGGCCTTCGACGTGCAGGGCGGCGCCTGGGGCTGGGACAGCCAGGACGTCCCTGCCGTACTGGACAGGTGGGGGCAAGCAGTCCCGGCCGAGCAGGTGCACGTGATCACCGTCCCCCCGCCTGGCGCCCCGCGACCGCTCCTCTGGCGTCGATGGTGCGAGGTGCTCGAGGTCGATGACGCGGGCTTCGACATGGAGCGAAGCTTCGGCAACGAGTCCCTCGGGGCGGCGCAGGCCGCTCTGCTCCACCGTGTCGTCCCTCACCTGTCCGGCCCCTTGGGCCCTGCCCCCGCCCGGCATCGGTGGGTCCGGCAGTACTTCGGCCATGAGGTCCTCGTCCCCCAACGAGGGGAACGCTTCGGACTCCGACCCAAGCACGCAGCGGAGCTGCGATCGCTCTCGGGCGCGATGACGGAGGCGATCACGCAGGGCGGCTACTCGGTGGTCGGGGATCTGGCCGATCTCGTGCCAGCCGAGGGGCAGCCCGAACTGCCGTACCCCGATGACGTCGACGTCGACGAGGTGCTCGAGGTCGCCGCCCGCGCGATCGAGCACATGATCCGGGACGTCCGCGAGCTGACCACCGCTCGCAACCGCCTGCGCCGCAAGATGCACCAGCACGCCTGGCGACGGCCGGTGGCCCTCGCCCGGCGACTGGCTGCCCGCGTGAAGGGATCTCGCCGTTGACCCCGCAGAGCCCCCAGGAGAAGCCGGCAGCGGAGCTGCGTATCGACGACCAGAGCATCTGGCTGCCTGGCTCGGTGCAGGACGAGACGACGTACGACGTGTTGGTCAACGGCCATCACGTGTGGTCGCTCCAGCCCGGCCGGGACACCACACCGGACGGCGACAAGCGCGTCACTCCCTGGCCCCGGGCGCTCCTTCCCCATCTGAAGGGGCTTGCCGAGGTGAGCATCCAGGACCACGTGACGGGGACTCCGGTCGCCACCGGCCGCCATGTCTTCCCCGGCGGTGACGGGACAAAGGTCTCCGTGACCGACAAGTCAGGTCGCCCCTTGCTCGTCGACAAGTGGGGACGCCTCATCCGCCCGCTGTGGGGTGAGGACACCGCCCTCATCGACGAGATGATGGACGAGGTCGTGAAGCTGATGGACGTCCTGGCCGACAAGGCCGGTGTGCCGACCTACGTCTGTTACGGAACGCTGCTCGGGGCCGTGCGGAACGGCAAGCTGATCGGCCACGACAACGACATCGATCTCGCCTACGTCTCCGAGCACGCCAACCCGGTGGACGTCGTCCGGGAGGCCTACCGAGTGGAACGGGTCCTTCTGCAGGAGGGGTACACCGTTCGGCGCGGCTCAGGCGTCCGGATCAACGTGCGGCTCCCCCTGAGGACTCCGTCAGGCGCGCGTGGACGTCTTCACGTCCCACTGGGTGGAGGGGGTGCTCTACATCCCGTCCGACACCGGATTCCGGCTCCCCCGCGACACGATCCTCCCGCTCACGACGGTGGAGCTCATGGGCAGGGACGTGTCGGCTCCCGCAAACCCCGAAAGGCTGCTCGCCGCCACCTACGGCGAGAACTGGCGGGTCCCCGATCCCTCCTTCAAGTACACGACACCTCGGCGCCTGTCGCGCAGGCTTGGTGGCTGGTTCGGCGGCTTGAGCACCCATCGGAAGTACTGGGACCAGTTCGACGCGAAGTTACGCGACGAGGTCCCCAGCGACCCCACCCCCTTCGCGCGGTGGGTCGCTGAGAAGTACCCCTCGACGCGTCCGCTCGTCGACCTCGGCTCCGGTACGGGCCGTGACGCGCTGTGGTTCGCGGGGGACCAGAACCGGTCCGTGATCGCCGTGGACTACCTCGTCGGCGCGATGAGGCGAGGCGACAGGGCCAGCAGCGCGCGGCAGGTCCCGGCCGCCTTCGAGGTGCTGAACCTCTACGACACCCGGGCTGTCCTCGCTCTGGGGGCCCGGCTGAGCCGGGAGGAGGAACCGGTCGACCTGTACGCCAGGTTCCTGATGCACGCGCTCGAACCGCACGGCCAGGAGAACGTGGTCCGGTTGGCGTCGATGGCGCTGCGCCGCGGAGGGTTCCTCTTCCTGGAGTTCCGCACCCCTCGTGACCGGGACCGACCGCACGCCTTCGGCGAGCGCCGCCGCCACTACCTTCGCCCACGAGCCGTCATCGCGCAGATCGAGGCAGCCGGCGGCCGGATCGTGCACAAGGTCGAGGGCAAGGGACTGGCACCGCTCCGCGAGGAAGACCCCTACGTGTGCCGACTGGTCGCGGCCTGGTCCTGAGCCGCAGCCCCCAGCGGGCTCGATACAATTCTCGGCATTCCGGACGCGTACGCCGCCGCCACGATCCGGTCGCACCACGGCCACCGAAAGGGACACCATGTTCTTCGACGACCACCCTGAGCCAGTGGAGACCAGTGACCCGGCCGCGTCGAAGCACAGGTTGAACCTGTGGTGCCGGTCGATGGTCGACGTCCCGTGTTCCTTGTGGCGACGATGAGCACGAATGTCTACCTCCATGTGGGCCTGCCGAAAAGTGGGACCTCCTACGTCCAGAAGGTCCTGACCGCCAACAAGACGGCGCTGAAGCGGGCCGGGCTGCTGTTCCCCGGGGAGACGTGGGGCGAGCAGGTGCGCGCCGTACAGGACATTCGAGGCATGACCGTGCCCCGCGGAAGGCGGGCGCTGGTCGACGGCGCCTGGGAGCGACTCGTCACCGAGGCGGCGACCTGGTCAGGTGACGTGATCATCTCGATGGAGTGGTTGGCTTCGGCCCGTCCGGAGCACATTCGCACGGTCATCGACGACTTCGGCGGTGCGAAGGTGCACGTCATCTTCACCGTGCGTGACCTGGCGCGCACCGTGCCCGCGGCCTGGCAGGAGTTCGTCCAGAACCGTGACGAGTGGTCCTGGGAGGAGTTCCTGGAGAGCGTTGTGACCGACGACCGCACTCCCGGGTCCCCCGGGAAGCGCTTCTGGGCTCAGCAGGACCTCGCCAAACTGCTCGGGCGGTGGACCAGCGTCATACCTGCCCAGGACGTCCATGTGGTGACCCTTCCGCACCCCGGCGCGGACCAGGGGGTCCTCTGGCAACGGATGTGCGCCGTGCTGGGCGGAGCCTACGAGGACTGCCAATTGGGCGGCCTCGGGAGCAACACGTCCCTGGGCCTGGAGTCGGCCGAGCTCATGCGCCGCCTCAATCGGGCGGCACGGGAGGGCGGACTTCCCGAGTCCACCTACCACCGGGTGTTCAAGCACGGTGTGGCAAAGCGGCTGCTGGCCGAACGGAGCGCCCGTGAGTCGAAGCTGGTCCTGCCCGTCGCCCATCACGAGTGGGCACGACGCCAGGCGACGCACCAGATCGAGGCCGTCGAGAAGTCCGGAGTCAAGGTGGTCGGTGACCTGGCGGACCTGCAGCCCGTGCTCGGCACAGCCGGCGGCAGGCAGCCCGACGAGGTGACGGACGCCGAGCTGTTGGACCTCGCCCTGGGAGCCCTCGTCGGGATGGCTCGGCGATCCGACACCGCAGGACAGGCGCGTCTTCGCGATCGGGTCCGGAGGTTCGAGGCCAACCCCGGACGAGCCGCCCTGAAGATCTACGCGCGCAAGGTTCGGACCGCCGCGGCGGGGCATCGGCCGGGGCGCCGCCAGGAGCCCGGCGTCGATTCGGATCCCGGGGCGCGCGGGATCTAGCCTTCGACACTGCCGAACCCGTCGGAAACGCGCTGGCGCCGCGGTCTAGAAAGTTATGCTTCCGGCTCAATCATGCGAACGCGCGGCCAGTTCCAACTGCTCCATGGGCCCCACCCGCGAGAAAGAGGCACCATGCTCAGGAAGATCCTCCTCACCCAACTCGTCGTCCTGCTCGCCTCGCTGCTGTGGGCTCCCGCAGCCTCGGCCTGGGCGCCACCGGAGGGTCCCCTGTTCAACAACCCCAAGGGCACGTACGCGGCGAAGTACCGACTGGTGCTTCGGATCGAGAAGGCCATCCGCAACGCGCCTGGGGGTTCGACTGTGCTGATCAGCACCTACCTCCTGGACCGCAAGGCCTCGGTCGACGCGCTCGTGGCAGCACGACGGAGGGGGGTGCATGTCCGTGTGGTGATGGACGGCGGAATCAACACCGGCCCTGCCAAGCGCCTCAAGTACATGCTGAACCGCGACAACGGCAACCGGGGCCTGAAGTGGGGGCCGGACGAGAGCTTCGCGATCCAGTGCTCCGGAAGCTGCCGCGGCGGCGGTGCCAACCAGGCGATGCACGCCAAGTTCTTCGCGTTCTCGCGGACGGGAACCGCCAGGAACGTCGTCATGGTGAGTTCGGGCAACCTCAACAAGGGAGGGGCCCTCAAGGGCTACAACGACCTCTTCACCATGCGGGGGCTCGAGCGCACCTACGCGATGTACAAGAAGGTCCACGACGAGATGTCCCGGGACCGGGTCGACGGCGATCCGTACGAGGTCCGTCGTGAGGGCAGGTTCGAGAACCAGGTCTTCCCGAAGCGAGGGGCCACGAAGGCGACGGATCCCAGCTACGTCGCGATGACCCGCGTGCACTGCCGTGGCGCCACCGGCGAGGCAGGTCGGGACGGGCGGACCCTCATCAACGTGGCCATGTTCCACTGGCAGGGCGACCGCGGCATGTACCTCGCGCGCAAGCTCGTGGACCTCTCCCGGGAGGGCTGCATCGTCCGGGTGATCTACGGCGCCCCCTCGAAGGAGGTCTCCACCTACCTTCGGGACGCAGACCGACGGGGCCTCGTCGACCTGTACGACAGTCGCGACGACCGCAATGACGACGGAGTCGTGGACGTGCGCGCGCACTCGAAGTACATGCTGATCAACGGGAGCTGGGGCACCGACACCTCCACGTGGCAGGTCTTCGCCGGATCTCAGAACTGGACGAAGCAAGGGTTGACCGGGGGCGACGAGAACAGCATCCGCGTGAACAGCCGACCGGGCTACGTCGGGTACCTCAACAACTGGGACTTCGTCCGCGAGTACGGTTCCCGACAGGTCGGGCGGTGAGCCGCGGGACCGCACCTCGGGGGACTCCGATTGTCGGGTCGTCCCGCTCCTGACCGACCTTCGGGGTAGTCGAGACGGGCCCGCGGCTGCCACGTAGGATCGGCGGCCAGGACTCCCCGCTCGGGGTACCGCTCGGGGTACAAGTACAACGTGTGGGGATTGTCATGTCAGCTGTTCGCGTTCGCGCATCTAGGCACAGCCGGTCGTCTGCGATCCGCCTGGTCGTCTGGATGACGCTGGGCCTGCTCGCCGGGAGTGTCGCCGTCGCGGCGCCGGCGTCCGCCCTCACGGTCAGCCCCGGCGCCGTGTTCAACAACCCACTGGGCGGCCAGGCCGCGAAGTGGCGGATCGTCACGGCGGTGGAGCGTGCGATCGACGCCACCTGCCGACGAGGCTGCGAGGGTCCGGCTCGAGAGACCATCCTGATCTCGACGTACCTGATGGACCGGGCAGCGACCGCGGACAAGCTCATCAGCGCGCACCGGCGGGGAGCGAACGTCCAGGTCGTGATGGATTCCGTCATCACCTCGCGCCCGTCCAACCGGTTGGTCAACACGCTGGGGCCGGCCGACAAGAACCGCGACGGTCGGGTCGATGTGCTCGACGTGGACCCGATCACCGGCAAGCACAGCTTTGCGGTCAAGTGCCGCGACAGCTGTCGCGGGGGATGGGGCAACAACCACGCCAAGTTCTACGCCTTCACCAAAGCGGGGAGGACCCGGAACGTGGTGATGGTCAGCTCCGCCAACCTCAACAAGGGTGGTGCGGGCAAGGGCTGGAACGACATGTACGTCATGACGGAGCGTCCGGTCACCTACAACCTCTACCGTCGCGTCCACGGCGAGATGGCCGAGGACGATCCTCCGGACGTCAACGGCAAGCCGATCGAGCGGTTCTACATCGAGCAGCAGGAGGGCAACGTCACCCATCGCTTCTTCCCCAAGAAGCGGGCGGGCAAGGAGGAGGACCCCACCCTCCAGCAGCTGCGCAAGGTGGAGTGCCGAGGGGCGACAGGCGGTGCGGGGCGCAAGGGACGGACCGTAGTCAAGATCGCGATGTTCTGGTGGTCCGGCACCCGCGGAAAGTACCTCGCCAACAAGGTGGTCGACCTCGATCGTGCCGGGTGCGACGTCCAGGTGAACTACGGCGCGCCGTCCGGCGAGGTCGCGGCGAAGCTGCGGCGATCCGCCCACAACGGTGGCGTCAAGCTCTGGGACAGCCGACAACGCGTCGTCGACGGCAGACCGAGCCTGAGGGTGCATCACAAGTTCTTGCTGGTCAGCGGGTCGTACGGGCTGAGCACCGCTGACTGGCGGGTCATGACAGGCACCCAGAACTGGCTCCGGGGCGCCCTCACCGGAAGCGACGAGAACACGGTCGAGATCGACAGCCGATCGGCCTACTCGGCGTACTCCGCGTGGTTCGAGACCCTGAAGCAGTACTCCCGCCGCATCGGCCGCTGACCAGAACGCGTGCCGCGGAGCCGGCGGTTACCAGATTCGCGCGCGTCGAGCAACGATCCCTCGCCGAGCACAGATCACGTTTTGATCACGAGGCATGGCCAAGAGGTGCCTTGACGTCTGTGCCCTGAATAGACTGCTGCGACACATGAGGCTGGTGGGGTTCGTGATCCATCCCTCTCCTCGGAGACGTCATCAGAAGGGTGGGTCCGTGACGCCGCAGCGTTGGTTCTCGGCCGTTTTCATCTCCAGCTTGCTGGTGCTGGCGGGCGGCGTCCACGGCGTGACGAGTGCGCCGAGCGCGGCAGCGGAGGCGACCAGCTCCTCCCCCTCCTTCAGGGTGGCCACGCTCAACATCCGGCACGGCCTCTCCGATGCCGATGCCGTCTCCGACGTGGTGAAGCTGTCGAACGCAGGAGCCGACCTGGTCGGTCTGCAGGAGATGGGAAGCGCGCAGCGCCGCAACGCGGTGCGGGCGCGGGTCGTCGACTGCGCGACCTGCCCGTACGACACCTACATGCCCACGGGATCCGGCCCCGCGGAGATCCCGATCCTGTTCCGGTCGGACAAGTTCACCTTGCTGAGCAAGGACACCCGGAAGGTCTCGGACCGGACGTACGTCGGTCCCGACGGAGCCGGCCCGTCATGGATCGCGCCCAAGTACCTGACCTACGTGCAGCTGCGTCACAAGCTCACGGGACAGGTTCTGTACCTCATCAACAACCACACCGTGGCGAGCGTCCAGGCGAGCGACGGCGGCCCGAACTGGGATAACCGCGAACGCCTCGAGCTCTACCGCAAGCACATGAACGCCCTCAAGGCACTGATCACCGAATTCAAGGCGACAGGCGCTGCCGTCCTCACGACCGGCGACTTCAACGTCAACTACCGCAGCGACAGTGTGATCCGGCACGAGCTGTTCCCCTACCGCAACATGGAGCAGGTGCGCGTCTTCACCAGCTTCAAGTACCTGGGAACGCCCGAGCGCGGTACCCACGTCAACAAGAACGGGAACTCCTCCCGCATCATCGACTACGTGTCAGCAGTCGAGCACCCGGCGCTGGCCGCCCGGGACCAGGCCGTCCTTCTCGGGTACAACTCCGACCACCGCCCGGTGCTGGTTCGGTACGCCGTCACGGCCGCTCCAGCGGCGCCCACCACGGTTGTCGCGGAACCGCTCGAGCGGGCTGCCAGGGTCTCGTGGGCGTCGGCGGTCGACAACGGTCAGCCGGTCACGTCCTATGCCGTGACCAATGTCCAGACCGGAAGGGTGGTCACGGTCGGAGGCGACGCCACGAGTGCCACGGTCCCCGATCTGGCGACCAACGCGAGCTACACGTTCGTGGTGAGTGCCACGAACCGGATCGGAACCGGCCCCGAGAGCGCGGAGTCCGATCCGGTGACTCCCTTCGCCGTCCCGCCGGAGACCAGGATCACCTCGGGTCCCGGCGACGGCAGGTACCTCACGAGGAACACCGCCACGCTGGGCTACACCTCAGACGTGCCGGGATCTGCCTTCCAGTGCACGCTGGACGGCGTTGACACCGCCTGCGGGGCGTCGTCGGTGCGCCTGACCTCGCTCGCTCAGACGACCCACACGTTCGGCGTCACTGCCCGCGACGCCGCAGGCGACGCCGACCCGTCCCCGGCCACTCGCTCGTGGACGGTCCCGCTCGACAGCTCCGTGCTCGGTCGCAGCGCCAGCTGGTCAGCGCGGACCGGCTCCGCGTACTACACCGGACGCTACGTCGAGTCGACCACTCGGGGCGCGGTGGTCCGGCGTGGGGTCTCCGGCGCCCGCGGACTGGCACTGGTGGCGACCAAGGGACCCGGGCACGGAGCCGTCGCGGTCTACCTCGGTACCACCCTGCTGAAGGAGATCAGCCTGGAGGCGGACTCCCTGCACATGCGGCGCGTCCTGAAGATTGCACGGTTCAGCGCACCGCAGACGGGCAGGGTGCGGATCGTCGTCACGTCGTCGCGCAAGCCGGTCCGGGTGGAGGGCATCGGCGTCGCGACGCGCTAATCCGGCCAGCAGAGATCCCGAGGTCCCAGCCGGATACGGTAGCCCCTGTGAACGCCCGGGGACCTGCGGAGACCAACCGGATCTATCTGCACGTGGGCAGTCCCAAGACCGGGACCACCTTCCTCCAGGACGTCCTGTGGTCCCAGCGGGCTCGTGCTGCCGAACAAGGACTGCTCCTGCCGCTGGACAGGTTCGCGGACCACTTCCTCGCCTCCTTGGACGTGCGGGGTCTGGCCGAGGCCCCGGAGCACCCTGCCCGCGCGGTCGGTATCTGGGAGCAGGTGGTGCGCCAGGCCCGGGCCTGGTCAGGGTCGGTGCTCGTTTCGCACGAGCTCTTCGCATCGGCCACGGCGGAGCAGGCGGCCCGGGCAATCGCCGCCTTCGGCGAGGACGCCGAGGTGCACGTCGTGCTCGACGGCTCGGGACCTGGTCCGGCAGATCCCCGCCGAGTGGCAGGAGCACGTGAAGCACCGTTCGACCAAGACGATGTCGGACTTCGTCGAGGACCTGCAGACGGACACCGAGCACCGGCGCTGGTTCTGGCAGGTCCAAGACTTCGCGGAAGTCGCCGATCGCTGGGGAGGGTCCCTCCCTCCGTCCCGGGTCCACGTGGTCACCGTGCCGCCGGCCGGGGCTCGCCCGGGCACCCTCTGGACGCGGTTCGCGACCCTGGTGGGGCTCGATCCGGACAGCTTCGACACCGAGGTATCCCGCGTGAACACGTCCCTGGGCATGGAGCAGACGGAGCTCCTCCGGCGGGTGAACGCGGAGCTGGGCGACCGGCTCCCCCTTCCCGGCCCCTATCCCACCGTCGTCAAGAACGTGCTCGCTCACCGCATCCTCGCGGCACGGCCCGGGACACGCCTCGCCCTGGATGCCGCCACCACGGAATTCGCCGTCCGGCGGTCCCGCGAGATCGCCGACCGACTCGCCGCCATGCGGGTCGACGTGGTGGGTGACCTGGCCGAGCTGGTTCCCGACCCGACCCCGTCCCCCGCGCCGAGCCCCGGGACCCCCTACGACTCCCCACCTGACGACGTCCTCCTGGAGGAGAGCATCGCAGCCCTGGCGGGGACGCTTGAGGCGCTCGCCCACCACCGCGGGGCCAAGCAGCGCTACGAGGAGACGCTGCGCGAGCTCAAGGAGGCACCCGTGCGGTTCGCACTGGTGCAGGCGAGCGAGCGGCGACCGCTGCTGATGAAGGCCCGCCGGGTCTACCAGCGGAGGCCTCGCCTCACCCGGCGGCCGGACCAACCAGCACAGCCTTGACGCCTCACGGGCTGTCGGCACTCAGATGTCGGCGCCCATCTCCTCGTCCTCGGTGTCCTCGTCGGCCGGATCCTTGCCGGGGTCGTCGTACTTGAGGAAGTGGATGCCCTCGTCGACGTCACCGTCGAACGCCACCCGGCCGTTGTCCAGAACGATCACGCGGTCACACATCTTGCGCACGGACGCGGCGGCATGGCTGACGTAGAACAGCGTGCGGCCGCTGTCGCGCACCTCTTGCATCTTCTCGAGGCACTTCTTCTTGAACGGCTTGTCGCCGACGGCCAGGACCTCGTCGGCCAGGAAGATGTCCGAGTCGACGTGGATCGCCACGGCGAAGCCCAGGCGGGCGAACATCCCGGACGAGTAGTTCCCGACGGGTGACTCGAGGAACCGCCCGAGGTCGGCGAACTCCACGATGTCGTCGAACTTGCGGGTCGTCTCGGCCTCGGTCATCCCCACGATCGCCGCATTGAGGTAGATGTTCTCGCGGCCCGTGAGCTGCGGGTGGAAACCGGCGCCGGTCGCGATCAGGCCAGCGGTCCGGCCGCGGGTCAGCACTGTTCCCTGGTCCGGCCGCATGATCCCGTTGACGAGCTTGAGAAGGGTGCTCTTCCCCGACCCGTTGAGGCCCATGAGCCCGATGGACTCACCCTGGTCGACGGTGAAGGAGACCCCCTCCAGCGCATTGAAGCTGTTGCTCAGCTCCTGGCCGCGGAGCGCGGCGACCGTCATCTGCTTCAGGGTGCGGTGGTAACGGATCGTGAAGGACTTGGTGACGTCGTCCACGACGATGGACTCAGCCATCACAGACGCTCCGGAATCTTGTTCTCCAGCCGGGTGAACACCACCTGCGCGAGCCCGAGCAGCAGCAGCGCCGCGCCGAGGTGGATGAAGCCCAGGATGAACAGGTTGTCGGGCATGTGCTCGGCCACCGTCATTTCGGCGTCCTGCGTGGTGCCGACCCAGAACCCCCGCTGGAACAGCAGCACCGCCTCAGCCATCGGGTTGGCGAGGTAGAGCCCGGCGTACTCGCCGAACCGATCGTGCACCATGCTGAAGGGGTAGATCATGGGCACGCTGAACGTCGTGAACTGCGTCAGGGTCTGCACCACGTTGCTGAAGTCGCGGAAGAACACGTTCGCGGCGCTGAACAACAGCGCCAGACTGGTCCCCAGGACGGCGGTGAGCACGAACCCGAGGAGCGCTGCCGCCATCCCGACCGGGTCCGGGCGCCAGCCGAGCGACACGCAGAACCCGGTCAGCAGGAGCATTCCCGGCACGACGTGGTAGGCCGACACGAGCATGGAGGCGACGGGGAACATCTCCCTGGGGACGGCCATCTTGCGGACCAGCGCCTTGTTGCGGACGATCGACCGGGTCCCCGCACCGAACGTCTCGGTGAAGTAGTGCACCATGACCAGCCCGGCGAACAGGTGGATGGCGAAGTTCTCGATCCCGCGGTCCAGGACGACGCTGATGACGAAGTAGTACATGGCCAGCTTGGTCGCCGGCTGGACGTAGGACCAGAACAGCCCGAGGAACGACCCCTGGTAGCGGGCGCTGATCTCCCGTCGCACGAGAAGGCGCAACAGGTAGCGTCGGCGGAACACCTCCAGGAGCCCGCTGGTCGCCCCCGGTGGCGCGAGCGGGGGGGCATCCACGATGTGGACGGCATGCGCCCCTGAGGCCGGTGTACCCGGCGCCGGGGCCTGCGCATCAGTCATGCGGTTCCCACCTCTGGCGTGCCTTCCCTTCGTGCGCGCGAAGTTTGCTCGTGCATCAGGAACGGACCCTCCTGCCGGTGATGCGGCGGCAAGTGTAGCGAGGGAGGTCGAGTCGCCCGGACGACCACGGCCCCCGACCGGCCGACACATGGCGCACGTCACACCGCGACTCCACGTCGACCCCGTGGTCGACCTGGAGTCGCGTCCACGACGCGGGCCCCGCGCACGGGAGAGGCCGGACAACAGGTACCCTGAGCGTTCGCCGCATCGGCACGGGGCCCGACGCTGCGGCCCACGGGGCCAACTCGAAGACCTTGTGACAGGAGGAGCACGCAATCGTGAGCACGCAGGGACGCCGTCGGCGCCCCCCGGAGGTCGAGCACCGCCCGGACATGGACGATCAGCGTGGTGGCCGCCGCCGTGTTGCTGTCCGGCGGAGCGGCCATGGCCAATCAGGGCTGGGTACCAACGCCGCAGCGGGAGGCCGACCTCACGCGCAACGCCTCCGCGCCGAGTGTGGCCCCCACTCCGTCTCCCACCGCATCAGCCACCCCCGTGGCGAGGCCGCAGGCCGTGCATCCCGCGCTGCCGATGTTCCGGGAGGAGAAGGTCGAAGAGGCACCGAAGCGCGGTAAGGCCGGCGCTGCGGACGCGCGACTCGCCAGGCGGGCCGCGCGGTTGGCCATGCTCAAGAAGCAGGCGCCGACGCCGTCACCGACCACCTCGTTCCGAGTCGCGTCGATCAACACCCTCGGCGACTCCCACACCGACGCGGACGGGAACAAGCCCGGGTACCGCTCCGGCGCCGACCGGACACATGACCTCGTGGCCATCCTGAGGGACCAGAATCTCGACGTGGCCGGGCTGCAGGAGTTCGAGGATCCACAGAAGGCGGCATTCAACCGGATCGCCGGCGAGTGGGGCAGATTCACCGGCACGGAGCGGGGCCGCGACTCGATCGTCTACCGCTCTGCCGTCTGGGAGTTCGTCCGGGGCGGCGCGGGCACCATTCCGTACTTCGGGGGCAACCCCGTCCCGATGCCCTGGGTGACCCTGCGGCATCGCGCGACGCAGCGCGAGGTCTCCTTCCTCAGCATCCACAACCCCACCAGCAACGCCAAGCGGGGCAACAACCAGCGCTACCGCACCGAGGCGACCCGACGGGAGATCGCCATGGTCCGCCGGCTCGCGTCGGGCGGCGACCCTGTCCTGCTGCTGGGTGACTTCAACGAGCGCGCCGAGGCGTTCTGCATGGTGACCGGCGGCGGTGACATCATCGCGGCCAACGGCGGCAGCTCGGGCGGGCGCTGCTCACCACCACCCAACATGGGCATCGACTGGATCTTCGGAACCGACGACATCGACTTCTCGGAGTACCTCCGCCTCCACAACGCCCGGACCAAGCGGATGACCGATCACCCGGTGATCATCGCCCGCGCGAGCATCACCGAAGCCGCTGCCGGGCGGCTGATCCACCCCGAGTGACTCCCGGGGAGCCGGCCCCGGGCCGTCGCTGCCGTGCGTACGGCGGACCTACTCGTCCACCCCGCCGCTCGTCAGCTCGGTGCCGTCCGTGAAGTGGGGCCTGAGCTTGTTGTCGTACATGGACAGCGCCGAGCCGATGGCCATGTGCATGTCGAGGTACTTGTAGGTCCCGAGGCGCCCGCCGAAGAGCACCATCGGCTCCTTCTTGGCCAGGTCGCGGTACTTCAGCAGCTTCTCCCGGTCCTCGGCCGTGTTGATCGGGTAGTACGGCTCGTCGTCCTCCTCGGCGAAGCGGCTGTACTCGTGCACGATGATCGTCTTGCCGGGGATGTGCGTCTTCACCCGCTCGGGGTGGAAGTGCTTGAACTCCAGGACACGGGTGAACGGGATGTCCTCGTCGTTGGCGTTGACCACCGAGGTGCCCTGGTAGTCGTCGACGTCGACGACGCTCTCCTCGAGGTCGACCGTCCGCCACGAGAGCCGGCCCTCGGAGTTGCCGAAGTACTCGTCGACCGGGCCCGTGTAGACGATCGGGACCTTGCCCTTGAACTCGTCGGCGATGTCGAAGAAGTCGGTGTTGAGCCGGACCTCGATGTTGGGGTGGTCGGCCATCTTCGAGAGCCACGCGGTGTAGCCGTCGACCGGCAACCCCTCGTAGGTGTCGTTGAAGTAGCGGTTGTCGAAGGTGTAGCGGACCGGGAGCCGCGTGATGATGTCGGCGCTGAGCTCCTTGGGGTCGGTCTGCCACTGCTTGGAGGTGTAGCCCTTGACGAACGCCTCGTAGAGCGGCCGCCCGATCAGGCTGATCGCCTTCTCCTCGAGGTTGCCGGCATCCTCGGTGGCGATCTCGCTCGCCTGCTCCTTGATCAGCTCGCGAGCCTCGTCAGGGGTGTGCGCCTTCCCGAAGAACTGGTTGATCAGGCCCAGGTTCATCGGGAAGGAGTAGACCTGCCCCTGGTACTTCGCAAACACCCGGTGCTGGTAGTTCGTGAAGGAGGTGAAGCGGTTGACGTACTCCCAGACCCGCTCGTTGGAGGTGTGGAAGAGGTGCGCGCCGTACTTGTGCACCTCGACGTTGGTCTCGGGGTTGCGCTCGGAGTAGGCGTTGCCTCCGATGTGGTGCCTCCGGTCCAGGATGAGCACCTTCTTGCCGAGCTCCTCGGCACAGCGCTCGGCAATGGTGAGGCCGAAGAGGCCGCCGCCGACGACAACTAGATCAGGACTGCTCAAGGGTTCTCCTCGTGGTGGGCGCAGTGGGTCAGTCTACGGATGCGGGTGCGGGCCGCCGCATTCCCCTCGCGGCACGGAGAGCACGGACCACGTTGCGGGCCTCCGCACGCCCCCCGCGAACGGGGCTGAGCAGGACCACCGCGGCCGTGATCAGCCACGGCTTCAGCCGCACCAGCGCGTTCTCCCCGTGGCGGAAGTGCACCACGAAGAGGTTGCGGAACATGTAGAAGCCCTTCCACCCCGCCAGGTCGTGCTGCTGGTCGAAGTCGAGCTGGCGGACGAGCACGGCGTCGCGGACGGCCCAGATCCGGAACCCGGCACGCCGGGCGCGGATCGCGTAGTCGCAGTCGTCGTAGAAGATGAAGAAGGTCGGGTCGGGCAGCCCGATCGCGTCGATCACGTCGCGTCGGACGAGGAACCCCTCGAAGGCGACGTTCTCCAGGGCGACCCGCTCGGGCATGGCGTCGCGGGTGCCGAACGTCGTCTCGACCATCGCGGTCTTGGGCTTGATCGCCCAGGGGCTGCTGAGGTCGAACCGCAGCGCCGCCTTCTCCACCAGCCTTCCGCGCAGGTCCTCGCGCACGGCCATCAGGCACGGCTCGTCCAGCGCCATCAGCACCTCGAGGCAGTCCGGGGCAGGAACCACGTCGTCGTCGACCAGCCAGATCCGCTCGTGGCCGGCCTCGTAGGCCTGCCGGGTGCCCAGGTGGAACCCGCCCGCACCGCCGACGTTGTCGGAGCTGCGGGTGATGTGCAGGGTCAGCTCGGGGTGGTCGCGGCGAGCGTCGAGCACGTCCTGGGTGTGATCGGTGCTGGCGTTGTCGATCACGAACACCGCGTCCGGAAGGCGGGTCTGCGCGGCCAGCCCGTCGAGCATGCGGCCGAGCAGGTCGGCCCGGTTGAAGGTCACGATGACCACGGCGACGGACTCGGTCACGACGAAGGAACCTCTCGTGGCCGGTGAAGTCGCCGCGCAGACCGGCGCGCATCGCCTGCAGGCTCAGTCGCAGCCGCGCCGGGTCGCGCCGGGTCAGCGTGTAGAACCACAGGGTCTTGACGACGAAGGCGAGGGCGTGCGGCCAGCCGCGGTAGTCGCGAAGGTTGAGCAGGTTGTTGCGCGCCATGCAGTAGTGCTTGAGCTCGCTCGGGCTGTGGTTGTAGGTCGCCCGCCCGAACATCATCGGCGTACCGAGCTCCCCGACCGAGGGGTGCCGCACCCGCGCGGTCGTGATGGTGGCGATCCGGGCACCGGCCCGCTCCGCACGCAGGCGGTACTCGTGGTCGTCGCCCCAGATGAAGTACTCCTCGCGGACCAGGCCGATCCGCTGGACGAGCTCACGGGTGACCAGGACGCCGTTGAACGGGATCACCACGTCGCGGATCACGCCGTCTCGGGCGGCCCGGTCGCACGTCGGCCATGCGGTGCACCACCGAGGTCCCGCCGGGCAGCCGGATCGGGAACACGAGGCGGTCCGGGTCGTCCTCGTCGACCACGACCGGGCCCCAGAAGTCGAGCTCGCCCGCGTGCCCCAGCAGGGTCTCCAGGCAGTCGAGGTCGGGCAGGCCGTCGTCGTCCATCAGCCAGACCAGGTCCGCACCTCGCTCGACCGCGAGGCCGAGCCCCTCGTGGAACCCACCGGCGCCACCGCGGTTGCGGTCCAGGCGGCGGACGACGAGGTCCGACTGGTCGTCCAGCCACTCCCCGGTGCCGTCGCCGGAGGCGTTGTCGACGACCAGGATCTCGGCGATCCCGGGGATCTCGCGCAGCCGTTCCACCAGGCGTTGGAGCAGTGCCAACCGGTTGAACGTGACGACGACCGCGATGATGCGCCGCTGGTCGTCCTCGATCACGGCCCACACCCTACGGCCGGGTGCCGAGAGCCCCTTCCGGTGGTTGAGGTGTGAGCGCGGCGCGCACCGGCTAGCACGCGCTCCCGACGTCCTCGGCCTGGTTGGCGGCGTACCCCTGGGCAAGGCTGCCGACCGATCCGCCGGTGACGCTGGACGGGTTCCGCTTGCGCTTCCCGCTGGGCGGGGGCGCCTCGCCCTCGGCACGGTCGATCGCGGCGGCGACCTTCTCGCGGACCAGGTCGATGTCCGGGTCGCCGGTGTTGATCAGCGGCGGCACCAGCGACAGCGACGAGACCTTCTGCCCCTTGGCCTTGAGCGCGAGGTCGACGAAGCGGCCCACCTCACGGCGGGGCAGGTTGGTGGAGAGCATCTCCGAGGACGCCTTGGCGATGCTCTGGAAGTTGCGGAGCGCGGACTGCGGGCTGACCTGCTGGAGCATCGCGTTCATCACGCACTTCTGCCGCGCCATCCGCGAGTAGTCGTCGGACCCTTCACGTGCCCGGGCGAACCAGAGCGTGTCGACGCCGTTGAGCTTGCGGGTGCCGGGCGGGATGTGGCGGAAGTAGTCCTCGTGCGGCAGTCCGACCGGGATCGGCTGCCGGACGTTGAGGGTGACGCCGCCGACGGCGTCGACGAGGTCCTTGAAGCCCTGGAGGTTCACCATCGCCCAGTAGTTCATCTCCAGGCCGGTGATGCCCTCGATCGCCATGATCGTGGCGTCGACCCCCGGGTTGTCGGAGCCCTTGAACAGGCTCGGGGTGGTCCTGGGCCCAGGTGCTGACGCCGTTGAGGTAGCAGCCCTCGCAGTCGAAGCCCTGGGGGAACTTGCGGTCCATCACCGATCCCTCGGCGAACGGGAAGTTGGCCATGTTGCGGGGCAGGCTGATCAGGACGGTGCGCCCGGTGTCCGCGTCGACGCTGGCGATCGTCATCGAGTCCGGGCGGAGGCCCGACGCGCCCGGCGCCGGAGTCCCCGCCGAGCAGCAGCACGTTGTAGCGGCCGTCGTTCGCCGCGGTCGCCGAGCCCTCGCCGAACGTCGCGACCATGAAGTCGCGGTGCACGCCGACGAGGTGGGCGCCGAACAGCAGGCTGCCGGCGACCGTCAGGCTGAGGAGGCCGTTGACGCCGACCACGGCCCGGCGGTGCTGCTGGCTGAGCGTGAGCGGCTGGCCGATCCGCCAGGCGTCCATGAAGAGAACGGCCCAGCCGATGGCCAGCCCCATCAGCAGGAACCGGAGCAGGCCGAGGGCCAGCGGGTCCACGGCCATCCGGAACGCGAACCCGTGCCAGACCAGGCTGAGGCCGAGGACGAGGAGGGTGCCGACCACCAGGACCATCCAGATCCGCATCGCGATCCGACCGACCTGCCGGTTGCCCGCCACCAGCTGGGCGGACCCGGGGAGGACCAGCGTCATCAGCATCAACGCGATGGCGCGGCGGAAGCGGACCCGCGCAGCGCGGTCACCGGCGGTGCGGCCGACGCGGCCGCGAGGAGCCGTCGAGCGACCCGGGGGACGGTGCGGGCGGCCCAAGAGACATGGGGAAGGTGCCTCTCTCTGCTGGGGAAGGAAGCAGGTAGGGCCCAAGTATCACCAGTCACACCCGTCACAGACGGGAGCGACGCGCCGTACGCCGCCGGCGGGTGCCGGCCGTCGTCGGCGAGGGTGCCTAGCGCCAGACCGGCGCGACCGACTTCTGGTAGCCGCGCCCGAACCCGTGCGCGAACACGAACCGCACCGGCGCCGGCACGGTCGAGCCGAGGAATCGCATGACCTCCTCGGAGGCACCGTCCTGCAGCCAGGCGAAGAACCAGCCCGAGGTCTTCGGCGGCTGCTTGCGCAGCTGCCGCTCCACGGCCTTCCACTGCGCGGACTCCAGGTGGGGCTGCATCAGGGGCTCCAGCTCGGCCTCTTCGTGTGCCAGGTGGCCCTCCACGACCGGGATCCCACGACGCAGAGCCTCGGCGGCGGCCGCGGCGTCGGTCGCCGCGGCGCTGGTCGCGTAGGACCGCATGCGTCGTGTCGATCTCGTCGAGCGCTCGGGCCATCGCCTCGTGCTCCCCCTCCAGCGTCGCGAGCAGGGAACCGTCCACGCCGAGCTGGCTCATCGTCGGGAACAGCAGGGAGTCCTCCTGCCGGTGGTGGTGGCGCAGCTGGCGGTCGAGGTTGTCCCACGCGCGGCCGAGACCCGCCGCGCGCTCGCGGTCGCCGTCGGCCGCCTCGGGCAGCGCCGCCTCGAGGCGGGCGAGGTCGCGGCGCACAGCCGCGTGGATCACCTTGTTCATGGAGTCGATGGGCATGCCGGGCACGCTAGACCCGGCGCACCCGCCGCGTCTCGATCTCTTCCCTTTTCGCCAGCCGGTGCGCCCGCCGGATCTCCGCCTCGCGCATCCGGCGCTCTCCTCGTCCACACCTTCAACGGCGGGTCCGGTCCTCGTCCCTCGGGCTCGGTGACACGCCCGCACGGTAGCGTCCTCGCATGGCTGACCGACCCCGCGGAAACGGTGGTCCCGAGAAGGGCACCCCGGAGTACAACTGGCTCTACGGCAAGAAGGGGCGTCAGCAGCCCCCCGACGACGCGACCCGGGCGGTCCCGCGCGGCTCGCGAGGCGACGACGACCGCACCCAGGTGATGCCCGCGGCCGCCAGCGGTCGGCGTGCCTCGGAGTCAAGCCCACGCAAGATCGCCCCCACCCCCGGTTCAAGCTCCGGCGGTCGGGGCTCGCGCTTCCCCCGGCCCCGCCTGAAGTGGCTCTGGATGCTGCTCGTGCTGTGGCTGGTCTTCCTGATCGTGGTGCCGCTCATCGCGTGGAGCCGGGTCGACAAGGTGGCCGCCTTCCCCGAGGACGACAGTGGTCGTCCCGACGAGCAGCCGGGGACCAACTACCTGATCGTCGGCAGCGACTCCCGCGGCGACCTGACCAAGGAGGAGCGCAAGGAGCTGGGCACCGGCAACGCCTCCGGCCGTCGTACCGACACGATCATGCTGCTGCACACCGGCGACGGACCGAGCATGCTGATGTCCATCCCCCGCGACTCGATCGTGGAGATCCCGGGCGAGGGGTCCGGCGAGAAGATCAACGCCGCCTACGCCTACGGCGGCCCGCGGCTGCTGGTCCGCACGGTCGAGGCGAACACCGGGATCCGGGTCGACCACTACGTGGAGATCGGCTTCGGCGGCTTCGTCGACCTCGTGGACGCCGTGGGCGGGATCAGGATCTGCCCCAAGACGGCGATGAAGGACCGGCTCGCCAAGCTCGACATCCCCAAGGGTTGCCAGGAGGCCGACGGTCCGACGGCGCTCGGCTACGCGCGGTCGCGCAAGACGTACGCCGCACGCGGCGACATCGACCGCGCCCGGGCCCAGCGGGAGGTCGTCTCCGCGATCGGGTCCGAGGCGCTCTCCCCCTGGTCGTTCCTCAACCCGGTGCGCTACTACCGCCTCAACATGGCCAGTGCCGACGCGGTGCGGGTCAGCGAGGGCAGCTCGCCGTTCGCGATCGCCGCCTGGGCGGTCGCGATGACCCGGGTCAACGGGGACAGCGGCCTGACCTGCAGCGTCCCGATCGCCGACCTCGCCGTGAACTGGGACCCCGAGCGGTCCGAGCAGATGTTCCAGCGGATCCGCGAGGACGACACCGACGCGATCGGCAAGGACCTCTGCACGCCCACCGGGCTGCCCAAGTGACCGTCCGCGGCGACGGCTGGGAGACCCTGGCCTGGTCGGTCGACGACGTCGGCGTGGCCACGCTGACCTCTACCCGTCCCGACGAGCTCAACGCCTTCAACGTGACGATGGCCCGCGAGCTCGAGCAGGTGTTCCTCGACGCCGCCGCCGATGACGACGTGAAGGCGATCGTGGTCACCGGCGCCGGCAGGGCGTTCTGCGCAGGGATGGACCTGTCGGCCGAGGGCAACGTGTTCGGGCTCGACGAGTCGGTCAGCCCCACGCCCGAGGACCTGCGCGCGCACCTCACCGAGCCGCCGTACCAGGACGGGGTGCGGGACACCGGTGGCCGGGTGACCCTGGCCATCCACGCCTGTCCGAAGCCGGTGATCGGCGCGATCAACGGGCCCGCGGTCGGCATCGGCGCCACGATGACGTTGGCGATGGACCTGCGGCTGGCCTCGACGAAGGCCCGGATCGGCTTCGTCTTCGGACGGCTCGGCATCGTGCCGGAGGCGTGCTCGACGTGGTTCCTGCCACGGATCGTCGGGGTGCAGCAGGCGCTGGAGTGGATCTACTCGGCCGAGATCCTGACCGCCGAGCAGGCGCACGACGGGCGACTGGTCCGCTCGCTGCACGAGCCCGACGACCTGCTGCCCGCGGCGCTGGAGCTGGCCCGGTCGTTCGTGGTGGGCCGCTCCCCCGTCGCACTCGCGCTGGCCCGGCAGCTGGTCTACCGCAACAGCGCGGCCAGCCACCCGCTGGAGGCGCACCTCGCCGACTCGCTGGCGATGTTCCACACCTCCGTCGGCGACGGCAAGGAGGGCGTGGCCGCATTCCGCGAGAAGCGGGACCCGGTCTTCACCGGGCGCGCGTCGGAGCTCCCCGAGATCTTCTAGGGTCTCGATACGCTCGCTGACGCTCGCTACTCGACCTCCGAGATCGCTGGCGCTCGCTACTCGACCACCGGGTCGAACAGGGTGCCGCCGATCTCCCGCGAGCGGCCGACGAACGTCGCCACGACGGTGTCCTCGACGGTGACCGTGACGTCGTAGACGCCGTCGCGGCCCTCCCGCTCACGCTCGGTCGCCGAGGCGACGAGGACGTCACCCAGCCGGGTCGGGGCGAGGAAGCGTACGTCGGCCCCGGCCGCGACCGTGACCCGGTTGTAGGAGTTGCACGCGAACGCGAACGCGGAGTCGGCGACGGTGAACGTGAGCCCGCCGTGACCGATGTCGTGGCCGTTGACCATGTCCTCGCGCAGCGTCATGCGGAGGGTCGCGGTCCCGGGCCCGACCGCGTCGAGGCTCATGCCGAGCGCCTGGCTGGCCCGGTCGCCTCTCCACATCGCCTCGGCGCTCCGACGGGCCGTCTCCTCGGGGGTCACCGGGTCAGGCTAGTGGCTCTCAGCGGCCCACGGCCCTGGCCAGCTCGGCCTTCGTCATCGACGACCGGCCCTTGATGTTCTTCTTCTTCGCCTCGTTGTAGAGCTGCGCCTTGGTCCGGCCACCCGACCCGGTGTGGGACCGCAACCCGCCGCGGCGGCCCGACGAGATGTCCTGGGTGGAGGTGCGGCTGGACTCCTTGCTCTCACCGCTGCGTGCGCGCTCCTTGTTGACGGTGCGGGCGGCGATCTCCTCCGCGGTCCCCTCGTCCCGACCGCGGTCCTCGAGCCCCTCCTTGACGTGCTCGTACTGGCGTTCGCGCTTCTTGCTCCAAGCCTGCTGCGGCATGGCGGCTCCTTCCGTCGTCGCCCGTCCCGTACCCGGTGCCGGATTCCGGCAAACGACCCGCTCGATGACGGCTCTGGCCGGCCCGCGGCTGCATGGTCGCCGGTCGGCCGGGTACGGCACCGGCGTGAACAGCGCTGACCGACAACCGATCGGCGGACCTGTCGAAGACGACCAACAGGAGGACAGCCCATGAGCACGCTCGACGGTAGGACCATCGCCTTCCTCGTCGCCCCCGAGGGCGTCGAGCAGGTGGAGCTGACCGAGCCATGGTCGGCCGTGGAGCAGGAGGGCGGCACCCCGCGACTGGTCTCGACGCGGGACGGCAAGATCCAGGCCTTCCGCCACCTCGACCGGGCCGACAGCTTCGCGGTGGACGCCGTGGTCGCGGACGCCGACCCGGCGACGTACGACGCCCTCGTGCTGCCGGGAGGGGTCGCCAACCCCGACGCGCTCCGGATGGACAGCGACGCGGTCGCCTTCGTCAAGGAGTTCTTCGCCGCGGACAAGCCGGTCGCGGCGATCTGCCACGCCCCGTGGACGCTGGTGGAGGCCGACGTCGTGCGCGGGCGGCGGCTCACGTCGTGGCCGAGCCTGCAGACCGACCTGCGGAACGCCGGTGCCGAGTGGGTCGACGAAGAGGTCGTCATCGACGGCAACCTGGTCACCAGCCGGAAGCCGGACGACCTGCCCGCCTTCACCGAGGCGCTGGTGGAGCTGCTCGCGTCCTGAACGGAGCGGACACCTGTAGTGGCAAGATGGGCCGGTGACCTCCCCCGAGCCCACCGGCCCCGAGCTGTTCGCACGGCTGTCGCAGCTCGTCTACACCGGGACGACGTTCGAGGAGGTGTTCCAGCACCTCGTCGACCTCGCCCCGGCGGTCGTGGCCGGCTGCGACCACGCGAGCCTGATGCTGAGCGGCAAGGAGGGCTACACCACCGCCGCCTCGAGCGACGAGGTCGCCCAGACGGTCGACGCCCTCGAGCGCGAGGTCGGCGAAGGCCCGTGCGTCGACGCGATCGAGGAGGAACCCGGCCAGATCGACGCCGACCTCGCGCAGCACAGCTCCTGGCCGCGGCTCGCCGGTCGGGTCCTCGCCGAGACCCCCGTGCGCGGCATGGCGGGCTTCCGGATCATGGTCGAGGGCAGGAAGGTGGGCGCGCTCAACCTGTTCTCCGACACCCCCGACGCGATCCTGGCGGGAGCCGACGAGGCCGCGGTCCTGGCGGCCTTCGCCTCGGTGGCGCTGCGCGCGGTGGCCGACCAGGAGCGGGTGGACTCGCTGCTGCTCGGGCTGGAGAGCAACCGTGAGGTCGGCAAGGCCATCGGGTTGTTGATGTCCGCCCACGGGATCGGGTCCGAGGAAGCCTTCGAGCTCCTCCGCAAGGCGTCCAACGACATGAACATCAAGCTCAAGGACGTCGCACGCGAGGTCGTCGACAACGCCGAGCGCCGTCCGACAAGCGACGACCCCGGGTGAGTCGCAGGGTGATCAGAGCTCGGACTGGATCCCGGCGAGGAGCTGGCGGGCCATCACGATCCGCTGCACCTGGTTGGTGCCCTCGTAGATCTGGGTGATCTTGGCGTCGCGCATCATCCGCTCGACGGGGTACTCGCGGGTGTAGCCGTAGCCGCCGAGGACCTGCACGGCGTCGGTGGTGACCTCCATGGCGATGTCGGAGGCGTAGCACTTGGCGGCGGCCCCGAAGAACGTGAGGTCCTTGTCGCCACGCTCGGAGCGGCCGGCCGCGGCGTAGGTCAGCTGGCGGGCGGCCTCCACCTTCATCCCCATGTCGGCGAGCATGAACTGCAGCCCCTGGAAGTCGGCGATCGACTTGCCGAACTGCTTGCGCTCCTTGGCGTAGCCGAGTGCGTAGTCGAGCGCACCCTGGGCGACGCCCACCGCCTGGGCGGCGATGGTGACCCGCGTGTGGTCGAGGGTCTTCATCGCGGTGGCGAAGCCGGATCCCTCCTCGCCGATCATCCGGTCGGCCGGGATCCGCACCTTGTCGAGGTAGACCTCACGAGTGGGGCTGCCCTTGATGCCGAGCTTCTTCTCCGGCGCGCCGAACGAGACGCCCTCGTCGGACTTCTCGACGACGAACGCCGAGATGCCGCCGCGGGTCTTCTTCTCGGCGTCGGTCACCGCCATGACGGTGTAGAACTCGGACTCCCCGGCGTTGGTGATCCAGCGCTTCACGCCGTCGAGCACCCACTCGTCGCCGTCGCGGACCGCCTTGCACTTCATCCCGCCCGCGTCGGAGCCGGCGTCGGGCTCGGAGAGGCAGTAGGAGAACCCGCCCTCGCCGGCGGCGAGCCTGGTCAGGTAGTTCTTCTTCAGCTCCTCCGACCCGGAGATCATGACGGGGAGCGAGCCGAGCTTGTTCACGGCCGGGATCAGGCTGGAGGCGACGCACGCGCGGGCCACCTCCTCGATCACCAGCACGGTGGCCAGGGCATCGGCCCCGGCGCCGCCGTACTCCTCGGGCACGTGGGGAGCGTGGAAGTCCGCGGCCCGCAGGGCCTCGGCGGCCTCCTTCGGGTAGCGGGCGTTCTCGTCGACGTCGGCGGCGTACGGCGCGACCTTGGCGTCACAGATCGCACGGACCGCCTCGCGGATGGCCTGGTGCTCCTCGGTGAGGGCGAAGAGGGGGATGTCGCTCATGCCGGGATCGTACTTCGCGTCGTCGGGCCGGCCGGACGACGGCGTCAGCGCTGGTACACCAGCTCGTGGCGGCCGTCACGCGTCCGGAGGGTGAGGGTGTCGCCGTCGATCGACCAGTCGACGGTGCTGCCGCCGCGCAGCACCCGGGTCACGCCCCGTTCCACCTCGCCCCGGGCGCCGTCGCAGCCCACCAGAGTCTGGGCCAGCTCGCCGAACGTGATGGCGTCCTCCTCGACCGTGGCCGTGCCGCCACCGTCGTTGCACCCCGTGGAGAACCTCGTCTCGCCGTCGGTGAAGCGGATCGTGGCCTCGACGCCCTCGGGGACGTTCATCATGCTGCCCACGTCGCCGTCGTACTCGCCGATGCCGGTCAGCCGCCAGTCGGTGTCGACCAGGTCGTCGGCATCGCCTGGGGCGGACACCTCGTCGGCCGGCACGAACCACACCTCGCCGTCGCCGGAGCGTACGGCGAGGTCGGTGCCGTCGAGCTCGAGCGTCGGCGCTGACGCGAACAGCTCGACCAGCCACTCGTCCTGGCGGTGCAACGGCGGCTCGCAGCCCATCTCGGTGCCGCCGAGACCACCGGTCCGCAGGACACCGCCCGTCCAGCTGGCGGTGCCGGAGAAGTGGTTGCACCCGGCGACGAAGGAGATCTCGCCGTCCTCGAGAGTCAGGCGGATCGGCTCGGAGCCGTCCGCGAAGAGCGGGGCCGGGCCGTGGCCGACGTACTCGCCGCCGATGCCGTTCGTCGGTTCGCCGAACGCCTGCACGTTCTCCTCCCCGCAGGAGACGAGGAGGGTGAGCAGCGCAAGTGCGGCGGCGGCACGGATCGACGTCCCGTTCATGTCGGTGGGACGGCTCGCGCGGCCGGTCGGTTCCGCGTGGCCCGGCCCAACTGGTCTACTTCATGGCGTGCCCTCGACCAACTGGAGCGATCCGGCGACCGTCGCGTTCCTGCTCGACGAGTGCGAGACCTGGGCGGTCGTGGGGCTCTCCGGGAACCCCCAGCGGCCGGCCCTCGAGATCGCCCAGCTGCTCCAGACCCGCGGCAAGCGGGTGGTCCCGATCCACCCCCGGTTCGCGGAGCCGGACGCCGCACCCGTGCTGGGCGAGAAGGGCTACCCGACGCTGGCCGACGTCCCCTTCCCGGTGGACGTGGTCGACGTCTTCCGCCGGTCCGGGGCGGCCGGCGAGTTCGCCGACCAGGCGGTCGCGATCGGGGCGAGGGGTGTGTGGTTCCAGCTCGGCGTGATCGACGAGGCCGCGTTCGAGCGGACGACGGCGGCCGGGATGCCGATGGTGATGGACGCCTGCCCGGCGATCGAGTGGCGGAGGCGACCGTGAGCCGGCCGGGCGAGGACCTCGTCGTACCGCCGGGGCCCGGGCTCCCGGAGGGCTTGGTGATCCCCGCCGCCGAGCTGGTCGAGCGCTTCTCACGCTCCTCGGGCCCGGGCGGGCAGTCGGTGAACACCGCCGACAGCCGGGTCGAGCTGGAGTACGACGTCGCCGCTTCGGCCGCCCTCAGCGACGCGCAGCGGGCGCGGGCCGTGTCGGCCCTGGCCGGCAGGCTGGTCGAGGGCCGGCTGGTCGTCGACGCCTCCGAGCACCGCTCGCAGCACCGCAACCGGGTCGCCGCCCGCGAGCGGCTCGCCGACCTGCTCCGCGACGCGCTCGCTCCCCCGCCCCCGCCGCGGCGGCCGACGAAGCCCACCAAGGGGTCGCAGCGGCGCCGGCTGAAGGCCAAGAAGGAGCGCGGCCAGACCAAGGCACTGCGCGGAAAGGTACGCGAGGAGTAGCAGGCAGGCTCGGTCAGAAGCCGAGGCGCCGGCCGGAGCCGGCACCGCGCACGGCCTCGCCCTTCGCCTGCGCCTTCTGCTTCAGCTCGTCCTGGAAGGCGACCATCCGCTCCCGGAGCGCCTCGTCGGACGCGGCCAGGACCCGGACCGCGAGCAGTCCGGCGTTGCGGGCGTTGCCCACCGCGACCGCCGCGACCGGCACCCCGGCCGGCATCTGCACGATCGACAGCAGCGAGTCCATCCCGTCGAGGTACTTCAGCGGGACGGGCACCCCGATCACGGGAAGCGGCGTCACGGACGCGAGCATGCCCGGCAGGTGGGCCGCTCCACCCGCGCCCGCGATGATCACCCGGAGACCACGGCCGGCCGCGTCGCGGCCGTAGGCCAGCATCTCCTCGGGCATCCGGTGCGCCGAGACGACGTCGGCCTCGAACGGGACGTCGAACTCCGCGAGCGCCTCCGCGGCGTCCTTCATCACCGGCCAGTCCGAGTCGGAGCCCATCACGATCCCGACCTGCGGGGTGTCAGCCATCTCACTCGCTCACTCACTCGCTCTCGTTGCCCAGGTCGCCCCGGAACCACGCGGCGGCGTGCCGGGCTCGTTCGAGGCAGTCGTCCAGGTCATCACCGTAGGCGTTCACATGCCCCACCTTGCGGCCCGGGCGCAGCTCCTTGCCGTAGAGGTGCACCCGAAGGAACGGGTCGCGCGCGAACGCGTGCAGGTAGCCGTCGTAGAGCCGCCCGGCGTCGTCGCCACCGAGGATGTTGACCATCACGGTCCATCGGGCGCGCGCCGCCGGGGACCCCAGTGGCAGGTCCATCACGGCGCGCAGGTGGTTCTCGAACTGCGAGGTCACCGCGCCGTCCTGCGTCCAGTGCCCCGTGTTGTGCGGCCGCATCGCCAGCTCGTTGACCAGGATCCGGCCGTCGGTGGTCTCGAACAGCTCCACCGCCAGCACCCCCGTCACGTCGAGCTCGCCGGCGACGCGCAGCGCGATCTGCTGGGCCTCCTCGGCGAGGTGCGGGGCGAGGTCCGGGGCGGGGGCGACCACCTCGGTGCAGATGCCGTCGCGCTGGGTCGACTCGACGACCGGGTACGCCGCGGCCTGGCCGCTCGGGGAGCGCGCCACCAGCGCGGACAGCTCGCGCCGGAAGTCGACCAGCTCCTCGGCGAGGAGGTCGGCGCCCGGTCTCGGCGGCCACCCGCAGGGGCTCGGCCGCCCCCTCGACCGACGTGACCATCCAGACGCCCTTGCCGTCGTACCCGCCGCGGGTGGTCTTGAGGACGCACGGGAAGCCGAAGGCCTCGACCTCGGCGACCGAGGCGACCGGCGCGTTGCGCGGGCACGGGATCCCCAGCTCGCCGAGCCGTCGCCGCATCACCGCCTTGTCCTGGGCGTGCACCAGCGCCTCCGGCCCGGGGCGTACGGCGAGCCCGGTCGCGGCCAGCTCGTGCAGGTGGGCGGTGGGGACGTGTTCGTGGTCGAAGGTGACCACGTCACAGCCGGCCGTCACCTCGACCAGGGTGGCGAGGTCGCGGTAGTCGCCGACCCGGTGGTCGGGGATCACCTGGGCGGCCGAGACGCCCTCCGCCTCGGCCAGCAGGCGCAGCGGCAGCCCGAGCGCGATCGCGGGCTGGGCCATCATCCGGGCCAGCTGGCCACCGCCGATGACGGCGAGGGTGGGTGCGGGCGCGGACACACCGGAAGGTTAGTTGGTGCGGCTCTCGGTCTCGAAGCGGAGCCCCTTGCCGCGGATCGTGGTGATCAGCGTGGGGCGGCGGCTGTCGTCCCCCAGCTTGCGGCGGACCCACCCCAGGTGCACGTCGATCGTCTTCGACGACGTCCAGAACGTCGTGTGCCAGACCTCCCGCATCAGCTCCTCGCGGGAGACGATGTCGCCCGCGCGGGAGATCAGCGCGAGCACCAGGTCGAACTCCTTCCGGGACAGCACGATCTCCCGACCACCGCGCCACGCCTTGCGGCTTTCGGGGTCGAGCTCGACGTCCTGCACCTGGAACACAAGGACACGGTAGGAATCGCGGCCCATCCCGGTGGTACGAATGCGGAAAATACACGGATTCAGTTGACCGCGCCACCGGCGGCGCGGCTCAGTGGCGGCGTACGGCGACGGGCTCGACGAGCCCGAACCCGCGCACCGGCCGGGCGGGCAGCCGCCGGGTCTCGAACTGGTCCTCGGGGAGCAGCGCGGCGGTGTCGCCGTCGATGATGATGCGGTTCCGTCGGGCGACGGCGGTCATCCGGGAGGCCATGTTGACCGGGGGGCCGAAGACGTCGCCGAGCCGCATCACGACCGACCCGCTCGCCAGCCCGACCCGGACATCGGGCAGCCGCGCGTCCCGTCCGACCACGTTGATGATCCCCTCGGCGGTGTCGTAGGCGCGGATCGGGTCGTCGTTCACGAACAGCACCGAGTCGCCCAGGCTCTTGATCACCCGCCCCCGCTTCGCCGCGACCACGTCGGCGCAGCGCGACTCGAACAGCTCCACCAGGTCACCGATCTTGTCCTCGCCGATCTCGTTGGAGAGGGCCGTGAAGCTGACGATGTCGGCGAACCCCACGGTCACCTCCGTGGTGTGCAGGTCCTCCGCGCGCGCCCCCAGCGCCTCGATCCGTGACACTGCGGCTGCGAGGTGGCGGCGCCAGGAGTAGAGGAGCAGCGCCTCGAAGGGGTCGTTGACCTCCTCCACCAGCCGCAGCGCCGAGCCCGTCCGGCTCCCGGTGGCGCCCTCGCCGGCCTCGAGCTCCTCGACCCGGTGGACCAGGGTGGCGACCTCCCAGTCGGCGAGCCGGGCCATGGTCTGGCCGACCGCCCGGGTCAGGTTGACCGCCATGTCGAAGTCGATCGCCCCGCTCTCGACGATGCTCCCGAGCGTCGAGACCGCGCCGGAGTCGGCCTGGGTGAAGGCCACCTCGTTCCCGTGCTCGGGGAAGCCGAGCGCACGCCAGAGCCGGCGCAGCTGGTCGATCGTCAGCCCCGTCTCGTCGGCCACCTCGAAGGCGGTGAAGACCCGCTCCTCGCCGAGGATGGCGCGTTCGAGCTCGTCGTGCGCGCCGTCGCCGTCAGGCGCCATCGTCGGACCGGCCGTGTCCGGCCAGTTTGTGCAGCTCCTCGGCGACCTTGAGCTGCACCTGCTCGACGCGCGGGATGTCCTCCAGCTCGACCCGGCCCTGCTCGCTGGCGTCGGAGACCACCAGGGTGCCGCAGCCGAAGACCCGGTCGATCACGCCGATGTCGAAGTCGACGCCGCTGATCCGGTTGAGCGGGATCGTCCGGCCCTCCTTGGCGATCAGGCCCGACCGCTTGATGAACCGCCGATTGGTGAACGTGTAGGTCGTGGTGGCCCAGTCGATCGCGGGCCGCAGCACGAACCACGCGATCACGACGGCGGCCAGCACCCAGACCACCAGGTGCAGGACGGTCGCGGCGGAGCCGTCGCCGGTCCGTTGCACGAACGCGGCGACGCCGAGGGCCAGCACCAGGACCAGCAGGGGGAACAGCAGCACCTTGGGGTGCGTACGCGTGGAGACGACGACGTGCTCGCCCTCGTTCAGCAGCTTGCTCGGGAAGGACACCACCCGATCATGTCACCGATCGTCACTCCGGGGGGCTCGCGGCGCCCCGCACGTGCAGCACGTCGCCGGCACCGACCGCGGTGTCCCCGACCAGGAGGCGCCCGCCCTCGTCGATCCCGTCGGCACGCCCGGTCAGGACCTCGCCGCCGGGCAGGTCGACGCGCACGTCCCGCCCGACGGTCACGCACGCTTCGGTGTACGACGCCCGCAGCGCCTCGTCCGCGCCGCCCTGCCACGCGTCGTACTCCCGGGAGAGGCCGGCCAGCAGGGCGAGCATCAGGTCGGTGCGGTCGGGGGCGGACCCGGTGGCCAGCAGCGCGGAGGTGGCCGTCTCGACGGGGAGCTCGTCGCGGGTGGTGGTGACGTTGACGCCGATCCCGAGCACCGCCGCGGCGCCGTCGGGAGTCTCGATCCGCTCGAGCAGGATGCCCGCGACCTTCGCCTCCTCCTCCGGCAGCGTGCCCGCGACCAGCACGTCGTTGGGCCACTTGAGCACGGCAGGCACCTCGAGCTCGCGCAGCGCCGTGGCGACAGCATGGCCGGCCAGCAGCGGCAGCCAGGGCCAGGCCGCCGCCGGCCGGGTGGGCCGCAGCAGGACGGAGAGGGTCAGGGCGGCGCGCGCCGGCGTCTCCCAGGTCCGGTCGAGGCGCCCGCGGCCGGCCGTCTGGTGCTCGGCGACGACGACCAGCCCGTGCGGTGCCCCGTCCCGGGCGCGGTCGGCCACGACGGCGTTGGTGGAGGGCGCCGTGTCCAGCACCTCGACCGTCCAGGGCGACGGCGCCGAGCGGAGCCGGTCACGGTCGAGAGGTGGGCGCGAGGTGGGTGCGTCGTTCACGGGCACTACATTGGCCCACGCAGACGCGAGGAGGCCAGCACGTGACCCCAGCAGAATCCGCCGCGAGCCCGAAGGCGGCCGGCGAGGGGACCGACGTCCCCGAGGACATCGACATCCACACCACCGCGGGGAAGCTCGAGGACCTCGACCGGCGCCTCGACGAGGCCGTCCACGCGGGATCCGCGAAGGCGGTGGAGAAGCAGCACGCCAAGGGCCGCAAGACGGCCCGCGAGCGGATCGAGCTGCTCTTCGACGAGGGTTCGTTCGTCGAGCTCGACGAGCTGGCCCGGCACCGCTCGACCGCGTTCGGCCTCCAGGACAAGCGGCCCTACGGCGACGGGGTGGTCACCGGCTACGGCACCATCGACGGCCGCCAGGTGTGCGTGTTCTCCCAGGACTTCACGATCTTCGGTGGCTCGCTGGGTGAGGTCTACGGCGAGAAGATCACCAAGGTGATGGACCTCGCGATCAAGACCGGCTGCCCCATCGTCGGCATCAACGAGGGTGCCGGCGCGCGGATCCAGGAAGGGGTCGTCTCCCTCGGCCTCTACGGCGAGATCTTCAAGCGGAACGTCCACGCCAGCGGGGTGATCCCGCAGATCTCGATGATCATGGGCTCCTGCGCGGGCGGACACGTCTACTCCCCCGCCGTCACCGACTTCACCGTCATGGTCGACGGCACCTCCAACATGTTCATCACCGGACCCGACGTGATCAAGACCGTCACCGGCGAGGACGTCACGATGGAGGAGCTCGGCGGCGCCCGGACCCACAACACCAAGTCGGGCAACGCCCACTACATGGGCCACGACGAGGACGACGCGATCGAGTACGTCAAGGGGCTGCTGTCGTTCCTCCCGCAGAACAACCTGGACGAGGCACCGTCGTACGACGAGCCCGCCGACCTCGAGTTCAGCGACCTCGACCGCACGCTCGACGCGCTGATCCCCGACTCGCCCAACCAGCCCTACGACATGCACGAGGTGATCACCGCCGTCGTCGACGACGAGGACTTCCTCGAGGTGATGGCGATGTTCGCGCCGAACATCATCGTCGGGTTCGGCCGGGTCGAGGGCTCGCCCGTCGGGGTCGTGGCCAACCAGCCGATGCAGTTCGCCGGCACCCTCGACATCGACGCCTCGGAGAAGGCCGCCCGCTTCGTGCGCACCTGCGACGCCTTCAACATCCCGGTGCTGACGTTCGTCGACGTGCCGGGCTTCCTGCCCGGCACCGACCAGGAGTGGAACGGCATCATCCGCCGCGGCGCCAAGCTGATCTACGCCTACGCCGAGGCGACCGTCCCGCTGGTCACGATCATCACCCGCAAGGCCTACGGCGGCGCCTACGACGTGATGGGGTCCAAGCACCTCGGTGCCGACATCAACCTGGCGTGGCCGACCGCGCAGATCGCCGTGATGGGCGCCCAGGGCGCGGTCAACATCCTCTACCGCAACGAGCTCAAGGACGCGAAGGACCCGGAGGAGCGCCGCGCGGAGCTGATCACGGAGTACGAGGACACCCTCGCCAACCCCTACATCGCCGCCGAGCGCGGGTACGTCGACGCGGTGATCACCCCGCACGAGACCCGGGTCGAGGTCGTCCGCGCGCTGCGGCTGCTGAAGTCGAAGCGGGAGATCCTGCCCGCCAAGAAGCACGGGAACATCCCGTTGTGAGCGGGGGCGCGGAGCGTCCCCGAGCAGCGGGATCGACGTTGACCCGGCAGAAACTGTCCGGAGGAGCGAAGCGGGGGAGGAAGTTTCTGCCGGGTCAACGCCCACGCTGACGGTCGTCAACCCGGACGCCACGCCCGAGGAGATCGCCGCGCTGGTCGCGGTGTTCGCCTCGCTCGGTGGCGGCGAGGCAGCACCGCCGCGCCGACGCCCGAGTGGTCGGCGCACCACCGCAAGGTGCGCACGACGCTCCCGCACGGGCCGGGTGGCTGGCGGTCGAGCGGGATGCCGCGCTGAAAGCCCCGAGATGACGTGATGACCACCGGCCCCGCGAACTCGATCACCGACGTCCCGGGCGTGCGGGTCGGCCAGGCCGAACGGGTCGGCGACGGCTGGCTGACCGGCACCACCGTCGTCCTCCCCCCGCCGGAGGGCGCGGTGGCCGGCGTGGACGTGCGCGGCGGCGGGCCGGGAACCCGCGAGACCGACCTGCTCGACCCGCGCAACATCGTCGAGCGGGTGCACGCGGTGGTCCTGACCGGCGGCTCCGCGCTCGGCCTCGGGGCCGCGGACGGCGTCGCCCAGCGGTTGCTGCGTGACGGCGTGGGCCTCCCCGGTGGGCGGCCCCGGCGAGATCGTGCCGATCGTCCCCGCCGCGGTGATCTTCGACCTCGGCCGGGGCGGGGAGTTCGCGCACCACCCGGACGCGGCGCTCGGCGAGGCGGCGTACGACGCCGCCTCCGCGGACGTCGCACTGGGCAACCACGGCGCCGGGACCGGTGCCCGCGCCGGTGGCCTCAAGGGCGGCATCGGGACCGCCAGCACGGTCCTCTCCGGCGGGACGACACTCGGCGCCCTGGTCGTGGTGAACGCGGTCGGCTCGTGTGTGGACCCGGCCACCGGCGAGCTGTGGGCGACCCGCCACTGCGTCTCGGGCGACCTGCCGCCGCTCTCGCGCCCGGCCGAGGCCGAGCTGCTCGCGGCCAAGGTCGAGGCCGCCGGACAGGACGGCCCGCTGCGGCCCCCGCTGGCCACGACCCTGGCCGTGATCGCCACCGATGCCACCCTGACCAAGGCCCAGTGCGCGAAGGTCAGCGGCATCGGGCACGACGGGATCGCGCGGGCGGTCAACCCCGTGCACACCATGTTCGACGGCGACACCGTGTTCACGCTCGCCACCGGCGTCGAGGACGCCCCCGACCCGTTCGCGTTCCACGCGCTGCTCGAGGCGGCCGGGACGACGGTGACCCGGGCGGTGGCGCGGGCGATGGTGGCCGCCGAGTCCACCGGTGGGATGCGCAGCTACCGCGACGCGTTCCCCTCCGCCTTCCTCTGACCCGCGGGCATGCGCGTCACCCGCGCTCGTCCCGTGTCCTCGTCCCTGCTGTCCCGTCGTGCCCCGGCACCTCCGGCACCCCCGGGAGCCCCTGGATCGGCATCGTCTCGGCGTCGGGCCCGGACTCCACCCACGACGACGGTGCTGTGGGCGCGGGACGGACCGGGGGCAGCCGGCGCCCGGCCGCGCCGCCCAGCCTGAGCTGCCCGCGGAGCCGCTCGCCCAGGTCGGTCTCCTGCTGGAGGCGCTTGGCGGTCGAGAGTACGGCGGCGTGCAGCTCCACCATCTCGGGACGGTGGTCGGAGGTCAGCAGCTGCTCGAAGCGGGCGCGTGCATCCTGCAGCCCCTCCAGGGCCGCGCGGAGGCCCTGGACGTCCGGCGAACGGGGATGGACCGCCGGCTCGGCCTCGTCACGGACGAGCTGCCCGAACGCGTCGATCACGGCGGCCATCTCGCGGAACGCCTGCGCGAGCGCGAGGGCGACGTCGTCGGTGCCCTGGTCGTCGTCGGACCAGGCAGGGTCGTGGGCCGCATCCGTGACGGCCCGGAACATCGCCCGGATCGCGACCGCAGAGTGCTCCAGCGCCTCCAGTCCCTGGCGCAGCCCCGGCCCCACGTTCGGCGTACCGACGGCGCGGACGTTGAACCGGCGGCCCTGCTCGGCGTGGAGGAGGGCGGCGGCGATCCGGGGGATGTCGTGGGTGATCTGCCGGGCGTCGCCGAGCCATGCCCGCGCGGCCGGACGGAGGTCGCCGCCGCGCTCGACCAGCGCGGCCAGCTCGTCGGCGGCCCGGGTGAGCAGGTCGCTGATCGAGTCGGCCAGGCCGTCGATGGCGTGGCCGGCGTCGGACGTGGCGACCCGGGGCGGGAAGAGCAGGTTGGCGGCGATCCCCACCGCGGCGCCCACCAGGGTCTCCGCAATCCGTTGCCAGGCGGCGGACTCCGCGCCGAGCGAGCCGACGCCCAGGACGAGCATCGCGCTGATCGCGACCTCGATCAGGTTGGACCGCAGCCGCAGCGCCTGCCCGATGGTGATGGAGGCCAGGATCAGCAGCCCCAGGCTCCACCACTCGAGCGGCATCACCTCGGCGAACCCCACCGCGAGGGTCACCCCCGCCACCACCGCCACCACGCGGTCCAGCCCGCTCGCGAGCAGCGACACCGGGGTGACCTGCACGACGAGCATCGCCGTCAGC
The DNA here is from genome assembly GCA_963829635.1 of uncultured Actinomycetota bacterium. Classification (GTDB taxonomy): domain Bacteria; phylum Actinomycetota; class Actinomycetes; order Propionibacteriales; family Nocardioidaceae; genus Nocardioides. Next base: position 503,443 of record CAWHJI010000016.1, read on the forward strand.
GGCGCGAGCAGCGGCTGGGTGCCCGGGAAGAACAGCGTGCCGACGACGTAGCTCGCCACCGCCGCGATCGTGATCCGCATCGACCACAGGACCGCCGCCCGCCCGCCCTGACGCAGGCGCGTGGTCTCGCGGGTGAGGCCCCGTCGCCACCAGTCGCGCACGTGACCATCTTGCTGCACATTCCCGCCGGGCTCGACCTGTGCCAAGGTGACAGGCATGGGAGGGCTGAGACTGGGACCACTGCTGCGGCACGTCGACGAGACCAGCGCGTGCCTCTGGGTGGAGACGCAGGACGCGGGCACCGTCGAGGTGGTCGCCGGCGACCACCGGGCGCGCTCGCGGACCTTCCGGGTCCATGACCACCACTACGCGCTGGTCTGCGTCGAGGGTCTCGAGCCCGGCACCAAGACGCCGTACGTCGTCTCCGTCGACGACGAGCAGGTCTGGCCCGAGCCGGACTCCGACTTCCCCGACTCCCTGATCGCGACCCTCGACCCCGGGAAGCCGGTCCGGATGGCGTTCGGGTCGTGCCGGACCTCGGTCACCCACGACGAGGCCGGCAACAAGCTGCACGGCGTCGACGCGCTGCGCGCCTACGCGCTCCGGATGGCGGGCGTCACCGACGGCAGCCACGAGGATGACCCCGACCCCGGCCGCGAGATCCGCTGGCCCGACCTGGTGCTGTTCCTGGGCGACCAGGTCTACGCCGACGAGACGACCGAGGAGATGAAGCAGTTCATCTCCTCCCGGCGCGACATCGAGCAGCCGCCGGGCAAGGAGCTGAAGGACTGGGAGGAGTACGCCCACCTCTACCGGCTCGCGTGGTCCGACCCGGCCAACCGGTGGCTGCTCTCCACCCTGCCGACCGCGATGATCTTCGACGACCACGACATCCGCGACGACTGGAACACCTCGCTGGAGTGGAAGCAGGAGATGGAGCGGACCAGCTGGTGGCACGGCCGGATCGTCGCCGGGCTGGGCTCCTACTGGGTCTACCAGCACCTCGGCAACATGACGCCCGGCCGAGCGCGCCGACGACGAGATCTGGCGCGAGATCACCGCCCACGCCGACGACGAGAAGGAGTACGACGCCTCCGACCTGCTCGACGCGTTCGCCGACCGCGCCGACCAGGAGCCGACGTCCTACCGCTGGAGCTACGCCCGCGAGATCGGCGACCAGGCCCGGCTGGTCGTGGTGGACTCACGGGCCGCCCGGGTGCTCGAGCCCGAGCAGCGCTCGATGCTCGACGACGCCGAGATGGCCTGGCTCGACGAGCAGATGCGCGGCGACGTCGACCACCTCCTGGTCGGGACGTCGCTGCCGTTCCTGCTCAGCCCCGGCCTGCACCACGCCGAGGCGTTCAGCGAGGCGCTCGCGGGAGGAGCCTGGGGGGCCTCGCGGCACCCGCCTCGGCGAGAAGCTGCGGCAGGCCGTGGACCTCGAGCACTGGGCGGCGTTCCAGGACGGCTTCCAGGAGGTGGCCCGGATGACGCTGGAGGTGGCGCGTGGACAACGCGGCCGGGCGCCGCGCACCGTCACGTTCCTCTCCGGCGACGTCCACCACAGCTATGTCTCCGAGGCGCGGCCGGCCCGCAAGCAGCGTCGAGCGGGCGGCAAGCTCCAGAGCAGGGTCGTCCAGGCGGTGTGCTCGCCGGTCCGCAACCCGATGCCCCGGCGGCTGCGGTTCCTCGTGGCGGTGCTGGCCTACGGCATCGCCGGACCGGTCGGGCACGCCGTGGCCAGGTCGGCCAAGGTGCCCAGCGCGCCGTTCCGCTGGGGGCTGCTGAAGGGGCCGTGGTTCGACAACAACCTCGCCACCCTCGAGATCACCGAGGACGGCCTGCGGATGTGGTGGGCCACCGGCAAGGTCGAGGGCGATGCCCACGACCGGCCCGCGACTGGTCCGCGTCGCCGAGGTGACCATCGACTGACGCGACCAGCGACGTGGGCGGATCGCCGGCTGGTTAGGCTCCCGCACGTGCAGCTCGTCCTGGCCTCCGCCTCCCCCGCCCGCCTGTCCACGCTCCGCAGCGCCGGCGTGGAGCCGGTCGTGATCGTCTCCGGCGTCGACGAGGACCAGGTCGCGGGCCTGCCGCCCGCCGAGCTCGCGCTGCAGCTCGCGGAGCTGAAGTGCGCGGCCGTCGCGGGCCGGGACGGGTTGCCCGACGACGCGCTCGTCCTCGGCTGCGACTCGGTCCTGGAGCTCGACGGCCGGGCCCACGGCAAGCCGCGCGACGCCGCGGAGGCGACCGAGCGGTGGCGGGCCATGCGCGGACGCTCCGGGGTCCTGCACAGCGGCCACTGCCTGCGGGACGTCTCCTCCGACCGGGTCGCGGCCGCGACGGCCTCGACCACCGTCCACTTCGCCGACGTCGACGACGACGAGATCGCGGCGTACGTCGCCACCGGCGAGCCGCTGCACGTGGCCGGCGCGTTCACCGTCGACGGCCTCGGGGGCGCGTTCGTGACCGGCATCGAGGGCGACCACCACAACGTGGTCGGCGTCAGCCTGCCCCTGGTCCGCGAGCTGGTCTCCGAGCTGGGCAGGTCGTGGACGGACCTGTGGGCGGCGTCAGTAGGGTGAGCGCCGGACGTTCACCGAGGGGGGCGGCGTGATGGCGGGGAAGGACCGGGCGACCCACGCGGATCCGCAGATGGAGCGGCTCGCCACGCCGGCGACCGTGATCACCTTCGTCCGCACCATCGCGGCGATCGTGCTGGCTGCGCTCGCGACCCGCGAGGGCGACCTCACCCTGCTGGTGGTCTCCCTCGTCGTCTACTGGGCGGGCGACATCCTCGACGGCCTGGTCGCCCGGCTGCTCGACTGCGAGACCCGAACCGGCGCCGTGCTGGACATCTTCTCCGACCGGATGTGCGCGGCCGCGTTCTACCTCGGGCTGGCCTGGCTGGAGCCGGAGCTGGCCCCGCCCGTCTTCGTCTACCTGTTCACGTTCATGGTCGTCGACTGCTACCTCTCGATCGCCTTCCTCGCGTGGCCGATCCGCAGCCCCAACTACTTCTACGTCGTGGACCGCACGATCTGGGCCTGGAACTGGTCACCTCTCGCCAAGGCCGTCAACTCCGCCCTGTTCGCGGTGCTCCTGCTCGTGACCGGGTGGATGGTCGTCGGCCTGGTGATCGCACTCGCGCTGCTGGTCCTCAAGTGCATTTCGCTGGCGCGGCTGGCGAGGCTCGGGATGCCGGTCCCGCTCGCCGGCGGAGGCGCATGAGCCTCCTCCTCGGCACGCTCGGGTTCGCGTTCCTCTCGGCGCTGATCCCGCTCTTCAACGTCGAGGGCTACCTCGCCGTCGTGGCCACCCAGTCGACCGGAGTCGTCGCCCTCGTCGCCGGCACCGCGGCCGTCGGCCAGATGACCGGCAAGGTGCTGTGGTACTTCGCCGGCGCCAGCTCGCTGCGCTTCGGGCCCGTCGAGCGCAAGCTCGCCCAGCCGAAGTGGCAGAAGAGCCTCAACACCTGGCAGGTGCGGACCCACGGGCGCCCCTACGTCGCAGCCGCGGTCACCTTCGCCTCCGCCTTCGCCGGCCTGCCGCCGTACGCCGTCATCGCCGTCGTGGCGGGTGTGCTCCGGATGAACCTGGCGCTGTTCCTGCTCACCGGGCTGGTGGGTCGGTTCCTGCGGTTCCTGGTGATCCTGGAGCTGGCGTCCGCGGCATGGCTGATCGTGCACTGACCCGCGGAGGCAGGGACGCAGGCGCCTCCGCACGGTCCTGGAAGACGAAGGTCCGGAACGCGAAGAACCGGGCCACGAAGCCGAGGAAGAGGCCGACGAGGTTCGCGGAGATGTTGTCGGCGAGCGCGGTCTCGTAGCCGAGCACGTTGCGGCTGATCCACAGACAGATCACCGGGATCACCAGGCTGACCACGCTGATCGCGTAGAACATGAGCACCCCGCCCGCAAGGCCGACCGGCTCGCGGTGCCGGAACGCCCACCACCGGCTCAGCTGATAGGTGAGCAGGATCGACAGCGTGTTCGCGATGACGAACCCGGTGATCGCGTGGTCGTGCAGGGGCGCGTCGTACCCGGGCGACCAGTGCACCAGCCAGTTGAACAGGATGAACGCCGCGATCGAGGCGATGGTGCCGATGGTGGCGGACCTGCTGAACTCGCCTACCAACGGGCCCCACCGGGTGTTCATGTCTCGCATGCTAATGCGGCGATGGCTGCCGCACCGGGAGGTGGGCTACTCCACCGGGAGGCCTAGACCACGTGCGATCAGCATCCGCTGGACCTCCGAGGTCCCTTCCCCGATCTCGAGGACCTTGGCGTCGCGGTAGAACCGGGCGACGGGGTACTCCTCCATGAAGCCGTAGCCACCGAAGACCTGGGTGGCGATCCGGGTCGCGGTCACCGCCGACTCGGTGGCGTAGAGCTTGGCCACGGCGGCCGCCTGCTTGAACTCCTTGACCGGCGCGCCGGCGTCCTTCAACGCGGCCGCCCTGTAGGTGAGCAGCCGGGCGGCGTGCAGCATCACCTCGATGTCGGCGATCTGGAAGGCCAGCCCCTGCTTGCGGCCGATCGGGACCCCGAACGTCTGCCGTTCGCCGGCGTACTCGACGCTCATGTCGAGGCAGGCCTGGAGGCAGCCGACCGCCAGCGCCGCGATCGCGACCCGGCCGTCGTCGAGGGTGGCCAGGAACTGCGCGTAGCCGCGACCCCGGGCGCCCAGCAGGTTGGCTTCGGGGACGTGGGCGTCGACGAAGGTCAGCGGGTGGGTGTCGCTGGCGTGCCAGCCGAGCTTGTCGTAGGCCTTCTCGGCGGTGAAACCGGCCGTGTCGGCGGGCACGATGATCGTCGAGATCTCCGGCTTGGCGCCCTCGCCCTCCCCGGTCTTCGCGGTGACGGTGACGAGGCTGGTGATCTCGGAGCCGGAGTTGGTGATGAACTGCTTGGCGCCGTTGACCACCCACTCGCCGTTGACGAGCTCGGCCTTCGTCCTGGTGGCGGCGGCGTCCGAGCCGGCGCCGGGCTCGGTGAGACCGAAGCCGGCGAGCTTCTGCCCGGACACCAGGTCGGGCAGCCAGGTCTGCTTCTGCTCGTCGGTGCCGTACTCCAGGATCGGGTTGATCCCGAGCCCGACGGCGGCCTCCAGCGTGATGCCCAGCGACTGGTCGACGCGGCCGATCTCCTCGATCGCCACGCACACGGAGGTGAAGTCGCCGGCCGCGCCGCCGTACTCCTCGGGGGCGGTGAGCCCGAACAGCCCGAGCTGACCCATCTTGTGCACCACGTCGACCGGGAAGTGGTGGTCGCGGTCCCACTGGGCCGCCTTGGGAGCGATCTCCTTCTCGGCGAAGTCACGGACGGTACGCCGGAACTGCTCGTGCTCGGGGGACAACGCGAAGCTCATGGCCGGCATCCTAGCCCGCGCGGTTAGCGATTGTTAACCTCGCCGGCCGGCCGTCGCCCCCGACCCGCGCCCCGCTCCGCCGGTCGGATAAGGTTAGGCGACCCTAAGTCATGGCCGCAGTCAGGGAAGGACCCCTCGTGACCCACCGTGCGCTCGCCGCAGCCGCCGCCCTCGTCTCGCTGTCCCCGCTGCTGGGGGGCTGCGGGCTGATCGGCGATCCCGACCTCGTGATCTACAACGCCCAGCACGAGGAGCTGATGGACGAGATCGTCCCGATCTTCGAGGAGAAGACGGGGCTCGACGTGGAGCTGCGCAGCGGCAAGGACCTCGAGCTCGCCAACCAGCTCGTCGCCGAGGGCGAGGACTCCCCGGCCGACGTGTTCCTGACCGAGAACTCCCCGGCGATGAGCATCGTCGACAACGCCGACCTGTTCACCAAGGTCTCCGACGAGGCGCTGGCCCCGATCCCCGACGAGTACGTCCCGAGCTCGAAGAACTGGACCGGCATCCTGGCCCGCTCGACGGTCGCCATGTACAACACCGACCAGGCGTCCGCGGAGGACATGCCCGACTCGATCCTCGACTTCGCCGACCCCGAGTGGGAGGGCCGGATCTCCTACTCCCCGACCGGTGCCGACTTCCAGGCCATCGTGAGCGCCGTCCTGGCCTCGGAGGGCGAGGAGAAGACCAGAGCGTGGCTCGAGGGGCTGGCCGAGAACGGCGAGGAGCTGGAGAACAACCTCGTCGTCATGCAGAGCGTGAACGAGGGTGACGTCGAGGCAGGCATCGCCTACCACTACTACTGGTACCGCGACCGCCAGGAGTCCGGGGAGTACTCCGACTCCTCCGAGCTCCACTTCTTCGACGGGCAGGACCCCGGCGCCTTCGTCAGCATCTCCGGGGCCGGCGTCCTCGCCAACAGCGAGCACCAGGGCAACGCCCAGCGCTTCGTCGAGTTCCTGACCAGCACCGAGGGCCAGCAGGCGATGGCCGACTCCTACGCCCTGGAGTACCCGCTGAACCCCGAGGCCGAGCTCGACGACTCGGTCAAGCCGTTCGACGAGCTCGAGCCTCCGGCGATCGACCCCGCGACGCTCAACGGCCCCAAGGTCACCGAGCTGATGACAGAGGCAGGCCTTCTCTGACGCTGCTGACCCCGGTCGCCGGGTCCCCGACGGGGCGTGCCGACGGCACGCTCCGTCGGCCTGCGCCGCGCCCGCTGCTCGCGGCCGGTGCCGCGGTGGCGGTGCTCGCGCTCGTCCCGCTGGGCTTCGTCGCGGTCTACACCGCGCTGATCGGGCCGGCCGAGGCCTGGGAGCTCCTGGTCCGGCCGCGGGTCGGGTTCCTGCTCTGGAACACCGTCCGACTGGCGGTGGGGGCGATGGCGCTCACGGCCGTGCTCGGCGTCGCCCTGGCGTTCCTCGTCGAGCGCACGGACGTCCCGGCCAAGCCGCTGTGGCACGGCCTGCTCGTCGCCCCGCTGGCCGTGCCGGCGTTCGTCAACAGCTATGCCTGGGTCTCCCTGGACCGCTCGATCGTCGGGTACGGCGGCGCGCTCCTGGTCATCACGCTCTCCTACTACCCGCTCGTCTACCTGCCCGTGGTCGCCGCGCTGCGCGGCCTCGACCCGGCCCTGGAGGAGGCGGCCTGGTCGCTCGGTCAGAGCCGGTGGCACTCCTTCCGCACCGTCGTGCTCCCCCAGCTCCGCCCCGCCCTGTTCGGCGGCGTGCTGCTGGTCGGGCTGCACCTGCTCGCGGAGTTCGGCGCCCTCCAGCTGATCCGGTTCCAGACGTTCACCACGGCGATCTACGACCAGTACGGCTCCACGTTCAACGGAGCGGCCGCCAACATGATCGCCGGCGTGCTGGTGCTGTGCTGCCTGCTGCTCCTGCTGGGCGAGCTGCGGCTGCGCGGCCATCGCCGGCTGGCCCGGGTCGGGTGGCGGCGCGGCCCGCACGGCGGCGCCGGTCCGCCTCGGCCGCGCCCGTGCCCCGTTCACCGGCGCCCTGGTCGGGCTGGTCGCGCTCTCGCTCGGCGTGCCGACGTACGCCCTGGTGCACTGGCTGCGGGTGGGCTCCTCGACGGAGTTCCCGGTGGCGGAGCTCACCGCCGCGGCGGGCTCGACCATCGGGTTCGCCGCCACCGGCGCGGTCGCCACCACCGCGCTGGCGGTCCCGGTCGCGTGGCTCGCCGTCCGCTACCGCGGCACGCTGACCACCGTGATCGAGCGCAGCACGTACGTCGCCAACGCGCTGCCCGGGATCGTCGTCGCGCTGGCGCTGGTCACGGTGTCGCTGCAGCTGGTGCCGGCCATCTACCAGACCGCGCTGCTGCTCGTCCTGGCGTACGCCGTGATGTTCCTGCCCCGGGCCGTGGTGTCGGTGCGGGCGGGCCTGGAGCAGGCGCCGCCGGTGCTCGACGACGTGGCCCACAGCCTGGGGGCCGGTCCGCTGAGCACGGCCCGCCGGGTGACCCTGCCGGTGATCGCGCCCGAGCCTCGGTGCGGGGGCCGCCCTGGTGTTCCTCGCGATCGGAACCGAGCTCACCGCCACGCTGATGCTCTCCCCGATCGGGACCGACACCCTGGCCACCAGCTTCTGGTCGGCCTCCACGGACCTCCGCTACGGCGCGGCCGCGCCGTACGCGCTGCTGCTGGTGCTGATCTCGATCCCCGCGACGGTGCTGCTGATGCGGCGGGAGAGGATGCAACCGTGAACTCACCCCACGAAGCCGGGACCCCGACATGAGCCGGGTGACGGTGCGCGGCGTGCGCCACTCCTTCGGTGACGTCCGCGCGGTGGACGGCGCGGACCTGGTGGTGCCGCAGGGCTCGCTGACCGCGGTGCTCGGCCCCTCCGGGTGCGGCAAGACCACCCTGCTCCGTCTGGTCGCCGGCTTCCTCGAGCCGCAGGGGGGCACCATCGCCTTCGACGACCGGATCGTGGCCGGTGAGGGTCGGTCGATCCCGCCGCAGCAACGGCGGGTGGGCTACGTCCCCCAGGAGGGCGCCCTGTTCCCCCACCTCGACGTGGGCGCCAACATCGGTTTCGGGCTGCCTCGCGCCGAGCGCCGCTCGTCGCGGATCGGGGAGATGCTGGACCTGGTCGAGATGCCGGCGTCGTACGCCGACCGCCACCCGCACGAGCTGTCCGGCGGCCAGCAGCAGCGGGTCGCGCTGGCCCGCGCCCTGGCGCCGAACCCGTCCGTCGTGCTGCTCGACGAGCCGTTCTCCTCCCTCGACGCCTCGCTGCGGATCACCACGGGACGAGCGGTGGTCCGGGCGCTGCGGGTCGCCGGCGCCACGGCGATCCTGGTCACCCACGACCAGGACGAGGCCCTCTCGCTGGCCGACCAGGTCGCCGTGATGCGGGCCGGTCGCCTGGTCCAGGCGGCCAGCCCCCGCGACCTCTACCGGGAGCCCGTCGATGCCGGGGTGGCGCGGTTCGTCGGCGGCGCCGCGATCCTGCCGGCGCAGGTGGCCGGTGGTGTCGCCCGCTGCGCCCTGGGCGACCTCCCCGTCGACGGGGCCGACGGCGAGACCGACATCATCGTCCGACCCGAGCAGGTGCGGCTGGACGGCGCCGAGGGATCGGTGCAGGCGACCGTGACGGACGTGAGCTTCTACGGGCACGACGCGGCGGTGCGCCTCCTCGTCGGGCCCGACGGCCCGTCGCTGGTCGCCCGGGTGACGGGACTGGCCGCCCCCGAGGTCGGGGCCGTCGTGCGGGTCGGCGTGGCCGGCCGGGTGGTCGGCCTGTCGGCCGATCCGCTTCCTGATCCGACTCCTGAGGTAAGGCAAACCTTAGTTAGACTGGCCCGGTGAGCCTGCTCCTGCCCGCCCCGACCCGGCCGCCCACCGCGGCGCCGGCGGGCCGGTCCTCGACCTGGCCCGGCACGGGTCACGGCCCGCGCTGCTCACGGAGGACGGCGTCCTCAGCTACGCCGAGCTGGCGGGCCGCGCCGCCGAGCTCGCCGGCGACCTGCTCGGCCCGACGCCCCGGCTGGTCCTGATCGAGGGCACCAACACGGTCGAGGCGATCACCGGCTACCTGGCCGCGATCCAGCACGGGCACGCAGCCCTGCTGGTGCCGCACGACCGGCCGGCGCAGCTCGACCAGATGGTCGCGGCGTACGACCCCGACGTGGTGCTCCGGCACGACGGCCGTGACTGGCAGGCCGACGCCCGGCGTCCCGGCTCGGCGCACGACCTGCACCCCGATCTTCGCCTGCTGCTGAGCACCTCGGGCTCGACCGGTTCCCCCAAGCTGGTGCGGCTCTCGGGCACCAACCTGCGCAGCAACGCCGACAGCATCGCGTCGTACCTCCGCCTCACGCCCGCGGACCGCGCCGCCACGTCCCTGCCGCTGCACTACTGCTACGGCCTGTCCGTGGTGAACAGCCACCTGGCCGCGGGCGCCGGCCTCGTGCTGACCGACCACTCGGTGGTCGACGAGTGCTTCTGGCGCCGCGTCGCAGCGCGACGGCGCCACCTCCTTCGCCGGCGTCCCCTACACCTTCGACCTGCTCGAGCACTCCGGCTTCGCGGAGCGGGACCTGCCGTCGCTGCGCTACGTCACCCAGGCCGGCGGCCGGCTCGACCCGGCCCGGGTCGACGGCGTGGGCGGAGCTCGGCGACCGCCGGGGCTGGGACTTCGTCGTCATGTACGGCCAGACCGAGGCGACCGCCCGGATGGCGTGGCTGCCGCCGGAGCTGGCCCGGCAGCGTCCCGCCGCGATCGGCGTCCCGGTCCCGGGGGGCTCGCTCCGCCTGGAGCCTGTCCCCGAGTGCCCGGAGCCCGGCACCGGCGAGCTCGTCTACTCCGGACCCAACGTGATGATGGGGTACGCCGAGTCGCCCGCCGACCTGGCGACCGGCGACGTCGTCGCGGAGCTGCGCACCGGCGACCTGGCCCGGGTCGAGGACGGCCTGTTCGAGGTGATCGGCCGGCGCAGCCGCAACGCGAAGGTCTTCGGCCTGCGGATCGACCTCGACCGGGTCGAACGGGCCACGTCCGACCGGCTGTGTGCCGTGGCCGTCGACGACACCCTCCACGTCTTCACCCCGTCGCTCGCGCGACCACCCGGGTGCACGACGCCGTGACCGAGCTGTGCGGCCTGCCCGCGCGGGCGGTCCGCGTGCACCGGCTGGCCGAGCTCCCGCGCCTGGCCAACGGCAAGCCCGACCTCGCCGCCCTCGAGCGCCAGGCCCGGCTGCTGGTCGAGGAAACCGCCCGCAGCGTCCCCACCGCGACCGGGGAGGACGCGATCCGCGACGACTTCGCGGTGGTGCTCGGCCGCCCCGACGCCGGCCCCGACGACAGCTTCGTCGGCCTCGGCGGCGACTCGCTGTCCTACGTCGAGCTCGCGACCCGGCTCGGCCGGCGGCTGGGCGACCTCCCCCACGGGTGGCACACCCGCACGATCCGCGAGCTGGCCGCCGACGACGCCTCCCGGCCGCGGGCAGCGACGACGCGGACTCACCGGTGGCCGTGGCACGGCCGCGGCGTGCGTACCGACAGCACGGTGGTGCTGCGCGCCCTGGCGATCCTCGCCATCGTCGCCACCCACGCCAACCTCGTCACCATCATGGGCGGCGCCCACCTGCTGCTCGCCGTCGCGGGCTTCAACTTCGCCCGCTTCCAGCTGGCGTCCGTCCCGCGCCGGGTGCCGGCTCCGCAACGGCCTGGTCGCCGTCGCGCAGGTCGCCGTACCGAGCGCGCTGTTCATCGGTGCGGTGGCGGCGACCACCCGGGCGTACGACGCCACCACCGCCGTCTTCCTGCACGGACTGCTCGGCAGCGACACCTGGACCGACGACTGGCAGTTCTGGTTCCTGGAGGCCCTCGTCTGGACCTCGCTCGGGGCACTCGCGCTGACCGCCCTCCCCGGCGCTCGACCGGCTCGAGCGGCGGGCGCCGTTCCGCTTCGCGCTGGGCGTCCTCGCGGTGACGGCGGCGGTGCGGTTCGCGTGGGTCGGCCTCGAGGCCGGGCCGTACCAGCGCTACTTCACGGGCGTGGTCCTGTGGTGCTTCGCGCTCGGCTGGGTCGCCGCGCGGGCCCGCACCCACGGGCAGCGCCTGCTCGTGCTGCTGGCCGGCGCGGTCGCGACGATCGGCTTCTTCGGGGACCTCTCGCGCGAGCTGGTCCTGCTCGGCGGCGTGGCCGCCCTGCTGTGGCTCCCCACCGTCCGGGTGCCGGCGCGCCTGGTCGCGGTGGTCAGCGTGCTGGCCAGCAGCTCGCTGTTCGTCTACCTGACGCACTGGCAGGTCTACCCCCACCTGGAGATGGACTACCCGCTGCTCGCCACGGCCGCGTCGTTCGCCGTGGGCATCGGCTACTGGTGGCTGGTGCGGCCGCTCGTCCGCCGCCTCGGCAGCTCCCTGCACCGCCGGCTCTGAGCACCGGCTCTCTACACCGGCTCACGGGAGCAGGCGTGCTCCCGCGCGGCCGGAAACCCCTGACACCGGCCGCGCGGGAGAGTCTAGTCAGCGACCCTTCTTGGGGCCGCGCTGCTTGGGTGCCGTCGTCGTCGTGGCACCGCCGAGCCCGGCGGTCGAGGTGATGAAGTCGTGGATCGAGGGGTTGTTGACCTCGCCGTAGACACCCGGGAACTGCGGTACGGCGCAGCCGAGGCCGTAGCTGACGATCCCGACCTGGACCAGCCGGCCGTCGGCGAGGGTGCCGAACATCGGACCACCGGAGTCGCCCTGGCAGGAGTCGCCGCCGAGCGTCTCGGCGCACACCTCGGAGTCGGGCTGGAAGCCCATCAGCCCGTTGGTGGTGCAGTTCTCGTCGGCCACCGCCTCGACGTCGACGGCCTTCAGGTCGGCCGGGATGAACGGCGAGCCGAAGAACTCGGTGCCCCAGCCGGCCACGGTGAGCGGCGCACCCTGCTGCTCCAGGGTGTCGTCGCCCTGCGGCGCGAGCGCGATGGACGGGGCGGCGATGTCCTGGGTGACGTGGATCAGGGCCGCGTCGAAGGTCTGGGTCTCCTCGTAGTCGGGGTGGACCACGATCCGGTCGGCGTCGAGGGTCTGCCCGGTGGAGAAGTCGTCGATGTTGGTGCGCCCGACGCCCACCTGCACCTCGCCCGGCTTGGTGTCGACCATGCAGTGGGCGGCGGTCAGGATCCAGCGGCTGCTGATGATCGAGCCACCACAGATGTGGCCGTCCGTGCCGTCGCCGTACTCCTTGAGCTGGACCGAGGCCATGAACGGGAACTGGCCCTCCTCGGCCTGGTAGCCGCCCACGATCGCGTCGGCGGGAGAGGCGGCGAGCTGGGCGCCGCCGAGCACGAGGGCTCCGGCGGCGAGCTGGGTGAGGAGGCGACGGAGGCGGGGGCGTGCGGACGGGCGCATGGCGGCCTTTCGAGAGTGGTCCAGTCGTCTGCTCAACGAGACGGGCGCGGACGGGTTACTCCCGAGGGGTGGGCGACGCCCAGCTCGCCATCTCGGCTCACCAGGACAGCTCCTCGCACGCGCCGGGGTCCGACTCGATCTGCAGGGTGGCGTGCTCGATGCCGTAGCGGGTGCGCAGCAGCGTGCGCGCCTCGACGAGGACGGCGTCGGAGTCGGTGTCGGCGCCCGCCACGAGGTGGGCGGTGGCCACGTGCATGCCGGAGGTGAGGGTCCAGAGGTGGAGGTCGTGCACGTCGCCGACCCCGGCGACGAGGCGCAGGTCGGCCTCGACCTCCGCCGGCGTCATCCCCGCCGGGGCGTGCTGGCCGAGCACGGCCAGCACCTCGCGGCCGAGCACGACGGCGCGGATCGCCACGAAGACCGCGATCGCGACGGCGATGCCCGTGTCCCACCCGGGGTCACCGGTCACGGCCACCATGAGTCCCGCGACGATCACCCCCGCCGAGCCGACCGTGTCGGCAAGCACCTCGAGGTAGGCGCCGCGGACGTTCAGGCTCTCGCCCGCACCGCCGCGGAGGAGGGCCAGGGCGGCGAGGTTCACCACGAGGCCGATGCGCGCCGACGACGAGCATCGCGGCGGGCGCGACGTCCACCGCCTCACCGAGACGCAGCACGGCCGCGGTGCCGACGTACCCCGCCGTACCGAGCATCAGCAGCACCGTCAGCCCGGACGCGAGCACCTCGGCCCGGTAGGACCCATAGGTTCGCTGGCCGGTGGCGTCCCTCCGGGTCGCGATCCGGGTGGCGGCCAGCGCAGCACCGAGCGCAACCACGTCCGCGGCCATGTGTCCGGCGTCGGACAACAGGGCGAGCGACCCCGACCAGAGGCCGGCGACGAGCTCCACCACGAAGTACGCCGCCACCAGCCCGAACGCGACCTCCAGCCGCCAGCGGTGCCGCCCGCCCGCGTGGCCGTGTCCGTGCGTCGCGCCCATGGTGACGACGATAGTGAGCGTTGCGCCGTCGAGCCCGGCGGCGGGCCGTTGTCAGCCACGTCCCGGCCCGCCGACCACGTCTTCCGGATTCCCCTGCCGACGGGCCGGCCGGAAGTTAGGCTCGGGCGGCCATGGACCAGCCCACCCCGACCACCGCTGCCGAACTGGGAATCAGCGAGGCCGAGTACGAGCGGATTCTGCGCGACATTCGCCAACGTCGTGGGGGCGACGAGCCGACCGCCGCTCCACCTTCGCGGCAAGGCCTCTCCCGGCGGCTGTCACTCGCGGCGCTCGGGCTGATCGCGGCCATCACACTCCTGCCCCAGCTCGGCGCGGCCGACACCGACGACTCGGAGCCCACCTACGCCTTCCTGGACACGGTCGAGGGCCGGCCCGTCAGCTACACCTCGTGCCGCCTCATCCAGGTGGCGGTCTATCCGGCCGGAGGACCACCCAACGCCGTCGAACTGGTGCGCGCGGCCGTGATCCGGATGCGAGCCGCCACCGGGCTCGACATCGTCCTCACCGGCCCCTTCGGCGGCCACGCACCCAACTGGAACTTCGAAGCCGCACCGATCCACCCTGACGACCCGATCGTCGTCTCCTGGCAGGACGGCGATGCGATCGAGGAGATGAGCGACCACACCGCAGGTCTCGGCGGCAGCCGCGTCGTCACCGCCCCCAGCGGCAGCAAGCGCCTGGTGGCCGGCACCATCGCCCTGTCGCGCGACTACTACAGGTTGTTGACCGAGCGAGGCGACAACGCCGAAGCGCTGGCGGTACTGCTGCACGAGTTCGGTCACGTCTTCGGTCTCGACCACGTCGACTCTCCACGCGAGCTGATGGCCGAGGAGAACAGCGATCTGACGACCTTCGGCCCCGGCGACCTCGAGGGGCTGCGCCTCCTCGGGCAAGGGCCGCGCATCTAACAGACGAGCGGTTCAGCACGATGCTGATCGTCAGCCGGAACTGGGGGCTCGCGTCGCCGTGCTGCCCCCACTTCCGGGGCTTCGAGGCTCGCTTCGCTCGCACCTCGACCACCGAGGCCGGGATGAGCGGCCCTCCACCGGCGCTCGACCAGCGAGAGGTCCCCACGGGGCCACCCGGCCCCGGCGATAGGCTGCCGGGCAGCCAGCCCCCATGTTCAACTCCAGAGCAGGAGCCACCAGGTGCCGGAGACCAAGCCGCCCAAGATCCAGCCACTGCAGAAGGTCCTGATCGCCAACCGCGGGGAGATCGCGGTCCGGGTGATCCGGGCGTGCAAGGACAGCGGGATCGGCAGCGTGGCGGTGTACGCCGAGCCGGACCGTGACGCGCTCTTCGTCCGGCTGGCCGACGAGGCGCACTCCCTCGAGGGCGCGACCCCGGCCGACTCCTACCTCGACATCGACAAGATCATCGCGGTCGCCAAGAAGTCCGGCGCCGACTCGGTGCACCCCGGCTACGGCTTCCTCGCCGAGAACCGCGACTTCGCCCAGGCCGTCCTCGACGCCGGCCTGGTCTGGATCGGCCCGCCGCCCGAGGCGATCGAGAACCTCGGCGACAAGGTGAAGGCCCGCCACATCGCCGAGAAGGTCGGTGCCCCGCTCGCCCCCGGCACCAAGGACCCGCTCGAGAACCACGACGAGGCGGTGAAGTTCGCCGAGGAGCACGGCCTCCCGATCGCGATCAAGGCGGCCTTCGGCGGCGGTGGCCGCGGGCTGAAGGTGGCCACGAAGCTGGAGGACGTCGCCGACGCGTTCGACTCGGCGGTCCGCGAGGCGGTCGGCGCGTTCGGTCGGGGCGAGTGCTTCGTCGA
Organism: uncultured Actinomycetota bacterium; assembly: GCA_963829635.1. GTDB lineage: Bacteria > Actinomycetota > Actinomycetes > Propionibacteriales > Nocardioidaceae > Nocardioides. The sequence continues at coordinate 518,964 of CAWHJI010000016.1, forward strand.
GAAGTTCCTCGACCAGCCGCGCCACGTCGAGACCCAGTGCCTCGCCGACCAGCACGGCAACGTCGTCGTCGTCTCCACCCGCGACTGCTCGCTGCAGCGCCGGCACCAGAAGCTCGTGGAGGAGGCCCCGGCGCCGTTCCTCAGCGACGACCAGGTGGCGCGCCTCTACGAGTCGTCGAAGGCGATCCTCCGCGAGGCCGGCTACGTCGGCGCCGGCACCTGCGAGTTCCTGGTCGCCAAGGACGGCACCATCTCCTTCCTCGAGGTCAACACCCGCCTGCAGGTCGAGCACCCGGTCTCCGAGGAGGTCACCGGCATCGACCTGGTCCGCGAGATGTTCCGGATCGCGGCCGGCGAGGAGCTCGGGTACGACGACCCCGAGGTGCGCGGCCACTCGATCGAGTTCCGCATCAACGCCGAGGACGGCGGCCAGAACTTCATGCCGGCCCCCGGCACCCTCAGCAGGTGGGAGCCCCCGAACGGGCCGGGCGTCCGCGTCGACGGCGGCTACGTCGAGGGCGAGACCATCCCCGGCTCCTTCGACTCGCTGATCGCCAAGCTGATCGTGACCGGCCGCGACCGCACCCAGGCGCTGGAGCGCTCGCGCCGCGCGCTCGACGAGTTCGTGGTCGACGGCATGCCGACCGTGATCCCGTTCCACCGGACCGTCGTCGACGACCCGGCCTACGTCGGCGCCTCGAACCCGGACGGCAAGGGCGACTTCACCGTCTACACCACCTGGATCGAGACGGACTTCGACAACCAGATCGCGCCGTACGCCGGCGACCGCCGCCGAGGGCGAGGAGCCCGGCGAGCGGCAGCGGGTCACCGTCGAGGTCGGCGGGCGACGGCTCGAGGTCGTGATCCCGGCCGGGCTCGGCGGCCTGGCGGGCGCGGGGCGGCGGCGCGAAGAAGCCCAAGCGCAGCGGCGGCAAGAAGGCCGGCGCCGCCGCCAGTGGCGACGCCGTGGTCAGCCCGATGCAGGGCACCATCGTCAAGGTCGTCGCCGAGGAGGGCCAGGAGGTCGCCGAGGGCGACGCGATCGTGGTCATCGAGGCGATGAAGATGGAGCAGCCGCTCAAGGCGCACAAGGCCGGGACGGTCACCGGGCTCCAGGCCGAGGTCGGCGCGACGGTCACCAACGGCGCCGTGCTCTGTGAGATCAAGGACTGACCCGCCCGAAACTTGCTCCAGACAACGTTGACCCGCCCGAAACTTTCGGGCGGGTCGACGTTGTCTAGGCTCGGGGCGTGACCGGGTCCCAGCTCCGCGAGCCCAGCGAACGGGTCAGCCCGCGGGCACGGGTGATGTGGCTGGTCGCTGCCGCGGTCGAGGCCATCGTGCTGTTCGGCGTGCTCCTCCTGGTGGGCTACGTGTGGGCCCCGTTCGCGATCCGCTGGTGGATGCCCGCGCTGGCGGGCGCGGTCCTGGCCACCTGGGTGGTCGTCGTCCCCTCCTGGCGGTACGCCGTACACCGCTGGGAGGTCACCGACACCGCGGTCTACACCCAGGTCGGCTGGTGGACCCGGGAGCGCCGGATCGCGCCGATGTCGCGGATCCAGACCGTCGACTACGCGGAGGGCGCCCTGGAGCGGATCTTCGGTCTCGCCACCGTCACCGTCACGACCGCCTCGGCGGCCGGAGCCCTGGAGATCGGGGGCCTGGACCGGCTCCGCGCGCAGCAGCTGGTCGAGGAGCTCACCCGCCAGGCCGACGCCGTCCCCGGCGACGCCACATGACGATCCCGCCGGTGGCCCGGCTGCCGCGGACGAGCGGCCCGCCCGGCACCGACTGGCAGCGGCTCGACCCGCGGATGCTGCTGGTCCACCCGATCCGCGAGCTGCTGCGGTTCCTGCCGGTGCTGCTCGGCCTCTTCGTGGCGGGTACGGCGTCCGGCGGCGTCGACGTCCGGTGGCAGCTCCTGGGGGTGACGGTCCCGGTGGTGCTGGGCCTGCTGCGCTACCTGACCACCAGCTTCCGGATCGGCGAGGAGCGGATCGAGCTGCGCCGGGGACTGCTCAACAAGCACGTCCTCTCCACCCGGCTGGACCGCGTCCGCACCGTCGACGTGACGGCTCCCCCGATCCACCGCGTGCTCGGCCTGGCCACCCTCCGCGTCGGCACCGGCACCGCCTCGACCAACGAGGAGGACCACCTCGACCTGGACGGCCTTCCCGCGGAGCGGGCGCGCGCCCTGCGGACGGTGCTGCTCGACACGACGCCTCTCACCGGGGACGGCGAGCAGCCGGGTGCGCGGCCGGGCGGCCCCCGGGTGGTGCTGCGGCTCGACCCGGCCTGGGCGCGCTTCGCCCCGCTCACCAGCAGCGGAGTCGCCCTGGCGGCCGTACTGATCGGCGTCGGCAGCCAGGCGCTCGACGGGCTGGGCGTGGTGGACGACGTCGACCTCGAGGGGGTCGTGACGGGCGTGGCCGGCCTGGTCCTGCTGCCGGTCCTCCTCGCCGTGGTCGTCGCGATCACCCTGCTGGCGGTGGCCGCCTACCTGATCACGAACTGGGACTTCACCCTCACCCACCACGACCGTGCCTGGCACCTGCACCGCGGGCTGTTCACGACCCGGGACACCAGCCTCGACGACGAGCGGGTCGCCGGCGTCACCATCGGCGAGCCGATCGGGCTGCGGGTGGCGCGGGGTGGCCGCCTGTCCGCGATCGTCACCGGGCTGGGCCGTACGGCGGCCGGCGGCTCGGTGCTGGTGCCCCCGGCTCCCCGGGCGGTGGTCGCGGGGGTCGCGGCCGAGGTGCTCGGCACCCCGCGAGCCGGTCATCGGGCCGCTGCGCAGCCACGGGCCCCGGGCCCGGACGAGGAGGTACACCCGCGCGCTGGCACCGGCCGCCGTGCTCGCGGCGCGCGCCGGCACTCGCGGCGTACGCCGGCGCCTCACGTGCCTGGCTGCTGCTCGCCGTCGCGATCCTGCTCGTGGCGGCCGGCCTGGCCGCGGACCGGGCACGCGCGCTCGGGCACGCCCTGTCGGGGCGGCACCTCGTGGTGCGGTCCGGGAGCCTGTTCCGGCAGCGGGAGGTGCTCGAGACGACGGCGATCATCGGGTGGAGCTTCCGTTCCTCGTTCTTCCAGCGCCGGGCCGGGCTGACCACGCTGGTCGCGACCACGGCCGGCGGGAGCCAGGCCTGCACCGCTCTCGACGTACCGGAGGACACGGCGGTCGAGGTGGCGACGGCGGGGGTCCCCGGGCTGGTCGGTCAGTTCCTGGCCCGCGACTGATCGGCCCGCCGAGACCGAGACGGCGTCAGCAGGGCCCGCGCTCGACGAAGCGGCACACGTCCGTGACCATCCCGGCCGGCGACGTAGTCGGTGCCGTCACCGCCGTTGACCATGTCGGCCCGGTCGGAGCCGGTGGCCCAGTCGTTGCCGCCGTAGAGCCAGGCCTGGAGTCCTCCGCCGGTGATCGCCCACACCCGGTCGTTGCCGGAGGTGCCGTGGAACCGCCAGGCGAGGTCCCCGACGAAGCGGTGCTCCTGGAACCCGCCGATCGTCCCGGTGGCGTCCGGGTCCACGCTCGTGCCCGTGGTGCCCGCGCGCAGGTCGACCACGAACTCCGGGCGCGGGACCAGCTCCTCCAGGTAGGTGCCGTAGAACGTGATCCGGTCGACGCCGTCGCCGCCGGTGCTCGACGCTCCGCGAGCGACGACGACGTTCTGCAGCACCGTGTCGTCACCCGCGCCAGCCAGTCACGTCGGTGGGCGCGCTGCTGTGGGCCTCGACCCAGTCCTCGCCCGGCCCGGACCTGATCTCGTCCTGCCCGAGCTGGCTGCTGACGACGTCGTTGCCCCCGCCGGCGTCGACCAGGTCCCGGTCGGGGTCGCTCCCGGCCTCCAGGGTGGCCCGCTCGGTGAAGACCAGGTCATTGCCGTCGCCCGACAGGATCTCGTCGGCGCCGCCCTCGCCCGAGATCCGGTCGCCGGCGGCGGAGCCGACGATCTGGTCCGCGAACGGGGAGCCCTCGACGGCGTACGGCGGTCGCAGCACGATCCGGTCCTGCCCGGCGCCGGTCGCGCGGCCGGTCGTCAGGTCGACCGCCACAGCGGATCCGGCGTCCGCCCACGAGAACGTGTCGGGCACCCGTCGCGCGGCAGCGCGGCGGTCGTCGTGCCCTCCCTCGAGCTCGTCGTCACCCGGGCCGCCGAGCAGGGTGTCCCCGACCAGGAACGTGCCGGACGCGTCGGAGCTGAGCCGGTCGTCGCCGCCGTAGAGCCGGTCGGCGCCGGAGCCGCCGGCGAGCTCGTCGGCCCCGAGTCCGCCGCAGATCTGGTCGTGGCCCCCCAGGCCGCTGACGACGTCGTCCCCGTCACCGGCGGCGATCACGTCGGCCGCCGCGGTCCCGGTCAGGACGTCGGGTCGGGACGTGCCGACGATCGTCGCCGTCACGCCGCGGCAGGTCGGCGCGGCCGCCTGGGTCGTGGTGGGTGCGCCGGCCACGAGGGTGGCCGCGAGGGCGCTCAGCACCAGGGCAGGTGCCGTGGGACGGACGGCGCGGAACACTGCACACTCCCCCGGGTGGACGTCAGCGCGGGCCGCTACCCGCGCGGCTTCACCACGAACGTAACCCAGGTGGAGCGGAGTCCCAGGACCCCTCGGAGCGTGTCGCCGGAAACCGTGCGGCGGGCCTGGGAGCCGACCAGGGTCACGCTGCGGACCCGGCCGCCCCACTCGCCGTTCCCGTCGCGCTGGTTGACCACGATGCGGGTGAGGTTGCCGATGGCGGGGAACGCGGACTCGATCCGGCGGTCGGTGATCGTGACGGACCAGTCGTGCATCGGGTTGCCGGACCAGCCGTCGTACGGGTCCTGCCGGGCGGTCAGGTAGGGCACCGAGCCGGCCGACGTCCAGCCGCCGCTGCTCGAGCTGAACTGGGTGAACGCGGGCTCGCCGTCGTACATCAGCGTGAGCCGGCGGGTCGCGTCGACCGCCGCGTTCGAGGCGGGGTGCTCGGCGGCGACGCCGCCGTAGACCTGGCAGGAGGTCGTGTCGCACAGCGGGCCGGCGCGGTGGTCGCGCTCGTACGCCGCGTAGGTGCGCGCCGCGACGGCCTGGGCCCGGACCGCCTCGGGGCTCCACGAGGCGGGCATCTCGAGCGGGCACGACACCCTTCAGGTAGTTGTCGAGGAGCAGCGCGTTCACGGTCACCCGTGCGGGGCTCCCGGGGGTCGGCGCCGCGGACCAGAGCCGTCCCCGGTAGGGCCGCTCGCCGCGCGGCGTGACCAGGGTGACCGGGTTCGAGCCGGCGGAGAACCCGCCCTCACCCTCGAGTGCCTTCCAGGGCCGCCAGCGGTCGGTGAGGTACCAGACGCGTTCCACGCCCGCCTCGTCGCGGGCGATCCGCCACCGCGTGGCGCCGTTGTCCGGGAGCAGCGTGGTGGTGCCGGCCCCCCTGTCGCCCCCCTTGTCGCGCAGCGCCAGCCGCGGACCGGCGAGGACGACGAGGTCGTCCGTGGTGTCGGCGGAGATGACCACCTGGACCCAGCCACTGCTCTCGCCCCAGCTCGTGCCGGGGTAGTAGAACTCGGCGATCCTGCGGAAGCCCAGCCCCTGGCGCGCGGCGCCCTCGGCGCCGTACTGCGACATGCCGTGGCCGTGCCCGTAGCCGTGGCCCTTGATCGTGATCCAGGCCGACCGCGGCACCGACCACGACTGGGCGGCGTCGGCGGGGGCGGCGAGGAAGGGTTGCGCCAGGAGCGGGAGCAGCAGCGCGCACGCCAGCGCCGTACGACGCAGCAGGACGTGACGCAGCACGTGACGCATGGGGACTCCGGCACGGGTGGGACAGCAGGGACAGGTGTGACTCAGGAGCCATCGGACCACGCCGTCCGGGGCCGTGCCAGTGGTTCGCGCGAACTACAGATCTGTAGTTTTCGCAGGTCAGGCTGGGTCGGGCTGGAGCGGAGGGCTGGGTCAGGAGACGACGTGGACGTCGAACCAGGACGACTTCAACCCGAGGTACGACGCGAAGGTCGACCCGTCCACGGTCGTGCTGCCCTGGTCGCCGGTGAGCTTGATCCGCAGGACCCGGCCGCCCCACTGCCCGTTGCCGTCGCGGGTCACCACCTCGATCGACTCGAGATCCCCGATCGCCGGCCAGTGCCGGTCCACCTCGTCGGCCGACCGTGTCGCCTGCCAGACGGGGTAGTGGTCGAACGAGTCCTGCTTCGCCGGCAGGTAGGGGAAGCCGCCCGCCACGGTCCAGCCTCCGTTGCTCGCGGAGAACTGGGTGAACGCCGGGTCGCCGTTGTGGGTCAGCACCTGCTCCCGGGTCGCCGCGATCGCCGCGTTCGAGTCGGGGTGCTCCGCGGAGTGCCCGCCGTAGACCTGGCAGTGGGCGGTGTCGCAGATCTGCCAGTGCCTGCCGCTGGGCGCATCGGCGCGCTCGAAGGCGGCGTAGGTGCGGGCCGCGACGGACTGGGCGCGGACGGCGGCACCCGGCCACAGGGCCGGGACCTCGCGGGGCACCACGCCCCGGAGGTAGTTCTCCAGCGAGACGACGTTGACGGTGTCCCGGTCGGGTCCGGTCCCCGGTGCGGCGGAGCGGAGCGCTCCGCGGTAGCTCACGCGGCCGTCGGGCGTCACCAGCGTGATCGGCCCGCCGCCGGAGAACTGCGCCTCGCCGGCGAAGTCACGCCAGCGGTGCCAGCTGCCGGTCAGGTAGGACACCACGCTGCGGTCGCCGCTGGCGTCGGAGTCGATCCGCCACCGGCGTACGTCGGCGATCCGCGGCGTCCAGGTCCGCCCGGACCTCAGCGCCGTGATGCTCAGTCCCTGCTGGGCCAGCACGGTGACGTCCCGGGTCGTGTCTCCGGTGATCAGCACCCGGACGTTGCCGCCGATCTCGCCCCAGCGGGTGTTCGGGTAGTAGAAGTCGAGGATCTGGCGGTGGGTGTGGCCGGCGTTGGCACGGCCCAGCGCGCCGTACTGGGAGAGCCCCCTGCCGTGGCCGCAGCCGCGCCCCTGGAACTCGACCTCCGTGGCGGGGGCGGCCTCCGCCGTGCGCGCGCGAGGCGCCGGCCGCGTCGTGGGCGGTCGCGGCCGGCGGGATGGCCACGCGGCGAGACCGAGCGCGGTCACCAGGGCGAGGAGGGGCGTCAGTACCCGAGACATGCGTTCCATCGTCACACGGGCGATCAAAGACCGACGAAAGCAAAGGATCCGACCTATGCTCCGACCGTGTTCTCATTTCGGGCCCGCAAGGAGCGCAAGCTCGCCGCCCTCGACGCGTGGCGGCAGACCCGCAAGCTGGTGGGTGAGGACGTCACGGCGTTCGGGGAGCAGCTGACCGACCTGCACCACGAGACCCTCGCCGACGACCTGGACGAGGCGGCCCGCCACGACTACCAGCGGGCGCTGGACCTGTACGACGACGCGAAGCTCGCCCTCGACCGCTCGGAGACCGCCGACCAGGTGTTCGAGATCAACGACGTGCTCGACGACGGCCGGTTCCACCTGGCGTGCGTGCTGGCCCGACGCGACGGCGTGGAGCTGCCGACCCGGCGCGAACCGTGCTTCTTCAACCCCCAGCACGGCCCGGCAGTGGCCGACCTGCCCTGGACGCCCCCCGGCGGGGTGGAGCGGAAGGTCCCGGTGTGCCGCTCCGACGAGCGGCGACTCACCGGCGGCGAGGACCCCGAGATCCGGCTGGTGCGCCTCGGCGACCGGTGGGTGCCGTGGTACGAGGCGAAGCAGAACCGCGGCGTCTTCACGGCGTCGATCGGGTCGATGGCGGTGGGGGGCGTCCCGAAGTACGTGCAGTACGAGGCGGACCTGGCCCGCACCCGGGATGCCATGGGCGACGTCTACGGCCCCTGACGCAAACCGGGAGGCCGGCCTCAGACCCGGTGCAGCCGCCGGGCCGCCTCGGCGATCGAGCCGCTCACCGACGGGTAGACGGTGAACGCGTGCGCCAGCTGGTCGGCGGTCAGCGACTCGGCGACCGCGATCGAGACCGGGTGGATCAGCTCGCTGGCGCGGGGCCCGACCACGACGCCGCCGACCACGATGCCGGTGCCGGGGCGGCAGAACAGCTTCACGAAGCCGTCGCGGACGCCCTGCATCTTCGCCCGCGGGTTGCCCGAGAGCGGCAGGGTGACCACCTCGGCCCGGATCTCGCCGTTGTCGACGGCCTCCTGGGACCAGCCGACCGTGGCGATCTCGGGCGCGGTGAAGACGTTGGAGGAGACCTTCTTGAGGTCCAGCGGCGCGACCGCGTCGCCGAGCAGGTGCCACATCGCGATCCGGCCCTGCATCGCGGCGACGGAGGCGAGCATGAGGACGCCGGTGCAGTCGCCGGCGGCGTACACGCCGCGTGCGGAGGTCCGGGAGACCCGGTCGACCGTGATGAAGCCGGCGTCGTCGGTGGCCACGCCGGCCTCCTCGAGGCCCAGGTCGGCGGTGTTCGGCACCGAGCCGAGCGCCAGGATGCAGTGCGAGCCGGTCACCGTGCGGCCGTCGGTGAGGGTGACGGTGACCGTGTCGCCGTCCCGGGTGACCGACTCCATCCGCGACTTCGACAGCACCTCCATGCCGCGCCGCTTCGAGACCTCCTCGAGCACGGCGGCCGCGTCGGCGTCCTCGCCCGGCAGCACCCGGTCGCGGCTGGACACCAGCGTGACGTCGATCCCGAGCGCGAGGTAGGCGCTGGCGAACTCGGCGCCGGTGACCCCGGAGCCGACGACGATCAGCTTCGAGGGCACGTCGGTCAGGTCGTAGACCTGCTCCCAGGTCAGGATCCGCTCGCCGTCCGGCTGGGCCGACCCGAGCGTCCGCGGTGCGGCACCGGTGGCGAGGAGGACGGCGTCGGCGTCGAGCGTCTGCTCGCCGTCGTCGGTGGTGACCACCACCCGGTGCGGTCCGTCGAGCCGGCCGCGGCCGCGGGTCACCGTGACCCCGTCCCGGTCCAGGCGGCGGCCGATGTCGGCCGACTGGTCGGCCGCGAGCTTCTTGACCCTCCGGTTGACCTGCGCCAGGTCGACCCTGATCCCCGTCGCCGAGTCGCCCTCGTGGTCATGCAGGTGGACGCCGAGCTCGTGGGCGCCCGCCACGTCGGTCATCAGCTCCGCGGTGGCGATCAGGGTCTTGCTCGGGACGCAGTCGGTGAGGACCGCGGAGCCGCCGACGCCGTCGGTGTCGACGACGGTGACCTCGGCGCCGAGCTGGACCGCGACGTGGGCGGCCTCGTAGCCGCCGGGCCCGCCGCCGATGATGACGACTCGTTCGGTCATGCGGACTCCGCAGTCCACGCCGCGCGCTCGTTCCTCGCGCCCGCCTGCTCGTCGCATCACAGGTTGATCATGTGGCCGGCGATGCCCTCGACGGCTTCCTTCATCGCCTCGGAGAGCGTCGGGTGGGCGAAGATGTTGCGGGCCACCTCGTCGGCGGTCAGGTCCCACTGCTGGGCCAGGGTGAGCGCGGGCAGCAGCTCGGTGACCTCCGGGCCGATCAGGTGGGCGCCGACGATCTCGTTGTACTCCGCGTCGGCGACGACCTTCACGAAGCCGACCCCGTCGGCCATCCCCCGGGCCTTGCCGTTCGCCGAGAACGGGAAGGTGGAGACCTTGACGTCGTACCCCTTCTCCTTCGCCTGCTCCTCGGTGTAGCCGAACGAGGCGATCTGCGGCTGGCAGAACGTCGCCCGCGGGATCATGTCGAAGTTGATCTCGACCGTCTCGGCGTCCGCGATCGTCTCGGCGGCCACGACGCCCATCGCCTCGGCCGTGTGGGCCAGCATCAGCTTTCCGGTGACGTCACCGATGGCGTAGATGTTGCCGACGTTGGTGCGGCCGCGCGCGTCGACGGCGATCGCGCCGCGCTCGGTCACCTCGACCCCGGCGGCGTCGAGGCCGTAGCCCTCGACCCGCGGCGCGAACCCGAACGCGGCGAGCATCTTGTCCGCCTCCAGCACCTGGCTGTCGCCTCCGTCGGCCGGGCTGACGGTGACCTTCACCCCGCCGCCGGTGTCCTCGACGGAGTCGACCTTGGTCTTCAGCAGGACCTTCACGCCGAGCTTCTTGTACTGCTTGAGCAGCTCCTTGGACACGTCGGCGTCCTCGGTCGGCACCATCCGGTCGAGGAACTCCACGATCGTCACCTCGACCCCGAAGTTGGCCATCACGTAGGCGAACTCCACCCCGATCGCGCCGGAGCCGCCGATGATGATCGAGCGGGGCAGCTCCTCGTCGAGGATCTGCTCCTCGTAGGAGACGACGTTGTCGCTGAGCTCCATCCCCGGCAGCATCCGGACCTTCGCGCCGGTCGCGATGATCAGGTTGTCGAAGGTGTACGGCGAGACCTTGCCGTCGGCGTCCTTGACGTCGATCCCGTTCGGGCCCGGTGAGGGTGCCCCAGCCCTCGAGCTCGGTGATCTTGTTCTTCTTCATCAGGTAGTGGACACCCTTGGCGCTGGCCTCGGCGACCTTGCGGCTGCGCTGGTGGGTCGGGCGCGTAGGACATCGTCGCGTCGCCCTCGATCCCGAACGTCTTCTTCTCGTGGGTGAGGATGTGGGCGATCTCGGCGTTGCGCAGCAGCGCCTTGGAGGGGATGCAGCCCACGTTGAGGCAGACACCGCCCCAGTACTTCTCCTCGACCACCGCGACCGTCTTGCCGAGCTGGGCGGCCCGGATCGCGGCGACGTACCCGCCGGGGCCGGCACCGAGGACGAGGACATCGAAGTGCGCATTGTTCTGCTGCATTGTTCTGCGCATTGTTCTGGGGGGAATCGCTCACGCGGTCAGCCTAACGGGCACGACACCTCGGTAATCTTCCGCCGTGACGTTGTACGCCGCCTACGGGACCAACCTGGATCCCGTCCGCATGAGCGAGCGCTGCCCGCACTCGCCCCTGCAGACGACCGGGTGGCTGACCGGGTGGCGGCTGACGTTCGGCGGGGAGGAGCACGGCTGGGACGGCGCCCTGTCCACCATCGTGCAGGACGCCTTCGAGCAGGTCTTCGTGGCCGTCTACGACATCACCCGCGAGGACGAGGCCGCCCTCGACGGGTGGGAGGCGGCCGACCTCGGGCTCTACCGGAAGACGCGGGTCCGGGTCTCGACGCTGACCGGCGAGCTCGTCGTGTGGACCTACGTGCTCGACGCGTTCGAGGGCGGGCTGCCCTCGGCGTCGTACCTCGGCGTGCTGGCGGACGCGGCCGAGGCCGCCGACGCGCCGGCCGACTACGTCGCCGCGCTGCGCCGACGCCCGTGCCGGTCGACCGGCCTCTGACCTGGCCGGCATCACTAGAGTCTCCCCGTGACCGACCAGACCCCCGCCGCGCTCGCCGAGGCCGCCGCCGCCCAGCTCCGCGAGCTGACCGGCGTCGAGACCCACGACCTCGCCCTCGTCCTCGGATCGGGCTGGCTGCCTGCCGTCGACGCGCTCGGCGAGGCCACCGCCGAGCTGACCACCACGGATCTTCCCGGCTTCGCGCCGCCGGCCGTCGCCGGCCACGCCGGCAAGATCCGGTCCGTCCGCGCGGGAGACCGGCACCTGCTGGTGTTCCTCGGCCGCACCCACTTCTACGAGGGCCTGGGCGTCGCGTCCGTCGTCCACGGGGTGCGCACGGCCGCTGCGGCCGGCTGCCGGGCCGTCGTCCTCACCAACGGCTGCGGCGGCCTGCGCGAGACGTGGACCCCGGGCACGCCCGTCCTGATCAGCGACCACATCAACCTCACCGCGACCAGCCCGATCGAAGGGCGCGAACTTCGTCGACCTCACCGACCTCTACGCGCCACGGCTGCGCGCGCTGTGCCGCGAGGTCGACCCGAGCCTCGACGAGGGCGTCTACGTCCAGTTCCCCGGGCCGCACTACGAGACCCCGGCCGAGATCGGGATGGTCCGGGCGATCGGCGGCGACCTGGTCGGCATGAGTACGACGCTCGAGGCGATCGCCGCCCGCGAGGCGGGGATGGAGGTGCTCGGGATCAGCCTCGTCACCAACCTGGCCGCCGGGATCACCGGCGAACCGCTGAACCACGAGGAGGTCCTCGAGGCCGGCCGGGCAGCAGCCACCCGAATGGGTGAACTTCTCTCCCAGGTCGTGCCGCGGATCTGATCGCAGCCGTTGACACCGCCCGGGTCCGCGGATTGCATGAACGCAGGCCACCCCGAGAGGGCCACCCCGAGAGGACCCCATGAGCGACCAGGACGAAGAGACCGGGGACGGCCGAAGAGAAGCAGGACGACCCCGCAGCGCAGGAGGGGCAGGCCGGCAGCGCCGATCCCAGCCAGGCCTTCCGCGAGAACCCGCCCGACGAGGACGAGATCAAGGAGATCGAGGAGGAGCGCGAACGCCGCCTCGACGCCGAGAACCGGCCCGAGGGTGTGGAGATCGACAACACCGGTCGGACCTTCGACCAGGACGCCTGGGAGTTCGACGACGGCGAGGGCGGCCAGGGCGGGGTCGTGGACCCGACGGAGGAGGCCTCCGCCCGCGGGCACGGCCCTGACGTCGTCCGGACGACTCCGGCACGACTCGGAGGACCAGCGCGACGCCTGATCCGAGGCCTGATGCCGGGACCTGATCCTCTAGCGTTCGGGATGTGCGCATCCTCCTCACCGGCGCGGCCGGCAGCATCGGACGCGTGGTCTCGGTCGGCCTGGCCGACCGCGGCCACCGGATCATCGGCCTGGACCGCGTGGTCGAGCCCGAGGGCTTCGACGGCCCCTGGCACAGCGTGGACTGCGCCGACGCCGACGCGGTCGCCTCGGTGTTCAGGAGGAGTCACCCCAGGCGGTCGTCCACCTCGCCGGACACCCCGACGAGGCGAGCCTCCCGGACTCGCTGACCTCCCACGTCGTCACCACGGCGGCGCTGCTCGACGCGATGGTCGAGCACGACGTGGACCGCATCGTCTACGCCTCGTCCAACCACGCCGTGGGCCGCACCCCGCGTGCCGAGGCGCTCAGCACCGCCGTACGCCCACGCCCGGACACGTTCTACGGCGTGGGGAAGGTCGCGGCCGAGGCCCTGCTCAGCCTGTACGCCGACCGGTACGGCATCGACGCCATCTCCTGCCGGATCGGCTCGTTCCTCGCCCACCCCGAGACCACCCGGCACCTGTCGACCTGGCTCTCCCACGACGACTGCGTGCGGATGGTCGACGCCGCCCTGACCGCGTCCGCGCCGGGCTACGCGGTGCTCTACGGGATCTCGGCCAACACCCGTGCCTGGTGGGACCTCGAGCCCGGTCGCCAGCTGGGCTACCAGCCCCAGGACGACGCCGAGCAGTTCGCGGACCGGGTCGACCGGCGGCGCGAGGACGAGGTGGAGGGCGCCCACGTGGGAGGACCCTTCGCCACCGAGGCGTTCTGGCGACCGGCGCTCGACCGGGCGTAGCTGTCTCGACTACGGTCGCTGCGCGACCTCTCGGCCACCGAGATGCCGAAGGCGCCGCTGCGCGACCTGACCCCCGAAACCACCGCGGACCGCGGCACGACCTACCGACCACCGACAGGCGCGTCGCGGAGGCCGGCGAGGCAGCCGGCCATCATCCGGTGGTGGTTCCAGCGCAGCAGCGGGCGGGCGGCACCGGTGGCCAGCCGTAGGAACCGGCTCCGTCACGTGCACGTCCTGCTCGAAGTCCAGCCGGGTGCCGGCCGGGCCGAGGTCGGTCAGCCGCCAGCGCACCTCCCCCTCCAGGTCGCCGCTCGAGTGTGGTCTCGAGGTGGTCGAGGTCGCGCACCTCGGCGTGCAGGACGAGATCGAGGGTGTAGGGAAGCGACGACCGGCACAGCACGCGGGCGTCGTCCTCCCCGAGCTTCACCACCGCGCGCACCTGCGGCCACCACGCGGCGTAGTGCTCCAGGTCGACCAGCACCGCCTGCACGCGGTCCCGGGGGAACGGGACGGTCCAGCTCTCGCGGAAGGAGTACGCCGTCACGGCAGGTCGAGCCGATCGCGCAGCCGCTCGAGGGCGCGGGCCGCCTGGCGGCGTACGTCGGGGTCCTCGTCGTCCAGACGCGCCTCCACCGCCGCCACGTGTTCGGTGTCGCCCACCGCACCGAGCGCGCGAAGGGCGTGGCCCCGCACCCGGGGCAGCTCGTGCGTGGTCAGCGCAGCCGCCGCGTCGCCCGCCCCGCCGACCTCGTGCCGCGTCGCGACCTTGAGGCACATCTCGGCGGGCCGCCAGTGGTCGTCGGCGAGGCCCGCGATCACCGCGTCGGTGGCTTCGTCGTCCCAGACGTACAGCAGCCCGCGGGCCCCCCAGGTGCGCAGCCAGTAGTCCGGCCAGACGTCCGGGTCGAGCGCCTGGTCGCCCGCGTCGAACGAGCGCCCGGCCAGGTAGCGCAGCTCGTCGAGGTGGTCCTCGCGCGGCGCACCGGCGAGGAGCCGGCAGCACACGTCGACCACCGCCGGTCCACCGAGGTGCGCGGCCAGCTCGGCGACGAGGTCGCCGACGTGGGCATCGAGGTCGCGCGGACGGGGCAGGGGAGGCACCCGCCCATCATGGCGGCTCGCTCCGACAGAGGCGCTACGGTGCGGTCCATGACGACACCCCAGGTGGCCGACCTCCTCGACCGGGCCCGGGCCTGGGCGGCCGAGGACCCGGACGAGGCGACGAAGGCGGAGCTCGAGGCGATCATCGACAGCGTGGCCGACGGCGGCGCAGGCGCCGCGGACCTGGCCGACCGCTTCGCCGGGACGCTGGAGTTCGGCACCGCCGGGCTTCGCGGCGCGCTCGGGGCCGGCCCCAACCGGATGAACCGTGTCGTCGTCACGCGTGCCGCCGCCGGGCTGGCGGCGTACCTCCGTGACCAGGGCGCCGGCCGCGACGCCCCCGTCGTCATCGGGTACGACGCCCGGCACAACTCCGACGTCTTCGCCCGGGACACCGCCGAGGTGATGACCGGCGCCGGGTTCCAGGCGCTGCTGCTGCCCCGGCCGCTGCCGACGCCGATCCTCGCCTACGCGATCCGCGAGCTGGGCTGTGTCGCCGGCGTGATGGTGACCGCGAGCCACAACCCGCCGCAGGACAACGGCTACAAGGTCTACCTCGGCGACGGCAGCCAGATCGTGCCCCCGGCGGACGGCGAGATCGCGGCCGCGATCGCGGCGGTGGGACCGCTCGCCGAGGTGCCGCGCGGCACCGGCGGGACGGTGCTGGGCGAGGACGTGGTGGACCGCTATCTCGACACCGTGGCCGACCTCGCCGCCGACGGCCCGCGGGACCTCACGATCGTCTACACCCCACTGCACGGCGTCGGCGGCACCTCGGTCGTGCAGGTGCTCGAGACCGCCGGCTTCGCCGCTCCGCTGGTGGTGACGCAGCAGGAGGAGCCGGACCCCGAGTTCCCGACGGTCTCGTTCCCGAACCCCGAGGAACCCGGCGCGATGGATCTCGCCATGGCGCTGGCCGTCCGGCACGACGCCGACCTGGTCGTGGCCAACGACCCGGACGCGGACCGGTGCGCGGCCGCCGTACCCGGCCCGCACGGGTGGCGGATGCTCCGCGGCGACGAGGTCGGGCGCGCTGCTCGCGCACCGGCTGCTCGCGTCCGGCCGAAAGGGCGTCTACGCCACCTCGATCGTCTCCTCCTCGCTGCTCGGCCGGATGGCGGCGGCGGCCGGGCAGGAGTACGCCGAGACGCTCACCGGCTTCAAGTGGATCGGGCGCCTCGAGGGGCTGGCGTTCGGCTACGAGGAGGCGCTGGGCTACTGCGTCGATCCCGAGCACGTCAGGGACAAGGACGGCGTCTCGGCGTTGCTGCTGCTCTGCGAGCTGGCGGCGGCGGTGAAGGCGGAGGGTCGGGCACTCACCGACGTCCTCGACGAGATCGCGACCGAGCACGGCCTGCACGCGACCGACCAGCTGTCCGAGCGCGTCTCCGACCTGGCCGAGATCGCCGCGGCGATGGAACGGCTGCGTTCCTCGCCGCCGGTGTCGCTCGGCGGGCTGGCGGTCGAGCAGGTGGACGACCTGTCCGCCGGGTCCGCCGAGCTGCCGCCCACCGACGGGCTCCGCTACCGGCTCGCCGAGGGCGCCCGGGTGATCGTGCGCCCGAGCGGCACCGAGCCGAAGATCAAGTGCTACCTCGAGGTGGTGGTCCCGGTGCATCCCGACGACGGCGTCGACGCGGCCCGGATCGCCGCCGCCGGGCGGCTGGACGCGCTGCGCAACGACATCAAGCAGGCCGCCGGGATCTGAGGACCGGCCCCGGCTAGGGCTTCCGCCACACCGAGACGTGGCTCTCGCTGTCGGAGGTGAAGGGACTCCGTCCCAGTCCGCGAACCTGTCCTCCAGCTCCATCCCCGCCAGCTGCGCCATGAGGTCGCACTCGGCCGGCCAGAGGTAGCGGAAGTGGTGGGCGCCGTAGCGCGTCGTCCCGTCCTCCCCCGGCGAGTAGTGGTGCGAGGTCCCGCGCTGCGTCGCCAGGTCGTAGGTGTCGAAGCCCAGGTGAGCCTCGCTCACCTCGAACGGGACGGCGACCTGTCCCGGCGGCATCCGGCGGATCGGCGGCACCCACAGCTCGATCACGAACCGGCCGCCGGGTCGCAGGTGCCGGGCCGCGTTGCGGAAGCACTCGACCTGCTCCTGCTGCGTGCGCAGGTTGGAGATCGTGTTCCAGACCAGGTAGACGAGCGCGAACTCGCCGGGCACCCGGGTCGTCGCCATGTCGCCCACGACGACCGGGACGGCGCTCTCGTCGACCTTGCGCCGCAGCTGCGCGACCATCGGTGCCGAGAGCTCGATCCCCGTGACCGGTACGCCGCGAGCGGCCAGGGGGATCGCGACCCGACCGGTCCCGACGGCGAACTCGAGCGCCGGCCCGGTGCCGGCCAGCCGGGCCAGGAAGTCGACGGCGGGATCGAGTACGTCGGGCGCGAACTTCTCGGCCGCGCTCTCGTCGTAGCGCTCCGCCGTCTCCTCGTCCCACAGGTCGCTGCTCACCATGGTGTCGAGCCTGACGACCACGTCGTCCTCCTGTCGACCGGATTGTTCGCGTCGTCCTGGGACCGTCGCCGTCGACCGGCCGGCTTACGTTCGCCGGTCGAAACTGCATGTCGCCGTTGGGCATCCGGGTGTGGTCGCGCTTGTCGTGGGCGCGGTGGCTGGTGCCAGGCAACACAGCAGCACCCCGTCGACTGCCGTCCAGCATCGCCACCAGGTGGCGGCTGGTCGCGACGAGCCGATGTGCCAGAGCGGTGCCCACCGGCACGGTTACTGCCCACGGTTCCGGGGGTTTCGGACGGCGCTCCCGCTGGCCTGCTCGCCTACTCGGCCACGCAACTCTCGCTGGTCGATAGGGCCGCAGCGAACAGGCCCGTATCCGACCACCGGGCGGCGCGACCGCCCGAGCGCGCCGGAGCTCAGAGGGCCAGCGCGACGACCAGGCCGACGCTGGCCATCGCCAGGGCGCCGATCTCGGGCCAGGCCCACTCGCGGCGTACGGCGGAGGCCAGCTCGAGCTGCTCGTCGGACAGCAGGGCCACGCCGGCCTGGTCCCGCGCATCCTCGGCGAGCTGGGAGATCCGCTCCTCCACGAAGACCGGGTAGGACGTCTCGCTGGTCGCGGTGGGCGTCCGCCGGTTCGACTTGATGGCCTGCCGCCAGGACTTGCCGATCGCCGGGGAGACGTACCGCTTCTCCCCCACCCGGACCGCGAGCACCTGGCTGACCACCACCTGCTCGATCGCCGCGAGCGGCACCGAGACCGTGCTCAGCATGTTGCGCAGCACGAGGTGCGACGTCGTCGCCGCCACCCGGGGGCGCAGGGTCGAGGCCCAGATCAGGACTCCGGCGACCAGGACGGCCCAGATCCAGACTGCGGGGAAGCCCTCGGTGAGCATGCCGTAGCCGACCACCGCGGCACACGCCACCAGCCCCACGACGCCCATCACGCGGCCGCTCGTGGGGCGGAACTCCTCCACCACCGGCTCGGTCATCGGCACCCCCTTGGTCGGCTCTTCGGTGATTGCGATCCCTCTCGGCACAAAGCCTATGCTGGACGGGTGACGAGCTCTTCCACCCTGCCGACGTCGACGGCCCCGTCGACAGGTGCAGACTTCTCGGAGATCACCCGCTCGGAGTCCTCGCTCCGCCGCTTCCTCCACGGCCTCCCCGGCGTCGACCAGGTCGGCGCCGAGGCCCGCGCGGCCGGCCTCGGCAGCCGGTCGATCAAGACCTCCGCCAAGGACTACGCCATCGACCTGGCCATCCGGATGGTCGACCTGACCACGCTCGAGGGCCAGGACACGCCCGGCAAGGTGCGCGCCCTGGCCTCCAAGGCGATGCGCCCGGACCCGGCCGACCCGACCTGCCCGCCGGCCGCGGCGGTCTGCGTCTACCCCGACATGGTCGCCACGGCGAAGGAGACCCTCGGCGCCAGCGGCGTCAACGTCGCCGCGGTCGCCACCGCCTTCCCGAGCGGCCGGGCGGCGATGGACATCAAGCTGGCCGACACCCGCGACGCCGTCGAGGCCGGCGCCGACGAGATCGACATGGTGATCGACCGCGGCGCGTTCCTGTCGGGTCGCTACCTCCAGGTCTTCGAGGAGATCGCCCAGGTCCGCGAGGCGTGCGCCAGACCCGATGGGCAGAGTGCGCACCTGAAGGTGATCTTCGAGACCGGCGAGCTGCAGACCTACGACAACGTACGACGCGTCAGCTGGCTGGCGATGATGGCCGGCGGCCACTTCATCAAGACCTCCACCGGCAAGGTCCAGCCCGCGGCGACGCTGCCGGTCACGCTGGTGATGCTCGAGGCGGTCCGCGACTTCCGCGAGGCCACCGGCCAGATGATCGGCGTCAAGCCCGCCGGAGGCATCCGCACCAGCAAGGACGCGATCAAGTACCTCGTCATGGTCAACGAGGTCGCCGGCCCCGACTGGCTGGACCCCGACTGGTTCCGCTTCGGCGCCTCGACCCTGCTCAACGACCTGCTGATGCAGCGCACCAAGATGAGGACCGGCCGCTACTCCGGCCCCGACTACTTCACGCTGGACTGATCTCATGGCACCGACAGCACTCCAACCGAGAAGGGCACCGTGTTCGACTACGCCCCCGCCCCCGAGTCGCGCAGCATCGTCGACATCAAGCCGTCGTACGGCCTGTTCATCAACGGCGAGTTCGTCGACGGCCACGGCAAGAGCTTCAAGACGATCAGCCCCTCCACCGAGGAGGTGCTGGCCGAGGTCGCCGAGGCCGACGAGGCCGACATCGACGCCGCCGTCAAGGCCGCCCGTCGCGCCTACACCCGCACCTGGTCGAGGATGGCGGGCCGCGAACGCGCCAAGTACCTCTACCGGATCGCCCGGATCATCCAGGAGCGCGGCCGCGAGCTGGCCGTGCTGGAGTCGATCGACAACGGCAAGCCGATCAAGGAGTCCCGCGACGTCGACGTCCCACTCGCGGCGGCGCACTTCTTCTACTACGCCGGCTGGGCCGACAAGCTCGAGTACGCCGGCTACGGGAACACATCCGCTCGGCGTGGCCGGCCAGGTCATCCCGTGGAACTTCCCGCTGCTGATGCTGGCGTGGAAGATCGCCCCGGCCCTGGCGGCCGGCAACACCGTCGTCCTCAAGCCGGCCGAGACCACCCCGCTGACCGCACTGCTGTTCGCCGAGATCTGCCAGCAGGCCGACCTGCCGCCCGGTGTCGTCAACATCGTGACCGGCGCCGGCGAGACCGGCCGGGCCCTGGTCGCCCACGACGACGTCGACAAGGTCGCGTTCACCGGCTCCACCGACGTCGGGCGGGCGATCGCCAAGACCGTGGCCGGGTCCGACAAGAAGGTCACCCTCGAGCTGGGCGGCAAGGCCGCCAACATCGTCTTCGACGACGCACCGGTCGACCAGGCCGTCGAGGGCATCGTCAACGGCATCTTCTTCAACCAGGGGCACGTCTGCTGTGCCGGCTCCCGCCTGCTGGTCCAGGAGTCGGTGGCCGAGGACGTCCTGGCCCGGCTCAAGCGCCGGATGTCGACGCTGCGCGTCGGCGACCCGCTGGACAAGAACACCGACATCGGCGCGATCAACTCCGCCGAGCAGCTGGCCAGGATCAAGGAGCTCTCCGAGATCGGCGAGGCCGAAGGGGCCGGCCGCTGGTCGCCGGAGTGCGAGCTGCCCAGCCACGGCTTCTGGTTCCCGCCGACCGTGTTCACCGGCGTCTCCCAGGCTCACCGGATCGCCCGCGAGGAGATCTTCGGGCCGGTGCTCTCCGTGCTCACGTTCCGCACGCCCAGCGAGGCGATCGAGAAGGCCAACAACACGCCGTACGGCCTCTCGGCGGGCATCTGGACCGACAAGGGCTCCCGGATCCTCCACGTGGCCAGCAAGCTCCGGGCCGGCGTGGTCTGGGCCAACACCTTCAACAAGTTCGACCCGACGTCGCCGTTCGGTGGCTACAAGGAGTCCGGCTACGGCCGTGAGGGCGGCCGGCACGGGCTCGCCGCGTACCTGAAGGGAGGCCAGGCAAGTGAGCCGGGATCGACGTCCGCAAGACCTACAAGCTCTTCATCGGCGGCGCCTTCCCGCGCTCGGAGTCCGGCCACTCCTACGTCGTCAACGACAGCAAGGGGAAGTTCGTGGCCAACGCCGCCCTCGCCTCCCGCAAGGACGCCCGGGACGCGGTCAGCGCTGCCCGCAAGGCGTTCGACGGCTGGTCCGGCCGGACGGCCTACAACCGGGCGCAGATCATCTACCGGGTCGCCGAGGTGATGGAGGACCGTCGCCCGCAGTTCGTCGCGGCCGTCCGGCAGTCCGAGGGGCTCGCGGCCGCTCGCGCCGAGAAGGTCGTCGACGAGGCCATCGACCGCCTCGTCTGGTACGCCGGCTGGGCCGACAAGCTGACCCAGGTCGTCGGCAACGCCAACCCGGTCGCCGGGCCCTACTTCAACCTCTCCACCCCCGAGCCCAGCGGCGTGATCGCGGTGCTCGCCCCCCAGGAGTCCTCGCTCCTCGGGCTGGTCAGCGTGTTCGCGCCGGCGATCGTCAGCGGCAACACCGCCGTCGTGGTGTCCTCCTACGAACGGCCACTGCCGGCGGTCACCCTCTCCGAGGTGCTCGCGACCTCCGACGTGCCGGCCGGCGTGGTCAACATCCTGACCGGCTCGGCCGCGACCGTCGGTCCGTGGCTCGCCTCCCACATGGACGTCAACGGGATCGACCTGACCGGCGTCGCCGGCGACGCCGAGCTCGCCCGCAACCTCGAGATCGCGGCTGCGGAGAACCTCAAGCGCGTACGCCGCGCCCCGGCCGCCGAGCCGGACTGGACCCAGGACCCGGGCATCGAGGCGATGACGACGTTCCTGGAGACCAAGACGGTCTGGCACCCGATCGGGGTCTAGGGCCGCCCGTGCACGCGCGCGTGATCGTCCTCGCCGGACCGTCCGGGTCGGGCAAGTCCCGCCTCGCCGAACGGCTCGGACTGCCGGTGCTCCGGCTGGACGACTTCTACAAGGACGGCGACGACCCGACCCTGCCGGTGATCGGGCACGGCGCGAACAGCCGGCCTCACCGACTGGGACCACCCCGACTCCTGGCTGCTCGACGACGCGGTCGCGACCCTGGAGCAGCTGTGCCGCGAGGGCAGCGCCGAGGTGCCGGTCTACGAGATCGCCCGCAACGGGCGCCGCGGCTCACGAGCGCTCGACCTCGGTGGGAGCCCGCTCTTCGTGGCCGAGGGCATCTTCGCCCCCGAGGTGGTCGGGCGATGCGCCGACCGCGGCCTGCTCGCGGCGGCGTACTGCCTGCGCCTGCACCCCCTGGTCACGTTCTGGCGCCGGCTGACCCGCGACCTCCGGGAGCACCGCAAGCCGCCTCTCGTGCTGGCCAGGCGGGGCTGGGCCCTGCTGCGGGCCGAGCGGGAGGTCGTCGCGCACGCCGTGTCGCTCGGCTGCCGGCCGATGACCCCCGACGAGGCGTACGCCGACGTGCAACGGCTGCGCGAGCACCAGCCCTCCGATGGCTGAGTCGGACCTGGTCGGGCTGGTCCAGCCGGACCAGCGTTCCTGTGGCGCCGCGGTCCTGGTGGCCGCGGAGCTCCTCCGCACCCCGTCGTACGCCGCCCTGGCGTCGACGCCCGGCGGGTTCCGGACCGAGGTCCTGTCCATGCACCGGCGGGTCACCTCGGCGCACGACGTGTCCGGCCGCCTTCAGCTGCCCTGGCCGCAGGCCCTGGGCACGCCGCCCTGGGCGATCGCGCGGCAGCTCACCGGCACGACCGGCGTGCGACCACGAGGTCCGGGTCGTGCTCGGTCGGGCGCGACGCGTTCGACCGTGTCGCCGAGCGGGACGACCCGGTGCCCCTCTACGTCGGCAGCCGCTGGCTCCCCCGCCACGTGGTGCTCGTGACGGCGACGACCGGGGACGGGCTGCGGGTCTACGACCCCGCGCAGGGGAAGGTCGTCACGGTCTCCCGGGGGGCCTTCGTCGACGCGAAGCTCGGGCTGTCCGGCTGGGACCGCCCGTGGTTCACGATCCTTCCGCGCCCCCGTCGATGAGGGCGGCGTACCCGGGCTTGACCACGTCGTCGATGATCGCCAGCCGCTCGTCGAAGGGCAGGAACGCCGACTTCATCGCGTTGATGGTGAACCAGCGCAGGTCCTCGAGCGTGTAGCCGAACGCCTCGACCAGGCCCCACATCTCGTCGGTCATCGAGGTCTGGCTCATCAGCCGGTTGTCGGTGTTGACGGTGACCCGGAACCGGAGCCGCGTGAGGAGTCCGATCGGGTGCTCGGCGATCGAGGTCGCCGCGCCGGTCTGCACGTTGGAGGCGGGACACATCTCGAGCGGGATCCGCTTGTCGCGGACGTACGCCGCGAGCAGTCCGAGCTCGACCGTTCCGTTGTCGGCGACCGTGATGTCGTCGATGATCCGCACACCGTGCCCGAGCCGGTCCGCCCCGCACCACTGGATCGCCTGCCAGATCGACGGGGTCCCGAACCCCTCGCCGGCGTGGATGGTGAAGTGGAAGTTCTCGCGCTGGAGGTACTCGAACGCGTCGAGGTGGCGGGTCGGCGGGTAGCCGGCCTCGGCGCCGGCGATGTCGAAGCCACCCACGCCGCGGTCACGCCAGGCGACGGCGAGCTGGGCGATCTCCATGGATCGGGCGGCGTGCCGCATCGCGGTCAGCAGCTGCCGCACCACGATGCCCTTGCCGGCGCAGCCCTCGTCGATCCCCTGCTGGACGGCGGCGACGACCTCGTCGAGCGTGAGCCCCTGGACCACGTGCTGCTCCGGCGCGTAGCGCAGCTCGGCGTACACCACGCCGTCGTCGACGAGGTCCTCCACGCACTCGCGGGCCACCCGCGTCAGCGCGTCCGCGGTCTGCATCACCGCGACCGTGTGGTCGAACGTCTCGAGGTAACGCTCCAGCGAGCCGCTGTCAGCGGCCCGGGCGAACCACCCGCCGAGCGCCTCCGCGTCACTCTCGGGCAGCTCGTGCCCAGCCAGCGCGGCGAGGTCGATGATGGTCTGCGGCCGCAGGCCGCCGTCCAGGTGGTCGTGGAGGAGCACCTTCGGTGCCCGATGGACCTGCTCCCGCGTCGGTGAACTCACGCCCCTATCCTTCCACCATGCCAACTTCAAGCGTGCGCACCTTCACCACCCTCGACGAGGTCGCCGCCGCCACGGGCGAGGAGCTCGGCACCAGCGACTGGGTCACCATCGACCAGGGTCGCGTCGACACGTTCGCGGAGGCCACCGGCGACCACCAGTGGATCCATGTGGACGTCGAGCGTGCGAAGGAGGGCCCCTTCGGCGGGACGATCGCCCACGGCTACCTCACGCTCTCGCTGGTGCCGTGGCTGGGCAGCCAGGTGTTCTCGCTCGAGACCCCGGGTGCCAAGCTGAACTACGGGGTGAACAAGGTCCGCTTCCCCAACCCCGTGCTGGTCGGCTCCCGGATCCGCAGCACCGTCACGGTCGGCGAGGTCGTCGACCTGCCCGCCGGCAAGCAGCTCACCCTCAAGCACGTGGTCGAGATCGAGGGTGCCGACAAGCCCGCCTGCGTCGCCGAGTCCGTCGTACTCCTGCTCGTCTAGGTTCCGCCAATCCCCGGTCCGCGGCGACGAGGGCTGAGGGTCGGAACCGCGACACGCCCTGAACCACCTGCCACGGGCACGGGCTCACCGGCGCGCACGTCCACGCGCAGTGTCAGTCGAGGCAGAACTCGTTGCCCTCGACGTCCTGCATCACCAGGCACGACTCGTTGTCCTCATCGGCCAGTAGTAGTCGCACGCGGGTCGCGCCGAGCGGGACCAATCGGGCGCACTCGGCCTCGAGCGCGGCCATGCGCTCCTCACCCACGAGCCCGGTACCGGCCCGCACGTCGAGATGGAGCCGGTTCTTGACGACCTTGCCTTCGGGAACGCGCTGGAAGAACAGCCGCGGGCCGACACCCGAGGGGTCCATGGCTGCGGACCACGAGTCCTCACCCTCCGCCGAAGGCGGTACGACGTACCCCAACGCCTCGCACCAGAAGCGAGCGACGCGCTCGGGTTCTGCGCAGTCGAAGGTGACCTGGAACTGCTTGACCGACGCCATCGGCCCACCCTAGAGGCGCGACCCGGCCATCGCCGCGCGGGGCCGACTGGCGCCGTGAGACGAGCCCCTGTGTCTAGCGGAGGGTGAAGCCTGGCAGTCGGTACTTGACTCATCCTCTGGTCTGGACCACGAGGTTTCGCCTAGGGGCCAGCGGGGCATGACTGTGCTCGAGTGAACAACGGTCTGATCACAGACGAACGGGGAGAATCACAATGCGCAGGTCTATCGGGGGGCTTCTGGCCGCCTTCGCCATGGTCATGACGACGCTGAGCGCCTCGCCCGCGCAGGCCGCTCCGATCACGGGGCTCAAGTGCAAGTACTTCAGCAACGGGACCCCCGAGACGTCCGACAACTACGAGGCGTGCATCCAGGTCAAGTACCGCATGTCCCGGCGCGCGAAGCTGATCTTCGCGCACTTCGTGGAGAACGACAGCTCGAGCGGCACGGTCGAGGGGAACTGCACCTCGCGTGAGACGCAGACGTTCCGTTGGGGCGGCAGCATCACCGCCTCGGTGGAGGCGAAGGCCTGGATCTTCGCCAAGGTATCGGGTTCGGTCACGGCGTCGTTCGACAAGACCAGGTCCACCGAGACCTCGGTGAGCGCCACGTTCACCGTGAGGCCCGGGAAGACCAAGTACTGCTACTACGTCGAACAGCACGAGCGGTTCATGACGCGCCAGTGCCTCGCGAACGCCTACAGCGGCGGCCGCCAGTGCGAGGAACGCGTCTTCATCGCCCCCAAGCGTGAGGGCTGGGTCATCTCCGACGACCCGATGAAGTTCTGACCCGCCCAAGCAGGCATGGGGCTACCGTCGGGCAATCCGGTCGATGACCAGCGGTGAGGGTGAGTAGGACCCCTCCGGCGAGATGTCGTAGCCACCCTCGAGCGAGGCCAGGGCCCGTTCGAAGCGGGCTGGGCTCGTCGGTGTGCAGGGTGAACAGCGGTGACCCCGCGGTGACGGTGTCCCCGGGCCGGGCGTGCCACTCCACGCCGGCACCCGCCTGGACCGGGTCCTCCTTGCGCGCCCGCCCCGCGCCGAGCCGCCAAGCGGCCATCCCGACCGCGAGCGCGTCGAGGCGGGTCAGCACCCCCGTGGCCGGCGCGGGTACGACGTGCGTCTCGCGCGCCGTCGGCAGGTCGGCGGACGGATCCCCGCCCTGCGCGGAGACCATCGAGCGCCACACGTCCATGGCCGACCCGTCCGCGAGCCGCGCGGCCGGGTCGATGTCCGTGACGCCCGCGCCCGCCAGCATCTCGCGGGCCAGGGCGAGCGTGAGCTCGACGACGTCGGCCGGCCCGCCCCCGGCGAGCACCTCGACCGACTCGGTCACCTCGAGCGCGTTGCCGGCGGTGAGCCCCAGCGGCGTGGACATGTCGGTCAGCAGGGCGACGGTGTGCACGCCGGCGTCGGCGCCCAGGCCGACCATGGTGGTGGCCAGCTCCCGGGCGTCCTCGACGGACTTCATGAACGCCCCGGTGCCGACCTTGACGTCGAGCACGAGCGAGCCGGTGCCCTCGGCGATCTTCTTGGACATGATCGACGAGGCGATCAGCGGGATCGCCTCGACGGTGCCGGTCACGTCCCGCAGGGCGTAGAGCTTCTTGTCCGCCGGCGCCAGCGACGCCCCGGCCGCGCAGATCACCGCCCCGACGGACTCCAGCTGCTCGAACAGCTCCGCGTTGGACAGCGAGGCGCGCCAGCCCGGGATCGACTCCAGCTTGTCGAGGGTCCCGCCGGTGTGCCCGAGGCCGCGCCCGGAGAGCTGCGGCACGGCGACCCCGCACGCGGCGACCAGCGGCGCCAGCGGCAGCGTGATCTTGTCGCCGACCCCGCCGGTGGAGTGCTTGTCGGCGGTCGGCCGGGACAGCGAGGAGAAGTCCAGCCGCTCCCCCGACGCGATCATCGCCGCCGTCCAGCGCGCGATCTCGCGCCGGTCCATCCCGTTCAGCAGGATGGCCATCGCCAGCGCCGACATCTGCTCGTCGGCGACGTCCCCGTCGGTGTACGCCGCGACCACCCAGTCGATCTGGCTGTCGGACAGCCGGCCACCGTCCCGCTTCTCGAGGATCACCTCGACCGCGTCATGCATGTCTACCTCCCACTCGTCCCGACCGGCACCCTACGGAACCCCCGCAGCACGAATGTCCCTCGGCTCTCCGGCTCGCCGGCGAGCCGCAGTGAGGGGAACCGGTCGAACAGCGCCGTCAGCGACTCGACCAGCTCCATCCGGGCGAGCGGCGCGCCCGAGACAGAAGTGCACTCCGGCGCCGAACGCGAGGTGCGGGTTGGGGTCCCGCGCCACGTCGAGCTCGTCGGCCGCGGGGAAGACCGCCGGATCGCGGTTGGCCGCACCCAGCAGCGCGGCGATCTTCTGGCCCTGCTCGACCACCACGCCGCCGATCTCCACGCGGGTGGTCGCCGTCCGCTCGAAGAGCTGGAGCGCGGAGTCGAAGCGCAGCATCTCCTCGACGCACGCCTCCACGTCGGCACCCGGTCGCAGCCCCCGGCGCAGCATCGCGGTCAGGCCGTTGCCGAACACGTTCACGGACGCCTCGTGGCCGGCGTTGAGCAGGAGTACGACGGCCGCGACGATCTCGTCCTCGGTCAGGTCCGTCGCGACCAGGTCGCTGATCAGGTCCGTCGCCGGCTGCGACCGCCGCTCCGCGACGAGGTCGCGGACCAGGTCGGCGAACCGGGTCGCGGCCGCGACCGCCGCCTCGGCGACGCCCGGCCCGGGCGGCACCTCGTACATCCGCACGATCGCCTGCGACCACTCCCGCAGCGACGGGGCGTAGGACTCGGGCACCCCCAGCAGCTCGGCGATCACCAGCACCGGCAACGGCTCGGCGTACTCCCCGAGCACGTCGAACCCGGCGGGATCCACCTCGTCCAGCAACGACGCCGCGAGCGACCGCACGCGCGGCCGCAGCCGCTCGACGTGTCCCCGGTTGAACGCCCCGGAGACCAGCCGCCGCAGCCGGGTGTGCTCCGGCGGCTCGTTCTCCATCATCTGGTGCCGGTGCAGGAGGTTGAACGGCTCCAGCTCGGGCAGCGGCGTCCGGTCCCGCCAGATCCGCCCCAGGCCGCGGTTGCGCAGCACGGCGCTGGCCGAGGCGTGGTCGAAGGTGAGGTACATCTGCGAGGGCTCGTGCCACGCGACGGGATGGGCGGACCGCTCGGCTGCGAAGAACGGGTAGGGGTCGGCCACCACCTCGGCCGAGGTCAGGTCAAGCGAGGTCGTCGGGGCCGAAGGCATCCGGCAGCACCTCGTCCATCCGCCGCACGCCGGAGACCGTCAGCAGCAGCAGGTCCGGTCCGCCGTTCTCCCAGAGCAGCTGGCGGCACCGGCCGCACGGCATCAGCACCTCAGCCAGCCTTGTTGACGCAGACCGCGTGGGTGAGCCGGCCGCCGCCGGTGGCGTGCAGCGCGGAGACCATCCCGCACTCGGCGCACAGTCCGACGCCGTACGACGCGTTCTCGACGTTGCAGCCCACGACGAGCCGGCCGTCGTCGACACGCGCCGCCGCGCCGACCGGGAAGTCGGAGTACGGCGCGTAGGCGTGGCGCATGATCGCCACGGCCTCGGCGCGCAGCACCTCCCAGTCGGCGTCGCTGAACTCGGCGGCCACGCTAGCCGGCCCCACTCATCCGGCAGAGCCCTTGCGATAGACCTGCCCGTCGGCGGCCGGCATGCGCAGGCGTTGCGCGGCGACGGCGAGCACGAACAGCGTCAGCACGTAGGGCGTCATCCGGGTGAAGTCCTCGGGCACGACCTCGGTCATCAGGAACCACGCCAGCACGGCCAGCCCGGTCAGCGCCGACACCGCGCCGGCACGGCGCTTGCCCCGGACCACCTGGGCGACGGCGTAGGCGATGAGGACGACCGCGATCACCAGCAACAGCGCGTGGACCGCACCGCCGCCCGCACGGAGCTGCAGCGCGTCGGTGTAGCCGAACAGGGCAGAACCGACGAGCAGCCCACCCGGACGCCAGTTGCCGAAGATCATCGCGGCCAGGCCGAGGTAGCCGCGGCCGCCGGTCATGTCGTTGGTGTAGCTGCCCGCCCAGGCCAGCACGATGAAGGCACCGGCCAGCCCCGCCAGGGCACCCGAGGTGATCACCGCGATCATCTTGTAGCGGTAGACGTTGACGCCGAGGCTCTCGGCCGCCACCGGGCTCTCGCCGCAGGAGCGCAGCCGCAGGCCGAACCCGGTCCGCCAGAGCAGGAACGACGTGGCGACGATGAGCACGGCGGCGAGCACGGTCAGCACGGACAGCCCGCGGGTCAGCGCCCCGAGCATCGAGGCCAGGTCGGAGACGATCCACCAGTGCTCGTCCTCGATCCCCCGCGCCCAGTCGGCCACGGGTTCGATCGTGATCGTGGGTGGTGCCTCGACCGGCGGGGACGCGGTGGCGTTGCCGCCCTCGAGACCGTCGAACCAGGTCTCCGCGAGGTAGGCGGCGACGCCGCCGGCCATGATCGTGATCGCGACGCCGGACACGATGTGGTCCACCCCGAGCCGCACGGTGGCGATCGCGTGGAGCAGGCCCCCGAGCGCACCGAACGCGACGGCACCGATGACCCCCGCCCACGGGCCGTACCAGAAGCCGAAGTAGCCCGCGCCGATGGTGCCGAGGATCATCATCCCCTCGAGACCGATGTTGACGATGCCCGCGCGCTCGGACCAGAGGCCGGCCAGGGCGGCGAGGGCGATCGGGACGATCGCACTGATGGCCTCGCGCAGGGTGCCGGAGGAGTCGACCTCGTGACTGCCGGTGATCACGCGCACGGTCGAGATCAGCAGCAACGCGAGCGTCATGACCAGCGCTGCCCACAGCCATCCGGGCATCCGACGGCGGCCCGCGCCCCCGGGAGTCGCCACCGGGGCGAAGACGTCACCTGCGATCGTCATCGGGCCACCGCTTCCTGCGTCCGGGACGCGGCCAGGGCGGCCGCCACGGCCCGCTGTTCCTGGACGACGCGGTAGCGACGCACCAGCTCGTAGGCCACGACCACCGACAGCACGAGGACGCCCTGCGTGATCGAGATCAGGTCGTTGGAGATCCCGGCCTCGATGCCGAGCACGGCACTCTGCTCGGTGAGCCACGCGAAGAGCAGCGCACCGAAGGCGATGCCCACCGCGTTGTTGCGGCCCAGCAGCGCCACCGCGATGCCGGCGAAGCCGATCCCGGTCTGGAAGGTGGTGGCGTAGGCATAGGCGTCGCCGAACAGGATCGGGAGCCCGACGAGCCCCGCGACACCGCCGGAGAGCAGCATCGAGACGATCACCATCCGGCGTACGTCGATGCCGCTCGCGATCGCGGCGGTCGCCGACTGGCCGGTGGTGCGCAGCTCGAAGCCGAACCTGGTCCGCGACAGCACCAGCGAGTAGGCGACGCCGACCACCACGGCCAGCAGGGCCAGCCCGAAGATCTCGTTGGGCGCGTCCCCGAGGAAGCCCGGCAGCGGGATCCCCGGAACGCGCGAGTCCTCGCCGATGGGGTCGGTGGTCAGGATGTTGCCCTGTCTCCCGCCCCACTTGCGCAGGAGGTAGGTGGTCACCGAGATGGACACGGCGTTGAGCATGATCGTGGAGATCACCTCGTTCACGCCGCGGGTGATCTTGAGGATGCCGGCGATCGACGCCAGCAGCCCGCCGACCACGACCGAGACCAGGATGGCCGCCACGATGTTGAGCGGGCCCGGGAGCCAGTTGTTGCCGGCGAACGCCGCCGCGAAGAACACCCCGAAGCGGTACTGCCCCTCCACGCCGATGTTGAACAGGTTCATCCGGAAGCCGATGGCGGCGGCAATGGCCGAGAGGTAGAGGACCGAGGAGTTGTTGATCATGTTGACGACGTTGCGCCCCTTGGGCACCGACAACATCACGTTGAGGAAGTCGCCCACCGAGTTGCCGGTCGCCACGATGATCGCCAGGGTGACCACGAACGCCATCGCGACGGCGAGCAGCGGAGCCGCCAGTGCCAGGCCTGCCCGACGCACCATCAGCTCACCTGCTTCTCGTCGGCGCCGGTCATCGCGCTGCCGAGGTCCTGCGGAGTGACCGTCCGGGGGTCGAAGTCGCCGCGGACGGCGCCCCGGAGGATCACCTGGATCGAGTCCGAGAGACCGATCAGCTCGTCGAGGTCGGCCGAGACCAGCAGCACCGCGAGGCCGCGGTGCCGTGCCTCGCGGATGTGGTCCCAGATGGCGGCCTGGGCGCCCACGTCGACACCGCGGGTGGGGTGGGAGGCCAGCAGCAGCACCGGTTCGCCGCTCATCTCGCGGCCGACGACGAACTTCTGCTGGTTGCCGCCCGAGAGTGCCCGCGCCGTCGTGTCGATCGAGGTCGTCCGGACGTCGTACGACGCCACGATCCGCTCGGTGTCGCTCCGCGCGCCACCGCGGTCGATGAACACGCCCTTCGCCGACGGGCCGCGGGTCTGGTGGCCGAGCACGCGGTTCTCCCAGAGGGGAGCGTCGAGCAGCAGCCCGTGTCGCTGACGGTCCTCGGGGATGTAGCCGATGCCGGCTTCACGCCTGCGGCGCGTGCTGGCGCCGGTCAGGTCCCGGTCCCCGAGCAGGATGCGCCCCGCGGTCGGCTTGCGCATGGCCATCACGGTCTCGACCAGCTCGGTCTGTCCGTTGCCCTCCACACCCGCGATGCCGAGCACCTCACCCCGGTGGATGGTGAACGAGACGTCGTCGAGCAGGGCCCGGCCGGCTGCGTCGACGAGGGAGATCCCTTCGAGGACGAGGACGGGCTCGTCGGTGACGGTGGACTCGGTGGTCTCCGGTGAGGGGAGCTCCGAGCCGACCATCAGCTCCGCGAGCTGGTGCGACGTCACCTCACCCGGCTGGACGCTGGCCACGGTGGTGCCGCGGCGGACCACCGTGATGTCGTCGGCGATCGCCAGCACCTCGTCGAGCTTGTGGGAGATGAAGATGAGCGTGTGCCCCTCGGCCTTGAGCTCGCGGAGGTTCGCGAAGAGCGCGTCGACCTCCTGGGGCACCAGCACCGCCGTCGGCTCGTCGAGGATGATGATCTTCGCGCCGCGGTAGAGCACCTTGAGGATCTCGACCCGCTGCCGTTCGCCGACGCCGAGCTCCTCCACGAGCTCGTCGGCGTCGAGGTCGAAGCCGTAGGCGCGGGAGATCCGGTCGATCTCGGCCCGGGCACGTGCACCGATCCCGAACTGCTTCTCCGCGCCGAGCACGACGTTCTCGAGGACGGTCAGGTTGTCGGCGAGCTGGAAGTGCTGGAAGACCATGCCGATCCCGGCGCCGATCGCGTCGGAGGGAGAGCCGAACGACTGCTCGACCCCGTTCACCTCGATCGTTCCGCCGTCGGGCTTCTGGACGCCGTAGAGGATCTTCATGAGCGTCGACTTGCCGGCGCCGTTCTCACCCACGATCGCGTGGACCGTGCCCGCCCGGACGTCGATGTCGACGTCGTGGTTGGCGATCACACCGGGGAACCGCTTGCCGATGCCCCGCAGGCGAACCGAGAGCCCCTCGGGTCTCTCCGTCACTGCACTCGTCATCTCGCTCCTGGGATGCGCCGGTCGTGTGTCACAGGCAAGGGGCCCGGGCCCACGCTATCGCGCGACCCGGGCCCCCTGTCAGGCCCTCAGAGCTCGGTCGGAACCTTGATCTCGCCCGAGATGATCTTTTGCTTGGCTGCCTCGAGCTGGTCGGTGATGTCGTCGATGAAGCCGCCGCTGGTGGCGTAGCCGACACCCCCGCGCTTCATGTCGTAGACGTCGAAGCCCGGCTTGACCGTGCCGTCCACGTAGGCCTCGAGGAACGTCCCGACCGCCAGGTCGACGCGCTTGATCGACGAGGTCAGGATGTTGTCCTTGAACTTCTCGTCGGCGCCGAGGTACTGGTCGGCGTCGACACCGATGGCCCACTTGTCAGCCGTGTCGGCGGCCTCGAACACACCGTTGCCGGACTCACCGGCGACCTGGAACACGATGTCCGCGCCACCGTCGTAGAGCGCGGTCGCGGCCGTGCGGCCACCCGGGATGTTCTTGAACGCCTTGGCGTCGAACGCGTCGGAGAGGTACTTGAAGTCGATCTTCACGTCCTTGTTGACCGACTCGGCACCCGCGACGAAGCCGGCGGCGAACGTGTCGATGACCGGGTCCTTGAGCCCGCCGACGAAGCCGAGCTTGTTGGTCTCGGTCTTGAGCCCGGCGGCCATGCCGACGAGGTAGCCGCCCTGCTCGGGCGTGAAGACGAGGTTGGTCACGTTGTCGCCCTCGGCGAACCCGTCGACGACCGCGAACTTGAGGTCGGGGTACTCGGCGGCCACCTTCTGGACGGCGGCAGTGTAGGCGGAGCCGACCCCGATGATCGGGTCGTGCTCGGCGTCCGCGAGGGTGCGCAGGCGCTCCTCCTTGGCCGACTCCGGCTCGGCGGCGGCCGCCTCCTGCTCGGTGCAGGTCGCCTCGAGGTCCGCGGCGACGTCCTTGACGCCCTTGGCGGCGAGGTCGTTGAACGAGTCGTCGCCACGGCCGCCGACGTCGTACGCGAGGCCGATCTTGGGACCGGATCCGTCTGCGGGGCAGAGCTCGGTGCTTTCGGCCTTGGTTTCATCCTTCTTCGCGCATCCGGTCATCGCGAGCGCGAGGACGGCGGATACCGCTGCAATCTTGGTCAGGCGACGCAAGATGCCTCCCTAGAGTCATGTGCGCCATGGACAGGCGCAAAACACGGGTCACCCTAGTGCTCACCCGCCTCAGGCAATAGGAACCGGGAGAACTTTCCGCAGGTTGTTATCAGGCGGTGACCAAGGCGTCGAGCGCCACGTCGGCGAGCACCCGCGCGGCGATCGCGGTGGCCCGGTCGTCCACGCGCAGATTCCCCTGGTGGAGGTCGTACGTCGGGCCTCCGGGCGTCCTGGTCCCGAGCCTCGCCATGGCGCCGGGCACCTTGTCCAGGAACCAGCCGAAGTCCTCTCCGCCCAGGCTCTGGCTGGTGGCGACCCGTCCGGACCGGCCGACCGCACGCTCGATGGCACGGGCCAGGAGTCCGGGTCGACGCGGTGTCGTTCACCACGGGAGGCACGCCTCGCCGGTAGTCGACGACGGCGGCCACACCGTAGGGGGACACGATCTCGTCGATCACGTCGCGGACCAGCGCCTCGGCCTCGGCCCAGGCCACGGCGTCGAGCATCCGGACGGTGCCGGCGACCTGGCCGGTCCCGGGGATCACGTTGGGGGCCGAGCCGGCGCGGACCATGCCCCACACCAGGCTCACGCCCGCCCGCGGGTCGAGGCGACGCGAGAGGATCGCCGGCAGCTCGGTGATCACCTTGCCGAGCGCGAACGTGAGGTCCTCGGTGAGGTGGGGCCGCGAGGTGTGCCCTCCGCGACCGCTGAGGTGGACCGACAGCATGTCGGCCGCGCCGGTGAGCGGGCCGTCGCGGAGCCCGAGCTCACCCACGTCCAGCGTGGGGTCGCAGTGGAGCATGAAGATCCGACTGACGTCGTCGAGCGCCCCGGACTCGATCATGTGCAGCGCGCCGCCGGGCATGATCTCCTCGGCGGGCTGGAAGAAGAAGCGCACCCGTCCCGGGAGCTGGCCCCGGTCGTGCACCTCGGCGAGCGCGAGGGCCGCACCGACCAGCCCGGCGGTGTGGACGTCGTGGCCGCAGGCGTGGGCGACCCCGGGGGTCCGGCTGGCCCACTCCTCGCCGGCGGTGTCCTCGACCGGCAGCGCGTCGAGGTCCGCCCGCAGGGCGACGACCGGGCCGGAGGATCCCAGGTCGGCGTACAGGCCGGTGCGGTCCAGCCGGGTCACCGTGAGGCCGGCCTCGCGCAGCCGCGCGGCCACGACCTCGGTGGTCCGGGTCTCCTCCCACGAGAGCTCGGGATGCGCGTGGAGGTCGCGCCGCAGGCCGATCAGGTCGTCGGTGTACTTCTCCACGACGGACTCGATCGTCCGGGAAGCGGGAGAGGGATCGGAGTGGGACATCGTGTGAGAGAGGGTAGTTCACCCGGCAGGGACGCCCCGAATCCCTCGGAGGGGCTAGTGCCCGTCGTACGCCGCGAGGATGCGGTCCGCGGCCACGGTGGCCGGCAGCTCGCCGGAGAGGACGGCGTCGCGGACCTCGTCGCGGATCGCGGCCACCCCCTCGGAGCGCCGCAGCCGCTGGGTGAGCTCGTCGCGGACCAGCGACCAGGTGAACTCCAGCTGCTGGCCGGCCCGCTTGTCGGCCAGACCCTGCTCGCCGAGGTGGTCGCGGTGGGCGAGCACCCGCTTCCACACCTCGTCGACACCGTCGCCGGTCAGGCCCGAGCAGGTGACCACCGGGGCCGCCCAGGACGCCTTCCCATGGACGAGCCGCAGCGCCCCGGCCAGCTCGCGGGCGGCGGAGCGGGCCTCGCCGGTGCGGTCGCCGTCGGCCTTGTTGACCGCGATCACGTCCGCGATCTCGAGGATCCCCTTCTTGATGCCCTGGA
This sequence comes from uncultured Actinomycetota bacterium, assembly GCA_963829635.1. Lineage (GTDB taxonomy): Bacteria > Actinomycetota > Actinomycetes > Propionibacteriales > Nocardioidaceae > Nocardioides. The sequence goes on from CAWHJI010000016.1 coordinate 553,941, forward strand.
GCTGGTCGCCGGTCCGGGCGAGGGTGAGGTAGAGGAACGTGTCGACCATCCCGGCCACGGTGATCTCGGACTGGCCGACGCCGACCGTCTCGACCAGCACCACGTCGTACCCGCCGGCCTCGAGGACGGCCATCGCCTGCGTGGTGGCTCGGGCGACGCCACCCAGCGTCCCGGCCGTCGGCGAGGGCCGGATGAAGGCGTCCGGGTTGGTGGCGAGCTTGGCCATCCGGGTCTTGTCGCCGAGCACCGAGCCGCCGGTGCGGATGCTGGAGGGGTCGACGGCGAGGACGCCGACGCGGTGGCCGGTCTCGGTGAGCTGGGCGCCGAGGGACTCGATGAACGTCGACTTGCCGACGCCGGGCACCCCGGAGATCCCGACCCGGACGGCTCCCTCGGTCGTCCCGAGCTCGGCCAGGAGCTCACGGGCCGCGTCCCGGTGCTGCGTGCGCGAGGACTCCACGAGGGTGATCGCCTGGGAGATCGCCGCGCGCCGCTGCTCCCGGATGCCGGCGACGAGCTTGGCCACGTCGGTCATCAGTGCCCGAGCTGCTCCGACAGCTTCTTGAGGAGGTCGCGCGCCGACTCGGCGATCACCGTGCCCGGCAGGAACACCGCGGCGGCGCCCATCTCCTGGAGGGTGGGGACGTCGTCGGGCGGGATGACGCCCCCGATCACCACCATGATGTCGGGGCGCCCCTGGTCGGCCAGCGCCTGGCGCAGCTGCGGCAGCAGGGCGAGGTGGCCGGCGGCCAGCGAGCTGACGCCCACGATGTGCACGTCGGCGTCGATCGCCTGCTGCGCGACCTCCTCCGGCGTGGAGAACAGCGGCCCGACGTCGACGTCGAAACCCATGTCCGCGAAGGCGCTGACCACGACCTTCTGGCCGCGGTCGTGGCCGTCCTGGCCCATCTTGGCGACCAGGATCCGCGGACGCCGGCCCTCGTCCTCCTCGAACGCGTCCGCCGCCTCGATCACCTGCTGGACCAGCTGGTCGCCCGCGGAGCCGGACTCGTCCCTGTACACGCCGCTGATCGTACGGATCGTGGCCTGATGCCGGCCGTAGACCTTCTCGAGGGCGTCGCTGATCTCGCCGACCGTGGCCTTGGCCCGAGCGGCGTCGACGGCGAGCTTGAGCAGGTTCTGGTCGAGCGATCCGCCGTGGACGTGCCCGTCGCCGGCCGACTTGGTCAGCGCGTCGAGCGTGCGGCGTACGTCGTCGTCGTCCCGTTCCTCGCGCAGCCGCTCCAGCTTCGCGACCTGCTGCTTGTAGACCTGGTCGTTGTCGACCCGGAGCACGTCGAGCGGGTCCTCGTCGGCGAGCCGGTAGGTGTTGACCCCGATCACCTTCTGCACCCCGGAGTCGATCCGGGCCTGGGTACGGGCCGCCGCCTCCTCGATCCGCATCTTGGGGATGCCCTGCTCGATCGCCTTCGCCATCCCGCCGGCCCGCTCGGCCTCCTGGATGTGCGCCCAGGCGCGTTCGGCGAGGTCGTGGGTGAGCCGCTCGACGTACCAGGAACCGCCCCAGGGATCGACGGTCCCGGTCGTGCCGCTCTCCTGCTGCAGCAGCAGCTGGTTGTTCCGGGCGATCCGGGCCGAGAAGTCGGTGGGCAGGGCGATCGCCTCGTCGAGGGCGTTGGTGTGCAGCGACTGGGTGTGGCCCTGGGTCGCGGCCATCGCCTCGATGCAGGTGCGCTGGACGTTGTTGAAGACGTCCTGGGCGGTCAGCGACCAGCCGCTGGTCTGGGAGTGGGTGCGCAGGCTGAGCGACTTGGGGTTCTGCGGGTCGAACTGGCGCACCAGCCGGGCCCACAGCGGCGCGGGCGGCGCGGAGCTTGGCGACCTCCATGAAGAAGTTCATCCCGATGGCCCAGAAGAAGGACAGCCGGGGCGCGAACTTGTCGATCTCGAGGCCGGCCTCGAGGCCCGCCCGGATGTACTCCACCCCGTCCGCCAGGGTGTAGGCGAGCTCCAGGTCGGCGGTCGCCCCCGCCTCCTGGATGTGGTAGCCGGAGATCGAGATCGAGTTGAAGCGCGGCATCTTCTCGGCGGTGTAGGCGAAGATGTCGGAGATGATCCGCATGCTCGGCGTCGGCGGGTAGATGTAGGTGTTGCGGACCATGAACTCCTTGAGGATGTCGTTCTGGATGGTCCCCGTGAGCTGTTCCGGCTTCACCCCCTGCTCCTCGGCCGCGACGATGTAGAGCGCCAGCACCGGGAGCACGGCACCGTTCATCGTCATCGACACGCTCATCTCGTCGAGCGGGATCCCGTCGAAGAGGGTGCGGGTGTCGTAGATCGAGTCGATCGCCACGCCGGCCATGCCGACGTCGCCCCGGACCCGGGGGTGGTCGGAGTCGTAGCCGCGGTGGGTGGCGAGGTCGAACGCGACGCTCAGCCCCTTCTGGCCGGCGGCCAGGTTGCGGCGGTAGAAGGCGTTGGACTCCTCGGCGGTGGAGAAGCCGGCGTACTGCCGGATCGTCCACGGCTGCGTGGTGTACATGGTCGGGTAGGGGCCGCGCAGGAACGGGCTCAGTCCGGGCCAGGTGTCCAGCGCGTCCAGGCCCTCGACGTGCTCGGGGCCGTAGACCGGGAGGATGTCGATCCCCTCCGGGCTGTGCCAGGCCGACCCCCCGGTGGTCGAGGTGTGCGCACCACCGGCGGTTGAGGTGCGAAGGCGCTCTGGCGCCTGAGCCTCGAAACCCCCGCCGGCCGAACGCGAACCGTCACCCACCAGCGGCAACCCCGCGAAGCTCTCCGGAACGCTCACGACAACTGCTCCCTCGTCCGGCGCAGGAACTCCAGCGCGTTGACCCCCACGGCACACGAGTCGTCGACCTCGAGGTCCCGCGGCCGCCCGGCCACGATCACGTGCCGGGCGCCCGCCTCGCGGAGCGCGGCGACCAGGTCGGCACCCCACTCGGCGTAGGCGGCGTCGGTCCCGGCCAGGCACACGACCGGCTGCCCGTCGTACGCCGCCACCACGTCCTCGACCGTCTCGGTCGCACCGGCGACCGCCACGGCCACGCCACCGGACGGCGAACAGGTTGGTGGCGAAGGTCGCCCGGGCGGTGTGCGCGGCGATCGTGCCCATCGTGGCCAGGAACACCGGCCGCTCCGCCGGGCTGTCGCGCAGCGCTTCGAACGGCGCCGTAGCGGGCTGCACGCCCCGTCCGCTCGGCGGGCGGCCGCTCGGGCAGCGTCTCCCGAGGTTGGCGAACTCGTGATGCCGGTCAACGGGCGGGTGCGGTCGGCGATGCCGCGGTCGCGGCGGCGCGACGACCTCGGCGACTACCGGCGCGGGCGGCGTCCGTCGTGTGCCGCCGGACTCCTCGATCCGTCCGAGCTCGGCCCAGCCGCGACGGCGAGGTCGTCGGTGAGCTTCTCGACGGCGTAGGAGCCACCGGCCGGGTCGGCCACGCGGCGAGGTGCGACTCCTCGATGAGCAGGGAAGCTGGTGTTGCGCGCGATCCGGCGGCCGAACGCGTCCGGCTGCGCCGAGCGGCGCTGTCGAACGGGCAGCGACGGTCACCGCGTCGGCGCCACCGACACCGGCGGCGAAGGCGGCGACGGTGGTGCGGAGCATGTTCACCCACGGGTCGTACTTGCTCATCATCGGCCGGCTGGTCACGACGTGCTGCCGCTGGTGGGACATCGCGCCGCTCCTGAGACTCGAGGACCCGCGCCCACAGGCGGCGGGCAGCGCGCAGCTTGGCGATGGTCGGGAACTGCTCGTCGGTCGCGGCGTAGCGGAACTCCAGGAGGCGAAGCCGCCTCGTCGACCGAAGCCCGCCGCGGTGAGCACACGGAGGTAGTGAGATCGCCGGCGGCCATCGACCAGCCCAGCTCCTGCGCGTCGGAGGCCCCCCGGTCGTGCACCGGCGTTGCCATCGACAACGACGCCGAGGACGCCGGCGTCGCGGGCCAGCCGGCGCGACCTGCGACGCAGCGTCGGTCGGGTCGCGCCGTCCTCCGACGGTGTGGCCGCACACTCGGCGGTGATCGGGTCGGCGAGAGGTTGGGAACGGCGCCGGCGTGCCGTCGTACTGCTCGAGGGCCGCGCGCGCGCCTCGGACACCTGCGTCGGTGGGCCGCGTCCAGGACGACCGGAGCCAGGTCGAGCAGCACGCCCGTCGAGCAGGACGGACAGGTCGAGTCGTCCGCCGAGGCCTGAGCCACAGGGAGGTGACGCCGTTGTCGAGGTCGACGAGCGCGGCCTCGTTCGCGGCCTTCGGGCTCCGGAGCCGGTCGAGGTGGCCCGGATGTCCCAGTCGCCGGCGCGGTCCGGGCGGCCCGCCGTCGTCAGGTCGTCGAGCAGCTCGGGCGTGCCGAGCGGGGTGACCTCGACGCCGTCCAGGGTGGTCCGGGCCAGCCGGGACCAGACCTCGCCGTCGGGGTCGTCGTCGCCGAGTCGCCGGGCCTTGCGGAGCACGCCGGCGGCCGCCCTCTCCCAGTCCTCGCGGGAGTGCTGGTCGGCCGGGTCGGCCAGGTCGAGCGATCCCTGTTCGGGCTCGAGCTCGTCGGGCTCGTCCAGTCCGCCCTCGACGGTCCCCTGGTCTGTCATGGTGCGAACGATAGGCCGCGCGCCGTGCCAGCGACCACGTCGTTCGCTATGGGAAACGTCTCAGGACCCTCCGGAACGTCAACAGGTTCCCGCCGACCTCGCGCATGGACAGGTAGTCCACAGAGGGCCCCGTCCACATGAGGGCCAGTTGGCTGTGGACTATCCGCACCGGCTCGGGTACGCCGACGACCGCGCAGGGTCAGAGCTCCTCGCGCCCCACGTTGTCCTTGTTCCGGATCCCGATCTTGCTGCCGAGCCAGACCAGCGGGTCGTACTTCCGGTCCACCACGCGCTCCTTCATCGGGATGATCGCGTTGTCGGTGATCTTGATCCCCTCGGGGCACACCTCGGTGCAGCACTTGGTGATGTTGCACATCCCGAGCCCGGCCATCTCCTGCGCGTAGTTGCGCCGGTCGTCGGTGTCGAGCGGGTGCATGTCGAGCTCGGCGTAGCGCAGGAAGAAGCGCGGCCCGGCGAACGCCTGCTTGTTGTCCTCGTGGTCACGGACGACGTGGCAGGTGTTCTGGCACAGGAAGCACTCGATGCACTTGCGGAACTCCTGCCCGCGCTCGACGTCCTGCTGCATCATCCGGCGCTTGCCGTCGGCGTCGCGCGGCGGCAGCTCGACCGGCGGGAACTCCCGCGCCTTCTTGTAGTTGTAGGAGACGTCGGTGACCAGGTCGCGGACGACCGGGAAGGTGCGCATCGGCGTCACCGTGATCGTCTCGGCCGGGTCGAAGTCGGAGAGCCGGGTCATGCACAGCAACCGCGGGCGACCGTTGATCTCGGCGCTGCACGAGCCGCACTTGCCGGCCTTGCAGTTCCAACGGACCGCGAGGTCACCGGCCTGCGTGGCCTGGACCCGGTGGATGGCGTCGAGCACCACCTCGCCCTCGGAGACCTCGACGGTGTAGTCGCCGAGCTCCCCGCCGTCCTGGTCGCCGCGCCAGATGCGCATCTTCAGGTCGTAACCACTCATCGGGGCGTCCTCACTTGTCCTCGAAGTAGGTCTGCAGCTCGTCGGGCATGACCGGCAGCGGTTGCTCCGACAGGTCCACCCCGGTGCCGTCCGCGTTGAGCCGCACCACGAGGTTCTTCCTGCCCCACACCTCGTGGTCGGTCTGCGGGAAGTCGTCGCGGGTGTGGCCACCGCGTGACTCCGTCCGTGCCAGCGCCGCCTTGGCGATGCACTCCGAGACCAGCAGCATGTTGCGCAGGTCGAGCGCGAGGTGCCAGCCGGGGTTGTACTGCCGGTGCCCCTCCACCACCATGTTCTGCGCCCGGACCTTGAACGCCTCGATCTCCTCCAGCGACCGGGCGAGCTCGTCCCCCTTGCGGATGATGCCCACCAGGTCGTTCATCGACTGCTGCAGGTCCTGCTGGATCGTGTAGGGGTTCTCGCTGGCGCCGGGAGCCGGCTCGAACGGCGCCAGCGCGTTGCGCTCCGCGGCCTTCACGGCTCCCTCGTCCACGGACGGCCGCTGGGTCAGGCCGGAGGCGTACGTCGCCGCGCTCTCCCCCGCCCGGCGACCGAACACCAGCAGGTCGGACAGCGAGTTGCCGCCGAGCCGGTTGGAGCCGTGCATGCCTCCGGAGCACTCGCCGACGGCGTACAGGCCGGTGACGCCGCTGAGCTCGGTGTCGGCGTCGACCTCGACCCCGCCCATCACGTAGTGGCAGGTGGGGCCGATCTCCATCGGCTCCTGGGTGATGTCGACGTCGGCCAGCTCCTTGAACTGGTGGTACATCGACGGCAGCCGCTTGCGGATGAAGTCGGCGTCGCGCCGGGACGCGATGTCGAGGAAGATGCCGCCGTGCGGTGACCCCCGGCCCGCCTTGATCTCGGAGTTGATGGCGCGCGCGACCTCGTCGCGCGGCAGCAGCTCGGGGGGTCTGCGGTTGTTCTTCTTGTCGTCGTACCAGCGGTCCGCCTCCGCCTCGTTGTCGGCGGTCTCGGCCTTGAAGAACTCGGGGATGTAGTCGAACATGAACCGCTTGCCCTCGGAGTTCTTCAGGATGCCGCCGTCGCCGCGGACCGACTCCGTGACCAGCAGCCCCTTCACCGACGGCGGCCAGACCATGCCGGTCGGGTGGAACTGCACGAACTCCATGTTGATCAGGGACGCGCCGGCGCGCAGGGCGAGGGCGTGGCCGTCACCGGTGTACTCCCAGGAGTTCGAGGTCACCTTGAAGCTCTTGCCGATGCCGCCGGTCGCGAGCACCACGCTGGGGGCGTCGAACGCGATGAACCGTCCGGTCTCGCGCCAGTAGCCGAACGCCCCGCTGATGCGGTCGCCGTCCTTGAACAGCTCGGTGATCGTGCACTCCATGAACACGTCGATCCCGATCGCGACCGCGCGCTGCTGGAGGGTGCGGATCATCTCCAGGCCGGTCCGGTCGCCGACGTGGGCGAGCCGCGCGTAGCGGTGGCCGCCGAAGTCGCGCTGGGAGATCAGGCCGTCCTCGGTGCGGTCGAACAGCGCGCCCCAGTCCTCGAGCTCCTGCACCCGCTCCGGGGCCTCCTGCGCGTGGAGCTGGGCCATCCGCCAGTTGTTCAGCATCTTCCCGCCACGCATGGTGTCGCGGAAGTGCACCTCCCAGTTGTCCTCGGGCCACCGGTTGCCCATCGCCGCGGCGATCCCGCCCTCGGCCATCACGGTGTGCGCCTTGCCGAGCAGCGACTTGCAGACGATGGCGGTCCTGGCGCCCGCCTCGTGGGCGGCGATCGCGGCCCGCAGCCCGGCACCGCCGGCGCCGATCACGACGACGTCGTACGAGTGGCGCTCCATGCCGCCCGCCCGGGCGCCGGACATCTCGTTGCCCGTCATCGGGTGGCGACCTGGTGACTCATTCATGTGAGAAGCCTTTCCGGGGTCCCCGCGGAGTTGTGAGCGGGGGGAGCGAAGCGGAGGGAGCGAAGAACTTCGTGGGGTGGTTCAGAAGAACCTCGGGTCGTCGAAGACGTTGTTGGCGAGCAGGAAGATGTAGAGGTCGACCAGCGCGACCGAGAACAGCGACGCCCAGGCGTAGTGGGCGTGCTTGCCGTTGAGCCTCGACACCAGCGTCCAGGCGCGGTAGCGGATCGGATGCTTGGAGAAGTGCCGCAGCCGGCCGCCGACGGCGTGCCGGCACGAGTGGCAGGACAGCGTGTAGAGCCAGATGTAGACCACGTTGATCAACATCAGCAGGGTGCCCAGCCCCATGTGGCCCCACTCCTTGTCCGCGTTGCGGAAGGCGAGCACCACGTCGAAGGAGAGGATCAGGGCGACCACCACGGCGGCGTACCAGAAGTAGCGGTGCAGGTTCTGCAGGATCAGCGGGAGCCGGGTCTCGCCGGAGTACGCCTGGTGCGGCTCGGCCACGGCGCACGCCGGCGGGGAGAGCCAGAACGCGCGGTAGTAGGCCTTGCGGTAGTAGTAGCAGGTCATCCGGAAGCCGAGCGGGAAGATCAGGATGATCAATGCGGCCGAGAGCGGCCACCACGCGAACGGCTGCCCGAAGTCCGAGGCGCCCTCCACGCAGTCGCCCAGGCAGGGCGAGTAGAACGGCGAGAGGTACGGCGACGAGTAGTACCCCGACCCCATGAACGCCCGGACCGTGGCATAGACGACGAAGGCGAAGAACACGACGAACGTCGTCAGCGGCGCCAGCCACCACCGGTCCTCACGCAGGGTCTTCGCCTCGATGCGGGCCCTGGTGGGGCCGGTCACGCCTGTCGACATTCGGTCATCCTTCCTGGCCTGGCCGTGTCGGCCGGCTGCAACGGGTTGCAGTCTGGCCGCTCGCCGCGCGAAGGGAAAGGGGCCACACCGCGAGAGTTCACCCTGTGGTCACGGCGTTGTCGGCACCGGGTCGGGGACGAGGATCACCGTGGCCCCATGCGCATCGCCCTGGTCGCCGAGTCCTTCTACCCCGCGGTCGACGGAACCACCACCACCGTCAAGGCCGTCGCCGACCACCTGATCGACCACGGCCACGACGTACTGCTCCTGGCGCCCGCCCCCGGCCTGACCCGCTATCGCGGCAGCCGGGTCGTCCGGGTCCACCCGCTCGACGGGACGGGTGCCCAGGTACGGGCGGCGCTCGAGCGAGTTCGCGCCCGACCTCGTCCACGTCACCTCCCCTGACACGGTCGGCAACAAGGCGCTCAAGCACGCCCGGCGGCTCGGGGTCCGGACCCTGGCCGTGCAGCAGACGCCGGTCTCGCACCTCGGCGAGGACCGCTGGGCGGCCAAGCTCGTCGAGCGCGCCGACCAGGTCCTCGTCACGGCACGCTGGATGCAGGAGCGGCTGGCGGACCTCGGGATCGGTGCCTCGCTCTGGTCACCCGGTGTGGACACGACCGCGTTCGGGCCGCAGCTCCGGGACACCTGGTTGCACCAGAGGTGGGCCCGCGCCCGCTCGGCAGCCGGCCCCCACGTCGTGGTCGGGTACGTCGGCAGCCTGCACAAGCGGCACGGGGTACGCGCGCTGGCCGAGCTGTCCGGGATGCCCGGCACGCGGCTGGTGGTGATCGGCGAGGGCCCGCAGCGGGGCTGGCTGGAGGCGCGGATGCCCGGCGCGAAGTTCACCGGCGCCCTGGAGACCGGCGACCTGACCCGGGCCCTGCCCTCCCTGGACGTGCTCGTCCACCCCGGCCGCGAGGAGACCTGCTGCCACGCCCTGCGCGAGGCAGCCGCGAGCGGCGTACCCGTCGTCGCGCCGCGGTCCGGCGGTGCCCCCGACGTCGTCCGCAGCCTCGAGACCGGCCTGCTGTACGAGCCCGACGACCCGCTCGGCCTGCAGCGCGCCGTCGCGGCCGTCGTCGCCGACCCGCAGCGCCACCTGCTCGGCGAGCGCGCCCGCGAGCTGGCACTGGACCGGACCTGGCGCGATGCTGCGGCGGAGCTGGTCGCGGCGCACTACCCCGACCTGCCCTTCCGGCGACCGGACGCGGCCTGAAGGTCGGCCCCGACCGGGCGAATCTCACACGCCCCGTGGTCATCGGGGCCCGAGCGGAGCGGTAGCGTAGCCGTCTGTGGCAACGACGACTCCCCGGCCCAACCTGGGCAGACCCGGTCTGGTGAAGGGCGCGCGAGCATCGCGCTCCACCATCGCCCTGAAGATGCTGATGGCCGCCAGTGGGGTCATCTTCATCCTGTTCGTGCTGGCGCACATGTACGGCAACCTCAAGGCCTTCGCCGGCCACGACGCCTTCAACGAGTACGCCGAGCACCTGCGCGAGATCGGCGAGCCGATGCTCCCGCACGCCGGCCTGCTCTGGATCCTCCGGGTCGGCCTGATCGCGGCGCTCGTGGTCCACGTCTACTCCGCGGTGGTGCTGTGGCGTCGCGCCCGGCGGGCCCGGACGATCAAGTACGTCGTGAAGAAGCACACCGGCGCGACGTTCGCCAGCCGGATGATGCGCTGGGGCGGCGTCACCCTGCTGCTGTTCATCGTGTGGCACCTGCTGAACTTCACCGTCGGCAAGGTCAACGTCACCGGCGGGCCGTCCGACGACCCCTACAACCTGCTCGTCGACAGCTTCTCGACGTGGTGGCTCACCCTGATCTACCTCGTCGCCCTGGCCTTCCTCGGGGCGCACCTCCACCACGGCATCTGGAGCGCCGCACAGACCCTCGGCCTCACCAACAACGCCCGCGCCCGGGCCAACGCCAAGGGCCTCGGGCTGGTCACCGCGCTGATCATCACGATCGGCTTCGCCCTGGTCCCGATCTTCGTCCTCGCCGGCGTCATCTCGAAGTAGAGCCAAGAAAAGAGACCCAGGCCATGACTGACATGCCCGACACCACCAGCGCCTTCGACTCCTCCCACACGGTGAGCCACGACGAGGAGTTCGACGACGCCGCGGAGTTCTACACCCCCGGCGACCCGATCATGGACACCAAGGCGCCCGGCGGTCCGATCGACGAGCGCTGGGACACCCGGCAGTTCGAGGCCCGGATCGCCAACCCGGCCAACCGCCGCCGGCTCTCGGTGATCGTGGTCGGCACCGGCCTGGCCGGCGCCTCCGCCGCCGCGACCCTCGGCGAGGCCGGGTACGTCGTGAAGTCGTTCTGCTACCAGGACTCCCCGCGCCGCGCCCACTCGATCGCCGCCCAGGGCGGCATCAACGCCGCCAAGAACTACAAGGGCGACGGCGACTCCGTCTACCGGCTCTTCTACGACACCATCAAGGGCGGCGACTACCGCTCCCGCGAGTCCAACGTCTACCGCCTCGCCCAGGTGAGCCGGAACATCATCGACCAGTGCGTCGCCCAGGGCGTCCCGTTCGCCCGGGAGTACGGCGGCCTGCTCGACAACCGCTCCTTCGGCGGCGTGCAGGTCTCCCGCACGTTCTACGCCCGCGGGCAGACCGGCCAGCAGCTGCTGATCGGCGCCTACCAGGCGCTCGAGCGCCAGGTCGCCGCCGGCACGGTCAAGTGCTACACCCGCCACGAGATGGTCGAGCTGATCGTCGTCGACGGCCGGGCCCGGGGGATCATCGTGCGCGACATGGTCACCGGCGAGATCGAGACCTACTTCGCCGACGTCGTCGTCCTGGCCAGTGGTGGCTACGGCAACGTCTTCTTCCTCTCCACCAACGCCATGGGCTGCAACGTCACCGCCACCTGGCGGGCGCACCGCAAGGGCGCCTACATGGCCAACCCCTGCTACACGCAGATCCACCCGACCTGCATCCCGGTCTCGGGCGCCCACCAGTCGAAGCTCACGCTGATGAGCGAGTCGCTTGCGCAACGACGGCCGGATCTGGGTCCCCAAGAACAAGGCGGACTGCGACAAGGACCCGCGGGAGATCCCGGAGGAGGACCGCGACTACTACCTGGAGCGGATCTACCCGTCGTTCGGCAACCTGGTCCCCCGCGACATCGCCTCGCGGCAGGCCAAGAACATGTGCGACGAGGGCCGCGGCGTCGGCCCGGAGGTCGACGGCGTACGCCGCGGTGTCTACCTCGACTTCGCCGAGGCGATCGAGCGCCTCGGCCGCGAGGCGATCGAGGACAAGTACGGCAACCTCTTCGACATGTACGCCCGGATCACCGGCGAGGACCCCTACGCGGTGCCGATGCGGATCTACCCGGCCGTGCACTACGTGATGGGCGGCCTGTGGGTCGACTACGACCTGCAGTCCACGATTCCCGGGCTGTTCGTGACCGGCGAGGCGAACTTCTCCGACCACGGCGCCAACCGGCTCGGCGCCTCGGCGCTGATGCAGGGCCTGGCCGACGGCTACTTCGTGCTGTCCAACACGATCCGCGACTACCTCGCCGACGGGCCGTTCGACAAGATCGCCGAGGACGACCCGGCGGTGGTCGAGGCGCAGGAGTCGGTCAAGGCGCGGATCGACCACTTCATGACCACCAAGGGCACCCGCAGCGTCGACTCCTACCACCGCGAGCTCGGCAACATCATGTGGGAGTACTGCGGGATGGAGCGGACCGAGGACGGCCTGAAGAAGGCGATCGACCTGATCCGCACCCTCAAGGACGACTTCTGGCGCAACGTGAAGGTGCTCGGCACCGCCGACAGCCTCAACCAGTCGCTGGAGAAGGCCGGCCGGGTCGCGGACTTCCTCGAGCTCGGCGAGCTGATGTGCATCGACGCACTGAACCGGCGCGAGTCCTGCGGCGGCCACTTCCGCGCCGAGTCGCAGACCGAGGACGGCGAGGCGCTGCGCCACGACGACCAGTACGCCTACGTCTCGGCCTGGGAGTGGTCGGGTGAGGGCGAGAAGCCCGTGCTGCACAAGGAATCGCTGACGTATGAGTTCGTCGAGATGAAGCAGAGGTCGTACAAGTGATGCGAGTGACCCTCGAGATCTGGCGCCAGGCGAGCTCCGCCTCCGCCGGCAAGATGCACACCTACGAGGTCGACGACGTCTCCCCCGACATGTCGTTCCTCGAGATGCTCGACGTGCTCAACGAGCGGCTCAACGCCGAGGGCGAGGAGCCGATCGCGTTCGACTCCGACTGCCGCGAGGGCATCTGCGGCATGTGCGGGCTGATGATCAACGGCGAACCGCACGGCCCCGAGGTGACCACCACCTGCCAGCTCCACATGCGGTCGTTCAAGGACGGCGACAAGATCACGATCGAGCCGTGGCGCGCCGACGCGTTCCCGGTGGTCAAGGACCTCTGCGTCGACCGCGGCGCGTTCGACCGCATCATCCAGTCCGGCGGCTACATCTCCGTGAACACGGGCGCCGCCCCGGACGCCCACGCGACCCCGGTCCCGAAGGACAAGGCGGACCGGGCCTTCGACGTCGCCACCTGCATCGGCTGCGGCGCCTGCGTCGCCGCCTGCCCCAACGGCTCGGCGTCGCTGTTCGTGGGCGCCAAGGTGACCCACCTCGGCGAGCTGCCCCAGGGCCAGGCCGAGCGGGACAGCCGCGTCGTGAACATGGTCGGCCAGCACGACCACGAGGGCTTCGGCGGCTGCACCAACATCGGCGAGTGCACCGCGGCCTGCCCCAAGGAGATCCCCCTCGACGTGATCTCCCGCCTCAACTGGGACCTCCACGCCGCCCTCCGCCACGGTCACTGAGCGAGCGAGCGAGCAGGATCGCGCGAGGAACGAGCGCGGTCCGTGGCTCGCGGAAGGTCGAGCAAGTCCGCGACCGACGAAGGAGGTCGCGACGGACGGGTCGAGACCCGGTGACGTAGGCAGGGCGGCGACCACCGGCCGCCGCCGTACCGCGCACTGAGCGTCGGACGCCTCACTCGATGCGTGGTCGGTGTCGGATCCAGTCCGGCGGAGGCCGTCCGGGCTTCGCGGGTGGGAGGAACTCGGGCCGACCCTCGGCGAGCCTGACCTCCCATGGCGTGTGGTGAATCGTGCGGTGATGATGCCCGCACAGCAGCACCAGGTTGTCCAGGCTCGTCTCGCCGCCCCGGATCCAGTGGCGGATGGGGTGGGCATGGCACATCACGGGCGGACGCGTGCAGCCTGGGAATGCACAGTGGGCGTCGCGGGCGATCAGCGCGATCCAGATCGCGGTGGTCACCAGCCGGGTGGCGGGGTTGCAGGACGGTGTCTGTCGATCCACGCGAGGGCATGATGGTCAACCTGGACCTTGACTCCGACGGTCGGATCATCGGCATCGGTCCATCTGCAACGGTGCCGGGAGCCGGAAGACGCTAGGTTCTGGACACATGCCTCACTCCCGCGCACGAGAGAGTCAGTTCGGCTCGGTGCCTCCTGTCTTCCTCCACATCGGAACGATGAAATCCGGGACGACATTCATCCAAGACGTGCTCATCGCCAACAAGGAGCGGCTTGCCTCCGACGGCTACTTGTTCCCCGGCGCCACGTGGAAGGCACAGACCCGTGCAGCACGGGACCTAGCGAATTTCACCAGGGACGATCCCGTGTTCCAGGCTGAGGCCAGGGGGGCATGGCGATCCTTGGCACGGCACATGCTCGACCACCGGGGAGTGGCCTCCGTCGTCTCCATGGAGTTCCTGGCGTACGCCGGACCGAGACGGGCACGCGCTGCCACCACCTCGCTGGAGCCCGCCAAGACCCACGTCATCCTGACCGTGCGCGATGCCGCCCGCACCATTCCGGGTCAATGGCAGACCGCTGTTAAGGCCATGGGCACCACCAGCTGGCACGACTTCCAGGCGCGGGTGCGCAAGGCCGGCGGCCTCCGATCGCGCCTGGGGCGTCTGGGCGACCCCACCGCTGCCGCGTTCCGAAGCATCCACGACGTCTCTCGGGTGCTCGATGCCTGGGGGCGGAGCGTTCCCGGCGAACGGCTCCATGTGGTGACAGTGCCGTCGTCGAGGGCAGACCCAACGCTGCTGTGGAAGCGGTTCGCGGCGGTGGTCGGGCTCGACCCGGAACTCGGCTCGAGTGCCTCGGCCGCCAACGAGTCCCTGGGATACGCCTCGACGGAGCTGTTTCGACGTGTGAACCTGGCCCTCACCGACGTCCCGCTCCACGACTACGTCGCCACCGTGAAGCACCACTTGGGGGACCGGATCCTGGCGCAACGGAGCCAGGAGGAGGCCAAGCCGCGGCTCGACCAGGCGACCTTCGAGTTCGCGCTGGGCTGGAACGCGCGCACCCGCGAGGCAGTGGCGCGCGCGGGCGCGCACGTCGTGGGGGACCTCGATGACCTGCCGACGAGCCCGACGGAGGACCATCCTGGCGCCGTTGACGACACCCAGCCCCCGCCCACAGACGATGAGCTCCTGGAGGCGGCACAGACAGCCATCGACGGGATGCGCCGGCTCATCGAGCGACAGAAGCGCCGGGCAGCCAAGCTGGACCTTGACGCCGACGTCTCACAGCTCGAGCACAGGGCTCCGGGGCGGCCAGCAGACGCAGTGGATCCGGTGTCCTCGGCAGTCGCCCAGATCGCGGCCCTGAGCCGCTCTTCGATCGAGCTCAGGCGACGCATCAGGGCGTGAGCGATGCCCGCGCGCAGGTCAATGGCAAGGAGGCTGGTGGACACGAGGTGTGGACGCTCCGCCGTCCGGAGGTCGCCCCCTCGGCGGCCGCCGGGCTCCTGGCCACCTGGTCGGCCACGTCTGCTCACCCTGAGACGACGTCGTGGAGCCCGAGGGGGTCGGGCATTGCCCTCAGCCTCACCCCAAGCTCACGGAGACCACCGAGCCAGTGAGTCACCGCCCGGACTGCTGGCTGCCCACAGTTACGGGGCTTCCAGGCTCGCTGCGCTCGCACCTCAACCACCGGACGCCGCGCTGGGGCTCGCGCCTCAACCACCGGAGGTACGACGCAGGGCCTTCCAGCCGAGGGTGCCGAGCAGGGCGGCGATCAGGAAGTTCACGACGATCAGCACGGTGTGGGCGACCCAGTAGCCGGTCGCCCGGTCCTCGCCGGACTCGTAGGCGGACCACAGGTTGCGGGCGAACTGGCCGAACGTGACGACGTTCCACACCGCCACGGCCAGCAGCAGGACCGCGTGCTTGCGCTCGAACCTCACGAGTCGTCCTTCCTCCGGAGGAGTACGGCGGCCGCGGCGATCCCGGCGGCTCCTCCGGCGGCGAACGTCCTGACCCGGCGGGGCTTCGAGGACGGGGCGGGTGGCGCCTCGTGCAGGTCCACGCGGGCCAGCTCCTCCATCGACGCCCGCTGCCGGGCGGCCTGGTCGCGCAGCTCCCGTGCCGCCCGCGAGGTGTGCGCCCAGGCAGCGGCGTAGAGGACCACCCGCGAGAAGTAGTTGATCCAGACCAGCAGGATCAGCGCGATCCCGAACGCCTGGAACGCCGGCTGGTTCTCGGTGGAGGCCAGCAGCAGGAACGACGCCGCCTTGAGCGCCTCGAACGCGATCGCGCCCAGCAGGGCCCCGTGCCACAGCGACCGGTCGGGGGCGTGCGGCCGGCTGAGCAGCTTGAAGAGCGAGAAGAAGAGCAGGACGTTGGCGGCGAAGCCGATCACGCGCGCGATCACGGTGACCAGCCAGCCGAGCTCGCTGTCCAGGTGGACCCATTCGAGCACCAGCCCGGAGAAACCGGTCACGAAGCCGGCGACCGCCACGCTGAGCAGCAGTACGGCGCCGATCGCCCCGAGCGACATCAGGTCGCGGAGCTTGCCGGCGACGAAGCCGGGCTGCTCGGTGCGGGGCTGCTCGAAGACCACCTCGAGCGCGTCGCGCATCGCGGAGAGCCAGCCCAGGCCGGCGTACAGGACACCGGCGAGACCGATCAGACCGACGGTGGCCGCGGCGTCCTGGATCGCCTGAGACCGAGATCTGGCCCTCGTCGTTGCCGACCAGGTCGGGCAGGATCGAGTCGATCGCTTCGACGAGGTCGCGCTGGGCGTCGGGGTAGACCTTGGAGACCCAGGCGACGACGAAGAACGCCAGCGCCAGGATCGGGAAGAACGAGAGGAACGCGAAGTAGGTGACCGCGCCGGCCTGCTGGGCCGCGCCGACCTTGCCGTAGTGCTGCTGCGTGCGGACCGCGTGGTCCACGACCGGACGGCGCTCGCGCACCTCGGCCACCTTCGCGGTGATCCGCTCCTTGAGGGACGCCATGGCTCAGCGCTCCTGCGGGACGAGGGTGAAGTCGTGGGTGGGCTGCCAGCCGGTGGCGTCGTCGTGGACGTAGAGGTGGAACTCCTCGGCGTCGAAGCGGCTCTCGAAGGTGGCCAGCTCGCTGAAGGCCCGGTCGAGCGCCTCGTCGCTGAGGTGGTGGGCGATGGTGACGTGCGGGTGGTAGGGGAACTGCAGCTCGACGTCCAGCGGCCCCTGGCGCAGGGCGAAGGCGAGCTGCTCGCACGCGGAGATGCCCTCAGCGACGGTCACGAACACGACCGGCGAGACCGGGCGGAACGTGCCCGTCCCGCGCAGGTGGACGCAGAACGCGTCGGTCCGCGAGGCGACCTCGGCGAGGTGCTTCTCGACGTCCACGAGGTCGTCCTCGGTCACCTCGGTGGGCGGGATGAGCGTGATGTGGGTGGGGATCATGGTGGCGGTGGTGTCCCCCACCTCGGCGCGGTAGTCCTGCAGCTGGGTGGCCCAGGGCTCCGGGATCGCCAGCGCTACGCCAATCGTCGGCACGAGCCCGACCCTAGCGGGCGCGGCCGACGAAGCCGACCCGCTGGTAGACGTCACGGAGGGTTGCCTCGGCCACCGCCCCAGCCTGCTCCGCACCCCGCTCGAGTACGCCGGTCAGGTAGGCCTGGTCGTCGAGGAGCTCGAGCGTGCGGTCACGGAACGGGGTGACGAAGTCGACGACCACGTCGGCCAGCTCCTGCTTCAGGTCGCCGTACCCGCGGCCGGCGAACTGCTCCACGAGGGCATCGATCGGCTCCCCGGTGAGGGCGGAGTAGATCGTGAGCAGGTTGCTGACGCCCGGCTTCTCGACGGGGTCGAACCCGATCTCCGAGCCGGAGTCGGTCACCGCCGATCGGATCCTCTTCGCGCTGACGGCCGGCTCGTCGAGCAGCCACACGCACCCGCTGCCGCCGATGCTCTTCGACATCTGCTTGTCCACCTGCTGCAGGTCGTAGATCTTGGACGTGGCCTTGAGGATGTAGGGCTCGGGCAGCCGGAACGTCTTCTTGAACCGGTGGTTGAACCGCTGGGCGAGGTCGCGGGTCAGCTCGAGGTGCTGACGCTGGTCCTCGCCCACGGGCACGAAGTGTGGCCGGTAGAGGAGGATGTCGGCGGCCTGGAGGATCGGGTAGGTGAACAGCCCGACGCTCGCGGCGCCCTCACCCCCCTTGGCCGACTTGTCCTTGAACTGGGTCATCCGCCGGGCCTCGCCGAACCCGGTCAGGCACTGCAGCACCCAGCCCAGCTGGGGATGTGCCGGGATCTGGCTCTGCACGAAGATCGCGGACCGATCCGGGTCCACGCCCATCGCCAGCAGCTGCGCCGCCGCCCGGAGGCTCCGTTCGCGCAGGAGCTTCGGGTCGTGCTCCACCGTGATGGCGTGCATGTCGGCGATGAAGAAGAACGGCTGGTACTCCTCCTGCAGGTCCACCCACTGCCGCAGCGCACCCAGGTAGTTGCCGAAGTGGAAGGAGTCGGCCGTGGGCTGGATCCCGGAGAGGACCCGCGGCCGGGCGGTGCCGGACGCGGCCTCCGAGACATCCACGTCCGGGGCAGTGGTCGGTGCGGACATGCCGCGCATTCTGTCAGGGACCCGCGTCTTCCCGCGCATGCGGCCGGTTTGCTGGAAGGGTTCGGCCATGACGACGGCACCCACGCTCACCGACGGGCCCGTGACCCTCCGCGCACCGCGGCCCGAGGACGCCCAGGGCTCCTACGAGCAGTGCCAGGACCCGCTGTCGCAGCGCTGGACCACCGTGCCGATCCCCTACTCGATGTCCGACGCGGTCGACTACGTCGGCACGATCCTCCCCGGCGGCTGGGCCGAGGACAGCGAGTGGGGCTTCGTGGTCGAGCACGAGGGCGAGTACGCCGGCACCGTCTCGCTGCGGCTGGAGGAGCCCGGCCGGGCTGAGATCGCCTACGGCTCACACCCGCGGGCGCGCGGCACCGGTGCCATCGAGCGGGCGCTCAGGCTGCTGCTCGCGTGGGGGTACGACGAGCGCGGCCTGCACACGGTCGTCTGGCGTGCCAACCGGGGCAACTGGGCGTCGCGCAAGGTGGCGTGGCGCCTGGGATTCACGTTCGAGGGCACGCTGCGCTCCTACCTCCCGCAGCGCGGCGAGCTCCGCGACGCCTGGGTCGGCACGCTGCTGGCCGACGACCCGCGCGAGCCGTCGACGCCATGGCTGGTCGCGCCGGTGATCGAGGCCGACGGGCTGCGGCTGCGGCCGTTCACCGACCAGGACGTCCCGCGGATCGTCGAGGGCAGCGCGGACCCACGCACGAACGCCTGGCTGGGCCAGCTGCCGGCGTCGTACACCGTGGCCGACGCCGTCGACTACCTCGAGGGGATCGAGCTGCGCCACGCCACCAACGCCGGCATCACCTGGGCGGTCGCGGACCCCGACGACGACACCCTGCTCGGCTCGGTCGGGGTGTTCGACCACACCCCCGGGGTCGAGTGCGAGGTGGGCTACTGGACCCACCCCGATGCCCGCGGGCGCGGCGTCGCCTCCCGGGCGGTGGCGCTGGCCCTGGAGCACTGCTTCACCGAGCTCGGCGTCAACCGCGTGAAGGCGCTGTCCGCGGTCGACAACACCGCCTCCCGCCACGTGCTGGAGGCCAACGGGCTCACCCACACCGGCATCGAACGGCTGGGCGCGCACGTGCGGGACGGCTACGCCGACGCCGCCCTCTACGACGTCCTGGCCTCGGAGTTCCGGTCGCGGAGGTGAAGCGTGACGGACAGCACCACGACCAGGAAGCCGGCCACGGAGAGGAGGATGCCGACCAGGATCGGCGCCCGGTAGTCGTAGCCCGGCGGCGATGACGAGCCCGCCGAGCCACGCGCCGAGGGCGTTGCCGACGTTGAGTGAGGAGTGGCTCATCGCCGCCCCCAGCGTCTCGGCGTGGCCGGCGACGTCGATCAGCCGCAGCATCATCGACAGGGCCAGCACGGAGCCGACGACGGTGACCGCGAAGGCCGCGGGCAGCGCGGCCCAGCCCGCGGGGGCGGTCGCCCAGTACCAGGCGAGCACGACGCCCAGGCCGATCGAGGAGCCGAGCAGGGACCTCAGGATCGACCAGTCGACCAGGATCCCCGCGACCCAGTTGCCGACCACCATGCCGACGCCCAGGGTGAGCAGGAAGACGGGGACGGCGGACCGCGGGAGCCCGCCCACCTCGGTCACGGCCGGGGCGACGTAGGAGAAGAGGGCGAACATTCCGCCGAAGCCGATCGCGCCGGCCAGCATCGTCAGCCAGACCTGGGGCAGCTTCAGCGCCGCCAGCTCGCGGCGACCGGTGGCCTCGGGGTTGCCGGGGCAGGCCGGCACGAACGCGACCACGAGCAGCATGGTGACGGCGGCCAGCCCCGCGACGAGCCAGTACGCCGCCCGCCAGCCGAGCTGCTGGCCGAGCACCGTGGCGAGCGGGACGCCGAGCACGTTCGCCACCGGGAGGCCCAGCAGCACCCAGGAGATGGCCCGGCCACGCCGCTCGGGCGCGACCATGCTGGCCGCGACGAGCGACGCGACGCCGAAGTAGCCGCCGTGCGGCAGCCCGTCGAGGAACCGGGCGAGGACCAGCATCTCGAAGCTGACCGCGAGCGCGCTCAGGGCGTTGAAGACGGCGTACCCGCCCATCAGGGCGACGAGGAGCCCGCGGCGCGGCCACTTGGCGCCGAAGAACGCCAGCACCGGGGCGCCGACGACCACGCCGAGGGCGTAGGCGGCGATGACGTGGCCCGCCTGCGGGATGGAGACGTCGACGCCGGCGGCGATCTCGGGCAGCACGCCCATGGTCACGAACTCGGTGGTGCCGATCGCGAAGCCGCCCATGGCGAGCGCCAGGACCGCGAGCCCGAGGTGGGTGGCGCGGGCCGGCCGGACCTCGGTGGTGGTCGTCATCGTCACGATCATCCAACCGCGGCGGCGCCGAGCGACCTATTCCTCAGCCCACCCGGTGTGTGCGGGTAACGCCACCTTGTGGGTGCTTCCCGACCAGTACACCGGTCGGGAAGCCACCAGAACGTGGCGTTACCCGCGGCTGGAGGAGGTCAGCCCAGCGAGGCGATCGCCTCGTTCAGCGTCTTCGACGGCCGCATCACGTCCGAGGCCTTGTCGTCGTCCGGGGCGTAGTAGCCGCCGATGTCGACGGGGTTGCCCTGGACGCCGATCAGCTCGTCGTTGATCGCGTCCTCGCTGGCGCGCAGCGTCTCGGCGAGCTCGGCGAACTTGGAGGCCAGCTCGGCGTCGTCGGTCTGCCGCGCCAGCTCCTCGGCCCAGTAGAGGGCGAGGTAGAAGTGCGAGCCGCGGTTGTCGATCGAGCCGACCTTGCGGGCCGGCGACCTGTTCTCGTCGAGGAACGTGCCGGTCGCCCGGTCGAGGGTGTCGGCGAGGATCTTCGCCCGTGCGTTGTCGGTCTTCTGCGCCAGGTGCTCGAAGCTCACGGCCAGCGCCAGGAACTCGCCCAGGCTGTCCCAGCGCAGGTAGTTCTCCTTGACCAGCTGCTGGACGTGCTTGGGTGCCGAGCCGCCGGCGCCGGTCTCGAAGAGGCCGCCGCCGTTGATGAGGGGTACGACGGAGAGCATCTTCGCCGACGTACCGAGCTCGAGGATCGGGAACAGGTCGGTGTTGTAGTCGCGCAGCACGTTGCCGGTGACCGAGATGGTGTCCTCGCCCTTGCGGATCCGCTCCAGCGAGAACGCGATCGCGTCGACCGGCGCCATGATCTCGAGCTGGAGGCCGTCGGTGTCGTGCTCGGGCAGGTACTCGTGGACCTTGGCGATCAGGTTGGCGTCGTGCGCCCGCTGCTCGTCGAGCCAGAACACCGCCGGCGCGCCGGTCGCCCGGGCGCGGGTGACCGCGAGCTTGACCCAGTCGCGGATCGGGACGTCCTTGGTCTGGCACATCCGCCAGATGTCGCCGGTGGACACGGCGTGCTCGAGCAGGACGGCGCCCTCCTCGTCCACCACGCGCACGGTGCCGGTGGTGGGGATCTCGAAGGTCTTGTCGTGGGAGCCGTACTCCTCGGCCGCCTGGGCCATCAGGCCGACGTTGGGCACCGACCCCATCGTGGCCGGGTCGTAGGCGCCGTTGGCCCGGCAGTCGTCGATCACGACCTGGTAGATGCCGGCGTAGGAGGAGTCGGGGATCACCGCGAGGGTGTCCTCCTCGTTGCCGTCGGGGCCCCACATGTGGCCGCTGGTGCGGATCATGGCCGGCATCGAGGCGTCCACGATCACGTCGGAGGGCACGTGCAGGTTGGTGATGCCGCGGTCGGAGTCGACCATCGCCAGCCGGGGCCCCTCGTCGAGCCCCTTCTGGATCGCGGCCTTGATCGCCTCGCCCTCGGGCAGGCCCTCGATGCCGGAGAGGATCCCGCCGAGGCCGTCGTTGGGTGAGAGGCCGGCGGCCGCCAGCGTCTCGCCGTACTCGGCGAAGACGTCGGGGAAGAAGGCGCGCACGACGTGACCGAAGATGATCGGGTCGGAGACCTTCATCATCGTGGCCTTGAGGTGCACCGAGAACAGCACGTCGTCGGCCTTGGCGCGGGCGATCTGGGCGGTCAGGAACTCCCGCAGCGCGGCCACCCGCATCGCCGTCGCGTCGACCACCTCGCCGGCCAGCACCGGCACCTCCTCGCGGAGCACGGTGGTGGAGCCGTCGTCGCCCTGCAGCTCGATCCGGAGGGTGCCGTCCCGCTCGACCACCACCGACTTCTCGTTGTTGCGGAAGTCGTCGGCGGTCATGTGCGCGACGTTGCTCCTGGAGTCCGGGGACCACTCCCCCATCGAGTGCGGGTGCTTGCGGGCGTAGCCCTTCACCGAGTCGGGCGCCCGGCGGTCGGAGTTCCCCTCGCGCAGGACCGGGTTGACCGCGCTCCCCTTGACCTTGTCGTACGCCGCTCGGGCGGCGCGCTCCTCGTCGGTCTTCGGCTCGTCGGGGTAGCGGGGAGGTCGTAGCCCTCCTCCTGGAGCTCCTTGATCGCGGCCTTGAGCTGCGGGATCGAGGCCGAGATGTTGGGCAGCTTGATGATGTTGGCCTCGGGGGTCTTCGCCAGCTCGCCCAGCTCGGCGAGGGCGTCGTCCGCCCGCTGCTCGTCGGTGAGCCGGTCCGGGAACTGGGCGATGATCCGGCCCGCGAGCGAGATGTCGCGGGTCTCGACCTCGACGCCGGCCTGGGCGGCGTACGCCTGCACGATCGGCAGGAAGGAGTAGGTCGCCAGCAGCGGAGCTTCGTCGGTGTGGGTGTAGATGATCTTGCGCGTCGGTCACGGCTCGACGCTACCGCGTGGGTCAGGGCCCGGTGAACTCGACCAGCTCCGCCCGGTCGCTGCCCCCCGCCACCGTCTCCTCGAGGACCAGCCCGACCCCGCGGGCGTAGTACTTCCGCTCCACCAGGCCGGGCTCGAGGGGCGTGGTGTCCTCGGTCTCCAGCACCCGGTCGTAGGCCCCGAACGCGATGTCGACGGCCGCATCCACCGAGACCACCCGGCCCTTGTCCTCGGCCTCGCCGGGGTAGAACTCCTGCCGGTAGGCGTCGCCGACCCGCGGCTCCGCCGGCATCACCAGGCCAGCCTCGGCCCCGTCGACCCCGGCCTGCCAGGAGCCGGCCTCGTCCACGCGGCCGCGCTCGTCGTACTCCTTGGTGTCCTCGCCGAAGTACCAGACGTTTCCGTCGGCGTCCTGGGCGAACCAGTCGTAGGTGTCCTCGACGACGTCGCCGTCCGGCCCGGTCACCACGTCGTGCACGACCGTGGTGGTGACCCCCTGGATCACCTTGGTCTCGCCGGTGACGGTCACGGTGATCGTCTCGGGGTCGCCACCGGCCGCCTCGTAGACCCACTCGTTGCCGACCGCGAGCGGGAGGTAGGGGTTGTCGATGCCCTCGACGAAGTCGGCCGGGTCGGGCGTCGGGGTCGGGATCAGGAGCTCGTCGACACCGGTCGGCGGGCTGGTCACCGGCGCCGCACCGCAGCCGGTGAGGAGGAACCCGGTGGCCAGGGCTGCCGCGAGCGGAGCGGTACGTCGACCTGCGCACGGCCCCCACCCTCCCATCCCGAGGGGGCGAACCCTCCGTGGGCGGTGGCGCGTCGCGCTGCTAGCGTCGAGCCGATCAGAACTTCCACTCTCCAGGAGTCGTCGTGAGCTCTCCCCTCAAGGTGGCCGTCACCGGTGCCGCCGGCCAGATCGGCTACAGCCTGCTCTTCCGTCTCGCCAGCGGCTCGCTGCTCGGCCCGGACCGCCCCATCGAGCTGCGCCTCCTGGAGATCGAGCCCGCCCTGAAGGCGCTCGAGGGTGTCGTGATGGAGCTCGACGACTGCGCCTTCCCGACCCTGGCCGGGGTCGAGATCGGCGCCGACCCCAAGGCGATCTTCGACGGCGTCAACCTCGCCCTGCTCGTCGGCGCGCGGCCCCGTGGCCCGGGCATGGAGCGCGGCGACCTGCTGGAGGCCAACGGCGCGATCTTCACCGCCCAGGGCAAGGCGCTCAACGAGGCGGCCGCCGACGACGTACGCGTCGGCGTGACCGGCAACCCCGCCAACACCAACGCGCTGATCGCGATGACGAACGCGCCCGACATCCCCCAGGAGCGGTTCTCCGCCCTGACCCGCCTCGACCACAACCGGGCGATCTCGCAGCTCGCGGCCAAGACGGGCGCGCCGGTCACCGACATCAAGAAGATGACGATCTGGGGCAACCACTCGGCCACCCAGTACCCCGACCTCTTCCACGCCGAGGTGGCCGGCAAGAACGCCGCCGAGGTCGTGGGCGACCAGTCCTGGCTGGAGAACGACTTCATCCCGACCGTCGCCAAGCGCGGCGCCGCGATCATCGAGGCCCGCGGGTCGTCGTCGGCCGCCTCGGCTGCCTCGGCCACCGTCGACGCCGCGCGCGACTGGCTGCACGGCTCCCCCGAGGGTGACTGGGTGTCGATGGCCGTCGTCTCCGACGGTTCCTACGACGTGCCGGAGGGGCTGATCTCCTCCTTCCCCGTCACCACCTCGGGTGGCGACTGGTCGATCGTCCAGGGCCTGGAGATCGACGACTTCTCCCGCGGCAAGATCGACGCCTCGACCGCCGAGCTCGCCGAGGAGCGGGACGCCGTCAAGGGCTGGGGCTCATCTAGAGCCGAGAGGTTTCCTGTCGTCTCACCGGGTCTCGACACGCCGGTCGCGGCTTCGTGCCTCAGCCGCGCGGCTCGCTCGACCACCGATAACCAGCCGCCACGAGCACAGCCGCTGACGCGGCTCAGCTCATAGCGGCTGGTTCGGAATCGACTCGGAGAGGAAGATGACCGCCGCGCCGACGGCGGAGAGCAGCGCCGCGTCGACGAAGCGGTGGCGTACGGCGAGCATGCCGGCGTCGCGGGTCCGCAGCACCAGCCGGAGCACGGCGGCGCCGATCAGCGCCGCGCCGATCCACTTCGCCCCGTCGCGCCACTCGCCGGTCCCGGCGACGTACAGCCCGACCCCCACCACCGCGAGCACCGCGAGGTAGCACAGGCCGCCGATCGTGGACGGGTAGCGCCGCGGCAGGTCGACCGGGGGCTCGGGCGAAAGCGGATCGGGCTTCTCGTCGTGCGGCGGGTCCAGCGCAGGGTCGGTCACGCTCGACATCCTCAGTCCAGCGACTTCTCGGCCATGGCCACGATGTTCGACAGCAGCATCGCTCGGGTCATCGGACCCACGCCGCCCGGGTTCGGCGAGACCCAGCCCGCGACGTCCCACACGTCGGCGGCGACATCGCCGGCGATCTTGCCGTCGACGCGGGAGACGCCGACGTCGAGGACGGCGGCGCCCGGCTTGACCATGTCGCCGGTGATGATCCCGGGCACGCCGGCGGCCGCGACCACGACGTCCGCCTGGCGGGTGTGCGCGGCCAGATCACGGGTCCCGGTGTGGCAGAGCGTGGCGGTGGCGTTCTCCGAACGCCTGGTCAGCAGCAGGCCGAGCGGACGGCCGACGGTGAGCCCGCGGCCGACGACGACGACCTCGGCACCACGCAGCTCCACGCCGTGGCGGCGCAGCAGCTCGAGGCAGCCGATCGGGGTGCACGGCAACGACCCGGCCTCCCCGAGCACGAGCTTGCCGAGGTTCACGGGGTGCAGGCCGTCGACGTCCTTGTCGGGGTCGACCCGGGAGAGCAGGGCGAACTCGTCCAGCCCGGTGGGCTGCTGGACGATGAACCCGGTGCAGGCGGGGTCGGCGTTCAGCTCGTCGACCACGGCCTCGACCTCGGCCTGGGTGGCGCTCGCCGGCAGGTCCCGGCGGATCGACGCGATCCCGATCTCGGCGCAGTCCTTGTGCTTGGCGCCGACGTACCAGTGGGAGCCCGGGTCGTCGCCGACCAGCACCGTCCCGAGGCCGGGTACGACGCCCCGCTCGCGCAGCTTGGCCACCCGCTCGGTCAGCTCTGCCTTGATCGCCTTGAGGGTGGCGGTTCCGTCGAGGGTCTGTGCGGTCACGGGGCTCATCCTTTCATCGTCCTGCTCGCGGTCTGCAGGTCACGTCACCGGGTCTCGATACGCTCCGTCGCGACTTCGTACCTCGGCCGCGGTCGCTACTCGACCTGCGCATTGGACGCCCCGGCTTCGCCGGGGCTCAGTGGGCAAAGTGCCGAGTCCCGGTGAAGTACGTCGTCACGCCGGCGGACCTGCGCGGCCTCGATGACCTCCTCGTCGCGGATCGACCCCCCGGGGGCGACGATCGCGCGGACGCCGGCGTCGATCAGGATCTGCGGCCCGTCGGCGAACGGGAAGAACGCGTCGGAGGCCGCGACCGACCCGGCCGCACGCTCCCCCGCCCGGGTGACCGCGAGGTGGCAGGAGTCGACCCGGTTGACCTGGCCCATCCCGACGCCGACGGACGCGCCGCCGGCGGCGAGCAGGATCGCGTTGGACTTCACGGCCCGGATCGCGCGCCAGGCGAACTGGAGGTCGGCCAGGGTCGCGTCGTCCGCGGCGTCGCCGGCGACCAGCCGCCAGCGCGAGGCGTCGTCGCCGGTCGGGTTGCCGTCCTTGTCCTCGCCCTCGGCGTCGATGAAGTCGCGCTGCTGCATCAGCAGCCCGCCGGAGATCGGCCGGATCTCACCGCCGGCCGGCGGCGGGGCGACCTCGAGCAGGCGCAGGTTCTTCTTGGCGGTCAGCACCTCGAGCGCGTCGGCGTCGAACGCCGGCGCCACCACCACCTCGGTGAAGATGTCCTTCACGGTCTCGGCCATCTCGCGGGTGACCGGCCGGTTGGTGGCGATGATGCCGCCGTACGCCGACACCGGGTCGCAGGCGTGCGCCTTGCGGTGGGCGTCGGCCACGTCGCTCCCCACCGCGATGCCGCAGGGGTTGGCGTGCTTGATGATCGCCACGGTGGGCTGGTCGCCGTGGTCGTACGCCGCGCGGTAGGCCGCGTCCGCGTCGACGTAGTTGTTGTAGGACATCTCCTTGCCGTGCAGCTGGGTGCCCTGGGCGAGGCCGGGCTGCGGCTGGAAGCCGTTGACGTAGAGCGCCGCCGCCTGGTGCGGGTTCTCGCCGTAGCGCAGCGCCGCCTGCTTGGTCCACGTCGCCCCGACCCACGCCGGGAAGCCGTCGCCGCCGGAGCTGTCGGTCAGCACGTTGCCCATCCAGGAAGCCACGTGGACGTCGTAGGTCGCGGTGTGCACGAACGCCTCGGCCGCCAGCTGCTGCCGCTCGGCGAGGGTGAACCCACCCTCCTTCACGGCCCGGAGCACGTCGTCGTACCGGTCGGGCGAGGTCACGATGGCGACCGAGGGGTGGTTCTTGGCGGCGGCACGGACCATCGACGGCCCGCCGATGTCGATCTGCTCGACGCACTCGTCCGGCGAGGCGCCGGAGGTGACGGTCTGGGTGAACGGGTACAGGTTGGAGACGACCAGGTCGAAGGGCTCCACCCCCAGCTCGGCGAGCTGCGCCACGTGGGACTCCAGCCGGCGGTCGGCCAGGATCCCGGCGTGCACCTTCGGGTGCAGGGTCTTCACCCGGCCGTCGAGGCACTCGGGGAAGCCGGTGAGGTCCTCGACCTTCGTGACCGGCACGCCGAGCGACTCGATCAGGGCCGCGGAGCCACCGGTCGAGACCAGGGCGACCCCCGCGCCGTGCAGCTCGCGGACGAGGTCCTCCAGCCCGGTCTTGTCGTAGACGGAGACGAGCGCTCGCTTGAGCGGAATCCGATCGGGCCCGTTGCCAGTCATGCGCCGAACCGCACCTTCCTGTCGGTGATGGTGAATCCTTCTCGGGCCATCCGGCCCACGTTCTCGACGAGCATCGCCCGCTCGGCGACCTTGATCCGCTCGTGCAGGGACGCGACGTCGTCGTCGTCCTCCACGGGCACGACGGTCTGGTCCACGATCGGGCCGGTGTCGACTCCGCCGTCCACGACGAACAGCGTGCAGCCGGTGACCTTGACGCCGTACTCCAGCGCGTCGCGCGGGCCGTGCATCCCGGGGAACGACGGCGAGAGCGCGGGATGGGTGTTGACCATCCGGCCCTCGAAGCGGGCGAGGAACTCCTCGCTGACGAGCTTCATGAAGCCGGCGGAGACGATCAGGTCCGGCTCGAAGCTCGCCACGGCGTCGGCGAGCGCGTGGTCCCAGGTCTCCCGCGCGCCGAACCCCTCGAGCTTGCGGACGAACGTCGGGATGCCCGCCCGGTCCGCCCGCGCCAGCCCCTCGATCCCCGAACGGTCGGCGCCGACGGCGACCACGCGGGCGCCGTACGCCGGATCGGCGCAGGCGTCGATCAGCGCCTGCAGGTTGGTGCCCGAACCCGAGACGAGCACGACGAGGCGGGCAGGGTTCGGGGTGGACACGCCCGGAGTCTAGGTCCGAGCCCCTGGACCGCGCTTGCGCGGGCCAGGGATGGCGAGGAGGTTGAGGAGCGTCGGCTCGGACCGCGCGTGCGCGGGCCGGGAGCGCGGCGCTCAGGCAGGCTCGGCGGCCCGCCGACGCTGCCACGCGGTCATCGCGAGCCCGCCGAGCAGCCCACCCATCCCGAACGCCGTGATCGCGTGGACGAGGGTGTCGAAGGCCAGCGGGGTGAAGAGCTGCATCCGTCCGGGCCCGAGCGCGCCGCCGGCGAGCGTGGCCAGCACACCGACCACGACACCGGCGAGGACACCGCCGACACAGCCGCGCAGGGCACCCTCGTCCCAGCGCCTCGTGGGGTAGCGGCGCTGGGAGCGGGCGGTCGCCACCGCAGCCACCACCGGGGGCAGTCCGATCAGCCAGGGGGTCCAGCTGGTGGCCCCGTTGTCGGGGAGTGCGGCGAGGAGGGGCGACATCGGCAGCGCACCCAGCGAGACGACCGTGGGCGTGACGACGGTGCCGGTCCCGACCACGAACCCCGGGCCGAGCAGGTAGGAGCCGCTGAACAGGACGGCGTTGGGGAGCACGAGCGCCGGTCGCCAGCAGGAGCATCGTGGCCTCCCCGGCGCCGAGGCCGAGCTGGGAGAGCACGTTGGCCGCCGTACCGAGGTCGACCGCGAGCGCGGCCAGCAGGGCGACGCACGCGACGAGCAGGTGGGCCAGCACGATCCTGGTGCAGGCGTGACCCGCGGCCCGCGCCGAGGCCGGGACGAACGAGGTCCAGATCGCCGCCCTCCCCGACCCCGCGGCGATGGCCGGGCCACCGACGAGCACGACCAGCGCCACCGCCCACGCCACCGCACGCGCGCTCGAGGGGGACGTCTCCGGAGTCGCGGCGAAGGCGACCGTCACGACCGCCACGACCACGTAGCCGGCGCCGAAGAGGAGCAGCGCGAGCGGCACCGTCCAGTCCCGCTCGCCGTCGGCGATGGCATCTGCATCGGGGCCGTGCCCCGACACCGCGTCGCCCACCCGCAGGCCCACCCGCCAGACCGCCCACGCGCAGACGAGGGTGAGCAAGCAGGGGTACGACGGTCACGGTGACGCCGCGGACCTGGATGCCGGAGCCGTGGGCCATCAGCCAACCGAGGGCGCCGACCTGCAGCCCGTCTCGCGGCTCCCCGTGGGACCCGGCGTCGGTCGCGAACCACCCGACCACGCCCACGGC
The DNA here is from genome assembly GCA_963829635.1 of uncultured Actinomycetota bacterium. Classification (GTDB taxonomy): domain Bacteria; phylum Actinomycetota; class Actinomycetes; order Propionibacteriales; family Nocardioidaceae; genus Nocardioides. The sequence continues at coordinate 583,582 of CAWHJI010000016.1, forward strand.
CAGGAAGACCACCAGCGTCGAACCGGCCGCCACGGCGCCTCCGGCGGTCGCGATCAGGGCCAGTGGACGCCGGTGCCGGGCATCGGACCGGCCGTCTCCACCGGCGGCGGACGTGGAGCGGTGCGGAGCCGGGAGCAGCGAAGTCATGGCGTCGCCATCATCGCCCGGCCGCGGCGACGGACGGCGCTCCCACGCCGGTGTGCGGTGGGCTCGGGCGGGCACGTATTTTGGCTCCGATGGTCTCCCCTGACGACTTCGACGCGTTCTACAAGGACGCGCGCTCACCCCTGCTCCTGGAGACCTACGCCCTGACCGGGGACCTGACGGCCTCGCGCCACGCCGTGCGCGACTCGTTCGTGGTCGCCTGGCACCACTGGCGCAAGGTGTCGCGCCTGACCGATCGGGCGGCGTACGTCCGGGTCTTCGCCTGGCAGCACGCCCAGCGGCGGCACACGGCCCGGCTCTGGTACCGGGACAAGCGGCTGGACCGCGAGACCCGCGCCACCCTCGACGCCCTCGGCAAGCTGCCCGTCGTCCAGCGCAAGGCACTGCTGCTCACCCAGCTGACGTCCGTCAGCCTCACCGACATGGCCCGCGAGCTCGGCCTGACCCGGGCGGAGGCCGAGCGCCACCTCCAGCTCGCCAGCTCCCGGTTCGCCGTCCACCGCGACGTCCCCTCGACCAGCCTCCGCCCGCTGCTCGACTCGCTGCGGCCCCAGGTCGACCAGGCGTCCTGGCCACGACCCACGATCATCCGTCGAGCCGGTGCGGCGCGGCGCCGCAGCCACACGCTGATCGGTGCCGGCGCCGCGGTGGCCGCCGTGCTCGCGAGCGGGTCCCTCGTCACCGACCCGGCCGGTGCCCGACCCAGCCTGGTCGGCGGGTCGGTTCCCCGTGGCTCCGCCGACCCCGACGCGGGACCGACCACCCCACCTCCGCCGGAGTTCTCCGGGGAGCGGCTGCTGAGCGCCGAGCAGGTCTCCTCCTTCGTCCCGGGACGCCGTTGGGTGGAGAAGGGCACCTCCGACAACACCTCCGGCAACGGCCTGGTGCTGCCCTGCCAGCAGACCCGGTACGCCGACCCGTCGGGCGTCTCCGCCCTGGTCCGCAGGTTCGAGACCACGCCGGCCCCCCGTGGACCTGAGGCCTCGGCGATCCAGACCACGGAGCTCTCCGAGTCCAACCGCGCCTCGCGGGCGGCGTACGAGACCACGCGGCGGTGGTTCGCCGGCTGCAACGAGCAGCGGTTCCAGCTGCTCACCACGCGCGAGGTGGAGAACGTCGGCGACGACTCCACGATCCTCGTGCTCCGGTCGTGGCAGGGCGACCAGCCGACCGTGGTGGTCGGCGTGGCGCGCACCGGGCGCGTGACCTCGACGACCCTGTCCAGCACTACGCGTGCGGGCTCGGCCGACGTCCGCGGATCGGCCAGGCTGCTGGCCGCGGCGGTCAACGGCCTGTGCACCCTGCCCGACGCCGGCGAGTGCGCGACCCGGCCCCGGCTGCGGAGCGTGCCACCGATCCCGGCCGCCGAGGCGCCGGGCATGATCGCCGAGGTCGACCTGCCTCCCGTCGGACGGGTCCGCAAGCCGTGGGTCGGGACCGAGGCCCGCCGGGCCGTCGACAACGACGCGGCCACCCCGTGCGACCAGACGTCGTTCAACCGCCGCTCGGTCTCGCACAACCTGACCCGGACCTTCCTGATCCCCGACGCCGGGCTGGCCGACCAGTTCGGGCTGACCGAGACCGTCGGCACCATGTCCAGCGCCCGCGCGAGGGCGTTCGTGCGCCAGGTCCGGGAACGCATCGCCCGGTGCGACCGCAAGGACCTCGGGTCCGAGGTGACCCGGCTGGCGGGGCGGTCCTCGCGTCAGGTCGACCTGACCGCGTGGCGGGTCACCAGCGAGCTCAACGACGCCCGCTCGGTGACGTTCCTGATGGGCATCGTCCGCGACCGGACCTCCGTCGCCCAGGTGGGTTTCGTGCCCAGCCGGGAGGTCACGATGCGGGCCGGCGACTTCGTGACCCTGCTCCGCCGGGCCGGCGCCCGGCTGCCGGCGATGCCGTCGCCGCGCTGACCCACGACGACGAAACCGGTGTCGGCCACGTCGCAGGTACGTGGCCGACACCGGTTCGTCGAGCGGCTCGCCGAACGAGCAGCGTCAGGACTTCTCGAGGATCTCCCGCATCAGCGCCGCGGTCTCCGAGGGCGTCTTGCCGACCTTGACCCCGACCGCCTCGAGGGCCTCCTTCTTCGCGGCGGCGGTGCCGGACGAGCCGGACACGATGGCGCCGGCGTGGCCCATCGTCTTGCCCTCGGGAGCCGTGAAGCCGGCGACGTAGCCCACGACCGGCTTGGTCACGTGGTCCTTGATGTACGCCGCGGCGCGCTCCTCTGCGTCGCCACCGATCTCGCCGATCATCACGATCGCGTCGGTCTCGTCGTCGTTCTCGAACGCCTCGAGCGCGTCGATGTGGGTGGTGCCGATCACCGGGTCACCGCCGATGCCGATGCACGAGGAGAAGCCGAAGTCGCGCAGCTCGTACATCATCTGGTAGGTCAGCGTGCCGGACTTCGACACGAGGCCGACCCGGCCGGCCTTGGTGATGTCGGCCGGGATGATGCCGGCGTTGGACTTGCCGGGGCTGATCAGGCCGGGGCAGTTGGGCCCGACGATCCGGGTCGTGCCGGACTTCTCGGCGTACGCCCGGAACTCCGCGGTGTCGTGGACCGGGACTCCCTCGGTGATCACCACCGCGAGCCCGATGCCGGCGTCGACCGCCTCGATCGCCGCGGCCTTGGTGAACGCCGGGGGCACGAAGAGCACGGACACGTCGGCGCCGGTCTCCTTCATCGCCTCGGCCACCGAGCCGAACACCGGGACGGAGGTGCCGCCCTCGAAGTCGACCGTGGTGCCGGCCTTCCTGGGGTTGACGCCACCCACGATGGCGGTGCCCGCGTCGAGCATCCGCTGGGTGTGCTTCATGCCCTCGGAGCCGGTCATGCCCTGGACGATGACCTTGCTGTTCTCAGTCAGGAAAATTGCCATCTCAACCGTCCTCAGGCGTTCGCCAGCTCGGCGGCCTTGTCGGCCGCGCCGTCCATCGTGTCGACCATCGTCACCAGCGGGTGGTCGGCCTCGTCGAGGATCCGCCGCCCCTCCTCGACGTTGTTGCCGTCGAGGCGTACGACGAGCGGCTTGTTCGCCTCGTCGCCCAGCTTGTCGAGCGCCCCGACGATGCCGTTGGCGACCGCGTCGCAGGCGGTGATCCCGCCGAAGACGTTGACGAAGACCGACTTGACCTGGTCGTCACCGAGAATGATGTGCAGCCCGTCGGCCATCACCTGCGCCGAGGCGCCACCGCCGATGTCGAGGAAGTTCGCCGGCTTCACGCCGCCGTGCTTCTCGCCGGCGTAGGCGACGACGTCGAGCGTGGACATGACCAGTCCGGCGCCGTTCCCGATGATGCCGACCTGGCCGTCGAGCTTGACGTAGTTGAGGTCCTTCTCGGCCGCCGCGAGCTCCAGCGGGTCGACGTCCTCGACCAGGTTGAACACCTCGTGGTCCTCGTGGCGGAAGTCGGCGTTGCCGTCGAGGGAGACCTTGCCGTCCAGCGCCTCGAGGCGTGCCGTCGCCGAGCTTCACCAGCGGGTTGACCTCGACCAGCGTCGCGTCCTCCTCGACGAACACGGTCCACAGCTTCCGGATCATGTCCTTGGCGGACTCGCGCACGTCCTCCGGGAAGCGGGTGGCCTCGACGATCTCATCGGCCTTGGCGTCGTCGACCCCGGTCTGCGGGTCGATCGAGATCTTGGCGACCGCGTCGGGGTTCTCCTTGGCGGTGACCTCGATCTCGACGCCGCCCTCGATCGAGGCGATGCAGAGGTAGTTGCGGTTGGCGCGGTCGAGCAGGAAGGAGAAGTAGTACTCCTCCGCGATGTCGGCCGCGGGCGCGACGAGGACCCGGTGCACCGTGTGTCCCTTGATGTCCATCCCGAGGATCTCCTCGGCCTTGGCGACCGCGTCCTGGGGGTCGTTGGCGAGCTTGACGCCACCGGCCTTGCCGCGGCCACCGACCTTCACCTGGGCCTTGACGACGACCTTGCCGCCGTTCTCCTCCGCGGCTGCCTCGGCGTCGGCTGCGTCGGTGACGACGGTGCCGACCGTCACGGGCACTCCATGCTTCGCGAAGAGCTCCTTCGCCTGGTACTCCATCAGATCCACGATCGAACCGATCCTTCGTTCCTAGACAGCCGGGAGTGCCCGCCGGGTGCCGGCGACACTTCTTGGCACCCTAGTCCCGTCCCGCTCCGCCCGACCACGCCGGGTGCGGGCGCGGACGGGGCCAGCGGGCCCGGCATCGCCCCGCTCACGGTCGGGCAGGCGCGCTCCGGCCGGCCCTAGTGTGACCAACATGACCCGGACGCAGTACTACACGGCCACCAGCGCTGACGGCTTCATCGCCGACGAGCACAACTCCCTCGACTGGCTCTTCGAGGTGGGCCGCGGGGCCGAGGCCGACCCGGCCGACGACCGCGAGACGGAGTGGGACGACTTCCTCGGGGCGGTCGGCTCGATGGCGATGGGCTCCACCACCTACGAGTGGGTGCTCGAGCACGACCAGCTCCTCAGCCATCCGGAGAAGTGGCACGACTACTACGCCGACCGGCCGTGCTTCGTCTTCACCCACCGCGACCTGCCCGCGATCCCGGGCGCCGACATCAGGTTCGTCTCGGGGCGGGTCTCCGAGGCCTACGACGACATCGCGGCCGCCGCGGGCGGGAAGAACGTCTGGCTCGTCGGCGGAGGCGACCTGGTCGGCCAGTTCGACGACGCCGGGCACCTCGACGAGATCCTGCTCAGCGTGATGCCGGTGTTCCTGGGCGCGGGGGCGCCCCTGCTGCCGCGCCGGATCACCTCCGAGCGGTGCTCGGTCCGGGAGGCGCGCCAGGCCGGTCAGCGGGTGCGGATCGTGCTCGACGTACGTCGTCCGTGACGATCCGCATGCCCAGACCCGCCCGGAAGCAACCGGAACGTCACGGACGGCGGGGTCAGGCGTGCGCGAAGTGCTCGGCGACCCAGCCGGTGATCTCGCCGGTGGCGGCGCCCGGCGTGAACACCTTGGCCACCCCCAGCTCCTCCAGGACCGGGATGTCCTCCTCGGGCACGATCCCGCCCCCGAAGACGACGATGTCGGAGGCGTCCCGCTCGGCGAGGAGCTCGAGCAGCTTGCGGAACAGCGTCATGTGGGCTCCGGAGAGCACCGAGAGCCCGATCAGGTCGGCGTCCTCCTGGATCGCGGTCTCCACGATCTGCTCCGGCGTCTGGTGGAGCCCGGTGTAGATCACCTCGTGGCCGGCGTCGCGCAGGGCGCGGGCCACGATCTTGGCGCCGCGGTCGTGGCCGTCGAGGCCGGGCTTGCCGACGACGATGCGGATCCGCCCGGTCGGGCCAGTCGAGGTCATGGGCGCAGGTTATCCGACGTGATTCCCGCCACGCCTGAGCGGTCTCCACGCGGGGCCTGTGCACGAACAGGTGTGGGCGGCTCACGATCGGGAAGAATCACCGTGCCCACCGGTTTCCGGACTCGTTGACCATCCGTTAAAGTCCTTGACCGTTGTGCCACGACCCCCGAGCACGACCATTCGACCAGCGGAGAACTCAACCCATGGGTGATCACCGTGCCGCTCGACGCGGCCCGCGCCGTTCCTCGGTGACCCGCAACGTTCCCGCACCTGCGGTTGCCGTACCCACGGTCGCCGCATCCACGCCGACCGGCGCCGGCAAGCGCAGGGCCGCCCGTCACTCCGGCTCGCCGTGGCCCGCTCTTCCGCGCGCTCCCGCCCGTGCCGGTCCTGCTCGGCGTCGCGGCCCTCAGCGTCGCCGCCGGTGGCGCCGTGACCGCCGCGGAGCCTGACCTGCTCGAGCTCGGCAGCTCCGAGCGGGTCGCCCACGCCAGCGCCCTGACCGGTGCCAGCGAGGTGGCCAGCACCAACCTCCTCAAGGACCGCACCGCCGCGGTGAGTCGTGACTCGCGCCGCGACGCGATGGAGGACGCCGCGAGCGAGGAGCTCGTCGCCGCGGCGGAGGCGCAGGCCGAGCAGCGCAACGCCGCGCTCGCGCAGTTCGCCAAGCAGGCCGAGGCGCAGGCCAAGAAGATCGCGCTGAACCAGTGGGTGCTTCCCCTGGACAACTACTCCATCTCAGCCGAGTTCGGCGACTGGGGCCTCTGGGCCAGCTACCACACCGGCCTCGACTTCAACGGCAGCGAGGGCGACCCGATCAAGTCGATCGCCAACGGCGACGTCACCGACGTCGGCTACGACGGCTCCTACGGCAACAAGACCGTCGTCACCCTCGATGACGGCACCGAGCTCTGGTACTGCCACCAGTCGGCGTACGCCGTCAACGAGGGCGACGAGGTCCGCGCCGGCGAGGTGATCGGGTACGTCGGCTCGACCGGCAACTCGACCGGCAGCCACCTGCACGTCGAGGTCCGTCCCGGCGGCGGCGACCCGGTCGACCCGTACGAAGCGTTCATCGTGCACGGGGTCACTCCCTGACCAGCTCGAGGCCTCTGCCGGCACGGTCAACTGGTGGTCTCGACACGCCGGTCGCGACCTGCGTGTCGAGCTCGGTCGCGACAGGCTGGCTCGACCACCATCAGCGGATCCGCTGACGCGTCTCCGCTCAGAGCTTCTCTACCGGCGCGTACCGCAGCAACAGCCGCTTGACGCCCTCCGACCCGAAGTCGATCGAGGCGACCGACTTCTCGGCGGCCCCCTCGACCGCGACGACGGTGCCCATCCCGAACGAGTCGTGCAGGACGCGGTCGCCGGGCTCGAGTGACGGGATGTCGCGCGCGGTCTTGGCCTTGGCGGCCGCGTCGGCCTTCGCGGCCGCGGAGGAGAAGTTGCGGCGACCGGCCGGTGTGGGCTGCCCGAGCCGGGCGGCGCTGCCGGCGGCCAGGTCGGGACGCCCCCACCGTGTCTGGGCGGCCTCGGTCCGGCGCCAGTCGACGAGGTCGACCGGCATCTCGTCGAGGAACCGGGAGGCGGGGTTGTGGGCCGGCGCTCCCCACGCGGAGCGGACCACGGCCCGCGAGAGGTAGAGCCGCTGCTGGGCACGGGTGACGCCGACGTACGCCAGCCGGCGCTCCTCCTCGAGCTCGGGCAGGTCGCCGAGCGAGCGGGAGTGCGGGAAGACGCCGTCCTCGAGCCCCGTGAGGAAGACGACCGGGAACTCCAGCCCCTTGGCCGTGTGGAGCGTCATCAGGGTGACCACCCCGTCGTCCTGCCCCTCGGGGGTGTCGGGGATCTGGTCGGCGTCGGCCACGAGGGCCACCCGCTCCAGGAAGTCACCGAGGCCTGGGGCGACCGTGCCCGCGTCGACGTCGGCGGGGTCCGCGGAGGGCCCGGCCACCGGATCGTCGGAGAACTCCCGCGCCACGGCGACCAGCTCCGCGAGGTTCTCGACGCGGGTGCCGTCCTGGGGGTCCTCGGAGGCCTCGAGCTCGGCGAGGTAGCCGGTGCGGTCCAGCACCGACTCGAGGATCACGTCGGGGCGCTCGTCGGCGTCCACCATCGACTGCAGCTCGTCGACGAGCCCGACGAACCCCTCGATCGCCTTCAGCGACCGGGTCGCCAGGCCGGGCGCGTCCGCCGCCCGCCGCAGGGCCTCCCAGAAGGTGGTCCGGTCGCGGTCGGCCAGGGCCTGCACGCACGCGACGGCCCGGTCGCCGATCCCGCGCTTGGGGGTGTTGAGCACCCGGCGCAGCGAGATCTCGTCGGCGGGGTTGACCAGCATCCGCAGGTAGGCGAGGGCGTCGCGGACCTCCCGCCGCTCGTAGAAGCGGACCCCGCCGACCACCTTGTAGGGCATGCCGAGCCGGATGAACACCTCCTCGAACACCCGGGACTGGGCGTTGGTGCGGTAGAAGACCGCCACGTCGCCGGGCCGGGCCGCCGCCTTGTCGGTGAGCTGGTCGATCTCCTCGGAGACGAACCTGGCCTCGTCGCGCTCGTCGTCGGCGACGTAGCCCACGATCCGCTCCCCGTCGCCGGCCTGGCTCCACAGCCGCTTGGGCTTGCGGCCCTTGTTGTGGCCGATCACGGCGTTCGCGGCGTTGAGGATGGTCTGGGTGGAGCGGTAGTTCTGCTCGAGCAGGATCGAGGTCGCGTCGGGGAAGTCCTGCTCGAAGTCGAGGATGTTGCGGATGTTGGCGCCGCGGAAGGCGTAGATCGACTGGTCGGCGTCGCCGACGACCATCAGCTCCGCCGGCTCCACCCGCTCGCCGGCCCCCTCGGGGTCGTTGGCAGCAGAGCTGGTGGATGAGGGCGTACTGCGCGTGGTTGGTGTCCTGGTACTCGTCGACGAGGACGTGCCGGAACCGCCGCCGGTAGGTCTCCCGGACGTCGGGGAACGTCTGGAACAGGTGGACGGTGGTCATGATCAGGTCGTCGAAGTCGAGCGCGTTCGCCTCGCGCAGCCGCCGCTGGTAGAGCGTGTAGGCCGCGGCGTAGGTCTCCTCGAGGTTGTTGCGGGCGTCCTTGGCCGCCTCCTCGTGGTCGCGCAGCTCGTTCTTGTGGTCGGAGACCCAGTGGAGGACGGCGTTCGGCTGGTAGCGACGCGGATCCAGGTCGAGGTCGCGGCAGACCAGGGTCATCAGGCGCTTGGAGTCGGCGGCGTCGTAGATCGAGAAGTTCGACTTGTAGCCGAACCCCGCTGATTGAACTGCGTGATCTCCTTGCGCAGGATGCGCACGCAGGCGGAGTGGAACGTGCTCACCCACATGATCCGGGCGCGCTTGCCGACCAGCTCCTCGACGCGCTCCTTCATCTCGGCGGCGGCCTTGTTGGTGAAGGTGATCGCGAGGATCGACCCGGGGTGCGCCTTCCGCTCCGAGATCAGCCAGGCGATCCGCCGGGTGAGCACGCGGGTCTTGCCGGACCCTGCGCCGGCGACGACCAGGAGTGGTGGCCCGGCATGGGTGACCGCGGCCCGCTGGGGGTCGTTGAGCCCGTCGAGGAGCTCCTCGCGGGTGGGTCCGCGACGGGTGGTGCGCGGCTCCTCGGGGGCTGCGGCGGCCAGGTCGTCGAGGCCGGGGATGGGGGTGCTCATGTCCTGCCCAACCCTACGTTCCCGCGCCGACCGCGGTGGACAACGTGGCTCCCCCGCAGCAGGCTGGCACCATGACCGACTCGATGCGGTTGCTCGTCGTCGGCGCGGGGCCGGTCGCCGACGCGTTGACACCGATGGTGTCCGCGCTCGGGTGGGACGCGACCTGCGCGACGACGTCGAGCGAGGTGGCCAGGGCTGCTCCCCGACGCCGACGCCGTGGTCGTCACCAGCCATCACGAGGAGGTGGACGGGCCGGCGATCCGGGCGGCGCTGGCTGCCGGGGTCCCCTACGTCGGCGGGATGGGGTCGCGGAAGACCCAGGCCCGGCGCCGCGAGTGGCTGCTCGCGAACGGCGTCGCGGAGGCCGACCTGGCCGCCGTACGCGCGCCGATCGGGCTCGACATCGGCGCGGATGCTCCCGGCGAGATCGCGGTCTCGATCCTGGCCGAGATCATCGCGGTACGCCGCGGCGCGACCGACGCGGTCGGCTCGATCAGCTCCCGGGCCGGCGCGATCCACCCCGACCAGGAGCCCGGGACGGCGTACTGCCCCGGCGGCTGACCCCGCGCGCCGACGCGCTCGGAGGCTGACGGCGGCCGCGGACCTCGTGAGCGAGTCGTGAACATCTCGCAGCAAACTTGCCCCCATATGTTTCGGTTTCCCCGCTTAAGCGGGGAAACCGCGCCCGCCGCGAGCGCCGCACGGCTCAGGCGTGGACCGACGACCAGAAGACGGCGACCACCACGTTGCCGACGGTGAGCGCCAGGAGTGCCCAGAAGAGCCCGGCGGGGATCTTCGGCTTGCGGGCGTTGGCCATGACCAGGACGAGGAGGACCAGTCCGACCGCGAACTTCACGCCGATCTTGGTGTGGTCGACCGGATCGTCGCCGGCCTCGAGCACCCCGACCAGCAGCAGCCCGGCCAGGAAGGCGGTGCCGACGCCGTCGCGCATCAGCGCGTTCACCGACTTCTCCGGCTCGCGCAGCTGCGCGAGCAGGCCGCCGAACAGCGCGGCGAACCCGAGCAGGTGGACCGTCAGCAGGACCAGCCGCAGGGTCTCCATGCCGACGACCCTACTGTGGCCGGCCCTCCTCAGGAGCCCTTGGCCTTGCGTGCCCTCGGGGCGGGGCGTACGACGAGCACGGGGCACGGCGCGTAGTGCTGGACCCGCTGGGCGGTGCTGCCGACCAGGACCACGTCGCTGAGCCCGCGACCGCCGGCGGCCACGACCACGAGCCCGGCCGAGAGCTGCTTGGCGGCCTTGATGATCTCGTTGGCGGGCGAGCCGCTGCGGACCTTGCGATGCACCTTGGGCCCCCAGCCGTCGAAGACGGCCGCCACCGTCTCGACCGACGACTCGGCGGCCCTCCGGAAGCCACCGGTCTCCTGGTCGCCCTTGCGGCGTTCGGCCGGGGCCAGGTCGTCGGCGAAGGCGACCGCGGCCAGCGGACGGATCACGGCGATCACCGAGATGTCGGTGATCTTCGCGGGATCGCCGAACGACTTCAGGTGCTTCGCGGCGGCCAAGGACTGCTTGGAACCGTCAGTGGCGACGATGACGTGCATGTCAGGCTCCTGTTCCTGTGACGGCTTCGGGATCCCCGCGCTCGGCGCCCGGTGGCCGGGTGCGCTTGCCGAAGAGGTACTCGATCAGGAAGAGCACGACGCCGACACGCCACGAGACCGGCGCACCAGTACAGCGACGTGGGGTCGTCGTAGATCACGTATCCGAGGATCGCGACGTTGCCCACGAGGCCCACGAGCAGCAGGGGCGTGTTGGCACGGTAGGTCCGCTCGGACTCGTCGTGACCGCGCAGCTTGAGACAGGAGACGATCACGAGCGCGTAGATGAACAGCAGGAACACCACGGTGACCAGGGACAGCCGCTCGATCAGGGGCGCCCCCTCGACGTTGGGCGCCAGCGTCCCCACCACGAGGAGAGCACACACGATGGTGCCGCTGAACAGCAGGCCGACCCAGGGGCTGCGGCGACTGGAGTGGATCTTGGCGAAGACGCCGGGCACGACGTCCTCCCTGGCCATGCCGTAGAGGATCCGCGGCTGGGTCACGACGGCGACGAGGGTGGTGTTGGTGATCGCGATCATCGCGATCACCGAGAACAGCGTGCTCATGAACCCGACGTCGATCGGCAGGATGCCCTTCTCGCACCACCTCGAGCAGGGCGGCATCCGACTCGGCCAGGTCCCCGGTCGACACGGTCAGGGCCGCCGCCATCGAGACCAGCACGTAGATCACGCCGGCGGTGATCATGCCGCCGATCAGCGAGCGCGGGAACGACCGGTGCGGGTCGATCGTCTCCTCCGCGACGTTGGCGGTGTTCTCGAAGCCGGTCATCGCGAAGAACGAGAGCGCGACACCCGCGAGGATCGCCAGCCCGGGGCTGGTGCCGCCCTCGGTCTGGAACTCGGTCAGCGTCGCGAAGTCGGCGTTGCCCTGGGCGATGTACCAGACGCCGATGATCAGCACGATGATCAGGCCGGCGATCTCGACGAAGGCCATCAGCATGTTGATCACGACGGACTCGGTGATGCCGATGAAGTTGACGATGCTCAGCACCACGATGAACGCCAGGGTGACCAGCAGTGCCGGCGGGCCTTCCCAGAGGGTGGCGAAGTACGAGGAGAAGCCGTCCGCCAGCGCGCCGGCGGCTGCGAAGCTGGAGGACAGGAAGGAGATGGTGATCAGGAACGTCAGCACCTTGTTGCCGAACGCCTTGTTGACGTAGAGCGCGGCACCGGCGGCCTGCGGGTACTTGGTGACCAGCTCCGCGTAGGCCGTACCGGTGATCGCGGCGACCGTGACGCCGACCCCGAACGCGATCCAGAACGCACCGCCGACGGCGGCGGCGACCAGGCCGATCAGGACATAGATTCCCGAGCCGAGGACGTCGCCGAGCGTGTAGAAGAACAGCTGCTTGCCGGTGATCGACCGCCTCAGACCCCCCTCGTCGCTCTCTTCGATGACGGTCGGGCTGCTCTCGGCCACGGCGTGCCTCGCTTCCGGTGGGGTACGGCGCCTTCACCGAACCGGAGGCGGGCCTGCTTTGTCAATCACCCCGCGGGGCGGAGGCGTCAGAGCAGGCGCCGGTCGGAGGCCCACCGCGCCAGCTCGTGGCGCGAGGACAGCTGGAGCTTGCGGAGCACGTTGGACATGTGGGTCTCCACGGTCTTGATCGAGATGAACAGCTCCTTCGCGACCTCCTTGTAGGCGTAGCCGCGGGCGATCAGCCGCATCACCTCCCGCTCCCGCTCCGTCAGCCGGTCGAGGTCCTCGTCGACGGCGGCGACCTCGATCGAGCCCGCGAACGCGTCCAGCACGAACCCGGCCAGGCGGGGCGAGAAGACGGCGTCACCGTCGGCCACCCGCCGGATCGCGGCCACCAGCTCGGGCCCGGTGATGGTCTTGGTGACGTACCCGCGGGCACCGCCGCGGATCGTCCCGATCACGTCCTCGGCCGCGTCGGAGACGCTGAGGGCGAGGAACCGCGGTGGCGTCGTCGGGGCCGAGGAGGCGATCCTCCTCATCACCTCGACGCCGCCGCCTCCGGGGAGGTGTACGTCGAGCAGGACGACGTCCGGCTGCTGGGAGCCGATCGCGGCCACCGCCTCGTCCACGTCGGCCGCCTCGGCGACCACGTCCACGGAGCCGCCGATCTCCGCGCGGACCCCGGCCCGGAACATGCCGTGGTCGTCGACGATCAGGACCCGGACCGGGCCTGCGGGGTGGTCAGCCATCGGAGTCCTCCTGGGTGGGTCGGGGCAGGTGCAGGCGGACCTCGGTGCCCTCACCCGGTGCGGAGCGGACGGTGGCCGTTCCGCCGTGGCGCTCCATCCGGTCGATGATGCTGTAGCCGGACGCCGTGGCGGTCCTCCGCCACTCCGGCCGGGTCGAAGCCGGCGCCCCGGTCGCGGACGAACACGTCGACGGCGGCGTCCGACACCTCGGCGTACACGTCCGCCTGGCCGGTCCCGGCGTGCTTGGCGACGTTGGTGACCGCCTCACGGGTGGCGTGCACGACGGGCCGCAGGCCGTCGGTGAGCGGACAGTCCCCCACCGCGACCACCTCCACCGAGATCCCGTGGGCGTCCTCGACCGCGGCGGCGACGCCGCGCAGGGCGCTGGCGACGGTGCTGTCGTCGGTGGCCTCGCCGGCGTAGAGCCAGGCCCGCAGGTCCCGCTCCTGGGACCGGGCGAGCCGGGCGACGGCGGCCGCGTCCTGGGCGTTCTTCTGGATCAGCGCGAGCGTCTGCAGCACCGAGTCGTGCAGGTGGGCGGCCACGTCGGCGCGTTCCTGGGTCCGCACCCGCTCCGCCCGCTCGGCGGTCAGGTCGGCCGCGAGCCGGTAGATCCACGGGCCGACCACGATGCCGAGGCCGAGGACGGCCAGCAGCGAGGCGACCAGGACGTCGCCGGCCATCACCACGGACCCGCCGCGGACGAGGAAGAGCACGAGGGCGCCGACGAGCAGGAGGACCCCGAGCAGGATGCGCAGGTACGCCGCCCAGCCGCCGCCGAACACCACCCGGACCGGGTCGATCCGGCCGGTGGTGTCGAGCCAGCGCTCGCGCTGGGCCTCGTCGGCCTGCCGCCAGAGCAGGGCGAGGCCGACCAGGCCGAGCAGCACCGGCCAGAAGACCGCGCCGTTGCCGAGCACCGCCTCCAGGATCAGCACCACACCGAGGCCCAGGGCACCCAGGGCGAGCGCCGGGCCGGCGTCGACCAGGCGGCGTATCCGGCCGGGACGACGCCCGCCGCGGGTGGCGCTCTCGAGGCCGGGGGCCTCGCGCTCGTAGCGGGTGTCGCCCGGCAGCATCAGCCACAGGCCGACGTAGAGCATCACGCCCAGCCCGCCCAGCGCCGCCGCCACCACGAACCCGGCGCGCACCCAGAGGACGGGAACGGCGAGGTGCTGCGCGAGCCCCGCGGCCACGCCGCCGAGCAGCGGGTGAGTGGTGTCGCGGTAGGCGCGCCGCGGCTCGCGACCGCCACTGGCGGCGCGCACAGTGGTTCCGGTGGAGGTGCTCGTCATGACGCAGCAATCGTCACACAGGGGTGCGGGCGCAACCATGAGGAACGACCCCGAGCCGACCCTGACCCCCGCCGGCCCCGGCACCGCCAGGATCAGGGTCGTCCCCGATGGTGGCGCGGCCTCGCAGGGCGCAGGCTTGACCCATGACCACGACACCCCCCGACGCCCCCACCGGGCCCTCGGCCGACACCCCCCACGAGGGCCCGCGCGCCACCCGTGAGGAGGTCCGCGACCTCGGCCGGCTGCGCCGTACCGTCGAGAACCGCAAGGTCGCCGGTGTCGCCGGCGGCCTCGCCCGGCACCTCGACATCGACCCCCTCGTCCTGCGGGTGGCGTTCGTGGTGCTCGCGTTCTTCGGCGGCGCGGGCATCATCCTGTACGTCGCCTGCTGGCTGCTCGTGCCCGAGGACGGCTCCGCACACGCACGGCTCAACCTCGACGAGCGCAGCCGCACCGTGGCGCTCGTGCTGGTCGGCGTGCTCGCCGCCTTCGCGCTGCTCGGCGACTCGTGGGGCGTCTACTGGTTCCCGTGGCCGATCGTGCTGATCGGCCTGGTGGCCTGGCTGTTCCTGAGCCGCCAGGAACGCTCGAGGTCGCCGGAGGTCGACGCCGGCGAGGAGCTCCCTGCGGCGACCACCGCCTACCGGGCGCAGGAGTCCTACTCGTCCCGGCCCCGACCGCGCGACCCGCGCAAGCGCGGGCCCATCCTGTTCTGGTTCACCCTGGCCCTGATCGTCCTCGCCTGCGGCACCATCGGCATCCTCGACGTCGCCGGGCTGGTCGTCCCCAGCGCGGCGTACCCGGCCGTGTCGGTGGCCGTCACCGGCGTCATGCTCGTGGTCGGCGCGTTCTACGGCCGGGCCGGCGGGCTGATCCTGCTCGGTCTGCTGCTGACCCTGGGGCTGGTCGGCGCGGCCGCCAGTGACCACTGGGACCCCACCGAGCGCCGGGTCTACGCCCCCACCACCGCCGCCGCGGTCCAGGACGTCTACGAGTTCGGGGCCGGCGAGATGGTCCTCGACCTCTCCCGGGTGGAGGACCTCGAGGAGCTCGACGGCCGCGAGATCCGGATCCAGGGCGGTGCCGGGAGCATCGACCTGATCGTGCCCGAAGGAGTCGACGTCGACGTGAACGGCCGGATCGGCGGCCCCGGCTCGGTCAACCTGTTCGGCGAGCTGGACGAGGGCCTCGACAACAGCGTCCAGCACAGCCTCGACGGCGGGGCGTCCGTCCCCACCATCACCATCGACGCCGAGCTCGGCATCGGCGAGATCTACGCAGAGAGCGAGTGAGCGACCGTGAGTGACATGGACCAGCTCGACACCGGCCGGCACCCCGTCAACGTCGGGCACCTGGTGATGGGGATCGCCTTCCTGGGCCTGGTGAGCATCTGGGCCCTCATCGAGGGCGACGTGGTCGCCGGCGACGACATCCGCTGGCTGCTTCCCGTCCCCTGGGTCCTCGCCGGCGGCGCCGGGCTGATCGCGGCGACCCGTCCCGGCCGGTCCCGGCACGCGACCGTCCAGACCGGGTGGGTCACCCCCGGTGACGGAGGGGATGAGACCCGGAGCTGACCGCCGGGGTCGGCCGATCAGCCGGCCTCGCGGGCGCCGTTCTCCTCCAGCCAGTCGATCAGCGCCAGCACCGTGGTGTCGGGGTGGTCGCTGAAGATCCCGTCCACCCCGGCATCCAGGAACGCCGTCGTCTCCGCGTCGGCGTCGCCCCTCGCGCGCGAGTCGTCCCCGCGGCGGAAGTTGGTGGCCATGAACTGGTTCTCGTCACGCAGCGTCCAGACGTGCACGACCAGGCCCTCCGCGTGGGCGTCGTCCACCAGGTCCGACGGCTCACCGGTCGCGCCGGTCACCGGGTCGCGCGGGAGGACGAGGTCCTTGTGCGGGCCCACGCCGTCGGCGTACTCGCGCGATCCAGGCCAGGCCCTCGGGCGTGGCCAGGTCGGCGTAGGTGCGGGGGTCGCCGGAGGCGACGAAGTCGAAGGGCCGGCCGTCGCGGTTGATCAGCTGGACCAGAGGCACCGCGACCATCGCGGAGAGCTCGCGCAGGTTGGCGGTCTCGAACGACTGGATGACCACCTTCGACCGGGCCCGGTCCATGCGGTGGCGGCGGAGCGCCTCCACCAGCGGCTCCTCGAGGGAGAGGCCGAGGGAGTCGAAGTACGTCGGGTGCTTGGTCTCGGGGTAGACCCCGATCCGCCGACCCTCGTTGCGGGACTCCTCGCGCACCAGCTCGAGCACTTCGTCAAACGTCGGCACCTCGAACATGCCGTCGTAGCGCGTGTTGTCCGGCCGGACCTCGGGGAGCCGCTCGACCGCGCGGAGGTTCTTGAGCTCGGCGAGGGTGAAGTCCTCGGTGAACCAGCCCGTGACCTGCCGGCCGTCGATCACCTTGGTCGTGCGCCGGTCGGCGAACTCCGGGCGGCCCGCGACGTCGGTGGTGCCGCTGATCTCGTTCTCGTGCCGGGCGACCAGGACCCCGTCCTTGGTGGGGACGAGGTCGGGCTCGACGTAGTCGGCGCCCATCCGGATCGCCAGGCGGTACGCCGCCAGGGTGTGCTCCGGGCGGTAGCCGGACGCGCCCCGATGGGCGATCACGACCGGCTCGTCGACCGGATGCCCGGCGTGATGCGCGGTGTGGAGCACGCCACCGGTGCGAGACCGGACCAGGGAGCTCGGAGGGATCATGGGTCGAGCACAGCGGCCCGAGATGACCCCCCGCCGCCCCCGAAGTGACGGGCGGATGACCATCATGGGGACATGTCGTTGCCCAGCCTCGGTTCCCTGACGTCCCTGCCCGTGCTGGACCACCTCGCGCTCGTGGGCGCCCCCGTCGCGGCGGCGCTGTCGGCGTGGCAGCCGGCGTCCGAGGTCGCGGTCGTCGAGATCGACCCTGCGCTGGCGGACACCGCCGCGATGAGCGAGGCCTACCAGGTGCCGCTCGAGGCGAGCGCCAACTGCGTGGTGGTCGCGGGGCGTCGCGAAGGCGAGGAACGGGTGGCGGCATGCGTCGTACGCGCCGACACCCGCGCCGACGTGAACCACCGGATCAAGCGCCTCCTCGACGTCCGGAAGCCCTCGTTCCTGTCCACCGAACGCGCCGTCGAGGAGTCGGGCATGGAGTACGGCGGGATCACCCCGTTCGGGCTCCCCGCCGGGTGGCGGCTGCTGCTCGACTCCCGCGTGGTGGACATCGAGGTCGCCGTGACCGGTGCCGGCGTGCGTGGGTCCAAGCTGCTGCTGCCCGGCCGCCTGCTCGCGGAGCTCCCGGGCGCCGAGGTGGTGGAGGGCCTGGCCGGCTGAGGGTGCGCGCCGTCGGCGCGCGATGGTCGACGATGGTTCACCTCGCCGACACCGTGGCGGCCCCGAACCGCAGCCCGGGCCGGCCACCGTGGGGGGTGACAGCACCGGTCACCCCGAAGGAGGCCACCGTGTCCGGCAAGGCGATCACGATCCCCCACCGAGCCCTCGGCGTCCGATCGGTGCGGCGGCAGCCGCGAGGGGTCGCGCTCGCACCGCACGTCACGATCCGGGACGTCGTCCTCGCCACGACGTTCCTGTTGGCGTTCCCGGTCGCCGTCACCGTGACCGGCGCACTGTCCGAGGACGGTGTCCCGGACCGGACGGTCCCGATCGTGGACCGCGCGACCCCCTAGGGTGGAGCGCGTCCGAACGGGGAGGGAGAGCCCGTTGGAGGCCCTGCCCGCATGCCGCACATCCGCTGGACCGCCCCGCTCCTCGCCCTGACCACGACCCTCGTCACGGCCCTGGCCACCGTCCTCGGCCTGGTCCCCCCGGCCGCCGCCGGGGACGGTCACGACTCGCTGCCCCACGTGCGCAGCGGTCATCGCCCGGGCCCGGACGCCCTCTACGCCGCCCCACCGCGCGCACCCCAGCTGGAGAACACCGGACCGTGGCGGGCGCGACCGATCCTCGTCTCCGGCGCGGAGTCCTACCGCGGCGGCGAGTGGGTCTACCAGGACTTCCTCTACGACGACCACGGCGCGACCGGCGTTCCCGACCTCGAGGCGCCGTACGGTCCGGACGCGCACCTGTTCTCGCCGGCCGGAGGCACCTTCGCCTACCCGACCGATCCGGTGTACGCCCACAACGCCGCGGACATCGTCGAGCTGCGGACCCGGCCGCTGGCGGACGCGACGGCGTTCCGGGTCACCCTGAACACCCTCAAGGACCCCGCCCGTACGGCGTTCACGATCGCGCTCGGCGACGGCGAGAGCCGAGCCTGGCCGCACGACGCGGGGGTCTCCTCGCCCGCCGAGCTGTTCCTCACCTGGCACGGCGACACGGTCGAGCTGGTCGACGCGACCACCGGCGAGCCGGTCGTTCCCGGACCGACCCTCCGGGTCGACGCCCTGCGCCGGCAGGTGGACGTCCGCATCCCGCACGAGGCGTGGAACCCGCGCCGGAGCACGGTCCGCACCACCATCGGCGCCGGCCTGTGGGACCCCGAGGCCGGCGGCTACCTCGCCCCCGAGCCGGGGCCGGCCGGCGAGACCACCGCCGGCGGCGGCTCCCCGAACGGCGTCGCGATCGTCAACGTGGGTCCCCGCTTCGACGAGCCCCTGCCCCTCGCCGCGGGGGTGACGATCGCCGACACCGCGGTCGGTGCGGCAGCCACGGCGCCGTGGTGGCGCGAGCGCCAGCAGTCGCTGCAGCTCACGCAGGGAGACGTCACGCCGTTCGCCTCCGAGGTCGACTACGGCAAGCTCCGCGACGGGGCGCGCGACGACTCGGGGGTTCCCCGGCGCGGCGTCCTCAACCGGATCCTGGCGAGCCGCCACGTCCTCGGCCAGGGCCTGGACCTCACGAAGGACTGCTTCGACATCACCGCCGGCGAGGACCCGGCCCCGACCTGCCAGGGCCGGTTCGTCGGGCAGCTCCAGCCCTACTCCCTCTACGTCCCGGAGGGGCCCGTCCCGCGCGCGGGCTGGGGGACGACCCTGCTGCTGCACTCGCTGTCGGCCAACTACAACCAGTACTCCTCCACGCGCAACCAGACCCAGCTCGGCGACCGCGGTCCCGGCTCGGTGGTCCTCACGCCCGCCGGACGCGGGCCGGACGGCTTCTACCAGGGCCTGGCGGAGGCCGACACCTTCGAGGCGTGGGCCGACGTGGCGCGGCGCTACCGTCTCGACCCGGGGTGGACGAGCGTGACCGGCTACTCGATGGGCGGCTTCGGCACGTTCCGGATGCTCGCGCGCTGGCCCGACCTGTTCGGGCGCGGGTTCTCCGTCGTGGGCATCCCCGGTACGGCGCTCGACCAGCTCGCCAGCCTCCGGCACACGCCGGTCCTGTCCTGGGGAGCCGCGGGCGACGAGCTCGTCAACATCGCCGACCAGCGGGAGATGGTCGACGCGCTCACCGCCGCCCGGGTGCGCTTCGGGCACTGGACGTTCCCGGGGGCCGACCACCTCACGCTGGCCGCGAACGACGAGTACGGCCCGGGGGCCGACTACCTCGGCACCCACCGGGCGCTCCGCAACCCGAGCCGGGTGACCTACGTGGTCGACCCGCGTGAGGACAGCGCCCCGGGCCGGGTGGTCGCGGACCACGCCTACTGGCTCTCGGGGCTGCGCGTGCGCGGCGACGCGGCCGCCGGCACGATCGACGTACGGTCCCTGGCCACCCGGCGCGGGTCCCGCGAGGTGCTGCCGGTCGAGCAGGGTGCCGGGGTCCTCACCGGCGGCCAGAACCAGGCGATGCCCTACGCCACCGAGACCCGCCCGTGGGGCGAGGCGCCGGAGCGACGGCCACGCAACGCGCTGCGGATCCGGGCGCAGGAGGTACGGCGCGTGGTGATCGACCCGCAGCGGGCCGGCGTCACCTGCGGGACCCGCCTGCGGGTCCGCACGGACGGGCCGCTGACCGTCGTCCTGGCGGGCTGCGGACGGACGGAGTCGTTCGGGGGTTGATCCGACCCCCACGGGGTACCGTGCCCGCCATGGAGGGACGGGCATGACGGGCAGCGATCGTGACGAGACCGAGGACGAACGGCTGGACCGGAAGTGGGGCGACCTGCTGCAGGAGCTGCGGGTCATGCAGACCGGCGCCCAGCTCACGGCCGGGTTCCTGCTCACCTTGCCGTTCACCACGAAGTTCGCCAGCCTCGACGACTTCCAGGTGGGTCTGTACCTCGTGCTCGTCCTGCTCGCGGCTCTCACCACGGCGGTGGTCATCACGCCGGTGGCGGTGCACCGACGGGTCTCGGGGCAGCACGTGAAGGAGCGGCTCGTGGTCACCGCCCACCGCCTCGTGGCCGTGGGCCTGGCGTCCCTGGCGCTGCTCGTGACCGGGATCGTGCTGCTGATCTTCGACGTCGTCCTGGACCGGGCGGTCGCGGTGGTGGCCGGAGCGGCGGTCGGGACGGTCCTCGCCGCCCTGCTGGTCCTCCTCCCGTTCCGGCTGGTCGGCCCGAACGACTGAAGCGCCGGTCAGCGCCGGGCCTCGTAAATCGTTCGCGCCGAGGCGCATCGCGAACGTAAAATTTGACGAGTGCGCGCGCTCCCCCTCGACCATCCCGGAACCGCCGACCACCGGTCGCCGGGCCGCTTCCTGTGGTGGATGGCCAGGGGCCAGTGGCACACCCTCCTGCTCGGGATGCTCTTCGGCATCATCTGGATGAGCTCCCAGGCGGTGCTCCCGTTCGTGCTCGGACGCGCGATCGACCGCGGCATCGCCGACCGGGACCAGGGCGCGCTCTTCCTGTGGGCCACCGTCTTCCTCGTGCTGGGCCTCGTCCAGGCGGCCAGCGGGATCATCCGGCACCGGTTCGCGGTCACCAACTGGCTCACCGCCGCCTACCGGACCGTTCAGCTCGTCGGCCGACAGACCGTCCGCCTCGGAGGCACCCTGCCCCGCAAGGTCTCGACGGGCGAGGTGGTGGCGATCGGCACCAACGACCTCTCGCACATCGGGCAGGTGATGGACGTGAGCGCCCGCTTCGCCGGCGCCGTCGTCTCGTTCCTGCTGGTGTCGGTGATCCTGCTGACCACGTCGGTGACCCTCGGGCTGGTGGTGCTGCTCGGCGTACCGCTGCTGATGCTGCTGATCGCGCCGATCCTCGGCCCCCTCCAGCGCCGCAGCGCGCACCAGCGCCACCTGATGGGCGACCTGTCCAACACCGCGAGCGACATCGTCAGCGGGCTGCGCGTCCTGCGCGGGATCGGCGGCGAGCAGGTCTTCCACGACCGCTACCGGCGCGAGTCCCAGACCACCCGCCGTTCCGGGGTCGAGGTCGCCAAGTTGCAGTCGGTGCTCGACGCCCTCCAGGTGTTCCTGCCCGGCGTGTTCGTCGTGATCGTGGTGTGGCTCGGCGCGCGGGCAGCGGTGACCGGCCAGATCACGGCCGGGGAGCTCGTCGCGTTCTACGGATACGCCGCGTTCCTGATGATCCCGCTCCGTACGGCCACCGAGTTCGCCAACAAGGTGATCCGTGCCCGCGTAGCCGCACAGCGGATCTGCCGCGTGCTGGCGCTGCAGCCGGACCACCGCGACCCCGCCGTCGCGGCTCCCTCGCCGCCGGCCGGCTCGGACCTGTACGACGTCCGCACCGGGCTCTGCGTCCGGGCCGGCCTGCTGACCGCCGTCGTCGCCGACCAGCCGGACGAGTCCGCCGTGCTGGCCGACCGTCTGGGCCTCTGCGCGCCGTCGGTGGACGACGACGTCCGGCTCGGCGGCGTACCCCTCACCGCGCTGGCGCGGGACGAGGTGCGTCGCCGGATCGTGGTCAGCGACACGGACGCCACCCTGTTCTCCGGCCGCCTCGGCGACCGGCTCGACGTCACCGGCCGGGGCGACGTCGACGGGGCGCTGGAGACCGCCTCGGCCGCCGACATCTTCGAGGCGATCACCGACGGGCTCGACACGATCGTCACCGAGCGCGGCCGCAGCTTCTCCGGCGGCCAGCGGCAGCGTCTGGTGCTCGCGCGGGCGCTCGCCACCGACCCCGAGATCCTGGTCCTGGTGGAGCCGACGTCCGCCGTGGACGCCCACACCGAGGCCCGCATCGCCTCCCGGCTGCGCGCCCACAGGGCGGGCCGGACCACCGTGGTCACCTCGACCAGCCCGCTGGTGCTCGACGCCGTGGACGAGGTGGCGTTCCTGCGCGCCGGACGGGTCGTCGCGACGGGCAGGCACGCCGAGCTCCTGGACACCCGGCCGCGACTACCGCGCGGTCGTGACCCGCGAGACCGAGCTCGAGGTGGCCGAGGGGGTGTCGGGATGAAGCCGACCCTGCCGATCGCCGACGGCCGCTCCGTACGGCGCTACGCCGTCCGGATCACCCGCCGGAACCCGCGCCTGCTGTGGGGGGCGCTGCTGCTGCACGCCCTCGCCGCCCTCGCCGCCCTCGCCGCCCCGCGCCTGCTGGGCGACCTCGTCGAGGCCGTCGAGCGCGGCGCCACCGTGGCCCGGGTGGACCGGATCATCCTGCTCCTCGGCATCTTCGTGCTCGCCCAGACCGTGCTGACCCGGTTCGCCCGCTACGCCAGCCAGGTGCTCGGGGAGAAGGTGCTGGCGGAGCTGCGGGAGGACTTCGTCGGCAACGCCCTTGCCCTGCCCGTCGGCACGGTCGAGTCGGCCGGCTCCGGTGACCTGCTGACCCGAGCCAGTCGCGACGTCGACCAGCTGGGCTGGTCGGTGCGGTTCGCGCTGCCCGAGTGGACGATCGCCGTGGTCTCGGCGGTGCTCACCTTCGGCGCCGCCGTGTCGGTCGGCTGGTGGGTGGTCCTCCCCTGCCTGCTCGGGGTGCCGCCGCTCGTGATCGGCCTGCGGTGGTACCTCGCCCGCGCCAAGGACGGCTACCTGCGCGAGAGCGCGACGTACTCCCAGATCAACGCCACCCTCACCGAGACCGTCGAGGGCGCGCGGACGGTCGAGGCGCTCGGGATCGGCGAGGAGCGGATCGGCCAGATCGACCGCGACATCAAGGACTCCTACGACGCGGAGCGCTACACGCTGTTCCTGCGGACGGTGTTCTTCCCGAACATGGAGATCGCCTACCTGATCCCGACCGTGCTCGACGCTGCTGTTCGGCGGATGGCTCTACACGCAGGGCTCGGTCTCGCTCGGTGACGTCACCGCGGCGACGCTCTACGTGCAGATGCTGATCGACCCCGTCGACCGGATCGTGATCATCCTCGACGAGCTGCAGATGGGCGCCGCATCGCTCGCCCGACTGCTGGGCGTCGCCCAGGTGCCCGACGACCGCGAGGTCTCGGACGCCCGGCCGCGCGACGAGCAGATCGCCGCCGACGACGTGCGGTTCGCCTACGTCGAGGGGCGTGACGTGCTGCACGGCGATCGACCTCGACGTCGGCGTCGGCGAGCGGGTCGCGATGGTCGGCCCGTCCGGGGCGGGAAAGTCGACGCTGGGCCGGCTGCTCGCGGGCATCCACCCGCCGCGCACCGGGCGAGGTCACCGTCGGCGGCGTCGGCCTGGTCGAGCTGCCGCTGGACGACCTGCGCGGCCACGTCGCGCTGGTCACCCAGGAGCACCATGTCTTCGTCGGCACGCTGCGCGAGAACCTCGCGCTCGCGGCGCCGCCCGGCGCGGACGACGCGGACATCCGTGCCGCCCTGGACGCCGTCGACGCGCTCGAGTGGGTCGATGCGCTGCCCGACGGGCTGGCCACGGTGGTCGGCTCGGGCGGCCGGTCGGTCACCGCCGCCCAGGCCCAGCAGATCGCGCTCGCGCGGCTGGTGCTGGCCGACCCGCACACGCTCGTGCTGGACGAGGCGACCTCCCTGATCGACCCCCGTGCGGCCCGCCACCTGGAGCGCTCCCTGGCCGCCGTACTGCACGGGCGAACGGTGATCGCCATCGCCCACCGCCTCTTCTCGGCCCACGATGCCGACCGCGTGGCCGTCGTCGAGGACGGGCTGATCAGCGAGCTGGGCTCGCACGACGAGCTGGTGGCCGCCGGTGGCTCGTACGCCGACCTGTGGGAGTCCTGGCACGGCACCCGCTGACGCGGCGGACGCCCGGACCGTGGGGTCCGGGCGTCCGATCGCCGGTGGTTCAGGCGCCGAGAATGGTCACGACGAACACTGCGGTCGCGGCCCGCCCTTCCGGGGTTCGGATGCTGCTGTTCATGACGGCTTCCCTTCGGTGGGTGTGGAGTTCTCGACGTTGACCGGGCCTGGGACGAAGGCCGGGGGGTCCGTGCGCGAGGGTGCAGCCGCCTCGGTGCCGCCCTCGGGCACCACGAAGATCGCGACGACGGCAGCGGTCGCAGCCATGCCCAGCGCGGCCGGCGTCCACCACCACCGGTCCCCGTCGGCACCAAGTGAGTAGCGGTTCATCGGCTGGTCCCCTTCTCGCCGGAGCTGGTTGCCCCGGGTCCGGGACCAGTGGCTCACCCGTGGGTATCGCGGAGGTTCGCGCCCGGTATCGCGGTGGTATCAATGTCGTTGACGGGCGGGTACCGCCGGAGGAGCGTGGGCTCCGTGGGCATCAGGGTGCTGGGCCCGCTGACGGTGGACGGCTCGGGCACCCTCACCCGGCGGGACCGCGTGGTTCTCGGGTCACTGGCGACGAGCCCGGGACAACCGGTGAGCGCCGACCAGCTCGCCGACGCGCTCTGGGGTGATCGTCCGCCCCCGTCGGCGAGCAAGATCCTGCAGGGCTGCGTCGTCCGGATCCGCAAGCTGCTCGGGCGGGACGCCGTCGAGACGTCACCGCACGGGTACGTCCTGCGCCTGGCGCCCGACGAGGTCGACGCGCTCCGGTTCGAGGCCCAGGTCGCCCGCGCGCGGGAGCTGCTGACGCTCGGCGAGTCGGACCGGGCGGCGTACCTGCTCACCGACGCCCTGGCCCTGTGGCTCGGCGACCCCTTCGCCGACCTCGAGGACTGGGAGCCCGCGCGGACGGCCGCCCGTCGGCTGTCCGAGCTGCACCTGGACGCCGAGGAGCTCCGCGTCGACGCCCTCCTGCGGGCGGGCCGCTACCGCGAGGTGCTCGCCGAGGCCCAGGCCCTGGTCCAGGCGGCCCCCCTTCGCGAGCACCGCTGGTCCCTGCTCGCCCGGGCCCAGTACCTGTCGGGCCAGCAGGGCGACGCGCTGCGCACGATCCACCAGCTCAAGGGCGTCCTGGCGGAGCAGCTCGGCATCGACCCCGGCCCCGACGTGGTGGCGCTCGAACAGTCCATCCTCCGCCAGGACGCGTCGCTGCTGGTGGCGGACGCCCGGGCCCCGTCCGCCGTGTGCCCCTGGCAGGGACTCACTCCGTACGGCGTCGGGGACGCGGACCGGTTCTTCGGCCGCGAGGAGGACGTGGCGGCCTGCCTCGAGGTCCTCTCGGAGGCAGCGGTCCTCGCCCTGGCGGGGCCGTCGGGCTCGGGCAAGTCCTCGATCCTCCGGGCCGGCGTGGCCGCAGCCCTGCGCCGGCGTGGAACACCGAGCGTGATCATCACCCCGGGCGCGCATCCGCTCCAGGCACTGACCGCGCTCGCGACCGCTGCGCCCGATGCCGCCCTCCTGGTCGACCAGTGCGAGGAGCTCTTCTCGCTCTGCGACGACGCCGCCGAGCAGCAGGAGTTCTTCCGCGCGCTGTCGGCCGAGGCCACGACCCGACGCGTCGCCGTGGCTCTGCGCGCCGACCGGCTGGCGGACGTCGCGGCGCACCCGACGTTCAGCCGGCTCGTCGAGCGCGGCCTGTATCTCGTCGGCGGGCTGGGCGAGCAGGGCCTGCGGAGCGCGGTGGAGACGCCGGCCCGCCAGGCCGGCCTGGTGATCGAGCCGGGCCTCGTCGACCTGCTCGTCAGTGAGGTCAGGAACGACCCCGGCGCCCTGCCGCTGATGTCACACGCCCTCCTCGAGACCTGGAAGCGCCGCGAGGGCAACACCCTCACGGTCGCGGGGTACCGGGCGACGGGCGGCATCAACGGCGCCGTGGCGCAGTCTGCGGAGCACCTCTACTCGCAGGTCGAGCCCGGACGCCGGCACCTGCTGCGCGACCTCGTCCTGCGTCTGGTCTCTCCCGGCCCGCAGGGTGAACCTGTCCGCACCCGGGTCCCCCGGCGCCTGCTCGGCACCGACCCCGCGCACGACCAGCTGATCGAGATGATGGTCGCCGCGCGTCTCGTCACGAGCCACGACGGCGCCCTCGAGATCACCCACGAGGCGCTCGCCCGGGCGTGGCCACGGCTCCGCGGCTGGCTGGACGACGACATCGAGGGCCAGCGGATCCGCCACCACCTCTCGGCCGCCGCCGACGCCTGGAACACGCTCGACCGGCCCGAGAGCGAGCTCTACCGCGGCGTCCGCCTCGCGCGGGTCCTCGAGTGGGGTTCGCGCGGCCGGACGACCCTCACGAGGGCCGAGCGCGACTTCCTGGATGCCTCCCGGCTGGCGGCCTGGGCCGAGGAGCAGAGCGCAGTCGAGCGAGCCCGCGCCCAGGCCCGCCTGATCCGCCGGCTGCGGGTGGTGCTCGGTGGGGCCGCCGTACTGCTCGTCATCGCGCTGGTCGCGGGGGGCCTGGCGGCCGTCCAGTCGAGCCGGGCAGGAGACAACGCCGCCATTGCCGCGGACTCGGCGACCCAGGCCATCGCCCGGAAGGCGGGCGCCAACGCCCTGGTCAGCGAGAGCGTCGCGGAGTCGCTGCTGCTCGCGGTCGCCGGTGTGCGACTGGACGAGTCGCCCGACACCCGCAACAGCCTGCTCGCCGCCATCGGCCGTCACCCCGAGCTGTTCGCCTCGAGCCCGATCGAGGGCGGCACCGTCCCGCTGATGCTCGACGCGAGCCCCGACGGACGCCACGTGGCCGTCCTGGGAGAGACCCAGGTGCTGCGGTTGTACGACGCCCGGACGGGTGGTCTCCTGGCCACCCGTCAGATGGGGCCCGCGCTCGCCAAGTTCGGGACCCTCCTGGGACGCGTCCTGGCGTTCAGCCCCGACGGGCGGACCCTCGCCGTGACGCGCACTCCGCTGCGCGCCAGGCCGCTCGCCCTGCTCACGGTGCCCGATCTCGCGGAGGCGGCGGTGCTGGGGGGACAGCCGCGGCGGGGATGGCAGGCCACGGACATCTCCTTCAGCGCGGACGGGAGCCGCCTTGCGGCGGCGCTCCAACGCATCACGCCGAGCGGCACCGCCTCGACGCAGACCGCCGCGCGGGCCCTGGTGTGGGACCCTTCCGACCCCGCCTCCCCCATCCGCGTCGGGGTGGCGTCCCAGGGAGGGCAGTCGGTCGCGCTCGACGGGCCCGGCCGCATCCTGTACACGAGCAACCCGCTGACCCGGCACGACCTCGCGAACGGGGATAGGCGGCGGCTCGACCCGGAGGGCGCGCACCACCTCTGGGACCTCAACGTAGTCAGCCATGGGCGGCAGGTCATCGGGATCGACGACAGCACTGCTCGGCGGTTCGACGCCTCGAACGGCCGCGTGCTCGCGACGTACCGACACGAGGCGTTCATCAACGCCCTGCAGATCTCCCCCGACCGGCGCTCCTTCTTCGGCGTGGCGTGGAACGACCGCCTGCTCACCGAGTGGCAGCTCGCGGACGCGGGAAACCCCGTCCGCGAGATCGCCCTCGACCAGGGCAACCCCGGCACCGTGGACTACGCCGCGGACGGAACCTCCCTCTTCGCCACCGGACAGGCCGGCGCCACCCTGCGCCAGTGGGACCTGACCGGCCGCCGCCACTACGTCTCCGAGATGCCCCACTCGCCGGGTCCCACCGGCGGCTTCGGGGTGACCGGGCCGGGAGGAGAGCGGTCGGTCGTCCTGTGGGGTGGCTGGGACTTCGTCGACCACGTCACCGGCCAGGTCACCACGATCCGCCCGCTCGACGGGTACCGCCACACCTACGGTGCCTTCCATCCCGAGGGTGACCACTTCGTCACCGCGGTCGGCCCCGACGTCCGGGTGTGGGACACCGAAACCGGGCGGCCGACGGGGCTGCGCGCTCGCTTCGTCGGGGGGCGGATCACCGAGCTCGACTACACGCCGGACGCGCGCAGGCTGGCGGTGTCCGAGATGTCCGGCACCGTGACGATGCTGGATGCGACCACCTTCCGTCGGATCGGCACGCCGGTCGAGCTCGGCGAGCCCGTGTCCTGGGTGGTGGCCCGCCCCGACGGCCGCACGGCCGTCGTACTCACGGGCGGCGTCGAGCCCTCGGGGACCTGGACCCTGCCCACCACCGGCTGGGCGCTGGTCGACCTCGAGCGGGGAAGCATCGTGCGTCGCGGACGCCTGCACATGACGCACGGCTTCTGGCTGGCCGTCTCACCCGACGGCCACCGTGCGGTGGTCGGCGGTGGCGACCAGGCCGACAGCAGCGGGAGCTCCAGCGCCAAGGGGATGATCGAGGTGATCGACCTGGAGTCTGGCCAGCCTCTCCGGGAGCCGCAGCCGTGGGCGGGGAGCGCGCGCGCCCAGGTGTCCTTCTCCCCGGACGGCACCCGGTTCCTCACGACCAGCCCCAACGGCACGGTCGCGCTCTGGGATGCCACCACGGTCCTGCCGCTGGCCACGCTCGTCGTGCCGGAAGCCACCACCCTCACCGGCGCCTTCCGGCCGGACGGTCGCTCTGCCCGGCTGATGGACTGGAGCGACGGGAGTGCCTACACGTGGGAGCTCGACCTGGACCACGCCGTCGAGTTCGCCTGTCAGGCGGCCGGGCGCAACTTCACGCAGGAGGAGTGGCGCACCCACTTCGGCAACCGCCCGTACGTGCGGCTGTGCCCCTGATCAGGGCGTGGCGGCGATCGAACGGGGTACCGAGTGCCACACTCAGTCAACCCCGAGGTCGAAGGAGACCGTCATGAACACACGCAACATCGCCATCATCGCCCTGGTCCTGGTCGTCATCCTGATCCTGTTCCTCGCCCTCCGATAGCAACACCGCGCGTTCGGGGTGCGGGTGGCGTTCAGACGCCGGAGATCCGGATCCCGGACTGGGTCTTGTAGGCCTTGTTGATCGAGATGAGGACGGCGGTCAGCGGCTCGAGCTGCCGGGCCAGCCGCAGCTTGCCGGCGTCGATCCCCTCGCGTCCCGTCACGCAGCGGGCGAGCTCGATCGCCACGGCCTTGCCCTCGCTCGAGTCGCCGCAGACGAGCACGTCCTCGTGGTCGAGGTACTCCTCGTCCGACCACAGGGTCACCGCGGAGAGGTGGTGGAACGCGCCGACCACGGTCGCGTCCGGGGCGATCTGCTGCGCGGACTCCGCGGCCGAGCCCTCTCCGCCGTCGATCACCCGACCGTGCGGGCCCCGCTTGTCGAAGGCGAGCGGGTTCACGCAGGAGATCACGGTCCGGCCGGCCAGCGGCAGGGTGGCGACCAGGTCGTCGTGTCCGTCGTACGGCACGGCGAGGAGGACCACGTCCGCGTCCTCGCACGCCTGCGCATTGGCCGCGCCTGTCACCGGGGTCCCGACGCCCTCGTCCGACAGTCGGGCGTTGACCTCCCCGGCCACTCCCAGCGCCTTCTCGGACGCCCGCGATCCGAGCACCACCGTGTGCCCGTGCTTCGCGAAGCGGTATCCCAGCCCCTTGCCCTGGGGTCCGGTGCCGCCGATCACGGCGATCCGGTGTGACGTCATCGGGTCCTCCTTGCCATCGTGACAGTGATCCTGTCACAGTTGGCGAGCCCGTCGGTCACCGCACAGAAGGACAAGACGTGAAGCTCTCGATGCCCCTGATGTACGCCGGGAACCCGCGCGAGGCGGCCGACCAGGTCTCGGCCCTGGAGAAGGCCGGGCTGGACACGATCTGGGTGGCCGAGCCCTACGGTTTCGACGCCCCGACGCTCATGGGCTACCTCGCGGCGAAGACCGAGACGGTGGAGATCGGCGCCGCGATCCTCAACATCTACAGCCGCACCCCGGGTGCGCTCCTGCAGACGGCCGCGGGGCTCGACAACGTCTCTGGCGGCCGGGCCGTGATCGGGCTGGGCGCGTCCGGCCCGCAGGTGATCGAAGGGTTCCACGGCGTCCCGTACGACAAGCCGGTCGCCCGCACCCGCGAGATCGTCGACCTGCTCCGCCGGGGTCTCCGGCGCGAGACGCTGACCAGCGACGGGCTCTACAAGCTCCCGCTCCCGGCCGACCAGGGGCTCGGCCTCGGCAAGCCCCTGAAGCTCCTGAACAGGCCCGAACGGCCGGCGGTTCCGCTCTACATCGCCGCCCTCGGCCCCAAGAGCGTCGAGGGCGCCGCCGAGTACGCCGACGGTTGGCTGCCGTTCCTGTTCCTCCCGGAGAAGGCCGAGCAGGTCTGGGGCGAGTCCCTGGCGAAGGGGACGGCGAAGCGTTCGGACGATCTCGGCCCGCTGGAGATCTCGGCCGGAGGGATGGTCGCGATCGGTGAGGGCCCGGAGACCAAGGCGCTGCTCGACTTCGCCCGGCCCACCTACGCCCTCTACGTCGGCGGCATGGGCGCCCGCGGGAAGAACTTCTACAACGACCTCGCCTGCCAGTACGGCTTCGAGAAGGAGGCCAAGGAGATCCAGGACCTCTACCTCGACGGGCACAAGCGCGACGCCGAGGCCAAGGTGCCGCAGGAGTGGCTCGAGGCCGGGAACCTCGTGGGGCCCGAGTCCTACGTCAAGGAGCGGATCGCGGCGTTCCGCGAGGCCGGCGTGACCAACCTCCAGCTGACACCGGCCTCCGACGACCCGGCCGCGACGATCGCCCGCGTGAAGGAGCTGGTCGCATGAGCACCATGCCTGCCCGGCCCTCCGTCTACGAGCAGGAGCACGAGGACTTCCGCGCCACCGTCCGCGCCTTCATGGAGAAGGAGGTCGCGCCGCACCACGCGCAGTGGGAGGAGGACGGCCAGGTCAGCCGCGACGTATGGACCAGGGCAGGCGAGAAGGGCCTGCTCTGCTTCGACGTCGACGAGGCGTACGGCGGCGCCGGCATCAAGGACTTCCGCTACAACATGATCGTCGCCGAGGAGATCAGCAAGGTCGGCGCGAGCGGGCTCGGCTTCCCCGTGCACACCGACATCATCGTCCCCTACATCAGCTCGCTCGGGACCGACGACCAGAAGCAGCGCTGGCTGCCCGGGCTGGTCAGCGGTGAGCTGATCTCCGCGATCGCGATGACCGAGCCGGGAGCCGGCTCCGACCTCCAGGGCATCCGCACCACCGCCGTCGACAAGGGCGACCACTACGTCCTCAACGGGCAGAAGACCTTCATCAGCAACGGGATCATGTCCGATCTCGTGATCGTCGTCGCCCGTACGAACCCCGACGCCGGCCACCAGGGGATCAGCCTGCTGGTGGTCGAGCGCGGGATGGACGGCTTCGAGCGCGGCCGCAACCTCGACAAGATGGGCCTCAAGGCCCAGGACACCGCCGAGCTCTACTTCGACAACGTCGCGGTCCCGAAGGCGAACCTCCTCGGCGAGGAGGGCTCCGGTTTCGTCTCGCTGATGGTGAACCTCCCCCAGGAGCGGATCTCCATCGCGGCGATCGCGGTCGCCGCCTGCGAGCACATCCTCGGGCTCTGCCTGGACTACGCCAAGGAACGGGAGGCGTTCGGCCGGCCGATCGGGAAGTTCCAGCACAACCGCTTCGTGCTCGCCGAGATGGCCACCGAGGTCCACATCGCCCGGGTCTTCGTCAACGACTGCGTGCTCAAGCTCAACGCCGGCGAGGTCGACACCGCGCTCGCGTCGATGGCGAAGTGGTGGACGACCGAGCTGCAGAAGAAGATCGTCGACCAGGGCGTCCAGCTGTTCGGCGGCTACGGCTACATGTCGGAGTACCCGATCTCCAAGGCGTACGTCGACAGCCGGATCCAGACGATCTACGGCGGCACGACCGAGATCCAGAAGGAGATCATCGGGCGGATGCTCGGGCTGTAGCCGGCGCGACGAGACACGCCCTAGCCAAGGCGCCGGGGCGGGGAGCAAGATCGGCCCCACCGATCCGATACCCCCGAGGAGTCCCCGCATGCCCGACGTCACCGCCGACCGCGACCGGATCCAGCAGCAGGTGGCCGGGCGGACGCTGATCGACGCGCTGGCCGACACCGTCGACCGAGTACGCCGACGAGCCGGCGTACTCCGACCGCCACCACGTTGCCGATGGCGAGTCCTGGCGCACGCTGACCTGGGCCGAGGTGCGCGAGCTCGCCCACGACGCCGCGGCCGGGTTGATCGAGCTGGGCGTGGAGCCGGGCGACACGATCGCGATGATGGCGACCAACCGGATCGAGCACGTCGCGGCCGACATGGGTGGGGTGCACGCCGCAGCGACCCCGATGTCGATCTACAACACCCTGTCGCAGGAACAGGTCGCCTACGTCGCCGGCGAGGCGCGCCCCACCGTGGCGGTCCTCGAGAACGCCGACCACGTCAGCCGTTGGACCCGCGCCCTCGACGAGGGCTCGACCAGCCGGGTCGTGGTGATCGACCCGGAGGCGAGGCTGGACGACGAACGCTTCCTCACCTGGGAGGAGCTGCTGGCCGCCGGCCGGGCCCGCCGCGAGTCGCATCCCGACGAGCTCGACGAGCGCCACCGGGCGCTCGACGCCGACGCACCGGCCACGATCCTCTACACCTCCGGCACCACCGGGAGCCCCAAGGGCGTCGTGCTCACCCACCACAACGTCCTCTACGAGGCGGCCAGCACTCTCGAGGCGGCCGGGCTCGAGGGACGGCAGACCCAGGTCAGCTACCTCCCGTTCGCGCACATCGCCGAGCGCGTGCTCGGCATCTACGGCCCGCAGATCGAGGGCAGCCACCAGTACTGCATCGGCGACCCGTCCGAGCTGCTCGCGGCCCTCGGCGAGGTGCACCCCACGGCGTTCTTCGGGGTCCCGCGGGTGTGGGAGAAGATCAAGACCGGCATCTCGGCCAAGCTCGCCGCCGACGACAACCCCGACAACGTCAAGCTCGTGCAGGACTCGATGGCGGCCGGCCTCGCCTGGGTCGAGGCGCAGGAGGTCGGCGGCACGATGACGCCCGAGATCGAGGAGGCCTACCGCAAGGCCGACGAGGCGATCCTCGGGTTCCTCAAGCTGCTGCTCGGCCTCGACAAGGTCGAGTGGGCCGCGTCGGCGGCCGCGCCGATGCCGCTGGAGGTCGCGAAGTTCATGGCCGGCCTCGGCCTCAAGGTGTTCGACGTCTACGGCATGACCGAGACCTGCGGTGCGGTCACCGCCAACGGTCCCGACGGCTTCAAGCTCGGCACCGTCGGACGGCCCACGCCGGGCATGGAGGTCAGGCTCGCCGACGACGGCGAGGTGCTCGTGCGGGGACCGGTCATCACCCCCGGCTACCACAAGCAGGAGGAGGCGACCCGCGCCCTCATCGACGAGGACGGGTGGGTGCACACCGGCGACATCGGCACCCTCGACGACGACGGCTTCTTCGCGATCGTGGACCGCAAGAAGGAGCTGATCATCACCTCCGGCGGCAAGAACGTCGCGCCGAGCAACATCGAGAACTACCTGAAGGAGTCGCCGATCATCGGCCACGCGATGGCGGTCGGGGACAGCCGGCCCTACATCGTCGCCGTCCTCACCCTGGACGGGGAGGTCGCGCCGCTGGTGGCCCAGAAGATGGGGATCGAGTTCACCGACCTGGCCGACCTGGCGCAGAAGCCGGAGATCGTCGCGATGGCCCAGGACGCCGTGGACAAGGCGAACGAACGCCTCTCGCGGCCCGAGCAGGTGAAGGCCTTCGAGCTGCTCCCGACCGAGTGGACGGCGGAGTCCGAGGAGCTCACCCCGACGCTCAAGCTCAAGCGCCGGGTGGTCAACACCAAGTACTCCGACGTCCTGGACCGCCTGTACTCCTGAACGTCCGCGCGTACGTCGACGGGATCGCCGGCTTCGTCGCCGGCGGGGCCAACGTCGCGCTCCAGCTCGGCAACCCCGCGGTGGCGCGCGGCGTGCTCGAGCGCCCCCTGCCCGGCCGCAACGTCCGCGAGGCGCCGTTCCGCCGCGCGCTGTCCACGTTCACCTACCTCGCGGTCGCGCTGCTCGGCGACGACGGGACCGGTCGCGGCTGCGCGAGGCGGTGAACCGTTCCCACGCCCACGTGCGCTCCGACGCCGGCAGCCCGGTCGGCTACAGCGCGTTCGACCCGGAGCTGCAGCTGTGGGTCGCCGCGTGCCTCTACGTCGGCTGGACGGACGCGCTCACCCGGATGCACGGGCCGCTCGGCGACATCGAGGCCGACGCCCTCTACGCCGAGGCGGCCAGGTTCGGGACCACGCTCCAGGTGCGACGCGGAGCGGTGGCCCCGACGAGGCGGGACTTCGCGGCGTACTGGCAGGCGGGTCTCGGCGTCCGTGTCGTACGACGACGAGGTCCGCGCCTACCTGGTCGACCTGCTGGAGCTGCGGCACCTCCCCGCCTGGCTCCGGCTCTCACCGGCGGGCAGGTTCCTCGTGTTCACCAACACCGGCTTCCTCCCGCGGCCGTCTGCCGCGACCTCCGACTGCCCTGGTCCCCCTCGCGCCAGCGCCGCTTCGACGCCACCATGCGGGTGCTCGGCCGGTGCTACCGGGTGCTCCCGCTGCCGCTGCGCACCTTCCCGCTCAACGCCTGCCTGTGGCGCTTCCGCAGGAGGACCCGCGCGGGCCGCCCGCCGTGGTGACGGACCCCGGCCGCGAGCTATCCAGACCGGTTCCTCAAGGTTCTCGAAAGCGGCCGGTCTGCGCCGTTCCCGCGACGTAATCTGGGCCGGAGGACGGCCGCCGCCGAACGGGCGATGAATCTCGGGGTCGGCCCCGGTCAGATCGGTGAAAACCCTGATGCCGACTGTCCCCGCCTCGTGATGGAGTTCTCCCATGCATCGTCAGATCGCCGGCAGGTTGACCGGCCCCGTGACCAAGTGGATCGTCCTCGTCGCTGCGCTCGTCGCTGGCCGGTGGCGCCTCGGCGCTTCGCCTCGAAGCTCACCGACGTCCAGAACAACGAGGCGTCGTCGCTGGCTGCCCGCCAGCGCCGAGTCCACCAGGGCCCTGGAGAAGCTGCCGAGCCCTTCCAGGACCCCAACGCTGATCCCGACGGTGGTCGTCTACGAGCGCGACGGCGGGCTGACCGAGGCCGACGTCGCCGCGATGGACGCGACGGCGAGGAGATCGCCGCAGTCGACGGTGTCGCGACGCAGGACGGCGTCGCCCAACGGGCGAGGCGCGGCGGCCCGGGCAGCCCGTCCCGTCTCCGAGGACGGCGAGGTGACGCAGACCCTGTCACCTTCAACTTCGGCCCAACGGCTGGAACGAGATGCCCGGACGCCGCCGACAAGCTGCGCGACATCGCCGCCATCGAGCGGCGGCGACGTCTACGTCGCCGGCTGCGGCGGCCAGGCCGCCGACTCCTCCGAGGCGTTCGAGGGCATCGACACCACGCTGCTGCTCGATCACCCTCGGCGTGGTGATCCTGATCCTGCTCTTCACCTACCGCAGCCCGGTGCTGTGGATCCTGCCGATCTGTCGGCGCGGTCGTGGCGCTGACACGATGTCCCAGGGGCTGGTCTACTTCCTGGCCAAGTACGCCGACCTGACCGTCAACGGGCAGAGCCAGGCGATCCTGACGCATCCTGGTGATCGGCGCCGGCACCGACTACGCCCTGCTGCTCGTGGCCCGCTACCGCGAGGAGCTGCGCCGCCACGAGGACCGGCACGAGGCGATGGCATTCGCCCTGCACCGCGCAGCTCCGGCGATCCTGGCCAGCGCGGCCACCGTGGTCGTCGGCATGCTCTGCCTGCTGTTCGCCGAGATGAACTCCACCGCCGGCCTCGGCCCGGTGATCGCGGTCGGCATCGCGGTGACCTTCGCTGGTGATGGTCACCCTGCTGCCCGCGCTGCTGGTGATCTTCGGGCGCTGGATCTTCTGGCCCGAAGCGACCCGAGCTTCGGCTCGGCCGAGCCCACCCGACCGGCTTCTGGGCCCGCGTCGGGCCGCGGATCGCGCCGCGCCCCCGCGCCGGTGTGGGCGGTCACCGGCCGTGCTGCTGGCGATCGCCTGCCTCGGCCTGTGCTGCGGCTGACAGCCGACGGGCCTCCCCACCGAGGACGCCTACACCAAGGAGTTCGAGTCGATCACGGGCCAGCAGGTGCTGACCGAGCACGGCCTGCTCGACAGTCCAACACCGTCCAGGTGGTGGCGAACGCCGACCAGGCGGACGAGGTGGCGGCGGCGATGGCCGACGTCGAGGGCCTCGGCGAGGCCACTCCGGCCGGGGAGCCCCAGGGCGGCGGTCGCCTTCCTCGACGTCACCGCTGGCCGGCGACGTCGTCCTCGCAGGCGGCGTTCGACACCGTGGAGACGCACGCGTGCTGCCGTGCACGCCGTCGAGGGCGCGGACGCGCTGGTCGGCGGCTGGTCCGCCGTTCTACCTCGACACCAAGGACGCCGCGAACCGCGACAACCTGGTGATCATCCCGATCGTCCTGCTGCTGGTGTTCCTGATCCTGGTGGCCCTGCTGCGGGCGCTGGTGGCTCCGCTGCTGCTGATCGGCACCGTGGTGCTGTCGTTCGGTGCGGCGCTGGGCATCTCGACGCTGCTGTTCGAGTACGTCTTCGGCTTCGCCGGGCTCCGACCCCGGGTTCCCGCTGTTCGCGTTCGTGTTCCTGGTGGCGCTGGGCATCGACTACAACATCTTCCTGATGACCCGGGTGCGGGAGGAGACCGCTCAACCACGGCACCCGGAAGGGCTCGCTGATCGCGCTGTCCTCGACCGGAGGCGTGATCACGTCGGCGGGTCTGGTGCTGGCGGCCACGTTCCTGGTGCTCGGCTCCATCCCGCTGGTCTTCCTGGCCGAGCTCGGCATCGCCGTCGCGCTGGGCGTCCTGCTCGACACGATGATCGTCCGCTCGGTCCTGGTCACCGCGATCAACCTCGACCTGGGCGGCAAGATCTGGTGGCCGAGCAGCCTCGACCGGTCGGCGGGGGCTCCGCCCGAGCCCGAGACCGAGCAGGAGCGCGAGAAGGTCGGCGTCTGAGGCCACGCGTGGGCGGCGCGTCCGTGGGCTGATCCCGCGGACGCGCCGCCCGCCGCTCTTGGGAGACTGGCCGGCATGGTCGACGTCACGCCCGCCCAGGTACGGCGCGCACTGGCCCGCGCGGAGCGGGGCGCCGCGCTCGACGTGGACGAGGCGACCGCCCTGCTGGCGGCCCGCGGCGAGCAGCTCGACCGCCTGTGCGCGGCCGCGGCCCGGGTCCGCGACGCCGGGCTCGTCGCCGCAGGCCGCCCCGGCGTCGTCACCTACTCCCCCAAGGTCTTCATCCCGGTCACCCGGCTGTGCCGGGACCGGTGCCACTACTGCACGTTCGTGACCACGCCGGGCCACCTCGAGCGCGCGGGCGAGGCGCCGTACCTCTCCCCCGACGAGATCCTCGACATCGCCCGCTCGGGCGCCGAGCTCGGCTGCCTGGAGGCGCTGTTCACCCTCGGCGACCGCCCGGAGGACCGGTGGCCCGAGGCGCGGGCGTGGCTGGACGAGCAGGGCTACGACTCGACGCTGGCCTACGTCCGGGCGATGGCGGTCCGGGTGCTCGAGGAGACCGGCCTGCTGCCCCACCTCAACCCCGGCGTGATGTCGTGGGAGGAGCTGAACCGGCTCAAGCCGGTGTCCCCGTCGATGGGGATGATGCTCGAGACCACGTCGCGCCGCCTGTTCGAGACCCGCGGCGAGGCCCACTTCGGCTCGCCCGACAAGGACCCCGCCGTACGGCTGCGGGTGCTCGAGGACGCCGGTCGGCTCTCGATCCCGTTCACCAGCGGCCTGCTGGTCGGGATCGGCGAGACCCTGGCCGAGCGGGCCGAGACGATCTTCGCGCTGCGGGCGGTGGCGCGGCAGTACGCCGGCCTGCAGGAGGTGATCGTCCAGAACTTCCGGGCCAAGCCGGACACCGCGATGCGGCACGCCGACGACCTCGCCGCTCGACGACTACCGCGCCACCATCGCCGTCACCCGGATCGTGCTCGGGCCGAAGGCGCGGGTGCAGGCGCCGCCGAACCTCGTCGACCTGGCCGAGTGCCGGGCGCTGCTGGCGGCCGGGGTGGACGACTGGGGCGGCGTGTCGCCGCTGACGCCCGACCACGTGAACCCCGAGCGGCCGTGGCCCTCGCTGGAGCGCCTGCGGGCGATGACCGCCGAGTGCGGGTTCGAGCTGCGGGCCCGGCTGACCGCCCATCCCGAGTACGTCCTCGCCGGCGAGCCCTGGCTGGACCCGCGCGTGTCCGGCCACGTGGCGGCGCTGGCCGCCGACGACGGCCTCGCGCGCGCCGGCGTACGACCCGAGGGGCTGCCGTGGCAGGAGCCCGACGGCGGCTTCGCCAACGTCGGCCGGACCGACCTGCACGAGGCGATCGACAGCCAGGGCCGCATCCGCCGACCGGCGCTCCGACTTCGACGACGTCTACGGCGACTGGGACGCGCTCCGCAAGGCAGATCAGTGACGGTCCGAAAAGCACCAGGCTCCGGGCCGGGAACTGGTGCTCGTTCGACCGGACTATCGGCGCTGGCGGCGGCGGAGAAGGACCCGGCGGGGATCACCGACGAGCAGGCGCTGGAGCTGATCACCGCCGAGGGCGAGCTGCTGGAGCAGGTGTGCCGGCTGGCCGACGACCTGCGCCGGGACACGGTCGGCGACGAGGTCACCTACGTCGTCAACCGCAACATCAACTTCACCAACGTCTGCTACGTCGGCTGCCGGTTCTGCGCGTTCGCCCAGCGCCGCACCGACGCGGACGCCTTCTCGCTCTCCCTCGAGCAGGTGGCCGACCGGGCCGAGGAGGCGTGGGACCTCGGCGCCACCGAGGTCTGCATGCAGGGCGGGATCGACCCGGAGCTGCCGGGGTCGGCGTACTTCGACCTCGCCGCCGCCGTGAAGCGTCGGGTGCCGGGGATGCACGTGCACGCGTTCTCCCCGATGGAGATCGTCAACGGCGCCTCCCGCACCGGACTGTCGGTCGAGGACTTCCTGATCAAGGCCCGCGAGTCCGGCCTCGACACGATCCCCGGCACCGCGGCGGAGATCCTGGACGACGACGTGCGCTGGATCCTGACCAAGGGCAAGCTGCCGACGCAGACCTGGGTCGACGTGGTCTCGACCGCGCACCGCGTCGGGCTGCGCTCGAGCTCGACGATGATGTACGGCCACGTGGACAGCCCGCGCCACTGGGTCGGGCACCTGCGGGTGCTGTCCCGGATCCAGGACGCGGGACGGGGGACGGCTTCACCGAGTTCGTGCCGCTGCCGTTCGTGCACCACTCCGCGCCGATCTACCTCGCCGGCGTGGCCCGCCCGGGACCGACCCTGCGCGACAACCTCGCCGTGCACGCGGTGGCCCGGATCCTGCTGCACGGCCGGATCGACAACATCCAGACCAGCTGGGTCAAGCTCGGCACCGACGGCACCCGCGCCATGCTCCGCTCCGGCGCCAACGACCTCGGCGGCACGCTGATGGAGGAGACCATCTCCCGGATGGCCGGCTCCGAGCACGGGTCGGCGAAGACGGTCGAGGAGCTGCGGGAGATCGCGGCCGGGGCCGGGCGTCCCGTGCGCGAGCGCACCACGACGTACGGCGTCCCCGGCGCCGCGCCCTAGACTCTGGCCTCATGGCAGCGCCCGTCGTCACCGGCCCTGCGGTGGACCGGTCCGACCTGGTCCTCACCGCCGACGCGCTGGAGTTCGTCGCCGACCTGCAGCGCCGGTTCGGCCCCCGGCGCGACGAGCTGCTGCGGGCCCGGGCCGCGCGACGGGCCGCGATCGGCCGGAGCGGCACCCTCGACTTCCTGCCCGACACCGCCGAGGTGCGCGCCGGCGACTGGACCGTCGCGCCGCTCCCCGGCGACCTGCGGGACCGGCGGGTCGAGATCACCGGCCCGACCGACCCCAAGATGGCGATCAACGCCCTCAACTCCGGCGCGCGCGTCTGGCTGGCCGACCTCGAGGACGCCAACACGCCGCACTGGCGCAACGTCGTCGGCGGGCAGGTCACGCTGCACGGCGCCGTACGCCGCGACCTGGCGTTCACCTCGCCGGAGGGCAAGGAGTACGCGCTCGCCGACCCGGACCGGATCCCGGTCATCGTGCCCGCGCCCGCGTGGCTGGCACCTCGACGAGGCCCACCTGACCGTGGACGGCGCGCCCGCCACCGGGGCGCTGGTCGACTTCGGCCTCTACTTCTTCCACAACGCCCGCGAGCTGCTGGCCCGCGGCTCCGGCCCCTACTTCTACCTGCCGAAGCTGGAGTCCCACCTCGAGGCGCGGCTGTGGAACGACGTGTTCGTCCACGCGCAGGAGGCGCTGGGGATCCCGACCGGCACCATCCGGGCGACGGTCCTGATCGAGACCATCACGGCGGCGTTCGAGATGGACGAGATCCTCTTCGAGCTGCGCGACCACATGGCCGGGCTGAACGCCGGGCGGTGGGACTACCTGTTCAGCATCATCAAGAACTTCCGGGACTCCGGGCCGGCGTTCACGCTGCCCGACCGCGGCGCGGTGACCATGGACGCGCCGATGATGCGCGCCTACAGCGACCTGCTGGTGCGGACCTGCCACCGCCGCGGAGCGGCCGCGATCGGCGGCATGGCGGCGTTCATCCCGAGCCGCCGGGACCCCGAGGTCAACGAGCGCGCGTTCGCCAAGGTGCGCGAGGACAAGACCCGGGAGGCCAACGCCGGGTTCGACGGGTCGTGGGTGGCGCATCCCGACCTGGTCCCGCTGTGCGCCGAGGTGTTCGGCGAGGTGCTGGCGGCGGCGCCGAACCAGCTCGCCGTACGCCGGGAGGACGTCGAGGTGTCCGCCGCCGACCTGCTGGCCGTCGACCGGACACCGGGCGAGCGCACCGAGGCGGGGTTGCGCGGCAACATCCGGATCGGCATCCAGTACGTCCGGTCCTGGCTGTCGGGCAACGGTGCCGCCGCCATCGACAACCTGATGGAGGACGCCGCGACCGCCGAGATCTCCCGCTCGCAGGTGTGGCAGTGGATCTTCAACGAGGCCACGCTCGACACGGGCGAGACGATCACCCGCGAGCTCGTCGAACGCCTCGTGCAGGAGGAGTACGACGCGCTGCTGGCCGCGCCGACGCGGGCGACCGACGAGCCTGTGGGCGGTGGCGCGGGACCTGTTCGTCGGATCGGCGCTCGCCGAGGAGTTCCCCGACTTCCTCACCCTCCCGGCGTACGACGCCCTGCTCGCCGCCGGCCACTGACCCCGCTCCGCGAAGTGGCAGAAATGGCCCCTCGAGGTGGGAGAAATGGCCGTCGTGAGCGACCACAACTCCCACCTCGGACGACCACAACTGCCAACTCGCGGGGGCGGAGGGTCAGCCCTTGATGCGGTCGCCGGCGACCCAGACCCCGGCGAGGTCGGAGTCGCCGCCGAGCGCGAAGATCTTGGCGAGCGCGTCCTCGGGCGAGGCGGCGTGGCGCAGGCCGACGTCGAGCGGGTCGTCGGCGAGCGGGCGGACCCAGACGGCGTCGAACTGGCGGCCCTCACCCAGGTCGCCCACCTCCTCGCCGAGCCCGAGGGCCAGCGCACCGGCCCGGGTGGCGAGGTGCAGCAGGTGGGTCGAGCTGAGCGGCAGGCCTTCGCGGCCCAGGAGCGACTGCATGAAGTAGGCCTGCAGCCCCTCCTTGAGGAGGGAGAAGCCCGTGCCGGCGCCGACGTCGGAGCCCAGGGCCACGCGGACGCCGTGGTCGACGTGGCGCCGCAACGGGAACAGCCCGCTCCCGAGCGCCGCGTTGCTGGTCGGGCAGTGGGCGACCGCGGCCCCGCGGGCGGCCAGCACCGCCAGCTCGTCGTCGGCCGCGTGCAGGTTGTGGGCGAGCACCGAGCGCTCCCCGACCAGCCCGTGCCGGTCGTAGGTGTCGACGTAGTGGAGCGCCCCCACGAAGAGCTCGGCCACCTCGGCCACCTCGGCCGGGTTCTCGTTGACGTGGGAGGTGAACCAGCACCCCGAGACGTCCTTCAGCACCGCGGCACAGGCATCCAGCAGCTCGTCGCCGGCGGAGTAGGAGAAGCGCGGGGTCGCGGCGTACCGCAGCCGGCCGCGGCCGTGCCACCGCGCCGCCAGCGCGCAGGCCTCGTCGTAGGCACGCTCCGGCGTCGTGAGCAGCGCGTCGGGCAGTCCGCGGTCGCTGACCACGAGCCCGGACGTGACCCGCAGGCCGACGCGCTC
This sequence comes from uncultured Actinomycetota bacterium, assembly GCA_963829635.1. Lineage (GTDB taxonomy): Bacteria > Actinomycetota > Actinomycetes > Propionibacteriales > Nocardioidaceae > Nocardioides. The sequence continues at coordinate 625,886 of CAWHJI010000016.1, forward strand.
GGCCTCGGTGAACAGCTCGTCGACGGCCGGCGCGAAGTGCGAGCCGAACACCAGGGCGGTCGTCGTCCCCGCGGAGACCAGGCCGAAGACGAACTCGGCGGCCACCTCGCGGGCGTAGTCGACCGAGGCCAGCCGCGCCTCCTCGGGCAGCGCGCACCGCTCCAGCCATTCCAGCAGCGGCATGCCGAGCGCCCCGATCGCGCGCACCTGCGGGTAGTGGACGTGGGTGTCGACGAAGCCGGGCAGCAGTACGCCGGAGCGCAGGTCGACCACCTCGGCGTCGGGGTGCTCGGCGCGGACCGCCGCGAACCCGGCCCGCGCGGTGATCACGCCGTCGGAGACGAGGAGGCCGGCGTCCTCGTCGCTGCGCAGCCGGCCGCCGGTGAACGGGTCGTCGGGGGTGTCGAGCACCCGCGCCCGGTAGAGGGTGGTGCTCACCGCAGCGACCGGGGTCTCGATACGCCCGCGCTCGGTCCTCGCGGGAGCGCTCGACCACCGAGCCAGCAGGTCGGCGGCGACGCCGACGGCGATCGTCGCGGGGTCCTTGCCGGTCAGGTCGGGTACGCCGATCGGGCAACGGATCCGCGCGATCCGCTCCTCGGTGTGGCCCTCGACCCGGAGCCCCTTCTCGAAGCGGCGCCACTTGGCCGCCGACCCGATCAGCCCGATCGGGCCGAGGTGCTCGCACCGCAGCGCCGCGTCGCAGAGCGCGAAGTCCTCCGCGTGGTCGTGGGTGAGCACCAGGACGTGGGTGCCCTCCGGCACGGTGCCGAGCACGAGCTCCGGCACCGGCGCGTGGTGGGGATGGACCTCGGCAGGGCCGTCGAGCACGGCCAGCCGCTCGGCCGAGACCTGGTCGCGCCGCGAGTCGACGAGGTGCAGGTCGAGGTCGTGGCGGGCCAGGATCCGGGCCAGCTCGAGGCCGACGTGGCCGAGCCCGAAGATCGCCACGGCGGGTACGACGGGCAGGTGCTCGAACAGCAGGGTCACCTCGCCGCCGCAGCACTGGCGGCCGTGCTCGGTCCGCGCCTTGTCGTTGAGCGCGATCGTCATCGACTCGGGCTCGGCGGCGGGCCCGTCGAGGAGCTGCCGGGCGCGCACGAGCGCGGTCTCCTCGAGGTTGCCGCCGCCGATCGTGCCCCAGGCCGCGTCGGCGGCCACCACCATCTTGGTGCCGGCGTCGCGCGGCGCGTGCCCGCGGACGTCGGTGACCGTGACCAGGATCCCCGGCCGCCGCTCTCGACGCAGCCGCTGAGCGGCGGCGAGCCAGTTCATCGCGCACCCCCGGCGCGGCGGCCGCCCGCTCCGAACGCGGGTGCAACCGCTCCGCGTCGGCGGACGGCTGGTCGGGCACGAGGCCCGGGAGCCCCGTGGTGAGGCCGTGACCGGCCCCGGCGCGCGCCCGCTCGATGGCCCAGAAGACGGCCTCGGGCGTGGCCGGGGAGGGCAGGTCGACGCTCACGCCGGCAGGACCGAACGCGGCCGCCGCCTCGCGGATCGCCTCCCGGACCGAGAAGGCCAGCATCAAGGGGGGCTCGCCGACCGCCTTGGAGCCGTAGACGGCGCCGTCCTCGTGGGCCCGCTCGAGGAGCGTCACGTTGAACACCTCGGGCATCTCGCCGAGGCTCGGCAGCTTGTAGGTGCTGGCCGCCTGCGTGGCCAGCCGGCCCCGCGCGTCGCCGTCGGAGGTGTCCCAGCGCAGGTCCTCCAGGGTCAGCCAGCCCGCGCCCTGCACGAACCCGCCCTCGATCTGGCCGAGGTCGACCAGCGGGGAGAGCGAGTCGCCGACGTCGTGCACGATGTCGACCCGGCGCGTGTGGTGGGCGCCGGTGAAGCCGTCCACCTCGACCTCGGCGGCGGCCACGCCGTAGGCGAAGTACTTGAACGGGTGGCCCTGCATCACGGTGGAGTCCCAGTGGAGGCCCTCGGTGGCGTAGAAGCCGGCGGCCCACAGCTGCACCCGGCTGAAGTAGGCCTCCCGGACCAGCTCCTCCCAGCTCACGTCGCGTCCGAGCTCGCGTCCCGCCGCCACCGTCGTCAACCGCGCCAGGATCTGCTCGCAGGCGTGCTTGACCGCGCCGCCGTTGAGGTCGGCGCCGGAGCTGGCGGCGGTGGCCGAGGTGTTGGGCACCTTGTCGGTCCGGGTCGGCGCCAGCCGGACCCGCGCGAGCGGTAGGCCGAGCGTCGTCGCCGCCACCTGGAGCATCTTGGTGTGCAGCCCCTGGCCCATCTCGGTGCCGCCGTGGTTGATCAGCACCGACCCGTCCTTGTAGACGTGCACCAGCGCGCCGGCCTGGTTGAACGCCGTGAAGTTGAACGAGATCCCGAACTTCACCGGCGTCACCGCGAGCCCGCGCTTGGTGTGGGCGTGGACCCCGTTGAACTCCGCGACCTCCCGCTGTCGGCGTACCACCTCGGCCGAGTCGAGGACCTGCGCCCAGGCGGTGGCGACCCGCTCGGGGTGCCGCACGGGCTGGCCGTACGGCGTGGCCTGGCCGTCGACGTAGAAGTTGCGGCGGCGCAGGTCGATCGGGTCGATCCCGAGCAGCGGCGCGCAGCGTCCGAGGATGTCCTCGACCACCAGCATCCCCTGCGGTCCCCCGAACCCGCGGAACGCGGTCTGCGAGGTCTGGTGGGTGCGGGCGACGCGGCCGTTCACCCGGACGTGCGGGATCCAGTAGGCGTTGTCGACGTGGCACAGCGCCCGGGCCAGCACCGGCTCGGAGAGGTCGAGGCTCCAGCCGCCGTCGGAGGTCAGCGTGGCGTCGAGCGCCTGCAGCCGCCCCTCGGCGTCGAACCCGGCCCGCCACTGGGCGTGGAAACCGTGCCGCTTGCCGGTCATGGTGATGTCCTGGGTCCGGTTGAGCCGCACCCGCACCGGCCGGCCGGTGAGCCGGGCACCGAGCGCGGCGATCGCGGCGTACCCGTGGGGCTGCATCTCCTTGCCGCCGAAGCCGCCGCCCATCCGCAGGCACTGCACGGTGACCTCGTGGTTGGGCACGCCGAGCACGTGCGCCACGATCTCCTGCGTCTCGGTCGGGTGCTGGGTGCTGCTCTGCACGAAGACCTGCCCGGCCTCGTCGACCAGGGCGAGCGAGCAGTGGGTCTCGAGGTAGAAGTGCTCCTGGCCGGCCGTCTCGGTCACGCCGCTGAAGACGTACGCCGACCCGGCCAGCCCGCTCCTCGACGTCACCGCGGGCGACCGTCGGCTGGCCGCCCTGGAAGCTGCCCGCCTCGATCGCCTCGCGCAGCCCGACGATCGCCGGCAGCGGCTCGTAGTCCACCTCGACCGCCGCCGCACCGAGCCGGGCGGCCTCCAGGGTCTCGCCGAGGACCCAGCACACGGCGTGGCCGTGGTACATCACCTCGCTCGGGAACAGCGGCTCGTCGCCCTTGGCGCCGGCGTCGTTGACCCCGGAGACGTCGGCGGCCGTCAGCACCCGGACCACCCCCGGGACGGTGTGGGCGGGATCCGCGCGGAGCGCCGTGACCCGCGCATGGGCGTGGGGAGCCTGGACCGGCCAGGCGTGCAGGCAGTCGGGGGTCCGGCCGACCAGGTCGTCGGTGTAGAGGGCGTGGCCGGTCACGTGCAGCGCCGCGCTCTCGTGGGGGATCGTCTCGCCGACGTCGGTGCCGTCGGGTCGCCGGGACAGGTCGCTCATCCGGCCCCCGGGTTGAGGTGCGAGCGGAGCGAGCCTCGACCCTCGGCCCACAGCTTCCGCAGGGCGTTGCCGAGCATCGCGGCGCGGTAGGCGGCGCTGGCGCGGTGGTCGTCCATCGGCGTGCCCTCGCCGCGCAGGACCTCGGCGGCCGCCTCGACCGTGCTCGGCCGTCCACGGCCGGCCCTCGAGCGCGGCCTCGGTGGCGAGCGCCCGGATCGGCGTGGCGGCGACTCCCCCGAGGCCGATCCGTGCCCGGGTGACCGTCCCGTCGGTGACGTCGAGTCCGAAGCCGACCGCGACGCTGGAGATGTCGTCGTACTTCCGCTTGGAGACCTTGTGGAACGCCGCGACCGTGGGCTGCCGGCGCCGGAACCGCACCGACCGGATCAGCTCGCCAGGACGGAGCGCGGTCTCGCGGTAGCCGGTGAAGTAGTCGGCCAGCGCGACCTCCCGGTCACCGTCGGGGCCGGGCCAGCACGACCACAGCGTCGAGCGCGAGCAGCGCCGGAGGCAGGTCGCCGATCGGCGAGGCGGTGCCGAGGTTGCCGCCGATCGTGGCGGCGTTGCGGATCAGGCGGGAGGCGAACAGCGGCCAGACCTGGTCGAGCAGCGGCACGTCACCCCTCGAGGCTGCCCTCGATCTCGGACAGGGTGAGCGCGGCGCCGATCTCGATCGCGTCGTCCGCCGCGACGACAGCTCCCGCAGCTCCGGCAGCCGGTCCACGGCCACGACGTACGACGGCCGCAGCCCCCGCAGGTTCACCTCGACGCCGAGGTCGGTGGCCCCGGCGAGGACCGTCGCGTCCGGGTGCTCGGCGAGCAGCGCCAGCGCCTCGGGGAGTGTCGGCCGGGCGGGCAAACGCCTCGGATCTCGTGGGCACCACGCGGGGCGCCGCCGCGTTTGCCCGCTGGGCGAGACGGTCCTGGGGGTCGGGCCCATCGAGCGCCAGCGCGGCGTCGCGGATCGGCCGGTAGCCGGTGCAGCGGCAGAGGTTGCCGCTCAGCGCGTGCACGTCGAAGTCGGTCCGCTCGGGACGGTAGTACTCCGCGGCCATGCTGCACACGAACCCCGGCGTGCAGTAGCCGCACTGCGAACCGCCGCGATCGGCCATCTCACGCTGCACGGGATGCAACGCCTCGGGCGTGCCGAGCCCCTCGGCGGTGACGACCTCCTGGCCGTCCAGCGCGAGCGCGGGGACCAGGCAGGCGTTGATCGCCGTCCACCTCAGGTCGCCGTCGGGCCCTGGCCGGGACACCAGGACGGAGCAGGCGCCGCACTCGCCCTCGGCGCAGCCCTCCTTGGCGCCGGTCAGCCCCAGTCCGCGCAGCCAGTCGAGGGCGGTGGTGTGGGGCGGGACGTCCGTCAGCGCGCGCGGGGCGTCGTTCACGGTGACCGTGGGGTCGGACATCTCGAACTCCCATGACGCAGGGGCAGGACGACCGCACGGTTGGGAGGTGACCCAGCCCGCCGGTTATCCATGCCGAACGACGAGCCGTGACCAGCATAGGCGCGCGCCGCCGCCGGGTGCCAGCATTGCGGCGGTCAGCGCCAGCCGCCTCAGCCGAGCCGCAGGCGCGGGTGCCGGTTCACGTCCTTGTAGAGCAGGTAGCGGAAACGCCCGGGGCCACCGGCGTAGCAGGCCTGCGGGCAGAACGCGCGCAGCCACATGAAGTCGCCGGCCTGCACCTCCACCCAGTCCCGGTTGAGCAGGTAGACCGCCTTGCCCTCGAGGACGTAGAGCCCGTGCTCCATCACGTGGGTCTCCGGGAACGGGATCGACCCCCCGGGCTCGAAGTTGACGATGTTCACGTGCATGTCGTGCCGGGTGTCCAGCGGGTCGACGAACCGCTGGGTCCCCCACGCCCCGTCGGTGTCGGGCATCGGCTCGGAGGGGACGTCGGCCTCCTGGGTCACGAAGGCCTCCGGCACCTCGATCCCGTCGACCCGCTCGTAGGCCTTGCGGATCCAGTGGAAGGCGGCGGTCGTGTCGGTGTCGTTGGCGACGGTCCACGCCGTGCCGGGCGGCAGGAACGCGTAGCCGCCGGGCCCGAGCACGTGGTCGATGCCCTCGAGGACCAGGCGCAGCGAGCCGTCGACGACGAACAGCACTCCCTCGGCGTCGGGGTCCGGCTCGGGCGCCTCGCAGCCACCGCCGGGCCCGACCTCCATCACGTAGTGGGAGAACGTCTCGGCGAAGCCGGTCATCGGCCGGGCGATCACCCAGGCCCGCGTCTCCCGCCAGTGCGGGAGCCGGCTCACGGTGATGTCGCGCATCGTGCCGCCGGGCAGCACGGCGTACGCCTCGGTGAAGACGGCGCGGTCGGTGGTGAGGTCGGTCTGCGGCGGCAGTCCGCCGCGGGGCACGTGGTAGGTCATCTCACTCCCTCCTCAGCAGCCGACCGCGGGGTGGTGCACCGAGGTCGACGGGTACGCCGTGCAGCCAGGTCTGCCGGACCGTGCCGGTGAGCGTACGCCCGGCATAGGGCGTCACGGGGTTCTTGTGGTGCAGACCGGCCGGGTCGACCTCGAGCTCCTCGTCGGGCGCGAAGACGCACAGGTCCGCGGCGGCACCGACCGCGATCCGGCCGCGGTCGGTCAGGCCCACCCGGTCGGCCGGGGCGGTCGCCATCCAGCGCGCCACGTCGGCGAGGGCGTGTCCCCGCGCGCGAGCCGCCGTCCAGACCGCCGGCAACCCCACCTGGAGCGAGGCGATGCCGCCCCACGCCGCGCCGAAGTCGCCGGCCCCGCGGGCCTTCAGCTCTGCGGTGCACGGCGAGTGGTCGGTGACGACGAAGTCGATGTCGCCCGCGGCCAGTCCCCGCCACAGCCCGTCCCGGTTCGCGGCGTCGCGGATCGGCGGGCAGCACTTGAACTCGGTCGCGCCGTCGGGGATCTCGGCGGCGGCGAAGGCGAGGTAGTGCGGGCAGGTCTCCACCGACACGTCCACGCCCTCGGCCCGCGCTGCCCGCAGTGCGGGGATCGCATCCGCAGCACTGAGGTGGACGACGTGCGCCCGGCCGCCGGTGGACCGAGCGGTCTCGATCACCAGCCCGATCGCCCGCTCCTCGGCGGCGGGCGGGACGGGAGTCGAGGAAGCCGGCGTACGCGCGGCCGTGCGGGCGGACTCGTCGACCAGGTCGGCGTCCTCGGCGTGGACGAGCATCAGCGAGCCGAGCCGGGCGGTCTCGGCCATGGCAGCCTTGAACGCGTCCGGCGACAGCGGCGGGAACTCCTCCACGCCGGAGTCGAGCAGGAAGCACTTGAACCCGAAGACGCCGGCCGCGTGCAGCCCGGCCAGGTCGTCACCGTTGCCCGGTACGGCCCCGCCCCAGAACCCGACGTCGACGAACACCTGGCCGTTCGCCGCGGCCCGCTTCTGCTCCAGCGCGGCGACGGTCGTGGTCGGCGGGATGCTGTTGAGCGGCATGTCGACGATCGTGGTGACGCCGCCGGCCGCGGCCGCGCGGGTGGCGCTGGCGAAGCCCTCCCACTCGGTGCGCCCCGGTTCGTTCACGTGGACGTGGGTGTCCACCAGCCCGGGGAGGAGCACCTCGTCGTCGAGCAGCTCCAGCACCGCGCGGGCCTCGACCGGGTCGTCGTACGACGTGACGAGGGCGATCCGCTCCCCCGCGATCCCGACGGCCGCGGCCGTCTCGGCGCCGTCGACGACGGCGCGGCGGGCGCGGAGGAGGACGTCGAGCTCAGGAGCCACGGTAGGTCGAGTAGCCGTAGGGGCTCAGCAGCAGCGGGACGTGGTGGTGCTCGTCGGCCGCGATCGTGAACGTCACGACCACCTCGGGGTAGAACGCATCGGCTCCGGAGCGGGCCAGGTAGTCGCCGGTGCCGAACCGGAGCCGGTACTCGCCCGGGGCGAGGTTGCCGCCGAGGTGGCCGATCCGGCCGTCGGTGTCGGTGCGACCCTCCTCGAGGACCACGCCCGCCCCGGTCGACAGGGTCACCCCCACGCCGTCGGCGGGGATGCCCAGGGCGGTGTCCAGGACGTGGGTGCTGAGGGTCGCCATCGTCAGTTCCCTTCGGTGAGCTGTGCGAGCCGCAGCAGCGCGATCTCACGGAGCTGGGTCACGGTCTCGGCGCGCTCGGCGGCGTCGTCGTTGCCGAGCCGGCGCTCCAGCTCGGCCAGGATCGCCGGGCCGCTGCGGCCGGCGGCGCGGATCAGGAAGACCCGGTCGAACCGGTCCTCGTAGGCGCGGTTGCCGTCGGCCAGCCGCCGGGCCAGCTCCGCGTCGGCGGGATCCACGCCGGCCTGCTCCCGCGCGGAGTGTTCCGCGTCGTGGCCGGAACCGGCGCGGTCGCCGATCCGCGGGTGCCGGTCCAGCGCCGCCTCCAGCTCCTCGTCGTCGAGCGACTCGGCGGCGACCTCGGCGACCGTGCGGAGCGCTGCCGGGTCGGCGTACGGGCGCCCCTCGAGGACCGTGTCCACCCAGCGGCGTACGTCGAGGCAGCCGGCGAGCTGCTCGCGGGCCTCGGCCTCCGGGAGCGCGTTGAAGTCGTCGAGGCGAGTCATCCGTCGTCCCGGGTGACGGTGGCCTCGATCAGGCCGTAGGGACGGTCGGCGGCGATGAACACCTCGCCGCGGTTCTCCAGCCCGAAGGGCGCCAGGTCGACGAGGTGGTGGTGCCTGTTGGGGGCGACGAAGCTGATCTCGGCGATCTCGGGCGTCCGCTCCAGCACCGTCCGGCCCATGGCGTAGAGCGTCTCCTGGAGGGCGCGGCTGTAGGTCCCGGCGTAGGCCTCCAGCAACGTGGCGTAGGTGGCGTCGTACAGCTCGTCCCACGGGTGCTCGGCGCCGAGATACCGCCAGCGCGCCGTCAGCGAGGTCGCCAGGACCCGGTCGTCGGCGTCGGGCAGCGTCGTGTAATCGTCACGGAGGAAGCCGCGGAACTCCGACCCGGTCGACTTCAGCAGCACCAGGTCCGTCAGCCCGCCGTGGACGACCGATCCCGCGGCGGTGACGTCGACCTCGACGGTGCGCACCTCACCGCCGCGACGGACGAACGTGTGGTCGTGCTCGTGCTCGCCGATGGTCACCCGGTCCCAGGCGTACTCCTCCACGGCCACGTGCGCCGCCGTCGCGGCCGGGGTGGCCTCGCAGCAGCCGGGCGCCCAGGGCGAGCGCGTAGTCCTCCACCGACGCCGTCGCCGTGCTCCTTGGCGTAGGCGAAGGCGGTGTTCTTCTGGGTGTCGGTGGGCAGCACCGCCGACTGGTCCCCGGTGACGTGGGCGTCGGCGAAGTCACCGGCGAGCCAGGTGGAGACGTTGAGGTCGCGGATCTCGTGCCGGTCGGTGTCGCGGTGGATCCGGACGACGCGGTTCTCCGCCTTGCCGTACCGGTTGCCGCCCAGGACGATCCCCATGGCTGCTGAGCGTAGCCGCGCGCGGGGCTCCCGCGGTGCTACTGGGCGACCAGCTTGCGCAGGCCGCTCGGGAGCTGGCCGCTCGCCTGCTTGACCTCGCTGATCTCGAGGGCACCGCAGTCCAGCCCGCGCAGCAGGAACTCGGCCAGCGCCCGGACGGTCGCCGGCTCGTCGAGGATCCGCTTGCCGGAGCGCGCGGCGTACTCCTGCAGCCGGGTGCCCGCCGCCTCGAGACCCTCGCGGTAGAACGCGAACGTCGCGGCGTAGCGGGTCGGCAGCTGGGCGGGGTGCAGGTCCCAGCCCTGGTAGAAACCGCGCTCGAGGGAGCGCCGGACGAGCCGGAGGTGGTTGGTCCAGCCGGCGCGGACCTCGTCGGGGTCGCCGGTCGGGATGACGTTGGTGGAGCCGTCGGAGAGGCGTACGCCGGTGCCGGCCGCGGCCGCCTGGAGCACGGCCTTCGCGTGGTCGGCTGCCGGGTGGTCGAGGCTCTGGTGGGCGGCGGCGATGCCGAGCGAGGCCGAGTAGTCGTAGGTGCCGTAGTGGAGGGCGGTGCACCGGCCGTCGGCGGCGTGGATCATCTGGGCGACCAGCGCGGTGCCGTCGGCGCCGAGGATCGACTGCGGCGTCTCGGCCTGCAGCTCGAACCGCAGCGACCGTGCGGCGAGGCCCAGGCCCTCCTCGAGCCGCTCGGCGGTCAGCACCATCGCCTCGACCTGCTCGACGGAGGTGACCTTGGGCAGGGTGACCACGAACCCGTCAGGGAGGCCGGCGCCTCCCGCCAGGGTCTCCACGAAGATCGCAAGCGTCCGCAGGCCACGCGTCCGGGTCGACTCCTCGAAGCTCTTGAACCGGATGCCGTGGAACGGCGGCGCGGTCTTGCCGGCCACCCACTTCGCGAGCTGGGAGGCGGCCTCCTTCGCCGCGGCGTCCTCCTCGTCGTCGGAACGATCGCCGTAGCCGTCCTCGAAGTCGATCCGGAGGTCCTCGATCGGCTCCCGCTCGAGCTTCGCCAGCACCCGGTCCACCAGGTCCTCGTCGCCGTCGAGCACCTCGAGGAACGCCTCGCCGTTCTCGACGACCGACATCAGCGCCTGGTTGCCGTACTCGCGCAGCACGCCGTCCTCGATCCGGTCCGCCGGAACGTAGAGGGTGTGCACCGGCTGGCGGCCGCGCCGCTCGCCGGGGTAGGCCTCGGCCAGGCGGTGGTCGCTGTCGGCGAGCCGCTCGTCGAGCTCGTCGCTCAGCCGCTGCACGTCGAAGCCCTGGCCATCGGTCATGGGACAACTCTAGGCGTTCTCGCAGGTCAGAGGGCGACTTGTGTCGCTGTGAGGACGTCGCGGCGTGCCGCGCGTCACGCCGGCGCGCTCAGTCGCCGACGACGACCTCGACCTCGAACCCCTCGGAGTTCTCGAGGTAGAGGGCGGTGTGCTGCTCACCGCCCGCGTGCGGGTACCGGTCGGCGTACAGCTCGTGCCAGCCGTGCTCGGAGGACTCCGCCCGCAGCCGGTCGAGCAGCGGCCGGTCCTCGCAGGTGAGCGCGAGGTGGTTCACGCCCGGACGCAGCCGGTCGTGCGGCTCGTCGACCTGGTCCGGCGACCGCTCCAGGAAGAAGTAGGTCCCGTCGGGGTGCGCCCAGGAGCGCTCGTCGTCGGCGGCCTCCCAGCCGAGCTCTCCGAGCAGCCACGCCCACTGGCCCGAGGCAGCCTCCGGGTCGCTGACCCACAGGTCGAGATGGTGCAGCGCGCGGATCATCGGCCGAGCCAGCCGTCCCTGGGTCACTCCCACTCGATCGTCCCGGGCGGCTTGGAGGTGACGTCGAGGGTGACCCGGTTGATCTCGGCGACCTCGTTGGTGATCCGCGTGGAGATCCGCTCGAGGACGTCGTACGGGACGCGTGCCCAGTCGGCGGTCATCGCGTCCTCGGAGGTCACCGGCCGCAGCACCACGGGGTGGCCGTAGGTGCGGCCGTCTCCCTGGACGCCGACGGAGCGTACGTCGCCGAGCAGGACGACGGGGCACTGCCAGATGTCGCGGTCGAGGCCCGCGCGGGTGAGCTCCTCGCGGGCGATCGCGTCGGCCGCGCGCAGGATGTCGAGGCGTTCGCGGGTCACCTCGCCGATGATCCGGATCCCGAGGCCGGGGCCGGGGAACGGCTGGCGATGCACGATCTCGTCGGGGAGGCCGAGCTGCTGGCCGACCATCCGCACCTCGTCCTTGAACAGCGCCCGCAGCGGCTCCACGAGCTCGAACTCGAGGTCGTCGGGCAGGCCGCCGACGTTGTGGTGGGACTTGATGTTGGAGGTCCCGGCGCCGCCACCGGACTCGACCACGTCGGGGTAGAGCGTGCCCTGGACGAGGAAGGCGACCTTCTCGGCGTCGGCTCCGGTCACCGCGTCGCTGAGGATCTCGGCCTCGGCGGCCTCGAAGACCCGGATGAACTCGCGGCCGATGATCTTCCGCTTCTCCTCGGGGTCGGTCACGCCGTGCAGCGCCTCGAGGAAGCGCTTCTCGGCGTCGACGACGTGCAGGTCGACCCCGGTCGCAGCCACGAAGTCCCGCTCGACCTGCTCGCTCTCGCCCTGGCGCATCAGCCCGTGGTCGACGTACACACAGGTCAGCCGGTCGCCGATCGCCCGCTGGACCAGCGCGGCGGCGACCGCGGAGTCGACGCCGCCGGAGAGGCCGCAGATCGCGTGCCCGCGGTCCCCGATCTGGCGCTGGATCGCGGCGACCTGCTCGTCGACGATGTTGACCATCGTCCAGGTCGGCCGGCAGCCGGCGATCTGGTGCAGGAAGTGCTCGAGCACCTTCTGGCCGTGCTGGGTGTGCATCACCTCGGGGTGCCACTGCACCCCGGCCAGGCCGCGGTCGACCGCCTCGAAGGCCGCGACGGGGGTGACGGCGGTGGAGGCGAGTACGTCGAAGCCTCCCGGCGCGGCGGTGACGGAGTCTCCGTGTGACATCCAGACGGTGTGCTCGGCGGGGAGCTCCGCGAGCAGGGTGCCAGGCGCGCCGACGGTGACGCCGGTACGGCCGTACTCCCGCGCGCCGGAGTGGGCGACCGTGCCACCGAGGGCCTGGGCCATCAGCTGGAAGCCGTAACACATGCCGAAGACGGGGACGCCCGCCGTGAAGATCGAGGGGTCGATGCCCGGTGCGCCCTCGGCGTACACCGAGGACGGACCGCCGGAGAGCACGATCGCCTTCGGCTCCCGCGCCAGCATCTCCTGGACCGGCATCGAGTGGGGGACGATCTCGGAGTAGACCCGGGCCTCGCGGACGCGGCGGGCGATCAGCTGGGCGTACTGCGCTCCGAAGTCGACCACCAGGACCAGATCATGCTCGGGGTGTTCCGCCATGGCCGCAGCCTAGCGAGCCGCGCGTGCCGCCGCCTGCCCGTGGTCTGGGGTTGCGAAGACCGTCGTGGCGCTGAGCCCCGAAACCCCCGCACCCGGCCGGTGACCGGTCTTGGCTGCGGTCTCGGCCCGCCTCACCGGGTTTCGAGACGGCCTGTCGACACCCCGTCGCTGCGCTCCGGTCTGTCCGGGCCTGCTCAACCCGTCTGCACTACGGCGTGCCCGAGCGCAGCTCGGGCACTCCCGTGCAAACGCATCAGGGCCCGGCCGGGGAGGGAGGGTGGCCGGGCCCTGATCGTCCACGCAATCTGCGGACAGACGCCTGGACAAGCGAACCCGACTTGGGAGGGAGCATGACGTCGGGTCCGATGGGCTCAACGAGTCGAAATCACCGGGGTTACGACCGGACCCGACGAGTTTCTTAACTATTTTCCGAGGCCGGTCGAGGTGGTCAGCTGACGCCGACGATCGGCAGCCGCAGGGCGCCGATGGCGCTGTCGGGTACGACGGGTGCCTGCGGAGCGATCGGCGCGACGGACGCGTACGCCGAGCCGAGGTCGGGACGCGCGTCCGGCTCGCCCTTGTTGGGCCACAGCGCCATCGCCCGCTCCGCCTGCGCGGTGATCGTCAAGGACGGGTTCACGCCCAGGTTGGCCGAGATCGTGGAGCCGTCCACGACGTGCAGTCCGGGGTAGTTGAACATCCGGTGGTAGGGGTCCACGACCCCGGACTCCGGGGAGTCGCCGATCGTGCAGCCCCCGATGAAGTGGGCGGTCAGCGGCCGGTTGAACGGCTCGCCGATCGACCCGCCTCCGGTGCCGCCCATCAGCCGGGCCATCCGGCGTACGGCCTCGTTGCCGGCCGGGATCCAGGTCGGGTTGGGCCTGCCGTGGCCCTGCCGGGAGGACATCACCCAGCCGAACGGCGTCTTCTTCGGGAACGTGGTGATCGAGTTGTCGAGGGACTGCATGACCAGGGCGATCACGGTCCGCTCCGACCAGTGCTTGAAGTCGTAGAGGTGGCGGATGTTGGACCGCTGCTTCCACATCTCGGCGAGCCACGTGCGCCACCGGGGTCGCGGCCCGTCACCGTCGGTGAGCACGGTCTGCATCATCGACATGAAGTTCGAGCCCTTGCCGTAGCGCACCGGCTCGATGTGGGTGTGCTCGTCGGGGTGGAAGGACGAGGTGATCGCGATGCCCTGGCTGTAGTCGGTCGACAGGTCGGGCGCGATCGCGCCGAGGATCGACTCCGAGTTGGTCCGGGTGAGGTGGCCGAGCCGGTCGGAGATCCGCGGCAGGTCGCCCTCGACCTTGAGCCGGTGCAGCAGGCGCTGGGTGCCCAGCGAGGCCGCCGAGAACACCACGTGCTCGGCGGTGAACGCCTTGGTCGCCGTCTTCCGCGACAGCTTGGCCTTGGTCCAGCGCGCGTCGACCTGGTAGCCGCCACCGTCGAGCGGCCGGACCCGGGTGACCGTGGTCAGCGGGTGGACGACGGCCCCCGCCTGCTCGGCGAGGTAGAGGTAGTTCTTCACCAGCGTGTTCTTGGCGTGGTGCCGGCAGCCGGTCATGCACTCGCCGCAGGCGATGCAGGCCTTGCGGTCCGGGCCGGCGCCGCCGAAGTAGGGGTCGGCCACCGTCTCGCCCGGGGCCTGCCCGGCGCCGCCGAAGAACACCCCGACGGGGTCGGGTGGAACGTCTCCGCGACGCCCATCTCCCCGGCGACCTTCTCCATCACGTCGTCGCTGGGGGTCCGCAGCGGGTTCTCGACCACGCCGAGCATCCGCTTCGCCTGGTCGTAGTACGGCGCCAGCTCGGCCTTCCAGTCGGTGATGTGCGACCACGACTCGTCGGTGTAGAACTGCTCGAGCGGCTCGTAGAGCGTGTTGGCGTAGACCAGCGAGCCGCCGCCGACGCCCGCGCCGGCCACGATCATGCAGTCCCTGACCATGTCGATGCGCTGGATGCCGTAGCAGCCGGCCTCGGGGAGGAAGAGGAACTTCTTCACGTCCCACGAGTTCGCGGGGTACGTCGACTCGTCGAACCTGGCCCCGGCCTCGAGCACGCCGACCTTGTAGCCCTTCTCGGTCAGCCGGAGCGCGGTGACCGACCCGCCGAAGCCCGACCCGATGACCAGGACGTCGTAGTCGAAGTCCGTCACGGCGATCAGGCCCGGCCCAGCTTGTTGAGGACCCGGAGGCTCACCGTCATCGCCTTGGCGTACTGCTCCTGGGAGAGGCCGAACGACGGGCCGATCTTGACCCCGCGCTGGGTGCCGACCGACTGGGTGTCGGTGTAGCGGAGGATCCCCTCGGCCCCCTGCCGGCGGCCCATCCCGGACTCGCGCATGCCGCCCATCGGGGCAGCGAGGGAGCCGAACGTCGCGCCGAACCCCTCGTTGATGTTGACGGTGCCGCACTTGATCTGGCGGGCGAGCGCCCGGGCGCGGGTGCCGTCCTGGCTGTAGATCGAGCCGTTCAGGCCATAGTCGCCGGCGTTGGCGCGGGCGACGGCGTCGACCTCGTCGTGGAACCGGTAGATCGAGATCACCGGGCCGAAGGTCTCGTCCCCGAAGCACGCCATGTCGGGCGAGACGCCCTCGAGGATGGTGGGCTCGAAGAAGTAGGGACCGAGGTCGGGCCGGGCGCGTCCGCCGGCCAGCACCCGGGCACCCTTGGCGACCGCGTCCTCGACGTGGGCCGTGACGTTGTCGAGCTGCTCCTGGGAGATCAGGGTGCCCATGTCGACGTCCCAGTCGAGGTTGGCGCCGAGGGTCATCGCCTCGGTGCGCGCCACGAACCGCTCGACGAACCGGTCGTAGACCTGGTCGGCGACGAACAGCCGCTCCGTCGAGACGCACAGCTGCCCGGCGTTGGAGAACGTCGCCCGGACCGCACCCTCGGCGGCCTTCTCCATCGAGGCGTCGCGCAGGACCAGGATGGGGTTCTTGCCGCCGAGCTCCAGCGAGCAGCCGATCAGCTGCTCGGCGCACTGGCCCGGCGATCAGCTTGCCGGTGGCGGTGGAACCGGTGAAGCAGACGTAGTCGGAGCCCTGGATCAGCGGGCCGCCGATGTCCTTGCCCGGCCCGGCGACGACCTGCCAGAGGTCCCGTGGGAAGCCGGCCTGCTCGAGCAGCTCCGCGCCGAGCAGCGCCGTGAGCATGGTCTGGGCGTCGGGCTTGATCACCACCGCGTTGCCGGCCATCAGGGCGGGCAGGCCGTCGCAGAGAGCCAGGGTGAAGGGGTAGTTCCAGGGGGAGATGATCCCGACCACGCCCTTGGGCAGCCGGTTCACCTCGACGCGGGTCAGCCCGGGGAACATGCCGGGCACCCGGCGGGTGGCGAGGTGGTCCGCGGAGGTACGGGCGTAGTAGCGCGCGGTCAGGGCGACGTGGGCCAGCTCGAGGAAGGCGTCCTTGCGGGCCTTGCCGGACTCGACGCCGATCAGGTCGCAGATCTCGTCCTGACGGTCCAGGACCAGGTCGTGCAGCCGCAGCAGCGTCTCCGCGCGCTCCTCGACCGACGTCCTCGCCCAGGCCTCCTGCGCCCGGCGGGCGCGGGCCACGGCCTCCCGGACGTCCTCGGTCGAGGACTGCGGGATGTGCGCCACCGGCTGGCCGTTGAGCGGCGACTCGACCGGCGCGGTCTCGCCGCTGGTCGCCACGATGCGTCGGGTCAGGTTGGCGACGTAGTCGGGCTCGAGGGCGTAGGACGCCCGGGGGTCGTGCTCGGGGTCGGCCGGACCGTCGATCAACGGTCCTCCAGCGGGGGTCTGGGCGGTCATGAAACCGAGAGTATGTGAGCGGCGTCTCGCTATCTACCCTTCGGTACGGCACTGAGACGCTTGACACATCCCCATCGAGTGTAAAGCGACTCCCGAACGGTGGCCGATCGCCTCGCTCAGACGATGTCCGGCGCCTGGACGCGGGCCTCGTCCGCCTCCTGGTCGGTCGCCTTGAGCTGGCTCTGCCGCTCCGCCTCGACCCGCCGCAGGTAGTGGTCGACCTCCTGGTCGGTGCGGGCGGCGTCCCAGCCGAGCTCGCCGGCCATCAGCTCGGCCGCGGCAGCGGGCGGCGTGGATGCCCCGGTCGAAGGTCTCGATCGAGATCCGCGTACGCCGGGTCAGCACGTCGTCGAGGTGACGGGCGCCCTCGTGGGTGACCGCGTAGACCACCTCGGCGGCCAGGTAGTCCTCGGCACCCTCGAGCGGCGACGCGAGCTCGGGCCGGGCCGCGCACAGGTCGAGCAGGTCGTCGACCAGGCCGCCGTACCGGCCGAGGAGGTGGTCGATCCGCGCGACGTGCAGCCCGGCGCGCCGGGAGAGCAGGACTCGCTGGTTGGAGCGGGTCTCGAAGTCGGCCGCGCCGACCAGCGGCACCCGGTCGGTGATCGAGTCGCGGACGCTGGTGTTGACGGTGGTCTTCAGCGAGTGCGCGGCCGCGTCGATCGCGTCGCGGGCCATCACCCGGTACGTCGTCAGCTTGCCGCCGGCGATCATCACCAGCCCCGGGACGGGGGTGACGACGGTGTGCTCGCGGGAGATCTTCGAGGTGGGCTCGCGGGCGCCCTGGAGCAGCGGCCGGAGGCCGGCGTACACGCCCTCGACGTCCTCGTGGTCGAGCGGCTCGCGCAGGATCGTGTTGACGTGGGCCAGCAGGTAGTCGATGTCGGCCCTGCTCGCGGCCGGGTGGGCCTTGTCGAGGTTCCAGTCGGTGTCGGTGGTGCCGATGATCCAGTGCCGGCCCCACGGGATCACGAACAGCACCGACTTCTCGGTCTTGGTGATGAAGCCGGTCTCCGAACGGATCCGGTCGCGCGGGACGACCAGGTGGATGCCCTTGCTGGCCTGGACGTCGAGGCTGCCGCGACCGCCGACCATCTCCTGGATCTCGTCGGTCCACACCCCGGCCGCGTTGACGACCACCCTGGCCCGCACCTCGAACGCGCGGTCGGTCTCCAGGTCGACCGCACGGACGCCGACGACCCGCTCCCCCTCCCGGAGGAAGCCGGTCACCTGGGTGCGGGTGGCGATGTGGGCGCCGTGGCCGGCCGCGGTCCGGGCGACGGCCATCACGAGGCGGGCGTCGTCGACCTGGCAGTCGTAGTAGCGGATCGCGCCGGCGAGGTCCTCGGTGCGCAGGTCGGGCGCCATCCGGGCGACCTGCTTGCGGAACAGGTGCCGGTGGCGCGGCACCCCGACGTCGTACTTGCCGAGGGCGGCCATCGTGTCGTAGAGCAGCAGCCCGGCGCCCACGTAGGGCCGCTCCCGGGCAGGTGCGCAGCGGGTAGAGGAACGGGACCGGGCGGACCAGGTGCGGCGCCAGCCGGGTCAACAGCAGGCCGCGCTCCTCCAGGGCCTCGCGGACCAGGCCGAAGTCGTACATCTCCAGGTAGCGCAGACCGCCGTGGATCAGCTTGCTGCTGCGGCTGCTGGTCCCCGAGGCGAGGTCGCGCTGCTCGATCAGCCCCGTGGACAGGCCGCGGCTCACCGCATCCAGCGCCGTACCGGCGCCGACGATGCCGCCGCCGACCACCAGGACATCGAGCTCGGCCGCTTCCTGCCCGGTCGCGGCCATCGCCTCGAGTGCGGTCGCTCGGGCCTGCGGGCTCAGAGCGCTGGTGCGGCTCATCCGACGCCCCGAGTCAAGGCGGAGCAGAGCGAGCACGACTGGCGTGGTCATGCGGCCAGTGTGGCAGGCCGGGCCTCCGGCTCAGGCAGAGCCGAAAGCCGGCGGACGGTAGTCCTGGCAGCGTCCGCGCGACTCGGCCGGATAGCGCTCGCGCACCGTGCAGACCCGCCGCATCTGGTCGACGGCGTCCGCGGCGAGCAGCCAGCCCTGGCGGACGGCGCGGTCGGTGGCCCGCCGCATGCGTTGCTGGTAGTCCGCGAACGTCGGGTAGAGCGCCTGCACCTGCGCGTCGGTGAACGGCGCCGTGATGCCGCCGAGGCCGCACGCGGTCGTGAGGTACGTCGCCACCGGCACCTCCACCGGCGGCATCCGGATCCCGCCCCTGGTGTTGCCGTGCTCGTCCTTCGCCAGCCCACCGGTGGCGTCGAAGGCGAACCGCGGCGTGACCGGAGGAGCCTCGCCCGTGCGCACCCAGCGGTCGAGCTGGTGGAGCGCGGTGGACGTGGCGTAGTGCATGGGCATGGTCGCGCCGGCGACGGTGCAGGTCGCGTGCAGGGGTGCGGGGTCCTGCCCGTAGTTCCCGGCAGCGTCGATCAGCTCGTCGTACCCGGCGCGGTCCATCGGGGGCTGGTCGGCGGTACGCGGGCCGTTGCCGAAGACGGACTGGTAGCCGATGAAGTAGTCGGAGTGAGCGGTCGCCGCGACCTCCCACAACCGGTAGCGGGGATCGTCGCTCGGGGGCGCGGGGTCGGCCTCCAGGTCGCTGAGCAGGTGCAGGACGGGCGCCTCGAGCACCGTCTCGAACGTCTTCTCGCCGCCGCCGTGGATCAGGAACCCGTCGATCACGTCGTCGCGGGCGGCCCGGCCCGAGGACACGTAGTCGTGGAGACGGTTGGCCGACTGGGACTGGCCCGAGGCCAGGACCCGGTCGACGGGGAGCGCCCCGAGCGGGTCGATGCCGTCCCCGCCCGGGGACCGCACCGCCCGGGCGACCTGGGCGAAGATGTCGGCGGCGTAGGCGTCTCCCGGGTGGCTGACCGCCTCGTACCTGACCGGGTCCCACACCTTCGGCGTCAGCGGCGAGCAGCACAGGCCGGCGGCCTGCGTGCTGACGTGGACGAAGGCGTAGCCCTCGCGCAGCAGCATCTCGCGGGCCTCGAGGATGTCCACGGCGTTCTCGAACTGGGCCGTCACGTTGACCCAGTCCAGCAGGACGGTGCCGTTGAACCGGTCCTGGGAGCTGGGCCGGAAGACCACGATCCGCGTCGTGTACGGCGCCGTGCTGCCGTCGGCCGCCCGCGCCGTGCCGGACACGAGGTACTCGTGCTGCTCGTAGCCGAAGGGCTCGAGCTGGTGCCAGGAGTCCCAGAGCGGGTGGCCGTGGACACCGTCGGGTGGCGAGCTCAGCTCCGGGGCCGGGACGCTCGTCCCGTCCGCGTCGAGCGCCTGTCCGGGGCCGCCACCATGCCCAGGGCGAGGGTCAGGCTCACGAGCACGGTCGCCGTACGGGTTCTCCGCATGGAGGTGTAACGCGTTCTCGTCCGGTCGCGTTACGGGATCGCCTACTCGACGACGACCTCGACCCGCTGGAACTCCTTGAGCTCGGTGTAGCCGGTGGTGGCCAGCGAGCGCCTGAGGGCACCGATCAGGTTCATCGTCCCGTCGGCGACCCGGGAGGGGCCGAACAGGATCTCCTCCATCGAGCCGATCGTCCCGATCTCGACCCGCTCGCCGCGCGGCAGCTCGCGGTGCCAGGACTCCGCGCCCCAGTGGAAGCCGCGGCCCGGCGCCTCGCTGGCGCGGGCGAACGGCGAGCCGACCATCACGGCGTCGGCGCCGCAGGCGATGGCCTTCGCGATGTCGCCGGAGCGCCCGATCGACCCGTCCGCGATCACGTGGACGTAGCGGCCGCCGGACTCGTCGAGGTAGTCGCGGCGGGCCGCGGCGACGTCGGCGACGGCGCTGGCCATCGGTACGGCGACGCCGAGGACGGTGCGCGTGGTGTGGGCGGCTCCGCCGCCGAAGCCGACGAGGACGCCGGCCGCGCCGGTCCGCATCAGGTGCAGCGCCGCCTGGTAGGTCGCGCAGCCGCCGACGATGACGGGCACGTCGAGCTCGTAGATGAACTCCTTGAGGTTGAGCGGCTCGGCCTGGCTGGAGACGTGCTCGGCGGAGACGGTGGTCCCGCGGATCACGAACATGTCCACGCCGGCGTCAACGACGGTCTTCGCGAACTCCTTGGTGCGCTGCGGCGACAGCGCCCCGGCGACGGTCACGCCGGACTCGCGCATCTGGTGCAGCCGCTCGGTGATCAGCTCCGGCTTGATCGGTTCCTGGTAGATCTCCTGCATCCGCTTGGTCGCCTGGGCCCCGTGCAGGCCCGCGACCTCCTCCAGCAGCGGCGACGGGTCGTCGTACCGCGTCCAGAGGCCCTCGAGGTTGAGCACGCCGAGCCCGCCGGCCCGGCCGAAGGCGATCGCGGTCTCGGGCGACATCACCGAGTCCATCGGCGCGGCCAGCACCGGCAGCTCGAAGCGGTAGGCGTCGATCTGCCAGGCGACGCTGACCTCCTCGGGGTCGCGGGTGCGCCGCGAGGGCACGATCGCGATGTCGTCGAAGGAGTAGGCGCGGCGACCGCGCTTGGCGCGGCCGATCTCGATCTCGGTCACCGAAGCAGCCTAGCGGGGACGGGGTCCGCCGACCGACGTGGTCAGCGGCCGCCGTAGTTGGGCGCCTCGACGGTCATCTGGACGTCGTGCGGGTGGCTCTCCTTGAGCGAGGCCGACGTGATCCGGACGAACCTGCCCTTCTCCTGGAGCTCGGGGATCGTGCGGGCACCGACGTAGAACATCGACTGGTTGAGGCCACCGATCAGCTGGTGGGCGACCGCCGCGAGCGGGCCGCGGTAGGCGACCTGGCCCTCGATGCCCTCGGGCACGATCTTGTCGTCGCTGGTCACCTCGGCCTGGAAGTAGCGGTCCTTGGAGTAGGACTTCTTGCCGCGGCTCGACATCGCGCCGAGCGAGCCCATGCCGCGGTAGGACTTGTACTGCTTGCCGTTGACGAAGACCAGCTCGCCGGGGCTCTCCTCGCACCCGGCCAGCAGGGAGCCGATCATCACCGTGTCGGCGCCCGCGACGATCGCCTTGGCGATGTCGCCGGAGTGCTGGAGGCCGCCGTCGGCGATGACGGGTACGCCGGCCGGCCGGCACGCGAGGGACGCCTCGTGGACGGCGGTGATCTGGGGGACGCCGCAGCCGGTGACCACGCGCGTCGTGCAGATCGAGCCGGGGCCGAAGCCGACCTTGACCGCGTCGGCACCGGCGTCCACGAACGCCTGGGCGCCCTCACGGGTCGCGACGTTGCCGCCGATGACCTGGACGTTCCGGGTGGCCGGGTCGGTCTTGAGCCGGTGGACCATGTCGAGCAGGAGCTGCACGTGACCGTGCGCGGTGTCGGCGACGATCACGTCGACCCCGGCCTCGACGAGGGTCGTCGCGCGCTGCCAGGCGTCGCCGAAGTAGCCGACCGCAGCACCGACCATGAGCCGGCCGTCGGTGTCCTTGGAGGTGTGGGGGAACTGCTCGTTCTTGACGAAGTCCTTGACCGTGATCAGCCCGCCGAGCCGGCCGTCCTCGTCGACGAGCGGGAGCCGCTCCCGCTTGTGCCGGCGCAGCAGCGTGGTGGCCTCCTCGCGGGAGATCCCGACCGGTCCGGTGACCAGCGGGGTCGGGGTCATCACCTCGTCGACCTTGGTCGTCGCCCACTCCGCAACGGGCGTGAACCGCAGGTCCCGGTTGGTGCAGATGCCGAGCAGCCGGTTGTCGGTGTCGACGACGGGGAGCCCGGAGACGCGGTACTCACCGCAGATCTGGTCGAGCTCCTCCAGCGTCGCGTCGGGGCCGATGGTGACCGGGTTGGAGATGATCCCGGTCTGGGTCCGCTTGACCAGGTCGACCTGGTAGGCCTGGTCCTCGATCGACAGGTTGCGGTGGAGAACGCCGAGGCCGCCCTGGCGCGCCATCGCGATCGCCATCCGGGACTCCGTCACGGTGTCCATCGCGGCGCTCACCAGCGGCGCCCTGAGCTCGATCCCACGGGTCAGCCGCGCCGTGGTGTCGATGTCCGTGGGCGCGAGGTCCGACTGTCCCGGCAGCAGGAGGACGTCGTCGTAGGTGAGGCCCAGCGCGGCGAACTTGTCGGGGATCTGGTCTGAGGACGAACCGTCGGTCATGGGGTCCTTCGCAGGTCGGGGCGGCGAGCCACCATTCTACCGTCGCGAGGTTCCCCGGCGGCTCAGGCGGGTACGCCGGACTCGGGCACACGCCGCCCGATGCGGCCGAGCCAGAACTGCCAGCCGACAGCCACCGCCACGGCGATCACCCAGAGCTGGAGCTCGGCCCAGACCCAGTGCGCGTCGCGCTCCGGCGCCATCGACGCGATCACGGTGTCGATCGCGAGCCAGACCACCCAGGTCACGGCGACTGTCCCGACGACGCCCACGACACGGGCCACGACCGACCGGCCGGCCGTGATCGCCAGGCCGATCGCGACCACGCCCACGAGGAACAGGAGCATGCCGAGGATGAACAGCGGGCTCTCGGCCGGACTCTCGTCCAGGCCACCCGCCAGCCCGATCGCCAGTGCCTTCACGGCCCAGGCCGCCACGGCTCCGATCGTCGCGTAGGTCGCCACCCGTGCTGCTGTCATGCGGACAGTGTGGAGGCTGGCACCCTCCCGTGCCGGGAAATCACGTTGACCCGCCCGAAAGTGTCCCGAAATCACGTTGACCCGCCCGAAAGTTTCGGGCGGGTCAACGTGTTCTGCGGTGGGTTCGGCTCAGTGGCCGTGCCCGTGACCGTGGCCGTGGCCGGCGGCCTGGTCGTCCTCCTCCTCGGGCTTGTCCACCACCAGGGTCTCGGTGGTGAGCAGCATGCCCGCGATGGAGGTGGCGTTGACCAGGGCCGAGCGGGTGACCTTGACCGGGTCGACGACGCCCTGGGCGACCAGGTCGCCGTACTCGCCGGTGGCGGCGTTGAATCCCGTCCCGACGCCGGCCTCGCGGACCTTGGCGACGATGACGTGACCGTTGTCGCCGCCGTTCTCGGCGATCCAGCGCAGCGGCTCGTCCAGGGACCTGCGGACCACCCGCACGCCGATCGCCTCGTCGCCGGTCAGGCCGAGGTCGTCGGCGAGCACGGAGGCGGCGTGGATCAGCGAGGAACCGCCGCCGGGGACGATGCCCTCCTCGATCGCGGCGCGGGTCGCCGAGACGGCGTCCTCGATCCGGTGCTTCTTCTCCTTCAGCTCCACCTCGGTGGCGGCGCCGACCTTGATCACGCAGACACCACCGGCGAGCTTGGCGAGGCGCTCCTGGAGCTTCTCGCGGTCCCAGTCGGAGTCGGTGTTCTCGATCTCGGCCTTGATCTGGTTGACCCGGCCCTCGACGGCGGCGGCGTCGCCGGCGCCGTCGACGATGGTCGTGTCGTCCTTGGTGACCACGATGCGGCGGGCCTGGCCCAGCACCTCGAGCCCGACCTGGTCGAGCTTGAGGCCGACCTCGGGGGAGACGACCTGGCCACCGGTCAGGGTCGCGATGTCCTGCATCATCGCCTTGCGGCGGTCACCGAACGCGGGGCTCTTGACCGCGGCGGCGGTGAAGGTGCCCCGGATCTTGTTCACGACCAGCGTGGACAGGGCCTCGCCCTCGACGTCCTCGGCCAGGATGAACAGCGGCTTGCCGGCGGCGATGACCTTCTCCAGCAGCGGCAGCAGCTCGGAGATGGCGGAGATCTTGCCCTGGTGCAGGAGGATGTAGGGGTCCTCGAGCACGGTCTCCATCCGCTCGGGGTCGGTCACGAAGTACGCCGAGATGTAGCCCTTGTCGAACTGCATGCCCTCGGTGAACTCCAGCTCGGTGCCCATGGTGTTGGACTCCTCGACCGTGATCACGCCGTCCTTGCCGACCTTGTCGAAGGACTGGGCCAGCAGGTCGCCGATCACGCTGTCGCGGCTGGAGATGGTGCCGATGGCCGCCATGTCCTCCTTCGACTCGACCTCACGGGCCGACTCGCGCAGCGCGTCGGAGACCGCCTCGGCGGCCGCGTCCATGCCGCGCTTGAGCCCCATCGGGTTGATGCCGGCCGCGACCGCGCGCAGGCCCTCGTGGACCATCGCCTGGGCCAGCACGGTGGCCGTCGTCGTACCGTCACCGGCGACGTCGTTGGTCTTGGTGGCGACCTCCTTGGTCAGCTGCGCACCGAGGTTCTCGAACGGGTCGTCCAGCTCGATCTCGCGGGCGACCGTGACCCCGTCGTTGGTGATGGTGGGGGCGCCCCACTTCTTGTCGAGGACGACGTAGCGGCCCTTGGGGCCCAGGGTCACCTTGACCGTGTTGGCGAGCGCGTCGACGCCCCGCTCGAGGGCGCGCCGGGCGCTCTCGTCGAACTCCAGGATCTTGGGCATGGTTCTCCTCCGAAAGAGATCGGGTCGTCGTGCCTGAGAGTGCGGCGGGCCGCTCGTCTCAGGCACGACGATCCGGGCTATCGGGAAATCAGGAAACGACGGCCAGCACGTCGCGGGCGGAGAGGATCAGGTACTCCTCGCCGGCGTACTTGACCTCGGTGCCGCCGTACTTGCTGTAGATGACCTTGTCGCCGACGGTGACGTCGAGCGGGACCCGGTTGCCGTTGTCGTCGATGCGACCCGGGCCGATGGCCAGGACCTCGCCCTCCTGGGGCTTCTCCTTGGCGGTGTCCGGGATGACCAGACCCGAGGCCGTGGTCTGCTCGGCGTCGAGGGGCTTGACCACGAGGCGGTCCTCGAGGGGCTTGATGTTGATCGACACGCTTGTCGTCCTCCACTTATCTAGCACGTATGTCTGACGAAGACGGAGGAGGAGTTCCTCCGGACGTGGGGGCTTGCGGTGTCGGTACGCCGTCGCGGGGGTCGCACCTCGTCGCAAGCACTGGCACCCTCAGGGCGAGAGTGCCAGTTCAGACGTTAGCACTCGCCCCGAAGGAGTGCCAGAGCGGTGCCCGCCGGCTCCGGCAGCGTCCGACAGGACCAGCCGACGCGTTGCGGCAACGCGTGCTGGGAGACTGGCCGGATGGATCTCGACGCCTTCCGGTGGCTGCTCACGGATGCCGGGCAGGAGCTCCTCGGGCGCGCGGCGTCCGCACCCGCCGACGAGCTCCGGGCGCAGGCGTCGCTGCGGCGTACCGCCTCGCCCGAGCACGTGGCCGCCGCGCTCACCCAGGTGGAGCTGCGGCGCAAGGCGGAGGCGAAGTTCGGCACGGACGCCGCCCGGATGTACTTCACGCCCGACGGGCTCGAGCAGGCCACCCGGACGACGGTCGCCGCGCACCGGGCGGCGCGGCTGGCGGCCGCCTCGGCGGAGTCGGTGATCGACCTCGGCTGCGGCATCGGGGGCGACCTGGTCGCCTTCTCCGCGGCGGGGCTGACCAGCGCCGGTGTCGACGCGGACCCGGTGCGGGTCGAGGTGGCCCGCGCCAACCTCGACGCGCTCGGCCTCCCGGGGGCCGTGTCCGTGGCGGACGCGACGACCGTGGACACCACCCCCTTCGGCGCGGCCTTCGCCGACCCGGCGCGCCGCACCGCCCGCGGCCGGACGTTCGACGCGGACGGCTGGACGCCGCCGTGGCCGTTCGTCGAGGAGCTGCTGCAGCGCGACGCGTGCGTCAAGGTGGCGCCGGGGATCCCGCACGAGCTGGTGCCCGAGGGCGTCGAGGCCGAGTGGGTCAGCGACCACGGTGAGGTGAAGGAGGCCGCCCTGTGGTCCGGGCGGCTCGCGACGACCCGGCGCCGCGCGACGGTGATCGGCGCCGGCGGGCTGGCCACGCTCACCTCCGAGGACGACCCCGGTGCCGGCGTCCGCGACGTCGGCGCGTTCCTCTACGAGCCCGACGGCGCGGTGATCCGGGCCGGGCTGGTGACCGCGGTGGCCGAGGGGGTGCACGGGGGGCTGGTCGACGAGCACATCGCCTACGTCACCTCCGACGAGTCGTTCCGCACCCCGTTCGCGCGCGGCTACCGGGTCCTGGAGGAGCTGCCCTACCGCGAGAAGGCGCTCCGCGCGGCCCTGCGCCAGCGCGGGATCGGGGCGCTGACGATCAAGAAGCGCGGCGTGGGCGTCGTACCCGACCAGCTGCGCAAGCGCCTCGACCTGCACGGCGAGGAGTCCGCGACGATCGTGCTGACCCGTGCCCGGGGACACGGGATCGCCCTGCTCGTCAAGCAGTTCTGAGGCGGCTCCCGACGGGTCAGTTCAGCGAGTCCCGCTCCGCGCCGATCGTCGTGTCGTCCCCGTGTCCGGTGTGCACGACCGTCTCGTCGGGCAGCCGGAACAGCACGTCGCGGATCGAGGACCGGATCTGGCCCTCGTCGCTGAACGACCGGCCGGTCGCGCCCGGCCCACCCTGGAACAGGGTGTCGCCGGTGAAGACGCAGCCGAGGTCGTGCACGTGGACGCAGACCGCGCCGGGCGCGTGCCCGGCGTGTGCAGGATCTTCAGCGCGGCGCCGGCCACCTTGATCGACTGGCCGTGCTCGAGATCGGCGTCCCACAGGGTGTCGGGGTGGGTGAGCTCCCACAGCGGCCGGTCGTCGGGGTGCAGCAGGATCGGCGCACGTACGGCGTCCCGCAGGGCCGGCGCCACCCGGACGTGGTCGTCGTGGGCGTGGGTGCACAGGATGGCCTTCACCGCACGCCCGGCGATCACCGCCCGGATCGCGTCGACGTCGTGCGGGGCGTCGATCACGACGCACTCCTCGTCGTCGCCGACGACCCAGATGTTGTTGTCGACGTCGTGGGTCTCCCCGTCGAGGGAGAAGGTCCCCGACACGACGGCGTGGTCCACGCGGAGGCTGCCCATCAGTCCGGGGTCCCCGCGGAGGCGCGAGCGGAGCGAGCGGCTTCGTGGGGTGGTTCCAGGATCACCACCGAGCGGAGCACGTCGCCTGCGCTCATCCGGTCGAACGCGGCCTCCACGTCGCCGAGCGCGATCTCCTCGGTCACGAACGCGTCGAGGTCGAGGCGCCCCTGCCGGTAGAGGTCCACGAGCATCGGGAAGTCGCGGGACGGCAGGCAGTCGCCGTACCAGCTGGACTTGAGGGACCCGCCGCGGCCGAAGACGTCGATCAGCGGGATGTCCGGGATCCGCATGTCGGGGGTCGGTACGCCGACCAGCACGACGGTCCCGGCGAGGTCGCGGGCATAGAACGCCTGCTGCCAGGTCTCCGGGCGGCCGACCGCGTCGATCACGACGTCGGCCCCGAACCCGCCGGTCAGCTCCTGGATGGCGGCGACCGGGTCGGCCTCCTTGCTGTTCACCGTGTGGGTGGCGCCGAGCGTGCGCGCGCCCTCGAGCTTGCGGTCGTCGATGTCGACGGCGATCACCGTCGCGGCCCCGGCGAGCACGGAGCCGACGACCGCCGCCGCGCCCACGCCGCCGCAGCCGATCACCGCCACCGACTGGCCGCGGCGCACGTTGCCGGTGTTCATCGCGGCGCCGAGGCCGGCCATCACGCCGCAGCCCAGCAGCCCCGCCGCAGCTGCCCGGGTGGACGGGTCGACCTTCGTGCACTGGCCCGCCGCCACCAGCGTCTTCTCCGCGAACGCACCGATGCCCAGCGCCGGGCTCAGCTCCGTGCCGTCCTCCAGGGTCATCTTCTGGGTGGCGTTGTGGGTGGCGAAGCAGTACCACGGCTCGCCCCGGTTGCAGGCGCGGCAGTCGCCGCAGACCGCCCGCCAGTTGAGGATCACGAAGTCACCCGGGGCCACCGTGGTCACGTCGTCCCCCACGGCCTCGACGACGCCGGCCGCCTCGTGCCCGAGCAGGAACGGGAACTCGTCGTTGATCCCGCCCTCGCGGTAGTGCAGGTCCGTGTGGCACACCCCGCAGGCCTGTACCTGCACCAGCGCCTCGCCCGGGCCCGGATCGGGGACGTTGATCGTCTCCACACTGACCGGTTCGCCCTTGCTGCGGGCGACCACGGCGCGGACCTGGTGCATGCGTGCTCCTCGGATCGGGTGCTCGTGACGTCCTCCGCATCGTGGCACAGACGACTCCGGCCGCAGGACGTCCGCGGGGCCACCTTCGTCAATTGCAACCTTCCTCCCCGGTTTCGCGTCTTGGGTGCGATGGGATGGGAGGTGTGCAGTGTCGACAACAGCGCACACGACGAACACAGTCGACGGATCGGGGGTGACGATGTCCCCCCGGACGGCGAGCCGCGACGAGGAGTTCGCGGCGTACATGCAGGCCCGGCAGCCGCGCCTGCTCCGGACGGCCTACCTGCTGACCGGCGACCGGCACACGGCCGAGGACCTGGTCCAGACCGCGCTCGCGAAGCTGTACCTGTCGTGGGACAAGGTGCAGAGCCGTGAGTCGATCGACGGCTACGTCCGGCGGATCCTGGTCAACGAGCACAACTCCTTGTGGCGGCGCGGCTGGAAGAAGCGCGAGTACGCCACCGAGGAGGTCCCCGAGCCCGGCCACGTCACCGACGCCTACGACGACGGACAGCGCGCCGCGGTCTGGGCCGTGGTGCAGACGCTGCCCAAGAAGGCGCGGGCCGTCGTGGTGCTGCGCTACTACGAGCAGCTCACCGAGGCGGAGACGGCGGAGGCGCTGGGCATCTCCGTCGGCACCGTGAAGTCCCAGGCCAGCCGCGCGCTGGCCGCCCTGCGCGAACGCGCACCCCACCACCTGAACCCCCTCAACCACGAGGAGGAGCGATGAACACCTCAGAAGAGCTCACCCGGGGCCTGCAGGAGCAGGCCGACCGGATCGGCGGCCACCCGATCGACCTCGAGTCGGTCCGCGGGCGCGCCCGGGGGATCCAGCGGCGGCGTCGCATGGCTGCCGGCGCAGGCGTCCTCGCGGCGGTCGCGGTGATCGCACCGATCGCGGTGGCGGCCAACGGCGGGCTGCTGCGCAGCGACAACCCCGTCCCGCCGGCCACGCAGGAGCCGAACCCCACCCCGACGGGTCCGGTCAAGGCCATCGGGGCCACCGCGCCCCGGGGGGCGGACCCGGCGGTGCCGTGGATGGAGGGAAGCGTCCTGCACGAGGCCGACGGGTCCACCACCGACCTGGGCGCGGCCTACCACCAGGTGACGCCGTACGACGGCGGCTGGGCGGTCGTCGACCTCGCCAAGGGCACCACGTCGTTCCTCGACGCCGAAGGCGCGACGAGGCAGACGTTCGACGGTCAGAGCCTGGCCGTCAGCGCGGACGGCCAGTCGATGGCCAGCGTCCTGACCGCGACCTACGGGGACCAGGACGTCGGCCTCTACCCCGTCGCCGGAGTCGGCCCGGGTGGCTACCTCAGCTCGGTGGTCTCCTTCGACGGAACCGTCGACCTGGCCGGGTTCACCGGCACGCAGGAGATCGCCTACACCCTGACGAACGCCCAGGGGCAGACGGGTGCGTGGATCACCGACTGGGCGCAGGACCCGCGACGGTTGCGCGGTCTCATCAACGTCCAGGCCGCCAGCGAGGTCGACGGCGTGGTGGCCGGTCTGACCTCCATCGACGAGCTCGAACCCGGCTCGTGCTCGGCCGTCGTGGCCGTGGACTCCGGCCAGACGCGGTGGGAGACCTGTGACTACACGCTGGAGGCGTTCAGCCCGGACGGCCGCTACGTCATCGGCACCGAGGACTACCACGACGGCATCGGCGGCAACACGGTGGCGATCCTGGACGCCACCGACGGGACCGTGCTCGTGGAGTACAACACCCGGGACATCGGATTCACCGGGTCGGCGGTGTGGGAGAGCTCCTCGACGGTGCTGGTCACGACGCACCAGGACGGCGAGTGGTACATGCTGCGCCTCGGCCTCGACGGCACGGTGGAGCAGGCGCTCGACCCCCAGCGCGCGGGCGAGCTGAACAACCCGTGGCACTTCGGGCTCCGGCCCTGACGGTCGGTCAGACCAACACGGAGGTCACGGGCTGGGAGGAGTCGGCCGGGAGGTCGAGCGCCGAGGGCGCTCGGCCTCTCGCCACGCACTCGGCGCCGAGGGCGGCGACCATCGCGCCGTTGTCGGTGCACAGGCCGGGCCGCGGGACCCGGACCCGGATCCCCCTCAGCGCCGCACGCTCCTCGGCCATCACCCGCAACCGGGAGTTGGCGGCGACCCCGCCGCCGATCAGCAGGTCGTCGATGCCCTGCGCGGCGGCCGCGTCGACCGCCTTGCGGGTGAGCACGTCACAGACCGCCTCCTGGAAGCTGGCGGCGACGTCGTTGATCGGCACCGGCTCCCCGGCGCGTTCGCGCGCCTCGACCCACCGCGCGACCGCGGTCTTCAGGCCGGAGAACGAGAAGTCGAAGCGGTGCCGCTCGAGGTCCCGCCGGCTGGTCAGGCCGCGCGGGAAGTCGACGTACAGGCTGTTGCCGTCGCGGGCCGCCCGGTCGATGTGGGGGCCTCCCGGGAACGGCAGCCCCAGCAGTCGGGCGACCTTGTCGAACGCCTCGCCGGCAGCGTCGTCGATGGTCGCGCCCAGCGGCGTGACACCGGTGGTGACGTCCTCGACCCGCAGCAGGCTGGAGTGCCCGCCGCTGACCAGCATCGCCAGGCACGGCTCGGGCAGTGCTCCGTGCTCCAGCTGGTCCACGGCCACGTGCGAGGCGAGGTGGTTGACCCCGTAGAGCGGCTTGCCGAGGCCGAGGGCCAGCGCCTTGGCGGCCGCGACCCCGACGAGCAGGGCGCCGGCGAGGCCGGGGCCGCTGGTGACGGCGACGGCGTCGACGTCGTGCAGCCGGATCCCCGCCGTCTCGCAGGCGCGCTCGATCGTGGGCACCATCGCCTCGAGGTGGGCCCGGCTGGCGACCTCGGGTACGACGCCGCCGAACCGCGCGTGCTCCTCGACGCTGCTCGCGACGGCGTCCGCCAGCAGCGTGTGGCCGCGGACGACGCCGACACCGGTCTCGTCGCACGAGGTCTCGATGCCGAGCACGAGCGGGCCGTCGGTCATGGGGGCCATCATGCCGATCCCCCGCACCCGCTGCCGAGCCCGCGGCGCATCACGACGGCCGTGCCGCCGTCGCGGAAGTAGCGCGGCCGCCGGTCGATCTCGACGAACCCCTGGGTGGCGTAGAAGGCGATCGCCCCGGCGTTGTCCTCGCGCACCTCCAGCAGCAGACGATCGGCTCCGCCGCCCCGGGCCAGCTCGGCCACCGCCTCGAGCAGCCGGGTCGCCAGGCCGTCCCGTCGGTGGGCGGCGTCGACGGCGATCCGCTGCAGCTCGGCGACGTCTCCGGCCACGCTGGCGACCGCGTGGCCGACGGGCTCGCCGCCCGACTCGACGACGAGGTAGTGGATCGTCGGCAGCTCACCACGGACACCGTCCTCGACCAGGCCGTGCGACCAGGCGTCCTCGCCGAGGTTGTCCTGCTCGAGCCGGACGATCGCGTCGACGTCGGCGGTTCCCGCCGGGCGAACGGTCATGAGGCCGGCTTTCGCGGGCCGGGAGCGGCGGCGTCCGGGCGGCGCAGGTAGAGCGGCTCGGGGTCGTGCAGCTCGGCACGCTCGTCGGCGACCGCCCGCGCCAGCCAGGTCGCACTCGGCCGCTCGGGACCGAGCGCGTTCGGGAACGACTCGGCGTAGAGCACCGCGCCCTCGCCCACGACCGGCGCCTCGGTCGCCGCCTCGGCCGGCTTCACCACGACCGGCCCGTCGAGTCGCGTGCCGTCGGCGTCGTACGACGCGAGGTAGACCTCCTTGCGACGCGCATCGGTCGCCACCACGAAGTCGTCGGCGACGGCGCCGGTGTCCACCGCCTCGAGCGCGAGCACGTCGAGCGAGCAGACGCCGTACACGGGGATCTCCAGCACGAACCCGAGCGTGCGCGCCGTGACCAGCCCGACCCGCAGGCCGGTGAAGGGCCCCGGGCCGACGCCGACCGCGATCGCGGTGAGGTCCTGCCGCACGATGCCCGCCTCGGCCAGGGCCCGCTCGATCAGGGGCGCGAGCTGCTCGCCGTGCTTCAGCCGCTGCTCCGAGGTCAGCTCGAGCACCGCGTCGTCGCCGTCGTGGAGGGCGACGGTGACCAGCGGGGTGGCGGTGTCGAAGGCGAGCAGCACGTCGCCGAGGCTACTGGCCGGCGATCCGCGCCGGCTCAGGTCACCCCGAGCCCCAGCCTGGCGAGGTGCTCGTCGATCGGCGAGAGGCCCTCGAAGTCCTTGACCACGTCCCACCAGGCCAGCTGGTCGACCTCGTCGTTCGCCTCGAAGTCGGCCAGCTGGTCGAGCCGGGTGTGGAAGACCGCCACGAACTCGATCCGCCGCTCGTGCCCCAGCTGGACGGTCCCGACGCCGACGAAGTCCACGGTGGCGGACGCCGAGGTGCCGGTCTCCTCGTGGAACCGGCGTACGGCGACCGCCCGCGCCGGCTCCACGCCGTCGAGCGTCCCCATCGGCAGCTCCCACTCCTGCCGCCAGCTGTTGTGCACCAGCAGCACGCGGCCGTCGTGCTCGGCCACCATCACCGCCATGGTGAGCGGGATCGCCGGGTCCAGCCTCTCCAGCTCCGACTCCGGGCCGTAGCGGAAGTCGAGCAGGAGGTTCTCGTTCAGCTTCTCCGCCAGGGGCGGCCGCGACTTCGCGGGCACGTCCATCTCGTACCAGCGCGGCCCGATCGGCGTCATCAGCACCCGGCGCGGGTCGAGGTCGGCGTGCTCGTCCAGGTGGGCCAGCGCCCGGATGATCCGGACCTCCAGCCGCGACTCGGCCAGCCCCTCGGCGACGCCCTCGCCCCACTCGACCACGGTGACGGCGTCCTCGAGCGAGGTGTCGAGGTCCAGGTCGTCGAGCTCGTCGATGCCGCCCAGCCGGTAGGCGTCGACGTGCACCAGGGACGGTCCCCCGTCGAGGGAGGGGTGCTCACGCGAGATCACGAACGTCGGGGAGGTGATGTCGCCACGCACGCCCAGGCCGGCGCCGATGCCCTGCGTGAAGGTCGTCTTGCCGGCACCCAGCTCGCCGCTGAGCACGACCAGGTCGCCGGCTCTCAGCTGCTCGGCCAGGGACTCCCCGAGCGCGCGCATCGCCTCGGGGTCGGGGACGTTGTAGAGGAAGGTCCGCAAGGGGCGGCGCAGCTCGACGTTGGGCGGGTCGCGCAGGATCTCCCGGAACCCCTGCCGCTCCCAGAAGCGCCGGGTCTCCGGCAGCTCCTCACGCGCCACCACGGTCAGGTCGTCGAACCCGTTGCTGGCGTCCACCGCCCAGTCGATGAGGAGCGCGGCGATCCCGTGACCACGGGCCTCCGGGACCACCCCGAAGCGGCGCAGGTACATCGTCGTACCGACCGGATCCAGCACCAGCGCACCGACCGGTGTCCCGTCGAGCGTGGCCATCAGCCCGCCGTGTGCCTCGAGCAGCTTCGCCAGGGAGCGCTCGGTCTCCGACAGCGCGGCCGCGGGCGGGTCGAGAGGCGGGCGGACCTCGAAGGCGGCCCGGATCACCGCCAGCAGCTCCGCCGCGGCCTCCGGCCCGACGCGTCGTACGACGACCTGGCTCAACGCTCGCCCACCGGTCCGATCACTGCGTTCACCGGCTGTCGACCCGCTCCGCCGCCGCCGCGAGCAGCTGGTCGAGCGCGGCATTCACCTGGTCGTGGCGCTCCATGATCACCATGTGGCCGGCGCCCTCGCACTCGAGCAGGGTGGAACCCTCGATCTTGGTGTGGAGCTTGCGACTGTGCCCGATCGAGGTCAGCCTGTCCTCGGTGCCGCAGATGATCGCGCACGGCACGTTGCTCAGGGCGTGCACGGCGCCGAACTTGTCCAGCCCGCCGAAGACCGGGAAGAACTCGGCGACCACCTCGAACGGCGTCGAGGACAGCATCGAGTCGACGAAGTCGACATAGCTCGACGGCACTTCGTCGCCGAAGGCGAACAGGTCGGTGGCCACCGAGGCGATCGACCTGCCGAAGCGGCGCAGCAGGTCGATCTGCCGGTGCCCGTGCCCGAGCGCGGCGACGAGGCGGGCCGCGAACTGCCCGCCGATCGACTTCGGCAGCAGGGGCAGGATGATCCGGTGCGGGTCCAGGCCGCCGGCGGTGGTCGAGACGAGCCCGACGCCGACGATCCGGTCGTCGAACAGCTCGGGGTGCTGCTCGGCCAGCGCGATGATCGTCATCCCGCCCATCGAGTGACCGACCAGTACCACGGGCCCGTCGGGCACGACCTCCTCGAGGATCTGCTTCAGGTCCAGCCCGAGCTGGTCGATCGTCGCGTTGCCTTCGCGGGAGCGTCCCGACCGGCCGTGGGAGCGCTGGTCGTAGTAGACGGCCCGGACCAGGCCGCGGTACCCGGCCCGCTGGAAGTGCCAGGAGTCGAGGTTGAGGGCGTAGCCGTGCGAGAACACGACGGTCAACGGCGGCTCCGCCACCTCGCCCGTCTTGCGCTTGCCGCCCGCGTCCCGGGCGCGGAACTCGTCGACCTCGACGTGGAGCGGCACCCCGTCGTCGGCCACCACGGTGACCGGGAGCCGAGCGCAGCGATCCGAACGGCGTCCGGTCGCCCTCGCCCCGGCGGGCGATCACGCGGCGGCGGCGGGCGACCTCGACGGCGGTCCCGGCGACGGCGACGCCGACGGCTCCGGCGGCCAGTCCGGCGATCCTGCGGCGGATGGTCACAGGGGTTCTCCTTCGTCGCTCTGCTGATGGTCGACGTGCCGACGCACCATCCGGCCGCCGATCCGGGTCACGATCTCGTAGCTGATGGTCCCGCACGCCTCGGCCCAGTCCTGGGCGGTGGGGGCGCCGTCGTGGCCCGTGCCGAACAGCTCCACCGCGGTCCCGGCCCCGGGCAGCTCCCCGTCGAGGTCGACCACGAACTGGTCCATGCAGATCCGGCCCGCGGACCGGTCGGCGCCGGCCCTCGACCCACACCTCGGCGGTGTTGCCGGCGTGGCGGGG
Organism: uncultured Actinomycetota bacterium; assembly: GCA_963829635.1. Taxonomy (GTDB): domain Bacteria; phylum Actinomycetota; class Actinomycetes; order Propionibacteriales; family Nocardioidaceae; genus Nocardioides. Next base: position 660,853 of record CAWHJI010000016.1, read on the forward strand.
GACGCCGTCGCCGTACCCGACCGGCACCAGGCCGACCGTGGTGTCGCGGTCGGCGACCCAGGTGTGGCCGTAGGAGACGCCCGCCCCCGCCGGGATCGGCTTGGTCAGGGAGAGCGCTGCGCTCACGGTCATCGCGGGGACCAGGCCGAGCGCGGGGGTGACCCCCGGCGCCGGGTCGAGGCCGTAGGAGGCGATCCCGCACCGGACGAGGTCGAACCGGGAGGAGGGGCGGAGGATCGCGGCCGCCGAGTTGGCCAGGTGGCGGACCTCGGGTCGGAGGCCTGCGGCCTCGGCCACGTCGAGCGCCTCCCGGTACGCCGCCTCCTGGGCGTCGTTGGCCGGGTGGTCGGGCTCGTCGCTGCAGGCGAAGTGCGACCAGACGCCGGTGACGCTCCAGTCCCCGGACTGCTCGCCCTTCCGGGCCGCCTCCACGAGGCCGGACCAGTCCTGGGCACCGGCGCCGCCGCGGGAGAGGCCCGTGTCGACCTTCAGCTGGAGCCGCGCCGGGCGGCCGGCGGAGGCGACGGCCGCGCGGATCTCGTCCAGCTCGGCCAGCGAGTACGCCGTCACGTCGACGTCCGCGAGGATCGCCCGGTCGTAGCTCTCGCCGGGGACCCCGAGCCAGCACAGCACCCGCCCGGTGTCGCCGGCGGCGCGGAGCTCGAGTGCCTCCTCGATCGTGGCGACGCCGAGCCACTCCGAGCCGGCCTCGCGCGCCGCCCGGCCCGACTCGGCCAGCCCATGACCGTAGCCGTCGGCCTTCACCACCGTCATCATCGCGGCGGGGGCGACCAGGGAACGCAGCAGCCGCACGTTGTGCCGGATTGCCGCCAGATCGACCACGATCCGGGCGCGGTCCGCGGCACTCATGGGCCCTAGTGTTTCATTCCGGCCGCGTCGGGCCGGTCCGGCCACAGTCCGCGGACCACCGTGGGGAGGGTCACGGCCACGTCGCCGGCCACGATCGGCCCCCCTCGGGAGGCGCGGGTGGCCGCCGCCCCGTGCAGCCAGGAGCCGACCGAGGCGGCGTCGAAGGCGTCGAGCCCCGAGGCCAGCAGCGCCCCGACCACGCCGGCGAGCACGTCGCCGGCGCCGGCGGTCGCCAGCCACGACACTCCGGTGGTGGTCACCCGGACCCGACCGTCGGGACGAGCGATCAGCGAGTGCCGGCCCTTGAGGATCACGACCGCGTCGTACTCCTGCGCGGCGGAGCGGACGTGCGCCAGCGGCCGAGCCTCGACGTCGGCGCGGTCCACGCCCGTCATCGTGGCCAGCTCGCCGGCGTGCGGGGTCAGCACCGCGGGCACGGGCAGCCGGCCGCCGACGTGCGCCAGGGCATCGGCGTCGACGACGACCGGGACGTCGTCGGCCAGCGCGCCCTCCAGCGCGGACTTCGCGTCGGCGCCACCTCCGGACCCCACGGTCCACGCCTGCACGCGACCCTCGCCGACCACCTCCGGATGTGCCTCGCGCACCCGGTCGGCCACGGCCGCGTCGCCGACGTACCGCACCATCCCGCAGAGCCCGCTCGCCGCCCCGGCGACGCAGAGCAGCCCCGCGCCGGGGTACTCCGCCGAGCCCGCCCGGACGCCGACGACGCCACGGAGGTACTTGTGGTCGTGGGGGCCGGGTCTCGGCACGAGCCGTGCCACGTCGTCCGGCTGCAGCGCCTCGACGTCCGCGTCCGGCAGGTCGAGGCCCAGGTCCACCAGGTGTACGGCGCCGCACGCGGCCGCCGCGGGGTCGACCAGGTGGGCGACCTTGTGGGTGCCGAACGTGACCGTCACGTCGGCGGTGACGTGGGGGCCGTCGAGCTCGCCGGTGTCCACGTCCACCCCGGACGGCGCGTCCACGGCCACGACCGGGGCTCCTCCGAGGGCGGCCAGCGCCGCGACCGCGTCGTCCCGCAGCCCCGGTCGACCACCGATCCCGACGATCCCGTCCACGACGACGTCGGGTCGTGTGCTGAGGTGGCTGCCCCGGCGACCACCTGGGCACACGACCCCGCCGGCGCGGCGCAGCGCCGCCAGGCCCGCCTCGTGCACCCGGTCCGACAGCAGCCACGCCTCGACCGCGCACCCGCGCCGGGCCAGGAGCGCACCGGCGAAGAGCGCGTCTCCCCCGTTGTCGCCGGAGCCGACGAGGAGCACCACGCGGCGTCCGTAGCCGGACCCGAGCAGGTCGAGGACGGCGTACGCCAGGCCGGAGGCCGCGCGCTGCATCAGCGCACCCTCGGGCAGCGTCGCCATCAGCGCCCGCTCCGCAGCGCGCACCTGCTCGACCGTGTGGGCATGCCTCATGCCTCCACCCTATTCGCGGCGTGTGCGTCAGAGTGCGCTCTGGCGCACGCTCGGGTACACGCGACTACTGGCTGTGGAGAGAGCCCGCGAGCGTTCTCGATCCCGGGCACCCTGTCGGCATGCCAGGGAACGCCAACGACCTCGCCGAGCTGCTGATCCGGCAGCAGGGGATGGTTGCCCGTCGGCAGCTGGGGGAGCTCGGGGTGGATCGGTTCCGGGTTCGCAATCAACTGGCAGCCGAACGGTGGGTCGAGCGCACGTCGCGAGTGCTCAGCACCTTCACCGGCGATCTCAGCGCCCCACAGGTTCGCTGGATGGGGGTGCTGCATGCGGGGCCCCGGAGTCTGCTCGGCGGCCTGACCGCGGCCGAGCACCTGGGACTGCGGCGCTGGGAGCGGGACGATGTGACGGTCCTCGTCGATGACGAGCTCGCCTTCGAGCCCGTCGACGGCATCCACTTCTTCCGGTCACGACGGTCGTTCGAACTTCTTCGCCGAGCAGGCAACGGGATCCCCACATGCGCATTGGAGCCGGCGGTGCTGATGTGGGCGGCGTACGACGCGTCCCCACGAGCTGCGCACGCGATCCTGGCCTCCACGGTCCAGCAGCGACTGGCCACGGTGCCCCGCCTACTGCTGTGGATCGACCGACTGCGCCCCCTCCGGCGTGCTCCTGCATTCCGTGCGACCCTCGTGGACGTCGCTGGCGGCGCTGAGTCCGGTGCCGAGCTGGACGTTGCGAGCATGTGCCGGCGCGCGCGGATCCGGCTGCCTGACCGGCAGACCCCGCGCTTCGATCGCGAGGGTAGGAGGCGCTACACCGACTGCGAGTGGGTGCTTTCGGACGGTTCGGTCCTGGTGCTCGAGATCGACGGCGGGTTCCACATGGAGGTCGAGCACTGGGCAGCCGACCTGAAGCGCGCACGTCGGCTCACCCGCCCCGGCCAGACCGTCGTCCGCTGCACGGCGTACGAACTGCGGCATGAACCGGATGAGGTCGCCGCCGACCTGCTCGCGCTCGGAGTGCCGCGTGTGCCCAGGAGTGCGGCATAGCGCACTCTCAGGCACACGAGCCAGTCAGGACTCCAGGACCACGACCGCGGAGGCGATCCCGGCGTCGTGCGACAGCGACAGGTGCGTGGAGCCGATGCCGAGGTCGTTCGCGTGCGCCAGCACCGACCCGCGGAGCTCGAAGTAGGGGCGGCCCGACGCCTCGGAGAACACCTCCGCGTCGTGCCACGCCAGGCCGCCGGGCGCGCCGAGCGCCTTGACCAGCGCCTCCTTCGCCGCGAACCGCGCGGCCAGCGAGGCCGGCTGCAGCGCCGCCTCGGCCGGCGTGAACAGACGCTCGCGGAGCCCGGGGGTCCGGTCCAGGGACGCGACGAACCGCTCGATGTCGACGACGTCGATCCCGACGCCCAGGACGCCCATCTACTCGACCGTGACCGACTTGGCGAGGTTGCGCGGCTGGTCCACGTCGTGGCCCATCACCGAGGCCAGCTCACAGGCGAAGAGCTGCAGCGGCACCACCGCGACGAGCGGCTGCAGCAGCACCGGCACCCGCGGCAGCGGGATCACCTCGTCGGCGTAGGAGCCGATCGGGTCCCCCTCCTCGGCCAGGCAGATCGTCCAGGCCCCGCGCGCCCGCACCTCCTGGATGCCGCTCAGCATCTTGTCGTGCAGCTGGTCGCGACCCCGGGGCGGTACGACGCACAGCACCGGCATGCCCTCCTCGATCAGCGCGATCGGACCGTGCTTGAGCTCGCCGGCCGCGAAGCCCTCGGCATGGAGGTAGGCCAGCTCCTTGAGCTTGAGGGCGCCCTCGAGCGCGACCGGGTACCCGGCGTGGCGGCCGAGGAACAGGACCGAGCGCGCGTCGACGTGCCGCCGGGCCAGCTCGTAGACCGCCTCGGCACGGTCGAGCACGGCCTGGATGTGGTCGGGCATCGCGTCGAGCTGGTCCATCACCTGGCCGATCTCGTCGCCGTACCGCATCCCCTTGACCTGCGCGAGGTAGAGCGCGAGCAGGTAGCAGGCGACCAGCTGGGTGAGGAACCCCTTGGTCGACGCCACCCCGATCTCGGGGCCGGCGTGGGTGTAGATCACGGCGTCGGACTCGCGCGGGATCGTGGAGCCGTTGGTGTTGCAGATCGCCAGCACCATCGACCGCTGCACCCGCGCGTGCCGGATCGCCTGGAGGGTGTCGGCGGTCTCGCCGGACTGGCTGATCGCGACCACGAGCGTGGAGTGGGTGAGGATCGGGTCGCGGTAGCGGAACTCCGAGGACAGCTCGACCTCGACCGGGATCCGGGTCCAGTGCTCGATCGCGTACTTGGCGACCATGCCGGCGTAGAACGACGTGCCGCAGGCGATGATGATCACCTTGTCCACGTCGCGCAGGTCCTGGTCGGAGAGCCGCATCTCGTCGAGGTGCAGGGCCCCGGAGGGAGTACGTCGCCCCAGCAGCGAGTCGGCCACGGCCCGGGGCTGCTCGTGGATCTCCTTGCGCATGAACCAGTCGTGGCCGTCCTTCTCGGCGGCCGAGAGGTCCCAGTCGACGTGGTAGCGACGGCCCTCCGAGGGCGACCCGTCGAACCCGGTCACCGACACCCCGGCGGCGGTGAGGGTGACCACCTGGTCCTGGCCGAGCTCCAGCGCCTCCCGGGTGTGCTCGATGAACGCGGCCACGTCGGAGCCGAGGAAGCTCTCCCCCTCGCCGAGCCCCACCACCAGCGGTGAGTTGCGGCGAGCGGCGACGACCCGCGAGCTGTCCTGGGAGTCGACCGCGACCAGCGTGAAGGCGCCCTCGAGACGCCGGCAGACCGCCTGCATCGCCGTGGTCAGGTCGGCGCCGCCGACCACCTCGACCTCGAGCAGGTGGGCCGCGACCTCGGTGTCGGTCGCCGACAGCAGCTCGTGGCCGGCGTCCTCGAGCTCGCTCCGCAGCTCCTCGAAGTTCTCGATGATCCCGTTGTGGACCAGCGCCACCCGGCCGTCGGGACCCAGGTGGGGGTGGGCGTTGACGTCGTTGGGGGCGCCGTGGGTCGCCCAGCGGGTGTGTCCGATCCCCGTCGTCGCGGCCATCAGCGGCGCCTCGTCGATCGCCTTCTCCAGGTTGGCCAGCTTGCCGGCCCGCTTGGCGGACTCGATGGCCCCCTCGGCCACGAGGGCGATCCCGGCGGAGTCGTAGCCGCGGTACTCGAGGCGGCGCAGGCCCTCGACGACCACCGCCTGTGCCTGCTTCGGACCGACGTAGCCCACGATTCCGCACATGGCGGCGAGTCTATAGAGCGGCCGACCCGGCCGGCCGACGCCTCACGGCTGCAAGAATGCCCGCCATGTCCCCCAACGGCGGCGCTCCGGCGGGCAACGACGACGCCCGACGCGAGTCCTCGCCGTACGTCGAGCTGGACCGGACCGCGTGGGCGGCCCTCGCCCACTCGACCGAGAGCCCGCTGACGCCGGACGAGATCGCCCAGCTCCGGGGTTTCGGCGACGCCCTCGACCTCGAGGAGGTGGAGCAGGTCTACCTCCCGCTGTCACGGCTGCTGAGCATGTACGTCGGCGCCGCGGGGCGCCTGCACCGCCAGCAGGAGGAGTTCCTCGACCAGCCCCAGCCGCCGCGGACGCCGTTCGTGATCGGGCTGGCCGGCTCGGTCGCCGTGGGCAAGTCCACGACCGCCCGGGTGCTCCAGCAGATGCTCGCGCACTGGCCCGAGCACCCCAACGTCGCGCTGGTCACCACCGACGGGTTCCTCCACCCCAACGCCGAGCTCGAGCGCCGCGGCATCCTGCACCGCAAGGGATTCCCGGAGTCCTACGACCGCCGGGCGCTGCTCCGCTTCGTGGTGGACATCAAGTCCGGCGAGGACGAGGTGGAGGCGCCGACCTACTCGCACCTGGTCTACGACGTCGTGCCGGACGAGAAGGTCGTGATCAAGCGGCCGGACATCGTGATCATCGAGGGGCTCAACGTGCTCCAGCCGGCCCGGGTCCGCGAGGACGGCCGCACCGGGCTGACGCTGAGCGACTTCTTCGACTTCAGCGTCTACGTCGACGCGCGCACCAGCGACATCCGGCAGTGGTACGTCGACCGGTTCCAGCGGCTGGTGGAGACCGCGTTCCGCGACCCGGCGTCCTACTTCGCGAAGTACGCCGCGCTGACGGAGGAGGAGGCGGTGGCCGAGGCGGAGCGCCTCTGGGACACCATCAACGGCCCCAACCTGACCCAGAACATCCTGCCGACGCGCTCCCGCGCGACGCTGGTGCTGCGCAAGGACCGCGACCACTCCGTGCGCTACGTCCGTCTCCGCAAGCTTTGAGGTGATGCAGCGTGCGGCGATCAGAGCGCCAGCTGCCGCCGTACGACGCCGGCGAGCCGGTCGGCGATCGACTGCGCCTCCTCGGCGGTGCCGGCCTCGACCATCACCCGCACGATCGGTTCGGTGCCCGAGGGCCGGAGCAGGATCCGCCCCGAGTCGCCGAGCATCGCCTCCTCCTCGGCCAGGGCGGCTGCCAGCCCGGCGTCGTCGTCGGTACGCGACTTGTCGACGCCGTCGACGTTGACCAGCACCTGGGGCAGGCGCGTCATCACCGACGCCAGGGACTGCAGGCTCTGGCCCGTGGTCGCCATCCGTTCGAGGACGTTGAGGGCGGTGAGGATGCCGTCACCGGTGGTGGCGTACTCGCTCATGATCACGTGCCCGGACTGCTCGCCACCCAGGGAGTAGCCGGAGACCCTCATCGCCTCGAGCACGTAACGGTCGCCGACCTTGGTCTGCCGCACCCCGATGTCGTGGGCCCGCATCGCGTGCACGAACCCCAGGTTGCTCATCACCGTGGCGACCACGGTGTCCTTGACGAGGTGGCCGGTCTCCTTGAAGCCGAGCGCCAGGATCGCGAGCAGCTGGTCGCCGTCCACGACGTTCCCCTCGTGGTCGACGGCGAGACACCGGTCGGCGTCGCCGTCGAGCGCGAAACCGACGTGGGCGCCGTCCTTCACGACGGCCTCCTGGAGTGACTCCAGGTGGGTCGAACCGCAGCCGTGGTTGATGTTCAGCCCGTCGGGCATCGCGTGGATCGCCGTCACGTCGGCACCGGCATCCGCAGCGCCCGGGGTCCCGCCTCGGAGGCCGCACCCTCCGCGCAGTCCAGGACCACCCGCAGGCCGGCGAGCGGGTGCTCGATCGAGCGCACCAGGTGGCCGGCGTACTCCTCGACGGCACGGGGGTACGGCGTCACCCGGCCCACGTCCCCGCCGGTCGGCCGGTCCCAGTCCTCGTGCAGCCGGCGCTCGATCGCGGTCTCGATCGCGTCGTCGAGCTTGTGGCCGCCGCGCGCCAGGAACTTGACGCCGTTGTCCGGCATCGGGTTGTGGGAGGCGGAGAGCATCACCCCGAGGTCGGCCTCCAGCCGCCCGGTGAGGTAGGCGACGCCCGGGGTCGGCAGCACGCCCAGCAGCAGCACGTCGACACCGGCCGAGGCCAGGCCGGCAACGACCGCGGACTCGAGGAACTGTCCCGAGATGCGGGTGTCCCGGCCCACCACGGCCAGCGGCCGGTGGCCGGTGAACTCGCCCCGGTCGGCGAGCACGCGGGCCGCGGCAACGGAAAGGTCCAGGGCCAGCTCTGCGGTCAGCTGACCGTTCGCCAGGCCCCGGACCCCGTCCGTGCCGAAGAGTCGTGTCATGCGACCCGACAGTAGTGCGTCAGCGCTTGCTGAACTGAGGAGCCTTGCGGGCCTTCTTGAGACCGGCCTTCTTGCGCTCGATCACGCGCGCGTCGCGGGTGAGCAGGCCGGCCTTCTTGAGCAGGGCGCGGTGCGCCTCGAGGTCCACGGCGTTGAGGGCACGGGCCACGCCGAGGCGCAGGGCGCCGGCCTGGCCGGTGATGCCACCGCCGTGGATGCGGGCGATGACGTCGAAGCGGCCCTCCATCTGGGTGGTCACGAACGGCTCGTTGACGACCTGCTGGTGCAGCTTGTTCGGGAAGTAGGAGTCGAGGGTGCGGCCGTTGACGGTCCACACGCCGGTCCCGGGGACCAGGCGGACGCGGGCGACGGCTTCCTTGCGGCGGCCGGTGGCGGCGGACGGAGCGACCGTCGCGGCGCGCTGCGGCGCGTCGGCGGAGGCGGCGCTCTCGGAGCTGTAGGCGACGCCCTGCTCGTTGGACTCGTAGGTCTCCTCGACCTCGCCCCCGTTGGTGGGTGCAGCGTTCTCAGTCACGTGGGTTCCTTCGTCAGTTCCGGTGTCGGGGAGCTACTGGGAGATCTGGGAGATCTCGTAGGGAGTGGCCTGCTGGGCCTGGTGCGGGTGGTGGGGACCCGAGTAGACCTTCAGCTTCTTGATGATCTGTCGACCGAGGCGGTTCTTGGGGAGCATGCCCCACACCGCGTTCTCGACGGCCTTGCGCGCGTCCTTCTCGAGGAGCACGCCGATCGGGGTGGCCGAGAGGCCGCCCGGGTAGCCGGAGTGGCGGTAGACCAGCTTCTTGGTCCGCTTGTCGCCGGTGAGGGCGACCTTCTCCGCGTTGACGATGATGACGAAGTCACCCATGTCCATGTGCGGGGCGTAGGTGGGCTTGTGCTTGCCACGCAGGAGAGTGGCGGTCTGGACGGCGAGCTTGCCGAGGACCACGTCGGTGGCGTCGATGACGTGCCAGTTGCGCTGGATGTCACCGGGCTTGGGGCTGTACGTACGCACGGCTGTTCAACCAATCTTGTTCGTTGGGCCCGGCCGGTCGGCCCGGTCGGGTGGTGATGCGGCGGCTTCTGACGAACACGGCCCGGCTCGGCCACCTTGATGAGACGTGGGGTCCGGGACTGCATCCCCACCGCACAGCGGTTGGTGAGGACGCGGCAGGAGTCGCGACCGCCAAGACTACGCGGGCGGTTCCACGCAGGTCAAAACCGCATCGAGGCGCTCCGCGCGGTCCGATCCGGGAGGGGGATTCGCCCGAGCGCAGCCCTGCGACTAAGTTGGGGCGGGTGACTGATGACTCTCTCACCGTCCGCGACAACCGTACCGGGCAGGAGTACGACGTCCCGATCACCGACGGCACCATCAAGGCCGCCGACCTCGGGGCGATCAAGTCGGGCGAGGACCAGCCCGGCCTCGCCGTCTACGACCCCGGTTTCGTCAACACCGCCTCGTGCCGCAGCGCCGTGACCTTCATCGACGGCGAGAAGGGGATCCTGGAGTACCGCGGGTACCCGATCGAGCAGCTGGCCGAGAAGTCCAACTTCCTCGAGGTCGCCTACCTGCTGATCCACGGCTCGCTGCCCACCAAGGCGGAGTACGAGAACTGGGTCCACGAGATCACCTACCACACGTTCGTCCACGAGAACGTGAAGTCCTTCATGGAGGGCTTCCGCTACGACGCCCACCCGATGGGCATGCTGATGGCCTCGGTGGGCGCGCTGTCGACGTTCTACCCCGACGCCCGCAACATCAGCGACGCGGACAACCGCCACATGCAGATCGTGCGGATGATCGCCAAGATGCCGACGCTCGGCGCCTGGTCGTTCCGCCACGCGCAGGGCAAGCCGTTCGTCTACCCCGACAACGACCTCGGCTACACCGCCAACTTCCTCTCCATGCTGTTCAAGATGAGCGAGCGGAAGTTCGAGGCCGACGAGCGCCTGGTCAAGGCCCTCGACGTGCTGTTCATCCTGCACGCCGACCACGAGCAGAACTGCTCGACCAACGCGGTCCGCTCGGTCGGCTCCTCGCAGGTCGACCCGTACTCCGCGGTCGCCGCGGGTGTCGCCGCCCTCTACGGCCCGCTGCACGGCGGCGCCAACGAGGCGGTGCTGCGGATGCTGCGCCGGATCGGCTCGAAGGAGAACATCCCCGCCTTCATCGAGGGCGTGAAGAACGGCAACGAGAAGCTGATGGGCTTCGGCCACCGCGTCTACAAGAACTACGACCCGCGGGCCAAGATCATCAAGAAGGCCTGCGACGACGTCTTCGAGGTCACCGGCGTCAACCCGCTGCTGGAGATCGCCCAGGAGCTGGAGAAGATCGCGCTCGAGGACGAGTACTTCGTCAAGCGCAAGCTCTACCCGAACGTCGACTTCTACTCCGGCCTGATCTACGAGGCCTTCCAGTTCCCGCCGGAGATGTTCACGGTGCTGTTCGCGATCGGCCGGACCCCGGGCTGGCTGGCCCAGTGGCTCGAGCTGGTCCAGGACAAGGAGCAGAAGATCGCCCGCCCCAAGCAGATCTACACCGGCGACCGGACCCTCGACTTCACCCCGGCAACGGAGCGCTGGGCCTGACGCTGACTCTCGGTGGTCGAGTAGCGAGCGCCAGCGAGCGTATCGAGACCTCACACCACGTGTGCCGTGCGGGCCGGCCGGGGTCGTCGTACGCCGGCTCGGTCTCGCCGGCGCGCAGCGCCTCCAGCTGCGCGCAGACCGCGACGCCGTAGAACAGCGCCATCGCCGAGAGCAGCGACCACAGCAGCAGCGCGAAGATCCCGGCCAGCGGCCCGTAGGTGCTGCCGAACGAGCCGCTGAGGGTGACGTACGCCGCCAGCCCGGCCGCGGCGAGCATGCTCAGGACGACCGCGATCCCCGAGCCCAGCGCGAGCCAGGACAGCGCCGGCTGCCGGCGCCGGGGTGAGTGGTCCAGCACGACGGCGATGGTGACGACCAGCAGCACCAGGCCGATCGGCCAGCGGGCGATGTTCCAGGCCAGTCGGGCGTCCGCGCTCCAGCCGTACTCGGCGACCATCGCCTCCCCGATCGCCCCGCCCGCGACCAGCAGCAGGAAGCCCGACCCCCACCGGAGCCGCGAGGATCGCGGTCAGCACCGCCGCCCGCCCGTACTTGGCCGGCGCGCGGCCGGTCCCTCCGGATCCCGTAGATCCGGTTGCTGCCGCGCTCGACCTGCGCCATCGCCGTGGTCATCGACAGCAACGCGAACGCGAGCCCGAAGCCGAGCGCGACCTCGCCGCGTCTCCTCGGAGCCGTCGACGACCGCGGAGGCCAGGGCGTCGTCACCCCCCGGCGAGAGCGCCTCGATCGTCGCCGCGACAACGCGGGCGGGACGGTCCTGGTCGAGGTCGGCGGCGAGACCGGTCAGCGCGATCAGGAACGGTACGACGGCCAGGCAGGCCTGCAGGGCCAGGGCGCGACTGTTGGTGAAGCCGTCGCCGTACCGGAACCGGACGAAGGAGTCGACGGCGATCCGCACCAGCCCGTGCCGCCGGGCGAGGTGCCAGGCGTCCTCCGCGTCGAGCTCGGCGCCGTCCAGCTCCGTGGTGACCGGGACGGTCCGCGCAGTCGTCATGGCTGCACCCTAGAAGGCCACACCCGGCGCGACGTGCGCCAATCCGGGCGACAAGCGACCTGGCCGTGGTCGAGACTGGGGCCATGGCCCACCGCACCCTCGAGGAGCTGACCGAGCAGCTCGAGTTCCTGCGGGCCGCGCCGGCCGAGGCCGGCACGCTGGAGCTCGTCGTACGACGCCCCGCGAACGGGGAGCGCGACCTCCTCGACGAGGGGGTGCTCGACGAGGCCGACGGCATGGTCGGCGACAACTGGCTGTCCCGCGCCACCTCCCGCGCGATCGCCGAGGGCCGTCACCTCCAGGCCCAGCTGAACGTGATGAGCGCGCGGATGGTGGGCCTGCTCGCCGACACCGACGAGGAGCGGGCGCTGGCCGGCGACCAGCTGTACCTCGACCTCGACATCTCGCACGCCAACCTGCCGGCCGGGACCCGGCTCGCGATCGGGGAGCACGCGGTGATCGAGGTGACCAGGAAGCCCCACACCGGCTGCGCGAAGTTCACGGCTCGCTTCGGTGAGGACGCCGTGGCGTTCGTGAACTCCGAGGTCGGCCGGGAGCTCCGGCTCCGCGGCCTCAACGCCCGCGTCGTGACCGGTGGCGCCGTCCGCCCCGGCGACAAGGTCCGCAGGCTCTGAGCCCCCGCACGGCGAGCCTGCGAGCCGGGCGACACCGGCTCTTGGAGCGTCCCCAGCGGCGTCTCAGCATGATCACAGGTGTCCCGGGCACGCTGGTGCCGTGACTTCAGACGACACCCGACCGATCATCCCGCCACCCGCCTACGAGACCCCGCCCGCCGCGGCCGGACCGGGTCGCAAGCGGTTCGCGGTGGGCGTCCTCACCGCTGCCCTGGTCCTCGGCGCCGGCGCGGGCGTCGGCGGCGCCGCTGCATGGGAGGAGTGGGGACCCGACGACACGACCATCGGCGGCACCACGTCCACGGGCTCGGAGACCTCCCAGGTGGTCGACTCCGGTGACACCCCGGCCCCGGACGGCTCGGTCGAGCAGGTGGCGACCGACGTGCTTCCCTCCGTGGTCAAGATCGATGTCGCCGGTGAGGTCCAGGGCCGGCAGGCCACCGGTTCCGGATCGGGGATCGTGCTCAGCGAGGACGGCGCCATCCTCACCAACGCGCACGTCGTCGAGGTCGCCTCCGAGCAGGGCCGGATCTCGGTGTCGTTCGACGACGGGACGCGCGCACCCGCCGAGGTCGTGGGCACCGATCCGCTGACCGACACGGCCGTGATCCGGGCCGACGGGGTCGAGGGCCTGACCCCGGCCACCATCGGGCGCTCCGGCAACCTCGACGTCGGGCAGCAGGTCGTGGCCGTCGGTTCCCCCTTCGGGCTCGACGCGACGGTCACCAGCGGCATCGTCAGCGCCCTGGACCGCCCGGTCAGCGTGGGACAGGACGAGGAGGGCGACAGCACGACGTACCCCGCCGTCCAGACCGACGCCGCGATCAACCCCGGCAACAGCGGCGGCCCCCTGGTGAACATGAACGGCGAGGTGGTCGGCATCAACTCCTCCATCCGCACCGCCAGCTCCTCGCCGGTCCAGCAGGGCGGTTCGATCGGGCTCGGCTTCGCGATCCCGATCGACGAGGTGATGCCCATCGTCGAGCAGATGCTCGAGGGCGAGACCCCGACCCATGCCCGGCTGGGGGTCACCGTGTCCGACGTACCACCACAGCAGTCCGACGAGCTCAGCTCCGAGGGCGCCTTCGTGCGGGAGGTCACCGAGGGCTCGACCTCCGAGGGGGCGGGCCTCGAGCCCGAGGACGTGATCACCAAGGTCGACGACACGACCATCACGGGCGCCGACTCCCTGGTCGCGACGATCCGTTCCTACCGCCCCGGCGACGAGGTGACCGTCACCTTCCGCCGCGACGGCGAGGAGCAGACCGCGACGCTCACCCTGGACTCCGACGCCGAGTGAGCCGCCTGCCCCGGACCCGTGACGGGTCCGGGGCAGGACCACTCAGCGGCGCGAGCCCTTGCGCTTCGTCGTGCGGGTCGCGGTGTCCAGCACCGGCCCGAACACCTGCAGCTCGGCGATCCGGACCTGGTCGTACGGCGGGGCGAGCACGGCCCGGTCGGGCGTGGACTCCTCGCTGTCGCAGTCCGGGTTGCTGAACACCGGGTCGTTGGACGGGTTGGTCGCCGCCTGGTACGCCGGACCGCCGGTGCACTGGTTGTCGCGGACCCGGATCCTGATGTGGGTGGCCGACGACGTCGGTGACGTCGAAGCGCCCGCAGGGTCAGGTCCGGAGCGGTCGGACGCGGCCGGACGCCCGGGAAGGCGTCGTCGGCGCTGCGGTAGATCACGTCGAACTCCGCCTCGTCGTCGGTGCACGAGTTGCCGTTCTCGGTCGCGTCACAGGCGAGGATGTCGAACGAGCGCAGCGCCGAGAACCGGCTCTGGCTGCCCGAGTCCTCGTTCTCCGCGTCCGTGGGACGCAGCGCCGCACTCACGCGGACGGTGCTGACGTCCACGGCGGTGTCGCCCAGCTTCACCGTGACCTGGCGGCCCCGGACCTGCTCGCCCTCGCCGCGACCCTCGCTGGCCGTCCCGGCGGACTCCAGGGAGGCCCAGTTGGTCTCCTCGGTGTCGTCGATCAGGCTCTCGAGGTTGATCCCGTCACCCGTGGCGGTGGCGCCGTTGCTGGTCGACGCCAGGTTGCGCCGCATCGGCACCGAGACCACGACGTCCTCGCCGGGCTCGAACGTCCGGGTGAACCGGGTCGCGCCGTAGCCGGGGGCCTGGGCGATGAACTCGTAGGTCCCGGGGACGAAGTCGACCGTGTCGGAGGTCTCCGTCTCGGCGTCCGTGTCGGCGGTCGGGCTGATCCGGGCCTCGTAGACCCCGGTGTAGACCGTCATGTCCTCCGCGGTCCCGCTGCCGGTGTCGCCGGCCTCGAACCGGACCGTGGCCTCGTCGTCGGCCAGCGGTGAGGACCAGCCCGGCACGGGCTCGCGGTCCGCGTCGCTGGGCGAGGAGGCAGTCTCACCCAGGCCGCGCCGGGCGAAGCTGTCCCACAGCTCGGCCTGGTTGGCGCCGTCGAACCGCAGTCGGTCCGCGGCCAGCATGGCGTCGCGGGAGTCGACCATCGTCGCGCCGGTCGGCGTGAGGATCAGGCCGTCGAACATGATCTGCGCCCAGCGCCGGTTGCCCGGGCACTCGTCGGCCGGCAGCTCGCCCTTGGCGCAGCGCAGCTGCAGCGCCTTGTCCGAGGACGGGAACTGCGCGTCGTACTTGTCGTTGAGCGCCTCCGCGATGTCGAAGTTGGTGGCGCTCCAGATCTCACCGTCGGCGTGCGGCGAGGTGGTGCCGTTGCCGTCGTACTCCAGGTCGGAGTAGTTCAGCGGGCTGTCGTTCATCCCGTAGTTGCGGATGCCGCGCTCCTTGTTGCCGCTGACGTACGGCGCCAGCGCGAACGGGTTGGCGCCCTCACCGGTGCTGATCCCGTAGCCCCGGAAGTACTCCGAGAAGATCAGGTCCGACCAGCTCTCGGTCTGGCCCTGGGTGCCTCCGGTGCCGGTGTCGGGACCGGCCACCATCCGGTTGCTGATGGCGTGGCCGTACTCGTGCGCGACCACCGCCATGTCGTAGGCACCGTCGGTGCACGCCGCGTAGAACGCGCCGGCGAGGGGCTGCCAGAGGTACTGGTTGGTGATCGGCGGGATGCCGTCCTGCAGCGTGATCTGGTTGGCGTTGTCGCGTCCGTTGAACGTACGGCGACCCGCCTGCGCGTTGCCCACCTCGGGGTCGTTCTCCCGGGTCGGTCCGGTGTTGCCGAAGTTGGACTGCTGCAGGTTGGAGTTCAGCTCGGTGAACCCGAGGTAGTAGCTCCAGTCGTGCATCCGGTTGTGCATGACGAACAGGTTGGCCGTGGAGGCGTCGTCGTCGTTGCCACCCGGCTGGTCGAACGTGGTGGGGTCGCACTTGGAGTTGAACCAGGTGTTCTTCCACTCGTAGTCGTAGCGACGGTCGGGGCTGAACGGACGCTGGAAGTGCGTGTCCGGCGTCAGGAAGCTGACCTCGGAGATCGCGGTCGTCGCGTTGTTGCCGGCCGTGGTGAACGTGGGCAGGCTCGGCGCCAGCACGTCCCAGGGCAGCCGGGCGGCGTCGTTGATCTGCTCCTCGTCACAGTCCTCGCTGTCGCTGATCCAGCACCACAGCTCGCGGATGTCCGCGTCGGGCGCCGCCGAGTCGGTGAAGTTGGGGTTGGACGGGAAGACCCTCCAGCGCGGGAGCTGCGGGTCGGACGAGGCCGCGGGGCCGGCGGAGAAGGAACCGGCGTAGGAGATCGAGCCCGCGCCCGGCGCGAACTCGCAGACCTCGACGAAGTAGTCGCCGGCCGGGACGCCGCCCGACGGGGCCCAGGTCAGCGCCTCGGGGCTGGTCAGCAGGTCCTGGGAGGCGACCGGGTTGGCCTGGCCGTCGCGGAAGAGGTTGATCGTGATGTCGTCGTCGGCCCCGTTGGGTACGACGGTGGCCGCCGTGACCGAGACCTGGCCGTTGCCGTCCTCGACGGCGAACGGGCCGTGCCGCTGGTCCTGCGGCGTGCAGCCGCCGGCGTCGTCGGTCGTGCCCTGGAAGGGGGCGCCGGAGGGTGCCGCGGCGGGGGCAGCGGCCGGAAGGTCCATGCCGGACACCGCGTGGTCGACCCGGTTGTCGCGGAGCAGGACCTCGCCGGTCTCGGCGTCCACGAAGCTGATGAAGGCAGCAGGGTGCCCGTGGCCCGCCTGGTCGGTGTGGTCGGACTTGAGCAGCGTGGTCTCCCACACCATCCGCACGCCGTCGGTCGGGGTCGGCATCGCCATCAGGCGAGCCCGCTGCACGTCCCGGGAGACGGTGGAGCTGAAGGTGGTCCAGGGCCCGGGCGCGTCGACGGCGCTGAGCGTGCCGAGGTCGAGCCCGGCGTCCTCGGCGGCCTTGCCCAGCGCGTCCACCGCGCTGAGCGACTGGGTGCCGGAGACGGACTCGTCGCCGGTCACCGACGAGGAGACCCAGCCGACCCGGCCGTCGCGCTGGACGCCGATCGTGAGCAGCCCGTCATGGGCCGCATCGAGGTCGCCGAAGGCCTGGCGGAACGTCACGATGTGCGCGACGTCGGGGTTGCGGACGGGCTTGCCGTCCCGGGAGCGGGCGAGGTCGGGGCTGTCGAGGAGCGGGGAGTCGGAGACCACCTCGAGGTCCGCGACGGCACCGGAGGAGAGCTTGAACAGGTCGGCGTGATCGGCCACGAAGCCGCGCGCGGCCTCCACCGCCGTACCCGACCGGGCGCCGGAGAGGTAGCCGTCGTCGTTGAGCAGCACGCGGGGCGTCCCGAACTCGTTCCATCGAGCCGTCGAGGCGCCGATGTCCTCGGCGGCCGCCTGCTGCGCTGCGGTCGGCGCCACCGAGCCCTCGCGGGCGTCGTAGCTGTCGACCCGCTCCTCGCCCTCACCCTGGAAGGAGTACTTCACTCCGTCGAGGTCGGGGTCGGGGCCCTCCTCGCCCGCGGCGGGGAGGACGGTGGCGAGCATGACCAGCCCGAGGGCGGTCGCGCCGAGGAGCGAGCCCCTCCGGCGCCTGGAACTTCCGAGAGTTGGACGCATGAAACGGACTCCTCGACGCCGGCGGATCCCGCCGGCCGTGTTCTCGCAGCGTGATCAGCTGCTGGTCTGGACTGGAAACAGGTCGTCCCGGCGGCGTCACCGGGGCAAGCTGTCTAGACCAACGACGGAGGGTGATCCGGGTCACGCCCGGTTCCGCACGAGATGAACGGGGCCGTCAGCGCGCCCGCTGGACCCGGCCCTCGTCCCAGACCGGGCCGTCGGACTCGTAGACGTCGCCGTCGGCGCCGTAGACGAGGAACCGGTCGAAGCCTCGGGCGAACCAGCGGTCGTGGGTGACCGCGATGACGGTGCCCTCGAAGGCCGACAGGCCCTCCTCGAGCGCCTCGGCGGACTGGACGTCGAGGTTGTCGGTGGGCTCGTCGAGCAGCAGCAGGGTCGCGCCGGACAGCTCGAGCAGCAGGATCTGGAACCGCGCCTGCTGCCCGCCGGAGAGCGACTCGAACCGCTGGTCGGCGGCGTGGGCGAGCTCGTAGCGGTCCAGCACCCGGCTCGCCTGCTCGCGCCCCATCCCGTCGCGGTGCTCGTCGCCGCGGTGCAGGATCTCCAGCAGCGTGCGCCCGACCAGCTCGGGGTGCTCGTGGGTCTGCACGAACCAGCCGGGGCGCACCCGCGCGCCGAGCTTGGCCTTGCCGGTGTGCAGGACCGGGGCGACCGCCACCTCGCCCACCGGTCGGTGCTCGAGGTCGGGGTCGGTGCCACCGGCCGCCAGCAGCCGCAGGAAGTGGGACTTGCCCGAGCCGTTGCTGCCGAGGACGGCCACCCGCTCGCCGTACCAGACCTCGAGGTCGAAGGGCTGCATCAGCCCGCTGAGCTCGAGGTGCTGGCAGACGACGGCGCGCTTGCCGGTCCGGCCACCCTTCAGGCGCATCTTCACCTGCTGCTCGCGGGGCTGCTCGGTCGGCGGTCCGGCCTCCTCGAACTTCCGCAGCCGGGTCTGCGCCGCCTGGTAGCGGCTGGCCATGTCGGAGTTGTACGCCGCCTTCTGCTTGTACATCAGCATCTGGGCCCGCAGCTTGGCGTACTCCTCGTCCCAGCGCCTGCGCAGCTCCTCGAAGCGCAGGAACCGCTCCTTGCGCGCCTCGTGGTACGACGCGAAGCCGCCGGGGTGCGTCCAGACCCGGTTGCCTGCACCACCGAGCTCCACGGTCACCACCCGGGTCGCCGTGTTGTCCAGCAGCTCCCGGTCGTGGCTGATGTACAGGATCGTCTTGGCCGACTCGCGGATCCGCTGCTCCAGCCAGATCTTGCCCGGCACGTCGAGGAAGTTGTCGGGCTCGTCGAGCAGCAGCACCTCGTCGGGCCCGGCCAGCAGGAACTCCAGGACCAGCCGCTTCTGCTCCCCGCCGGAGAGGGTGCGCAGCTCGCGGTACTTGGCCCGCTCGAAGGGGACGCCGAGGCCCTTGATCGTGCACACGTCCCAGGTGACCTCGAGGTCGTAGCCGCCGGCGTCGGCGTACTCCGCCAGCGCCTCGGCGTAGGCCATCTGGGTCTTCTCGTCGTCGGTCTCCATCAGCGCCAGCTCGCAGCGGTCGACCGCGGCCGCTGCCTTCCGGATCCGCGGCGGAGACACCGACAGCAGCAGGTCTGCCACCGTCGGTGCCGCGCCGAGACCGGCGTTGACCATCTGCCGCATCACGCCGAGCCCGCCGGAGCGGGTCACGGCGCCGGCGTGCGGCGTCAGCTCGCCGGTGATGATCCGCAGCAGCGTGGTCTTGCCGGCACCGTTGGCGCCGACCAGCGCGACCTTGGCGCCCTCGCCCACCCGGAACGACACGTCGTCGAGCAGCACCCGGCCGTCGGGCAGCTCGTAGCGCACCCCGGCAACATCCACATGACCCACGAGCGATGATTCTCCGCCACCCGACCCGGCTCCCGCATCCCGTTAACCCGCGCCGTGACGTTCGGTGCTCGCGGGCGTTCGGCACCAGAACGTCACGGCGAGGTGTCTCGTCGATCGCCTGGAGCTCCTCGGGGGTGAAGGGCGGTCCGGACAGCGCGTCGAGGTTGGTGTCGAGCTGCTCGACCGACGAGGCGCCGATGACGGCCGAGGTGACCCGCGGGTCGCGCAGCGCCCACTGGAGGGCCATCTGGGCCAGCTTCTGGCCGCGGTCGGCGGCGATCTCGTTGAGCCGGCGGACGTGGCGCAGGGTCCGGTCGTCGAGGTGGTCGCCCGGGATCGTCGAGTCCTGCCGGGCCGCGCGCGAGTCGGCGGGGATGCCGTCGAGGTAGCGGTCGGTGAGCAGGCCCTGGGCGAGCGCGCGAGAACACGATGCAGCCCATGCCCTGCTCCTCGAGCTCGTCGAGCAGGTCCTCCTCGATCCAGCGGTTGAGCAGGGAGTACGACGGCTGGTGGATCAGCAGCGGGGTGCCGAGGTCCCGGGCGATGGTGGCCGCCTCCCGCGTCTTCGCGGCGGAGTACGACGAGATGCCGGCGTACAGCGCCTTGCCCTGGCGGACCGCGTGGTCGAGCGCCATCATCGTCTCCTCGACCGGGGTCTCGGGGTCGAAGCGGTGGCTGTAGAAGATGTCGACGTAGTCCAGGCCCATCCGGGCCAGCGACTGGTCGAGCGAGGCGAGGACGTACTTGCGGGAGCCGCCGCCCTGGCCGTACGGGCCGGGCCACATGTCGTAGCCGGCCTTCGTGGAGATGACCAGCTCGTCGCGGTAGGACCTGAAGTCGTCCGCGAGGTAGCGGCCGAAGTTCTCCTCGGCGCGGCCGTAGGGCGGGCCGTAGTTGTTGGCCAGGTCGACGTGGGTGACACCCCGGTCGAAGGCGCGCCGCAGGATGGCGCGCTGGTTGTCCTCGGAGCGGTCGTCACCGAAGTTCTGCCACAGCCCCAGCGACAGGGCGGGCAGCTTCAGCCCGCTCCGGCCGGTGAAGCGGTACTCCATCCCCGTGGTGTCGTCGTAGCGGTCCGCGGCAGCGTCGTACGTCGTCATGCCCGCATCCTGCCCTGAGCCCGGCGCGGGCCGACCCGGGCCCCTCAGCCGACGAGAAGCTCCTCGACCAGGGCCTCGACCCGCGCGCGGATCTGGTCGCGGATCGGGCGAACACCCTCGATCCCCTGGCCGGCCGGGTCGTCCAGCGGCCAGTCCTCGTAGCGCTTGCCCGGGTGGAAGGGGCAGGCGTCGCCACAGCCCATGGTCACGACGACGTCGGCCTCCTGGACCGCCGCGTCGGTGAGGAGCTTCGGCGTCGCGGTCGCGAGGTCGATGCCGACCTCGGCCATCGCGGCCACGGCCGCCGGGTTGACCTCGTCGGCCGGCTGCGGACCCGGCCGAGAGCACCTCGACCCGGTCGCCGGCGAGGTGCTGCAGGAAGCCGGCGGCCATCTGCGACCGGCCGGCGTTGTGGACGCACACGAACAGCACGGTGGGGAGGCTCACGGACGTGCCTTTCTGATGGTCGGGTAGAGCAGCAGCACGGCCCCCGCTGCCAGCCCGCCGCCCAGCACCTGCATGGCGACGAACGGCAGGACGGAGCCCGGTGCGATCCCGGCGAACGTGTCGGAGAACATCCGGGCCAGGGTCACGGCGGGGTTGGCGAAGCTGGTGGAGCTGGTGAAGAAGTACGCCGCGGAGATGTAGCCGCCCACCGCGAAGGCGACCGCCTCGGTCCGGCCCGAGCGGAGGGTGCCGAAGATGACCAGCAGCAGGCCGAAGGTGGCGACCACCTCGGCCAGGAGAGCACCGGCTCCGACCCGCTCGGTGCGGGAGATCGAGACCGCGTCGAGCTCGAACATCAGGTTGGCGACCACGGCTCCGAGGAAGCCGCCGAGCACCTGCGCGGCGACGAGCGCCGCTGCCGTCACGGTGTCGACCAGCCCGAGCGCACGCTCGACCAGGGTCACCACCGGGTTGAAGGCCGCCGACACCGGCTGGAGCGCGAGGATCAGCGCCACCAGGGCGGCCCCGGTCACCAGGCTGTTCTCCAGCAGCTGCAGCCCGACGTCACCGGGTGAGAGCCGGCTGGCCGCGATGCCGGAGCCGATCACGGCCATGACCAGGAACGCCGTACCGATGAGCTCGGCAGCGGCGCGGCGCGCCACCGTCACGCGACGGCTCCCCCGAGCAGGGCGCTGAAGTCGCGGAGGGCGGTCGCGTTGAGCCGGTAGAACACCCACACCCCGCGCTTCTCGCGGTCGATCAGGCCGGCGGAGTGCAGCTGCTTGAGGTGGTGGCTGATCGTGGGCTGGCGAGAGCTCGAAGGCGTCGTTGAGGTCGCACACGCAGGCCTCGTGGTCGGCGTGCGAGGCGATCAGGGACAGCAGGCGCAGCCGGACCGGGTCGGCGAGCGCCTTGACCAGCGGAGCGACCCGCTCGGCCTGCTCGAGGCTGATCGGCTCGGAGACGAGCGGCGCGCAGCACGCCACGGTCTGCACGGGGGTGAGCTGGAGCGTCGTCGGCATGAATACATATTGACAGATGTCAATGTCTTGTGGCAACCTCCGGATATCGACATCCATCAATATCTAGGAGATCCCATGTCCCGCATCCAGCTCGCCCTCAACGTCGACGACCTCGACGAGTCGGTCGCCTTCTACACCGCCCTGTTCGGTACGGCGCCCGCCAAGACCAAGCCCGGCTACGCCAACTTCGCGGTCACCGAGCCGCCGCTCAAGCTGGTCCTGATCGAGAACCCGGGCCAGGGCGGGTCGCTGAACCACCTCGGCGTCGAGGTCCCCGACACCGAGACCGTCGAGGCCACCCAGAGCCGGCTCGCCACCGAAGGCCTCGCCTCGACCGAGGAGCGCGACACGACCTGTTGCTACGCCCGCCAGGACAAGTTCTGGGTCGAGGGCGCGCCCAACGGCGAGCGGTGGGAGGTCTACACCGTGCTCGAGGACTCCGAGACGTTCTCGGCCGGCACCACCGACGAGGCGGCGTGCTGCGGGAAGGACGAGGGCGCCACCTCGAACGAGAAGGTGGCCAGCGCCGCCGCCTGCTGCTGATCCGGTGCCAAATGGCGTGCGCCCGCCTCACGGAGCGGCTAGGAATGCGGTCATGGACGCACCGTGGCGCGACCCGGTCTGGCTCGCCGGCGCCCACGCCTGGATCGACGAGCAGACGGGGCGCCTGGGCCTGGTCCGCGCCGGCGAGATCGAGCAACCGCACGTCTACCCGTGGTCGACGGTCCTCCGGGTGCCGACGGTCGCGGGGGACGTGTGGTTCAAGGCCAACACCACCGAGCTGCAGCACGAAGCGGCACTCGTGAGCTTGGTGGCCGCTCGGGTGCCCGAGCGGGTGCCGCCACTCCTGGCAGCCGACCTCGACCGGGGCTGGATGCTGATGGCCGACGCGGGGCGGAGGCTTCGAGAGGTCATCGCTGAGGAGCGCAGCCTGGAGCGGTGGCTGGACGTGCTGCCGGCCACCGCCCGGATCCAGCTCGCCATGGAGCCCGACGTCGACTCGTTGCTGGCGCTGGGCGTCCCGGACATGCGGCTGGCGACGTTGCCCGACGGGTACGCCCGGCTCATGGACATCGTCGACGCCGAGGCTCGCTTCCGGGACGCCCACGCCCGCGTCGTCGAGCTCTGCGAGGAGCTCGCGACGTTCGGCATCGCGGAGACCCTGCAGCACGACGACCTCCACGACGGGCAGGTCTTCGTGCGCGACGGCACGCACCTGGTCATGGACTGGGGTGACGCCTGCATCTCGCACCCGTTCTTCACGTTCTCGGTCACCGTCGAGGGTGGGATCGCCTGGGGGGTCGACGACGTGGAGAGCTCCGAGGACACCGAGCCCTACGTCCGCGCCTACCTCGCGCCCTACGCCGAGCGGTACGACGGGGATCTCGTCGCCGCTTCCCGGCTGGCCACCCGGCTCGGCTGGGCGTGCCGGGCGGTGAACGGACACGTCCCGGGCGACGACGAGCACACACTCACCCGGCTCCGGATGTTCCTCGACGGGCGGGTGTGACTCAGCCCGGCCTCGCCTCCAGCACCCGGAACCCCTTGGCGCTGGCAACCCGCTCCGTCGGGTACCCCTGCTCCCCCAGCCACCGCTGCAGGGAGTCGCCGCCGAGGTTCTTGCCGACCACCAGCACCGCCCGGCCGTCCGGCGCCAGCCGCGGGAGCCAGGTCAGCAGCAGCTCGTGCAGGGCGGCCTTGCCGATCCGGATCGGCGGGTTGGACCAGATCTCGTCGTACGTCGTGTCCGCCGCGACCCCGTCCGGCGTGCAGGCCGTGAACCGGTCCGACAGGCCGAGCGCCTCGGCGTTCTCGTTGGCGAGCAGGACCGCCCGCTCGTTGACGTCGACGCCAGTCACGAGGGCCTCGCCCGCGGCGGCGACGGCCAGCCCGATCACGCCGTACCCGCAGCCGAGGTCCAGGATCCGGCCGCTCCGGGGCGGCTCGGTCTCGCGGAACAGCACCGCGGTGCCGGGGTCGAGCCTGCCCTTGCTGTAGACGCCGGACCCGCTGACGAGACGCAGGCTCCTTCCCCACACCTCGCAGGTGAACGGCTCCCGCTGGAAAGCGACCGACGGGTCGGCGCTGAAGTAGTGCTCACCCATCGCGGGCCACCCGCCGCGCGCGGGTCTGGTCGGCGCGGGCCGCCAGCTGCTCGTCGGCCGGGTACCCGACCTCCTCCAGGGTGAGCCCGTGCGCGTGCGCCACGGTCACCGCCGGGTCGCGGGTCTGCGCGCGGAGGAGCTCACCGGCCCACTCGGCGGGCTGTCGTCCCTCCCCCACCGCGAGCAGGCAGCCGACGAGGGAACGGACCATGCTGTGGCAGAACGCGTCGGCGCGCACGCGGCCCACGACCAGACCACAAGGCTCCCGGACCCAGCCGAGCTCGAGCAGGGTGCGGATCGTGGTGGCGCCCTCGCGCTGCTTGCAGAACGACGCGAAGTCGTGCTGCCCGACGAGCAGCTCGGACGCCCGGTTCATGGCCACCACGTCGAGCGGCCGCGACCAGGCCAGCACGTGGCCCCGGGCCAGCGGATCGACCGCCTCCGGGGTGTCGGCGACGCGGTAGGCGTAGCGGCGCCACAGCGGGGAGAAGCGCGCGTCGAAGCCGTCGGGGGCCTCGACGACGCGGCGTACCCGCACGTCCGGGGGCAGGATCCCGTTCAGGCGGCGGAGCAGCGCCTCGAGTGGCGGCTCCTTCGAGCGTCCCGACGAGCCGGCCAAGGTGGCCGCGTCGAGGTCGACATGCACCACCTGACCACGCGCGTGGACGCCGGTGTCGGTGCGACCGGCGCAGACGACCCGCACCTCCGGCAGCCGCAACAGCGGTCGCCAACGCGGCCTCCACCGTGCCCTGGACGGTCGGCAAGTCCGGCTGGGTCGCCCAGCCGCGGTAGTCGGTGCCGTCGTAGGCGAGGTCCATCCGGATCCGCATGGCCCGCATCCTCTCAGGCGAGCTCCGAGCGGTACGGCGGGTCCGCGCCGGCCCGCGAGACCGTCACGGCTGCCGCGCGCACCGCGTGCCCGAGCAGGTGGGTGACCGGGTCCTGCCCGAGCTCGCCGAGGGCCTCGCGGTCGGCCACCGAGACGCCCCGCTCGAGCAGGCCGTCGAGCATGCGCGGCCGAGAAGGTGTCGCCCGCACCGATGGTGTCCACCACCCCGACCGGGTCCGCAGGCACGTCGATGCGTCCCCCGTCGCCGAACCAGCTCGCCCCCTGGTCGCCCCGCGTCACCGCCACCGCCGCCGGACCCAGCGAGCGGAGCCAGCGTGCCGCGTCGTCGATGTCGCGGTCCGGATAGAGCGCCGCCAGGTCCTCGTCGGAGGCCTTGACGAGGTCGCTGACGGCCGCCATCCGCTCGACGGCCGTCACGACGTCCGGCCCGGCACCGGTCGCCTCCGGACGGGCGTTGAGGTCGTAGCTGACCAGGGCTTCGCCCCGCAGGCGCGACGCCAGCTCCCACGTCGTGGCGGCACCCGGCGCGAGGACCGCCCCGAGCGAGCACACGTGCAGCATCGCGACCGGGGGTCGGTCCGGGAGTGGGTTCAGCCGCCAGTCGAGGTCGAACTCGTAGCGGGCGGACCCGTCCTCGGCCAGGCTCGCCATCGCCGTGGAGGTACGGGCGAGGGCGTGCGGGTCGTTCGCGAGCCCGACCCCGGCCGCCTGAAGGTGCGCGGCCACGAGCCGACCGTTCGCGTCGTCGGCGAAGCTGGTGGCCAGCGCCACCTCCCGCCCGAGCCGGGCCAGGGCGACCGCCACGTTGACGGCGCTCCCTCCCGGATGCTCGCTGACCGATCCGTCATCCGTGCGGACGATGTCGACCACCGCCTCGCCCACCACCAGTACCTCGCGCTCCACGACACGTGGTCTACCACGCGTAGGGTGCGCCGGGTGAACCTGGACCCGCTCGATCCCGCCGCGCCCGAGCCGCCGTACGAACAGCTGCGCATGCAGATCGCGGCGCGGCGTGGCGTCCGGACGGCTGGCGGCCGGCACCCGCCTGCCGACCGTCCGGGCCCTGGCCGAGGACGCTGGACCTGGCCGTGAACACCGTCGCCAAGACCTACCGTGCCCTGGAGGCCGACGGCGTCGTGGTCACCGAGGGTCGGCGCGGGACATTCGTCGCGTCCGGCACACCCGCCGGCAGCAGGGAGGCCGC
Source organism: uncultured Actinomycetota bacterium (assembly GCA_963829635.1). Taxonomy (GTDB): domain Bacteria; phylum Actinomycetota; class Actinomycetes; order Propionibacteriales; family Nocardioidaceae; genus Nocardioides. The sequence goes on from CAWHJI010000016.1 coordinate 686,633, forward strand.
CGCGGCGGCCGGCGCCTACGTCGAGTCGGTACGCCGCCTCGGCCTCGGCGTCACCGAGGCGACCCGGCTCGTCGAGCAGGCCTGGGCGGACACCAGCCGCGCGTAGCAGCACGTGCCCGGCGCCCTTTGTGGCGTCCCGCCGGGGAACCCGGTTGCCGCCACGCGTCTGGTGCGTGCCAGCCACCGGGTTGTCGTCCCGGGGCAGCAGAAGGCCCGCCATCCTCAGGGATGACGGGCCTTCGTAGCGTCAAGCGGGTCAGGACTCCTTGGTCTCGGACTCCTCGGCGGGTGCCTCGTCGGCCGGAGCCTCCTCCGCGGGAGCCTCCTCGGCCTCGGCGGGTGCCTCGGCGGGCCTCCTCGGTCGTCTCGACCGGGGCGTCCTCAGCGGCCGCCTCGGTCGCCGCCTCGTCGGCGGTGTCCTCGGCCGGAGCCTCGTCCTCGACCGCAGGGGCCGGAGCCGGCTCCTGCGCGGCCGGCTTGGCGGCCTTGGTCTTCGGCGAGTAGGCCTGGGTCACCAGCTCGATGACCGCCATCGGGGCGTTGTCGCCCTTGCGGGGGCCGATCTTGGTGATCCGGGTGTAGCCACCCGGCCGCTCGGCGAAGGTCGGCGCGATCTCGGTGAACAGCGTGTGCACGACCGACTTGTCGCGGATGGTCCGCAGGACCTCGCGCCGGTTGTGCAGGGGGTTCTCGCCGAGGTGGGCCTTCTTGGCCTTGGTGATCAGCTTCTCCGCGAGCGGGCGCAGCCGGCGGGCCTTGGCCTCGGTCGTGGTGATCCGGCCGTGCTCGAACAGGGCGGTGGCCAGGTTCGACAGGATCAGCCGCTGGTGGGCCGGGCTACCGCCGAAGCGGGCGCCCTTGGTGGGGGTAGGCATCTGTTCTCTCTCATTTCTCCCCGAGCCGTATCAGGTACTCGAGTAGATCCAATTGTGACCCAAAGTGCCGGCGGCGACCACGGTTTCGGCCGCTACCACCCCTTGGGGGTCCGGGGGCGGTAGCCCCCGTGAACTGCACCGGGCGAAGCCCGGGTTCAAACTAGTACTGCTCGTCCTCGACGAACGCATCGTCGTCGTCATCGCCGTACGCCGCCAGGGCAGCGTGCGGGTCGAAGCCGGGAGCGCTGTCCTTGAGGGACAGGCCCATCTCGACCAGCTTGGCCTTGACCTCGTCGATCGACTTCGCGCCGAAGTTGCGGATGTCGAGCAGGTCCTGCTCCGAACGCGAGATCAGCTCACCCACGGTGTGGATGCCCTCGCGCTTGAGGCAGTTGTAGGACCGGACCGTCAGCTGCAGGTCCTCGACCGGGAGGGCGAGGTCGGCAGCCAGCTGCTCGTCGACGGGCGACGGGCCGATGTCGATGCCCTCCGCCTCGACGTTCAGCTCGCGGGCCAGGCCGAACAGCTCGACGAGCGTCTTGCCGGCCGAGGCGATCGCGTCGCGGGGACGGATCGACGGCTTGGTCTCGACGTCGATGACCAGCTTGTCGAAGTCCGTGCGCTGCTCGACACGGGTGGCCTCGACCTTGTAGGTCACCTTGAGGACCGGGCTGTAGATCGAGTCGACCGGCATCCGGCCGATCTCGTTGTCCGCGCCCTTGTTCTGCACCGACGACACGTAGCCGCGGCCGCGCTCGACGACGAGCTCCATCTCCAGCTTGCCCTTGTCGGACAGCGTGGCGATCTTGAGGTCAGGGTTGTGCACCTCCACCCCGGCGGGCGGGGCGATGTCGGCGGCGGTGACGGCGCCGGCACCCGACTTGCGCAGGTACATCGTGACCGGCTCGTCGTGCTCGGAGGAGACGACGAGTCCCTTGAGGTTGAGGATCACCTCGGTGACGTCCTCCTTGACGCCCTCGATCGTCGAGAACTCGTGGAGCACGGTGTCGACCTTGATGCTGGTGACCGAGGCCCCCGGGATCGAGGAGAGGAGGGTACGGCGAAGCGAGTTGCCGAGCGTGTAGCCGAAGCCCGGCTCCAGCGGCTCGATCACGAACCGCGATCGGAACTCGTCAACGGATTCTTCCGACAGGGTCGGGCGCTGAGCGATAAGCACTGATTCTTTCCTTTCCGGGCCCACCCGCTATATGACGGGCCCGAACTGCAGTGGCGAGGAGTTGTGTTCTGCGGTGTGCGCGGGGCGGGCGCCCCGTGCGGTTACTTCTTGGAGTAGTACTCGACGATCAGCTGTTCCTGGACCGGGAGGTCGATCTGGGCCCGGACAGGGAGCTGGTGGACGAGGACGCGCATGCGCGTGGGGATCGCCTCGAGCCACGCGGGCACCACGCGCTCCCCGTGGGTCTCCCGAGCCACGATGAACGGCGTCATCTCGAGCGACTTCTCGCGGACGTCGATCACGTCGTGAGCGGCGACCTGGTAGGACGGGATGTCCACCTTGTGGCCGTTCACCTTGAAGTGACCGTGCACGACGAGCTGCCGGGCGTGGCGACGCGTGCGGGCGAAGCCCGCGCGGTAGATCACGTTGTCGAGGCGGCACTCGAGGAGCTGCAGCAGGTTGTCACCGGTCTTGCCCTGACGGCGGGACGCCTCGGTGTAGTAGTTGTGGAACTGCTTCTCCAGCACGCCGTAGGTGAAGCGGGCCTTCTGCTTCTCCCGCAGCTGGAGGAGGTACTCGCTCTCCTTGATGCGGCCGCGGCCGTGCTGGCCGGGGGGGTAGGGGCGCTTCTCGAACGCCGAGTCGCCACCCACGAGGTCGACACCGAGACGGCGCGACTTCCGGGTCATGGGGCCGGTGTAACGGGCCATGGTTCAGTCTCTCCTTGGTCTCTGGTGTCGGGTCAGACGCGGCGGCGCTTGGGCGGCCGGCATCCGTTGTGGGGCGTGGGCGTGACGTCCTGGATGGTGCCGACCTCGAGGCCGATCGCACCCAGGGAGCGGATCGCCGTCTCGCGGCCCGAGCCCGGGCCCTTGACGAAGACGTCGATCTTCTTCATGCCGTGCTCCATCGCCCGACGGCCAGCGGCCTCGGCGGCCATCTGGGCGGCGAACGGGGTGGACTTGCGCGAGCCCTTGAAGCCGACGGTGCCGGCAGAGGCCCACGAGATCACCGCACCGGTCGGGTCGGTGATCGTGACGATCGTGTTGTTGAACGTGCTCTTGATGTGGGCTTCGCCCTGCGCAACGTTCTTCTTTTCCTTGCGACGCACCTTCTTGGCGCCGGCCGCACGAGCCTTGGGAGGCATTCGGTTCTCCTACGAGTAGCTGGTCTGGGGTCGAAGTCAGTGAGACGGCACTGGCCGTGAAACCGATCACTTGGCCTTCTTCTTGCCGGCGACGGTGCGCTTGGGACCCTTGCGGGTACGCGCGTTGGTCTTGGTGCGCTGGCCACGGACAGGGAGACCCTGGCGGTGGCGGCGACCCTGGTAGCTGCCGATCTCGATCTTGCGCCGGATGTCGGCCTGGACCTCACGTCGGAGGTCACCCTCGATCTTGATGTCGGCACCGTCGATGGCGTCGCGGAGCTTGACCAGCTCCTCGTCGCCGAGCTGGTGGACGCGGAGATCGGGGTTGACCCCGGTCGCCTCCAGCAGCTTCTGGGCGCGGGTACGGCCGATGCCGTAGATGTAGGTGAGTGCGACCTCGATGCGCTTGTCGCGCGGGAGGTCTACACCAACGAGGCGTGCCATGTGGTGGCGTTCCTTATCTGTTCGTTCACAGCGGTTTTGGTCGTGTCGCGTCCGGGGCCTCGCAGGACCCGGCTCCGGCCGTCTGTTCCGGAGGTGGCTTCACCGCGTCGTGGTGACGGGCTAGCGATCACGTTGAGGGGTATTCAGTTGTGGTCAGCTGGGTGGTCGACCTAGCCCTGGCGCTGCTTGTGGCGCGGGTTGTCGCAGATGATCATGACGCGGCCATGGCGACGAATCACCTTGCACTTGTCACACATCTTCTTGACGCTCGGGTTGACCTTCATGTGGAGGCCCTTCTTCTTCTGCGGTGGCGGCTTACTTGTAGCGGTAGACGATGCGACCTCTGGTGAGGTCGTACGGCGAGAGCTCCACCACGACCCGGTCCTCGGGGAGGATCCGGATGTAGTGCTGGCGCATCTTGCCGCTGATGTGGGCGAGCACCTTGTGTCCGTTGGCCAGTTCGACCCGGAACATGGCGTTGGGGAGGGCCTCCACGACGGTGCCCTCGATCTCGATCACGCCTTCTTTCTTCGGCATGTCCTCCACAATCTGTCGATGTGCTGTCTACCGTGTCCTGCGCTGCCCTGGCGGGCAGGTGGCCCGGGAACCTCCGGGGCTGGAGCCCCGTGGACCTCGTGGACGGTTCCGGGACCTCGTCCCGGGCACGCGCTCGACGCCCCTGGTGAGGTGGTTCGAGGAGTGATCCGGGCAGCCGCGAGGCGCCACGAAACGCAGCCCACGTTGGGCCGACACGCCAGTCTAGGTGGAAGCGCTCCCGAAACCCTAATCGGACCCGCCGCTGCGGGATCCGCGTCGCGCTCAGTCGTCCTCCCAGTCGCGCCGCGGCCCGGTGGCCGCGTCCTGCTCCTCCCGCGACATGCGGCGGGAGGCGGCCAGCGAGAGCACGGCGGTGACCGCGAGGGTGCCCACGATGACCGTGAGCGAGAGCCAGATCGGGATCTCCGGCGCCCAGCCGACGTGGTGCCCGCCGTTGATGAACGCCAGCTCGTTGAGGTGCAACGCCTCGAGGATCAGCTTGACCCCGATGAAGGCGAGCAGGAACGCCAGCCCGTAGGAGAGGTAGATCAGGCGCTCCAGCAGCCCGCCGATCAGGAAGTAGAGCTGCCGCAGGCCCATCAGGGCGAAGATGTTGGCCGTCAGGACGAGGTAGGGCTCCGAGGTCAGCCCGTAGATCGCCGGGATGGAGTCCAGGGCGAAGAGCAGGTCGGTCGTGCCGAGGGTCAGGATCACGATGAACAGCGGCGTGATCACCCGACCGGCATTCTCGGTGGCGAAGATCTTCCGGCCGTGCCACGTGGTGGTCGCCGGGAAGCGGTTCTCGACCCACAGGACGAGCCGGTTCTCCTCGTACTCGTCCTCGTCCTCCGCACCCTCCTTGGCGAGCTTCCAGGCGGTGTAGATGAGGAACAGTCCGAACAGGTAGAAGATCCAGGAGAAGTTCTCGATCGCGGCCGCGCCGACGGCGATGAAGACCGCCCGCATCGCCAGCGCCATCACGATGCCGATCATCAGGGCGAACTGCTGCAGCTCTCGCGGCACCATGAACTTGCCCATGATGATGATGAAGATGAAGAGGTTGTCCACCGACAGCGAGTACTCCGTGAGCCAGCCGGCGTAGAACTGGCCGGCGAACTCGCCGCCGGAGGTGACGAGGATCCCGAGGCCGAAGAGGACCGCCATCCCGACGTAGATCGAGAGGTAGACGCTGCATTCCTTCATGCTGGGCTCGTGCGGCCGCCGGCCCACGATCAGCAGGTCGAAGGCGAAGACCGCGACCGTCACCGCACCCGTGACCCACCAGATCCACGGTGCTATTTCCACGCTGATTTCCTTCTGTGCTCGGGGATGGAGGGTGCCGCTTCGGGGCGTCCGTCCAACCTACCGGCCACCGAAAGGGACGCCGAGGGCGGCCAGAGCAGCCTCTCCCCCATCCAGCGCTGTGAGCACCCACGCGCCCCGCGGGGTGAGCGTGAAGGTGTGCTCGAAGTGCGCCGACGAGGTGCCGTCGGTGGTGACGACCGTCCACTCGTCCTCGAGCGTGCGCGTCTGCTTGCCACCGAGGGTCACCATCGGCTCGACGGCCAGGGCCATCCCCTCGACGAGCTTGGGCCCCCGCCCGGGGCGGCCGAAGTTCGGGACGTTGGGCGGCATGTGCATCTCGGTGCCGATGCCGTGGCCGGTGTACTCCTCGAGGATCCCGTAGTCGCCGGCGCCACGGACGTGGGACTCCACGGCGTGAGAGATGTCGGAGACCCTGCCGCCCAGGCGGGCGGCGGCGATCCCCCGCCACAGGGACTCCTCGGTCACCCGCATCAGCTCGCGTACGGCGGGCGACACCTCGCCGACAGCGACGGTGATCGCGGCGTCACCGTGCCAGCCGTCCACGATGGCTCCGCAGTCGATCGAGATCACGTCGCCCTCGACCAGCGTCCGGTCGCCGGGGATGCCGTGCACCACCTCGTCGTTGACCGAGGCACAGATGGTCCCGGGGAACGGTGGGTGGGAGTAGCCCTTGAAGGACGGCACGCCCCGCTGGGAACGGATGTTGTCCTCCGCGATCGCGTCGAGCTCGCCGGTGGTGATCCCCGGCCGCACCGAGGAACGCAGCAGCTCGAGGGTCTCGCCGACGAGGAGGCCCGCGACCCGCATCAGGGCGATCTGCTCGGGGGTCTTGATCTCGATGTGGCGGTCAGACCATCCCATCGCGTTGCTCCTCAGTGGTTGCGGTGGTCCTTGGTCTCACCGGGTTTCGACTCGCCGTTCGCGAGTTCGCACGCTGCACTCGCGACGTGCTGCCCAACCACCCATGTTCCTCAGTCGTGAGCTGCGCTCACGACTGGGGAACGACGTCGAGCGCCTCGAAGATCCGCTGGGTCACGTCCTCGACCTCGCCCATGCCGTCGAGCTCGATCAGGATGTTGCGGTCGCGGTAGACCTCGATCAGGGGCTCGGTCTGCTCGGCGTAGACCTCCTGACGACGCCGGATGACCTCCTCGGTGTCGTCCGCCCGCCCCTCGACCTGCGCCCGGGCCAGCAGCCGCTGGACGATCTCGTCGTCGTCGACGGTCAGCACCACGACCGCATCGAGCTGGTGGCCGGTGAACTTGACCATCCCGTCGAGCTCCTCGACCTGCGCCAGGGTGCGGGGATAGCCGTCGAGCAGGAAGCCCGGCTCGGCGTCCGGCTCGTCGATCCGGTTGCGGACCATCAGGTTGGTGACCTCGTCGGGCACGTAGTCGCCGGCATCCATGTAGCGCTTGGCCTCCAGCCCCAGCTCGGTGCCTTCGGACACGTTGGCGCGGAAGATGTCACCAGTGGAGATGGCGGGGATGCCGAAGTGCTCGGCGACGAACTTCGCCTGGGTCCCCTTGCCCGCCCCTGGGGGGCCCATCATGATCAGGCGCATTTATCGCAGGAATCCTTCGTAGTTGCGCTGCTGGAGCTGGCTCTCGATCTGCTTCACCGTGTCCAGGGCGACACCGACCATGATCAGGATCGAGGTGCCACCGAACGGGAAGTTCTGGTTCGCGTTGATCAGCACGAGGGCGATCAACGGGATCAGCGAGATCAGACCGAGGTACAGCGCGCCCGGCAACGTGATGCGGGACAGGACGTAGGACAGGTAGTCCTCGGTCGGCTTGCCCGCCCGGATCCCGGGGATGAAGCCGCCGTACTTCTTCATGTTGTCGGCCACCTCTTGCGGGTTGAAGGTGATCGACACGTAGAAGTAGGTGAAGAAGACGATCAGCAGGAAGAACGTCGCCATGTAGATGGGGTGGCTTGCCGCTGACGAAGTAGTCATTGATGAGCTCGATGAACTTCGAGCCGCTGTTGGCGTTGAACTGGACCGCCATGGCCGGCAGGTAGAGCAGCGACGAGGCGAAGATGACCGGGATGATGCCCGCCTGGTTCACCTTGAGCGGGATGTAGGTCGAGCTGCCGCCGAACATCTTGCGGCCCACCATGCGGCGGGCGTACTGCACCGGGATCCGGCGCTGGGCCTGCTCGATGAAGATCACGGCCCCGATGATGACCAGACCGATGGCGATGACCACGCCGAACACCCACGGTCCGCGGGCTGGTCAGGACCTGCCCCAGCGAGCTGGGGAACGTGGCGACCACCTGCGTGAAGATCAGCAGCGACATGCCGTTGCCGATGCCGTGCTCGGTGATCAGCTCGCCGAACCACATGATCACGGCGGTGCCGGCGGTCATCGTGACCACCATGACGAGGAACGTCGAGGTGTCGTTGTTGTGGAGGAGGTTCTTCTCGCAGCCCTGGAGCAGGTTGCCCGAGCGGGCGAGGGCGACGATGCCGGTGGCCTGGAGCACGGCCAGCCCCAGCGTGAGGTAGCGGGTGTACTGGGTGATCTTGGTCTGGCCGGCCTGCCCCTCCTTCTTCAGCGCCTCGAGCCGCGGGATCACCACGACGAGCAGCTGGAGGATGATGCTGGCGGTGATGTAGGGCATGATCCCCAGCGCGAAGATCGTCAGCTGGAGCAGCGCGCCGCCGGAGAACAGGTTGATCAGGCTGTAGACGCCCTGGTTGTCGATGTCGTTGAGACAGGACTGGACGTTCGCCACGTCGACGCCCGGGGCGGGGACCTGGCTGCCGAGCCGGAAGATCGTCACGATCAGCAGGACGAACAGCAGCTTGCGCCGCAGGTCCGGGGTCCGGAAGGCGTTCGCGAACGCGCTCAGCACGACATCCTCTTTCTCCAAGCGGGGTGCGGCCCTCGCCGCGGTCTCGACCGGGTCGACCGGCGTTGCCAGCGGGCCGGGGGCAGCCTAACAGTCGTGCCGATGGTGCGATCGTGCGCGTCGGGGCGCGGCAGGCCCTGTGATGAGTGGCCTTCCGCGCCCCGGCGCAGCGTCATGTCGAACGATCAGGAGGCCGTGATCGTGCCGCCGGCCGCCTCGATCTTCTCCTTCGCCGAGGCGGAGAACGCATCCGCGCTCACCTGGACGGCGACGGACAGCTCACCCTGGCCGAGGACCTTCACCGGGTGGCCCTTGCGGACGGCACCCTTGGCGACGAGGTCCTCGACGGTGACGGTGCCACCCTCGGGGAAGAGCTCGTTGATCCGGTCGAGGTTGACGACCTGGAACTCCACCTTGAACGGGTTCTTGAAGCCCTTCAGCTTCGGCAACCGCATGTGGATCGGCATCTGGCCGCCCTCGAAGGCGGCCGGGACCTGGTAGCGGGCCTTGGTGCCCTTGGTACCGCGTCCGGCCGTCTTGCCCTTCGAGCCCTCACCGCGACCCACGCGGGTCTTGGCGGTCTTCGAGCCGGGCGCCGGCCGCAGGTGGTGCAGCTTGAGCGTCATGTCAGTCGACCTCCTCGACCGTCACCAGGTGACGGACGGTCTGGACCATGCCGCGGATCTCCGGGCGGTCCTCCTTGACGACCACGTCGCCGATCCGCTTGAGACCGAGCGTGCGCAGCGTCTCGCGCTGGTTGGCCTTGCAGCCGATCGTGGACTTGTCCTGCCGGACCTTGAGCTGCGCCATCAGTGGGTCACCTCTTCGGAGACACCCTCGGGCACCTCCACGCGCGCCTTCAGCAGCGCCGCCGGAGCGACGTCCTCGACCCGGAGGCCACGACGGGCCGCCACGGCTTCGGGCTGCTCGAGCATCCGCAGGGCCTCGACCGTCGCGTGGACGATGTTGATCTGGTTGGACGAGCCGAGCGACTTGCTCAGGACGTCGTGGATGCCGGCGCACTCCAGCACCGCACGCACCGGGCCACCGGCGATCACACCGGTACCGGGCGCGGCCGGGCGGAGCAGGACGACACCCGCCGCCTTCTCACCCTGGACCGGGTGCGGGATGGTGCCCTGGATCCGCGGCACCTTGAAGAAGTGCTTCTTGGCCTCCTCGACACCCTTGGCGATCGCCGCAGGCACCTCCTTGGCCTTTCCGTATCCGACGCCGACGAGACCTTCGCCGTCACCGACGACCACGAGGGCGGTGAAGCTGAAGCGACGACCACCCTTCACGACCTTGGCGACACGGTTGATCGCAACGACGCGCTCGATGTACTGGCTCTTCTCCTGCTGGCCACCCCGACCACCGTCGCGGCCACCGCGGCCGCCACCGGCGCGCTGTCCGCGCTGCTGGGATCCGCTCATCAGATAACTCCCTTGAATGTCATGTCTGCCATCAGAAGGTCAGACCGCCGGCGCGGGCGCCGTCGGCCAGGGCCGCGACACGGCCGTGGTACTTGTTGCCGGCGCGGTCGAAGACCACGCCCTGGACTCCGGCGGCCGTGGCGCGCTCGGCCACGAGCTCGCCGACCTTCTTCGCCTTGGCGGTCTTGTCGCCCTCCAGGGAGCGCAGGTCGGCCTCCATGGTCGAGGCGTACGCCAGCGTCTTGCCGGCCAGGTCGTCGACGACCTGGACCGTGATGTGCTTGGAGGACCTGGTCACGACCAGGCGAGGACGCTCGGGGGTGCCGGCGACCTTCTTCCGGCCACGGACCTGACGCCGCAGGCGCGACTTGACGCGCGACGCGGTGTGCTTGTTGTGCGACAGCTTGATCGCCATGGTCACTTACCAGCCTTTCCGACCTTGCGACGGATGTGCTCGCCCGCGTAGCGAACGCCCTTGCCCTTGTAGGGCTCCGGCTTGCGCAGCTTGCGGATGTTGGCCGCGGTCTCGCCGACCAGCTGCTTGTCGATCCCCTGGACGCCGAGCTTCGTCGGCCCTTCCACGGTGAACGTGATGCCCTCGGGGGCGTTGAACGTGATCGAGTGGGAGTACCCGAGCTGGAACTCCAGCTGGGTCGGACCCTTCGACAGCACGCGGTAGCCGACGCCGACGATCTCGAGCTTCTTCTCGTAGCCCTCGGTCACGCCCACGACCATGTTGTTGATCAGGGTCCGGGTCAGCCCGTGCAGCGAGCGGCTCTCGCGCTCGTCGTCGGGGCGCTTCACCTCCAGCGCTCCCTCGTCACCCTTCTCGACGGTGATCGGGGCAGCGACGCTGTGCGACAGGGTGCCCTTGGGGCCCTTGACGGTCACCAGGCGCTCGTCGATGGCCACATCGACGCCCGAGGGGACCGTGATGGGGAGCTTGCCAATGCGCGACATGCTTCTTCTCCTTCTCGGTCTCGGGTTACCAGACGTAGGCGAGGACTTCCCCACCCACGCCCTTCTGGTTGGCCTGGCGGTCGGTGAGCAGGCCCTGGCTGGTCGAGATGATCGCCACGCCCAGACCACCCAGCACCTTCGGGAGGCCGGTGGACTTGGCGTACACGCGCAGGCCGGGCTTGCTGATCCGGCGAACGCCCGCGATCGAGCGCTCCCGGTTGCGGCCGTACTTGAGGGTGATGGTCAGCGTCTTGCCGACGGTGCCCTCGGCCGGCTCCTTCACGTCGAAGGACGTGATGTAGCCCTCCTGCTTGAGGATCTCCGCAACGCCCTGCTTGAGCTTGCTGTACGGCATCGTCACCGCGTCGTGGTACGCCTGGTTGGCGTTGCGCAGACGAGTCAGCATGTCTGCGATCGGGTCTGTCATTGTCATGTGGTCGGTCTCATTTCTTCTGTGGTTTCCCGCTGGACGGGACCTTCAGCGTTTTCAGTTCGTTCCCCGCAACCATTGACGGGGGCGTGGGGGCGAAGCCCCGATTTCCTTACCAAGAGGACTTGGTCACGCCGGGCAGCTCGCCGCGGTGCGCCATCTCCCGGAGGCAGATCCGGCACAGGCCGAACTTGCGGTAGACGGCCTTGGGCCGGCCACAGCGCTGGCAGCGGGTGTAGCCCCGCACAGCGAACTTCGGCTTGCGGGCCGCCTTGACCCTGAGTGCAGTCTTCGCCATGTCAGTACTCCCTGCTCATCGCTCTGCGAACGGGAAGCCCAGCTGCTTGAGCAGCGCGCGACCCTCGTCGTCGTTGGTGGCCGTGGTGACGACCGTGATGTCCATGCCTCGCGAGCGGTCGACCCTGTCCTGGTCGATCTCGTGGAACATGACCTGCTCGGTCAGGCCGAACGTGTAGTTGCCCCGGCCGTCGAACTGCTTGGCCGACAGACCCCGGAAGTCGCGGATCCGCGGCAGCGCCAGCGACAGCAGCCGGTCGAGGAACTCCCACATCCGGTCACCACGAAGGGTGACGTGGGCACCGATGGGCATCCCCTCGCGCAGCTTGAACTGCGCGATGGACTTGCGGGCCTTCGTCACCTGCGGCTTCTGGCCGGTGATCGCGGTGAGGTCCTTGATCGCACCCTCGATCAGCTTCGAGTCACGAGCCGCCTCGCCGACGCCCATGTTGACCACGATCTTGGTCAGGCCGGGCACCTGCATGACGTTCTTGATGTCGAACTCCGCCTGCAGCGCGGGGACGATCTCCTCGCGGTAGCGGGTCTTGAGCCGCGGGGTCGCGGTCTCGGTCACGGTCTCGCTCATCAGATTTCCTTGCCGGTCTTGCGGGAGATGCGGACGCTGCGGTGCCCCTGGTACGTCGACCCGTCGGGACGGCGCTTGGTCACCTCGTCGCGGCGGAACCCGACCCGGGTCACGCCGTCGCCCTCGACCAGCATCACGTTGGACACGTGGATCGGGGCCTCGGCGGTGATGATGCCGCCGGTGGAGCCGGCGCGGCCGCCCTGGTTGACCACCTTGGTGTGGCGCTTGACGCGGTTGACGCCCTCGACGATCACCCGCTGCTCCTCACGGAGCACCTGGATCACCTTGCCCTCGGCGCCCTTGTCCTTGCCTGCGATCACCTTGACGGTGTCGCCCTTCTTGATGTTCAGCGACTTGGTCATCACAGCACCTCGGGAGCCAGGGAGATGATCTTCATGAACTTCTTCTCGCGCAGCTCACGACCCACGGGGCCGAAGATGCGGGTGCCTCGGGGTTCGCCGTCGGACTTGAGGATCACTGCGGCGTTCTCGTCGAAGCGGATGTAGGAACCGTCGGGACGACGACGCTCCTTGACGGTGCGCACGACCACGGCCTTGACGACGTCGCCCTTCTTGACGTTGCCGCCGGGGATCGCGTCCTTGACGGTGGCCACGATGACGTCGCCGATGCCGGCGTAGCGTCGACCCGAGCCGCCGAGCACCCGGATGCAGAGGATCTCCTTCGCACCGGTGTTGTCGGCGACCTTGAGCCGCGACTCCTGCTGGATCATTTCCTTCTCCTGTGTGTCGCCCCGGTTCTCCTGACCTTCGGCCGAGAGCCTGGGGGAACGGACACTGTGTCGTTGGTGGGCCTACGGCCCGGGATTACTTGGCGCGCTCGAGGATCTCGACGACGCGCCAGCGCTTGGTGGCGGACAGCGGACGGGTCTCCATGATCAGGACCCGGTCACCCGTGCCGCAGTCGTTCTGCTCGTCATGGGCCTTGAGCCTCGACGTCTTGCGCAAGACCTTGCCGTAGAGCGCGTGCTTGACGCGGTCCTCGACGGCCACGACGACGGTCTTGTCCATCTTGTCGGACACGACCAGGCCCTCACGGACCTTGCGTGCGTTGCGCTCCGCCTTGTTGTCGACTGCCTGCTCGCTCATGCGGCACCGCCTTCCTGGGGCTCGTCGTCGGAGCCCGGGGTGGACCGGATGCCGAGCTCGCGCTCACGCACCACGGTGTAGATCCGGGCGATGTCCTTCTTGACCGTGCGCAGCCGGCCGTGGCTCTCCAGCTGGCCGGTGGCCGCCTGGAAGCGGAGGTTGAACAGCTCCTCCTTGGCCTCGCGCAGCTTGGACTCGAGGTCGATGTTGGTCATCTCGTCGAGCTCGTGGGCAGCCATTCCCTGAGTGGTAGCCATCAGAATTCACCCGCCTCTCGCGAGATGAACCGGCACTTCATCGGAAGCTTGTGCATCGCGCGGCGCATGGCCTCGCGTGCAACTTCCTCGGTGACGCCGGACAGTTCGAACATGACACGACCGGGCTTGACGTTGGCGACCCACCACTCGGGCGAGCCCTTTCCGGAGCCCATCCGGGTCTCGGCCGGCTTCTTGGTCAGCGGACGGTCGGGGTAGATGTTGATCCACACCTTGCCGCCTCGCTTGATGTGTCGGGTCATCGCGATACGCGCGGACTCGATCTGGCGGTTGGTGACGTAGTGGCCCTCGACCGCCTGGATGCCGAAGTCACCGAAGGCGAGCCTGGTTCCACCCTTGGCGGCACCGGTCCGCTTGGGGTGGTGCTGCTTGCGGTGCTTGACACGACGGGGCATCAACATGGCGCTCAGCCCTCCTTCGGAGCGTCAGCGGCGGGGGCGGCGGCCTCGGCGGCGGGTGCCTCCGCGGCCGGGGCCTCGGTCGCACGGTCCGAACGCGTCGGGCGGTCGCCGCGCGAGCCGCGGCTCGGGCGGTCGCCGCCACGGGACGGGCGACCACCGCGACCGGGGACCCCGGTCCGGGCCGCAGCCTGGGCCTGGCGCTCGGCACGGGTGCCCGCGACCTCGCCCTTGTAGATCCAGACCTTCACGCCGATCCGGCCGAAGGTCGTCTTGGCCTCGTAGAAGCCGTAGTCGATGTCGGCACGCAGCGTGTGCAGGGGGACGCGCCCCTCGCGGTAGAACTCGGTGCGCGACATCTCGGCACCGTTGAGGCGGCCGGAGCACTGGATCCGGATGCCCTTGGCACCCGAGCGCATCGAGGTCTGCATCGCCTTGCGCATGGCGCGGCGGAACTGCACGCGACCGGCGAGCTGCTCGGCGACACCCTGGGCGACGAGCTGCGCGTCGATCTCGGGGCTCTTCACCTCGAGGATGTTCAGCTGGACCTGCTTGCCGGTGAGCTTCTCGAGCTCACCGCGGATGCGGTCCGCCTCGGCGCCACGACGACCGATCACGATGCCCGGGCGTGCCGTGTGGATGTCCACCCGGACGCGGTCGCGCGTGCGCTCGATCTCGACCTTGGAGATGCCGGCCCGCTCCATGCCCTTGGAGAGCAGCTTGCGGATCGCGACGTCCTCACCGACGTACGACTTGTACAGCTTGTCGGCGTACCAGCGGCTCTTGTGGTCCGTGGAGATGCCGAGGCGGAAGCCGTTCGGGTTGATCTTCTGCCCCATCAGGCAGTCCGTCCCTTCTTCTTCCCCGCGTTGGCAGCGGCCACGACGTCGGCCGGCTGCACAACAAGAGTGATGTGGCTGGTGCGCTTCAGGATCCGCGTCGCGCGGCCCTGGGCGCGCGGGCGCCAGCGCTTCATGGTCGGGCCCTCGTCCACGTGGGCGACGGAGATCACCAGGTCGCCGGTGTCGAGACCCTCGGTGGTCTCGGCGTTGGCGATGGCGCTCTCCAGCACCTTGTAGACGGTCTGGGCCGCGGCCTGCGGCGCGAACTGCAGCAGGGCCAGGGCCTCGTCGACGGGCAGACCGCGGACCATGTCGACGACACGGCGGGCCTTCATCGGGGTGATCCGCACGAAACGCGCGCTCGCGAAGGCCCCCGGCTGGTCGCCGAGCAGCGACTCGCGGCGGGCGCTCGTGCGCCTGCGCTCAGTAACGCTCATGGCTATATCTCCTTTGCCGCGCCGCCTCAGCGGCGGCGAGCCTTCCGGTCGTCCTTCACGTGCCCGCGGTAGGTGCGGGTGGGGGCAAACTCGCCGAGCTTGTGGCCGACCATCGAGTCGGTCACGAAGACCGGAACGTGCTTGCGGCCGTCGTGCACGGCGATCGTGTGGCCGATCATGGCCGGCACGATCATCGAGCGACGCGACCAGGTCTTGATCACGTTGTGGCTGCCCTTGTCGTTCTCGGCGTCCACCTTCTTGATGAGGTGGTCGTCGACGAAGGGGCCCTTCTTGAGGCTGCGAGGCATCTCTCTTCTTCCCTACTCAGCGCTTCTTGCCGGACTTGCGGCGACGGATGATCTGGGAGTCGGAGGCCTTGCGCTTGCGCGTGCGGCCCTCGGGCTTGCCCCAGGGGGACACCGGGTGGCGACCACCCGAGGTCTTGCCCTCGCCACCACCGTGCGGGTGGTCGACCGGGTTCATGACGACACCGCGCACGGTCGGGCGCTTGCCCTTCCAGCGCATCCGGCCGGCCTTGCCCCAGCTGATGTTCGACTGCTCGGCGTTGCCGACCTCGCCGATGGTGGCGCGGCAGCGGACGTCGACGAAGCGCATCTCGCTGGAGGGCATGCGCAGCGTGGCGCGCGAGCCCTCCTTGGCGACCAGCTGGGCGGAGTTGCCGGCCGAGCGGGCGATCTTGGCGCCGCCACCCGGGCGCAGCTCCACGCAGTGGATGGTGCTACCGACCGGGATGTTGCGCAGCGGCAGGTTGTTGCCCGGCTTGATGTCGGCGTTGGGACCCGACTCCACCGCGGTGCCCTGCACCAGGCCCTTCGGCGCGATGATGTAGCGCTTCTCGCCGTCGGCGTAGTGCAGCAGCGCGATCCGCGCCGTGCGGTTGGGGTCGTACTCGATGTGCGCGACCTTCGCCGGCACGCCGTCCTTGTCGTAGCGACGGAAGTCGATGACGCGGTAGGCCCGCTTGTGGCCACCACCCTGGTGCCGGGTGGTGATCCGGCCCTGGTTGTTGCGGCCGCCCTTCTTGGGCAGCGGGCGCGTCAGCGACTTCTCCGGGGTCGTCCGGGTCACCTCGACGAAGTCGGCGACCGACGAGCCACGACGGCCCGGGGTAGTCGGCTTGTACTTGCGGATTGCCATATCAGTTCGTCCTGTTCGTCAGGCCCGGTCAGGAGACCGGACCTCCGAAGATGTCGATGCGGTGGCCCTCGGCGAGGCTGACGATGGCGCGCTTGGTGTTGGCGCGCTTGCCCATGCCGAAGCGCGTACGGCGCGTCTTGCCCTGGCGGTTGATCGTGTTGACCGAGGTGACCTTGACGTTGAACACCTTCTCGACCGCGATCTTGATCTCGGTCTTGTTGGCGTCGGGGCGCACCAGGAAGGTGTACTTGTTGGCGTCGAGGAGGCCGTAGCTCTTCTCGGACACCACCGGTGCGATCAGGATGTCGCGGTGGTCCTTGTGCAGGGTGCTCACTGGTCGCTCTCCTTCTCGTCAGCCCGGGTGAGGCCGGCCGCCTCGGCGTCCTCGACGGACTTGAACCAGAAGTCGGCCGCAGTCACGTCGTAGCCCGCCGAGTCGGGCTCGTGGTAGACGCCCGAGTGCAGGCCCATCACCTCGTAGCCCTTGGGTGCGCGAGCACTCTTCAGCGGCGCCTTGGCGCCCTGGGGCAGCGTCGGCTCCTCCGTGGCCTCGGCCTTGGGTGCCTCGGCCTTGGGTGCCTCGGCCTTGGGCTCCGCGACGGCGTCGTTCGCCGGCGCCTGGGTGACCGTGGCCTTGCGCTCGGTCGCCGAGGCGGTGCCGTTCACGAAGGCGTCGTAGGCACCCTTGGTGAAGACCACGTCGTCGGCGGACAGCACGTCGTAGGTGTTGAGCTGGTCGACCGCGACGATGTGCACCTCGGGGGCGTTGCGCAGCGACAGCCAGGTGACCGAGTCGGTGCGCTCGAGCACGACAAGGTACTTGCGGCGCTCCGAGAGCCCGGTCAGCGCGGCCAGCGCACCCTTGGTGGACGGCGTCGTGCCGCTGACCAGGGAGTCGACCACGTGGATCCGGTCGTTGTGGGCCCGGTCGGAGAGGGCACCGCGCAGGGCGGCGGCCTTCATCTTCTTGGGGGTCCGCTGGTCGTAGCTGCGCGGCTGCGGGCCGTGCACGACGCCACCACCGGCGAACTGCGGGGAACGGGTCGAACCCTGGCGGGCGCGGCCGGTGCCCTTCTGCTTGTAGGGCTTGCGGCCACCGCCGCGAACCTCGCCGCGGGTCTTGGTGGCGTGCGTGCCCTGGCGAGCCGCGGCCTGCTGGGCCACGACGACCTGGTGGATCAGCGGAAGGTTGACGGGCACGTCGAAGATCTCGGCGGGGAGATCGACCTGGACGGTCTTCGCGCTCACTGGGCGGCCTCCTTGCCAGAAATGACGGAGCTCTTCGCGGCCGAGCGGAGGACGACGAGACCACCCTTGGGGCCGGGGACGGCACCCTTGACGAGGATCACGCCCTTCTCGGCGTCGACGGCGTGCACGGTGACGTTCTGTGTGGTGACGGTGTCGGTACCCATGCGCCCCGCCATGCGCACGCCCTTGAAGACGCGGCCGGGGGTGGCGCAGGCGCCGATGGAACCGGGCTTGCGGTGGTTGCGGTGCGCGCCGTGGGAAGCGCCGACACCGGAGAAGCCGTGGCGCTTCATGGTGCCCGCGAAGCCCTTGCCCTTGCTGGTGCCGGTCACGTCGACCTCCTCGCCAGCGGCGAAGGTGTCGACCCCGAGCTCCTGCCCGACCGAGTACGACCCGGCGTCGCTGGTCCGGATCTCGACCAGGTGGCGGCGAGGCGTCGTACCGGCCTTGCCGAAGTGTCCGGCCTGCGGCTTGGTGACCTTGCGGCCGTCGATCTCGCCGAACCCGACCTGGATGGCGTTGTAGCCGTCGGTCTCGGGCAGACGGACCTGGGTGACCACGTTGGTGCCGGCGGCGATCACGGTCACGGGGACGACGCGGTTGTTCTCGTCCCACATCTGGGTCATGCCGAGCTTGGTGCCCAGCAGACCCTTCAGGTTGCGTTCAAAAGTGGCGGTCATCGCAGAATCCTCAGAGCTTGATCTCGATGTCGACACCGGCGGGCAGGTCGAGGCGCATCAGCGAGTCGACCGTCTTCGGCGTGGGGTCGATGATGTCGATGAGACGCTTGTGCGTGCGCATCTCGAAGTGCTCGCGCGAGTCCTTGTACTTGTGGGGCGAGCGAATGACGCAGTACACGTTCTTCTCGGTCGGCAGCGGCACCGGGCCGGCGACCTTGGCACCCGTGCGGGTGACCGTGTCCACGATCTTGCGCGCCGAGGTGTCGATCACCTCGTGGTCATAGGCCTTGAGCCTGATGCGGATCTTCTGTCCCGCCATAGGTCTCTCTCGTCCTCATCGTTTGGTGCACCCTCGGGTGCCGCGTGCAGTGCCAGTGGAGACTGCCCCGGTCGGAGCCGTCCCGTCCCGCCGCTCACCACCGACCCCCGCGGTCGGGTGTGTCGCGCTGTTCGCACGGCACTCGGCCTCGGGATCCTGCATTGTGTTGGTGGCGCCCAACGGGTTCGTCGGGCTGATCGGGTCTCCTGGATCGGTGCAGCCGCACGCCAGACCACTCATCGAGATGGAGAACCGATTCAGTAGTCAAGGTGTGACGCACCCCGGCGACCCGCCGGAGCAACCGGACTATCTTGGCAGACTCCCGAGCATGCGCCAAATCGGTTGCGGCCCGGCTGGCGGTCCGACCTGAGAGTATGTGGCCCGTCGCCGTCCAGGCCGTGAGGGGGAGTCGATGTCAGGCAGCGAGTGGTACCCGCCACCGGGTCACAGGGACCACCCGGCGGGTCCGCCTCCCCCGGGCGCGGGCCCGCCGCATCCCGGGGCGGCACCGGGGTGGACGCCACCGACCGGGATGCTGGGTGCCGCCCACAAGCCGGGGGCGATGCCGCTGCGTCCGCTGGGGCTCGGCGACATCTACGACGCGGCGTTCCGGATCATCCGGTTCAACCCCAAGGCCACCGTCGGGTCGGCCGTGCTGGTCGCCGCGGTCGCGATGGCGCTCCCGCTCCTGGTCACCGCGGCGTTCACCTGGTCGGTCGACCTGTCCGTGTGACCAGAGCGGCGACCAGCCTCGGCAACCGCCGAGCTGGCCGGCGCTGATCGGGGCCTTCGGCGCCCTGGTCCTCGGCGTGCGTGCTGCAAGGCGTCGGCACTGATCCTGGTCACCGGGATGATCGCCCACGTGACCGCGGCCGCCGCGATCGGGCGACGGCTGAGCCTCGGCGAGGCGTGGGCGGCCACCCGCGGCAAGCGCTGGCGCCTGATCGGGCCTGACCTTCCTGCTCGGCTCTCGGCGGCACGGCCGCTGGTCGCGGCGTACGTCGGCGCGTGGTTCGCGGTGGTCTTCGCGGCCGACGGCGTGGGGCTGGTCGTGATCTGGGGCCTGCTGACGGTGCCGCCGTTCATCTGCCTGCTGCGTGTGGTTCTGGATCCGCGTCTACTACCTGCCCGTCCCGGCGCTGATGCTGGAGCGGCGTCGGCGTCTTCGGCGCGCTCGGACGCGGCTACCGGCTGACCCGCGCGTCAGTTCTGGCGGACCTTCGGCATCGCCCTGCTGACGGTCGTCATCACCGAGGTCGCCGAGCCAGCATGCTCGCCGCTCCCGATCGCCCTGCGTCGGCGAGGTCGCGATGCTCGCGCCGTCGGACCGCGACTACGCAGCTGCTCGGTGCTGGTCGTCGCCCAGGCCCTCACCTCGGTCCTCGTCGGCCGCGTTCGTCGCACCGTTCACCGGCGGCGGTGACCTCGCTGCAGTACCTCGACCAGCGCATCCGCAAGGAGGCCTACGACGTCGAGCTGATGCCCAGGCGGGGATCACCGCGTCGTGACTCGCGCTGGCTCCGGCGCCCGCTCGGCCGACCCGCCGCTCGAGCCCGTCGGCGGACGAGGCACGGTCCTGGCTGCGGCGCGAGCTGCTGCAGCCCGGAGTACCACGAGCAGAACCTGGTCCAGCGGTTGCTCGACCTGGCTCGAGCGACAGATCGGCCGCGGGCTGGCAGCCGCCGCGCAGGCGCCGCCGCTGTCGACGTTCGCCGCGATGCTGGTCTTCCTGCTGCTGCTCGGCTGGCGCTGGTCTGGCTGCTCTCGCGGACCCGGCGCACCCGCCGGCGCCCGCGCCGGGTCGGCCCGGTGCTCGACGACGACGTCGTCACCGCGGCCGAGCTGCGGGCCCGGGCCGAGGCAGCGCTCGCCGACGGCGGCCGCGCGGAGGCGCTGGTCGACGGCTTCCGGGCCCTCGCGGTCCGGCAGGTCGAGCGCGGCCGGCTCGAGGACCCCCGGGCGCCACGGCGCACGAGGTGGCGCTGGCCCTGGCCGCGGCAGTACCCCGCAGCACGGCCAGCGCGTCGGGGACAGCGCCCGGCTGTTCGACGCTGGTGCTCTACGGCGACCGGCCGGCCACGCCGCGAGCAGGCCACGGGCGTGCTGCGCGCTCGACGACGAGCTGGCGGGCGCGCCGATGAGCGCGGCCACCGGGACCGGCGACGCAGCACCCGCGACGCGCCGTCCTGGTGCGGGCTGCGCGGCCCGCCACCGTGCCGCGCTGGTCATCGCCGCTGGGATGCCGTCGCTGCGCTCGCCGTGGTCGTCCTGCTCGGCGAGCGGCGCCCGGACCGGCGACGCCGCATCGACCCGGACAACCCCGGCCCGACGGCGCCCGGGCCTCGCGCGGGTGCTCGACGACGAGGGCGTCGACGTCAGCGTCGTCCGCGACGCCGACGGCGCTGGAGGCGACCGACGTCGACGCGGCGACACCACCGTGGTCGTCACCTCGACCGAGCTACCTCGGCGCGACCACGACGCGGCGGCTGCTCGCCCACGCCGACGGCGCACCGGCTGGTGCTGGTGGATCCGGGCCCGGGGCTGGTCGAGGCCCTCGGCACCTGCGAGCCGCCGTCCCGGGCTGCGCTCGGCCGACGGCCGGGACGCGCAGCTGCGCCGACCCGGCTGTTCGCCGACCTCGCGGTGCGAGGTCGACCACGCGCTGGCCTACCCGGTCGACGGGCTGCTTCCCCGGCGACGGACGGCTCCTGGTCGTGGCGAGCGCGGCGACGGTCTGATGCTGCTCGGCGCCGTCGGAGGCCGCTGACCAACGACCAGGTCCTGCGCGCCGACAACGCCGCGGTCGCCGCTGCGGCTGCTCGGCCAGCGCGACCGGCTGGTCTGGTACGTCCCCACGCTCGACGACCTCGTCGGCCGACGACGGCGTCAGCCTCGCAGACCCTGCTGCCCGCGCTGGCTCGCGCCCGGCCTGTGGCTGCGTCGCGATCGCCATGCATCGCGCTGGTGCGTGTGGCGGGCCCGCCGGCTCGGGCCGCTGGCCATCGAGCCGCTGCCGGTCGTCGTGAAGGCGATCGAGACCACCCGGAGCCCGCGGCCGGCTCTACCGCAGGGCCGGCGACCGGCCCACGCCGCCGCGGCGCTGCGGCGGGCGACCCGCGACGCGGGCGGCGACGCGGCTGCGGCCTCGCCGGCGCCCGACGACGGCGCCCTCGTCCGCGAGGTGGCCCGGCACACCGGCCGCGCCGAGGCCGAGGTGGCCGCGCTGCTGGAGCCGCGGCGCACCGCCCGCCGACCGACCACGCCCTGATCACGCTGGCCCGCGCCCTGGCCGAGCTCGACAGAGAGGTACGACGCACATGACCGAGCCCGCCACTTCCGACCACGGCCGGACCGCGAGCCACGACCACGCCGGCCGCCCGCGAGCGGCTGGCCGCCGTACGCGACCGAGGTCGCCAAGGCGGTCGTCGGGCCAGGACGCCGCCGTCTCCGGCCTGCTCGTCGCGCTGCTGTGCGGCGGGCACGTGCTGATGGAGGGCGTGCCCGGGGTCGCCAAGACGCTGCTGGTCCGCACCCTGGCCGGCGCGCTCTCGACGTCGACACCCGGCGCGTGCAGTTCACCCCCGACCTGATGCCCGGCGACATCACCGGGTCGATGGTGATCGACAGCCGCAGCCAGGGCGAGCTGACCTTCCGCGAGGGCCCGCTGTTCACCAAGCTGCTGCTGGCCGACGAGATCAACCGCACGCCGCCCAAGACCCAGTCGGCGCTGCTCGAGGCGATGGAGGAGGGCCAGGTCTCGGTCGACGGCGTCTCGCGCCGCGCTGCCGCGACCGTTCCTGGTCGCCGCCACCCAGAACCCGGTCGAGTACGAAGGCACCTACCCGCTCCCCGAGGCCCAGCTCGACCGGTTCCTGCTCAAGGTCGTGCTGCCGATCCCCGACCGGGAGGCCGAGCTCGAGATCCTGCGCCGCCACGCCGCGGGCTTCGACCCCCGCGACGTCGCCGGCGCCGGCGTGCGCGCCGGTCGCCGGGGCCGGCCGACATCGCGGCCGGCCAGGCGCGCCGTACGCGACGGTGCAGGTCTCCCCCGAGGTCGCCGGCTACGTCGTCGACATCGCCCGCGCCACCCGCGAGTCCCCGTCGCTGTAGCCTGGGCGTCAGCCCCCGCGGAGCCACCGCCCTGCTGCGCGCGGCCGGGCGTGGGCCTGGCTGAGCGGCCGCGACTTCGTGACGCCCGACGACGTCAAGGCGCTCGCCCACGCGACGCTGGTGCACCGGCTCGGCTGCGGCCGGAGGCCGAGCTCGAGGGCGTCGACGTCGCCCAGGTGCTGGCGTCCGCGCTCGGATCGGTCCCGGTGCCGCGATGACGGCCGCGACTGATGGCCGCTGGTGCACTGATGGCACTGTCGGGCCGCGTGCCGCTGCTGCTGCCTGCTGGGCCTGCGTGCCGGTCGTGCTGCGCCCGGCCGTGAGCACGGTCTGGCTGTGGGTGCTCGCGGTCGTCGTGCTGACCGCTCGTCGACTGGGCTGCTCGCGGCCCGGCCGCGCCGCCGCTGCGATGACGCCGCCGCCCGATCGGCGTCGGTCCGGCTCGGCGAGCCCACCGAGACGGCGCTGGTCGCGGCCAACGGCTCGCCGCCGCGCGCTGCGGGCGCTCGGTGCGCGACGCGTGGCAGCCGACGCGCCGGGCGCATCGGACAACCGGCACCGGATCCGCCTGGGCCCGGCGAGCGCGCCGTGCTCGCGCACCCCGCTGCTGCCCCGTCGGCGCGGCGACCTGCGCGCCGTCGGGGTGACCGTCCGCGTGCCGCGGACCGCTCGGGCTCGCCGCCGCGCCAGGCGCACCCGCCACGTGCCCGGGACGGTGCGCGGCGCTGCCCCCCTTCGACTCCCGCAAGCACCTCCCGTAGCCGGCTGGCCCGGCTGCGGGACCTCGACGGCCGGTCGGCGGTGCGGGTGCGCGGCGCAGGGCACCGAGTTCGACTCGCTGCGGGAGTACGTCCGCGGCGACGACGTGCGCTCGATCGACTGGCGGGCCAGCGGCCCGGACCCGCAACGTCGTCGTGCGCACCTGGCAGCCCGAGCGCGACCGGCGGGTGGTGCTGGTGCTCGACACCTCCCGCACCTCGGCCGGCCGCGTCGACGACGTGCCGCGGCTCGACTCCGCGATGGACGCCGCCCTGCTGCTGGCCGCGCTCGCCGCCCGGGCCGGCGACCGGGTCGACTTCGTCGCCGGCGACCGCCGGGTCCGCAGCCGGCTGCCGCGTCGACCGGCGGCCGCGGACGTCGCCGCACGACCTGCAGGACGCGATGGCCGACCTCGAGCCGGTGATCGCCGAGGCCGACTGGTCCGCGCTGGCCGGCGCCGTCACCAGGCTCGGCCGCCAGCGCGCCCTGGTCGTGCTCCTCACCCCGCTGGAGCCGTCGGCCGTCGAGGAGGGGCTGCTGCCGGTGCTGCCGACCCTGACCCGCCACCACCGGGTCGTGCTCGCCTCGGTCCGGGACCCCGCCCTCGAGCGGCTCGCGCGGCCGCGCGACGACCTCGCACGAGGTGTACGACGCCGCCGCGGCCGAGCAGGCGCTGCACCGCGCGCCGGCGCACCGCCGAGCTGCTGCCGCACCTCGGCGTGCGACGTCGTCGACGCCGACGCCGAGCGGCTGCCGCCCGCCCTGGCCGACCACTACCTGGCGCTCAAGGCCCGCGGGCTGCTCTGAGCGCGGCTCCGGCTAGCGCCGTCGGCGTCGGCCGATCGCGACGGTCCTCGAGCAGCGACGGCGTCGAGGTCGCCGGTGTGACCGCGCCGCACAGCGCCCGGCCGAGCGACGAAGACGTAGGCGAAGAAGACGAGCCTCGGCCAGCACCCCGATGCCGACCCGCGCCCAGGTCGGCAGGCCGGAGGGCGTCACGAAGCGCCTCGATGACGCCGCTGACGAGCAGCACCACGACCAGGCCGAGCGCGACCGTCCCGGCGGTGCGGCCCTCGCGGGCCAGCGACTGGGCGCGGGTCAGGTCGCCGCGGCTCGACCCACGACCAGAACAGCCGCAGCCCCACGCCGCCGGCCACGAAGACGGCCGTCAGCTCGAGCAGCCCGTGCGGGAGGAGCAGCCCCCAGAAGTGCCCGCCGTGGTCGTGCCGGATCATGATCGAGCCGATGATCGCGAGGTTCGGGCGATGTTCGGGAACAGCAGGTAGACCACCGGGAAGCCCGAGGACGCCGAGCGCCAGGCACAGCGCGGCGACCCAGGCGTTGTTGATCCAGACCTGGGCGGCGAAGTGGCTCGGCGGCGTACTCGCTGTAGTAGCCCTCGAAGTCCTCGTTGACCAGCTGGTCGATCTCCGCGGGCGACATCAGGCTCTGCTCGACGTTCGGGTGCTCGAGCAGCCACAGCATCATCACGCGCGGTGACCACCACGTTGGCGGCGAGGCACGCCGAGCCACCACCAGCGCAGCCGGTAGAGCGCCGCCGGGAACCGCTCGGTGAAGAACGCGGCGACGCCGCGCCAGGTGGTCGACGCGGGTGCCGACGCGGCCCGGTTGCGGGCCCGGGCCAGCAGCGAGGACAGGTGGGCGACCAGCGGACGCGTCGGGCGCCGAGGTGCGGACGACCGAGAGGTGCGTGGCCACCTGCTGGTAGCGCTCGACCAGCTCGTCGCTCTCGGCGCCGGTCAGCCGCCGCGCCCGACGAGCGCGTCGAGGCGCTGCCACTCGTGCGCGTGCGCCAGCACGTAGGCGTCGAGGTCCACGCCGGACTAGCCTAGGCTGGCCGCGAGCGCGAAGACCTATGCTGGCGGCGATGTCGGCCCGGAGTTCGCGACCCTCACCACCGACGACCTCGTCACCGGCGAGGCCGTCGCGCTCGACCTGCCGCCCGGCCAGCCTCGGCATCGCGGATGGCGTCCGGCCTCATCGACGTCGTCGTCGACGCTGCGTGCTGCTGGTCGCGTCGTCGCTGGTCTTCGTCATCGCCGCGGCTCTGCAGGCCGACGACGCCCTGCGCCCGTGGGCGGCCTCGATCGGCACGCCTGATCACGGTCTTCCTCGGTCTTCCCGACCACCCTCGAGACGCTGACCCGCGGCAAGTCGCTGGGCAAGCTGGCCATCGGGCCTGCGCACGGTCCGCGACGACGCCGGGCCGATCTCCTTCCAGCACGCGTTCGTCCGCTCGCTGGTCGGCGTTCGTCGAGATCTACCTTCTCCGGCGTGCCCGGCGTTCTTCTCCGCGCTGCGTCAACCGCGCGCGGCAAGCGGCTGGGCGACCTACGCCGCCGGCACGTACGTCGTCCGCGAGCGGGTGCGGCTGCGCCTGCCGCCCCCGCCGCCGATGCCGCCGCACCTCGCCGCCTGGGCGGCCGGTCGGCCGACATCGCCTCGCTGCCCGACCGGCGCTGGCGCTCGCCGTGCGCCAGTTCCTCGGCCGCGCTGCCCACGATCGACCCGGCCTCGCGCGCCGCCGATCGGCGTCCGCCTGGCCGACGCAGGTGTCGCCGTACGTCGCCCCCGCCCCGCCGGCGGCACCGCTCCGCCGAGGACTTCCTGCTGGCGCCGTCGTCGCGCCCGCCGCGAGCGCGACCGGCCCGGCTGCCCGCGAGGCCGCGCTGCGGGAGCGCCTGACGGCCCGACGCTCACGCGCCGCGATCGACCCTCGCCGGGTAAGGCCAGGTCCGTGATCGTCGCGACCCGCGGCGACGCCCTTGCGCTCGAACTTGGTCACGGGCCGTTCCTCCCAGCGCGGCACGACCCCTCCGACGAGCGCCGGCTCCGCGTCGAGGACCTCGTGCATCTGCTCGGCGTAGTCGGCCCAGTCGGTGGCCAGCCGCCAGGACCCCCCGGGAGCCAGCCTGCTGGCGGCGAGCGCGGCGAACGGCGGGCTCACCAGCCGACGCTTGTGGTGCTTCTTCTTGGGCCACGGGTCGGGGAAGAACGTCCACAGCCCGGCGAGCGTCCCGGGCGCGATGACGTGCTCGAGCATCCAGGCCGCGTCGACCGAGCAGAACCGGACGTTCTCGGCGCCGGCGGCGGCCACCTCCGCCAGGGCCGCCGCGACGCCGGGTCGCCAGACCTCGAGGGCGAGTACGTCGTGGTCGGGGCGGGCCGCCGCGAGGACACCCGTCGCCTCGCCCACGCCGGGCCCGATCTCGACGATCAGCGGCGCATCGCGACCGAACCACGTCGGCGAGGCCGAAGCCCGGCTCGTCGACGGCCTCGTCCGGGATCACCCAGCGCTCGGCGTGGGCCTCCCAGGCCTCCCGCTGGGTCGGGGTGAAGCGGCTGCCGCGGCGCGAGTACGACAGCACCTCGCGCATCCGGCGCCCGTCGTCGGTGAACCGCTGGTGAGGCCGGGCGCGGGGCTGCTGCTCCTCCATGCGCCCATCCTCCATCACGCTCCAGGATGGCCCGTACGGGCGGGGCGCGTTGAGTGTCGGTGCTCACGAGGGCGACATCCCTCTGGCGGACCGTGGGAGCCATGAACAGACAACTCCTCTTCCTTCCGATCCTCGTCATCGCGCTCACCGGCTGCGCCTCGCGGCACCAGCCGGGACGGCCGCGGAGCCGGCGACGTCATCCAGCTCCCGCTGCCGCCCAGCAGATCACCCCGGGAGCCGTGGCCGTGCTCGTCGGGGAACATCTCGGCACCGAGAACGTCCGTGCCTACGGCACCTACGGCTCTGAACCGGACAGCGTCGACGTGATGGTTCGCCTCGAGGGGGCGTCCCGGCGTGACATGTTCTCGGTCAGCGTCTACGGCCCGGACCATTCCGAAGCGCGCGGCCTGGGCGGAGGACCCGGAGGTGGGTGCCGGACGATGGAGAGGCAGCCGTCGACGCAGTGCGTCGAGCTGGCCGGCGGCGGGCTCGCGACCGTCTCCAGCGTGCCCTACGGGTTCAGTGACAACAACAGGAACGGCTCGGTGCTGATGGCCTCCGCGTACACGCCCCCCAAGGGGATGGCGATCGCGATGTACGAGAGCTACACCTCGAGCGTGCCGGTGGACGAGGGGGACCTCCTGGACCTGATGAGCGACGCCCGGCTGGCCTGGGAGACCGATGCCGAGCTCGTCGAGGCCGGGCGGGACGTCGTCGTACGTCGCCTCGCGGGGCTGACCTACGCCTGGTCCGGAGAAGCAGTGAGGCCCCGTCCCCTCGTGGGACGGGGCCTCGCTGGTGCACGTCGGTCTCGATACGCGAGTCGCGACTTCGCAGGCTCAGTCGCGCCGCTACTCGACCTGGCGCCTGCTCCCAGCCCTCGCAAGCTCGGGCTGGGGGCGCTCACTCACTTCGTGATCTTGGTGACCCGTCCGGCGCCGACGGTGCGGCCACCCTCACGGATCGCGAACCGCAGGCCCTCGTCCATGGCGATCGGCTGGATGAGCTCCACCGACATCTCGGTGTTGTCACCCGGCATGACCATCTCGGTGCCCTCGGGGAGGGTCACCACGCCGGTCACGTCCGTCGTCCGGAAGTAGAACTGCGGGCGGTAGTTGTTGAAGAACGGCGTGTGGCGGCCGCCCTCCTCCTTCGACAGGATGTAGACCGAGGCGTCGAAGTTGGTGTGCGGGGTCGTGGTGCCCGGCTTGATGACGACCATGCCGCGCTCGACGTCCTCGCGCTTGGTGCCACGGAGCAGCAGCCCGACGTTCTCGCCGGCCTGGCCCTCGTCGAGCAGCTTGCGGAACATCTCGACGCCGGTGACGGTCGTCTTCTGCGAGCCCTCGCGGATGCCGACGATCTCGACCTCCTCGTTGACCTTCACGATGCCGCGCTCGATGCGGCCGGTGATGACCGTGCCGCGACCGGTGATGGTGAAGACGTCCTCGACCGGCATCAGGAACGGCTTGTCGGTCTCGCGCTCGGGGGTCGGGATGAAGTCGTCCACGGCCTGCATCAGGTCGGCCACGGACTGGCCCCACTTCTCGTCGCCGTTGAGCGCCGGGAACGCGGCCACCTGGATCACGGGGATGTCGTCGCCCGGGAACTCGTACTCGGAGAGCAGCTCGCGCACCTCCATCTCGACGAGCTCGATGAGCTCCGCGTCGTCGACCATGTCGCACTTGTTGAGCGCCACGACCAGGGCCGGCACGCCGACCTGGCGGGCGAGCAGCACGTGCTCACGCGTCTGCGGCATCGGGCCGTCGGTGGCGGCGACCACGAGGATCGCGCCGTCCATCTGGGCCGCGCCGGTGATCATGTTCTTGATGTAGTCGGCGTGACCGGGGCAGTCGACGTGCGCGTAGTGACGGTTCTCGGTCTGGTACTCGACGTGCGCGATCGAGATGGTGATGCCGCGCTGACGCTCCTCGGGAGCCTTGTCGATCTCGTCGAACGGCGTGAACGGGTTCAGGTCCGGGTGCTTGTCGTGCAGCACCTTGGTGATCGCCGCGGTCAAGGTCGTCTTGCCGTGGTCGATGTGACCGATCGTTCCGATGTTGACGTGCGGCTTGGTCCGCTCGAACTTCGCCTTAGCCACGGTGGGCTCCTCCTGGTGTGGTTGGTACTTGACTCGTGGGTGGTGCTGTTACGTGGTGCCGAGGGCCCGGACTACTCGCCGCGGACCTTCTTGATGATCTCGTCGGCGATGTTCTGGGGAACCTCGGCGTACGAGTCGAACTCCATCGAGTACGACGCCTGACCGGAGGTCTTGGACCTCAGGTCGCCAACGTACCCGAACATCTCGGAGAGCGGGACGAGGGCGTCGACGACCCGGTCGCCGTGACGCTCCTCCATGTTGCGGACCTGTCCGCGCCGGCTGTTGATGTCGCCGATCACGTCGCCGAGGAAGCTCTCCGGCGTGGTGACCTCGACCGCAAACATCGGCTCGAGCAGGACCGGCTTCGCCATCCGGGCGGCCTCCTTGAAGGCCTGGTTGCCCGCGATCTTGAAGGCCAGCTCGGAGGAGTCGACGTCGTGGTAGGCGCCGTCCTCGAGCGTGAACTTGACGTCGACCATCGGGTAGCCGGCGAGCACGCCGAACTCCATGGCCTCCTGGCCGCCCTGGTCCACCGAGGGGATGTACTCCTTGGGGACCCGGCCACCGGTGACGTTGTTGGCGAACTCGTAGCCCGCGCCGGCACCGGTCTCGGGGTCGACGTTGGGGCCGAGCGACACCACGACCTTCGCGAACTGGCCCGAACCACCGGTCTGCTTCTTGTGCGTGTAGGAGTGCTTGGAGACCTCCTTGCGGAGCGTCTCGCGGTAGGCCACCTGCGGCTTGCCGACGGTGGCCTCGACGCGGAACTCACGCTTCATCCGGTCGACGAGGATCTCGAGGTGCAGCTCGCCCATGCCGGCGATGATCGTCTGCCCGGTCTCCTCGTCGGCCTTGACGGTGAAGGTCGGGTCCTCGTCGGAGAGTCGCTGGATCGCGATGCCGAGCTTCTCCTGGTCGCCCTTCGTCTTGGGCTCGATGGCGACCTCGATCACCGGGGCCGGGAAGGTCATCGACTCGAGGACGACGGGGTGCTGGGCGTCGCAGAGGGTGTGCCCGGTCTTGGTGTCCTTCAGACCCATCACGGCCACGATCTGTCCGGCGCCGACCGACGCGATCTCCTCACGCTTGTTCGCGTGCATCTGGTAGACCTTGCCGATCCGCTCCTTGCGGCCGTTGACCGAGTTGGTCACGGTCGAGCCGGCCTCGAGCTTGCCGGAGTAGACCCGGACGTAGATCAGCTTGCCGAGGTGGGGGTCGGAGGCGATCTTGTAGGCCAGGCCGGAGAAGGGCTCGTCGTCCGACGGCTTGCGAATGATCTCCTCGTTCTCGTCCTTGACCGAGTGGCCGACGATGCCCTCGATGTCGAGCGGCGAGGGGAGGTACTTCACGACCGCGTCGAGCAGGGGCTGGACACCCTTGTTCTTGAACGCGGTGCCGCACAGCACGGGGTTGACCTTGTCGGCCAGGGTGGCGCGACGGATCGCGGCCTCGAGCTCCTCGACGGAGAACTCACCCTCCTCGAGGTACTTCTCCATGATGTCGTCGTCGGCCTCGGCCAGCGTCTCGAGGAACTTCTCGCGGTACTCCTCGACCTGCTCGGCCATCTCGGCCGGGATCTCCTCGACCTCGTAGTCCTCGCCCATCTTGGTCTCACCGCGCCAGGTGAGGGCGCGCATCCCGACGAGGTCGACGACCCCGAGGAAGTCGCTCTCGGCACCGATCGGCAGCTGCAGGACCAGCGGCGTGGAGTTCAGCCGGTCGACCATCATGTCGACGCAGCGGAAGAAGTCGGCACCGGTGCGGTCCAGCTTGTTCACGAAGCACATGCGGGGCACGGCGTACTTGTTGGCCTGGCGCCACACCGTCATCGTCTGCGGCTCGACGCCCGCGACACCGTCGAACACCGCGACCGCGCCGTCGAGGACGCGCAGCGAACGCTCGACCTCGGCCGTGAAGTCCACGTGGCCGGGGGTGTCGATGATGTTGATCTGGTGGTCCTTCCACCAGCAGGTCGTCGCCGCGGACGTGATGGTGATGCCGCGCTCCTGCTCCTGCTCCATCCAGTCCATCGTGGCGGCACCCTCGTGGACCTCACCGATCTTGTAGGTGATGCCGGTGTAGAAGAGGATGCGCTCGGTGGTGGTGGTCTTGCCGGCGTCGATGTGCGCCATGATGCCGATGTTGCGGACCTTGTTGAGGTCCGTGGTGATGTCGACAGCCACTGTGAGTCGGTTTCCTTAGAACGTCAGGTGGGGTGCCCGGTGCGGCGGTACGGCGCGGCGGGGATGCAGCCGGCGTACCGCCGCCGGATCACCAGCGGTAGTGGGCGAAGGCCTTGTTGGACTCGGCCATCTTGTGGGTGTCCTCGCGCTTCTTCACCGCGGCGCCGAGGCCGTTGGAGGCGTCGAGGATCTCGTTCATCAGGCGCTCGTGCATGCTCTTCTCGCGGCGGTCGGCGGCGTAGCCGACGAGCCAGCGCAGCGCGAGGGTGGTGCCTCGGGTGCCCTTGACCTCGATGGGGACCTGGTAGGTCGCACCGCCGACGCGGCGGGACTTGACCTCGATGGCCGGCTTCACGTTGTCCAGGGCACGCTTGAGCGTGACCACCGGGTCGGTGCCGGTCTTCTCGCGGCAGCCCTCGAGCGCGGTGTAGACGATGCGCTGCGCGACCTGCTTCTTGCCGTCCTGGAGCACCTTGGAGACGAGCTGGGAGACCAGCTGCGACCCGTAGACCGGGTCGACGTCGATCGGACGCTTGGGAGCGGGACCCTTGCGCGGCATATCAGCTCTTCTCCTTCTTCGCGCCGTAGCGGCTGCGGGCCTGCTTGCGGTTCTTGACGCCCTGGGTGTCGAGGGTGCCGCGGATGATCTTGTAGCGGACACCGGGGAGGTCCTTCACCCGGCCGCCGCGGACGAGCACGATCGAGTGCTCCTGGAGGTTGTGGCCCACGCCCGGGATGTACGCCGTGACCTCGACGCCGCTGGACAGGCGCACGCGGGCGACCTTGCGGAGGGCGGAGTTCGGCTTCTTCGGGGTGGTGGTGTAGACGCGGGTGCAGACACCGCGTCGCTGGGGCGAACCCTTCAGGGCAGGCGTCTTGTTCTTCGACACCTTGTCCTGGCGGCCCTTGCGGACCAACTGGTTAATGGTGGGCACCGGGTGGTTCCCTCTCTTGTCCTCTAGTCAGAACCCGGCGCTCTGCCGGGCACGATGATGCTGCTCTTGCGATGTGCCTGTGGTGTGTGTGCCCCAGATGCGTCCGGCTCAGGAGTGCGGGTCGGACTTTCGGGCACGCGCAACGGTCTGGTCGTCCCAGACACGAGGATCGAGATTACTCGCTCCCGACACCGGGGGTCAAAACGCGCTCGGGACCGTGCTCGTCCGTGACGTTCTGGTTGCCAGGACCTGTGGGGAGCAACCAGAACGTCACGGACGACGGTCAGGTGAGCCAGTCGGTGATCGGGTTGATCGCGAAGTAGATGACGAACAGGGCCGCCACCACCCACATCAGGGCGTGGACCTCGGCCGCCTTGCCGCGGACCAGCTTGATCAGCACGAACGCCAGGAAGCCGGCACCGATGCCGACGGTGATCGAGTAGGTGAACGGCATCAGCACGATCGTCAGGAACGCTGGTACGGCGATGTCGAGGTCCGCCCAGTCGATCCCGCGCAGCTGCTGCATCATCAGGAAGCCGACCAGCACGAGGGCCGGCACCGCGGCCTCGTTGGGCACGATCCCCACGACCGGGGCGAAGAACATCGCGACCAGGAACAGGGCCCCCGTGACGACGCTGGCCAGGCCCGTGCGGGCGCCCTCGGCCACGCCGGAGGCCGACTCGATGTAGGAGGTGTTGCTGGAGACGGCGGCGGCACCGCCGGCAGCGGCAGCGAGGGAGTCGACGATCAGGATCCGCTGGGTGTTGGGCGGCATGCCCTCCTCGTCGAGGAGGCCGGCCTCGGCGCCGATGGCGGTCATCGTGCCCATCGTGTCGAAGAAGTCGGCCAGCAGGAGCGTGAAGACCAGCAGCGCGGCGGTGACGATGCCGGCGTTCTCCCAGGACCCGAGCAGGCTGAACTCACCGATCAGCTGGAGGTCGGGCGTCCCGAACACGTCGGAGGGCCAGTCGGGCACGTTGAGGTTCCAGCCCAGCGGGTTCGACCCCGTCGGGCCCGTACGTCGGCCCGACGTCGGCGACCTTCTCGACGATGATCGCGACCACGGTCATCGCGACGATCGAGATCAGGATCGCTCCCTTGACCCCGCGCACGAACAGGGCGAACAGGAGGATCAGGCCGAGGCAGAAGACGGCGACGGGCCAGCCCTGGAGCTGACCGCCCACGCCGAGCTCCACCGGGACGGGCCCGGCCGAGTGCCGGCGTACGAACCCGGCGTCGACCAGCGCGATGATGGTCAGGAACAGGCCGATCCCGACGGAGATCGCGATCTTCAGCGGGGCGGGGACGGCCTTGAAGACCGCCTCCCGGAAGCCGGTGAGCACGAGCACCAGGATGATCAGGCCCTCGATCACGATCAGGCCCATGGCGTCGGCCCAGGTCATCTGGCTGGCGACGGAGAACGTGACGAAGGCGTTGAGGCCGAGCCCGGTCGCGAGCGCGAGCGGGAAGTTGGCGACGACGCCCATCAGGATCGTCAGCACGCCCGCGACGAGCGCGGTGGCCGCGGCGATCGCCGCGAAGTCTCCCCCGGCCAGCTGGTCGCCGTTCATGTCGGTCCCGGAGAGCAGGATGATCGGGTTCAGCACGATGATGTAGGCCATCGTCAGGAACGTGACGACGCCACCACGGATCTCGCGCGAGACGGTGGAACCGCGCTCGGAGATCTTGAAGAAACCGTCGAGTCCGCCCCGCGAGGGGGCGGTGCCGGCGCCGGCGCCGGTCTGTGCCTGATTGCTCACGAACCGAGCATGGCAGAGCAGGCGATCCCGGTGTGGGACGCGGAATTCGCGTCGTTGGACTAGCGTGTCGATCGTGGTGGAACTGCGCGACGACCAGCCGAAGAAGCACGAGATCGGCAACCGCACCTACATCGTCGCCGACGTCGAGCCGCTCGACGTGGACGGCGTCCGGACGGTCGAGGTCGGCACCCTGTTGTGGCTGGTCGCCTTCGTCGCCCTGATCCCCTTCTACGGGCGCCTCGAGGATGCCGGCCGCAGCTGGTGGCTGTGGGCGTGCCTGGCCGGCTTCGGCCTCGGACTGTTCGGTCTGGAGTACTGCCGTCGGCGCAGGAAGGCCCGCCAGGCGGCGCGTGGTGAGTGACGCTCCGCCGACCCGGTGGGCGGTCGGCGGTGAGGCGAACGACGGCTACGGCCGCCGCTTCGCGGAGCTGGTCGCCGACGGCGAGGACATCGACGGCGAGGCCAGGCTGGCCGACGCCCTGGCCCCCCGGTCGGCGCGCATCCTCGACGTCGGCTCCGGGATGGGCCGGGTTGCGGCGGCCCTGCAGCGACGTGGCCACCGGGTGGTCGCCGTGGAGCCCGACCACGCGCTGGTCGAGCAGTCACGGCGGACCTACCCCGACGTCGACGTCGTCGAGGAGGACGTGCTCGGGCTCTCCGCGTCGATGCTGGAGGCAGCCGGCCATCCCCCGGAGTTCGACCTGATGGTCGTCGTCGGCAACGTGATGGTGTTCCTCGCCGAGGACACCGAGCGACAGGTGCTGCGGCAGCTCCGCAGCCTGCTCGCGCCCGGAGGACGGATCCTCGTCGGGTTCCACCTCACCGGTGGCCCGACGACCAGCCGCCGCTACCCCGCCGACGAGTTCGTCGCGGACGTCGAGGCCTCGGGCCTCCGCGTCGAGCTGCGGGCGGGCACCTACGAGCTGCACCCTCCCGACGACGAGTACGCCGTCTGGGTGCTCGGCCGCGACGACGCGGCGGGCTCGACGGAGGGTCGGCACCCGGTCGCGATGACCGGGAACTGATCAGAAGGTCTCGAGCTCGTCGGTCGCGACCGTGTCGAAGACGTGGTCGGGCAGCGGCTGAGGCTCGTGCTTCTTGGCGAGCTGGACCTCGGAGTGGGCGCCGCACCCGTGGTCGAGGGAGACCACCCGCCCGTCGTCGTTGGCGTTGCCGTTGGCGCAGACGCCGAAGCTCTCGGACAGCGGGCCGGCGATCCGCACCAGGAACCCGCAGGTGGAGCAGACGTCGGGAGCCGACTGGGCGAGCGGGGCGCCGGGACCGCCGTCGCCGTCGTACCAGCGCTGCGCGGCGAGGTCGCGTCCCTCGAGGGAGAGCGTGCGGACCCGCCCGAGGCCGAGCTCCTCGGCCACCGCGCGCACCTGGGCCTCGTCGTCGGCGTCGAGCTGGTCGTCGCCCACGAGGTAGGTCGGCACCAGGCGGGCGTCGTCCTCCTCCACCGGGAGCAGGTCGCCGGGCGAGAGGTCGCCGGGCTTGATCCGCTCCTTGTAGGGCACCCACTCCGGGGCGACGATGGCGTCCTCGCCGGGCAGCAGGACGATCTCGGCGACGGTGACCTGCTTCTGCCGCGAGGCGCGGGTGACCGTGACGGACCAGCGCCATCCGGCGTAGCCGGCGCGGGTGCAGGCGAAGAGGTGGCTGACCAGGCGCTCGCCCTCGACCACGTGGCCGAGGTGCTCCCCGACGTCGGCGGCGCCCACGTCGGCGACCAGGGCCTCGCGCGCCGGCTCGACCGCGGCCACGGTGACGGCGTCTGACTTGGCACGGAGCTTGGTCATCACAGGGCCATCATCACCCATCGCTCCACCTGCTGTCAGATCGGGCGGCCGAGGCTGGGTGTCCCGTTCCGGTCGGTGCGGGTGGACCGGGCAGGATGGGCCCATGAGCCAGTCCGGACCCGACGCGCGAGACCGGGTACGGGCCCTGGGCCGCGGGCTCGGTGCCGCCACGCGGGTCGCCGGCCGGGGGGCCCGCGGCGCCGCTGCGGCAACCGGGCGTGCCGGCCGGTTCACCGCGCGCCAGGCCCGGCGGGCCGCCCGCGCGGAGGGTGCCGGGGACTCCGGGCTCTCCCGGCTGATCGAGCTCCATGCGTTCAATGCCGCGGGCGACACCGCGGTGGCGATCTCGCTCGCGGGCACGCTGTTCTTCCAGGTCCCGACGGGTGAGGCCCGCGACCAGGTGGCGCTGTTCCTGGGGCTGACCATGCTCCCCTTCGCGATCGTGGCGCCCCTGATCGGACCGTTCCTGGACCGCTTCAGCCATGGCCGCCGCTGGGCGATCGGCGCGACCATGGCCCTGCGTGCCTTCCTGTGCTGGGTGCTGGGCACTGCCGTGGTCACCGGCTCCACCTGGCTGTTCCCGGCCGCACTCGGCGTGCTCGTCGCGTCCAAGGCGTACGGCGTGACCCGCGCGGCCGCCGTACCTCGCCTCGTCCCGCCCAACCTGACGCTGGTCAAGGCGAACGCCCGGACCTCGCTCGCGGGCGTGGTGGGCGCCAGCATCTCGGCGCCGATCGCCGGGCTCGCGGCGGTGGCGGGCTCCGAGTGGTCGCTGCGCTACGCCTTCGTGGTCTTCGTCGTGGCCACGATCCTGGCGATCCGGCTGCCCGCCAAGGTCGACTCCAGCCTCGGCGAGGGGACGCTCGTCCTGATGCCCGGCTCGTCGGCACCCCGGCAGGGCCGGGGTCGCAGCCGGGCCCGGATCCCGGGCGCCGTGGCGTTCGCCCTCCGCGCCAACTGCGGTCCGCGCTGGCTGTCGGGGTTCCTGACCATGTTCATGGCGTTCCTGCTGCGTGAGAATCCGATCGGCGACTGGCGGCCCGAGGTCCTGCTCGGCCTCGTGATCGGGGCGGCCGGACTCGGCAACACGCTGGGCATCGCCGCCGCCTCGATCCTGAAACGGCTCAACCCGGCCGTCACCGTCGTGCTCGCGCTGCTCGCCGACGCCGCGATGGTGCTGCTCGCCGCGCTCTTCTACGGCCTGGTGCCGCTGGTGCTCCTGGGCCTCACCGCCGGCTTGGCGCAGTCGCTGGCCAAGCTGTCGCTGGACTCCACGATCCAGCGCGACGTGCACGAACGGATGCAGTCGAGCGCGTTCGCCCGCAGCGACACCACGTTGCAGCTCTCCTGGGTGATCGGCGGCTTCGTCGGGATCGCGATGCCACTGATGCCTCGGCTGGGGCTGGGCATCGCGTGCGCCGTCCTGGCGGCGTGGGCGGCGTTCGTGCTGGTCAGCCGGCCGCGGACCGGCGACCCGGCAGCCGCCGAAGCGGGCTGAGGTCGCCGGTCGGCTCGGGGTTTCGAGGCTCAGGCGCCAGAGCGCCTTCGCACCTCAACCACCCCCCCGGGGCACCGCCCTCGTACCTCAGCCACGCGGGGCATCGCCTCGACCTCAACCACCGGCGGATCACCGCCTCCGCGCCTCACGTCGCGCGCTAGAGCTCGAGCTCGTCGGCCAGGGCGCGCAGCAGCTTGGACACCGGGCGCGCGGTGCGCGCGTCGGGGTGGCGGCCGTGCCGGTAGGCCTCTCCCACGCCGTCGAGCAGTCGGATCAGGTCCTCCACGATCGGGACCATCTCCTCCGGCTTCTTGCGCCGGGCCTGCGACTGGTTGCGGGTGACCGAGGCGGGCTGGTCGAGGATCCGGACCTGGAGCGCCTGGTCACCGCGCCGGCCCTGGGCGATGCCGAACTCCACCCGGGTACCGCTCTTCAGGGTCGTCACTCCTTCGGGCAGCGCCTCGGAGCGCACGTAGACGTCGGGCCCGTCCTCCTGCGACAGGAAGCCGAAACCCTTCTCCGCGTCGAACCACTTCACCTTGCCACTGGGCACGTTCTGATCTCTCTCTCGACGAGCACGTCACCGCACAACCGGTGCAGCCTATGCGCCCTCCGGCGACGACACCATCGGGATCCCGTCCGGAGCCCCGGTCTCCTCAAGGGACCTGGTAGTCCGCGTCCCTCGCGTCGGTCAGCACCATGTGTCCGGGCGCGTGCCCGATGGCGAACGACGGACGGCACGCCGTGACGGCCGCCTGGGGTGTCACGCCGCAGGCCCAGAATACCGGCACCTCACCGGGACGCACCTGCACCGGGTCGCCGAAGTCGGGGCGACCCAGATCGGCGATCCCGATGGCCTCCGGGTTCCCGACGTGCACCGGGGCGCCGTGCACGGCCGGGTAGCGAGCCGTGACCCGAACGGCGGTGGCAACATCCTCGGCGGCGAAGGGTCGCATCGAAACCACGAGGGGTCCGTGGATCCGGCCCGCCGCTCTGGTGGGCACCGAGGTGGTGAACATCGGCACGTTCACGCCCTGCTCGAGGTGCCGCACCGGTACCCCCGCGTCGAGCAGGGCAGCCTCGAACGTGAAACTGCACCCGATCAGGAACGCGACCAGGTCATCGCGCCAGGCCGCGAGCACATCCTCGGCTCGTCGATCAGCTCGCCCTCCGCGTAGACCCGGTAGGCCGGGACGTCGGTCCGGAGGTCGCCGTCGACCAACGGCGTGGACACCGCTCCGACGTCCCCGACGTCCAGGAGCGGGCACGCCTTCGGGTTCCGTTGAGCGAACAGAAGCATGTCGTAGGCCAGGTCGGCCGGGACCGCGATGAGATTGGCCTGGGTCCACCCGGTGCACCAGCCGGCGGTCGGCGTCCGCAGCCCGTCGCGGAACAGGGCCCGTGCCTGCGCGGGCGTCAGCGCTCGGCGCCGATCCGCATCGGGCATGGTGGGCGCGCTCATCGCCCACCGCCTCGCGGGTTCGACTCCGGCAACCGCGGGCCGCCAGCCCTCCGGAACCTGATCCGCTGCCCGGGCCTGGCCTGGGCAGCGAGCGGAAGGTCTGCGGTGAGCACCACGGCCATCACAGGGTATCCCCCCGTCACCGGATGGTCGGCCAGGAAGAGAACCGGCTGGCCGTTGTGCGGGACCTGGAGCGACCCGGCAACAGTGCCCTCGCTCGGGAGCTCGCGTTGCCGTTGTTGCCTCAGAGCCGGCCCGGTCAATCGGAGCCCCACGCGGTTGCTTCTGGGGTCAACCGTCCACGCCGTACCGAGCAGCGCACGGACCGAGTCGGGTGTGAACCAGTCGTCGCGCGGGCCCAGCACCACCCGGAGCGTCACGTCGCCGTTCGTGGGCATC
Organism: uncultured Actinomycetota bacterium; assembly: GCA_963829635.1. Classification (GTDB taxonomy): domain Bacteria; phylum Actinomycetota; class Actinomycetes; order Propionibacteriales; family Nocardioidaceae; genus Nocardioides. The sequence continues at coordinate 725,628 of CAWHJI010000016.1, forward strand.
GGGGCCGGCGCCACGTCGAGCGCCGGCACCGGCGAAGCGGGCTCGGGGCCGACGCCCAGCTCGTGGCCGGCCTGTGAGCGGTTCGCCGATCCCGGCGAGCAGGTCGGTGCTCGACGAGCCGAGGACCTGAGGGGCATCCACCCCTCCCCTCACCGCGACGTAGCTGCGCACGCCTTGCGGCGGCGTGCCGAGCGTGACCGTGGACCCGGCGCGGGCGAAGAACGCGGAATGGCTGCCGACCCCCACGCCGTCGACCGAGACGGTGACCGGGGCACCGGTGACCGCGAGTACGACGGGTCGCCGGACGCGTAGCCGCAGCCCGCCGAAGGTGACCTCCAGCCCCGTCGCACCCTCGCGATTGCCGACCAGCCGGTTGGCCAGACCGAGGGCACCGGGGTCCAGCGCCCCGGACTCGGGTACGCCCAACGAGGCAAGGCCGGGACGACCCAGGTCCTGGGTCGTCGTGAGCGACCCCGGGTCCTCGACCACGAGGACCGAGGCGGGACTCATCCGCCGACCGGGACGAACGTGACCCGGGTACCGGGCGCGAGGAGGGCGGGCGACTCCCGACCGGGGTCCCAGAGAACGGCCTCCGTGTGCCCGATGAGCTGCCAGCCTCCCGGAGACTCGCGGGGGTAGATGCCGGTGAACTCGCCGGCGAGCCCGACCGAGCCTGGTCGCACCGTGGTGCGCGGTTCGTCGCGTCGGGGGACGACCAGCCGCTCGTCGCCGCCGACCAGGTAGCCGAAACCCGGCAGGAACCCGGTGAACGCCACCGTCCAGCTGGCGTCGGTGTGCAGCCGTACGACGTCGTCCTCGTCGAGCCCCGACAACCGGGCGACCTCCTCGAGGTCCGGTCCGTCGTAGGTCACCTCGACCTGCACGTGTGGCCCAGCGGAGGGATCGTGGTCCGGAACCTCGAGCCGGCTGAGCTGCTCGGCGACCTCGGCGACTGCGCTGACGTGCTGGCGGCACTTGAGAAGGACGGTCCGCGCCGCCGGTACGACGTCGATCACCTGAGCGAGGCCGCCGGCCTCACGTTCGGCTCGGATGGCCGCGGCGAGTGCCAACACCGCGGGCAGGTTCTCGAGCTCGGCGAGCAGCGCCGCATCGCCGCACGGGAGGAGCCTCACCGGGGGTCTTGGGGGGCGAACGCCCGCAGCTCCACGCCCGCCTCGAGGAAGGCGTCGCGCACGGCGGTCGCCATCCTGACAGCGCCGGGTGTGTCGCCGTGGACGCAGATCGAGGCGGGCGCGACCTCGACCACGTTCCCGTCGATCGACTCCACGCGGCCGTCACGAACCATGCCGAGCGTGCGCTCCGCCACCCGGTCGGGGTCGGTGAGGACGGCTCCGGGTTGGGAGCGGGGGACCAGCGTCCCGTCCGCGTTGTAGGCCCGGTCGGCGAAGGCCTCGGTGTGCACCGGCAGACCGGCGTCCTCGGCCAGCGAGAGCCATCGGGAGCGGGCCAGGCCGAGCACCGGCATTCCGGGATCGAACGCGACGACGGCCTCGACCACTGCGGCGGCCTGGCTCTCATGGTGGACGATCGCGTTGTAGAGCGCTCCATGCGGCTTGACGTAGCGGACCCGTGCTCCGCTCGCGCGAGCGAACCCCTCGAGCGCCCCGAGCTGGTAGAGCACGTCGGCGGCCAGCTCCTCAGGAGCGACCTCCATGAACCTGCGGCCGAAGCCGGCGAGGTCTCGGTAGCCGACGTGGGCCCCGATCGCGACCCCCCGCTGCGCTGCCCAGACGCACATGCTGCGCATGCGTCGGGGATCACCGGCGTGGAACCCACACGCCACGTTGGCGCTGGTGACGACGTCGAGCATCGCCTCGTCGTCCCCCATCGACCACGGGCCGAAGCCCTCACCGAGGTCGCTGTTCAGGTCCACCGCCGTGCCCATCAGAGCAGCTCCTGGAGACCGGTCAGGGACTGGTAGCCCAGGTAGACCGTGGTCATCCAGGCCGCGGCACCGACGAGGATCAGCCATCGCGGATAGCGGTAGCCACCCATCAGGTCGGTACGACGCGCCGCGACGTAGAGCAGGAGCCCGAGGCCGACCGGGAGGATCAGTCCGTTGAAGGCGCCGGCGAAGATCAGCAGGTTCACCGGGGTCGTGCCCAGGATGAGGAACACCGCCGTCGACACGACGATGAAACCGACCACGACCCACCGCTCCCACTGCGTGACCCATCGGCCGAACACCTTCAGGAACGAGGTGGAGGTGTAGGACGCGCCGATCACCGACGTGATCGCGGCGCACCAGATCACGGCGCCGAACAGCACCTCACCGACGGAGCCGAGCGCGAACTCGAAGGCCGAAGCGGTCGGGTTCTCGGGGTCGAGCGAGGCGCCCTGGGTGACCACGCCGAGAATCGCGAGGAACAGCACGACCCGCATGACGGCGGTGATCAGGATGCCGGTGATCGAGGCCCGCGTGATCGCGGGGACGTGTTGCGGACCGCGGATTCCGTTGTCGACCAGACGGTGCGCACCGGCGTACACGATGTAGCCGCCGACCGTCCCGCCGACGAGCGTGGTGATCACCAGGAAGTCCACGGTCTCGGGGGCCACGGACTGGATCAGCGCGTCTCCGACCGGCGGCGAGCTGGTGAGAGCGACGTAGGTCGTCAACGCCAGCATCACCACGCCGAGCAGGATCACGACCCGGTCCATCGCGAGCCCCGCCCGGCGGACCAGGAAGATGGCGATGGCCATCGCCGCGGAGATGGCCGCGCCGACCTTCACGTCGAGGCCGAACATCGCCTCCAACCCCAGCGACGTGCCCGCGATGTTCCCGATGTTGAACACCAGTCCGCCGAAGACGTCGAGGGCGGCCAGCAGGTAGCCCGACCCCGGTGCGGCCCGGTTCGCCAGGTCCTGCGCCCGCCGCCCTGAGACGCCGACGACCCGCCAGACGTTCAGCTGGATGGCGATGTCGAGCACGACGCACGCCAGGATCGCGAATGCGAACGCGGCGCCCAGTTGCTGGGTGAACGTCGTGGTCTGGGTGAGGAAGCCCGGCCCGATGGCCGAGGTGGCCATCAGGAACATGGCCCCCGCGAACCCGATCTTCCCCGTGGATCTCAGGGCCGTCGACTCCTGAGGTTCGTCGAGATCGGCGCCAATGGCGGGCTCTGGTGTGGGGGGCATCACGTCACCGTACGAGTTGTTGAACAATTTGTCGAGATTGTTCAACGATCATTTCGGGCGAGCATCCCGACGATCTCGCGCTGCGCGCTCTCGAGGTAGCCGACCAGCTCTGCCTCGGCCGCAACCCGGTCGCCCGCGGCCAGCAGGTCCACGAGGAGACGGTTGCGCCGCAGGTAGGGCCCGTGGAACGCCTTCGGGTCAGGCATCGCCGTGAACGCGAGGCGCAGCTCGGCGAGCAGCCGCTGGAACAGCGCGTCCAGCCGCGGGCTGGCGAGCGAGGCGACGATCGTCTGGTGGAAGCGCAGATCCGCCGTCGACACGCTCAACCAGTCGCCCTCACGCGCCGCTTCCTCGCCCTGGGCCACCACCTCCGAGAGCGGCGAGGGGTCCGCGGCCACCGCTGCCAGGCCGAGCCGCTCGATCGCGATCCGGATCCGATAGATGTCCTCGACGTCCGGGACGCCGAGGCTTCTGACGGTGACTCCGCGATGGGGCGCATGCACGACAAGTCCGTCGTGGGCGAGCAGACGGAACGACTCGCGGACGGTGTTCCGGGAGACGCCCAACGTGGCCGCGAGACTGGCCTCTCGCAGGGCCTCTCCGGGGCGGAACTGGCCCTCGATGATGTGCTCGCGCAATGTGTTGGCAGCGCGCACCGCCGCTGAGACCGGCACCGGAACACCGTCAGGCATCCCGTTGCCATCGGGGGTCGCATACACGCTGCCGATCATGTCAGAGCAGCTCGTTCATCGAACCCGGAGCGGAACCCCTTCGGGTCGAGCGCGGCAGCGGCGAAGCCGGCCCCGCGCGCGGCGTCCACGACGGCGGTCGTCAGCGCGGTCCCCTCGGCGAGCTCGACCGCGAGCAGCGCGGCATCGACCTCGACGGAGGCGCGATCACCCAGGTCGCGCACGCGCAGGTCGCGCGACGCCGCGCCCGCTCCGGCGAGCACGGAGCGTACGGCGGCCTCGGCCCGCTCCACCCGGGCGAGCCGGTGCGGCGTGACCTCCACGCCGTAGGCGACCCGCGACGACAGGCAGGCCGCCGCAGGCTTGTCCCAGGTGGGCAGGTCCCACTGCCGGGACGCCTCGCGCACCTGGGCCTTGGTCAGCCCCGCGTCGGCCAGCGGGGTGATCGCCCCCCGTTCGGCCGCTGCGCGGATGCCCGGGCGGAACCCGGCGACCGCGTCGTCGGCGTTCGTGCCGGTCGCGACGTGGGCCAGGCCGTGCTCGTCGGCGAGCGGGGCGAGGACGTCGAGCAGCTCGGCCTTGCAGAAGAAGCACCGGTCGCCGGCGTTGGCGCGGTAGCCCTCCCGCTCCATCTCGTGCGTACGGGGCGTCAGCACGCGGACGCCCAGCGACTCGGCGAGCTCACGCGCCGGGTCCCGTTCGACCTGGGGCAGGGAGTGGGAGTAGCCGGTGGCCGCGACCACTCGCTCGGGCCCGAGTGCACGGACGGCGGCGGCGAGGACCAGGGCACTGTCGGCGCCTCCGCTGTAGGCCACCAGCACCGACTCCCGCGACCGGAGGTCAGCCTCGAGAGTGGCGAGCCGCTCCGCCAGCAGGTGCTCCTCCAGCCAGGCCGGGAGGTCGGTGAGGTCGTCGAGGACCGCGTGGGTACCGGCCTGCAGCAGCTCCTCGCGGGTGCAGCCTCCGGTGAGCACCGAGACGCTGGTCGCCCCCGCGGCCAGGGCGCCCTCGACGTCGTGGACGTGGTCCCCGACGTACACCGAGACGCCTTCCTGGCGCAGCACGTCGGCCTTGCCCACGCCCCAGACCTGGCCCTCGAGGTGGTCGAGATCGATGCCGAGGTGGTCGACGTGGAGCTGGGCGTTGGGCCGGAACTTGCCGGTGACGACGACGACCCGCCCGCGGTGCCGACGTACGTCGGCGATGGCCTCGGCCGCCCCGGGAAGCAGCGGCGCCGCGGTGATGGCGCGGTCGGGGTAGAGCTCGCGGAAGCGGTCGACCGCACCCTCGACCTGGTCGTGCGGCAGGTGGGCGGCCAGGGACGCGTCCAGCGGCGGGCCCAGGCGGGAGGTGATCTCCTCGACGGGGAACTCGACGCCCAGCTCGCCACCGAGCGCGGTCAGGGTGGCCCCGATACCCGCGACGGTGTCGATCAGTGTCATGTCGAGGTCGAAGCCGACGACGAGATCCCGCATGGGGTCAGGCTACGGGCTCGCCCTTTGCCAGTCGGTCCTTCGCCTGTCAACCTTGACGGTCTGCGGCAGGATGCTCCCTCGGCCGCGATGAATGACGGATGGGGACGGCGATGACACGTGGCGCGATCACGCGCGTGCGCCCGTGGCGCGCGCGGATGCTGGTGGCAGCGGCCCTGGTCGTGGCGCCGATCGCGGGTCTGCCGTCACCCGTGGAGGCCGAGCCGGGCGGGACCCGGCTGCACCTGGTCACGCTCGACGGCGCCGGTCTCGCCGGCTACCGCGGACCCCTCCCACCGGTGGTCTACCGGCAGGTGCTGCTGAACACGCAGGACGAGGTGCTGCACACCGTGGACGCACCCGAGCCGGCCTACCGGTGGACGACCGCCCTCAACGGTGTCGCCGTGGAGCTGACCGGAGCCCAGGCCCGTGAGCTGGGCGCCGACCCTCGCGTCCGGCTGGTCGAGCCCAACGCCGTACGCCCGCTCGCTGGTCGGCTCTCCGGCGCCACCCGGCTCTCGCCGGCTGCGCGGCCCAGCGGCGGCGCCGGCACGGTCATCGGCGTGATCGACAGCGGCGTCTGGCCGGAGAGCCCGGTGTTCGCCTCGGGCGTCGGACCCGAACGCCGACTGGACCGGTTCCGCGGCAGCTGTGCGACCGGCTCCGACTGGGACGACAGCGCCTGCACCCGCAAGCTCGTGGGCGCGCGCTGGTTCGTCGACGGTTTCGGGGAACAGAACCTGGGCAGCTCGTCCTCACTCTCCGCGCGCGACGACCACGGCCACGGCACCCAGATCGCCTCGATCGCCGCCGGCAACTCCGGTGTCTCCGTGGAGGTCCCGGGCCAGCGGCTCGGGACCTACGCCGGCGTCGCGCCGCAGGCCAGGCTCGCGGTCTACAAGGCCTGCTGGACCGCGCCCGACCCGAAGGACGACGGCTGCGCCACCGCGGACCTGGTCACCGCGATCGACCAGGCGGCCGCGGACCGGGTCGACGTCCTCAACCTCTCGGTCGGCGGCCCTCCGGGCTTCGACACCGTCGAACGCGCGCTCCTCGGCGCCGCCGAGCGCGGCATCGTGGTGGTCGCCGCGGCGGGCAACGACGGCGACACGGCGTTCGCCGCCCACCAGTCTCCCTGGGTCATCTCGGTCGGCGGGACCACCGGACGGCTCCGGCTCGGGACTGCGGAGCTCGGGCGCGGTGTCGCCGTGGGCGGGGCGATGGCGGCGGACCGCCGTACCGGCCCCGCTCCCCTCGTCCTCGCCGAGCGGGCGCGCGCCCCGGGCGCGACGCGGTCGGCGGCGGCGGCCTGCCGGCCCGGTGCCCTCGACGCCGCCCGCACGCGAGGCGCGATCGTGCTCTGCGAACGCGGCGGCATCGCCCGGGTGGCGAAGTCGCTGGCCGTCGGGCAGGCGGACGGGATCGGGATGATCCTGGCCAACCACCGGCCCGGAGCGGTCCACGCCGACCTGCACGCCGTCCCCACGCTGCACGTGACCCGGGACGACGCCCGCGCCCTCCGACGATGGCACCGGGACCACCCGCGGCAGGAGATCGCCCTGAGTCCCGGCGGGGTACGCCGGACGCCGAGCCACGTCACGAGGTGGTCGGCCCACGGCGACCCGACTGCGGCCACCGTCAAGCCCGACCTCGTCGCACCCGCGGTCGGGGTGCTCGGGGCCGTGCCGCCATCCGTGCGGGCGGCGCGGTGGGACTTCACGACGGGATCCTCCGCGGCCGCGGCCGCCACCAGCGGGTTGGCCGCGATCCTGGTCGGGCGGCACGACTGGTCCGCGGACCGCGTCCGGTCCGCGCTGGTCACGGGCGCCACCACCGTGCAGGGGAACCCGTCGCGGCTCGAGGAGGGCGCCGGGCGCCCCTCCCTCGCCCGCGCCGACCGGGCCGGCCTGGCCTACCTCACCGCGCGCCGGAGCTATCGCGCCTGGCTGGACGGCGACCTGGACCGAGACGCGCTGAACGTGCCGTCGGTCCTCCTCGGCGACGACCGCAGCCGCGCGGTCCGCACCGTCACCAACGTCGGCCGGCGGACGACGGCGTACTCCGCGGTGACGACGGGCTTCACCGAGCACGACGTGATCGTCCGCCCCGCGTCGCTGACCCTGCGTAGGGGCGAGAGCGGCCGGTTCCGGGTCGCCGTGGCCGGACCGCACGGGGCGCACCCGCTCGACGACGGCTGGCTGACCTGGGTGGGCAGCGACGGGAGCCGGACCCGGATCCCGGTGGTGCTCGGCCGGTAGCGAAGACGCGTCAGCCCAACCCCAGCTCGGCGGCGGACTTCTCGCGCATCTCGACCTTGCGGATCTTGCCGGTCACGGTCATCGGGAACTCGTCGACCACCAGGACGTAGCGCGGGATCTTGTAGTGGGCGAGCTTGCCGGTCGCGAACGCGCGCACGCCCTCGGCGTCGAGCGGGTCCGCCCCCGACCGCAGCTTCACCCAGGCGCAGAGCTCCTCGCCGTACTTCTGGTCGGGCACACCGACCACCTGCACGTCCTCGACATCGGGGTGGGTGTGCAGGAACTCCTCGATCTCCTTCGGGTAGACGTTCTCGCCGCCCCGGATGACCATGTCCTTGATCCGCCCGACGATGTTGCAGTAGCCGTCGTCCCGCATCTCGGCGAGGTCCCCGGTGTGCATCCACCCGTCGGCATCGATGGCCTCGGCGGTCTTCTCGTCCTCCCGCCAGTAGCCCAGCATCACGGAGTAGCCGCGCGTGCAGAACTCCCCCGTCCTGCCGCGTTCCACGGTCTCGCCGGTCACCGGGTCGACGATCTTGATCTCGACGTGCGGGTGCACCCGGCCGATCGTGGCGGTACGCCGGTCCAGGTCGTCGTCGGAGCGGGTCTGCGTCGACACCGGGCTGGTCTCGGTCATGCCGTAGCAGATCGACACCTCCGCCATGTGCATGTCCTCGACACAGCGCTTCATCACCTCGACCGGGCAGATCGAGCCCGCCATCACCCCGGTCCGCAACGAGGAGAGGTCGTGGTCGGCGAACGTCGGATGGTTCTGCATGGCGATGAACATGGTCGGGACGCCGTAGACGCCGGTGCAACGCTCCTCGGCGATCGTGCGCAGCGTGATCTCGGGATCGAATCCCGGGGCGGGAATCACCATCGTGGCGCCGTGGGTGGTGCAGCCGAGGTTGCCCATCACCATCCCGAAGCAGTGGTAGAAGGGCACCGGGATGCACAGCCGGTCCTCGGCGGTGAAGTTGATCAGCTCGGTGGTGAAGAAGCCGTTGTTGAGGATGTTGCGGTGCGACAGGGTGGCGCCCTTGGGGCGGCCGGTGGTGCCGGAGGTGTACTGGATGTTGATCGGGTCGCCGGGCTCGAGGGTCGCCATCCGCTCGGCCACCGCTCCCGGCCGGGACGTCGGCACCCTCCGCGATCAGCGCCGACCAGTCATCGGTGCCGAGGAACACGACGCGCTCGAGGGCGTCCGCGTCGGGCCGGACCTCCTCGACCATCGAGCGGTAGTCGCTGGTCTTGAAGTCGGTCGCGGCGACCAGCAGCTTGATCCCGGACTGGTCGAGCACGTAGGCGAGCTCGTGGGTGCGGTAGGCAGGGTTGACGTTGACCAGGATCGCGCCGATCTTGGCGGTGGCGTACTGGACCAGCGTCCACTCCGCGCAGTTCGGCGCCCAGATGCCCACGCGGTCGCCCTTGTCGATCCCGGCACCGATCAGCCCGCGGGCGAGCGCGTCGACGTCGCGGTCGAGCTCGGTCCAGGTCCAGCGGCGCCCGCCGGCCACCTCGACCAGCGCCTCGCGGTCGGCGTACGACGCCACCGTCCGCTCGAAGTTCGCGCCGATCGTCTCCTCCAGCAGCGCCTGGCCGGTCTCTCCCTGGGCGTAGGACTCCATGCGGTCGACCCTAGGGGGCGTCCCCGGGCCTCGCCAGCGGCGTACGCGACGAGGCCCGGAGCCCCCACACTCAGTCGAACAGGTGCTGCAGCGAACGGGCCACGAAGTCGTCCCGCTGCTCCGGCGCCAGTCCCTCGATCCCGAAGCCGGCGTAGACCGTGTCCTCGGTGACCACGACGGCGCCCTCCTCGAACGCCAGCTGGTCGCGCTGCCAGTCGTTGTTGTTCGGCTCCGACCCGGCCGGGGCGCCGGACACGGTCCAGCCGCCGAGGTCGGTCTCGAACGACGTGCCCGCCTGCTCCACGCCGTCCACGAGGACGCTCGTGTCGTCGACGAACATGCCGAGCCCCTGGGTGCCCCAGTCGCTGGCGTAGGAGATGGAGACCTCCACCTGCTGGCCGGCGTACTGGCTCAGGTCGATCGACCACTCCTGCCAGCCGTTGGAGTTGCCGGTGGCGGCGTGCCACTCGCCGGTGGTTCCGGTGGGCGAGCAGTCGGCGGCCGTCTGGTAGTGGTCGAGGAACGGGTGCAGCTCGCTCCAGCCCTCGGCGCAGCTGTCGCCGGTGCCGCGCAGGGTGTGGCCGTTGGCGTCCGGCAGCGTCGTCCAGTCCTCGCTGCCGACCGGGTGCGCCTCCACGAACGCGTAGTCCCAGTCCGCCTCGAGGTCGTAGGACGTCCAGAAGTTCAGCGTCCCGGCACTCGCCCCGGTCAGGTCGACCGTGCGGGTGAGCCGCTTGTAGGAGACGTCGTCCTGCTGGCTGTAGACGTACCAGGCGCCGGTGTGCGGGTCGTACGGCGCCCCGCCCGGCCGCAGCCAGTCGGCCTCCGCCGAGGAGGCGAACTGCGGGAACTCCGCCGGCGGCAGGAAGCTCGACGTGGTCAGGAACGACGCCGTGTGGTCCTGGTTCTCCGCCGAACCGGGCGCGTTCAGGTCGCCCTCGAAGCCGTCGAAGACGCCACCCGTCCCGACGAGCGGGTAGGGGTTGCCGTCTGCGTCGGTGCCTCCGTCGTCGACGTAGGTGTAGGCGCCCAGCCAGTACTGGAGGAAGTCGTTGAAGACCGGCAGGCACGGGTAGGTGTCGGGCGTGGTGCACTCCGGCGGCGCGAACGGGTTGTAGTCGTAGACGCCGTCCTGGCCCTCGGCCCACCGGTTGCTCTCGCCCGCGGCGAGCAGCTTGCCGCCCTCGTTGACGTAGTCGCGCACGGCGAGCTCGAGCTTGAGCGACAGGTCGTCGATGGTGCCGGGAACCTGGCTGGTCGCCCGGGGGATGAAGTCGTCGCCGCTCTCCCAGACGACCGCGTCGTAGTGCCCGAGCACCCCGAGGTGGTGCGGCTCGGTGCGCTTGTTGGCGTCGACGTCGTACACGTCGGCGGAGTAGCCGGCCGCCTCGATCGCCGCGACGTGCTCGTCGGCGTACTGCGGCGCCTTGACGCCCTGCACCGGGGAGACGCCGCTGTAGTCCTCGGCGGCGAGGACCAGCACGTCTCCGCCGATGTCCTGGGCGACCTTGTAGACGAAGGGCTTCGTCCGCACGCGACTTGCCGGACTTCACGCCGGTGAACCAGACGCTGACCGCGTCGCCTGCGCTTGCTCCCGTGACCTCGCCGCGGAACTCGGCGTAGTAGTCGTCGTTGGAGTCGCCGTAGCGTTCGCCGCCCGCCCACTCGGACACGCTCGACCGCCTGCGTGGGACCGTTGTTGACCTCGTAGCGCAGCTCGCAGGTTCTCGATCTGGCGATCCGCGGTCACGGCGACCGGCTGCGGGCTGCCGTGCGAGACCTTGAACGGGTCGGCCACCAGGTCCGGCGCCTGCTCACCGTTGAAGGTGACCGGGTCGGCCGGGTCGTCGGCGGACTCCGCGACCGACAGCGCGAACGGGATGTTCTTCTCGAACTCCTCGGTGATCAGCCGGTCGTCGTCGGGGAAGTTGAAGCCGCTCACGCAGTCGTCGGACTCCCACTCGTCGTCGGCGTACTTGTCGGAGGCGACCTCGCAGGTGGTCATCTCCGGGGTGAAGCCGAGCGTCTCGAACTCCTCGGTCATGTGGGAGTCGGTGTCGCCGTTGGTGGTGTAGAGCTCGGCGGAGATGTCGGGGTCGTAGCCGGGGACGGCCGGGTCCTCGTCGGTGCCGGCCATCTGGGCCAGGATCGTGTCGTCCGGCGAGGGGGTGCTGACCTGCCAGCCGATGCCGTAGAGGAGCAGCTCGGCGGCGGAGTGGTAGTTCACGAAGTGCTCGAAGCCCACCCGGTCGAAGAGGTCCTCGAGGTTCTGGGACTCCGGCTCGGAGTTCGGGCCGCTGCCGCGGAACGTCTGGCTCGACGGCTGGGGCGAGGAGCCCTCGTTGTCCCAGCCCCACTTGGTGGCGTAGTTGCGGTTGAGGTCGACGCCGTCGTTGCCGGTGGTGACGCCGTCGCCGTCGTTGTCCTGCATGTTCTTGCGCCACAGGCGGTTGTCACCGGTGAAGGTGTAGTCGTAGCCGTCCGGGTTGGCGACCGGCACGAACCAGAGCTCGGTGGTGTCCACCAGCCGGGTGATCTGGTCGTCGGTCCCGTAGCTGTCGAGGTAGTGGTGCATCAGCCGCCGCACCATCTCGGGGGTGATCCACTCACGCGCGTGCTGCGCGCCGAGGTACATCACGGCCGGGCGGGAGCCGTCGGCGACGTCGTTCGCGTTGTTGGTCACCTTGACCGCCAGCATCTCCTTGCCCTGCACGGTGGTGCCGAACGGGACCAGCTTGGCCAGCTGCGGGTGGGCCGCCGCGGTCTCGCGGAGCTCGTCGGCGATGCCGCCGTCCTCGCTCCAGGAGCGGAAGCCCTCGTAGCCGGCGCGGTTCTGCAACGCGGCCACGCGCGACGCCGGCTTGCCGTTGACCTGCTTGACGTTCAGCTGGACGCCGTCGGCCGCGAGTGCCGCGGCCTGGCGGCCGTTCATCACGACCTCGACGGCGACCTTGCCGCCGGGGGCCGCGCTGGTGCGGACGTCCTCGTGGTCGAGCCCGGCGAGCTTCAGCTTCTCCAGGTCACCCTGCGCGACCTGGCCGACGTACACCTCCATGCCGCGGCCGCCGCCCGGGTCGGGTGCCCGGCCGGGCTCGGCCTGGGACGGCACGAACGTGCCGAGAGCGCCGATGAGAAAGAGAACGACGAGGTACGCGAACGCGCGTCGGTGCATGGCGAATCTCCCGAGATGAAGAGCCCACGGCCGCCCTCCGCGGCCACCGTCCAACCAACAGTGATCCACGTCACATGTCAAGCATCCCTAGGGTGGGAGGCGTGGACACCGACGCCGTACTCGCCCTGATCCGCGACGTCGCCGAGGAAGTGATCAATCCGAGGTTCCGCGACCTGTCCGACGGCGACGTCAGCGAGAAGAACCCCGGCGACCTGGTCACGGTCGCCGACCGCGAGGCGGAGGTGCTGATCACCAAGGCGCTGACCGGCGCCTACCCCGACGCGGTGGTGCTGGGCGAGGAGGCCGCCGCGGGCGACGCCGGCCTGCTGGATCGCTTCCGGGCGGCGGGGCACGCGTTCACGGTCGACCCCGTCGACGGGACCAAGAACTTCGTGAAGGGCTCCCGCGACCACGCGGTGATGGTCAGCGAGGTCCAGTCCGGCGAGGTGGTGCGGGCATGGATCTGGCAGCCGCAGCACGAGCAGGCGTACGTCGCCGAGCGCGGTGCCGGCGCCTGGCGCAACGGCGAGCGGCTGACCCGGCCCCCGGTCGGCGAGCGGCTGCACGGCGTGACGGCGCGGCGGTCGTGGATCGGCCGGGCGCTCGGGACACTGTCCGCCCTCGAGCTGACGTGGGTGTGCTGCGGCGTGGACTACCCGAAGCTCGTCGAGGGCGACGCCGACTACGCGCTCTACCGGCGGGCCAACCCGTGGGACCACGCGCCGGGGGCGCTGCTGCTGTCGGAGTCGGGAGGCTTCCTCGGCACCTTCGAAGGCGGGCCCTACCAGCCGCTGGCCGCCGAGCCCGCCGGCCTGGTCGCGGCGGCCGACCGGGCGACGTACGACCTGGTGCAGGGCTTGCTGGACGGTCTGCGCTGAGAACCGCCCGGGACGTCGTACGGAGGGAGCCGTCGAGGGCTCCCTCCGTACGACGTCCGACGGCGTTGTCAGTCGTGGGCGCCGCGGACCACCCGGTCGTGCCGGAGCGAGGTGCCCCGGGTCTCCTTGGCGAAGAGCACCGCGATCACCGTGATCACCGACGCGGCGGTGACGTAGAGGCCGACCGCGGTGGTGTTGCTCTCCGCGACGTCGCCGAGCAGCTTCACCGCGATGATCGGGGCGAGCGCGCCGGCGAAGATCGACGCCAGCTGGTAGCCGACCGACGCGCCGGTGTAGCGCACGGACGTCCCGAACAGCTCGGAGAAGAACGCCGCCTGGGGGGCGTACATCAGCGAGTGGAAGAACAGGCCGACCACCACGGCGAGCAGCACGCTGCCGGAGCTCTGCGTGTCGATCAGGCCGAAGAACACGAACGACCAGATCGCGACGCCGACGGCGCCGACGAGGTAGAGCGGCCGGCGACCGACCTTGTCGGAGAGCAGCCCGATCGCGGGGATCATGAAGAACTGCGCGGCCGCACCGATCAGCAGCATCTGCAGGATCAGGCCCTTGTCGGCCCCGAGGTAGGTCGTGACGTAGGTGAGCACGACGACGGTGAAGATGTAGTAGGAGATGTTCTCCGCCATCCGCATGCCCATCGCGACCAGCACCTCGCGCGGGTAGGTCCTGATCACCTCGAGCAGCGGCATGTGGGACTCCGCCTGCTTCTTCTCCGCGATCTCGGACTTGGCCTCCTGGTAGACCGGCGACTCCTCGAGCTGCAGCCGGACGTAGAGGCCGATCAGGACCAGCACGGCCGACAGCAGGAACGGGATCCGCCAGCCCCACGACTCGAACGCGGCGTCGCTCTGGACGGCGGCGAGCACGAAGAGCACACCGGTGGCCAGCAGGTTGCCGAGCGGGACGCCCGCCTGCGGCCACGAGGACCAGAAGCCGCGGCGCGCCTCGTCGCCGTGCTCGGCTGCCATCAGGACGGCTCCGCCCCACTCGCCGCCGACCGCGAAGCCCTGGGCCAGGCGGCAGACGAGCAGCAGGATCGGAGCGGCGACGCCGATGGTGGCGTACGTCGGCAGCAGGCCGATCGCGAACGTCGCGACACCCATGAGCATCAGCGCCATCACGAGCATCTTCTTGCGGCCCACCCGGTCACCGAAGTGGCCGAAGACGATGCCGCCGAGGGGTCGCGCCGCGAAGCCGACGGCGTAGGTGCCGAAGGCGAGCAGGGTCGCGTTGACCGGGTCCGCCTCGGGGAAGAAGAGGGTGCCGAACACCAGGGCCGCGGCGGAGCCGTAGAGGAAGAAGTCGTACCACTCGACGGCGGTGCCGACGAGGCTGGCGAAGACGACCTTCGTGATCGAGGTGGTGGAGCGTTGCTCGACCTCGACGGAGTGGGAGGACATGATCTCTCTTTCCTTTCAGGCGGCGGTCCAGCCGCCATCGACGAAGAAGGCGGAACCGGTGATCGACGTGGCGGTCGGCCCACAGAGCCAGGCCACGAGGTCGGCGACCTCGTCGGGTTCGACGAGTCGTTTGAGGGGGGTGCGGGCGAGCAGGACGTCGTCGACGACGTCGTCCTCGGAGATCCCGTGGGCCTTCGCCTGGTCGGCGATCTGGCCCTCGACGAGCGGGGTGCGCACGTAGCCGGGGCAGACGGTGTTGCTGGTGACGCCCCTGCCGGCACCCTCGAGGGCGATCACCTTGGACAGCCCCTCGAGGCCGTGCTTGGCCGAGACGTACGCCGACTTGTACGGCGACGCGCGGTGCCCGTGCACGCTGGAGACGTGCACGATCCGCCCGAACTCCCGGGCGTACATGCCGGGCAGCAGCCGGCGGGTCAGCCGGAAGGGTGCCTCCAGCATCAGCCGGTGGATGAACGCGAACCGCTCCGGCTCGAACTCCTCCAGCGGGGCGACGTGCTGGACGCCCGCGCTGTTGACGAGCAGGTCCGCGGCGACGTCGAGGGCGTCGATCGCCGCACCGTCGGTGAGGTCGAGGGCGATCGAGTCGCCGTCGATCTGGGCGGCCACCTTGGCCGCCGCCTCGCCGTCGCGGTCGAGCACCGTCACGTGGGCCCCCAGCTCGGCGAGCCGCGTGCAGCAGGCGGCGCCGATGCCACTCGCGCCACCGGTCACCAGGGCGCGGCGACCGGCGAGCGTCGAGGCAGGGGGCTGTGGCATGCGGCACACGCTAGACAGGCTGCGGTCCGTGCCGACATGGGCCGCACGCCCATAGTCACCGCGCCAACATGTGGCGCCGGCACGCCTGTCCGCTCCTGCGTGCTTGACGTGGCAGCGGGACCGGAGAACGCTCGCCCCATGACATCGAGAGGGAGATGACACACGTGGGCGGCGCGGGGTCCGAGCCCCCGAAGGCCACGCCGGAACCGTCGTTGGAGCGAACGTCGTTCGAAGACCATCGCAACGCGCTGAAGTTCGAGCACGATCTGATCGACCGGAAGCTGGCTCGACTCCTGACCTCCCAGACGATCCTCTTCGCGGCGGTCAGCCTTGCGGCGAGCAGGGCCGACGCCGGGTTCATCAAGATCCTGGCGCTCACAGGACTGGCGTTGTGCGTGGTCACCGCCATCGGAATGGCGGGGAACTTTCGCGCGAAACGCTATGTCTTCACCGACTACCGCAAGATGGTCGAGTCCTCGAAGTGGAGACATACTCCCCCGGAGCTCCCGGTGCAGTGGGGGGTCAGGACGGTCACGACCTGGTGGGGGTTGGTCGCAGACCTCTTGTTCCGGTTGTGTTTGCGGGCGCATGGGTGGCGATCCTGAGCTTCGTCGAGGAGATAGCTGCGGCCGGCGGGTAGCCACGGTCAAGCACCCCGCGTTCGTCGGATGGATAGGAATCGGCGGGCCGAGTAGGGCAGGCTGCGCCCATGCACTTCGTCGGAGTCGACCTGGCGTGGGGTGACCGCAGGCCCACCGGACTGGCAGTGCTCGACGACGAGGGTCATCTGCTTCACGCGTCGGCCGCGGACACCGACGACGCGATCGTGGCCGCGCTGGCGCCGTACGTCGAAGACGAGTGCCTGGTCGCGATCGACGCGCCACTGATCGTCAGGAACCGCACCGGAAACCGGCCCGCCGAGGCCGCCCTGAACAGGGACTTCGCCCGCTTCGAGGCCGGCGCCCACCCGTCCAACACGGGGAAACCGGAGTTCAGGGAAGAGCCCCGGGGCGCCCGGATCGCAGGCCGACTCGGGCTCGACATGAACCCCCGGTCGGGGCGTGCCCGCCGGGCGATCGAGGTCTACCCCCACCCAGCGACGGTGGCCCTGTTCCGGCTCGGGCGGACGCTGAAGTACAAGAACAAGCCCGGGCGTGACCTCGATCAGCTCCGCTCCGAGCTGATCGTCCTGCTCGGCCTGGTCGAGGGCCTGGCCACGGCCGACCCCCCGCTCCGGCTGAACGGCCAGACCGACCGGCGCGCGGCGCCGGCCTGGCAAGCACTGCGGGGTGCGGTCGAGAAGGCGGCGCGCAAGAGCGAGCTGCGGGTCGTCGAGGACCAGATCGACGCGGTCATCTGCGCCTACGTCGCACTGTTCGCGACCCGGGCACCGGAGCGGACCACGACGTACGGCGACTTCGAGACGGGCTACATCGTCACACCGACGCTCCCGGACGACCTCGTGCCGACGCCGCGCGGGCCGCGCATCGCCCCGGAGGTCCACGACCCGGGCCGCTCCGCGGTCCGCGAGTACGCCGAGCTGCAGCCCGAGCTGCGGTTGGCCGCCGACCAGTACGCGCTGCTGGTGACCTCGGTCCTCGACGACGCGGGCATCAACTACCTCAGCGTGACCGGCCGCGCGAAGTCCGTGGCCTCGTTCGCGGCGAAGGCCGCCCGCACCGTCGACGGCCAGGCTTCGTTCACGGACCCGCTTCGGGAGATCACCGACCAGATCGGCGTCCGCGTGATCACCTACGTGCACAGCGACGTCCAGGCGGTGGCCGACCTGCTCGACGACCAGGTCGTCGTGCACGACGACCGCGACATGGGCCGGGAGACGGCGAGCGAGGGCCGGTTCGGCTACGCCAGCCGGCACCTGCTGGTCGGGCTCGACGCGGCGCGCGAGGCCCACCCGGCGTACGAGCCGCTCCGGGGTCGCCAGGCGCAGGTCCAGATCCGCACGGTCCTGCAGCACGCGTGGGCGGAGTTCGAGCACGACATCCGCTACAAGGGCACGATCCCCGACGAGCACGTGCCCGACTTCGACCGCCGGTTCACGCTGGCGGCCGGGCTGCTCGAGCTGGCCGACCGCGAGTTCTCCACGATCCGCGACCGGCTCCGGACCGACATGTCCGGCCCCAGCCCCGAGCCGGAGGACGACGACCCGCGGATCAGCCCGCGCGAACTGGCGGCGTTCCTCGCCGGGCAGTACGCCGACGCCGGGTGGTCGCGGACCGACCACTACGCCTGGATCTCCGGGCTGCTCCTCGAGCTCGGCATCACGTCGCTCGCCGAGCTGGGCGAGGCGTTGCGCCCGGTGGACGCGGCCGCGCTCACCGAGCGGATGGACTACCGGTACCCACCGGGCGCCGTACGGCGGCTCGATGACGCACTGCTGTCCGCGTACGGCGACACCTACGTCGAGCTGCGCGGCAACGCCCACCGGGTGCCCGCCCTGCGAGCCAGACTCGAGAAGATGGTCAGTGCCCGCTGAGCGCTTCCCTCCACCCGACTGGACGCTGTCACGACGACGTGACGGCGCGTGAGCGCGGTCCGCCCTGGGTCATGATGCTCGTTCGAACCAGTCGATCGCGAGGTCGGCGACCTCGGCGGGGGCAGTCGTCGGTGATGAAGTGCGGGCCGCGTCGATCTGCGCCTGCGCGTCTGCGAGCAGCTCCACGATCCGGGCCCCGAAGACGACGTCGACCTCGTGCGGCTCGCCGCTGAGGGCCGACTCCACGAGCTCCTCGGCCGCGATGGCCACCAGATCCGACGCGGAGAGATCGGGGCGCAGGGGCATGGGCGACACGCCGACGTCGCCCCAGACCGCGGCCTCGAACCCGGCCGCAGCCGGTGGCGCGAACACGGTCAGCGAAGCGGTACTGGTCGCGCCCGACTCATGACGGATCACCAGCGTCACCAGGTCGCCGTCACCACCGACGGCCGTGAGCGACGTGACCGGGCCGAGGGCGGCACTCAACGTCGACAGCGCATGCGGGCCGATGTCCCACAGGGCGCCGCTCTCCCACCGCCATGGCGAGGAACCGAACGGGTTGCCCTGCTCCTGCAGCGAGCTGAACCACCGCACCCAGCCGCCACGCCAGCCGTCCGTCGCCCGGACCTCCCGGAACCACTCCCGCGAGGTGTCGACGAAACGGTCGGTGAAGAAGACCACCGAGGCCACGCCAGCCGCGGTGGCGGCGTCGCGCAGGGCATCCGCGGCGGCAACGCTCATGGCCACCGGTTTGTCCAGGAGCAGGTGCTTCCCAGCCTTCGCCGCCGTCAGCGCGAGCTCCGCCTGGACCTCTGGGGGTACGGCGAAGGCGACGGCGTCCACGTCCGCGAGCAGCGCCTCGAACTCGTCATAGGCCGAGACGCCCAGCCTGGTCGCCAGAATGCGCGCCTTCTCCGGGCTACGACCCCAGACACCGACCAGCTCGACACCCTCGGCAGCCATCAGCCCCGGGCCATGCGCGATGGCCGCCCAGGGTCCCGTTCCCACAACACCGAAGCGCACGGCGGCACGCTACCTCGCTCACCTCCGAGCAGTCGGCGAGGCTCGACGCCGATGGATGCTGACCGTGGCTGTGACCAGAATGGACACCACGAGAGATGCGGAGGCGGCGCCATGGGTGAGCTGCACGTCAACATGAACATCACGCTCGACGGCGTGATCCAGGCCAACGGTGGACCCAGCGAGCAGGACGCGCGGCTTCGAGTACGCCGGCTGGGAGCGCCCGTTCGGGGATGCGGAGTCCGGCGCACAGATCATCGCGGACGTGCAGGCATCCGACGCGCTGCTGCTGGGTCGCACGACGTACGACATCTTCCGCGGCTACTGGCCGGGCAAGACCGACGAGATCGGGCGGGCCTTCGACCGGGTCCCCAAGTACGTCGCGTCCCGCGGTACGCCGAACTGTCCTGGGACACCAGCATCCAGATCACCGACGCGGGGGCCGAGGTTCGTGACCTGCGGGAGCGGCATGAGCAGATCCACACGTGGGGCAGCGCGAACCTGCTGCAGACCCTGTTCCGCGAGGCGCTGGTCGACCAGGTGAACCTGTGGGTGTGTCCGGTCGTGATCGGGCAGGGCAAGAGGCTCTTTCCTGAGGGCACAGCGGCCATGCGGTTCGAGCAGGTCGAGCCGCCGAAGTCGTATCCCGGCGGGGCGATGCTGCTGCGCTACCGATGCCTCGAGGGCCCCCCGGAGACGGTGACCGAGGCCGTCGACGCCGGGGAATGACCGGCTGTCAGGTCACGACGAGGGAACGACCACGACCTTGCCGAGAGCACGCCCCTCACCCACGTGAGCAAGCGCAGCGCCGACCTCGTCGAGCGAGAACGGTCCGGTCGATGTGGATCCGCACCTCCCCGGCCACGCACAGCTCGGCCAGCGGCGCGAAGTGGGCGGGCCCCTCCTTCACGACGAGCACCCCGAGTGAGCGGCCGGTGAGTCGCCCGACGGCGAACCCGGCGGTGAGCACCCGCAGCAGGGCGCGCGCCGACCCGCCGACGCAGCGGTACGTGCCCCCGCGCGCCAGGGCGCGGCGGTAGGCGAACACCGAACGGTGCGCGACGAGGTCCAGGACGAGGTCGTACGGCGGCGTCGTCCGCGTGAAGTCGACCTGCTCGTAGTCGACCACCTCGTCCGCGCCCACCGACCGCATGAAGTCCTGCTTCGTGGCGTTGTCGACCGCCGTGACGTGGGCACCCAGCCGCTTGGCCAGCTGGATGGCGAAGGACCCCGAACCTCCGCCGGCGCCGTTGATCAGCACCCGGCGACCGTCCCCGGCCCATCGCGTGCCCTGGAGAGCGATGGCGCCGGCCTGCGGGATGGTCGAGGCCTCGGCGAAGGTGAGCTGCGCCGGCTTGAGGGCGAGTGCGGACTCCGGTGCGAGCGCGTACTCCGCGAACCCGCCCATCAGCGCCAGGTTGTCGCCGTACACCTCGTCGCCGGGCTGGAACCCGCTCACCCCTTCCCCGACCTCGTCCACCACACCCGCGATGTCGGACCCGAGCGTCCGGCGACCGGGCGCGCGGAGCCCGGCCATCCGCGCGTACGCGGGCGACCCGCGCAGGCCCTCCCAGTCGCTGAGGTTGACCGACGTGGCGGCCACCTTCACCCGGACCTGTCCGGCGGCGGGCGAAGGCACGGGGACGTCCTCGACCCGCAGGACATCGGGCGACCCGTACCGGTCCTGGAGGACCGCCTTCATGCCCGCACTGCGGCACACGATGTGTCATGCGGATCGTGCAGGGAGGTGATCAGTCGGCTCACGGTCCTGCCCTCACCCAGATCGCCTCGCCGGAGTCGGGCGCCCAGCGACCATAGGCGACCAGGAACCTCCGTCCGATCTGGGCAGCGGCCTCAAACAGCTGGGGGACTTGGTGGGCCACCGAGGGAGCCGTCGCCGGAAACGGACACGATGCGGGGCAGGGCACCGACCCGTGGGGTCACCCAGCCGACATATCCGGTCCCGTCCCGTCGTTGCGCCAAGGAGACACCGCTGGTCTGTCCGGTCAGGCGCGTTGCCTCTCCGGGCTCTCCACCCGACGGGATCTCACGCGTGAAGGCGGGATGTCGCCAGCCCTCGTAGATCGACTTGAGCTCTAGCTCGACCCACACCACTCGAATGTCACCGGAGGCGTCCATCGCGGCCCGGAAGGTGTTGGTGACGTGGCCTGAGCCCCACTTCCATGGCGTCGAGGCCGGCCCATCCGCAGGAAGGCGCACCGCGTAGAGCCAGGACTGGGGATAGGCGCTGCCCGTGCGGAACAGCACCGTCGCCGTGCCGGAGTCGTCGGCGAAGGCCGCCACCTGCCAGACCATCTCAGCGTTAGACACGGTGGCAAGGGTCTCCGGCTCCTCGAATACGCCGGGTGACGTCATCCGCGCCGCAGCGGGCCACTGGCTGGCCCCGAATGCGACGAGTCCAGTCTCGCCGTCATGAGAGAGCGCGGGTGACGGTCCGTGGATGCCGTCGGATCGGTTCAGGGTCTCCAGCGGCGACAACGATCCGTCCCGGTGCACGTAGCGTGCGTAGGCAAAGTCGTCGGCGTCCCAGAAGGCCCAGGAAACCAGCGCGTTGCCCGTGCCATCGATGGCGATCTCACCCCTGTGCGCTCCGGTTCCCAACTCCAGGCGATCGCCAACCCGCCCACCGCGGAAGATCCGCCGGAGGTACATCCGGTAGTCCTCGGTGTACATGACCCAGCCGTCTCCGTCGTCGTCGAGGGCGACGTCCTGCACCACGGCCTGGCTCCCCAGGGTTGAAACCCGCCTGCCCCTCCGCCAGTCGCCGTTGATCCGCATCCTCAGCCGCGCCTCAACCCGAGCTTCTTGGTCCCCGGCCGACATCGACTTGTCATAGCGGGTCCAACCGATCGCGACGTCACCCTCTCGGTCGACGGCGACCAGCGGTTCACGGTGGACGTCGCGCACTCCACTGACCCGAACGGGGTCCGACCACTTGGCCGTGGCGGGATCGACAAGGAGCACGAGCACCGCGGCGACGAGGGCCGCCAGAGATCCGGACGTCCGAACGGTCGGCTTCATCACAGGTTCCTCCGCATCTCCTGCGGAGAGCCTAGGGCTGGTCGGCCCGGTTGTCGCCCGATCGATGAACGCGTTCAAGGGCCCCCGATCGGGTGCCGACCGCCTTCATGACGACCGCAGCCGGTGCAGGCGGAGCGCCAGGTGCAGGTCGAGGCTGCGTCCGGGGTCGCGCCAGTCGGGCCCGAGCAGCTCACCGACGCGCGCCAGCCGCTGGGCGACCGTGTTGGGGTGCACGTGGAGGCGTACGGCGGCCTCCCGGGCGCTGCCGCCGGTGGCGAACCACGCCTCCAGGGTGTCCACGAGACCGGTGCCACGCTGCGCGTCGTAGGCCAGCACGGGGCCGAGGGTGGCGGTGAGGAAGTCGCCGAGCTGGGCCGGCCCGTTCTCGCCGAGCAG
Organism: uncultured Actinomycetota bacterium; assembly: GCA_963829635.1. Classification (GTDB taxonomy): domain Bacteria; phylum Actinomycetota; class Actinomycetes; order Propionibacteriales; family Nocardioidaceae; genus Nocardioides. The sequence goes on from CAWHJI010000016.1 coordinate 748,031, forward strand.
CAGCCGGGCGAGGCCGAGCCCGGCCGGGTCGCTGACCTCGCCGGTCCGGCCGAGGGTGAGCAGGGTGTCGAGGCAACGCCGCGCCTCGGCGTACCCGTGGGCGAGGTCGCCGTCGGCGGTCGCGACCCCGACGGTGGCCGACCCGCCCGCGGTGGCGATGGCCGCCTGGACCTGCTCCCCCACCGGCACCGCCTCGTCGGCGGCGAGGACGAGGACGACGCCGCCGCGGTACTCGCCGACGAGCCCGCCCCGGCCGGCGACGGCGCGGTTGAGGGTCCGGACGGCGGCGTACCGGTCGAGCTCGGTGACGTGGACGACCGCGATCACCAGGGGTGGCTCGAGCTGCACGTGCTGGCGCCGGGCGCGCTCACGCAGGGTGGGGTCGGCGGCGTCGCCGTCGAGCAGGTCGCTGAGCAGCGCGGCGCCGAGCCGGTTCTCGGTCTCGGCGACGGTCCGGGCGAAGAGCAGCACGAGGGCGGTCACCATGGCGCCGCGCTCGAGGGTGCGCAGCTCGGCCCGGTCGGGCGCCCCGCCGCACTGGTGCAGGACGAGGGTGGCGACGTGCTCGGTGCCGGCAAGCGCGGCCGCGACCCAGTCGTCCCCGACCGCGACCGAACGGCCCGAGGCCGCCGACTCGACGTGCCGCCTCCTGCCAGCCGCCGTCACCGGCCTCCCCCGCCAGCAGCTCGCCGCCGGCGTCGTGGATCGCCACCTGCGCGTCGAGCACCTCGGACAGCACCTGGGCGACCTCGGCGACGCCCCCGCCGTGCAGCAACAGGTCGGTGAGCCGGTCGTGGGCCAGGGCGGCGCTCTCGACCGCCTCGGTGTGCTCGGTCATCGTCCGGTTGGCCTCGTCGAGCTCCGCGAAGAGACGCGCGTTCTCCAGCGCGACGGAGGCGTGCGCGGCGAAGGACGTCAGCAGGTTGACCTCGGACGGCGGGAACGGGCGCACGGTCCGGTGGACGGCGAGCAGCGCCCCGATCACCCGCCCCTCCAGGACGAGCGGGACGCCGAGGATCGCGCGGATCTTCTCCCCCGCCACGGCCTCGTCGATGTAGCCGCGGTGCACGAACCGCTCGTCGGACTGGTAGTCCTCGGTGAAGTACGGCGCCCCCGTCTGCGCCACCAGCCCCAGCAGGCCGGTGCCGAGCGGCAGCCGCAGCTGCCGGAACTCCGGGGTGAGCGCACCGTCGGTCACCTTCATGTACGACGCGCCCTCGGCCTCGTCGTTCAGCGACAGGTAGGTCATGTCGGCGTTGAGCAGCTGGCGGGCCCGCCGGACGATCGCCGCCAGGATCGTGTCGACGTCGCGGATCCCGGTCAGGTCGTTGGCCGTGTCGTAGAGCGCGCTCAGCTCGGCCTCGCGTGCCCGCTGGCGGGCGATCAGCTCGCGCAGCCGGGTCGCGACGTCGTACTCGTGGCGCAGCGCGGCCAGGTCGGCCGCCGTCGCGCCGGTCCGCTCCGCCTCGGCCAGCACCTCGTCGAACGCCGACCGCGGCGCCTGGTCGTAGAGGAGGTCGAGGAACGAGCGGCCGGGATCCATCAGGACTCCCGCGCCACCGTCATCTGACGGTCCCCGAACCGCACCACGTCTCCGGGGAGCAGGGTGGTCGCTTTGTCCGCCGGCAGGTCGCGGGCGACCCCGGACCGGACCAGCACCGAACCGTTGGTCGATCCGCGGTCCGTCACCACGAGGATGCCGTCGCCGGCGACCTGGAACTGGGCGTGGGTCTTCGACAGCGACATGTCGTCCGAGGGCAGCGCCACGAGGTGGCTGACCGCCTCGCCCGGGCGAGGCTCGGGACGGCGCCCCACCAGCGCAAGACCCTCGACCAGGAACGCCTCGTCCGGTGTCGAACGCGACCCGCCACCGGGCGGGGCTGGTGGCCGAACCGGTACCGAAGGTGCGCTCGGAGACGGGCGGCGCTTCCGGCGATCGCGGCACGCGGGCTGGCGGAGCGACGGGCGTGCGGGGGCCGGGACCAGCCTCATGGCCGTGAGGTTGACGATCTGTCGCGGCCCCTCGTCGACCTGCTCCTCCTGGAGCGGCACCGGTCGGACGTCGACGACGACCGAGTCGGCCACCTGGTCGTGCCACCCCCGCCGCTGGCGGCCGGGGTCCGACACCGCCGTCCACGCCAGCGTCGCCAGCCCGAGCCCGAAGGTGGGCACGGCCGAGAGCCCCAGCACCAGCGACCGGAGCATCGCCTGGACCAGCGCCGATGGGCTCGCCGGAGCCGGGGCCCACCACCCGCAGTCCGAGGGCGGCCTTCCCGGGCGAGATCCCCCGCAGCCCGAGCGGGACGGCGAAGGCGACCCCGACGAGCAGCACCACGCCGAGGACCAGCGCGAGCCCGGCGACCACCTGGCCGTCGGCGAGGAAGAGCTGGTACGCCGCGAGCACCGCCACCCCGGCGAGGGTCCAGGCGATCAGCCGGTCGATCGCGAACGCGTAGAAGCGCCGGTCGAGCTCGGCGGCCGGGAACATCGAGGCCTGGGTCGTGGCAGCGGACATCGTCTCTCCGTCAGGGATCGACGACCTGGATCGTCACCCCGTCGCCCAGGTCGAGGATCGCCCCCGGGATCAGCTGGACGGCGATCCCGGGCCGCAGGTCCTCCGGCGCGAGGCCCGGCTGGACCAGCACCGTGCCGTTGGTGGAGCCCAGGTCGGTGACCACGGCGCTGCCGTGGTCGGCGCCCGCACCGGGCCGGATCTCCAGGTGGGTGGAGGAGATCTCCTGGTTGGGGCTGGGGACGCTGACCAGCCGGGGCTGGTCGGAGGAGGGGAACCGGCGGGCCTCCGGCGCCCGCCCGACCAGCACGGCCCGGTCCACGTCGAGGGTGTCGCCGCTGCTGACGACCAGCCGTGCCACCGGCCGGGCGACCACGGCGGGGGCGGGCTCCTGTCCGGGGATGCCGGGGCGCGACGCGGCAAACGAGCCCGCGCTCCAGCCGCCGGCCCGGGTCATCCCGTCGTGGTCGATGTCCTCGGGCTCGGCTTCGGGTGCTGCCTCGGCCTCGGGTTCCGCGTCCGGCTCCGACGGTTCGGGGGACGCGGACTCGGGCGCGGGCGCGGGCGCCTCGACCCGGGACACCCGGACCAGCCCGCTCTCCAGCGTGTACGACGGACGGTCGCCGTCGCCGCCCTCGCCGGACACGTCGATCACCATCGCGGAGACGCCGGTCATCGAGCGTTCGACCCAGGTCGTCGCCTCGGACCCCGTCATGCTGGACCTCGCCGCGGGCGGTGGTGAAGCGGGCGGTGGCCGCTCCGCGGATCACGACCTTCGTGTCGCTCTCGAGCTCGCTGACCAGGACGAAGCCCGGCAGCTCCCGCAGTCCGTCCGAGATCAGGGCGTCAAGCACCTCGTCGAAGTCGGCGCCTCCGTCGACCAGGCCCCACAGCTCCCCGACGCGGGGCTTCTCCGAGGGGGGCAGCAGCACGGTCGCGTGCTCCCCGAAGATCCCGAACCAGGCCCCGGGACGGTAGGAACGCGGGCTCGCGGCGTCGGTCACGGCAGGGCCCCCAGCTTCTGTTCGGGACTCACGCGCTGGTGCTCGGAGTCGAGGTCGCTCTGGGTCACCAATCCCACCACATCGATCACGACGGCGGTGGCGTTGTCCCGACCGCCCGCCTCGACGGCCGCCGCCACCACCCGGTCGGCGGCGTCGCGCGGGTCCTCGGTGTCGCGCAGGATCGCCTCGATCTCGGGATCGGTGAGCATGCCGTTGACCCCGTCGCTGCACAGGACCAGCCGTTCGGCGGCGGCCAGCGGCAGCAGGAAGTAGTCGGCCTCCGACTCCTCGCGCCCACCCAGGGCCCGGGTGACGACGTGCCGCTCGGGGTGGGTCGGCGATGTCGTCGGAGGTGATCTCGCCGGACTCGACGCAGCTCCTGCACGACGCTGTGGTCGACGCTGACCTGCTCGAGCGCGTTGTCGACGAAGCGGTAGGCGCGCGAGTCACCGACGTTGGCGAGCAGCCACTTCGGGCCCTCGCCGTCCTCGACCAGGAGCGCCACGACGGCCGTCGTGCCGGCGTACCAGCGGTGGTGGCCGTCGGCCATCTGCTGGCGGCCGTACTCGGTGATCCGGCGCTGGCACTCCCGCAGGGTGCTGGCCACCACTTCCGCCCCGGCACCGGGGTCGTAGGGGTCGGTGAGGCGGGCGAACTCCTCGACCACGATCGCGCTCGCGACGTCGCCACCCTCATGACCGCCCATGCCGTCGGCGACGACGAACACCGGAGGAGCGGCGAGGAAGGAGTCCTCGTTCACCTCGCGGACCCGCCCGACGTCCGTGGCGGCGCCGTGGTGCAGCTCAACCTGCTTCATCAGACCTCCCGGGCCGCGAGAAGCGTACGGCGTCCCGCGTGTGGGCGCCCGGTAGCGTGGGCGGGATGTCTGGGACCGTTTCGAGCAGCCGGGGCTTCCGCACCCTGGCCGAGCAGCTGCGCGGGTGGCCTGACGACCGGCTGTCCCGGCTGCTGCGCCATCGCCCCGACCTCGCCACTCCTGCCCCCCATGACTCCGGGCAGCTGGCGTCCCGCGCCGCGACCCGGTCCTCCGTGATGCGTGCCCTCGACCAGCTGAACCGGCTGGAGCTCTCCGTGCTTGATGCCCTCGTGGTGGCGGGCCAAACCCCCAAGGCCGAGCTCGCACCGCTCCTCCACGCCGAGCCCGGCGCCGCCGCCGACGCGATCGAGCGGCTCGTCGATCGCGCCCTGGTGTGGGAGAACACCGGCGGGCTGCGGGCGCTGAGCGTCGTCGCCGAGTGCCTGACCGGCGGGCCGGCCGTCGGCGTGAGCGGCCTCCACCCCTTCTCCGCCGACCGCTCCGACTCCTCGTCCGTCGAACGCCAGCTGGCCGAGCTGAGCCCGCCGGCCCGGGCGCTGCTCGACCACGTGGACACGCACGGAGGCCAGGCCACCATCGGCTCCGCACGGCACACGGTCGCGTCCGCGGACGCCGCGACGCCGGCCGAGGAGCTGCTGTCCCGGCACCTGCTCGTGCCCCGGCCCGGCGGGCTGGCGATCCTGCCCGGCGAGGTCGGGCTGGTCCTCCGGGGCGGACGAACCACCCGCGAGCCCGTGGACGACGTACCGTCGGTGGCGACGACGACGCGCGGCGCCGACCTCGTCGACCGGACCGCGGCCGGCGCCGCCTTCGAGGCCGTACGACGGGTGGAGCTGCTGCTCGACCACTGGGGCGTGGCTCCCCCTGCCGCGCTGCGCAACGGCGGGATCGCGGTGCGGGACCTGAAGGCCGCCGCGACCCACCTGCACGTCGACCAGCCGACCGCCGCCCTGCTCGTCGAGGTGGCCGCGGCCGCCGGGCTGCTGGCCCTGCGCAGCGACCCGAACGGCGACCCGGTGTGGCTGCCGACCGACGCGTTCGACCTGTGGGTGGCACGGTCCGTGGCCGAACGCTGGCTGACGCTGGCCGCCGCCTGGCTGGAGACCTCCCGGCTGCCCGGACTGGTCGGCAACCGGGACCCGGCCGGGAAGACCCAGAACGCCCTCGCCCCCGAGCTCACCGGCACGTTCGCGGTGGAGAGCCGGCGGATGGCCCTCGAGGCGCTCGCCGACCTCGATGCCGGCACGGTGCTCGCCACCGGCACCGGCCTGCCGTCCGTGGTGCAGCGGCTCGCGTGGCAACGCCCTCGGCGCCCGCGGACCCGCGACCAGCAGGTGGCGTGGGCGCTGGCCGAGGCCGCCGCCCTGGGCGTGACCGGGGCGGGTGGGCTCGCCGACGCCGGCCGGGCGCTGCTGGCCGGCGACGACGACGTCGCCGCCGTACTCGCGCCGCACCTGCCCGAGCCGGTCGACCACGTCCTGCTCCAGGCCGACCTGACCGCCGTCGCGCCGGGGCCGCTCGAGTCCGGACTGGCGCGGCGGCTCCAGCTGCTCGCCGATGTCGAGTCCCGCGGCGGTGCCACGGTCTACCGCTTCACGCCGGGGTCGGTCCGGCGGGCACTCGACGTCGGGTGGTCGGCCGTGGAGGTCCACGAGTTCATCGGATCGGTCTCCCGGACGCCGGTTCCGCAGCCGCTCACCTACCTCGTCGACGACACCGCGCGGACGTTCGGCACGATCCGGGTCGGGCACGCCGAGGCGTTCCTGCGGGCCGACGACGAGACGGCCCTCAGCGAGCTGCTGCACCACCCGAAGGCCGGGTCGCTCGGGCTGCGCCGGATCGCGCCGACGGTCCTGGTCAGCAGCACGCCGATCGACGTACTCCTCCCGCGGCTGCGGGACCTCGGCGCCGCCCCCGTGGTCGAGGCGGCGGACGGCACGGTGCGGGTGGCGCGGCCCGACCAGCTGCGCGCGCGAACGCCGCGGGAGCGCCGGGGCGGCGTGCGCTCGGCCCGGCAGACGGCGCAGGTGGCGTCCGTCGTGACCGCGATCCGGGCCGGCGACCGTGCGGCCACGTCCCGGCCGGCACAGGCGGCCGAACCGCTCTCACCGGGCGGCTCGCTGGCGGCCCTGCGCGAGGCCGTCGAGGCCGGCGCGAGCGTGCTGATCGGGTACGTCGACGGGCATGGCACCACCTCCGAACGGATCGTCGACCCGGTGCAGGTGGAGGGCGGCTGGCTGACCGCGCACGACCACCGCAGCGACGACACCCGGACCTTCGCGGTGCACCGGATCACCAGCGTCCGGTCCGTCCCCGCGCACCGCTGAGGACCGTATGCTCGGGGTGTGGACTTCATCAGGTACGCCGAGGCGTCCGCGAGCCTGGTCAACGCCGGTCTCGCCGACCGCGACGACCTGATCGGGCTCCTCGTGCACCGGGGCTGGCTGCACGCACGGTGCACCGACCGCGACGCCACCGTGCTGCGGAAGTTCCAGCGTGAGCTGCGGCCGGTCTTCGAGGCCTCCGACGCGGGCAGCGTGCGGGAGGTGGTGGACTCCCTCAACGCGTTGATGGAGGCGCACCCGATCACCCCGCGGATCTCCGACCACGACGCCAAGGACCTGCACCTGCACGTGGCGACGAAGGCCGACAGCGTCGCCGACCTGTTGATCGGCGAGGCCCTGCTCGGGCTGTCCACGCTGGTCTGCGACCTCGGCCCGACCCGGCTGGGGGTGTGCAGCGCCTCGCCGTGCACCAACGTGTACGTCGACACCTCGCCCAACCAGTCGCGGCGCTACTGCTCGGAGCGGTGCTCCTCGCGGGCCAACGTGGCGGCGTACCGCGCCCGCCAGAAGGCCGGCTCCTCTGCCTGACCCGGCGCTCGATGCCGTCACGGCTCGGCTGCGGGCGGCCGGGTCGGTGTTCGCCGAGGACGAGGCGGCGCTGATTGTTGATTCGTCCCCCTCGCCCGCCGCCCTCGCGGCACTGGTTGCCCGTCGGGTCGCCGGCGAGCCCCTCGAGACCGTCCTCGGCTGGGCCGACTTCCGCGGCCACCGGATCACCGTCACCCCTGGCGTGTTCGTCCCCCGCCGCCGTACCGGGCTGCTGGTGGACGTCGCAATTTCGGTAGTCCAGAGCCGAAACGGCCCCTGGATCGCGCGGATCGGGGCCGTTTCGGTCTGGACTACCGACCACGACGGTGGTGGAGCTGTGCTGCGGGTCGGGAGCGGTGGCGACGGCGATCGCGGCCGAACTGGGGGCGACGGCGCGGAGGTCGAGGTGCACGCGGCCGACGTCGACCCCGTTGCCACGGCCTGCGCTCGGTCGAATCTGGGCGACTGCGGGCGGGTGCACACCGGCGACCTGTACGACGCGCTGCCGGCCGAGCTGCGCAGGCGGATCGGCGGTGCTGGTGGCGAACGCGCCGTACGTCCCGACCGACGAGATCGCGCTGATGCCGCCGGAGGCGCGCGACCACGAGCCGCGAGTCGCGCTGGACGGGGGCACCGACGGGCTCGACGTCCATCGCCGGATCATCGCGGAAGCCCGGCTGGCTGGCGCCGGGCGGACACCTGGTGATCGAGACCAGCCGGCGCGCAGGCCCCGGGACCGCGCCGTGCCGCCGCCGGCTGCCGCACGAGCACACGGGACTGGTGTCACGGTCGTGGTCGCCGACGAGGAGCTCGACGCGACGGCGGTGGTCGCCACGAGCGCACTCCGTACGGCTCGGGGGACCGGATGAACGACGGCCCCCTGATCGTCCAGAGCGACAAGACGCTGCTGCTCGAGATCGACCACGAGCAGGCGGCGGACTGCCGCAAGGCGATCGCGCCGTTCGCCGAGCTCGAGCGCAGCCCCGAGCACATCCACACCTACCGGCTGACCCCGCTCGGGCTCTGGAACGCCCGCGCCGCCGGCCACGACGCCGAGCAGGTCGTCGACACCCTGCTGGAGTACAGCCGGTACGCCGTCCCCCACTCGCTCCTCGTCGACGTCGCGGAGACGATGGCCCGCTACGGCCGCCTGCGCCTGGAGAAGCACCCGACCCACGGCCTCGTGCTGGTGAGCACCGACCGGCCCGTGCTGGAGGAGGTGCTGCGCGCCAAGAAGGTCGCGGGCATGATCGGCGCCCGGATCGACGACGACAGCGTCGTCGTGCACGCCTCCGAGCGGGGCAACCTCAAGCAGGTCCTGCTCAAGCTCGGCTGGCCGGCCGAGGACTTCGCCGGGTACGTCGACGGCGAGGCGCACGCGATCTCCCTCGACGAGACCGAGTGGCACCTGCGCGACTACCAGCGTGATGCCGCCGAGTCGTTCTGGCACGGCGGCTCGGGGGTCGTCGTCCTCCCCTGCGGCGCCGGCAAGACGCTCGTCGGTGCCGCCGCGATGGCCCAGGCCCAGGCAACCACGCTGATCCTCGTCACCAACACCGTCAGCGCGCGGCAGTGGAAGGACGAGCTGGTCCGGCGGACGTCGCTGACGGCCGACGAGATCGGCGAGTACTCCGGCTCGGTCAAGGAGATCCGGCCGGTCACGATCGCGACGTACCAGGTGATGACCACGAAGCGGAAGGGCGTCTACCCGCACCTCGACCTGCTCGACGCCCGCGACTGGGGCCTGATCGTGTACGACGAGGTGCACCTGCTGCCCGCGCCGATCTTCCGGATGACCGCGAACCTCCAGGCCCGCCGCCGGATCGGGCTCACCGCCACGCTGGTCCGCGAGGACGGACGCGAGGGCGACGTGTTCTCGCTGATCGGGCCGAAGCGCTACGACGCGCCGTGGAAGGACATCGAGGCTCAGGGCTGGATCGCGCCGGCCGACTGCGTCGAGGTACGGGTCACCCTGCCGGCGTCGGAGCGGCTGGTCTACGCGACCGCCGAGGCCGACGAGCGCTACCGGCTCGCGTCGTGCACGCACCACAAGATCGACGTCGTCCGCCAGCTGGTCGAGCAGCACGCCGGGCAACCGACGCTGGTGATCGGGCAGTACATCGAGCAGCTCGACGAGCTCGCCGAGGCCCTCGACGCCCCCCTGATCAAGGGCGAGACGACGGTCAAGGAGCGGCAGCGGCTCTTCGAGGCGTTCCGGTCCGGCGAGGTGGGCCTGCTGGTGGTCTCGAAGGTCGCGAACTTCTCCATCGACCTGCCCTCGGCCGAGGTGGCGATCCAGGTGTCGGGGTCCTTCGGCTCGCGCCAGGAGGAGGCGCAGCGGCTCGGGCGGCTGCTGCGGCCGAAGTCGGAGGGCAAGACCGCCCACTTCTACGCGATCGTCTCCCGCGACACCGTCGACGCCGACTTCGCCCAGAACCGCCAGCGGTTCCTGGCGGAGCAGGGGTACGCCTACCGGATCATGGATGCCGAAGCGTTCGAGCGAGACGGCATGTGAGCCACCAGCAAGGACTGCCGGCACACGGAAAATGTGGTGTGCAACCTGATTCGTCGTCCCTAGCCTGATCGAGCCGCCGAACGGCGGCACGTGACGAAGCAGGAAAGGACGATGGAGAAGATCACGAAGAAGCTCATGAACTGGGCTTCGATCCTCGAGCAGGGAACACGCGAGCAGGCGATGACGACGGCGACCATGCCGTTCATCCATCCCCACCTCGCGCTGATGCCCGACGCGCACCTGGGGCTGGGCGCGACCGTGGGTTCGGTCATCCCGACCCTCGGCGCCATCATGCCGGCCGCGGTCGGCGTCGACATCGGCTGCGGCATGATCGCGGTCCGCACGCAGTACACACGCGACGAGCTGCCGACCGATCGGCGACCGCTGCGGGAGGCGATCGAGCGGGCGGTCCCCGTCTCGGCCGGCGCGGCCAACGACACCATCACCCGCGACCACACCCGTGAGCGTCTGGCGCTGCTGACCGCCGAGGCCGACGAGGCCGGGTTCGACCCTGCCTCGTACGCGACCAGGTGGGACCTCCAGCTGGGCACGCTCGGCTCGGGCAACCACTTCATCGAGGTGACCGTCGACGAGCTCGGGCGGGTGTGGCTGTTCCTGCACTCGGGGTCCCGCGGGGTCGGCAACAAGATCGCCCAGCACCACATCAAGGTCGCGCAGGCCGACTGCGAGAAGCGCTGGATCGAGCTGCCTCACCGCGACCTTGCCTACCTCGTGGAGGGCACCGAGGAGTTCGCGGCGTACATCCGCGAGATGCGGTGGGCGCAGCGGTACGCGCTCCTCAACCGCGAGGAGATGATGGACCGGGTGGCCGATGAGTTCGCGGACTGGGTCGGTGGCGCGGTCGAACGGCTCGAGGAGATCAACTGCCACCACAACTACACCGAGCCGGAGCGCCACTTCGGCAAGGACGTGTGGCTGTCCCGCAAGGGTGCGATCAACGCCGAGTCGGGGCGGCCCGGCCTGATCCCCGGATCGATGGGGACGGCGTCGTACGTCGTGTCCGGAAAGGGCAACCGGCTCTCGCTGAACTCGGCGCCGCACGGGGCCGGGCGCGAGTACTCCCGGTCGAAGGCACGCAAGACCTTCACCCGCGAGCAGCTGCGCGCGGCGATGGAGGGCATCGAGTACCGCGACACGGATGCGTTCCTCGACGAGATCCCGGCGGCGTACAAGGACATCGACCGGGTGATGGCTGACGCTGACGAGCTGGTGGAGATCCGGCACACGCTGCGCCAGATCGTCAACGTCAAGGGCGACTGACCACGCCCCGAGGCACCCTGACTCGTCCCTGAGATCGGTGCCTCGGGGCTGAAATCCGGCGACCGGCGAGCAAGGCTGGTCCCATGACCAGCACCCTCGTCCGCCCTCGCAACGACCGGATGATCGCCGGCGTCTGCGCGGGCCTCGCCCGCCGCTTCGGGACCACCCCGAACACCGTCCGCGTGCTCTTCGCGATCAGCTGCCTGATCCCCGGCCCGCAGTTCCTGATCTACATCGCGCTGTGGGTTCTCATGCCCAGCGAGGACTGAGGGCGGCTCCCCGAGCCGGGACGTCCTGCGACCTGGTCGCCTGGGCCGCAGAACGGGACCGGTCAGCGAACGCTGCCGTGACGGCACGACGCGCCGCGGTCGCGAGGTACGCCGTCCAGGCCGCGCCGCCGTACGCGATGCCTGCGCCTACGGCGAAGGCCCACGGGATGCCTTGCGCGTCGGCGACCAGGCCGAGGGCGATCGGGCCGAACCCGAGCCCCAGGTCGATGAAGGCGCTGGCCGTTCCGGCCGCGGCTCCGCGCTCGGAGGGTCGGGCCGTGGCGAAGATGGCCGAGAAGAACGCCGGCGTCGAGAACGTCACGCCGAGCGCCATCACGACCGCGCCCGCGATCAGTCCGACCGGGGAGGACCAGGCCGCTATCACGACCAGGCCCGTCCCGATCCCGAGCAGCGACCCGGTCGCCAGCAGCAGCGACGGGATCCGGTCCGGCACCCGGGCGAAGGCGATCCGGCAGCCGATCACTACGCAGCCGTAGACGAACAGCGCCACGCTGGTGTTGCTCATCCCGATGTCCGCGGAGTACAGCGCCGCGAACGCGAGGAAGCCGCTGATCGCCGCCAGGGAGGTGAAGAAGCCCAGCGAGACCGGGATCCCGGGACGGTGGATCAGCTTCCCGTGTCCTTCCAGGTCGGGGTCGTGCGGAGGCTCGGTGAGCACCAGCACCAGCAGGGCGGCCAACAGGCTGAGCACGGTCGCGCCGTACCACGCGGCGTCGACGCCCCACGTCTCGAGCAGCACCTCGCCCAGGGGAGGTCCGAACGCGATCCCGGCGTAGAGGCCGATGGAGTTGTAGCTCAACGCCTCCCCCATGCGCTCGGCCGGCGCGACGTCGGCGAGCAGGGCGAAGCCGGCCACGAAGAACGACGCCTCCGCGACCCCCTGGAGCAGGCGGATCGCCACCACCATGACCAACGAGTCGACGAACGGCATCAGCACCATGCCGAGCCCGCAGCCCAGGGCGCCGGCGATCAGGAGCGGCCGGCGGCCTCGCGTGTCCGAGAGCCGCCCGGCGAACGGGCGGCAGATCAAGGCGGTCACGCCGAAGGCGCCGAACGCCAGCCCGGCGCCCGACTCGTCGGAGCCGATCGGACCGGTGACGTAGAACGGCAGCGCGAGGATCGCGACCCCGATCGCGGTGAAGTAGGCGAGGTCGGCGACACCGAGCAGGACGAACGCTCGGGTCAGCAGCCGAGGTCGCTGCGCACCCTGCCCGACCTGCTCGGTCACCGGTCCAGCGTAGTGCGGCGTCGTACGCTCGGGGGCGTGATCGGTGTACGCGCGAAGCTCGGCGAGGCACTCTTCCTGCGCGTCGCCGGCCCGGACGGGCCGCAGCACCGCGACCGGATCCACGGCACGCCCGGCGAGCGGTGGTTCGACGGCGCGAGCCCGATCGGCCGGGTGCACGGTGACGCGGCGATGTTCGTCGGCGGGATCCGGGCGATCCTGCTGCAGACGCTCCATCCCGCGGCGATGACGGCGGTCGCCGAGCACAGCGGCTACCGCGGCGACATGTGGGGTCGGCTCGCGCGGACCAGCCGGTTCATCGCCGTCACCACGTTCGGCACCGCCGAGCACGCCCAGCAGGCGGTCGACGCGGTCCGGGCGATCCACGGGCGGGTCACCGGCACCCTCGACGACGGGACGCCGTACGCCGCCTCCGACCCCCACCTGCTCCTGTGGGTGCACGTCGCGGAGGTGGACAGCTTCCTGCGCGCGCACCAGGCCTACGGCCGGCACCCGCTCGACCAGGCCGGGCGGGACGAGTACGTCGCGCAGACCGCCGAGGTCGCCCGACGGCTCGGCGTCGTCGACCCGCCGACGACCGAGGCGGAGCTGAACGACGCGCTGGAGTCCTTCCGGCCGGAGCTGCGGGTGACCGCCCACGCTCGGGACGCGGTCTCCTACCTGCTCTGGCACCCCGAGCTGCCGCTCCCGCTCCGTCCGGCGTACGGCACCCTCATGGCCGCCGCGATCGGCCTGATGCCCGACTGGACCCGCCGACCGCTCGGGCTGCCGTGGCTGCGGGTGTCCGGGCCGCCGGTCACCCGGGCCCTGGGCCGGCTGTCCACCGGCGCGATCCGCTGGGCGATGACTCCGGGGCGCGAGGAGACTCGCGAGCTGCGGCGCGGCGTCGGCCGCACTGCTTGACTGGCCGCATGGACCTCGCCGACCGCTGGCCGCTCGACGGTGCGGCCGCCCTGCGCGACGAGCTGCTCGCGGCGTACGCCTCGGAGACGCGCGGCTACCACGACGTCCGCCACCTGAGCGGAGGTGCTGGACCGGCTCGACGAGCTCGCCGGTGCCGGCACGTCCTTCGACCGGCTGGAGGTCGCGCTGGCGGCGTGGTTCCACGACGGCGTGTACGACGGCCGGGCCGACGCGGAGGAACGCTCGGCGCAGTGGGCGGAACGCGCCCTGCCGGCGGCCGGAGCGCTCGGACGAGGTGGTGGCGGAGGTGGCCCGGCTGGTCCGGCTCACGGCGACCCACCGTCCGGCGGACGACGACGCCAACGGGTGCGCGCTCTCCGACGCCGACCTGGCGATCCTCGCCGCACCGGCCGAGCGCTACGCGGCGTACGTCGCCGACGTCCGGCGGGAGTACGCCGCCGTCCCCGACGACGCGTTCCGGGCGGGCCGGGCCGCGATCCTGCGCGACCTGCTCGCCAAGCCGCACCTCTTCCACACCGCGCACGCGCGCGAGCACTGGGAGGCCGCCGCCCGGGCCAACCTGGCGCGCGAGCTCGCCTGAGCCAGGGTCAGCGCTTGCGGCGGCGCAGGCCGGCGTCGACCAGCCGGGTGATCAGGTCGCGCGAGGAGATGGGGACGGCGCCGGCGGCGACCACGTCGTCGTACCACTCGGCGGGCACGTCGTAGTGGTCGCGGTCGAAGCCGCGCTCGGGGATGCCGATGGTCCGGGCGAAGGCGTGCAGCTCCTCGAAGGACTCGTCGGAGGCGAGGTGCGACCACAGCCGCCCGTGCCCGGCGGCGTTGGGCGGGTCGATCAGGATCATCCGGTGCCGGCGCGGTCGACGGCACTGTCGAGGAGCAGCCGCCAGGAGCGGACGTGCGCGGCGTCGACGTAGGACTTGTACGACGCGCCCGGACGCGCCTGGGTGCCGAGGTGGAACTGCCGCACGCCCGCCCGCGCGAACCACGGGACGTGCTCGGCGAGCAACCCGCCGCCCGGCATCATCAGGCGGGCCACATCGGGCGAGGACGAGGCCGTGGCGAGCAGGTCGTCGTACCCCACGGAGAGGCCGCGTGGCGACCCGGCCGAGCGAACGGCCACCAGCCCGGGCAGATCGAGCAGCCGTCGCCAGGACCGGCGCGGTTCGAGCGAGGCGTCGACGGCACGGTGGAAGGTCCACGGCACCTCGGGCAGCGAGTCGGCGAGGTGGGTGCAGACCCTGGTGTCGATCTCGAGGTCGGCGTCGAGGAAGCCGAACGACACACCGGCCGCGCCGCACCCGAGGTAGTCCTCGGCGAGCCCGACCAGCCGGGTCAGCTCACCACCGGTCGTGGTCCACGAGTCGTTGAGCCGCAGCACCACGAACACCGGCAGCTCGGTGTCGCGGCAGGTCGCGGAGACGACGCCCGGCTCCGGGGACCGCCCGCCCTCGGCGACGAGGTGCAACCGGTCGGCGCCGCCCTCGTCCGCGCCGGCGACGTCGCGCGGTCCGAGGACGGTGACCTCGAGGAGCGGGTACGCCGCAGTGCCCATGCCCACGACTGTAGGGCGGATGGACCGGGATCCGGGGGAACCCGGCCGCTCAGGCCTCGTGGCCGAGCTGGACCCACATCGTGAACCGGTCGGCACGGTAGACCGACCGGGACACCTCGACGAACTTCTCGCCCGCCAGCGCACGACGCGACTGACGCAGGACCGGGCTGCCCGGGTCGACCTCGAGGTGGGCGGCCTCCTCGGCCGTGGCCACGTCGGCGCCGATGGAGTCCTCGGCCCAGGTGGGACGCAGGCCGCGCGCCTCCAGGGCGGCGTACAGGCTGGTCGGCATCCCGCTCTGCAGGAACCCGGGGATCAGGATCTCGTTGAGGTAGGCGTCCTCGATGCACATGGGGACGCCGTCCGCGCGCCGCAGCCGCTTCCAGTGGATGACGGAGTCACCCTCGGTGAGGTTCAGCGCCCGGGCGACGCCCGGGCCGGCTTGCTCGCGCCGCGCCAGCAGCGTCTGGGACTCGCCCAGCAGGCCGCGTCGCGACATCTCCTCGGTGTAGCCGCTCAACCGCCCCACCTCGCGGCGTGGTCGCGCGACGAACGTGCCCCGCCCGGGGATCCGTTCGAGCAGACCTTCCACGACCAGGGCGTCCATGGCCTGGCGCACCGTCATCCGGGCCACGCCGAACCGTTGCACGAGCTCTCGTTCCGACGGCGCCGACGAACCTGGAGCCGCGTCCTTGATGAGCTTGCGAACGTACTCGCGGACCTGGACGTGCTTGAGCGCTCGGCCCCCTCCGACCAGCAATCCCTCCATCTGGCCACCTTAGGTCCGGTCTATACCTCGTGTCCTCGGGTTGGCCGGGCCTTTACTCTGGTGCGCCCATTTCGGTGTCGCTCACTCCGTCGCGATGGCCCGCAGTACGTCGAGGCGAGCCGCCCGCCGCGCCGGCAGCGCACCGGCCATCACCCCCACGAGTGCGGCGGCGAGCACGAAGGTCGCCATCCGGACCCACGGGACGGAGAGCTCGGTCAGGCCCTCGTCCTCCAGCGCGATCACCAGGCCGGTCCCGAAGGCGAGGCCGAGCCCGACGCCGAGGAGGGCGCCGAACACCGCGACCACGATCGACTCGAGCCGGATCATCGTCCGCAGCTGGCGACGGCTCGTCCCGATCGCCCGCAGCAAGCCGATCTCGCGGGTGCGCTCGATGACGGAGAGGCCGAAGGTGTTGACGATGCCGAGGATCGCGATCACGAGCGAGAGGGCGAGCAGGCCGTAGATGAGGTTGAGGAAGATGTCGATCTGCTCCCGCTGTTCGGCCGCGAATCCGGCCGGGTCCTTGACCGTGACCGTCGGCAGGTCGGCGGTCACGTCCTCGAGCGCGGCCCGGACCGTGTCGGCGTCGGCCCCGGGCTCCTGGGCCACGAACACCATCGAGTCCAGCGGGGCGATCCCGCCCTTCTGGAACGTGTCGAACGTGACGAGGACGTCGGCGGGCAGGGCGCCGGTGGCGGCGAACACCCCGACCACCCGGAGCTTCTCGGTGCCGCCCTGCAGCTCCATCTCGACCCGGTCCCCCACGGCGACGCCGAGATCCGAGGCGACGGTTCGCTCGAGGAGGATGGTGCCCGGCTCCAGCGCTGCCAGGTTGCCGGTCAGGAACGGCAGGTCCATGGCCTCGACGAAGTCGCCCGGGTCCACGGCCGCCGGAAAGACGAACGAGCCGTTCAGGTCGGCGAGCGCTGACCGGATGCTCGCGACGGCCCGGACTCCCTCGACCTCCCGGATCTGCTCGGCGACATCGGTGGAGAACGGCTGGCCGACGACGTTGGACACGATGAACTGCGAGGTGACGTCGGCCTCGACGGCACTGTCGACGGAGGCCGCAGCCGAGCGGGCGAGCACGGACGTCATCGCCACCAGCGCCAGACCGACCATCAGCGCACTCGCGGTGGCGGCGGTCCGACGCGGGTTGCGCAGGCTGTTCTGGGTGGCCAGCCGCCCGACGGTGCCGAAGCCTCGCCGGTAGGTCGGGCCGAACAGGCTGATCACCGGCCGAGCTGCGAGGGGGCTGAGCAGCGCTGCGCCGATGAGCACCAGGAGCATCCCCAGCCCGATCCACGGCAGCCCGCTGTCGCCGGGACGGGTGAAGCCCGCCACCACGCTGCCGATCCCGAGCACCAGCAGAGCGGTGCCGACCAGGAGCCGGCGGCGCAGCGCGGTCTCGGGGAGGGCGACCTCGTCGCGCAGCGCCTGGATCGGCGGGACCCGGGACGCCCGGCGCGCCGGGAGGTACGCCGCCACGACCGTGACCAGCACACCGACGACGAAGGACCACACCACCGTGGACGCCTCCACCACGAACGACGCTCGACTCAGGTCGAGGCCCAGCAGGCCGAACACGAGAGCGAGTCCGCGGGCCAGGAGGTAGCCGACCCCCAACCCGACTGCGGAACCCAGCAGTCCCACCACGACCGCCTCCAGGATCACCGAGCCGGTGAGCTGGCGGCGCGAGGCGCCCAGGGTGCGCAGCAGCGCCAGCTCACGGCTGCGCTGCGCGAGCAGGATGGAGAAGGTGTTGATGATCATGAACACGCCGACGACCAGCGAGACGCCGGCGAAGACCAGCAGGAAGGTCTGCAGGAAGCCGAGGATCTCCTCCAGGCTCGCCTGGTTCTCCTCGACGTAGTCGTCGCCACTGCGGGCGATCACGTCGCGGGGCAGCACCTCACGGGCCGCGTCGCGCAGCTGGCGCTGCGAGACCCCGTCGGCGGCGTTCAGCGAGATCGAGGAGTAGACGTCGCGACCGTCGAAGAACTGCTCCTGCATGAAGCCCGTGTCGAGGATCGTGAGGGTCGCCCCGTTGAGTCCGCTGCCGCTCCCGAACTCCACCAGACCGGTCAGCTCGACCTCGATCGTCGGCGGCTTGCCCGGCGTGACCAGGTCGAAGCGGTCGCCGATCTCGTACCCCGCCTTCTCCGCGGTGTCGGTGTCCAGCGCCACCTCGTACGCCGCGTCCGGGAGCTCCCCGTCGGTCAGCCCGAGCACCGGGTTGCCGGTCAGCGCCACGGCTCCGGTGGGGTTCATCCCCAGCCCGGGCGGCCCGTTGCCGCCGATCACCTTGCCGTCGGACCCCACCACGAACACGGTCTGCAGAATCATCTGCGGGTGCACCGACTCGACCTCCGGCAGTGCCCGGAGCTCGTCGACCACGGCCGCCGGGATGGTGCGGGAGTCCTGCACCGAGTCGAAGTCGTTCGCCCCCTTGTAGGCGATCTCCACATCCGCGGTGGACCCCTCGATGATGTCGTCGAAGGCGCCGCCCATGGAGTCGGTGAAGATGAACGATCCCGCGACGAACGCAACGCCGAGCACGATGGCCAGCCCGGACAGCAGCAGCCGGACCTTGCGCGCAATCAGGTCGCGCAGCGTGAACCGGAGCACCGTCAACCCCCGGCCGACATGGTGGCCATCGTCTCGAGGACCCGCTCGCGCGTGGGCTCCTGCATCTCGTCGACGACCCGGCCGTCGGCGAGGAAGACGACCCGATCCGTGTAGGCGGCCGCGACCGGGTCGTGGGTCACCATCACCACGGTCTGCCGGTGCTCGTCGACGCTGCGACGCAGCAGCTCGAGCACCTCGGCACCCGACCGGGAGTCGAGGTTGCCGGTCGGCTCGTCGGCGAAGACGATCCGCGGCCGGCTGACCAGGGCACGCGCAACGGCGACGCGTTGCTGCTGGCCGCCGGAGAGCTCGTTGGGCTTGTGGCTCAGTCGGTCGGCGAGCTGGACGGTCTCGATGACGGCGGCGTACCAGTCCGCGTCCGGCTTGCGGCCCGCGATCGCCAACGGGAGGAGGATGTTCTCCTCGGCGGTCAGGGTCGGGACGAGGTTGTAGGCCTGGAAGACGAAGCCGATCTCGTCGCGCCGCAGCCGGGTCAGCGCCTTGTCCTTGAGCCGGCCCAGCTCGTGCTCGCCGATGAACACCTCGCCGGAGTCGGCCCGGTCCAGGGCAGCGCAGCAGTGCATCAGGGTGGACTTGCCGGAGCCGCTCGCCCCCATCACCGCGGTGAACTCGCCGGCCGTCAGGTCCAGGGAGACGTCGTCGAGCGCCCGCACCATGGTCGGCCCGCTGCCGTAGGTCTTGGTCAGGTGTCGGACGCGCGCGGCCACCGTCGCGTTCGACGGCTCCAGGGTCTGGGTCATGCCCCTACGATCCCCTCCGCACCTGGCCCGCGCACCCGGTTTGCCGCGATGTTCACCCTCCGACCACGGGCGCCGCGCCACCGATCGGGTATCGAATGTGTGTTCGATCACCGGGTAGGCTGGAGCCATGGACTTCCAGGCGACGCTGTTCGGCCCCGAGCCGTCGTCGGCCGTGGCCGCGCCGCCCGGTTTGGCCGGTGTCGAGCGGACTCTGCTGTCGCGCGGCGCGTGGGTCGACGTACGTCGCAACTGGCTGCCCGACGCCGACGACGTGTTCGCGACGCTCGTCGCCGAGGTCCCGTGGCGGGCCGAGCGGCGACAGATGTACGACCGCGTCGTCGACGTGCCGCGCCTGGTGCACACCTACGCGGCCGGCGAGGCCCTCCCGCACCCGACGCTCGAGCCCGCGCGGGAGGTGCTGTCGGAGCACTACCGCGCCGGAGCTGGGCGAGCCGTTCGTCACCGCCGGCTGCTGCTACTACCGCGACGGCCGCGACAGCGTGGCCTGGCACGGCGACACGATCGGCCGCGGCCGGACCCAGGACACGATGGTGGCGATCGTCTCGCTCGGCGACCCGAGGCGGCTGGCACTGCGCCCGCGGGGTGGCGGGCAGTCACTCTCGTTCGAGCTCGGGCACGGCGACCTGCTGGTGATGGGCGGTTCCTGCCAGCGCACCTGGGAGCACGCCGTCCCCAAGGTCGCCCACGCCGGGCCGCGGATCTCCGTGCAGTTCCGGCCGCTCAACGTCTTCTAGAGCCCCCGACCAGATAGTACGGTGCGAAAATCGCCACTCGGAGCAGGCGGAGTGGAGCCTTTCGGCCCGTGCTATCTCAGCCGCGGGCGATCAGCCAGATGATCACGGCGAGCAGCGCCAGGGCGACCACACCCTGCTTCCAGTACGTCCTGAGCAGGACCGGCAGCACGGTGGCGCCGAGGTCGATCGCGTCGTCCCGCTTGGGCGGTGGCGTCCGGTCGGGCGCACGCGGTGCGGCCGCCGCCTCCGCGGCCGCGGGCGGAGCCTCGGGAGGTGGCTCCGCAGGTGGGCCGGGAGGTGGTTCCGCGTCGGCGGCCGGACCCGCCGCGGCGGCTGCGGGAGGTGGGGCCCCGGACTCGCCGGAGGGGTCGGCTCCACCTCCGGCGAGCCGCGTCTCGAGGCACCCCACGAACTGGCCGAGCAGCTTGTCCGAGACGTCCTGCATCACGCCGCGCCCGAACTGGGCCGGCTTGCCGGTGACCGACAGGTCGGTCAGCACCTCGACGTCGGTCGAGCCGCCCGCGTCCGCCATCGACAGGGTGACGGTGGCGCCCGCCGTCCCGTTGCCGCGCTTGTCCTTGCCCTTGGCCTCGACCACGAACCGGTGCGCCGACTCGTCCTTCTCCACGAACGTGCCGGACCCCTTGTAGACCATCGCGATCGGCCCGAGCTTGACCTTGCAGGAGCCCTGGAAGGTCTGGCCCTCGACCGACTCGACGGTCGCTCCCGGGAAGCACTCGGCGACGGACGCGATGTCGTTGAAGTGCGCCCAGGTCTCCTCGACCGAGGTGGGGACGGTGAACTGGTGCTTGAGGTCCAAGATCAGCTCCCTGCCGCGGCGAGGACCGCGCGCCGGGTCAGCACGGTGGCGAGGTGCCGGCGGTAGTCGGCGTCGCCGTTGAGGTCCGAGGGAGGGTTGGCGCCCTCGGCGGCCCGCTCCGCCGCCGCGCGTACGGCGTCCTCGGTCGCCGGCTGGCCCGCCAGCGCCTCCTCGACCGCACGTGCCCGCAGCGGCGTCGACCCCATGTTGGTCAGCCCCACCCGGGCCTCGCTGATCGTCCCTCCGTCGACCTTGACCGCCGCCGCGACGGCGACGATCGGCCACTGGTGGGCCACCCGGACGAACTTCTCGTAACAGGCGCCCCAGCCGGTGTGCTTGGGGACCCGGACCTCGGTGAGGATCTCGTCCTCGCCGATCGCGGTCTCGAAGAGGTCGACGAAGAAGTCGTCGGCCGCCACGGTGCGGGTCCCGCCGGACCCGGCGATCACGAACTCCGCGCCCAGGGCAAGCGCCGGGGCCCCGAGATCGCCCGCGGGGTCGGCGTGCGCCAACGCTCCCCCGAAGGTGCCCCGATGCCGGACCTGGGCGTCGGCGAGGTGCTCGACCGCCTTGGTGATCAGGGCGGCGTGCTCGGCGACGAGGGGGTCGGCGCCCACCACCGAGTGCTGGGTCATCGCGCCGATCACGATCGCGTCGCCGTCGTCACGGACCCCGCGCAGGGCATCGATCCGGCCCAGGTCGATCACGAGCTCGGGGGCGTTGAGCCGCATCCGGAGGACCGGCAGCAGGCTCTGCCCGCCGGCCAGGATCTTGGCGTCGTCGCCGTGCTCGGCCAGCGCCGAGAGCGCCTCCTCCACCGACGTGGGGGCCACGTAGTCGAACGGTGCGGGGATCATCGGCCTCGCTCCTTGCCGTGGCTGTGCCGTCCTCCGGTTCCGCCTCGTCGAAGTGCGGCAGCCGCCGCCCCCTCGGTCGCCTCGGCGCCACCGCCGCCGGCAGCCATGGATCGCCTTCCACACCCGCTCGGGCGTGCAGGGCATCCGGACGTCGTTGACGCCGAAGTGGCGGATGGCGTCGACGACCGCGTTGACCACCGCCGGGGTCGAGGCGATCGTGCCGGCCTCCCCGACCCCCTTCGTGCCGAGCGTGTTCGTGGTCGACGGCGAGGTCGTGTGGTCGATGTCGAAGCTGATCGTGTCGGCCGCGGTGGGCAGCAGGTAGTCGACGAACGAGCCGGACACCAGCGTGCCGGCGTCGTCGTAGACCGCCTCCTCCCAGAGCGCCTGGGCGATGCCCTGCACCAGCCCGCCGTGCACCTGGCCGGCCACGATCAGCGGGTTGATGATGTTGCCGATGTCGTCGCAGGCGACGTACTTGCGCATCGTCAGCGCCCCGGTCTCGGTGTCGACCTCCATCGCGCACAGGTGGGTGCCGTGCGGGAAGCTGAAGCTCACCGGGTCGAAGGTCGCGTCGGAGTCGAGCTGCGGCTCGATCCCCTCGGGGTAGTTGTGGGCCGTGAAGACGGCGGTCGCGATCTCGCCGATCGCCATCCCCTGGTCGGTGCCCCTGACGGTGAACTTCCCCTCGGCGAACTCGAGGTCGCCCTCGGACGCCTCGAGGAGATGGGCCGCGATCGGGCGCGCCTTCTCGATCACCTTGTCCGCCGCCCGCACCAGCGCCTCGCCGCCCACGACGAGCGAGCGCGAGCCGTAGGTGTCCAGCCCTCGGGGTGCCACCTGGGTGTCGCCGTGCAGCACCTCGACGTCCTCGAACGCGACGCCGAGCCGGTCCGCCACGATCTGGCTGAACGCCGTCTCGTGGCCCTGCCCGTGCGCGCTCGCCCCCGTGACGACCTCGACCTTGCCGGTCGCCGTCATCCGCACGCTCGCGTGCTCCCAGCCGCCGGCGCCGTAGTCGAGCGAGCCGAGGACCCGGCTCGGCGCGAGGCCGCACATCTCGGTGAACGTCGAGACGCCGATGCCGAGCTGGACGGGGTCGTTCGACTCGCGGCGGCGCTGCTGCTCGGCCCGCAGCTCGTCGTACCCGAACATCTCCTTGGCCCGC
The DNA here is from genome assembly GCA_963829635.1 of uncultured Actinomycetota bacterium. GTDB lineage: Bacteria > Actinomycetota > Actinomycetes > Propionibacteriales > Nocardioidaceae > Nocardioides. The sequence continues at coordinate 770,824 of CAWHJI010000016.1, forward strand.
GCGGTCGCGGCCTCGTAGTTGCCGGAGTCGTACTCGAGCCCGCAGACCGTGGTGAACGGGAACTCCTCGTGCTTGATCCAGTTCTGCTCGCGGATCGCGAGCGGGTCCACGCCCACCTCGACGGCGAGCTCGTCCATCATCCGCTCGATGGCGTACGTCGCCTCCGGGCGTCCGGCGCCGCGGTAGGCGTCGGTCCACGCCTTGTTGGTGAGCACCGTCTGGCAGCTGAACCGGTAGGCCGGGAACTTGTAGATCGCGTTGAACATGAACGCGCCGAGGACCGGGACGCCGCCACCGACGATCGCGACGTGCGAGCCGAGGTCGGCCAGCAGGTCGACCTTGAAGCCGGTGACCGTGCCGTCCTTCTCGGCGGCGAGGGTGAGCTTCTGCCACTGGTCGCGGCCGTGGTGCGCCGCCATCAGCGACTCGCTGCGGGTCTCGGTGTACTTGACCGGCTTGCCGAGCCGGCGACCGACCGCCCAGGCGATCCACTCCTCGGGCGTCACCTGCAGCTTGCCGCCGAAGCCGCCGCCCACGTCGGGCGCGATCACCCGGATCTTGGACTCGGGCACGCCCGTGGTCGCCGCCAGGGCGAAGCGGACGATGTGGGGGACCTGGGTGGACGACCACATGGTGATCTGCTCGCCGGTCGGGTCGACCACGACCGAGCGGGGCTCCATGAAGGCGGGGATCAGCCGCTGCTGGCGGTACTCCCGCTCGATCACGATGCCGTCGCTGCGCGCCTTGCTGATCGCCTCCTCGACGTCGCCACCGGTGCCCGCCTCGGCGGAGTCGAAGACCCAGAGCGCGCTCTTGTTGGTGCCCAGGTCGGGGTGCGCGAGCACCGTGTCCGCGGCGCGCCTCCTTGAGGTCCAGCGCGGCCGGCAGCTCGTCGTAGTCCACGTCGACCAGCTCGGCGGCGTCCCGCGCCTCGGCGGCGCTGCGGGCGACCACGACCGCGACGATCTCGCCGGCGAAGCTGACCCGGTCGGCGGGCATCGGCACGTGGGCCGGCGTCTTCTGGTCCGGCGTGATCGGCCAGGCGTTGATGCAGACTCCCAGGCTCTCGCCCAGGTCGGCGCCGGTGAGGACGTCGACGACGTTGGGCGCGCCCTTGGCCTCCTCGACGTCGATGCTGCTGATCGTCGCGTGCGCGAACGGGCTGCGCACCATGGCCAGGTGCAGCATCCCGGGCAGGGTGAGGTTGTCGGTCCAGCGGGTGCGGCCGGTGATCAGCCGCTGGTCCTCCTTGCGGCGCCGGCTCTGCCCGATTTCTGGGAGACCGATCTCCTTGGCCGGGGCGTCCTGCACGGCGGTCACGACCCGGCCCCCGCGGCGTGCTGCACGGCCTTCACGATGTTGTGGTAGCCGGTGCACCGACAGAGGTTGCCCTCGAGCCCGAGCCGGATCTCCTCCTCGGTCGGGTGCGGGTTCTCCTTGAGCAGGTCGACGCTCTGCATGATCATCCCCGGCGTGCAGAACCCGCACTGCAGGCCGTGGCACTCGCGGAACGACTCCTGCATGGGGTGCAGCTGGCCGTCCTGCGCGAGGCCCTCGATCGTGGTGACCTCGGAGCCGTCGGCCTGGACGGCGAGCACGTTGCAGGACTTCACGCTGGTGCCGTCCAGATGCACGGTGCACGCGCCGCAGTTGCTGGTGTCGCAGCCGATGACGGTGCCGGTCTTGCCGAGCTTCTCGCGCAGGTAGTGCACCAGCAGCATGCGGGGTTCGACGTCGTCGGAGACCTTCGCCCCGTCGACGGTCAGGCTGATCTTGGTCATGTAGGGACTCCCGTGCGTGGACGGACCTGTGATGCCGCTCACGCTAGGCCCGCAGGGTTGGGGAAAGGTTGGTCACCGCCCCGGCCGCCACGAAGTGGCGCTTGTGGCCCCGCGAAGTGGGAGCTGTTGACCTCCGAAGTGGCAGTTGTGGCGCGCCCACGGGCGGCTGTCAGGATCGGAAGCGTGAGCAACGCCTGGATCCCGGTCAGCCTCGGCAACACCGCCGCCGAGGTACGCCGTCGCGCCGACGGGTCGGCGTACGCCAAGACCGCCCGGGGCGAGCGCGGCATGGCCGAGCTCCGATCCGAGCGCGACCGGACCGCGTGGCTTGCCGGCACCGGCGTACCCGGACCGCGCGTCCTCGACTGGCAGGAGTACGGCGACCGGGCGGCCCTGGTCACCTCGACCGTCCCCGGGCAGCCGGTCTGCGACGTCCCGCCGGCGTGGGCGCGGGAGGCGCTGCGGTCCGCGGGCGAGCTGCTCGCCGACGCTGCACGCCGTACCGGTGGCGTCCTGCCCGTTCGACCGGGGGCTGGCGGTCACCTTCGCCGAAGCCCGCGGGGCCGTCGCCGGCGGGCACGTCGACGCGGAGGACTTCGACGCGGAGCGCGCGGGTCGGTCGGCGGAGTCGCTGCTCGCCGAACTCGAGGCCGCCGCACCGCGCGCGCTCGCCGCGGAGGCGGACGACCTCGTCGTGTGCCACGGCGACCCCTGTCTGCCCAACATGCTGGTCGACCCCGACACGCTGCGCCCGACCGGCTTCGTGGACCTCGGGCGGCTCGGGGTGGCCGACCGCCACCTCGACCTCGCACTGGTCACCCGGAGCGTGCGGCACCCCGACCTCAACCAGCAGTTCGGCGTCGCGGACCTACGCGCGCTGTGGTCGGCGTACGGACGCTCCGCCGACGACGAGGAGCGGCTGGCCTTCTACCGGCTGCTGGACGAGTTCTTCTGACGCGGAACCGGGCGGCGCCACATGCCACCTCGAGGTGCGCAACTGCCACTTCGTGGGGCCACAAGCGCCACCTCGTGGGTGGGTCAGCGACGAGCGACAGCCAGCCGCCCCTTGAGCAGCGCCCGGGCGGGGTGATCGCGGTCGCCGAGCGCGGCCAGGCACGCCTCGACCACCTCGGCGTCGTACGGCGCCAGCTCGCTGTAGCGCAGCACCGCCGTCGGGTCGGGGTCGGCCAGCAGCGCCTCGCGGACGCTGACGGCGAGGTAGTCGGCGTAGTCCACGAGGGCCGGCGCGTTGGTGCCGGGCAGCAGGTCGCCGTCGTACGCCGCCACGGCCCCGCGCACGTCACCGCGGCGCAGCAGCGCGAGCACGTCCTCGACGTCGGTGCGGGTCGGGAGCAGCAGGCGGTAGGGACGGGACGCCAGCTGGCCGCCGAGCGCCGCGCGCAGGTGGGAGACCTCGGCCTTGAGGGTGGACAGGGTCACCCGCTGGTCGCCGTAGACGAGGGCGTGCAGCTGCTCGAGGGAGACACCGTCGGGATGCATCGTGAGCAGCGCCAGGATCTCGGTCTGCCGCCGGTTGAGCAGCAGCCGCTCGCCGTCCAGCCAGGCCTCGGCGGTGCCGAGCAGCGACAGGGTCAGTCCTGGCTCGGTGGGCGCCAGGTTGCGGCGGGAGCCGCCCCGCCAGTCGGAGTGCGGCATCGCGCTCTCGATCAGCCGGGCCATCACCCGGGCGGTCGCCAGCCCGATCGGGTGGGTGCGGTCCCAGGTGGTGGAGAGGTCGATGACCCCGATCTGGTCGCCGGTGACCGGGTCGTGCACGGGCGCGGCCCAGCACACCCAGTTGTGCACCATCGAGGCGTAGTGCTCGGCGCTGAACACCATCGCCGGGTCGCCGGTGCGCATCGCGATGGCCAGCGCGTTGGTGCCGACGCTGGCCTCGTCCCAGCGACCGCCGGGGACGAAGTTGACCGTCTCGGCCTTGCGGCGCATCACCCGGCCGCCGTAGGTCCACAGGATCCGGGTCTCCGGGTCGGTGATCGCGATGACCAGGTCGCCGTCCTCGGCGGTACGGCGCAGCTCGGCCTCGACCCGCCCGACGGCCGTCTGCAGCGGCGTGCCCTGCCAGGAGGCCGCGGTGTCGCCCTCGTCGGAGAGCGGGGCCTCGGCCACGTCGGGGGTGATCGCGGCCCGGGAGAGCTCCCAGCTGCGTCGGATCTCGGGCCGCACCACCGGGCGCCCTCGTCGCCGAGCTCGACGAAGCTGGTCCAGGCGCGCGCCGCGGCGAGCCGGCGATCCTGCAGCTCATCGCGGTCGACGGTCATCGCGCCTCCATCAGCCTTCCGCCGCCCAACCTAGCGCGGGCATGGGCGCGGGGGAACCGTGCCGGGCTGTGGGTGCCGGGCAGCCCCGCACGGCGCTTACGCGGTCGCTGCCGGCCGCGGGTTCCCCGGGATAGTCGCCGAACGACCACAGGTTGCCCTCCGGGTCCCGCAGCGAGAACTCCTCGGAGTCGTAGTCGGTGCGCTGGAGCGGGCCGGAAGATCTCGGCGCCCAGCTCGGTGGCGCGTTCGTGGACCGCCGCCACGTCCTTGGTCACGACGTAGAAGCCGGCCGTGCCGGGCTCGAGGCTCCACTCGGCCCCCGGCTGGTGGCTGCCGAACATCACGCCGCCGCCCTCGGGCCAGTCCAGCTGGGCGTGCGCGATGCCGCCCTCGCCGTCCTCGTAGACCGCCGTGGGCTCGAAGCCGAGCGCGACCAGGAAGTCCTTGACCGCGTGGGCATCGCGGGCCTTGAAGGTCCCCCAGACGGACGGCGCCGGATCGGTCATGGGTCCAGTCTGCTCCTGTTCGGGTGGCCGCGCACCCCGGCTCAGTCGCGCGCCCGCTCGTGGTGGATCCGCCCGCGGGTGGCGGCGAGGGGCTCGCCCGAGCCGCCCCACCGGCCGGCGATGATCTCGGCCGCGATGCTGATCGCCGTCTCCTCCGGCGTGCGGGCGCCGAGGTCGAGCCCGATCGGGCTGGACAGCCGGGCCAGCTCGTCGCCGGTGAGCCCTGCCTCCTTGAGCCGCTCCAGCCGGTCGTCGTGGGTACGCCGCGAGCCCATCGCGCCGACGTAGGCCACCTCCGGCAGCCGCAGCGCCTTCTCCAGCACGGGGACGTCGAACTTGGGGTCGTGGGTGAGCACGGTGATCACCGTCCGCTGGTCGATCCGGCCGGCCTCGACCTCCGCCTCGAGGTAACGGTGCGGCCAGTCGACGACGACCTCGTCGGCCTCGGGGAAGCGGCTGGTGGTGGCGAACACGGGCCGCGCGTCGCAGACGGTCACGTGGTAGCCGAGGAAGCTGCCGACCCGCGCCACCGCGGCCGCGAAGTCGATCGCCCCGAACACCAGCATCCGCGGCTTGGGCGCGAACGCCCAGACGAACACCCGCATCCCCTCGCCCCGGCGCTCGCCGTCCGGGCCGTAGGTCAGCGTCGCGTTGTGCCCGGCCGCGAGCAGTCCCAGGGCGTCGTCCCGGACCGCGTCATCGGCCCGCTCCGACCCCAGCGACCCCTCCCGTCCGTGACGTTCCGGTTGCTCCGCCGCGGAATTGGCAACCCGATCGTCACGGACGACGTCGTCGGGGCGGATGACCAGCCGGCGGCCGAGCCAGGCCGGGTCGGGGTGCTCGATCACGGTGGCCAGGGCGACCGGGCGTCCCGCGGAGATGTCGTCGGCGAGGTCGCCGAGCTCGGGGAAGGTCTCCTGGTTCACCTTCTCCACGTAGACGTCGAGGATGCCGCCGCAGGTCAGGCCGACCGCGAACGCGTCGTCGTCGGAGACGCCGTACCGCTCGAGGACGGGTACGCCGGAGGCGACCACCGACTGCGCCAGGTCGTAGACCGCGCCCTCGACGCAGCCCCCGGACACCGACCCGACGGCGGTCTCGTCCGGGCCGACCAGCATCGACGCGCCGGCCGGCCGGGGCGCGGACTGGAACGTCGCCACGACGGTTCCGACGCCGACGGTCTCGCCGGCGCGCCACCACGAGAGCAGCTCGGGCAGCACCTCACGCACGGGCCACCAGCTCCGTCAGCTCCGCGAACGTCGCCAGGGAGTGCCCGGCCACGAAGTCGTCCACGAACGGCAGCGCCGCGACCACACCCTGCTGGACCGGTTGGTAGCCGGCCTTGCCGCGGTGCGGGTTCACCCAGACCACCCGGTGCGCGAGCCGCCGCAGCCGGGCCATCTGCGAGGCGAGCGCTGCCGGGTCGCCCCGCTCCCAGCCGTCGCTGAACACCACGACCACCGCGCCTCGCGCCAGCCCGCGCTGCCCCCAGCGGTCGAGGAACACCTTCAGCGTCTCGCCGAGCCGGGTGCCGCCCGACCAGTCGGGCACCGTCTCGCCCGCGGCGATCAGCGCGCGGTCGGCGTCGTGGATCCGCATCGCCCGCGTGACGTGGGTGAGTCGGGTCCCGAGCGTGAACGTCTGACCGACCCGGTGGTCGCGCCCCGTGACGTGAAGCGGTGCGCCAGCCGCAGCAGCGCGTCGGCGTACCCGCTCATCGAGCCGGACACGTCGACCAGCAGCACCACCCGACGGGGACGCACGCCGCGGCGGCGCCAGGCGATGTCGGCCGGCTCCCCCATCCGGCGCAGGCTGGCCCGCAGGGTGCGCGACGCATCCACGTCACCGCGGTGCCAGGGCTGGTGACGGGCGGTACGCCGCAGCGGCGCCCGGACCCGGAGCGTCGCGAACATCGCCTCGAGCCGCCGCTTGTCGGCGGCGCTCAGGTCGGCGACGTCGCGGTGCCGCAGGGTCTCCCGGGCGCTGGCCCGTGCGGCGACCACCTCGGTCCGCTCGGAGTCACCCTCGCCGTCGCCGTCGTCGGTGGCCGGCAGGTCGCTGACCGCGGGCGTCTCCGCCTGCGCCGGCCGCGGCCGCGGCAGTCCGTCACGGGCGTTGAAGTAGGCCTCGAAGACCTGGTCGTAGCGGGCCAGGTCGTCGGGTCCGGCGCACAGCGTCGCCCGCCCGGCGGTGTACGTCGCCCGCCGGTCGTCAACCCCGAGCGCGGCCGTGGCCGCGAGGAACCCGTGCGCGCGGTCCGGCGTGACGGCGACGCCCGCGGCCCGGAGCGCCCGGGCGAAGCCGAGCAGCATCTCGTCGGCGCCCCGCGCGAAGCTCATGGCGCCAGCATCCGGTCCAGGGCGTGACGGACGCGGTCGTTGTCCTCGCGGTACTTCACCAGCGCGCCGAGCGTCGCCGACGCCGCGGCCAGGTCGAGCTCGGCCGTGCCGAGGTGCTGGAGTGCGCGAGCCCAGTCGAGCGTCTCGGCGACGCCGGGCGGCTTGAGCAGGTCGTCGCGCTCGCGCAGCTGCTGGACCAGCGCGACCACCTGGCGGGCGAGCGCCTCGGACACCTCCGGCGCGCGGGACCGGACGATCTGCACCTCGCGCTCCAGCCCGGGGTGCTCGATCCAGTGGTAGAGGCAGCGCCGCTTCAGCGCGTCGTGGAGCTCGCGGGTGCGGTTGGAGGTGAGCACCACGATCGGCGGGGTGGCGGCCTTGACCGTGCCGAGCTCGGGGATCGTCACCTGGTAGGTCGAGAGCACCTCCAGCAGGAACGCCTCGAACTCGTCGTCGGCGCGGTCCACCTCGTCGACGAGCAGCACGGCGGGGGACTGCTGCAGCGCGGCCAGCACCGGCCGGGCGAGCAGGAAGCGGGCGTCGTACAGGCTCTTCTCGGCCTCCTCGACGTCGGTGCCGCCGCTGCCGTGCACCGCCTCGAGGGCCCGCAGGTGCAGGATCTGGCGCGGGAAGTCCCAGTCGTAGAGCGCCTGGGTGGCGTCGATCCCCTCGTAGCACTGCAACCGCACCAGCGGCAGGTCGAGGGCCTCCGCGATCGCCTCGGCGAGCGCGGTCTTGCCGGTCCCGGGCTCACCCTCGAGCAGCAGCGGACGCTGCATCCTGACCGCGAGCCAGGTGACCGTGGCCAGCGCGTCGTCGCACAGGTAGCCGGTCTCCCCCAGCCCCTGCGCGATCCCGGCCACGTCGATCCCGGCCACGTCCTCCATGCGTCAAGGCTACTCAGCGCCACGTTGGCGCAAGGTTGGTCGGCGCCGCGGAGGTAGTCCCCTACGAAATGCACCTGTCGTCGGCCTCAGGATGGTGCCTTTCGTGGGGGACTATCCCGATCCCGCCCGGTGGCGAGGTCGCCGCACTCGACGAGCGTGACCTCGTGGCGGTCGAGGTAGGAGCGGGCACCCTCGTCGCCGGTCAGCGAGTCGAGGACGCCGGGCCAGTGGTCGCGCCCGATCAGGACGGGATGGCCGGGCCGACCGTCGTACGTCGCCCGGGCAAGGTGGTCGGTACCGCGCCGCGGCCGCGACGACCCGACGTACGACCTCCGCGGTCACGTCAGGAAGGTCGACCAGCAACACCAGCGCGCCGGTCGCGCCCGACCCCTCGAGGGACGACAACCCGGCGCGCAGCGACGCGCTCATTCCCTCCGCCCAGTCCTCGGCGACCACGAGCTGCACGTCGAGGTCCCCCACCAGGTCCGCCGCCTCGTCGGCGGCCGCGCCGAGGACGACCGTCACCTCGTCGCAGCCCCCGTCGACCAGGACGCCGACCGAACGCCGCAACCACGACGTACCGTCCGGGTCGTGCACGAGCGCCTTGGGGGTCCCCATCCGCGCACCCGCACCCGCCGCCAGCAGGAGGCCGTGGACAGGCACCTCAGCCCTCGAAGGCCCGGCGGTAGAGACGAGCCATCCGCTCGGAGTACGGCGCGCTGAACCCGCACAGCATCACCCGGCCGTCACCCGAGGCGGCGACCAGGTAGCGCTGGCCCTTCTCGAAGCGGACCGCGGCCAGGAGTGCCTGCATGTCCTCCGACGGCGCCTGGACGGACACCCGCTCGCTCGGCCGGCCCGCGTACCACCGGGAGGGTTCCAGCAGTGCGCTTCCGCCCTCGAGCTCGGTGACCACGCCGTCGAAGGCCACGTCGGCGCCCCTCAGCGGGCGGACGGACGGCGGCAGGCAGCGACCCGCCTGACCCCGGGCAGGCACCGTGAGCCCGGTGACCGGCTGCTCAGCTGAGTCCCGGCGGGCGGGCCCGCCGTGCCCCCGGTGTCGCCGCTCCCACACCATGAGCCCGGCGACGCCGACGCCCAGGGCGACGATGACGACGGCGGCAGCCGCCACCAGCCAGATCGCCCAGCTGCGGCGGTGCGCTTCGTGGTCGTCGGTGGACACGACCCAACCGTGCCACACCCGCACAGCCAGCACGTCGCGCGCCCGGGTCGGGTAGAAACGGAGCATGGACACCAAGCCGATCCGGGTCTTCCTGCTCGACGACCACGAGGTCGTCCGCCGCGGGCTGCGCGACCTGCTCGAGGCCGAGGGCGACATCGAGATCGTCGGCGAGTCCGGCACCGCCCGCGAGGCGACGGCCCGGATCCCGGCGTTGCGCCCCGACGTCGCCGTCCTCGACGCCCGTCTGCCCGACGGGAGCGGCATCGACGTGTGCCGTGACGTCCGCTCGACCGATCCGACGATCAAGGCGCTGATCCTCACCAGCTACGACGACGACGAGGCGCTCTTCGCCGCGATCATGGCGGGCGCGGCCGGCTACGTGCTCAAGCAGATCGGCGCCGGCGACCTGGTCGACAGCGTGCGTCGGGTCGCGGCGGGGCAGAGCCTGATCGACCCCCAGCTCATGGCGCGGGTGCTCGACCGGGTCCGCAACGGTCCGCCCCAGCACAAGGAGCTCGAGTCGCTGACCGATCAGGAGCGCAAGATCCTCGCCCTCATCGCGGAGGGCATGACCAACCGCCAGATCGGCGAGCGGCTGTTCCTGGCCGAGAAGACGGTGAAGAACTACGTGTCCAGCATCCTCGCCAAGCTCGGGCTGGAGCGCCGCACCCAGGCCGCCGTACTGGCCTCGAAGCTGCTGGCGGACTAGGACTAGCCCACCGGGACCAAGGACCCCCGAGGTCCGGACGCAGGGCCCTGCCCCGCGAAGCCGCCGACGAACAGGCTGGAGTCGTCAGAGAGAAACGGGCCCCAGAGGCCCCCGACGACAGGCAACCGCCATGAGCACCACCGCCACCCCCGCCCAGCTCGACGTCCTCGTCGAGCGGGATGTGGTCACCCACAGCATCGCCCGCCGCGCGCTCGCCGCGCTGCGGATCGGCTTCGGGCTGACGTTCCTGTGGGCGTTCTTCGACAAGCTGCTCGCGCTCGGCTTCCACACCGGCGCGGTCACCAACCCCGAGACCGGAGCCCGCGAGGGCATCGACTTCATGGCCAAGGACGGCGCCTGGCTCAACGGAGGCAGCCCCACCGAGGGCTTCCTGGCCTTCGGCGTCCCGGCGCACAACCCGTTCAAGGACACGTTCACCTCGATGGCCGGCGACGCGTGGGCCGACTGGCTGTTCATGGCCGGCCTGCTCGGCATCGGCCTGGCCCTCACGCTCGGCGTGGGGATGCGGGTCGCCGCCGGGGCCGGTGCGGCCCTCTACCTACTGATGTGGCTGGCGTCCCTGCCGCTGGACAACAACCCGGTCGTGGACGACCACCTGATCGGCGCCGTCGCCGTGGTCGTGCTCGCCGCGACCCTCGCCGGTGACACCTGGGGCCTCGGCAAGACGTGGGCCCGGAGTCGGCTCGTCCGGCGGTACCCGGTCCTGCGATGAACGCCACGACCCACTGGTTCCCCGGCCGACTCACCGAGATGTCGGCCGGGGAGTGCCGGCAGCTGCTGCTCGGCACCTCGGTGGGCAGGGTCGTCTTCCTCGACGACGTCGGGCCGGCCGCGCTCCCGGTCAACTTCGTGCTGGACGGGAACGCCGTGCTGTTCCGCACCTCCCCGCACAACAGTCTGGCCCGCCACCTCGAGGGCGCGAACGTGGCGTTCGAGGTCGACGACTTCGACGACTACACGCAGTCGGGGTGGAGCGTGCTGGTGCGCGGTGTCGCGTCGTACGTCCCGCACGGACGAGCTGCCCGACGACGAGGAAGGGCGCCCCTACCCCTGGCCGCAGGGCATCCGCACGCTGCTCGTCCGGATCACCCCTGACCTGGTCACCGGCCGCCGGCTGCTGCCCGGGTGAGCGGCCGATGCCGGGTCAGCGCGCAAGCGGAGCCGACCACTCCAACCGCGTGCCGTGCGGCTCCTCGCGCAGGAGTCGCACGGTGCCGCCGTAATCGGCAGCGCGGCGCCTGACGTTGCGCAACCCGCTCTCCCGGCGCTCGACCGGGAAGCCCTGCCCGTTGTCTGTGACGCTCAGTCGCACGGTCTCGTCGTCCACCTCGATCTCGACAACGGCAGCGGAGGCCTCGGCGTGCCGCGCAGCGTTGGACAGCGCCTCGCGGAGCACCGCGAGCAGCTGGTCTCCCAGCTCGGCTCCGACCACCGTGTCGACCGGCCCGGTGGTGCGGACCAGCGGGGTGAACCCGAGGACCGGCACGTACTCCTTGGCGAGGTCGCTGACGTCGGCGCGCAGGGACCGCTCACCGACGCGCTGGAGCTCGAAGATCGTGGACCTGATGTCGCGGATCGTGGCGTCGAGGTCCTGTACGGCGGTGTCGAGCCGTTCACGGACCTCCTCGCCCGCCGCGATCCGCCTCGCCCCCTGCAGGTGCAGCCCGGTCGCGAACAGCCGCTGGATGACCAGGTCGTGCAGGTCCCGGGCGATGCGGTCCCGGTCGGCGACGAGGACGAGCTCCTCACGGTCCGCGATCGCCTCCGCGCGGTCCAGGGCCAGGGACGCCTGGTCGGCGAGCGAGACCAGCAGCTCGACCTCCTCGGCCTCCAGACCGGACCGACCGTCGGCGAGCGCGATCAGCAGCACCCCGCCCTCGGCCAGGTGGGCGCGGAGCGGCACCAGCACCGCGGCCCCCTGCCCGGGATGGGGTACGACGCTGACCTGGCCCTGCTGCTCGACCTGGTCGATCACCGGCCCGAGGTCGGCCACCATGCCGGGGATCCGGCCGAGGTCGGTGCCGTCCGAGGCGACGACCCTGCGGTCCTGGTCCTGGCGCACCAGGAGCGCCACCGCCGAAGCGCGCGCAACCCGGCGGGCGCCGATGGTGATCTGGCGGAGCGCCTCGTCCAGCTGGATCGGTGGCTGCAGCGCCTCGGTGATCTGCGCGGACGCCTCCAGCCACTGCCGGCGGCGCTCGCTCTGCGCGTAGGCGCGGGCGTTCTCGATCACGAAGCCGGCGGCCGTTGCCAGCACCTGCACGAGCGCCTCGTCCTGCTCGGTGAACGTGGCCGCGCCCTGCTTCTCGGTGAGGTACAGGTTGCCGAACACGGTGCCGCGGATCCGCACCGGCACCCCCAGGAAGTTGTCCATCGGGGGATGGTTCGGAGGGAACCCGTAGGAGTCGGGATGGTCGGCGAGATGCCGCAGCCGGACCGGCTCAGGCCGTTCGATCAGGAGCCCCAGGATCCCGCGGCCGAGGGGAAGGTCGCCGATGGCGCGGTGCTCCTCCGTCGGTCATCCCGAACGTGACGAAGTCCGACAGACCCGTGCTGTGGCTGTCGAGCACGCCGAGCGCGCCGTACCGCGCGTGGGTGATCCGGCACGCCGACTCGACGATCCGCTTGAGGACCGAGTGCAGGTCGAGGTCGGAGCTGATCGCCAGCACCGCCTCGAGCAACGCCTGGGCGTCGCCGGGCAGCCCGAGGTCGAGATCGGACGATTCGGTCACGGCACCGAGGTTAGGGCAGATCCGACGGGCTCAGAGCACCCGGCGCACCGGCATCATCGACGCGCGGGTCCAGTCGTTGCCGATCCGGCGACCCGACACGTCGCGCCAGGTGAGCTTGAGGTAGAGGTTCCGGTGCCCGCCTGCCCACGGCCGCGGGTTCGACACCTTGCGCAGGTCCACCAGCTCGTCGGGGGCGAGTGCCTCGAGGCGTCCCGTCGCGACGACGCTCCAGCCCTGCTGGCGTTCGTGGTCGATCTGGTCGATCTCGAACGCGGCGTCCGAACGCGGGCCGTAGGTGGCCAGCTCGCTGTACGGCGAGGTGCGGAACACGATCGCGCCGTCGTGCACCGCGTAGTTGACGGGCACGATCCTCGGACCGATCGGGGTCGCCAGGGCAACCCGCCCGATCACCCCGCCGGACAGCAGGTCCAGGCACTCCTGGACGGTGAGCTCGGTTGGCTCCTTCATGGCGATCTCCGTGACATGGGTCCATCCTCCGCCCCGGAATGCACCCCCGGATGGGTCCTTGGTCCCGTCTGGTCCGGACCATCGGACGGACCTGGAAATGGCAGCAGGGCCCCCGCCGAAGCGGAGGCCCTGCTGGCTGTTCTGCGGGAGCGGATCGGGTCTCGATATGCGTCGCGCCCTCCTCCGGAGTGCGCCGACGCTACTCGACCTTGATCGCCGACGGTCACCGGCGGGCTATGCCGCGCGAGAGACCGGGCGATCAAAAGTCCATGCCGCCCATGCCGCCCATGTCGCCGCCGCCGGGCATGGCGGGGGCCTTCTCGGGCTTGTCGGCCACGACGGCCTCGGTGGTGAGGAACAGCGCCGCGATCGACGCCGCGTTCTGCAGCGCGGAGCGGGTCACCTTGGCGGGGTCGAGGATGCCTGCGTCGATCATGTCGACGTACTCGCCCGTGGCCGCGTTGAGACCGTGCCCGGGCTTCAGGCCGCGCACCTTCTCCGCCACGACGCCGCCCTCGAGACCGGCGTTGATCGCGATCTGCTTGAGCGGGGCCTCGGTGGCCGCGCGGACGATGTTGGCACCGGTGGCCTCGTCGCCCACGAGCTCGAGCTTCTCGAACGCCGCGAGGGCCGCCTGCACCAGGGCCACGCCGCCGCCGGCGACGATGCCCTCCTCGACGGCCGCCTTCGCGTTGCGAACGGCGTCCTCGATGCGGTGCTTGCGCTCCTTGAGCTCGACCTCGGTGGCCGCGCCGACCTTGATCACCGCAACACCGCCGGCCAGCTTGGCCAGGCGCTCCTGCAGCTTCTCGCGGTCGTAGTCGGAGTCGGACTTCTCGATCTCGGCGCGGATCTGGTTGACCCGGCCCTCGATCTGGGCGGCGTCGCCGGCACCCTCGACGATGGTGGTCTCGTCCTTGGTGATGACGACCTTGCGGGCCTGGCCGAGCAGCTCGACGCCGGCGTTCTCGAGCTTGAGGCCGACCTCCTCGCTGATCACCTGGCCACCGGTCAGGATCGCGATGTCCTGGAGCATGGCCTTGCGGCGGTCACCGAAGCCCGGGGCCTTGACGGCGACGGACTTGAACGTGCCGCGGATCTTGTTGACGACCAGCGTGGACAGGGCCTCGCCGTCGACGTCCTCGGCGATGATGACCAGCGGCTTGCCGGACTGCATGACCTTCTCCAGCAGCGGAAGCAGGTCCTTGACGTTGCTCACCTTGGAGTTGGCGATCAGGACGTAGGGGTCCTCGAGCACGGTCTCCATGCGCTCGGCGTCGGTGACGAAGTAGGCCGAGATGTAGCCCTTGTCGAACCGCATGCCCTCGGTCAGCTCCAGGTCGAGGCCGAACGTGTTCGACTCCTCGACGGTGATGACGCCTTCCTTGCCGACCTTGTCCATCGCCTCGGCGATGATCTCGCCGACGGTCGGGTCCGCGGCGGAGATCGACGCGGTCGCGGCGATCTGCTCCTTGGTCTCGACGTCCTTGGCCATGCTGAGCAGCTGCTCGGACACCGCGGCCGTGGCGGCCTCGATCCCGCGCTTGAGGCCCATCGGGTTGGCACCGGCGGCCACGTTGCGCAGGCCCTCGCGGACCATCGCCTGGGCGAGCACGGTGGCCGTCGTCGTACCGTCACCGGCGACGTCGTCGGTCTTCTTGGCGACTTCCTTGACGAGCTCGGCCCCGATCTTCTCGTACGGGTCCTCGAGCTCGATCTCCTTGGCGATCGACACACCATCGTTGGTGATGGTGGGCGCGCCCCACTTCTTCTCGAGGACGACGTTGCGACCCTTGGGGCCCAGCGTGACCTTGACCGCGTCGGCGAGCGTGTTCATGCCACGCTCGAGACCGCGGCGGGCCTCCTCGTTGAAAGCAATCAGCTTCGGCATAACTCCTGCGATTCCTATCAGGGAGTTCGGGGGGTACGGCGCCGGTGGGTTGCCCGCGACGGACGATCCGGCTGACCCGACGGACCCTTCCCGCCGGCGCTGTGGACCTCAACGTCACCAGTCCGCGTTGTCACTCTCACACTAAGAGTGCCAGCGTCATGTTTAGCACTCGGGGTGGTCGAGTGCAAACAGTGGTCGGGCCGTCCTGGGAGTCAGCTTCGGGGCCGCAGCGTTCCCGCGACCAGGTCGGCGAAAGGGGCGGCATTGTCGGGCAGGACGTCGAGGTAGAGCCCGGGCTCGGTGAGCTCCAGCTCGCTGACCGCCAGCCGGCCGTCGGCCAGCCGCATCGCGTCCACCCGGCCGTAGTCGAGCGCTCGCCCGAGCAGCGACCCGGCGGCCGTCATCGCCGCCAGCGCCAGCTCGGCCGCCTCGGTGCGCAGCGGCACCGGCGTCGAGGCCCCGCCGAAGTGCTCGTGCACCCGGATCTCGTCCCCGACCGGGACCTTGTCGACCTGCGAGACCGCGCGGCCGCCGAGCACGAACACCGACGTCTCCCCCTCCGTCCGGACGGAGTCCACGAGCGGCTGGACGACCCAGGGGCCCGTGGCCACGCGCAGCTCGGGGAACTCGGGAGCGACGTCGCGGCCCAGCCGCGGGTCGTCGGGGTCGTCGACGACCAGGACGCCGGCGCCGCCTGCCCCCACGCGGGGCTTCACGACGGAGCGCCCGTACGCCGCGACCGCCTCCCGCAGCTGCGCGACCGACTCGGCGGACCGGGTCGGTACGACGGGGACGCCGTCGAGCCGGGTGAGGTAGGCCTTGTCCACGTTCCACGCGAAGACCTCGGTGCCGTTGAGCAGCCGCGTGGCCGACTCGACGCCGCGCGCCCAGGCCAGGAACTGCTCGGGCCGGGCCATGTAGTCCCACGTCGACCGGACCGCGACGAGGTCGGCGGCGCCCCAGTCGACCGCCCGGTCGTCCCAGCACACCCAGCGCGCGTCGATGCCGCGCTCGGCCAGCGCCGTGTCGAGGGCCGGGGCACCCGGTTCGCCGGAGGCCCAGTCGGTGGAGGTCGCGAGCAGGACGTGGGGCACGCAGGCGAGGCTAGGACATCGGTGCGTGGTGGCCGAACGGCACCTCGTCCCGCACGCCGAGCGCGGCGAGGACGGAGGGGAGCATCGCCTTCCCCGTGCGCTTGTAGCCCTGCTCGCTGGGGTGGAAGCGGTCCAGCGAGAACATCTCGTCGGGGTTCGTGATGAAGAACGGCCCGACCACGTGGGCCAGCGACACCACCCGCGCCCCGCGCTTGCAGGGCCGCCGCCTGCTGGGCCTGGGCGAGCTGTCGGGAGGCGCGCGACCCGAGGCTGCGCAGCGGCTGGGGCACCGGCCGCAGCGCCCCGATGTCCGGGCAGGTCCCGACCACGACCGAGGCCCCCAGCGCGTGCAGCCGGTCCAGGCACGCGACCAGGTGGCCGGACCGACTCCGCGACCGGGACCCGGTGCGTGACGTCGTTGCCGCCCACGACGATGACGGCGACCTCGGGCCGGGTGCCCGGCGGCAACCGGGCGAGCTGCTCGGCGAGGTCGCTCGACTCCGCACCCACGCGTGCCAGCGTCGTCAGCCGCACCGAACGCTGGGCCTTCCTGGTGATCCCCTTGGCCAGCCGCGCCCCCAGGGTGCGGTCGGCTCGGTGCGCACCCAGCCCGGCGGCGACCGAGTCGCCGAGCACCACCAGCTCGACTGTCTGCCCGAGGCTCTTCTTGAAGAGCCGGTCGGCCTCGGGCGGCTCGACCCAGGGCTTGCCGATGACGGCGCGGGCCTGCGCCGCCTGGCGCCTCAGCAGCGCCCGCCCCCCGAGTCCGAGTGCAGCACCCGCGAGCGCGACGCCACCGCCGATCCCGAGCAGGATCCGGTCCGTCAGGGTCATGCCTTCGTTGAACCAGACCCGGTGGTCTGGACACCCAACACGACGTGAACGCGGGCCGACCGGGAAATCCGCGCCGGCTGTCGATTTCGCCGCGTCTCGCCCGTCATCCCGGTGTCAGACTCACCATCAGGACCGTTCGAGAGGACCCACCATGACCGAGTACATCGTGCTGATCCCGGACAGCGAGGCCGACTGGGCGATGGCCGACGAGGCCGAGAAGGATCGGGTCTACGGCAAGCACCGGGAGTTCGCGGAGGCGCTCGCGCAGCGCGGGCACAAGGTCACGGCCGGGGCGGAGCTGGCGCCGCCCAGCCAGGCCCGGACCGTCTCCCACGTCGGCGGTTCGCTGACGGTCACCGACGGCCCGTACGCCGAGTCGGTGGAGCAGCTCTCGGGCTTCTACCTGGTCGAGAGCTCCGACGTCGACGACCTGGTGCAGTGCGTCGGCATCCTCGCCGAGGGCGAGTCCCGGATCGAGGTCCGGGAGTGCGTGACCCCCTCGGGCTCGTGAGCGACCCGGTCACCCCTCGCGGAGGCACGTGACCGACCGCCTCGGCGCAGCGTGGCGCGACGAGTGGGGTCGGCTGCTGGCCCTGCTGGTCGCGCAGTTCCGGCGCCTCGACCTGGCCGAGGACGGCCTGGCGGACGCGTTCGAGGCCGCCGCCCGCACCTGGCCGCGCGACGGCGTGCCCGACAACCCGGCGGGGTGGCTGCTCACCGCCGCCCGCCGCCGCATCCTCGACCGGCTCCGCACCGACGCGGTCGCCGTACGCGCGCTGCCCTCGCTCGCCGTCGAGGCCGAACTTCAGGAGGAGGCGCAGCGCGTGATGGCCGATGCCGCCGAGGTGGTGCACGACGAGCGGCTGCGCCTGGTGCTGCTCTGCGCGCATCCGGCGCTGGCGGCCGAGTCGGCCGCCGCGCTCACCCTGCGGCTGGTCCTGGGTGTGGCCACCTCCGACATCGCACGGCTGTTCCTGGTCAGCGCGCCGACCATGGCGGCCCGGCTGACCCGCGCCCGCAAGCGCCTGGCCGGCGAACGGTTCGAGATCCCGCCCCGACCCGAGCTCGACGCCCGGCTGGGCACGGCTGCCGACGTCGCCTACCTCGCCTTCACGGCGGGCTACGCCCCCGCCTCCGGGCCCGAGGTGCTCCGGCCCGAGCTCGCGGGCGAGGCGATCCGGCTGGTGCGGGTCATCCGCGAGGTCGCCCCGGCGGACAGCGAGCTGGACGCCCTGCTGGCGCTGATGCTGCTGCAGCACTCGCGCCGGGACGCCCGGACCACCCCGGACGGGGAGCTCGTGCTGCTGCCCGACCAGGACCGGCGACGCTGGCGCGGTGAGGAGATCGACGAGGCGCTGGCCCTGCTCACCCCGCTCGCCACGGCCCCGCCCGCCCGGTACCTCCTGCAGGCGCTGATCGCCGCCGAGCACGCCATCGCACCGACCGCCGCGGACACCGACTGGCCCGGGATCGTCGCGCGCTACGTCGAGCTCGAGGAGCTGACCGGCTCGCCCGTCGTCCGGCTCAACCGCGCCGTCGCCGTCGCCGAGGCCGACGGTCCGCTCGCCGGTCTGCGCCTCCTCGAGGGGCTCGACCTGCCGGGCCACCGGCTGCCGGGCGCCCGGGCGGAGCTGCTCCTCCGCGCCGGTCGGTACGACGAGGCCCGCGACGCCTTCGACCTGGCGCTGGCGCGCTGCGACAACGACGCCGAGCGCCGCCACCTGCAACGGCGCCGAAGGGCCTCCCCGAGCTGAGTCCGAGTAGCCAGGTGCTCCGGCCCGGGCGGACCCAGCTGGTCCGCCATCGTCGGCTCGGTCAGCCGCCGGCGACGGCGGGGATGACCGAGATCTGGGTGCCGTCGGGCGTGGCCGTGCCGAGGTTGTCGAGGAAGCGGACGTCGTCGTTGCCGACGTACACGTTGACGAAGCGGCGCAGCTCGCCGCCCTCGTCGAGGATCCGTCCCTTGATGCCGCTGTAGTTGCTGTCCAGGTCCTCGAGGACCTCGGCCAGGGTGGCGCCGTCGGCGCTCACCTCGGACTCGCCCCCGGTGTAGGTGCGCAGGATGGTGGGGATGCGGACGGAGACACTCACGGGTCGTTCCTCCAGTTCAGGGGCGGGGATCAGGCGATGCCGGTGGCGACGAAGGCGCCGTACGACGGGTCGATGGTGGCAGCGGCCCCGACCTCGTCGGCGACCGCGTCGAGGGTCTTCAGGCCCATGCCGGTGTTGATCACGACGGTCTCGAGGGTGGGGTCGAGCTGGCCGGTCTCGACCAGCTTCTTCAGCACCCCGACGGTGGTTCCGCCGGCGGTCTCGGTGAAGATCCCCTCGTTGCGGGCCAGCAGGAGGATGCCCTCGCGGACCTCGTCGTCGCTGACGTCCTCGACGGCGCCGCCGGTACGCCGGCAGATGTCGAGCACGTAGACCCCGTCCGCAGGGTTGCCGATGGCCAGGCTCTTGGCGATGGTGTCCGGCCGGACCGGGCGGATCACCTGCTGGTCGCCCTTGAAGGCCACCGACACCGGCGAGCACCCGGTGGCCTGGGCGCCGTACACCTTGTAGGGCTTGTCCTCGACCAGACCGAGCGTGATCAGCTCCTGGAAGGCCTTGTCGACCTTGGTCAGCTGGGAGCCGGAGGCGACCGGGATCACGATCTGGTCGGGCAGCCGCCAGCCGAGCTGCTCGGCGATCTCGAAGCCGAGCGTCTTGGAGCCCTCGGCGTAGTAGGGCCGGACGTTGACGTTGACGAACGCCCAGCCCTCCTCCTCGCCGGCGATCTCGGAGGCGAGCCGGTTGACGTCGTCGTAGTTGCCGTTCACGGCGACCAGCGAGTCGGTGTAGACCGCGGAGTTGACCTGCTTGGGCTTCTCGAGGTCGGCGGGGATGAACACGACCGTCTTGATCCCGGCGCGGGCGCCGGCGGCGGCGACGGCGTTGGCGAGGTTGCCGGTCGACGGACACGCGAAGACCCGGCTGTGGAACTCCCGTGCCGCGCTGAGCGCGCAGGCGACCACGCGGTCCTTGAAGGAGTTGGTGGGGTTGGTGGAGTCGTCCTTGACCCACAGCTTGTCGATGCCGAGCTCGCGGCCGAGGTTGTGGGCCTGGAGGAGCCGGGTGAAGCCGGCCTCCATGTTGGGGCTGTCCTCGATGTCGCTCGGCACGGGGAGCAGCGCCTTGTAGCGCCACATGTTGCGTGGTCCGGCCTCGATCTCCTCGCGGGTGACGGCCGGGAAGTCGTAGGCGATCTCGAGGGGTCCGAAGCACTCCGGACAGGCGTAGTGGGGGCCGAGCTCGACCTGGTGCCCGCACTCGCGGCACGAGAGGGCCTTGGCGTGACCGAACGCTCCCTCGCGCAGCGGGGGCGTCGTACCGTCGGCGGCGGCGACCTGGTCGATCACCGAAGTGGAAGCGCTCACGGATTCCTCCTTCTCATCTTCCCCGCGACGTCTCTCGCCATGGGCCGGAATTGGCACCGTTTCCACGACTGCGACAGGTACGTCGCAGGGGGCACGTGGCGGTTGCCGGGACTTCGCAGGGCCGTTCCCTCAGTCCCTCTCGATGAGCTGACCCGAACTGTACGCAGCCCGTCTCAGAACCTGAACTCCGGGTCCGCGATCCGGACCTGCGCCCTCCTGGGACTACCCGGACTTCGCGTCGGCGGCGAGGGTGCGCAGCAGCTCGAGGACGCCGTCCGGCCCGTCGACGACGACGTCGGCGAGCGCGGCGAGCGCGCGTTCCTCGTCGGAACCGGAGCAGACCAGCAGGGTGGGCAGGCCGTCGTCGCGCAGCCCCGCCACGGCCTCGAACGCGTCGACGTCACCCAGGTCGTCGCCCGCGAAGAGGAAGCCACCGGCCTTGACCTCCTCGGCGAGCGCCCGGACCACCTGCCCCTTGTCCATGCCGGGCGCGCGCACCTCGATCACCTGCCGCCCGGGCTCGATGGCCAGGTGGTGCCGGGACGCCGCCTCGCCCAGCACCGGGAGCAACCTGTCGAAGGCGGCGTCCGCGTCGGGCAGGCGGCGGGTGTGGATCGCGACCGCGAGCCCCTTCTCCTCGACGAACGCCTCGTCCGCGTCGGTCCTGCGCAGCAGACCCCGCAGCTCGCCCAGGAACGTGGAGAGTCCCGGCGGCGGCCGGGGGGAGATGATCCGGCGGTTGGTCGAGGTCCACCGCTCGTTGCCGTACTGGCCGAACAGCAGCAGCTCGCGGCCGGTCTCGCCGATCCGGTTGCCGACCTCGTCGAGGTCACCGAGGGCGAGCACCTGCCGGGCAGGACGCCCGGTGATCACCGCGATCGCAGCCACGCGTTCCGAGAGCTCGGCGAGGACGTCGGCCGCCTCCGGGTGGATCCGCGCCGAGTCCGGGTCGTCGACGATCGGGGAGAGGGTGCCGTCGAAGTCGAGGCCGATCACGGCCGACGAGGCAACCGCGACCAGCGCGTCGTACCGGCTCCGGGCCTCGGGCGAGCGGAACTCCATGCAGCCAGCCAACCACGTCGCGTCCTCGTGCCGGACGCACCGGCGCGGTGCGTCAGGCAGCGTCCGCGGTGAGGATCACGGTCAGGCGGTCGAGATCCATCGGACCCTCGATCGCGGGCACCACCCGGCTGATGCCGAGGTCGAGCGCGAGCAGCTTGGCCGCCCGCTCGAGCCGCTCGGGGTAGTAGACGGTGGACCCGGGCACCGAGCCGTACCAGTTGTCGGCGCCGACGACCTGCCAGCCGGCGCCGGACGCCTGTCCGGCCACGCGTCCGGCCAGCCCGGTGATGCCGGAGTTGTTGTAGACCTCGACGTAGACCTCGCCCTTGCGGACGGCCGGCGGCTTCTTCTTGATCTCCGCCTGGTGCTTCTTCGGCAGTCGGGCGTTCTGGCCCGGGACCGTGGTCTCGGTCGGCTCGGCGGGTCGCGAGGTGGTGACGATCTCGCGCTCGGTCGGCGCCTGGCCCTGGGTGGCGACGTAGGCGATGCCCGCCATCGCCGACCGCCACGATGCTCAGCATCACGACCGGCGACGGGAAGACCACGCCACGCTCGTTGCGCACGCGCATCGTCCTAGACCTCGAAGCCGAGGCGGCGAGCCGAGCGCTGGCGCTGGCGGGCGGCGCGGAGCCGACGGAGGCGGCGGACCAGCAGCGGGTCCGCCTCGAGGGCCTCCGGCCGGTCGATCAGGGCGTTGAGGACCTGGTAGTAGCGGGTCGAGGACATGTCGAACTTCTCGCGGACCGCGGTCTCCTTGGCGCCGGCGTACTTCCACCACTGGCGCTCGAACTCGAGGATCTCGCGGTCGCGGTCGCTCAGGTGCGGCGTGGCCTCGGCCTCGAGGCCGTGGGTCTGGCGAGCGTTCGCGGCGTCCATGCGCTTCTCCCCGGGTGTGGCTGGTCGTCGTCGTCCGGGCCAACTCTAGGCGACGAACCACAACGATGTCATTCAGCGCGGGCGCGGGTCGCCGACCCATTTGGTACGGGCGTCCGGACCGGGCCGACCCTGCCACACCGGTCGCTAGGGTGACCCCGTGCCCTCCCCCAACCTCGTGATCGTCGCCAACCGGCTCCCGGTGGACCGCGTCACGAAGCCGGACGGCACCGAGGAGTGGCGGCGCTCCCCGGGCGGGCTGGTCAGCGCCATGGAACCGGTGATGCGGGCCAACGACGGCACCTGGATCGGCTGGCCGGGCGGCACCGACACCGACCTGGAGCCGTTCGTCGAGGACGGCATGCGCCTCGTCCCGATCTCGCTGACCGCCCAGGAGTTCGAGGAGTTCTACGAGGGCTTCTCCAACGGGACGCTCTGGCCGATCTACCACGACGTCGTGGCCAAGCCGGAGTTCCACCGTGAGTGGTGGGACTCCTACGTGACGGTGAACCAGCGCTTCGCCGAGGCCGCCGCGAACGCCGCGGCGAAGGGGGCCACGGTCTGGGTGCACGACTACCAGCTCCAGCTCGTCCCCCAGATGCTGCGCGACCTGAGGCCCGACCTGCGGATCGGCTTCTACCTCCACATCCCGTTCCCGCCCACCGAGCTGTTCCAGCAGCTGCCCTGGCGCCGCCAGATCCTGGAGGGGCTGCTCGGCGCCGACCTGGTCGGCTTCCAGCTCTCCGGCGGCGCCCAGAACTTCGTCCGGCTGGTCCGGCAGCGGGTCGGGCACAAGACCCACCGCGACCTGGTCTACCTGCCCGACGGCCGCACCGTGCGGGCGGCGGCGTTCCCGATCTCGATCGACGTCGGCGGCTTCGAGACGCTGGCCAGCTCGGAGCCGGTCGAGCGCCGGGCGACCGCGATCCGCAAGGCTCTCGGCAACCCGCGGCGGATCTTCCTCGGCGTGGACCGGCTCGACTACACCAAGGGGATCCACGCCCGGCTGCGGGCGTTCAGCGAGCTCATCCAGGACGGTCACTTCGACGTCGAGGACGCGGTGTTCGTCCAGGTCGCCACGCCGTCCCGGGAGCGGGTGGAGCAGTACCGCATCCTGCGCGACGACATCGACCGCCTGGTCGGCCGGATCAACGGCGACCTGGGCCGGATCGGTCGCCCCGCGATCTCCTACCTGCACTCCTCCTACCCGCGCGAGGAGATGGCGGCGCTGTACCGGTCCGCCGACATCATGGTCGTCACGCCCTACCGGGACGGGATGAACCTCGTCGCCAAGGAGTACGTCGCCTGCCGCCTCGACGACACCGGAGCGCTCGTGCTCTCGGAGTTCGCCGGGGCGGCCGAGGAGCTGCGCCAGGCGTGGCTGGTCAACCCCTACGACATCAACGGGATGAAGTCCGCCCTGCTGGAGGCCTACGAGGCGGACGAGAAGGAGACCACCCGCCGGATGAAGGCGATGCGCAAGCAGGTGACCTCCCACGACGTCGTCGCCTGGGCCAACGCGTTCCTGGAGAGCCTCTCCGCGACCCGCAAGGCGCACGGCAAGCAGGTCCGGCCGGCCAAGCGCTCCTGATGGAGGTGTCCACCGATCCGGCTCGGCTCGACGTGGAGCGGATCCACCGATGGCTGTCCGAGGACGCCTACTGGGCGCTGGGGCGGAGCCTGGACGTGGTGACCCGCGCGATCGAGGGCTCCCTGAACGTCGGCGCCTACGACGGGGGCGAGCAGATCGGCTACGCCCGCGTGGTCACCGACGAGGCGACGTTCGCCTGGGTCTGCGACGTCTACGTCGACCCGCGGCACCGCGGGTCGGGCGTCGGGACCGCCCTCCTGGACGCGGTCGACGCCGAGCTGGTCCCGATGCGGCTCGCCCGCACCATGCTCGCCACCGCGGACGCGCACGCGTTCTACGCCCGCCGGGGGTTCACGCAGCTCCCCGACGACGGCCGGTTCATGGTCCGCGGCCCCGGCAACTCGCCGTGAAGGATGTCTCGCTGGACTCGGGTCCGGGGACCGGCGGACTCAGGTAGTTTGCGCCCCATGGATCTGATCCCCAAGCCCGATCAGGTCGTGTCCGCCGCCAGCAACGTCGCCCACAAGATGTTCTATGGCGGCCTGGCCGATCTCCGCCCCATGCCGCGGACGCTCATCGACGACGGGACGCTGCGCGAGGTGTACCACTACCGGCCCGCCGCGAAGGTCGTCGAGCAGGGCGACCCGGTGCTGCTGGTCACGCCGCTGGCGGCGCCGGCGCTCTGCTTCGACCTGCGCCGGGGCTGCTCGCTGGTGGAGCACTTCGTCAGCGAGGGGCGGCCCACCTACCTCGTGGAGTACGGCGAGATCTCGTTCAAGGACCGGGCCCTGGGCATGGAGCACTGGATCGACGAGGTCGTGCCGGCGGCGATCCAGGAGGTGTCCGCGCACGCCGGCGGCCGGCCGGTGCACGTGATCGGCTGGAGCCTGGGCGGGATCTTCACCCTGCTCACCGCCGCCGACCGCCCGGACCTGCCGATCGCGTCGCTGACCGCGGTCGGGTCGCCGGTCGACGTGAAGCAGGTGCCGTTGGTGGCGCCGTTGCGCCCGTTGCTGAACCTGACCCAGGGCGGCGGGATCGTGAACCGCACCTACCAGGCGTTCGGAGGTGCCCCCAAGCCGCTGGTGAAGTGGGCCTTCCAGCTCTCGTCGTTCCAGAAGCTGGTCACCAAGCCGCTGGCGATCGGGTTCCGCCTCGACGACCGCGACTTCCTGGCCCAGCTCGAGGCCGTGGACCGGTTCACCGCCAACATGATCGCCTACCCCGGCCGCACGTTCGGGCAGCTCTACCACCGGTTCGTGCGCGGGAACGCCCTCGTGACCGGCAGCATCGACTTCGGTGACCGCACGATCTCGGTGGCCGACATCAAGGCACCGGTGCTGGTCTTCGGCGGCGCGACCGACGGCATCGCCCCGATCCCGGCGGTCGAGGCCGTCGTACCGCTGCTGACCGGGGCCGCCGAGGTGCGGTTCGAGGTGGTGCCCGGAGGTCACCTCGGGATGCTCACCGGCCGCGGCGCCCGGGCGACGACCTGGCAGATCATGGACCAGTGGATCGACCAGTGGTCCTCCGACGCGGCGAAGCCCGCCGCCGGTGACGAAGGCGGCGACCAGGGCGGCCGCCGGCAAGGCTCCGGCGAAGCGGTCGACGGCGAAGAAGGCGGCGGCCAGCCGCGAGTCGATCGGCTCCAACCCGACCCGCCGCTACGGCTCGGCGGGGTCGCGCTCCCTCTCCCGGTGAGGTAGCGCGCTCAGCGGATCGAGGCGGACTTCGCGAAGGCCTCGACCGAGGCGAGGTCGTAGGAACCGTGGTCGGTGCCGAGCCCCTGGGCCACCTGGGCGGCGGTCGCGCAGCCGAGCCGCGCGGCGTCACCGCAGGCTCGCGGCCCAGCGACAGCCCGCGCAGGAAGCCGGCCGAGAACGCGTCGCCGCAGCCGGTCGTGTCGACGACGTCGACGGCGTACGCCGGCACCTCGAGCACCTCGGACGCCGGTCACCACGACCGCCCCTCGCGCGCCGGCGGTGGCCGCCACACAGCCGACCCCCGCGTCGACCAGGGCGCGGGCGCCCTCGGCCAGCGACGAGGCGCCGGTGAAGCCGAGCACCTGCTCGTCGTTGGGCAGCAGGTAGTCGGTGTGCGGCAGGGCGTCCGCGATCCAGGCGAGCAGGTCCGGGTCGCCGGGGGCCAGGACGTCGACCGACGTCGTCGCTCCGATGGAGCGGGCATGGGCGAGCAGCTTCCCGGCGGCCTCGCCGCCCAGGAACTCCGGTCCGCCGAGGTGCAGGTGGGTGATCCCGTCGAGGTCGGACATGGCGAGGTCGTCGAGGGTGAACGCGCCGTTGGCGCCGATGCAGTGCCAGGCCGGCCGGTCGCCGTTGGGGCGGACCGGGATCACCGACGAGGAGGTCTGCTGGTCGTCCTTGCGGACCAGCCCGGAGGTGTCCACGCCCTCGTCGGCGAGCAGCGCCAGCAGCGACGCGGCGATCGGGTCCGTGCCGACGGCGCCGAAGGAGAGGACGTCGGCTCCGAGCCGGGCGAGGACCACGGCCGTGCCGCCCGCGGTGCCGGCCGGGGAGAAGCGGATCGTCTCGACCAGCTGCCCCTCGGACCCCTCGGGGATCGACTCGATGCCGATCACGTGGGTGTCGAGGACGTGCACCCCGACGGTGGCGATCTTCATGCGTGGTCCTCCTGTGGCTGCCCGTAGCCGCGGTCGAGCACCGCGGCGATCGACGTCGTCCTGCTCCTGCTCGGTGAGCGGGCGCGGCGTGCCGAGGGCGGATGCCCGGTGGTGGAGCGTGGCGAGCCACTCGAGCAGCAGCGCGTTCTCGACCGCCTGCGTCGAGCGTGCCGCCGACCGTCGACGACGCCGTGGCCGGCCATCAGCGCGGCCTGCCGGTCCACCAGGGCATGCCGGACGCCGGACGCGAGCTCCGCCGAGCCGAAGGTGGCGTACGGCGCCACCCGGATCGCGCCACCGAGCAGCAGCTGCTGGTAGTGCAGGACCGGCAGCTCGTCGAGCACGCACGCGACCGCCGTGGACCACGGCGCGTGCGTGTGGACCACCGCGGCGACGTCGCGGTCGGCGTACACGCCGAGGTGGAGGCCGAGCTCGGAGCTGGGCCGGACCGACCCCAGCTTCACGGCGCCGGCCGCGTCGACGACGCAGATGTCCGCCGGCGCGCAGTCGGCCAGGACCACGCCGCTGCCCGTCACGGCCACGTCGTCGGTGCCGGGGACGCGCAGGCTGACGTTGCCCGCCGTACCGATCAGCAGGCCCTCGGCCGCCAGCCGCCGGGCGGCGTCGGCCACGGCGGAGGCAGCGGCCGCGTGCGCGCTCACTGCGGGACGCCGGCCAGGCCGGCGGGCGTGGCGTAGCGCTCGAGGTAGGAGGTGACGAGCAGGATGCCCTCGTCGACCAGGTCGGCGTCGCCGGTCCAGGTCTTCTCGAACGCGAGCTGGAAGATCCGGTCGCCGACCTCGACGGCGAGCAGCGCCACCTGCGGCGGCAGCGTCGGGGTCGGCGATCCCCACGTCGATCGCGAAGGCCCGCAGCGTCTCGGCGATGCGCGCGTTGTGCTCGCGCCCGAACGTGTTGACCGCCGAGTTGGTCCGGCCGCGCAGGTAGATCTCCACGAACGCGCGGCGGCGGTGGTAGACGGTGACGAAGGCCTCCATGGTCGTCCGGACCACGGAGGCCACGGTCAGCACCTCGACGGCCGCCAGGTCGGTCAGGACCTGGGCGTCCATCTCCTCCATGTCGCGGGCCGCGAGGGCGAGCAGGATCGCGTCCTTGTCGGCGAAGTACTGGTAGAGCGAGGCGACCGGGACTCCGGCCTCCTCGGCGATGTCGCGGGTCGTGAGCGGCTCGACACCGTGCTTCGACGACGAGCTTCGCCGCCGCGTCGAGGAGGTCCTCGACGCGGCGGCGGCTGCGCTCCTGCGTGGGCACCCGCCGCTTCGGGGGATGTGCGTCACGGACGCTCACCACAGGCATGCCCGGAAGTGTAGACTAAAAACCGGAAACTGACACACGTTCACCTTTCGCTGTCGTCGACCCGGGAGTCCGCATGTCCGACCTGCAGCTCACCCGCCGCACCCTGCTGGGAGGTGCCGCCGGGGTCGGCCTCGGTGGCGGTCTTCTCGCCGGGTCCGCCGAGGCCATCGGCCTCCAGGGAGCGCTGCCGGCCAGGGCCGACGTCGTGGTCGTCGGCGGCGGGATCTCCGGGCTCGTGGCCGCGCGCAACGTGGCCCGCAGCGGCCGGTCGGTGCTGCTGGTGGAGGCGCGCCGGCGGGTCGGTGGGCGGGTGCTCAACCACCACCTCCGCTCGCGGCGGCGTGATCGAGTCCGGCGGCGCCTTCGTCGGGCCGACCCAGGACCACATCCTGCGGCTGGCCCGGCAGCTCGACGTACCGACGTTCAAGGAGTACGTCGACGGCAACAGCGTCTACATCTCCTCGACCCTCGGGCGGCAGGAGTACCAGGGCACCGTCCCGCCCGACCCGACGATCCTGCCCGACGCGGCGAACCTGCTGACCCAGATCGACCAGTACGCCGCCGAGATCCCCGTCGACGCCCCGTGGACCCATCCCCGCGCGGCCGAGTGGGACGCGATCACCCTGCGCGAGTGGATCCACGACAACGCCATCAACGCCGACGGCGTCGAGAACCTCATCCGGTGCTGGACCCAGCCCGGCTTCGGCGCCGACCCCAGCGAGCTCTCCTTCCTCTACGTCCTCTGGTACGTCGCCTGCTCGGGCAACGAGCGCAACGTCGGCACGTTCGCCCGCAACTCCGAGACCACGAACGCCGCCCAGGAGCGCCGGTTCGTCGGCGGCTCGCAGCTGATCCCGCTCCGGCTGGCCCGGCGGCTCGGCGACATCGTCGCGCTGGCCGCGCCCGTGCGCCGGATCAGCCAGCACGACGGCCACGCCGTCGTGCACACCGGTCGCGGCCGGGTGCGGGCGAAGCGGGTGATCGTCGCCGCGCCTCCGCCACTGCTGCTCGACATCGACTGGGACCCGCAGCTGCCGTCGCGTCACCGCGAGCTCCTGCGCCACCTCGACATGGGCCAGCTGATGAAGTGCGACGCCGTCTACCGCGACGCCGTTCTGGCGCGAGGACGGGCCTCAACGGTTTCGGCCTCAACGACTCCGGCGCCGTCCGGGTCGCGTTCGACAACTGCCCCAAGGACGGCGATCCCGGCGTCCTGCTGGCGTTCGTCGGCGGCTCCACCTGGCGGCAGTACGGCGTGCAGGACCGCGACGCCCGCCGCCGGGCCGTCCTCGAGGGGTTCGCCGCCATGTTCGGCGAGCAGGCGCTGCACCCGATCGAGTACACCGAGCACGACTGGACCGAGGAGCGGTGGACCGCCGGCGGTCCGGTCGCCAACTACGCCCCGGGCACGATGGTCCGGTTCGGCTCGCAGATCCGGCGCCCCCACGGCCGGGTGCACTTCGCGGGCACCGAGACCTCCACCTACTGGACCGGCTACATGGACGGCGCGGTCCGCGCCGGCGAACGCGCGGCGGTCGAGGTCGTGGAGCGGCTGTCATGAGGCGCCTCGTGCTGGTGGCGCTGCTCGCGCTGATCGTCCCGCTGGCCCCCGCGTCCGCCGCCGAGCGGGAGCGGTGGCACACGCGGGTGTTCGCCGCGGTCCAGGAGCCCGGCTACCCGGCGTACGTCCTCGCCCACCGCAACGGCCGGGTCTACGCCGGCACCTACACCAACCCGCAGGGTGACTCCCAGCGCTCGCGGGTGCGCGAGTGGTCGCGCGACGGCACCCTGCTGCGGTCCTGGGCCGTCCCGGGGCAGAACCTCGACGAGGACCACGGCGTCCAGGTCGCCAACCAGGACCGGCGCGGGCGGCTGGTCCTGCTGGAGAAGTCCACCTCCTCGATCCGCACCCTCAACGTCGAGACCGGCCAGTTCCGGCGCTGGGCGACCCTGCCCGACCTGCCGACGTGCTCGACCGGCGAGCGGCCGTGCTCGCCCAACGTCGCCGACGGGCCGGCCATCCCCAACTACGCCACCTGGGGACCGGGCGGCGCGCTCTACGTCACCGACTACGGCCAGGCAGTGATCTGGAAGATCCCCCGGAAGACCCAGAAGCCCCGGGTCTGGTTCGCCGACGAGCGGCTCGACGGCTCGGAGTTCGGGACGGCCGGGATCGTGTTCCGGCCCGGCAGCCGCGACCTGCTCATCACCCAGCAGTCCACCACCACCGACGGTTCGGCGCCGACGAACGGCAAGCTCTACCGGCTCCCGATCCGCGACTCCGGTCGCCCCGGCCGGCTCTCGACGCTGTGGACGTCCCTGCCCGGCGACCTGCCGGACGGGTTCGGGATCGCCCGTTCGGGCCGGATCTACGTCGCCAACGCCGGGCTGTCCCAGCAGATCGTCGTACTCAACCGCAGCGGTGCGGAGGTCGAGCGGTTCCCGGAGGCACCCGTGACCGGCGAGAACGGGTCGCCGATCCCGTTCGACACCCCCTCCAACGCGACCTTCTTCGGCAACCGGGTGCTGGTCGCCAACCAGGCCTTCACCGGCACCACCGACCACCACGCGATCCTCGACGTCTACGTCGGCGAGCGCGGCCGGGCGACGTACCTCCCCCGGACCGCCTACTGGCGCTGAGCCCTCCCTTCCCCGCGAAGCGGGAGGGGGCTAGCGTCGGCCGGGTGGGTGCGCTGGCGGGTCTCGTCGAGAAGGGGCTGGTCGCCCCGGACTGGGCGGAGGCGCTGGCGCCGGTCGACGACCGGATCGCGGCGATGGGGCGGTTCCTGCGCGAGGAGCTCGCCGCGGGCCGGCCCTACCTCCCGGCCGGCGACCAGGTGCTGCGGGCGTTCCAGCGCCCGCTCGCCGAGGTCCGGGTGCTGGTGGTCGGGCAGGACCCCTACCCGACGCCGGGGCACCCGATCGGCCTGAGCTTCGCCGTCGACGCCCACGTGCGTCCGGTGCCGAGGAGCCTGGCGAACATCTACCAGGAGCTGCACACCGATCTCGGCCTGGCGACGCCGGCGCACGGCGACCTGACGGCCTGGGCCGACCAGGGCGTGATGCTGCTCAACCGGGTGCTGACGGTCCGGCCCGGTGAGGCCGCCTCCCATCGCGGTCGCGGCTGGGAGGACGTCACCGAGTGCGCGATCCGCGCGCTCGCCGGCCGTGGGAAGCCGTGCGCGGCGATCCTCTGGGGCCGCGACGCCCAGGGCCTCAAGCCGCTCCTCGGCCCGATCCCCTGGGTCGAGTCGGCCCACCCCTCGCCGCTGTCGGCGTCCCGCGGGTTCTTCGGGTCCCGTCCGTTCAGCCGGGTCAACCGGCTGCTGGCGGAGCAGGGCGGAGATCCGGTGGACTGGAGCCTGCTCCCGGAATAAAGTTGAATTCTCAATCATTGAGGTGTCATGACCGAGACCAGCCCCGCCCCCGTCGAGGGCCGCATGCCCACCCTCTACATCGGGCACGGCGCCCCACCGCTGCTCGACGACCCCGTCTGGTCGGGCGAGCTGGCCGGCTGGGCGCGGGAGCTGCCCCGGCCGCGGGCGATCCTGATCGTCAGCGCCCACTGGGAGTCGGCACCGGTCAGCCTGACGGCGAGCGGGGCTCCGCTGGTCTACGACTTCGGGGGGTTCGACGCGAAGTACTACCGGATGACCTACCCGACACCGGACGCCACCGCCCTCGCGGACCGGGTGGCGGCGATGATGCCGGCCGGTGAGCCGGTGCACCAGCACGCCAGCCGCGGCCTCGACCACGGCGCCTGGGTGCCCTTGAGGATCATGTACCCCGAGGCCGACATCCCGGTCCTGCAGCTGTCCCTGCCCACCCACGACCCGGAGCGGCTGATGAAGCTCGGCGAACGCCTCCGGCCCCTGCGCGACGAAGGGGTGCTGATCATCGGGTCGGGCTTCCTCACCCACGGGCTGCCCTTCCTGACGGAGTGGCGGATCGACGCCGCGGTCCCGGGCTGGTCGGCGGAGTTCGACGCCTGGGCCGGGGAGGCGATGGCCCGCGGCGACGTCGACGCGCTGGCGTCGTACCGGTCGGCCGCACCGGGCATGCCGTACGCCCACCCGACGGTGGAGCACTACACCCCGCTCTTCGTCACCCTCGGTGCCGCCACCACCCCAGATCAAGCGGGTGTCCAGAAGATTGAAGGATTCTGGATGGGACTGTCCAAGCGCTCCCTGGAGCTGGTGTGAAGATGTCGTAAAGACGCGCCCCTCGCGCGGTCCCGCGCGCACACCATCGGGCATGACCAGGGAGTCGCTGCACGACAGCACACACGCGGAGACCGCCAGCTGGGAGAGGCTGGTCGGCCATGTCGTCGACTGCGCCCTCCTCGGACTGGACACGGCCGGGACGATCCGGTTCTGGAACGCGGGAGCGGAGGTCCTCGACGGCTATCCGGCCGAGATCGCCCTCGGGCGCCACTTCTCGATGCTGTTCTCCGCCGAGGAGCGCGAGGCAGCGCTCCCCGAGAACCTGCTCCAGGAGGCGCTCACGCGCGGGCGGGCCGAGTACGTCGGGCACCGGCACCGCCGCGACGGCACCAAGTTCTGGGGTGACCTCGTGCTGACCGTGCTCCACGACGAGACCGGCGCGCCCGCGGGGTTCGCCGTCGTCGGGCGCGACCTGACCGAGCAGCACGCCTTGGAGGAAGCGCTCCGCGACAGCGAGGAGCGGCTCCAGATGACGGTCGACCAGGTGGTCGACTACGCCATCTTCGGGCTGGACCAGCACGGCACCATCCAGTCCTGGAACGCCGGCGCGGAACGCCTGAAGGGCTACCCCGCCGACAAGGCGATCGGCCGCCACTTCTCGATGTTCTACACCGAGGAGGACAAGCGCGACGGCCTCCCGCTCAGCCTGCTCCAGCGGGCCGCTGCCGAGGGCCGGGTCGAGCACACCGGCTGGCGGCTGCGCAGCGACGGCTCGCGCTTCTGGGCCGACGTCACCATCACCGCGCTCCACGACCAGGCCGGCAACCACGTCGGGTTCACGAAGGTCACCCGCGACCGGACCAAGCAGCACGCCCTGGAGGAGGCGCTCCGCCAGAGCGAGGAAGGCCTCCGGCTGCTCATCGGGCAGGTCCTCGACTACGCCATCATCGGGCTCGACCAGCACGGCACCATCCAGTCCTGGAACGCCGGCGCGGAGCGCCTCAACGGCTACTCGGCCGACCACGCGATCGGCCGCCACTTCTCGATGTTCTACACCGAGGAGGACAAGCGCGACGGCTTCCTCCTCAGCCTGCTCGACCAGGCCTCCACCGAGGGCCGGGTCGAGCACACCGGCTGGCGGGTCCGCGAGGACGGGACGAAGTTCTGGGGCCAGGTGATCATCACCCCGCTGCACGACGACCACGGGCGCCTCACCGGCTTCGCCGAGGTCACCCGGGACCTCACCGAGAACCAGCGCCTCGAGAGCGCCCAGACCTCGTTCTTCGAGACCTTCGCCCACGACCTCCGCGACCCGATCTCGGCGCTGTCCGGGTTCATCGAGCTGTTCCGCCTGACCGACGGCGAGCGGCAGGAAGAGACCCTGGACCGCATCCAGCGCAGCGCGGAGCGGCTCCGCCGGATGTCGGACGACCTGACGGCGTACGCCCAGCTCCGCAGCGCCGCCTCGGCGCTGAAGCCCGACAGCCTCGACCTGGCGGCGTGCGCACGCGACGCCCTGGCCGACCTGTCCGCGCACGTGGACACCTCCCGGGTGGAGATCCAGGACACGAGCGTGATCGCGTTCGCGGATGGCGACGCGATGCGCCGGGTGATGGAGCACCTGCTGTCCAACGCGGTGAAGTACTCCACGTCGGGCCCCGTCACGGCCACCTTCGGGGTCCGGGACAACCGGGTCCGGATGATCGTCACCGACGTCGGCCGCGGGATCGAGCCCCGGGACCTGGAGAACGTCTTCAACGAGTTCGAACGCGGACGGCTGGCCGAGCGCGACGGGGGAACCGGCCTCGGCCTGCCCAGCGTCCGGCGGCTGATCCTGCAGCAGGGCGGGATGGTCTGGATCTCCAGCACCGTGGGCGTGGGCACCACGGTCACGGTGGAGCTCCCCTCGGGGAGCCGGTCGCGCTGGTTGACCATGACCGGCCACGGCCGCTGACCACCGGTTCAACGGCAAGGTCAAACCTTCTTCAAGGACGCTTCAATCGATGGACAACGTCTCATCAAGCAAGGCACGATCTGATGGTGGAACCGCCCGGTGGCTCGGGGCACATCAATCCAGATCTCGTCGACCAGGTCGTCGACTACGGGATCATCGCGCTCGATCAGTACGGCACGGTCCAGTCCTGGAACGACGGCGCTGAGCGGCTCTCGGGGTACGCCATCGACGAGGCGACCGGCCGGCACTTCTCGATGTTCTACGCCGAGGAGGACCGCGCCTCCGGGCTCCCGAGACGCCTCCTCGAGCAGGCCCAGCTCCAGGGACGCGTCGAGCACGACGGCCTGCGGGTCCGCAAGGACGGCAGCACGTTCTGGGGCAACGTGATCATCTCGGCCCACAACGACGAGCAGGGCCGCCACGACGGATTCGTGCAGGTGACCCGCGACCGCACCGAGCAGCACCGACTCCAGGAGTCACTCCGCGAGAGCGAGGAGCGCTTCCGGCTGCTGGTCGGGCAGGTGGTCGACTACTCGATCATCGCCCTGGACCCGTTCGGCACGATCCAGTCCTGGAACGCCGGCGCGGAACGACTGGACGGCTACTCCATCGAGGAGGCCACGGGACGGCACTTCTCGATGTTCTACACCGAGCAGGACCGTGCGTCGGGCCTGCCCGGCCTCCTCCTCGAGGAGGCCCTCACGATGGGCCGCGTCGAGCACACCGGGTGGCGGCTGCGCCAGAACGGGACGACGTACTGGGGGAACGTCGTGCTCACCGCGCTGCACGATCCCGACGGCCGCCACACCGGCTTCGCCACCGTGACCCGGGACCTGAGCGAGACCAAGCGGATCGAGCAGGCCCAGCGGTCGTTCTTCCGGGCCTTCAACCACGACTTCCGGGCGCCGGTCACCGCCCTGAAGGGGTTCGCCGAGCTCCTGCGTACGGCGGGCGACGTGCAGCGCGAGGTGCTGATCGACCGCCTCGAGCGCAACGCCGACCGGCTCCTCGACATGACCCAGCAGCTGATCAACTACGCCCAGCTGCGCTCGAACGTCACCGACCTGGAGCCCGAGCCGCTCGCCGTCACCGAGCTCGTCCGGGAGACGGTGGCCGACATGGGGTCGGTGATGGACACCTCGAGGATCTCCGTCGAGGACACGGCGGATGCGGTGCTCGCCGACCGCGGCTCGATGGAACGGGTCCTCGGCAACCTCCTGGGCAATGCCGTGAAGTACTCGCCGCAGGGTCCGATCACGATCGGCGCCGAGACCCACGGCGACCGCGTGCAGATCGCGGTCTCCGACCACGGGCGCGGGATCGCGCCGGAGGACCTCGAGGTGATCTTCAACGAGTTCGAACGCGGGCGACTCGCCAAGGCCGACGGCGGGACCGGGCTCGGACTGGCCAGCGTCAAGTCGATCATCACCCAGCAGCACGGCCGGGTCTGGATCGACAGCACGGTCGGTCTCGGCACGACGGTGACCGTGGAGCTCCCCGCCGCACACCTGCGGCGGGCGCGCGAGGCGTCGAGCAGCTAGCGAAGGCCGGTCCGGCGCATCACCTTGAGGGACATCCGCATCTGCTTGGCGTACGCCGCGTAGTCCTGTCCCGGCTGCGGGCCCATCACCTGCTTCTTGAGCACGCCGAGGTTCTGGCAGTCGGTGTACTTCAGCAGGCCCTGGTCGCCGTGCCGGGCGCCGACCCCGGACTGCTTCACGCCACCCGACGGGGTTCCCTTCGACGCGTAGGCCACGGCCAGGATGTCGTTGACGTTGACGTTGCCGGCCTGGATCCGCCGCGCGACCGCCTCGGCCGCCGCGAGGTCGGTCCCCCAGACCGAGGCGTTGAGGCCGTAGTCGGTGTCGTTGGCGAGCCCGATCGCCTCCTCGACGTCGGTGTAGCGGTGCAGCGCGACGACGGGACCGAACGTCTCGCAGGAACCGGCGAGCATGTCTGCGGTGACGCCCTCGAGGATCGTCGGCGCGTAGAACGCCGGGCCGATCTCCGGCAGCGGCCGGCCGCCGGTGAGCACGGTCGCCCCCTTGGCGACGGCGTCCTCGACGTGGGACGTGGACCCGCTCCTTGTGGTCGACCGAGACGAGCGACCCGAGCTCGGGGTCGTAGTCGTAGGTCGCACCGATCCGCATCGCCTCCGCGGCCGCGACGAACCGCGACCGGAACTCGTCGTAGAGGGAGTCGTGGATGTACATCCGCTCGATGTGCATGCAGATCTGGCCGGTGTTGCCGAAGGCCGCGAACAGCGACGCCTGCACGACCTCGTCGAGGTCGGCGTCGGGGAGCACGATCATCGGGTTCTTGCCGCCGAGCTCCAGGCAGCACCCGATCAGGTTGCGGCCGGCCCGCTCGCCCACCAGACGCCCGGTCGCCGTCGAGCCGGTGAACATGACGTAGTTGGCGTTGTCGATCAGCGTCGGCCCGACGTCGGGCCCCTCCCCGCACACGACCTGCACCAGCCCGCGGCGGCAGGCCGGCCCGCTCGAGCAGCTCCACGCCGTACAGGCCGGAGAGGGCGGTCTTGTTGTCCGGCTTGACGACCACGCCGTTCCCCGCGATCAGGGCGGGTACGGCGTCGGAGATGCTGGTCGCGAACGGGAAGTTCCACGGCGCGATGATGCCGACGACCCCCTTGGGCTGGCGGATCTCCGTCGACCCGGACACCAGCGGCACCGGGCCGGCGCGCTTCTTGTCGGCCAGCAGCTTGGGGGCGCGCTTGAGGTAGTGGCTGGTCACCATCGGGATGTCGCAGGTCTCCTCGAGCGCCATCCGCCGGTTCTTGCCCGACTCGGCCTGGATCAGGTCCGCGATCTCCTCCTGGTGGTCGACCACGAGGGAGTGGAACTTCTTGAACACCTTGAGCCGACGGGCCAGCGGCCACTGGGACCACTCCGCCTGGGCGCGCCGGGCGTCGGCGAACGCGGCCTCGATGTCGGCCGGCGTCGACTGCGGGAGCTCGACCAGCACGTCGCCGGTGTAGACCTCGGTCAGCTTCCAGGTCCCGCCGCTGGTCGAGGGCACGCGCGCGACGAGGCGCGCGAGGAGCTCGTCGGTGAGCGTCTCGGGTCGTGAAGTGTTCATGTCAGCACCAGCTCCGCAGCCTTGTCGCCGATCATGATGGACGGCGCGTTCGTGTTGCCGCCGATGATCGACGGCATGATCGAGGCGTCGGCGACTCTGAGCCCCTCGATCCCGCGCACCTTCAGGTCGGGGTCGACCACGGCTCGTTCGTCGACGCCCATCCGGCAGGAGCCGACCCCGTGGTAGACGGTCGTGGCCCGGTTGCTGACCTCATCGCGCAGGGCGGCACCCGCGATCCCCGCACCCATGTGCACCTCGGACTTCACCGCACCCCCGAAGGCCGCGCTGCCCATGATCTCGCGGATCATCTCCACCCCTTCGGCGAGGAGCTCGCGGTCGGCCGGCTCGGCGAGGTAGTTGAAGTCGATCAGCGGGGCCGCCGTCGGGTCCGAACTGGCCAGCCGCACCGTGCCCCGGCTCTTGGGGTAGATCAGGGTCGACATCACCGTCAGACAGGCCCGGGGGTCGACCTTGTGGCGGACCGGGGCGTCCTGGTTGGGCGAGGGATAGGCCCACGGAAGGACGTGCAGCTGCAGGTCGGGGACGTCGGTGGCCTGCGAGGTACGGACGAACGCGACCGACTCGAAGACGGTGTTGGCGAGGTAGGAGTTCCCGCGGGTCAGCTCCTGTGCCAGGCCACGGGCGAAGTGCCACGGCGTACCCCGGTGCTTCGCGCTCGGGACGTGCCAGGTGGTCGGCACGAACAGGTGGTCGTGGAGGTTGTCGCCCACGGGCAGGTCGGCGAGCACGTCGATCCCGTGCTCGGCGAGGTGGGCGCTGGGGCCGATGCCGGAGAGCATCAGGAGCTGCGGTGACCCGAAGACGCCGGCGGCGAGGATGACCTCACGGCCGGCGCGGATCGTACGGCGCGAGCCGTCCGCGTCGATCACCTCGACCCCGGTCGCACGTCCCCGGTCGACGAGCACCTGGGCGACGTGCACCTCGGTCTGCAGCTCCGGACCGGGTGCGACGCGCTCGTGGAGGTAGCCGCGGGAGGAGCTGTAGCGGAGGCCGCCGGACACGCTCTGCTGGAACATGCTGGCCCCCTCCTGCGACTCGCCGTTGTAGTCCCGCAGGATCTTCACGCCGAGGGTGTCGGCGGTCGCCTGGTTGAACTGGATCGACGGCTCGACCGGGCAGGTGTGCCGGGTGACCTTGATCGGTCCGCCGGCGCCGCGGTACTCGTCGGCGCCGTCCTCGAAGTCCTCGATCCGGCGGTAGACCGCGTTGACGTCGTCGGCGCCCCAGCCGGTGCACCCCTCGGCGGCCCAGGCGTCGTAGTTGGCGCGGTTGCCGCGCACCCACAGCATGCCGTTGACCGAGCTCGAACCGCCGACGACCTTGCCGCGGGTCTGCGGGATCCGGCGGTCGAGAGCGTGCTCCTGCGGGGTCGTGTAGTAGCCCCAGTCGACGGTCTTCTTGATCTGCGGGACCGAGTGCATCGGCCCGATCATCCCGGGCTTCTTCACCAGGAACTGGTCGTCGCTCTTGCCGGCCTCCAGCAGGATCACGCGCGCCCCGGACTCGGCCAGCCGGGCGGCACACGCGCTCCCGGCGCTGCCCGACCCGACCACGACGTAGTCGGCCTCGTTGCTCCTCGGTCCCGACCTCGATCCAGCCTTCGACCCGGCCTTCGCCATGCGTCACCTCTGCTCGTCCCGTCGGGCATGGCGGGGGCCATGCCGCCCGATAACTGTAACGCGTTCTAGTTTGGGTCGAAAGTGCCTGCTGGCACGATGGGCGGGTGAAGTTCCTGTCCATCCAGTCCTCGGTGGCCTACGGCCACGTCGGCAACTCCGCCGCCGTGTTCCCGCTCCAGCGGATCGGCCACGAGGTGTGGCCGGTGTCCACGGTGCACTTCTCCAACCACACCGGGTACGGCGCATGGCGCGGCCCGCTGCTCGACCCGGCCGACGTCACCGACGTGGTCACCGGGATCGAGGAGCGCGGCGTGCTCGGCCAGGTGGACGGCGTGCTGTCGGGCTACCTCGGCGGCGCCGCGATCGTCGACGTGGTGCTCGACGCGGTGGCCCGGGTCAAGGCCGCCAACCCGCGGGCGTCGTACACCTGTGACCCGGTGATGGGGAACGCCACGAGTGGCTGCTTCGTGCATCCCGACATCCCCCCGTTGATCCGCTCCCGGGTGGTGCCGATGGCCGACGTGATCACGCCCAACCAGTTCGAGCTGGGGTTCCTGACCGAGACCTCGCCGTCGACGCTGGAGGAGATCCTGGCGTCGGCGGACGCGGCCCGCGCGATGGGGCCCGCGACCGTGCTGGTGACCAGCGTCGAGCACGCCGGACCGCGCCCCGGACACGATCGGGATGCTGGCGGTGACCGGCGAGGGTGCCTGGCTCGTCGAGACCCCGCTGCTCCCGATGAAGGCGAACGGCTCGGGCGACGTCACGGCTGCCCTGTTCACCGCCCACCTGCTGTCGACCGATGCGCCGACGGCGCTGGCGCGGACCGCGGCGTCGGTGCACGCCCTGCTCGACGCGACCCTGGCCTCGGGCGAGCGGGAGCTGCGGATCGTGGCGGCCCAGGACGCGTTCGTCGACCCGCCCACGACCTTCGAGGTCACCCGGGTCCGCTGATCACCCCGCCGTCCGTGACGGACGACGGTCTCTCAGAGCCGGTGACAGGAGTCGAACCCGCGACATTTCTTTACAAGGCGAACGCTCTACCAACTGAGCTACACCGGCGCGACCGGTCGGCAGCTCACCGCCGGTGCGCGCCACATGCTAGTTCG
The DNA here is from genome assembly GCA_963829635.1 of uncultured Actinomycetota bacterium. Taxonomy (GTDB): domain Bacteria; phylum Actinomycetota; class Actinomycetes; order Propionibacteriales; family Nocardioidaceae; genus Nocardioides. The sequence goes on from CAWHJI010000016.1 coordinate 810,413, forward strand.
TGATCCCACCCGTCGGGGTCGTGTGCCCCAGCGTGCGGCCGGGCGCACCCTCAGGCACACGACCCGATCAGGCGGCGGCGCTGAGGAACCCGTCCAGCGAGCGGCGGATCCCGGCCGCGTCGAGCCCGTGCGCCGCGATGTGGTCGGCCGGTGTGCCGTAGCGGCGCAGCTCGGTGCGGCCGACGCCGAGCGCCAGCAGCCGGTGGGGTACGTCGCGCAGCGCGTCCGCGACCACGTGCGCCGACGTGCCGGCCAGCCACGGCTCCACCAGCACCACCTCGGGGGTGGCGAGCACCGAGCGCAGGGTGCGCGCGTCGAACGGCCGCACCGAGTGCGCGTAGAGCACGGTGGCGTCGGACCCGGTCGTCGCCTCGAGCACCGCGTCCAGCACCGGACCGAGGGCGATCACGGTCGGGCCGGCGCCGCGGCGTACGACGTGGAAGCCGCTGGCCGAGGTGCGAGGACGCGTTGGTCTGCCCCACCACGCGGACGTAGTGCAGCCCGTCGGCGGCGACGCTGCGGCGCAGGACCACGTCCACCTCCTCCGCGGTCGAGGGCGCGTGGATGTGCACGCCGGGCAGGGTGTCCAGCAGCGCGACGTCACCGGGGACCTGGTGGGTGCGTCCGGCCGAGGCGATGTCGAACGAGCCACCCGCGCCGACCAGGACTCCCCCGACGTCCTGGTGGCCGAAGCCGAGCTTGACCTGCTCGAAGGCGCGCTCGACGAGGAACGAGCCGAACGTGTGCACGATCGGCCGCATCCCCGTGAGCGCCAGCCCCGCACCGACGTTGACCAGCAGCTGCTCGCGGATCCCGACGTTGATCACCCGGTCGGGGTGGCGTGCCTCGACGTCGCCGAAGAACTGGCCGGAGATCTCGGCGTAGACCAGGGCGACCGAGTCGTCGGTCTCGACGAGGTCGGCGGCGGTCGCGGCGAACTGGGTCGCGTGGGTTCATCGCGACTCCACCTCCGCGACGACGACGTTGGGCCGGCCGATCGAGCGGTGGGTCAGCGCCTTCTCGAGGAGGTCGTGGTCGCGCCCGTCGACCGTGGTCACGTGCCAGCCCTCCGCCTCGAACCGCGCCGCGATCCGGCCCGGCACCGCGTAGCTGGAGGACCGGTTGTCGATCACCACCACGGTGAGCGCGTCGAGCGCCAGCGCCGCCGCGAGCTCGAGCGCCTCGTGGTTGCTGCCCTCGTCGAGCTCCGCGTCTCCCACGAGTACGACGACCCGCGAGCCGATCCCCTGGGCACGCAGGCCCAGCGCCGTACCGACCGCGAGCGGGAGGCCGTGGCCGAGCGACCCGGACGAGATCTCGACGCCGGGCACGAGGTTGCGGTCGGGGTGGAAACCCAGCGGGGAGTCGAAGCTCCCCCAGTCGGCCAGCCACGACTCGGGGAAGAAGCCCTGCTCGGCGAGCACGGCGTAGTAGGCCATCGGGCCGTGCCCCTTGGACAGGTAGAACCGGTCCCGCCGCTCGTCGCCGGCCGTCTCCGGGGACACGTCGAGCACCCGCTCGTACAGCACCCGGATCACGTCGAGGGTCGAGGTGGCCGCCGACGAGTGCTTCTCGTCGCCGGTCATCAGGCTCATCAGTCGTTCGACCTCGCTCATGCCTCCATGGTTCAACTTGAAGTGCAGTTGAGGTCAAGGGATGCTGGGCGACATGCCTCACGTCCTCACCATCGGACAGCTGGCCGAGCGCTCCGGCATGGCGACGTCCGCGATCCGCTTCTACGAGTCCCGCGGCCTGATCCGGTCGCACCGGACCACCGGCAACCAGCGCCGCTACCAGCAGGCCGAGCTGCGCCGGGTCGCGTTCATCCGGACCGCCCAGCGCGTCGGGCTCAGCCTCGAGGAGATCGGCGCGGCGCTGTCCACGCTGCCCGACGAGCGCACCCCCACCAAGGCCGACTGGACCCGCCTCAGCCGGGCGTGGCGACCGCGCCTCGACGACCAGATCGAGCGGCTCCAGCGGCTGCGCGACAAGCTCGACGGCTGCATCGGCTGCGGCTGCCTGAGCCTCCGGACCTGCGCGCTGCGCAACCCCGGCGACGAGGTGGCCGACCGGGGGCCGGGCGCGGTCTTCCTGGAACCCTGACGGGAATAGGGTGGCGCGCATGGCCTTGCGCATCGTGGCGAGCCAGCCGGACCCGGCGATCGTCACCCTGCCGTGGTCCACACCGCTGGAGGAGTGGACGGACGAGCACGTCGTCCCGCTGCCGCGCGGCCTGTCCCGCCACGTGGTGCGGATCATCCGGCTCGGCTCCCGCACCTACGCGGTCAAGGAGACGCAGGAGGAGATCGCGTTCCGCGAGTACCGCCTGCTGCGGGACCTCCAACGGCTGGGGCTGCCGGCGGTGGTCGCCCAGGGCGTGGTCACCGGCCGGGTCGACGCCGACGGCGAGGAGCTGCCCGCCGCCCTGCTGACGCGGCACCTGGAGTTCTCCCTGCCCTACCGGAGCCTGTTCGCCCACGGCCTGACCGCCGACAACCTGCCGTCGCTGATCGACGCGCTCGTCGTGCTGCTGGTGCGCCTCCACCTCGCCGACTTCTACTGGGGCGACGTGTCGCTGTCCAACGTGCTGTTCCGGCGCAGCGCCGGCGGCTTCGCGGCGTACCTCGTCGACGCCGAGACCGGCGAGCTGCGGCCCGAGCTCTCCCCGCGGATGCGGGAGTACGACGTCACCGTCGGCTGCGAGAACGTCTTCGGCGAGCTGCTCGACCTGCAGGCCAGCGAGGCCGTCGAGGGCGAGGTCCGCGCCCACGAGGTGGTCGAGCTGATCCAGGAGCGGTACGACGTGCTGTGGTCGGAGCTGACCGGCGAGGAGGAGTTCAGCGCGGCCGAGATGTGGCGGATCGAGAAGCGGATCGAGCGCCTCAACGAGCTCGGGTTCGACGTCGAGGAGATCGACATCGTCACCGACTTCGACGGCGACCAGGTCCGGATCCAGCCGAAGGTGGTCGAGCTCGGCCACCACTGCCGCGAGCTCCAGGCGCTGACCGGGATGAACGTCGAGGACAACCAGGCCCGGCGGCTGCTCAACGACCTCGCCGCCTTCACCGCCCACTACGACCTCGGACGCGAGAGCCGCTCCCTGGTGGCCAACAGGTGGCTGACCGAGGTCTACGAGCCGATCATGCGGATGGTCCCGGCCGAGGCTGGCGGCAAGCTGGAGCCGGCCGAGATCTTCCACGAGATCCTGGAGCACCGGTGGCTGCTCGCCGAGCGGGCCGGGCACGACATCGACATCTTCGAGACCGCGCGGGACTACATCGAGAACGTGCTCGCCCAACGCCCCGACGAGGCCATCGCCGCCGACGTGGACTAGGGACGGCAGACCCGGCAGGCGGTGAGGTGCTCGTTGTTCTCCCCGACGGCGCGCAGGTCGTCGCGCCGCGCGACCAGCGGGCAGTCGCGGCGGTGCATGGTGGTGCCCTCTCCCGCCGTCACCGGGATGCCGGAGGCGTCCACGCCGCCGTCGCGCGACGTGGCCGAGCGGGAGGTGACGTCGGCCAGCATCAGCAGGGTGTCGGCCAGCCGCTTGGAGGAGTCGCGCTGGTCGGCGGCGATCCGGGCCAGCCAGGCGCCGAAGTAGAGGAACCCGCCGGTGAACGTGAGGCCGAGCCCGAGCAGCCCGCCGGAGACGAGGTAGGACAGCTGGTCGTACTGGTACGGCGTGTTCGCGGCGCCGTACCAGCCGAGGATGATCACGACGAGACCGAGCGGCAGCAGCACGGCCCCCGCCCAGAACAGCACCACCTGGAGCAGCCGGTAGTTGTTGTCCTTGAGCGGAGCCGCCCCGGTCGACGTGCGTGACGCGGCCCGGGGCAGCCCCGTGCTGGTGGTGGCGGTGGTGGTGGTCATGGTCAGGCCTTTCGGAGGTCGGGCAGGCCGCTGTCGAGGCCGTGGGGACACGTACCTGCTCCTCCGAGGGCGAGCAGGCCGATCTTGCGGAGCCAGGAGCCGGCGGCGGTGGCCAGCGCGATGCCGCCCACCAGCAGGAGTCCGGGGATGCTCTTGAGCGGCGGCAGCCCGGCACCGGCCGGGGCGGCGTCGGTCAGGGCGCCGTCGGCGGAGGGTGCGGCACCGGCGTCGGCCGGGGCGCCCGGGGCGCCGGCGGGGGCGGCACCGGTCGTGCCCGCGCCGCCCGAGGTCCCGGCTCCGCCGGCGGCGCCGGTCCCGGCGCCGGCCTGGCCGGCGTCGAGCGGGACGCCCGGGATCGCCAGCGCCTGGACCGTGTCGGTGGCGGTGCCGGCGTTGCCGAGGGTGAGCACGATCCGCGGCGAGAGGTTGGCCGCGGCGCCGATCACGCTCTTCAGCTCGCCGGTCTCGTCGGGGATGGCCCCGACGATGTCGTCGAGCGGGACGTCACGGAGCTTGCTGCGCAGCTGCGTCGTGTCGATCTCGACCACGAGGCCGGTCGCCAGGCCGCTCGCCTCGTCGCCCCTGCTCTGCTCCTGGGGCGCGGCCACGCTGAGCTGCAGTCCGAGCGCCTTCAGCGCCTTGGCCGGGTCGTCGGGCAGGCCGGGGATCTCCGCCCGCTCGCCGCCGGCCTCGATGCCGTCGGGGCCGACGGTGAACTCGTTGCCGGCGATGCTCATGGTGCCGAGCTTGCGGGTCCCCTCGGCCGTGGCGCGCGTGCCGTTGCTGGTGGTCAGCATCTCGGCGGCGACGCCCTCGAGCACCACCACGCCGCCGATCAGCGAGACGTCCGAGACCACCGAACGGGACTCGGTGGACACCACCGTGCTGCCGGTGTCGGCGGAGCTCGTGGAGGAGTACGACGCGAAGTCGACCAGGGCCGCCAGCTCCGGCGGGAGCAGCGGCGTACCGGCGTCCTGCTCCGCCGTCGTACCGGAGGACCCGGTCACGGCCTCGCCGAAGTCGGCGAGCTGGTCCGACGGCAGCCCGGGGGTGCCGGGCGGCTCGGGCGCGTCCCCGCCACCGCCGTCGCTGGGCTTCGGCTCGCCGGTCTCGCCGTCGGGCGAGTACCCGACCTCGGCGCTGACCCGCTCGGCGTCGGCGGAGGTCCGCATCACCATGCCGGGAGCGGGCTCGTCCTGCTGCTCCGCCTCACCGCTCGGGTGCTCGGAGTTCACCTGGAAGGGGTAGCCCTGCTTGCCGACCTCGGGCGGGAAGCCGAGCTGGTCGGCCAACGTCTTGAAGCCCTCGCCGACCGGGTCGCCGGGCCAGACCCAGCTGCCGCGGCCACGGGCGAGCCCGGTCTCGGCCTCGATCCGGGTGTAGGCCAGCTCCATCTCGGCCTGCGGCTCGGCGGGGATCGGGATGGTCGGCTCGTAGAGCTCGATCTTCACCGGCGCCGCCCAGGCCGAGGTGTTGTAGCCGCTGAACGCCTCCTTGTCGCCGGCGCTGGCGCTGCCCCACGGCAGCGACCAGTACGGCGATCCCGGAGGACGCCAGCGAGAGGGCCAACCGCCTGAGCAGTGTCGTGTGTGTCATGCCGCTCCTCCGAGGATGACGTCGGACATGGTGTCGAGGATCTCGGCGGGCTCGCCGGTGGCCACGATCCGGCCACCGTCCATCACCGCCGCGTAGTCGGAGACCCGCAGGGCCGTCCGGGCGAACTGCTCGATGCACAGGATCGTCACGCCGCTGGCGGCGATCTCGGCGACCGTCTCGTAGAGCTCGTCCACGATCAGCGGGGCCAGCCCCATCGAGAGCTCGTCGAGCAGCAGCAGCGCCGGGTCGGAGGCCAGCGCCCGGGACATCGCGAGCATCTGCTGCTCGCCGCCGGACAGGGTGCCGGCCAGCTGGCGGTGGCGCTGCTCGAGCTGGGGGAAGTAGGAGAACGCCGTCTCGAGGACGGCCTCGGCCGCGACGCCGGCGTACGACATCAGGGTGAGGTTCTCCGCGACCGTGAGGTTGGGGAAGACCGAGCGTCCCTCGGGGACGGTGCACAGCCCGAGCCGGGCCAGGGACTCGGGGTCGGCGCCCTGGACGTGGACGCCGCCGAGGTGGATGTCGCCGCTGGTCTGCTCCTTCTGGCCGGCGATCACCTTCACGAGGGTGGACTTGCCGGCGCCGTTGGGGCCGAGCAGCGCCATCACGGCGCCCTTGGGCACGGTCAGGTCGACCCCGCGCAGCACCTCGATCCGCCCGTAGGCGGCGTGCAGGTCGACCACGTCGAGCATCGGGACCGTCATCGTGCCGCCTCCTGCACCGTGATCGGCGCGAACTCCTGGGTGAGCTCCGCGTCGAGGGGGACGGGCGGGACCGGCGGAGCCGCGTCCTCGTCGTCGCTGTAGCCGAGGTAGGCCTTCTGCACCCGGGCGTCGCCGCGGATCTGGGCCGGGTTGCCCGACGCGATCACGGCGCCGAAGTCGAGGACGTGGATGGTGTCGCAGACCGACATCACCAGGTCCATGTCGTGCTCCACCATCAGCACGCCGCGGCCCTCGCGGGCGAGGTCGGTGAGCAGCTCGCCGAACGCGTCGGTCTCGGCCTCGTCGAGCCCGGAGGACGGCTCGTCGAGCAGCAGCAGCTTGGGGTCGGCGGCCAGGCAGCGCGCGAGCTCGAGCAGGCGGGCGGTGCCGGTGGGGACCGAGTCGGCCCGTTCGCGGGCGTACGTCGCGATGCCGACCCGCTCGAGCAGGGCGTCGACGTTCGCGGCGGAGGGCCGGATGGCGCCGCGTACGCCGCGGTGGATGTCGAAGGCCACCCGGACGTTGTCGCGGACGGTGAGCGAGCCGAACGCCTCCAGCCGCTGGAACGTGCGGCCCATGCCGCGCCTCGACCTGCGGTGCACCGGCGTGGAGGTGATCGGACGGCCGTCGAAGCGGACCGCGCCCTGGGTCGGCTTCTGCAGGCCGCTGATCACGTTGAAGCACGTGGTCTTGCCGGCGCCGTTGGGCCCGATCAGCCCGGTGACCACGCCGGGCTCGGCGACGAAGCTGGCGTGGTCGACCGCGACCACGCCCCCGAACCGGACGACCACGTCGTCAACCTCGAGCAGCGACATGGGCACCCACCTCCCCCGGCTCGACGTACTCCTCGACGACCTCGACCTCGCCCTCGTCGCGGGCGGGCCGTCGGGGCAGCACCCCACGGACCCGCGGGCCGGCGACCGACCCGATCCGGCGGCCGAGCGCGAAGAGCAGGTTGGCCAGCCCGTTCGGGTCGCGGCCGAGGGCGACCGCGCCGAACCCGATCAGCGCGAACATCAGCCCGGCCAGCTCGGGGCGGTAGCTCTGGAGGACCGGCAGCAGCATCAGGCCGGTGCCGCCGAGGGCGGCCCCGGTCACCGAGGTGACGCCGAAGACGACGGCCATCAGCAGCAGCGGCAGGCTCGCGAGCAGCTGGAAGTCGGTGGCGCCGATCGTGCCGCGCAGCCCCGCGAAGAGCGCGCCGGCGAGGCCGGCCATCCCGGCGGTGGCGCCGAACAGCCCGACCCGGAACCAGCGCATGTCCAGGCCGAGGGTGCCGCAGGCGGCCGGGCTGTCGCGCATCGCGATCAGGACCCGGCCGAGCACGCCGCCCCGGAGCAGCAGCAGGGTCATCCCCATCAGCACGAAGAACGCCGTCATCACCACGACGTAGCTGCCGGTGCCGTCGATCGAGATGCCGAGGATCGAGAGCCGGTCGGCCTTCAGCGTCCCGTTGAACCCGAACGCGAACGAGGACTGGAAGACGAGCTTGTCCATCAGCAGGCCGAAGGCGAGCGTCGAGAGGGCGAGGTAGAGGCCGGTCAGCCGCAGCACCGGCAGGGCCACGAGCGCACCGACGGCCGCGGCGACCAGCGCGGCGATCAGCAGGCCGGCCAGGTTGGGCTGGTCGAGCTTGGCGTAGGCCAGCGCACCGACCCCGGCGAAGGTGAACTGGGCCAGCGAGACGTGGCCGCCGTAGCCGGTGAGCAGCACCAGCGAGAGCATCACCATCGCGTACGTCGCCGCCGTACCGACCAGGAGCAGGTTGGTGTTGGACATGCCGACGGACAGCAGCAGCACGACGAAGATCAGCCCGGCGCCCCAGCCGGCGGCGGCCCGGGTGGAGGGCAGCGGCGCGGAGACGATGCCCTTGACCTGGCCGACGCGCAGCTGGGCCTGCGGCATCAGCACGATCACCGCGAACAGGAAGAGCGCGGGGACGACGGCGCGGATGCCGGCGAGGTTGCCGTCGGAGGGGAGGTAGGCGACGGCGTAGGACTGAAGGATGCCCAGCCCCATCGCCCCGACGAACGTCAGCGGCAGGCTCTTGAGCCGGCCGAGCATCGCGGCGGCGTAGGCGTTGATCACCAGCAGGGTGAGGTTGAAGTAGTCGAGCCCGATCACGGGGGTGAGCAGGATGCCCGCGAGCGCGCCGAGCGAGATCCCGATCGCCCACGACAGGGCGGCGACCTGGCCGGGCTTGCCGCCGAACAGGCGGAGCAGGTCGGGGTTGTCGACCGAGGCGCGCATCGCCGTACCGATGCGGGTGCGGTTGAGCAGGACGTAGAGGCCGCCCGCGACCAGCCCCGAGAGGCCCATCGTGAGCAGGTAGTGGGCCGGCAGGTAGGTACCGGCGATGTCGACGCCGCTGTCGGGCATGAAGAACGGGACGGTGCGCGGCTCGGGTGGCCAGACCTGCTGGGCGAGGCCGATCAGGCCGACGAACAGCCCGACGGTGACGACCAGCGAGACGCTGACCGGCCCCTCGCCGAGGCCCTTGGTGACGTAGCGCTGGACGAACCAGCCGAGCGCGGGCGCGATCACGCCCAGCACCAGCAGCAGGGACAGCCAGGTCGAGAAGCCCTGTCGCTCGCTGAGGTCCCAGAACGTGAAGGCCAGCACCATGCCGAACGCGCCGTGGGCGATGTTGAACACCCGGGTCGTGGTGTAGGTCAGCACCAGCCCGCTGGCGGCGATCGCGTACGCCGCGCCCGTGAACAGGCCCAGCAGGGTGAAGGACAACAGAGCCGTCATCGCATCAGCCCGTGGGGGTGGTCGGGGCGCAGGTGTACTTGCCGGACGACTTCTGGCTCCACCTGCCGTTGTTGAGCTGCACGATCATCGTGCACTCCGCGGTCTCCTTCGACCCGACGTGCATCGGCGCGTGCAGGCCGTTGGCGTCGTAGTTGTCCACCCGGGTCATCGCGGAGACCAGGCTCTTGCGGTCGAGCTTGCCCCCGAGCTTGACCGCCTCCTGGACGAAGAGCCGCGCCGCCGACCAGGCGTAGAGGCCGAAGAACGTCGGCGTCGCGCCGGGCTTCACCTGCTCCAGCCAGCTGCGGTAGAGCGCCATCTCCTGGATGTTCGTGCGGTCGAACATCTGGTTGGTCATGTAGACGTAGGCGCCGTCGCCGTTCTCGCCGGCCTGCTCGACGTAGCGGTCGTCGTAGATCGTGGCGTCCTGGAGGTAGACCTCGGGCTCGTAGCCCTGCTGCTGCATCGCCTGCTGCAGCTTGACCGTGTTCTGGTACGGGCCGACGTACTGGACGAGCTCGACGCCCGCGTCCTTCATCTCCTGGACGTAGGGGGCGTAGTTGAACTCCGAGACGTCGATGCCCTCGATGTAGACGTTGTTCCAGCCGTTCTTCTCCGAGGCCTCGGCGAACGCCTTCGCGTTGACGGGCGCGGCGCCGGCGTTGATGTAGAGCATCGCGGTCTTCTTCACGGCGGACGGCTCGTGCTGGACGAACCACTTGTGCACGGCGCTCGGGATGTCGCCCGCGTCGAGGGCCTGGGCGGCGAAGCAGGTCGAGCACGCGCCGCGCTCGGGGTTCACCGCGGTGGAGCGGATGTCGGGGAGCCCGCAGTTCTCGGCGGTCTGGGCGCCGCCGGCGTCGAAGGCCGACATCGACCCGACGGCGGCGAACGCCTCGTCGCAGGCCTTGCTGTAGGCCTGCTGGTCGGCGCCGGAGTCGGCCCGGGTGTCGAGCAGGACGACCTCGAGCTTGCGGCCGCAGATGTCGTTGCTGGCGTTGAAGTACGCCGCGAACGCCCGGGTCGCCTCCTGCGCGGACTCGAAGATGCCCGGGACCGGGCCGGAGATGTCGGAGGCGTTGGCGATCACGATCTTGTCGTCGGTGACGCCGGTCTGGTTCTTGAAGCCGGCGCAGCTGGCGCCCCGGACGCCGCCCGTGGCGGAGTTGGCGCCGGTGCCCTCGGGGGCGCTCCCGCCGGAGGTCGACCCGCCGGTGCTGCTCGTGCTGCCACCGCCGCTGCCGCCGCTGCTCGTCGTGCCCGCACCTCCGGTGGTTCCGGCGCCGCCCTCGGCGCCGGCCACGCTGCCATCGGGGGCGAGGCCGCCGGTCCCGCCCTGAGCCGCGGCCACCTCCTCCGGGTCGAGCCGGGAACCGCAGGCCGCAAGGATCAGCGAGAGAGCCGCCGCCACCACGACCGGGATGACGGATCGTGGCTCGCGTCTGGGCGTGTCTCTGGGCGTACCTCCGGGCGTGCCTGTGGGCGTCCGGTCGCGTCGGGCGGGGAGCATGGCGCCTCCGAAACTAGAACACGTACTAGTTCCCAACGACGCTCACCCGAAAAGGTGACGCACGCAACACCCCGTCCACGACGTGGGAGTTCCGGCCGACTCGCGGGCCTAGGCTTCCCGCCATGCCCCTGACCACCCGGCCGCTGACGCGGGACGACTTCGAGCAGTCGCTGGCACTGATCCTGGAGGCGTTCGGCGAGCTCCCGCCGGGCACACCCCCGCCGTCGCCGGAGAGCTTCCCGCGGCCGGGATACCACGCGTTCGGCACCTTCGACGGCGACCAGCTGGTGGCGCGCGTGGTGGCCCGGGAGTACCACTCGTGGTTCGGCGGAAGCGAGGTCGCCACGTCGGGGATCGCCGGCGTCGCCGTCGCCGCCGAGCGCCGCGGCGACGGGCTGCTGGACGAGCTGTTCCGGGTCACCCTCGACCACGGCCTCACCGAGCGCGGCGAGGTGGTCTCGACGCTGTTCGCCACCGCGCCGGGCATCTACCGCCGCTTCGGCTACGAGCTGATCGCGTCGTACGACGCCGTCGAGGTCCCCGTCTCCGCGCTCGCCCGGATCGCTCCCGGCGAGGTCGGCACCCGCCGCGCCACCGCGGCGGACTTCGACGCCGTCCGCGAGGTGTACGACGCGTGGGCGGCCGCCCAGAACGGTCCGCTGACCCGGCGCGGGCCGTCGTTCCCGGCGGACGCGGACGCGTTCATCGACGCGTTCACCGGGGTCACCCTCGCCGTGGACTCCACCGACCGCGTCCTGGGTTTCGTCAGCTGGCGCCGCGGACGCGGCTACGGCGACGACTCGACGATCGAGGTGTCCGACCTGCTCGGTGCTGACAGGCGAGGCCACCCGCGCCCTCTGGCGGGTGCTCGCCTCCTTCGGCACCGTCGTCGGCAAGGTCCGCATCTCCACGTCCGGTGCGGACACGGCGCGGTTCGCGCTCCCCTCCGCGCACTGGACGGTGACCGAGCGGTCGCCGTACATGCTCCGCGTCCACGACGTCCCGGGCGCGTTCGCCGCCCGCACCTGGCCGGCCGACGGCGCCCTCACGTTCACGGTCGAGGGCGACCTGGTCGGCACGTCCAACGGCACGTGGCGGCTCGAGGTGGCGGACGGGAAGGCCGCCTGCGAGCCGACCGCGCCTTCGCCCGACGCACCCGTGCTGTCACCCGCCGGCCTCGCCCTCGCCTGGTCGGGCGCCCAGACCTGCGCCAACCTCCGGATGGCCGGCCACCTGTCCGGTGGCTCCCCCGAGGACCGACGCGACCCTCGACCGGCTGGTCTCCCCGCGGCCGCTGCACATCCGCGACTACTTCTGACGCAGCGTGTCCCTCGATCCGTGCCGAGGGCCTGAAGGTGAGCGATCATGGCTGGGTGAACCAAGCACCCCGGGAAGCGCACCACCCCACCTCGGTCGTCGAGGACTCCGGACCGTTCTTCCACGGCACGAAGGCTGACGTGGAGCCCGGGGCGCTCCTGCAGGCCGGTTACAGCTCCAACTTCGGCGAGCGAACAAGGGCGAACTTCATCTACCTGACCGCGACCCTGGACGCGGCCACGTGGGGTGCAGAGCTGGCGGTCGGCGAGGGGCCGGGCAGGATCTACCGCGTGGAGCCCACGGGCCCGATCGAGGATGACCCGAACCTGACCGACAAGAAGTTCCCCGGCAACCCGACGAGGTCCTACCGCACCCGGGAGCCTCTGCGAGTGGTGGGCGAGGTCCTGGACTGGGAGCCCCACTCCCCCGAGGTGCTCGAGCACATGCGGGACCGCCTCGACGAGCTCCACCGGCTCGGCGTCGAGGCGATCAACGAGTGAGCTGAGGCGCCGCCCCCGGGGCGTGACTACTCCAGGTCGAAGGGCTGGTAGTCCTGCACCTCGAAGATGCCGTTCGTCTGGAGCACCACCGGCTGGATGCCGGCGGGCCGGCCATCGCGGTAGGTCACGAGGGTCACCGTCGCCTCGCGGCGTGGCTTGCTGCCGACGGCGATCGCGTACGCCGCGCCGCCGGTCGTGCCGGTGGTGTAGCTGTAGCCGACCTCGCCGTTCTCGCCCTCGACCCGCTCGGGGCCGATCTGGACGTGGTGGTGGCCGCCCAGCACGAGGTCGGCGCAGCCGCGCTCGAGCGCGGCGTCGGCGAGGTTGGGGTCGTGGACGAGGATCGTGGACACCTTCTCGTCGGCCGCGCACGCGGCGTCCGCGAGCCGGCGTCTCGACCTCGTCGAACATCAGCCCGGACTCGTCGCGCCAGCTCCCGAGCCCGCTCGCCCGCGGGTCGCCGACTCCCAGCAGCGACGTGCCGCCGGGCCCCTCGACCAGCTCCCCGTCGAGCATCTTCCAGCCCAGGTCGGCCAGGTAGTCGCGGGCGAAGTCGCCGTGGTCGTGGTTGCCGGTCACGGCGTAGCGGTCGAGACCCTCGAACGCCTCGCTGACCGAGTCGAGGCTGAACGCCTCCCACGACTGCCCGGTCGAGGTGTCGTCGCCCGCGTCGAACACCGCGGTGGCGCCGCCCGCCTCGGCGATCGCCCGGGCCACGGGGTCCATCCCGATGTTGTCGTGGCGGTCGGAGACGAGCACGACCACGGTCTCGTCCTCGGCGGGCTCCCGCAGGTCCAGGTCGTCGGCCGACGCGGCCGCCGACTCGTAGAAGACACGGCTCTTCTCGTAGGTGTCGACGGCGCTCTGGATCAGCCGGCGCGAGCCGGACGTGGTGACGTCCGTGCCGACCTCGACGGCCGCTGCCTCATCGGGGACCTGGATCTCGGGTCCGAGGTAGTCGCCGAGAGCGGTCCACTGCCGTTCGTCGTCAACAGCGGTGTCGGCGTCCTGCCACGGCTCCCAGAGGAGTACGCCGACCAGCACCACGGCCAGCCCGGCCGGCAGCAGCACCCGCGGCCGCGCGCGGGCGCAGCAGCTCGCGCCGGCGGGCCGGTCCGACGGCAGCCAGACGCCGACGGGCACCAGCCCGAGCAGCGCACCACGCAGCGACGCGTCGAGGGCCATGTCGGTCAGCGAGCGGCTCACCTTGGCGATCTGGCCCTCGGGCTGGCTGGCGATGTAGCCGTAGCGGGCCACCAGCTCCTCGGTGGTCGACACGTTGGTCTTGCCGAGGTTGACGTCGACCCCGAGCAGCCGCCCCGAGTCGAGCCGCAGGTCGGGCAGGACCGGCCCGGTGTGCAGGACGACGTACCCGTCGAGGGTGGGGCGGAGCACCGCGTCGTGGCTGGCGAGCACGACCGACCGGTCGCTGTTGAGGAAGATGGTCAGCCCGGTGGCCAGCGCCACCACCAGCCAGACGGCGGTGAGGGCGAGTCCCCGGAGGAGTCGTCCGCGCGGCATCGGGCCACCGTAGCGGGGCGCCGAAGGCGGGTCAGGCGCGGGCGCGGGCGATCGCGTAGAGGGTCACGCTGGCGGCGACCCCGGCGTTGAGGGACTCCAGCTGGTTGGCCATCGGGATCGAGACCAGCTGGTCGCAGGTCTCGGCGACGAGCCGGGAGAGCCCCTTGCCCTCGGAGCCGACGACGACCACGAGCGGGCCGTCGGCCAGGTCGAGCTCGGGCAGCTCGACGTCACCGTCCGCGGCCAGGCCGATCACCATGCACCCGGCGGCCTGGTAGGCCTTCAGCTGGCGGACCAGGTTGACCGTCTGGGCGACCGGGATCCGCGCGGCCGCACCGGCGCTGGTCTTCCACGCCGCCGCGGTCATCCCGGCCGAACGGCGCTCGGGGATCACCACGCCGTGCGCGCCGAACCCCGCGGCACTGCGCACCACCGCCCCGAGGTTGCGCGGGTCGGTGACGGAGTCGAGGGCCACGACCAGCGGCGGCTCGCCGGCCTCCTTGGCCCGGTCGAGCAGGTCGTCGGGGTGGGCATACTCGTACGCCGGGATCCGGGCGGCCAGCCCCTGGTGGACGGCGCCGCCGGTCATCCGGTCCAGCTCGCCCTTGCTCACCTCGAGCAGGCTGATCCCGCCGTCGGCGGCCAGGCTGAACGCCTCGCGCAGCCGGCCGTCGCGGTCGGACCCCTCGGCGACGTAGACGCCGGTGACCGGCATCCCGGCCCGCAGCGCCTCGACGACGGAGTTGCGGCCGGCCACCCACTCGGCGTCGCTGGACGCCGTACGCCGCTTCGGCCGGGCGGCCACGGCGCGCTCGGTCGCGCGACTTCTGCTTGTGGGCCTGGTGGTAGGGCCGGTCCTTCGCCTTCGGCGTCGGTCCCTTGCCCTCCAGGCCGCGGCGCACCCGGCCGCCGGAGCCGGCGGTCGGCTTCTTGGCGGTCTTGCGGATCGCGCCCTTGCGCTTGGAATTGCCCGCCACGTCAGCACCCTTCCCGGTGGTCGAGTTGCCTCTGGTGGGGCGTCTGTCGGTGGTCGAGTAGGTCGCGCAGCGACCGTATCGAGACTCCGGCCATCAGTTCTCGCCCCCGGCCAGCGTCCACTTCGGCCCGGACGGCGTGTCCTCGATCTCGATGCCGGCGGCCTTGATCCGGTCGCGGATCTCGTCGGCGGCGGCGAAGTCCTTGGCGGCACGCGCCTCGGCGCGCTGCTCGAGCAGCCCGGCCACCAGCACGTCGACGGCGGCGCTGAGCCGCTCGTCGGCCGCGCCTCCGGAGGCCGCCCACACGGGGTCGGCCGGGTGCAGCCCGAGGATGTCGAGCATCGCCAGCACCGACGCGAGGTTGCCCCGCAGCGCCGGGGTGTCCCCGTCGGCGAGGAGCTTGTTGCCCTCCCGCACCACCTCGTGCAGCGCGGCGATCGCGGCCGGCGTCCCGAGGTCGTCGTCGAGGGCGTTCACGAAGTCGGCGCAGGCGACACCACCCGCGGGCAGCTCGCCGACGACGGCGGCCGCGCGGTCGACGTACCCCTCGATCCGGCGGAAGCCGGTGGCCGCCTCGTCGAGCGCCTCGTAGGAGAACTCGACGTGGGACCGGTAGTGGGCCGACACCATGTAGTAGCGCAGCTCGATCCCGCGCACCCGCTCGAGCACGTTGGGGATCAGCAGCGAGTTGCCGAGCGACTTGCTCATCTTCTCGCCGGCGGTGGTGATCCAGGCGTTGTGCATCCAGTACGACGCGAACGGATGCCCCGCGGCACGCGACTGCGCCTGCTCGTTCTCGTGGTGCGGGAAGCGCAGGTCGACCCCGCCGCCGTGGATGTCGAACGCCGGCCCGAGGTACTTCTGCGCCATCGCGGAGCACTCGATGTGCCAGCCCGGACGCCCCGGACCCCACGGGCTGGGCCACGCGGCGGTCTCCGGCTCGGTCTCCTTCTTCCAGCCCTTCCAGAGCGCGAAGTCGCGCGGGTCGCGCTTGCCGCGCGGGTCGGCGTCCTCGGCGGCCTCCATGTCGTCGATCTTCTGGTGGGTCAGCTCGCCGTAGGCCGGCCACGACCGCACGTCGAAGTAGACGTCGCCGGACCCGTCCTCGGCGGCGTAGGCGTGCCCGCGGGCGACCAGCTCGGAGATCAGCTCGACCATCTCGGGGATGTGGCCGGTGGCGCCGGGCTCGTAGGTCGGCGGCGCGACGTTCAGCGCCTCGTAGGCCTTGTCGAGCTCGCGCTTCATCGCGTAGGCGAGGTTGTACCAGGGCCGGCCCTGCTCGGCCGCCTTGATCAGGATCTTGTCGTCGATGTCGGTGACGTTGCGGATGAAGCTGACGTCGTACCCGCTCGAGGTGAGCCAGCGCCGCAGCACGTCGAAGTTCACCGCGGAGCGCACGTGGCCCACGTGCGGCTCGGACTGCACCGTCAGACCGCAGACGTAGATGCGCGCCGTCCCCTCCTCGAGGGGGACGAAGTCGCGGACCTCGCGGGTCGCGGTGTCGTACAGGCGGAAACTCACGCGGCAAGTCTAGGGAGTACGACGCCCGCGACCCGCATCGACGGAATCGTGTGACTCGTGGGACAGGAGTGGTTTGGCGCGGCTATCGTCGTCGGGTGCTCCGCTCCCTCCGACACGTCGGCGCCGCCCTGCTCACGGCCGCCCTCGTCCTCCCGCTCGCGCCGACCGCCGGCGCGGGCCCGGCCGCGCCCGCCGAGCGCTCGACCACCCGCAAGATCACCCACATCGCCTGGGCCACCGGCGACCAGCTGCGGTCGGGCGCCCTCGCCGGCGTCGCGGTCCGCAACGGCGCGTTGGTGATCGGACGAGGCGACCGGGCACCGGACGTTCGCCGGGCGGCGCTACGAGACCGCCCGGTGGACCTCGCCGTGGGCCACGCCCGGCTTCGACCTCACCGAGCTGATCGCCTCGTGGGAGGCGACGACGCCGGGCCGCAGCTTCATCGAGGTGCAGGTCCGCGGCCGCGCTCCCTCCGGCACGCTCTCGAGCTGGGACGTGCTCGGCCGGTGGGCCGCCGGGGACAAGTACGTGCGGCGTACCTCCGTCGGCGGGCAGGGCGACGACCTGGCCGACGTCAACGTCGACACCTGGCGGACCGCCAGCAGCACCGGGCTCTCGGCGTGGCAGCTGCGGGTGACGCTGCTCCGGACGTCGGGTGCGCCGAGCCCGCGGGTCGACACGATCGGCGCGATGGCCTCCCGGCTGCCGAACGTGTCCGGCGTGACGACCTCGACGCCCGGGCCCGGCAACGGGATCACGCTCGACGTCCCGCGCTACTCCCAGATGGTGCACAGCGGGCACTACCCGCAGTGGGGCAGCGGCGGCCAGGCCTGGTGCTCGCCGACCTCGACGTCGATGGTGCTCGGCTACTACGACGCGCTCCCGTCGGCCGCCGAGTACGGCTGGGTCTCCGACGGCCACACGCAGCCGTGGGTCGACCACGCCGCCCGGATGACCTACGACCACGCCTACGAGGGCACCGGCAACTGGCCGTTCAACACCGCGTACGCCGCCACCCACACCTCCAGCGCCTTCGTCACCCGGCTGCGGAACCTGCGCGAGGCCGGCCTGTTCATCGAGGCCGGGATCCCGCTCGTCGCGTCGGTGACCTTCGGCGCGGGCGAGCTCGACAACGCGCCGATCTCGTCCACCAACGGGCACCTGCTGGTGATCGTCGGCTTCACCGACACCGGCAACGTGGTGGTCAACGACCCGGCCGCGCAGCAGGCCTCCGGGGTACGGCGGGTCTACAAGCGCGGCCAGTTCGAGGACGCCTGGCTCCCCCGCTCCGGCGGGCTGGTCTACGTGATCCGCGACGGGGCGCACCCCCTCCCGGACACCCCCCACACCAACTGGTGAGCCTGGCGCGATAGTACGGGTCGACAAGCACCACCTGAGGAGTCTCGGACTCGGAGCGTTTCGCGACCGTACTATCGGGTCAGCGAGACGACCAGGAAGGGGACAGATGTCGGCTCGAGTGGTGCACTTCGAGATCCCGTACGACGACCAGGAGCGCGCGCAGTCGTTCTACTCACAAGCATTCGGCTGGGAGATCCAGCCGATGCCGGAGATGAGCTACACGCATGGTGACGACCGGTCCGTCCGGCGAGCAGGGCCCGACCGAGGCCGGGTTCATCAACGGCGGGATGCTCAAGCGCGAAGGAGACTGGACCGCTCCGAACATCGTGCTCGACGTGGAGAACATCGAGGACGCCCTGAAGGCCGTCGGCGAGGCGGGCGGCTCGACCGTCCAGGAGCGGCAGGCGGTCGGCGACATGGGGTTTGCGGCGTACTTCCGCGACAGCGAGGGCAACCTCGTCGGCCTCTGGGAGACCGCCCCCGCCGACGGCTGACCCGGATAGTCCCTACGAAATGCACCCCTTCCGACGAGGTAGGGCGTGCTTTTCGTAGGGGACTACCCGTCAGTCAGACCCCGTAGCCGCCGTCCACGTCCAGCTTCTGCCCGGAGATGAACCCGGCCCGGTCGGAGGCCAGGAAGCAGACCGCCTCGGCGACGTCGGTCGCGGTGCCGAAGCGCCGCAGTGGGATGTTCGACCGGGCCACGTCGAGGGCCTCGGTCGACAGGTCGCCGGACGAGATGAGCCGGGCGGCCATCCCGTCGGTGAGCATGCCGGGGCCGACGGCGTTGACCCGCACCCCGAACCGCCCCTCCTCCGCGGCCAGCGCCCGCACGATCGCCTCGACCGCACCCTTCGGCGCCGAGGAGAGGCCGTCGCGCACGGGGTAGCGGGAGGTGGCGGCCGTCGTCACGGCGACCACGGAGCCCTGGCTGAGCCGCAGGTGGGGCAGCGCCGGGTGGACCACGTTGAAGAAGCCGGCCGCGTCCGCGGCGAGCTGGGACGCCATCGTCTCCGGCGCGACCAGCGACAGGTGGGCCATCGGCACGTGCGGCCCGGCCGCGTGCACGAGCGTGTGCAGCCCGCCGTACTCCTCCACGACGGCGTCGACCACCTCGGCGGCCTGCTCGTCGGAGCCGAGGTCGAGCTGGTACGCCGACCCGCGGGTGCCCCACTCGCGAACCGCGACGACGGCCGCCTCCCCGCCGGCGGCGTCCGAGCGCCAGGTGACCGCGACGTGGGAGCCGCGCTGGGCGAGCATCCGGGCGATCGGCAGGCCGATCCCGCCGCTGCCGCCGACCACCAGGGCCGCTCCCTGCCGGGTGCCGAAGTCGCTCACGTCGTTGCCGTGAAGTCGACGGCGTGCCAGCCGGTGGCACCGTCCGGGAGCACGTCGCGCTCGACGCCGGTCTGCACCTCGCCGTCCTTGCCGATGGCGCGCACCTTGACGAGGTGGTCGCCGGGCTCGACGGAGGTGGTGATCGCCCACTGCACCCAGGTGTCGTCGGTGGGGCCGGGCGCCACGTCGGCGGCCTGCCAGTCGCCGCCGTCGAGGGAGACCTCCACGCCCTCGATGCCGGTGTGCTGGTGCCAGGCCACGCCGCCGATCGCGACGTCGCCGGCCTTCACCTCGTCGCCGGACTCGGGGACGTCGATCCGGGAGGCAATCTTGACCGGCGCCTGCTCGGCCCAGCCCTTGGGCGTCCAGTAGGCCTCGAACTTGTCGAACCGGGTGACCTCCATGTCCACCACCCACTTGGTCGCCGATACGAAGCCGTAGAGGCCCGGCACGATCGTGCGGACCGGGAAGCCGTGCTCGATCGGCAGCGGCTGGCCGTTCATGGCGACGGCCAGCATCGCGTCGCGGTCGTCGGTGAGGGCCGCCAGCGGCGTACCGCAGGTCCAGCCGTCGTCCGAGGTCTGGAGCACGGCGTCGGCGTCCGGGCTGACCCCGACCTCGGCGAGGATGTCGGCGAGGCGGACGCCGCTCCACCAGGCGTTGCCGACGAGGCTGCCGCCGACCCGGTTGGAGACGCAGTTGAGGGTGATCCACGACTCGGTCCGCTCGCGCGCGATCAGCTCCTCGTAGGTGAGGACGAGCTCGCGGTCGACCATGCCGTGGATCCGCAGCTGCCAGTCGCGCGGCGCGATGGCGGGGATCGCGATCGCGGTGTGGATCAGGTAGAAGTCGCCCGTGGACGTCTTCCACGGGGACACGCCGGGTACGCCGATGCGGGCGCTCGCGGGCACCTGCGGCTCGGAGACGCCGGCGAGCTTGAGCAGCCGGCGGGTCTCCTCGACCTGCCGCCGGCCGCGGCCGACCAGGCGCCCCACGCCGGTGCCGATGACCGCCAGCCCCGCCGCCACGCCGGTGCGGACCAGGAAGCCGCGCCGCGTCGACGTACCCGACCCTTCCTCGACCGGCGGGAACTCCTTCTCCCGCGGCTCATCGTCCTCCCGGCGTCGCAGCGGCTGGGTGAGGATCGACAGCACCACGACCCAGGTCACCAGCCCGACGGCCAGCGGGAGGTAGCGGCTGTAGTTGGTGCCGGGCGAGAGGGTCACCGCGACCGCGCCGAGCCCGGTGAGCACCACGAAGACCAGCAGGGCGGCCCACCACGCGTTCCGCGCCAGCCTGCCCGCGACCACGAACATCACGGCGAGGAAGACGAGGATGCCGGCGAGCAGGACCGGCTTGTCCCAGTAGCCCAGGACGTCGATGGCGCCCTCGGCCAGGTCCCCGGGCGTCAGCCGGATCACCATCTCCGCGACGGCGACGACGGGCGACTCGCGCACGGTCAGGAGCATCGCCGCGACGTAGCTGGTCGCGAGCCCCGCCAGCCCGGCCACCAGGCCGGCCAGCGACCACGTCCACCGCGCGTTGCCCATCCCCCCATTGTTGCTCAGGCATGATCAGCACGTGCCCGAGAGACCTGACCTACCGCGGATCGGCATCGGCACCGACGTGCACCGGCTCGTCGACGGTGCCCCCCTCCACCTCGCCGGCCTGGCCTGGCCCGACGAGCCCCAGGGCCTCGAGGGCCACTCCGACGCCGACGTCGCCGCCCACGCCGCCTGCGACGCGCTCCTCTCGGCCGCCGGCCTCGGCGACCTGGGCTCGAACTTCGGTACGGCGGAGCCGGAGTGGTCCGGCGCCTCCGGCGTCACCCTGCTCACCGAGACCGCCCGCCGCGTCCGCGAGGCCGGCTTCGAGATCGGCAACGTGGCGATCCAGGTGGTCGGCAACCGCCCCCGCCTCGGCCCCCGCCGCGCCGAGGCCGAGGCCGCCCTCTCCGCCGCCGTCGGCGCCCCCGTCTCCGTCTCCGCCACCACCACCGACGGGCTGGGTCTCACCGGTCGGGGTGAGGGCATCGCCGCGATCGCGACCGCGCTCGTGCATCCAGCGTTGAGCTAGCCACCGTTCGGTCGGACAATCGGTCGTCCACCACTGATGACGAGGGCGTGAACGGGCGCCGACGCTGCCCGGAGGTGCACTGTGTCCGATCATGCGGCGTCGTACGGCCGTGCGAGGCCGAAGCATCACGCACCGTGCAGCAGATGCGCCGCGTGGGCGTTCAAGCCGGTGGCCCGGTGGTTGAGCCAGCAGCGGCGTCGTGCCGGAACCTGAGGGTCGTGACGCTGGGGTCAGGCGTCGGTGGTCGCGGCCGGGCGCCGGCCGCCGACGAGGACGACGCCCTCGACCACGCGGACGTCGTACACCGGCACGCCGACCTCGGGGTCGTCCAGGCAGCGGCCGGTGCGGAGGTCGAAGGCGTGCTTGTGCATCGGGGAGGCGACGAACGGGACGTCGCCGCGGGTGCCGACGATCCCGCGCGCGAGCACCGAGGCCTTGGAGAACGGGTCGTGGTTGCCGAGCGCATGAACCTGATCGTCATGGGTACGAAAATCGCGACCGCCTGGCCATGGACCAGTGCGGTCGCGCCACGTTCGGGCTCGAGCTCGACCAGCCGGCACACCGGCTCGAAGTCCGAGCCACCGCGCCGCCGGCGATCACCTCGCGGGGGCGCTTCTGCTCCTTCGCGGGGCTCACGGCGCACCCACCGGGATCGTGGCGCCGAGGTCGACCGGCCCGTCGGACTCGGCCGGCTGGATCTGGCCGCGCTCGCTGGTGAACGAGATGTTCGGGTCGGGCGTGTCCGGGGCGTTGACGAAGGAGACGAACCGGGCCCGCTTCTCCGGGTCGTCCAGGGTCGCCTTCCACTCGTCGAAGTAGGTCCCGACGTGGGCGGCCATCGCCTCCTCCAGCTCGGCGCCGAGGCCGAGGGAGTCGTCCACGACCACCTCGCGGACCCGGTCGAGCCCGCCGTCGAGGCTCTCGATCCAGGCCGAGGTGCGCTGGAGGCGGTCGGCGGTGCGGATGTAGTACATGAGGAACCGGTCGAGGTAGCGGACCAGCGTCTCGGTGTCGAGGTCACCGGCCAGCAGCTTGGCGTGCGCGGGGTTCGCGCCGCCGTTGCCGCCGACGTACAGGTTCCAGCCCTGCTCGGTGGCGATCACGCCGAAGTCCTTGCCGCGCGCCTCCGCGCACTCGCGGGCGCAGCCGCTGACCCCGCCCTTCAGCTTGTGCGGGCTGCGCAGGCCGCGGTAGCGCGTCTCGAGGTCGATCGCGAGCTGGGTGGAGTCCTGGACGCCGTACCGGCACCACGTCGAGCCGACGCACGACTTCACGGTCCGCAGCGACTTGCCGTAGGCGTGGCCGGACTCGAAGCCGGCGTCGACGAGCCGCTCCCAGATGTCGGGCAGCTGCTCCATCCGGGCGCCGAGCAGGTCGATCCGCTGGCCGCCGGTGATCTTGGTGTAGAGCCCGAAGTCGCGGGCCACCTCGCCGATCACGATCAGCTTGTCGGGCGTGATCTCGCCGCCGGGGATGCGGGGGATGACGGAGTAGGTGCCGTTGCGCTGGATGTTGGCGAGGTAGGCGTCGTTGGTGTCCTGCAGCTTGCTGGTGTCCTTCTCCAGCACGTGGCCGTTGAACTGGCTGGCCAGGATGCTGGCGATCGCGGGCTTGCAGACCTCGCAGCCGCGACCCCGGCCGTGCGCCTCGACGATGTCGTCGAAGCGGCGGTAGCCGTGCACCGAGACCAGGTCGAACAGCTCCTGCCGGGTCAGCGCGAAGTGCTCGCACAGGCCCTTGTCGACGACCCGGCCGACGGAGGCGAAGTGCTCCTCGACCAGGTTCTTCACCACCGGGACGCAGGAGCCGCACGTCGTACCCGCCTTGGTGCAGGACTTCACGCACGCGACGTCATCGCACGCGTGGCCCTCCTCGGCCGCGACCGCTCCGACGATCTCCGCCTTGGTGACGTTGTTGCAGGAGCAGACCTGCGCCTCGTCGGGCATCCCGATCGGCGCGCCACCGCGGGCGGCCGGGAGGATCAGCTCCTCGGGGTTGTCGGGCAGCGCGATCCCGCTGGCGACCATCGGCCGCAGGATCCCGTACGCCGACGCGTCGCCGACCAGGATCCCGCCGAGGAGCTGGGTGCCGTCGTCGGTCACGACCAGCTTCTTGTAGACGCCGGCGACCGCGTCGGCGAAGACCAGCTCGAGCGCACCGTCGGTCTCGGCGAAGGCGTCGCCGAAGGACGCCACGTCGACGCCGAGCAGCTTGAGCTTGGTGGACATGTCGGCGCCCTCGAAGCGGCCGGGGCCGTCGAGGAGGGCGTCGGCGACGACCTCGGCCATCGCGTAGCCGGGGGCGACCAGTCCGTACATCACGCCGCCGGGGGCGGCGCACTCGCCGATCGCCCAGACGTGCGGGTCGGAGCTGCGGCACTGCTCGTCGACCAGGACACCGCCGCGGTCGGCGACGTCGAGGCCGGCGTCGCGGCCGAGCGCGTCGCGGGGGCGGATGCCGGCGGAGAAGACGACCACCTCGGCCTCGACCGGGTCGGCGTCGCGCAGGGCCAGGCCGGCGGCGCGGCCGTCCTTCTCGATCACTTCCTCGGTGGCCGCGCCGGTGTGCACGGTGACGCCGAGCTTGTCGATGTGGCGGACCAGGGCCGCGCCGCCGGCCTCGTCGAGCTGGACCGGCATCAGCCGCGGCGCCATCTCGACGACGTGGGTCTCCAGGCCGAGCTGGACGAGCGCGTTGGCGGCCTCGAGGCCGAGCAGCCCGCCGCCGATCACCACGCCGCGGCTCGCTCCCGCGGCCGCGTCGCGGATCGCGTCGAGGTCCTCGATGGTGCGGTAGACGAAGCAGCCGTCGAGGTCGCGGCCCTCGATCGGCGGCACGAACGGCGCGGCGCCGGTCGCGAGGACCAGCTCGTCGTAGGAGATCTGCTCGCCGTCCTGCAGGGTCACGGTGCGGGTGGTGGGGTCGAGCGTGTCGACCTTGGTGCCGGTGCGCAGGGTGACCCGCGGGTCGTCGTACCGGCCCTCCGGCAGGAGCGAGAGCTCGTCGGCGCTGCCGGCGGCGAAGTAGGAGGTGAGGGCGACGCGGTCGTACGCCGCCGCGGCTCCTCGCCGAGCACCACGATGTCGTGGGTCTCGGTCAGGCCGCGCTCGATGGCGGCCTGGACGAAGCGGTGGCCGACCATGCCGTGTCCGACGACGACGATCGTCCTGCGGGTGTGGGTCATGGTGGTGACGCTAGATCGCCCGTGTTGACCCGTCGTTTCGCTGTGTTACGGGGGTGCTAACGGGTTGTCGGCCGGTCGCTGCGCTGGGTCTCGATACGCTCGCTTGCGCTCGCTACTCGACCACCGAGGGCGCAGCGGCCGCCAGCAGCAGCTCGCGTACGGCGTCCGCGCACCCACCGCAGCCGGTGGTGGCGCGAGTGGTCTCGCGGACGTCGGTGAGGTCCCGGCAGGCGCGGACCAGGCCGGCCGAGACGCCGGCGCACGAGCAGACCTCGGCGTCGTCGGGGAGCGTGACCCCGGACGGCGCCAAAGGTTCACCCAGCAGCAGCTCGCCCGGCTCCTCCGGGCCGAGCACCGTCCCGCGGTCGTAGAGCTGGGTCAGCAGGCCGACCCGGGACAGGTCGCCGACGAGGGCGGCGGCCACGATCACGCCCTCGCGGACGACGAGCTTGCGGTGCGCGCCGATGAGCGGGTTGGTCATCTCGACCACCTCGCCGTCGGTGTGCTCCGGGTCGCCGAGGACGGCCACGTCGAGGCCGGTGGCCCGGAGCCGGGCGACGGTACGGCTGCCGGCGTGCACGGCGCCGCCGCCCGCCAGGTGGTCGGCCAGCACGCCGGCCTGGTCCCACGCCGGGGCGACGAAGCCGGTGGAGACGCCGCGGTGCTCGGCACAGTCGCCGATCGCGTGGATCCGCTCGTCGGTCACCGACGCCAGCCGGGAGTCGACCACGACCCCGCGGCGAACCATCAGCCCGGCCCGACGCGCCAGCGCCGTGGAGGGCCGGCCGCCGGCGGTGAGGACGACGAGGTCGGTCTCGAGGACGACGCCGGTGTCCAGCCGCAGCCCCTCGTCGGTGAGCCGGACCGCCCGGGTCCCGGTGTAGACCTCGGTGCCGAGCCGACGCAGGTCACGGGCCAGCACCTTGCCGCCGACCTCGCCCACCTGCTGGGACAACAGGTGGGTGGTGCCCTCCACCACCTCGGTGTCGACCCCGCGCACGGTGAGCGCCCGGGCCACCTGGAGCCCGAGCAGCCCGCCGCCGACCACGACGGCGCGACGTGCCGCCGGCAGGACGCCCTCCAGCCGCGTGCAGTCGTCGAGGCTGCGGAAGGCGTGCACGTCGGGGCGCAGGGTGCCGTCCATCCGGACCAGCCCCCGGATCGGCGGCAGCGTGGGGATGCTGCCGGTGGCGAGGACGAGGCGGTCGTAGGGCAGGCGGCTGCCGTCGACCAGCACCACCTCCTGCTCGTCGCGGTCGATCCCGAGCACCCGCACGCCGCGGCGGAGGTCGATCCCGTGCTCGGCGTACCAGCCCTCCTCCCGCAGCCCGATCTCGCTGCGCCGGTGGGTGCCCTCGAGCACGGCGCTGAGCAGGATCCGGTTGTAGGGCAGGTGGGTCTCCTCCCCCACGACCGTGACGTCCCACCGCTCGAGCCCGCCCCGCACCACCAGCCCCTCGAGGAGGCGGGTGGTGGCCATCCCGTTGCCGACCACCACCAAGCGGTCGCGGCTCACGCCGGTTCCACCTTCGCCGCGCAGACCTTGAACTCCGGCATCCCGCTGGCCGGGTCGAGGGCGTCGTTGGTGAGCCGGTTGACGCCGACCCAGTGGAACGGCACGAAGACCGTGTCCGGCCGGATCGTCTCCCGCACCCGGGCGGGCGCCGTCAGGACTCCACGCCGGGTGCTGAGACGGACCGACCCCTCGTCGGTGATCCCCGCGCGACGGGCGAGCATCGGGTGCAGCTCGACGTACGGCCCGTCGTCGGGCAACGCCTTGATCCGCCGGGTCTGCGCGCCGGACTGGTACTGCGCCAGCACCCGACCCGTGGTCAGGTGGACCGGGAAGTCCTCGCAGGGCTCCTCCGCCGGCCCGCGGTGCTCGACGACGTGGAACCGGGCCCGGCCGTCGGGGGTGGCGAAGGCGTCGAGGAACATCCGCGGCGTGCCGGGGTGGTCGGCGTCCGGGCACGGCCAGAACACCCCGTGCTCCTCGCGGATCCGCTCGTAGCTGATGCCGGCGTAGTCCGCCCGGCCGCCCGCCGACGCGCGGCCGAGCTCTTCGAAGATCTCCTCCGGGTCGGTCGCGAACGGGACGGGCGAGTCGAGGCGTTTCGCCAGTCCCTGCAGGACGTCGAGGTCGCTGCGCACGCCGGCCGGCGGCTTGGACGCCTGCTGCCGGAGGATCACCCGGCCCTCGAGGTTGGTCATGGTGCCGGTCTCCTCGGTGAACTGCGTGACCGGCAGCACCACGTCCGCCAACGCGGCCGTCTCGGAGAGCACCAGGTCGGCCACGACCAGCAGGTCCAGCGACTCCAGCCGCTCGGTGACGTGCGCGGCGTGCGGCGCCGACACGACGATGTTGCTGCCGAAGACGAGCATCGCCCGCGGGCCGTCGGGGGTGCCGAGTGCGTCGAGCAGCTCGTACGCCGAGCGCCCCTTCCCGGGCAGGCTCTCCGGGGGCACGCCCCACACGCCGGCGACGTGCTCGCGCGCGGCCGGGTCCTCGATCATCCGGTAGCCCGGCAGCTGGTCGGCCTTCTGGCCGTGCTCGCGCCCGCCCTGGCCGTTGCCCTGCCCGGTGAGGCAGCCGTAGCCGGCGTACGGCGTCCCGCACTGGCCCAGCGCCAGCGCGACGTTGATCCACGCGAGCACCGTGTCGCTGCCCTGGCTGTGCTGCTCGGCACCCCGCGCGGTGAGCACCATGGCCCGGTCGGCGCCGGCCAGCAGCGTGGCCAGCTCGACCACATCCGTCGCGGGTACGCCGGTGACCCGCTCGACCCGCTCGGGCCACCACTCCGCGACCGACCGGCGAACGGCGTCGAGCCCGGTGGTGCGCGCGGCGGCGTACTCCTCGTCGACCCAGCCGCGGGCGACGAGGACGTGCAGGATCCCCAGCGCCAGCGCGAGGTCGGTGCCCGGGACCGGCTGCACGAACACGTCCGCGCGGTCCGCCGTGGGGGTCTGCCGGGGGTCGACCACGACGACCTTGCCGCCGCGCTCGCGGAGCCGGTCGAGGTGCCGGGCGGCGGGTGGCATCGTCTCGGCGAGGTTGGAGCCGACCAGCACCAGGACGTCGGTCTGCTCGAGGTCGGCCAGCGGGAACGGGAGGCCGCGGTCCAGCCCGAACGCACGGGTCCCCGCGGACGCGGCCGAGGACATGCACCACCGACCGTTGTAGTCGATCTGGCTGGTCCCGACGGCGACCCGGGCGAACTTCCCGAGCTGGTAGGCCTTCTCGTTGGTCAGGCCGCCGCCGCCGAAGACCGCGACCGAGTCCGGGCCGTGCTCCTCGCGCAACCCGCGGAGCCGGCCGGCCACCAGGTCGAGCGCCTCGTCCCAGTCGACCGGCCGGAACTCGCCGGTCTCGCGGTCGCGCACCAGCGGCGTGGTCAGCCGCTCGCGGTGGCCGACCAGGCCGGTGGCGTTCCAGCCCTTGCGGCACAGCGCGCCCTCGTTGACCGGGAACTCCGCCCACTCCTGCACCTCCGGCTTGCGCCGGCCGACGACCTGCAGCCCGCACTGGAGGGAGCAGTAGGGGCAATGGGTCTTCACTAGATTCGCGCGCCGGCGAGGCTCGGGAGGCGGCCGACGAGGAACGAGCGCCGCAGGAAGACGAACCAGGTCACGGCCACGCAGACGCCGTAGAACGCGGTGAAGGCCCAGAACGCCCCCTGCATGGCCTCGACCGGGTCCTCGACCCAGGGGGCGCCGAACGTCATCGGGATCAGGAACCCGCCCAGGGCGCCGACGGCGCCGGCGATCCCGATCACGGCCGAGGACTCCTTGGTCGCCCGCGCCAGCGCGGCGTCGCGCTCCGGGGTGCCGTGTCCCGTCGCCTTGCGCGCCTCGGTCTGCCAGATCAGCGGGATCATCCGGTAGGTCGACCCGTTGCCGATGCCGCTGGCGGCGAAGACGAACAGGAAGGCCGCGAGGAACCACGGGAACCAGGACTGGTTCTCCGTCGCGATCGCGGCGCTCTGGGTGGGGTTCGGGGTGAGCTGCGCCAGCGTCCACAGCACACCGAGGGTGCCGGCGATCATCGCGCCGAACGTCGCCATGGTGACCCGCGCGCCGCCGTACCGGTCGGCCAGCCAGCCGCCCAGGGGACGGGACACCGAGCCGACCAGTGCGCCGAGGAAGGCGAAGTGGGCGACGTTGATGCCGGTGCCGAGCGGCTCGGGCGTCGGCACCCAGAAGTTGAGCTTGATCAGCAGCGGCATCGCGGCGGAGTAGCCGATGAACGAGCCGAAGGTGCCGATGTAGAGGAACGACATCACCCAGGTGTGGCGCTTGCGGACCACCGCGAGCTGCTCGCGCGGACGCGACCGGGCGACGCCGAGGTTGTTCATGAAGAGCCAGGCGCCGACGGCGGCCACCACGGCCAGCCCGGCGTAGAGCCAGGCCGCGCGCTCGAGCCGGATCCCGGCCTCGCTCGCCGCGACCAGCCCGAAGAGGCCGGCCCCGCCGACGATCACGGGCAGGAAGAGCTGGATCAGCGCCACGCCGATGTTGCCGCCGGCGGCGTTGAGGCCGAGCGCCGTCCCCTTGCGGGCGGCCGGGAAGAAGAAGTTGATGTTCGCCATCGAGGAGGCGAAGTTGCCGCCACCGAGGCCGGCGGTCGCGGCGATCACGACGAACACCCAGAACGGCGTCTCCGGCCGCTGCACGAAGTGGGCGAAGAGCAGGGTCGGCACGAGCAGCAGCAGGGCGCTGACCACCGTCCAGTTGCGGCCGCCGAACTTCGGGACGGCGAACGTGTAGGGCAGCCGGATCAGCGCGCCGACCAGGTTCGGCACGGCGACGAGCAGGAACAGCTGGCCTGGGGTGAAGTCGAAGCCCGCGGACAGGAGGAAGACCGCGCTGACGCTCCAGATCAGCCACACCGAGAAGCCCAGGTGCTCGGCGAAGATCGACCAGACCAGGTTGCGTCGCGCCACGGGGCGCCCGGTGTTCTCCCAGAACTCCGGGTCCTCGGGGCGCCAGTCGTCGATCCAGCGTCCGGTACGTCGGGTGGTGGCGGTGCTCGGCATGGGGGTTCTCCTCGTTCGGGAGGCGCCACCGTAGGAAGGCCAGATTTCGCCCGCGGGTCGCCGTGTAACACGTAGGTGACGTCGGCACGACCGCGGCGAGGGATAGCCTCGGCGCCATGCCGTCCGCCGTTGTGATCCTCGCCGCAGGCGCCGGGTCGCGGGTCGGCGCCGAGGTCAACAAGGTGCTGCTTCCGCTGGCCGACCGCCCGGTCCTCGTCTGGTCGATCCAGGCCGCGCTCGGCGTCGACGACGTGCGCCGCGTGCTGGTCGTCTGCCGCCCGGGCGAGCGCGACGCCGTGGCCGAGGCGATCGAGCCGTACCTCGGCGACCACGAGGTCGGCGTCGTCGAGGGCGGTGACGCCCGGCACGACTCGGAGTGGGCGGCGCTGCGGGCGCTGGCGCCCGAGATCGAGCGCGGCGCCTTCGACGTGGTCGCGATCCACGACGGCGCGCGCCCGCTGGCGGGCGCCGAGCTGTTCGCCGCGACGATCGACGCCGCGCGGGCGCAGGGCGGGGCGGTGCCCGTCGTACCGCTCAGCGGCCTGGTCGCCACGGACGGCGGGCGCCCCGACGGTGACCTGGTGGGGGTGCAGACCCCGCAGGCGTTCCGGGCCGCCGAGCTGCTGGCCGCCTACGCCGCGGCCGACGCCGACGGCTTCGCCGGGACCGACACCGCCAGCACCGTCGAGCGGTACGCCGACCTGACCGTCGCCGCGGTCCCCTCATCCCCGTTGAACCTGAAGATCACCTTCCCCGAGGACGTCGACCTCGCCGCCCGCCTGCTGGGATAGTCCAGACCGAAACGGCCCCCGAATCCGCCGCGACAGGGGCCGTTTCGGTCTGGACTACCGACCATTTCGGTCTGGACTAGCGGGCGGTGAGGGCCTCGAGCAGGCGTACGTCGTCCTCGGACGCGACCCGCCGTCCGGTGGCCGGCGCCTCGACCAGCTCGACCCGGTGGTCGGCCCGGAGCGCCTCGACGAGCGCGGCGAAGTCGGAGACGGACAGCTCCTCCATCGCGGGGACCACCGACGCGGGCAGGACGATCGGCGAGGCGACCGCCACCAGCGTGGACCGGTCGACCGTCTCGCCGACGACCTCCCCGGAGACCCGCTTGACGGTGTCGGTCACCGGGCGGACCCCGACCACGACGGCGTCGTTCTCCACCGCCCGCGCCACGCAGGACGCGATGAACGCGGGCGGGGTCATCGGGCACAAGGCGTCGTGCAGCACGAACGGTTCGTCGGCCTCGCCGACGCCGACCCACGACGTACCGAGGTCGACCTGGGTCACGCCCGCCTCCCCGAGCGCCCACGAGGCACAGGCGACCAGCGCCTCGCCGTGGAGCAGGGTGAACGGCAGCGATCCGCGGTCGACCTCGACCACGGCGCCGAGCGCCGGCGGCGGGTCTGTCGTGAGCTCGGGGGAAATGTGCTCGGGCCCCGCGGAGTCCGCGGGGCCCGAGGTGGAACCGGGTGTCAGGAGGCGAGCACCTCGTCGAGGATGGCCTCGGCCTTGTCCTCGTTGGTGTGCTCGGCCAGGGCCAGCTCGGAGACGAGGATCTGGCGCGCCTTGGCCAGCATCCGCTTCTCGCCCGCCGACAGGCCACGGTCACGCTCGCGGCGCCACAGGTCGCGCACGACCTCGGACACCTTCATCACGTCACCGCTGTGCAGCTTCTCGAGGTTCGCCTTGTAGCGCCGCGACCAGTTGGTCGGCTCTTCGACGTGCTCGGCACGGAGGACGTCGAACACCCGGTCGAGTCCCTCCTTGTCGACCACGTCGCGAACCCCGACCAGATCGAGGTTGCACGCAGGCACCCTCACGACGAGGTCCTGCTGGGCGACGATCCTCAGGACGAGGTACTGACGATCCTCCCCCTTGATCTTCCGCATCTCGATGTCCTCGATGACTGCGGCCCCGTGATTTGGATAGACAACCGTTTCGCCGACGGTGAAAGTCATGTGTCAAGTACCCCTTCCTAGGTGACTAGTCTAACACGGCCGGAAACCCCGTCTCGCACCGTTTGCGCAGGTCAGAGGGGCAATCGGGGCTTGACAGAACCTCCGTTCGTGTGGTGGACCGCGCCCGTTGCGGCCTCGGACGGCGCGACGGGTTGTGCTCAATGCCCGCCGTTGGCACGGTTCGTGGTCGATACTTCACGGCATGTCGCGCTGGAAGCTGAGTCGCCGCGGGCGCAGCCGCAGCGCGCCCCCGGTGGCACCCGCGGCCGCGGTCGCCGTGGACCCGCCGGTCGACGCCCGACGGTCGCTCCCGTCAAGCGCTCCTGGCGCGAGCTCGGACCCCTGCTCCTGCTGCGCGCGGCGCACCCCCGCCAGGCCGTCCTGACCGCCGCCGGACTGGTCGTCGCGGGAGCGCTCGCCTCCCGCGCCCCCCGCGAGCTGGCCCTGATCTTCGTCACCGTGCTGGTCGGCCAGTCCATCGTGGGCTGGCACAACGACCTCGTCGACCGGAAGCGGGACGCCTCCCACGAGGTCCCCGGCAAGCCTCGTGGCGGCCGGACTGCTCGATCCGGGCACGGTGTGGTTCGCGCTGGCCTGCGCGACCCTGCTCGTCGTACCCCTCGCGATCGCCAACGGCGTGACCGCCGGGATCGCCTACCTCGCCGCGGTCGCGGTGAGCCTGCTCGGCAACCTCCTGTTCCGTCGCGGGCTGCTGTCCTGGCTCACGTGGGCGGTGTCCTTCGCGCTCTACCCCGCCTTCCTGTCGTACGGCGGCTGGGGCGGCGAGGCGATGGGCGACCCCCCGGAGATCACGATCACCCTCCTGGCCGCGCTGCTCGGCGTCTGCGTGCACTTCCTGCGCGCCCTGCCGGGGCTGGTGCGCGACAACCGGGACGGCCGGCGACACCTCCCGTTGCGGGTCGCCCTGCGTACCGGCGCCCCCCGTCTGCTGTGGATCTCGATCGCCGTCACGGTGCTGCTCGTGGCGGCCCTGCTGCTCGAAGGAATACGGGTCGGCCTGACCCAGTGAGCGCCCGCGGGGAACGCTACGATTCGCGCATGCATCTGCGACGTACCCTCGCGCTGACCGCCTGGCGCGGTCCTCCTCACGGCGCCCCTCGCCTCCTGCGGGTTCGACTACGCGACCGACCGGATCTACACCCCCGCCACCGGTGCCAACAACCGCGACGCGTCGGTGGACGTGCTCGGCGCGGTGATCGTGGCGAGCGAGGACGGCGCAGGGACGTTCATCGCCTCCTTCGCGAACAACGACAACGAGGAGCCGGTGACGGTCGAGGGCGTCGAGGGCATCGCCACCCAGGCCACCCAGCTCGAGGCCGGCGAGGCCACGCCCGTCGAGGTCCCGCGCGGCGGCCTGGTCAACCTCGCCGACGAGGGCGGCATGGAGGTGACCGGCGACTTCACCATCGGCGACTTCGTCACCGTCGCGCTGCCGCTGAGCACCGGCGAGCGGGTCCAGGTCGAGGTGCCCGTCGTCACCAACTGCGGCTACTACGAGGGGCTCGACGGCGAGTCCGACCCCGAGCAGTGCGAGACCGGCCACGAGACCGGCGAGCACTGATCGCCCGATGACCCACACCCTGGTCCTGCTCCGCCACGGCGAGAGCGAGTGGAACGCGAAGAACCTCTTCACCGGCTGGGTCGACGTCGCACTCACCGACAAGGGGCGCGAGGAGGCGGTGCGCGGCGGCGTACTCATCAAGGACGCCGGGTTGGCGCCCGATGTCGTGCACACCTCGCTGCAGCGCCGCGCCATCAACACCGCGTGCCTGGCCCTCGACGCCGCCGACCGGCACTGGATCCCCGTCCGCCGCTCGTGGCGGCTCAACGAGCGCCACTACGGCGCCCTGCAGGGCAAGGACAAGAAGCAGACGCTGGAGGAGTACGGCGAGGAGCAGTTCATGCTGTGGCGCCGCTCCTTCGACACCCCGCCGCCCCCGCTCGCCGACGACGACGAGTACTCCCAGGTGGGCGACCCGCAGTACGCGGACCTCGGCGAGGAGCTGCCGCGCACGGAGTGCCTCAAGGACGTGATCGCGCGCTTCCTGCCCTACTGGCAGTCCGACATCGTCCCCGACCTGCAGGACGGCCACACGGTCCTGGTCGCCGCCCACGGCAACAGCCTGCGGGCCCTGGTCAAGCACCTCGACCAGATCAGCGACGAGGACATCGCGGGGCTGAACATCCCCACCGGCGAGCCGCTGGTCTACCGCCTGGACGAGACGATGACGCCGACGGTCCGGGGTGGGGAGTACCTCGACCCCGAGGCCGCCGCCGCGGCTGCGGCAGCCGTCGCCAACAGGGCCGCTGAGCAGGAGCGAGCGAGGCACGAGCCGCTCCGGGGCGAGCGTCGTACCAGCCGAACTTCCTGGGCGAGTCGTGAACGCAGGGTCAGTCGCGCACGGGCAGGTCGCCGGTGACGACGTAGACGATCCGGTTGGCGACGGACACGGCGTGGTCGGCGATCCGCTCGTAGTAGCGACCCAGCAGGGCCAGGTCGACCGCCGCCTCGACGCCGTGCGACCACTCGTCGGAGAGCAGCAGGGCGAAGCTCTTGCGGCGCAGCTGGTCCATCACCTCGTCGGCGCGGCCGAGCTCGATCGCGGCCTCGACATCGCGCCCCACGATGATCTGGGCAACCCGGCCGACCATGTCCTCGGCCACCTCGCCCATCCGCTCCAGCGTCGGGCGGAGCTCGTCGGGCACGGCGAGGTCCGGGACGCGCAGCCGGGCGATCTTGGCGACGTGCACCGAGAGGTCGCCCATCCGCTCGAGCTCGCTGACCATCCGCAGGGCGGACACGACGACCCGGAGGTCGCCGGCGACCGGCTGCTGGAGCGAGAGGATCGAGAACGCGGTGTCCTCGACCTTCTCGCGCGCCTTGTCGATGTCGGCGTCGGCGCTGATCACCTGCTCGGCGATGTCGGCGTCACCGGTCAGCAGCGCCTGCGTCGCCAGGCTGACGGCGTGCTCGACGCTGCGGCAGATGCCCGCAAGGTCGTCGAAGATGGAGTCGAGCTGTTCATGGAAGGCCTCACGCATGGTCGCCATCGTAGGCGGACCGGCTGACGGAAGCCCTCCAACGCGTGAACGAGCGGTGAACAGTGGCCTGCGATGCGTCTCCGTGGCGGAATCGGGGATGAAGCCCTGCCTAAGATCAAGTTGTGGATCCGATGCAGGCGTTCCTGGCCGCGCTGATCGGAGCCGTCGTCGCCGGCGGTGCCGTGCTCGCGTGGGCGATCAGCGACCGCCAGCAGAACCGGATGATCCCGACCCCCGAGGAGCCCGTCGTACCCCCCGCGGTGGCCACGGTGCTCTCGGTCCTGCGCAGCAGCGCGGTCGTGGTCGGCGAGGACGACGTCGTCCTCAAGGCCTCCGCCCCGGCGTACGCGTTCGGCCTGGTCCGCGGGAACCTGCTCGTCTCCGAGGAGCTGGCCGAGCTGGTGCGACAGGTGCGCCGCGACGGGCAGATCCGCGAGACCGAGCTGCTGCTGTCCCGCACCGCCATGCCCGCCCGGCACGTCACCGCACGCGTCGCCCCGATGGGTTCACGGCTCGTGCTCGCCCTCGTCGAGGACCGCACACGGGAGCGGCAGGTCGAGGCGGTACGACGCGACTTCGTCGCCAACGTCAGCCACGAGCTCAAGACACCGGTCGGCGCGATCCGCCTCCTCGCCGAGGCCGTCAACGACGCGGCGGACGACGCCGAGGCGGTCAAGCGGTTCGGCGGGCGGATGCTCACCGAGAGCGACCGGCTGAGCCGGCTGGTCCAGCAGATCATCGAGCTCTCCCGGCTCCAGGGCCACGACCCGCTCGAGGCCCCGGTCCCGGTGTCGGTCGACGAGGTGTTGCGCACCGCGGTCGACACCAGCGCGATCGACGCCGACGCCCACCGGATCCAGCTCGTGAAGGGCGGGGCACCCAGGGGCTCCACGTCTTCGGGAGCCCCGAGCAGGTCACCGCCGCCGTCGCGAACCTCGTGGCCAACGCCGTCGTCTACTCCGGCCAGGACTCGACGGTGCTGGTCTCGGCCAAGGCCGTCGACGACAACGTCGAGATCTCGGTGGTGGACCAGGGGATCGGCATCCCGGCCAGCGAGATGGACCGGATCTTCGAGCGCTTCTACCGGATCGACCCGGCGCGGCACCGCTCCACCGGCGGCACCGGCCTCGGCCTGTCCATCGTCAAGCACGTCGCGGCCACCCACGGCGGAGACGTCCGGGTGTGGTCGGTCGAGGGACAGGGCTCGACGTTCACCCTGGCGCTCCCCCGTCATCAGCCAACCAATGAGGAGACCCGCTCGTGACACGCGTACTCGTCGTCGAGGACGAAGAGAGCTACAGCGATGCCCTGGCCTACATGCTGCGCAAGGAGGGGTACGAGGTGGCCATCGCCGCCACCGGCCCCGACGCGCTGACGGAGTTCGACCGCAACGGCGCGGACGTCGTACTCCTCGACCTGATGCTGCCCGGGCTCCCGGGGACCGAGGTGTGCCGACAGATCCGGCAGACCTCCAACGTCCCGGTGATCATGGTCAGCGCCAAGGACGAGGAGGTCGACAAGGTCGTCGGGCTCGAGCTCGGCGCGGACGACTACGTCACCAAGCCCTACTCCCCCCGCGAGCTCGTCGCCCGGATCCGGGCCGTCCTGCGTCGCGGCCAGGAGCCCGACCTGCTGCCCGACACGCTCGAGGCCGGCCCGGTGCGGATGGACGTCGAGCGCCACGTGGTGACCGTCGACGGCCAGGAGCAGCGGCTGCCGCTGAAGGAGTTCGAGCTGCTGGAGATGTTCCTGCGCAACCCCGGCCGGGTGCTCACCCGCGGGCAGCTGATCGACCGGGTGTGGGGCTCCGACTACGTCGGCGACACCAAGACCCTCGACGTGCACGTGAAGCGGCTGCGGGCCAAGCTCGAGCCCGACCCCGCGCACCCGAAGTTCCTGGTGACGGTCCGGGGGCTGGGCTACAAGCTGGATCTGTGATCGCGGTCGCAGATCCAGCGCGCCGGGACGACTGGCCGGATCTCGCGCATGCACGTCCGATAACCGCGTGTCTTCGCGTCATGTGCGTCCCTACGCTTGACTCATGATGACCACCCCATTCGAATGCTCGCTTCGCTGCGCTTCGAACAGGGACCCCGGATGATGATCACGACGCCCTCCCGGTCCTGGCTGCCGCTCGCGGCGGTGGGCTGCACGCTGGTGTTCTGGGCGTCGGCGTTCGTGGCGATCCGGCACCTCGGGCACGACTTCTCCCCCGGCGCGCTGTCGCTGGGGCGGACCCTGATCGGCGCGGTCTGCCTCGCCGTGATCGCCCTCGGCCGGGGACTGCCCCGCCCGTCCCGCAGCGACCTCGTGGTGATCGCCGTGATCGGGGTGCTGTGGTTCGCGGTCTACAACGTCGCCCTCAACGAGGGCGAGCAGCGCGTCGACGCCGGCACGGCCGCGATGCTGATCCAGATGGCGCCGCTGCTGATCGCCTTGCTGGCGGCGGTCTTCCTGTCCGAGCCGTTCACCGTCAACCTCGGGATGGGGCTCGCGCTCGGCTTCGCCGGTGTCGCCCTGATCGCCCTCTCCGCCAGCCCCGGCGGCGACCGCGACGTGGTCGGCGTACTGCTCTGCCTGCTCTCCGCCGCCGTCTACTCGGTCAGCCTCATCCTGCAGAAGCCGCTCGTCGGGAGGCTGCCCGCGGTGCACATCACCTGGCTGGCCTGCACGGTCGGCGCGATCGCCTGCCTGCCGTTCGCCGGGTCACTGGTGCGCGAGACGGCGGAGGCGCCGGCCTCGTCGATCTGGTGGCTGGTCTACCTCGGGGTGTTCCCGACCGCGATCGCGTTCACGACGTACGCCTATGCGCTGCGGCACATGTCCGCCGGCAACCTGGGCGTCACCACCTACCTGGTGCCGCCGATCACGATCGGGCTCGGCGTGCTGTTCCTGTCCGAGGCTCCGCCGCCGATGGCGTACGTCGGCGGGGCGCTCGCCCTGGTCGGCGTCGCCGTCGCCCGCCGCCGCCGACCTCGCCGACCTGCTCCCCGCCCTGCCAAAGGGCCCGCGCTGACCCGTTGAGTGCCGCCTGTTGACGCGTTGAGTCGGGGCTTGTTCAGTGTTCAATCGGGGTTAGTTCCGGTCGCGTCACCGAATCCGCCCCAACTCAAGGCCGAACAAACCCCAACTCAACTTTCCAGCCAGCCGCGGAAGGCCTCGAGGTTGGCGGTCGACTCGCCGCGCAGCCGGCGCCACTCCCACTCCTTGCGGATCGAGGAGGCGAAGCCGAGCTCCAGGATGGTGTTGAAGGAGTCGTCGGCGTAGGAGAGCACCGAGCCGAGGAGACGGTCGAGCTCTGCGGGCGTGACCGCGGACAGCGGCAGCCGGCCGTCGAGGTAGATGTCGCCGACGGCGTCGACCGCGAACGCGACGGCGTACAGCTTCAGGTTCCGCTCCAGCAGCCAGCGGTAGACCCGTTCGTGGTTCTCGTCGGGCTTGCGGCACACGAACGCGTGGATGCCGAGCGCATGCGGCCCGACGTCGAGCCGGACCGGCGTCTGCAGCTTCTTCTCGCCGGGCAGGGTCAGCGAGAAGACCCCGTCGCCGACCTCGTCGTGCTCCACCTCGTTGTCGGCGAGGTAGGCGCGGATCACGTCGGCGGCGTCGCTCATACCCCGATCATGGCGGAGGTGGCCTGCCGGTACACCTCGAGGGTGCGGTCGGCGGTGCGCTCCCAGGAGAACAGCCCGGCCTGCTCCACCGCGCCCGCCTCCAGCCGCGCGCGCAGGTCGTCGTCGGTGAGCACCCGCCGGATCGCCGCGGCCCACTCCCGCGCGTCGTGGGTGCCGACGAGCAGGCCGCTGCGGCCGTCGCGGACCACGGTGGGCAGGCCGCCGACCTCGGCGGCGATCACCGGCGTACCGGTGGCCTGGGCCTCCGCGGCGACCAGGCCGAACGACTCGTTGTAGGACGGTACGGCGACCAGCGACGCCGCGGCGTACCACCGGGCGAGCTCGCCCTGGGCCACGGGCGGCACGAACCGCACCACGTCGGCCAGGTCCAGCTCGGCGGCCAGCTGGGCGAGCGACTCTGGGTGCTCGAGTCCCGTGCCGGACGGGCCGCCGACGACGGGGACGACGAGCCGGGAGCGCAGCTCCGGCGTCTCGTCGAGCAGCACGGAGACCGCCCGCAGCAGCACGTCCGGTGCCTTCAGCGGCTGGAGCCGACCCGCGAACAGCAGGACGTGGGCATCGGCCGGCAGGCCGAGCCCGAGCCGGGCGGTGTGCTTGTCGAGCGGCCGGAAGACGGCGAGGTCCACGCCGGGGTGGACGACCTCGACCCGGCCGGGGTCGGCGTCGTACAGGTTGATCAGCTGCTTGGCCTCGATGTCGGTGTTGGCGATCAGCATGTCGGCGGCCTCCACCACCTGCTCCTCGCCGATGATCCGGCCCTCCGGCTCGGGGGTGTCGCCGTCGGCCAGGAAGTCGTTCTTCACCTTGGCCATGGTGTGCATCGAGTGCACCAGGGGGACGCCCCACCGGTCGCGGGCCAGCGCGCCGACCTGTCCGGAGAGCCAGTAGTGGGAGTGCACGACGTCGTAGTGGCCGACCGGGTGCGCCGCCTCGGCCCGCAGCACCTCGCGCGCGAAGACGCACAGCTGGCCCGGCAGCTCGCCCTTGGTCAGCCCCTCGAACGGGCCGGCGTGGATGTGCCGCACGTTGACGCCGTCGGCCAGCGCCACCAGTGGCGGCAGGCTCGACGAGGTCGCGCGGGTGAAGATGTCGACCTCGATGTCCTGGGTCGCCAGCCGGCGGGCGAGCTCGGTCACGTAGACGTTCATGCCGCCCGCGTCACCGGTGCCCGGCTGGTCGAGCGGGGAGG
This sequence comes from uncultured Actinomycetota bacterium, assembly GCA_963829635.1. Lineage (GTDB taxonomy): Bacteria > Actinomycetota > Actinomycetes > Propionibacteriales > Nocardioidaceae > Nocardioides. Next base: position 849,524 of record CAWHJI010000016.1, read on the forward strand.
TGTGCAGGCTCACCATCGCCACACGCTTGATGGCGTCGTCCAAGGGGCACCTCCGGGTCCGGTCCTCCTCGTGGAACCACCGGCCGGTCTCCAGCATTCCCCCGCAGGCCCGTCCGGAAACAGCACCTAGGCTGGCCGCGTGCTGATCTACGACGGCGACTGCGGCTTCTGCCGCCGTAGCGTGGGCTGGGCACGAGCCCTGGGGGCCACGTGTGAGATGCGCCCCTCGACCGAGGTGGACCTGCCGGCGCTGGGCCTCACGCCCGAGGACGTGGCAGCCGCGGCGTGGTACGTCGACGGCGAGCGCAGGTACGCCGGCCACGAGGCGGTCGCGATGACACTGTGCAGCTCGCGCTGGCTCGTCGTACGCCTGGCGGGTCGGGTGGTGGGCAGTCGACCGGTGCGGCCGCTCGCGCGACGGGCGTACGCGTGGGTGGCCGACCACCGGCCGCTGCTGTCGCGGCTGACGCGTCGCTGACCCAGGGGCTGACCGAGGGGCTGATCGCGGTTCAGCGGGCGTGGGCGCCGGCCGTCCGCTTCGGAGGCTTCGGCGGCCGCTCCCGGCCCAGCGCCTTGCGGAGCGCGACGGCGGAGACGCCGGCGATCGCGACGCCGACGACGGCATCCACCACGACCGGGTCACCGGCCGCGTGGAGCGTCTCGACCACGGACCACACCAGGACCGGGAAGGCGATCCCGACGATCGCCTGGAGCCACACCGCGCCCTTGCTCACCAGCGCCGTACCGAACCCGACGAGCGCCACGAAGAGCAGGAGCAGGCCCGCCCAGTAGAGCCCGTCGACCACGCCGCCGCCGTCGCCCCGGTCGAGCACCAGGCGGACCACCCAGACGGCACCGCCCAGCAGCCCGCAGGCACATGCGAGCGCACGCAGGTTCATGACGACCCCACTGTTCGAGTTTCCATTGAATCAACGGGTCAGTCTGCCACCGGCACGCCTCGGCTCGCCACGTGCCCGCCGATCGGACCGTTCCCCTCGTGGAGAATGGCGGCCATGAGCCCCCGCATCGCCGTCGTGACCGGAGCAAGCAGCGGGATCGGCGCAGCGACCGCCCGGTCGCTCGCCGGGGAGGGCTTCGACGTCGTCTGCGCGGCGCGCCGGACCGACCGGATCGAGTCCCTCGCCGCCGAGATCGGCGGTCGGGCCGTGCCGTGCGACGTCACCGACGCCGACTCCGTGAGCGGCCTGGCCGAGGCGGTCGGGGATGTGCTCCACGTCCTCGTCAACAACGCCGGAGGCGCGTTCGGGTCGGACCCGATCGAGTCCGCGGACCCGGCGCAGTGGCGCGCGATGTACGACGTCAACGTGCTCGGCGTCCTCCAGGTGACCCAGGCGCTGCTGCCCGCGCTGCGTGCCGGCGGCGACGGGCTGGTCGTCAACGTCGGGTCCACCGCCGGCCGGGTGGCCTACGAGGGCGGCGGCGGCTACACCGCCGCCAAGCACGGCACCCAGGTCCTCACCGAGACCCTGCGGCTGGAGCTCTGCGGGGAGCCGATCCGGGTCTCCGAGGTGGCGCCCGGGATGGTGCGCACCGACGAGTTCTCGCTGGTCCGCTTCGGCGGGCGACGAGGCGAGGGCGGACGCCGTGTACGCCGGCGTACCCGACCCGCTGGTCGCCGAGGACGTCGCCGACGCGATCGCGTGGATCGCCACCCGGCCCAGCCACGTCAACGTCGACGAGCTGGTGATCCGCCCCCGCGCCCAGGCCGCCCAGCACAAGGTGCACCGCGTCGAGTGAGCCGGCCGTCCCACCGTCCGTGCCGGACGACGCCCGCTCACCCTGCCCGCCTACGCTGGCCGGATGGCTCGCGACATGACCGTCCAGGACAGCATCGTGATCGAGGGCGTGGACCCGCGGACCGTCTACGACGAGGTCAGCGACCCCTCGCAGATGGGGCGCTGGAGCCCGGAGAACCTCGGCACCGCCGAGGGCGACCGCACTGGTGACGCGGCCGCCGGGCCGGCGTACGTCGGCATGTCGTTCGTCGGCCACAACCGGCGAGGCCGGGTCCGCTGGGCCACCCGGTGCACCGTGACGGCGGCGGACCCGGGTGAGCGGTTCGCGTTCCGGGTCCACGCGATCGGGCTGCGCAAGCCCCGGCTCCCGGCGTCGATCGCCACGTGGGAGTACCGCTTCGAGGAGGTCGCCCGCGGCACCCAGGTGACCGAGGTGTGGACCGACGGCCGGCGCGGGTGGCCGGACGTGGTCGCCGCCCGGTTCGACCGGCTGGCGACCGGCGGCCGGCTGTTCTCGGAGTTCCAGCGCCGCAACATCGCCCGCACCCTGGCCCGGCTCAAGAGCGACCTCGAGGAGAGGTCCGCCGCGGACACGTCCTAGCCGCTGGACCGGGGCAGGCGCGGCAGCCTCCCGCGGTGGCAGACTGCCCGCGTGCAGACCATCGGACTCGTCGGCGGGATGAGCTGGGAATCCAGCGCGGCCTACTACCAGGACCTCAACCTCGGCGTGGAGAACCGGCTCGGTGGCCTCCACTCGGCGAAGACGGTGATGGCGTCGGTCGACTTCGACGAGGTCAACGCCCTCCAGGAGGCGGAGCGCTGGGACGAGGTCGGCGAGATCCTCGCGCGCGCCGCGAAGGGGGTCGAGCAGGCCGGCGCCGACTTCCTGATGCTGTGCACGACGACGTTCCACATGGTCGCCGAGCAGGTGGAGGCCGCGATCGACATCCCCCTCCTGCACCTGGCCGACGTGGTGGCCGAGGCGTGCAAGGAGCACCGGCTGGAGTCGGTCGCCCTCGTCGGGACGTCGTTCGCGATGTCGCGCTCGTTCTTCTCCGACCGGATCGGCTCCCACGGGCTCGAGGTCCACGTCCCCGAGGAGCGGCACCACGAGACGATCAACCGGATCATCTACGACGAGCTGGTCCACGGGAAGGTGCTCGACACCTCGCGCCGCACCATCGTCAGCCTCGTCGACGAGCTGTGGGACGGCGGCGCCGGCGGCCTGATCCTCGGCTGCACCGAGCTGGAGCTGCTGGTCAAGCAGGCCGACGTCGAGCTGCCGATCTTCCCCTGCACCACCCTGCACGTCGAGGCCGCGCTCGACCGCGCCCTCGCCTGACGACCCCCGCTGCGGAGGAGCGGTCAGTCCCCGCCGCCCGGCTCGAGGAGCGAGAACAGGTCCGCGTCGGGAGCGGGCGGCAGCGTCACGGTGAACGCGTGGGCGGACCGCTCGCCGCCGAGCCCAGGACCAGCCGCCGGCTCACGACCCTCCTTGCACGCCTGCGCGGCGGCGTTCGCCAGCCGGTCGGCCGCCTCGTTGAGCACGTGCCCCGAGTGGCCCTTCACCCACTCGAAGCGGACCCGCCGCCCCTGCATCGCCCGGTCGAGCGCCTGCATGATCGCGACGTTCGCGACCGGGTGGCCGTCACGCTTCTTCCAGCCACGGCGCTTCCAGCCGGGCAGCCACTTCGTGATGGCGTTGATGGCGTACGTCGAGTCGCAGTAGACGAGCAGGTCGTCGGCGACGTCCGCGGTCTGCTCGAGCAGGTCGAGCACCGCGGTGAGCTCGCCCATGTTGTTGGTGCCGTGGGCCCAGCCGCCGCTGGCCCAGCAGTCCTCGTCGACGTACCAGGCCCACCCGGAGGGACCGGGGTTGCCGAGGGCGGAGCCGTCGGCGGCCGCGACCAGCGTCACGCCAGCCTCGGCGGGAAGCCGCCGGTGGCGACCGGCCCCCACGACTCGACCGCGATCCGGATCAGGGACTTGCCCTGGCGGCGCATCGCCTCGCGGTACTCGTCCCAGTCGTCGTGCTCGCCGGAGATGCAGCGGAAGTACTCCACCAGCCCCTCGACCGCCTCCGGAGCCGGTACGTCGAGCACCTCGGCGGTCCCGTCGATCTGCACCCACGGCCCGTCGAAGTCGTCGGACAGGACCAGCACGGTGGCGGCCGGGTCGCGGCGCAGGTTGCGGGTCTTCGCACGCTCCGGGTACGTCGCCACCACCAACCGCCCGGAGGGGTCGACGCCGCCCGTCACCGGCGACACCTGCGGCCGCCCGTCCCGGCGGGTGGTGATCAGCACGTAGTGGTGCCGCTCGCGGGCGAAGTCGAGCAGCCCCTCGAGGTCGACCTGGGTGGTGGTGGCGACGGAGACCATGGCACGAGCCTAGGTGTCGGGGAATGGGTGGATGGGCAGCGGCTCCGTAGACTGGCGCGCTGGCCCGCCGCCCACCGAAAGTGACGCCGTACTCCCATGCCCAACGCCACTCGTGCTGACCTGCGCAACGTCGCGATCGTCGCGCACGTCGACCACGGCAAGACCACCCTCGTCGACGCGATGCTCCGCCAGGGCGGTGCGTTCACCGAGCACGAGGCCGAGGGCGTGGGCGAGCGGGTGATGGACTCCGGTGACCTCGAGCGCGAGAAGGGCATCACGATCCTCGCCAAGAACACCGCGATCCACTACGCCGGCCCGGCGGCCGACGGCAAGCCGATGACGATCAACATCATCGACACCCCCGGGCACGCCGACTTCGGCGGCGAGGTGGAGCGCGGGCTCTCCATGGTCGACGGCATCGTCCTGCTCGTGGATGCGTCCGAGGGCCCGCTCCCGCAGACCCGCTTCGTGCTCCGCAAGGCCCTCAACGCCGACATGCCGGTCGTCCTCGTGGTGAACAAGGTGGACCGCGGCGACGCCCGGATCGACGAGGTCGTCGAGGAGACCTACGAGCTCTTCCTCGACCTGCTCGACGAGTCCCACAGCCAGGACGCCCTCGACTTCCCGGTCGTCTACGCCAGCGCCCGCGCGGGACGCGCCTCCACCGAGCAGCCGGAGAACGCCGGCCTCCCGGACTCCCCCGACCTCGAGCCGCTGTTCCGCACCATCCTCGAGACCATCCCCGCGCCGCAGTACGACGAGGGCGCACCGCTGCAGGCCCACGTCACCAACCTCGACGCCAGCCCGTTCCTGGGCCGGCTCGCGCTGCTGCGGGTCCACCAGGGCACGCTGCGGAAGGGCCAGACCGTGGCGTGGCTCAAGCGCGACGGCTCGAAGCAGAACGTGCGGATCACCGAGCTGCTCGTCACCGAGGGCCTCGAGCGCAAGCCGGGCGAGTCGGCCGGACCCGGCGACATCGTGGCCGTCGCGGGCATCCCCGACATCACCATCGGCGAGACGCTGGCCGACGCCGAGAACCCCATCGCCCTGCCGCTGATCCACGTCGACGAGCCGGCCATCTCGATGACCATCGGCACCAACACCTCCCCGCTCGTGGGCCGCGTGAAGGGCGCGAAGGTCACCGCTCGGCTGGTCAAGGACCGACTCGACAGCGAGCTGGTCGGCAACGTCTCCCTGCGGATCCTGCCCACCGACCGCCCCGACGCGTGGGAGGTGCAGGGTCGCGGCGAGCTGGCCCTGGCGATCCTCGTCGAGCAGATGCGTCGCGAGGGCTTCGAGCTGACCGTCGGCAAGCCGCAGGTGGTCACCCGCGAGGTGAACGGCAAGGTGCACGAGCCGGTCGAGCGGCTCACCATCGACGCCCCCGAGGAGTACCTCGGCGCGATCACCGAGCTGCTCGCCTCCCGCAAGGGCCGGATGGAGCAGATGACCAACCACGGCACCGGCTGGGTGCGCATGGAGTTCCTGGTCCCGGCCCGCGGCCTGATCGGCTTCCGCACCGAGTTCCTCACCGAGACCCGCGGCACCGGCATCGCCCACCACATCTTCGAGAAGTACGAGCCGTGGGCCGGCGAGATCCGCTCCCGCAACAGCGGCTCCCTGGTCGCCGACCGCAAGGGTGCCGCGACGGCGTACGCCATGACGAACCTGCAGGAGCGCGGGATCATGTTCGTCGAGCCGGCGACCGAGGTCTACGAGGGCATGATCGTCGGCGAGAACTCCCGCGCCGACGACATGGACGTCAACATCACCAAGGAGAAGCAGCAGACCAACATCCGGTCCGCGACCTCCGACAACTTCGAGAAGCTGGTCCCGCCGCGCAAGCTGTCGCTCGAGCAGTGCCTGGAGTTCTGCCGCGAGGACGAGTGCGTCGAGGTCACGCCGGAGACCGTGCGGATCCGCAAGCTGATCCTCGACGCCAACGAGCGTGCCAAGCTGGCCTCTCGTGCCCGCAAGGCCAAGTGACGCAGACCTGAGCGAGTCTCACACGACGGCGGTCTGCCGCTGGCCCGTGGTGATGCCGACGCCCGTCTCGCCACCGCCTCCGGGTCCGACCTAGACTTCCGACACATGCGACGAATTCTCGTCACCGGGAGAGCGGGCTTCATCGGAGCCAACTGCGTCCACCGTTTGGTCCGTGCCTGCTACGCCGTTCGGGGTCAGTAGTCGTGACGGGCATCGAGATCGAGCGGACCCCCATCCCGGGACTGCTCGTCCTTCACCTGCCCCTGCACGCCGACGCGCGGGGCTGGTTCAAGGAGAACTGGCAGCGCGAGAAGATGACCGCACTCGGACTCCCCGACTTCACCCCTGTGCAGCAGAACATCTCGTCCAACCTGCATCCAGGTGCCACCCGCGGCATCCACGCGGAACCGTGGGACAAGTTCGTCTCCCTCACGAGCGGCCGCGCTTTCTGCGCCTGGGTCGACCTCCGCGCGGGCGACTCCTTCGGCTCCACCCACCACCTCGAGATCGACCCCAGCCACGCCGTGTTCGTGCCCCGAGGCGTGGGCAACGCGTACCAGGCATTGGAACCCAACACGGCCTACTCCTACCTCGTCACGGACCACTGGCAGCCCGGGCTCCGCTACCCGGCACTCGCCCTGGACGACCCAACGGTCGCCATCCCTTGGCCGATCCCCCTCGATGTCGCCGAGGTCTCCGACAAGGATCGCCGCAATCCACGCTTGGAGGATGTCGTCCCCTCGCCCCCGCGCCGCACCCTGATCCTGGGCGCCAACGGCCAGCTGGGTCGAGCGCTCCGGACGGCGTTCCCCGAGGCAGAGGCGACAGACGCCGCCGCGCTGGACATCACCCACGCCGCGCAGGTGTCGAGCTGGCCCTGGGCGGAGTACGACGTCGTGCTCAACGCCGCGGGCTACACCGCCGTCGACATGGCCGAGACCGTGTCCGGTCGGCGGGACGCCTGGCGGGTCAACGCACAGGCACCGGCCACCTTGGCATCGTTGTCCGCTCGGCACGGCTTCACTCTTGTCCACTTCTCGACCGACTACGTGTTCGACGGCACCCGTGACAACCACCCGGAGGACGAACCGCTCTCGCCGCTGGGGGTCTATGCGCAGAGCAAGGCTGCTGCTGATCTTGCCGTGGCGGTCACCCCTCGCCATTTCCTGGTGCGCACGTCGTGGGTCGTGGGCGACGGACCCAACTTCGTCCGGACCATGGCCGGGCTGGCCGCCCGTGGGATCTCGCCGGCCGTCGTCGACGACCAGGTGGGAAGGCTCACGTTCACCGCAGAGCTCGCCGCCACCGTGCGACACCTGCTCGACTCCGGCGCTCCGTTCGGTACCTACAACTGCACCAACGGCGGCCCCCCGATGTCGTGGGCCGACGTCGCGCGCCTGGTCTTTGCTGGCTGCGGCCGCTCGGCCGACGACGTACGGCCCGTGAGCACGGAGCAGTACATCGAGGGCAAGCAGGTGGCACGCCGTCCGCGCAACAGCGTCTTGGACCTGTCCCGGCTGGAGTCGACCGGACACCGGCCCGGCGACGCGGCCGTCGCCCTGCGGGCGTACCTCTCGACCCTGCCCACGGTCCACCCGCACTGACTGCGGACCGACGGCGCCGAAGCACCGAGGGCAACCTAGGGCGCCTACGACGAACGTCACCCGAGACGGCAGCGACGGATCGTCGTGCCACGGGTGCCGGAACTCGCCGTCGACGATCGGCAGCCCGCCGGTGCACCCGTCGATGAACGAGATCAGCTCCACGAGATCGTCGCGTCGATCGTTCGCGACGAGCCACCCCATCAGCCGCTGCTGCACCGGAATCGTGGTCTCCTCGAAGGGCACGGTGTGGGGCCCCCAGAATTCGCGGACCGCGTCCCGGAGCACGCACCAGTACTCGTCCGTGGCCCGCGGTGCTGCGCGGAAGTGCTCCCACATGTCGATCGGCAGAATCTCGGTGAAGAGCACCCGGAGCAACTCTTCGATGCCGTGAGCGCGCACCAGATCCACGGTCGTCCGCTTCGTGTTCACCCGTTCGTGCAGGTTGTCGAGGTCTTGTCTCCGCTGGGTCGCGGAACCTCGGGTGGGACGGACGGCCCAGTCGTAGACCACCTCCGTGAGGACGTCGAACCGCGAGGCCGCGAGGAAGGCAAGCGTCAACGCAGGCTGATCCTGGTACCTGGTTCGCTCCGGGAAGGAGATACCGGCGCGCTCCCAGAAGGACCGTCGAAAGACCTTGTTCCACACGAAGACGTCGGCCAACATCAGCGGTTGGTCCTCGATTCCGATCCCCAACCGCTCGACCCGGTGATTGCGCCTCATCAGGGGCGTGATGAAGCGACGCTCACCGTCGAGGCGCTCCGCACAGCCGACCGCGAAGTCCGAGCCGGTCTGTCGCAGCGTGCTCATCATCGTGGACCAGGCGTCTGCGGGCAGCTCGTCGTCCGGGTCGACGAACGTGAGGTACTCCCCGGTGCAGCGACGGACCGCGTTGTTGCGGGCGATCGAGACCCCAGAGTTCTCCTGCCGGAAGTGCTCCACCCGCGCGTGCCGTCTGGCGTAGTCGGCGGCGATGTCACCGGAGCCGTCGGTCGAACCGTCATCGACCACCACCACCTGCACATCGGTGACGGGCTGGCGCAGGATGCTGTCCAGGCAGGCCGACAACCACGGGGCGACGTTGAACACCGGCACCACGACACTCAGCTGGGCGTGGCTACGGGGGTTCCGCCTCGTCCAACGCACGCCGCAGAGTCTAGGCCAGGCGAGATGCGCGCGTGGACGCAGCGCCTCATGGGCCCTCCCGATCCGTCTCGCAGCGTGGGCGGCGGCCACGAGCACCCTCGGCGATGCGCGTGACAGACTGTCGGCTCCCCGCGACCACCGTGGCACGAAGGAGCCTTCACGTGACCTACGCCCAGGCAGGCCTTACTTCCCGAGCACGCCGGGCACGACGTTGATCCGGCCGCTCAAGGGGTTGGCCGTCCGTCATGTGAAGCCACGGGTGAGCCCCGAGGTGTGGGACCGCCTGCGGGGCCACCACCCGACCCCGCCCCGGCCGAGCCTGACCGAGATCGCCCAACGCACCGGAACCGACAAGTGGGGGGTGCACCGCTACACGCCGCACTACGAGCGCCACCTCGCCCACCTCCGGGACGAGGCGTTCGTGCTGCTCGAGATCGGCGTCGGTGGGTACGCACGAGCCGAACAGGGCGGCGGATCCCTGCGGATGTGGCGTCGCTACTTCCAGCGGGCGCAGATCGTCGGGCTCGACCTCGAGGACAAGTCCTTTCTCGACCGCCCCCGGCTGACGACGGTGCAGGGCGACCAGGCAGACGCCGCGCTCCTGGAGTCGATCGTGGAGCGCTTCGGGGCGCCCCTGGTGGTGATCGACGACGGCAGCCACCGCCCACAGGACATCGTCACGAGCTTCGAGGTGCTCTTCCCGTTGCTCACGAACGGGGGTTTCTACGTCATCGAGGACACCCAGACGTCCTACTGGCCGGAGTTCGGCGGCAGCGAGGACCGCCAGGCGCCGAACACCACGATGGCCTTCGTGAAGCGCCTGGTCGACGGGCTGAACCACGAGGAGTTCCTCGATGATGAGTACGAGCCCAGCTACACCGATACCCACATCCGTGCCGTCTCCTGCTTCCACAACCTGGTGGTCATCGAGAAGGGCCCGAATCGCGAAGGGAGCAACAAGCGAGCGGTGCTGCGAGAGCGCTACCCGCGCCGACCGGCCGCCGCGGATTGAGTCACCGGTTCCGGACCAGACCGAGCAAGATCCGGGCTTGATCTTTGTTGCACGCCTAGGAAACCCTTCCCAAGGGCACACACCGAGCTCGCGGGTCCCCCACGCTTCACCTCGCTCGACGATGTGCCCGACCCACTGGATGTGAGGGTCTCAGCGTCATCTTGCGCGCGTGCGCCAGTTCTTGGGCCAAACCCAACCGTAACCTCTCGGGGCGACGAACGCCTAGCGAGCCCACAAGGCTCGCTGACGGGTCTCAGGCGACGGTGACGTGCCGCTGGGCGGCGGTGATCCCCACTCCGGAGAGCGCCAGCGTGATCAGCAGTGCGGTCGCGGACTGCAACGACTCCGGGAGCAGCGAGGAGACCGGCAGCAGCAGGACGTGCAGCAGCAGCAGCGCGGGGATCCAGCGTGCGGTCGTCTTGGACAGGAACAGCGCGATCGCGAGCAGCAGCTCGCCGAGGTAGAACGCGGCGATCCAGGCGTAGAGGAATCCGCTCAACCCGCCGTCGGACACGGCCCGCTCGATGCCCGGCCCGTCGACGGTCTCGGTGACCACCAGCGCGCGCACGAATGCGAGGAGTACGGCGTACCCGGCCGTCCCGACGCAGCCGACCGTGAACACCGCGACGGCGGTGAGGCCGAACTGGCTGCCGCGGTTCTCGAACAGGGTGAGGATCGACGGCAGGCCCACGGTCAGCATCACCGCAGCCACGAAGAACAGCAGGGCGACCACCAGCCAGCGGCCGTCCTGCTCCTCGACGGTCCGCAGCGTCGCGGCGCTGTCCGCGGCGGTCGGGACGAGCAGAGCGCCGACCGAGAGCGCGGTGGCTCCGGCCACCAGTGAGGCCGCCGAGTACGGCACCCAATCGACCCTCATCGTGTCTCCGTGCCGTGTCGAGGAACAAGAATTGAATACTAGGGTCGGGCCACCCCCTCCCGGTACGGAATGGGCAGACCGGCCCGGCCCGACCGGGCCATGGGCCGGTGGGTATCTTCTCGCTCCATGACCGCCCGACGCGTGCTGCCCACCGAGGAAGCCACCGACCTGCTCGAGCTGGTCCGCGACCTCGCCGCCCGCGAGCTGGCACCGCGGGCCGCGGAGGCCGAGGCGACCGAGCAGTTCCCCCGGGACGTCTTCCGGCTGCTGGGACGCACCGGCCTGCTCGGCCTGCCCTACCCCGAGGAGTACGGCGGCGGCGGCCAGCCCTACGAGGTGTACCTCCAGGTGCTCGAGGAGATCGGCGCCGTGTGGTCAAGCGTCGGCGTCGGGGTCTCCGTGCACGCCCTCTCCTGCTTCGGCCTGGCGACCCGGGGCACCGAGGAGCAGAAGCAGCGGTGGCTCCCCGACATGCTCGGCGGCGACCTGCTCGGCGCCTACTGCCTCTCCGAGCCGCACGCCGGCTCCGACCCGGCGGCGATGCGGACGACCGCGAAGCGGGACGGCGACGACTACGTCCTGAACGGCGCGAAGGCGTGGACCACGCACGGCGGCCAGGCCGACTTCTACAAGGTGATGGCCCGCACCTCCGAGGACCGCTACGGCATCTCCTGCTTCCTCGTCCCGGCCGACGCCGACGGCCTCACCGCCGACAACCCCGAGAAGAAGATGGGGCTGACCGGCTCGACGACCGCGACGATGCTCTTCGACCAGGTCCGGGTGCCGGCCGAGCGTCGCCTCGGCGAGGAGGGCGAGGGGCTGCGGATCGCGCTCGCGGGGCTCGACTCCGGCCGGCTCGGGATCGCCGCGGTCGCCACCGGCCTGGCCCAGGGTGCACTCGACCGGGCCGTCGCCTACGCCCGGGAGCGCGAGACGTTCGGCCAGCGGATCATCGACCACCAGGGGCTCGGGTTCGTGCTGGCCGACATGGAGGCCGCCGTCCAGTCCGCCCGCGCGACGATCCTGCACGCGGCCCGGCTGAAGGACCGCGGCCTGCCGTTCGGGCGCGAGGCCAGCATCGCCAAGCTGGTCGCCACCGACAACGCGATGAAGGTGACCACGGACGCCGTGCAGGTGCTGGGCGGCTACGGCTACACCAAGGACTTCCCGGTCGAGCGCTACATGCGCGAGGCCAAGGTGATGCAGATCTTCGAGGGCACCAACCAGATCCAGCGGATGGTGATCAGCCGCGGACTCGACGCCGACGACCGCGGGACGATCACGCAGGGCTGAGCGCCGGTTTTCGAGTCGCGCCTGTTGCCGGGTTCAGTCGCGCCTGTTGTCGCGGCCGGAGCACCAATCGCTGCCACTCAACACACCAACCGGCGCGACTCAACGAGCGGTGAGCCAGCGGCCGAGCAGGGTGTCGTCCTCCTCGAGGAGGGCGTGCAGCCGGAGGGGTACGTCGATGGGCGGGCCGTCGGTGATCCGCGGGTGCGGACCGGCGAGCACCCGCGGGACGACCGTCGCGTCGACCTCGTCGACGACGCCCTGGTCGAGCAGGTCCCGCAGGAGGTGCGGACCTCCCTCGCAGAGCAGGTTCGTGAAGCCGCGCTCGGCCATCGTCTGCTTGAGCCGGGCGAGATGGACCCGGTGGGAGCCGAGGACCATGACGTTCTCCTCGCCGAGCAGGCTGCGCGCCTCCTCGAGGTGGGGCGAGGCCTGGCAGGTGGCCATCAGCACCCGGCCCGGCTCGGCGTCGCGGAGCCGGTCGGGGACCCGTCCCGAGCGGCTCACGACGACGGTGGGCCGGTCGGCCGGTCGGTAGCCCTCGATCCGGGCCGTGCCCGCGCCGACGACGAGTGCGTCCGCGAGATCGCGCAGCAGGTCGAAGATCTGCTTGTCGGCCTGGTTGTTGATCGAGCCGGTCTTGCCGGACTCCCCGGTGGCGGCGCCGTCGAGGGTCGAGACCATGTTGACGCGGAACCACGGAAGGCTGGGCGCGGCGTACACCTCGCGCAGCTGGTCCGGGGTGAGCCGTCCGTCGCCGGACGCCGAGTCAGGGCCGAGAAGCAGTCGCATGCCGGACAGTGTGCCGCAGCTCCGGGGCCAGCACGGCCAGGCCGAGCAGCGGGAAGGCCACGAGGATCGCCAACGACCCGGGGACGCCGACCAGGTCGCCGAGCCCGGCGACCGCGGCGGAGCCGATGCTCCCGCCGACGAGGAAGAGCAGCGTGGCCACGCCCAGCGCCACGCCCCGGACGTCGGAGTGCACGGCGTCGCCGACCGATGCGGTGAGCGCGGGCTGGCCCAGTCCGAAGCAGACGGTCGCGAGGACGACGGCCAGCACCAGCGGGACCGGCGAGACCAGCCAGGTGCCGACGCCGGCCAGCGCCAGGGATCCGGCCGCGACCAGCCCGGAGATCGCCAGGGTGCGCGGCGCGCCGAGCCGGGTCAGCGTGGGCCCGACGAATCGCGGGACGACGAGGGCGACCAGCGCGCTCGGGACGAGGAGGGTGCCGACCTGCCAGGTCTCCCAGCCCTCCCCGACCAGGACGGCCGGCACGCCCACGAGCTGGGCGAACCACGCGGCAGGGATCGCCGCTGCGGCGACCGCGCTGCGCACCACGAGGGGGTTGCGGATCACGGCGAGCGGCAGGAACCCGTGCGGCCGGCGTCGTACCCAGGCCGCCACGGCGGGCACGCCGATCACGAGCAGGAGCAGTCCGACGACGGCAACCGCCATACCGGTGGTCGGGGACTGCAGCATCAGGACCAGCCCGCCGGCGGTGAGCGCGACCAGCACTGCGCCGAGGAGGTCGAGCCGGGCGCCCGTCCCGCCGCCGGCCAGGGAGGTCCAGAGGAACGGGAGCACCGCGACCCCGAGGATCGGCAGCGCCATCACCGCCCGCCAGCCGAGCGTGTCGGCCACCAGCCCGCCCACGAACGGACCGCAGCAGCTCACCGCTGCGGCCAGTCCCGCGAGCCGTCCCAGCGCCAGGGCCCGGACGTGCCCCTCGTAGCGCGCGCTGAGCAGGGCGACGCCCAGCGTCGGGACGGCGGCGGCGCCGGCGCCCTGGAACATCCGGGCGACGAGCAGGACGGAGTACGTCGGCGCGAACGCCGCGACCAGCGCTCCCCCGGTCATCAGCGAGACCCCCACCAGCAGCGGGATCCGGACACCGACGAGGTCGGAGATCCGGCCGTAGACCGCGGTGGTCACGGCGAGCATCAGGACGTAGAGGCTGATCGTCCAGGCGGCCACGCCCACGCCGACACCGAAGTCCGCACCGACGCTCGGCAGCACGATCGCCGCCGAGGAGCTGCCCATGCCCGCGAGTCCGAAGAGGACGCCGAGCAGCACGGAGACGCGGAGGGAGTCGTGGGGCACGCCTCCCCCAACCGGCCGGAGGCCCCGGGCATTCCGGGTCAGGCGAACCGGCGGGCCGGACGGCGGCGCCTGGCCAGCCACCGGGCGGCCAGGATGCCGCCGAGGGCGCCGAACAGGTGGCCCTGCCAGGACACCCCGGGCTGGCCGGGGAGGACGCCCCAGAGCGCGCCGCCGTACAGGAACAGGATGACGGCGCCGAGCGCGATCTGCCCCTCGTTGCGGGAGAAGATGCCGCGCAGGATCAGGTAGGTCAGCCAGCCGAAGACGATCCCCGACGCACCCACGTGGACGGTGCGCTCCGGCGCGACCAGCCAGGTGCCGAGCCCGCCGACCACCCAGATGATGGCGGTCGCCCGGGCGGCCGTGCCGACCCCGGAGAGGACGACCAGGAAGCCGAGCATGATCACCGGCACGGTGTTGGCGACCAGGTGGTCCCAGCCCACGTGCACGAACGGGGCCAGGAGGATCCCGACCAGCCCCTCGTCCGTGCGGGGCCGGATGCCCTCGTCGTGGAAGGTGCCGACGGTCACCGCGTCCGCGATCTCGACCAGCCACAGCAGCGCCGCGAAGGCGAGCGCGTACGCCGCAGCGCGCAGCCACCCGGGGCCGCGTTCTCTCGTGTAGCTCAGGCGCACGCCGTCAAGGTAGCCGCGTCATGGTTGCGACTCCCACCGGATCACCCAGTAGCGCACCCCGAACGGGTCGTCGTCGTAGTCCACCGTCGCCTCGTGCTTCGGGGTGAGCAGCCCGCCGAGTGCCCGGATCCCCTCGACGGCGGCGAGCAGCTCGCCGGCCAGGGCGCCGTCGAGATTCGCCAACGCCTCCGGGTCGGGGCGGGTCAGCGCCTCGCGGAGCGCGTCGTCGAAGCCGAACGACCGCTCGTCCAGGAACCCCGGCGCCTTCTCGCTCCGGCAGGCACTGCCGTTGCCGACCGCCAGCACCGCGGCGGCCTGCTGTTCTGGCGCAATTGCGCTGGAATGACCGGCCTCCGCGAGCAGGTGCTCCCCCACCCGCCGGCCCTGCGCGTCGCCCACGACCGCGACCGGACCCGCCTCGGCCAGCCACGACACCGCCGAACGGCACGCCGCCCGCAGCTCGGCCACGGGGTCGGTCAGGCCGGCGTACTCGGGCAGCAGCGCGAGTACGCCGGGGACCAGCACCGTCCTCGGTGGTCGAGCAGGGCGCGCAGCGCCCGTATCGAGACTCACTGCAGCCCCCGGATCGCCCGTCGCGGCGGCCGCCGGCCGGCGATCGACGACACCATGTCGACCACCTGGCGGGTCTCGACCACCTCGTGCACCCGGTAGATCCGGGCGCCGGCCAGCGCGCACACTGCGGTGGCCGCCAGCGTGCCGGTCAGCCGCTCGCCCGACCGGCAGGTCGAGGGTCTCGCCGACGAAGTCCTTGTTGGACAGGGAGACCAGCACCGGCCACCCGGTGTCGACCATCTCGCCGAGCCGGCGGGTGAGCTCAAGGGAGTGGAAGGTGTTCTTGCCGAAGTCGTGGGCCGGGTCGATCACGATGCCGGCGCGGTCGACGCCCGCGGCCACGGCCCGCTCGGCGTAGGCCACGGTGTCGGCGATCGCGGAGGCCACGACGTCGTCGTACTCGATCCGGTAGGGACGGGTCCGTGGCGTCACCCCGCCGGTGTGGGTGCAGACGATCGCGGCGCCGTGCTGCGCGGCGACGTCCACGAGCTCGGGGTCGGCGCCGCCCCACGCGTCGTTGAGCAGGTCGGCACCGGCCGCGCACACCGCGTCCCCGACCTCCGCCCGCCAGGTGTCCACGGAGATCACCAGGGACGGGAACGCCTCCCGGACCCGGGCGACGAAGTCGACGACGCGCTCCTTCTCCTCTGCCGGCGTGATCTCGACGCCCGGGGCGGCCTTGATCCCCCCGATGTCCACGATCTCCGCGCCCTGCGCGGCCACCGCGGCGACCCGCTCGAACGCCGTCTCCTCCGCCCAGGTGGCGCCCCGGTCGTAGAACGAGTCGGGGGTGCGGTTGACGATCGCCATCACCAGGGTGGCCTCGTCGCCGAACTCGTGCCGACCCAGCCGCAGTGTCATCGGACCTCCCGCGCCGGTGGTCGCTCGACCCGCTCGGGTCGGCCCGGTGCCTTCTCGGCGAACGCGACCCCGGCCCGGTCGAGCGCCATCGCCATGATCTCCTCCGCCATCCCGCTCAGGTCCCTCAACGACTGGTGCCGGTGCGCCCGCCTCCCGAGGTCCACCTGGGCGAGCGCGCCGATGTCGTGCAGGGCCACGGTGTCGATCAGGGAGGCCAGCTCGACGGCGTACCCGGTCGGGACCGACAGCGACTCGAACAGCGAGCGTCGTACGGCCCACTCACCCGCCAGCGGCTGGTGCAGTGCGGCGAGCGGCGGGAAGAGCAACGAGATCAGCGGCCGCGCGACGAGCTCGGTGACCCGGCCGCCTTCGTACGGCGTGTCACCGAGCGGCCGCTCGTAGAAGCCCTTCACCAGCTCGACGTCGGGCCGGGTCAGCAGCGGGCCGAGCAGCCCCGGCACGAAGTGGGTGTCCCAGTCGAGGAGGTCGGCGTCCATGAACACCAGGAGGTCGCCGCGGGTGACGAACAGCGACTTCCACATCGCCTCGCCCTTGCCCGGGTAGGTGCCCAGGTCGGGACGGATGTCGACCGCGCGATGGACGACGGCCCCCGCGTCGGCCGCGACCGCACCGGTGTCGTCGGTGGAGTCGGAGTCGATCACCACGATCTCGTCGAGCAGCGCGACGGTCTCGACGAGCCGCTCCCGGACCCGGGTGACGACGTCACCGACGGTGGCGGCCTCGTTGCGGGCGGGTACGACGAGACTCACCGTGGTCTGGCCCCGGGCGGCGACCAGCTCGTCGAGCGCCCAGTCGTCCCAGTGGAAGGACTCGATCAACCGGGGCCCCGGCGGCGGGCGATCGTCATCCGAGGTGGCCCCGGACCGAGGCGTGGCCCGCCAAGCAGGTTGCGGGCGATGGTGCGGCGCTGGATCTCGTCGGTGCCCTCGTAGATCCGCAGCAGCCGCAGCTCGCGGTACCACCGCTCGATCGGCAGCTCGCGGGTGTAGCCCATGCCGCCGTGGATCTGGAGCATCCGGTCGACGATCTCGTTGGCCTTGACCCCGCCGAACAGCTTGGCCATGGACTGCGCCTGACGGCTGTCCTGGCCCTGGTCGACCTGCCAGGCGGCGGTCAGCACCAGCCAGCGCAGGGCCTCGATCTCGACCGCGGAGTCGGCGACCATCCACTGGATCGCCTGCCGGGTCGCGATCGGGGCGCCGAAGGTCTCGCGGTTGCGGGCGTGGTCCATCGCCATCTCGACGAGCCGCTCGCAGGCGCCGAGGGCGCGGGCAGGCAGCATGTAGCGGCCCTTGCCGATCCAGCGCATCGCGAGCTCGAAGCCGCGGCCCTCCTCGCCCAGGATCGCGGAGTGGGGCACCCGCACGTCGTCGAAGGACAGCGCGGCCGGGCCCCACTGGCCCATCGTGTCGATGATCGCCGAGGTCCAGCCCGCCTCGCGGTCGGCGAGGAAGCAGGTCACCCCGCCGTCGGCGCCCTTCTCCTTGTCGGTGACCGCGAAGACCATCGTGAAGTCCGCGACGTCACCGCCGGTGATGAACGTCTTCTCCCCGTTGATCACCCACTCGTCGCCGTCCCGGACGGCGGTGGTCCGGATGTTGCGGGCGTCCGACCCGGCGCCGGGCTCGGTGATCGCGAAGCAGCTCTTCTTCTCACCGTTGATGGTGGGGAGCAGGTAGTTCTGCTTCTGCTCGTCGTTGCCGCTGAACAGGATGTTGTCGGCGTCGCCGGCGAACTTGAACTGGACGAACGACCGACCGAGCTCGACCTCGATCAGGGCGCTCATGACCGCGCCCAGGCCCATCCCGCCGTACTCCTCGGGCGTCTGGACGCCGAAGAAGCCGGACTGCTTCGCCTTGTCCTGCAGCGCCTCGAGCTCCTCGGGCCTCAGCCCGCGCTCGTGCTTGCGCTCCCGCTCGAGCACGGTCTGCTCGAGCGGCATGATCTCCTTGGTGACGAAGGTCCGCACCCAGTCGCGGACCTCGCGCTCCTCGTCGCTCAGGGTCAGGTCCATCGCCCTCAGCGCCCCTTCCAGACGGGGTCGCGCTTCTCGGCGAAGGCGGCCGCGCCCTCCTGGGCGTCCTCGGACACGAAGACCGGGCTGAGGATCTCGTCCTGGCGGCGCCAGCCCTCCTCGGTGGTCCAGTCGCTCGCGGAACGGGCGACCTCCTTGGTGGCCGCGACGGCGAGCGGGCCGTTCCTGGCGATCCTGGCCGCCAGCTCCAGCGCGGCGTCGACGGCCGTGCCCTCGGGCACGACCTGGTTGACGAGGCCGAGGTCCGCCGCCCGGGCGGCGTCGACCGGGTCGCCGGTGAGCAGCAGCTCGAGGGCGATCGGCATCGGCACGATCGACGGCAGCCGCAGCGCCGCCCCGGCGGCGGCGACCAGACCCCGCTTCACCTCCGGTACGCCGAAGCGCGCCGTCTCGGCGGCCACGACGAGGTCGCAGGCCAACGCCACCTCGAACCCGCCCGCGAGCGCCCAGCCCTCGACGGCGGCGATCAGCGGCTTGCGCGGCGGACGGCTGGTCAGCCCGGCCAGCCCGCGGCCCTCGATGACGGGGACCTCGCCGGAGAGGAACGCCTTGAGGTCCATGCCGGCGCAGAACGTCCCGCCCGCCCCGGTCAGCACGCCCACGCGTAGCGCATCGTCGCCGTCGAGCTCGTCGACCGCGGCCGCCACCCCCTCCGCCACGGCCTGGTTGACGGCGTTCTTCGCGTCGGGCCGGTTGATCGTGATCAGCAGGACGCCGTCGCGGTGCTCGGTCAGGACCTCGTCGGACATGCGCTTCCTCTCAGGTGGCGTGCAGGAACTTGGCGAACCTGGCGGTCAGGTCGGACACCGCGTCGGCGGCGGCCCTGCTCACCGCTCCCATGTCGGCGAACCCGTGGACCAGGCCGTCGTACCGCACGAGGTCGACGAGGACCCCGGCCTCGGACAGCCGGGCGGCGTACGCCTCGCCCTCGTCGCGGAGGGGGTCGTACTCCGCCGTGACCACGACCGCCGGTGGTTGACCCTCGAGGCTGGCCGCCTGGTGCGGGCTGAACCGGAGGTCGTCCCGAGCGATCTCGACGCCGCCGGTGTAGTGGCCGTGGAACCAGAGCATGTCGGCCACCGTGAGGAACAGGCCGTCGGCGTTCTCGGCTCGGGAGGGGTAGTCACCGAACGCGTCGACGGCCGGGTAGATCAGCAGCTGTGCGTCGACCAGGTCGGGCAGCGTCTGGGCCGCGACCGCGGAGAGGTTGCCTCCGGCACTGTCGCCGGCGACGCCCAGACGCTCACCGCCGCCGAGCTCGGCCAGGTGGGCGGCGGCCCAACGGACCGCCTCGATCGCGTCCTCGACGCCGGCGGGGAAGGGGTGCTCCGGAGCGAGCCGGTAGTCGACCGCGAGCACGACGGCATCGGCATCCGCGCAGAGGCGGCGGCAGGTCTGGTCGTGGGTGTCGAGGTCGCCGATGACGAACCCGCCGCCGTGGAAGAAGACGACGGTCGGGTGCGGTCCGGGGGTCGCCGGTCGGTAGAGCCGCGCCGGTCGCTCCCCGTCGGCCCCGGGCACGGTGCGGTCCTCGACGTCGCCCACGGCGACGACCTGGTCAGGGGTGACCGGCGCGACCGTCATCGCGCGGAACGCCTTGCGCGCGACCTCCGGCGTCCCCTCGTGCATCGGCGGGTGGCCTGCGTCCGCGACGAACTGCAGAAAGCCAGCGATCTCCGGGTCCACGGGCATGCCCGGCAATCTAGCGCGGGTCGGTCCCGCCGCCACGAGGGGACCGTTGTGTGGTTGATCCAACTCACCTGGTGCATCGGATCAACCACACAACGGGGAAGGGAGTCAGGTCAGCGCAGAAAGGCGCGCACGGCCCGGGCCAGCGCGCGGGCATAGGCGTCCTGCCCGCCACGGCTCGTCATGCGGGCGGCGTCGCGGCGGTTCTGCATGTTGCCGAGCTCCACCACCACGCTCGGGACGTCGGCCAGGTTGAGCGTGGCCAGGTCCGAGCGGGACGCCAGTCCGTCACCGCCGGCCGTGTAGTTGGCGAGGGGTACGCCGACCCCGCGCAGCGCGACCCGGACCTCACGCGCCAGCCGCAGCGACGGCGCGGCGATGTCGTGGGTCCAGCGGCGGCGGTCGGTCGGCGCGATCACGTGGAACCCGCGCGCGGCGGCGGACGCGGAGCCGTCGGCGTGGATGCTGAGCTTGAGGTCCGCCGGGATCCCGTTGCCCCGACGCCCCCGCTCGTCGACGCACGGACCCCACCGGTCCGAACGGTTGCTCTCGCGGGTCATCACCACGCGGGCGCCGACCTCGACCAGCCGGGCGCTCAGAGCGCGCGGGCGACCCGCCAGTTCAGCGTCGCCTCCGGGAAACCGTCGGGCGTCGCCGTACCCGTCGTGTTGCACGGCTTCTCGAACCCGCCGGCCGGCACAGGTCGTGTCAACCGACCGGGGAAACCACCGTTGCCCAGCTGATGTCCGGGGTCGACGACCACGACCCGGCCGGCCAGCGGCATCGCCTCGTCGACCACCGCGACCGGCGCCGCCATCACGGCCAGCGCAAGAGCGGTGGGCAGGATCACGCCCGGAAGCCCTGGGGGTTCTGCGACTGCCAGCGCCAGAGGTCGGCGCACATCTCGTCGATCCCGCGGGTGGCGACCCAGCCCAGCTCCTCCTCGGCGCGCGACGCGTCGGCCCAGAACGCCGGCAGGTCCCCGGCCCGGCGCGGGCCGACGATGTAGGGGATCTCGACGCCGGAGGCCTTCTCGAAGGCCCGGATCACCTCGAGCACCGAGGTTCCCGTGCCGGTGCCGAGGTTCCAGGCGCGCGACCCGACCTCGTGCGCGGCCAGGTACTCGAGGGCGGCCACGTGGCCCTCGGCCAGGTCGAGGACGTGGATGTAGTCGCGTTCGCAGGTGCCGTCGTCGGTGGGGTAGTCGTCGCCGAAGACGGTCAGCTGGTCGCGCCTGCCGACGGCGACCTGGGCGATGAACGGGGTCAGGTTGTTGGGGATGCCCGTCGGGTCCTCGCCGATGTCGCCGGAGGAGTGCGCGCCGACGGGGTTGAAGTAGCGCAGGAGGCCGATCCGCCACGCCGGGTCGGCCGCGGCCAGGTCCTCGAGGATGTGCTCGATCATCACCTTGGTGCGGCCGTAGGGGCTCGCGGCGGCGAGGGGCTCGTAGCTCTCGACGTAGGGGACCGGGGCGTGGTCGCCATAGACGGTGGCCGACGAGGAGAACACGAGCTGGCGGCACCCGCCCGCCTTCATCGCGCGCAACAGGGCGAGGGTGCCCTCGAGGTTGTTGCCGTAGTAGTCGAGCGGGATCTCGACGCTCTCGCCGACGGCCTTGAGCCCCGCGAAGTGGATGACGGAGTCGAAGCCCGCACCGTCGAACACCGCGGTGACGGCGGCCTCGTCCCGCAGGTCGACCTCGTGGACCGGCACGGTGGCGCCCGCGAGGCGCTCGACCCGGCGGACGGCCTCGGGCGAGGAGTTGGCGAAGGAGTCCAGGACGTGCACCACGTGGCCCTGCTCGAGCAGCGCGAGGACGGTGTGCGAGCCGATGTAGCCGGCGCCGCCGGTGACCAGAACCTTCATGCCGGCCACCCTAGTGCGCCGCTCGCTGGCAGACTCCTCCGCATGCCCACCGCGCTGATCACCGGCATCACCGGCCAGGACGGGCTGTACCTCGCCGAGCTCCTGCTCGGAAAGGGGTACGACGTGCACGCGCTGATCCGCGGCCAGAACAACCCCCGTCGGGAGCTGGTCGAGCGCCTGGTTCCCGACGTGACGCTGCACAACGGCGACCTGACCGACTTCTCGTCCCTGATCCGCGCCCTCAGCGACTCCGGCCCGGATGAGGTCTACAACCTCGGCGCCATCTCGTTCGTCGCCTACTCCTGGGAGAACGCCCACGTCACCACCGACGTCACCGGCAAGGGCGTGCTGAGCATGCTGGAGGCGGTGCGGCTGCACGCCGGCGACGACCCCGCCTCGGTGCGCTTCTACCAGGCGTCCAGCTCGGAGATGTTCGGTCGCGTCCAGGAGGTGCCGCAGTCGGAGCGGACGCTGCTGTGGCCGCGGTCGCCGTACGGCGTCGCGAAGGTGTTCGGCCACTACATGACGATCAACTACCGCGAGTCCTACGGCATGCACGCCTCCTCCGGCATCCTCTTCAACCACGAGTCGCCCCGGCGCGGGCCGGAGTTCGTCACCCGCAAGATCAGCCAGGCGGTCGCCCGGATCACGCTCGGGCTCCAGGAGCACGTCACGCTCGGCAACCTCGACGCCCAGCGCGACTGGGGGTACGCCGGCGACTACGTCGAGGCGATGTGGCTGATGCTCCAGCAGCCGGTCGCCGACGACTACGTCGTGGCCACCGGCCGGACCCACTCGATCCGCGACTTCCTCGATGCCGCCTTCGGGCACGTCGGGATCACGGACTGGGCGCCGTACGTCCAGCAGGACAAGCGGTACATGCGACCCGCGGACGTCGACCAGCTGGTCGGCGACGCGACCAAGGCGCGCGAGGTGCTGGGCTGGCGGCCCCGGGTCTCCTTCGAGGACCTGGTCGCGATGATGGTCGACGCCGACCTCGAGGCCACCCGGCAGGGTTGGTGACGTGACCCGGGCGTTCATCACCGGCATCGGCGGCCAGGACGGCACCTACCTCGCCGAACGCCTGGTCGCGGAGGGTGTCGAGGTGCACGCGCTGGCCCACGAGCAGGACCCGCTCCCCGACCTCGACGGCGTGGAGCTGCACCCCGGCGAGCTCACCCGGGTCGACGAGGTGCGGAACCTGCTGCTCGACCTCGCTCCGGACGAGGTCTACAACCTGGCCGCCCTCAGCTCGGTGGCGCGGTCCTGGCGCGAGCCCGACCTCACGGCCCAGGTCAACGGGCTCGCCGCCGTGGCGTTGATGGAGTCCGCCCTGCGGGTGCAGGAGCGGCGCGGGCGCGCGGTGCGGTTCGTGCAGGCCTCGAGCGCGGAGATCTTCGGGGAGCCCGACGCGACGCCGCAGGACGAGGGAACGCCGGTCCGGCCGATCAACCCGTACGGCGCCGCGAAGGCCTACGCCCACCTCGCCGTCGAGGTCCATCGCCGGCGCGAGCTGCACGCGGTGAGCGCGATCCTCTACAACCACGAGTCGCCCCGGAGGCCGCCCACGTTCGTCACCCGCAAGATCACCTCGACCGTCGCGGCGATCGCGCTGCGGCCGGGCCGACCGGCTGACGCTCGGCAACCTGGACGTGCGCCGGGACTGGGGCTGGGCGCCGGACTACGTCGACGCGATGGTCCGGGCGGCGCGGGCCGACACCGCGCGCGACTACGTGGTCGCCACCGGCGTCAGCCACTCCGTCCGGGACTTCGTCGACGCGGCCTTCCGGCGTGCGGGGATCACCGACTGGACATCGCTGGTGGACACCGACCCCGCCCTGGTGCGCCCGGCCGACGCCACCGACCTCGCCGGCGACGCGTCCCGGGCACGGACGGAGCTCGGCTGGGAGCCGCAGGTCACCTTCGAGGAAGTGGTGGGCCGGATGGTCGACGCCGACCTGGCGAGCGTCAGCGGCTGCAAGAACTGAGTGCCGACGTTCGGGTAGGCAGGCGCGATGGTGCCCCAGTAATCTCGCCAACGGTGCGACAATCGGGCCCGAGGAGCGGATTCGGGGGTGGAGGGATGACGATTCCTTCGCAACGGCGCACCCGCCCTGCCACCAGGACCTCGCGGCGGCCGCTGCACTACCTGCCGGTGACCGCGCTGGCGCTGGACAGCGTCATCCTCACCTGCGCGACCGCCATCGCCATCCGGGGACGCGAGGAGCTGCCGTTCTTCTACCAGCCCGCCGTCCTGTCGGAGCCCCTCGAGGTCATCGGACCCCTCCTGCTCATGGGCTGGCTCCTGATGATCACCATCCGCGGCGGCTACAAGGAGAACGTCTTCGGCGTCGGGCTCGATGAGTACAAGCGACTCATCAGCGCCAGCCTGCTGACCACCGGGCTGCTGGGCGTGGGGTGTTATCTCGCCAGGTTCCAGCTCTCCCGGGGCTTCTTCGCGCTTGAGTTCGCCGTCGGCATCCCCTTGCTGGTCCTCGGCCGGTTCCTCCTGCGCAGGGCGGTATGCCGTGCCCGCGCCCGAGGGCTGCTCCGGCACCGCGTCCTCATCGCTGGCTCGCTGGACCACATCGATGAGATCGCCGGTGTCCTGAGCCGCGAGACCTGGCTCGGCTACCACGTGGTGGGCGCCCTGACCCCGACCACCGACACGGAGGAGGAGACACCCGGCGGAGTGCCAGTGCTGGGCAACGCCTGCGACGCGGGCGACCTGATCCTCCAGGCGGACGCCGACGTGCTGTTCTTCGCCAGTGGCGCCTTCGCGTCCGCCAGGGACTTCCGGGGCACGGTGTGGGAGCTGGAGAAGTACGACGTGCAGGTCGTCGTCGCCCCCAGCGTCACCGACGTGTCCGGTGAGCGGGTCCGGATCCGGCCCGTGGGCGGGCTGCCGCTGATGCACCTGGATCCACCACGGGCCACCGACGCCTCGCGGTGGGGGAAGCGGATCTTCGACATCGTCGGCTCGATCGGGCTGCTGGTCCTGTTCGCACCCCTGCTGCTGGTGGCTGCCGTGTGGGTGAAGAGATCCGACGGCGGGTCGGTGGTCTTCCGGCAGGCCCGAGTCGGCAGGTACGGCGCACCGTTCGAGTGCCTCAAGCTGCGGACGATGGTGGTCGACGCCGAGTCGCGACTGCCGGCGCTGCGCGACCGCGAGGGGCACTCTGACGGGCTGTTCAAGCTGAAGGACGACCCCCGCGTGACTCCGCCCGGGCGTTGGCTGCGCCGCTACTCCATCGACGAGCTGCCCCAGCTCGTCAACGTCCTGCGAGGCGAGATGAGCCTGATCGGCCCCCGGCCCCCGCTGCCGCATGAGGTCTCGGCGTACGACGCCTACGCGAGCCGCCGCCTGCAGGTGAGGCCCGGCATGACCGGGCTGTGGCAGGTCTCCGGCCGGTCCGACCTGTCGTGGGAGGAGACGCTGCGGCTCGACCTCTACTACGTCGACAACTGGTCGATGCTGCAGGACCTGGTCATCCTGCTGCGGACGCTCAAGGCCGTGCTGAGCTCGCGCAGGGCCTACTGAGGGTCGAGCAGGTCGAGCAGGTAGTCGCCGTACCCGCTCTTGGTCAGGCCGCGGCCGAGCTCGGCCAGCTGCTCGTCGGAGATGAACCCCATCCGCCAGGCCACCTCCTCGGGCGCGTTGATCTTGAACCCCTGGCGGGCCTCGATGGTGCGGACGAAGTTGCTGGCGTCGTTGAGGGCGTCGAACGTGCCGGTGTCCAGCCAGGCGGCACCGCGCGGAAGGACCTCGACCTGGAGCCGGCCCTCGTCGAGGTAGGTGCGGTTGAGGTCGGTGATCTCGAGCTCTCCCCTGGCCGAGGGCTTCAGCTCAGCGGCCCGGGCGACGACGTCGTTGCTGTAGAAGTAGAAGCCGGGAACGGCGTACGGGCTGCGCGGCCGCTCCGGCTTCTCCTCGAGCGAGACCGCGATCCCGTTCTCGTCGAACTCGACGACGCCGTACTCCTCCGGGTTGGCCACCCGGTACCCGAAGACCGCCGCGCCGTCGAGGTCGGCGAACCGGGACAGGTTCTTGCCGAGGTTGGCGCCGTGGAAGATGTTGTCGCCGAGGATCAGCGCGACGGGCTCGTCCCCGATGTGGTCCGCCCCGATGGTGAAGGCCTGGGCGAGACCCTCCGGGCGCGGCTGGACCTCGTAGGAGATCTGCAGGCCGAAGGCGGCGCCGTCCCCGAGCAGGCGCTGGAACTGCTCCGCCTCGTGGGGTGTGGTGATGACGAGGATCTCCCGGATGCCGGCCAGCATCAGGGTGGACAGCGGGTAGTAGATCATCGGCTTGTCGTAGACCGGCATCAGCTGCTTGCTGATGCCCCAGGTGATCGGATGGAGTCGGGAGCCGGTCCCGCCCGCCAGGATGATGCCTCGCATGGACGAAACCCTAGACTCATCCGCGTGGATCGTGTTCTCGTCACCGGCGGCGCCGGCTTCATCGGCTCCAACTTCGTGCATCACCTCGTCGCCGAGACCGACGTCGCGGTCACGGTCCTCGACAAGCTCACCTACGCCGCGAGCCGTGAGTCGCTGGCCGGCCTCCCGGACGACCGGGTCGAGCTCGTCGTCGGCGACGTGGCCGACGTAGCGGTGGTCGACCCCCTGGTGGCCGCGCACGACGCGGTGGTCCACTTCGCCGCCGAGTCGCACAACGACAACAGCCTCGACGACCCGACCCCGTTCGTCCGGACCAACCTGGTCGGGACGTTCACCGTCCTCGAGTCGGTCCGCCGGCACGACACCCGCCTCCACCACGTCTCCACCGACGAGGTGTACGGCGACCTCGCGCTGGACGATCCGAAGCGGTTCACCGAGGACTCGCCCTACAACCCCAGCTCGCCGTACTCCGCATCGAAGGCGGGCTCCGACCACCTGGTCCGCGCGTGGGTGCGCAGCTTCGGGCTGCGGGCCACGATCTCCAACTGCTCCAACAACTACGGCCCCTGGCAGCACGTCGAGAAGTTCATCCCCCGCCAGATCACCAACGTCATCGACGGCGGCCGGCCCAAGCTCTACGGCACCGGGCAGAACGTCCGCGACTGGATCCACACCGAGGACCACTCGAGCGCGGTGTGGGCGATCCTCACCCGCGGCCGGATCGGGGAGACCTACCTGATCGGCGCCGACGGCGAGAAGTCCAACCTCGAGGTGGTCCGGCTGATCCTGAAGCACTTCGGGCGCCCGGAGGACGACTTCGACCACGTCACCGACCGTGCGGGGCACGACCTGCGCTACGCCATCGAGTCCGGCAAGCTGCGCACCGAGCTCGGCTGGCGGCCCCGCTTCGCGGACTTCGAGGCCGGACTCGCCGACACGATCGGGTGGTACCAGGCGCACGAGGACTGGTGGCGCCCCCACAAGGAGGCCACCGAGGCGTCGTACGCCGCCCGGGGCCAGTGACCCCGGACAGTGACCCGGAGCTCTCCTAGAGCTGCTCGAGCCGGCCGTAGTCGTCGTCGAGCCGGACGATGTCGTCCTCGCCGGTGTAGTCGCCCCGCTGGATCTCGACGATCACGAGGTCGTCGTCCTCGTCGTTGACGATCCGGTGCGCCTGTCCGACGGCGACGTCGACGCAGTCGCCCGGCCCGGCGTAGAGGGTCCGCCCGTCCAGGATGCAGGTGGCCTTGCCGGAGACGACCACCCAGTGCTCGGAGCGGTGCGCGTGCGTCTGGTACGACAGCCGGGAGTGGGGCAGCACGCGGATCCGCTTCACCTTGTAGCCGTCGCCCTCGTCGAGGACCTGCCACGAGCCCCAGGGGCGCTCGGCGTAGTCGCTCACTGTCTCCCCCGGCCGGATCGTCACGCGCTCATCGTCGCGTCAGCGACGACAGCGCGGGTCGCACGTCCGCCAGGTAGACGAACGCGGCGATGGTGAAGGCAAGGTTCAGGAGGTTCTTCGGGTCGCCGAAGAAGACCTGGGCGACGGCTCCGAGGCCGAGGATCGCGCACCAGGCGGGCTTGGTGAGCTTGTCGGCGGCCCGGTAGGACTCGGTCGAGAAGAGCAGCGAGCTGACGAAGGCGAAGATCTTCACGGCCAGCAGCACGAAGACCACGGCCAGCATGAGGTAGTCCTCGATCTCGAACACGGTCGCCACGGCCACAGCCTACGTGGCGCCCGTCGGCCGAGGGTGCCGCCGGCGGGGCGATGGGACGGGCGCAGGCGACGCACGAGACCCCCGGACCTCATACGTCCGGGGGTCTCGTATCACGCTCAGAACAGCGTCAGCTGCTCATCGTGGTTCGCGACTCTTCAGTCGCCCACCTTCGCGGCAGCGTCGGTGGTGGCCTGGGCGGCCGACGACGCGGTCTTCTTCGCGGCGGTGCCGGTGGCCTTGGCGCTGCTCTTGGTGGCCGGCGCCTTCTTCTTGGCCGTGGTCGAGGCCTTCTTGGCGGTCGACTTCGTGGCCTTGGTCGCCTGGGTCTTGGTCGTCTTGGCCTTGGTCCGCGTGGTCTTGGCGGAGGCCGCGGTCGCCTTGGTGGACTCCTGGCGGCGGATCCGGCTCACGAGGGTCTCGCCCCGCTTGACCAGGTCACCGTAGGTGTCGTTCACGCCGGCGAGGTTCTCGTCGACCAGCTTCTGCACCTTGGCCGGGTAGGCCTTGGCCTCGGTCTGCAGCTCGGCGACGCGCTTCTCGATGGCCGTACGGCGCGCCTTGGCGTCCTTGGCCAGCGCGTCGACGCGGGAGTTGACCACGGTGGTGGCCTGCTCGCGCAGCGCCTTCGGCGAGTAGTCGATGTCGTTCACGCGGGTCGTGACGTCCTTCTGCACGCCGGTGAACTTCGCCTGCACGTCGGCGACGTACTCGCGGACGGTCTCGACGGCGATGTCGGCCACGCCGGCACCGGCGTAGAACGTCCGGGTCGCCTCGGTCTTGATGTCGAACTTGGCCTTGGCCATGTTCCCTCCTTCTGGGTTGGGCCCGTCGAACGGGCCGGTCGGGTTCAGCTCTCGTCGTCCCCGGCGCGTTCCGCCGCCGCCTCGAGGGTCGAGGCGTTGAGCGAGAGGAACGACGAGTAGACGTCCAGCAGTGACTGCTTCTGTCGCTCGGTGAGATGGGCGTCGCGGAGGATCGCGAGCTCGACCGTGTTGTCGGGCGCCCCGTCGATCCCCTCCTCCGGGCTGAGGATTCCTGCGCGGATGTAGAGCTGTTCCGCGGAGATCCGCAGCGCCTTGGCGATCTGTTGCAGCACTTCGGCCGAGGGCTTGCGCAGACCTCGTTCGATCTGGCTCAGGTAGGGGTTGGACACGCCCGCCTGTTCGGCGAGCTGCCTCAGCGAGAGGCGGGCCGCAACCCGCTGCTCCTTGAGGTAGTCGCCGAGCGTCTCGACGGTCTTCCCTACCTTGCCCTTGGCCATGCGGCCATCGTGCTAACTCCAGTTAGCGAAATGCAAACTGGGCTAGCGTGAGGTATCCCACACCGCAGTCGGCGCGGATCGCCCGTATCAGAAGCAGGCCCGGATCTCCCCCACCGGCGCCCCGCCTCCGAGCAGCTCGACGACGCCGGTGCGGCGTACCGCCTCGGTGTCGACTCCGGGCTCGGTGTCCACGCCGCTGCGCCGCAGCGCCTCGGCCATCAACACCGGGCGCACCCGGGGTGCGCCGTCATCGGTCTTGAGGGCGAAGGACCGCCCGTCGGCCAGGGCGAGCGCGTAGCAGGACTCGGCACCCGCCTTGGCGATCGCGCCCGGGAGCGCGTCGAGCAGCACCCGCTCGTCCCGGGTGGTGCCGGAGACGTACTCCGGGTGGCTGCGGATCGCGCCCGCGATCGCGCGGTCGGCGTCATCCGCACCCACGGCGATCCGCCGGAACGCCCGCGCGAGCCCGATCAGGGACGCCGGCAGCAGCGGCGCACCGCACCCGTCGACGGCAACGGTGTCGACAGGTTCGCCGGTGTACTCCGCGAAGGTGTCCGTCACCGCCAGCTGCAACGGATGGGCGGGGTCGAGGTAGGTGGCGGTCTCCCAGCCGTTGACGACGCAGGTGGCGAGCATCGCGGCGTGCTTCCCCGAGCAGTTCATCAGGATCGGCGCCTTGCCACCCCCGCCGCGGACGACGGCGTCGGCGGCGTCCTCGTCGAGCGGGTAGCCCGGTGGGGTCCGCAGCGCCGACTCGTCGAGCCCTGCCGTCGCCAGGATGCGGCGGACGCCGTCGATGTGGAACTGCTCCCCCGAGTGGGAGGCGCAGGCGAGCGCGAGCAGCTCGGCCGGCAGGTCCAGGCCCAGCCGCACCATCGCCAGCGCCTGGACCGGCTTGTTGCACGAGCGCGGGAGGATGGGATCGGCCACCGCCCCGACCGACCACTCCACCTCGCCGGCGGCGTCCAGCGCCACGACGGAGCCGTAGTGGTGCCCCTCCACGAATCCGGAACGGACGATCTCGGCAACGACCACGGGAGCAGACACGGGCGCAGCCTAGCCACGGGCGGATGGCAGGATGACCCCGTGTCGACCTCCCCCGTGCCGCAGCACTGCCCCACGCCCCGGGAGCTGGACGACCTCGAGCTCCTCGTCTCCGGAGCACTCTCCCCGACGGTGGGCTTCAACGAGCCGGGGAGCCCGGTCACGCTGGACCTGCCCGCCGACGTGGCCGCTGCACCCGAGGTCGAGCTCGTCGACCCCGAGGGCCTGCCCCTCGCCCGCGTGGCCAAGGACGGAGCGGTCACCCCGCTCACCCACGCCCAGTTCGGACCGTTCCGCGACCGCTACCTCACGCCGGCCCAGGTGCGTGAGCAGTACGCCGGCAGCACGTTCGTCCCCGTCGTCGACGCCCTGACCGGCGACGAGCTCGACCGGCTGGCGGCGGCGGGCGGCCGCGTGGTGCTCCTGGCGCTGGTCGGCACCGGGACCCCCGACCTCTCGCCGGTGGCGCTGATCCGGGCCACGCCTCGCCGCGGCCGCCCGCCTCCCCGACGCCGCAGTCGTCGCCGTTCCGCTGGCGGCGCACGACGACCCGGAGTCCGACCACGAGCTCGGGGTGCGGGTGGTCGCCAACTACGCGGGCACCGACGCCGTGCTGGCCCTGGCCGACGAGGGCGCCGAGACCTACCCCGACGACATCGCCGCGATCGTCGATGCCGACCGGCCGGCCCCCGGCGAGCAGGGCCTGGTGCTGTTCTTCACCGGCCTGTCCGGGAGCGGCAAGTCGACCCTGGCCAGGGCGCTGATGGACCGGGTGCTCGAGCAGGGCGTCCGGACCGTGACGAGCCTGGACGGCGACGTCGTACGTCGCAACCTCTCCAAGGGGCTGACCTTCTCCAAGGAGGACCGCGAGACCAACATCCGCCGGATCGGCTGGGTGGCCGCGGAGATCTCCCGGCACGGCGGGATCGCCGTCTGCAGCCCGATCGCACCGTTCGCCGAGACGCGGGCGCAGGTGCGGGAGATGGTCGAGCAGGCCGGGGGCGCGTTCTTCCTGGTCCACGTGGCAACGCCCCTCGAGGAGTGCGAGCGACGCGACCGCAAGGGCCTCTACGCCAAGGCACGACGGGGCGAGATCCCCGAGTTCACCGGCATCTCCTCCCCCTACGAGGAGCCCGACGACGCCGCCGTACGGGTCGACACGACGGGGCGCACCATCGACGAGGCCCTGGCCGAGGTGGTCGACGCGCTGGCGAAAACCGGTCACCTCGACCTCTCGTCCGCTGAGCGCGTCGAGGCTGCCGACCCGACGACATCGAGGATGATCGCGCCATGACGGACCTGATCACGATCTCGTTCTTCTCGATCCTGGCGGCCGGCTTCTTCGTCGGCATCGTGGTCGGGCTGACCGGCATGGGCGGCGGGGCGCTGATGACCCCCGCCCTGATCTTCCTGGGCGTCGGTGAGACCACCGCCGTGATCACCGCCGACCTGACAGCGGCCGCCGTCTACAAGACGGGTGGAGCGATCGTGCACCACCGCGAGGGCTCCCCCAACCTCGCCCTGGCCAAGTGGCTGATCCTCGGCTCGGTGCCGATGGCCCTGCTCGGTCCCTATCTCATCTCGTGGATGGCAGCCGACAAGGACGAGCTCGACCACCTGCTCAAGCTGTGCATCGGGTTCGCGCTGCTGTTCGCAGCCCTGACCTACGCGCTCCGGCTGTACGTCAACCTGACGCGGGTGCGCGGCGGCGGCCCCGGCGGCCTCGAGAACCCCGCGGTGCGACCCGTCCTGACGCTCCTGGTCGGCGCGCTCGGCGGCCTGCTCGTCGGGATCACGAGCGTCGGCTCCGGCTCGGTGATCATGATCGCGCTGCTGATGCTCTACCCCGGCCTCGACGGCGGTGCGGCTCGTCGGCACCGACCTCGTCCAGGCCGTCCCCCTGGTGCTGGCGGCGGCCATCTCCAACATCATGCTGTACGGCATCGACTGGGCGCTGCTGATCCCGCTGGTCATCGGTTCGGTGCCCGGCACCATCCTGGGTGCACGGCTGGCTCCCCGGGTGCCGCAGTCGGTCCTCCGCCGCGGCATCGTCGTCGTGCTGACCATGTCCGGCATCGCACTCCTCGACAAGGCTGGCTGGGCGCCGCTCGGCGCGGGCGAGGACGAGACCTACCCGATGCTGATCGCCGGCGTCGGGCTGGCGATGGTCGTCCTGGTGCCGCTGGTCTGGGGCCTGATCCGGCGTACCCAGGGGCTCCCCATGTTCGGAGCGCCCACGGTCGCGCAGCTCGAGGACCCGTCGTGGCGACCCGGCATCGTCGGGATGAAGAAGGACGAGCCCACGGAGCCCGGCAGCCGTCCGTGAGCCGCTGCACACTCCCCGACCTCGATTGAGGCCGCGCGCCTGACGACGGCTAGCATGGTGCGCGCTGTCCCGAGGAGAGGCCCAACATTCTGATGAGCGCACCCCCGACCCACCGTGACTACCAGCTGAGTCAGCTCGACCAGCTCGAAGCGGAATCCATCCACGTCTTCCGTGAGGTCGCCGCCGAGTTCGAGAAGCCCGTGCTGATGTTCTCGGGCGGCAAGGACTCGATCGTGATGCTCCGGCTCGCGGAGAAGGCGTTCTTCCCCGCGAAGATCCCGTTCCCGGTGCTCCAGGTCGACACCGGCTACGACTTCCCCGAGGTGCTCGCCACCCGCGATTCGTGGGTGAGCCGGCTCGGCGTACGACTGGTCGTCGCCAGCGTCGAGGAGGCCATCAAGAACGGCGTCGTGGTCGACGACGGCAAGACCAGCCGCAACCGGCTCCAGATCGGCACCCTGCTCAACGCCATCGAGGAGGAGGGCTTCACCGCTGCCTTCGGTGGCGGTCGTCGCGACGAGGAGAAGGCCCGCGCCAAGGAGCGCGTCTACTCCCACCGCGACGAGTTCGGCCAGTGGGACCCCAAGATGCAGCGCCCCGAGCTGTGGAGCCTCTACAACGGCCGGCTCCACGAGGGCGAGCACATGCGGGTCTTCCCGCTGTCCAACTGGACCGAGCTCGACATCTGGCACTACATCGGGCGCGAGGGGATCGAGATCCCGGACATCTACTTCTCCCACCAGCGGCGCGTATTCGAGCGGGACGGGATGCTGCTCAGCGAGAGCGAGTTCAACCCGCTCCGCAAGGGCGAGGAGGCCACCGAGCGCACGGTCCGCTTCCGCACCGTCGGCGACCTGACCCTCACCGGGTGCGTGGAGTCCGAGGCCGACACCATCGACAAGATCATCGACGAGATCGCCATCGCCCGCGTCACCGAGCGCGGCGCGACCCGTGGCGACGACCGGTTCTCCGAAGCAGCCATGGAGGACCGGAAGAAGGAAGGTTACTTCTGATGGCCCCCGAAGTTTCAGCCCAAGCGGTCTCCGACGACATGGACCTCCTGCGGTTCGCGACCGCCGGCTCCGTCGACGACGGCAAGTCCACCCTGATCGGTCGGCTGCTGCTCGACTCCAAGGCGATCTTCGAGGACCAGCTCGAGGCGGTCGAGACCACGAGCAAGTCGCGTGGCTACGACTACACCGACCTCGCGCTGCTCACCGACGGTCTCCGCTCCGAGCGCGAGCAGGGCATCACCATCGACGTGGCCTACC
Organism: uncultured Actinomycetota bacterium; assembly: GCA_963829635.1. Lineage (GTDB taxonomy): Bacteria > Actinomycetota > Actinomycetes > Propionibacteriales > Nocardioidaceae > Nocardioides. The sequence goes on from CAWHJI010000016.1 coordinate 883,373, forward strand.
GCTACTTCGCGACCCCCAGCCGCAAGTTCATCATCGCGGACACCCCCGGGCACGTGCAGTACACCCGCAACATGGTGACCGGCGCCTCGACGGCCGACCTGGGCCTGGTCCTGGTCGACGCCCGCCAGGGGCTCACCGAGCAGTCCCGCCGACACGCGGTGATCCTGTCGCTGCTGCGGGTGCCGCACCTCGTGCTCGCGGTGAACAAGATGGATCTCGTCGACTTCTCCGAGGAGGTCTACAACAAGATCCACAAGGAGTTCACCCAGTTCGCCACCAAGCTGAACATCCCGGACCTCGAGGTCATCCCGATCTCGGCGCTCCAGGGTGACAACGTGGTCAACCGCTCCGAGAACATGCCGTGGTACAGCGGACCCTCGCTGATGCACCACCTCGAGCACGTCCACGTCGCGTCCGACCGCGACCTGGTCGACGTGCGGTTCCCGGTGCAGTACGTCGTCCGGCCGAAGTCCGACGAGCACCACGACTACCGCGGCTACGGCGGCCAGGTCGCCGGCGGCGTCCTGAAGCCCGGCGACGAGGTGGTGGTCCTCCCCTCCGGGATGACCTCCACCATCCAGGGCATCGACCTGTTCGACAACGAGCTCGACGAGGCGTTCCCGCCGATGTCGGTGACCGTGCGGCTCGATGACGACGTCGACGTCTCCCGCGGCGACATGATCGCCCGGGTGAAGAACGCCCCGAAGCCGTCGCAGGACATCGACGCGATGATCTGCTGGATGACCAACGAGCCGCTGCGCGCCCGCCAGAAGCTCGCCATCAAGCACACCACCCGCACCGCCCGGGCCCTGGTCAAGGACGTGCAGTACCGCCTCGACGTGAACACGCTGCACCGCGACCAGGAGACCAAGGAGCTCGGTCTCAACGAGATCGGCCGCATCCAGGTGCGCACCACCGTGCCGCTGCTGTGCGACCCCTACTCGAAGAACCGCACCACCGGCTCGTTCATCCTGATCGACGAGGCAACCGGCGTGACCGTCGGCGCGGGGATGATCCTCTCCGGGTCCTGACCCGCAGCAGCGAACAATACGAGGACCCCGGCCGATCGGCCGGGGTCCTCGTGCGTGTGGCGGCGCGAGTCGCCCCGGGCGACCCGGCGTCCGCAAGTAGCATGTGCGCGCCCGCGGAAAGGAATTCGATGTTCTCGGACGACTGCGAGATGGCGTACGGCGAGCAGGCTGCCCTGGTCGGCATCCTCGACCTGGTTGCGCCACGCGTGGCCGTCGAGATCGGCACCTACCGGGGTGGCAGCCTCGCGCTGATCGCGCCACGGGCGGCCGAGGTGCACAGCTTCGACCTGGTGTCGCACGTCAGCGAGGAGCTGCCCAACGTCACCTACCATCTCGGTGACAGCCGCGCGACCGTCCCGAGCGTTCTCGCTGAGATCGCCCAATCCGGTCGCTCGGTCGACTTCGTCTTCATCGACGGCGACCACGCCCGGAAGGGCGTCGCAGCCGATGTGGCGAACGTCCTCGACAGCCCTGCTGTGGCCCGCACGGTGATCCTGCTCCACGACGTGGCCAACGAGGACGTGCGGGCCGGAGTGCGCGACGCCGGCCTCGACCGGTCGAAGATCGCGTACGTGAACCTCAGCCTCGTCCCGCCGTGGGAACGCTCCGGCCCACTGGCCGAGACGTGGGGTGCGCTCGGCATGATCGTGGTCGACGAGACAGGCACGCTGTGGCCGGGCGAGCGCCGCCAGGACGCGAACGTTGCCTGGCCTTCGGCGCTCCCGAGGTCCGTCCCCTGGCACGCCGCACGTCCTCTCCGGGCAGCCAAGCGGCGTGCTCAGTACCGCCTGCGGCCCCTGGTGCGACGGGTCCGCGGCACACGCGGAACCACGCTCACCCACGAAGCCGAGGAGGACGGATGAGCCTGGCTGACCGCAGGCGCCGGCTCTGGGCCGCGGCTCGCGGCGACGAGGAGAGCCGCTACGTCCTGGCCGAGCGCGCCGCCGCGTGGCTCCACCCCGACGCCGTGCTCAGCGAGAAGGACCGGTTCTGGCTGTCCGACACGGAGTTCCGGCGTGACTACGACCGGCTGGATCCCCACAACCGTCGACGCATGGACCGTGCCTGGAACCTCAAGGAGTTCGCGAGGGCGACGCGGTCGATCGAGGGGGACACGGCGGAGTGCGGCGTCTTCCATGGCTTGACGTCCTACTTCATCTGTCGCGAGATCCAGGGCACCGGCAAGACCCATCACGGGTTCGACTCGTTCGAGGGACTTCCGGCACCCGGTCCCGACGACGCGGGGTACTGGGCCGAGGGTGACCTCACTGCGTCGGAGCAGGTAGCCCGCGCGAACCTTGCTCCCTTCGACTTCGTCGAGATCCATCGGGGCTGGATCCCCGAACACTTCGGACGGGTGGCCGACCGGACCTTCGCCCTCGTTCACATCGACGTCGACCTCTACGAACCGACCCGCGACTCGCTGGAGTTCTTCCTGCAACGGATGTCGCCGGGTGGGATGGTCGTGCTCGACGACTACGGCTTCACCACCTGCCCCGGAGCCACGAAGGCGGCCGACGAGGCGTGTGCCGCCGCCGGCTACCCCGTGATCGCGCTGTCCAGCGGGCAGGCGCTGGTTTGTCCCTGATCGTCGTCAGCGTCGGGCGGGCAGGTCCACGCGCCCGGTCAGTCGTAGCGCGCCCAAGAACACCGCCGCCGTGGCAACCGCCAGCGGGACGGCGAACTGCACCGGCAGCAGCAGGGTCGCGCCCACAGCGACGGCTACCGGCACAACAACGACGACACTGTTGGCGACCGGGGCTTCTGCTCGCCGGGACACCTCACGGCTGTAGGCCAGGAACGTCACCCCACACGCGACGGTGGTGGCAATCGCCGGCCCAATGATGCCGGTGTCCCACCAGCCGAGGAGCACGACGTCGAGCACGATGTTGACGCCGACCGCGATCACGGCAGTGCGGCCGATGACGGACGTCGCGCCGTCCACCAGGAGGATCGGTCCGAGCAGCGACGCTCCCACAAGGAGCAGCAGGGCAACGGTGAGCACGACCAACGGCTCCGCGGATGCGTCGTACGCGTCCCCGAAGAACGCCGGCACGAGGAGCGGGACCAGCGGAACTCCGACGCTCAGGGCAGCGGCGGCCAACGGCAACGCCGTGCGTCCCACGGCTCGCAGGTACGGCGTGATCGCGTCGTGTCCTTCAGCCCTGGCCCGGGTCAGCCGCGGCGCGACCAGGGCGGGCACGGCGGAGGCGAGCACGGCTCCCATCCCGAACGCCTGGTAAGCGAGCCCGTAGTGCCCGACGTCCTCAGGCTCCGCGAAGATCCTGACGAAGTAGAGATCGACCGTGCCGAAGAGCAGCTGGCTCACCGAGAACAGGGTGAGCGGCCAGGCCGCCCGCCACAGCCGTCGCACGTCGAGCCAGGACGTCCTGACGGGGCGCATGGGGACCGTGCGGAGCGCCAGCGCCGCGCTGATCAGGCAGGTCATGGCCCAGCTCGCTGACAGCGCGACGACGACCTGTCCGAGGTCGGCGGTGTCCCCCTGCGCGGCCAGCAACCCGCCGAGGGCGGCGACGTACGCCGCCGGACGGACGACCTGGACCAGTGCCGCGGCGGCGTAGTGCGCCGACGTCTCCAGCAACGTCGTCGCGTGCTCGCACCAGGCCGAGGCGGTGCCGATCGCGGCACAGGCCAGCACGAACCCACCTCCGACGGAGGCCACGACCCCGGCCAGCACCACAACCACCAGCACGACCCAGGCCAGGACCATCGTGAAGAGCAGGATCAGGAGCCGGGCGGTGGACGTTCGATGGAGTGACCCGGTGGTGGTCAGCTCCTCGGCGGCGAGGGTGTAGATCGGGGCGACGGTCCAGCTCGCCACGAGCGCATAGATCACGACCGACGTGGCGATCAGCAGCGCGAGCTCGCCGTAGGCGGCCGGGTCGAGCAGCCTGGTGGCCAGGAGCACGGAGCCGAACGTGAGCAAGCCGGTCAGCCCGCGGCCGCCGACAGCGACCAGGGCGTCGCGACGCAGACGCGCGCCTGGCCGTCCGACCGCCGCTGGATCCTCGCTGGTCACGTCCGGGCACTGTCGGGTACGGGTCGCCGCAGCTCGATCAGCATCGAGTGCCCGGACAGATTCGCCTCTGGTCTGAGCCGAGCAACCAGACCCGACAACCACCGGTCCGGCGTGAAGTGCACGAGCCCCCGTGCCAGCTGGCTCCGCGTCCGGCCAGACCCCACACGTCGCTCGAGGCCACGTCGCAGCGCCAGGCGGAACGATCCGGTGCTGGGCGGCTCACGCCACACCTCGACGACCTCGAACCCGAACCGCCCGCCGACCGCACGAAGGTCCGCCTCCCGCCACCGGCTGACATGGTGCGGAGGGCAGTCCTGGGCCTCCAACCGATCCGTGTCGCGATCGGCGTTCGGCACGGCGACGAAGAGGCGGCCGCCAGGCCGAAGGACGGCACCGCAGGACTCGAGCAGGGGCGCAACCTCGGGAAGATGCTCGAGGACCTGCATCGCGCACGCCACGTCGAAGGACTCCTTCTCCTGCGCGGCAAACTCCTCGAAGGAGTCGTCGTACGCCTCGATCCCGTGGCTGCGCAGAGCCGCGACGGCCGAGGCGGCGTGGTCCACCCCGACGGTCCGCCCAACTCGTTTGCCCAGACCCCGGAGCAGCGCGCCGTCGCCGCACCCGAAATCGACGACGTCGTCGGCCGACGCCACGAGCTCTCGGACAGCCCCGGCCTCCCACGTGGACTCGTTGTAGTAGCCGGTCGCGTCGAGGAACTCGTAGAGGTCGGGACCGGCGGCCACAGCCGGGGAGAAGAAGCGCAGGCCGCAGTCCGCGCACGGCGCCAGGACCGTGACCGGTTCTGGTGAGTAGCGGGCCCTCATGTCCTCGGGCACGGCGGTGCGGAAGTCGGACTCCAGCCCCGCCCAGATCTCGTCGAACGTGACGCGCTCACCGAGTCCCGCCTGTTGCCCTCCGCACACCGGGCACGCGGTCACCGGTTCGCCTCCCCCGCCGGTGTCCCTCGCGTGGTCGGCCTCCGCGCATCGGTGCGCTCGCAGACGAAGTGCCAGTAGGGCAGCCCGTCGCTGACGGTCACGCTCCACGCGTCATCGCCTAGGCCCTCGATCTCGCTGCGGGTGAACCGCTGCTCGATGGGGGTGAGGAAGCGGTCGTGCGCGTCCTGGCGCAGCCGCCGGAGCGGCTTGCCTCGGTAGAACTCGGCTAGCGGCACCCGGCGGTCGAGCCCGAGCGGGGCGAGCAGGCTGCCGATCCGCGACAGCGGCCAGTAGACGCCCAGAGTGATCGCCCAGACGGCACCACTGCGGGCCGCCGGCGACCGCAGCCCGCACAGCCGTCGGCGTACGGCGTCGGCCGCGGCCAGGATCGAGCGGAAGTACCAGGGCCGGTTGTCGAGGGCGTAGTAGAGGTAGACGAGGAACCGCCGGCTGAGGGGGAACAGCCTGCGCAGGGCATCGAACGCCGGCACCGGCAGGTGGTGGAGCACGCCGAGGCTGTAGGCGAGGTCGAACGCGTCCGGGGCGAACGGCAGGTCGAGCACGTCCGCCATCACGAACACCGCGTGTGGAGCGGAGGCGAGGTTGCGCCGGGCCACGAAGATCGCCTCGGAGAAGTCGACGAGGACCAGGGTGCCGCAGTGGGGCGCGGCGTACGCGGCGTACCGGCCGGACCCGCAGCCCAGGTCGGCAACCACGGCATCCCCGAGCCCGTCGAGCGAGACCAGGTCGAAGTACTGGGCGAACTCGCGGCGATGCTCGTCGGTGACCTCGGCGTAGCGCTGCCACTGGTCGCCGAAGGTGTCCTGGACATCGGGCGCGTACTCGTCCGCTGAGTCCCGGCCGGCGGGCGTTGGCGTCCGCTCCGGTGGCAGCGTCATGATGACGTCGTCGAGCACGGGATAGCTGGCCGACCCCACCTCGATCGCGGCGTCGGTCACGCGGACGTCGTCACCGAAGATCCGGGCCAGCAGGTCACGCTTGTCGGCGTAGTACGCCGTGCTACGTGAGCGTGGGGTCACCTCGGCTCCCAGCGGCGTCGACGACGGATCCGGTCGCCTCCGAGGCTACACACGGGTCACCGCGCGGCGAGGGCCATTCGGTACGCGTCCAGCGACTGCTCGGTGAGGTCTCGCTCCCGGAAGCGGGAGGTGACGACGGCGCGCCCGGCGGCCGCCAGCCTCCCCCTGAGGTCCGCGTCGTCGAGGAGGGTCCCGATCCGGTCGGCGAGCAGGTCGGCACGTCGCGGCGGGACGAGCAGCCCGGTCACGTCATCCTCGACCACCGCCCGACACCCGGGGATGTCGGAGGCGACGATGGCGCGCTGCGTCGCGGCCGCCTCGAGCAGCACCTTGGGCACGCCTTCGTTGTGGTAGGTCGGCAGGACGAACACCTGGCAGGCGGCGAGTGCCTCGCGCATGTCCGCTCGGTGCCCCCACCACTCCACGACCCCCTCGTCCGACCAGGTCTCGAGCTGGGCTCGGGTGATCGCGGTGGGGACGTCGGGGTCCAGCTGGCCGACCAGCACGAACCGGGCAGCCGACCGAGTTGCCCGCACGGACCGGGCCGCCTCGGCGAACGTCTCGATCCCCTTTTCCGCGATCAGCCGGGCGGCCAGCATCACGACCGGTTCCGCGGGCTCGGGCTGCGCCACCCACTCCTCGGGATCCACCCCCACACCGCGGACCAGGCGGGTGTGCGCCCCGTACACCAGCTTGTGCCGTACATAGAGGTCACGGTCGGCCTCATGCTGGAACACGACCACCGCCGACCGCCGGAGGACGACGCGCAGCAGGGTCCGCACCAGCCGCTGCAGGGCCGGGTTGCGATCGGGGCCCAAGGCGTAGCCGGCACCGGTGACGGCACTCACCACCGCGGGGATCCGGGCGCCGCGTGCAGCCAGGCCGCCGTAGACGAGGGCCTTGGTCGCGACCAGGTGGACGACGTCCGGTCGGACGCGCCGCATCGCCCGCCACAGGCGCACCATGGTGGCCAGCTCGCGCACCGGGTTGCGGCCCATGCGCGACATCCGGGCATCCTCGTACTTCAGCCCGTGGGCCCGGATCTCGTCGCTGCGACCCGTGTCAGTGGTCACGACTGTCACGTCGGCACCAGCCCGCGTCGCCGCCAGCGCCAGCGGCAACCGGTGGGACAGGAAGAACCAGTCGGTATTGACGACGATCATCACCCGCCGCCCGGCTAGTGGTTCGGTCGCGGCGTCCGTCATCGGCCGTCGCGCGCCAGGCGCCCGTAGACGCCTTCGAGCTGGTCAACGACGTGCTCCACGCTGAAGTCGCGCGCGCGCTCGAAGGCGCCCGCGCCGAGGGAGCGGCGCAGCACCTCGTCAGACATCACGGCGTCGAGCTCACCCGCGAGGGCGGCGACATCGCCCGTGGGGTGAACGAGCCCCGAAGCCCCGTGCACCAGCATCTCCGAGGCCGCGCCGGTGTCGCTGGACACGATCGCCGCGCCGGCGGCCATCGCCTCCAGAAGCGCATTGGACATTCCCTCCGAGTGGGACGGGAGCACGAAGACGTCGCTGGCCGACAGGTAGGTGTGCGGCGTCGTCGTCCAGGGATGCACGAGCAAGCCGTCGAGGTCGGGCATCGGCCCGAACGGTTCGTCCACCGCCTCCTCGCCCACCAGCAGCAACGACCAGCCAGGTCGGCCGACCTTGCGCCAGGCGTCGAGCAGATCGGCGAGACCCTTGTAGCGGGCGAACCGGCCGAGGAACAGCACGATGCCACCGCCGGGCAGGCCGAGCTCCCGTCTGGCGCCTTCCCGGTCGCCGCCCGCATCCTCCCTTGCGGGAACGCCGTTCGGGATACCGATGATCCGCTCCGGACGCACTCCGATGCGGATGAGCTCACCGCGGGTCTCCTCCGACAGTGCCTGGACGGAGTCGGCGTGGCGCAGCCCGTACCAGTGCGTGACCCGAGCGATCCGCTCCAGACGCCGGGTCTCGCCGTGGGTCCCGCTGTTGGCGACCTTCACGTGCGTGGGGACGCCCACCACGCGCGCAGCGGCCACCACCACGTCGGCCTGCAGGTTGGCGAGGTGCACGTGGACGACGTCGTACCGGCGAGCGTGCACGGCGACGTACCGAAACAGATTGAGGAAGTAAGTCACGCTGCGCAGGTAGCGCATCCCAGCAGACTCAAGTCTCCATAGTCTCTGCACGCGCACGCCACCCGCCTCCCCGCTCGTCGCCGCTGGCGATTTCGGGCAGAGGACCGTCACGTGGTGTCCGCGGCGGACCAGCTCCTCCGCCTGGAGGCGGGCCTGGCGCTCGGCGCCTCCGGCGGGCACCGGATGGTACTGCCACGTGCAGAAGAGAATGCGTGCCACTGCGCCCTAGTCCGCCATCCGCCGGATCAGATATTCGTTGCAGGCGCCCGGGTCCCGTTCGAGGACACGAATCAGGTCGAAACCGTCAGGCACATGGCGCCGGAACTCATCCGGCTCCGTGAACTCACAGGGGAGTCCCCCAGCCAGTCAGCTTGGTCGCGCCAGAAGCTCATGCCGCGGGCGTTCTCTCCGTACATGCGGACGTGGGTTATCGGGTTTCGGTGGTGAACGATCAATCCGCGTAGCAACACCCGACCGCCGAACGCCCACGTGAGCAGCTTGCGTCCCACGACCGGGAGCCGGTTGTAGAGACGCTTCAGCTTCATGTGGGTCTCGACCCGGTTCGGCCAGTTGTAGAGCGCGATACAGGCCATCCCCCCAGGCGCGACCAACCCGAGGGCCTTGTCGACGGCCTCCCACATCGCACCCGTGTGGTGCAGCACGCCCCAGGAGTAGACCCGATCGGCGCTCGGGAGGCCCGTCGGATCGAGCACCGACTGCCGCACGATCGTCCACTCCGGATCACCGGCACCGCGCAAGTGCTCGGCGCAGGCGACGGAGGCAGGGTCGATGTCGACGCTGGTCACCTTGGCCCCCAGCCGGCGAGCCGCCAAGGAGAAGATCCCGCTGCCACACCCGAGGTCGAGGAAGGAGTGACCGGCCAGCTCGGCACCACCGAAGCTGGCGACCAGCGAGGCCTTGGCTTGCTCGAGCTTCCGGTCGTCGAAACCCTTCAGGTAGCGCTGCCAATTCTCCCCGAAGGAGAATCCGACAGCCTCGCCCGAGCGCTCGGCTGCTTCTCGATTGACCGGCATGACGCTCACGCTACCGGGCGAAATCGGCGGCTAGGGTGAGGCGGACGGTCGAGTCGGTCGGGTGCAGTGGAGGTGGGTCTGGCGTGTGCGGCATCGCCGGGTTCGTGGACTGCTCGGGCACGCGGTCCGGTGACGAGCTCACCGCCCTCGCCAGCAGGATGGCCGAGGTCCTGCACCACCGCGGGCCCGACGACAGCGGATCCTGGGTCGACGCCCGGGCCGGCGTGGCGCTGGGCCACCGTCGACTGTCGATCATCGACCTCTCCGAGCACGGACACCAGCCGATGGTCAGCCGGTCCGGGCGGTGGGTGCTGACCTACAACGGCGAGATCTACAACTACCTCGACCTGCGCCGCGAGCTCGAGCAGCGCGGGCGTGCGGTTCCACGGCACCTCCGACACCGAGGTGCTGCTGGAGTGTGTCGACACTCTCGGGTTCGAGGCGCGCTCGCGCGCGCCGACGGCATGTTCGCGCTGGCCGCGTGGGACACCCGCGAGCGTCGAGCTGTTCCTGGCTCGCGACAGGCTCGGCGAGAAGCCGCTCTACTACGGCCGGTCCGGCGTCCAGCGTGCTGTTCGGTTCCGAGCTGAAGGCCCTGCGTCGTCCACCCCGACTTCGACCCCGCGCTCGACCGCTCCGCATTGACGGCGTACCTCCGGCTCTCCTACGTCCCGGGACCGCTCGCGATCTACGCGCGGTGTCTCCAAGCTGCCCCCGGGCACGCTTCGTCCGGGTTCCCGCCGGGGTCGCCGACCTGCCCGAGCCCGTGACCTACTGGCGGCCGCCCGTGGTCCACGCGACGGACGGTTCCGAGGCGGCCGCTGCCTGCGAGGAGCTCGACGCCGTGCTCCGGGAGGCCGTCCGGTCGCGGATGCTCGCCGACGTACCTGTGGGCGCCTTCCTGTCCGGCGGCATCGACTCCTCCCTCGTGGTGGCACTGATGCAACGGAGCACGGGTGCCACGGTGCGGACCTTCACGCATCGGGTTCGAGGAGGCTGCCTACAACGAGGCACACCACGCGCTGGCGGTCGCACGCCACCTCGGGACCGACCACAGGAGCTCTACGTCATCCTCGGACCAGGCGCTCGGCGTGGTGCCCCGGCTGCCAGGCCATCTACGACGAGCCGTTCGCCGACTCCTCCCAGATCCCGACGTTCCTGGTCAGCGAGATGGCTCGGCGACACGTGACTGTGGCGCTCTCCGGCGACGCCGGCGACGAGCTGTTCGGCGGCTACAACCGCTACCGGCTGCACTCCGCGATCTGGGGCACGCTCGGGCGGGTCCCACGCCGGGCGCGCGCGGCGGCCGGCGCGGGCGTGGAGCGAGTCAGCGTCGACCGCTGGGACTCGATCGCACGGGGGCTCGGCCCGGTCCTGCCGAAGCGCTATCGGCATCGCGTGGGCGAGCGAGCCCACAAGGTTGCCGGCCTGCTGGGCGCCAGGCACGCCAGCGAGACCTACCTGATGCTGATGTCCCACTGGCAGGACCCCGAGTCGCTCGTCGTGGACGGTCACGAGCCCGAACTGCTGCTCGCCGACCCGAGGACCTGGCCGGCGGAGCTTTCGCCACTGGGCCAAGTGATGTATGTCGACCAGCTGACCTACCTGCCCGACGACATCCTGGTGAAGGTCGACCGGGCGGCCATGGCCTCCAGCCTCGAGACGCGGGTGCCCATGCTGGCGCCGTCGGTCGTCGAGCTGGCCGCCCGGATCCCCGACTCGCTGCGCCTGCGCAACGGTCGCGGCAAATGGCTGCTGCGCTCGCTGCTGCACCGCTACGTGCCGACCGAGCTGGTCGAGCGGCCCAAGATGGGTTTCGGAGTGCCGATTGGCGACTGGATGCGCGGCCCGCTTCGGCCGTGGGCCGAGGACCTGCTCAGCCCCGACCGGCTCGACCGGCTGGGCCTGCTGGACGTCGACCTGGTCCGGCAGGCGTGGCAGCAGCACCAGTCCGGCACGCGTGACCTCAAGTACCAGCTGTGGAACGTCCTGATGTTTCTGGAATGGCACGACACCCACGCCGCCGCCCCCGCCGCCCCCGACCCCTCGAGGAGTCAGCCGTGCTCGTCCTAGTCACCGGAGCCGCCGGCTTCATCGGCAGCCGCCTGTCCGCCCGTCTCCTGGCCGACGGCCACGACGTGATCGGCCTCGACGCGCTCCGCCCCTACTACGACGTGGCACAGAAGAAGCAGAACCTGTCGGGGCTCCTCGGACACGAACGCTTCCGCCTCATCGAGGACGATCTGGCCGAAGCCGACCTCGCCACCCACCTCACCGACGTCGAGCTGGTCTTCCACCAGGCCGCACAGCCCGGCGTACGACGCTCCTGGGGTGAGTTCGGCACCTACGTCCGCGACAACGTCGAGGCGACCCAGCTCCTGCTGGCAGCGTGCAAGGACCACCCAACGCTGCGCCGGGTCGTCTACGCGTCGAGCTCCTCAATCTACGGCGACGCCAAGGTCTTCCCCGTCACCGAGGAGACGACGCCCCAGCCGCGGAGCCCCTACGGCGTCACCAAGCTCGCGGCGGAGCACCTGGCCACGCTCTACGCCCACAACTTCGGGGTGCCGACGGTGTCCCTGCGCTACTTCACCGTCTACGGCCCGGGTCAGCGCCCGGACATGGCGACGCACCGGATGATCCGGGCGGCCCTGCTGGGTGAACAGTTCCCGCTGTTCGGCGACGGCAGCCACGTCCGCGACTTCACCTACGTCGACGACATCGTCGCCGCCAACGTCCTGGCCGCCACCAGCCCGGTCGAGCCCGGGTCCGTCTTCAACGTCGCCGGCGGCGGCGCCACCACAGTGACCGAGCTCCTCGACGTGGTCGGCGAGACGGTCGGGCGCCCGGTCCCGGTCGACCGCCGGGCCGAGCAGGCGGGCGACGTCCGCGAGACCAACGGGTCGACCGACGCCCTCCGGGCCGCCACCGGATGGACCCCCACCGTGGGGATCGCCGACGGCGTCTCCGAGCAAGCGGCCTGGCAGCGCACGCTGCGCTGAGCCTTCGCGGCGACCTGCCGCGAACCACCACGTCAAGGGCGGCGCCGTGGCTACTGTGGTGCGGTAGGCGGTCCTCGCGGGTGGGCCGAAGACTCGGGGAAAGAGGTCGTGGTGTCGCTCTCGATCGGTGTCGTGGGGTGTGGCTACCTCGGCGCGGTGCACGCTGCGTGCATGGTCGAGCTCGGTCATACGGTCGTCGGCTACGACGTCGACGCCGACAAGGTGGCCCTGCTCGGCAAGGCCGACGCTCCCTTCTACGAGCCCGCGCTCAACGACCTGCTCGAGCGGTCGCTGGCCAGCGGGCGCCTGGTCTTCACGACCGATCCCGCGGACCTCGCCGACGTCGAGGTCGCGTTCGTGTGCGTCGGCACGCCCCAGCGCCGCGGCGAGCTCGCGGCGGACATGACCCACGTCGACGCCGCGTTCGGGACCGTCGCCGCGAACCTGCGCCGCGACGGCGCCCTGGTGGTCGGCAAGTCCACCGTCCCGGTCGGTACGGCGCCGCGGCTGGCCGACGTCCTCGCCTCCTCCGCACCACACCTGGAGCTCGCGTGGAACCCCGAGTTCCTCCGCGAGGGCCACGCCGTCGACGACACGCTGAGCCCGGACCGCCTGGTGCTGGGCGTCGCCAGCGAACGGGCCGAGGAGCTCCTGCGCAAGGTCTACGCGCGCCCGATCGAGGCCGGGACGCCCGTCGTCGTGGCCGACTTCGCGACCGCCGAGCTGGCCAAGGTGGCGGCCAACTCCTTCCTGGCCACCAAGATCTCCTTCATCAACGCCATGGCCGAGCTGTGCGAGGCGGCCGGCGGCGACGTCGTCCTGCTGGCCGACGCGATCGGCCACGACAAGCGGATCGGTCGCGGCTTCCTCAACGCGGGGCTCGGGCTTCGGCGGCGGCTGCCTCCCCAAGGACATCCGGGCCTTCATGGCCCGGGCCGGGGAGCTCGGGGCGGACCAGGCACTCACCTTCCTGCGCGAAGTCGACGCCATCAACATGCGACGCCGCTCCCGGATGGTCGACCTAGCGATCGGCTCGCTCGGAGGCTCTCCGATCGGCCGCCGGGTCGGCGTCCTGGGTGCGGCGTTCAAGCCGCACAGCGACGACATCCGCGACTCCCCCGCCCTCAACGTGGCGGCCCAGCTCCAGCTCCAGGGGGCCGACGTCGTGGTGACCGACCCGGTGGCCCTCGGCAACGCGCGGCGGCTGTGGCCGGGGCTCGCCTACGCCGAGACCGCGGAGGAGGCGTGCGAGGGCGTCGATCTGGTCCTGCTGCTCACCGAGTGGCCCGAGTACGTCGCGCTCGACCCGGCAATTGTCGCGGGACTGGTCCGTCAGCGATCGATCGTCGACGGCCGCAACGCGCTCGACCCGCAGCGCTGGCAGTCCGCCGGTTGGGCCTACCGCTCGCTGGGTCGCCCCACCCTCTGACCGGCGCCGCTCAACTGCCGCAGCGGTGCGGACAACTCGCTGCGGCTCAGGCGACCAGACCCAGAAGGACCCTCGCCTCGGACGGCGTCATCGGGGTCCGCTGCGCCAGCTCGCCCAGCGCGACCGCCCGCTCCACGAGCTGCCGGTTGCTCTCCACCGGGACTCCCCGGCTCAGCGTGAGCACGTCCTCCATGCCGACGCGGAGGTGTCCGCCCTTGGCCAGGGCGGCCAGCGCCACCGCCAGGGTCGAGCGGCCGATGCCGGTCGCGGACCACGAGGTCACCTGCGGGGGCAGGTCGCGCACGGAGGCGACGAGCGCGTCCGCCGTACCGTTCATGGCTCCCGGGACGCCCATGACCAGGTCGCAGTGGACCTTGCCGCCGGCGGGCAGTCCGTACCGGTCGAGCAGGCGGGTCAGGGCGTGCACCTGGCCGAGGTCGAACAGCTCGAACTCGGGGACGACGCCCCGCTCCTGGCTGAGCTGGTAGAGCTCGCAGACGAACGGCCACGGGTTGGAGAACACGTCGTCGCCGAAGTTGGTCGTGCCCATGGTCAGGCTGCAGGAGTCGGGAGCTGCGTCGAGAACCCGGAGCCGGTCTTCGAGCGGGTCGTGGACCGAGCCGCCGGTCGACAGCTGGACCACCAGTCCCGTGCTCTCCCGGAGCGCCGACACCGTCTCCTTGAGGCGGCCCAGGTCGAGGGTGGGAGCGTGGTCGTCGTCGCGGATGTGGACGTGGATCATCGCCGCGCCGGCGGCCTCGCAGTCGATCGCGGTCGCGACCAGCTCGTCGAGCGTCGTCGGCAGCTGGGGGCAGTCGGCCTTGGTCGTCTCGGCGCCGGTCGGGGCGACGGTGACGAGGAGGCGGTCGGCGGGCACGTCGGGCATGGCGTCATGCTGTCAGACGTGCGAGCGGTGCTGCAGCGGGTTCTCTCCGCGTCCGTGAGGGTCGACGGCCGAGTGGTCGGCGCCCTCGACGAGCCAGGACTCCTGGTCTACCTCGGGGTCACCCATGGCGACGGTCCGTCCGAGGCGACCTGGACGGCGCGCAAGATCTGGGACCTGAGGATCCTGCGCGACGAGCGCTCCGTGTCCGACGTCGGCGCACCGGTCCTGGTGGTCAGCCAGTTCACGTTGTACGGCGACGCGCGCAAGGGTCGCCGCCCCACCTGGCAGGCGGCAGCCCCGGCCGAGACCGGCCAACCGCTCTACGACGCGGTCTGTGCCGAGCTCGAACGCCTCGGCGCCCACGTGGAGCGCGGCGTCTTCGGCGCCGACATGCGCGTGGAGTCGGTCAACGACGGCCCCGTCACCGTGTGGCTGGAACGCTGAGGCCGCTGGGAGTCCTCAGATGGCGACCTCGACCTCGGCGACGGAGCCGACGGCCGCGACGACCTTCTTGTCCACGGCCTCGGCCTTCGGCGCCAAGGTCCGCAACGTCCACTCGCCGTCCCCGGCGAAGAACCGGAAGTGACCCGACGCCGAGGTGGGCACCTCGGCGGTGAACTCACCGGTCCGGTCCAGCAGCCGAACGTAGGCGTTGGCCACGGGCTCGCCGTCGCGGGTCACCCGACCCTGGACGACGGCCTCCTTCTCGACATCGACGCCGTCGAGCGACAGGCCGCCCTCGGTTGCTCCGCACATATCTCGGTTCCTTTCACGGTTACGGGGTTTCGACACGCTCGCTGCGCTCGCTGCTCAACCACCGGAGGGGTTGGGGTCAGGCTTCGCCGGGCTCGTCGCCGAGCGCCACGGGGACGCCGACGAGGGAGCCGTACTCGGTCCAGGAGCCGTCGTAGTTCTTGACGTTCTGCTGGCCCAGCAGCTCCTTGAGCACGAACCACGTGTGGCTGGAACGCTCGCCGATCCGGCAGTAGGCGATGGTGTCCTTGCTCCAGTCCACGCCGGCCTCGGAGTAGATCTCCTTCAGCTCGTCGTCGGACCTGAAGGTGCCGTCGTCGTTGGCCGCCTTGCTCCACGGCACGCTCGCCGCGGTCGGGATGTGACCGGCGCGCTGGGCCTGCTCCTGGGGGAGGTGGGCCGGGGCGAGCAACCGGCCGGCGTACTCGTCGGGGCTGCGCACGTCGACCAGGTTCTGCGCACCGATGGCCGCCACGACCTCGTCACGGAAGGCGCGGATGTCGGTGTCCTGCTCCTTGGCGGTGTACGACGTCTTCTCGCGGCTCGGCGCCTCCTCGGTGAGCTCGCGGGAGTCCAGCTCCCACTTCTTGCGCCCGCCGTCGAGCAGCTTCACGTCGTCGTGGCCGTAGAGCTTGAAGTACCAGTAGGCGTAGGCGGCGAACCAGTTGTTGTTGCCGCCGTAGAGGACGACCGTGTGGTCGTTGGCGACGCCGCGGTCGGAGAGCAGCGCCTCGAACTGCTCCTTGTTGACGAAGTCGCGACGGACCTGGTCCTGCAGATCGGTGGTCCAGTCGAGCTTGATGGCGCCCTTGATGTGGCCCTTGTCGTAGGACGTGGTGTCCTCGTCGACCTCGACCAGGACGATGCTGTCCGAGTCGAGGTTGTCCTCGACCCACTGGGCGGTGACGAGTGAGTTCTCGCGGCTCATGGGAGGTGCCTTTCAGTTGGTTGCGGCGGTGGCCGACGTACGGGTGGTTCGACGGAAGAGCAGGTAGATCTCGCAGCCCAGGCAGAAGCCGAAGACCGCGTTGAGCAGGGCCGCGACGAGGGCGAGGCCGGTGGCCAGCAGTCCCACCAGCGTGGCGCCGGCCAGGAAGCCGGCCAGGCCCACGACGGCGAACGCGAGCCCGACCCCCTGGGCGAAGCGCGGCGGCGCGGCGTCCTCGAGCTCGGCCGGAGCGCCGATCCGGGGCCGGACCAGGGTGCGGAACAGCCAGGCGTGCGGAGTGCGCTGGACGCCGAGCACGACGGCGATCGCGAACAGCACGGCCTGGCCGGCCAGCAGGGCGACCGCCACCGGGATGCGGCGCGAGCAGGAGTACGGCGGCCAGCACCGCCGCGGTGAGCGCGGCAGCGAACTGCTGACCGCGCGGGTCGATCTGGTTCATGAGAAGTCCTGGGGATCCTGAGAGGTCACGGTGGGTCAGTCGTCGGGACGACGACTACGAACGCCAGCAGAGATGCGGGTCAGGACATTCGACACAGCGACGAGCGCACGCGGCAGTGGTCGACTGCGCGGCGCCGGGTCAGCATGGTCGAGGACATGGGAGGAACACTAGGTGTCGGGGTCTCGCGTCCGTTAACGCCCGTCCCGAATACTGATACGCGATTCCGCATCATGGACATGCCGCCTCGAGCGCGGCGAGCACCTGTTCCTTGCGCGGGGCGCCGGACGCGCGCCGCACCTCCCGACCCGCGGCATCGAGGACCAGGGTGGTGGGGGTGCGGAGCACCCCCAGGCGGCGGACCAGGTCGAGGTGGTGCTCGGCGTCGAGCTCGACGTGGGCCACCCCGGGACGGCCCGGGCAACGTCCCCCAACGTGCGCCGGGCGGCCCGGCAGGGCGCGCAGAACGCCGAGGAGAACTGGAGCAGGGTGGCGCGCTCGCCGAGCTCGGCGCCAGCGGGGAGGGTGCTGCCAACGGTCACGGGTCTCCCCGGACGGGGGCGGCGCGCCCTCCTCGACCACCGGTCCGCGACCGACGGCACGCAGCGGATGGGTGCCGCGGAAGCGGCCGTCGACGTACGCCCGGTAGAGCCCGACGGCGAGGGCAGCCGCCACCGCGGCGAGCAGCACCCAGGCACCCGTCGTCATGCCGGGCTCAACCCCGGCGCAGTCGCTCGCATTCCCGGGCCAGCCGTGCCACCTCTGCCTCGAGCTGGAGCACCCGCGCGATGCCGGCGAGGTTGAGCCCCTCGGCGAGGAGGTCGCGAATCCGGTGGAGCGTGGCGACGTCGGCCGGGGAGTAGAGACGGGTGCCGCCCGGCGTGCGGTCGGGCTCCAGCAGGCCGCGGCGCTCGTAGACGCGCAGGTTCTGGACCTGCATCGAGACCATCTCGGCGGCGACCGAGATGGCGTAGACCCCGCGGTCCTGTGCCGCCATCACCACCTCCTTCGGCTCGTCACCCTGATCTTGACTGATGTGGCGGTTCCATGGAACATATATCTGCGGATATAGATTATCCGACACGTAGAGATGCCATCGAGAGGAGACCGAGGAGGCCATGATGTTGCTCCGTACCGCAGACCCGTTCCGAGAGCTCGACCGGCTCACCCAGCAGGTGTTCGGCACCACCAACCGTCCCGCCGTCATGCCGATGGACGCCTGGCGCGAGGGCGACAGCTTCGTCATCGAGTTCGATCTCCCCGGCGTGGCCGCCGAGAGCATCGACCTCGACGTCGAGCGCAACGTCCTGACCGTCCGCGCCGAGCGGGTGGCCCGCAACGGCGACTGGGAGATGCTCGCCTCCGAGCGTCCCCGCGGCGTGTTCAGTCGTCAGCTGGTGCTCGGCGACAACCTGGACCTCGACAAGATCGAGGCCGGGTACGACGCCGGCGTGGTGCGCCTGCGGATCCCGGTGGCCGAGAAGGCCAAGCCCCGCAAGATCGAGGTCAGCACCGGCGACTCGGAGCGGACCGCGATCGAGGCCTGAGTCACGCGTGCCCGACGAGGGCCGTCCCCGCCCCGGGGACGGCCCTCGCTGCCATGACGGGCAGCGTTCAGCCACCCGCGAAGGGTGGCAGGAACTCCACCGACTGCCCGGGTCCGACCACGACCTCGTCGGGGTCCTCCGCGGAGACCGGGCGGTCACCGACCAGCACCGAGCAGACGTGCAGCACGTCCGGCAACCGGGGCGAATCGGGATGCAGGGCGAGCGCCCGCCGTACGACGTCGGACAGCGTCGTGGGTCCGTCGACGGGCAGGTCGTCGGCCGCCACGCCGGCTGCCGAGCGCGCGGCCGCCCAGTAGCGGACGGTGATCCGTGAGGTCTCACCGGTCGCGGACTCGGGCGTGGGGACGGCCATGTCCGATATCCTGACGCATCGGCCCAGCACGGAGGAGGCCCGGCCATGAGCACGTTGTTGCTGCTGACCAGCGCGCTCCAGCCCTCCGCGGACGTCCTCCCCGGCCTCGCCCTGCTCGGCCACCAGGTGAAGATCCTTCCCGCCGAGGGCAGCGCGCTGCTCGAGGCCCCCGACAGCGACCTCATCTTCGTCGACGGCCGCCAGGAGCTGGCCCAGGCCCGCGACCTGTGCCGGCTGATCCGCACGACCGGCGCCGACGTTCCCGTCGTGCTCATCGTCACCGAGGGTGGGCTCTCGGTCGTCAACGTCGACTGGGGCATGGACGACGTCGTGCTGCACACCTCCGGCCCGGCCGAGCTGGAGGCCCGGATCAAGCTGGCGGTGGGCAGGCTGGCCGTCCGGCGCGAGGCGGACGACCCGGAGTCGCACGTGATCCGCTCCGGCGAGGTGGTCGTCGACGACGCGACGTACACCGCCAAGGTCAGCGGCCGTCCGCTGGACCTGACCTTCAAGGAGTTCGAGCTGCTGAAGTACCTCGCCCAGCACCCCGGGCGGGTGTTCAACCGGCAGCAGCTGCTGCAGGAGGTCTGGGGCTACGACTACTTCGGCGGCACGCGGACCGTCGACGTCCACGTCCGCCGGCTGCGCGCCAAGCTCGGCCCCGAGAACGAGACGCTGATCGGGACCGTGCGCAACGTCGGCTACCGATTCGTCCTCCCGGCCAAGGACAAGGCCAAGGACAAGGCCGAGGCAGGAACGGCGGCCCAGGCTGAGCGGGCGCCCGCGGCGGAGGAGCAGGACGCCTGAACGCCCTGCCCCTGGACCGCATCCGCGACATCGCCGAGGCGGCCGAGTCGGCCGACGGAGCCGCGCCCCTCGACGAGGCCACCTGGCTGGCGCTGCGGCACCACCCCGAGCGGGTCCACGCCCACGTCGCCGACCACGGCTTCACGCTCCTGGTCGGTGACGAGCTCTCCCTGGTCGTCGCACCGGACCAGCGCGGACGGGGGTACGGCGGCACCCTGGCCGAGGCGGCCCTCGAAGGTCGTTCGTCGCTGAGCGCCTGGTCGCACGGCGACCACCCCGCGGCCGGCGCCCTGGCGCAGCGACACGGGTTCGAGCGGGTCCGCGAGCTGTGGGTGATGCGCAGGCTGGCCTCAGCCGCACGCCCCGACGCGGTCGTTCCAGACGGTGTCACGGTCAGGGGCTATCAGGCGGGCGACGAAACGGAGCTGCTCCGGGTCAACGCCGCGGCGTTCTCCGGCCATCCCGAGCAGGGCGCCATGGACGCGGCCAACCTCGGCGAGCGGATGGCCGAGCCGTGGTTCGACCCGGCCGGACTGATCGTGGCGACGCGGGGCGACCAGATGCTCGGCTTCCACTGGACCAAGCAGCACTCCGCGGAGCTCGGCGAGGTCTACGTCGTGGGGATCGACCCGCCCGCCCAGGGCGGCGGGCTCGGAAAGGCGCTCACGGTCGCCGGACTGGAGCACCTGGCCTCGCGCGGCGTACGTGAGGTGCTGCTCTACGTCGAGGCCGACAACACCCCGGCCATCGCCGTCTACTCCGGCCTCGGCTTCACGCACTCACCGGCCGACACCCACGTGATGTACCGCCGCTGACGCGCTGTCAGCGCAGCCGCGGACGTACGTGCAGGCCGACCTCCGGGTCGACCACCATCTCCTGCGCGGCGGGCAGGCCGTCGGCGTCGAGCTGGGCGTCCATCGCGACGTTGCGCTTGACCAGCGCCAGCGCGATCGGGCCGAGCTCGTGGTGTCGGGCGGACGAGCCGACGGTGCCGACGACCTTCTCGCCGAGGGTGAGCTCGGTGCCGTGCGTCGGCAGCCGGTTCTCGCTGCCGTCGAGGTGGAGCAGGGTCAGCCGGCGGGGCGGGCGGCCCAGCGTGTGCACGCGCGCCACGGTCTCCTGGCCGCGGTAGCACCCCTTGTCGAGGTGGACGGCGACCCCGATCCACCCGACCTCGTTGGGGATCGTGCGGTGGTCGGTGTCGAGGTGGAGCCGTGGCTCGCCGCGGGCGATCCGGAGCGCCTCGAAGGCCCACATGCCGCACGCCGGTCCGGCCGCCTCGGCGTACGTCTCGAGCTGGTCACGCGGGATCAGCTCGTAGGGTTGTTCCGCGCCCGGGCCGCCAGGTCACGGCGACCTCGTCGGTCACGTCGCTGATCTCGACCCGGGTCAGGAACTTCATCCGCTCCAGGAACTCGATCAGCGGGCGGCCCGCGCCGGGCTCGGTGTGCGCGACGAAGGCCTCCCCGTCGTCGACCCCGTGGAAGGCGTGCTCGACGTGCCCGTTCGGGCTGAGCACGAGCGCCCAGGTCCACTGCTTGGGTCGCCAGCTCGGTGAGGTGCTGCGTGGTCAGGGAGTGCAACCACGTGAGCCGGTCGGGACCCTCGATGCGGACGACGTCGCGGTGGGACAGGTCGACGAACCCCTCCCGGGACTCGAGGACGCGCTGCTCGCCGTTGAACGAGCCGTAGTGGGCGGGCACGGCGGCGTCGATGCCATCACCGGCGACCGCGCCGGGAAGCGAGAGCAGGGGGCTGAGGTGGGCGGTCATGCGCGCTGCAACCTCGCCCAGAGGTGGGGCTGGAGGGGCTGGCCGACCGCGGCCATGTCGTAGGCGTAGAGCAGGTCGCCCTCGA
Source organism: uncultured Actinomycetota bacterium (assembly GCA_963829635.1). Taxonomy (GTDB): domain Bacteria; phylum Actinomycetota; class Actinomycetes; order Propionibacteriales; family Nocardioidaceae; genus Nocardioides. The sequence goes on from CAWHJI010000016.1 coordinate 904,602, forward strand.
CGTTGCCGTAGAGGCGGGTGCCGCCGGTGACCTCCTTGGCCGACTCGGTGCGGGCGACCGCGTCGGTGGCCAGCTCGACCTTGCCGCCGGACGCCTCGCCGTACCAGATCTCGGCGAAGCCGGTGTTGTGGGCGAGCAGGAGCTCGACCTTGCCCTCGGGGCGACAGCGCAGGAACCCCGTCTCGATCGCGGCGTCGCGGACCTTCTCACCCTGCTCGTCGACGATCCAGGCGCGCGACATGTAGTGGAAGAAGGGGCGGCCGTCATGGGTGAAGATGAGCTCCTGGCCGAACTCGTACTTCTCGATCGTCGGGTAGTCGCCGTGGCCGTTGCCGCGCCACGTCCCGAGCATCCAGGCGACCGGGCCGCAGTCGGGATGGAGGTTCTCCGGGATCTCGAACGGCATGCCACCACCGTACTGTGGGTCTCATGACCCGCCCACTCGTCGTCAAGGTGACCTGCGGCACCGACGCCCCCGAACGCTGCAACCAGGGATTCACGGTGGCCACGATGGCCCTGACGTCGGGCGCGGACGTGTCGTTGTGGCTCACCGGCGAGGCGGCGTGGTTCGCCGTGCCCGGGCGCGCGGAGGAGTTCTCGCTCCCCCACGCCACCCCGCTCGCGGAGCTGTTGTCCGCGGTCCTGGCCGGTGGGAAGGTCACGGTCTGCTCGCAGTGCGCCGTACGACGCGAGATCGGTGAGGGTGACGTGATCGACGGGATCCGCGTGGCCGGGGCCGCCGTGTTCACCGAGGAGATCCTCCAGGCAGACACCCAGGCACTCGTCTACTGACCGGTCCCCGGTCGCCGGGGCTACGCCTCCAGCGCGGCCCGGAGCTTGGCCGCGATCTCGGCGGTCGCGGCGCGGCTGGTCCGGCCCACGCCCAGGATCTGGGCGAACCCGTGGACCTGGTCGGGGAACCGGCGCAGCTCCACCGGGACGCCGGCGTCGGCCAGCTTGCGCGCGTAGGCCTCGCCCTCGTCGCGGAGCGGGTCGAATCCGGCGGTGGCGACGTACGCCGGAGCGAGCCCGTCCGGCAGGTCGGCCAGCAGGGGCGAGACCCGAGGGTCCGCCCACAGGGCAGGGTCGGGCACGTAGGAGCGGCGAGCCAGGTCGATGAACTCCGTGGTGAGGATGAGCCCCTCACCGAACAGCTCGCGGCTCGGCGTGCCGCCGCGCATGTCGGCCCCGGGGTAGATCAGCAGCTGGAACGCGAGCGGCAGCCCCTCGTGCGCGGCCTCGATCGCGGTCGTCGCGGCCAGGCAGCCCACCGGCGGAGTCGCCGCCCACCGCCAGCCGGGCCGGGTCGCCGCCCAGCGACTCGGCGTTCTTGACCAGCCAGCGGAACGTGTCGATGGCATCCTCGTACGCCGCCGGGAAGGGGTGCTCGGGCGCGAGCCGGTAGCCAACCGAGAGGACGCGGGCCCCGGCCCGTTCGGCGAGGAACCGGCACGTCGGGTCGTGGGAGTCGAGGTCGCCGTAGATCCAGCCGCCGCCGTGGAAGAAGAGCAGGATCGGCCCTCCAGGCTCGGCGCCGGTGGGCACGTAGAGCCGACCGGGCAGGTCGCCGACGGGCAGCTCCCGGACGGCGCCGACCGGTTGCCGGCCGCCGGCCAGGGCCTGCTGACGCTTCAGGTGGTCGCGGCCCTGCTCGATCGGCAGCTCCTCGACGGCGGGTTCCCGGGCCAGCCTCGACATCAGCAGCATGATCTGGGTGTCGCTGGACAGCCGCTGGCCGTCGCGCACCACCGCACGACCGCACAAGCGTCGTTGCACCGGCTCCGGCAGACCCATCGCGGCGCGCAGCGCGAGGGTCTCGAGACGGTCAGCGAGCGGGGCGAGACGGTGCACGGAGGTCACCCCGGCAAGGTACCCGGGCCGGAGGATCGCGACACCCGCTGTTCACCGAGCGGTGGGACACTGCCGCCATGTCCGCCGATCCCCTCGAGGAGCCTGCGCCCGACGACGGGCCGCACGACGTGTACGACGTCGAGCCGCCGTACACGCCCGACGACGCGGCGCTCGCCGCGGTCGAGAAGTACGACGACCGGTTCCTGGACCGCGAGCTGTCCTGGCTGCACTTCAACCAGCGGGTGCTCGAGCTGGCCGAGGACACCCGCCTGCCGCTGCTGGAGCGGATCCGCTTCACGGCCATCTTCGCCAGCAACCTCGACGAGTTCTTCATGGTCCGCGTGGCCGGGCTCAAGCGCAGGATCGCGGCCGGGGTCGCCGTCCGTGCCGCCTCCGGACTGCTCCCGCGTGAGGTGCTCGAGGCGATCTGGTCCACCACCCAGGAGCTGATGGACCGCCACGCCACGCTGTTCCGGGAGGAGCTGGTCCCGGCGCTGCAGGAGCACGACATCGAGCTGGTCCGCTGGCCCGAGCTCGACAAGGAGGAGCAGAAGCACTGCAAGCGGCTCTTCCGCGACCGCGTCTTCCCCGTGCTCACCCCGCTGGCGGTCGACCCGGCGCACCCCTTCCCCTACATCTCGGGGCTCTCGCTCAACCTGGCGGTGCTGGTCCGCAACCCCAAGTCCGGCAAGGAGCACTTCGCCCGGGTGAAGGTGCCGCCGATCTTCAGCCGCTTCGTGCCGCTGGGCAACCAGCGGTTCGTTCCGCTGGAGGACGTGATCGGCGAGCACCTCAGGCGGCTGTTCCCGGGCATGGACGTCCAGGAGGTGCACACCTTCCGGGTCACCCGCAACGAGGACCTCGACGTCGAGGAGGACGACGCCGAGAACCTCCTCGCCGCGCTCGAGAAGGAGCTGCTCCGCCGCCGGTTCGGCCCCCCGGTGCGGCTGGAGGTCGAGTCCTCGATCTCCAGCGCCGTCCTGGAGCTCCTGGTGTCCGAGCTGGGGATCACCGAGGACGAGGTGTTCCGGCTGGAGGGGCCGCTCGACCTGACCGGGCTGCACGGCATCGCCGACCTGGCCCGCGAGGACCTGCGCTACCCGACGTTCATCCCGACCACCCACCCCCAGCTCGCCGAGGTCGAGTCGGCCGCGCCCGTCGACGTGTTCAAGGCGACCCAGCGCCACGACGTCCTCCTGCACCACCCCTACGACTCCTTCGCCACCAGCGTCCAGCGGTTCATCGAGCAGGCGGCCGCGGACCCCCACGTGCTGGCGATCAAGCAGACGCTCTACCGCACCTCCGGCGACAGCCCCGTCATCGACGCCCTCGTCGACGCCGCGGAGTCCGGCAAGCAGGTGCTGGTGATCGTGGAGATCAAGGCCCGGTTCGACGAGCAGGCGAACATCCGCTGGGCGCGCAAGCTCGAGCAGGCCGGCTGCCACGTGGTCTACGGCTTGGTCGGGCTCAAGACGCACTGCAAGCTGGCGATGGTGGTGCGCGACGAGCCCGAGGGGATCCGCCGCTACATCCACATCGGCACCGGCAACTACAACTCCAAGACCGCCCGCAGCTACGAGGACCTCGGACTGATCACGACCGACCAGCGCATCGGCGAGGACATCGCCCACCTGTTCAACAACCTGTCCGGCTACAGCCGCAACGCGTCGTACGACGAGCTGCTGGTGGCCCCCGACTCGGTGCGCGCCGGGCTGCTGGAGCAGATCCACGCCGAGATCGGGAACCACCGGGCCGGCCGCCCGGCGCGGATCCGGATCAAGGCGAACTCGATCGTCGACGAGGCGGTCATCGACGCGCTCTACCTCGCCTCGCAGGAAGGCGTGCCGGTGCAGCTGCTGGTCCGGGGCATCTGCTCCCTGCGACCCGGCGTCCCGGGGCTCTCCGAGGCGATCACGGTCCGCTCGGTGCTGGGGCGCTTCCTGGAGCACAGCCGCGTGTTCTGGTTCGAGAACGGCGGCGAACCCGTCGCCTGGCTGGGGTCGGCCGACCTGATGCACCGCAACCTCGATCGCCGCGTCGAGGTCCTGGTGCGGCTGCCGGGCGAGCACGAGGTGAGTGAGATCGGCCTGCTGCTCGACCAGGCGTTCGCCCCCGAGACCTCCGCCTGGGAGCTCGACTCGGACGGCAGCTGGACCCACAACGAGGGTGACGTGGACCTGCAGCAGTCGCTGATCGAGCGGCAGCGGAAGCGGCGTACGTCGGCCTGACTTGTGCTGCGGAGCGCTCGACCCCCTAGCATGTCAGCCGTTCTGCTTCTCCTCATCAGGAGTTCAACGTGCGTTTGAGATTCCGCCCGGCCGACAACTCGTTCTACGACCTCTTCAGCGACTCCGCCCAGCACCTCGTCGTGGGCGCCGAGCTCCTGGCCGAGATGCTCAGCGCCAACGGTGACCGTGAGGACATCGCCCGCCGGATGCGCGACGCCGAGCACGAGGCCGACGAGACGACACACGCCATCGTCCGCCGCGTCAACCAGACGTTCGTGACGCCGTTCGACCGGGAGGACATCTACAACCTGGCCTCCGGGCTGGACGACGTGATGGACATGATGGACGAGGTCGTCGACCTGGTCCTGCTCTACGGGGTGGCCGAGCTGCCCACGGAGCTCTCCACCCAGGTCGAGGTGATCCAGCGCTGCGCCGAGGTCACCGCCGACGCGATGCCGCGGCTGCAGACGATGAAGGACCTCGACGAGTACTGGATCGAGGTGAACCGGCTCGAGAACGTCGGCGACAAGAACCACCGGCGAACCCTGGCCAACCTCTTCTCGGGGGAGTACGAGGCCATCGAGGTGCTCAAGCTCAAGGACATCGTCGAGTCCCTCGAGGGGGCGATCGACGCATTCGAGAAGGTCGCCAACACGGTGGAGCAGATCGCGGTCAAGGAGTCCTGACCGCCCATGGAACTCGCGATCATCATCGCGGTCGTCGTCGTTGCCCTGATCTTCGACTACACCAACGGTTTCCACGACGCGGCGAACGCCATCGCCACCTCGGTCTCCACCCGGGCCCTGACCCCGCGGGTGGCGCTGATGATGGCCGCGGTGATGAACTTCGTCGGCGCCTTCCTCGGCCAGAAGGTCGCCAAGACCGTCTCCGAGACGATCAATCCCGGCACGGGTAGCCATGCCCTGGTGATCGTCATGTCCGGGCTGCTGGGCGCGATCATCTGGAACATCATCACCTGGTACCTCGGCCTCCCGTCCTCCTCCTCGCACGCCCTGATCGGCGGGCTGGTCGGTGCGGCGGTCGCCGCGGGCGCCACCGCCTACTGGGACGTCGTCCTGGTGAAGGTCGTCATCCCGATGTTCCTCTCGCCGCTGGTCGCATTCTCGCTCGGCTTCCTGATGATGGTGCTGATCATGTGGGTGTTCCGGCGGGCCAACCCCGGCCGGGCCAACCGCGGGTTCCGGCTGGCCCAGACCGTGTCCGCCGCGGCGATGGCCCTGGGCCACGGCCTCCAGGACGCCCAGAAGACGATGGGCGTGATCTTCCTGGCCCTGCTCGCCGGCGGGTACGTCGGCAAGGACGACGACCTGCCCCTGTGGGTGATCTTCGCCGCCGCCGCCGCCATCTCGCTGGGCACGTGGTCGGGTGGCTGGCGGATCATGCGGACCCTCGGTCGCCGGATCATCCACCTCGACCCGCCGCGCGGCTTCGCCGCCGAGTCGATCGCGGCCTCGGTGCTGTACACGACGTCGTACGTCTTCGAGGCGCCGATCTCGACCACCCACACCATCACCTCGGCCGTGATGGGCGTGGGCGCCACCAAGCGGCTCTCCGCCGTCCGCTGGGGGGTGGCGAAGTCGATCCTCACCGCCTGGGTGCTCACCTTCCCGATGGCCGCCCTCGCCGCCGCGATCTGCTACTGGATCAGCCACCTGTTCATCGAGGTCCTCTAGGGCGTCGCCGCAGGTAGTCCCCGAATCTTGGGTTCGTCGATCCAGCCAATTCGCGACCCAAGGTTCGGGCACTACCCACGGTGGACGTCAGACCTTCGGCCGGCGGGCGGGGGAAGGTCAGCCGAAGCGGCCGGAGATGTAGTCCTCGGTGCGCTTGTCGACCGGGTTCGCGAAGATCTTGGACGTCTGGTTGAACTCGACGAGGAGCCCGGTGCGGTTGCCGGTGGTCTCGTCGGGGCGGGCGGTGAAGAACGCGGTCCGGTCCGAGACCCGCGCCGCCTGCTGCATGTTGTGGGTGACGATGATGATCGTGTAGTCGTCACGCAGCTGGATCATCAGGTCCTCGATCCGCGAGGTCGCGATCGGGTCGAGCGCCGAGCACGGCTCGTCCATCAGGATCACGTCGGGCTTCGTCGCGATCGTGCGGGCGATGCACAGCCGCTGCTGCTGCCCGCCGGAGAGCCCGTACGCCGAGTCCTTGAGCTTGTCCTTCACCTCGTCCCACAGCGCCGCACGCTTCAGCGCCTCCTCGACGAGGTCGTCCATGTTGTCGACCTTCATCCCGATCACGCGGGGCCCGTAGGCGATGTTGTCGTAGATCGACTTCGGGAACGGGTTCGGCTTCTGGAAGACCATCCCGATGTTGGTGCGGACCGCGATCGGGTCGACGCCACGGGCGTAGACGTTCTGCCCGTGGTAGGTGACCTCGCCCTCGACGCGCGCGCCCGGGACCAGGTCGTTCATCCGGTTCAGGCAGCGCAGCACGGTCGACTTGCCGCAGCCGGACGGACCGATCAGCGCAGTGATCTCGTGGCGGCCGAAGGACAGGTTCACGTCGTGCACCGCGTGGAAGTCGCCGTAGAAGACGTTGAGTCCGACGGCCTCCATCACGGGGTCCGGCGGCAGGTCCGGGAGCGTCCGCTCGGCCTCCTCGTGCACCTGCGCGAGGTTGGCGATGTGGCTCGACTCCGAGGCCGTCGTCGTACGGGCGTGCGTCGTCATGGTCACCAGCTTCTCTGGAACTTGTTGCGGATGAAGATTGCGAGTGCGTTCATTCCGAGGATCATCACCAACAGCACGATGATGGCAGCCGACGCGGCCACCTGGTACTCCTCCTGTGACTGCGAGCTCAACCGGTAGATCTGGATCGGCAGCGCGGTCACCTCACTGGTGATGCCGTCCGGGTCGAAGCGTACGGCGCCGGCGATGCCGAGCAGGACCAGCGGCGCCGCCTCACCGATCGCCCGGGACAGCCCGAGGATGGTGCCGGTCGCGATGCCGGGTACGGCGGCGGGCAGGATCTGCCGCCACGTCGTCTGCCACGTGGTGGCGCCCAGCGCCAGCGACCCGAACCGGATCTCGTTGGGCACCGCGCGCACGGACTCCCGCGTGGTGATGATGACCACCGGCAGGATCAGCAGGGCGAGCGCGATCGCGCCGCCCAGCACGATCCCGGTCACCTGGAACCCCAGCAGCGCCATGGTGGCGAGAGCGAGGAGTCCGTAGACGATCGACGGGCACGGCCGCGAGGTTCTGCAGGTTCACCTCGACGAGGCGGTTGTACCACCGGTTGCTGTCGGCGAACTCCTCGAGGTAGAGCGCGGCCGCGATCCCGAGTGGTACGGCGAGCACGGCGGTGGCCAGCATCAACCAGAGGCTGCCCAGGATGCCGGCGCGGAAGCCGGTGCGCTCGGGGTAGAGCGTCGAGTCGTACTCGAGGAGCAGGTCGGCGTCGAAGCGCCCCGCGCCGTCGACGGCGGTCGAGACGATCAGTACCAGCAGAACCATGACGCCGAAGAAGAGCGAGAACCACAGGGCTCCCAGGAACACGACCGATCCCGGCGATCGGTCGCGACTACGGGCCGGCGTGAGACGGGCGGTCTCGCGAGCGGCGGTGGCAGTGGTGGAGGTCATGTCAGTACACCTGCCTGTAGCGCCGGACGATCGCGATGCTGACGATGTTGATGACCAGCGTCATCACGAACAGCAGGAGCCCGACGGCGAAGAGGGTGTTGTAGGACGTGGAGCCGACGGGGTTCTCGCCGTCGGCGGTCTGGGCGATGAAGCCGGTCATGGTCTGCATGCCCTCCCGCGGGTCCCACGAGGCGTTCTTCTGGGCGCCCGCCGCGAGCGCCACGATCATGGTCTCGCCGATCGCCCGGGACAGCCCGAGCACGACCGCGGCCGCAACCCCGGAGAGCGCCGCGGGCAGGACCACCCGAACGGTGGTCTGCATCCGGTTGGCGCCCATCGCGAAGGACCCCTGCCGCATCGCGAGGGGCACGGCGGACAGCGCGTCCTCGGCCAGCGAGGCGATCGTGGGGATGATCATCACTCCCAGCACCAGTCCACCGGCCAGGACGTTGGTGAACCCGACCTCGAGGTCGAGCAGCTTCTGCAGCAGGGTCGGGGTGACGAAGGTGAGTGCGAAGAAGCCGTACACCACGGACGGCACGCCCGCCAGCAGCTCGAGCGTGGGCTTGAGCGCCCGACGCGACCTTCGGCGAGGCGTACTCGCTGAGGTACATCGCCGCTCCCAGTCCGAGGGGTACCGCGACCAGCAGCGCCACGAGGGTGACCCACAGGGTCCCGACCACCAGCGGCAGGACGGCGAACTGGCCCTCGAAGGCGAAGAAGTCCCCGAAGGAAACCTCGCGGAAGAAGTCCACCACCGGCCGGATCAGCGCGACGACGATCCCGATGGTGATCGCGACCGACAGCAGCGCCGACATCATCAGGAGCCCCTTGATGGCCGACTCGCCGGGTCGGCGGCGGCCGCTCAGGTCTACGGAGACGCCGGACAGGCCCGTCCCACTGGACGGGCCTGCACCGGCGTTCTGGTTGCTCTCCATCAACGGGTCAGCCCGACATCCCCTTGAGGGCGGACTCGGTCTCGCTCGTCTGCTCCTCGTTGAGCGGGATGAACTGCGCCGCCTCGGTGGCCGTCTCGAGGTTCTCGATGTAGAAGTCCACGAACTCCTTGACGGCGGGGTCGTCGCTGTACTCCTTGTTGTTGACGTAGATGAACAGCGGCCGGGCGAGCGGGGTGTACTCGCCGCTCTGGGCGGTCTCGGGAGACGGCTCGACGCACCCGTTGCCGTCGTCGATCTGCAGCGCCTTCAGCTTGTCCTGGTTCTGCTCGTAGTAGGTGTAGCCGAAGTAGGCCGTAGCACCCTCGGTGCCGGACACGCCCTGCACGAGCACGTCGTCGTTCTCGGAGGCCTCGTAGTCGTCGCGCGTGGTCTCGGACTCCTCGCCGATCACGTCGGAGGCCATGTAGTCGTAGGTACCGGAGTCGGTGCCGGGACCGAACAGGGAGATCTCCTGGTCGGGGAAGCTCGGGTCGAGGTCGGACCAGTTGTCGACCTTCGAGCCGGGCTCCCACAGCTTGATCAGCTGCTCGGTGGTCAGGCAGTCGACCGCGAGGTCGGGGTGGACCACGACGGTCAGCGCGTCGACCGCGACCTGGAGCTCGGTGTACTCGACACCGCCCTCCTTGCACGCCGTCTCCTCCTCCGCCTCGATCGGACGGGAGGCGTCGGAGATGTCGGTCTTGCCGGCGCAGAACTTCTCGAATCCGCCGCCGGTGCCGGCCTGGCCGATCGTGGCCTTGATGTCGGGGTTCTCCTCGGTGAGCAGCTCGTAGACCGCGTTGCTCAGCGGGAACACGGTGGACGACCCGTCGACCGCAACGGTCCCCGAGGCACCCTCGGCGTCGCCGCCGCACGCCGACAGCGCGAGGGAGAGGGCCACAAGGCTGGACCCGAGGGCCCAGCGGGTGGAAGTGCGCTTCACTTCAGTCTCCTGATGAACTTGAAAGTGGCTGACATCGGCGAAGCTAGGCAGCTCAAGTGACTGGACTCGTGGCCGCAGGTGAACGCCGGATGAACTGAAGCCGCCTTCTCGGGCACGTTCAGGCGAGGGTGAGACGGCCATCACATGAACGAGCCGCGTGGTGGGTCGTCACCGACGAAATCGGGTTTGCCCGATCCGTCAACCCCCGGCCCCGGGGCCGGCTACACGCATCGTGCAGCTCCGTGGCGACGACCCGCGACTTGCGGTGGTGGACGACCACGAGTTCCCCGGCATCGAGCGCGCACCTCGGGGATCGCGAGCGCGTCGAAGACGCTGGGGAGGACCGGCCGGTGCGTGCACAGCACCGCCCCCGCGCCGGACTCCAGCAGGTCGTCGACGACGTCCAGCACCGACTCGGCCGACGCCCCCTCCTCGCTCAGGCCGTCGTGCGTCTCCGGCGGCCACCCCGTCACGTCGGTGTACGGCGTGACGGTCTGCACGCAGCGCGTGCTGCTCGAGGTGGCGACGCGGGTCGCGTCGTACGCCGCCAGCAGGGGGATCAGGTCGAGGGCCTGCTGGTGGCCCGACTGGAGCAGCGGTCGCTGCCGGTCGTCCTGGCGCCACCGCTTGCGCGACCGCGCGGCCGCGTGTCGCAGCACGATCAGGGCGCGGGTCTTGCGGCGCAGCGGGCGCGACTCGAGGAGGGTGTCGCGGTCGTGGGGATAGGTGAGCCGCTCGAGCGCCTCCTGCCAGGGCACCCACGCCACCTCGTCGATCTCGTCGTTGACGAGGTAGCCGCCCACGTCGTCGGGGCCGACCACCCACCCGACCCAGTAGCTCACCGACTTCATCCGGTTCCCGTTGGGGTAGCGCTGCGACTGCAGCGGCGGTCCGAGCCGCACGTGCAGGCCGGTCTCCTCGGCGACCTCCCGGACGGCGGCGGCGGGGAGGCACTCGCCCCGGTCGAGCTTTCCCTTGGGGAAGGACCAGTCGTCGTAGGTGGGCCGGTGCACCAGCAGGACCTCCTGCTTGTGCCGCCAGACCACGACGCCCGCGGCCAGCACGTCGGGGCGCGGTGGCATGGCGTTAGTGTCACACCACTCGACGACGGACGGGAGAACTGGTGCGAACAAGGTGGGTGGTCGTGGGCGCGGCCACTCTGGTCGTGGCTCTCGTGGTGGCCGGAACGCTCTGGTGGCGATCGGCTCATCTCACCGACCTGCAGCGTGCCGTCGCCGACGCACCGCCGGGATCCGAGCGGCTGACGTGGACCGACTGGGCCTCCGTCCGAGCCGAGCTCGGGGCCGACCTCGACACCGGTTCCTCGGCCGCGGAGCTCGAGGAGTTCCTGGCCGACGGCTTCGAGGCGGACCTGACCTCCACCTCCGCGCTGCTCACCTCGGCCGCGACGCTCCACGAGCGATTCGGCTTCTCCCCCGCCTCGCTGGAGTGGGAGCTGTTCTCCCAGAGCACGGAGGGTGCGGCGATCCTGATGCGCCTTCCCGAGTCGGCCGACTTCGACCGGATCGGGGACCGGCTGGCCGGCCTGGGGTACGACGAGCCGACGGGTGACGACGGGATCTACCGGGGCGGCGGGACCACGATCTCGCGGATCTCCGACGACCTGACCCCCGAGCTGCAGCACGTCGCGCTGGACCCCGACAGCCGGCTGGTGGTCGCCTCGGACGACGACGCCTACCTCGAGCAGGCCCTGGACACCGTGCGCGGCGACGGTGAGGAGCTGGAGGGGTTCGACGACGTGGTGGAGGCGTCCGGCGAGCCGCTCTCGGGCGTGGTCTACAGCGCCGCCCACGCGTGCTCGTCGCTCGCGATGGGCTCGGCCGACCCGGTCGACCAGGCGCAGGCCGACGAGCTGGTCGAGGCGGCCGGCGAGGTCAACCCGGTCACCGGGTTCGCGATGTCGGTCCAGCCGGACCGCGGCGTACGCGTGGTCCTCGGCTTCGAGAGCGACGAGCAGGCGGTCACCAACGCCGACAGCCGCGCGGTCCTCGCCCGGGGTCCCGCTCCCGGCCAGGGCGGCGACTTCGGCGACCGGTTCACCGTGGACTCGGTGACGGCGGAAGGCTCGCTGGTGACCCTGGCGCTGGACCCGCGGCGGGGCGAGTACGTCCTGTCGGACCTCAGCACCGGCCCGGTCCTGTTCGCGACCTGCTGACGCGCCGCGTCCGGCGCGCCGGAGGGTCAGCGGAAGGTGCGCAGCCGCAGGCTGTTGCTGACCACGAACACCGACGAGAGCGCCATGGCGGCGCCGGCCAGCATCGGGGTCAGCAGCCCGGCCGCGGCCAGCGGCAGGGCCGCCACGTTGTAGGCGAAGGCCCAGAACAGGTTGGCCTTGATCGTGGCGAGGGTACGCCGGGCGAGCCGCACCGCGTCCGCGGCGACGGTGAGGTCCCCGCGCACCAGGGTCAGGTCGCTGGCCTCGATCGCGACGTCGCTGCCGGTGCCCATCGCGAGCCCGAGGTCCGCGCGGGCGAGTGCGGCGGCGTCGTTGACCCCGTCACCGACCATCGCGACCACGCGCCCTTCGGCCTGGAGCCGTTCGACGGCGGCCACCTTCTCGGCGGGCAGGACTTCCGCGACCACCTGATCGATGCCGACCTCGGCCGCGACCGCAGCGGCGGCACGCCGGTTGTCACCCGTCAGCAGGACCGGGGTGAGCCCGAGCCGGCGCAGCCGGCGCACGGCCTCGCCGGAGGTGGGCTTGACCGTGTCGGCGACGACCAGCACGCCGCGTGCGCGGCCGTCCCACGCGACGACGACGGCGGTGCGACCGGTGGCCTCGGCGCGGTCCACGGCGTCCGCGAGCTCGGACGGGAGGGGTAGGTCGGCAAGCAGCCGGGCGCGCCCGACCACGACCTCGCGACCGGACACGGTGCCGCGCACGCCCAGCCCCTCCAGGCTGGTGAAGCCGGTGACCTCGGGGAGGTCGGTGGCATCAGCGGCGATCGCCCGGGCGATCGGGTGCTCGGAGGCGGACTCGAGCGCGGCGGCGGTCCGGCGTACGTCGTCGAGGTCCTCGCCCGGGGCGGGCACCACCTCGACCAGCGACATGTGGCCGGTCGTGACCGTGCCGGTCTTGTCGAGCACGACCGTGTCGATCCGCCGCGTCGACTCCAGCACCTCGGGGCCACGGATCAGGATCCCGAGCTGGGCGCCGCGGCCGGTGCCCACCATCAGCGCCGTCGGCGTGGCCAGGCCGAGCGCGCAGGGGCAGGCGATGATCAGGACCGCGACGGCCGCGGTGAAGGCCGCCGAGGTCGAGGCGCCGGCGCCGAGCCAGAACCCGAGCGTGCCGACCGCGAGGGCGATCACGACCGGGACGAAGACGCCGGAGATCCGGTCGGCGAGCCGCTGGACCTCCGCCTTGCCGTTCTGGGCCGCCTCGACGAGGAGGGCCATCTGGGCGAGCTGGGTGTCGCCACCGACCCGGGTGGCGCGGACGACCAGGCGGCCGCCGGCGTTCACCGTCGCGCCCGTCACCTCGGAGCCGGGCCCGACCTCGACCGGGACCGGTTCGCCGGTGAGCATCGAGGCGTCGACGGCGGAGGTGCCCGACTCCACGACCCCGTCGGTGGCGATCCGCTCCCCCGGGCGCACGACGAACAGGTCGTCGACGGCGAGGTCCTCGGCCGGGACGCGGACCTCGACCCCGTCGCGCAGCAGCGAGACCTGCTTGGCGCCCAGCGACATCAGTGCCCGGAGGGCCGCGCCGGCGCGGCGCTTGGACCGCTTCTCGAACCAGCGGCCGGCCAGCAGGAACGTGGTGACCCCGGCCGCGGCCTCGAGGTAGATGTTCGCCAGCCCGTCGGTGCGCTCGACCGTGATCCGGAACGGGTGCGTCATCCCCGGCGTGCCCGCCGTGCCGACGAACAGCGCGACCAGCGACCAGCCGAACGCGGCGAGCACGCCGACCGAGACCAGCGTGTCCATCGTGGTCGCGCCGTGGCGCAGGTTGGCCCAGGCGGCCCGGTGGAACGGCCAGGCCCCCCACACGACCACCGGCGCGGCCAGGGTCAGCGACGCCCACTGCCAGTAGGTGAACTGCAGCGCCGGCACCATGGCCATCGCGATCACGGGTACGGCGAGGACGGCCGACCCGACGAGCCGCTGCCGGAGCGCGTCGAGCTCCGCGTCGGCCGGCTCGTCGTCCTCGGGCGGCTGGGCGGTGGGCAGCCGCGCGGCGTACCCGGCAGCGGCGACCGTGTCGAGGAGCTCGTCGGTGCTCACCGACACCGGGAAGGTCACCCGCGCCTTCTCCGTCGCGTAGTTGACCGACGCCACCACGCCGTCGAGCTTGTTCAGCTTGCGCTCGATCCGGTGGGCGCACGAGGCACACGTCATGCCGGTGATCGCGAGCTCCACGTCGGCGGTCGGCTCGACCCGGTCAGTGGTCATGGCCGGCGCCGTCCGTGTGCCTGGGGGGCTCGGTGGCGACGGGACCGACCCACGAGCCGATCCCGAACGCGACGGCGAAGACGGCGGCCAGGACGGCGACGTACGCCGCGATCCGGACGGGGACGCTCATGCCAGCGCGTAGCCGGCCTCTTCGACCGCAGCGGACACCGACGCCGGGTCGAGCGGGTCGGCGGAGACGACGGTGACCTCACCGCTGTCCAGGACGACCTCGACCCGCTCCACGCCGGGGAGCTCGCCGATCTCTTCCTGGACCGAGGCGACGCAGTGGCCGCAGGTCATGCCGGTGACGTGCCAGGTGGTGGTCTCGCTCATCGATGTCCTCCTCGTGCGGTGGTCCGGGCTCAGGACTTGACCAGCCGGGTGATCGCCGCGACGGCCTCGGTGACCTTCGCCTGCGGCCTCGTCGTCACCGACGCGGGCGGCGTCGACGACGCAGTGGTTCATGATGCTCCTCGAGCAGGCCGATGGAGACCGCGTGGAGCGCGCTGGTCATCGCGGAGATCTGGGTGAGGATGTCGATGCAGTACTTCTCCTCCTCCACCATCCGCTGCAGGCCGCGGGCCTGACCCTCGATGCGCTTGAGGCGCTTGAGGTAGTCGTCCTTGCGGTGGATGTAGCCGTGCTCGTGCTCCGCCATGCTCCGACTATACCCCCAAGGGGTATAGGTGCGCGAGAGTGGGGACGCGGGGCGTCAGTCACCGATGCGCGGTCCGGGTGCGACGCCCAGAATGCGGTCGATCTCGCCCTCGGAGAGCCGCTCATCGGACTCGCTGGCGGCGATGATCAGGTTGGTCGTGAGCTCCACCTCGCCGAGGAGGTCGGAGTCCTCGAGCGTGACGTCGAACTGGTCGTGCACGCGTGCTCCTCGCGGTCATCGTTCTGCTGGGACGGCCCCGATTTCAAGGCTGCCCTACCGGGGGCTTCCGTAAACCCAAACGGTGAAATTTTGACGATTGCTTCTTCATAACGGAAAACGAGAGACCGGGGCGCCACCTGAGTCAGGTGACGCCCCGGCCATGAGTCATCGGACAGGTGCTGTCCGGGTCTCACCCGCAGTTCAGAGCGGGCGAACGTTCTCCGCCTGGGGACCCTTGGGGCCCTGGGTGACGTCGAACTCGACCTTCTGGTTCTCGTCGAGGGACTTGTAGCCCTGCGACTGAATCGCCGAGTAGTGCACGAAGACGTCGTCGCCGCCGTCCTCCTGCGCAATGAAGCCGAAACCCTTCTCGGCGTTGAACCACTTCACGGTGCCTTGAGCCATGTGCTCGGTACTCCTGTTATCGGAACGAGAAGTCGTCACTTCGACGACTCCGCACCAGATGCGGTGACACGTCGCTCCGACTCGGGTCTGGCAGGCCCGAAGACTGAACGCCGTTGGATCACAAACTCCGCGGGCGTCTACCTGCTGGAACTTGCACCTGTTGCACTGAGGACAGTACCAACCTCGGACCGATTCCGAACCATCCGGGACGGGGTTTCTTCACCTCGGCCCGCCGGCCTCCCGCGCCCCCTGGGGCGCGGCGTGCCACGGCAGGCGTCGTACGACCGGGCCTCGCTCTCCCCGTAACGGTTCCGTCGCCGGTGTCGTTGGGCCCGCGTTGGGCCGCCCCGGCGGCTTCGTCTCGGAAGCAAGGAAAGCCATTGCGCAGCACGATCTCGGTCACAGCAGCAGCGTCGGTCACGGCGCTCGTCCTCGGCAGCTCGGCCCTCGCGGCCTCGGCCGCGCCCACCTCCCTCGACCAGACCACCGGCACCGGAGCGGTCTCCGCCGCCGGCGGCAGCTACATCGTCGTCCTCGACGACGGCGCGGCCGCGCGTGACGTCGCCGCGGCGCACGCGGAGCGCTTCGGTCTCGACGTCGGACACGTCTACACCGCCGCCCTGCAGGGCTACTCGGCCACCATGCCGGCCGGCGCCGCCCCGGCGGTCGCCGCACTGCCCGGCGTCGACTACGTGCAGGAGGACGGGGCCGTCCGGACCGACGCCCAGACCACGCCGACCGGCATCAACCGGGCCAACGCCGACGCCTCCCCCACCGCCCGGATCGACGGGGTCGACCAGCGCGTGAACGTCGACGTCGCCGTGGTCGACACCGGTGTCGACCTCGACCACCCGGACCTCAACGTCAACACCGCCCGCGCCAAGAACTGCTCGCTGCTCGGCGTCAACGCCGACGACCGTCACGGCCACGGCACCCACGTCTCCGGCACGATCGGTGCGCTCGACAACACCAACGGTGTCGTCGGCATGGCGCCGGGTGCGCGGATCTGGCCGGTGAAGGTCCTCACCGACCTGGGCACCGGCCTCAACTCCGACGTGATCTGCGGGATCGACTACGTCGCCGCCCACGCCGACGAGATCGAGGTCGCCAACATGAGCCTGGGCGGCGGAGGCGAGGACGACGGCGCCTGCGGCTCCCAGAACGACGACGCCATGCACGCCGCGATCTGCTCCGCGGTCGACGCCGGCGTCACGTTCGTGGTCGCGGCCGGCAACGACTCGGCGGACGCCAAGGACTCCACGCCGGCGGCGTACGACGAGGTGGTCACCGTCAGCGCGCTGGCCGACTTCAACGGGCTGCCCGGTGGCGGAGCACCGTCGACCTGCACGCAGCGACCAGGACGACACGTTCGCGTCGTTCTCCAACTACGGCGCGGACGTCGACATCATCGCGCCCGGTGTGTGCATCAACAGCACCTGGATGAACGGTGGCTACAACACGATCTCCGGCACCTCGATGGCCAGCCCGCACGTGGCCGGCGCGGCCGCACTGATCGCCGCCACCAACCCGGCGGCCACCCCGGCGCAGATCCAGAGCCAGCTGGTCTCCTCCGGCTCGACCGACTGGAACGACGCCGACGACGGTGACAACACCAAGGAGCGCCTGCTCAACGCCTCGACGTACTGAGCTCCGCCCCTCACGTCGCCCGGTCCTGCCTCGCAGGGCCGGGCGACGTCGTCGTGGCGCCGGGTGCGGCATACTCGCGGCGTCCGGGGGCCCCTAGCTCAATTGGCAGAGCAGGAGACTTTTAATCTCTTGGTTGTGGGTTCGAGTCCCACGGGGCCCACAAGTTTCGCCGTGGGACGTCAAGGCGCCTCGAGCCACCAAGGACTGGTGTAGGCGATCCCGAGGTCGTTGCCGGGGTGGCCGGCAGGCCCCGGCGTCGCGTTGGGCTGGGTCGGGTCGGCGATCCGCAGCAGCACCCAGTCGCCGTCGGCGAGGTCCAGAGGAACCGTGACGCTCACCGGCTCGCCGACCACGAACTCGTGCACGAGGGGTACGGCGGGGGCGTCGGTGCCCGGCCGCAGCACCTGCAGCGCGAGCCGGCGGCCGAGCCAGGAGTCGTCGCGGGCGAGGTCGAGGGTGAACGTCACGTCGCCGCGCGGCGACGGGCAGCACCGACCCCATCGGCAACGGCTCGCCGCCGGCGACGGCCGCGGTGGCGTCGACCCGGAGCCCCGACGTCCGGGTCGCGAAGAACCGTCGCGCCTGCATCGCTGCCTTCACCCCGGCGCGGGAGTGGTCGGCGACCCACAGCCCCGTGCGGCCCTTGCCCTCGGGGTGGCCCCAGTCCACGCCGTGCTCGTCGGTGACGCCCGTGATCCCGGTCCGCCAGCCCGCGTTGAGGCAGGCGCAGAGCGGCGAGGACGCGCCATCGGCGTACCCCTCGAAGAGGTAGTCGTCGCGACGGTTGAACAGCTCCAGGGAGACCATCTGGTCACGCGCCGCGGGCTCGAACCGGAACTCCTCGAACCGCCCCTGCTCCCGACCGGGGTGGTTGAAGCCGGCGATGCCGTCGGCCCCGCCGTCGAGGACCAGCCCCGGCTCGCGCCGCAGCCAGTCGAGGAACGGCGCCATCAGCCCGGCCTGCAACACGTCGACGTAGTGCTCGGTGAACCAGACGTTGACGTGGCCGAGCAGGGGCTCGGACCACTCGAAGCCGCGGATCGCGGTGAACGCACCGTCGGCATTGGCGGCGTCGGCGTACTCCCGCGTGCGGGCCCAGCCGTTCGGCGTCAGCCCGGCCGCCTGGTGGTAGTCCGGTGGCAACGCGTCGGTGAGGACGTCGCCGAGCGCGTTGTCGGAGTACGTCGCGTGGTCGGTGAGCGCGGCGACGTCCAGGCCGGCGCTCCGCATCGAGTCGAACGCGAGCGCCGGGTCGCCGTCCCCGTCGGAGAGCAGCGTGTGGTTGTGCAGGTCCGCGTGCACCAGCGTGGTTCCGGTGGTGATCCGCGAGGCGCGGGCGGCTCCGACGGTCGGGGTCGACCCGGTCGCCGCGATCGCCGGGGTGCTCCGGGACGACAGGCCCGCGATCAGCAGCCCCGCGCCGGCGGCGGTCAGCGCCGTACGCCGGGTCAGCGGGCCCGCGGGCGGCAGCGGAGGGCCCGTGGTGCTCGCACATGCCCTGATCAACGGCGGGAGCCCACAGCGGTCACTGCCACGGACGGTGAAGCGGCGGATGTCGATCCAGTAGCGGCGCTTCCCGTTGCGGCTGTCCTCGAACACACCCGCCGTTCTTCTCGATCGTCAGCCGGGAGCCGTCGTTGTCCTCGTCGCAGGTGAGCAGCACCCGGTCCAGGCCGAGCGCCCGGGCGTCCGGCAGCGCGAGCCCGAGCGCCCGGGTGGCGTGACCCTTCCGGCGGCGGGACGGGCGGACGGCGTACCCGATGTGGCCGCCCTCCTCCAGCAGGAACGGGGTGAGCGCGTGCCGCAACGCGAGGTACCCGACGAACTCGCCACCGTCGGCGATCCAGTAGTAGCTCGAGTGCACCCGACCCTCCGGCAGGACGGTGGCCGGGTCGCCCTGGGCGAGCAGGTGCTCGACATGGCGCCGCAGCGCCCGCTCGCTGAGGTCGGTGAGGTCGATGTGCCACAGCCCGGATCCGTGCATCACCTCGCCGGTGAACTCGCGCACCGCCTCGGCCCACGAGGCGTGCAGGGCGACGTCGGGCGCGACGAGCTCGGTCATGCGCGGAAGCACATCACGGGGCGGGCGGGACAGCCATCCGTTTTGGCCGGCGAGCCCGCCCGGGAGCGCCCTCCCTAGACTCCGCGCCATGGCCGGATTCCAGATGGACGACGCGACCCCGGAGCAGATCGCCCGCGAGGAGGCCGCGTTCGGCCCGCTCGCCCAGAGCGTGCGCGAGCTGATCGGGGCGGTGATCCGGTCCGAGGTCGACGACGAGGTGGCCCGGGACGCGCGCGCCGAGATCGACGCGGTCACCGAGCGGCTGCGCAAGCGCCAGATGGACGGCCCCTACGGCATCCGGTTCAACAAGGAGGGCCACGGACGCCCGTGGGGCAACGCCGTGGTCGGGGTCCGCAACCCGATCGCTCCCCCGCTCGACATGCACCGCGACCCGGACGGCCGGGCGTGGGCGGACTTCCACCTCGGTCCGCAGTACGAGGGGCCGCCCAGCCTCGTGCACGGCGGCGTGGCCGCGCTGATCCTCGACCAGGTGCTCGGCGAGGCGGCGGGCGCGGGCGGCAAGCCCGGCATGACCGGCACCCTGACCCTGCGCTACCGGCGGGGTACGCCGCTGGGCGACCTGCACTGCGAGGCCCGGATCGTCCGGGTCGAGGGCGTCAAGACGTTCGCCGAGGGCACCATCGCGGACGCCGAAGGGGTGACCGTCGAGGGCGAGGGCGTCTTCATCCTCCCCAAGTGGGCCCGGGAGAAGTCGTCCGACGGCGACGACGCCCGCTCCCCCGACCGGTTCGAGTAGCCCCCGGCCCGGGTCGTCCAGCGGTCAGCGTTGGTCGGCGGGAACGCCGCGGTGGCCGGCGTCGGTGAGCCGCGCCTCCTCGAGCGCCTGCGCCTCCAGGTCGGCCCGACGCTCGGCCTCGCGGGCGGCGTCGTACTCCCCCGGCTCGGAGACCAGGTCGGTGGCGCCGCGCTCGAGCCGGGCCAGGGCCCGGCGCGCGAAGATCTGCTGCTCGGTGCTGGTGCGCTCGGAGCGGCCGGGCCCGACGAACGAGATGGCCCAGTGCAGGACGGCGGTGACCCGGTTCTTGAAGCCGGTGAGGTAGACGAGGTGCACGGCCAGCCACATCAGCCACGCCACGAGCCCCTTGAGCCGCAGCTTCCCGACCATCGCGACCGCGTTGAACCGGCTGATGATCGCCATCGAGCCCTTGTCGAAGTACTTGAACGGCGGCTGCGGCGCCCTGCCCTTGAGGCGGCCGTCGATCTCCTTGGCGGCGTACTTGGCGCCCTGGATCGCGACCTGCGCGACGCCGGGGAGGTTGTCGAGGTCGATCATGTCGCCGACGACGAACACCTCGGGGTGGCCGGGGAGGGTGAGGTCGGGGTTCACCGCGATCCGGCCGGCCCGGTCGAGCGGCGCGCCGGTCTGCTCGGAGAGGGTCCTGGCCAGCTTGCTGGCCTGGACGCCGGCGGCCCAGATCTTGGTGACGGCGGCGATCCGCTCGGTCCGGCCGTCCTTGTACTTCACCTCGATGCCGCGCTCGTCGACGTTGGTGACCATCGCTCCGAGCATCACCTCGACGCCCAGCTTCTCCAGCTCCGACTTGGTGCTCGCCCCGAGCCGCTCCCCGAACGGGGGCAGCACCTGGCCGGCGGCATCCACCAGGATCACGCGCGCGGTACGGGTGTTGATCGCGCGGAAGTCGCGCTTGAGCGTCCGGTGGGCGAGCTCGGCGATCTGACCGGCCATCTCCACGCCGGTCGGCCCTGCCCCCACCACCACGAACGTGAGGAGGTGGTCGACGTTGTCGCCCCGGTTGGCACCGAGCTCGGCCATCTCGAAGGCGCCGAAGATCCGGCCGCGCAGCTCGAGGGCGTCGTCGATGCTCTTCATCCCCGGCGCGAACTCCGAGAACTGGTCGTTGCCGAAGTAGGACTGGGTGGCGCCGGCCGCGACGATGAGCGAGTCGTACGGCGTGTGCGTCTCGCGTCCGAGCACGTGGGAGGTCATCACCCGGCGCTCGAGGTCGATGGCGGTCACCTCGCCGAGCAGGACCTGGGCGTTCTTCTGGCTGCTGAGCACCTCGCGGGTGGGCGGCGCGATCTCGCCCTCGGAGAGGATGCCGGTCGCGACCTGGTAGAGGAGCGGCTGGAAGAGGTGGTGGGTGGTCTTGGCGACCATGGTCACCTCGACGTCCGCGCGTCGCAGTGCCTTGGTCCCGAAGAGGCCCCCGAATCCGGAGCCGATCACCGCGACCCGGTGCCTGTCTCCTGTCCTGGTGGCTGTCCATGGCTCCAGTGTCTCGCTCCGGGCCGTCGTCCGGCCAATCAGGAGCTGCGTTCAGTGGGTCACACGCCGTTCCCCGGCACGCCGGAGCCGAGAGATCCGGCGCCGAAAGACAAATCCGTGCAGAATCTGTTTCAGGAGCATGACGAAGCGGGTAGGCGAGGGTCGACCACTGCGTCCTTCGCCGACCGCTGGAGACGAGACCTTGCCTTTGAACCGCCCCGCGTTGCCGCTGGGCTCGGGACCGGACGGCGTTCAAGTCGCCCGACGATGGGTGGCTGACACCTGCCACGACATCGGCCGTCCCGACCTGGTCGAGTGCGCGGAGATGGGCGTGACGGAGCTGGTCACCAACGCGCTCCTCCACGGCGAACCCCCGATCCACGTGGGCATGCGGGGCACCAAGGAGCACCCCCGGGTCGAGGTGCACGACCGCTCGACCGAGCCTCCCGTGCTGCCGGGGTCAGAGACCCTGCTCGATTTCGACCTCGACGGTGACGACGACGTGCTGCTCACCTTCGGCCGCGGGCTCGACATCGTCGCCCGGTGCGCCACCGCCTGGGGCGCCGACATCGAGGCCGACGGCAAGATCCTGTGGTTCGTCCCGGCCGCGGAGCCCAGCGAGAGCGGCGGACCTGCCGGGGTGATCAGCGGCGAGCCCCCGGCCGAGGGGCGCCACAGTCGTACGTCGGTCCGGCCGGTGCACGTCGACGTGAAGGGCGTGCCGCTGCGCAGCTTCCTCGCGTTCCAGCGCCACTTCCAGGAGCTCCACCGCGAGGTCCGGCTCCTCGCGCTGGCCCACGAGTCGGACTACCCCCTGGCCAAGCGGATCTCCGATGTCTTCGGCACCCTCGACCGCGACCTGCGGGAGGGGATCGAGGCCGACCAGCTCGAGGCGGCCGTGGAATCCGGGAAGGCCAGCACCGACCTGCAGATCGAGGTGTCGGAGGCGACCTCGGCCTCGATCGGGCAGTTCCTCGACCTGCTCGACATGGCCGACGAGTTCTGCCGCCAGGAACGCCTGCTCGCGCTCGCCCGGACCCCCGAGCAGCGCAAGTTCCAGCGCTGGTTCCTCGGCGAGTTCGTCCGGCAGCAGCAGGGCGAGTCCCCGATGGCCTGGCCGGAGGCGCGCCGCGCGGCCGCGCACAGCCAGAACGCGTCGTGATCGGGACTTTCCACTCCCGATCGGATTGCGGACGAGACCATCGTGGAAGATCGCATTCTGCTTCGCTGACCTGCCCGGATGCGGGATGATTGAGACTGATACCACCAGGAGGTACGCGCATGGCGGCCAGGACCGCGCTCGTGATCGAGGATGACCCGGACATCCGCGAGCTGATCGGCGAGACCCTTTCCGGGGCCGACTTCACCGTGCACTCGGCCGAGAGCGGCGAGGGCATCACCGAGCTGCTGGCCCAGCACCGGCCCGACCTGATCACGCTGGACATCGGCCTCCCGGGCATGGACGGCGTCGAGGTCTGCAAGGTGATCCGCGAGTCGAGCCAGGCCTACGTCATCATGCTGACCGCGCGCACCGACATCGACGACCGCCTGATCGGCCTCGAGGCAGGGGCCGACGACTACCTCAGCAAGCCCTTCTCCACCCGCGAGCTGCGGGCACGTGCCGACGCCCTGTTCCGCCGCTCCCGCGACATCCTGGGCGCGCCCGGCACCAGCGGCGACAGCCGGACCAGCCGACCCGACATCGACGTCGGTGGCGGGCTGGTGGTGCTCCAGGACCGGCTCGAGGCCAAGCTGGGCGAGAAGGTGCTCCCGCTGACCCGGACCGAGTACGACCTGCTGCTGCGCTTCGTCGACCGACCCGGCAAGGTCTGGGCTCGGCGGGCGTTGGAGGAGGAGCTCTGGGGCTCGGAGTTCCGCGGCTCCCGGCACCTGCTCGACGTCCACCTGAGCAACCTGCGCGCCAAGCTGCACTCGGCCGGGGACGACCACCAGTGGATCACCACGGTCCGCGGGATGGGCTTCCGGTTCGACCCCCCGCAGCCGGCGGACGAGGTCAGTCAGGCGTAACCGAGGTCGTGCAGCCGGTCGTCGTCGATGCCGAAGTGGTGCGCCACCTCGTGCACGACGGTGATCCGCACCTCGTCGGCGAGCTCCTCCAGGTCCGCACACATCCGCAGCAGCGGCCCGCGGAAGATGAAGATGCGGTCCGGGAGGACCATCCCGTAGTCGCCGTACCGCTCGGTCAGCGAGACCCCGTCGTACAGCCCGAGCAGCGTCGGGTCGTCCTCGGGCGGCTCGTCCTCGACCAGGACCACGACGTTGCTGATCAGCGACGCGATCTCGTCGGGGATCTCGTCGAGCGCACGGTTGACGAGGCCCTCGAACGCGGCGGACTCCATCTCGACGGGCACCCCGTCAGCGTACGGAACGGACAAACGCCCCGGATCGGATGATCCGGAGCGCTTCGCCTCGCCTGCTGGGCGACCCCGACGGGACTCGAACCCGCGGCCTCCGCCGTGACAGGGCGGCGCGCTAACCAACTGCGCTACGGGGCCAGTGCTCCGCGATGCGAAGCGGGTGGAACTCTAACCCATCCGCGCGACGGTCTCCCAATCGCGGGGTGGCGGCCGTTTCCGGCGTACCCCCAACGGGATTCGAACCCGTGCTACCGCCGTGAAAGGGCGGGGTCCTGGGCCGCTAGACGATGGGGGCCAGGTGCGGGGAACAGCATAGGGTCGCGCGTCCGTCCGGCTCCAATCTGACCCGCGGGAGGCCGGAGGCCCTACGATCGCGGAGTGGCCCGGATTCTGCTGGTCGATGACGACCCCCTGCTGGTCCAGGCACTCAAGCCGGCCCTCGAGCAGGGTGGTCACACGGTCACGGCCGTGGCCGACGGCCAGTCGGCGATCGCCCACGCGATGGGCGGTGCCCAGGACCTGCTCCTGCTGGACCTGCGGCTCCCCGACATGGACGGCGTCGACGTCGTACGACGCCTGCGCGGGGCGCTGAGCGTGCCCGTGCTGATCCTCTCCGCGGTGACCGACGAGCGCCGCAAGGCGCAGGCGCTCGACGCAGGGGCCGACGACTTCCTCAACAAGCCGTTCGGGATGCACGAGCTGGCCGCCCGGATCCGGGTGCTCGAGCGGCGTGGCCAGTCCGAACCCGCGGTCAGCCCGCAGCGGATCGGCGAGCTCGAGGTGGACGTGGACAACCGGCTGCTGCGGGTCGCCGGCGAGGAGCGTCGGCTCACGCCCACCCAGTGGAAGATCCTGCGCGCCCTGATGACCCGACCAGGGGCCCTGGTCACGCACCGCGCCCTGGTCGGGCAGGTGTGGGGGTACACCCGCGGGAGCGAGCCGCTGCAGTCGCTGCGCACGCACATGGGGGCGCTCCGGGCCAAGCTGGGGGACGACGCCCAGGAGCCCCGCTACATCCTCACCGAGAGCGGGATGGGGTACCGCTGGCTGCCGGCCGCGAACCTCGACCCGTCGGCGTTCCGGGGGCCGGAGCACGCGGTCGGGTCGCGGGACGGACACCGGCCCCACGACCTCGTGGTCCACGACCTCAACAATGTCCTCACGGCGATGCGATTTGCTGCACACCTGGCCACGGAGCGTGAGACCCTGTCGGCGCAGGCGCAACCGACCGCTCGGGAGTCCATGGGCCAGCGCATGGAGGGCCTGGTCAAACGCGCCGAGGCCCTGGTGGCCGAGTTGCAGGCCGCGCGTTCGACGCAGGGGAGCACGACTGATGAACAGGGCGAACGCTGAGCCGTCGGGTGCGGTCCGGACGGTGCTGGTCGCCGAGGACGACCAGGACATCCGCGAGCTGCTCGACATCCTCCTCGTCGACTCCGGCTACCAGCCGCTGCTGGCGAAGAACGGCCAGGAGGCGCTGGACCTCAGCCGCGACCACGTCGTCCACCTCGCCCTGCTGGACGTGGCGATGCCGGGCGGGATCAGCGGGATCGAGGTGACCCGGAGGCTCCGGTCGGAAGCCTCCACCCGCGGGCTACCCGTGCTCCTGCTCTCCGCCCTGGCGCAGGAGCGCGACGTGGCCGCGGGCCTGGCTGCGGGCGCCGACGAGTACCTCATCAAGCCGTTCGAGCCCGCCGTACTCCTGGACCGGGTGCGCTGCCTGCTGGCGTCCGGCGGCTGATCAGACGGCCGGCGGGAGGCTGATCTCGACCAGCGTGCCCTGGTCGAGGACCGAGGTGACCACGATGTCGCCGCCGTGCTGCTCGACGATCGAGCGGGTGATGTTCAGCCCGAGGCCCGAGCCCGGGATCGCCTCCGACGTCGCCGTGGTGGCCCGGAAGAAGCGGGTGAAGAGGTGCTCCAGCTCGTCCGGCGGGATCCCCACGCCGGTGTCGCAGACGGTGAGCAGCAGCTGGTCGGGGAGGCTGCTCAGCTCGATCTCGATGGTGCCGCCGTCCTGGGTGAACTTGATCGCGTTGCTCAACAGGTTGACCAGGACCCGCCGGAGCTGGTCGGCGTCCCCCCGGACCAGGGTCGGCACACCGTCGTCCAGACGGAGCCGCAGGGTCAGGTCGCGGCCCCGCCTCAGCTCCTCGGTCTCCTCGATCCCCGCGGCGATCACGTCGCGGAGCTCGACCACGCTCTCGTCCTGCTCCCACGAGCCCGCGTCCATGTGGGAGACCGCCAGCAGGTCCTCGATCATCCCGAGGAGGCGGCGGCTGTTGCGGTCCACCCGTTCGAGGAGGGCCCGCTGCCGGGTGTTGAGCCGGCCGGGCCCCCGCCCGGCCAGGAGGTGCGTGAATCCCAGGATGCTGGTCAACGGGGTCCGCAGCTCGTGCCCGACCGAGGCCACGAAGCCCGAGCGCATCCGGTCCAGCGTGACCAGTCGGTCCGCGGCCTCGCGCTCGTGCTCGAGTGCCGTCATCAGGGCCTGCTCGGTGCGCGTGCGTTCGGTCAGGTCCTCCGCGACGGCCAGGAACCCGGCCACCTCCCCGCCGGGCCCCCGCATCACCGACACCGTCACGGAGACCTTGAGCCGCCGGCCGTCCCGGCAGACGTAGGTCCAGTCGCGGGCCTCGGGCTCGCCGGTGTGCACCGGCGCCTGGACCAGCGCGTCGACCCCCGGGTCCACGCCGAGCTCCTCGGCCCGGGCGGCGAGCTCCTCCTCGTCGTGGAACTGCGCGAGGGTCCCGCATCCGACCACCTCGTCGGCGGCGAAGCCGAGCAGTCGCTCGGCTCCGGGGTTGAAGAACGTGATCACGCCGTTGGGATCGGTGCCGATCAGGCACAGGCTGGTGGTGGCGTCCAGCACGTCGTTGAGGCGCCGTTGGGCGCGGCGTTCGCCGGTGACGTCGACCCCCGTGAAGACGCGGACGGTCCGGTCCTCGAGGCGCAGCGGCATCAGGGTCCACGCGATGGTGCGACGCTCACCGAACGCCGTGGCCCACTGGTGCTCACCCCGCGTGCGCCCGTCGTACGCCGCCGGCCGCATGCGGTGCAGCTCCGCCGCTGCCAGCTCCCGGCACTCGGGAGCCACCAGCGTGTCCCACAGGGGGTGACCGAGGAAATCCGCCGGCGGCCGACCGCTCACGCGCTCGACCGCCCGGTTGGAGCGCTCCACCCGGCCGTCACCGTCGAGAACGAGGATCAGTGTCTCGGCGGCATCAAGGACGACCTGGGCGAGGTCATGCTCCCCCTCCCGCGCCGAGCGGGGGTTCTCAGCGCGAAAGGGTGCGGACTCCCCGGCCACCCGGTCAGTGCTCACGCGCCCAAGCCTGAGTGGGAGTGCGACGGACGGCGTCGTTCTTCACGCCATCTTCACGTCGGTTTTCGTGGGCTCTCGCCGCCTCCGGTATGGTTCCCCTCGCTCGGGCAGGTAGCTCAGTTGGTACGAGCGTCCGCCTGAAAAGTGGAAGGTCGGCGGTTCGACCCCGCCCCTGCCCACGAGCACGGCAGGTCCCCGACCTGCATCGACGCCCCCGACGGTCCCCGTCGGGGGCGTTGCTCGTGGGCGGTGCGTCCCTTCGGTGATCGGAACCGGTTGTCAGGGCACCCGACTGGAGGTGCTGTGACAAGCCGCTCGAAGGAGTCGGACCAGCCGTGGCTGGTGAAGCACCAACCGTGCCTCGGTCGCGAACGAGTGCTGCAAGAGAGACAGCTCGGTCCCGTCCGCGGCAACGCTGAGGGACACGCGCACGACTGTCTCCCGGTCGTCGCGATCGGGCTCTTCCCAACGGAAGGTGTAGGCGAGCTTTGTGGGTGGGTCGATCTCCAGGAACGTGCCTGCGAGGTGGAACAGCTCGCCGTCAGGGGGTTGCATCCCGAAGCGGTAACCGCCGCCGACGCTCAGGTCGAGCTCGATCTCCGGCGTCGTGAACCCGGATGGCCCCCACCACGTGGCCACCTCAGCCGGATCGGTGAGGGCCTTGAAGATTCGCTCGGGCGGCGCGTCAAGGAAGCAGCTCAGCTCGAGGACCAGTCCTCCGGGCACGTCGCTCACGTGCCGACTCTCCCACCCCGACCTCGCATCGCGAGTCGCTCCTCGACGAGGCTTTCCCCGCCGTGAAGGGAGCCGAACGGCAACAGGGGGCGGACCCGGTCGGGTCCGCCCCCTGGAGAGCTCGCTCCGGGGCACGTTCGTGCCCCGGAGCTCACTCGATGGTGCTCAGACGATCAGCGAACCCGCAGGGAGTTCGTCCAGTCACCCAGCGTCGACTCGGTGGCCGAGACCCGGGCGACGTACTTCGTGTAGCTGGTGCCGTTCGCGTCAGCAACCGTGAAGGTGCGGTTACCGGAGGCGTTCAGCGTGGAGGTCGCGACGAGCCTGCGATCGCCGTCGATGACCTTGTAGAGCCGGACGGTCGCGCCCTCAGCGGCCGACGGAGCGTCGACCTTCGGCCTGTCGGCCTCGGCGCCGTTGTCAGTGCCCGTGAGCGTCGCCGCGATGGCGGCACGGTTCGGCTCGAGGTCGAACTCCTTGCCGGACTCCACGGAACCGGTGGCCGCGTCGACCTTGCTGATGTTGATGGCGTCGAGGAAGTACTCGCCGTTCATCTGCTCGTCACCGCCAGCGCCGACGATGAACGCGACGCCACCAGTGGGCTGGTCGCCCGCACCGGGGGTGCTGGAGGTGTCGGCGTTCTCGACGATCGTGGCGTCCGGGTGGGCCACCGTGTAGTCCTCGAGGGTGACGCTCTGCGGACCGTCGTCACCGTTGACGCCCCAGATGCCGTGGCCGGCGTCCCAGGTCTGCCAGGTGCTCTGGGCCGGGATGCCGTTGTTGGCCGGGTAGAAGAACAGCGAGTCGTCGGTGCTGCCGTTGCCGTCGGTGTCGACGGAGAGCCGCAGGTACGCCGGCTGCTGCGGGGTGGCGTTGCCGGCGTTGGCCTGCGAGTACGTCGAGTACTCGATGTTCCGCAGGTCGCGGACCAGCGTGTCGTCGTACTGCAGCGGTGCGGAACAGCTCGACGCGGTCGTCGTTGGTGCCGGTGCTCAGCGACATCTTCAGGCTGCCGTCACCGCTCGGCGGGGTGCCGGGGCCGGAGACGAACTCCTGGTTGGAGTCCAGGTAGAGCACGTCCTCGTAGGCCTGGTGCTGCCAGCCCTGCGCGTGGTCGGGGTCGACGGTGAGCTGCGTGGTGCCGCCGTCGGCCTCGGCGCTGGGACCGAAGTCGAACAGCGTGTCCTGCTCGTCGTTGCCGACGATCACGCGGTCGACGAAGTACTCGCCGCGGGTCTGCGCGTTCCCCGAGGCACCGGTCATCAGCGAGACCGCGCCGGCGTCGTGCGTCCTCGTCGTACGGGTCGTTGACGAGCACGGCGTCGGGGTGAGCCGCGGCGTAGTCCGCGAGGCTGATCTCGCCGGCGCCGGAGTCGCTGTCGACGTTCATCAGACCGCCGGCGACGTCCCAGTGCTGCCACGCGCCGTTGACGACGTCCTGCTGCGCGTCGTTGTTGGCCGGGAAGAAGAAGAGGCTGGTGTCCATCGAGCCGTTGTTGTCGTCGTCAACGCTGAGGCGCAGGTAGGCGGGCTGACGGTCCTCGCCGCCGTTCGTGTGGCGAGCGAAGGTCGAGTACTCGAAGCGCGTGAGGTCGCCCAGGTCGACACCGTCGTAGGCGTTGGTGCGGTAGAGCTCGGTCTGCGCCGCGTACTGGCCGATCGTGAACTTGTGGCTGCCGGGGCCGAACGGCGCGCGCTGCGGGCCGGCGACGTCGGACTGCTCCGGGTCGGTGTACTCGCAGGTGTCGCAGTTCTCGTAGGCCTGCGTGTACCACTGGGCGCCGTCGCGCACGACCATGGAGTCAGCATTCGGCGTGCCCGCGGCCAGGGCCCCGGTGGCGCCCAGGCCAGCGATGATCATGGACCCGGCGGCAAGCATGCCGACGCGCCCGTTACGGAGTGTGAACAATGGAGGATCCCCACTAGTGAATGTGCGTCAGAGATGACGGCAACGGGTGACGCACACGACCCCGAGGCCCAACACCGCGACGTTTCCCGAGCGCGGCCTCGGCAAACCTAGGGGCGCGGGGTCGGACCTGTCCTCGTTATGGGAAAAGGAAATTCCACCCGTGTCATTCGCGCGCAGGCGGCCCGGGTCCGGAACCCGGGAAGGTCGAGGAGTACGACGGTCCCCTCGCCCGGCCCGCTGTCCTCGACCCGCACCGAGCCTCGCGTGGTCCTCGGCGATCGCGCGCACGATCGCCAGGCCGAGGCCGCCGCCGTCGCCCGACGAGCGGGTGCCCGGCTCCCGGCTGAACCGGTCGAAGGCGCGGGGCCGGAACGTCGGGGTCGATGCCCCGGCCCTGGTCGGCCACGCTCACGAGCACCCGATCCCCCGCGCGACGTGCAGTGAGCGTGACCTCGCCGTCGCCATGACGGAGTGCGTTGTCGACCAGGTTGCCGAGCGCCCGCTCGACGCGGTCGCGGTCGGCACTGAGCCGGCAGTCCTCGCCGGAGACGGTGATCGACCGGCCCTCCTCGCGAGCGCGGCCGGCGAACCGGGCGGCCACCTGCTCGAGCAGGACGCCCAGGTCGAAGGTGCTGCGGACCGGTTCACGGGCGCCGTCCTCGGACGCCGCGAGCTCGAGCAGGTCGCGCGAGAGGCGGGTCAACCGGTGCACCTCCTCGCTCGCGGAACGCAGCGCCGCCACCAGCTCGTCGGACGAGCGCGGGCGGGACAGGGCCAGGTCGAGCTCGGTGCGCAGCAGCGCCAGCGGGGTGCGCAGCTCGTGGCTCGCCTCGGCCACGAAGTGCCGCTCACGGAGGACCGCCGCCTCCAGGCGTTCGAGCATCTCGTTCAGGGTGGAGGCGAGGCGGCGTACCTCGTCGTCGGCGACAGGGAGCGGGAGCCGCTCGCCCGGGTCCAGCGCGGAGATCGTCGCCGCCCGCCGGCGCATCTGCTCGATCGGCCGCAGCGCATAGCCGGCGACGAGGTAGCCCGCGCCCGCAGCGACGAGGAGCGCGAGCGGTCCGCCGATGAGCAGCGCGGCGAGGATCCCGTCGAGCGCCTCCTCGACGGGTTCCAGCGAGGTCCCGACCATGAGAACGCCGTCGTCGGCGCCCCGCAGGAGCAGCCAGGCGACGGCTCGGCCTCGTCGTCGCCGACGACGCGGACGTCGCGGCTCAGGTGCACGCTCCACGCCGCTCCGCGGCAGCTCCCGGGCGTCGACCAGCGGCTCGTCGAGCTGGGGCGAGCTCGCGGACAGCGTGCCGTCTGGCGCGTAGACCTGCGCGAACGTGGCACCCGAGAGCCGCCGGACTGCCTCGGCCCGGCCGTCGGCCGGTAGCGCGGCGAGCGCCTCCAGCTGGTTGTCGAGCGAGGCTCGGGACTGGTCCTCCAGGGTGTGCTCGACCCGGAGGCTCAGGAAGACGCCGAGGCCGGCCAGGGCCACCGCGGACGCGGCGGCGAAGGCCAGGGCGACCCGGAGCCGGAGCGGGATCCGGCCGGTCATCGTTCGTCGCTGGTCAGCCGGTAGCCGACACCACGCACCGTCTCGAGCGAGCGCCGGCCGAAGGGGCGGTCGATCTTCTCGCGCAGGTAGCGCACGTAGACGTCGACGACGTTGGACCTGTTCTCGTAGGCCATGTCCCAGGCGTGGTCGAGCAGCTGGCCGCGGGTGAGCACCTGGTCGGGGCGCCGCAGGAACGTCTCGAGCAGCGACGTCTCGCGGGTCGACAGCTCGATCTCGGTCTCGCCGCGGTGCACCCGCCGGGTCGCCGGGTCGAGGGTGAGGTCGCCGACGGTCACCAGCGTGGGTCGCTCCACCGCCCCGCGGCGGGCCAGGGCCCGGATCCGGGCCAGCAGCTCGTCGAAGGCGAACGGCTTGGCGAGGTAGTCGTCCGCACCGGCGTCCAGCCCGTCGACCCGGTCGGCGACCGTCGTCCGCGCGGTCAGCATCAGGACCGGGGTCCAGACCTGGCGCGCCCGCAGCGCACGGCACGCACTGAAGCCGTCCTGGTCGGGCAGCATCACGTCGAGCAGGATGACGTCGAACTCACCCTCGGCCGCGGCCGCGACCCCGTCCGCCGCGGTCGCCGCCACCTCCACGACGTCGCCCCGCTCGGTCAGCCCGCGGTCGAGCAGCCGGGTCATCTTGGGCTCGTCGTCGACGACGAGGATGCGCATGCTCCCATCGTAGGGAGCCAGATGAGCCCCCGATGAGAACTCATCGTCGCCTCATCCGGGGGTACTAGCGTCGTGGCCACGACGAAGGGAGACCTGTCATGAAGCTCCAGCTCAGCAGGAAGAAGAAGGCAGCGGTCATCATCGGCGGCGCCGCCGCCATCGCCGTCACCGGCGCCGGCGCGGCGATCGCCACCGGCAGCGGCGACGACGACGCGACCGAGCAGCCGATCACCGGGACCGACCTGCAGCGGGCCTCCGACGCCGCGCTCGAGGAGACCGGCGAGGGCGAGGTCACCGAGACCGAGGTCGGCGACGAGGAGAGCATGTACGAGGTCGAGGTCACCCTGGACGACGGCTCCGAGGTCGACGTCCAGCTCGACGAGAACTTCGACGTCGTCGGCACCGAGGGTGACGACGGCGAAGAAGACGGCGCCGGGGACGAGTGATGCCTCGCCACTCCGGGCTGCTGCTCGGAGCGGCGCTCTCGCTGGCCGTGGCGACGGGCTGCGGCGGCGAGACTGCCGCGCCGTCGAGCGGTGCCGAGCCGCAGCTCCCGCAGACGAGCGACCCGGTCGAGCTCGACCCGGCCGACTTCAGCGCCGACATCGACAACCGGTACTGGCCGATGGAGTCGGGCACGCGCTGGACCTACCGCGAGATCGACGAGGAGGGCACGGTCGTCGAGGTGGTGGTCACCGCCACGAGCGAGACGAAGGAGATCGCCAACGGCGTCACCGCCCGCGTCGTACGCGACACGGTCACCGAGGACGGCGAGGTCATCGAGGACACCTTCGACTGGTACGCCCAGGACTCCGACGGCACGATCTGGTACCTCGGCGAGAACACCGCCGAGTTCGAGGACGGCAAGGTCGCGACCCGCGAGGGCTCCTTCGAGGCCGGCGTCGACGGCGCGCTGCCAGGCGTGATCATGCCGGGCGACCCCGAGGTGGGCATGGCCTACCGGCAGGAGTACTACGAGGGCGAGGCCGAGGACAACGGCGAGATCCTGAGCCTCGAGGAGATGGCCGAGGTCCCGCTCGGGCAAGTACGACGACGTGCTCCTGACCAAGGACACCATCACGATCGAGCCCGACGTGCTCGAGTACAAGCTCTACGCCCCCGGTGTCGGTCCGGTGCTGGTGTTCGGGGTCAGCGGCGGCGCAGGACGCGAGGAGCTGGTCTCGCACAGCACGGTCTCCGACGCGGTCGCCGAGGCCGCCGGGACCACGCCGCTCGGCAGGCCCTACGACTGACCAGGACTGTCCCGGTCAGCCCGTCCGACGACGTCGGTAGAGCGCGGCGACACCGATCACGATCACCGAGGCCCCCAGCAGACCGGCATTCGTGAGGCCCTCCCGGCTCCGGGGCGCCTCTGCGCCGATCCGGTTGGGCCTGCCCGTCCACGCCACGACGTCGACCCCGCGGTGGATGTCGTTCGTGGCGATGAAGTAGGTCCGGGTGCCGTTGTCGTTGCGCCGGATCTTGAAGTCCTCGGCCGCCCACGTGTTGGCGTTGGGCAGGGTGAACGAGGAGCGCTCCACGAACTGCACGCGGCCGTCGTCGTCGACGTACCAGTCGACGATCTTGATGCCCTGGCTGTAGTAGGCCGCGATGAACCGCTGCTCGCCCGGGATCTGCTCGATGACGTGGATGTCGCAGAAGGTCTCCGCGGGGACGACCGCGTCACTGATGTAGACGGCCTTCTCACCGGTCGGCGTCCGGGCGTACTTGATGTTGGTCGGGTCGCTGATGTCGAAGGCGTGGGCTCCGCCGTTGCCGAAGGGGTTCTCGATGCCCGGCGCGCACGACGACCCGGGCGGTACGACGCCGCCACCACGCTCGTCGGTGACGAACATCAGCTCACCGTCGGACGTGGGGTCGGCCTCGTGGGAGACCGAGACGCCCTCGTCGGACCGGGCCTTCACGTTGGAGTTGCAGTTGCGGACGTCACCGGTCGGCGCACAGTCGCGGCCGGGGTGCTGGAAGGTGTCGAGGAAGCGCCAGCCGCGGGCGCGCTCGGTCCGGCCGATGCCCATGGCGCTGCAGTCGGTGACCTTCGCCCGGGTGAGGGTGCCGCTGCGGACCCTGCACGGGAGGGACTCGCCACGCACCCGGCCGCCGGGGCGGGTGAGGTCGGAGACGTCGAGGATCAAGGTGGCGTTGATCGCGGCGCAGTAGAGCCGCTGCCGCCGGTAGGTGATGTCGTGGCAGGTGGCGGACCCGGGCTCGAGCTCACCGGTGTCCTGGTCGCGCTGCTGGGTCCAGGAGTCGCGGAGCTGGATCCGGGAGACCCGCGGGCGGCACTCGCTGCGCCGCTTGTCGCGGCTCCAGGACCGCTTGCCGAAGCAGGAGCGCATGTCCATCACGTCGATCCAGTTGCGGTCGGCGAAGTCGGAGGAGCTGCTGTAGACGATCCACGGGCGCTGCCGGTCGACGGTGTTGGTGTGGCTGAAGCCCGGGAACCGGACCAGGTGCACCTCGCGGGGTCGCCACTTGTCGCGGGCGACCCGGGTGGCGTCGACGATCTCGATCCCGCCGCCGGCGGGGTCGTGGCAGCGGCCGGTCGCGTCGGTGGTGTCGGTGATCAGCCGGACGCCGTTGCGGGTGGCCACCTGGGTGTCGTGCTGCAGGCCGGTGACGCTGGTGCTGGCGGGCGGGCAGTGCGCGGAGCCGTGGTCGGCCTTCCACCGGGGCCGGACCTTGCCGTCGCGGGTGAGCCGGATCAGCCGCTGGCCGACGCTGCCGGCCTCGTCCTGGCCGAGCGTCCCGAAGGAACCCCAGATGTCGCGGTCGCGGCCGGCCCGGAAGAACTCCAGGTCGGTGCCGCCTCCGGTGAGCCCGGGGTTGGCCAGGCCGGGGAAGTTGGCGAGATGGCGCCAGGTCCCGGCGCCCCGGGTGAGCCCGTCGACGACCTCGCCGTCGGTGGGCGCCAGGGGTTCGCGGGGGTCGGTGTGGTCCGCGGCCGCGGGAGCGGCCACTCCCGCGAGACCGAGGACCAGCAGCAGGACGGCGGCCGTGGAGACGCTTCGACGCATGGGGACCTTTCCTCCGACGGTGGGTCGCACCCGTCCAACGATCCGACGTGGCGCAGGTCACGTCCGACCCGGAACGGTGCCCTATGCTGCGGTCGATGTCGCCGGAGATCGCGCTGGCGCTGGGCCGTGTCACGACAGCGCATCCCGAGAGCTCGCACCCGCACGTCGACGTACCGCTCCTGTTCGTGCTGCTGGGCGCGACGATGGCGGTCGTGCTCGTCGCGGTGGCGACACCGACCCGCGCCCCCGCCTCCCCGGTCGATCCGGAGCAGGCGGGTACGGCGTCCTGGGCAGGTGGGCTCTCGGGCGCCCAGTGGGCGGTCCGGTCGGTGGCGCTGGCCGTCGTCCTGCTGGCCGTGGTCGCCGCGCGGGTCGGAGTCGACGACGAGCTGGAGAACCTCGCGCCCGCCCTGATCGTCGGCGCCGGGTTCCCGCTGCTGGTGGCCGGCGTGCCTGGCGTTCGGGGTGGTGTGGCGGTGGCTGGATCCGTGGGACACGCTGGCGCGGCTGATCGGGCCGGGCGACTCCTCGGAGGCGGCCACGCAGGTCTGGCCGGCGGTCGCGGTCGCCGTGCCGTGGCTGTGGTTCCTGGGCGTCCATCCCCGCCCGCTCGACCCCAGGGCGGTCGGCCTGGCACTGGCGCTCTACACGGTGGTGACCGTGGCCGGGTGCCTGGTCGTGGGCCGCCGGCGCTGGCTGTCCTCCGCGGAGCCCTTCGGCCTCCTCCTGTCGTGGGTCGGCCTGGTCCCCCGGCGCCGGCTGTCGGACTGGGTCCCGCCCGCCGGCGCGGCCGCACTCCTCGGGGTGATGGTCGGCGGTCTGCTGTTCGGCCTGGTTCGGCGTACCGAGCTCTGGAGCCCGCTCGCCGTCCGGCCCCAGGCCGACCTCTACGCCACCGCGGGGTTGCTGCTCGCCTGTGCCGTGATCGGCTCCGTCGCCACGCTGGCCGGCCGTGTCGGCGGGACGGCGGCGTCCCGCGCCGTCGTGGTCCGGACGCTGGTGCCCATCACCGCGGGTGTCGTGCTGGCGGTCGCGCTCGCCCGCAACCGGCTGTCCACCAGCCTGCAGCTGCTGCCCGGCCTGCTCGGCGACCCGTTCGGGCAGGGCTGGGACCTGCTCGGATCCCCCTCCGAGGGGCTGGACCCGGCGCCGCTCGGCGCGGCCGGGCTGGTGGCTGCCCAGATCGTGGTGGTCGCGCTCGCCCACGTCCTGGCGGCCGCCACGGCGCCGCGGACCCTCGTCGGCGACGAGCGGCTGCCGGCCATCGTGGTCGTGACCGCCTCGGTGGCCGTCGCGATCACCGCCGTGTCACTGCACTGAGCGGGTCTCCTCCAGCAGGTCGATGCTGTGCTCGAGCGCGGCGTCGCCGAAGCAGCGGTCGATCGCGTAGGAGTCCTCGTAGTTCACGATCAGGTAGCCGCCGGCGAGGAAGCCCAGCCCCTGCTGCCCGACCGGGCTCATCTCGAAGTCCTGCGGCATGTAGCCCAGGGCGTCGTTGGCCTGCGCGAGCGGCATCGTCACCAGCGCGCCCGACTGCTCCTTGACGGTGTTGGAGAAGTTGGAGAACGTCTCGCCCGGGCGCGCTGGTCAGCGCGAACTGGTCGCCGATCCGGGCCGCCCCCACGGCGACCTCGACCGAGCTGGCCGACGCCGAGGCGCAGGGCGCGGTGTCCGGCTGCTCGCCGGTGCGGATCGTCGACGGGCCGGGATCGAACTGCCGGTCGAAGAAGCCTGCGGTGCCGAGCGCGGTCAACGGGACGTTGGTGGCCGGCTGCACCCAGGTACGACGCGACGTACGGACGTCGGTGTCGGTCAGCGTCGGTGCCGTCCCCGACGTCCGGGACGAGTCCGGCGAGGCGAGCGCCCATCGGCGTACCGCCCGAGGCCGACATGTTGCCGAGCCCGGTCATGAACAGGGCACCGACGCCGCCGAAGCGGTCCTCCAGCGTCCGCTCGAAGACGCCCGGCCAGTCGGCGTGCGCGACACCGTCATTGGTGCCCCTGGTGGTCGGGTGGGCGGCGTACCCGCCGATGGTGGCGATCGTGCGCGCGGGCTCGCGCTTGCCGGAGCCGGGGACGTAGGCCCGCAGCCAGGTCAGCTGCTGCTCCTCGGCCGAGCGGTAGGTGTCGCGGCGCTCGCTGTTGTGCTGGCGGGCCAGCTCCTCCCCCACCTCGAGCACGGCCGGCTCCTGGCGCGCCACGGCGGTGCGCACCGACTCGCGGATCGCGTCGGTGACCTGGCGCATGTACCAGTCCGGGACGAAGCCCCAGCCGCCGATGAAGTCGGGCGCCGAGTGGGCGTGGGTCGCGGCGAAGACGAACCCGGACGGGTCGATGCCCAGCTCGGCCCCGAGGTCCGCGGCCAGCTGCCGGGCCCCGCAGTCGGCGCACTTGGCGGCGTAGTCCCAGAACCAGCCCTCGCCGTCGATCGTGGTGAGCACGAGGGTGTCCGCGCCGTCGCCGATCGCCACGGAGCGCACCCACAGGCCGTACTCCTGGTCCCAGGCGGTGATCGGGTTGGCCGGGCCGAGGCCGAAGCCGCCCATGTAGAGGCAGTCGGGGTTCTCCGGCCACGGCGAGCCGGTGCTGGCGAGGTGGTCCGGATGGTCCTGGAGGCCGGTCAGGGCGTCAGCGTCCATCCGCGCGCACTGGGCGCGGTCCCGTTCCCAGGTGCCGCCGTAGTCCTCGGGGCGTGGTTCGAGCGATGTCTTGGCCGCGCCGACGAGCGCCGTGGCAGGGGCGGGTCCGGAGACCCCGGGGGCGGCGGCCTGCTCGTGCCCGGCGTGCGTCGAGACGGTCAGGGAGGTGAGCACCGCGGTCGCGGCCGCGGCGAGCGCCGTCGCGGTCCGGCCGGAGAGCATGCGCGTCATCAGTGACATCAGCCGACTCCACATCGGTCGTCTCCCCGACTGGAGAACGACCGGCGTCGGGGCGTGTTACGCCGCGCGGGTCAGGTGCGGCGGCCGCCGAGCACGACCAGCGCGACGGCGCCGAGGCCGACCAGCAGCCCGAGGCCGCCCGCCCATGCCCACCACGGCACGGTCGACTGGGCGACCGGGTCGACGCCGCCGAGGTCTCCCTCGGTGGCAACGTCGGTCCCGTCGGCCGGCGGCTCCACCTGCTGCCCGGGGCCGGTCACCTGCTCGACGTTCGAGACGAATGCGGGGCGCGGCGCCCCTGGTGCCGCCGCAGAGGCTGGCCCACAGCGCATCGCCCTTCGCATCGGCGAAGACCACGTACTCCCTGCCGATCTCGATCCCCTCCAGGCCGCAGGACGCCCCGAAGACCGCCGAGAGGACGTGGGTGGTGGGTGCGGCCTCGCCCTTGAGCACCCGCGTCACCTCGACCGTGTACGTCGCCGGGTCGCCGGAGCTCATGACCGGCGCGCGCGGCGGGGGCTCGCGGCGGGTGACGGTGCCGACGACCACCACGTCGGCCCACTCGGTGAACTGCGCCGCGTCGCCGCCGGCGCAGTCACAGGCCCACGCGGGCGCGGGTGCGACCAGCACCAGGCCGGCCAGGCCCAGGAGGGCGGCCAGGAGGCCGCGGAACCATGCCATGTCAGTTGGACGCGGCAGGTCCGAAGATTGTTCCCGCGCGGATGGGGAACACTAGACCGGAAATGGGCAACCACTCGGAGATCTACCGCTGGGCCGTCGACTCGAGTCACGACGGCCTGTGGATGCTCGACCCCACAGGACGAACCACCTTCGCCAATGCCCGGATGGCCGAGCTCCTCGGCCTCACCCCCGAGGAGATGGCCGACTTCTCGGCGTACGACGCCCTCGACGACGTCGGCAAGGCCTCCCTGCGCGAGCACCTCGCCGAGCTCGCCGACGCCGATCCCGCGGACGAGGGTGCCGAGAACCTCGAGGTGCTGCTCCACCGGCCGGACGGCTCCTCGCTGTGGACCCTGGTCAGCCACAGCCCGGTCCGCGACGACCAGGGACACCGGATCGGCTGGATGCACCGGATCATCGACAACACCCGGCAGCGGGAGCTCGTGGAGACGCTCCGCGAGCGCGAGCGGCAGCTGGCGGAGGCCCAGAGCCTGGCCGAGATCGGCAGCTGGGAGTGGGACGTCCCCACCGACACCGTGGCCTGGTCCGACCAGCTCTACCGGATCTACCGCCTCGAGCCCGAGGACTTCGAGGCGACGTACGAAGGCTTCCTGGGCTTCGTCCACCCCGAGGACCGGGAGCGGGTCAAGGAGGCGGTCGCATCGGTCTATGCCGGCGCCGAGGAGTTCGCCTGGGAGGCGCGGATCATCCGCAACGACGGGCAGCTGGGCTGGGTGCGCGGGCTGGGCCGGGCGCAGCGTGGGCCCGACGGCGTGCCGCTGAAGATGGGGGGCACGGCGCAGGACATCACCGCGCGCAAGGCCGTGGAGTTCCAGGCGGCCGAGTCGGCACGGCGGCTGCAGCTGCTGCAGGCGATGGCCAGCGCGGCCAACGAGACCAGCAGCCTCGACGAGGCGCTCGAGCTGGCCGCGGCCGGGCTCCCGCTCTACACCGCGTGGGTCCCCGTCGCCGCGCACCGGTTCGAGCCGGACGGCTCGGCCGGCGCGATCTGGATCCCCGAGCACGACGGCTGGCGTCCGGATCCAGATCCCGACCTGGCGGACCGGGCCCGGCGCACCGGCCAGGTGGAGCTGGGGAGTCCCGCAGGGTACGAGGACACCCACAGCGTCGTGGCGATCCCGATCCGCATCGACCGCACGGTGGTCTGCGTGCTCGAGCTCCTCGCCGACGAAGTGCCGCCGGACGAGAACTCCCGCGCGCTGATCGACCAGATCGCCACCCAGCTCAGCCAGGTCGCCCAGCGCGAAGCCGCCGCGACCGAGCTCGCGGCCGCTCGCGACGAGGCGATGGAGGCCTCACGCCTCAAGTCCGAGTTCCTGGCGACCATGAGCCATGAGATCCGGACCCCCATGAACGGCGTGATCGGGCTCAACGACCTGCTGTTGCGCACCGATCTCGATCCCGAGCAGCGACGGCTGGCCGAAGGACTCCAGGGCGCGGGGCACACCCTGCGGGGGATCATCGACGACATCCTCGACCTCTCCCGGATCGAGTCGGGGAGGCTCGAGCTCGAGCTGGTCGACTTCGACGTCCGGGCGGTCTTCGACCGGACCGTGAGCCTGCTGCGCGGCACCGCCGAGCACAAGGGCATCGGGCTGCGGTTCACGTGTGAGCCCGCGGTCCCGACCTACCTGCGCGGGGATCCCGTCCGCCTGGGTCAGGTGCTCACCAATCTCTGCTCCAACGCCGTGAAGTTCACCGACCTGGGCGGCGTGTCGGTGCAGGCGAGGGTCGCCGAGGAGTCCGCGGAGCGAGTGGTACTCCAGGTCAAGGTCGAGGACTCCGGCGTCGGCATCGAGCCGGAGGCGCAGGAGCGGATCTTCGAGGCGTTCACGCAGTCCGACGTGTCCACGACCCGGCAGCACGGCGGCACCGGCCTGGGCCTGGCGATCTCGCGGCAGCTGGTCCACCTGCTCGACGGCGAGATCCAGGTCGAGAGCACTCCCGGCGTGTGGCAGCACGTTCACGTTCACCGCACGCTTCGACCACGCGTCCGCGCCGACCATGGAGATCGCCCGCCAGGCCGAGGCCCCGCTCCTGCACGGGCGGCGGATCCTGGTGGTCGACGACGACACCAGCACGCGGGTGATGCTGCGCGACCAGCTGCGGGCGTGGGCGATGCACCCGGTGGCGGTGGCCTCGGGTGGCGCCGCGCTGGCGGCGTACCAGGGCGCGCTGGAGGACGGCGAGCCGTTCGAGATCGTGGTGCTCGACGTCGGGATGAACCAGGGGAACGCCCTCGACATGGCCCGCGCCCTCACCGACGCCAGCCCGCTCCACCGCCCACGGCTGGTCCTCCTCTCCGCCGGCGACGTCGACGCCGGCGCCCTGCTGGTCGCCGGCATCTCGGCCAGCCTCACCAAGCCGATCGCCCCGAGCGAGCTGTTGCGCGGCCTGGTCGGCAGCCCCGAGCCGGCCGTCGACCCGCGGCACGTCGCGACCCCCGCCGGCACCGGACCCCGGGTCCTGGTGGCCGAGGACAACCAGGTCAACCAGATGGTCGCCGCCGGCCTGCTCGAGAACGGCGGCTACGTCGTGGACATCGTCGACGACGGGGCTGCCGCGGTGGAGGCGGTCCGCGGCGACCACGGGTACGCCGCCGTGCTGATGGACTGCCGGATGCCCCACCTCGACGGGTACGACGCCACCCGGGTGATCCGCGCCGGGGAGGCCGCGGGCCGCCGGGTGCCGATCATCGCGATGACCGCCTCGGCCCTCGAGGGCGAGGAGGAACGCTGCCGAGCCGCGGGCATGGACGACTTCCTGACCAAGCCGGTCGACCCGGTCCGCCTGCTCCGGGTGGTGCGCCAGTGGGCCGTCGGCGGGAGACCCGACACGCTTCCGGGGAACGACACCGCAGAGCCCGTGCCACCGGACGACGGTGTGGTGGACCGCGACCGGATGCGCATGCTCGACGAGCTGCGGCGGCCCGACGGCAGCCTCTTCGAACGCGCCTCGGCCAACTTCGTCGCCGCTGCGGCCGAGCACCTCGGCGACATCCGGGCGGCGATCGCGGGGCGCGACGCGGACGAGCTCACGGCCCGGGCCCACAAGCTCAAGGGGAGCGCCACCAACCTCGGTCTTCCCCTGGTCGGGGACCGCGCCCTGGCACTGGAGAAGCTCGGCGACAACGGCACGACCGTCGGCGCGGAGGCCCTGCTCGGCGAGCTCGAGACCGAGCTGGAGAGAGCCCTGGCCGCCCTCGCCGAAATCGAGATTCACGGCCTCTGAGCGCTACATTTGTCTCCTGGCTCCGCGCCACCCCTGCGGACCGGAAGGGCGCCACCCACCCGTGTGGCAGACAACAGAAAGTGGGCACCACATGTCCGGATCCTCCGATGTCTTCGAGCTCGGCTCGGAGCACGAGCAGGTCGTCTTCTGCAACGACCCGGCGACCGGCCTCAAGGCGATCGTCGCGATCCACTCCACGGCCCTCGGCCCGGCGCTGGGCGGCACCCGCTTCTACCCCTACGCCTCCACCGCCGACGCGCTCCAGGACGTCCTGAACCTCTCGCGCGGCATGTCCTACAAGGCGGCGCTCGCCGGCCTCGACCTCGGCGGCGGCAAGGCCGTGATCATCGGTGACCCGGCCACGCTCAAGTCGGAGGCGCTGCTGCGCGCCTACGGCCGGTTCGTGCAGTCGCTGAACGGCCGCTACTACACCGCCTGCGACGTCGGCACGTTCTCCGAAGACATGGACCACATCGCCCGCGAGTGCTCCTACGTCACCGGTCGCACCGTCGCCCACGGGGGCGCAGGCGACAGCAGCGTGCTGACGGCGTACGGCGTCTTCCAGGGCATGCGCGCCGCCGCCGAGTCGGTCTGGGGTGCCCCGTCGGTGGCCGGGCGGACCGTCGGTGTCGCGGGCGTCGGCAAGGTGGGGCGCCACCTCGTCCGGCACCTGATCGAGGACG
Source organism: uncultured Actinomycetota bacterium (assembly GCA_963829635.1). GTDB lineage: Bacteria > Actinomycetota > Actinomycetes > Propionibacteriales > Nocardioidaceae > Nocardioides. Next base: position 946,919 of record CAWHJI010000016.1, read on the forward strand.
GCGCCACCGTCGTCGTGACCGACGTGAGCCAGCGCTCGATCGACGTGGTCCTGGAGGAGTTCCCGCAGGTCACGGTCGTCGGCTCGACCGATGAGCTGGTGGCCGCGGACCTCGACGTCTACGCCCCGTGCGCCCTGGGCGGCGCGCTCACCGACGAGGTCGTCGAGGTGCTGAGGGCCACGATCGTGTGCGGCGCCGCCAACAACCAGCTCGCCCACCCCGGCATCGAGAAGATCCTGGAGGAGAAGGGCGTGCTCTACGCACCCGACTACTGCGTGAACTCCGGCGGCCTGATCCAGGTCGCCGACGAGCTCGAGGGATTCTCCTTCGAGCGGGCGCAGCAGCGGGCGAGCGGCATCTTCGAGACCACCCGCACGGTGTTCGCGCTGGCCGCGAGCGACGGCGTACCGCCGGCCGTGGCCGCGGACCGGCTGGCCGAACGCCGGATGCGCGACGTGGGTCGCCTGCGCGGGATCTACCTGAGCAGGAGCGTGTGAGGGACGAACACGCTCCGTGGGCGCAGGTAGGTTGAGCAGCGACGCGACCGAGGAACGAGGTCGCGCGAGCGCGTCGAAACCCAGTGACCCTGACGCGGCGGATGGCCACGATCCGGGGGTTTCGAGACGGTCGCTGCGCGACCTCCTCAACCACCGGGCGAGCTAGTCCCTATGCGGCGAGGCTCTGCGTAACCAGACCAGTCGTCGGACTCCTCGGAGTCCGACGTGTCGTCCTTGCCGTCGTCATCCTCGCCGTGCAGCTCTCGCGCCAGCGCCCCGAAGTCCGTCTCGTGAGTGCGGTACTTCAGGTCGCGGGCGACCTTCGTCTGCTTGGCCTTAGCTCGGCCGCGCCCCATAGGGTCGACCCCCTCGCACGCTTGGCCGGGACCCAGGGGTCAGCGCTGGGCTCCCGGTCTGACTAATAGTTTCTCGTGGGCCTAACGCTACCTGCTGCCCCGGTGTTCCCGCACACCCCTCCCCGCAATCGGGACGAAATGTCGCCGGGCGTCACCAGCCGGGATGCTGGTTGACCAACCCCACGGTCCCGCCGCGCTCGGCGTCGGCGGTCACCTCACCGGCCACCCACGCGCGGACCCCCGCCCTCTCGAGGACGGCGATCGCCCGGTCGGCGTCCGCCGGGGCGGTCAGGGCGACCATGCCGACGCCACAGTTGAGGGTCTGCTCCAGGTCGGGCTGGGGGATCTCGCCCACCTGGCGGACGAGGTCGAAGATCGGCGGCGGGGTCCAGCTGGACCGGTCGATGGTCGCGGTCACCTCCACGGGCAGCACCCGCTCGAGGTTGGCCGCGAGCCCTCCCCCGGTGACGTGCGACATGGCGTGGGTGTCGGTCTGTGCCGCGAGCGCCAGACAGGCCTTGGCGTAGATCCGGGTCGGCTCGAGCAGCTCCTCGCCGAGGGTCCGGCCCAGCTCGGGTACGTCGCGGTCGAGGTTCCAGCCGGCACCTCCCCGATCGGCGGATGCAAGCAGCACGTGGCGGACCAGGGAGTACCCGTTGGAGTGGAGTCCGCTGGCCTCCATCGCGATCACCACGTCACCGGGGCGGACCCGCCCCGGTCCGAGCAGCTTCGACGCCTCGACCACGCCCGGTCGTCGAGCCCGCCACGTCGTACTCGTCGGGCTCGAGCAGGCCGGGGTGCTCCGCGGTCTCCCCGCCGATCAGCGCGCACCCGGCCTCGACGCATGCCTCCGCGATGCCCTTGACGATCGCCGCGACCCGCTCGGGGACGACCCGGCCGGTGGCGATGTAGTCGGTGAGGAACAGCGGCTCGGCACCACAGACCACCAGGTCGTCGACGAGCATGCCGACCAGGTCGAACCCGATGGTGTCGTGCTTGTCCATGGCCTGGGCGATCGCCACCTTGGTCCCGACGCCGTCGGCCGACGACGCGAGGAGGGGGCGCTCGTAGGACTTCAGGGCGCTGGCGTCGAAGAGCCCCGCGAAGCCGCCGATGCCGCCGATCATCTCCGGCCGCCGGGCCTTCTCGACCCACCCCTTCATCAGCTCGACCGCCTTGTCGCCGGCCTCGATGGACACTCCGGCCGCGGAGTAGGCGTTCTCGGACATCTCGGGGGCTCCTACGGGTTGTTGAGAACGGGCAGTGCTTCGCTGGTGATGGAGGCCTCGAGCAGGTGCTTCCCGAGGAGGGTCTCGTCGGGCAGCTCGATCGGGTACTCGCCGGTGAAGCAGGCGGTGCAGAGCCGGTCCCGCGACTGTCCCGTCGCCTCGATCATGCCGTCGAGGGCGATGTAGCCGAGGCTGTCGGCCCCGACGCTGGCCGCGACCTCGTCGACGTCGAGGCCGTTGGCGATCAGCTCGGCCCTGGTGGCGAAGTCGATCCCGTAGAAGCAGGGCCACTTCACCGGCGGGCTGGAGATCCGGACGTGCACCTCGAGGGCGCCGGCCTCGCGCAGCATCCGCACCTGGGCCCGCTGGGTGTTGCCGCGGACGATCGAGTCGTCGACGACGACGATCCGCTTGCCGCGGATCATGTGCTCGAGCGCGTTGAGCTTGAGCCGGATGCCGAGCTGGCGCAGGGTCTGGCTGGGCTGGATGAAGGTGCGGCCGACGTAGGCGTTCTTCACGAAGCCCTGACCGAACGGGATCCCGCTCTCCTCGGCGTAACCGGCCGCGGCCGGCGTCCCGGACTCGGGGACCGGCATCACGAGGTCGGCCTCGACGGGGAACTCCCGGGCGAGCCGCCGACCCATCTCCACCCGCGCCTCGTGGACGCTGCGACCGGCGATCCGCGCATCCGGCCGGGCGAGGTAGACGTACTCGAACACGCAGCCCTTGGGCTGCGGCTCGGCGAAGTGGTGGGAGCGCAGCCCGTTCTCGTCGATCACCAGCATCTCGCCGGGCTCGATCTCCCGGACCACGCTGGCGCCGATGGTCGCCAGCGCGGCGTCCTCGCTGGCCACCACCCAGCCGCGCTCGAGCCGCCCGAGCACCAGCGGCCGGATGCCCTGCGGGTCGCGCGCGGCGTAGAGGGTGTCCTCGTTCATCCAGACGAACGAGAAGGCACCCTTCAGCTGCGGCAGCACCTCCAGCGCGCGCTGCTCCAGGGAGGTGTCGGGGTGGTGAGCGAGGAGGGCGGTGACCACGCCGGTGTCGTTGGTGGAGGACTCGAGGTTGCGGGCGTGGATGTCCAGCTCGTCGCTGGCGCTGGGCAGCGACTCCGCCTGCTGCGCGAGCTCGTGGGTGTTGATCAGGTTGCCGTTGTGGCCGAGGGCGATCGAGCCGTCGGCGGTCGGCCGGAAGGTCGGCTGGGCGTTCTTCCAGGTGCTGGCGCCGGTCGTGGAGTAGCGGCAGTGGCCGATCGCGAGGTGGCCCTTGAGCGACTCCAGGGTGGTCTCGTCGAACGCCTGCGAGACCAGCCCCATGTCCTTGTAGACGAGGATCTGGCGGCCGTTGCTGACCGCGATCCCGGCGGACTCCTGGCCTCGGTGCTGGAGGGCGTAGAGACCGAAGTAGGTCAGCTTGGCGACGTCCTCACCCGGAGCCCAGACGCCGAAGACGCCACAGGCGTCCTGGGGGCCCTGGTCGTGGGGGTCCAGCGCAGCCGTCAGCCGGCCGTCGCCGCTGCGGCGAGTCCGAGGGGGGAGGAGCACACGGCGAGTCTAGGCTGTGACCGGTGTGAGTCCCGGCATCGCCGAATCCTGAGCCGTTCCAGTTCCCCGAAATCCTGAACATTTCTTGACGGTTCGCCGTACCGTTCTTCTGCGGGGAGGTGGACGCGTTGGGGAGCGACACCAGCACGATCGGGCGCCCCGTCGAGCGCCCACAGCCCGGGCCCGTGGACACGGTCCCGTGGCTCGGCGACGACACGGCCCGGGACAACCTGCAGCTCATCGCGGAGGGCGTCACCGAGATTGCCGGGTTCGGCGTCGCCGCGATCCGCGTGGTGCGCGACCAGGAGCTGGAGCTGGTCGCGCTGGCCGGCTCCGACTCGTCGGCCCTCGGCTCGCGGGTTCCGCTGTCCGGGCTCCTCGCCGAGCTCGAGGTCGCCGAGCACTGGGGCGTGCTGCGCTTCATCCCGCACGAGCGGCTGACCGAGGACGACGACCAGACGGGCTGGGTGGTCTTCCCCGGCCGTCACGGAGTGCGACACCCCGGATGCCTGGCACCCCCTCGACATGCTCGTGGCGCCGTTGTACGACGCCGACGGGGTGCTGCGCGGCACCCTCTCGATCGACGTCCCGGAGGACGGCCGCCGTCCGGGTCCCGAGCGACGCCGGATGCTGGAGCGGTACGCCGTCGTGGCCGGCCGCGCCGTCGTCACGGCGATCGAGCGCGAGCGGCTGGCCGAGCAGGTGGCGATGGCCAACACGGTCAGGACGATCGTCCGCAAGACCAGTGCCCAGCTCAGCCTCATGGGGTTGCTCGAGGCGAGCGAACAGGCCCTCATCGAGGGGTTCCGGGCCCGCGGCATGTGGCTGCAGACGTTCGGGGAGGCCGACGGCGAGGCCCGGCTCTACAACCCCAACGGCACGGTCATGGAGATGCCGGAGGACCTGCGGAAGATCGGCGAGGCGGCGGCCTACCACTGCTGGGGCAAGCAGGAGGTCGTGATCATCTCGGCCGACCGTCCCGCGCCCGAGATGCTCAGCCCGGAGGAACACAGGCGGATCCTCGACTTCATCGCCTCGATCGGCATCGACTCGATGTTGTTCGCCCCGCTGGGTGCCGGACCGGAGTGCCTGGGCAGCCTCGTGCTGACCCGCATCGCGAGCGAGGGCGCGTGGAGCGACGTCGAGTGCGCGAGCCTGCTCGACATCGGCCAGGACCTCGGTCGGGCGATCCTCAACGCGCGCACGTTCGAGCGGGAGCGCCAGCTCGTCAAGGAGCTGCAGGCGCTCGACGTCTACAAGGGCCAGCTGATCGCCACCGTCTCCCACGAGCTGAAGAACCCGCTCGGCGCCATCATCGGCCACGTCGAGCTGCTGGACTCCGCGATCGGGTCGGGCCCCGCCCGCGCCTCACTAAGGGCGATGGACCGCGGCGCCATCCGGATGTTGCGGGTGATCGAGGACCTTCTCCTGCTGAGCAAGGTCGGCGACCCCCACCACCCGATCATTCCCGGCGACGTGGACCTGGCGTCGCTCCTGGAGGAGGTGGTCGAGCTGACCGCGCTCTCCGCCCGCGCCAAGCAGCTGGAGGTGGAGGTCGTCGTACCCGACCGGCCGGCGATCGCCCGCGGCGAGCGCGACGAGCTCGACAAGGTCGTGCTCAACCTGGTCAGCAACGCGGTCAAGTACACCCAGCGCGGCAGGGTGACCATCACGTTGAGCCACGCGGGCGATGAGGTGGTGCTGACCGTGTCCGACACCGGCATCGGCATCTCCCCCGCCGACCAGGAGCGCCTCTTCGACGAGTTCTTCCGCTCGGCCGATCCCGAGGCGGTGACCCAGACCGGGAGCGGGCTGGGGCTCGCGATCGTGCAGCGGATCGTGCATCGCCATGGCGGCCGGATCGCCGTCGACTCCGAGCTCGGCCGGGGCAGCACCTTCACGGCGACCCTCCCGGCGGCCACCTCCTGAGCGGTCTCACGGGCGTGCCGGTAACCGCCCCGAGCAACCGTCCCGGCCCTAGCATGGGAGCAGGCACAGCGCCCAGGAACGAGGACCGAGATGACACAGGACGCCATGGAGAGCGCCCTGGACGAGCCGTTCCGGGACAGCTGGTCCGAGGCGGTCTTCCGTGACGGCCTGCAGCTGATCGCCGAGGGGGTCACCGAGCTCGTCGGCTTCGGCGTGGCGGTGATCAGCGTCGTACGCAACGACAAGCTGGAAATCATGGCGGTCGCCGCGGAGGAGTCGATCCGGGACGCGCTGCGCGGTACCCGCACCCCCGTCCGGTCCCTCCTCGACGAGCTCCAGAAGGCCGACAGCTGGGGCCTGATGCAGTTCGTGCCCCACGAGCGCCTCGGCGAGAACATGGTCGCCACCGGCTGGGTCCCCGACATCGAGCCCATCGACGGCGAGGACGCGTGGCACCCGCTCGACCTCCTGATCGCACCGCTCTACGACAGTGCCGGGGAGCTGCTCGGCACGCTGGCCATCGACCTCCCGCTGGACGGTCGGCGCCCCGGCATCGAGCAGCGGCGGATGCTGGAGAAGTACGCCGCCCAGGCCGGTCGGGCGGTGGTCACCGCCCTCGAGCGCGAGCGGCTGGCCCAGCAGATGCGACTGGCGACCGCGGCCCGCACGATCGTGCGTGGCGCGAGCGCCCAGCTGAACCTGGACACCCTGCTGACCACCGTGCAGCCCGCCCTCGTGCAGGGCTTCGGCGCCGCCGGCATGTGGATCGAGACCTACGACGAGGAGGGCGGTGGGAGCGAGCTCTACTCCGGTGACGGTTCCCGGCTGACCCTGCCCCCGGAGCTGATCGGCGTGGCCGAGCGCGCGGCCCGCCAGTCCTGGGCGGAACAGCGGTGCCTGGTCGTCGACCCGGAGCAGTCGGCTCCGCCCGGGCTGACCTCCGAGGAGCACGATCGGATCCTGGCGTTCATGCGGCGGTCCGAGTTCACCTCGATCCTCATCGCTCCGCTCGGCGCCGGCCCTGAGTGCCTCGGCAACCTGGTGCTGACCCGGCAGATCCCGCAGCCGGCGTGGACGACCGTGGAGCAGTCGGCGGCCATCGACCTGGGCCACGACCTCGGTCGTGCGATCCTCAACGCCCGCACCTACGAGAGGGAGCACCAGCTCGTGCAGGAGCTGCGCGCGCTCGACACCTACAAGAGCCAGCTGATCGCCACCGTCGCCCACGAGCTCAAGAACCCCCTCACCTCGATCGCGGGTCACCTCGAGATGCTCGAGTCGGCCCCGGGCCTGACCGATGGCGCCCGCACCTCCGTCGCGGCCATGGAGCGTGCCTCCCTGCGCCTGAGCAAGGTGATCGCGGACCTGCTGATGCTCGCCCAGATCGACGACCCCAACAATCCCGTGGTGGGGGCTCCGGTGGACCTCCACCAGGTTCTCGGCGAGGTGATCGACATGAACGCGCTCGCGGCCGAGCGCAAGCACCTCACGATCACCGTGGACGCCCCGACCGAGTCGGTCTTCGCGCTCGGTGAGTACGACGAGCTCGACCGGGTCTGCGCCAACCTGCTGAGCAACGCCATCAAGTACACCCCCGACGGCCGCAACATCCGGATCACGCTCGGCCACGAGGGCGACGAGGTCGTGCTCGTGGTCGCCGACGAGGGCATCGGGATCTCGCCGGAGGACCTCCCCCAGCTGTTCGGCGAGTTCTTCCGCTCCAGCAACCCCGACGCGTTCGCCCAGCCCGGCACCGGCCTGGGCCTGGCGATCGTGCGCCGCATCGTCGAGCGCCACAGCGGCGAGATCCACGTCGACTCCGAGCTCGGCAAGGGCAGCATCTTCAGCGTCACCCTGCCCGCGGCCGACTGACGCCCGGCGCCGCGCGCGGCGTCGTACGTCATGGGCGGCGATCGGGACCACCCGGGACTTCTCGAGCGAGTCGTGAACTTCCGGGGGCAAGTTTGCTCCTGGAAGTTCCGGTTTCCCCGCTGAAGCGGGGAAACCGCGGCGGCCAGAACCTCCCGGACCGGTCCGGAACGGCCGCGGGCGGGCCGGTTCAGCGGCGAGCGAGGTTGCGCAGCAGCAACGTCTCGGCCAGCACGACCCGCTCGAACTCGGCGAGGTGGAGTCCCTCGTTGGCCCCGTGCGCACGGGTGTCGGGGTCCTCGACGCCGGTGACCAGGACGCTCGCCTCGGGGAAGGCCCGCAGGAACTCGGCGATGAACGGGATCGAGCCACCCACGCCCATGTCGACCGGCTCGGTGCCGTCCCAGGCCTCGGTGAAGGCCGCGCGCGCGGCGTCGTACGCCGGCCCGGTCGCCTCGATGCGGGTCGGCTCCCCCGTGTCGACGACGGTGAACGTCAGCTCGGCACCCCACGGCACCCGCTCCTCGAGGTGCTTGCGCAGACAGGCGACGGCGTTCGCGGTGGTGTCACCCGGGGCGATCCGCATGGAGATCTTGGCGCGGGCAGAGGCCACCAGCGTGTTGCTGGCGCCGTCGACCTTGGGGGCGTCGAGGCCGGTGATGCTCACCGACGGCCGGGTCCAGAGTCGTTCCACCGTGCTGCCGTCGCCGATCCAGCGCAGGCCGGGGACGGCGCCGGACTCGGCCCGCAGCCGGTCCTCGGGATACTCCACGTCCGCGGCGGGGCTGCCGTGCAGCCCCTCGACGGCGACGTTGCCCGCGTCGTCGTGGAGACCGGCGATCAGCCGGCTCAGCGTCATCAGCGCGTCGGGCACCAGCCCGCCCCACATGCCGGAGTGCACGGCGTGGGTGAGCGTGCGGACCTCGACGTCGGCCCGGACCAGCCCGCGCAGGCTGGTGGTGAGGGCGGGAACGCCGATGTCCCAGTTGCCGGAGTCGGCGATCACGATCACGTCGGCCCGCAGCCGCTCCTGGTGCTCGGCGAGCAGCGCGGGGAGCGTGTCGGAACCGACCTCCTCCTCGCCCTCCACGAACATCGTCACGCTCACGGGCAGCTCGTCGCCGAACACCCGCAGCGCGCCGAGGTGGGCGGCGATGCCCGCCTTGTCGTCGGCCGCCCCGCGGGCGTACAGCCGGTCGCCGCGCTCCGTCGGCTCGAAGGGCGGCGAGTCCCATTCCGCGTGGTCGTTCTCGGGCTGGACGTCGTGGTGGGCGTAGAGCAGCACCGTCGGCGCACCCTCCGGCCCGGGCTTGTGCGCGATCACCGCCGGGGCACCCCCGTCGGCGCTGACGATGTCGACGGTCTGGAACCGCTCGGCGCGGAACAGCTCGGCCACCGCCTCGGCGCTGCGCTGCACCTCGCGGGCCCGGGCAGGGTCCGCGCTGACCGACTCGATCCGGACCAGGTCCTCCAGGTCCTTGCGGATGCCAGGCAGGACCTCCTGGACGCGGTCCTTGATCTCGGTGTCGTTCCACTCCCTCATGGCGGTCAACCTACCGAGCCGCGTCGAGCCCACCGACAGGACCCGGGCGGACCCGTCCGGTCACAGCAGGGGCAGGTGTGGAGACAGGTCCGTGCGCTCCCCGGAGGCGACCACGCGGCCGGCCTCGAGCGCGTCGGACCAGCCGAGCTCGCCCGTGGCCAGCGCGAGCCAGGTCGCCGCGTCCGTCTCGACGACGGCGGGAGGGGTGCCGCGGGTGTGTCGGACGCCGCTGACCACCTGGACGGCGGCGTACGGCGGGACCCGCACCTCGACCGAGTTTCCCGGCGCGCGCTGCGCGAGCACGGCGAGGAAGTGCTTGACCAGCAGCCTCTGGTCGGCTGGGTCCGCGGCCCCGCGCTCGAGGGCGGCGGCCACCTCGCCGGCTGCCGCGGGACGGAGTCGGGCGGGCATGGCCGGGAGCCTAGCCTCCGGCGCCGACGGTGAGTCTCGGGTCGCGCGGCAGCACCAGCAGTGCGGAGAGCCCGTGGGGCTTCCGGTCGGCGAGGACCAGGCGTCCTGCGTGAGCGGCGGCAACCGTGGTCGCAAGAGCGAGGCCGAGTCCGCTGCTGACCAACGGCGCTCCGGTGTCCACGCCGGTCTCGAACGGCGCCACCAGGCGCTCCCGCTCCTGGGCCGGGATCCCCGGGCCGGAGTCGTGGATGCCGATCTCGACGTACTCGTCCTCGGCCCGGATCCGCGCCACGATCCGCGGGGTCCCCTCGGCGTGGACCAGCGAGTTGACCAGGAGTGCCGTGACTGCCGAACGGACCTTGGCGGGATCGACGTCGGCCACGACGTCCCCCTCGGTCTCCACCGCGACGTCGATGCCGGCGGCGTAGGCCCGCGAAACGCACCCGGCCACGACCATCCGGGTCAACCGGCCCAGGTCGGTCTGGCAGGTGCTCAGCTGGGAGTGCCCCTGGAGGTCGACGAGCTGCGAGACGCGGCGCACCAGCGCGTCGAGGCGGTGGCCGGCGTTGACGACCGCCGTGAGGCAGTAGCGGGCCTGCTCGTCGAAGTCGGTGCTGGCATCCTCGAGCAGCTCGAGGCGACCCATCAGGACGGCCAGGGGCGTCCGGAACTCGTGGTTGATCGTGCTCACCAACCGGTCGCGGAGCTCCTCACGCTCACGGACGGCTGCGCGTTCGGCGCTGATGTCCTGCAGCAGCAGGATGGCGCCCTCGATCTCGGCGTCCTCGTCGTGCAGGGGAGCGGCGTTGCACCGGAAGGGCACCATGCCCCTCCCGGGGACCCGGGCACTCACCACCGCGTCCCGGACCACCTCGCCCTTCCGGGCCCGCGTGAGCGGGACCAGACCTTCCGGCAGGGGCGCCTCGCCGCGCTCGTCGTAGAGCTCCACCTGCTCCTCGAACGTGGTCTCGCCGGCGGGGTCCTCGGACCGCCCGAACAGCTCCTGCAACGAGGGGCTCAGCATGGTGAGGTGTCCCGGCTTCGTCGGTCACGACCAGACCGACCGCCGTCTGCGAGAGCAGCGCCTGCAGCTGGGGATTCCTGATGCCCGAGTACACGTCCTCAACCTGTCGTCATGGACATGCCCCGCGTTCACGTCGCGGCCCGGCGCGTCCGGCGCCATCGTAGATCTTCGGGGCGCGCGCCGTCGCGGAACGCGATCGAATCGACTCACATCCCACGGATCAGCTCGAGGGTCCTCGCCCAGGCAGGGCTGGTCGGGTCGATGACGACGAAGTGGTCCCCGTCCACCTCGACCAGCTCCGCCGTCGCACCGGCCGCCCTGGCCGCGTCGACGTAGGACCGCGACTGGGCGATCGGGACGATCACGTCGTCACGTCCGTGCACGCAGTGGACGGGTACGTCGAGTGGCAGCTGGCGCCGCGGATCCACGGGTGCGTCCGTGGGCCCGGGCGGGTGCCCGAGGAAGGCCTCCACGGCGCCACTGCCGAGGCCGAGGCGGTGGGCCGCGTCGAGGTCGAGCACACCCGCCTGGGCGACCACCGCGGTCACCCGGACCCGCTCCGGCTGCCACCGCTCGAACCGGCCGCGCGAGGCCGCCCAGGTCGCGAGGTGGCCGCCGGCGGAGTGGCCGAGCGTGACGACCGTCGAGAGGTCGAGGCCCTCGACGTCGGCCAGGGCGTCGATCCCGGCCGCCACGTCGTCGAGGGTCTCCGGAGCGCCGCCGCCGTTGCCGACCCGGCGGTACTCCAGGTTCCAGGCGGTCCAGCCCTCGCTGGCGAGGCTGGTGGCGAGCGGCCGGCCCAGCGACGCGTCGTACTGGGCCTTCCAGAAGCCGCCGTGGATCACGACCACGACGCCGCGCGACTCGCCCGACGGGTGGTAGAGCTCGGCGAACTGGCTCGGGTCGTCGCCGTAGCTGATCGTCTCGTCGGACTTCCTCACCGGGGCCGTCCTCGCCGCAGGCGTTGGCAGCCAGGCCCGCCGCGCCCAGCGCCAGGACGGCCCGACGGGAGGGTCGTGTGCCTGAGAACGGCCAGCAGGTCGGTCTGGGGCACACGACCCGATCACCCGAGCGCGGTCGGGAGGGTGGACGGACCAGGCAGAGCGGACCTCGCCGAGCGGGAGGGTGAACTGCCCCTCGACCGACAGCTCGGCGCCCCGGGTCTCACCCAGCGGGGTCAGCGGTACGTCGTGCCGCTCGGCGAGCGCGACCAGCGTGTCGGCGTCGTCCGGCCGCACCGTGACGAGGGCCCGGCCCGTGGACTCGGCGAACAACCCGAGGAACGGGTCGCCGGGGATCGCCACGGCCGCGCCGACGCCGCGGTGCAACGCGGCCTCGACCAGCGCCTGGGCGAGGCCGCCGTCGGAGAGGTCATGGGCGCTGGTCAGCAGGCCGACCCCCTCGGCGAGCAGTGCCGGCGAGGGCCTGCTCGGCCGCCAGGTCGAGGGTCGGCGGGAGCCCGCCGAGGTGTCCGTGCACGACGTGCGCCCACTCCGACCCGGACAGCTCCTCGCGGGTCTCCCCGAGCAGGAAGATCCGGTCGCCGTCGGCCACGAACCCCGACGGCGTGCGGCGGGTGACGTCGTCGATCACCCCGAGCACGGCCACGACCGGGGTCGGCAGGATCGCCGTCTCGCCGGTCTGGTTGTAGAGGCTGACGTTGCCCCCGGTGATCGGGATCCCCAGCTCGAGGCAGGCGTCCTTGAGGCCGCGGCAGGCCTCCGCGAACTGCCACATCACGCCCGGGTCCTCCGGCGAGCCGAAGTTGAGGCAGTCCGACATGGCCAGCGGGCGGGCGCCCCCGGTCGCGACGTTGCGGTAGGACTCGGCGAACGCGAGCTGCGCGCCGGCGTACGGGTCGAGCTTGGCGAACCTGCCGTTGCAGTCGGTGGACACGGCGACACCGAGGTTCGACTGCTCGTCGACCCGGATCATCCCGCTGTCGCTGGGCTGGGCCAGCACGGTGTTGCCGCGGACGTAGCGGTCGTACTGGTCGGTGATCCACGACTTGTCGCACAGGTTCGGGCTGGCGACGAGCCGGAGCAGCGTCTCGCGGAGCTCCTCCCCCGTCGCGGGCCGCGGCAGCTTCTCGGCGCCGTCGGCCTGGAGGTCGTCCTGCCAGGTCGGCCGCTCGAGCGGACGGTGGTACGTCGGTCCGTCGTGCGCCACGCTGCGCGGCGGTACGTCGACCACGCGCTCGCCGTGCCAGTCGATCTGGAGGTGCCCGGTGTCGGTCACCTCACCGATGACGCAGGCCTCGACGTCCCACTTCGCGCAGACGGCGAGGAACGCGTCGACGTCGCCGGGCTCGACGACCGCCATCATCCGCTCCTGCGACTCGCTCATCAGGATCTCCTCCGGCGCGAGCGTGGAGTCGCGCAGCGGGACCCGGTCGAGCTCGACGTGCATGCCACCGTCGCCGGCGCTGGCCAGCTCGGAGGTCGCGCAGGAGAGGCCGGCCCCGCCCAGGTCCTGGATGCCGGCGACGAGGCCGCCGGCGAAGAGCTCGAGGGTGCACTCGATCAGCAGCTTCTCCATGAACGGGTCGCCGACCTGGACGCTCGGCCGCTTGGCCGGCCCACCTTCCTCGAACGTCTCGCTGGCCAGCACCGAGACGCCGCCGATCCCGTCGCCACCGGTGCGGGCGCCGTAGAGGATCACGCGGTTGCCGACCCCGCTCGCCTTGGCGAGGTGGAGGTCCTCGTGGCGGAGCACCCCGACGGCCAGGGCGTTGACGAGGGGGTTGCCGAGATAGGTCGGGTCGAAGACCGCCTCGCCACCGATGTTCGGCAGGCCGAGGCAGTTGCCGTAGCCGCCGACGCCGGCCACGATCCCCGGCAGCACGCGATGGGTGTCATCGGCGTCGAGGGGCCCGAACCGGAGGGGGTCCATCACCGCGACCGGGCGGGCGCCCATCGCGAGGATGTCGCGGACGATGCCGCCGATGCCGGTCGCCGCACCCTGGTACGGCTCGACGTACGACGGGTGGTTGTGCGACTCGACCTTGAACGTGACGGCGTACCCCTGGCCGATGTCGATCACCCCGGCGTTCTCGCCGATGCCGGCCAGCATCTTGCCGACGGGCGTCTCCTGGGGGATCTCGCCGAACTGCTTGAGGTGCACCTTGGACGACTTGTAGGAGCAGTGCTCGCTCCACATCACCGAGTACATCGCCAGCTCGCTGGAGGTCGGGCGGCGCCCGAGGATCTCCCGGATCCGGGCGTACTCGTCGGGCTTGAGGCCCAGCTCGGCCCAGGGCTGCTCGGCCTGCGGATCCTCGGCGGCACGGGCGACGGTGTCCAGCACGGGCGTCAATCTACCGGCGGGCCGATGGCGCCCGGCGCGCTCCCCACCGTGCGGCCCGGGAGGGCGAATTACAGCCGTGGAATTGGTCAGAACTCCTGTTACGGATGTGATTGCTGAGGTTATGGTGACTCGACTCCGGCGCCTCGGCCGGGGCCCGATCCCGCAGGGAGTACGTGATGAGCAGCGCCGCCCGCCCCGCCCGCCGGAGCGCCACGCTGGCCGCCCTGGTCGGACTCGTCGCCGGCCTGGTCGCGACCGTGACCGCCACCGCGCCCGCGCGCGCCGACAACGTCGCGACCCCCGGCAACTTCACCGGCTACGGCTTCGACCAGTGCCTCGCCCCGACCCAGCAGGCGATGACCGCGTGGCTCAACCACTCGCCGTTCCTGTCGGTCGGCATCTACATCTCCGGCGACTCGCGCGCCTGCCGCTCGCAGCCCAACCTCACCCGCGACTGGGTGAGCACCCAGCTGCGCACCGGCTGGCGACTGCTGCCGATCACGCTCGGGCCGCAGGCCAGCTGCAGCACCCGCTTCCCCCGGTACGGCGACGACGAGGTGATCAACTGGCGGCCGGGCTCGACCGGGAAGTACACCACGGCCCGGGAGCAGGGCCGGGCCGAAGCCGTGAAGGCGGTCGCGGCGGCCACGAGGCTCGGGATCGTGCCCCGCAGCACGCTCTGGTACGACCTCGAGGGCTTCGACCACACCCGCACCCACTGCCGCGAGTCGGCCCTGGCGTTCCTCTCCGCCTGGACGACCAAGCTGCACGCGCTCGACTACGTGTCCGGCGTCTACTCCAGCGTCGGCTCCGGCATCAAGATCCTCGACGACGCGCGCGTGGAACGGCCCCGGGCGTTCAACCTCCCCGACCGGATCTGGCTGGCCCGGTGGGACGGCGTGGCCAACACCAGCTCGTCGTACATCCGCTCCGACGGATGGCGCCCCGGCGGCCGCGTCAAGCAGTACCATGGGCGGGCACAACGAGACCTGGGGCGGCGTGACGATCAACATCGACCGCAACTTCCTCGACCTCGGGAAGGGGTCCTGGGCCCCGCGGGAGACCCACTGCGACGGCGTCGACGTGAACCTTCGAGGACTACCCCGGGCTCGTGCCCGGCACCCAGGCCACCGAGCGGGTCCGGGCGCTGCAGTGCCTGCTCCGGGAGGCCGGGGTGTACGACGGCCGGCTCAACGGCGTCTACGGGCGCGCCACGCTGGCCGGCGTCCATGCCTGGCAGGAGCGGATGGGCGACGCCGTACGCGACCGCTGGACCCGGCAGAACTGGATGACGCTGCTCGCGGCCGGCCGGCGCCCGGTCCTGAAGTTCGGCTCCGCGGGCGGTGACGTCCGCCGTGTCCAGCGTGCGCTCAACGCCGCCTCCAACGACCCTCGCCTCCGGATCAGCGGCGTCTTCGGCCGAGGCACCGACCAGGCGCTGCGCACCTACCAGAACCGCGTCGGGGTCAAGGTCTCCGGCGTGGTCAACCCGAACACCTGGGCGGCACTGCGGTCCGGTCGCCGCTGAGGCTGACGCCACTCCCACGGCGTCGTGTGAGATAGTCCCCGAACTTTGGGTCGTGATTCCCCCCGTGAGCGACCCAAGATTCGGGGACTACCGGCTCACTCGATGGGGGTGCTCATGCGAAGGCGCCCTCGACGAGCGAGGTGAAGAAGCCGAGACCGTCGGTGCCGGAGCCGGTGAGGTCCTCGACGGCGTGCTCGGGGTGCGGCATCAGGCCGACGACGTTGCCGCCCTCGTTGGTGATCCCGGCGATGTCGCGCAGCGACCCGTTGGGGTTGTCGTCGAGGTAGCGCGCCACCACCCGGCCCTCGCCCTCCAGGCGGTCGAGCGTGTCGGCGTCGGCGACGAAGCCGCCCTCGCCGTTCTTCAGCACGATCGTCACCTCGGCGTGCTCGGCGTAGGCAGAGGTCCAGGCCGTGCGGTTGTTCTCGATCCGCAGCCGCTGGTCGCGGCAGACGAACTTGCGGTGGTCGTTGCGGATCAGCGCGCCCGGCAGCAGGTGGGACTCGCACAGGATCTGGAAACCGTTGCAGATGCCGAGCACCGGCATCCCCCGGCCGGCCGCCTCGACCACCTCGGCCATCACCGGCGCGAACCGCGAGATTGCCCCGCAACGCAGGTAGTCGCCGTACGAGAAGCCACCCGGCAGGACCACGGCGTCCACGCCGCGCAGGTCGTGGTCGCCGTGCCACAGCGCGACGGCCTCGCCGCCGCCGAGCCGCACGGCCCGCTGCGCATCGGCGTCGTCGAGGGAACCGGGGAAGGTGACGACCCCGATCTTCAGCGGGGTCCCCGCGGAGTGCGAGCGCAGCGAGCAGTTCGTGGGGTGGTCACTGACGGCCTTCCTCGGCGGCGATCTCGGCGACCGAGTGCTCCTCCACGTGGACCTCGAAGTCCTCGATCACCGGGTTGGAGAGCAGCGTCTCGGCCATCTGGTGCACCTCGGCCAGCACGTCGTCGGTGACCTCGCCGTCCAGCGTGAGCTCGAACCGCTTGCCCTGGCGGACGTCGGTGACCCCGTCGAACCCGAGGCGCGGCAGCGCGCCGAGCACGGCCTTGCCCTGGGGGTCGAGGATCTCGGGCTTGGGCATGACGTCGACGACGACACGGGCCACGGGGGACTCCTTGGACGAGCGGTGGACTGCCGCCGGCGAGTCTATCCGCGGGCCCGTGAGGAAGAATCGGGGCATGTCCTCCCAGCAGCCGCACAACGTCTCCGGCCTCGACCTCGAGTTCCCGCAGTCGCTCGCCGTGTACGACGACTACGCCGCCGCCCAGAAGGCCGTCGACTTCCTCTCCGACAACGCGTTCCCGGTCCAGAACTGCATGATCGTCGGGACCGACCTCAAGCAGGTCGAGCGGATCACCGGCCGCCTGACCAAGGGCCGCGTCGCCCTGGCCGGGGCGCTCTCCGGCCTGTGGCTCGGCCTGTTCGTCGGCCTGATCTTCTCGCTCTTCGGCGAGGGGAACCTGCTCGCCATCATCGGCTCGGCCGCACTCGTTCGGCGCGGTGTTCGGCGTGGTCTGGGCACTGGTCGGCTACGCCGGCACCCGCGGCCAGCGCGACTTCTCCTCCGTCAGCGCCGTGGTGGCGACGAAGTACGAGGTGCTGGTCGAGCACAAGCACCGTGAGGCCGCCCGCGAGCTCCTCGCGAAGCTCCCGGGCGGGCTGCCGGACCCGTTCGCCTGAGCGGACGGGCAGCTCGGCGGGTCGGTCAGGCGCCCTGGGTGACCGGATAGATCTCGTCGGCCTCGAGCCCGTGCGCCTCGCGGTGCACCCGCACGGCGGTGTCGGCGTCCGGTGCGTCGACGAGGCAGAAGATCTTGCCGTGCTCCTCGTCCACCCAGTAGTGCTTGTAGTCCACGCCGTACTGTGACTGCGTCTCGACGTCCTTCTGATGGGCACCCGCCACGTCGGCGGCGCTGACGCCGCCCTCCATGTGGTGCACGTCCATGAACAGCGCCATCGCCGGCACTCCCCTCGCCCCGTTCGGAGCTCCGGGACATCCGGAGGCGGACGGGGACGCCGACCAGATTCCTCCGCGGCACCCCGCCGGTCAAGACTGGTCAGGACCGGTGGCCTGCCGGCCGGCGCCTCAGGACAGCTCGCGCTTGAGGATCTTGCCCGTGGCGGTCATCGGCAGGTCGTCGACGAACTCCACGATGCGGGGGTACTTGTAGGAGGCCATCTCCTCCTTGGCCCACGCCACGAGGTCGTCCTCGGAGACGTCGTCGTGGTCCTTCTCCTTGATCACCACGGCCTTGATCTCCTCGCCGTGGCTCTCGTGGGGTACGCCGATCACGGCCGCGAGCGACACCGCCTCGTGGCCCATCAGGACCTCCTCGATCTCCCGCGGGTACACGTTGTAGCCACCGCGGATGATCATGTCCTTGGACCGGTCGACGATGTAGTACCACCCGTCCTCGTCCCTGCGCCCGAGGTCGCCGGAGCGGAACCAGCCGTCCCGGATCGCCTCCTCGGTGGCGTCGGGGCGGCCGTAGTAGCCCTTCATGATGTTGGGCCCCTTGATCGCGATCTCGCCGACGTTGTCGGCGCCCTCCTCGACCTCGTCCCAGGTCTCGGGCTGGAGGAGCTTCATCTCCACCCCGGGGATGGGGATGCCGATCGAGCCGACGCGGACCTCCTCGCCGTACGGCGAGAAGGAGGCGACCGGCGAGGTCTCGGAGAGCCCGTACCCCTCGAGGATGGTCACCCCGAACCGCTTCTCGAAGTCCTTGTGCACCTCGACCGGCAGGGCGGATCCGCCCGCCGCCGCGACCCGGAGGTTGCCGGCGAGCTTCGTGACGTCGACGCCCGAGTCGTCGAGGGCGCCGAGCAGTCCCCAGTACATCGTCGGGACGCCGGCGAAGAAGGTGACGTCCTCCTTGTCCATCAGCCCCAGTGCGGCGCCGGCCTCGAAGCGCGGCAGGAGGACGACGGTGCCGCCGAACGCGAAGCCGCCGTTCATGATCACGGTCTGGCCGAAGGAGTGGAACAGCGGGAGCACGCACAGGTAGGTGTCGGGCTTGTCGGCGTCGGCGCCGAACAGGTCGGCGCCCGCCAGTGCGTTGGAGTGCATGTTGCGGTGCCGGAGCTCGGCCCCCTTGGGCTGGCCGGTGGTGCCGGAGGTGTAGAGGATGACGGCCGTGTCGTCCTCGTCGGTCTCGACCGTCTCGAACGTCGGCGGCTGCTGGCCCATCGCCGCACCGAGGGTCTCGGCGCCCGGGATCGGTGACTCCGCGCGCGGATCCGCGGTGATCAGGAAGAAGTGCTCGCATCCGTCGGTCTGCTGGAAGCCCTCGTGGCCCGCCCGGCCGATCGGGAGCTCGTCGGTTCCCTCGAAGCAGAAGTACGCCTTCGCGTCCGAGTCGTCGAGGTGGTAGCCCACCTCGCGGCCCTTGAGGAGCACGTTGAGCGGCACCACGGTGGCGCCGGCCTTGAGGATCCCGTAGTAGACGATCGGGAAGTACGGCAGGTTCGGGCAGCTCAGGGCCACCTTGTCGCCCGGCCGGATCCCGCGCTCGGCGAGGAGGTTGGCGACCTGGTTGGCCGCGCCGTTCACCTCCCCGTAGGTGAGGCGGGTGTCGCCGAGCACGACGGCGTCGCGGTCGGCGTACTTCTCGGCGGAGCCTTCGAGCAGGCTGGCGAGGTTCGGCATGCGCTTCAACCTAGCCCGTGGCCGGTGACCCGGACCACCGTCATCTCAGGAGGGCGACCTCAGGAGGGACGCCTCCCCTGCAGCGCCACATAGGCCAGGGCGACGCCCAGCCCGGCGACGATCGGGCCGATGATCGCCCAGGTCTTCTCGCCGCTCATCGAGCTGCCGCCGAGGTAGTCCAGCCCCTGCAGCGTCCACACGAGTCCGACGAGGAACATCAGGACGCCGATCCCGGCCAGCGAAGTGTCTTGCCCATGCTCACGAACCTAGCGCGCGGGCCGCAGCGCTCGAGGTCGGCGCGGACGGCGTACGGCGCCAGCCGGCGCAGCACCCAGCCCGGCCGGCCACAGCGGGAGGGCGGTGGCGAGGTCGACCGTGGCGGTGACCCTGGTGCCGGTGCCGAGTGGGCTCGAACCCGAGACGGAGGGTCGCCTCGATCCCGTGCCAGGTGCCCCGTTCGGCCCAGGCCCGGCCGGGATCCACCTCCGTGATCTCCATCCGGGGCCTCGCCCCGACCGCGGTCACGTCGCGCCAGGTGGTGCCGACTCCGCCGTCGCCGCGCAGGCCCTCGATCCGGCGCAGGCTGGACTGCCACTCCGGGCGCCGCGCCGGGTCGGACAGGTGCGTCGAACACGACGTCGAGCGGTGCGGCGAACTCGACGGTGACGGTCACCAGGGCTGCCCGGTCAGCCGCTCGTACGCCTCGACGTAGCGGGACCGCGTGAACTCCACGACGTGCCCGGGCAGCGCCGGAGGCGGCTCGCCGGAGGCCCGGTCCCAGCCGCTCTCGGCGGACGTCAGCCAGTCGCGGACGATCTGCTTGTCGTAGGACGGCTGGGCGCGGCCGGGTCGCCACTCGTCGGCCGGCCAGAAGCGCGAGGAGTCGGGGGTGAGCACCTCGTCGGCGAGCACGCGCGTCCCGTCGGGGCGGGCGCCGAACTCGAGCTTGGTGTCGGCGAGGACGATCCCCCGGTCCCGGGCGAGCTCCTCGGCGCGTGCGTAGACGCGCAGCGTGAGGTCGCGCAGGGCCGCGGCGTCCTCGTCGCCGACGGTCGCGACCACGGCGTCGTAGGAGACGTTCTCGTCGTGGTCGCCCAGGTCGGCCTTGGTGGCGGGGGTGAAGATCGGCTCCGGCAGCCGGGAGCCGTCGTCCAGGCCGGGAGGCAGGGCGATCCCGCAGACCTCGCCGGTCGCGCGGTAGTCCAGCAGCCCGGACCCGGCCAGGTAGCCACGCGCCACGCACTCGACCGGGAACATCGCGAGCTCCTCGCAGACCACCGCCCGCCCCCGGACGGCGGGC
The DNA here is from genome assembly GCA_963829635.1 of uncultured Actinomycetota bacterium. GTDB lineage: Bacteria > Actinomycetota > Actinomycetes > Propionibacteriales > Nocardioidaceae > Nocardioides. Next base: position 967,111 of record CAWHJI010000016.1, read on the forward strand.
GGGACGTCGGTGGAGAGGACGTGGTTCGGGACCAGGTCGGCCAGCTGCTCGAACCACCACAGGGACATCCGGGTGAGGATCTCCCCCTTGTCCGGGATCGTGGTGTCGAGGACGAAGTCGTAGGCGGAGATCCGGTCGCTGGCGACCATCAGCAACCCGCCGGCGTACTCGCCCGACTCCAGGCGGTAGAGGTCGCGGACCTTGCCGGAGTGGACGTGGGTGGCGCCCTCGATCGCCGGTGCGTCGGGAATGTTCAGCACGCCGCCGACCCTAGTGGCCGGACCGGGGCTCAGCGGTGCAGCCACCAGCCCAGCGCGCGCGTCATCCGGGGCAGCACGAGGTAGGTCATGATCGGCGTCATCACCACGGTGGAGCCCAGGACGCGGGGCACGAGGGGTACGTCGGGCAGGAAGCGCCCGGTCAGCCAGGTGATCACCAGGCTGAGCGGGAAGAACGCCAGCCAGATCACCACGGCCTGCTTCCACACCGGCGGCGCGGGCGGCCCGGCCATGTCGACGGTCTGCGCCGTGGGCTCGTCGAACCACCCCTCGATGCCGGTGCGCCGGATCATCCGGGACGACTCGATCCGCCCCTCGGCGGCCTCCAGCCACCACGCCCGCTGCGGAGAGGCCTCCCACACCGCGAGGTCGTGCTCGTCGGCGAACCGGTAGAGCATGTGCCACTCGTCGGAGTCCGCGGCGGGGCGGACCCAGCCGCTGCCGAGGAACCCCTGGAACCGCTCGGCCAGGGAGGTCCCGGCCTGCACCCAGGCGAGCATCTCGCTGGAGTGGGTCGGGTCGATGTGGCGGGTGATCGAGACGGTGACCGGTGCGGACATCCCCCCATCTTCGTGCTCACGACCGGTGAGGCAAGGCGAGGCCACGCCGGGGGTCGCGCCGATGGCCTCAGCCGCGGACCTCGAAGGTCCGGGCACCCACCGAGCTGCGCCTCCCGTACGACGACCCGCTCGACCCGAGCCAGTCGCGGGCCGTCGTGGCACCACGCGACGAGCGCGTCCACGGAGCGGGCCGGCCCCTCGAAGTGCCCGGCCACCGTCCCGTCGGGCTCGTTGCTCACCCAGCCGGTGACGCCGAGCCGGCCGGCCTCCTGCTGGGTGTAGGCGCGGAATGACACGCCCTGGACCCGTCCGGACACCGTCACGTCGACTGCCTTGTCCATGCCCCCATCCAACTCGATGCGGCAGTTTCAAGTTTTGCTCAACGGGGATGGTCGTGCGGATGTGACCCATGGCACACTCAGCCCGCTCACCACCGGCGCCAGGGAGGGGCCGGTACCACAACAGGAGGATCCTTTGAGATCAGCAATTCTCGGGCGCCGGGCAACCGGCCTCCTCGCCGCGAGCGCCGTCACCTCGGTGCTCGCCGTCACGACGGTCGGGGCCAGTGCGGAACCACACCCCGAAGACCTGTCGGTCACCCAGGGCCTGCGCAAGGCCGTCACCGTCGCCGGGATGGAGCAGCACCTCGCGGCGCTCCAGCAGATCGCGGACGACAACGGCGGCAACCGGGTCTCCGGCTTCGCCGCCTACAACCAGTCGGTGGACTACGTCGAGGGCCGCCTCACGGCCGCCGGCTACGACGTCACGGTCCAGCCGTTCGAGTTCCCGTTCAACGCGGACGCGACCCCGCCGGTCTTCGCCCAGACGGCGCCCGACCCGGCGACCTACCAGGACGGGACCGACTTCGCGTCGATGACCTACTCCGGAAACGGCGACGTCACGGCCGACGTGACGGCGGTCGACCTCGTCGTCCCGGCACCGGGGGCCATGAACGGCAACACGAGCGGCTGTGAGGACGCGGACTTCGCCGGCTTCCCGGCCGACACGATCGCCCTCGTGCAGCGCGGCACCTGCCCGTTCCGCGACAAGGCCGACAACGCCGAGCAGGCGGGCGCGTCCGCCGTGATCGTGTTCAACGAGGGGCAGCCCGGCCGCACCTCCGCCGTCGCCGGCACGCTGACCACGCCGGGTGTCGGCATCCCGGTGATCGGGACGACCTTCGCGATCGGCGACGACCTGCGCAACGGCGCCACCAACGGCGACACCGGATCGGAGGCCCGGGTGCGGGTCGACCGGGTCAACGAGACCAGGACGACGTACAACGTCCTCGCCGAGACGCCCACCGGCGACGCCGGACAACGTGATCGTGGTCGGCGCCCACCTCGACAGCGTCCCCCGCGGGCCCGGCATCAACGACAACGGGTCCGGCTCGGCGGGTGTCCTGGAGATCGCCGAGGCGATCGCCGACCGCGAGCTCGAGCCGCGCAACAAGATCCGCTTCGCGTTCTGGGGTGCCGAGGAGTTCGGGCTGCTCGGCTCGCGCCACTACGTCGGCAAGCTGAGCAAGGCCGAGAAGGACGCGATCGCGCTCAACCTCAACTTCGACATGATCGGTTCGCCGAACTACGTCCGGTTCGTCTACGACGGGGACAACTCCAAGTACCCGGTCGGACCGGGGTCGGCGGACGGTCCCCAGGGGTCGGGTGAGATCGAGCGGGTCTTCCACGACTACTTCGGTGGCGTCGGGCTGGCCTCCTCGGAGACCCCGTTCAGCGGTCGTTCCGACTACGGCCCGTTCATCGAGGCGGGGATCCCGGCGGGCGGCCTCTTCACCGGCGCCGAGGGCGTCAAGACGGCGGACGAGGCGGCGATCTACGGCGGCACGGCCGGCGAGCAGTACGACCACTGCTACCACCTGGCCTGCGACACGATCGACAACGTCAACCGGCAGGGGATCGGCGAGATGGCCGACGCGGCCGCGCACGCCGCGTGGCTGCTGGCCCAGCGCAGCTTCGTGAAGGAGCCGCTGGTCGACCCGGCCACGCCGGTCGGCGGCGTCTCCGGCACGACCGGCGGCGGTGGCCTGCACGACGAGCACGACCACGACGTGGTCGCCCGCTGACCCCGTCGTGACTCCGTCGTAGGAGTGGGAGCGGCGTCCGGCCCGATGGGCCGGGCGCCGCTCCGCGTTCTGGGGCGCGTCGGGGATGCTGTGGGGGTGTCCGACGACTACGAGCCCGATCCGCGGCGCTGGCGGATCCTGGCGGTGTCGCTGCTCGTGGGGTTCATGTCGCTGCTCGACGTGACGATCGTGAACGTCGCGATCCCCTCGATGCGGTCCGGGCTCGACACCACGGCGGGCGCGGTGCAGTGGGTCGTCTCGGGCTACGCGCTGGCGTTCGGGCTCACCCTCGTCGCCGGCGGTCGGCTCGGGGACGCCCACGGTCGCCGCCGGATGATGCTGATCGGTCTGACCGGGTTCATCGTCTCCAGCGCGGCGGTCGGGCTCGCACCCAACATCGAGACCGTGGTCGCCGCCCGGCTGGCCCAGGGCGCGACGGCCGGCCTGCTCACGCCGCAGAACACCGGCCTGATCCAGCAGCTGTTCCGCGGACCGGAGCGGGGTCGCGCGTTCGGGTTCTTCGGACTGACGGTCTCGATCTCCTCCGCACTGGGGCCGGTGCTCGGCGGCCTGATCCTCACCGTGGCCGGCGGGGAGGACGGGTGGCGCTGGCTGTTCCTGGTCAACGTCCCGATCGGCCTGGCGGCCCTGGTCGCGATCGCGCGGCTGGTCCCCGGCCCGCCGGACGTCTCGGGCAGCGAGGCCCGCCTGGACGTCCCGGGAGCCGCCCTGCTCGGGGCCGCCGTGCTGTGCATCCTCTACCCGCTGGTGAGCCTCGAGAGCGGGGCGCGGCTCCCGCTCGCGCTGGTGGCCCTCGCGCCCGGCTTCCTCGTCGCGTTCGTGCGGTGGGAACGACGGGTGGTGCAGCGCGGCGGGGCGCCGGTCCTCGACGTCGGCCTGCTGCGCGCCACCCCCGGGTACGCCGGAGGGCTGGCCGTCGGCACCCTCTACTTCACCGGCTTCACCGGGATCTTCCTCGTGCTCTCGGTCTTCCTCCAGGAGGGGCTCGGCCACTCGCCGCTCGAAGCGGGGCTGCTGATCACCCCGTTCGCGCTCGGCTCCGCGGTCACCGCACCGGCGGCGGGACGCCTGGTGTCGGTCGTCGGCCGGAAGATCACCCTGATCGGGATCGCCGTGATGATGAGCGGGGTGCTGGCGGCCGCACTCCTGGTCCCCGGCCGCTCCCCCGGCGACCTGGCGTGGGTGCTCGTGCCGACCCTGCTGCTCGCGGGGCTCGGCGGAGGCTTCGTGATCTCGCCCAACTTCACCCTGAGCCTGGCGGACGTGCCGCCGGCCATGGGCGGGGCCGCCGGCGGCGCGCTGCAGACCGGCGCCCGGATCGGGTCGGCGATCGGGGCGGCGCTGCTGATGACGACGTACCACGTGGTCGACGCCTCGCCGTCGCGGTCCCTCCAGGTCGCCCTGTTCACCGCGCTCGTCGTGCTGTCGGTGGCGATGGCGTTCGCGGTGCGCGACCTCCGCGTGCGGTCGGTGCCCGTGCCCGCCGGCAACCGGACGCGCTAGAGGATCGCGCCGGGCTCGTACGCCGCGGCCTCGGGGTGCTGCGAGACCACCTCGGCCACCCGGCGGCAGACCGCCTGGGTCTGCGCGACGGCGGCGCCGGTGAAGGTGATCGGCTCCGCGACCAGCGAGTCGAGCTGGTCGGCGGTGAGGCCGAGGCGTGGGTCGGCGGCGAGCCGGGCGAAGACGTCGTTCTCGGCCTGGCCCTTCCGCATGTCCAGCGCCGTGCCGACCGCCGCCTCCTTGATCGCCTCGTGGGCGGTCTCGCGGCCCACGCCGTTGCGGACGGCCGCCATCAGCACCTTGGTCGTGGACAGGAACGGCAGGTAGCGGTCCAGCTCGCGCTGGATCACCGCGGGGAACGCACCGAACTCGTCGAGCACGGTGAGGAAGGTCTGGAACAGCCCGTCGGCGGCGAAGAACGCGTCGGGCAGCGCGACCCGGCGTACGACGGAGCAGGAGACGTCGCCCTCGTTCCACTGGTCGCCGGCCAGCTCACCGACCATCGAGAGGTAGCCGCGCAGGACGACGGCGAGCCCGTTGACGCGCTCGCAGGAGCGGGTGTTCATCTTGTGCGGCATCGCCGACGACCCGACCTGGCCCTCGGCGAAGCCCTCGGTGACCAGCTCGTTGCCGGCCATCAGCCGGATCGTGGTGGCGAGGTTGGAGGGCCCGGCCACCAGCTGCACCAGCGCCGAGACCACGTCGAAGTCGAGGGACCGGGGATAGACCTGCCCGACCGAGGTCAGCACCCGGTGGAAGCCGAGGTGGGCGGCGACCCGCTCCTCGAGGTCGGCCAGCCTCGTCTCGTCCCCGTCGAGCAGGTCGAGCATGTCCTGGGCGGTGCCCATCGGCCCCTTGATCCCCCGCAGCGGGTAGCGGTTGCCGAGGTCCTCGATCCGCTCGAGCGCGACCAGCATCTCGTCGGCGATGGTGGCGAACCGCTTGCCGAGCGTGGTGGCCTGGGCGGCGACGTTGTGGGAGCGGCCGGCCATCACGGTGGTCTCGTGCTCGGCGGCCAGCCGGGCCAGCCGGGCCAGGGTCGCGACGGTGCGGTCCCGGACCAGCCGGAGCGAGGAGAGGACCTGGAGCTGCTCGACGTTCTCGGTCAGGTCGCGCGAGGTCATCCCCTTGTGGATGTGCTCGTGCCCGGCCAGCGCGCTGAACTCCTCGATCCGGGCCTTGACGTCGTGCCGGGTGACCCGCTCGCGCGCGGCGATCGAGTCGAGGTCGACCTTGTCGACGACGTCCTCGTAGGCCTCCACGACCCCGTCGGGAACGTCGATCCCGAGGTCGCGCTGCGCCTTGAGCACCGCGATCCACAGCCGGCGCTCGAGGACGATCTTGTGCTCGGGCGACCAGATCCGGGCGAGGTCCTCCCCGGCGTAGCGGGTGGCGAGGACGTTGGGGAAGCTCACGCCTGCGATTGTCCCATCACCCCCGGCTGCTTCGCGAACCTAGGAGGAGGCGGTCAGGGCGATGTCGGTGCGGTGCTGGGCGCCGTCGAACCGGATCTCGGCGACCCCCCGGTACGCCGCGTCCCGGGCCTCGCCGACCGTGCCGCCGGTGCCGATCACCGCGAGCACCCGGCCACCCGCCGTGACCAGGTTGCCGTCACGTCGAGCGCGGTCCCGGCATGGATCACGTGCACCCCGTCGAGCTCCTCGGCCGCCTCGACCCCGGTGATCACGTCACCCTTCGACGACGACTCCGGATAGCCGGCCGACGCCATCACGACGGCCACGGCGGCGCCGGGTCGCCAGGCCGGTGGCGGCACCGAGCCCAGCGTGCCGGTGGCCGCCCCGAGCAGGAGCGGGGACAGCGGGGACTCGAGCAGCGCCAGCAGCGGCTGGGTCTCGGGATCGCCGAACCGGGCGTTGAACTCGACCACCCGCACCCCGCGCGAGGTGAGGGCGAGGCCGGCGTACAGCAGGCCGGCGAACGGGGTGCCGCGCCGGGCCAGCTCGTCGACGGTCGGCTGCAGGACGGTCGCCAGGACCTCCTCGACCAGCCCGGGATCGGCCCACGGCAGCGGCGTGTAGGCGCCCATCCCGCCGGTGTTGGGCCCGGCGTCACCGTCGAAGATCCGCTTGAAGTCCTGGGCGGGTTGCAGCGGGTAGACGGTGCTGCCGTCAGTGACGGCGAACAGCGAGACCTCCGGGCCGTCGAGGTACTCCTCGATCACCACCCGCTCGCAGCCCGCCGCGTGGGCGAGTGCGGCGTCCCGGTCGTCGGTGACGACCACGCCCTTGCCGGCCGCCAGCCCGTCGTCCTTCACGACGTACGGGCGCCGAACGCGTCAAGGGCAGCCGCCGCCTCGTCGGTTGCGGTCGGTGCAGGTCCGAGCAGCCGCGGTAGGCACTCCTGCCGCGGCCATCACGTCCTTGGCGAACGTCTTGGAGCCCTCGAGCCGTGCGGCTTCCGCGGTCGGCCCGAAGCAGGCGATCCCCCGGTCGATGACCGCGTCGGCGACGCCCGCCACCAGCGGTGCCTCGGGGCCCACCACCACCAGGTCGACGCCCAGCTTCTCGGCCAGCGCGGCCACGTCGTTGCCGTCGAGGGCGTCGACGTCGTGGAGGGTGGCGACCGCGGTCATGCCCGGGTTCCCCGGGGCCGCGTGGACCTCGGTGACACCGGGATCGCGGGAGAGTGCTCGGGCGAGGGCGTGCTCGCGTCCGCCGGTGCCGATGACGAGGGTCTTCACGTGCGCCGAGCCTAGTCTCGTCCTGGCTCAGCCGGCCGAGGGACGGGTCCGGCGAGACACCGAGACGGAGTAGGCGGCGGGCCGGAACCGCAGGATCGGGTCGTCGGAGAGCTCGATCCCGTCGACGACGCGGGTCGGGTCGAAGACCACGGGATCACCCTCGGCCTCCGGGTCGGCGGACTCCGAGGTGACCTCGATCGTGCCGGCGTTGAGCTCGCGGGCACCCCGCCAGACCGACGTGGGGTCGTGCGGGTCGTCGCCCTCGGCGGCGACGGTGACCACGACGTCGTACCGCACCGGACCCCGGGCGAGCCGTGCGGCGATCTCGCCGCTGAGCCGCTGTCGACCCTCGAACGTCTCGGCCGGCCGCTCGCCCTTGTCCGCCTGCGGGACGAAGCGGTAGCGCACCCAGGTCCGGTTGCCCGCGGCGTCGACCCAGCCGTAGGCGTGGATCGGGTAGTAGGTCTTCTCGGCGAAGGAGAACGGCGGGACGACCGCCCCGGCCCGCGCGTTGGCGAGCAGCGACGGGAGCGCCTGCGGGTGGCGCGCGCTCCACAGTGCGAGCCGGACGGGGCTGCGCGAGGCCTCCGTGAACTCCACGAACTGTCGGGGGTCGCGCACCGGGAACCGGGGCGCAGTCTGGCCGAGCAGGTCGGTGGTGCTGCCGTCCGGGAGCCGGAACTTCACCGCCATGCCGCGGACGTCCGGCGCCTTGTCCGAGGACCGCGGATGACCGCTGGCGTTGGACCACCGGACCGTCACCGGCACCTGTTCGCCCTGGAGGTGCCCGGCCCGGCTCAGCGCCGCTGCCTCAGGGGTCGCGGTGAACGTGCCGGCGTAGAACCGGCCCTTGGCGTGCAGCACCCGGTGGTCCTTCGCGTGCCCGAAGGCGGCGTTGATCCGGTCGACCGCCTCCTCGGGCTTCACGACCTGACCCGGCGCTCGTAGTCGGCGCGGGCCGACGTGGTCGGCGCTCCGCAGGATGGCGTCGGCGCGGAAGGTCCGCGAGATCGCCTCCTGGACGCGGCGGGGAAGCAGCTGGGTGGCCCGGACCATCCCCTGGGTCCACCGCGGCACCCAGGTCTCGGCGCTGGGTCGGCGGATCACCGCCTCGATCACCTCGGCGACGTCCTCGGCGGTCACCGGCTTGACGAACCGCGCCTGGGGGACGCCGGCCGCCAGCTCGGTCCGCACCACCGTCGGCAGCACCATGGAGACGTCGACGCCGTGCGGGGCGAGCTCGCCCCGGGTGGCCTCGGTGAACCCCACGACGCCGAACTTCGACGCGGCGTACGTCGCGCCGCCCGGCACCGCGACCCGCCCGACGCCGGACGCCACGTTGACGATGTGCCCGCGGCCGCGCGCGATCATCTGCGGGGCGAACGTCTTGGTGCCGGTGATCACGCCCAGCAGGTTGACGTCGAGGATCGCCCGCGTCACGGCGTCCGGCTCGTCCACGACCTCGCCCACCGGCATGATCCCGGCGTTGTTGACCAGGACGTCGATCGGCCCGACCACCTCGGCGAAGGACCGCCAGGAGTCAGGGCTGGCCACGTCGAGCTGCCGGACGTCGACGCCGAGGTCAGCGGCCGCCTTCTGGGCGACCTCGACGTCGCGGTCGCCGATCACGACCCGGGCCCCGGCCCGGGAGAGCCGGCCGGCGGCGGCCAGGCCGATGCCGCGGGCACCCCCGGTGATCGCGACGGTCAGGGCGGACAGGTCCGGGCTGGTGGCCACGATGGCTCCTTCGGGTGGGCTGACCACACCCTAGGACGATCAGACCCGGACCGGCAGGTGCTGCGGTCCGCGCAGGTTGATCCGGCCGTTCCAGGTCGGCTCGCCGTCCAGCGCGAGGTCGGCGAACCGGTCGACGAGCCGCGAGATGGCCACCCGGCCCTCCAGCCGCGCCAGGGCCGCTCCGAGGCAGTGGTGCACGCCGGCGCCGAACGACACGTGGGACCGTGCCTCCTCGCGGTCGATCCGGAGCTGGTCCGCGTCGGGTCCCCACTTGTCGGGGTCGCGGTTGGCCGCCGCGAGACTGGCGATCACGAAGGATCCCGCCGGCACCTCGACGCCGTCGATGTCGTAGGGCTCCAGGGTGATCCGCCGGCTCATCTGCACCGGGGAGTCGTAGCGCAGCAGCTCCTCGACCGCGTTGCCGGCGAGGTCGGGCCGCTCCCGCAGCAGGGCGAGCTGGTCCGGGTTGCGCAGCAGCGCGAGGACTCCGTTGGCGATCAGGTTGACGGTGGTCTCGTGGCCGGCGATGTAGAGGAGCAGCACCTGGGCCACCAGCTCGTCGTCGTCGAGCACGTCGCCGTCGTCCTCGGCCCGGATGAGTGCGGTGAGCAGGTCGTCGGCCGGCTGACGCCGCTTGCGCTCGATCACGTCGAGCGCGATGCCGGACAGCTCCTCGTCGGCGGCCATGATCTCGCGCAGGGCGTCCGCGTCGACGACCGGCTCGAGGGAACGGACGATGACCCCGGCCAGCTCGCGCATCCGCGCGTGGTCGGCCTCCGGCATGCCCAGCATCTGGGTGATCACGTTGAACGGCAGCGGGTAGGCCAGCGCCTCGACGAGGTCGACCTCGCCGGCGTCGGACATCGCGTCGAGCGCCTCGTCGACCAGCCGCTCCACCTCCGGCTCGAGCGCCGCGATCGTCTTGGGCGTGAAGGCCCGCGACACCAGCTTGCGGAGCCGGGTGTGGTCGGGCGGGTCCTTGTCCAGCATGGAGAGGCCGTTGCTCCGCTCCTCCTGCTCGCCGTAGATCTCGCCCTGGAGCGCCTGCAACGGCCCGGGCGCGACGTGGCGCTCCTCCACGGAGTGTCCCGAGCGCAGCAACGCGTTCACCTCGTCGTACGCCGACACCACCCAGAACCCGAGCGGGTGCTCGTGGACGGGGCCGGACGCTCGCAGGCGGGCGTACTCCGGATACGGGTCGTCGGTGAACCCGGGTGCGAACGGGTCGAACACGTAGTCGGCGGTCTGTGTCATGTCCTCCACCTTCCCTCACGCAGCCGCTGTTGCCGAGCCCCGGACCGCGGCCACGAGACGGGCACCGGCTGCCGCGCTCCGGACGATCGGGTCACCGAGCGACGCGTGCCCGGCGGCGACGGCGAGCAGGCGGTGCTCGTGCTGCTCGTGGGCCCTGAGGGCGGGATCGTCCTCGTGCTCGTCGAGCACCCGGCGGATCCCCGGCAGCTCGGCCGCCACCTCGCGCCAGGCCCGGGCGACGCCGTCCTCGCGCGAGAAGTGATGGCCCAGCTCCAGGGCGACGTCGACGCGGGTCTCGACGCGGCGGGTCCACACGTCGTGCAGTGCCCGGAGCAGGTCGGCGCGGTCCTCGAAGACGGCCAGCTCCGCGGGCCCGACCGGCAGGTCGGCGCCGGAATCCAGTCGCGTGACGACGTCACGCAGCACGGCTGCTCGACGGTGGTAGCTCTCCCACGCGGTGACCCGGTCGGGGTCCCCGGGAAGCCGGGAGTGCTGCGGGCGGTTCCTTGACCTGAGTCTCATCTCGGCCTCCTAGCCGGTGGCGCATCAACGTCCCTCGACACTAGGGACGCCGGGCCGCGCGGCTCTGCCTGCCGGAGGCGGGACTTCGAGGACCTGCCAGGGGCGGACCCGCCTCCGCCCCTGGTCGGATGTGGCGCGCAGGCATCCGCAATACGCTGATCGGCGTGACTGCCCTGGACCGGCTGCGGCACCAGATGGAGCGGGCCTGCGAACGCGCGGGCTTCCCCGACTACGTCTGGTGGATCCCGCTGGTGATGAACAGCCTCGCGATCCTCGCGGGCTGCATCGCGGTGGGGCAGCGCGTGGGTGAGCACCCGCTGGCCCCTGTCGCGGCCCTGATCGCCGTCGCCCTGGTCCCGTGGGGGTTCGACTTCGCCGCCCGTGCGTTGCCGTGGGCGGTGCACACCGTGATCACCTCGGCGGCCGCGCTGACCGTTGCCATCCGCTACCCCACGGACTACGACTTCTCGGTGTTCGTGCTGGTCATGCTCACCGGCCATCTCGGCGCGGTCGCGCGTCCCACCGCCGGCCTGCTCTCCACGACGGCGGTCGCCGGCGCGGTCAAGCTCGCCGCCCTCACCCTGGGCCTGGAGGGTTCGGCGTTCTGGATCGTGGCACTGATCGTGGGCTGGGACGTCGGCTTCGTGATGCAGTACCAGCAGCGTCGGTTGACCGCGGAGCGTCGGGCGCAGGCCGAGCACGAGGCGGCCGCGATCCTGCACGAGCGGCAGCGGATCGCCCGCGAGGTGCACGACGTGATCGCCCACTCGCTGAGCGTGACCATGCTGCACCTGACGGCCGCCCGCCGCAGCCTCGAGGAGGACCGCGAGTCGGGCGTCGACGAGTCGATCGAGGCGCTGCGCGACGCCGAGCGGCTCGGCCGGGCCGCCATGTCGGACATCCGGCACACCGTCGGCCTGCTCGGCGACGGGTCGGGCCAGCCGACCGCCGCACCCGACCTGCGCGACCTGGACCGGCTGGTCGACGACTTCCGTGCGGCGGGGCTCGACGTCGACCTCGACGTGCGCGGCGACCCGGCATCGGTTCCGGCCAATGCCGGCCTGGGCCTCTACCGCATCGTCCAGGAGTCGCTGGCCAACATCGCCAAGCACCAGCCCGCCGCCCACGCCACGATCACGCTCGAACTCCGCCGCCGACCGGCAGCGCCTCGTGGTCTCCAACAGCCTGGCCGCGCCGACGAAGCAGACCTCGGGCGGCTCGGGCCTCCGGGGAATGCGGGAGCGCGCCGAGCTCCTCGGAGGCACGTTCGAGGCCGGACCGCGGTCGGGTCAGTGGGTGGTGGAGGTGGACCTGCCCGGTGCCGCCGGCCCCGGCGCCCGGCTCCGGTGCCTGGTGCGTCCCCGACCGGCCGCGTACGGCGGAGGCGACGTGACGACGCCACCCCCCGACGAGACGGTGCGGGTGCTCCTCGTCGACGACCAGGAGCTGGTCCGTTCGGGGCTCCGCCGGATCCTGCGCCGCAAGGACGGGTTCGCGATCGTCGCCGAGTGCTCCGACGGCTCCGAGGTGGAGGACGCCGTCGCGGAGCACCGCCCGGACGTCGTCGTGATGGACCTGCGGATGCGTGACGTCGACGGCATCGAGGCCACCCGGCGGCTGCGCCGCGATCCCCGACGCGCCGCCGATCCTGGTGCTGACCACGTTCGACGACGACGAGCTGCTCTCCGGGGCGCTGCGCGCGGGCGCGGCCGGCTTCCTGCTCAAGGACTCCCCCGCCGAGCAGCTGATCCGCGCGGTACGCACGGTCTCCACCGGCCAGGCGCTGCTCGACCCCGCCGTCACCGGCCGCGTACTCGACGCCTACCGCACCGGCGCGACCACCGGCGACGGCGCGACCCCCGACGTGCTCACCTCACGCGAGCTCGACGTTCTCCGTCTGGTCGGTCGGGGGCTGTCCAACGGCGAGATCGCCGAGGAGCTGGTGATCTCGGAGGTGACCGTGAAGAGCCACATCGGCCGCATCTTCACCAAGCTCGACCTGCGTGACCGGGCCGCCGCGATCGTCTACGCCTTCGACCAGCGGCTGGTGTCTCCCGGAGAGCCCGCCTGAGGCCGCGTCAGTCGCCGTGCACGACCAGGGTCTGCTCGCGCCCCGGCCCGACACCGACGCCCCAGATCCGGGTCTCGGACATCTCCTCGAGCGCCTCCACGTAACGCTGCGCGTTCTTGGGGAGGTCGGCGAAGGTGCGGCACTCCGAGAGGTCCTCCGACCAGCCGTCGAGGAACTCGTAGATCGGCGTGGCGTGGTGGAACTCGGTCTGGGTCATCGGCATCTCGTCGTGCCGGACCCCGTCGACGTCGTAGGCGACGCACACCGGCACCCGCTCCCAGCTCGACAGCACGTCGAGCTTGGTCAGGAACAGGTCGGTCAGCCCGTTGACCCGTGCGGAGTAGCGCGCGATGACGGCGTCGTACCACCCGCACCGGCGGTCCCGGCCGGTCGAGACGCCGACCTCGCCTCCCACCTTCCAGAGCTTCTCGCCGTCCTCGTCGAAGAGCTCGGTCGGGAACGGTCCGGAGCCGACGCGCGTGGTGTAGGCCTTGATCACGCCGATCACCCGGTCGATCCGGGTCGGGCCGACGCCGGCCCCGGTGCACACCCCGCCCGCCACCGGGTTGCTGGAGGTGACGAACGGGTAGGTGCCGTGGTCGACGTCGAGCATCGTCGCCTGCGCGCCCTCGAACAGCACCGTCTTGCCGTCGTCGAGGGCCCGGTTGAGCAGCAGGGAGGTGTCGGCGACCATCGGGCGCAGCCGGTCGACGTACGACAGCAGCTCCTCCACCACCGCGTCGACCTCGACCGCGCGGCGGTTGTAGGCCTTGGCGAGGAGCTGGTTCTTCACCTCGAGGGATCCCTCGACCTTCTGGCGCAGGATCGACTCGTCGAACAGGTCGGCGACCCGGATCCCGACCCGGTTGATCTTGTCGGCGTACGCCGGTCCGATGCCCCGGCCCGTCGTCCCGATCTGGTTCTTGCCGAGGAAGCGCTCGGTGACCTTGTCGATGGTCGAGTGGTACGACGCGATCACGTGGGCGTTCGCGCTGACGACCAGGCGGGTGACGTCGACCCCCCGGGCCTCGAGCCCGTCGAGCTCGCGGAAGAGCGCCTCGGGCGAGACCACGACACCGTTGCCGATCACGCTGGTGCAGCCGGGCGTCAGGATGCCGCTGGGCAGCAGGTGGGTGGCGAACTTCTCGCCGTTCACCACGATCGTGTGGCCGGCGTTGTGGCCGCCGCTGGTGCGGACGACGAAGTCGATCCCCGCACCGTCGGACTGGCGCTGGGTGGCCAGCAGGTCGGTGGCCTTGCCCTTACCTTCGTCACCCCACTGGGCGCCGAGGACGACGATGGCCGGCATGTGCACTTCCAATCGGTGGAGCCTGTCGAGACCGAGTCCCAGAAAAGCAAGGACCCGGGGCACAAGTGCACCGGGCTCTTGCGACCCGAGGCTACCAAAGTCTTGTCCTCGCTCCCGACTCGCGCGGGCCCGCCGCTGGGTTAGGGTCCCTCGCGTGGAGTCGCTGCTGGTGATCACGAACAAGGACGCCGGCACCGTCGACGGGGAGGCCCTCGACCGTGCCCTGTCGAGCCTGTTCGACCGCGTCTCCGTCGAGGTCACGTCGACGTCCAACCCCGGCGAGCTCGACGGGGTGCTGCACCGGGCCGGCTCGCGGATCATCGTGGTCGCCGGCGGGGACGGCAGCCTGCACGCCGTCGTGAAGGCCCTCCACCGGCGCAACGACCTGGCCGGAGCCGTGCTCGGGCTGCTGCCGATGGGCACCGGCAACGACTTCGCCCGCGCGATGGAGATCCCGCTCGACCTCGACGAGGCCGCGCAGGTGCTGGTGGACGGGGAGGTGCGCCCGGTCGACCTGCTCGTCGACGAGCTCGGCGGGATCGTCGTCAACAACGTGCACGTCGGCGCCGGGGCGCAGGCCAGCCGCCGCGGTGCCCGCTGGAAGGATCGCCTCGGCCGGGTCGGCTACGGCCGCCTCAACCTCGGCCGGCTGGGCTACCCGATCGGCGCACTGCTGGCCGCCGTGAAGCCCCCGATGGTCCGACTGCGGGTGGAGGTCGACGGCGAGGTCGTCGTCGACGTCGACCAGCCGGTGCTGATGGTCGCGATCGGCAACGGGCCGACCGTCGGCGGCGGCGCCGAGGTGGCGCCCGAGGCGGACCCGGAGGACGGCAAGGCCGACGTGATGATCTCCCGGGCGATCGGCCCGCTTGCCCGGTTCGGGTACGCCGCCGAGTTCGCGCGCGGCCGCCACCACCGCCGCGAGGACGTGATGTACCTGCGGGGCTCGCAGGTGACGATCACCGGCGAGGAGTTCTACTGCGCCGCCGACGGCGAGGTGTCCGGACCCGAACGGCACCGCAGCTGGCGGCTCGAGCCGAAGGCCTACTCGATGGTGTTGCCGCCGTCCTCCGGTGGTTGAGGAGGTCGCGCAGCGACCGTCTCGAAACCCCGGGACCCGACGCCGGACCTAGAGCCATCCCCGGCGTACCGCCTCGACCCCCGCCTGGAACCGGCTGTCCACGCCGAGCTCGATGAGCAGGCCGGCCACGCGGCGGCGTACGGTCCGGAGGCTGATCCCCAGGGCGCGCGCGATCTGCTCGTCCTTCGCGCCCGCCGCGAGCTGCTGGAGCAGGAACCTGCGCAGGTCCGGGCGAGCCTCGCCGAAGTCCAGGTCGGGCACGGGCGCCGACCGCTCCCACATCAGCTCGAACAGCATGGTGAGTGCCCCGACCAGCGCCGGCTGGCGCACCAGCAGACGGGGCTCGTCGGCCATGCCCAACGGCTCCGGCACCACGGCATGGGTGGTGCCCAGGATGAACATGCGGGTGGACAGGTCCGAGATCACCCGGATCTGCTCGCCGGCCCGGGCCCGGGCGAGCAGGGCCTCGTGCGCCTCGTGCAGGGCACGCACCGGATAGATGGCGCGGGAGCGGCGCCCCGACGCCATCGCCTCCGCGACCACCTTCGCGACCGCGGACTCGCGCGGCATCTGCCAGGCGTCGGGGCGGAACCACAACAGGTCGCCCTTGCTCTCGAGGATCATCTTCGTCAGCAGCTGCAGCGGATTGCCGCCCGTGCTCACCTCGCCGTCGAGCGGCCGGACGTCCTGCACCTCCCCCTCACCCGGCCTGGTGGCGGCCGCGGTCAGGAACGGGATCGCGTTGGCCACCTCGGTCAGGCGCTGGCGGTGCCGGGCGGCCTCGTCGGCCTCGCGGGCGATGAATCGCGCGACCACCGCAGACAGGGACAGCACCTCGAGCCGCCCGTCGACCACGCGCACGATGCCGTGGTCGAACAGCACGTCGGCCTCGCTCGGGAGGTCGGCGAGCTCGAGGCCGAGGGCCGCGGTCGCCACGTCCACGTTGCTGCCGGACAGGGGGAGCAGCCGGTGGTAGAGCCGCTCCTCCTCCGGTCGGAGACCCAGTGCCGCGAGCGTGGAGGACGGGGTGCTGGAAGCCACGCGTGGCATCTTAGTGACACCGGCACACGGGAGCCATGTGGCAGCGAGGAGTCAGTGTCATGATTCTTGAGCGTCACCTGGGCCGGTGGCTCCCACTGCTGGCCCGGTCGCTCGACCCACATCGGGGGATGAGGTCGAACGACGGGACGCCTCCAGGGCGCCGGACCTCTCACGAGGCCGGCGCCCTTCGCCGTCCCGGTTGATCGCGGGCGCGCGCCGGCTCGGGTAGCGTGGCCGCGCCCGAGACCCACCCGGAGCAGGGAGCGAGCGCGACCAGATGGCACGAGGCGGACACGGCGACCCCACCGACTGGGTGACCCGGGCGGCGGACGACGCCGTCCGGCACGCCGGCGAGGGGAACCCCGTCACCGTCGCCTCCGGCGCGAGCCCGTCCGGCCCGGTGCACGTCGGCAAGCTCCGGGAGGTGCTCACGCCGCACTTCGTGGCCGAGGAGCTGCGCCGCCGCGGCGTGGAGGTCCGGCACATCCACTCCTGGGACGACTTCGACCGGATGCGGCGGGTGCCGAGCGACATCACGGACCCGGGCTTCGAGCAGTACGTCGGCCGGCCCCTGTCGGCGATCCCGGACCCGTGGGGCGAGTACCCGTCGTACGCCGAGCGCTTCCAGGCGCCGCTGCGCGACGCGCTCGTCGAGCTCGGCGTGGAGATGACCGAGATCAGCCAGACCGAGATGTACCGCTCCGGGGCCTACCGGTCGCAGGTGCGCACCGCCATCGAACGTCGGGACGAGATCGAGACGATCCTGGCCCGGCACCGCACCAAGCAGGCCGGTGTGGATCCGGCCGAGCAGGTCGAGCCGGTCGAGTCCGATGCCGAGGACGAGCCCGCGCCGTCCGGCCCGGGGGACCTGGCGAGGTTCCCCTTCAAGCCCTACTGCGCCACCTGCGGGCGGGACACGCTCGAGCTCACCGACTTCACCGACCCGGTCCTCTCCTACACCTGTCGGGCCTGTGGGCACGAAGGTCGCTTCGACATCGACACCGACACCGACGGCAAGCTGGTGTGGAAGGTGGACTGGCCGATGCGGTGGGCCTTCGAGGGGGTCGACTTCGAGCCGGGCGGGCTCGACCACGCCACCCCGGGGTCGTCGTACACCGTCGGCAAGGACGTGGTGAAGCTGTTCGGCGGCCGCGCGCCGGCGTTCGTGTCCTACAACTTCGTCGGCCAGGCCGGCGTGGTGAAGATGTCGTCGTCGAAGGGCGGGGTCCCCACGCCGGCGGAGGCGCTGCGGATCCTCGAGGCGCCGATCCTGCGCTGGCTCTACGTCCGCCGTCAGCCGAAGCAGGCGTTCAACATCGACTTCGGGCCCGAGGTGGTGCGGCTCTACGACGAGTGGGACGCCCTCGGCCGCAAGGCGACCACGAAGCGCGACGCCCAGGTGCTCGCGTGGGAGCGCGCCGCCTCGACCTCGACCGCCGGCGCCCTGCCGGCGCCCGCCGTCGTGGTGCCCTTCCGGACGTTGTCCTCGGTGGCCGACGTGACGGCCGGGTCGGCCGAGCTGATCAGCCGGGTGGTCTCCCACGTCGGCCACGAGCACTCCTCGGTCGACGACCTCGAACCCCGCCTGTCCCGCGCCATGCACTGGATCTCGGAGTTCGTGCCGGAGTCCGAGCGCACCGTCGTCCGGTCCGCACCCGACGCCGAGCGGCTCGCCGACCTGACCGAACGCGAATCGGCCTGGCTCTCGCTGCTGCTCGACGGCCTGCCCGACGGCGAGCTCGACCTCGACCCGGTGACGACACTGGTCTACGGCGTCCCGAAGCTCGCCCACGGCCTGCCGGTCGACGCCGCCCCCACCGACGAGGTGAAGGCGGACCAGAAGGAGTTCTTCCGGCTGCTCTACCAGCTGCTCGTCGGCAAGGACCGCGGCCCGCGGCTGCCCACGCTGATCGTCGCCCTCGGCCCGGACAGGGTCCGCTCGCTGCTGACCCTTTCTGGGTAACGGCCTGGCGCCTGACCGGGCGCGGTCGGTACGGCCGCGGCGCCTGGACCCCGCCCGGTGAGGCGCAGGGGTAACGGCCGCGGCGCCTGAACCCCGCCCGGTCCGGCGCAGCCACGCCCCCGCACAATGGCCGCATGAGCCATGTCGACCTGATGGCGGGACCGCCGCCGACGCACCTGCCCGATGACCCCGCCGACAGCGAGCTGGAGTCCGGCGCTCCACCCGCGGACGTCGTACGCCGCCATCCGGCCTCGCCGGCCGCGTGGGCGGCGATGGCGGACGGGGCGAAGGCCGAGGGCCTCGACGACGTGACGGTCTATGCCTACGCCCGGGTCGGGTACCACCGCAGCCTCGACCTGCTCCGGCGCAACGGCTGGAAGGGGCACGGGCCCGTGCCCTGGGAGCACGCGCCGAACCGCGGCTTCCTCAGGTGCCTGGCGCTCCTGGCCGCCTCCGCCCGCGCCATCGACGAGTCCGAGGAGTGGGAGCGCTGCTCGACGTTCCTGCGCGAGTCGAGCCCGGCGGCGTACGACGCGCTCTGCCCTGAGGCCGCCTCGACCCCGACCGGCCAGACGGGGCTCAGCCGAGCGACGTGCCCGAGGAGCGCAGGTTCTCGCAGGCCTCGAGGACGCGGGCGGCCATCCCCGCTTCGGCGGCCTTGCCCCAGGCCCGCGGGTCGTAGACCTTCTTGTTGCCGACCTCGCCGTCGATCTTCAGCACCCCGTCGTAGTTGCTGAACATGTGGTCGGCCACGGGCCGGGTGAAGGCGTACTGGGTGTCGGTGTCGACGTTCATCTTCACCACGCCGTAGTCGACCGCCGCGCCGATCTCCTCGGCGGTCGACCCGGAGCCGCCGTGGAAGACGAGGTGGAACGGCTTGGCGTCGTCGCCGAGCTCGAGCTCCTTGGCCACCGCCTGCTGGGCCTGCTGCAGGATCTCGGGGCGGAGCTTGACGTTGCCCGGCTTGTAGACGCCGTGCACGTTGCCGAAGGTCAGCGCGGTCATGTAGTAGCCCCGGTCGCCGGTGCCGAGCGCCCGGGCCGTGGCGATCGCGTCCTCGGGCGTGCTGTAGAGCTTCTCGTCGATCGCGCCGACGACGCCGTCCTCCTCGCCGCCGACCACGCCGACCTCGATCTCGAGGACGATCTTCGCCGCCGCGCAACGCGCGAGCAGGTCCTCGGCGATCTTCAGGTTCTCGTCGAGGGGTACGGCGGAGCCGTCCCACATGTGCGACTGGAAGAGCGGGGCGTCGCCGCGGGCCACCCGCTCGGCGGAGATGTCGATCAGCGGCCGCACGAAGCCGTCCAGCTTGTCCTTCGGGCAGTGGTCGGTGTGCAGCGCGATGTTGACCGGGTAGCTCTTGGCCACCTCGGCGGCGTACGCCGCGAAGGCGACCGAGCCGGACACCATGTTCTTCACCGACGGACCGGAGAGGTACTCGGCCCCGCCGGTCGAGATCTGGATGATGCCGTCGGAGCCGGCGTCGGAGAATCCCTTGAGTGCCGCGTTGAGCGTCTGCGACGACGACACGTTGATCGCCGGGTAGGCGAACGACTTCTCCTTGGCCGCGTCGAGCATCGCGGCGTAGACCTCGGGGGTGGCAATGGGCATGACGGATGAGTCTCCTCGTGCACGGGTCCGGACCCGTCCACCCTAGTCCGGCGCAGCGGACCCGCGTGACCCCCGGGGCGATCGGGCGTTGTTCAGGGCACGGCACCACCCATCGCCGTACCTTCCCGAGGAGAAGAACCGTGTCCCGACGCCCCCGCGCTGCCATCTGCGGCGCCCTCGCCGCCCTCGCGGTCGGCGCCGCCCTGCTCACCGCGCCCACCACGGCCCAGAGCAGCACCGCCCCCGCCGACTTCCGCCCCCAGCTGGTCACCGTCGAGACCCACGGGCCCGGCTGCCAAGGCCCGGCTGCAGAGCCTCGGGCTGGACCTGACCGAGCACGCCGGCCACGACTACGTCGAGGTCGTCCTGCACACCCAGGAGGACCTCGACCGACTGGTCGAGGGCAAGTTCAGCTACGACGTCCGGATCCCCGACCTCGTTGCCCGCGGCGTCCAGATCGCCGACATCAACGAGCAGTACGCCGCCTCCGTCGCGCGGTCGCCGCTCCCCTCGGGCCGCGACACCTACCGGACGCTGGCCGACTACAACGCCGACATGGGCAAGCTGGCCCGCAACCACCCCCGCCTGGTCCAGAAGTTCGCCCTCAAGCGGCCGAGCCTCGACGGGCGCAAGATCTACGGCATCGAGATCGGGCAGGACGTCCGCAGCCCCAACCGCGGCGAGCCGACGTTCGTGCTGCTCGGCCTCCACCACGCCCGCGAGTGGCCCTCCGGCGAGCTGGCCATCGAGTTCGCCTTCGACCTCGTGAAGAACTACGGGAAGCGCGACCGGATCACCCGCCTGGTCAACCAGGCGCGCGTGGTCGTGGTCCCGGTCGTCAACGTCGACGGCTTCGAGCTCTCCCGCACCGACGGTGAGTACGTCGACCTGCGCGAGCTCAACGAGAACGACCCGCTCGGCGGCACCACGTCGGTCCTGGCCACCCCCGGGCAGGCCTACAAGCGCAAGAACTGCCGGGTCGTCGACGGCCAGGACACCCCCGACGGCAGCTGCCGCGCCACCGCCACCAGCCCCGGTGGCTTCGGCGTCGGCGTCGACCTGAACCGCAACTACGGCGGCTTCTGGGGCGGCCCGGGTGCCGCCGGCCCCGAGCCGAACCCGGAGACCACCGAGGTGGGCACGCTCGACCCGACGTACCGCGGCGCGGAGCCGTTCTCGGAGCCGGAGTCGAAGAACATCCAGACGCTGGTCTCGCGACGCCAGACCACGATGCTGATCAGCAACCACACCTTCTCCAACCTGGTGCTGCGTCCCAACGGCGTGAACCCCAACACGATCGGCGCCGACGGCAAGCCCGTGGGCGACTCCCCCGACGAGGCGGCCCTCAAGCGCCTCGGCGCCCGGATGTCCGACCAGAACGGCTACGCCAACATCCACGGCTGGCAGCTCTACGACACCACCGGCACCACCGAGGACTGGTCCTACAACGCCACCGGCGGGTTCGGCTACACCTTCGAGATCGGCCCCAACGAGTTCCACCCGCCGTTCCCGCAGGTGGTCGACGAGTACCTCGGCGCCGGCAAGCACAAGGGTCAGGGCAACCGCGAGGCCTACCTGATCGCCCTCGAGCACGCCCTGGACACCCGGTTCCACGGGGTGATCAAGGGCAACGCCCCCCGCGGCGCCACCCTGCGCCTGCGCAAGGACTTCCGGACGCCCACCTGGGAGGGCTCCTTCAAGGACGGCGTGAACACCGCCATGACGGCCGGCCGGCGCGACGTCGAGTGGATCGTGAACCCCTCGACCCGTCCGGTGGTGCGCTCCCACCCCTACGAGGTGCTCCAGGACGAGCCCTACCGGTCGCAGGTCATCAACGGCACGACGCCCGAGCCGAACTCGCACGTCGACCACGAGTTCGTGCTCAACGGCCCGGCCGACGTGTTCCGGACGAGCCTCGACTGGCCGACCCCGGACGACCTCGACCTGGAGGTCTACCGGAAGACCGCCGACGGCCTCAAGGAGGTCGGCAGCTCCGGCAACTTCCTCGGCGACAAGGAGCGGGTGGACCTCAACGGCGCCCCGGCAGGCACCTACGTCCTCCGCGTGATCAACTTCGCGGCCGCGCCCGGCACGCCCTACACGCTGACCGAGGAGCTGTTCGAGTCGGTCACCCGGCACACCGAGGGCAAGCGCGAGCGTTACACGCTGACCTGCGAGAAGCGGGGCGAGGTCCTGCAGACCGAGCAGGTCTTCATCCGCCGCGGCGAGGTGCGTCGGATCGACTTCTCGGAGTGCCGACGGAAGTACTGACCCCTCAGGACGTCATGCGGTCCGGGCGCAACAACACCCGGCCCGCATGACGTCCGGCAGGCCTCACCCGCGCCAGACGCCCTGGTCGGGATCGCCGGAGAGGTCGGCGTACTGCCGCACCCACGCGTGCATCGCGATCGCCGCGGCGGCGCTGGCGTTGATCGAGCGGGTCGAGCCGAACTGCGCGATCGAGAAGGTCCCGTCGCACGCCTCGCGGGCGGCGGCGGAGAGCCCTGGCCCCTCCTGCCCGAACAGGAAGCAGACCCGGCGCGGCACCTCCATCGTCTCGAGGTGCGCCGAGCCCGGCAGGTTGTCGATGCCGAGCAGCTGCACGTCGCGGTCGTGGAGGTACGCCGCCAGGTCGGCCGGAGTCGGGTGGTGCCGGACGTGCTGGTAGCGGTCGGTCACCATCGCGCCGCGGCGGTTCCAGCGGCGGTGGCCGACGATGTGCACCTCGGCGGCGAGGAAAGCGTTGGCGGTCCGGACGATGGTGCCGATGTTGAAGTCGTGCTGCCAGTTCTCGATCGCGACGTGGAAGTCGTGGCGGCGGGTGTCGAGGTCGGCGCGGATCGCCTCGAGCGTCCAGTACCGGTAGCGGTCCACGACGTTGCGCCGGTCCCCCTCGGCGAGCAGCAGACGGTCGTACTGCTCCCCCGTCGGCCACGGCCCCTCCCACGGTCCCACCCCCACCTCGGGCGGTCCATGCGGCATCGGGTCGTACGGCGCCCGCGGGTCGTTCATGACCGGGACCCTAAACCTTCTGATTTCGGTTGGGGTCCGCGGTTAGGGTTGCGCGCGTGGGCGCACTCGTGGAGATCACTCCACTGCTGTTGGGGATGGACTGGATGGACCCCAACTACCTGCTGCGCGAGTTCGGCGAGGAGCTCTTCTGGCTGAGCCTGGCCATCCTGTTCGTCGAGTGCGGCCTCTTCTTCCCGTTCCTGCCGGGCGACACGCTCCTCTTCGCGCTGGGCCTGTTCATCGCCGGCGAGAAGATCAACCTCTTCCCCGGCACGACGGCGGTCGAGCTGATGATCGCCCTGGTGCTGCTGACCGCGGCGGCCTTCCTCGGCAACGTGGCGGGCTACGAGATCGGCCGCGCCGTGGGCCCGCCGATCTACGAACGCAACGGGCGGATCCTGAAACGCAAGTACTTCGACCAGACGCAGGCGTTCTTCGACCGGCACGGCAACAAGGCGCTGGTGCTCGGTCGGTTCGTGCCGTTCGTGCGGACCTACATCACCGTCGTCGCCGGCGTCACCCTGATGCAGCGTCGGCGGTTCTTCACCTGGAGCGCCGTCGGTGCCGTGCTGTGGGTGCTCAGCATCGCCCTGCTCGGCTACTTCCTCGGCTCGGCCTTCCCGGCGCTGGGCGAGAACATCGACAAGGCGATCATCCTGATCCTGGCCTTCTCGGTGCTCCCGGTCGTCTACGAGTGGTGGCGGCACCACCGCACCTCGTCCCCCAAGGCCGACGACAACGACGGCGACGGCCGCCCGGACCGGGAGATCAGCGGGCTCGACACCGACCCGCGCGCCAGCTAGGCCGAACCACCGGCGGCGTCGAGCTGCGCCCTGGTCAGCACCGACCGCACCTCGAGCCCCACGTCGGCGAGCGGGTTCTCCCCCTCGGGGCTGCGGTCGATGGCACACACGACGACCTCGACCACGGCCCCGGCCTCGCGCAGCGCGCGGGTCGCGTCGCGGACCGCGCCCCCGGTCGTGATCACGTCCTCGATCAGGGTGACCCGGCGACCCTCGACCTCAGGGCCCTCGGCGAGCTTGCAGGTGCCGTAGGTCTTCGCCTGCTTCCGCACGAAGAGGGCAGAGTGCCCGGTCAGGCTGCTCACCATCGTCGCGATCGGGACGCCGCCGAGCTCGAGGCCTCCGAGCAGCTCGGTGTCGTCGGGGAGCAGCTGCACCATCTGGCGGGCGACCCGCGAGAGCAGCGTCGGGTCGGCCTCGAAGAGGTACTTGTCGAAGTACGTCGTCGCGCTCTGGCCCGACCGGAGGGTGAACTCCCCGGTCAGCCGGCAGCAGCCGTCGATGTCACGGGCGAGCTCGGGGTCGAGTCCGGAGATGTCCTTCACGGCGCCCATCATGGCGCAGGCACGCGCAGCGTCGTACGGATGGTTAGGGTCGAGGACATGCTCGCCGAACGCCTGCAGGGAATCCCGCCGACCATCTTCTCGGAGATGTCGGCGCTCGCGGTCCGGACCGGCTCGGTCAACCTCGGCCAGGGCTTCCCCGACGTGGACGGCCCGCCCGGGGTGATCGCGGAGGCGGTGCGCGCGCTCGAGGAGGGCGCCAACCAGTACGCCCCCGGCATCGGCGTACCGGCTCTCCGCGAGGCGATCGCCCGGCACCAGGAGCGCCACTACGGCCTCGACCTCGACCCGGACCGGCAGGTCTGCGTCACCACCGGCTGCACGGAGGGCATCGCCTCCGCCCTGCTCGGCCTGGTGAACGCCGGGGACGAGGTCGTCGTCCTCGAGCCCTACTACGACTCCTACGTCGCGATGATCCAGATGGCCGGCGGCGTACGCCGTCCGGTCACCCTGCGTGCCCCGGACTACCGCCTCGACGTGGACGCGCTGCGGGCGGCCGTGACCGGCCGGACGAGGTTCCTCCTGCTCAACAGTCCGCACAACCCGACCGGCACCGTGCTCACCCGTGACGAGCTGCAGGCCGTGGCGGACGTCGCGATCGAGCACGACCTGGTCGTGATCACCGACGAGGTCTACGAGCACCTGGTCTTCGACCACCACGAGCACGTCCCGCTGGCCACGCTGCCCGGGATGTTCGACCGGACGCTCACCCTCTCGAGCGCCGGCAAGTCCTGGTCGTTCACGGGCTGGAAGGTGGGCTGGGCGACGGGTCCCGCCGAGCTCGTGGCCGCCGTCCTGGCCGCGAAGCAGTGGCTGACCTTCACGTCGGGCTCGCCCCTGCAGCCGGCCGTCGCCCACGCGCTGGACCACGAGGGTGCCTTCCCGCTCCAGCTCGCCGCGGACCTGCAGAAGCGGCGCGACCTGCTGTGCGCGGGGCTCACGGGAGTCGGCCTCGACGTCCGCGTCCCCGAAGGGACCTACTTCGCGCTCAGCGACGTCCGCGAGCTCGGCTGGGAGGACGGCATGTCGTTCTGCCTGGCCCTGCCCGAGCGGGCCGGCGTGGTCGCGATCCCGGCGCTGCCGTTCCACGACGACGCGGACGCCGGCCGGCACCTGGTGCGGTGGGCGTTCTGCAAGGAGGCCTCCGTCATCGAGGACGGGCTGGCCCGGCTGGCCGACGGGCGCCTGCGGGCCTAGCGGCCGGGATCACCAGGGCTGCTGCGGTGGCGGGTACCCCGACCCCTGCGCGTGGGGACCCTTCGTCCGGAACCACTCGCTGGCACCACCGGTGAACAGCAGCACGATCACGGCGATCCCCGCGACCAGGGTGACGACGCTCGCGCCGCTCCCGATCGCGATCAGGCTGAACAGCGCCGAGACCGACGCGGAGACGACCAGCGTGATCCGCGCGCCCTCGGAGCCTCGCAGCACGAAGATCGCGAGCACGCACGCGATCAGGCACCACACGGCGATCACGACGAGCATGACCAGCACCACCCCGACCAGCGAGTCGGCCGAGATCCCGACCTCCTCGAAGCCGGGTGCCTGCTCGATCTCGCGCAGCATGTCGCCCCGCATCGTCCCCAGGAAGGCGAGCGAGAGCAGGACGAGAAGGCCGGTGAGGCCGGCGCACACCAGGGTGATCACCGAGGCGGCGGTCACGGTCGCGGGACGACGGCCGGGATCGCGGCCGGTCGCGGCGTACCCGTAGCCCTGCCCATAGGGCGGCGGCGACGGCTGACCCTGCGCCTGCCCGAACGGCTGAGCGCCGTAGGGGCTGGGCTCCGCGGAGCCACCAGCCTCCTGGCCGTAGGGGCTCGACGCCCCGGGCTGGCCGTAGGGCGGGGTCGACGGCGGCTGTCCGTAGGGGTTCTGCGCGGGCGGCGGCCCGTAGGGGCTCTCACCGGACGGCTTGCGGTAGGGGTCGCCCGGGTCGCCCGAACCCGAGCCTCTGGAATCGCTCATGACTCCATTTCACCACGCGGGGTGAACCAGGCGCGGACTTCGGGCCGGAGCAACAGCGAGAACGCGACGGCGCAGCCGACGGCCGGGACAACCAGCAGGAACGACCCGAGCGATGCGACGAGGCACACCAGTCCTGCCAGGCCCGCCGAGACCATCAGGGCGATCCGGGCCCAGGGCACCCGGCGGTAGGCCAGGACCGCGAACCCGCCGGCCACCGCCGACCAGAGGGTGGTGGCCGCGGCCGTGACCTGGGTGGACACCTCGAGGGCCCGCTGGGTGAGCCCCTGCTCGAGGAGGTCGGGGTTCTGGCGCTCGATCTGGCTCCGGACCAGCTCCGGGTTGGCGGCGACCAGCCACGCGCCCATGACGGTGAACACGACGGCGAGCGTGCACAGCACCCAGGTCAGGATGCACGCGACGACCACGGCGTTGGGGCGGTGGAGGTCAGGCGGGCGTCCGGGTGCGCGGGGTGCGACCGGGGTGCCGGTGGTCGAGCCAGTCGAGGCCTGCTCCAACCGCCGGGCGGACGGCCGGCGCGGCGTTCGAGGGCGGCGGTTCCCCGTTGAACCACGCCCGCGAGGGCGCCAGCCAGAGCAGTGCTGCCGAGGCCGCCACCAGGGAGGAGAGGAAGCCACCGACCACGAAGCCGGCGAAGAAGAGCGGTACGGCGAGCACGCTCAGCCCCACCCGGGCGCCCCTGTTGCCCTTGAGCACGTGGAACCCCAGGATCGCGGCTGCGGCGGCACAACCGGCGGCGATCGTGGCCGTCACCCGGAGCGCGCTGAGGGCGCCGGTGACGTCCAGGCCGAGGCCGTCCGCCGCCGGTTCGGCGAGGAACTTCTCGACGGCCTCGCGGGTCTCGATGCTGTTCAGCCCGGCCAGCGTCTCGAAGACCGCGACGACGACCAGGGTCGACCCGATGATCGTCATCCAGCCGGCCATCGTCACCTGGCGGGGACGGGTCAGGCTGGCGGGGTCAGGCATGGGCGCCATTTCATCACGCAGGGTGCAGCGCGAGTCCCTCGGCCGACCGGTCCACGGTGACGCGGCCCCCGTCGGCGACCTCGCCGGCGATCAGCAGCTTGGCGAGCGGGTCGCCGATCGCGGTCTGGATCAGCCGCCGCAGCGGCCGGGCGCCGTACGCCGGGTCGTAGCCGGTCTCGGCCAGCCAGGCCGCGCGCCTGGTCGGTGACCGTGATCGAGATGCGGCGCACCGCCAGCCGCTTCTCGAGCAGTGCCAGCTGCAGGTCGACGATGTGCGCGAGCTCGTCCTGGGTGAGCGCGTCGAACAGCACGATCTCGTCGAGCCGGTTGAGGAACTCCGGCTTGAACGACGCCCGCACCACCGCCAGCACCGACTCCTTCTTCTCCTCGTCCTCCAGCGTCGGGTCGACGAGGTAGGACGACCCGAGGTTGCTGGTCAGGATCAGCAGCGTGTTGCGGAAGTCGACCGTCCGCCCCTGGCCGTCGGTCAGGCGGCCGTCGTCGAGCACCTGCAGCAGGATGTCGAAGACCTCGGGGTGCGCCTTCTCGACCTCGTCGAGCAGCACCACGGAGTACGGGCGCCGGCGGACGGCCTCGGTCAGCTGGCCGCCCTCGTCGTACCCGACGTAGCCGGGCGGGGCTCCGACCAGGCGCGAGACCGAGTGCTTCTCGGAGTACTCGCTCATGTCGATCCGCACGATCGCCCGCTCGTCGTCGAACAGGAAGTCCGCGAGCGCCCGGGCCAGCTCGGTCTTGCCGGTGCCGGTGGGGCCGAGGAACAGGAACGAGCCGGTGGGCCGGTTGGGGTCGGAGATCCCGGCCCGGGAGCGGCGTACGGCGTCGCTCACGGCGTTGACGGCGGCGCGCTGGCCGACCAGCCGCTCGCCGATCACCGACTCCATCTCGAGCAGCTTGGCGGTCTCGCCCTGCAGCATCTTGCCGGTGGGGATGCCGGTCCAGGCCTCGACGACCTCGGCGATCTGCTCGGCGCCGACCTCCTCGCCGACGAGCTTCTCGGTGACCTCGGCCTCGGTGGCTGCGACCTCCTCGATCTGCTTCTCCAGCGCGGGGATCCGGCCGTAGCTGATCTCGCTGGCGGCGGCGAGGTTGCCCTCGCGGAGCAGCCGGTCGGCCTCGACCCGCAGGTGGTCGAGCTGGCGGCGCAGCTCGCCCTCGTCCTCGAGGGAGGCCTTCTCCCGCTCCCAGCGCGCCTCGAGCCCGCGCAGCTCCTCCTCCTTGTCGGCGAGGTCCTTCCGCAGTGCCGCCAGCCGCTCCTTCGAGGCCTCGTCCGACTCCTTCTCGAGCGCGAACTCCTCCATCTTCAGCCGGTCGACCAGGCGCCGGAGCTGGTCGATCTCCTCGGGGCTCGACTCGTGCTCCATCCGCAGCCGCGAGCTGGCCTCGTCGATCAGGTCGATCGCCTTGTCGGGGAGCTGGCGGCCGGTGATGTAGCGGTCGGAGAGGGTGGCGGCGGCGACCAGCGCGGCGTCGGTGATCCGGACGCCGTGGTGGGCCTCGTACTTCTCCTGGATGCCGCGCAGGATCTGGATGGTGTCCTCGACGCTGGGCTCGCCGACGAAGACCTGCTGGAACCGCCGCTCGAGCGCGGGGTCCTTCTCGACCCGCTCGCGGTACTCGTCGAGCGTGGTGGCGCCGATCATGTGCAGCTCGCCGCGGGCCAGCATCGGCTTGAGCATGTTGCCGGCGTCCATCGCGGAGTCGCCGCCGGCACCCGCACCGACGACGGTGTGCAGCTCGTCGATGAACGTGATCACCTGGCCGCCGGCGTCCTTGATCTCCTCGAGCACGGCCTTGAGCCGCTCCTCGAACTCGCCGCGGTACTTCGCCCCCGCCACCATCGCGGCCAGGTCGAGCGCGAGCACGCGCCGGCCCTTGAGGCTGTCGGGAACGTCGCCGGCGACCACCCGCTGGGCGAGGCCCTCGACCACGGCGGTCTTGCCCACGCCGGGTTCCCCGATCAGGACCGGGTTGTTCTTGGTACGCCGGGACAGCACCTGGATGACCCTGCGGATCTCGGTGTCGCGCCCGATCACCGGATCGAGCCGACCCTCCTCGGCGGCGCGTGGTGAGGTCGACGGAGTACTTCTCCAGCGCCTCGTACGTCGACTCGGCGTCCTGGCTGGTCACCCGCCGGTTGCCGCGGACGGCCGTGAGTCCCTCGCGCAGGCCGGCCTCGGTGAGGCCCGCGTCGGTGAGCAGCTTCTGGGCCGGGCTCTGGGTGCCCGCGATCGCGATCAGCAGGTGCTCGGTGGCGACGTAGTCGTCCTTCATCGACGAGGCCAGGTCGAGCGCGCCGGCCAGCACGCGGGTGAGGGCGGGCGAGGCGCCGGGCTGCTGCACGGTGGCGCCGCTCGCGCTCGGCAGCGCCTTCATCGTCTGCTCCGCCGCCGCCGCGAGGGCGAGCGCGTCGGCGCCGGCCCTGCCGACGAGGGTCCGGGCGGTGCCCTCCTCCGGGCGCAGCAGGGCGACGAGCAGGTGGATCGGCTCCGTGGCGGTGTGCCCGGCCGTGGTCGCCGACAGCTGGGCGGCCTCGATCGCCTCGCGGCTGCGCGTGGTGAACTTCTCGATCCCGAACTGGCTCATGTGCTGATGATCCTCGTGAGTGCTGTCGAACGGAACGGTGGAACGGCAGCGCCGTCGCACCGGTACAACGCGCCGGAGAGTTGAGTCTGTTCCACTCAACTCTGGGATTTTCGGCGGCGGAGCGAATCTCAGTCGGTCGACGGGCCGAGCCACTCCTCAGGAGCGAACTCCCGCCCGAAGTCGGGGCACGCCTCGTTCTCGCACCTGCCCTGGGTCTCGAAGGTGATGCCGGCGTTGCCTGAGGCCGTGACGAACGCTGCGTTCTCGCGCGAGAGGTGACCGCCGTGGCGGAGCGGCTGTCCGCACGTGGGGCAGTGGGGATCCGCGTCATCGAGCGCCGGGCTCATGCCTCGACGGTAGTCCTCCTCAGCCACCAGCGCGCCGACTGTCCTTCGGGTCCTTGGTCCAGGCCCACTGGGTGACGGCACGCGCCGGGGTCCAGCCGGTGGACGAGCCCAACGGGACCGCCTGCTCGACCGAGATCCGGGTGAGCTCGCCGCCGTCGCGCGCGTACGCCGAGGCGAGCACCTGCTCGGTCTCCAGCGTGACCCCGTGGGCGACCAGCCGCCCGCCCGGCTGCAGCGAGCGCTGGCAGTAGGCGAACATCCCGGCAACGGTCGCTCCGCCGCCGACGAAGACGGCGTCCGGCTTGGCCAGCTTGAGCAGCGCCTCGGGCGCGCGTCCGGTCACCACCTCGAGACTCGGGACGCCGAGGGCCACGGCGTTCCGGCGGATCCGCATCGCGCGCTCGGGGTCGGACTCGACGGCGATCGCCGAGCAGGTCGGGTGGGCCCGCATCCACTCGATGCCGATGCTGCCGGCGCCGGCCCCGACGTCCCAGAGCAGCTCACCGGGCTGCGGCGCCAGCCGGGCAAGCGCGGCAGCGCGCACGTCGCGACGACTCAGCTGGCCGTCGTTCTCGAAGGCATGGTCGGGGAGCCCGGCGGCCCACGAGCCGACCACGGGACCGGACAGCTCGAGGGCGACGATGTTCCGGTCCGGCGCCTCGCCGGACCAGTCGTCGGCGGTCGCGACCACCCGGGACTCGCGGTCGCTGCCGAGGTCGCCGAAGACGGTCATCGTCGACCGGCCGTAGCCCGCCATGACCAGGAGCCCGGACAAGTGCTCCGGTGTCGAGGCGTCCGAGGAGAGCACGAGCACCCGGCGTCCGGGCGCGAGCTCGCGCAGCACCAGGCGCAGGTCGCGGCCGACCACGGAGGCGATCGCGACGGACTCCGCGGGCCATCCCATCCGGGCCCGGGCCAGCGTCACCGAGGACAACGCCGGCTCGACCACGACCCGGTCCGGGCCGAGCAGGTCGACGAGGGTCGACCCGATCCCCGATTGCAGGGGGTCGCCGGACGCCAGGGCAACCACCTCCCGGTAGGCGTGCCGCTTGAAGAGGTCCGGCAGTCCGGCCCGCAAAGGGCTCGGCCACGGCTCCCGCTCCTGTCCCTCGACGGGGGGCAGCAGGGCCAGGTGTCGTTCGCCGCCGAAGACGACCTTGGCCTCCAGCACCAGCGAACGCAGCCGCTCCGGGACGCCGGACCAGCCGTCGGCTCCGATGCCGACGACGGTGACGAGGCGGGGCGCTGGTGGCGGCACGGCCAACGACACTAGCCAACCAGGCGGCTAGCCTCGTCGGCATGCCCGAGAACGAGAACGAGAAAACGAACTCGACCCTGGCGCACCCACCGAGATGTTCCAGGCGTACGTCGACCGTGCCGAGCCCGAGGCGTCCCGCGGGCCGGGTGCGGCCCTGGCCGTCGCTGCCCTGATCGGCCTGCTGATCCTGGCGGCGTTTGCCTGGCTGGTGCTCGGCGGCTGAGGCAGCACTGCCCCTCGCAGGTTCCGCTGAGCAGCAAGAGGCTCAGCGGGCCGCTCCCGGGGCCAGCATCGGCAGGTCGGCAGGCGCGCCGTTCGCCACCAGGTCCAGGAGACCGTCGACGTCGAGGTGCTCCTCGACGAGGTCGGCGAGCAGCTCGTAACGCGCGTGCCGGGCCTCGGCGAAGCTCACGTCGGACGGTTCGTACGTCGCCCCGGAGGCCGCGGCAGCGGCCAACAGGAACGCGCGGCGGAACCCGTCTGACTCGAGGCCGCCGTGCCACATCGTGCCCATCACCCGCCCGGCGGCGGCGCCACCGAGGAACTCCTCAGCGCCGGGCCCGCGGGTCACGCGGCCGTGGTGGATCTCGTAGCCGCCGACCGGGTGTCCGAGGGCCTCACCCTTCGGGAGCCGGAGCACCTTCTCGGGCGCGAAGACCGTGGAGACGTCGAGCAGGCCCAGACCGTCGGCCTCGGCCCCCGGCTCGCCCTCCACCCCGTCCGGGTCGCTGACCGTCCGGCCGAGCATCTGGAAGCCGCCGCAGATCCCGAGCACCGTCCGGCCGGCCGCGGCGTGCGCGGCCACCGCACGGTCCAGCCCGCGGGCGCGGAGCCAGGCCAGGTCGCTGATCGTGGCCCGGGTGCCGGGCAGCACCACGAGGTCGGCGTCGGCCAGCGCCCGGGGGTCGGAGGCGAAGACGACGTCGACCGAGGGCTCCAGCCCGAGGGCGTCGACGTCGGTGAAGTTGCTGACCCGGGGCAGCCGGACGACCGCGACCCGGAGCGCCGGACCGTCCGGGTCCCGCGATCGCCGCCCGACCAGGTCGAGGGCGTCCTCGGAGTCCAGCCACAGGTCCGGATGCCAGGGCAGCACGCCGTACACGGGGCGCCCCGTGAGCCGGGTGAGCTCGACGAGCCCGGGTTCCAGCAGCGTCGGGTCACCGCGGAACTTGTTCACCACGAAGCCGGCGACGAGCGCCTGGTCGGCGGGCTCGAGCAGGCCGACCGTGCCGTACATCGCGGCGAACACCCCGCCCCGGTCGATGTCGCCGACCACCACCGCCGGCATCGCGGCGTGCCGTGCGAGCCCGAGGTTGACGAAGTCGCCCGCCCGCAGGTTGACCTCGGCCGGGCTGCCCGCGCCCTCGGCGACCACCACGTCGTACCGCGACGCCAGGTCGTCGTACGCCGCGTACGCCGCGTCGCGGAGGTGGGTGCGCCCGCCCACGAAGTCGGTCGCGTCGATCGTGCCCCGCTGGCCGTCCCATCACCACGACGTGGCTGCGCCGGTCCCCGCCGGGCTTGAGCAGCACCGGGTTCATCGCCGCCTCCGGCTCGACCCGGGCCGCCAGTGCCTGCCCCCACTGGGCCCGGCCGATCTCGGCGCCGTCGGCGCAGACCATGGAGTTGTTGGACATGTTCTGCGCCTTGAACGGCGCCACCCGCAGCCCGCGCCGGACGAAGGCCCGGCACAGCCCGGTGGTGACGACGCTCTTCCCGGCGTCCGAGGTGGTGCCGGCGACCAGCAGCGAGCCCCGCATCGGTCCTCCTCTCGAGGATCCCCGCACCGTATCCAGCGAGCCCCCTCGGCTCCGATTCGGGCCAGTGCCTAGACTCCGGTACCAGTCTCGGCTCGATCCTCCCGGGAGGGAAAGGCACCATGTCCAGCGACGCATCGCCCGACGCTCCCGCAGGGAGGGTCCTGGTCGTCGACGACTCCCACGAGATGCGCGACTTCATGCGCTGGACGCTGGAGTACGGCGGCTTCGAGGTGGTGGGCGAGGCCGAGAACGCCGTGGACGGGATCGAGCATGCCGAGCGGCTCCAGCCCGACCTGATCCTGCTCGACCTGCACATGCCGGAGGTCGGCGGGCTCGAGGTGATTCCCGACTTCAACGAGGTGGCCCGCAAGGCGAAGGTGATCGTCTACTCCGCGATCGGCGCCACGTTCATGACCGAGGCGGCGCTGAGGGCGGGCGTGTGGGCCTACATCGAGAAGGGTGTCTCGCCGCGCAGCATCATCACCCACCTGGAACGGGTGCTGAAGACCGGCGCCGTCCGTCCGGTGAAGCCCTACCCGCTCAGCCGTGACTACCCCGAAGGGCGTGGGCTAGCCCCGGCGGATCATCCCGACGCGGGAGGTTCGCCGGTCTCCGGCGGTTCCTGGGAAGGGCGGTCGGCGCCCTTCTCGAACGACTCCGGCGGCCTGGCGTGCTCGGGGAACGGCGTCTCGGTCGCGGTCTCCTCGTCGACCAGGCAGGTCCGGCAGAAGTCATCGCCGAACGGCGTCAGGTGGATGCTGCG
The DNA here is from genome assembly GCA_963829635.1 of uncultured Actinomycetota bacterium. Lineage (GTDB taxonomy): Bacteria > Actinomycetota > Actinomycetes > Propionibacteriales > Nocardioidaceae > Nocardioides. The sequence goes on from CAWHJI010000016.1 coordinate 1,000,905, forward strand.
CCGGATCACCTTGGGGAACTTCACCGAGTGCATCGCCGCCAGCACATCGGGCTGCGCCTCGACGACCTGGTACTCCATCGGGTCGCGGAGCGACTCCCGGGAGAACCAGACCAGGCCCAGGCGGAACAGGTTGTTGAGGTACGCCGGCACCTGGTCGAGGTGACGGCACCCGGCCCGGGCGCCGATCATCGTCAGCCCCGGCGCGATCAGCTGGCTGTGCACCATCCCGACCGGTCCACCGGTGCGGACGTCGACACTCGGTTGCGGTCCCCCCTGGAGCAGGAGCAGCAGGATCCGCGCCTCGTCGGGCGCGAGCTCGTCGAGGATCCGTTCGTACGCCGGGTGCGCGACGTCGTCGTTCCAGACGTCGCGGCTGCGCTCGAGCAGCTCGGCCCCTCGCTCGCGCAGTGACCGTGGGGCCGGTGCACCCCGACCACCCGACGGCGGACGACCGTTCGAGGGGGGCTCGGCGAGCTCGCCGAGCGACTCCCCCGCCGAGGTCAGTGCCCGGGAGAGCGGTACGCCGGAGCTGATCGACCGCGCGAGGTCACCGATCACGGACGCGGCCTCGGTGGCGTCGCGGGCCAGGGCGGCGGCCTCGACGGGGTTGGTGACCGCACGCGCGACGCGGCGACCGGCGCGCGTCGTCTGCCGCACGCCCCACCCGGTGCTGTGCCACCACGCGCCCGCAGCGACCCGGGCCAGTCCGGGCAGCGCGTCGACCGCGGGCTGGAGGTTCTCGGGCAGCCGGTGGGCGCGCAGCGCGCCGTTACCGCCGTGCTGCACCGGCGGGATCTCGGGGATCTCGTCGAAGTCCCCGGTCTCGCCGGGCTCCTGGTCGCTCATCTCAGCCGCCTACACCGAACATCCAGAGGTGGAGGAACCCACCTGCCAACCCCATGATCGCGCCATGGGCGTAGAGCATCCACTCGTCCTCCCGGATCGCCGCCCGCATCATCTCCACGAAGTCGCGCGGCGGCAGCTCCCTGGTGCGGGTCGCGACCAGGACCCGGATCTTCTCCGCCTGACGCCGGCTGAACTCCTCGTCCTTGAACGGGGCCAGCGTCCGGCCCACCGCCTCGCGAGCCACCGACTCGCGGATCGTGTCGAACCGCGCCGGACCCACGGCGACCCGGACGGCGGTGCGCGCCGGGCCCGCGGCCTTGTCGATCGCCGGGCGCAGGGCCGTCGCCAGCATCTGACGGGTCCGGTCGCCCTGCGGACCGTCGAGCAGGAAGTCGCCGATCCGCTCGAGGGTGATCACGTCGTCGGCGATGATCCGGGCGTAGACCTCCGCCGCCTGGTCCTGGCGTCGCAGGAACAGGCCGTGCACCTTGATCCCGAGGATCCGGCGGGGTTCCGGCGGCTCGAAGATCAGCCACATGCCCAGGGCGTTCGTGGCCCAGCCGACGACCACGCCAAGCACCGGAAGCAGCCACCACAGGCCGAAGGCGTGGTCGACGAAGGCGACCGGGATGCCGAGCAGGAAGCCGAAGACGAAGCCGAACGCCACCATCAGGTTCAGCTCGCGCTGGCCGAAGTCCCGGAAGATCCGGACCACGAGGGCCGGGTTGTTGCGGAAGTGGTCGATCACCATGATCTTCGGGTCGAGCAGCTGGTCGATGTGGTTGCCGATCTCGTCGGTGACCGTGCCGACCACGCCGGGAAGCTGTGCCTGGACCCGGTCGACGACCGCCTCGCGCACCGGGCGCGGCAGGTCGCGCCACAGCCGCGGGTGGTCCTTGCGCATCACCTCGTCGACCAGCTCGGGGATCTCCGGACGGAAGGTCTCCACGATGTGCTCGGCGATCTGGTCGGGCTCGAGCTGCTGGTAGAACTCCGCCGGCGTACCGAGCTTCGCGATCGCCTTGTCCACGGCGATGCTGCCCATCTTGGCGGCCCGGGCGGGGATGATCCCCTGCCACCCGATGCCCCCTTGCAGGACGCCCGGCACCTCCTGCACCTTGCGCGGCAGGACGGTAGCGAGCTCCCGCATCCCCGGGATCCGCACTCCGTGGAACTGCACCGGACTGAACAGCATGATCAGGCCGGACCAGTTGATCAGCCAGCCGACCACCCCGGTGAAGACCGGGATCGTCAGGAAGTGGAGCCAGTCGATGCTCGCGAAAAAGTCGGCGAGCATCGTCACCACCTCATCGCTGTCGGCGCCTGTCCGCACGAGCGTAGCGATCTCCGGTGCCGGCCGAACAGGTTCGCTTGCTCACAGGACACCACCTCTGACAAGAATGGATCCGTGCCCGAAGAGCTCGAGCTGGTCGCCGACTGTTCTCAGTGCTTCGGTCTGTGCTGCGTGCTGATGCCGTTCTCGGCGTCCTCCGGCTTCGGGGTCGACAAGGTCAGCGGCGTCCCCTGCCACCACCTCCAGGGAGACGACGGGTGCGAGATCCACGCCTCCCTGCGCGAGGACGGGTGGCCGGGGTGTGCGGCGTTCGACTGCTTCGGTGCGGGGCAGCACGTCTCGCAGGGGACCTACGCCGGAACCTCGTGGCGCTCCCACGCCGACCTCGGCGAGATGGCGGCGGTGCTCTCGGTGATGCGGCAGCTCCATGAGATGGTCGCCCAGCTGACCGACGCCGTACGCCGGGCGCCCGACCAGGCCGCGTCGACCCTCCTGGCCGACGTCACCCGACGTACCTCCGGGACGCCGGAGGAGCTGCTCACGACCGACCTCGACGAGCTCCGCCAGGAGGTCGGGCCGGTGCTGGTCGCCGCGAGCGAGCGGCTGCGGGCCTCTCATCTCGTTCGCGAGGAGCTGCGGGGTCAGGACCTCACCGGACACGATCTCCGCGACCTGGACCTGCGCGGCGCCGACCTTCGCAGCGCGCTGCTGATCCGGACGGACCTGCGCGACGCCGACCTGACCGACGCCGACGTGCTGGGCACCGACCTGCGCGATGCCGATGTCCGTGGCGCCGACCTGTCCGACGCACTGTTCCTGAGCCAGGGCCAGGTCAACGCCGCCCGCGGGGATGCGACCACGACGGTGGCCGCTCCCCGGACGCGCCCGGGCCACTGGAACTGACCCGAGCGCCGGTCAGCGACCGCGCCGCCACACCACCAGCGACTGCCCCGGGGCGGGCTGGCGCAGCACCGGCAGCTTGTTGGCCAGCGCCGGGTCGCCGGTCCGCGCCGCGATCGACTGCCGCAGCGCCTCGCGGGTCGCCTCCAGCTCGGCGATCAGCTCCTCGTTGCGGGAGCGGAGGGCGGTGATCTGGTTCTCGAGGTCGAGCAGCCGGCGCACGCCCTCGATCCCGATGCCGGCGCCCGTGAGCTCGGCGATGGTGCGCAGCAGCTCGATGTCGCGGTGGGAGTAGCGGCGGCCGCCGCCGACCGTCCGGCCCGGCGTGATCAGCCCCATCCGCTCGTAGGTGCGCAACGTCTGGGGGTGCAGCCCGCTGAGCTCAGCGGCCACGCTGATCACGTAGACGCGGGCATCCGGCCCGGGGGCCTGGAAGCTCATTTCGGGGTCCCCGCGGCGTTGTTCGACGGAGGAGCGAAGCGGGGGAGGCAAAGAACGCCGTGGGGTGAAGGTCTCATCTCGGGTCGGTCCGCTCGAAGAGGTTGGCCCGTAGCGGCTTGGCGGCCGTCGCGGCACGGTAGGCCTCCACGGCCTCCCGCGCCGCCTCGTCGAGTACGGCGGGCACCTGCACCTCGACCGTGGCCAGCAGGTCGCCGGTGGTGCCGTCGGGGCGCTTCGCCCCGCGCCCCCGGACCCGGAAGGTGCGACCGTTCGGGGTCCCTGCCGGGATCTTCAGCGTCACCGGGCCCCCGCCCAGGGTCGGGACCTTGACCTCCGCACCGAGTGCGAGCTCGTCGAAGGAGACCGGCACGTCGAGGGTGAGGTTGTCGCCCTTGCGGCCGAAGAGGCGGTGCGGCGACACCTTCACCGTGACGTAGAGGTCACCGGCCGGGCCGCCGTTCTCTCCCGGAGCGCCCTTGCCCCGGAGCCGGATCCGCTGGCCGTCCTTGACGCCGGCCGGGATCCGCGCCTGGATCGAGCGGGCGGAGGTGCCGCGGCCGCTGCCGTGGCAGGTGGGGCACGCCTCGTCGTACACCAGCTGGCGCCCGCCGCAGGCCGGGCAGGTCTCGTTCATCGAGAACGCGCCGCCGACGCTGGCGACCACGAACCCGGCGCCCTCGCACTCGGGACAGATGTGCGGCTGGGTCCCGGGCTTGCCGCCGGTGCCGGAACAGGACGGGCAGGCCGAGTCGGAGGTCAGCCGCAGCGAGACGGTGACCCCCTCGAGGGCGTCGGTGAAGCTCAGGGTCGCCGACGTCTCGACATCGGCACCCTTCTGCGGACGGCGCTGCTGGGTGCGGGCGCGGCCGGTGCCGAACAGGTCGCCGAACATGTCGCCGAACCCGCCGCCGCGGCCGGCCTGCTCGCGGAGCAGGTCGTTGATGTCGAAGCCGCCCTGGCCGCCCCCGCCGAAGCCACCGGGGTACCCGCCGCCCCCGAACCCGGCGCTGCCGTAGAGCTCCCGCATCTCGTCGTACTTCTTGCGCTTCTCGGGGTCGCCGACGACGTCGTAGGCCTCCGCGACCCGCTTGAACGTGTCGTGCTTGGCGGTGTCGCCCGGGTTGGAGTCGGGGTGGTTGGCGCGCGCGAGCTTGCGGTAGGCCTTCTTGATCTCGGCCGCCGACGCGGTCTTGCCCACGCCGAGGACCTGGTAGAAGTCCTTGCCGGCCCAGTCGGCCCGCATCCCCTCAGTGGTGCTCACTCATCCACCCCCTCCGCTGTCGCGAGCCCGTGCGTTAGCTACGGCCGTCTGCCTCGGGCGGCGGGGCCACGTCGGGCTCGGTCGGCCCGCTCGGCGGGTCGACGACGAGCACCTGCGCGGCGCGCACCACCCGGTCGCCGATCCGGTAGCCCGCCTTGGCGATCACCTTGCAGGTGGTCACCTCGACGTCGGGGTCCTCGCCGACGTGGGAGAGGGCCTCGTGGATCTTCGGGTCGAACGGGTCACCGACCTCGCCGAACTTGGTGAGCCCGCGCGCGGCGACGATCCGCTCGAGCTGGTCGGCGACGGCCTTGAAGCCCTCGTCCAGCGGCCCGTGCTCGCGCGCCCGGTCGATCGTGTCCAGGACGTCGGTGATGGGCGCGAGCGCGGTGTACGTCGCGTTCTCGCGGATCAGCTCGCGGTCCCGGTCGACCCGGCGCTTGTAGTTGAGGAACTCCGCCTGCAGTCGCTGCAGGTCGGCGGTCCGCTCGGCCAGCGCCGCCGTGGTGGCGCCCAGCTCGTCGCCCTCCGGGGCCACCTCGACGTCGGCGGTCTCGCCGTCCATCGCGTCGGCGTCTCCCGCCGGCTCCGTGGCGACGGGCTCCTCCTCGACCTCGGACTCGTTCGGCATCTCCGTCGCGTCACCCGGGCCACCGCTCGGGTCGTGCTTGCGGTGGCCGGGGTGACCACCCTGGGTCACTTGGTGTCACCCTCGGTGGCGTCCTCGGATGCACCAGCGTCGTCGGCACCGCCTGCGTCGGAGTCGCCCGACTCCTCGTCCACGATCTCGGCGTCGACGACGTCCTCGTCGGCCTCACCCGTGGAGCCGTCGGACCCACCGGCCGCGGCCTGGTCGGCCTCGGCGGCGGCGTACATCGCGGCGCCCATCTTCTGGCTCGACTCGCCGAGCTTGGTGACGCCGGCCTGGAGCTCCTCGCCGCTCGCCTCGTCGTTCTCGAGCGTGGCCTTGAGCGCGTCGACGTCGGCCGGACCTCGGTCTTCACGTCGTCGGGGATCTTCTCGGCGTTCTCGGCGAGGAACTTCTCCGTCGAGTAGACGAGCGAGTCGGCCTGGTTGCGGACCTCGACGGCCTCGCGCCGCTTGGCGTCCTCCTCGGCGTACTGCTCGGCCTCCTTGACCATCCGGTCGATCTCGTCCTTGCCGAGGGCGGAGCCGCCGGAGATCGTCATCGACTGCTCCTTGCCGGAGCCCTGGTCCTTCGCCGAGACGTGCACGATGCCGTTGGCGTCGATGTCGAAGGTGACCTCGATCTTGGGGACCCCACGCGGCGCCGGCGGCAGGCCGGTCAGCTCGAAGTTGCCGAGCGGCTGGTTCTGCGCCCACATCTGGCGCTCGCCCTGGGCGACCTTGATCTCCACGGACGGCTGGTTGTCGTCGGCGGTCGTGAAGATCTCGCTGCGCTTGGTCGGGATCGTGGTGTTGCGGTCGATCAGGGTGGTCATCACGCCGCCCTTGGTCTCGATGCCGAGCGAGAGCGGGGTGACGTCGAGGAGCAGCACGTCCTTGACCTCGCCCTTGAGCACGCCGGCCTGCAGCGCCGCCCCGATGGCGACGACCTCGTCGGGGTTGACGCCCTTGTTGGGCTCCTTGCCGCCGAGCAGCTCCTTGACCAGGTCGGTGACGGCCGGCATCCGGGTGGAGCCGCCGACCAGCACCACGTGGTCGATGTTCGCGATCGCGACGCCGCCGTCCTTGAGCACCGACTGGAACGGGGCCTTGGTGCGGTCGAGCAGGTCGGAGGTCATCTTGACGAACTCGCTGCGGGTCAGCTTCTCCTCGAAGTGCAGCGGGCCCGACTCGCCGTGGGTGATGTAGGGCAGGTGGATCGTGGTCTCGGAGCTCGAGGACAGCTCGATCTTCGCCTTCTCGGCGGCCTCCTGGAGGCGCTGCTTGGCGATCTTGTCGGCCCCGAGGTCGACGCCGTTGTTGTCCTTGAACTTCTTCACCATCCACTCGACGACCCGGGTGTCCCAGTCGTCGCCGCCGAGGTGGTTGTCACCGGAGGTCGCCTTGACCTCGACCACGCCCTCGCCGATCTCGAGCAGGGACACGTCGAAGGTGCCGCCACCGAGGTCGAAGACGAGGATCGTCTGGTCGTCGCCCTTGTCGAGGCCGTAGGCCAGGGCGGCCGCGGTCGGCTCGTTGACGATCCGGCTCACGTTGAGGCCCGCGATCTCGCCGGCCTCCTTGGTGGCCTGGCGCTGCGCGTCGGAGAAGTACGCCGGCACGGTGATCACCGCGTCGGTCACGGTCTCGCCGAGGTAGGACTCGGCGTCCCGCTTGAGCTTCTGCAGCACGAACGCGCTGATCTGCTGCGGCGTGAAGGTCTTCTCGTCGATGGTCGCCGACCAGTCGGTGCCCATGTGGCGCTTGACCGAACGGATGGTCCGGTCGACGTTGGTGACGGCCTGGCGCTTGGCGACCTCGCCGACCAGCACCTCGCCGGACTTGGCGAAGGCGACGACCGACGGGGTGGTGCGGGCGCCTTCCGCGTTCGCGATGACGGTGGGTTCGCCACCCTCGAGGACCGAGACGACGGAGTTGGTCGTCCCGAGGTCGATTCCGACCGCTCGTGCCATGGTGTTCTTCTCCTACCAGCTAGGGGGTTCTGCGCGGGGCGTGTGTGCCCACCCTGCGTGACTGCGTGCGATTCTGGCAAACAAGTTGAGTCGATTCAACTCAAGTCTGCTCAGCGGGCTCAACGCAAGCCTACCGGCCCCTGTTCCCGTCCGGCCCTAGAGTGGCGGCGTGCGACCGAGCAACGCCGAGATCGTCCGTCACCACGACGACGAGCCGCCCCCCGGAGCCGACCCGTTCCTTCCCGGCCACGCGCAGACGCCGTACACCATCCGGATCGAGGAGTACGACGACGCGTGGCCGCGCCATTTCGTGGACGCCGAGCGGCGCATCCGGGACGTCCTGGCCGACCGAGTGCGGGAGCTGCACCACGTGGGCTCGACGGCGGTCCCGGGCCTGCCGGCGAAGCCGTTCGTGGACGTGGACCTGGTCGTGGCCGACCCGGCGGACGAGGCGGCCTACGTCCCCGACCTCGAGGCGGCGGGCTTCACCCATCGGATCCGGGAGCCCTGGTGGCACGAGCACCGGCTGCTGGTCCAGCACGAACCGCGGGTGGTGCTGCACGTGTTCGGTCCCGACTGCCCCGAGGTGATCCGGCACCTCATGTTCCGCGACTGGCTGCGTGCGCATGCGGACGAGCGAGAGCGCTACGCCGCGGCCAAGCGTGCCGCCGCCACGACCACGAACGCCGAGGGCGGTCACGGGATGGACTACAACGGGCACAAGCAGGCCGCCGTACGGGAGATCTACGACCGGATGTTCCGGGCGCACGGCCTGCTGTGACAGACCGGCGGCTTGGAGCGTTCGCCCAGAATGGATTCCATGCGGACCACTGCGAGGGCGCGGCGAGGCTTGCTGGTTGCCGCGCTGCCGAGCCTGGTCCTGGCCGTCGGTTGCTCCGCCGGGGGTAGCCCCGGTGCGGGCCCCGACCCCACGGACACCCCGCCGCCGGCGTCCGGATCGACCCGTTCACCGGAGCCGGAGGACCCCGAGACCCCGGCAGCAGCGCCCGCACCGGCGGTGTCGGTGCCGGGGCTGGGCGAGCAGCGCCACCGCGGGGACCGGCTGCGTCTCGGCGCGGTGCGGGAGCGGACGGCCGCCTACACGTCGTACGACGTCACCTACCGCAGCCGCAGCACCACCGGCCCCGACCGGGGCGGCGAGGAGAGCTACCGGATCAGCGGCGTCCTCAACGTGCCGACCGGCCGCGGCCCGTTCCCGGCGGTCGTCCTCGCCCACGGCTACATCGACCCGGCGTTCTACGTGCGCGGCCAGGGCATGACCCGCGAGCGCGGCTACCTCGCCTCGCGTGGCTACATCGCACTGCACGTCGACTACCGCAACCACGCGGAGTCCGACGACGACCCGAACTACCAGAACCGGATGCGGCTGGGTTACAGCGCCGACGTGATCAACGCGGTCAAGGCGCTGCGCGCCTCCCGCGCGGTGCCCGTCGACGACGACCGGATGGCGCTGTTCGGACGGTCGATGGGCGGCGGCGTGATCCTCAAGGCGCTGATCGCGGAGCCGGGACTGGTGCAGGCCGCGGCGCCGTGGGCGTCGGTGTCCTCGTTGGAGGCCGAGAACTACCGGCAGTTCATGGCCGACGACCCCGAGGACGACGCGGTCCGGAGCGAGCTGATCCGCCGGCACGGCACTCCGGCGCAGGACCCCGGATTCTGGCGACAGAACTCGTCCCGCCCGCACTTCGAAGAGATCACCGAGCCGGTGCTCATGGTGCACGGCCGCTTCGACGACACCTGCCCGCCGCGGTGGGCCGGCGCAACCCAGAGGGCACTGCGTTCGGCTGGAGTGGACTCACAGCTGGAGTGGTACGACGACGGCCACGCGTTCGGGCCCGCGTTCAACGCCGCGATGGACCGCGATCATCCGGTTCTTCGACACCCGGCTCGACTGACCCGGCACGGTCCGCGGTTGAAGGTGTTCCGCTGAGCGGGCAATCAGCTCCGACCGCACGCTGGAACGCCCTCCTCTCAGGCGGCGTTTGCCCGCTCGGCGAGACCGTCCAGCACCTGGCGCAGGCAGTCGGCAACGAAATCGGGGTCGTGCATCACCTGGTGCCAGGTGAACCGCAGGACCACCCAGCCGCCGACCACCAGCACGGTGTAGCGCCAGCAGTCGCGCTCGTGAGCGTGCTTGCCGGCGTGGAACTCCCACGAGTCCGCCTCGAGCACGATCCGCCTTTCCCGGTCGCCGACGTCCGGATGGACGGTCACCCCCCGGATCTCGATCGCCAGTTGCGGAACCGCGTCCAGGCCTGCGTCGAGGGCAATCGCGCGCAAAACCGACTCGAACGGATTCGCCGCGAGCCCACTCGCATGCCTGGCCACGCGACGGGCCTGCTCGGCGCCCTTGCCACGCACCGCCCGGGCCTCCTGCGCGAGCGCGACCAGGTCGACGTCCGCGTGTCGGATCGCCGAGTCCGCGACCGCGAGCGCCGCTGCGAAGGGAAGCCTGCGGGCGCAGTCGATCACGGTGCGCATCGCGGACGTCACGTGCCGACGTTCCTGAGAGATGTCGGCATAGAACAGATGGTGGCGCGGCGACTGCTTCTCCTTGGAGTTTCGAGGCACGGTGACCCAGGGCGTCGTGGAGGGGAAGGCCACCTCCCACCCGTGGAGCTGGGCCGCACTGAGATGGGACGCCACCCCGCCCAGCTCGATGGCCCGCGCCAGCGCCCGATCGGCGTCCGGGAGGCGATAGCGACCACGGCGGACCCGGATCACGTCCTTGGACTTGACCGCGGCGGCCAGCCGGCGGGCAGTGGTGAGGCGCAGCAGGCTGGCCCGACCGGCGACTCCTCCGAGCCGTCCGAGTGCCTCGACCGCGTCCATGCCCGGAGCCTGCCCGATCGCGCGCGGGGCCGCACCCGTCCCTCCACAGGCGTTCGGACCAGCGGGCAAACACGCGGACGCCCACGCTCAGCCACCTCGGATCAGGCGGCGTTTGCCCGCTCGGCGGAACGCTCGAGCATCGACGGGGCCCGCCGGGTCACGGCGCCGCACCCGGGTAGAGCCGGTAGCCGCGCATCGTCGTGTGGTCGAAGCTCTCGTAGAACCCGGCGGCGTCGGGATCGGTGATCAGGTCCATCCGCTTCGCGCCGGTCGCCTGGAAAGTCGCCATCAGCAGCAGCCGGCCGATCCCGCGACGCCGGCAGTCGGGGTGCACCGCGAGCAGGCACAGGTGCGACTGCAGGACGCCGTCGGTGAGGGCCTGGGCCCAGCCGACCAGCCGGTCGTCCTCGACCGCGACATAGGCGACCGACCCGGGCGCCGTACACACCTCGTGCACGACCTCCGCATCGGTCAGCGAGGGCCACTGCACCGTGGTCGAGAGTCGCGCGATCGAGACGGCCCATTCCGGCTCGAACGGCCGCACGTCGACGGTGCCCATGGCACCGGACTCTAAGCGGTGTCAGGCGACGCTGAGGGTCACCTCGACGTTGCCGCGGACCGCGTTGGAGTAGGGGCAGACCTCGTGCGCACGGCGGACCAGGTCCTCGGCGGCGGCCTCCTCGAGCGCCGGCAGGGAGACCTCGAGGCTGACGGCCAGCCCGAAGGCGCCGCCGTCCAGGGCGCCCAGCGACACGTCGGCGACGACCTCGGAGTCGGAGGCGTCGGTCTTGCTGGCGCCGGCGACGAGCTTGAGGGCGGAGTGGAAGCAGGCGGCGTACCCGGCGGCGAAGAGCTGCTCGGGGTTGGTCGCGCCGCCCTCGCCCCCGAGCTCGACGGGCATCCGCACGTCGGTCGCGAGATGTCCGTCGAGGCTGGCGATGCGACCGTCGCGGCCGTTTCCGGAGGCAACGGCGGAGGTCGTGTAGAGAGTGTTCATGCGGATCATTCTATTGTGCACAATCTAATTGTGGCAAGGGTATGCTGCGTCACATGAAACGCCGCCGCCATCGCCAGCTCGACCTCGACGCCCAGCTCTGCTTTCCGCTGTACGCCGCGACCCGGGCCGTCACCCGCGCCTACGCCGACCTCCTGGAGGACGCCGGCCTCACCTACCCGCAGTACCTCACGCTCCTCGCGCTCTGGGACGCCGGACTCCCGGTCACCGTCGGCGAGCTGGGCGGCCGGCTCCGGCTCGACTCCGGCACCCTGACCCCGCTGCTGAAGCGGCTCGAGGCGGCGGGGCACGTGACCCGGCGACGGGACACCGACGACGAGCGACGGGTCCTGGTCGCGGTCACCGACTCCGGGTGGGAGCTGCGCGAGCAGCTCTCCGGCGTACCACGTGAGCTCTTCGCGGCCATCGGGCTGGACGACGCCGATGCCGTGGCGCTGCGCCGGCTGCTCGGCCAGGTGGTCGAGCGGCTCGACCTGGGGCGGGCCGGCTGACGGCCGGCCGTTGGCCGCGCGTGGTTGGCTGGGGCCCATGACCGTTCCGAACCTCGCCCTCCACGACGGCACGACCATCCCGCAGCTCGGCTTCGGGGTGTTCCAGGTCCCGCCTGCCGACACCGCCGCGACCGTCACCGAGGCACTCGACGTGGGCTACCGCCACTTCGACACCGCCCAGATGTACGGCAACGAGGCCGAGGTGGGCCAGGCGATCAAGGGAATGCCCCGTGACGAGCTGTACGTCACGACCAAGCTCAGCAACAAGTTCCACCGGCCCGACGACGCACGACGCTCGATCGACGAGTCGTTGCTGCGGCTGGGGCTGGACCGGGTGGACCTGTTCCTCATGCACTGGCCGCTGCCCACGCGCTACGACGGCGACTTCGTCACGACCTGGCGGACGATGGCCGAGTTCGTCGAGGACGGCCGCGTCGCCTCGATCGGGGTCTCCAACTTCGAGCCCGACCACCTGGAACGGATCGTCACCGAGACCGGAGTGGTGCCCGTCGTGAACCAGGTCGAGGTGCACCCCTGGTTCGGCAACGAGCTGGTCCGCTCGGCCAACGAGGCCCGCAGCGTCCGCACCGAGGCGTGGGCGCCGATCGCGCAGGGCGCCATCCACCAGGAGACGGCGATCAACGAGATCGCCGACCGCATCGGCCGTACGTCGGCCCAGGTCACCCTCCGCTGGCACCTGCAACGCGGCGACATCGTCTTCCCCAAGACGGTCAGCCGCTCGCGGATGGAGGAGAACTTCGCGCTCTTCGACTTCGAGCTCTCCCCGGACGACATGGCCGCGATCACCGGGCTCGACCGCGGCGAGGAGGGACGCCTCGGCCCGCACCCGGACGTGTTCGACATGATCCCCGGATGACCCGCCGAGCCGCAGCCGCCGCCGGCGCCGGAGCACTGGTCGGCTGGCTGCTCGCCGCCCCCACCGCTGCGGCCTGGGGCGCCTACCCCTCCGGCCAGCTCCCGTTCGCCCCGGACGGCTGGTCCGGCGCCTACGCGTGGGTCTACGACCGGGTCGGGGAGCCGCTCGACCTGTCCGAGTACTACTTCTGGGGCAAGTTCGCCTTCCTGATGTATCTCGCCGGGTGGGTCGCGGTCCGGGCCCTCCCTCGTGGGAGCACCGGTGCCGCCCGGACCGGGCGGTGGATGCTCGCCGGCGGGATGGCGATCGGCCTCGTCGGTGACCTGCTCGGCTACTGGGGCGGGACCGACGACCGGACCGACCTGAGCGGCATCGGCTTCGTGCTGCTGGAGCTGCCGGCGCTGCTGGTGATGACCATCGGACTCGGGGTGGCGGGCGTCGGGCTCCGTCGCAACCTCGCCTCCGGGTGCCGGCTGGGCGATGCTGGGCGGCGCCCTCGCCACCCCGGCGTTCATCGCCCTCTTCATCGGCTACCTCCCCCACGGCGTGCTGGTGCCGGTCCTGACCACCCTCTGCCTGGCACTGGTGGTGGGAGACAATCGAGCGCGTGTCGGTGACGAGGGAGGACGCAGGCTTCCGGCTGCGTGACGTCGCCGTCGCGGCGTACGGCCCGACGATCGTCGCGTCGCTCGGCCACGGGGCGGTGCTGCCGGTGCTCGCGCTGCGGGCCCGCGAGCTCGGCGCGGACGTCAGCACGGCGGCGTTCGTCGTTGCCCTGCTCGGCCTCGGCATGCTGGCCGCCTCGTTGCCGGCGGGCGCGGTGGTGGCCCGGATCGGGGAACGACGCACGCTGTTCTGGGCCGGCCTGCTCGACGCCGCCGCGATGGCGGCCGCCGCACTGACCGGCTCGGTGATCGGGCTGGCGGTCGCGGTCGCCGCGAGCGGCGCCGCCTGGACCGCCTTCCTGATCGCGCGCCAGGGGTTCATGATCGACGCCGTCCCGGCGCGCTACCGCGCCCGCGCGCTGGCCGCCCTGGGCGGCAGCCACCGCGTCGGGGTGTTCGTCGGTCCGCTGCTGGGCGCGGTGCTGATCCCCGTGGCAGGACTGGCCGGGGTCTTCTGGCTGGCCGCGGCCGTCGCCGTGGTCGCGGCGTTGCTCGCCTGGCTGGTGCCCGACCTCGGCGCCGAGAGCCGTACGGCGCAGCGGGCGACCGGGCACGCGTCCGTCCGGTCGGTCCTGGCGGCGCACCGCCGGACCCTGCTGACCCTGGGCGTCGCCGTGATCGTGATCGGTGCGTCCCGGTCGGTCCGGCACGGCCTGCTGCCGCTGTGGGCCGAGCACGTGGGCGTCTCCGCGAGCACCACGTCGCTGATCTTCGCGCTCGCAGCGTTGATCGACATCGCGTTCTTCTACCCGGGCGGCTGGCTGATGGACCACCGCGGTCGCGCCGTGGTCGCCGTACCCGTCGTCGCGGCGGTCTCGATCGCCTGCCTGCTGCTGCCCCTGGCGGGCGGCGCGGCAGGGGTGGCGGCGGTGATGGTGCTGATCGCGGTCGGCAACGGCCTGGGGTCGGGGATCGTGATGACGCTGGGCGCCGACACCGCGCCGACCGTCGGCCGGGCGCAGTACCTCGGCGGCTGGCGGCTCTGCGGCGACATCGGCAACAGCGGCGGGCCGCTGCTCGTCTCGGCCGTGGCCGCGGTCGCCCCGCTCGCGGCCGCCTGCCTGGTGCTGGGCGGTCTCGGCCTGCTCGGCGCCGGCTGGGTGGGCTACTGGACCCGGCGCCTCGACCTGTCCCGCGGGCTGCTCCCTCTGGGTAACGCCAGTGTGGGGGCTTGTCGACCAGTAGACGGGAGGGAAGCCACCGGAACGTGGCGTTACCCGACAAATCCGGGTCAGCCGACCGTGACGGTGACCTCGTTGGACGTCCGGCCGCTGTCGGTGTCGACCACGCGGAACCGGTTCTTTCCGGACTGGCTGGTCTGCACGTAGGTGGAGAACGTCTCGTCGCTGACCGAGACCGTGACCGGGAAGTCGCTCCACGAGCCGCTGGTGAAGCGCTGCACCTGCAGCACCGCGCCCTCGCCGCCGGGGTAGATGCCCGTCAGGTCGACCTGCTCCATCGGCGCGACCTCGTTCTGCGAGACGGACAGCGAGATCTCCTTCTTCGGCGGCGCCTCCGAGGTCTCCTGCTCCGAGGGCTGCTCCGCGGGCGAGGACGTCTCTCCGGGCGCGAGCGTGATCAGGGGGCCGCTGGAGCCCTTGGTCTCCTGCGGCTTGGGGAGGTAGAGCGACTCCGGGCCGTGGTCTCGGCCGAGGCGTCCACGCCGCCGAGCCCGAGCATGCGGGTGCCCGCGAAGACCGCGAGGCCGGCGAAGAGGCCGACCACGAGTCCGACGCCGACCAGGGCGATCAGCCCGGCGGCCACGGGGTGGCGCTCCTCCTCGGCCGACAACCGGTCGGTCAGCCTGTCGACGCGATCGTCGGTCACTGCGGTTCACCCCCCTCTCCTGCTCGCGGTGACCCCATTGTCACCGACCCGGGAGGATGCGGCCAACCGAGCGTCCGTGATCCCGGCCTCAGCGGGCCTCGAGGACGACGACCGGGATCTCCCGGTCGGTCCAGCTCTGGTAGTCGGCGAAGTCGGCGTACAGGTCGACCAGCCGCGGCCACAGGGCGGTCCGCTCCCGGGCCGAGGCCGTACGGGCGCGTACCGGCCGCACCTCCGAGCGGATCTGGACGTGGGTGTCCGGCCGGGCCATCAGGTTGCGGTACCACTGCGGGTGGCGGGCCATCCCGCCCGACGACGGCGACCACGACGACGTGCTCGCCCTCGTCGAGGTAGAGCAGCGGGGTGGTGTACGACCTGCCCGAGGACCGCCCGACATGGTCCAGCAGCAACGTCGGGACCGGCTTGCGGAAGCCCGCCCCCACACGGTGGGTGGCGCCGACCCGGCCGCCGGTGCGCCGGTAGAGCCAGGTCTGCACCCGGGCGGCGTACTTCGTGACCGCGAGGGCCATCCCCGAGTCGAGCCCCTTCGGCTTGGCCTTCGCCATCAGAAGCCCTTCTTCCAGAGCATCTCCTCGACCAGCTCCCGGCTGCGCCAGCCGTGCTCGGTGCGGACCACGCGATGGTGGTAGAGCCCGCCGACCTCCCACACCGTCTCGCTGCCGTCGTCGGCCGCGACCACCATCGGGTTCGTGAAGTACGCCGCGACGCTGGCCTCGTCGCCGTCGAGGGCGACATCGAGCTGGCCGAGCGTGTGCTGGTAGGTCCGGAACATCGGCAGGGTGTCGGCCAGCCACCGCTTGACCTCGGGGAACGTGCCGACGGTCCCGCCGGTCTCGGTGTAGTCGATCCGGGCGTCGGCGGTGAAGACGTCGTCGAGCCGGTCCCACTCCCGGGTGTCGATGGCACGGGTGTAGCGGGTGAGCAGGTCGACGATCTCCTGGCGGTCGATCAGGTCCTGGAGGGTCACGGGCCCACCCTTCCAGAAAACTGGAACACGTTCTAGTGTGGGGCCCATGCGATTCACCTACGCCGAGGCGATGACCCAGGCGACGTACTACGCGCCGCTGGCCCAGGCGGCCGAGCGCGCCGGGTACACCAGCATGACCGTGGCCGACAGCCTGATCTACCCGCAGGAGTCGGACTCGACGTACCCCTACACCGACACCGGCGACCGGGAGTTCCTCGAGGACAAGGAGTTCATCGAGACGATGGTGCTCACCGCGCACCTCGCCGCGGTGACCAGCACGCTGCGGTTCACGCCGTTCGTGCTGAAGCTGCCCGTGCGGCCGCCGGTGCTGGTCGCCAAGCAGGCCAGCTCGATCGCGTTCCTCTCCGACAACCGGCTCGGGCTCGGCGTCGGCCTCTCGCCCTGGCCCGAGGACTTCGAGGCGCTCGGGGTGCCCTGGGCGCGGCGCGGCAAGCGGATGGACGAGTGCATGGACATCCTGCGCGGGCTCACCAGCGGCGAGTTCTTCGGCTACTCCGGGGAGTTCTACGAGTTCCCGCCGCTCAAGCAGTGCCCGGCACCGACGGAGCCGATCCCGCTGCTCGTCGGCGGCCACAGCGACGCCGCGCTACGACGCGCGGTGCTCAAGGGCGACGGGTGGATGCACGCCGGGGGCGACGGCGAGGAGCTCGACCGGCTGCTCGCCCGGCTCGCCGAGATCCGCAAGGCCGAGGGCGACGAGCGCGACGACTTCGAGGTCCACGTCATCTCCTACGACGCCTACGACCCCGACGGGGTCCGGCGGCTGGAGGACAAGGGCGTCACCGACTGCATCGTCGGCTTCCGGGTGCCCTACATCAAGGGGCCCGACACCGAGCCGCTGGACAAGAAGGTCGCCCACCTCGAGCAGTACGCCGAGTCGATCATCAGCAAGGTGAACGCGTGAGCGACGACCTGACCACAGCCGTTCACGCGACGCGGTCGCCGAGGCCGAGGAGCTGATCCGGAACGCGGAGTTCATCCGCACCGAGCAGGACCTCGACGAGGGCTACGCCTACCTCGCCGGCCGGATCCGGGCCTCGCTCCAGATGGCCTTCGACCACGACCTCGAGCGGCCGGTGCTGATCAACTCCACCCACCAGTTCGCCCGGCAGGGTCTCGACAACCCCGACGCGCTGTACTGGTCGGCGTACCTCACCGAGGAGGCGGAGTACGTCGTCCACGGCCGCCGCGGCACCACCGCCGACCTGTCCTTCCAGGTGATGGGCGGGACGTACTCGGCCAGCTCCGCCCCGGAGTCGCTGGCGGCGTTCGACGACCGGGAGCTCGACATCGCGCCGGACGGAACCTTCGAGTGGCGGTTCGGCCCGCTGCCGGGCGCGAAGACGCTGATCGTCCGTGAGGTCTACGACGACTGGGAGACCGAGGAGCGCGGGCAGCTCTGGATCGAGCGGGTCGACCGGATCGGGAAGCCCGCGACGCCACCGGGCCGGGACCGGCTGGCGAAGCAGTACGAGATCGCCGGCAAGCTGCTGACCGGATCGATCCAGACGTGGTTCGCCTTCCCCCACTTCTTCCAGTACGCCGAGCCGGTCAACACGCTCACCCCGCCGCGGTCGACCCCGGGCGGGCTGGCGTCGCAGCGCTCCTCGATCGGGCACTACGAGCTCGCCGAGGACCAGGCGATGATCGTGACCGTCCCGGTCTGCGCCGACTGCAGCTACCAGGCGATCCAGATCGGGTCGGACTGGTACGCCTCGACCGACTACGAGACCCACCAGACCTCGCTCACGCTCGCCCAGTCGGCGGTCGACCCGGACGGCGTGCTGCGCTACGTGATCTGCCGAGCAGGACCCCGGCATCGCCAACTGGCTGGAGACCACCGGCCACCGGACCGGGCCGATCATGCTCCGCTGGCAGCGGCTGACCCGCGACCTCTCGGAGTCGGACGGACCGAACGTCGAGGTCGTGCCCTTCGACACGCTGCCCGCCCGCCTGCCGCACTACGCCGCCATGCAGACAGGTACGTCCGACTACGAAGCCCGGATCGCCGCCCGGCAGCGCGGCGTGGCCAGGAGGATGCTCTCGTGACTCTGCTAGCAGACAAGGTGCTCGTGCTCTCCGGGGTCGGGCCCGGCCTCGGCCGGGCGCTCGGCGAGGAGGCGGCCAAGCTCGGCGCCGACCTCGTGCTGGCCAGCCGGACCGAGCGCCGGCTGGAGAAGATGGCGGAGGTGGTGCGCTCGCACGGACGGCGCGCGCTCGTCGTACCGACCGACATCACCGACGAGGCCGCGCGGGCCGCGCTGGTGAAGGCCGTCGCTGGAGGAGTTCGGGAAGGTCGACTGCCTGATCAACAACGCGTTCGGGATCCCGCCGATGGACCCGCTCACGACGCTGGACCTGGAGGGGCTCCGGACCGCCCAGGAGACCAACGTGTTCGCGCCGCTGCGGCTCTCCGCGCTCTTCGCCGACGCGCTCTCCGAGACCCGCGGCTCGATCATCATGATCAACTCCGCGGTGGTGCACAGCTCGCAGCCCGAGTACGCCGGCTACAAGCTGTCCAAGGGGACGCTGAAGCACCTCGCCTCCTCGCTCGCCACGGAGCTCGGCCCGCGCGGGATCCGGGTGAACAGCGTCGCCCCGTCCTACATCTACGAGGACGTCAACAAGGCGTACTTCGACTGGCTGGCCTCGGAGTCGGGCCGGACCCACGAGGACGTCTACCGCGAGAAGGCGGACCCCACCGACCTGAAGCGGCTGGCCACCCCGGACGAGGTGGCGCGGGCGGCCCTGTTCTTCGCCAGCGACCTGTCCACCGCCGTCACCGGCACGATGCTCAACGTCGACTGCGGGGAGTTCCATGACAACTGAGGCCCGGCCGCGGGTCCGGGACGACGTCGGCAGCTTCGACGACATCGCGGCCGCCGCGGTCCGCACCACCGGCATGGACGACTTCGGCGGGAGCGCCCATGAGGAGGGGCTGCGGATCCTCGTGGACGACCTCAACGCGCCGACCGCCGGACTGACCGGCGAGGGGAACTTCCTCCAGCGTGCGCAGGTCAAGAGCGCACTGGTGGGCCGGCTGCTCTCGCAGAGCGGGTTCGCCGCACACCCGGCGTACGCCGACGTCACGATCGAGCGACCGGTGTTCGTGGTCGGCCTGCCCCGCACCGGCACCACCGCGCTGCACCGGCTGCTCACCGCCGACCCGCGGCACCAGGGGCTCGAGCTGTGGCTGACCGAGTACCCGCAGCCGCGGCCGGCGCGCGAGACGTGGGACGACGACCCGGTGTTCACCGGGATCAACGCCGCCTACGCCCGGCACCACGTCGCGAACCCGGAGTTCATGGGGATCCACTACATGGATGCCGCCTCGGTCGAGGAGTGCTGGCGGCTGCTGCGCCAGACCGGCAAGTCGATCAGCTACGAGTCGCTGGCCCACGTGCCGACGTACTCCGCGTGGCTCGCCGAGCAGGACTGGACCGACGCCTACGAGCGGCACAAGGCCAACCTCCAGCTGATCGGGATGAACGACCCGGACCACCGGTGGGTGCTGAAGAACCCCTCCCACCTCGTGGCGATCGACGCGCTGATGGCGGTCTACCCGGACGCGCTGGTCGTGAACACCCGCCGCGACCCCGTCGTCTCGATCGCCTCGGCGTGCTCGCTCTCCGCCGAGGCGACGGCCGGCTGGTCGACGACCTTCGTCGGCGAGACCATCGGCCGGACGCAGCTGGAGATGCTGTCGCGGTCGTGGCGGCGGTTCGAGGACGCGCGCGGGAGGTACGACGCCGCGCAGTTCGTCGACGTCGACTACGCCGACTTCGTGGCCGACCCGGTCGGCACCACGCGCGGGATCTACGAGGCGTTCGGCCTGGACTGGACGCCCGACGTGGATGACGCCGTCACCGCCATCGACCAGGAGTCGCGCAGCGGCGGGAAGCGGCCGAAGCACGCCTACGACCTCGCGGACTACGGGCTGACCGAGGACGACGTCCGCGCGGCGTTCGAGTAGCCGGGTTCAGGCCTCGCCGGCGGCGGCGCGGGCCTCGCGCTCCGCCACCGCGTGCGGATCGGTCCGCTCGTCGTAGGACCAGAAGTCGCGCAGCAGGCCGGCGGTGATCGCCACCCCGGCGACGCAGGCGATGCCGCCGCTCGCGATCGCCCCGCGCACGGTCCACAGGTCGGCGGTGATCCCGGCCCGGACCTGACCACCCAGCGGGCCGACCGAGTAGGACAGCATCTCGATGCCGGCCAGCCGGCCGCGCATGTGCTCGGGGATGGTCTGGCTCCACACGGTGCTCCGGAACACCGCCGAGATCATGTCGGCGGCCCCGGCGAGCATGAAGAACAGCAGCACCAGCCAGACGCTCGGCATCAGGCCGGCGGCGGCGATCGTGGCGCCGTACGCCGCCGCGGCGATCACGATCGCGCGTCCGTGGTGGTGCACCCGCGAGGTCCACCCCGAGAGCACGGTGGCCAGCAGCGCCCCGACGGTCTCGGCGGAGTAGAGCAGCCCGAGCAGCTCGGGCCGCGCGAACACCTCCTCGGCGAGCGCGGGGAAGAGCACCACCGGCATCGCCAGCAGCATCGCCGCGATGTCCACGAGGTAGGTGCCGAGCAGGTCCCGCCGGGAGATCGCGTAGGAGATCCCCTGCCGGATGCCGGCGAGGCTCGGCGGCGTGGTCTCGGAGCGGTGGGGGTAGGGCCGCATCGCGACGTACAGGAGCGTGGCGATGACGAGCCCGACGATGTCGACGACGAAGCACCAGCCGATGCCGACGTAGGCGACGAGCAGGCCGCCGACCATCGGGCCGACCAGGACGCCCGCCTGCGCCCCGAAGCTGGTCAGGGCGTTGGCGGCGACGATCTGGTCGTGGGTGACCGTGCGCGGCATCAGCGCCTCGCGCGAGGGCCGCTGCATCGACGAGGAGGAGGCCAGGAGGGCGGCCACCACGAAGATCAGCGGCACGCTGGGGTCCTCGCGGAACGCGTTCACGGCGAGGATCGCGGTGAAGACCGCCTGGGCCACTCCGGTGGCGATCAGCAGCTTGCGCCGGTCGACGTGGTCGGCCAGCGCGCCGCCGTACAACCCGAAGATCACCAGCGGCACCAGCTCCACGAGGCCGATCGCGCCGACCGCGAAGTTGGAGCCGGTGATCGTGTAGATCTGGAACGGGATCGCGACGTAGGAGACCATCGAGCCGAAGTAGAAGACGGTGCCGGCGGCGAACAGGAGCCGGAAGTCGCGGGAGTCACGCAGCGGCGTGACGTCCATCCGCATGGCGCGCAGCCGGTCCCGCAGGGTCACGAGGAGAGATCCTCACATCCGGGTTGCCCGGACGCACGGGAATTAGCCGGGTCGACGAACGGCGGAGTCAGGCGCGGCTGGCGCACCCGGATCCGCGCCCCGTCGTCGGGGACGCTGGTGATGTTGCGGACGCGGGGGTGGTCCTCGGCGGTCGCCTCGACGTCGTACGCCGCGAACACCTCGCGCAGCACCGCGACCCCCTCCATCAGCGAGAACCCGGCCCCGATGCACCGGCGCACGCCGCCGCCGAACGGGATCCAGGTGTTGGTGGGCGGGTTCTGGCCGACGAAGCGCTCGGGACGGAAAACCTCGGGGTCGGGGTGGTTCTCCGCGCGGCTGTGCGAGATCAGGATGGACGGGCCGACGGTGGCGCCGGCCGGCAGGTCGATCCCGCCGATCGTGGCGGGCTTCATCAGGGTGCGGACCACCATCGGGATCACCGGGTGCAGCCGCATCGACTCCTTGAGCAGCGCCTCGAGCCACGCGTCGTCACCCTCGGCCACCGCAGCAGCGGCACGACGGCGCTGCTCGGGATCGCGGCCCACCTCGTAGAGCGTCCAGGCGAGGGCGGTCGCGGTGGTCTCGTGCCCGGCGAGCAGCAGCGTCACCAGCTGGTCGCGCAGCTCCTGGTCGTTGAGGGCATCCTCGCCCTCGCCCTCACGGATCAGTCGCGACAGCACGTCGGGGCGGTCGGCGAGGTCGGTCGCCTCGCGACGCTCGCGGATCTCGGCGTACATGAGGCGGTCGAGCTCGTACTGGTTCTCCACGGTGCGCCGCCACGGGCCGAACTTCTGCAGCAGCGGCCACCCCCACGCCAGCAGGATCGCCGGGCTGACGTCGACCGTCTTGTTCACCCGCGGCCGCAGCTCGGCGAGGCGCTGCTCGTCGGTGACCCCGAAGACGACCCGCAGGATCACCTCGAGGGTGAGCGCGTTCATCCGGTCGAGCGAGCGGAAGTCGCGCGCCGGGCTGCCAGCGGCCGACCTCGTCCTTCGCCAGCTCGGTCACCATCGACTCGTAGGTGCGCAGCGCGTGGCCGTTGAACGCCGGCATCAGCAGCTTGCGGGCCCGCTTGTGCTCCGCGCCGTCCTGCAGCAGCAGCGAGTGCTCGCCCATGATCGGGCCGAGGATCGCGTTGCCCTTGCCGGCGTGGAAGTACTCCGGGTCGCCGGCGAAGATCTCCTTGGCGTGCTCGGGCCGGGTGAAGAGGACCAGAGGACGGCCGCCCGGGATCAGCCGGACGGTGAACACGTCGCCGTACTTCTTGTGCGCCCAGGGCACGAACCGGTGCCGGAACCGGAGGATGCCGGCGCTCTGCACCAGCACCGGCCACTTCGGGCCGGGCGGCAGGTCGTCGTAGTCGACGGGCGGCGGGGCCTCGCCGCGGCCGAACGGGCGCATCCGCTCGAAGCGGTCCTCGGTGAGGCGGGCGTCGGGGTCGATGGCGGCCATCTCGGCATACTACGAGTACGCCGAGCGGGCGGCCAGAGCCGTCGCTGCCCGGTTCACGACTCGGACGGCGGTCACCCCGTCCGGCGCCGGTTCAGCGCTCCCGACGCCGGATCGCGACCACCTCGTGGCGGGGAATCGGGTTCTCCCGGGCGGCCCGGCAGGTCAGCAGCGTGGGGTCCTCGCCGAGGGTGGTGTGCACCGACACGACGTACTCCTCACCCGCCACGTCGAACACCGCCTCGGTCTCCGGCCCGTCGGCGTCCCGGCGGACCAGCCTGAGCGCGCCGTTGCGGGACTCGCCGAGCTCCCGGCGCAGGGCGATCTCGGCCGCCTGGACCGGCATCGCGAACCCGGACCGACCCCGCAGGTGGGCGAGGTCGAGGTCGCCGCCGGTGTGGGCGGCCGCCACCGCGACCGCCTCGTCCGGGTCGAGCCGGCCGTAGTAGAGGCCGTGCGGCAGGACCAGCATGTTGCCGGCGAACCGGTCGCCGCCGATGTGCGAGACCTCCCAGGCGTGCTCGGCCTGCGCCTCCGCGAGGGCGGCGGCCACCGGGCGGCCGCGCTCGGCGCAGCAGGCGTCGTGCCGGCCGTGGGTGCACACGCAGAACAGCGACTCCTCGTGCGGGGTGAGCAGCGAGGTGGGGTGGCCGGCGCGGAGGTCGAAGAAGTCGAGCTCGAGCACGTCGCGCAGGTCCTCGACCGTCCCGCGCTCGAGCCAGGGCCGGTAGGGGTCGGCGTGGGCGGCGAAGACGGTGCTCCCGCCGCCCGACGGGCGCCGACCGAAACGGCGCACCAGCAGCACCCGGACGCCGGCCTCGGCCGCGCGGCGACGCAGCTCGGTGCGCAGGCCGTCGGGCAGCCGGGCGTCGCGGAGCGCGTCCTCGCCCCAGGGACCGGGGTGCTCGAGCAGGAGGAACGCCCGCACCGTCGAGGCCGTGCCGTCCAGCGGGTCAGTCGCGCAACCGGCTGGCGCCGGCACAGCGGAACGGCGGGTCCGGCGGCGGTGGGGTCACCTGCGCCAACCTACGGGCCGGGCGGGCAGCGCACGCGACCGGTTCAGGACACCACCTGGAGCAAGCCCCTCGCGGACCAGCCGCCGGCACAGCACCAGCCGGCTCTGCGGGTCGAGGTGCTCCGCGAGGTCCACGGGGCGGAGCTCGGTGCGCCGGCGCACCTCCTCGAGCGCCGGGCGCAGCCAGCCCGGCACGTCCATCGACCGGTCGCCGAGCAGGACGTCGAGCCGGTCGTCCCGCGCGATCAGCACGCACGGGTGGCCCGGGCGCCGCCGCAGCCGCGTCTCGTCGGCCAGCTCCCCGACCGCGAGGACGTCGCGCACTCCCCCGGCGAGCCGCGATCCGCGGCCGGTGAGGAAGCGGCGTACCTCGGCCTCGACCGCGGCCCGGCCGTCCACCCGGCGTACGTCGTCCGCGAGCTGCTCGAGCCGGTCGGCGAGCCCGGCGGCCAGCTCCTCGGTATCGTCGAGGTAGCCGGCCGGCAGGTGCTCGTCGGGGAGGGCGTCGAGGACCTGCTGGACCGTCCGTCCCAGCAGGCCGCGCCAGGTGAGCTGGTTGATGCCGAGGGTCACGTGCAGCGAGACGGTCTCCTGCGCGCGGGCGGCGTGGGGGGTCCCGGTCGGGAGGTAGAGGCTCGCGCCGGGCGAGAGCACGATGTCCTCGACGCCGTCCGGGGTGTGCACCTCCCACTGCTTGGAGCCGGCGGTCTGGAAGACGAACACGTCGTGGGAGTCCTCGTGGACCGCGAAGCCCTGGGCGCCGGGCGGGGTGAGGTAGGCGTTGGCCTGGCAGGGGTGGCCCAGCTCGAGCTCGAGCTCCGCGACGAGGCGGGCGAGCGGCGGCCAGTAGCGGTGCAGCCCCTGGAACACGACAGTGGCGCCGTCGGCGAAGGCGGCGAGGGCCTTCCGGGGATCGACGAGCCCGGTGAGCTGCTTGCCGGCCAGCGTGGCGCCCCGGGTGTAGCCGCTCTCGGGAAGCACGTTCCCGTCGCGGGCGATCCGGATCGACGGGGTGCGGATCGCGGTCGAGGTCAGCAGGTGGTCGGCATCGTCGAGCGACAGCAGGCCGACCAGGTCGTCGGGGTCGGCGTGGTGCAGGTGGACGCGGGACGCCCAGACCTTCGCCAGGAAGGTCTGGGCGTCACCGCTCAGCAGGTCGAGCGCGGACTCGGTCAGGACGCGTCCCCGTCGGAGGAGTCGCCGGCGTCGCCGTCCGTCCCGTCGGCGTCGGTCCCGTCGGAGTCGCTGCCGTCGGTCCCGTCAGCGTCTCCGCCGTCGGTGCCATCGGCGTCCGTGCCGTCGGCGTCGGTGGTGTCGCCGTCGGTGGTGTCCGTGGCGTCACCGTCGGTGCCGTCGGCGTCGCCACCGAGTCCCGGGGTCGCCGGCGTCACCGCTGGTGGTCATGTCGGCGTCGTCCAGGGGCTCTTCGGGTGTCGTCGTCATCGCGTTCCTCCTGTGTGGTCGGTGCGGCCAGTCAACTCCCACGCCGACGGCGCGGCAAGACCGCTGCCGCGTTCGTACCCCGCGCAACGGTGTCCTACACCAGCCCGCGGCGGCGGGCGATGGCCGCTGCCTCGGTCCGGCCGCCCGCGTCGAGCTTGCCGAGGATGTTGGAGACGTGGACGCTCACGGTCTTCGCGCTGATGAACAGCTGCTTGCCGATCTCGCCGTTGGACCGGCCCTCGGCGACGAGCGCGAGGATCTCCCGCTCCCGCGGCGTGAGCGCGTCGGACCCGGCCGCGCTGCGCGCCGGCGCCGAACCAACCGCCCTCAGCTCGTCGAGCAGGGGCTGGGCGCCCAGGTCGTGGGCAGTCGCGCGGGCCAGCTCGGCGACCTCCCGCGCGCCGGCAGCGTCGCCGCTCGCCCGCAGGATGCCGGACAGCACCACCTGCACGGTCGCCAGCTCGTGCGCGTCGCCGAAGTCCTCGAACAACGTGACCGTCTCCCGCCAGGTGTCGCAGAGGACGTCGGGCGGGGGTACGTCGACGCCGGCCAGCCAGCGGGCGCGCAGGGTCTCCGCGTCCAGCCGCTTCATCCACGCGCGCCCCTCCGGCCCCCAGTAGCCGGACGGGTCCTTGTAGCGCTCGAGCACGGTGTGGCCGTCGGCGCGGAGCCGGTCCACGTGGTCGAGCTGGGCCGCCCGCTCGGCGGCCGACAGCTTCGGCATCAGCGCGGCAAGCTGACCGATCGCGACCGCGGCGAGGCGGGTCCGGGCGCTGAACCACGCGTGCCAGATCTCGGTGAGGGTCGCGACGCTGTCGTCGTACGCCTGCACCACACCGGCGGGATCACCGCGTCGGGCAGCCACCTCCATCTCCAGCGGACCGGCGTAGATGACGATCAGGCCCTCCTTGGCCCAGTAGCGGCGCAGGCCGGCGAGCACCTCGGTGACGTCCCCGCCGCGGGCATGCGTGATCACCGCGGTCATCGAGTCCAGCACCGCCTTGGGGACCGGGGGCGGGTCCTGCCCGGCGGTGTCGGTGAGCGCGAGGGCCTCGGTCCACCGGCCCTGCGTCTTGTAGACCCACGAGAGGTGCCAGCGGGCGTCGAACGCCCACGGCGCCCAGGGCATGCCGACCTCGCGCGCCGCGGTCGATCGCGCTGCGGAACCAGGTCTCGCTGCCGTCGAGCTCCGCCCAGTCCTGGTAGTTGCGACCGAGCATCACCCTGCCGCGCAGCTCGGTCTCGACCGCTCCGGCCTGCTGTGCCCGGGCCACCGCGTCCGTCAGCGCCGCCCGCATGCCCTCCTTGGGGCCGGTCCGCTTGAGCACGCTCAGCGTCGTGATCGCGTCGGACGCCAGCTCCTGGAGGTTCAGCTCCTCCGCCAGCTCCAGCGCGTCCACGCCCACGGTCTCCGCCTCGTCGTAGCGGCCCATCGACGCGAGCAGCCGGGCATGCAGCGCGAGCACCTTGGTCCGGAGCTGCGGATGGTCCTCCGGAACGAGCGCGAGGGCCTCGGCGGAGACCTCGACGGGGTCCTCGTCGGTCTCGGTCATCACCAGGGCGGCGGCCCGGGCCGCCAGGATCCGGGCCCTCCAGACCTCCGGCGCCGCGGCGTCGAGGCGGTCGAGCTGCTCCCGGGCCAGGGCGACGGCCCGCAGCGGGTGGCCGCTGGCGGTCAGCGACTCGACCGTCTTGGCGACCAGCTTGGAGAGGTCGACGTCGATGTCGCGGACCCGGCCGGGGTCGGCGAGCAGCTCGAGCGCCTGTTGGTAGTGGTGGGCCGCCTCGACCGGGCCACCGACCGCCAGGGCCTCGTCGCCGGCCGCGACGGAGGCGGTCAGCGCGGTGGAGAGGTCGAGCGCCAGCCGCGCGTGGCGGGCCAGCTCGGCGGCCGTCCCCGAGACGCTGCCCTCCCGCAGGGCGGTCGCGTACGCCGCGTGCAACCGCACCCGTTCGCCGGGCAGCAGGTCGTCGTACACCGCCTCGCCGAGCAGGGCGTGCCGGAAGTGGTAGTGCCCGTGGCGCGCCACGAGGACGTTCATCTCCACCGCGCCGCGGAGACCGCGGTCCAGGGCGTCCTCGGCGACCCCGCCGGCCACGGTGAGCATCTCGTGGGAGACGCGTCGGCCCGCGACGCTCGCGGCGCGCACCACCTGCCGGGCGTCGTCGTCGAGGCGGTCGAGGCGCACGAGCAGGACGTCGGCGAGCTCGTCGGGGACCCAGCGACCAGGGCCGGACGCGGCGCCGACGAGCTCCTCGACGAAGAAGGCGTTGCCCTCGGCGCGGTCGACGATGTCGCGCACCTCGGCCTCCCCCATCCGGCCGGGGTCCAGCTCGCGGATCAGGCTCCGCACGTCGAGCGCCTCCAGAGGCTGGAGCTGGAGCCGCTCGACGCCGCGGACCCGCGACCACTCCGCCACCTGGGTGCGGAGCGGGTGCCGGCGGTGCAGGTCGTCGGAGCGGTAGGAGGCCACCATGCTGACCGGACCGACGAAGGGGCGGGAGAAGAGGAAGCTGAGCATGTCGCGGGTGGACCGGTCGGCCCAGTGGGCGTCCTCGATGACCAGCAGCACGGGCGCCTTCTCGGCGGCTGCCTCGAGCAGGGCGTGGACGGCCTCGAACAGGTCGCCCCGGTCGAGGGCGTTGGGCTCGGCCGAGGTGCCCTCGGAGAGGACGCGGCGGCCGGGCTGGAGGCGGCTGAGGGACGGGTGGTACGACGCCACGGTGTCCACGACGTCAGGGAGGTCGGCGACCAGGCGCCCGAGCACCTCGGAGAACGGGAGGTACGGCAGCGCGGAGTCGCCGAAGTCGAGGCAGTGCCCGGCGACGACCTGCCAGCCGTCGAGAGTGGCGAGGTCGGCCAGCTCGGTCAGCAGCCGGGTCTTGCCGACGCCGGCGTCACCGGAGAGGAGGACGGCGCGCGGACCGGGGCCGGAGGGTGCGGGCTGGGCGGCGGACTCGCCCCCGGACACGGAACGGACGCCGAGCGACGAAGCGATCTCCGTCAGCTCGGCGTCTCGTCCGATCAGGGTGGTGCTGCTGTGTCCGGCCACGTCGCCCATCTTGACGTGAACGGCCGCTCCCGCGCTCATCTCTTTGCGGTGTTGCGGCGGCCGCGGTCAGCGGACGCTGCCGTCGACCCGGCCGGAACGGCGTGACCGCGGAATGCGGGGGTGACGCCGGCCCTGGCGGGCCAGACCGGACTTGATCCGGTCGGTGCGGTAGTCGAGCTCGGACTTCAGGAAGGTGTTGGTGTCGTACATGGTGGTGGCTCCTCAGCTCTCGTTGTGATGCTCCGAGACTCGTCGTCTGAGGTAGGCCCGCACATCGGACAACTGCCTTATCTCTCGCGCTCGCCACGCTCAGGGGTGCCTTAGACGCCGCTCGCCGCCCCGCTCCGGCCTTCGGGCTCGGGTAACGCCACGTTGTGGGCACTTGCCGACCGGTATACCGGTCGGGAAGACACCAGAAGGTGGCGTTACCCGGCGATCACCCGGCGGTCAGCGGGCGACCGCCCTGCCAGACGCCGGCGACGAGGGGGACGCCGGGGCGGTAGGCGAGGTGCACGTGGCTGGGGGCGTCGAGGAGGACGAAGTCCGCACGCTTGCCGGGCGCCAGGACACCCACGTCCTCGCGACCCAGCGCGTCCGCGCCGCGCTTCGTGGCGGCGTGCACGGCCTCGGCCGGGGTCATCCCCATCTCCCGGACCGCGAGCGCGATGCAGAGCGGGATCGAGCTGGTGTAGCAGCTGCCCGGGTTGCAGTCGCTGGCCAGCGCCACGGCGACGCCGGCGTCGAGGAGCCGCCGGGCGTCGGGGTAGGGCTGCTTCGTCGAGAACTCGACGCCCGGGAGCAGGGTGGCGATCGTCCCCGACTCGCGCAGGGCGTCGACGTCGGCGTCCTCGAGGAACGTGCAGTGGTCGACGGCGCGCAGGCCGAGCTCGGCCGCGAGGCGTACGCCGGGTCCCGGGCCGAGCTGGTTGGCGTGCAGGCGACCCTGCAGCCCGGCGGCGGCCCCGGCCTCGAGGATCGTGCGCGCCTGGTCGCCGTCGAAGGCCCCGGTCTCGCAGAACACGTCGATCCACCGCGCGTGCGGGGCCGCGGCCTCGAGCATCGGGCCGGTCACCAGCGTCGACGTACGCCGCCGGGTCCGCGCCGTCGGGCACGACGTGGGCGCCGAGGAAGGTGGTCTCCTCGGTGAACTGCCGCGCCACGGCCAGGCTGCGCGCCTCGTCCTTCACGGTCAGCCCGTAGCCGCTCTTGATCTCGACCGTCGTGGTGCCCTGGCGCTGCATCTCCTGGACCAGCCGCGCGACCTGGCTGGTGAGCTGCTCGTCGGTGGCCTCGCGGGTGGCGGCGACGGTGGTGCGGATCCCGCCGGCGGCGTAGGACTCCCCCGCCATCCGGGCCGCGAACTCCGGGCGCCCGGTCGCCGGCGAAGACGAGGTGGCTGTGGCTGTCCACGAAGCCGGGGAGGACCGCGCGCCCGCCGGCGTCGTACACCGCGTCGGCCTCCGGCGCCTCGGCCGCCCGACCGACCCACACGACCCGACCGCCCTCGGTGACGAGCGCGGCGTCCTCCACCGTCCCCAGCAGTCCGTCCCGCTCCGGGTCGTTGGTGACCAGCTCACCGATGCCGGTGACCAGCAGGCTGCTCATGACGGCCACACCTTCCGGATCGCCTCGTCGAGCTCGCGCCCGATCTCGTCGCGGTCACCCTCTCGTACGACGACCCGGCCGTCGACCATCACCTGGGTGACGTCCTCGGCGGAGGCCGCGAAGACGACGGTGGTCTCGTCGGCGCCGGTGCCGGCCGTGCGCACCGAGACGGTGTCGAGGGTGACCAGGTCGGCGCGCCGACCCACGGCGATCTCGCCGGCGTCGGGGAAGCCGAGGCTGCGGTGGCCGGTGGACGTCGCGGCGGCGAGGAGCTCGGCGGCCGACCAGTGCCCGCGCTCCCGGGTGCGCAGCCGCTCGTCCAGCTCGACCGCACGCATCTCCTCGAACAGGTCGATCACGGCGTGGCTGTCCGACCCGAGCGTGAGCGGGCTGCCGGCGTCGTGCAGCTGCCGGCTCGGCCCGATCCCGTCCCCGAGGTCGCGCTCGGTGGTGGGGCAGAAGCACGCGTGGGTGCGGCTGTCCCCGAGGAGCCGGATGTCGTGGTCGGTCAGGTGGGTGGCGTGCACGGCACTGGTCATCGGGCCGAGCACGCCGTGGTCCGCGAGCACCTCGGTCGGCGTCCGGCCGTACGCCGCCACGCAGGCCTCGTTCTCGGCGACCTGCTCGGAGAGGTGCACGTGGAGCGGCCGATCCGCGCCGGCCCACTGCGCCACGGTCGCCAGCTGGTCCGCCGGGACGGCCCGGACCGAGTGGATCGCCGCCCCGATGACGGCGCCGTCCGCGTCGAGACCCGCCACCCGGTCCGCCCAGGCGTCGGCGTCCCGGTCGGCGTACCGGACCTGGACCCCGGCCGGCGGCTCGCCGAACCCGCTGCTGAGGTAGCAGGTGTCCAGCAGCGCGATCCGGATCCCGGCCTCCTGCGCCGCCGCGATCAGGGCGCGGGCCCATCGCGTTCGGGTCGTCGTACGGCGTCCCGTCGGGCTGGTGGTGCAGGTAGTGGAACTCGCCCACCGCGGTGACGCCCGCCGCCGCCATCTCGCGGTAGGTGGCCCGGGCCAGCGCGAAGTAGGTGTCCGGGTCGAGCCGTTCGGCGACGGCGTACATCTGCTCGCGCCAGGTCCAGAACGACCCGCGCTCCCGCTGGGTCCGGCCCCGCAGCGCGCGGTGGAACGCATGGCTGTGGCAGTTGGCGAGCCCCGGGATCGTCAGCCCGGCTGATCCGGGTCGCCGCGGCGTCGGACTCGTCGGGCCGCACGGCGGTGAACAGCCCGCCCTCGATCTCCACGAGTACGTCGTCCCGGACGGCACCGTCGACCCACGCCCGCTCGAGCAGGTAGGAGTCGCTCACGTCGACAGCCGTTCCAGGGTGTCGGCCAGCGCGGCGACCCCGACGAGGCAGTCGGCCATCTCGGCGTGCTCTTCCGGCGAGTGCGACACCCCGGTAGGGTTGCGCACGAAGAGCATCGCCGTGGGGATGCCGGCGGCCGAGAGGATCCCGGCGTCGTGGCCGGCCATGGTGGGGATGATCGGCCAGTCCCCACCCTCGTGGTCAGCCGCCAGCGACCGGGCGAGGTCGGCATCGAAGGCCACCGCCCCGGAGACCGACTCGGCGGTCACGGCGAGCGACGGTCCCGTCCCGGTCCGCCCGTTCCCCGGCCTGCTTCTCGATCGCGGCGACGAGCTCGCGCAGGGCGTCCTCCGTCGGAGTCCGGGCGTCCAGCCACGCCGTGACCCGGGAGGGGATGGCGTTGGTGCCGTTGGGTGTCACCTCGACCCGCCCGAACGTCGCGCGGGCGTCGGCGAGCCGGGCCTGCTTGTTCGCCGCCAGTGCCGTCATCGCATAGCTGAGCATCGGGTCGCGCCGGTCCTCCATCCGGGTCGAGCCCGCATGGTTGGCCTCCCCGGTGAAGTCGAAGCGGTACCGCCCGTGCGGCCAGATCTCGCTGGCCACCCCGACCGCCGCGCCGCGGTCGACGAGGTCGCGCCCCTGCTCGACGTGCAGCTCGACGAAGCTGCCGACCCGGTCCGCGAGGCCCCACGCCTTGTCCTCGTCGTCGGGGGCCAGGCCGGCCGCCTCGAGCGCGTCGGGCAGGAACACCCCGTCGCCGGTCCCGCAGCTCGCGCGCGTCGGCCCACGAGAGGGCACCCGCGGCGAGGCGCGACCCGAGGCAGGCCCGGCCGAACCGCGACCCCTCCTCCTCGGCGAACACCCCCACCCCGATCGGTCGCGCCGGTACGACGCCGCGCTCGCGCATCAGGTCGATCGCGGCCAGCGCGGAGACGACGCCGAGCGGCCCGTCGTACGCCCCGCCGTCGAGCACGGAGTCGAGGTGCGAGCCGGTGAGCACCGCCTTGGTCCCGGCCGGCTCGGCCGGGGAGGGCTCCCACCAGCCCACGACGTTGCCGATCCCGTCGGCCTCGATGCTGAGGCCACGCGCGCGGCAGGCCTCGACGAACCACGCGCGCAGCTCGGCCTCGGCGGCCAGGTAGGGCTGGCGGAAGTAGCCGCCGCTCGCCGAGGACCGGCCGATCGGCTCGAGGTCGCGCCACATCTGCTCAAACGACAAGATCGGCTCCATGGAGTTCAGGGACGTGGTGCGCCGCCGGCGCATGGTCAGGGCGTACGACGACCGGCCGGTCGACCCGGCGGTCGTGGACCGGATGCTGGAGCACGCGATCCACGCACCGAGCGCGGGGTTCAGCCAGGGGTGGGCGTTCCTGCGGCTGGACGAGCCGGAGGACATCGACCGATTCTGGCGCAGCACCACACCCGAGGCCGACGGGGAGTCGCCGGGCACGTGGCTCACCGGCATGCGCACCGCGCCGGTCGTGATCGTGCCGCTGGCCGACAAGCGCGCCTACCTCGACCGGTACGCCCAGCCGGACAAGGGCTGGACCGACCGCGACGAGAGCCGGTGGCCGGCGCCCTACTGGTACATCGACACCGGCATGGCCGCGCTGCTGATCCTGCAGACCGCCGTCGACGAGGGGCTCGGCGCCTGCTTCTTCGGCATCCCGCCCGACCGGACCGACGCGTTCCGCGACGAGTTCGGCGTCCCGGCCGAGCTCGCGCCGATCGGCGCGATCACGGTCGGCCACCGCCGCCACGGACGCCGGCGCCCCGCGGCTCCCCGGCCCGCCGCGGCGCGTCGTACGACCGCCGAGGTCGTGCACCACGGCAGCTGGGGACGGACGGACTGACACGATCCCAGTCCACCGGTCGGCGAGACCGTGGTCAACGACCGCCGGGCCACCGCGATCTCGCATCCGAGACATTCGGGCCGCGCCGTATCGTGGGTCGGGGGTGGAACCAGATGACCGACGACGTACCCGAAGAGACCACGGCGGACCTGCGGCGGGCACGCGACGCCCGCACCGGCAACGCGGCCGCGCGCAACCGGATCGACCAGCAGGCCAAGTGGGTCGACCTGCAGATCCAGCAGGCCATGGCGCGTGGGGACTTCGACGACCTGCCCGGGGCCGGCAAGCCGATCAAGGGTCTCGGCACCCAGCACGACCCCGACTGGTGGGTCAAGCAGCTGATCGAGCGCGAGCGGATCACCGGCGTGCTCCCGCCCGCGCTCCAGCTCCGCAAGGACGACGCCGAGCTCGACGCCCGCCTCGACCGGATCACCAGTGAGCGCGAGGTCCGCGAGCAGGTCGAGGAGTTCAACGCCCGGGTGCTCAAGGCCCGCTACACCCCGGTCGACGGGCCGCCCCTGATCACCCAGCCACGTGACGTCGAGGCCACGGTCGCGGCCTGGCGGGAGCGACGCAGGGCGAAGCCGGCCCCCGGCCCTGACCGGCGTACGACGCCGCCCGCGGCTCCCCGGCGGCGCGGATTCTTCCGGCGCCGTCCGCCGGACGCGGTCTAGAACTCTGCCGACGGTCGTTGGACCGCCCCGGTCGGCGGGGCGAGACTCGTGGTGCCGCCGTCCCGAGGGGGTCGCGTGAACACCACAGCCGGCATCCACCACGACCAGGTGCACGCCGCTCGCCTCGTCGCCGGTGCCGGGCACCGACGGACTGACCATCGACGAGCTCGACCAGCGCGCCCGCGCCCACTGGTGGGCCGGCGACATCCCCGAGTCCATCGCGGCTCGGCGAGCAGCTGCACCACCGCCTCGTGGCGGAGGGCCGCGTGCTCGAAGCCGCGGAGCAGGCGCTCCGCGTCGGGCTGCAGTGGGGCACCCGGGGAGACCTCACCCTGGCGATGGCCTGGCTCGGTCGGGCCGAACGGCTCCTGCGCGACGAGCCGACCTCCGCCGTCCACGGGTACGCCATCTATGCCCGTGGCGGCCGGGGATCTCGTCTTCGACGGCGACCCGGCCGCAGCCGCCCCTGCCGTGGCCGAGCTGTCCCGGATGGCCCGGCAGTACGCCGACCCGTCGCTGGACTGCTTCGCGCTCACCCTGGCGGGCATGGCCGACGTCCTCAGCGGGGACATCGGCGGCTTCGCCGCCCTCGACGAGGCGATGATCCCCGTGCTCGGCGGCGCGGTCGACCCGCTGTGGGGCGGCGACATCTTCTGCTCGGTCATCCACCTGTGCGAGGCCCTCGGGGACCTGGCCCGGATGCGTTCGTGGACCGACAGCCTCGCCGAGTGGTCCGGCCCGCTGTCCAGCACCTTCCTGTACGCCGGGGTGACGCGGGTCCACCAGCTCCAGCTGCTGCGGGCCGAGGGCGAGTGGGACCAGGTGGAGCGCGAGCTCGGCGACACCAGCGCCGGGCTTGGCGGACGCCCACGGGTGGCTGGCCGGCGCCGGCTTCTACGAGCTCGGCGAGGTGCACCGCCTCCGGGGGCACGACGAGGACGCCCGCGCGGCGTACGACCGGGCCAGGTCCTTCGGCCACGACCCGCAGCCGGGCGAGGCGGAGCTGATGCACGCCGCAGGGTCGGACGACCGAAGCCCTGACGTCGCTGCGCGCCTCCCTCGCCGAGCGCGCTCCGCTGGACCGGGCGCGGGTGATCGCGGCCACCGTCGACATCGCCCTGGCCGCCGGCGACGCGACGTACGCGGACACCCTTGGCGGACGAGCTCGAGCAGACGGCGCGACACTTCGGCACCCCCGGCCTGCTCGCCGCCGCGGCACAGGCCCGCGCGGCCTGCCTGATCGACCAGCGGTCGAGCACGCCGACGCCGTGGCCAGGCTGGAGGAGGCGGCGCGGATCCACCGCGAGCAGCGGCACCGGCACGCCCTGGCCCGGACCCACGAGGCACTCTCGGTCGCCCACCGCGGCCTCGGGGACGACGCCCGCGCGGACGCCGCAGCGGCCACCGCGCGCGCCATCTACGAGCGCCTGGGCGCCGAGGCCGACCTGCGCCGGTTGGCGGACTCCGGACGACCGGCCGGCCTGACTGCCCGGGAGCTCGAGGTGCTCGTCCAGGTCTCGGCGGGGCTGACCAACAAGGAGGTGGCCGGGGCGCTCGTCATCAGTGACAAGACGGTGAGCCGTCACCTGGCCAGCATCTTCCTCAAGACCGGCGTCTCCTCCCGGACGGCAGCGGCGGCCTGGGCCCACCAGCACGGCATCGTCTGAGTCGCGACGACGCGCGCCGTGGTGCGGATGCCCCATGCCGCCGCGCACGAGATGGGGCATCTGGTCGACGCGGCGCCCGCGCCCGGCGTCCTAGCGTCGAGGTGCGCCGGACGCGACGTCCGGCCCTCATCCCCCAGGAGACGCCATGACCACCACCGAGATCGCACCCGCCGCCCTCGACCCCGACGCCGTCGCCGAGCGGGTGCATCGGCATCCTCAACGACGGCGCCATCTGCGTCCTCGCCGGCCTCGGCCACGAGACCGGCCTCTTCGACACCCTGGCCGCGCTCCCACCGGCGACCAGCGCCCAGGTCGCCGACGCCGCCGGGCTCGACGAGCGCTACGTGCGGGAGTGGCTGGGCGGTGTGGTGACCGCCGGCTTCGTCGACTACGACCCGGCCGAGCGGACCTACCACCTCGACCCGGTCCACGCCGGGTTCCTCTCCGGCGACGGACCGGACAACCTGGCCCACGTCATGCGCTACGTCGGCCTGATCGGACAGGTCGCCCCGAAGGTCGCCGAGAAGTTCCGCACCGGCGGCGGGCTGTCGTACGACGACTACCCCGGCTTCCACGACATCCAGGCCGCGGAGAGCGCCGCCGTCAACGACGCCTCGCTGCTGGACACGATCATCCCGATCACCGGGCTTGGAGGACCGGCTGCGGCAGGGCATCGCGGTCGCCGACATCGGCTGCGGCGAGGGGCACGCGATCAACCTGCTGGCCCGCGCCTACCCGGCCAGCACCTTCGTCGGGTACGACTTCAGCGCCGAGGCCATCGCCGCCGCCCGCGCCGAGGCGGCCGACTGGGGGCTCACCAACGCGACCTTCCGCGAGCACGACGTCGCCCAGCCCCCGCCGGAGACCTACGACCTGGTCCTGGCCTTCGACGCCATCCACGACCAGGCGCACCCGGCCACCGTGCTGGAGAACATCCGGCAGGCCACCCGGGCCGGACGGCGCCTTCCTGATGGTCGACATCAAGGCGCAGAGCAACCTCGAGGACAACCTCGAGCTGCCCTGGGCCAGCTTCCTCTACGCGATCTCGACCCTCCACTGCATGACGGTGTCCCTCGGCCAGGGCGGCGACGGGCTCGGCACGGTGTGGGGGGTCCAGACCGCCGAGCGGATGGTCCGGGAGGCGGGCTTCTCCACCGTCGAGGTGCACGACCTGGAGGAGGACCCGTTCAACGCCTACTTCGTGGCGCGGCCCTAGGACCCGTGGAGCCACCAGCGCGGTCCGCGGACGGCGAGACATCCGTCATACCGACCGGACGCGGGCCGCTGCTAGGTTCCGCCCCATGCGTAGTGCGAAGGACTTCTTCCGCCCACTCGCCGTGGGTGCCCCCGACCCCCTGACCGAGATCCCCGCCCGTCCCAGCCGGGCGATCCACTTCTTCGACCCGAGCAACGAGAAGATGGCGTCGAAGATCCCCGACATGGTCGGGAAGGTCGACGTCCTCCTCGGCAACCTCGAGGACGCCGTCAAGGCCGACAACAAGGAGGCCGCCCGCGCCGGCCTGGTGAAGATCGCCCGGGAGACAGACTTCGGGCCGACCCAGCTGTGGACCCGGATCAACGCCCTCGACAGCCCGTGGGTGCTCGACGACCTCACCACGCTGGTCACCGAGATCGGCGACAAGCTCGACGTGATCATGGTGCCGAAGGTGCAGGGCGCCGAGGACATCCAGTACGTCGACCGGTTGCTCGCCCAGCTCGAGGCGAAGGCCGGCCTCGACCGCCCGATCCTGGTCCACGCGATCCTCGAGACCGCCCGCGGCATGGTGAACATCGAGGAGATCTGCGGCGCCTCGCCGCGCATGCAGGGGCTCTCCCTCGGCCCGGCCGACCTCGCCGCCGACCGCCGGATGAAGACCACCCGCGTCGGCGGCGGCCACCCCGGCTACCTCGTCCGCGAGGACCCGGTCAAGGACTCCGACGGCATCGAGTCCAAGCACCGCGCGACCTACCAGCAGGACCTCTGGCACTACACGATCGCGCGGATGGTCGACGCCTGCGCGATGCACGGGATCTACCCCTACTACGGGCCGTTCGGCGACATCGCCGACGTGATCGCCTGCGAGGACCAGTTCCGCAACGCCTTCCTGCTCGGCTGCGTCGGCACCTGGACCCTGCACCCCAAGCAGATCGCGATCGCCAACCGGGTGTTCAGCCCCAGCGTCGAGGACATCACGCACGCCCGCCGGGTGGTCGCCGCGATGGGCGACGGCACCGGCGCGGTGATGCTCGACGGCAAGATGGAGGACGACGCCTCCCTCAAGCAGTGCCTGGTGATGGTGAAGCTCGCCGAGCAGCTCGCCGAGATCGACCCGGAGCTCAAGAAGCAGTACGACGCGATCGAGGTCGACCGAGTGACGCGAGTTCCGCCCCCGCCGCTCGGTCCTCTACATGCCGAGCTCCAACGAGCGCGCCCTGGAGAAGGCGAAGACGATCCCCTGCGACGGGCTGATCCTCGACCTCGAGGACGCCGTGGCCCCGGACGCCAAGCCCGCCGCCCGGGAGGCGGCGTGCGCCGCCGCGGCCTCGGGTGAGTACGGCAAGCGCGAGGTGACGATCCGGGTCAACGGCGCCGACACCGAGTGGCACGCCGACGACCTGAAGGCCGCCTGCGCCGCCGGTCCGGACGCGATCGTGGTCCCCAAGGTGGACAGCGCCGACGCCGTGCTCGAGCTGGTGGAGGCGATGGCCGGCCACGGCGCCCCCGAGCACACCAAGCTGTGGGCGATGGTCGAGACGCCGTACGCGATGCTGCACGCCGAGGAGATCGCCGCCGCCTCCGACCGGCTCACCGTCCTGGTGATGGGCACCAACGACCTGGTCAAGGAGCTGTACGCCGAGCACGTGCCCGGCCGCCAGCCGCTGCTGGCCGGGCTCGGCCTCGCCCTCCTCGCCGCCCGCGCCACCGGCAAGGTGATCCTCGACGGCGTCTACAACGACGTGAAGGACACCGACGGCTTCCTCGCCGAGTGCGCGCAGGGCCGGGAGATGGGCTTCGACGGCAAGACCCTGATCCACCCCGGCCAGGTCGAGGGCGCCAACGAGGCGTTCGCGCCTTCCGCGAAGGCGGTCGAGGACGCCCGCGGCATCCTCCAGGCCTGGGAGGACGGCAAGGGATCAGGGGTCGTCACCTACAACGGCCGGATGATCGAGAACCTCCACGTCGAGTCCGCCCAGCGCACGCTGAGCATCCACGAGGCCATCGCCGCACTCGGCTGACGCCGCGGGCTCACTCGCCGTAGGTCGCGCTGTCCCCGGCGCTGTCGGTCACCTCGACGGTCCCGCGGCCCAGGTCGAAGGAGACGGCCGGTACGGCGTCGTCGGGCTCGCCGCCCTGGCTCGCGCCATCCCGCGGCGTCGTCGAGGAGCCACACGGTCGAGGACCAGGCCGACCGGTCCACGCCTTCGGTCACGGCCACCTCGAACGTCGCGTACTCCTCACCGACCATGAACCGCGCGGGCAGCTCGTCGGGATCGACCTCGAAGGAGTAGCGCCCGTCCTCGCCCGTGGTGGCCGCCGGGACGTCGTACGTCGCGGACCCACCGCGAGCGCCGACGTCCTCGATCACCAGCACGACCTCGGCTCCCGACACCGGCTGGCCCTCGCGCAGGACCTCGCCGTGCACGAACACGTCCTCCGCGTCGGAGGTGTCGCCGACGGCGCCCTGGACGGCGGCGCACCCGGTCATCGCGATCAGGGCGAGGGTCGGCGCGCACCACCGGGTGATCCGCATGTCGCCTCGCCTCCTGCCCCGAGAGCGGGGCCGGACGAGGGTAGCCGGGGCGCCGCGGTCCGTCACCGCCCTGTCTCACCTCGCCCGGAAGGGTGAGGCCGGGCGGGCGCGCGAGGCGCTACAAACGGTGGACACAGCCGCACAGGCGCACGATCGACGGCCTGCCGTCCCTCGCTCCCGCGGCTCAGGGTGGTGACGGCGAGTCTCGGGGGGATCGCCGTCATCGCCCGTCCAGTCCGGATCCCGCCTGTCAGGAGTCGAGCAGGCCGTCGCGCAGCGCCGCGGCGAGCGTCGGCGCGAGGGGCAGCCGGGGGATCAACGTCGCCTGGAAGGCGTGGTAGGTGTCGGGCTTGCCGTCCCACACGGCACTGCTCGGCCGGTTCCGCGCGTCCAGCTCGTGGCGCCACGACCCCAGCTCGGGGTCGAGGAACACCTCGGCGACGTGGTCCCACCAGGTCGCGTACCAGCCGTCGTACGACGGGTCGCCGGTCGCCGCGTGCAGCGCGGCGGCGGTGGCCGTGGCCTCGGCCGCGACCCAGTGCATCCGCTCCCGTACGACGGGGCGGCCCTCCCAGTCCACGGTGTAGACGAACCCGTCGGCGCCGTCGGCCGCCCAGCCCTCCCGGACCGACGCGTCGAAGAGGCCGACCGCGTCGTCGAGGAGCCAGTCCGGGGCCGTCGGAGCCGAGGGCGGCCCGCAGGTGCAGCGCCAGCCTGGCCCACTCGAGCCAGTGCCCGACCGTGGCGCCGTACGGCCGGAAGGGGTGGGCCGGGGTGTCGCGGTTGTAGTCGAGCAGCGGGTTCCACTGCTCGTCGAAGTGCTCCGGCAGCCGCCAGTCGTGGCTGCGCCCGAGGTCGTGCACGACCCGGGTGACGATCCGCAGCGCCTTGTCCAGCAGGCTCCGGTCGCCGGTGGCGTCGGCCGCGGCGAGGAGCGCCTCGACCGTGTGCATGTTGGCGTTCACCCCGCGGTAGGCGTCGAGCTTGGAGAACGACTCGTCCCACTCCTCGACGACCATGCCGTGCTCGTCGTCCCAGAACCGCGTGAGCAGCACGTCGAGGGCCTCGTCGAGCAGCCCGGCCGCGCCGGGGCGGCCCGCGCAGGTCGCGCTCGCGGCGGCGAGCACCACGAAGGCGTGCGGGTAGGCGCTCTTCTCGCGCCCGGTCGGACCGTCCGCGTCGACCGCGGCGTACCAACCGCCGTGGACCGGGTCGCGGAACCGCCCGGCCAGGGCATCGAGCGCCGTGGTCGACCAGCGGCCCGCAGCCGGGCCGGCCCATCAGGTGGCCCAGCGCGAACACGTGCGTCATCCGGCAGGTGATCCACAGCTCGACCGGCCGGTCGAGCTCCGGTCGGCCGGCGACGTCGAGCCAGGCGAACCCGCCGGCGGGGTGCCGGGAGGCCCGGCTGAACTCGAGCAGCCGGTCCCCCTCGGCCTCCAGCCAGCGGCGGTGGGCCGGGGTGGCGAGCCAGGGGGTCCCGCCGGTCATCACGCACCCAGGGCGGAGTAGCGGTCCCCCACCCGGTAGGTCGCGACCCCCAGGGTCGAGTCGCTCTGCCCGTAGTAGGCGAACCAGGTGTCCTTGAAGAAGACGAGCCCCTCCACGAACGTCACGTTGGACACCAGCCCGTGGGTGTCCTCGAAGGTCGACGGCTCCAGCCACGGCCGGTTCATCTGCGCCAGGATCGTGGTCGGGTCGGCCGGGTCGAGGAGCAGCTGGCCGCAGCTGTAGCGGACCGTGCCGTCGGGGTTCTTCACCGCGGCGTTGTGCAGCAGCAGGATCAGCCCGTTGTTGGTGATCACCGGCTGCGGGCCGACCTCGACGAGGAACTCGCCGAACGTGCCGGGCCCGGTGGGCACCATCAGCGGCTCGTCGTTGGAGCAGGGCTTCCAGTGGATCAGGTCGTCCGACCACGCGTGGTAGATCGAGCCCTCACCGAAGTACATC
Source organism: uncultured Actinomycetota bacterium (assembly GCA_963829635.1). Taxonomy (GTDB): domain Bacteria; phylum Actinomycetota; class Actinomycetes; order Propionibacteriales; family Nocardioidaceae; genus Nocardioides. The sequence continues at coordinate 1,042,023 of CAWHJI010000016.1, forward strand.
AGGTAGCGGCCGTCGATCGGCACCGGCAGGATCGCGCCGGCCTTGCTCCACGGGGCGTCCTGCCCGTTGCCCTGGGGCAGGAAGGTGTTGAACTCCGGGAACAGCGGGCCGTGCTTGGTCCACGTGAACAGGTCGGTGGACGTCGCCAGGCAGAGCTGGGCGGACTTCCGGTCCCACCCGGTGTAGGTCAGGTAGTAGGTGCCGTCGATCTCGGTGACCCGGGGGTCCTCCGCCCCGAACTCCTCGTAGGGCTCGGTCGGGGAGAGCACCGGCTCGGGGTGCCGCTCGAAGTGGATGCCGTCCTCGCTCGTGGCGAGGCCGACGTGCGACACGATGTCGTCGGCGTGCGCGCGGTAGAGCAGGACGACCTTGCCGTCCTTCACGACGGCGGCCGGGTTGTAGACGCTCGAGGACTCCCAGCCGTCGCCCTGCGGCCGGAGGATCGGGTTCTGCTCGTGGGGCCGGAACGGGCCGAGCGGGAACTCTGCGTGGGGGTTGGCGGGTGCGGACATGTCTCCTCGTTCTCTCAATGGGATGGAGCTGGGCGAATCGTGGGCGGTCATCGGGCAGGGACAGCGTGTGGCGGTGAGCGGCTCGGCCCGGCCGTGCCGGGCGGCGCGGGTGGCCGCGGTGGCGACGGCCACCGCGGCGGCGCCCTCCCGGACGCCGCTGGCCGGCGCACCGCCGTCGGCGACCCGGGCGACCAGGTCGGCCATCGCTGCGCGCACGCTCTCGGCGTACGCCTCCGGCTTGGCGTCGTGCCCGCCGAGCGTGAGCTCGACGCGGACCCGGTGCGGCAGGTCGAGCGTCCGCCCGCGCGCCCGGGCGGAGGCGGTGCCGGCGTCGCGCTTGAAGGACACGGAGACCCCGGCCCGGGGGCCGAGGCGAAAGCCGTCGACGTGGAGCAGCTCGGCCGCCCGCGCCGGCAGCTCCTTCGCGAGCGCGCAGCCCGGAGTCGTCGGTCCAGGCGTCGATCTCGGCGTGCACCGGGATCCAGCCCTCGACCCGGACCTCGGCCGGACCGCAGTCCAGCCGCATCAGCTGGCGCTCGCACCGGTGTGCATGGGTGAACGAGTGGGTGTGCGTGGCCAGGGTGTCGACGCCGTGGGTGACGGTGGCGGAGACCAGGTCGACCGGTCCGTCCGGGCGGTGGGCGGCGACGGCGCTCACCGAGGTCGCCTCGCGCTCGATCAGCATCGCGGCGGCGTCGAAGAAGTGCACCCCGTGCTCGACGAAGATCCCGCCGCTGCGGGACTCGTCCCAGAACCAGTGGTCGACGTCGAGGTCCTCGTCGCTCGCGTCGTTCTCGAAGCAGAAGCGCTGGACCGGGCCGAGCAGGGTGCCGCGCAGCCGGGTGAGCGCCCTCAGCAGCGGGTTGTAGCGGAGCACGTGGTCGACGACCAGCACCTTGCCGGTGCGCTCCACGGTGGCCACGAGGTCGCGGGCAGTCGGCGTCGTCGAGCGCGAGCGGCTTCTCGCAGAAGACGTGCTTGCCGGCCTCGAGCGCTGCCCGGGCGATCGCTGCGTGGCTGTCCGGAGTGGTGGCCACCACGACGACGTCGACGGCGTCGTCGGTCCAGCAGGTCGGCCAGCGAGTCGGCGACCCGCGCGCCGTGCAGGTCGGCGAGCCGACGAGCGGCCTCGGGTCGCTGGTCGGCGACGGCGCGGACGGTGGCGCCGGGCAGCGAGGCGGTCGCGCCGGCGAGGAAGGTGGCGAAGCCACCGGCGCCGACGATCCCGAGGCCGAGCTCCGGCGCCGGGCTGGCGGAGGTCATCCCTTCACCCCGGACCCGAGGTCGGAGGTGGTGAAGTGCCGCTGGAATGCCACGAACAGGGCCACGGCAGGGGCCGACAGCACCACGGCGCCGGCGAGGATCGCGCCGTACGGGTTCGCCGCCCGGCCGGCGATGTTGCTGATGTAGTTGGCCAGCGCCACCGCGAGCGGCTGCATGTCGGCCTCCTTCGTCACCAGGAAGGGCCAGAGGAACTCGTTCCAGGGACCGATGAAGGTGAGCAGCACCGCGGTCAGGAGCGCCGGCCGGACCAGGGGAAGGGCCACCGACCACAGGATGCGGAGCTCGCTGGCCCCGTCGAGCCGGGCCGCGGCGAAGAGGTCGTCGGGCAGGCTCAGGAAGAACTGCCGGAAGATGAACACGGCCGTCGAGTTGATGGCGAACGGCGCGATCATGCCGAGGTAGGAATCGGCCAGGCCGTAGGTGCGCACGATCATCACGTAGATCGGGATGATCAGCAGCTGGAACGGGACGATCTGGATGAGCAGCATGGTCGCGAACAGCACGCCCCGTCCGCGGTAGTGGAGCCGCGCCAGCGCATAGCCGGCCAGGACGCCGAAGACGACCGTCCCGAGCAGGACGCCGCCGGTGAAGATGCCCGAGTTGAGCAGCGAGCCGAGCAGGTCGACCCGGCCGTCGATCGCCCGGTAGTTGTCCAGGGTGAAGCCGCCGGTGGGGAACGCGCCGCCGAGCGTGACGTCCGGCTTTTCCTGCAGCGAGCTGACGAGCATGTAGTAGAAGGGGAAGAGGAACAGCAGGGCGCCCAGGTACAGCACCAGGTGTCGCAGGATCCGGGCCATGTCAGTCCCTCTCCAGCAGCTTCTTGTTGACCAGCGAGATCAGCAGCACGCCGATGACGAGCAGCACGCCGATCGCCGCGGCGGTGTCGGGGTTCCCCTGCTCGATGCCCTTCTGGTACATCACGAGCACAGGCGAGGTGGACGCGCCGTCCGGCCCGCCGCCGTTGGTGAGCAGGTAGGGCTCGGTGAACAGGTTGGCGCCGGTGATGGTGGCCAGGATGACCACCAGCGTGGTGGCCGACCGGACCCCGGGGACGGTGACGTGACGGAAGGCCGCCACCCTCCCCGCGCCGTCGCTCGCGGCCGACTCGTAGAGCTCCTTCGGCACGTTCTGCAGCGCGGCGAGGTAGAGCAGCACGAAGAAGCCGAGCTGCTTCCAGGTCACGAAGATCGCGATCACCGGCATCGCCAGGCCACCGTTCACCAGCCAGGAAGGATCAGGTGCCAGCGGGCCGAGCAGCTCGTTGACCATGCCGCCCTGGCTGAACAGGAAGAGCCACACCGACACCAGGGCGACGCTGGCCGTCACGTACGGAGCGAAGTAGGAGAGCCGCAGGAAGGTGCGTCCGTGGACGGCCCCGTTGAGCGCCGACGCCAGGACGAGGGACAGGAGGACCGTCAACGGCACATTGATGACCAGGAACTCGGCCACGTTGAGGAACGACTCCCGCACCTCGGGGTCGCCCAGGACCGCCCGGTAGTTCTCGAGGCCCACGAACGGCCGCTCCACCACGGCGCCCGGTGCGGTGAAGAAGTAGTCGTGGAAGCTCATCCACACCGCCAGCCCGAGCGGGTAGGCGAACACCAGCGCGAGGAACGTGGCGTACGGCGCGGAGAACACCAGCCCCAGGGGCTGGCGGCCCAGGAGGGCCGCCAGCCTCGGGCGGGATCGGGCCGGAGGGGTCCGGTCCACGGTCGGTGCGGTCATCGGGATCGGGCTCGCCTCAGGACTGGCCGGCGAGCTCGGTGGTCTCTTCCGCCGCACCCGAGAGCGCGTCGTCAACGGTCTCCTTGTCGAAGATCACCGCTGAGGAGTACGCGTCACGGAACGTCTGCCAGATCTCGATCGAGTTCGGGACGTTCGGGACCTCGACGGTGCGCGACGCCTGGTCGGCGAAGTCGACGTAGTCCGGGTTGGCCTCGAAGTACTCCGGGTAGGTGCCCTGCAGGTCGTCCCGCAGCGGCATCTGGCCGGTCATCTCCAGCAGCTTGCCGTCCTGCTCCTCGCTCGTCGCGAACTTCAGGACCTCCCAGGCAGTGCCCTGGTTCTCGCAGGCGGAGTAGAGCCCGATGTTCTTCGCGTCGGAGAAGGTGTAGGTCTCCTCCGGGCTGGTGCCCGCCGACGTCGGGACCGGGGCGACGCCCCAGTCCACGGACTCGCCGTAGACCGCGATGGCCCAGGGACCGACGATCGACATCGCCGCCTTCTGGTCGGCGAACGAGTCTCCGTTGTAGACCTCCTTCTGGGAGAGGCCCTCGTCGTACATGGTCTTCCAGAAGTCGGCGACGGTCGTGCCGGCCTCGGAGTCGAAGGTCGCCTCCTCGTCCTCCACGAGCTGCTGGCCGCCGGACTCGGCCGCGTAGAGCGGGTAGAAGTCGAACCAGGACTGGAAGAACTCGCTGGTCGGTGCCGGCCAGATGGCTGCATCCGCGGCGCCGCTGTCGACGATCTTCCGGCTGGTCTCGAGGAACTCCTCGTGCGTGGCCAGCGGCGGGTTCTCCGGGTCGACCCCGGCCTTCTTCATGAGGTCCTTGTTGTAGAAGATCATCACCGGGTTCGACTTCCACGGGATCTGGTAGAACTGCCCGTCCGGGGACTTGTACTGCTCGGCGACGTCGCCGCTGCGCGACTCGACGTAGTCGGTGCCGCCCTCGAAGCCGTCCAGCGGGACCAGTCCGCCCTGCTTCTGGAACTGCGGTACGGCGGCCGGCGAGGTGTTGAAGACCAGGCAGGGCGCGTTGCCGGCGGTGATCGCGGCACCGATGACCTCCTCGGAGGTCTTGCCGGCCGGGATCTCCTGGGCGGTGACCTTCTCGTCAGGGTGCTCGGCGTTCCACTCCTTGACCATCGCCTTGCCCCAGGCGATCTCCTCGGGGTTGTTCGACAGCCACACCTTGATCGGTCCGGTGGCGGTGGTGGCGCCCTCGGAGTCTCCGGAGCCACCCCCACACGCCGCCGTCGCGCCGAGCGCCAGCATCGTCAGGGTTGCGGTAGCGACCTTCGATCTCATCTGTCTCTCCATTCGTTGCTGCGGGGAACTGGGTTCGTGTCAGGGGTGGGGACGGGCCCGCTCGAGCCGCGCACGACCAGCCGGGGTCGCGGCAGGTCGACGTCGGCGGCGGGGCGGTCGTCGACCAGGTCGAGGAGGCGTCGCGCCGCGGCCCGCCCCCAGCCGATGACGTCGGTCGAGACCGACGTCAGGGGCGGCGAGACGTGCGCCGCCAGCTCGGTGTCCTCGTAGCCGGTGACGGACAGCCGGCCGGGTACGTCGATCCCGCGGGAGGCGGCGACGGCGAGCCCGGCCATGGCCATGAGGTCGCTGGCGTAGACGATCGCGGTGGGCGGCTCGGCCAGGTCCAGCAGCTGCCGGGTGGCGGCGGCGCCGCCCTCGGCGGAGAAGTCGGCCTCGATGCACGGGCCCTCGGGCTGGCCTGCAGCGCGCAGCGTGGCCGCCCAGGCTTCTCGGCGGGAGACGCCGTGCACCATGGCCTGCGGTCCCGACACGTGCGCGATCCGGGTGTGGCCGAGGGCCAGCAGGTGCTCCACCGCGGCGGCGATCCCGGGGCCGTCGTCCACGCCCACGGCGGGCCAGAAGGCCTCGGGGAGGTCGGGGCCGACGATCACGGCGGGCAGGGCGAGCTCGGCGAGCAGCGCGGGGCGGGGGTCGTCGACGTGGAGGTCGGTGACGAAGACGCCGTCGACCCGGCCCTCGTCGCTGAGCCGGCGGTAGGTCTGGTGCTCACCCTCGTGCTCGGGCACCACCTGCAACAGCAGCGCGTAGCCGTGCCGCGACAGCTCGCCCTCGACGCCGGCGATGAACGACGGGAAGAAGGGGTCCGCGCGCAATGTCTCGGGGGGCCGGGCCATCACCAGCCCCACGGCCAGCGCCCGCGAGACCGAGAGCGCCCGGGCGCGCGAGCTCGGGGTCCACCCGAGCTCACGGGCGGCCGCGAGGATCCGCTCCCGGGTCTCGGCGGCGACGCCTGCGCGGTTGTTCAGCGCGAACGAGACGGCGCCCTTCGACACGCCCGCGCGGCGGGCGACGTCGTTGATGGTGGGGCGGGGCACCCGACCACCTAAACCGGTTTAGTTCACGAGTGTCAAGGGGTGCGGCCGATCCGTCCGCAGAGAGGACGGGTGGTCAGCCGTGGTGGTCAGGCCTCGCCGCGGCGAAGCTTCTCGTCGAGCCACACCTTGACGCTGCCGGCCACACCGGCGACGTCGTGCACCAACTTGCCGAGCGCGTCCTGCGACTGCTGGAAGGTTTCGGCATAGCTGGCGGCCGCGGCCTTGGCCGCGTCGCTGACCTTGGCGTCGTCGTCGTCGGTGCGTCGGGGGTAGTCGCCGGCGAGGATCCCCGTGTACTCGCCCGAGTCGACCCACCGACGCAGTTCCGCCGCGCGGACCACCGCGAAGGGGTGGCTGCGGTTCTCGATCAGCAGCAGCTTGAGCACCGAGTCGCGCAGGTCTGACGCTTCGAGGTACTCCTGTCCCTGGGCGAAGAACGACGTGGCGTCGAGGTTCTCGTGGTGTCCGCCGCTTGCGAGCTGCATGTGGACCCGGAACGCCGTCGAAGGCTCCTGGGTCGCGAGCAGCCCGGCCCGATCCGCCGACAGCTCCGCCTTCCGCGCCCACTCGTGCAGCGCAGCGACGATCGCGCGGAGGCCGAGGCCGCCGAGCGGTACGGAGTTGAGCACGCCGGTGAGCTGGAGCAGCCGCTGCAACAGCGTCTGGTAGACGGCGTGGCCGCTGAGCGCGTGGCCGAGCTCATGGGCGAGGACGAAGCGCAGCTCCTCGGTGTCGAGCAGGTCGACCAGACCCGAGCTGAGGACGATGAACGGCTCATTCATGCCGATGGTCATCGCGTGAGGGACCGGATTGCTGGCGACGTACACCTCGGGCAGCTCGGGGGCGTCCAGCGTGCGGGCGACCTCACCCAGCAGACGGTGCAGCTCGGGAAACTGCCGCTCGTCGGCCCGGATGGCGGAGCCGAGGTACACCAGTCGGAACGCCCGCTCGTTGAAGAGGGCGGACACCGCCTTGAGGACGGTGTCGAAACCCTTCAGCCTGCGCAGCGCGACCAGGGCGCCGCGGTCCGCCGGGTGCTCCCACGCCCGCGAGCTGATGTCGGTCAGGGTCGCCCGAGTACGGGCCGGCTGGTTCGTCATCGGGCGAGTCTCGCATCCGGACGGCCTCCGCTGGGGTGGAACCGACACGCCGGCCGGAGCGAGTGTCTGCCCCGGCCCTCCTCGCCTATCGCTCCGACATGGGTACCCGCACGCCGCGCTCGGCAGCGACCTCGGCCGCCCGCTCGTAGCCGGCGTCCACGTGCCGGATCACGCCCATGCCGGGGTCGTTCGTGAGCACCCGCTCGATCTTCTCGGCCGCCAGCGGGGTGCCGTCGGCGACACACACCTGGCCGGCGTGGATCGAGCGGCCCATGCCGACGCCGCCGCCGTGGTGGATCGACACCCAGGACGCGCCCGAGGCGGTGTTGACCAGGGCGTTGAGCAGCGCCCAGTCCGCGATCGCGTCGGAGCCGTCGAGCATCCCCTCGGTCTCGCGGTACGGCGACGCGACGGACCCGCAGTCGAGATGGTCGCGGCCGATCACGACCGGCGCCTTGAGCTCGCCGGAGGCCACCATCTCGTTGAACTTCAGGCCGGCGAGGTGACGCTCGCCGTACCCCAGCCAGCAGATCCGGGCCGGCAGGCCCTGGAAGTGGACCCGCTCGCCGGCCATCGTGATCCACTTCCGAAGCCGCTCGTTGTCGGGGAACAGCTCGAGGATCGCCTTGTCGGTGGCGGCGATGTCGGCGGGGTCGCCGGAGAGGGCGGCCCAGCGGAACGGGCCCTTGCCCTCGCAGAACAGCGGCCGGATGTACGCCGGGACGAAGCCGGGGAACTCGAACGCCCGGTCGTAGCCGCCCTTGCGGGCCTCGTCGCGGATCGAGTTGCCGTAGTCGAAGACCTCCGCGCCGCGGTCCTGGAACTCCACCATCGCGCGCACGTGCGCGGCCATCGAGGCCTGGGCCTCCTTGGTGAAGCCCTCCGGGTCGGACTCCCGCCGCGCCTTCCACTCCTCGAACGGCACCCCCACCGGCAGGTAGTACAGCGGGTCGTGCGCCGAGGTCTGGTCGGTGACGATGTCGATCGGGGCCTCCATCTCCAGAAGCGCGGGCAGCATCTCGGCCGCGTTGCCGAGCACCCCGATGCTCAGCGGGGTGCGGGCGTCGCGCGCCTCGACCGCCATCCGCACGGCCTCCTCCAGCGAGTCGGCGCGGGTGTCGAGGTAGCGGTGGTCGATCCGGCGCTGGATCCGCGCCTCGTCGCACTCGATGCAGATCACGACCCCGTCGTTCATGGTGACGGCGAGCGGCTGGGCGCCGCCCATCCCGCCGAGGCCGGCGGTGACCGTGATCGTCCCGGCGAGCGACCGTCGCCGTCCGGATGCGGCCGGCAGCCGACACTTGTCGGCGACCGCGGCGAACGTCTCGAACGTGCCCTGCAGGATGCCCTGGGTGCCGATGTAGATCCACGAGCCCGCGGTCATCTGGCCGTACATCGTCAGCCCGAGATCCTCGAGCCGGCGGAACTCCTCCCAGTTGGCCCAGTCGCCGACCAGGTTCGAGTTCGCGATCAGCACCCGCGGCGCCCAGGCATGGGTCTTCATCACCCCGACCGGCTTGCCGGACTGGACGAGCATCGTCTCGTCGTCCTCGAGGTCGCGCAGGGTGGCGACCAGGGCGTCGTACGCCTCCCAGCTGCGGGCGGCCTTGCCGGTGCCGCCGTACACCACGAGGTCCTCGGGGCGCTCGGCGTTCTCGGGGTCGAGGTTGTTCATCAGCATCCGCAGCGGGGCTTCGGTCTGCCACGACTTCGCGGTCAGCTCGGTCCCGGTGGCGGCGTGGACGGGCAATCTTGGATTCTGGGGCGAGTGGTTCACGCGAGTTCTCCGATCGTGTCTTCGACGGCGGTGAGGACGGCGCCCGAGGCGACCAGCCCGACGGCAGCCTCGATCTCGGGCGAGAGGTGGCGGTCGGGGCCGGGGCCCTCGATGCCGTGGGAGCGCAGCAGCCGGACGACGGCGCGCGAGGCGGGCGATGGCTCCAGCGGCGCCCGGAGCTCGAGGGCGCGGGCGGCCGTGAGCAGCTCGATCGCGACGACCCGGGTCAGCCCGTCGACCGAGCGCCGCAGCTTGCGGGCGGCCGACCATCCCATCGACACGTGGTCCTCCTGCATCGCCGAGGACGGGATCGAGTCGACGGACGCGGGCGCGGCGAGCCGCTTGAGCTCGGAGACGATCGCGGCCTGGGTGTACTGGGCGATCATGTGGCCGCTGTCGACGCCGGGGTCGTCGGCGAGGAACGGCGGCAGCCCGTGGTTGCGGGCCTTGTCGAGGAACCGGTCGGTACGGCGCTCGGAGATCGAGGCGACGTCGGCGGCGACGATGGCCAGGAAGTCGAGGACGTAGGCGACCGGGGCGCCGTGGAAGTTGCCGTTGGACTCCACCCGCCCCTCGTCCGCGAGCACGACCGGGTTGTCGACCGCCGATGCCAGCTCGCGGCCGGCGACCGTGGCGGCGTACTCCACCGTGTCGCGCGCCGCGCCGTGCACCTGGGGCGAGCAGCGCAGCGAGTAGGCGTCCTGGACCCGGTTGCAGTCGGGCCCCCGGTGCGAGGCGACGACGCCGGAGTCGGCGAGGAGCCGGGTCAGGTTGGCCGCGGAGAGCGCCTGGCCGGGGTGCGGCCGGATCGCCTGCAGCTCGGGCGCGAAGACGCGGTCGGTGCCGAGCTGACCCTCGACGGACATCGCCGCGGCGATGTCCGCCATCCGGAGCAGGGCCCGCAGGTCGGAGATCGCCAGGAGCAGCATGCCGAGCATGCCGTCGGTGCCGTTGATCAGCGCGAGCCCCTCCTTGGCGGCCAGCTCGACGGGCGTCAGACCAGCAGCGGCCAGCGCCTCGGCGGCCTCCCTCAGGTCGCCGGAGGCGTCGCGGACCTGGCCCTCGCCGATCAGGGCGAGCGCGCAGTGGGCGAGCGGGGCGAGGTCACCGGAGCAGCCCAGGGAGCCGTACTCACGCACCACCGGCGTGATCCCGTGGCTGAGCATCCCCGCCATCAGCTCCGCGGTCTCCAGCCGGATTCCCGTGTGGCCGGTGGCGAGGGTGGACAGGCGCAGCAGCATCAGCGCGCGCACCACCTCCCGCTCGACCTCGGGCCCGGACCCGGCAGCGTGCGAGCGGACCAGCGACTTCTGCAGCTGGGCCCGCATCTCGGCGGGGATGTGGCGAGTGGCGAGGGCGCCGAACCCGGTCGAGATGCCGTAGGCCGGCGTCGGGGCCGCGGCGAGCTCCTCGATCACCGCCCGCGCCTTCTCGATCGCGGCGCGCGCCTCGTCGGTGAGTACGACGGCCGCGCCGTCGCGCGCGACGCGGACCACGTCGGCGAGGGACACCGGGCCCGGGCCGACGGGGACGGCGGTTGAGCCTGTCGAGACCATGGCCCCATCCAACGCCCGGCGGGCGGCCCGTCACCAGTGCCCGGCGGGTCGTACCGTCTCGGATCCGAGACGCGCTCGAGACGGGCTGGCGCGTGAAGCGGCCGCGCCGGGGTACCGCACCGTCGAGGGAGGGCGTCGACCCGTGCGCCCCCATGAGTACGGGAGGCTCGCGTGAGCACCGGAACCATCATCTTGATCGTCGTCATCGTCCTGGTCGTCCTCGCCCTGCTCGGGGTGGCCGCGATGGTGAGCAGGCGGAAGCAGCAGCACGCCCGGGCGGAGAACCTCCGTCACGAGGCGTCGGCCGGCGCGGCCGGTCTCGACCAGTCGCGGGCCCAGGCCCAGGAGGCCGACCTCCACGCCGCGGAGGCGCGTCGGGAGGCCGAGCGCGCCGAGCAGGAGGCCGCCCGGGCCCACACCGGCGCAGCCCAGCACGAGGCGGAGGTCGAGGAGCGCGTCCGCGCGGCCGACCGCGTCGACCCGCAGGTCGACCACCGGTCCGAGGAGTACCGGCCCGAGACTCCCGGACGCCCGGAGCCACGACGCCACGACACCGGTGGACGAGCACGGCCGTCCCGTGGACGAGCACGGCCCGATCCACGAGGGCGACGGCGGCACCCACCGCGCCACCTGAGCGAACGACCGCGTCGGGTCAGCCCCTACGCTGACCCGACATGAGCCAGGTCCCCGCAGCCACCCGCACCCTGCGCGTGCTGCGCTTCCTGGCCAGTCAGCCCGACCCGGTTCCGCTCGACCGGATCATGCGGGCCTGCCACCTGCCGCGCAGCACGGCGTACCACCTGCTCGGCACCATGGTCGACGAGGGCTTCGTGGTGCACCTGCCGGAGGAGAAGCGCTACGGGCTGGGCGTCGCGGCGTTCGAGGTCGGCAGCGGCTACTCCCGCCAGGAGCCGCTGCAGCGCATCTCCCGCCGGCTGCTCGCCGGGCTGGTGGATGCCACCGGGCAGAGCGCGCACCTGGCCGTCCTGCACGGGCGGGACGTGCTCTACGTGATCGAGGAGCGCGCCCCCGGCCGGCCCCCGCTGGTCACCGACGTCGGGGTCCGGCTGCCGGCGTACCTGACCGCGAGCGGCCGCTCGATCCTGGCGGCGCTGCCCCCGGCGCAGGTCCGCGCCCTCTACCCCGACCGGACCGCCTTCGTGGACCGGCACGGCCGCGGCCCGACCACGTTGAGCGCGCTGCGCACCCTCCTCGCCGAGACCCGGCAGCGCGGGTACGCCGTCGAGGACGGCGAGGTCACGCCCGGCCTGGCCAGCGTCGCCGCGCCCGTGCTCGACCACAACGGCCACCCCGTCGCCGGCGTCGCGGTCACCTACCCGACGCCCCTGGACGAGAAGCCACCGACCGCCGCCGTGCGCCGCACCGCGGAAGCACTCACCGCCCGGCTCGGGGGCCGGGGAGGTCACCCGCTCGCGCGGTAGCCCGCCCAGTGTCGACCGCCGTGGGCGTCGAGCACCTCGTCGGCCACCGTCGTGAGCGGGGCGACGTCGCCGTCGATCGCCGCGACCAGCGCCGCGTGCAGGCGCGAGGCGTACGCCGTGTCGTGCGTCTCGTCGTAGCCGCGCAGCTCGCGGACCAGCCACTTCGAGGTCCCCCACCAGCAGCCGGCCCCCGCCAGCAGGAGCTCCGCGGCCTGCTGCCAGGTGGCGACCGCGATCGCGCACCGCAGCTCGGGATCGGTCGCGTCGGCCAGGTCGTCGAGCAGGTCGGTCAGGCCGTAGCGACGCGAGTCCCGGTCCGCGTCGGCGAGGGGTTCGGGGCCGCGTTCCAGGATCTCGCCGCACGACGCGGCCACCTCGGCGCCGGACCCGTCCCGGTCCACCAGCACCACCCCGCTCGAGATCATCCGCACCAGCGTCGGCCGTCGCCGGGCGAGATCCATCCCGATCCAGCGGTCGACGGACTCGCGCGTGTGCACGAACAGCTCGACCGGCCACCCGTCGTACTCCAGGGACTCGCGGAACGGCGCGGGCGGGCCGTCGACCAGCACGGTGATGTCGAGGTCCGACGTCGCGGTCGCCGTCCCGGTCACCACGCTGCCGGCCAGCCAGGCGGCTCGCGCGTCCGGGAAGCGCTCGGCCACCAGTGACCGCTGCGGTCGCGATCGCGTCGTCGAGCCCCATGGGCTGCAGTGTGCCGCGCTCGCGTCGACGCCCGCCTGCGGTGACCTCCGGGCCGGCTGGCTCGTTGGAACACGTACCACCCGAGACCGGAGGACCCGTCGTGCGCCCCAACCGAACGCCGCTGCGCCACCTCATGGGCGCGGCCGTCGTCGCCGTCACCGTCGTGGCTGCGGCCCTGGCCATCCCCGCCCCCGGGCAGCGGATCGGCGACCTCCTCGGCTCGTACGACGCCTCCCGGACCGCCGCGGGCGAGGCCCGGCCGCACGTGGACGGGCCCGGCGACCACCCGGCCGGCGAACAGACCGCCGACGGTCACGGGCACGACCACAACGACCCGGCCACCAAGAACGCCATCTCCCGGGCCGGCGACCTCGGCGAGGCCACCCAGGACCCGACCACCGCCGCCGAGCAGCGCGCCAACACGGCCGGCGCCGCGGCCAACCGCGAGCTCGCCGACCCCGAGCTGACGACCGTGCCGACCCGTGAGCCGAGGCAGGACGTGCCGGAGGACCGCTACGCGATGGCCGGTGGCTGCTACTCGATGGCCGGCCAGCCGATCCGCTTCCAGGCCACCGACCTCGGCTCCTACCTGCTCTACACCCGCGACCGCTCGTTCGTCAGCGCCGACGGCCTGGCCGACGAGCCCTCCCCCAGCGCCGACTGGACCGCCCGGCTCCAGGACGGCCGGTTCACCTTCCGGCTCGCCGACGGCCGCTGGCTGACCGTCACCGGCGGGGGCTTCGCCGCCGGCGACGAACCGCGCCGCTTCGCCCTGAGCACGACCGACGGCTGCCCGCGCTACCCCGAGTCCGGGGTCAACATCTCCGGCGCCCCGTTCGGCGGCACGACCGACATCCAGGAGGTGCGCGGGTACGTCGACGCGCACACCCACGGGATGGCGTTCGAGTTCCTCGGCGGCGGCGTCCACTGCGGCAAGCCGTGGCACCGGTACGGCGCGCCGTACGCGCTCGTGGACTGCGACGACCACACCGCCACCGGCGGCAACGGCGCGGTCCTCGAGGCGATCCTCTCCGGCGAGCCCACCCACGACCCGGTCGGCTGGCCGACGTTCAAGGACTGGCCGGCGCCCAACTCGCTCACCCACGAGGGCACCTACTACAAGTGGCTGGAGCGCTCCTGGCGTGGCGGACAGCGGATCTTCGTGAACCTGCTGGTGGAGAACAACCAGCTCTGCGAGCTCTACCCGCTGCCGGCGCCGAACGAGAAGAACTCCTGCGACGACATGGACTCGATCCGGTTGCAGGCCAAGCGGATGTACCAGTTCCAGGACTACATCGACGCCCAGTTCGGTGGCCCCGGGGAGGGGTTCTACCGGATCGTGCGGAGCCCGTGGCAGGCCCGCCGCGTGATCAACGCCGGCAAGATGGCCGTGGTGATGGGCATCGAGACCAGCGTGCCCTTCGGCTGCACGTTCAAGGCGCAGCCCGGACCGGGCGGTGAGGACCAGCCGGCCGAGGAGTGCAACGCGGCGTCGCTGGACCGCCAGCTCGACGAGGTGCACAAGCTCGGCGTACGCCAGATGGAGCTGGTCAACAAGTTCGACAACGCCCTGTCCGGCGTGGCCGGCGACAACGGCGAGGTCGGCCTCGCCGTCAACAACGCCAACTTCCGGGAGACCAACTCCTACTGGGACATGGAGCACTGCGAGCCGGAGCACCCCGACGCCCACGACAAGAACCAGCTCGCCCTCCCCGACATCAGCGCCGGCCAGCAGGACGCGCTCTTCGGCGCGATCGGCCAGCTCTTCGGATCGGTGGCCACCCCGGTCTACCCGCCGCCGGACCACTGCAACCAGCGGGGCCTGACCACCCTCGGTGAGTACGTCATCGACGGGCTCGCCAAGCGCAGCATGCTCTTCGACCCCGACCACATGAGCGTCGCCGCCCGCAACGCCGCCCTCGACCAGGTCGAGGAGATGGGCTACTCCGGCGTGATGTCCAGCCACTCGTGGTCCACCGAGGACGCCTACCCGCGGATCTACGAGCTGGGCGGCTACATCGCGCCGTACGCCGGCGACTCGACCGGCTTCGTGGAGAAGTGGCGCAAGCACCTCACCTGGGCCGACGACCGCTACTACTTCGGCTTCGGGTACGGCGCCGACATGAACGGCCTCGGCGCCCAGGGCGACCCGCGGGGTGCCGACGTCGCCAACCCCGTCAGCTACCCCTTCACCGGTCTCGGCGGCGTGACCGTGGACAAGCAGCAGGCCGGCGAACGGGTCTACGACATCAACGTCGACGGCGTCGCGCAGTACGGCCTCTACCCCGACTGGATCGAGGACCTGCGCCTGATCGCCGACAGCCAGGAGAGCGACGGCGACGCCATCGTGGAGGACATGGCCCGCGGGGCCGAGGCCTACCTGCAGACCTGGGAGCGGGCCGAGGGCATCGCCCCGGACTCCTGCCGCAACCCCGAGCTGCGGCTGACCAGCCGCGGGTTCCGGGAGGCCGTGCAGGCCGGGATGACCACCCGCCAGGTGATGGAGGCCGTCGGCCAGCCCTACGAGCGGCTGGGCAGCTCCTACGTCGTGTGCACCCGCGAGTCCGCTGACCCCGAGGTCCGCCAACGGATCCGGTTCGACGGCCGCGGGCGGGTCGTGGAGACCATCCGGCTCGGCTGACCCTCGGGCTCCCACCCTGCCGCTCGGCCGCCGCGCGCCCCGCGCGTCTCGTTGTGCTTCCCGTGGTGCCCACGGGGCTGCACCATGGATCCACCATGTCGCGGACCCGCAGACTCCTCGTGATCAGCGCGGCCTGGGCGATCCCGGTCGTCTGGGTGGTCCTCGCGCTGCTCGCGGGCCCGTCGGACGGAACCACGATCTCGCAGGGTCGGCCGACCCTGGGCGCCGACTCCTGGCGATCCCCGCCGACGGTGGTGAGGGCCTACGGCGACACGCAGCTGCGTGTGGGCGACACCGTGCTCTCCATCGGTGGCCGGACCGTCGAGGAGTGGGTGGCCTCGGGGGAGGCGCCGGCGCGGTCGGTGGGAGAGACCGTGACCTACGAGGTGCGCAGACCGGCGCCCGACCTCGACCGCGAGCTCGAGCTCGACGTCCGGCTCACGACCTACCCCGTCGGCGCCGCGATCGCCGCGAACCTTCCGTGGCTCCTGCTGGCGGGACTCCTGCTGGTGGCCGGTTCCGTCGTCTTCTGGGCTCGGCCGGCGACGGCGACGGCCCGGGCGTCCCTCGCGGCGGCGGCACTCGTGCCGGCGGGCCTCACGACGATCCCCCTGGGGTTGTCGGCCCTCGACCTGGCGGGCGGCCGGGGCGTGTGGCCCCACCTCGGGGGCCAGATCGCCCTGGCGCTCGCCGCCGGCTCGCTCCTGACTGCCGCGCTCGCCTTCCCGTCGCCACCGACGAGGCTGGCCCGGCACCCGACCGGCTACGCCGCGGCGTACGCCGTCCCGGTGCTGGGGTACGCCGCATGGGCACTGCTCGCGCGCACCGGTGACCTCCAGGCCGCGGTCCGCCTGGAGACCCTCACGTCGGTGGCCGCACCGGCGGTCATCGCCACCGGGGCGGTGATCCCGATGGTGCTCGGGGCCCGCTACGCCCGGTCACCCGCGGGTCCGGACCGGATCGCGCTCCGGCTGGTGCTGCTGGCGCTCGGCGGCGGCCTGAGCCTGTGGCTGCTCCTGGGGGTGGTGCCCCAACAGATCGCCGGCGACCCGCTCCTGCCATGGACACTCCTGACCGTGACGGTGACGCTCGTCGTGTTGGGCTGCCTGGTGTCCGCGGCACTGCGGTACCGGCTGGCGGAGGTGGAGGCCTCGGTCCGCCGTGCCCTGGTGCAGGCGCTCGTCGCGACGCTCGTGGGGGGCGCGTTCCTGTTCCTCGTGGCCGGGGTCAACGTCGCTTCCGGCACCTCGATGGAGTCGATGGTGGCGGGAGGCGTCGTCGCGCTGCTGCTCCTGCCCCTCGCGATCGCTCTCCAGCGCACCATCCGGCACCTCGTCTACGGGCCACGCGACTTCCCCGCCAGGTTGGTCGCCGAGCTCCGGCAGTCCGACCCCGGGACGGCCCCCGAGGAGGCACTGCGGGAGACACTGGAGCTGTTGGCCCGACGGCTCCGTCTCGCACACGCCTCGGTCGAGGTGTTCGAGCAGTCCGACGAGGAGCGGATGGAGGTCTCCGTCGGCGAGCCGCGTGGGACTCCGACGACGGTCGACCTGGTGGTGGCGGGCCAGCCCCTCGGGCGGCTGAGTCTCGAGGTGGACCCCGGGCGAGACCCGTTCGGCCGCAGCGAC
This sequence comes from uncultured Actinomycetota bacterium, assembly GCA_963829635.1. GTDB lineage: Bacteria > Actinomycetota > Actinomycetes > Propionibacteriales > Nocardioidaceae > Nocardioides. The sequence goes on from CAWHJI010000016.1 coordinate 1,058,751, forward strand.
CGGCGGCTGCTCGAGGACGTCGGGACCCAGGTGGGCGCGCTGGTCCAGGCGGTGGCGGTCAGCCGCCAGCTCCAGCAGTCGCGCCAGCAGCTGGTCACCGGCCGCGAGGAGGAACGCCGCCGGATGCGGCGCGACCTCCACGACGGACTGGGGCCGTCCCTGGCGAGCCTCGCCATGGGCCTCGAGGCGGCCAAGGATCTGATCGGCGACGACCCGGACCAGGCCGTCGAGCTGGTGGAGCGCCTCTCGGAGCGCACCCGCACCGAGATCGGCGAGGTGCGCCGGCTCGTCGACGGTCTGAGGCCGCCCGCCCTCGACCAGTTCGGTCTCGTCTCGGCGCTCCGGCAGCGATCGGACGAGCACAACCTGGCCGCTCGAGCCGCCCGGTCCGGACCCGGGACGGTCTGGGTGCTGCGGGCGGACGAGGACGTCGAGCCGCTCCCGGCCGCCGTCGAGGTGGCGGCGTACCGGATCGTGGTTGAGGCGGTGAACAACGCGGTCCGGCACAGCGCCGCCAACAGCTGCGAGGTCTTCCTGTCGCGGGAGCCCCACACCCTGCTCGTCCGGATCACGGACAGCGGCGTGGGGGTAGCCGAGACCGTCCGTCTGGGGGTAGGACTTTCCTCCATGAGGGAGCGCGCCGAGGAGCTCGGCGGCACGTGTGCGGTGTCGGCGTCACCTGGCGGCGGCACCCTCATCGAGGCGCGCCTCCCCCTCGAACCGAGCCCACCAGGGCGCGCGACCAGGACGCCGAGCTGAGCATGGAGTCCTTGCGGGTCCTCGTCGTCGACGACCACGACGACTTCCGGCGTGGCCTCGAGGCGATGATCACGGCTGCCCCGAACATCGAGCTGGTGGGCAGCGCCGGCGACGGTCGGACCGCCATCGAGCGTGCGCTGGAGCTCCAGCCCGACGTGATCCTGATGGACGTGCACATGCCCCGGCTCAACGGGGTCGAGGCGACGACCAGCATCGTGGCGTCCTCACCGCACATCAGCGTCCTGATGCTGACGATGATGGAGGACGACGACTCGGTGTACGCCGCCGTCCGCGCGGGCGCGCGTGGCTACCTGCTCAAGGGGGCGCCGCGGGCCGAGATCCTGCGGTCGATCGAGGCGGTGAGCGCGGGCGAGGTCATCTTCGGCCCCGGGATCGCCGACCGGGTCCTGGGCTACTTCCGTGGCTCCCGCTCGCGGCCGAGCGCGGACGGGTTCCCGCAGCTGACCGAGAAGGAGCGCGTCATCCTCGGTCTGATCGCCGACGGTCTCGAGAACGCCGAGATCGCCCGAGAGCTCAGCCTGTCGATCAAGACGGTGCGCAACCACGCGAGCAACATCTTCGCCAAGCTGCAGGTCGCCCACCGGGCCCAGGCCATCATCATGGCCCGCGAGGCACGGCAGAACTGACCGCCCGGGCCGTCTTCTAACCGGGGCAGCTCCCGTCGAGCCGGGCGTCCTCGCGTACGTCGTCGCCGATCCGCCGCGCCGTGGGACCGTCGACGAAGACAACACTTGCTCCGCCGACCTCCCCCGGTCGTCCCGGGATGACGCACGTGCCGACCTGGCTCGGCTCGAACTGGCTGACGGCATGGGCCAGCCGGTAGATCTGGGCCGGGGACAGGTCGGTGCGCAGGCCGGACATGGCCGCGAGGGCTCCGCGCTCCATGAAGCCCTCCTCGTGACGGTGGGCGCGGAGCTCGTCGAGCACCCCCAGCATCAGCCGCTGCTGGTTGGCCGAGCGGACGAAGTCCCCGCCGACGAACTCCTTGCGGGAGCGGGTGTAGTTGAGTGCGTCATCGGGATCGAACCGGTTCCGGCCACGGCGCACGGTGATGTCGTGCTCCTCGTCGGTGAACGCCAGGGGCGACCTCACGGTCACGCCGCCGATCGCCTCGACCATGCCCCGCAACCCGTCGAAGCCGACGACGAGGACGTAGTCGGGCTGGATCCCGGTCAGGTCGGCCACGACCCGTGCCGAGAGCTCTTCCTCTCCCACGTCGAGTGCCGTGTTGATCCGGTCCTTCTGTCCGTAGCCGGGCAGCTCGACCCAGGAGTCGCGCGGGATCCCGATGCTGACCACCGAGCCGGTGCGGGCGTTCATCCCCACGAGCTGGATGGCGTCGGTGAGGCCCTCCGTAACCGGTTCGCCGGGACGCGCGTCGGACCCCAGCGCAAGGATCCACACGGTGCCTTCCTCGAAGTCGACGTGCTCGGCGGTGCTGACCTTCACCAGTGCCAGCGATGCCGGGTGGACGCCTGAGTCGGGGACGAGCAGGGCCGCGAACAGGAGCAGGAGGATCGCGCGGATCGGGCGCCATCGCCTCGGGCGGATCACGACGTACTCCCCGTCGAGCCGGTGGCCCCGTCATCACGTGCCACGTCGTACCCGAAGACCGACCACTCGTTGCCCTCCTTCACCAGCAGCAACTGGCCGCGGAGCGAGATGGGCCTCGTCTTCCCACCCTGGGTGGCCTCGAACGCGAACCGGACGCCCGCCGTCGCACCGATCGCGTCGTCCTTCAACGCGGCGAAGGAGAGGCGCGCGACGAGCCTGGTGGCACGCACGTCCTCAGCCTCGCCGTAGCGGTTCGCCGTGAGCAGGTCGAGGTCGCGAACCGCGCTCCGCGCGGCTCCGCTCGTGAAGGACCCAAAGGATCCGACGAAGTCGTCGCGCGGGTAGGTGCCGAGGAAGGCGGAGACGACGTACGCCGAGAGCACGTCACCGACCTCCTCCTCGAGCCGGGTGCGCGCGCTGGCGTCGAGCTCCTCGGCCCCCGAGACGGTGCTGACCCGCAGCGCCACCGAGCGGCTCTCCTGCCCGGGGTCGGCGGGATCCTGCGGCGGTTCCCCGTTGCACCCCGTCATCAAGGCCGAGAGCAGGAGCCCGAGGCAGACCAGGGCTGGCCGGACCAGCCACCCCGGCCCACCGGCCCAGGAACCTGGGCGGTTGCTGCCGGGGTGGACGCGGGCCATACCCGTCATCATGGCGGATCAGCTCCCTCGCGGCCTCAACTCGCACTCACCGTGTTGAGTGTCGAGAGGTCGAAGTCGTCGACGTTGTCGCGGGCGGGCCGTGTCGCGCCTACCGGCCCCTTGGCGAATGACCGGACCAGGTTGCCGGTGACCACACGCACGAACGTGCTCGTCTTCTTCCCCAGGGCCCGCTCGCACGCGTCGATCAGCGCGCAGCCCCAGCGGAGAGTTCCGGCGGCGAAGACACCAGCCCCAGAGGTCGTGGAGTAGTACACCGAGTGCGCGACCGTGTCGACCCCGCGGCAGTCGTACGTCGACTCGCTGAGGATCTGGAGCGGTCGGGGGGTGGCCCCGTCCGGGTAGACCCGGTCCGCCTCGGGTCCGATCAGGCCGGAAACGTGCTCGCCCCGCCGCACGCCCGTGCCCCGGAAGCCCCACCACCGTGGCGTCATCACGACGTAGTCGGTGTGCACCGGGTAGCACTCGTACTTCATCCCGACGAGGCCGTGCTCGGGCCGCGGCACGGGCAGGTCGCGGAAGCGGGCCGTCGTCTCCGCCGGGATGTCCTCGCGCATCGGATCGAGCCAGGCGTCGTCGCGGTAGCCCACCAGCAGCCGGCCCGGCCCGGTCGGGCGGTCTTCGAGCCGCACCCGCCAGTACATCGTGTTGGCGCCGAGGAAGGCGAGATTCGTACCACGGGCCCGAGCATCGAGCACCGTTCGCCGCATCGCCGTGGTCCAGTACTCATCGTGCCCGAGCGACAGGTAGCCCCTGGCTCCCTCGAGCGTCCGAGGATCAGCGTGGAGGTCGACGTTGGCGTAGTAAGAGAGTGGGACTCCGAGCCGCTCGGCACGCACGATGATCGGGAGCGCCGCCGTGCGGTAGTCGTTGGCCCCCGGGACCAACCAGTAGGGCCGGTCGAAGCTCACGGCCCAGCTGCGCCGGTCGCCGTCGGGCCCGTCGTACAGGCTGTAGCCGCCCCACTTGTTGTAGGCCTGCCAGGTGGTGACCGGGACGACCAGGGCGACGGTCCCGGCTGCCGACGGGGACGAGACGACGTACGGAACCACGGTGTCCCAGCCGCGCGACGAGCGGAGCTTGAGCACGTAGAACCCGGGACTCCAGCTCCCGGTGTCGAGGGTGACGTCACGTTGCCAAGGTGCCACCACGGTGCGCGTGTGCGCGGGCGCCAGGACCGCTGGGGGCTGGACGCGGCCGGGCAGCGGGGACGACCTCCACACGCGGTGACCCCACCCGCCGTCGTACGCCCCGATGCGGAAGACGGTCACCCGGAAGGTCCTGGCGGTCGTGGAGACCTTCAGCCCCACCGGGGATCCCGGAGGACCGCTGGTGCGGGTGGTGAAGGCCTCGATCTCGTGCTCGCGGCTGGGGTGGCGCGGCCGCCAGTCGTTCGTGCCGGCCTGCTGCTCCCGCGCCGACTCGTCCCCGGCGTCGATGCCACGCGCGGTTCCGGAGAGCGTCGGCTCGGGGACCTGAGCGGGATCCCCCACGATCTTCACCGGGCCACACCCGGCCAGCACCACCATCGCCATCACCGTTGAACCTGCCCTGAACCACATCGGAACCACCTCCCGCGCGGTGCCCGTCACCGCTGGGTCCGACGTTTCGCCGCGGGGGTGTCCCGCGGCATGAGGCCGCAGTCACGCTCGAACCGGGAGAAGGGGGAACCCGCGTCCCGGGAGTCCGGGACCCGCGGGACTGGGCGACGCCGCGCGAGGGGAACCGTCGGTGGCGGAAGACTCGCCACCCGGGCCGGGGTTACTGGTTGGTAGCATTCCGCACGCAGGACGCCGCTGCCGCGGTGTCCGGATTGACCGTAGTCTCAGCGCGACAGTCAGTCGCGACCGACGATCTCTCGTTGGACAGAGTGGAGCCGCAAGTGAGCTGGGTACTGATTCTGGGTCTCGCGATCAACGCGATCGCACTGCCGCTCGCGGCGCGACGGGTGGTGTTCCTCTACCGCCTGATCATGAGCGGACAGCCTGCGCCCGACCGCGTCGAGGGCGTGACCGGCCGCATCGGCACGGCCGTGAAGACCCAGCTGGTGGAGGTCTTCGGCCAGCGCAAGCTGCTCAAGTGGTCGATCCCCGGGGCCGCGCACTTCTTCGTGTTCTGGGCGTTCGTGATCCTCGGCAGCGTCTACGTCGAGGCCTACGGCGCGCTGTTCGACCACGACTTCCACATCCCGCTGATCGGTGAGTGGGAGATCGTCGGCTTCGCCCAGGACTTCATCGCCGTGATGTGCCTGTTCGGCATCATCACCTTCGGCGTGCTGCGGGTCCAGCAGTCGCCGCAGCGGCTGGGGCGCAAGTCCCGCTTCGACCGCTCCCACACCGGCGGCGCCTGGCTGGTGCTGTTCATGATCTTCAACGTCCTCTGGACGTTGTTCTTCTTCCGCAGCGCGGCGTCGGCGCTGGGCAACCTGCCCTACGACAGCGGCGCCTTCGTCTCCATCGCGCTGGGCAACCTCGTCGACGGCATCTCGCACGACACCCTCGAGGTGATGGAGGGGATCGGCCTCCTGCTGCACATCGGCGTGATGCTGGTCTTCCTGATCGACGTGCTGCACTCCAAGCACCTGCACATCTTCCTGGCGCCGCTCAACGTGCTGTTCAAGCGCCAGCCCGTGGCGCTGGGCTCGGCCAAGCCGCTGATGAACGCCGGCAAGCCGGTCACCCTCGACGACATCGACGACCTCGACGAGGACGACACCCTCGGCGTGGGCTCGATCGAGGACTTCAGCTGGAAGGGCCTGCTCGACTTCAACACCTGCACCGAGTGCGGCCGCTGCCAGGACCAGTGCCCCGCCTGGAACACCGAGAAGCCGCTCTCGCCCAAGCTGATGATCATGGCGCTGCGCGACCACGCCATGGCCAAGGGTCCCTACACGCTCGCCGCCGAGGACAAGCGCGCCGGGATGCTGGAGGGCAGCGACACCCTGGTCAAGGAGACCGAGCGTCCGCTGGTCGGCGACACCGGCGACGAGTGGTTCTACATGCCCGAGGACGGCTCCGGCGTGATCGACCCCGACGTGCTCTGGTCGTGCGTCACCTGCGGCGCCTGCGTCCAGCAGTGCCCGGTCGACATCGAGCACGTCGACCACATCGTCGACATGCGCCGCTACCAGGTGCTCGTCGAGTCGAACTTCCCGGCCGAGCTCAACCAGCTCTTCAAGGGCATGGAGAACAAGGGCAACCCCTGGAACCTCTCCTCCTCCGCGCGGATGGACTGGGCCAAGGACCTCCCGTTCGAGGTCAAGGTCGTCGGCACCCGTCCGATGAGGGCGGGATCGAGTCGCTGGACGAGGTGGACTGGCTGTTCTGGGTCGGCTGCGCCGGTGCCTACGAGGACCGCGCCAAGAAGACCACCCGCGCCGTGGCCGAGCTGCTCGACATGGCCGGCGTCAGCTTCGGCGTACTCGGCAACGGCGAGACCTGCACCGGCGACTCCGCCCGCCGCGCCGGCAACGAGTTCCTGTTCCAGGGCCTGGCCCAGCAGAACATCGAGACGTTCAAGGAGTACGACGTCAAGAAGGTCGTCTCGACCTGCGCCCACTGCTTCAACACCCTGAAGAACGAGTACAAGGAGTTCGGCATCGAGCTGGAGGTGGTGCACCACACCCAGCTGCTGAACCGCCTCGTCCGCGAGGGCAAGCTGACGCCGGTCTCCGACGGAGCCGGCGCCGCGAAGCGGTCCATCACCTACCACGACCCCTGCTACATCGGCCGCCACAACCAGGTCTACGAGCCGCCGCGCGAGCTGCTCCAGATCATGCCGGGCGCCGAGTTCACCGAGATGCCGCGCAACTCCGAACGCTCCTTCTGCTGCGGCGCCGGCGGCGCCCGGATGTGGATGGAGGAGAACATCGGGTCGCGGATCAACGTCAACCGCACCAAGGAGGCGGTGGCGACCGGCGCCGACCAGATCGCGGTCGGCTGCCCGTTCTGCCGGGTGATGCTCTCCGACGGGCTGACCGCCGAGCAGGCCGACGGCAACGCCCGCGAGGAGGTCGAGGTCCTCGACGTCGCGCAGATGCTGCTCGCCTCGGTCAAGGGCGAGTCCGCCACCAAGGCGAAGAAGGCCGCCGGCTCGAACGGCGCGCCGACGGCCGGTGCCGCCGCCGCGACCGCCGCGCCCACCGAGACCAAGGACGACGAGGCGACCAAGGCCGAGCCGGAGGCCGGCGACGCCACGCAGACCTCGGAGACCGTCACCGACACCGCCGACGCCGGTCCGGCCGCCAAGGCCAGCGGCGGTTCCTCGCTGTTCGACCTCGGTGGGGACGACGAGGCCTCCGAGACCACTGACGAGCCCGCGCCCACGGAGTCGAAGGAGAAGACCGAGGAGTCCGCGGAGGAGGCACCCGCCGACGGCGGATCGCTCTTCGACCTCGGCGCCGACGACGAGACGAGCACGCCCGCGTCCTCCGAGCCGGAGGCCAAGGAGGAGCCGGACGACAAGGCCGAGCCGGCTGACACGAAGGAAGAGGCCGAGCCCGAGTCCGACGACGGTGCCGCAGATGCGACCGCCGGTGGTTCGCTGTTCGACATCGCCGCGGACGAGCCGGTGGAGGCGAAGAAGCCCGAGCCGACCGAGGCCGAGGCCGAGGCACGAGGCCGAGGAAGGCCGAGTCCGAGGCCGAGGCGAGGCACGCCACCGAGTCGGAGCCGGAGCCCGCCGAACCCGTCGAGGAGGAGCCGGACGACAAGGCCGAGCCGGCCGAGCAGGCCGCGGAGACGGGCGACGACATCCCCGAGGGCGGGTCGCTGTTCGACATCGAGGCCCCCGAGGAGCCCGCGCCGGCCGCGAAGACGGTCGAGTCGACCGACAGCGCCGAGCCCGCGGAGGAGCCGGAGCCCGAGCCCGACCAGGAGCCTGCGGACGAGTCCGAGGAGCAGCCCAGCGAGGAGGCCGCGCCTGCCGACAGCAGCGAGGACGACTCCCCGGTCAGCGACGGCGCCGCACTCAGCCAGGCCGCCACGTTCGCGGCCAGCGACGAGGACGAGCCAGCGGAGCCGAAGGCGGCGGAACCCGAGCCCGAGCCGGAAGCGGAGCCCGAGCCGGAGCCCGAGCCGGAGCCCGAGCCCGAGGAGAGCACCGAGGCGGACGGCGACGAGCCGTCCGACGAGGACACCGACGAGGCGGACACCGAGAAGCCGAAGCCGGCCAGCGGCGAGGCGCACCAGCCGAAGACCGACGTCGACATCGACGAGTCCGGGTCCCTCTTCGACCTCTGACCGGCCCAGCCCCCTGTGCGGTTGATCCAACTCACCAGATGAGTTGGATCAACCGCACAGTCGTTTCCAGCACCCGCTTCCTCGGTGCGATGACATCAACGGTGATGTCGCGCTGGTGCTTGACATGACGTCACGATGACGTCATAGTGATGCACATGGACATCACGCCGTACGTCGACAGCCTCCGCCGCGACCTGCTGGCCGCTGCCGAGGCCGGCGGCCCGGAGGTCGCGCAGGCCGCCGAGCGGCTCGCCTTCGCGCTCGACCCCTCCGCCCGCCTCGCACTCATGGAGGCGATCTCCCAGGCCGCCTCCGAGATCACGACCGAGATGCCGACCGGTGGCGTCGACGTCCGGCTGGACGGTCGCGAGCTCGACTTCGTCGTCCACACCACGGCGGCCGAAGCGCCCGCGCCGCCACCGCCGCCGACCCCACCCACCCCGGAGGAGATCGAGGAGGAGGGCGGCCTGGCCCGGGTCACCCTCCGGATCCCCGAGTCGGTCAAGACCAAGGCGGAGGAGCTCGCCGCCCGGTCCGGCCACTCCCTCAACACCTGGCTGGTCAACGTCGTCCGGGCCGCCACCCGCGAGAACGCCATCAACGTCGACATCGACCTCTCGAGCATCCCGTTCTTCGGCGACGTCGACCCCTTCACCGGAAAGGGCCGCGGCAACCGCCGGATGACCGGCTGGATCTGACCAGCACCCATCTCAGTCCCACCCGGGACCGGCAACCAGGCCGGCCCCGTGGCCGAGCACACCCAGGAGCAGCCATGAGCACCGTCCGCAGGCACGACTTCGAGACCCCCGAACCGATCGGCCTCCACGTCGAGATCGGCAAGGGCAACGTCGCCATCACCGCGACCGACACCACCGTGACCCACGTCGAGATCGACGGCCGGGACGCCGAGGAGGTCGAGGTCCACCAGGACGGTCGCACCATCAGCGTCGTCGCGCCCCGGATGCGTGCCGGCTTCTTCGGTGGCGACAGCCGGCTCGACGTCACCGTCACGATGCCGCTGCACAGCGACCTGTCCGTCAAGACCGGCAGTGCGGACGTCACTGTCGCCGGCACCATCGGCGACTGCCGGATCAAGACCGGGTCCGGCGACGTCCGGACCGCCGACATGGGCGGCCCGGCGCTCCTCGAGACCGGCTCCGGCAACGTGGACGTCGACGTCGCCAGCGGTGAGCTGCGGGTCAAGTGTGGTTCCGGGGACGTCCGGATCCGGCACGCCGAGTCGGCGGTCGCGGTCTCGACCGGGTCCGGCGACGTCGAGATCGGTACGACGAACGGCCCGGCCGCCGTCAAGACCGGGTCCGGCGACCTCAAGGTCGTCGACGCCGCCACCGACGTCTCCCTCGTCACGGGCAGCGGCGACCTCGTCATCGGTACGGCGCGCCGCGGCCGCTACACGATGAAGGGCGCCTCCTCCGACGTCCACATCGGCATCCCCGCCGGCCTCCCGGTGTGGACCGACCTGTCCACCCTGTCGGGCTCGATCCGCTCCGACCTCGCCTCGGCCGGCGAGCCCGAGGAGGGCGCCGACCACGTCGAGCTGCGGGCCAAGACCGTCAGCGGCGACATCATCCTCACCCAGGTCTGACCCCCACGAACCCAGGAGCACGCCATGGACACCACCCCGATCGAGACCCAGGCCCGGCACCAGATCCGCGAGCGGGTCAGCCGCGCCGCGCAGCCGCGGCTCCCCGCCGTACCGCAACGGCACCGCCTGGCCGAGCGGCTGCGCCGGTTCGCCGACCGGATCGACAACTGACGCCCGCGCGCGACGTGACGACCGTCGGGCTCCCCCGTGATCCCGACGCGCAGCTCGCTCAGATGGTCGTGCGGTAGAAGTTCTGGAACGACCTCGACGGGGTCGGGCCGCGCTGCCCCTGGTAGCGCGAGCCGTACTTCGCCGAACCGTACGGGTGCGCCGACGGCGAGGAGAGCCGGAAGAAGCAGAACTGGCCGATCTTCATGCCCGGGTAGAGCTTGATCGGCAGGGTCGCGACGTTGGCGAGCTCCAGCGTCACGTGGCCGGAGAACCCGGGGTCCACGAAGCCCGCGGTGGCGTGGGTGAGCAGGCCGAGACGACCGAGGGAGGACTTGCCCTCGACCCGAGCCGCGACGTCGTCGGGCAGGGTGATCCCTTCGTACGTCGACCCGAGGACGAACTCGCCCGGGTGCAGGATGAACGGCTCGTCGCCCTCCGGCTCCACCTCCCGGGTCAGGTCGGACTGGTCGGCCGCCGGGTCGATGTGCGGGTAGCGGTGGTTCTCGAAGACCCGGAAGAACCGGTCGAGCCGCACGTCGATGGAGGACGGCTGCATCATGCCGGGCTCGAAGGGATCGAGGGCGATCCGTCCGGCGTCGATGTCGGCCAGGATGTCGCGGTCGCTCATCAGCACGGGTCGTAACCTACCCCGCCGCCGGTTCGGGTAGCATCGCGTCCGCCGCGGCTCGGACCAGGTTCCCGCAGCGGCGATGCGGATGTAGCTCAGTTGGTAGAGCGCGACCTTCCCAAGGTCGATGTCGCGAGTTCGAGTCTCGTCATCCGCTCGGAGCCGCCGCGGGACTCGCTTGCGAGGCCCGCGATCAGCGGCGAAGGTTGAGGAGGCTCGGCTCAGACCGAGCCTGCGAGGGCTGAGCGAGCCGTCTCGAAACCCCCGCACCCGACCACCCACCGCAACTGCCCACAGGCGGCCACCGCTCGCACCTCGACCACCGCGGCGCGGCCCTGTTACGTGAGTGGCACTTGACGTTTTATGTGACTAATGGGGACAGTGGTGCGTGAGTCTTCCCCCTCACACCTTGGGTAGTGCACATGTCTCGGGCCCGTTTGATCACCATCGCCGTCCTCGCCGCGCTCCTCGCGGCCGCTCCGTTCGTTCCTCAGGGCGAGGATCCCGACGGCTCCATCGCGCCCGCCGGCGAACCCGCACCGGGGACGCTGACGGCCTCGCTGCAGGCCGAGGTCGAGCGCGTCGTCGCCGAAGGCCGCGCCCTCGGCGACGTCTCCGCACGGACCAGCGCGACGTCACTGGTCGACCGCCTCGTGCGGTGCGCGGAGTTCGACGGGCAGCGCTACTGCCTCCAGACCGGGTGGACGTCCCGGTCGGAGGAGGCGGTGCAGGCCGAGCTCGGAGCGCGCAACCGCAGCCCGCGTGGCCCCGCGCGAGACCACCGGCGACCTCGACCCGGTGGCGGCACTGCGGAGTCGCGCCCGCATGTCCGAGGCCGAGCTCGCGGAGGAGGAGCGCCTCGAGCTGACCGACGCCGCGCTGTCGGTCTCGAAGGTCCATCAGGTGCAGGCCAGCGCCAAGACGCGGAGCGACTACCCCCAACGCAGCATCGTCCTCCGTCCGGGCCGCACCAAGCAGCAGTTCCGGAGCTACTGGTGCGGCCCCGCCACGATGCAGATGATCGCGTGGGGCTGGGATGGCGAACCCCAGAGGCAGCGACGGTGGGCCAACCGCCTCGGCACGACCACCAACGGAACGGCGATCACCCAGATGGTGCGGCAGGTCAACGAGCACACCGGCTGGGACCGGGAGAGCCGAGCCGGGCGCTACATCACCCTCGACATCAGCGACTACAGCTACAGCCGGTGGGCACTGCTCATCATGCGACACGTCGAGGACTATCGAGCGCCGATGGTCTTCCACCCCGTGCTGCTGAAGCGCTACTTCCCCTACCTCGACGATGACGCGTCCGGGCACTTCCAGGCGGGCCGGGGCTACGACAAGCGGGGGACCGAGCCGATGCACGTCAGCTACTTCGAGCCGTGGAACCAGCAGCGCTTCGATCCCTCGGAGCCGTTCATCGCGCGAGTTCAATGGCGCAGCGCCTACAAGAGCTTCCGCGCCAACCAGGCCCACTTCCAGCACAACATCGGGGTGTGATGCGGGCAGTCCCCGCCCTCCTCGTGGCACTGCTCGCCCTCGGCGCTACCGGGTGCGCGGACGAGCGGCAGGGCGTCGCGTCCCCGACGCCGGAGACGCCGTCTCCCGACACGACGTCCGGGTCGACGACCCCGCCCAGTGACCCGACGACGCCGCCGGAGAGCACCGCCGGCGGGACCGCCGAGGACCCGGTCGAGGTCGAGCCGGTCACCGACCTTCTCGACTGGCGACCGAGCGGCCCGGTCGAGACGACCGTGACGGTGAGCGGCCCGTGGACCCTGGAGGTCCCCGAGTCCGGCGCCGAGGCGCGACTGACGGGGCCCGACCCGCGCACCGTCTCCGCACCGCCCCGGTTCCGGATCACCGACGCCCTCATCGACGGGGAGTACGCCGTGATCGTCGCGGGAGACACCCTGGAGCAGAAGCCCGGCGTCGCCACCGTGATCGACCTGGCCACCGGCCGGACCCGGACCCTCGACGGGTCCTCCCCCGTGCCCACCACCAACGGCGGGAGCTGGGCCCTCGGCGAGGGCCGGCTGCTGCACGCCACGATCGGCCCGAAGCGTTCGTACTGCCTCGCCTCGGTCGACCTGGCGTCCGGCGACTCCGAGCGGCTCTGGTGCGCCGAGCCACGCCACGGCTTCAACGCCGCCGCGATCACGCCCGCGGGCACCTCGTTGATGACCTTCGACGACCAACGGCCCTCGTGCCGGACGGTGGCCGCGGTGGACAACGACGGGCTGGAGCCGTTCGAGGGAGTGGCCGAGTGCCTCGGCTGGGAGGGCGTGACCACCCCCGATGGCGCGGTCTGGTCGGTCGTGCCCGACCAGCGGCGGGTCGAACAGGCGCGGATGTACGCGCGCATCGGCAAGGAGTACTTCGACCTCGGCGCCGGCACCTCGGGCACCCTCACGTGGTGCGCCGGGGCGGCGTACTTCGCCCGCGACCCGCAGCGGGACGGCGAGCCGGCCAGCGTCCTCCGCTGGAGCGATGCCGGACGGCTCGAGGTCGTCTACGAGACGGCCGGCCGAGGACCGGCGTTCGTGGCCGACCAGGCGCGGTGCGGCGGGGACGCCCTGACCGTGACCGCGCTCGGGCGAGCCGGGGACTCCCAGGTCACCGCGACACTCCGATGACCCGGGCGAGCAGGGGTCACTAGGCTCGGCGGGTGCCCGAGTTCACCGGATTCCCCGTCGCGGCCCTCGACTTCTACGACGACCTCGAGGTCGACAACACCCGTTCCTTCTGGGAGCGCCACAAGCAGGTGTACGCCGAGTCGGTGCGGGCGCCGATGACCGCGCTCTGCGCCGACCTGGCGCCGGAGTTCGCGCCCGACGGCCGGAGCGCGAAGGTCTTCCGGCCGCACCGCGACGTCCGGTTCGCCCGCGACAAGACGCCGTACAAGACCCACCAGGGCGCCTTCGTCGCCGCCGGCCCCGCCACCGGCTGGTACGTCGAGATCGCCGCGGGCGGGATGCGGGTCGGCGCCGGCTTCTATGAGGCGAGCGGCCCCCGCCTCGGGCCGCATCCGCGAGGCCATGGCCGACGACGCCTCGGGTCCGCAGCTGCGCCGGATCCTGAACCGTCTGGAGAAGTCGGGCTTCGAGATCTCGGGCGAGAAGCTGAAGACGGCGCCGCGCGGGTACGCCGCCGACCACCCGCGGATCGAGCTGCTCCGTCACAAGCAGCTGTTCGCCGGCAAGCCCTACGGCTTCGAGGGCCTCGATCGTCCCGACGTCCTGGATCGGGTCCGCGGCGACTGGCGGGCACTGCGCCCACTCGTCGAGTGGATCGCCCGGCACGCCGGGGAGGAGTGACCGGCGCTCAGGCCTTGCGGTACGTCGCCATCGCCCGGTCGGGCTCCCAGTAGGCCCGCATCGACGCCACCCGGCCGTCCTCCCGCACCGTGTAGACCATCACCAGGTCGGTGTCGACGACGCCGCCGTCGGGGAACGTGGTCGTGATCGTGCCGACGTTCGCGCAGGTGTTGCCGTTGGCGTGGGAGTCGTGGATGGCGAAGTGGAACGACTCGATCGGTGCGATCGCCAGCTCCCAGAACGCCCGGATCCCGTCGTGCCCGTGGTGCCCGACCCCGTCGGGGTCGAACATCGAGGGGCCCACCGGGTCCTCGATCACGGCGTCCTCGGCGTACACCGTCAACCATTCCTCGAGGTCGCCCTTCGCGACCGCGGCGTAGGAACGCTGCGCCGCGGTGCGCGCCGGGTGCTCGCCGGAGGGCGCCTGCCAGGTGATCGCGTCGGAGCTGACCATGGCACCACACTAGAACACGTTCTAGCTCCGGGCCAGTCGGTCAGTGCGGCTGCCAGGCATCCTCGTCGGCGGTCCGGGAGGTGACGGCCTTGGGCAGCTTCCCCTCGGCGAGCTGCTGGATCGACACGTGCTCGAACACGTCACGCAACGAGCGGCGGGCGGCGATCCAGACGTGCTGCAGCACCTCGGCGGACTCGTTGTAGGTGACCGCCTCCGGCCGGAGCCCGTAGACCGACACCAGGGGCCCGTCCACGGCCCGGATCACGTCGGCGACGGAGACGGTGGCGGAGTCCCGGGCCAGGCGCCAGCCGCCGGACTGGCCGCGCTGGGAGATCACGATCCCGGCCCGGCGCAGGTCCGCGAGGATGGCCTGCAGGAAGCCGTGCGGGATCTCCTGCCGCCGTCCGAGCTCCTCGGCACTCACCGCCGGTCCCCCGCCCCGGACCGTGATCTCGATCAGCGCGCGGAGCGCGTAGTCGGCCTTGGCTGAAACACGCATGTGTGCAGTGTCTCAGATGTGTCGATCCAGTCACTCCACATCGGCCGGTGAACGGCGTCAGACCCGGACGGACTCGGGCTCCTCCTCGACCACGGCGACACCGGCGCGGTAGCGCTGCACGGCCCACACGATGCCCGCGATCCAGACGGCGGCCAGCAGTGCACAGATGGTCAGCACCGGGCTCTGGGCGAGTCCGATGGCCTCGAGGATCGTCTTGGAGTTGGTGACCACGATCAGTCCACCGGCGGCCACGCCGAGCACCGCGGCCGGGATCCGGCTGACCAGCCAGGCCGCGATCGGCGCGGCCACGACACCGCCTGCCAGCAGGGCCAGCGCGTAGCTCCAGAGGATGCCCTGGCTGCCGAGCGCGACGAGGAACCCGAGGGAGCCGCCGACCGCGACCACGAACTCCGAGGTGTCGATCGAGCCGACGACCTTGCGCGGCTCGAGCCGTCCGGAGGAGAGCAGGCTGGTCGTGCCGACCGGACCCCAGCCGCCACCGCCGATGGCGTCCATGGTGCCGCCCACGACGCCCATCGGGGCGAGGAACCAGGCAGACGGGCGTGCCTTGAAGACCGGGCGACGGCCACCCAGCGCGAGGAAGCGCCAGATCACGTAGCCACCCAGGGCGAGCAGCAGACCGGCGACCCACGGCTTGGCCGTGTCGCCGTCCAGGCTCGCCAGGAAGGTCGCGCCGGCGAAAGCGCCCAGGAAGCCGGGGACAGCGAGGATGCTGACGGTGCGCCAGTCGACGTTGCCGAGGCGGTGGTGGGAGAAGCCCGAGACCAGCGAGGTGCCGATCTCGGAGAAGTGCACGGCGGCAGACGCTGCCGCGGGCGCGATTCCTGTCGCGAGGAGCAGCGTCGAGGAGGTCACGCCGTAGGCCATGCCGAGCGAGCCGTCGATGAGCTGCGCCAGGAGGCCCACGAAGCCGAGGACGAGGAGCTTGCGCACGGGATCAACACCTTCTGTTAATCAACTGAGTTCTGTATTTCGGGTTGTTCAGTAGACTTTAGCGGAACGGTCGCGTCAAATCGAGCCTCCGACAGCGAATCCGCCCGCCTGGACGGGGAGATCCCCGTCACTCCCGCCTTGCGTCTGCGCCCCACCCGGTCGATAATTAAGTTACCCGCGAGTAGCGCGTGTGTTCAGAACCCGCCACACGACAGAATCCGACCACGGAAAAGGTGGAGCAGTGAGCCACTACCAGAGCAACCTTCGCGACATCGAGTTCAACCTCTTCGAGGTGCTCGGCCGGGACGACGTCCTCGGCCAGGGCCCCTTCGCCGAGGTCGACGGCGAGACCGCCCGCTCGATCCTGGCCGAGGTGGACCGCCTCGCTCGCGAGGACCTCGCCGCGTCCTACGAGGACAGCGACCGCAACCCCCCGGTGTTCGACCCGGAGACCAACACCGCACCGCTCCCGGAAGCGTTCAAGAAGAGCTACCAGACCTGGATGGACGCCGAGTACTGGCGTCTCCAGATCGTCGAGGACCTCGGCGGCACCCCCGCCCCCTCGACCCTCAACTGGGCCATCGGCGAGCTCGTGCTCGGCTCGAACGCCCCCGATCTGGATGTACGCCGCCGGCCCCAACTTCGCCGGCGTCGTGCACCGCAACGGCAACGAGCGGGACCAGAAGATCGCCCAGCACATGGTCGACCGCCAGTGGGGCTGCACGATGGTGCTCACCGAGCCCGACGCGGGTTCCGACGTCGGCGCCGGCCGGGCCAAGGCCACGGCCAACGACGACGGCACCTGGAACATCGAGGGCGTCAAGCGCTTCATCACCTCGGCCGAGCACGACATGTCCGAGAACATCATCCACCTCGTCCTCGCCCGCCCCGTCGGCGTCGAGGGCGTCGGCGGCCCCGGCACCAAGGGGCTCTCGCTGTTCATCGTCCCCCAGCACCACTTCGACCCCGAGTCGGGCGAGCTGACCGGTGAGCGCAACGGCGTCTACGTCACCAACGTCGAGCACAAGATGGGCATCAAGGTGTCCAACACCTGCGAGCTCACCTTCGGTGACCCGGGTGTCGGCGGCGGCGAGCCCGCCAAGGGCTGGCTCCTGGGCGAGGTGCACGACGGCATCGCCCAGATGTTCCAGGTGATCGAGAACGCCCGGATGATGGTCGGCACCAAGGCGATCGCCACCCTCTCGACCGGCTACCTCAACGCACTCGAGTTCGCCAAGGAGCGCGTCCAGGGTGCCGACCTGACCCAGGCCGCCGACAAGACGGCGCCGCGGGTCACGATCACCCACCACCCCGACGTACGCCGCTCCCTGATGACCCAGAAGTCGTTCGCGGAGGCGATGCGCGCCCTGGTGCTCTACACCGCCACCTGGCAGGACCGGGTGATGGTCGCCGAGCACAACGGCGAGACCGACGAGACGGCCAACGCGGTCAACGACCTGCTCCTGCCGATCGTGAAGGGCTACGGCTCGGAGCGCTCCTGGGTGCTGCTCGGCACCGAGTCCCTCCAGACGCTCGGCGGCTCGGGCTTCCTCGAGGAGTACCCGATCGAGCAGTACGTCCGCGACGCCAAGATCGACACCCTCTACGAGGGCACCACGGCGATCCAGGGCCAGGACTTCTTCTTCCGCAAGATCGTCAAGGACCAGGGCAAGGCGCTGGGCCACGTCGCGAGCGAGATCGAGAAGTTCCTCTCCTCCGAGGCGGGCAACGGCCGGCTCAAGGTCGAGCGTGGGCTGCTGGCCACGGCGCTCGAGGACGCCAACGCGATCGTCGGCCACATGATCAACGACCTGATGTCGGCCGACGCGTCGGCGGACGGCGGCGACATCCGCAACATCTACAAGGTGGGTCTGAACACCAGCCGCCTGCTGATGGTGCTCGGTGACGTGGTCTGCGGCTGGCTGCTGCTCCGCCAGGCCGAGGTCGCCCTGGAGAAGCTCGGCGACGAGGCGTCGCTGTCCGACAAGGACAAGGCGTTCTACGAGGGCAAGGTCGCGGCGGCGCAGTTCTTCGCGCAGCACAACCTGCCCAAGCTGACCGCCGAGCGGGCGCTCGCCGAGGCCACGGACCTCTCCCTGATGGACCTCGACGAAGCCGCGTTCTGATCCACCCGCGCCGACCCGCCCTCTCGGGCGGGTCGGTGCCGTTCCGGCCATCGCGAACCCACCGGTCGAATGCGGAGCATCCGGCGGGGTACGGCGTAGGCTGACATCAGGTCTCGTCCACTCATCAGGGAGTTCACATGGGTATCGGTATCGGCATCCTCCTGCTCGTGATCGGGCTGATCCTGCTCCTGGGCGTGATCGAGGACTTCCCGGACGCGGTCACCGACGTCATCGAGGTCGAGACGCTCGGCTGGATCTGCCTCATCGTCGGCATCCTGGCGATCATCCTGGCCCTGGTGATGAACCACCAGCGCAGCCGGACCACGCACGTCGAGGAGCGTCGCCAGCTCTGATCCGCGCGCCCCGCCGGGGTGCCCATTCCGCAGACCCGTGTCGACCAGGGGCGCGGGCCTCGACATACTCGGCGGCATGGATGACCAGGAGCGCCTCGCCGGCTACGTCGATGTCTGGTGGCACGCCATCGACGACCTGACCTCGTTGCTGGAAGGGATCCCGGCCGAGCAGTGGTCGACCCCCACCGACCTCGAGGGCTGGGACGTGCACGCGGTCGCGGCGCACACCGCGCACCTCGAGGGCGTGCTGGCCGGGGCACCCGAGGAGACCGTCGACGTCGGCGAGCCCGAGCACGTGACGGGCCTGATGGGCCTCTACACCGAGCAGGGGGTCGTCGCGCGCCGCGACAAGTCCCCCGACGACCTGATCAACGAGATCCGCGAGTCGGCCACCCGCCGGCACACCGCCCTCCTGACCGACCCACCGACGGACGGGGCGGCGAAGCCCGACAGGGTCCCCGGCGGCGTGCCGTGGAACTGGAACACCCTGCTGCGGAACCGGCCGCTCGACGTGTGGATGCACGAGCAGGACATCCGGCGGGCGGTGGACCAACCGGGTGGCATGGACTCGCCGGCCGCGCAGCACACGGCCGACTACCTCGCCGAGAGCCTCGGTCTGATCCTGGCCAAGCGGGTCGGGGCACCCGCGGGCACCACGCTGGTGCTCGAGGTCGCCGGGAGCGCCGCGGTCGCGTTCACCGTCTCCGACAACGGCCGCGGAGAGCGGCTGGAGGAGGTGCCGACTGACCCCACGGTCGGGCTGGCGATGGACCGCGAGGCCTTCATCCTGCTGGCCGGGGGGCGCCGTACGCCCTCGACGGACGCGATCACCGTGACCGGGGACCAGGACCTCGGGCGGCAGGTCCTCGACACCCTCGCCGTGACCCCGTGACCACCACCGCCACCGACGCCTGGACGTTGTCCGACCTGCCCGACCAGGCCGGGAAGACCGTCGTGGTCACCGGGTGCTCGCTGGGTGGTATCGGCTACCACACGGCCCTCGAACTCGCCCGGCGGAACGCCCGGGTCGTGCTGGCCGGCCGGACGGCGGCCAAGCTGGCCGAGGCCGAGGCGGGCATCCGCGGCGAGGTGCCGCACGCCCAGCTCTCCCCGCTGGAGGTGGACCTCGCCGACCTCGCCTCGGTCCGCCGCGCGGGCGCGCACGCCCACACGATCGGCCCGATCGACGTCCTGGTGAACAACGCCGGGGTGATGGCGCCGCCGTACTCCCGGACCGTGGACGGCTTCGAGCTGCAGATGGCGACCAACCACTTCGGACCCGTTCCTGCTCACCGGCCTGCTGCTGCCGCAGCTGGTGCAGAGCAACGCGGCGCGCGTCGTGACCGTCTCCTCGCTGATGCACCGGGTCGCCCGGCGCGCTCCGCTGCGTGACCCGCGGCAGCAGCGGGGGCGCTACCTCAAGTGGCCGGAGTACGGCGAGTCGAAGCTGGCCAACCTGCTCTTCACCTACGAGCTGGACCGCCGCTGCCGGAAGGAGGAGCTGCCGGTCAGGGCGCTCGCCGCGCATCCCGGGTTCGCGGCCACCCACCTGGCCGCGAACGGCCGCTACGGTCGCGCGTTCGGTGGCCGGGCGTCGATCCTGGACGCGGCGATCAAGGCGGTCGCGCAGTCCGCCCGGATGGGTGCGCTGCCCACGCTGATGGCGGCCACCGCCGACCTGCCGGGAGCCACCTACTGCGGGCCCTCCGGTTTCCGGCAGCTCGGAGGGCAACCGGGAGTGGTGTCCAGCACGAGGCTGTCCCGCGACGAGGGCGCGCAGCGGAAGCTGTGGGCCCTGAGCGAGCAGGCCGTCGGCCTCGACTACCCCTGATCGCTCCGGTCGCGGACCCGCACCATGCCCGCCAGGGTGGCGATGTAGGCGGACCCGTCCGGGGCCAGCGTCACCGCGGCGTAGTGGTTGTTCATCAACGTGCCCGTGCCGGTGCGGACGCTGAAGACGTGACGCCCGGTGCGCGCGTCGACCGCGGTGAGGTACCACGCGCTGACCCCCCACCGGCTGGGACGCTTGGTGTAGGCGTAGACGAGCCCCGTCGCCAGGGAGACCTTCGCCACCGACGAGGGCGCGACCACGTCGCTGGTCCAGCGCACCCGGCAGCGGCCGTCGGCGACGTCGACCCGTGCCAGGCCCGGTTCGGTCGCTCGCCCCAGCATGGTGCTGAGGGGGCTCTCGTAGCCGTGGTTGTTCTCGACCACGACCCCGTCTCCCACGGCCACCAGTGAGTTGTCCGTGGCGCTGGCGTCGTCGGCGAAGACCGGCGCAGAGCAGACCTCCTCCCCCGTCTCGCGGCGCAGGAAGACGACGTTCATCCGGGGCTCCGCGTTGTCGGTGATCGCCACCAGGCCTCCGGGCAGCAGGGTCGGCGTGGTGCCGCTACCACGGCTGAGCTGCCCGGGTTTGCGCTCGCTGCCCGCGTCGTACGGCGCGCTCCAGGTGACCGTCGGCCTCCCCGCCTGGTCGGCCTCGAGCCGGTAGAGCGCGCCGGTGGTGACGACGTACACCCCGCCGTCCTCGTCGACCGCGAAGGAGTTCGCGATCTCCTCCTCGAGGTCGAGCACCCGCCCGGCGCCGGTCTCGGGCGTGACCGTGCCGACGAGGCCGCCCCTCGTCTCGAACCAGATCCGGCCGTCCCAGTCGGGCATCAGCGCGATCAGGCAGTCGTCCTCGGGCACCACGTCCCGGACGTCGAAGCTCTCGTCGAGGGTCAGGTCGGGTTCGCCGCCTGCGTCGGCGGTCGAGAAGGCCAGGATCCGTCCGGTCGGTGGTGGCGACCACCGCCCGGTCGGCGTCGTCGAGGTAGAAGTAGGAGCCGCCGCACAGGTTCTCCCACGGCGCCGCGTCCCCGACGTCGACCCGGTCCGGCAGGTCCTTGGTGGCCAGGCTGCGCATCGAGTCGGGGTCCAGGACGTGGAGCGTCGGCCCCTCGAGGTCGCCGCAGAGCGCGACCAGCCGCTCGTGGGAGTCGAAGGCGAGGGTCGCGCACTCCTCGACGCCGTACCAGGCCGTGTCGACCTCGGGATCGTCACCGGTGGGGCCCGGCCAGCGATAGGCGTCGCTCGCCCAGGCGTCGTTGTGCATCGAGCTGGCGCCGTTGCGGGCCAGGTGGGGGTGCTGCGGCACGTCCAGGCCGGTCAGGGGGGTCGTGATCGCCGGTCGGCCTACGTACGACGGGGCGACCAGGAGGCCCGGCCCCGGCGGGATCGGCAGCCGGCCGTCGGGGACCACGAGCACCAGCCCGGTGACGACGGCGACCACGACCGTGCCGATGCCGAGGTCGCGCCACGGGTGGTCGGGGCGCGCCCACTCGCGGACCCGCGGGACCGCCAGGCTCGCCAGCGCGAGCACGAGCACCCACGGCCCGAGGGCCATCCAGAGACCGAGGAGCGCCGCCAGCGCCGCCGTCCGTGCACGAGTCACGGGCGGCAGCCTAGAACGTGTTCCGGTCCAGACCGCGAAGCAACCTCCTGCGCGGAATCTGCGTCAAGCACACAGACACCCACGAGGAGACGCCATGAACCCCACCGTCCGACGCTCCCGCTCGGTCCTGGCCGCCACCGGCCTGGCCGTCGCTGCCGTCACCGCCGGCACCACCGCCGCCCTCGCGGGCGGCACCACCTCGCACAACGAGCAGGTCGTCCTGGTCAACGAGACCGGGGCCCAGCCGGCCATCGAGAGCGCGATCAACGGCACCGCCCAGGTCAGCTCGCACGAGGGCCGGTACGTCGTGTTCTCGACCGCGGCCGCGCTCGTACCCTCCGACACCAACGAGCTCGACGACGTCTACCTCCGCGACACCGCCGACGGCATCAGCGTGCTGGTCAGTGCCCGCAACGGCACGCCCGGCAACGACTACAGCGTCGAGCCGACCGTCTCCGCAGACGGCCGCTTCGTCGCCTTCACCACCTGGGCGACCAACCTGACGCAGGACACCAACGGCCCCACCCTCGACGTCGTCGTCAAGGACATGCAGACCGACCGGATCCGGCTGGTCTCCGTGGACTCGAAGGAGCGGCAGCGGGCGCGCAACAGCTTCTTCCCGGTCATCTCCGGGAACGGCCGGCACGTGTCGTTCCAGACGTTCGGGCGGTTCGGGCCACGTGACGAGGACCGCCGCGAGGACGTGTACGTCCGCGACCTGGCCGACGGCGTCACCCGGCAGGGTTCGCTGCACCCCGGCGGCCGGGACATCCGGGGCCCGGTGCTGAACGGCGACCTCACCGACGACGGGTCGACCGTGGTCTTCGGCAACGCCAACATGCTGTGGGCCCGCAACGTTGCGACCGGCCGGACGATCCGGTTCTGGCAGGAGCCGGACTCGCCTCCGTGCCAGCCCTTCCCGTCGGGCAGCGCCGGCCGGCCGGCGATCAGCGGCGACGGTCGCTTCGCGGCGTTCGCGTCGTGCGCCACCGACCTGCCGGGCGAGGACGGCGCGTTCACCGACGTCTACCGGATCCGGATCAGCACCGGCGAGATCAGCCGGGTCGGGAAGGCCGGCAACGACTACTCGTTCCTGCCGAGCCTGTCGCGGACCGGACGCTACGTCGGCTTCGGTTCCGACGCGTCCAACCTGGTGACCGGTGACGACGAGGGGCTGCCGGACGCGTTCGTGGCCGACACGAGGGAAGGCACGGTCGTCCGTGCCTCGCAGGCGACCGACGGTTCCGGCGGGGACAGCTGGAGCGCCACCACCGCCGTGGCGATCACCGGCGACGGGCACTCGCTGGCCTACACGTCGTACGCCGACAACCTGGTGCCGGGCGACGCCTCCGACGTCGAGGAGGTCTTCCTCTGGAGGCGCTGACCCGGCGACGAATCAGGCGGCCCGCTGGAGCGCGCGGCGCACCCGCGGGCCGCCGGTCGCCATCTTGTAGAGCTTGGCGAGCTGCTTCGGGGCGTTGCGCGGGTTGGTCTCGGCGAGCCAGCCGTTGGGCAGGGAGAGCCGGACCACCTTGTGCCAGGCGGAGTAGACCTGCGGGAAGAACGGCCGCGCGCAGTAGTTCAGGTCGTACTTCTCGAACAGGGCCTGCACCTTGGGCGCGATCTCGGCGTACCGGTTGCTGGGCAGGTCCGGGAAGATGTGGTGCTCGATCTGGTGGGACAGGTTGCCGGAGAGGATGTGCAGGGCCTTCGAACCGGAGATGTTCGCGGAGCCCAGCATCTGCCGGACGTACCACTCACCGCGGGTCTCGCCGTCGATCGAGCGCTTCTCGAAGGTCTCCACGCCCTCGGGGAAGTGGCCGCAGATGATGATCGAGTGGCTCCACACGTTGCGGACCGTGGCGGCCACGAAGTTGGCGGCCAGCGTGGAGAAGAAGGAGCCGGTCGGCAGCGACAGCAGCGGGTGGACCAGGTAGTCCTTGGCCGCCTGCTTCTTGACCTTGGCCAGCACCTTGTCGAGACGGGCGCGGAACTCGGGGGTCTTGGTGGTGCCCTTCTTGAGGCTCGCGCCGAGCTCCATGTCGTAGGCGGCGATGCCGTACTCGAAGAACATCATGTTCACGAAGTTCCACAGCGGCTGGCCGAGGTGGAAGGGGTGCCACGGCTGGTCCTCGTCGACCCGCATGATGCCGTAGCCGAGGTCGTTGTCCTTGCCGATCACGTTCGTGTAGGTGTGGTGCAGCTCGTTGTGGCTGTGCTTCCACTGCTCGGCCGGGGTCGCGGAGTCCCACTCCCAGGTGCTGGAGTGGATCTTGGGGTCCCGCATCCAGTCCCACTGGCCGTGCAGGATGTTGTGGCCGATCTCCATGTTGTCGAGGATCTTGGCGACGCTCAGGCCGGCGGTGCCGACCAGCCAGGCCGGCGGGAAGATGCTGGCGAGCAGCACGATCCGGCTGCCCACCTCGAGGGAGCGCTGGGTGGCGATCATCCGGCGGATGTACGCCGCGTCGGCCGCGCCGCGGCTGTCGATCACGTCCTGGCGGATCGCGTCGAGCTCGATGCCGATCTGCTCGATGTCCTCGGGGGTGAGGTGGGCGATCGGGTTGTCGGGCCTTCTTCTGGATGGCGGTCATGGTGCTTCCTTTCGGTGGTCGAGTGCGGCCGAGGAACGAGGCCGCGTATCGAGACCGGTTGTCAATGGTCGAGGTGGCAGGGGCCGGCGGCGGCGTTGATGCAGGTCTGGACCTTCACCCACTCCTGGGCGGAACCGCCGGGGGCGACGGTGGTGAGCTCACCGGTGCGGAGGTCGCGCACGGCGCCCTCCCGCAGCGGCAGCACGCACTGGTAGCAGATGCCCATCCGGCAGCCACTGGGCATCAGCACGCCGGCCTCCTCGGCGGCGTCGAGGATCGGGGTGGACCCGTCCGCCTCGAGGGTGGTGCCGGTGCGGGCGAAGCTGACCGTGCCGCCCTCGCCCGCGACGAAGGGCGCGGAGCGGAACTGCTCGATCTGCAGCTCCAGGCCGCGCTCGTCGTGGTGGGCCTGGAGGGCGTCCAGCAGGCCGGCCGGACCGCACGCGAAGGTGGTGCGGGCCGCGAGGTCGGGCACGAAGCGATCTCGAGGTCGGCGACGTCGAGCAGGCCGTCCACGTCGTCGTACCGCGCGACGAGCGAGATGGCGCCCGCCTTGTGCAGCGACTTGAGGTCGGCGAGGAAGATCGAGTCGGGCTCGCTGGGGGCGACGTGCACGACGACGATGTCGAGGTCGGCGCTGCGGCGTGGGCGGAGGACGCCCGTCGTCGGTGGCCGGGAAGAGGTTGCGCAGCATGCCGATCACGGGCGTGATGCCGGAGCCGGCGGTGACGAAGAGCAGCTTGCCGCCCGCCTCCGGGACCACGAACTCACCGGCCGCCTGCTCGAGGTGGACCAGGGTGCCGGGCCGGGCGCGGTGCACGAGGTGGTTGCTGACCAGGCCGTCCGGCACGGCCTTGACGGTGATCGAGATCAGCCGGTCGGCGCGCGGCCCGTGGGTCAGGGAGTAGGCACGCCACTGCCGGACGCCGTCGACGTCGATGCCGATCCGGACGTACTGGCCCGGGACGTGGCCCACCCAGTCCTTGCCGGGGCGGATCAGGAGGGTCGCGGCGTCGGCAGTCTCGGGCTCGACCGCGACGATCCGGCCGCGCAGGTCGGCGCCCGCGCGCAGCGGGGCCACGAGATCCAGCACGTCCGCGGGGACGAGCGGGGTCAGCGCCGCCTCGGCGACTCTGCGGGCAAGACTCATGTCTTTCATGCTGTCCGCTCCCCGGGGTAAAGTCATGACCTGACCGCGTGAAGATCCACGTCTCAATTGTTCGGAGCGAACAATGACCTACTCCCCGACCCGACGCACCGCGGGCCACGGCCTGCACCTGACGACCGAGACGATCGAGGAGATGCGCGCCCGGCTCCCCCAGGTGGCCGAGAAGACGGTCCGCGCCGTGATCGACGAGGTGCCCAGCTACACCGGTGCCCTCTCCGGCCCGATGGGCGAGAACATCCGTACGGCGGTGCAGCTCGCGCTGGGCGGGTTCATCTCGCTGGCGTCCCGCACGCGCGGCGCCGACCCGCGCACCCCGGCCGCGCCCGCCGTCGAGGGCGCCTACCAGCTCGGGCGGGGCGAGGCCCGGAGCGGCCGGTCGGTCGACGCCCTGCTGGCGGCGTACCGGATCGGGGCCCGGGTCTCCTGGCGGGAGATGTCGGAGACGGCGGTCGCCAACGGGGTGGACGCCGAAACCCTGGCCAGCTTCGCGGAGCTGGTCTTCGCCTACATCGACGAGCTGTCCGCGGCGAGCGTGGCCGGCCACACCGACGAGCTCGACACGACGGGTCGGGTCCGCCAGCGGCTGCTGGAGCGGCTCGCGCACCTCCTGCTCACCGACACCCCTCCCGAGACCGTGGTGGCGGCCGCGGAGCGCGCGGACTGGGCGCCGCCGGACACGCTCACGGCGGTGACCGTGGCGGAGGCGCACGTCCGCGCGGTCCTGGGGGCGGTCCCGCCCGAGACGTTGCAGGCGGCGGAGGACATCCCGGGGCTCGAGGAACGGGTCCTGCTGCTCGTGCCGGACATGGACGGACGTCGCCGCACCACCCTGCTGCGGGCGCTGCGCGACCGCGGCGCGGTGGCGGGGCCGGCCCGGCCCTGGCTGGAGGTGCGGGCGTCGGTGGACCGCGTGCTGCGCGCGCTCCGGCTGGGTGTCGCCCTCGACACCGAGTCGCACCTCACCCAGCTGGTGCTGACCGCCGACCCCGACGCGCTCGCCGACCTGCGGGCGCGTGCCCTCGCGCCGCTCGCGGAGGTCCGGCCGGCCAGCGCGGAGAAGCTCACGGCCACCCTGCGGTCCTGGCTGCTGCACCACGGCCGGCGGGAGGAGATCGCCGCGGAGCTGTTCGTGCACCCGCAGACGGTGCGCTACCGGATGGGCCAGCTCCGGGAGCTCTTCGGCGAGCGGCTCGAGGACCCGGCGGCGCTCCTCGAGCTCACCGTGGCGCTGGGCGCGGACCCTCCGGCGTGAGGCGCTCGCGGAGACCCGCGAAGAGCCAGCCGACGGTCAGCGCGTCGAAGGCACCCCCGACGACGCGGGCCGGGGCGACCGTCCACGCGCGGGTGGTCCGGGCCCGCAGGCGCAGGTGCAGCCGGACGCCGGCCGGGACGTCGGTCGCCACCAGCGCCCAGGTGAGTGCGAGGGTGTCGGCCGGCGGCGGTTCGGTCAGCGGCCAGCGGTGCCCGCGCGAACGCTCCCGGAGCGACCGATAGACCAGCGTGGTCGGCGGTTCGAGGATGCGCCACCTCGAACTCCGGGTCGCCCGGGCCCCAGTCGGGCACCCGATCACCGACGGCGAGGTCGGCGTACGCCGGGTCGAGGTGCCACAGGCCGCGCCGGCGGGTGCAGGACGAGCCGCTCGGCGGCGCGGGAGAAGTACCAGCCGGCCCGATCCTTGCCGAGCTGGACCAGCCACGGCCACAGGTCTCCGGTCGTCCCCGGCAGGGTCGTCGCGCGGTCCATCACGACGTTGGCGTCGACCAGCGCGTCGCCGGGCAGGTCGGCGTCGATCTCGCTCCGCGTCGCGCGCACGTCGCCAGCGTACGGCCGCGGCCGGCGGTCAGAGCTCGGCGTACACCAGGTGGCCGGCCGCCCACGTGGCGTGGACGTGCATGTCGCGGATCCGGTCGGCCTGCTCGAGCGAGCTGTCGGCCGGGTCGAGCGGGTCGTAGTCGAGCAGGACGAGGTCGCCGCGCGACCCGGGCCGCACGGTGCCCTGGTCGTCGACCGAGGCGGCCAGCGCCTCGCGCGGGGTCAGCGCCTGCTCGGGGTGCCACGCCTGCCGCTCGTCGCCGCTGCGGTGCACGGCCGCGGCCATCGCCAGCCACGGGTCGAGCGGGGAGACCGGCGCGTCGGAGCCGAAGGCCAGGGTGACGCCCTCGTCGAGCATCCAGCGCAGCGCGAACGAGCGGTTCGCCCGGTCGGCCCACACCTTCTCGGTGGCGTCGCGGTCGTCGAGCAGGTGGGCCGGCTGGACGCTGGCCCGGACGCCGAGGGCGTGCAGCCGGCGGACGTCCTCACGGCGGATCAGCTGGGCGTGCTCGATCGAGCCCCGCGCGCCCGTCGCCTCGTAGGCGAGCAGCGCCGAGTGGACGGCCGCATCGCCGATCGCGTGGGTGGCCACCTCCAGGTCGTGGTCCACGGCCCGCTTGAGCAGGTCGTGCAGCTCCTCGTCGCTCTGGTTCGGCGAGCCGGAGCCCGAGCCGTCGGCGTAGGGCTCGCAGCACCAGGCGGTCCGGGTGTTGAGGGAACCGTCGGAGATGATCTTCAGCGGCCCCATCGTGATCCGCTCGTCGCATCCCGGCAGCACGTCACCGGTGCGCAGCCCGGCCTCGATGACGGCGTCCAGCCCGTCGGCGTACGTCGCCGTGCGCACGCGCAGCAGGTTGGCTCCCTGGTGGAACCGCTCGGCCCAGTCGTGGTGGTCGCCGCTGAACTCGAAGTCCACGATGCCGGTGATGCCGAGCGACGCGGCGGCCTCCATCGTCCGTTCGTAGGCGGCCGGTGCGGTGCCGTCGCTGCCGACGAGGGTCACCAGACGGCCGTACGCCGCGAACCACTCACGTTCGTAGACCACGTTGTCGCGCACCGGCAGGGCCAGGGCGATCAGGGCCGTGGTGTTGAGCCAGGCGTGGTGGCCGTCGCCGCTGATCAGGATCACCGGCGTGTCCGGCGCGACCTCGTCGAGCTCGGTCACCGTCGGGTCGCGGGACCAGCGGGAGAGCCGGTGCCCCCACCCGATCACGGGTTCGTCGGGCACCTCGGCGAGCCGCTCGGCGACCATCGCCGTCGCCTCCTCCGGCGACCAGGTCGGGGCGAGGTCGAGCCGCTGGGAGGAGACCGTCCACTGCCCGAGGTGGACGTGCTGGTCCCACAGCCCCGGGATCAGCCAGCGGCCGTCGGCGTCGTACTCCTCCTGCCCGGCCGGTCGGTCCAGTCCGGGACCGACCTCGGCCACGACGCCGTCCTGGAGGCGGACGTCGACGGGGAGGTCGGTGGCCGGCCCGTCGCCGAGCTCGACGATCCGGGCGTTGCGCAGGACGTGGCTCGTCATGAGGTCCACGGTAGGAGGAACCTCCGCGATCGGTCAGACCGGGTCGGGGCAGGCACGCGCCTCGGCTTCCTCGGGGCGGGCTCGGGCATCTGCATCGGCTTGGGCCGCAGGAACCCGCCACCGATCGCGGCCGCGAGCACCGCGGCCACCGCGGCGGCGGCGAAGGAAGCCTGGAAGCCCTCGTTGAGCGCCGTCACCGGGTCGATGCCCTCGCCGGCGAGCGAGGTCGTGCGCCAGGTGGAGAGACTGACGAAGACCGCCAGCCCCAGCGCGCCGCCCATCATGAAGCTGGTGTTGACGACACCCGAGGCGAGCCCGGACTCGTGCGGCTCGACGTCGCCCATCGCGGCCAGGAGGACCGGGTTGAAGGCGATGCCGGCGCCGACGCCCATCAGGATCAGGGCCGGCAGGACGTCCACCGCGAAGCTGCCGTCGACCGGCGCCCGGGAGAACAGGCCCAGGCTGGCGGCCGCGAACAGCAGGCCCGCCACGAGCGGCGGCCGGATCCCGAACCGCATCACGAGCCGGTCGGAGACCTGGAGCGAGCAGTAGGCCATCACCAGGCTGGTCGGCAGGAAGGCGAGCCCGATCTCGAGGGCGGAGTAGCCGAGCACCTGCTGCAGGTAGAGCGTGGCCAGGAAGAACCAGGCGAACATCGCGCCGGCCCACAGCACGCCGACCACCTGCGAGACCGAGACGTTGCGCAGCGCGAACAGCCGCAGCGGGACGAGCGGGCTGGCGGTCCGCGACTCCCAGACGCACGAAGACGCCCAGGAGGACGACGGCCGCGCCGAGCAGTCCGAGTGTGCGCGCCGAGGTCCAGCCGGACTCGTTGCCGCCGACGACGCCGTACACCGCGAGCATCATGCTCAGGGTGACCAGGACCGCGCCGGGGACGTCGAGCCGCGCGTCACCGGGAACAACCTCGTCGCGGGGCAGGATCCGCCGCGCGAGCACCCACACGGCGATGCCGATCGGGACGTTGACGAGGAAGATCCAGTGCCAGTTCAGCAGGCCCGTCAGCACGCCACCGAGCAGCGCGCCCACGGCCCCGCCGCCCGACATCACGAACCCGAACACGCCCATCGCCTTGGCCCGCTCCGCGGGGTCGGAGAACAGGCCCATGATCAGCGCCAGGGCGACCGCCGAGACGGCGGCGCCACCGAGGCCCTGGATCGCGCGTCCGGCGACGAGCAGGCCGGCGGAGGGCGCCAGGCCGCACGCGATGGAGGCGGCGGTGAACGAGACGACGCCCGCCTGGAAGACCCGCTTGTTGCCGAGCAGGTCACCGAGCCGGCCCGAGAGCAGCAGGAAACCGCCGAAGGTGAGCAG
The DNA here is from genome assembly GCA_963829635.1 of uncultured Actinomycetota bacterium. Taxonomy (GTDB): domain Bacteria; phylum Actinomycetota; class Actinomycetes; order Propionibacteriales; family Nocardioidaceae; genus Nocardioides. Next base: position 1,088,954 of record CAWHJI010000016.1, read on the forward strand.
GTAGGCGTTGACCACCCAGGCCAGGGCGGTCTGGCTGAAGCCCAGGTCCGCCTGGATCGACGGCAGGGCGACGTTGACGATGCTCATGTCGAGCACGATCAGCAGGTCGCCCAGGCACAGGACGTAGAGCGCGAGCCAGCGGGCCCTCTGGTCGTTCATGGGTAGGTCCTCACGTCGGTTGTTCGTGGTCATACCTGTGCCACGAACGAAGCCTCACGGATACGACAGACCAGGCCCAACCGGTTTTCTCATCGGCCCGCCGGTGGCGGAGCACGCGCCTGGTCACCGCTCCGCCACCCTCACCGGATTTCGACGCGCCCGTCGCGACCTCGTTCCTCGGTCGCGGGGCTTGCTCAATCTGGCCGAGCCCACGCGCCGCGTTCGTTCCTCACGCGCCGCTGCTCGGCACATGCCGGCGGGACTGGATCACCCGGAACCGGGACGCGACGTACGCGCCGTCGGTGTAGGACGCGGTGGCGGCGGGGTTCGCGCCGGTGCCGTGGAAGTCGGAGAAGGCGGCCGACTGGTTGACGAAGACGCCGCCGAGGAGGTTCTCCGACAGGGCGACGCCGGCGTCGAGCGCGGCCTCCCGCATGTCGTCGACGACCGCGTCGGAGGTCGAGTAGAGCGCGGCCGTCATCGCACCATGCCGCTTCACGGTGTCCCGGAACAGGTCGATCGAGGCGTCGGTGCCCGACGTGGAGATCAGGTAGGCGACCGGGCCGAAGCACTCCGACTCGTAGACATCGGCGTCGTCCGTGGCGTCGAGCCCGATCAGGGTCGGGGTGCGGACCGTCGCCTCGTCGTACGACGGGTGCTGGACCGAGCGGCTCGGGACGAGCACGTCACCCCGGCCCGCTGCGCTCTCCAGCCGGCTCAGCACGCCCTCGTTGACCACGCCACCCAGCAGCTCGACCGCCCGCGCGTCGTCGCCGAGCAGCTTGTCCAGGGCGGCACCGATGCCGGCGCCGACCTCGGCCGGCGTCTTGGTGCCCTCGTCGGTCTCGATGCCGGCCGCCGGGAGGTACACGTTCTGCGGAGCGGTGCACATCTGCCCGGTGTAGAGGGAGAACGAGAACGCGAGGTTCTGGCACATCGCCTTGAAGTTGTCGGTGGAGTCGACCACGACCGTGTTGACGCCGGCCTTCTCCGTGAACACGACCGCCTGCCGGGCGTTGTCCTCGAGCCAGTCGCCGAACGCGTTGCCGCCGGTGAAGTCGATCAGCCGCACCTCGGGCCGGGTCGCCAGGGTGGCCGCGAGCTTGTCGTCGGGGTCCTCGGCCGCGAGGGTGACCAGGTGGGGGTCGAAGCCGGCCTCGGCCAGCACCTCCTGGCAGGCCTGGACGGTGATCGCCAGCGGCAGGACGGCCGCCGGGTGTGGCTTGACGACGACCGCGTTGCCGGTGACGAGCGAGGCGAACAGCCCGGGCCACGAGTTCCAGGTCGGGAAGGTGTTGCAGCCGATCACGAGGGCGACCCCGCGCGGTACGACGGTGAACGTCTTCTCCATCGTCAGCGGCACCTTGCCGGGCTTCTCCCAGCGCGCGGTGACCGGGGTGCGGGTCATCTCCGTCCACGCGTAGGCGATCGCCTCCAGGGCCCGGTCGAGGGCGTGCGCCCCGCCGGCCTGGAACGCCATCACGAAGGCCTGACCGCTGGTGTGCTGCACCGCGTTGGCGAGCTCGAAGATCCGGCCGTGCAGCCGGTCCAGGATCTCCAGGCAGACGCCGGTGCGCCCTTCCGGCCCGGCGTCGCGCCAGTCGCGCATCCCCGCCCCGGCAGCCGAGATCAACGCATCCACGTCGCCGGCACGCGGGTAGCTGACCCCCAGGTCGATCCCGTACGGCGACCGCTCCGTCGCCACGGTCCCCTTGCTGCCCGGGGTCTCGAGCGGGAAGGGCTTGCCCAGCCGCGCCTCGTAGGCCGCCTTGCCCTCGGCGGCGGCGTTCTCGCCGTACACCCGCGGCGAGGGGGACTCGTCGAACGCGGAGTAGTACTCGCGGGAGGAGGAGGCGGTCACCGCGGCATCGAGCCGCTCGCGGTGCTTCGAGAGCAGGTCCGTGGTCATGGCGCCAGCCAACCGCTCGGGGTCGGGCCGCGCAACTTACCGACGGGTCCCGTTCCGGGCCGCCGACGAGGCGCGCCGACTAGTCTCGAGCCCATGAGGAGGCATGCGCCGGCCGCGGCGCTGACGGCCGTGGTGCTGGCGCTGACCGCGTGCTCGGGCGACGCCGAGCCGGACGCACCCGAGACGACCGGGGCCGCCGCGTCGCCGAGCGCCACCGTCGCCACCCCCGAGAGCCGCGAACGGGAACGCCCCGCCCAGCCCGCCGACGACCCCGCCCTCGACGTCGCCCTCAGCGAGCCGGTCGAGGACAGCGTCTACCCCGATGTCGGGGACCCCGGTGTCGACGCCCTGCACTACCAGCTCGACCTGGCCTGGACGCCCGACTCGCAGACCCTCGACGCCGTCGAGATCCTCACCTTCCGGGCCACCGCGGACGCCAGGCGGTTCCAGCTGGACTTCGGCCGATCGCTCACGGTCTCCAAGCTCAGCGTCGACGGGAAGGAGGCCGACTTCAGGGAGGTCGGCAAGAACCTCGTCGTGTCGACCCGCGTCGAGGCCGACCAGCGCTACGTCGTGAAGATCCGCTACCGGGGGACGCCGAAGCCGGTCGCCGCACCCACCACCCGCTCCGACTTCAGCACCATCGGCTGGCAGATCACCGAGAGCAACGAGACGTGGACCATGCAGGAGCCGTTCGGCGCCTACAGCTGGTACGCCGTCAACGACCACCCCTCCGACAAGGCGCTCTACGACTTCACGATCAGCACCCCCTCGCCGTGGGTGGGTGTCGCCAACGGTGAGCTGGAGTCGCGGAAGCGGGTCGACGGGGCCACGGTGACCGAGTGGCACCTCGACGAGCCGGCCGCGTCGTACCTCGTGACCGTGGCGATCGGCGACTTCGCCATGACCAGGGACCGCTCCGACAGTGGTGTGCCGATCACCTACTGGACGCCGCGCGGCGACCAGTCCGCGGCGCAGCGGGTCCGGGCGGCCGGCGACGAGCTCGACTGGATCGAGAAGCGGCTCGGCCCCTACCCGTTCTCGACGCTGGGCATCGTGGTGGTCGACTCCCTGAGCGGCATGGAGACCCAGACCATGATCACGCTCGGCAACGGCGACTACCCCCTCTCCGAGCCGGTGATCGTGCACGAGCTGGTGCACCAGTGGTACGGCAACCAGGTCACGCCGAGCGACTGGCGCGACGTCTGGATGAACGAGGGGATGACGATGTACTTCCAGGCGATGTGGGAGTCCGAGAACGCGGGCTACCCGCTCCGGATCCGGATCAGCGAGTGGCTCCGGATCGACCAGGAGGCGCGCGACCAGGCGGGCCCGCCGGCCGCCTACGACCCGACCACGTTCGGGGAGGGCAACATCTACTTCCTGCCCGGGCTGATGTGGCACCAGCTGCGCGAGGACATCGGGGACAAGCGCTTCTTCCGGCTCGCGAAGGCCTGGCCGCGGGCGCGGGACAACGACAACTCGTCGTACCGGGACATCACGGCCTGGTGGTCGGAGAAGACCGGCCGCAACCTGAAGCCGCACTTCGACGCCTGGCTGCTGTCGGAGACGACGCCCGGCTTCTGAGCGCGCCTCCGCGCGCGGTGTTCGCCGCTGGCGAACCGGCTTGCCGCTCGTCCGCGGGGGCGGGCACGGTGTGCGCCATGAGACTGCTCGTCCTCGGTGGGACCGTCTTCCTCTCGCGTGCCGTGGCCGAGGAGGGCGTGCGGCGCGGACACGACGTGATCTGTGCCTGCCGGGGCGAGTCGGGCACCGTGCCGGCGGGTGCGGCCCACGTGGCGTGGGACCGGGACGAACCGGTGCCGGACGAGCTCGCCAACCGGCCCTTCGACGCGGTGGTCGACGTGGCCCGCCATCCCTCGCGCGTGCGTTCGGCCGTCGCCGCGTTCCCCGACGCCCACTGGGTCTTCGTCTCGACCATCAACGTCTACGCCGACGACTCGATCCCCGGCGGCACGCCCGACACCCTGCCGCTTCGGGAGGCGGTGCTGACCGACGAGGACCCCGCCTCCGCGTCGGAGATGTACGGCGCGATGAAGGTCGGGTGCGAGCAGATCGTGTCCGCGGGCGCGGCGTCCTCAGCGATCGTGCGCCCCGGCCTGATCGTCGGCCCGGGCGACCCGAGCGGGCGGTTCACCTACTGGCCGGCCAGGCTGGCCGACGGCGGCGACGTGCTCGCGCCGGGCTCACCGGACGAGGTGGTCCAGGTGATCGACGTCCGCGACCTCGCGGCCTGGATCGTCGACCTCGCCGAGGCGCGCACGACCGGCGTCTTCGACGGGACCGGGAGGGAGACGTCCCGGGCGGACTTCCTCGACCAGGTGGCGGCGGGCGTGGGTGCCCGGCCGTCGTACCTCTGGGCGGACCAGGACTTCCTCGCCGCCCAGTCCGTCGAACCCTGGTCCGGCCCGCGGTCGCTCCCGGTCTGGCTGCCGCTGCCCGAGTACGCCGGTCTGCTCGCCCACGACGTCAGCGCGTCGTACCGGGCCGGGCTGCGGACCCGGCCGCTGACGGAAACCGCGCGCGACACGCTGGCCTGGCTGCGCGAGAACCCCGACGCGCCCGTGACCGGGTTGACGCGGTCGGAGGAGGCCGAGGTGCTCGACGCGTTGCGGTCGGGCTAGCCGAAGAGGTCCACCGCGGTCATCAGGGTCTGGTAGACGCCGTAACCGAGCGCCAGCGCCACCAGTGCCCACGCCACGGGCAACAGGCCGGACGGGGGCTCCTTGGCGTTGGTGGCACCCTCTCCGCTTCCACCGGGACCGGACGGGACCGCCGAGTCGTGGTCGCTCCCGGACTCGTGGAAGCGGTCGGCCACCGGCCGGATCAGCGAGGTTCGCGACGAAGCCGACCGCGAGGACGGCGACCATCGTGATCAGCGCCGGCTTGTAGTCACCCGCGGTCAGGGTGCCGGGCTCGCCCTGCTGGTCCAGGATGCCGTTGATGATCAGCGGTCCGGCCACGCCTGCGGCCGACCAGGCGGTCAGCAGCCGACCATGGATCGCGCCGACCTGGTAGGTGCCGAACAGGTCACGGAGGTAGGCCGGCACGGTGGCGAAACCGCCGCCGTAGAAGCTGATGATGATGCCCGCGATGACGGCGAACAGGATCGTGCTGCTCGACCCGGCGAACGCGAGGAGGAGGTAGAGCGCGATCCCGACGCCCAGGTAGGCGACGTAGATGTTCTTGCGGCCCACGACGTCGGAGGTGGAGGACCACGTGAAGCGCCCGGCCATGTTGAACAGGGACAACAGCCCCACGAATCCCGCGGCCCCGGCGGCCGCGACGGACGACGAACCGCCCTCGCGGAAGAAGTCCTGGATCATCGGCGCCGCCTGCTCCAGGATGCCGATGCCGGCGGTGACGTTGCAGAACAGCACGGTCCACAACAGCCAGAACTGCGGGGTCTTGATCGCGTTGGCGGCCGAGACGTTCTCGGTGGTGACCAGCGACTTCTCCTCGACCTGGTGCGGGTCGAAGCCCTCAGGGGTCCAGCCCTCCGGCGGCACCCGGACCAACCAGGCGCCGAACAGCATCACCACGAGGTAGACCACGCCCAGGGTCACGAACAGCTTGGCCACCGCGCTGCCGCTGGCGATCGCCGTCGCCGAGTCGAAGTTCTCGTCGAAGAGGCCCAGCAGCTTCGAGGACAGCGGGCTGGCGATCATCGCGCCGCCGCCGAAGCCCATGATCGCCATCCCGGTGGCCAGGCCCGGGCGGTCCGGGAACCACTTGATCAGCGTGGAGACCGGAGAGATGTAGCCGAGGCCGAGACCGATTCCGCCGATGACGCCGTACCCCAGGTAGACCAGCCAGAGCTGGCTGGTGGCGATGCCGAGCGCCCCGACCAGGAACCCGACCGACCAGCACAGCGCGGCCGCGACCATGGCCCGCCGCGGCCCGCCCTCGTCCACCCAGGTGCCGAAGACCGCCGCGCTCACCCCGAGCATGACGATCGCGATCGAGAAGATGATCCCGATCGCCGTGAGCGAGGTGTCGAAGTGCTCGACCAGCGAGCTCTTGTAGACGCTGGTCGCGTAGGCCTGGCCGATGCACAGGTGCACCGCCAGCGCGGCCGGCGGGATCAGCCACCGGTTGTAGCCGTGACCGGCCACCGTGCGTTCGCGTTCGAGCAGGGCCAGGGACATGTGGGCGCCCTTCGTCCGAGAATGGTCCGGCCCCCCATACCCGTTGGAGCGAAGTCCAACCCTCAGGGCGACGAACGGTCGGTTCGGTGGGACGAGCGGGCGCGGTCGAGCCTTGACCGACTCGACCAACGAGCCCGAACGCGATTCACTCGTCCCACGAGCACGTCGCGACCTCCCGACCCCCGAAGGACCACCGATGCCTCGACTCAGCGGCGCACGAGCTGCTGGACCTCGTCCTGGACGAGGACTCCTGGCACTCCTGGGACTCCCCGCCCGTGCGGGCGGAGGTGAGCGAGGAGTACGCCGCCCAGCTGGCCGAGGCGGCCGAGAAGAGCGGGGTCGACGAGTCGGTGATCACCGGCGAGGGGCTGATGCGCGGGCGACGCGTCGCCGTCCTCATGGGGGAGTTCGGGTTCCTGGCCGGCTCGATCGGCCGGGCCTCCGCCGATCGCCTGATCGCGGGCATCGAGCGAGCCACCGCGGAGGGTCTGCCCCTGCTGGCAGGGCCGATCAGCGGCGGCACCCGGATGCAGGAGGGCACGCCGGCGTTCGTGCAGATGGTGCGGATCAGCGAGGCAGTCGCGGCGCACAAGGCGGCCGGGCTGCCCTACCTCGTCTACCTGCGCCACCCGACGACCGGTGGCGTGATGGCGTCGTGGGGGTCGCTCGGCCACGTGACCGTCGCCGAGCCGGGCGCGCTGGTCGGGTTCCTGGGGCCGCGCGTCTACGAGGCGCTCTACGACCGACCGTTCCCCGACGACGTCCAGACCGCCGAGAACCTCTATGCCCGCGGGATCATCGACGCCGTCCTCGCCCCCGACGAGATCGCCGACGTCCTCGACCGTGCGCTCAACGTCCTGCTCGCCCCACGCGAGGGCGTGCCGCCGGTCGCCGGTCCGCCGCACGACCCGATCCCGGACGTCGAGACGTGGGACGCGGTGACCCGGTCCCGGCGTCCGGACCGGCCCGGCGTACGCCGCCTCCTCAAGTACGCCGCCACCGACGTCGTCCCGCTCAACGGCACCGGGTCCGGGGAGTCCGACCCCGGCCTGCTGATCGCGCTCGCCCGCTTCGGTCAGGCGCCCTGCGTCTTCCTGGGTCAGGACCGCCGCGGCCAGACCCCCGACCACCCGATGGGTCCGGAGGCGCTGCGCGAGGCCCGCCGCGGGTTCCACCTGGCCTCCGAGCTCGGCCTGCCACTGGTCACCGTCATCGACACCCAGGGCGCGGCCCTCTCCCCCGACGCCGAGAACGGCGGGCTCGCCGGGGAGATCGCCCGCTGCCTCGCCGAGCTGGTCACCCTCGACGCGCCCACGCTGTGCCTGATGCTCGGCGAGGGGAACGGCGGCGGCGCGCTGGCCCTGCTGCCGGCCGACCGCGTCGTCGCGGCCCAGCACGCGTGGCTCTCGCCGCTCCCCCCGGAGGGCGCCAGCGCGATCGTGCACCGCGACCTCGACCACGCGCCGGAGATGGCGCGGGCCCAGAAGGTCCGCGCCCTCGATCTGCACGAGCTCGGCATCGTCGACCGGATCGTGGCCGAGCACCCCGACGCCGCCGAGGAGCCCGAGGCCTTCTGCCAGCGGCTGGGCGCGGTGCTCGAGTACGAGCTCTCCGCCCTGCTGGCGTCCGGCCCCGGCTCCGCGGCAGAGCGCGCGCAGCGCTACGTCTGACCTGCGGCGGGCACCCGGCGCCCGCGGGGCGACGGGTCGCTACGTTGGACGGGCAGTGGTGGTCGCGGGTCGCTACTCGTGCCGTGGTCGGTGGCGGATCCAGTCCGGTGGTGGTCGACCAGCTTTGGTGGGTGGGAGGAACTCGGGTCGCCGGTCTTCGGCGAGCCTGACCTCCCACGGCCCTCCACGGTCCCGCGACCCGTGACCCGGACCCGCCGCAGCCGTCCTCGGAGACGGTGAGGAAGCGGCGCAGGTGGGCGGCCCGATCCTCCCGGTCCATACGGCCTCTCGGCGCGCCGTTCGTCGCGGTAAGGGTCGACCACCGACGCCAGGTGACGCTCCGGCGCGGTGCAGGTCGGTGGCGTTGAGCCTTCCGGCTTCCTCCAGGTAGTCACCTCTTCGCTGCGGGGCGGACGTGGGCGGCCAGCGGGAGCCGCTCGACGGCATCGACCACCACGCGAGGCCTGCTCCGGCGACACCGTCCCGTCCCGGAGCGCTGCGAGGGTTCGGCCCGCTCGGTGGTCGAGGATCGTGGCGTGCGCGACCGTCTTCCGGCCTGAACGCCGAGCGGTCGCCGGCGAGCTGGGTGAACCAGTCGGCCGTCGACCCGCAGCCCAGCGCCTTCTTCGGCACCTCGCGGGTGTCCAGCTCGGCCAGCAGCTCCGCCTCCATGGCGACGGTCTTGGCCTCAGCCGCTGCAGCTCCTCCACCCCCGCGACCAGACTCCCCAGCCCCACGCGGCTGACGCACACCGACCCCGGCGACCTGCATCGAGCCCGGCGCACGGCCGACTCGAGCGCTACACCGCGTCCGGTGGTCGGGACCTACGGGAGCGGTGTGATCGCCATGGAGACATTGAAGCTGCCGCCACGCGACACTCCGAGGGCGCATAACCCCCTATCCACAAGGGATCTGAGCATCGTGCCTACTCCGTTAGAGGCGGCCACCGCATACCGGTCTGCCCCAGTCGCGGCGCTATCCTCGGCCGACGAAGACAGGGGCTCCTGGGCCTGTCTTCGAGTGCGGCGTAACCAGAGGCTCGTCAGGCTTCGGAGAGCGCCACGGCTCCGACGAGAGAATGAACTTCCATCCGAAGGCGGCGCACGTTCCCATGCAACCGATACGAGCCTCGACCGTATGCGCGTTCTCGTCCCATCCGCTGGTGCGTGCAGGCTTCAGCGCGTGGTGTGCCGGGCGAATCGCGTCCTCGTAGTTAGATAGCAGTTGCATCGCGGCCGTCGGGAGTCGGCCGGCGATGGCGGGGCCACGGTGGGATCGCCAGAAGATTCGACGATCGGCCCAACGCCGCTCGAAACGAGTCAAGTCGCTCACGGGCGTACTCTAGTCAGCGGCCGAGGTGTGCCTGCCCAGGGACTGGGCTCCCTCTCACCGACGCCTAGCGTTCAGCGACCAGGACCTCGCCCGTACGACGGCAACCACTGCCGCCTGAGCAGCCCGTACACCCACGAGTCCGACACCTCGCCGTTCACGACGCAGTCTTCGCGCAGCGTCCCTTCACGCACGAAGCCGAGCTTCTCGAGGACGCGAGCAGAGGCGGCGTTGCGCGTATCGGTCTCGGCCTGGACACGGTTCAGGGCAAGCGTGTCGAAGGCCCACTGCAGCAGGGCACGCGCGGCCTCCGTCGCGTAGCCATGACCCCATGCCGCATCGTCGAGGCAGTAGCCCAGCGACGCGCTGCGATGGTCCGGGTTCCATCGCGTCAGGCTGCACCAGCCGATGAACGCCCCGTCGGACGCACGATCCACGGCCAGTCGGGCTCCGCTGTTCTCGTCCGCCATCTGACGGCAGGCCGCGATGAAGCGCTCCGCGCGCGCAGGCTCGGTCCAGGGCGGGGCGTCCCAGTAGCGCAGCACGTAGGCGCTGCTGTGCAGCGCGAAGAGGGCGTCCGCGTCTGTATCGGTGAAGGGCCGCAATCGCAGGCGAGCGGTGTGCAGCGTGGGGGTGGGCAACGACATGCGGGCCATGCTGCCCCCTCATGAGGGGTGGCCGTGGCGGATCGACGCGACGCTGGTCGCAGGCATGGGGCGATGCGACGCGCAGATAGCCTCCGCCCATGAAGACCTACGTCGTCAGCGGCGCCGCCTCCGGCATCGGCGCCGCCACCACCGCGCTGCTGCGGGAGCAGGGCCACCGCGTGGTGACGGTCGACCTCCACGAGGCCGACGTGGTCGCCGACCTGTCCACCCCCGCCGGCCGGGACGAGGCGGTGAGGCAGGTGCAGTCCCGGGCCGACGAGATCCACGGGGTGATCCCCTGCGCGGGCGTCGCCGGGCTGACCGGGGTCGACCCGGAGCTCGTGGTCTCGGTGAACTACTTCGGCGCAATCGGGCTGGTCCGCGGGCTGCGGCCGCAGCTGGCGGCGGGTGGCGCGGCGTCCGTCGTACTCCTCGCCTCCAACTCCGTCACCTGCCAGCCCGGCTGGGCAACCGACGTCGCCGACGCCTGCCTGAGCGACGACGAGAAGCGGCGCGCGCGGCCGCGGCCGGCGTCGAGGCGGTCCACGTCTATCCAGCGACCAAGGCCGCCCTGGCCTGGTGGGCCCGCAGCGAGGGCGTCACGGAGGAGTGGACCGGAGCCGGGATCCGGGTCAACGCCGTCGCCCCCGGCCTGATCGCCACCCCGATGACCGACCGGCTCCGCGAGGACCCGGAGCTGGGCGTCTTCGCCGACGCCTACCCCTCGGCGCTGGGCCGGCCGGGCCGGCCGGAGGAGGTGGCCGCGACCATCGGCTTCCTGCTCTCCGACGCGGCGAGCCTGATCGTCGGCAGCGTGCTGTTCGTCGACGGCGGCACCGACGCACTCATGAACCCGCACACGCCAGAGCCGCCGACGTCGCGGCGCTCCTGATCTCCGGCGTCATCGCACTCTCGCCCCGGTCGACGTAGGTGTACCCGGCGTCGAAGAAGCCGGCCGCGGCCATCTCCTCGGCCCCCGCCTTCTCGATCCACTCCCGGGCGGTGCACGCGGCCTGCTCCTCGGTCAGCACGCCCTGACGCACCAGGACGGCCGCCAGCGACGACTCCGCCCTCGCCAGGTCGGAGGCGTCCGGCCGCCCGCTGGCGGACGTGGTTGCCGGGTCGGCGGCGTCCGGCTCGTCCCCCCGCGAGGCGAGGAACGCGACCAGGCCGAAGACCACCGCGATCGCCACGGCAATGCCGACCGACGACACCCGCACCGGCCGGCCCGGGAGCCCGGTGGACGGCAGGTCCCGGGCACGTCGCAGGTCGTCGCGGAGCAGGCCGGCCGAGGGGTAGCGCGCGGCGGGATCCTTGGCCATCGCCGTGCGCAGGATCCGGTTCACCTCGGTCGTCAGCGGTCCCGTCTCGCCGAGCTGCGGGATCGGCCGCTCGAGGTGGGCGGTGGCGATCTGGTACTCCGTCGTGCCGGCGTACGGCGCCCGCCCGGTCAGCGTCGCCCAGAGCAGGCAGCCGAGCGAGTAGACGTCGCTGGCCACGCCGGCACTGCCGCCGGTGTGCAGCTCCGGCGCCATGTAGGACGGCGTCCCGATCGTGCCCGCGTGACCGCGGGTCTCGTCCCCGAGCTGCAACGCCACTCCGAAGTCCCCGAGGTAGGCCGCCATCTCCCGCTCGCGGCGCCGGAGCAGGATGTTGGCGGGCTTGATGTCGCGGTGGATCAGGCCGGCCGCGTGCGCATCGGCCAGCCCGGAGGCGACCTGGGCCATCAGGTCGAGGCCGACCCGCAGCGGCGGGGCGCCGTACTCCCGCAGCAGGGACCCGAGGTCGCCGTCGGGGATCAGCTGGGTGGCGAGGTAGAGGCGGCCGTCCTTGTCGCCGTGGGTGTAGACGTGGACCACGTGCGGCGAGTCGAGGGCGGCCAGCGCCTGCGCCTCGCGGGTGAACCGGGCGCGGAACTCGTCGTCCTCGGCGAGGTGCGGCGCGATCACCTTCAGCGCGACCGTGCGGCCCAGCGCCTCGTCCTCGGCCTCGAACACCACGCCCATCCCGCCGCCGCCGATGCGGCGCAGGACGCGGTAGGGACCGATCAGCTGCCCGTCGACCGGGTAGCCCGCGGCGATGCTCACGCTGCGAGTTCTACTCCCTCTTGCGCGGGTTCACCCGCCGGTTTCCACAGCCCCGCGCGGGAGCGGGCTCAGAACAGCAGGGCGGAGGCGGGATCCTCGAGGATGCCGGCCACGTCGGCGAGGAACCGGGAGCCCTTCTCGCCGTCGATGTGCCGGTGGTCGAAGGAGAGCGCCAGGGTCGTGATCTGCCGCGGCACGATCCGGTCCTCGCCGTTCTCGGTCACCACCCACGGCTGCTTGCGGACCGCGCCGAAGCACAGGATCGCCGACTCGCCGGGGTTGATGATCGGGGTCCCGGCGTCGACGCCGAAGACGCCGACGTTGGTGATCGTGAACGTCCCGCCGCTCATCTCGGCCGGCTGGGTCTTCCCGTCACGCGCCGTGGCGGTGAGCTGGTTGAGCGCGCCGGCCAGCTCCAGAAGCGAGAGGTCCTGCGCCTCCTTGACGTTGGGTACGACGAGCCCGCGCGGGGTCGCCGCGGCGATCCCGAGGTTGACGTAGGACTTGAAGACGACCTGCTGGTTGTCCTCGTCCCAGAACGAGTTGATCTCCGGCGTACGCCGCATCGCCAGCATCACCGCACGGGAGAGCACCAGCAGCGGGCTGACCTTGACCTCGCGGAACTCGCGGCGCGACTTCAGCCGGTCGACGAACTCCATCGTCCGGGTGACGTCGACGGTGATCCACTCGGTGACGTGGGGCGCGGTGAACGCCGACTGGCTCATCGCCTGCGCCATCATCTTGCGGACGCCCTTGATCGGCTCGGTCGTCTCGCGGGTCTCGATACGGCTCGCTGGCGCTCGCTACTCGACCACCGACCTGGCTGCCACTGCCGGGACCGCGCCGGCCGCGGCCTCGACGTCCTCGCGGGTGACCGTGCCGTTCGGGCCGGTCGCGCGCAGGGTGGAGATGTCGACGCCGAGGTCCTTGGCGAGCTTGCGCACCGGCGGCTTGGCCAGGGCACGCGCCTCCGACGGGCTCTGCACGCCGGCGGGCACCATCGCCATCGCGGGCTCCGACTCCGGGGTCCGCGCGGAGCGGGCGGGCACGGCCGGTTCGTCGGACTCGTGCACCGGCTCGGACAGCGCGCCGCCCGGAGCGAACGCACCCTGCACCTGCAGCTGCGCCGAGGCGCCGGCATCGGTCCTCGGCGAGGCCGAGCCCTTGCGGGCGCGCCGGGTCGGGCCGCGGTCGGCCTTGTTGCGACCGACGAGGCTCTCGCCCTCGCCGCCACCGCTGGCGCGCGGGTTGTAGAGGTCCATCTCGGCCTCGTCCTTGGCGGGCGCGACGTCCGCGGCCGGCGAGCTGTCGCCGTCGGCGGGTACCTCGGACGGGTCACCGATCGCGATGATCGGGGTGCCCACCGGCACGGTCTCGCCCTCGGGGACGAGCAGCGCGGTGACGGTGCCGGCGTACGGCGAGGGCAGCTCGACCAGCGACTTGGCGGTCTCGATCTCCACGACGATGTCGTTGATCTCGATCTCGTCGCCGACCTTCACCTTCCAGCTGACGATCTCGGCCTCGGTCAGTCCTTCGCCGACGTCGGGGAGCAGGTACTCGGCCACGGTTCTCCTCAGAAGTTGAGCGTGCGGTCGACGGCGTCGAGCACCCGGTCGAGGTCGGGGAGGAAGTCCTCCTCGATCCGCGACGGCGGGTAGGGCGTGTCGAAACCGCCGACGCGCAGCACCGGCGACTCCAGGGAGTAGAAGCACTCCTCGGTGATCCGGGACGCGACCTCGGCGCCCATGCCCAGGTTGGCGTGGGCCTCGTGGGTGACCACGGCGCGGCCGGTACGACGGACCGACTCGTAGACCGGCCCCATGTCGAGCGGGGAGAGCGTGCGCAGGTCGATCACCTCGAGCGACTTGCCCTCGGTCGCGGCGGCCTCGGCGGCGGCCATCGCGGTCTTCACCATCGGGCCGTAGGCCAGCAGCGTGACGTCGGTGCCCTGCTTGACCACGCGGGAGGTGAACAGCGGCTCGGGCGTCGCGGACTCGTCGAGCTCCAGCTTGTCGGCGTGGTACTGCCGCTTGGGCTCGAGGAAGATCACCGGGTCGTCACAGGCGATGGCCTGCTGGATCATCCAGTAGCCGTCGACCGGGTTGGAGCACGCGACGACCTTGAGGCCGGGCGTGTGCGCGAACTGCGCCTCGGGCGACTCGCTGTGGTGCTCGACCGCGCCGATGCCGCCGCCGAACGGGATCCGGATGACCATCGGCATCCGCGACTTGCCCATCGAGCGGAAGTGCATCTTGGCGACCTGGCAGACGATCTGGTCGTAGGCCGGGTAGACGAAGCCGTCGAACTGGATCTCCACCACCGGGCGGTAGCCGCGCAGCGCCATGCCGACCGCCGTACCGACGATGCCGGACTCGGCCAGCGGCGAGTCGATGACGCGGTCCTCGCCGAAGTCCTTCTGGAGGCCGTCGGTGATCCGGAAGACGCCGCCGAGCTTGCCGACGTCCTCGCCCATGATCAGGACCTTGGGGTCGTCCTCCATCGCCTTGCGCAGGCCCATGTTGAGGCCCTTGGCGAGGGTGATCTTGGTCATCAGTGGGCCTCCTCGAACGACTCGAGGTAGGCCGCGAAGCCGTCGCGCTGGGCGGCGAGCTCCTCGGTCATCTCGGCGTAGACGTGGTCGAACATGCTCAGCGGCTGCGGGTCGGGCAGCGCCTTGCAGCCCTCGCGCAGGTGGGCGCCGAGCTCGTTGGCCTCGGTCTGGACGCCGGCGATGAACTCGTCGTCGACCAGGCCGTTGCGGCGGAGGTACACCTCGAGCCGGGCGATCGGGTCCTTGAGCTTCCAGTGCTCGACGTCGTCGGAGAGCCGGTAGCGGGTCGGGTCGTCGGTCGTGGTGTGGGCGCCCATCCGGTAGGTGTAGGCCTCCACGAACGTCGGGCCCTGGCCCTCGCGGGCCCGCTGGAGCGCGGCCTTGGTGACGGCGTACGTCGCCAGGACGTCGTTGCCGTCGACCCGCACGCCGGGGAAGCCGAAGCCCAGCGCCCGCTGGTAGAGCGGGATCCGGCTCTGGCGCTCGATCGGCTCGGAGATCGCCCACTGGTTGTTCTGGCAGAAGAAGACGACCGGCGCGTTGTAGGACGCCGCGAAGATGAACGCCTCGTTGACGTCGCCCTGGCTGCTGGCGCCGTCGCCGAAGTGGGCGATCACGGCGGAGTCGCGGTCGGGGTCGCCGGTGCCGACGACGCCGTCGCGCTGCATGCCCATGGCGTAGCCGGTGGCGTGCAGGCACTGGGCGCCGATCACGATCGTGTAGAGGCCGAAGTTGTTGTCGGCGGGGTCCCACGAGCCCTGGTCGACGCCGCGGAAGAGGCCGAGCAGGCTGAGCGGGTCGACGCCCTTGCAGTAGGCGACGCCGTGCTCGCGGTAGGTCGGGAAGACGTAGTCCTGGGGACGGAGCGCGCGGCCGGCGCCGATCTGGGCGGCCTCCTGGCCGAGCAGCTGGGCCCAGATGCCGAGCTCGCCGTGGCGCTGGAGCGCGGTGGCCTCGGTGTCGATGCGCCGGGTGAGCACCATGTCGCGGTAGAAGCCGCGCAGCTCCTCGGCGGAGAACTCCATGTCGAACTCGGCGTGGTGCACGCGCTCGCCCTCGGGGGTGAGCAGCTGGACGAGCTCGGGGCCGCCGTCTTGCTGGGAGGGTCCGAAGACCTCCACCAGGTCGGGGCCGAAACCTGGGTTGGACACCTGCACTCCTTCGGGTCGGCGCTCACACGGAGCTCCTGCGGGGTCTCCGCTGTCGATCGGGAGCCATGTGGGTCCGCTTGTGACGGGGGCCACATGAAGTGCGACAACGGTACCGGTGAGGTCGGCCCCGCCGCCAATCAGGCGCGGTCGTGCGGCTCCAGCCAGGTCGCCGGGTCGGGACCCTGCGGCACGATCCCGGTCGGGTTGATGTCGCCCTGCACCACGTAGTAGTGCTGCTTGATCTGCTCGAAGTCGGTGTTCTCGCCGAACGCCGGCTGCTGGTAGAGGTCGCGGGCGTACCCCCAGAGGTTCGGCATCTCCGTCAGCTTGGTGCGGTTGCACTTGAAGTGGCCGTGGTAGACCGCGTCGAAGCGGGCCAGCGTGGTGTAGAGCCGGACGTCGGCCTCGGTGACCGCGTCCCCCATCAGGTAGCGCCGGTCGGCAAGCCGGCCCTCGAGCCAGTCCATCGCCGCCCAGAGCCGGTCGTACGCCGCGTCGTAGGCCTCCTGCGATCCGGCGAAACCGCAGCGGTAGACGCCGTTGTTGACCTCGGTGAAGACCCGCTCCATCACCTCGTCCATCTCGTCGCGGACGGCGTCCGGCCACAGGTCGGGGGCGTCCTCGCCGTGGTAGTCCTCCCACTCGAAGAACAGGTCGTGGGTGATCCACGGGAAGTCGTTGGTGACGACCTGCCCGGTCGGGATGTCGACCATGGCGGGCACGGTGATGCCCTTGGGGTAGTCGGGGATCCGCGCGAAGAAGGCCTCCTGGAGCCGCTCGATCCCGAGCACGGGGTCCTTCCCGCCGGGGTCGAGGTCGAAGGTCCAGCTCCGCTCGTCGTGGGTGGGTCCGGCGAGGCCGAGGGAGATCACGCCCTCGAGGCCGAGCAGCTGCCGGACGATCACCGCGCGGGTTGCCCAGGGACAGGCGAGGGCCGCGACGAGCCGGTAGCGGCCCGGTTCGACCTTCCAGTCGGGGGAGTCCCGGGTGATCCGGTCCGGGATGTAGTCCATGTCCCGCTGGAAGTCCTGGCCGGACGTGACGTAGGTGGGCGCCGAGTCACTCATGCCCTCCACCGTGCCCGACCGTGCAACTTTCAAACACTTGGGGCGGGGCGGCCCGCGGCTTCAGGCGGGGAACTCCTCGGCCAGCCTGATCAGCCGGTCGTTGGCCTCGCGCTCGCCGATCGTGCAGCGCGCACCCTCACCCGCGAACGGCCGGACCACGATCCCCGCCTCGTCGGCGGCGGCGGCGAAGTCGGCGGTGCGGTCGCCGAGCGCGAACCAGACGAAGTTGCCCTGGGCGTCGGGGACGTTCCAGCCGACCTTCGCCAGAGCGGTCACCACGCGCGCCCGCTCCTCGACCAGCGCGTCGACCCGCTCCAGCAGCGCCGGCTCGGCGTCCAGTGAGGCCAGCGCCGCCGCCTGCGCGACGCTGGAGACCCCGAACGGCAGGGAGACCGCCCGCAGCGCGGTCGCGACCGGCTCGGGCGCGACGGCGTACCCGACCCGGAAGCCGGCCAGCCCGTAGGCCTTGGAGAAGGTCCGGGTCAGGATCACGTTGTCGTGGGCGCGGTAGGTCGCCAGCCCGTCGATCGGGTCGTCGAGCCGGACGAACTCGACGTACGCCTCGTCGACCACGACCAGGACGTGGGAGGGGACCCGGGCCAGGAAGGCGTCGAGCTCGGCCTGGGTGACCGCCGGACCGGTGGGGTTGTTCGGGGTGCAGACCAGGACGACCTTGGTGCGGTCGGTGATCGCAGCAGCCATCGCGTCGAGGTCGTGCCGGCCGTCAGGGCTCACGGGCACCTTGACCGCGTTCGCGGCCGCCGCGGCGACGGCGATCGGGTAGGCCTCGAAGGAGCGCCACGCGAAGACCACCTCGTCGCCGGGGTCGCAGTAGGCCTGCACCAGCTGGTAGATCAGCGCCACCGAGCCGGTCGCCAGGGCGAGGTGCTCGACGGGGACGCCGAGCTTCCGCGCCAGTGCGGCGTACAGCTCGGTGTTGCCCATGTCGGGGTAGCGGTTCATCCGGCCGGCCGCCTCGGTGGCCGCCTCGAGGACGCCGGGGAGCGGCGGGTAGGGGTTCTCGTTCGACGACAGCTTGTAGGTCGTGAGGCCCGGTCGCGGGACGGGCGGCTTGCCGGGAACGTACGCCGGGATCTCCGCGACGTTCGGGCGGGCCTGGGGGGAGTCAGCCATGCCGGTCACCCTAGTCAGCGGCGCCACGGCCGGAGCACCAGCGCCAGCACCACACCCACGAGCGCACCGACGAGGGCGCCGGTGACGTTGTCGACCACGTCGGTGACGTCGCACGCGCGGTCGATCCGGGCCACGGCGAGCTGGGTCCACTCGATGCCGACGCTGTACGCCGCCAGCGCCACGAGGCCGAGCGGCGCCAGCCACCAGCCCGCCCGCCACCGGGCGACGGCCAGCACGAGCAGGGCGCCGGCCGGCACGAACAGCAGCGTGTTGAGCAGGCGCTGGGTGCCGCCGAAGATCCAGAAGCCCTCGGGCGCCGGCCCCCCGTAGTCCATCGAGCAGGTCGGCGACCGGGTCTCCGCCGGCACGATGCCGGGGTCCCACCGGTCGGGCATGAGCGTGACCAGCGCGATCACCACGAGCGCCCACACGAGCCCGGGCCAGGCGACCGCGGCGACGGTGCCGACGCGGTGACGGAGCAGCAGGCCGGCGATGACCAGAACGAGTCCGGCCAGCAGCGCACCCAGCAGCATCACACCCGTCCCGCCGATGGTCACCACGGCCGCGAGGGTACGGGAGCGCGGAGGTCAGGGAGCCAAGGCGCTCAGGAGGTTCCCGAGCATCTGCCAGAGCACGGTGTGCTCGGGGTCCTCGACGACCTGGTCCATGCCGGCGAGCTCGAGCATCACGTAGCCGTGCAGCGCGCTCCAGAACTGCGCCGCGATGGCCGCCGGATCGCCCTCGCGGAGTACGCCGGCCTCCATCGCGCGGGCGACACCGGCGACGAGCTGGTCGAACGACGCGTCGCAGACCTCCAGGTCGGGTCCCTGGCCGCCGAAGCCGCTCAGGCTGATCGCCCCGAACATCACGCCGTAGAGGTGCCGGTTCTCCAGCGCGTTGTCGCGGTAGGCGCCGGCCATGTTGCGGAGATCGGCCAGCTTGTCGTCGGTCACGCCGACCGAGTCGACGTGCTCGATCAGGCGACGGAACCCCTCCGTCGCGACCTCGTCGACAAGCGCTCCCATCGCACCGAAGTGCGTGTACACGGCCATCGTCGAGGTGCCGGCCCCGGTCGCCAGCCGGCGCGCGGACAGGGCGGACGGACCCTCCTCGCCGAGGATCCGGGCGGCCTCCTCGATGAGGCGGCGCCGTACGTCGGGCTGGTCGGTCACTGCCTGCGAACTCATCATGGACATCCTGTCATAACGGCGTTATGGTCGAGCATAACGCCGTTATGGTCTCGGACCGCTCACCGGAGGAACGCACCATGACCACCACCGCCACCCGCACCACCAACCGCTACCTTCAGGACAACTTCGCTCCCGTCACCGAGGAGCTCACCGCCACCGACCTGGCCGTGACCGGGGAGCTGCCCGACCACCTCGACGGCCGCTACCTGCGGATCGGGCCCAACCCGCTGCACGACCCGGGCGAACAACACCACTGGTTCCTCGGCGAGGGGATGGTGCACGGCGTCCGGCTGCGCGACGGCGCCGCCCAGTGGTACCGCAACCGCTGGGTGCGCTCGGCCGACGTGGCGACGCAGCTCGGCGAGCCGGTCCGCGGCACGCCCGGCGGCTTCGACTTCGCCGCCAACACCAACGTCCTCGAGCACGCCGGCAAGACCCTCGCCCTCGTCGAGGGCGGGTCACCGCCGTACGAGCTGACCCACGAGCTCGACACCGTCGGCCCGTGCGACTTCGACGGCACCCTCCCGAGCGTCCCCGGCCGGCCGGGCTACTCGGCGCACCCGCACGAGGACCCGGAGACCGGCGAGCTGCACGCGGTCTCCTACTGCTGGATGCGCGGCAACCGGGTCGACTACTCCGTGCTGGACACCTCCGGCCGGATCCGGCGCAGCGTCGACATCAAGGTCCACGGCAGCCCGATGATGCACGACTTCGCCCTGACCGAGCGGCACGTCGTGGTCTTCGACCTGCCCGTGACCTTCGACATCCCGATGGCCACCGCCGACGTGCCCCGGATGGCGCGGCCCGTGGTCCGCGGCGTCCTCAACCGGATCATCGGCCGCAACCCGGTGCCCGAGCCGGTGATCGCGCAGGTCGCCCGCGGCGGCGGCGGCGCGGCGACCTTCCCCTACCGGTGGAACCCCGACTACCCGGCGCGCATCGGCGTGCTGCCGCGCGACGCGAGCGGCGACGCGGTCCGGTGGTTCGAGATCGACCCCTGCTACATCTTCCACAGCCTCAACGCGTACGACGACGGCGACCGCGTCGTCGTCGACGTGATCCGGCACCCCCGGATGTTCGCGACCGTCCTGAACGGACCCGACGAGGGAGCGGCGACCCTGGCCCGGTTCACGCTGGACCTGGCCACGGGCCGGGCGAGCGAGGAGGGGTTCGACCAGCGCTCCCAGGAGTTCCCGCGCCACGACGAGCGGCTCACCGGGCGCCGGCACCGCTACGGCTACGCGGTCGGCTTCGAGGGTGGCGCCATCGGCGACACCGTGCTCCGCCACGACCTGGACGCCGGGACGACCCAGGTCCGTCGGCTCGGGGCGGGGCTGGAGGCCAGCGAGTTCTGCTTCGTCCCCCGCCCCGGCGGGACCGCCGAGGACGACGGCGTGCTGATGGGCTACGTGCACGACCGCGCCGCCGGCCTCAGCGACCTGCGCGTGCTCGACGCGGCCACGCTCGAGGACGTGGCGGCCGTCCACCTGCCCGGCCGGGTCCCGACCGGCTTCCACGGCAACTGGGCCCCGACCGGGTCCTGACAGCGACGCGCGACCTCAGTCGGCGAGCGCCGGCAGCACGACCTCCCCGCCGGGGACGACCGGGAGGTCCCGACCGAGCCGCACGTCCACGGGGTTGGTCAGGCAGCGGATCGAGCCGCCGCCCTTGTGGAACTCCGACAGGTCGAGGACGACGATCTCGAACCCGGCCGCCTCCAGGGAGGCACGCACGTGGTCGGGGCAGCCCGGCATCACGACGGTGTTCCCGATGACGATGGAGTTGGCGGCGAACGTCGTCAGCGCCTCCTCCTCGGTGAGCACGATCGGGTCGGGCACGAGCGCCATCAGGGCGGCCGCCGACGCGTCGTCGAACGCCGCGGGGCAGACCAGGGCCCGGGTCTCGTCGATCGGGCAGAACGCGAGGTCGAGGTGGTACATCCCGGGGTGGGCGATCCGGAACCCGCGGACCCGGGTGCCGAGGTCGACGCTGAGGTGCTTGAGGCCGAGCTCCTCGGTGCGCGGGCCGTAGCCGACGACGAGCGCGTCGCCGAAGGCGAAGGCGTCACCGGCCTCGAAGTGCGCGCCGACGCCCTCGCGGCCGACGTACGACGTGGTGAAGCCGCGCTCCGCGAACCACGGCTGGGCGGTGGCGGTCTCCATCCGGCGCTCGGCGTAGCGCATGTGGGACATCACGACGTGGGGCGAGCCGTCCTCGCGCTCGATCCCGAGGCCGAGGTTCATCGCGTAGACCATGTCGGGGGCGTCCGGGCGCTGCTCGACGACGTCGACGGTGCCGCCGAGGTGCTCGATCGTGGCCACCAGGGTGTCCCACTGCCGGCGGGCCAGCTCCGCATCGGGCTGGACGGCGAGATCCATGAACGGGTTGATCCGGTAGTCCACCCGGAAGTGGTCGGGTCGGACCATCACGTACGTCGTGCCCCACGCGAGGTGCTGGCTCATGGTGTCGCCTCCCTGCCAAGATCGCTGATTGCTGGATTGTCGGACAATCCGACAGATCCCAGTGTGGTGGACGGCGGCATGCGAAGCAAGTCGTGGGGAACAATGGCCGGATGACCGAGCCGTTCCGCTCGCTCCACCTCGAGCACTCCTCGACCGTCGACCGGGTCGCCGACGAGCTGCGTCGAGCCGTCTTCGAGGGCGAGCTGGGGTCCGGCACCCCGCTGCGGGAGGTGGCGCTGGCCGACTCACTCCGCGTCAGCCGCTCCACCGTCCGGGAGGCGCTCGGGGTGCTGGTGGCCGACGGGATCGTCACCCGCGAGCCCAACCGCGGGGTCTCGGTGAGCCGGCCCGACCCGGGGTCGGTGCGCGACGTCTGCCGTGCCCGCACCGTGCTCGAGGTGGCCGGGATCCGGCACTGGCCGGACGCCTCGGAGGCCGAGCGGGACACCTGCCGCCGCGCCCTGCAGGCCTACGAGGACGCGGCGCACGCCGGCGCGTCGTACCAGCTGCTCAACGAGCGCCACCTCGACATCCACCTCTCCTTCGTCGGTCTCACCGGCTCCCCCCGCCTGGTCGCGATGGCCGAGTCGCTGACCGGCGAGCTGCGGCTGGCGCTGGCCCAGGTCGACCGCGCCCGGCGCAACGCGAAGGCGCAGGTCGGCTCGCACAGCCACCTGATCGAGCTGCTCGACGCCGGCGACATCGAGGCCGCCGTGGCCGACCTGGCGGACCACCTCGCCGGGGCGGAGATCGCGATCATCGACCGCCTGCGCCTCGATGCGGAAGACTGACCCCGTGCGGATCCTGACCTGGCTGCTGACCCATGCGATCGCCCTGGCCGTCGCCGCCCAGCTCTTCGACGGCATCCGGTTCACCGGGCCCGCGCGGGGGATGGCCGAGATCGAGGAGAAGTGGCTGCCGCTGCTGCTGGTCGCGGTGATCCTCGGCGTCATCTCCTCGTTCGTGAAGCCGGTGCTCACCTTCCTCTCGATCCCGTTCATCATCATCACGCTGGGGCTGTTCCTGCTGGTGATCAACGCGTTGATGCTGCTGCTCACCGGCTGGCTGGCCGAGCAGCTCGAGATCGGGTTCCGGGTCGACGGCTTCTGGACCGCGGTCGGCGGCGCGATCGTGATCACGATCGCGACCTGGGTGGTCGACGCCGTGATCGGGTCCGACCGTTGAGGCTGCCGCCACCGCGCACCCCCGGCCGCTACCGGATCGCCCTGGTCTGTCTCGGCAACATCTGCCGCTCGCCGATGGCGCACGTCGTCCTGGAGGCCCGCCTGGACGAGGCCGGGCTGGCCGGCGAGGTCGAGGTGGCCAGCTCCGGCACCGGCGACTGGCACGTCGGCAGGCCGATGGACGAGCGCGCTGCGGCGATGCTCGTGGGCGAGGGGTACGACCCCAGCCAGCACCGCGCCCAGCAGTACGACGCCACCTGGCCCGACGACCACGACCTCGTGCTGGCGATGGACGCGTCCAACCTCGCCGACATCGGGGGCCGTTCGGACCGCGTCGCGATGTTCCGCGACTTCGATCCGGTCGCGACGGGCGACGACGTGCCCGACCCGTACTACGGTGGCCCCACCGGGTTCGAGGAGGTGTTGCGGATGGTCGAACGCACGAGCGTGGCCATCGTCGCCGCCCTGCAGCAGGAACGCGCGGCGTCATGAGAACCGACCGATGACCCGCCTGCCGCTCATCGCCAAGCGGGCCGAGGGGCTCCTCGGGTCGTCGGTGGTCGCCACGGCACCGGTCGCCGGCGGAGACATCGCCACCGCGACCAGGATCCGGCTCAGCGACGGCACCACCGCGTTGATGAAGACGTTCCACCAGGCCCCCGAGGGGTTCTTCGACGCCGAGGTGCGCGGGCTCCGGTGGCTCGCCGAGGCCGACGGGGTCGCGGTCCCCGAGGTCCTCGGGCACGACCACGAGTGCGTGATCCTGCGGTGGGTCGAGCCCGGCAAGAGCACCATCGACGCCGCGATCGCCTTCGGCCAGGCGCTCGCCGCGACCCACGACGCCGGCGCCCCGTCGTACGGCCGGGAGGACGACGGCTTCATCGGCAAGCTGCCCCTGCCCAACCGCACCGCGCCCACCTGGGCGGAGTTCTACGCGACGCGGCGGGTGCTGCCCTACCTCAAGCTGGCCCGCGACCGTGGCGTCGCCTCCGAGCAGGACTCCGCCACGATCGAGAGCGTGATCGGCAAGCTCCCGGACCTGCTCCCCGAGGAGGGACCGGCTCGCCTGCACGGCGACCTGTGGAACGGCAACGTGCTGTGGGGACTGGACGGCGTGGTGCGGGTGATCGACCCGGCGGCCTACGGCGGCCACCGTGAGGCCGACCTCGCGATGCTCTCCCTCTTCGGGCTCCCCCATCTGCCGCGCGTGCTCGACGCCTACGCCGACGTCTCGCCGCTGGCCGAGGGCTGGGAGGACCGGCTCGGCCTGCACCAGCTCTTCCCGCTGCTGGTGCACGCCTGCATGTTCGGTGGCGGGTACGCCGCCCGCGCCTCCGCCACCGCCGCCCGCTACTCCTGAGCCGCAGCCTTGCTCTCAGGGCGGGTTCAGGCGCGACTGGCACAGTGAGAGGCGTGAGTCCGTCCCCGCCGAAGCCGCGTGTGCTCGTCGTCGACGACGACAAGGCCGTGCGCGAGTCGCTGCGCCGCTCGCTGGAGTTCAACGGGTACGCCGTGTCCCTGGCCACCGACGGCGCCGACGCGCTCGCGACGATCACCGGCGCCGCTCCGGACGTGGTCGTGATGGACGTGATGATGCCGCGGCTGGACGGCCTGGAGGCGACCCGCGCGCTGCGCACCGCCGGCAACGACGTACCGATCCTCGTGCTGACCGCGCGCGACGCCGTCGGCGACCGGGTGGAGGGTCTGGACGCGGGCGCGGACGACTACCTGACCAAGCCGTTCGCGCTGCAGGAGCTGCTGGCCCGGCTCCGCGCGCTGCTGCGGCGAGTGGTGCCCCACGAGGACACCCCGGACGAGGTGCTCACCTTCGCCGACCTGTCCATGGACGTCGCCACCCGCGAGGTGCGCCGCGGCAACCGGCTGATCGAGCTGACCCGGACCGAGTTCACGCTGCTCGAGATGTTCCTGCGCCGGCCGCGCCGGGTGCTCGAGCGCGCGTTCATCATGGACGAGGTGTGGGGCTACGACTTCGGCACCACGGCGAACTCGCTGGAGGTGTACGTCGGGTACGTGCGCCGCAAGACCGAGGCCGAGGGCGAGCCGCGGCTGATCCACACCGTGCGCGGGGTGGGCTACGTGCTCAAGCAGGAGACATGAGGCTCCCCACCTGGGAGACGGGACGCTGGCACTACCGCCGGTCGCTGGCCAGCCGGGTGATCCTGCTGACCACGATCGCGGTCGGGCTGGCGGTGGCGTTCGTGTCGCTCGGCGCCTACATGACGGTCCGGATGCAGCTCCAGTCGAGCCTCGACGAGTCGCTGCTCGACCGTGCCCACCGGGCCGCCGACTCCCCCGCGCTCCAGGAGCTGACGACCAGCTACGAGCTGCCGTCGTGGGCGCTCGGCGCGGCGGACATCCGGATCGCGTTCATCACCTCCGAGGAGCGGGTCTACAGCCCCGACCGCGAAGGGCCGGTGCTGCGGCTCGGCGAGCCCGAGCTCGCGGTCGCCTCCGGGAACCGGGACTCCAGCACCCGCACCATCGCCGCCGAGCGACACCCGCTACCGGGTGGTGACCGTGCCGGCCTCCGACGACGGCCAGGCGCTGGTGATCGCCCAGTCGCTGGAGTCCCAGGACCGGGTGCTCAGCAAGCTCGGCTTCGTGATGCTGGCCTTCGGGCTGGCCGGGGTGATCGCCGCCGGCGTGGCCGGCTGGGCGGTGGCCCGCAACGGTTTGCGCCCGGTGCGCCGGCTGACCTCGTCGGTGGAGGAGATCGCCCGCACCGAGGACCTGCATCCGCTGCCCGTCGAGGGCGACGACGAGGTGGCCCGGCTGGCGGGCGCCTTCAACCAGATGCTCACCTCGCTCGCGGCCTCCCGGGACCGGCAGCGACGGCTGGTCGCCGACGCCGGGCACGAGCTGCGGACCCCGCTCACCTCCCTGCGGACCAACCTCGACCTGCTCGCCCAGGCCGACGGCTCGACCGACCTGCCCGAGGACGCCCGGGCCGAGCTGCTCGAGGACGTCCGCGCCCAGATCGAGGAGCTGACCACGCTGATCGGCGACCTCGTCGAGCTGGCCCGCGACGAGCCGCTGACGCACGTCGTCGAGCCGGTGGAGCTGGCCGACGTCGTCGACCGCGCGCTGACCCGCGTACGCCGCCGCGCGCCGTCCATCGCCTTCGAGGTCGACGCCTCGCCGTGGTGGGTGACCGGCGAGCCCGCGTCGCTCGAGCGCGCGGTCACGAACCTGCTCGACAACGCCGCCAAGTGGAGCCCGCCCGAGGGCCGGGTCCGGGTCCGGATCAGCGACGGCGTGCTGACCGTCGACGACGAGGGGCCGGGCATCTCCGAGGAGGACCTGCCGCACGTGTTCGACCGGTTCTACCGGGCGGAGGAGTCCCGCTCGCTGCCCGGCTCCGGCCTCGGGCTGTCGATCGTGAAGCAGGTCGCGGAGCGCCACGCCGGGACGGTCGCCGCCGAGCGTCGCCCGCAGGGCGGCACCCGCCTGCGGCTGGTGCTGCCGGGCAGCGGCAGCCCCGACGAGGCGGTCAGCGGCTCCCCAGCGCCCGCAGCAGACGGTCGGCCTTCCAGCGCGACTCGGCGTACTCCTCCCGCACCTCGGAGTGCACGGTGATCCCGCCGCCGGTGCCCAGCACGTAGCGCCCGTCGCCGGCCGTCATCAGGCTCCTGATCACGACGCCGAGGTCCGCGCGGCCATCGGCGGCGATCCAGCCGAACGCGCCGGCGTACGGCCCGCGGGGGGAGGTCTCCACCTCGTCGATGATCTGCATCGTCCGCAGCTTCGGCGCGCCGGTCATCGACCCCGCGGGGAACAGGGCGCGCAGCGCGCCGACCGTGGTCACGTCGTCGCGCAGCCGGCCGCGGACCGTGCTCACCAGCTGGTGCACGGTCTCGTAGGACTCCACCGCCATCAGGGACGGCACCTCGACGGTGCCGGGGTCGCAGACCATCGACAGGTCGTTGCGGAGCAGGTCGGCGATCATCAGGTTCTCGGCGCGGAACTTCGGCTCGGCGGCCAGCCGGCGCCGCAGCTCGTCGTCCTCGGCGTCGGTGGTCCCGCGCGGCGTCGTGCCCTTGATCGGCTTGGTCTCGATGGTGCGTCGCTCGTCGATCAGCGCGTACCGCTCCGGGCTCGAGCTGAGCAGCCAGCCGCGGGCCCCGGGGAGGTCGTGCTGGAGGAAGCCTGCGTACGGCGCGGGGTTGAGCTCGCGCAGCCGGAGGTAGGCGGTCGCGGGGTCGACGCCGGCCACGGACTCCTCCCGGTAGGTGAGGTTGACCTCGTAGGAGTTGCCCGCGTGCAGGTGCTCCTGGACGCGGGCGAACGCCGCGGCGTAGCTCCCGGCGAGGCGTGCGCGCGCGTCACTCTCGGTGGTCGAGTAGCCGTCGTGAGGAACGAGCGACGGCGTATCGAGACCCTCGTGCTCGAACATCCGGACGTGCCGGGCCCGCATCCACACCGCGTCGGGCAGCCCGCCGCCGGTCGCGGCCGGGAGGTCGGGGCGGGCGGCGTAGCCGAAGTAGCCGAACCACTGGTCGCCCGGCCTCCCCGCGGCCAGCTCGGCCTCGAGGACGCCGAACACGTCCTCGCCCACCATCTCGCCGGTGCCGCCGGCATGTCGGGTCACCTCGCCGCGTGCGGCGTCGTAGGTCAGCGAGACGTCGTCCTCGTCGAGCCAGCCGATGATCGACTGCCGACCGGACCACTCGCGCGCGCCCCCGCCGTCCAGCCAGAAGCAGCGCGGGTGCGCGGCCGCGACGTCGCGGAAGAACGCCACCGGGTCGCTCACGCCCACTCCCCGAGGAAGTTGGCGATCATCCGCGCACCGTGCTCGGAGAGGATCGACTCCGGGTGGAACTGCACGCCCTCGAGCGGCAGCGACTCGTGGCGCACGCCCATCACCACGTCCGCGGTGTCCTCCCCGTCGCCGCGGCAGCTGGCCGTGGCGACCAGGCCGTCGGGCAGGTCGAGGACCGCGAGCGAGTGGTAGCGCACCGCGCGGAGGCCCTGCGGCAGGCCCGCGAAGACGCCCTGCTCGTCGTGGTCGATCGACGCCACCACGCCGTGGGCCGGGAAGTGCAGGTCCTGCACCACGCTGCCGCCGTACGTCGTGACCAGGCCCTGCATGCCGAGGCACACCCCGAGCACCGGCCGGGTGCCGGCGAGCAGCACCTCGCGGCCGACCGCGAAGTCGGCCGGGTCGTCCGGGCGGCCGGGTCCCGGGGAGAGCACGACGTGCGAGTGGGCCAGGACGTCGTCGGCCGACACCTCGTCGTGCTGGACGACCCGGGGCAGGACGCCGGTCACCGAGGCGACGAGGTGGACGAGGTTCCACGTGTAGGAGTCGTGGTGGTCCACGACGACCACGTCCGGATTCACCCGATCAGATCCCGGACCAGGTCGTGGATCAGGTCGTAGCCGTGCTCGGTCAGGATCGACTCGGCGTGGAACTGCACGCCGCGGTAGTGCGGGCCGCGCACCAGGTGGACGTCACCGGTCTCCGGGTCGGCCTCGACCTCCACGTCGGCGGGCGCTTCGCGTCCTGCTTCCGGGAGGCGCGCCACGAACGTGTTGTAGAAGCCGACCCGCTCGGTCCGCCCGCCGATCGACACCGGCGACTGGGTGCCCTGGAAGACGATGTCCTTGAAGTGCAGCGGGATGCCCAACCGGTGGCACAGGGCCTGGTGGCCCAGGCACACGGCGAGGAAGGGCTGCCCGCGCTCGAGCAGCAGGTCGACCGCCGCCCGGAGGGTGGCCATCTTGGGGTCCGCGTCGTCACGCGGGTCGCCCGGTCCCGGCCCGACGATCACGAGGTCGTACCCGTCGAGTGCGCCCTCGACGTACTCGTCGTGGCGGACCACCTCGCTGGTGAGGCCGAGCACGCCGAGCACGTGGCGGAGCATGTTCACGAAGTCGTCCTCGCCGTCGAGGATCACCACCCGCTTGCCGGCCAGCGAGGGGTCCGGCGGCGCGCCCTCCTGGTCGGTCAGCCAGAACGTCGAGAGCCGCTGGTTGCGCGAGTTGAGGGCGATCAGGACGTCCTCGTCGGCCGCGAGCTCGGCGATCCCGTCGGCGGGCGCGCCCGCGGGCGGGACCAGCCCGAAGGCGGAGAGGATCCCGCCGGCCTTGGCGCGGGTCTCCGCCACCTCGTACGCCGGGTCGGAGTCGCGGACCAGCGTGGCGCCCGCGGTCACCGTCAGCCGTCCGTCGAGGCCGACGTCCGCGGTCCGGATCACGATCGGGCTGTCGGCGGTGGGCGCGCCCTCGGCGTCCCGGCCGAGCAGCGCGAGCGCGGCGCCGTAGTAGCCGCGGCCCTCGGCCTCGTACTTCCGGATCAGCCGGCAGGCGTTCTCGACCGGGCTGCCGGTGACGGTGGCGGCGTACATCGTGTCGCGCAGCACCTCGCGGACGTCGCGGCTGGTCCGGCCCGCGAGGAGGTACTCGGTGTGGATCAGGTGGGTCATCGGCTTGAGGAACGGGCCGAGCACCTGGCCGCCCTCGTGGCACAGGTCGCACATCATCTTCAGCTCCTCGTCGACGACCATGAAGAGCTCGTAGATCTCCTTCTCGTCGCGCAGGAACTCCATCAGCCGCGGCTTCATCCCGTCCGCGTCGCCGACCCGGAAGGTGCCGCTGATCGGGTTCATCCGCACGTCGCCGCCGTGCACGCTGACGTGCCGCTCGGGGCTGGCGCCGATCAGGTAGCGGTCGCCGGTGAAGAAGACGTAGGTCCAGTAGGCGCCGCGCTCGCGCTGCAGCAGCCGGCGGAACACGGTGAGCGCCTTGGCCGGCCCCCAGTCGGCGACGGTCGCGCGGTAGTGCCGCCCGATCACGAGGTTGGCGCCCTCGCCGTGGCCGATCTCGTCGCGGATGATCGCGCCGACGGTCTCGGCGTACTCCTCGTCGGAGGTCTCGAAGCCGCCGCGGTCGGTGAACTCGATGCCGTCGTCGTCGATCGCCTCGATCACGTCCTCGACGGAGAACTCCAGCTCGGTCTCGACGTCGACGACGACGAGCGGGGTGCCGTCGTCGTGGGCCTCGAACCCGCGCTCGGCCACCTGGCGGAACGGGATCGCCAGCAGCCGGTCGGCGATGTGGCCGTCGGTGGCCGGCCCCTCCTCGAGGGGTACGTCGAGCAGCGACTCCACGACGCTGCGCCGACCGCCGACCAGGCCGACCGTGTCGCGGTCGCCCGCCCGGGTCGAGCGCCGGATGATCGCCCACGCCTCGTGGCCCTGGATCTGCTCGATCGCAGCGCGGGCGTCGGGGGCAGCGGACATGGCGGCACCCTAGTCCGGGACGCTGCGGTCGTCAGGAGACGGTGGTCAACAGCTGGGTGGCGCGGGTGAGGACGACGTAGAGCGTGGCGCGGCCGGTGGCCGACTCGTCCTCGATCTCCTGGGGCCGCACCACGACGATCCCGTCGAACTCCAGGCCCTTGGTGTCGAGGCCGGTGAGGACCACGATCCGCTGGCCGAGCATGGGCCCCAGCCACGAGGTCACCTCGGCGACGCGGGCCACGGGCACCACGACCCCGACCGTGCCGGCGACCTCCGTGGCGACCTGCTCGACCTCGGCGCGGGTGGCCGCCTCGAGGTCGGGTACGTCGGTCACCTCGCGCGGCTCGACGCCCGTCGAGCGGACGGCGGTCGGGAGGTCGGCGTCGAGGCCGACCCGCTCGGCGTACGCCGCCGCGTGGTCGTAGATCTCCGCGGAGTTGCGGTAGTTGGTCGACAGGTGGAACTCGTGGACGTCCTTGCCCTCGATCGCGTCGGCGCGGGCCGCGGCCGACTCGGACGGCACGGGCCACGACGACTGGGCCGGGTCGCCGACGATCGTCCACGACGCGGCGCGGCCGCGCCGGCCGACCATCCGCCACTGCATCGGGGTGAGGTCCTGGGCCTCGTCGACCAGGACGTGGGCGTAGCCGTCGTCCTCGATCCGGTGCGTGGGCGGGGCCCAGGCGCGGCCGGTCGGGGCGTACTCGCGGTCCGCGGCCGTGGTCAGCTCCTGCAGGTCGGCGCCGACCAGCTGGTCGTTGTCGTCGAGCCACTCCTCCGCCTCGTGGCGGGCGGGGACGTCGCCGAGCGCGTAGCGCAGCTCGTCGAGCAGGGGCACGTCCTCGATCGACCACGTGTCGCCGGTCCAGGACTTGGTGAGCAGCCGCTGGTCCTCGGGGCTGATCACGCCCTCGGCCACCCGCGCGAGCAGGTCGGGGTCCCGCAGCCAGCCCAGCACGGTCGGCGCGTCGAGCGGCGGCCACCACTCGATCGCGAAGTCCACGAACTCCTGGTGGGAGAGCATCTCGTCGAGGAACGCCTCGCGGCCGCGTTCACGACCGCGCTCACCGCGCACCTGTCGCCACATCGCGTCGAGGAGGGTGCTGGCCACGCGGGGCAGCTGCCGGTTGCGGCGCCCCTGCGACATCAGCTGCCGGCGCAGCCGGCCGAGCAGCGCGCGGTCGAGGACGATCGTGTCGTCGCGCCAGAAGACCCGGAACTCCCGCGGGCTCCCGGGTGCCTGCTGGCGCGCCGTACGCCGGATCAGCTCGGCCATCCGGGCCGAGCCCTTGACGTCGGCGACGGCCGGCTCGTCGTGCCGGGCGGCGCGGACCCCGTCGACGACCTCGCCGAGCGACCGCAGCGCGACGGCGGTCTCGCCGAGGGAGGGCAGCACCCGCTCGATGTAGCGCATGAACACGCCGCTCGGCCCGACGATCAGCACGCCGCCGCCCTCGTAGCGGCGGCGGTCGGTGTAGAGGAGGTACGCCGCCCGGTGCAGCGCCACGACGGTCTTGCCGGTGCCGGGTCCGCCCGAGATCGCGACCACGCCGCGCGAGGGTGCCCGGATCGCCTGGTCCTGCTCGGCCTGGATGGTGGCGACGATCGAGTGCATCGTCCGGTCGCGGGCCCGGGAGAGCTGGGCCATCAGCGCGCCCTCGCCGACGATCGGCAGGTCGGTCCCGGCCGCCTCGAGGGCCTCGGCGTCGAGCAGCTCGTCCTCGACCGCGGTCACCGTCGGGCCGACGCAGCGCAGCACGCGGCGGCGTACGACGTCGTGGGGCGAGGCGGCCGTCGCCTGGTAGAACACCGCCGCGGCCGGCGCCCGCCAGTCGATCAGCAGGGAGTCGCGGTTGGCGTCGCGCAGGCCGATCCGGCCGATGTAGCGCGGCTCAGGGTCGACCTCCTCCTTGAGGTCGAGGCGCCCGAAGACCAGGCCCTCGTGGGCGGCGTCGAGCTGGGCGATCCGGCGGGCAGCCTGGAAGACCATCGCGTCCCGCTCGACGAGCCCGCCCTCGTGGCCGAGCCGACCCCGGCTGTGGCCCTCGCGGGCGATCTCCTGGGCCGCCTTCGACGACGTCGCGAGCTGGCGGTAGACACGGTCCACGACCTGCTGCTCCCGAGCGATCTCCTGCTCGGTCAGCTCCTCTGACAACGCTGTTCCCCTTGTGCCCCCGGACGATCTGACAAGTTCTCAAGCCTACCCCGCGACCGACGGGCCGGCGGCTGATCCCCTTGTCCGGACCTCGCGCTACTTCTTCCGGTTGAGGAAGGCGGTCATCGCCTCGCGGGCGGCGTCGGAGGCGAACAGCCGCGCCGACAGCGCCGCCATCTCCTCACCCCCGGCGTCGATCCGGGCGACCAGGTCGCGGTTGAGGATCCGCTTGGACTCGGCCAGCCCCTGGGGCGCGCCGGTGGCGAGGGCTCGCGCAGACGCGGTCGACCTCGGCGTCGAGCTCGGCGGCGGGCACCGCCGTCGTGACCAGCCCGTACGACGCCGCCTCGGCGCCGCTGAACACCTCGCCGCCCAGCGTGGTCAGCGCGGCGGCGCGGGGGTTCATCCGGTGGTGCACGGTCAGCGAGATGATCGCGGCGGCCAGGCCGAGCTTCACCTCGGTGAGGGCGAAGGTGGCGTCGTCGGAGGCGATCGCGATGTCGGAGGCGGCCACGATCCCGATCCCGCCGGCGCGGACGGCGCCGTGCAGCCGGGTGACGACCGGCTTGCTCATGGTGGCGATCAGGCGTTGCAGCTCGACGATCCGGCGGGCGCCCTCCTCCATCCCGTCGGAGGAGGCCTCGGAGAGGTCGGCGCCGGAGCAGAAGACCTTGCCCTCGGCCCGGATCAGCACCACCTTCACCGCAGGGTCCGCCTCGGCGGCCTCGAGGTGCCCGAACAGCTCGGTCACCAGCTGCCGGGACAGCGCGTTGCGGTTGTGCTGGCTGTCGAGGGTGATCGTGGCGAGGGTGTCGTCGATGGCGTACGTGCACGAGCGTCGGTCATGGCGCTCATCCTGCCCGAGCCGGGCACCGGGCTGGCGAGGGCGCTCAGGCGGCGGCGTACTCGAACCGTCACGGGGCTGCGGTGGATCTCGACGACGAGCGGTTGGGGTGGCGGGGCTTGGCGGTGGGCTCGTTCGGATCCCGGCAGCCGGCGGGTGCCGGTGTGGTCGACGCAGTAGTAGCCGCCGTGGGGGTCGCGCCAGAGGTAGATCCCGGGGAAGGGTTGCTGGACCTGCCAACCGCCGTGGGTCTTGATCCGGTGGTGGCGCGTGGTCATGGGGCCGTAGTTGCCGATGCCGGACACCCCGCCGCTGTCGTAGGGCACGGTGTGGTCGACCTGCTTCTTCCGAGACAGGTTGGAGGCGAAGGGGAAGGTGTCGGCCGGCGTCATCAGATGCACGGCCTGCCGATGTCGGTCGGGGATCTCGTAGCCGTCGACCGGGGATTGGCCGGCGAGGTCGATGACGGGCCGGACGACGAACCTGGCGCGTGGTCCGAGCACCGTCTTCAGCCAGGACTCGGTGACCATGCCGTGGCCCTCGACGCGGGCGACGCGCTCGACGCTGCCGGTCTCGGGGTCGACCTCGGTCACTCGTTCGGGGCCCGATGCTGCGGCGTGGCCGGCGTACAGGTGCACGAACAGGGTCACGGCCGGCAGCAGGGTGGCCAGGTCGGCGTCGGGGGCGGCGCCGGGGTTGGCCATCAGCAGCAGGGCGTGCACCCGGCGTTCGTCCTCCGTCGCGTCGGGCATCGTCTCCTTCAGCTTCTCCGCCCTGGCCGCGACCGCGGCTTCGATCTGGGCGATGACGGCCAGGTTGGCGCGGATCAGGTACGACGCCATCCCGTGCGCGTCCCCGCGCAGCTTCTTGGCGAACGTCGCCGCACGCGCCTTCTCCTCCTTGGCCTTCGCCAGAGCGGGGGCGGCCGCGATCACCTTCGCCTCGACCAGCGCCTCGAACCGGCTCCACGGGATCCGGCCGTCGGCGGACTCGGCGACCGCAGCATCGACGTACGCCGCCTCGTCCCGGCTGAGCTCCCGGGTCTTGCCGGCGACGAACCGGGCATAGGAGGCCCGCACCTCACCGGCCTGCACCCGCGACCACAGCGCGGGGTGGCGGTGGTGGAGGTCCTGGGAGTCGGCGATCAGCTGCGCCGCGGCGTACGACGAGCGGCCGATGCGGGCGCCGAACTCGGCAGCGGCGAACTCGGTCACCTCCGGCACGCCGTCCCCGCCCAGCCGCCGCGCCCGCTCCCGGCCCGGCTTGTCGCAGGTCGCCGGGTCGAGGCGATCGGGGTCGTGGATCACCGCCCACTGGTAGGCGGCCCGCAACAGGTCGGCCTCCGCCTGCCGGGCGGTCTCCGCACACGCGTCGGCGAACGCGAGGACCTCGTCCTCGCGCATCTCCTCCAACGGTGTCATCGGTGCCATGGGAAGAGTCAAACAGGGACCACCGACACTGCATGATTTCCCTGTGACAGCCGGGTCAGATCCAGATCTGTCGGCCAGGGCGACGCGGGTCCTGAAGGACCGAGCAGCCTGCGTCACACCGCCCAGAATGCCGCTGGTGCACTTTGCCAGGGCGCGCGGAGCCACGGCGCCGCTGCGGTCTGGCGTCCCGCGGTGGCCCACGGGCCGGGCGAGTTCCTAAGTGCAGGTCACGGCCACGAGTTGGTGAGCAAGCGAGCTCTCGCGTGGTGATGATGCCGCGTTGCCCCATTCACTAGGGTGGGGACCATGACTGGGACCACTGGGAGACCAACCGACACGGAGGCCGAAGCGTCGGAGCAATCCTTCGTTCATTCAATCCATGACACTCGAATTGACTGCTTCTCAGTCATGACCGAGATGTCGGTGCGCCGATATCTGAAGGTCGTCAGCAAGGCCCACGCCAACCAGGGTGGCATCGAAGGGCAGAGAGCCGTGCTCGGAACGACCACTGCACGGCGCATTCGGGAACGAATGATTTCGGACTTGAGCCAAGGCGCAGTGCTGCCCCCGATCGTTATCGGGTTGGTGGTGAATGACTCTCAGTTTGGATCGATGCCTCCGAGCAGTCACAGCGCACTGGCCACTCTGCTGTCGACGGTGAGGGCTGACGACGTTTCGATTATCGACGGCATGCAGCGGACGTCCGCCCTGGTGGCGGCAGCCGAGGTCGATGAGTCCGTCCTGGATCGGCCGGTGCGCGTCGAGTTCTGGATCACGAGCAGCGTTCGAGCGCTTATCTACCGGATGCTGGTACTAAACACGGGCCAAGTTCCGTGGACGCTAGACCGACAGATCTCGGTCGTATTCGCATCCATGCTTGGGGAACTACAAACCCGCGTCCCCACAGTCGAGAAGTTGATCACGCCAGACGAGCCGGGTCGGCGAGTTGGCGCGGCGCAAGTAAGATTCGACTCCGTCGTAGAAATGTATATGGCGTTCTCGCTTCGAAAGACCGCCGTTGACACCAAGGAGCAGGTGTCGGATGAATTCTCACGTCTCGACTTCGTTGAAAACCTAAGCGATGTCGATTTCCAAGATCAATTCTATGATGTCCTCACCATGCTTGTCGCGCTCGACAAAGCTTTCTCCCGCGCCGCCACAACCGAAGTTTCGAAACTGACCAGCGGACGGCAAGTATTCGACCGGCAGCCTGCTCGCATCGGGTACGTCGTGGCTCTGGGGATGAAAGTCTTAGGACGCCCGGGTGAAGAGAGGGGCCCGAAAAGAAAGGAAAGCCGCGCTCGCATCCATCACCTCAGAGCACTCGGCCTTCATCCGTCGACTGGAGGCTATGTCCGATCCAGACCTTATCGACTTCCTACGGTTGGATGTCCTCGGCGAGGTGCTCGACAAGCGCGTCGGCCAAGTGGGCCGCTACGAACGCGGTGTGTTCTTGGACGCCTTCAAAGTCTTGATTGACGAGCACTTCGCGGTGAAATCGATGGAGATCTGTTGGCGGGCGGCGTAGGTGTCACGAACGTCAACGAAACGAGCGCGACCATCTTCCAACGGCTCATTGGCTACGCCGCGGATCACGATGTAGCCATACCTGGGGGCGAGCGCCGCATCTTCCTCGAGGAGGATGAATACAGCGTCCTGGTTCGTTCGAAACGGATCGAGCATTTCCCAATTGGTCGGCATCAAGCGGCGGTGTTACTGGAGACAGCGAGCGCAAGGGTCATAGCGGTCTCTGGATTTCAAGCGGAAAAACTTAGATCGTCAACCCATATTCGCGAAATCGAACTTTCACCAGGTATCGCAATCGCCGCCATTGCCGACCTTGCGATCGAGCCCGCTGCTAACCCTTTGGCCGTCCTGAATGTTGTCGCCGCGGGTAGCACGGCCGACATGATTCCAGGGCCACGAGTTCGACAAGGTCGTGTCCCTATTCCCGCGTCTAAGACTCTTGGAGGTCGATGCCGAAGCGTTGACGTACCGCGAACTTCGAGGCAAACCTCTTGATCATTTGCGCTGCCGAGGGTGCTGATGGAAATGGGTGGATCAGGGCGCCGCTTGCGGACGAGCTCACCCGGCTTGCTGAACAGCGAATCACTGGATTTCCCTATGAGTTCTTGGTAATGGCGGCCTTGGAACTGGATCCGAGGAACCTCTTCGTAGCACTCTACCGGTGCCTAGAGGCTACCTACGCCTTTACACGCGCATCAGAATTGGCGGTAAAGCTCGGTGTAAGCAACAAGTCGTCGTTCGAAGTAGCAAGAGCTCTGGGAGAATCTCTGAGTTGGTATCCACGTCACGACCAGTCACTAGCGGCGGTGCTATCCCTACCTGCAGTAAGTAAGGATGATCTCGACGCACTGGCTGTTTCGTTGGGGAAGGATCAAGGAGGTGACGAAACCGCGACGCGCGTGGCCGCTGGCGTACGCGAACTTCGGAACAGTTTGGTGCATTACGGACCGACGACACGTCCTGCTTCAATTCCAGACGATGACTGGAACCGCCTCTGCACTCCGCTCGCAAGAGTCGTCGGTTGCGTGTTTGCCCATTACCTATGGTGGTGTCGGCACAGGTACATGGCCGCCAGCTGACCGGGCAGTGGCGGCCACGGCACCGGCTGCGACTGCATCCCGACCGCCACGCTCTTACATTGCTCGTTGTGCTGCAACTGCCATGAGACTCGCTCGGCGGCGCCGCTAGTGCTCTCACGGGTACATCGGGAACCTTGTAGAGATGTCGGAGAGTGGAGCCCTGTCTCGTTGGGCATGCGACGACAAGGTGCCTGGCCATGAGTCTCATCGCCGTATGCGGGTTCAGCGCGTCGAGGGCTTGACCTTACGCTGAACCGTGCGGCGACTCGACCCTTCTGACACCTGAACGAACGCTGTCACGGGCGATTCAGTCGAGTCTGTCGTGAAGAGCAGCTTGCAGTTCGGCTAGCGCGGTCTTGTTCCGCATCCAGAGCAACGTGACACGCTGAGCGTTCAGGAGCTCGAGCGAAAGTCGGCTCGTCGACAGTCCGGCCCGGAGGCGCGCCGAGACGACGTCCCCGATCTCGACCTGCAATCGAGCCGGATAGGCCGCGACGTAGCCGTCCCACAGAGCGCGCTCGACGTCGAAGGCGCCGCCAGCGCGCGACGCACGGCTCATCTCGCGAGCTAGAGCGCCGGCAGCCCCACCCAGGAATCCCGCCACAGCTCCACGCCGCACGCAGCCAGAGTCAGGCTCCGCTTCGGGATGCGCACGATGGTCTCGGGCGTGAGCCAGAGTTCGCCGTGACCCCAATGAGCCCAGCCGGTCGTGCATGAATCACTCAGAAGCTGAAGGCGACGTCGTGTCCCCCGAGAAGCGGCAGAGATCTGAGGCCAGAATTCTGGCCCGGTTCGTCGGATCGAGCCAAATTAGATGATCCAGCGCCGGGTGTCCCGCAGTTGCGCGACGAGTGCCTCTTTCCCGCCGCCGAGCCGCGCCTTTATCGCCGCGAACGGGCCCGCTTGCCGTCTGTCTCGGCGGGCCAGGCCGACTAGGGGACGATGAGGAACTTCTCGCCGGTGGCGGTGCGTGCGTAGCGGCGCAGCACGTCGAGGTCGAGTGCCTGGTCCAGTGAGATCTCCTCGGTGAAGCTGCTGGCGAAGGTGGTCGTCAGCTCGGCGGCGACTCGGCGCTTGAGCCGCACGAGGTCCTCGACTGCCAGGGAGGAGAGGAAGGGCATGAGGAGCCATCCGCCGATCCCCCAGGCGAACCCGAAGCCTCGCCGCAGCTCGATCGGCCGGCGGTCCAGCCCGCCGTACACGTAGACCTGCTTGGGCACGTCGGTGCCATACCGGCTGTACGGCGCGGCCGGGTCGGTGAGCGCCGCCTCCATCGCGTTGAGGATGTCGCTCGCGAGCCGGCCCCCGCCGACGGCGTCGAAGGCCATGGTCGCCCCGGTCGCGCGGATCGCCTCGACCAGGTCGGCCATGAAGGACTCGGCGCTCGAGTCGACCACGTGACGGGCACCCAGGTCGCGCAGCAGGTCGGCCTGCTCGGGTCGGCGGACGACGTTGACCAGCTCGATGCCGTCCGCGAGACAGACCCGGTTGAGCATCTGGCCGAGGTTGGACGCGGCAGCGGTGTGGACCAGCGCGGTGTGGCCCTCCCGGCGCATCGTCTCGACCATCCCCAGCGCCGTGAACGGGTTGACGAAGGACGCGGCGCCGTCGGCCGCGGTCGCACCCTCCGGCAGGGGGAGGCAGACCTGGGCCGCGGTCAACGCGTGCTCACCGTAGGTGCCCTCGCCCGGGAACCCGACCCGCTGGCCGAGCAGCGCCTGCGCCTCGGGGCTGTCGCCCGCAGCGACGACGACACCCGCGCCCTCGTTGCCGACCGGCATCGACCGGCCCAGCCGAGCCCTGAGGCTCGGCATCACTGCCTTGGGCACCGGGGCCGTGACGACCGGACCGTCGGGTGTGTCCTCGGCCTGGACGGTGCCGGGGTCCGCCAACGCCAGCAGGAGTGCCAGGTCGGAGGGGTTGAGCGGAGCGGCCTCGACCCGGACGAGGACCTGGTGTGACCGCGGCTGCGGGGTGTCCACCGTCTCCACGGACACGCGGACCTGCCCGTCCTCGGTGACCAGGGAGCGCAGCTGGCGGGTGGTGGCCGGGACGTCGCTCATGAGCCGATCCTGTCAGGTGGCGGAGGCGTCGGAGAGTGACTGCCCACGCCACCCATCCCCCGACCCCCGCCGCTCCGAACCACCCCCATGACGAAACGACTGCTCTGGGCCGGGTTCGGCATCCTCGCGACCGTCGTCGGGATGGCTGCCGGCCACCTCGTCGCCTCGCTGACCAACCCCGCCGCCTCCCCCGTCCTGACCGTCGGTTCGACGGTCATCGACCTGACGCCCACCCCGATGAAGGAGTGGGCGATCCGGACCTTCGGTGACGGCGACAAGGCGATCCTGGTCGGCTCGGTGCTGCTCGGCGCGCTCGCCCTCGCCGCGATCGGCGGGATCCTGGCGCGGCGGCGGTTCGCGATCGGCGCCGGCGTGCTCATCGTCCTGGTTGCCTCCGCGGGCGTGATGGCGATGCTGCGCCCCGAGGCCAGCCCGCTCGACGTGCTGCCCGCGTTTGCCGCGGGTGTCGTCGGGCTCGGGGCGCTGTGGTGGCTGGCGCGGACCACGGCGGTGCGATCGGCCGATACGGGTCTCGATACGCTCGCTGGCGCTCGCTACTCGACCACCGATCGGGAGCGTCGGCAGCCGGCGGGCGCGCACCGAGGAGACAGCGGGCTCCAGCCGGCGCGGGGTGCTGATCGCCGCCGGCGTGCTGACCGCCGCGGCCACCGTCCTCGCCGGCGCCGGGCAGTGGATCACCGGCCGGCGGACCTCGCCGGCGAACGTGACCCTCCCCGAGGCGGCCGACAAGGCCCCGGCCCTCCCCCAGGACCTGCGGAGCAAGGTCCCCGGCATCAGCCGCCTGCAGACGTCGAACAGCGACTTCTACCGCGTGGACACCCGGCTCACGCTGCCGATCGTCGACCTCGACGACTGGACGCTGACCATCGACGGCGACGTCGAGAACGAGCTCACGTTCACCTTCGACGAGATCCTCGAGATGCCGATGATCGAGCGCGACATCACCCTCACCTGCGTCTCCAACGACGTCGGCGGCCCCTACGTCGGAGCCGCCCGCTGGCTCGGCGTACCGCTCTCCGACCTGTTCGACATGGCCGGGGTCGGCGGCAGCGCGGACCAGATCTACTCCACCGACGTCGACGGGATGACCATCAGCACGCCCCTCGACATGGCGATGGCCCAGCCCGACGCGATGCTGGCGGTCGGCATGAACGGCGAGCCGCTCCCCCAGGAGCACGGCTTCCCGGCCCGGTTGGTGATCCCCGGCCTCTACGGCTTCATCAGCGCGACCAAGTGGATCGAACGGCTGACCCTGACGACGTACGCCGAGAAGTCGGCGTACTGGACCGACCGCGACTGGGCCACGGACGCCCCGATCAAGATCGCCAGCCGGATCGACACCCCGAAGTCCTTCGACACCATCAAGGGCGGCGACACCTTCATCGGCGGCGTCGCCTGGGCGCAGACGCGGGGCATCGGCAAGGTCGAGGTGCAGGTCGACGGCGGCGGCTGGCAGGAGGCCGAGCTCGGCTCCCAGGTCGACGTCGACTACTGGCGCCAGTGGTACCTCCCGTGGAAGGCGGAGTCCGGCGAGCACGACATCTCCGTGCGCGCCACCGACCTCGACGGGGAGGTCCAGACGGCCGTGAAGGCGCGCCCGTTCCCCGAGGGGTCGAGCGGGCTCCAGCGGATCATCGTCCGCGTCTCCTGAACCTCCCGCCGGCGCACCAATCCGCCCTGCCGGGCGCCACGAATACCCAGTGAAAGCACGTTCACCAGGACCCAACGGAAGGTTCCACATCATGAAGCTCAACACCCTGCGCCGCAGCAGCGGCCTCGCCGCCATGGCCCTGACCCTCTCCTTCGGCCTCGCCGCCTGTGGTGGTGAGGAGGAGCCGACCACGGCCTCGGAGGAGACCTCGGCCCCGGCCGAGGAGGAGCCCATGGAGGAGGAGACCGCCGACGCGAGCGCCGAGACCTTCGGCCCCGGCTGCTCCGCGATCCCGGCCGACGGTGCCGGCTCGTTCAACGGCATGGCCACCGAGCCCGTCGCCTCCGCCGCGAGCGCGAACCCGCTGCTGAAGACCCTGGTCGGTGCCGTCGGCTCGGCCGGCCTCGTCGAGCCCCTCAACTCCGCTCCGGAGCTGACGGTCTTCGCGCCGACCAACGACGCGTTCGCCGCGGTCCCGAAGGACACCATGAAGACGGTCACCTCCGACAAGAAGGTGCTCACCCAGGTGCTGACCCACCACGTGGTCGGCCAGCGGATCGCCCCCGACCAGCTCTCCGGTGAGTTCGAGACGCTCAACGGCGACATGATCACCATCAACGGAAACGGCGAGTCCGCCACCGTCGGTGACGACGAGAAGGCCGCGATCCTCTGCGGCAACATCCAGACCGCCAACGCGACGGTCTACGTGATCGACGCCGTGCAGACTCCCTGATCGAGCCTCCCACCCACCACGAGTAGGCGAGGATCACCCTGTGGATCAGATCCGACCGGTCTCCTCCGGCGTCCCTTCTCCCGAAGCGGGGGCGCCGGAGGGCTCGGACCTGGCCGGACTGCTGAAGCGGTCCGGCCGGGGTGACGAGGCGGCCTTCGCCCTCCTGTACGACGCGATGGCCGCGCGGGCCTACGGGCTCGCGGTCCGCGTGGTCCGGGACCCGGCCCAGGCCGAGGAGGTCACCCAGGAGTCGTTCCTCGACATCTGGCGGAGCTCCGGCCGGTTCGACCCGGCCCGGGGCAGCGCCGTCGCCTGGATCCTGACCATCGTGCACCGCAAGGCGGTGGACCGGGTCCGGTCGGCGGAGGCATCGAGCCGCCGGGACACGACGTACCACCAGCAGGACAACCCAGTCGCACACGATGCGACCGCCGAGGCCGCGCAGGCCTCACTCGAAGCACACCGGGTCCGCAACGCCCTGGGCGCCCTCACGGAGGTCCAGCGCGAGGCGATCGAGCTGGCGTACTTCGGGGGATACACACACACGGAGGTGGCGAGCATGCTGGACCTACCGGTCGGCACCGCCAAGACCCGCATCCGCGACGGACTGATCCGGTTGCGCGACACGATGGGAGTAGGGGCATGAGCGACATCCACGCCCTCTCCGGCGCCTACGCGATCGACGCGCTCGACGACCTCGAGCGCGCGGAGTTCGAGCGCCACCTCGCGCAGTGTGCCGAGTGCCAGGCCGAGGTCGACAGCCTCCGCGAGGCGGCCGCCGTCCTCGGCGAGACCACCGCGATGCCGGCGCCCGACGCGCTCCGGGCGCGGGTGCTCACCGACATCGCCACCGTCCGGCCGCTGCCGCCGGTGGTCGACCCCGCGGCCGCGCTCGCCGATGACGGTTCGCCGGCGCCGATTTCGCCCGGCTGCCCTGGTGGCGGCGGCTGCGGTCGTCGCGGCCGTCGGAGCCGGAGTGGTGATCACCGAGCCGTGGGCCGACGAGACCCAGCAGACGCAGCTCACCGCCGCCGACCGGGTGCTCGCCGCCCCGGACGCCGAGGAGTACACGCGGGAGTTCGCGGACGGGTCCAAGGCGACGCTCACCCGCTCGAAGTCCCTGAACGGCGCGGTGCTGAGGACCGAGGGCATGGCGCCCCCGCCGCCGGGCAAGGTCTACGAGCTCTGGCTCGAGCACGAAGGGATCGGCATGGTGCCGGCCGGGCTGATGCCCCCGAAGTCGGACGCCACCATCCTCCTCGAGGGTGACCCCGGGACCGCGCTCGGCGCCGGGATCACGATCGAGCCCGCGGGCGGCTCGAAGGAGCCCACCGGCCAGACCGTCGCCCTGATCCCGTTCGAGAACGCCTGATGGTGCCGACCACCCCGCCGCGTCGCGGTCGTGGGCTCGGGCGTGGCCGGGCTCGTCGCCGCCCACGTCGCCGCCCGGTCCGCGCACGTCACCCTCTTCGAGTCCGACGACCGCCTCGGCGGGCACGCCGACACGCACACGGTCACCGAGGGCGCGCGGACGCTGCGGATCGACACCGGCTTCATCGTGCACAACGAGCGCACCTACCCGACCCTGCTCCGACTCTTCCGCGAGCTCGGCGTGGCCACCCAGGAGTCGGAGATGTCCCTCTCGGTGCGCGACGACGCCACCGGGC
Organism: uncultured Actinomycetota bacterium; assembly: GCA_963829635.1. Taxonomy (GTDB): domain Bacteria; phylum Actinomycetota; class Actinomycetes; order Propionibacteriales; family Nocardioidaceae; genus Nocardioides. The sequence continues at coordinate 1,132,095 of CAWHJI010000016.1, forward strand.
TGGAGTACGCCGGGGCGCTCGGCCTGCGCGGACTCTTCCCGCGGTCGGCGAACCTGCGCACCCCGGCGTACCTCCGACTGCTCACGGAGATCCCGCGGTTCCACCGGCGGGCGCAAGCGACTGCTCGGTCAGTCCGGGCGGTCTCGATACGCCCGCTCGTTCCTCGCGGGCTACTCGACCACCGAAGACCAGACGTTGCGGGAGTTCCTGGCGGCCGGCCGCTTCTCGGCGTACTTCCAGCGGCACTTCATGGAGCCGCTGGTGGCGGCCGTGTGGTCCTGCGACCCCGACGTGGCGCTCGACTACCCGGCCCGCTACCTGTTCACCTTCCTCGAGCACCACGGGATGCTCCAGATCTTCGGGTCGCCGACCTGGCGCACCGTCGTCGGGGGCTCCCACGCGTACGTCGACCGGGTGGCCGCCGGCCTGCCCGACGTGCGGCTCGGCACCAAGGTCACCTCGGTGCTGGAGACGCCGACCGGCGTCGAGGTCACCGACGGCAACGGTGAGGTGACCACCCACGACGCCGTCGTGATCGCGACCCATCCGGCGCAGGCACTCTCGATGCTCGCCGCGCCGACGACCGAGCAGCGCGAGGTGCTGGGCGCCCTGCCCTACTCCGACAACGTCGCGCTGCTGCACACCGACGTGTCCGTGCTCCCCCGAGCGAAGAACGCCCGCGCCTCCTGGAACTTCCACCGCCCGCACGACTCGCGGGGCCGGGTGACCGTCACCTACGACCTGACCCGCCTGCAGCGGCTCGACACCGAGGTCCACTACCTCGTCACCCTCGGCGGCGAGGACCTCGTCGACCCGAGCACCGTGATCGCGCGCCGGGAGTATGCGCACCCGATCTACAACCCGACCTCCGTGGCCGCCCAGCGGCGGCTGCCGGGCATCGCCACCGACCGGATCGCCTTCGCCGGCGCCTACCACGGGTGGGGGTTCCACGAGGACGGCGCACGGTCGGGCCTGGCCGCGGCCGAGCGGCTCGGGCTGTCCTGGCCGGAGGGGGACGGCTCATGACGCTCGCCCCTGCCCTGCTGGACATCGCGCCCGGGACCTTCAGGACCACGATCCGGCACACCCGGCGTACGCCGTTCCACCGGTCGTTCGAGCACCGCTCGCACACCTGGCTGGTCGACCTCGACGACCTGCCGCACCACGGGACGCTCGCCCGGTTCGAGGCCCGGGACCACCTCGGCTCACCCGACCGCACGATCCGGCAGAACGTCGAGGCGTTCCTGTCCTCCCACGGGCTCCCCGCCCCGGCGCGGATCCTGATGGCGGCCCATGCCCGCGCGTTCGGCCACTGCTTCAACCCGATCACGGTGTTCTGGTGCGCGGACCGCGCGGGGGCCCTGGCCGCCGTCGTGGTCGAGGTGCACAACACCTACGGCGACCGGCACGCCTACCTCGTCCATCCCGACGAGCAGGGACGGGCGACCACCCCCAAGCAGCTCTACGTCTCGCCGTTCCACGGGACGGACGGGACCTACGAGCTCGCCGTACCGGTGCCCGGCGACCGGCTGCAGGTGGTCGTGGCCCTCCACACCGACGACGGCGCCGTGTTCACCGCCTCCCTGACCGGGACCCGCTCCGACACCAGCGCCCTGCGCGCCGCGCCGGCCGCGCTCCGCGGCTCCGCACTGATCCGCGCCCACGGCATCTGGCTGTGGCTGCGCCGGCTGCCGATCCGTCCCCGCCCCCACCACCAGCAGGAAGGTGTCCAGTGACGCTCGCCCCCACCCGCTCCCAGACATCGAACTGGCCCGGCCTGGACGTCGTCCCGAGTGGTCCCCGCGCCCGCGTCGCGGCCCGGATCGCCCGGCGGCTGTTCATCACCGCGGTGAACCGGCTCGACGTGACCGTCGAGGTGCCCTCCACCGGCGAGCGGTTCGGCCGCGGCGGTCCGCTCGCGGTCGTGCACCGGCCCGAGGAGTTCTTCGCCCGCGTCGGGAAGCGACCAGCTGATCGGGTTCGGCGAGGCCTACCTGACCGGCGCCTGGGACGCCCCCGACCTCGGCGGCTTCCTGACGGTCCTGTGTGCGGAGATCCAGGACCTGGTCCCGCAGAGCCTGCAGCAGCTTCGGGCCATGGTCGTGTCCCGTCCGCCGCGGCTGCACCGCAACAACGAGCGGAACACCCGCCACAACATCGCCCACCACTACGACCTGTCCAACGAGCTCTTCGCGCTGTTCCTGGACCCCTCCCTGAGCTACTCCTCGGCGCTGTTCGACACCGACCTCGTCGACTGCGGTGGCCATCTCGTGGCGACCCCGCCCGGCAACGTCGACGACCTGCACGCCGCCCAGCTCCGCAAGATCGACCGGCTCCTCGACGAGACCCGCGTCGGCGCCGGCAGCCGGGTCCTCGAGATCGGTTCCGGGTGGGGCGAGCTGGCGATCCGGGCGGCCGCCCGGGGCGCACGGGTGCGCACGATCACCCTCTCCCAGGAGCAGAAGCTGCTGGCCGAGGAGCGGATCGCGGCGGCCGGCGTCGAGGAGCTCGTCGACGTCGAGCTCTGCGACTACCGCGCCGTGACCTCCCCCGACGGCGCCGGGTACGACGCGGTGCTGTCGATCGAGATGATCGAGGCCGTCGGCCACGAGTACTGGTCGACGTACTTCCAGACGATCGACCGCGTGCTGGCGCCCGGCGGCCGGGTCGGGATCCAGGCGATCACGATGCCGCACGACCGGATGCTCGCGACGCGGAACACCTACACCTGGATCAACAAGTACATCTTCCCCGGCGGTTTCCTGCCGTCCGTGCAGGCGATCGACGACATCACCCGCCGCGACACGACCCTGCGGATCAGCAACCGGCTGTCGCTGGGACAGCACTACGCCGAGACGCTGCGCGAGTGGGACAACGCGTTCCGTGCCGCCGGCGAGGAGGTGCTCGAGCTCGGCTTCGACGAGACGTTCCTGCGGATGTGGCACTTCTACCTCGAGTACTCCCGCGCCGGGTTCGCCTCGGCGTACCTCGACGTCAACCAGCTGACCTTCGCCCGACCGACCGAGGCCTCCCGATGACCGAGACCTCGACGCGCACCAGTGCGGGCGTTGCCCAGCGGCTGGCGGCCGCGCGTCGCGGCCCTTCGTGGGCGGCGAGCTGCCGGTCCGGCTCCGGGCGTGGGACGGGTCGGAGGCCGGTCCGGCCGACGCGCCGGTGGTCGAGCTGCGCACCCCCGACGCGCTGCGCCGACTGCTGTGGCACCCCGGCGAGCTGGGTGCGGCACAGGCCTACGTCACCGGTGAGCTCGACGTCCCGACCCTGGACGGGTGGGACCTCGGGTCGGCGTTGACACATGTCTTCTCCGTGGCTCGGGACCGGGGAGTGAGCGGTGGGCGGCCCTCACCGGCGGCCGTCGTCCAGGCGGTTCGCGCGGCCGCCGGCCTTGGTGCGCTGGGTCGCCCACCTGCTCCCCCCGCCTCCCAGGCGCGGGTCCGCGGCCGGCTGCACAGCCCGCTGCGGGACCGCCGCGCGATCAGCCACCACTACGACCTGTCCAACGAGTTCTACGCGCTGCTGCTGGACCCGTCGATGGCCTACTCGTGCGGGTACTGGACGTCCACCGACCCGTCGTACACGCTCGCCGACGCGCAGCGCGACAAGCTCGACCTGGTCTGCCGCAAGCTCGGTCTCGAGCCGGGCACGACGCTGCTCGACGTCGGGTGCGGCTGGGGCTCGCTCTCGCTGCACGCCGCCGAGCACTACGGCGCGCGCGTCACCGGCATCACGATCGCGGCCGAGCAGAAGGCGTTCATCGACGCCCGGATCCGGGAGCGCGGGCTGGAGGACCTGGTCGAGATCCGGCTGCAGGACTACCGCGACGCGGTCCCGCCTGCGGGCTCCGAGTACGACGCCGTCGGCTCGCTCGAGATGGGCGAGCACGTCGGCGAGGCCAACTACCCGACGTACGTCTCGGTGCTGCGGCGCGCGGTGCGGCCGGGCGGACGGGTGCTGGTCCAGCAGATGTCGCGCTCCGGTCGTCGCGGCGGGCGGCACCCCGGCGGCGGGCCGTTCATCGAGTCGTTCATCGCGCCCGACATGCACATGCGCCCGGTCGGCGAGACGGTGGCGCACTCTCGAGAGCGGGGGCCTCGAGGTGCGCGACGTGCACGCCCTGCGCGAGCACTACGTGCGGACCGTGCAGGGCTGGATCGACCGGTTCGAGGCCCACCTGCCCGAGCTGACCGCGCTGGTCGGCGAGGAGGTCGTGCGGGTCTGGCGGCTCTACCTCGTCGGCGGGCAGCTGGCGTTCCGCGACGGGCGGATGGGCGTGGACCAGCTGCTGTGCGTGCGCCCCGACGGCGCGCACGACCTGCCGCCGGTGCGGGCCTGGTGAGTAGCGTGGGTGCGGTGATCTGTGGTGGCTGACCTCGTCGTGATCTCGCTCGCGTGCCTCGGCCTCGCCGCGATCGCGATGGTGATCACCGCGGTCGTGGCCCGCCGGGTCGGCCGCTACTCGGTCGTCGACGTCACGTGGGGGCTGGCGCTCGCGGCGTGCGCCCTCGCCTGCGCCGTCCTCGGCTCGGGGTGGCTGCCCTGGCTGTTGGTGGCGCTGGTCGCGGTCTGGGGGGTGCGGCTGTCCTGGCACATCTGGCAGCGGTCCCGGGGCCACGGCGAGGACCCCCGCTACGAGGCGCTGCTCGACGGTGGTGGCTTCGGCGTCGCGGTCCGGAAGGTGTTCCTGCTCCAGGGGGCCGCGATCTGGTTCGTCGCCTGGCCGTTGCAGGCCGCCGCGGTCGCGACCGACGTGTGCGTCGCCCTGGTGGTGGCCGGCGCGGTGGTGTGGGCGGTCGGCTTCGTCTTCGAGACGGTCGGCGACGCCCAGCTGGCGGCGTACAAGCGCGATCCCGACCGCGGGCCGGTGCTCGACCACGGCCTCTGGGCGTGGACCCGGCACCCCAACTACTTCGGCGACGCCTGCGTCTGGTGGGGGCTCTGGCTGGCCGGCGCCGCGGCGACCGGCTGGCTGCCGGCCCTCCTCACGCTGCCCGCGCCGATCGCGATGACCTACTTCCTCGCCTACGCCACCGGCGCCAAGCCGCTGGAGCGGACGATGATGCAGCGGCCGGGCTACCCGGAGTACGCCGCCCGCACGTCGATGTTCGTCCCGCTGCCCCCGCGCCGCCATCGTGGTTGACTCGGTGGCATGGACGCCGTCAGGGCTGCGTTCGAGACCTTCCCGCGCACGGGGTTCCTGCCCCGCAGCGAGCGCCGGCTCGCGGCGTACGACGGGCCGCTGGCGATCGGACACGGGCAGACCAACTCCCAGCCGCGGACCGTGGCGAGCATGCTGCGCCTGCTCGCGGTGGAACCCGGGCAGCGGGTGCTCGACGTCGGCTCCGGCTCCGGCTGGACGACCGCGCTGCTCGCCCACCTGACGGGCCCGTCCGGGCGGGTCCGCGGTGTCGAGATCGAGCCCACCCTGGTCGACTTCGGACGCGCCAACCTGGCCGCGACGAAGCAGCCGTGGGCCTCGATCGAGCCCGCGCTGCCGGGGGTCCTCGGACTGCCCGAGGATGCGCCGTACGACCGGATCCTGGTCTCGGCCGAACCGCGGCACCTGCCCGACGAGCTGGTCGACCAGCTGGTCGACGGCGGCCGGATGGTGATCCCGGTGAACGGCATCATGCTGGTCGCGGTCCGGCGGGCCGACGACGTCGAGGTGTCCCGCCACGGGGGCTACCGGTTCGTGCCGCTGCGCTGAGCCCGGGTCAGCGGCGGACCACCCGGAACCGCGTGGTGGTCGGGGTGGCGTCGCGGTTGCCGGCCTGGTCGACGGCCCTGATCCGCACGACGTGCTCGCCCTTGCGCAGCCGGTACACCTTCGGGGAGGTGCAGGACAGCCACGACCCGGAGTCGAGCCGGCACTGGAACCCGGCCGCGGCCTCGTTCGAGTGGAACTCGAACCGGACACTCGCCCGGAGCCGGGTCGTCACCACCCGGTCGCCCGGCTTCTTGTCGAGGATCGTCTGCGGCGCGGTGGCGTCGATGGTGAACGTGCGCTCCTGCTCGGTGGTGTTGCCGGCGCCGTCCGTGGCACGGACGAAGAACCGGTGGTCTCCCTCCGGAAGTCCGGTCACCGTGTGGCCGGTCGACCCGCTCGTGCACGGGGCGTACGACGGCAGCTGGCCGTCGACCACCACGCTGCACTGGACCGTCACCGAGTTCGTGTCCGAAGCGGTGAACGCCCACGACTGGGTCGTCCCCGCCTTGAACGCTCCCCCGTTCGGTCCGGACGTGACCGTCAGGGTCGGGTCGGCGTTGTCGATGGTGATGGTGCTGCCGACCGGGGAGGAGACGTGTCCCGACGTGTCGAAGGCCGTGGCCGAGATCGCGGCGACACCGTCGCTGACCGAGGCCGTGTTGAAGGAGACCTGCGTAGGGCGCAGACGTGTCCGTGCCGACCCACATCCCCGCGAACGCGGAACTCCACCCTGCTGCACCCCGGCGTTGTCGCTCGCCGAGGCCGCCAGGGTGATGGTCCCGTCGTGGACCCCGCTGCTGGGGGAGCACCGAGCTCACGGTCGGAATCTCGACGTCGATGAACCGTGGCGGTGATCGTCTCGCTGGTGTCGACCGTCTCCTCGCACACGTTGCGAGCTGTCGGCGAGTCACAGCCGGTCCAGCTGTAGAACGCGAAGCCGGAGCCGGGACCGGCAGCGCGGTGAAGCTCGCGATCGGATCCACCATGTTGCAGACGGGCTCGCCCACGTGCGGGTTGGAGACGCAGACCTCCTCGTCCTCGTAGGCCTCGCTGCAGTCGCCCGTGCCGTTGACGCAGTTGACCCCCGTGCCGGTGACCTGGCCCGGGCCCTGGATCGCGATGGTGATCGTGCCGGCGGCGTACGCCGGCGCAGGCACCAGCACGGTCGCAAGCGCCACGATCAGGCCGACCGCGAGCAGCCCCCCGAGGCGCGCGCGCCCTCCTCCACGATGCATGTCCGAGCTCATCGAGTCCCCCTCACCCCGTGTCAAGATCCCTGAGGCTACGTCCGCATTTCCGCACTGCGAAGCACCCGGACCAGATCACGCCCGGTGGTCTGGACGGGTCGAGCCCACGGTGGCCTCGCCCGCTCTGTCGCAATCCGGAACGTCACGGTTCCACCGCCAGCGAATGGTCCAGACCACTCCCCGCCCTATCCTTCCCGCGTGGACCGACCCGACTTCGCGCAGGAGCTGTTCCGCCTCGACTCCGCCGACAACTTCCGTGACGTGGCCGGGCCCGGAGCGGGCTACCCGACGGTCGACGGCCGGCGCGTGCGCCGAGGCGTCTTCTTCCGGTCCAGCGAGCTGCAGCTCACCGACGAGGAGACGCTGACCCTGGCCGGGCTGGGCCTGCGGGCCGTCCACGACCTCCGCACCCGGGTCGAGGTCGAGGCCCTGCCCGACGCCGTCCTGCCCGGCGCGACCTGGCGTCACCTCGAGGTCGTCGGGATCCCGATGGACGACGTGGTCGGGCTCGCGGACGAGACGGCCGCGATCGCCGTGATGGAGCGGGTGTACCGCAGCTTCGTGGAGGACGCCCTGGCCCGCGCGGCGTTCGGGTCCCTGCTGCGCCACCTCGCCGAGGACGACGGGCCTCAGCTGTTCCACTGCACCACCGGCAAGGACCGCACCGGCTGGGCGGCGGCGCTGCTGCTGCACGTGGCCGGGGTGCCGGACGAGGTGATCGTGGAGGACTACCTGCTCACCAACGACTACACGCAGTCGAGCCGTTCCCGCTACCTGACCATGGCCGAGACGGCCCTCGGCGCGGACACGGTGCCGGTCTACGAGCGGGTGCTGAGGGCCGACCCCGCCTACCTGTCCGTGGCGCGGGACGCTGTCGTGGCGTCGTACGGCGACCTGGACGGGTACCTCTCCGACGGGCTCGGCCTGGACGCGACGACCCTCGACCGGCTCCGGGACCGGCTGGTCGACTAGCCCGGCCGCGCCACGCGGCTCGGCCAGCCGCGCCGGCGCCTGCAGGCAGTAGGAGTCGGTGAGCAGCTCGGCGAGCTCGTCCCAGTCGGTGTCGTCGTCGAGGACGAGCCCGACCACGTTGCGGCCCCAGCCGGCCCGGAAGTACGGCGCCCCCAGGTGCTGGAAGGCGATCACCTCGTCCGGCTCGGCCCGGAACGTGATCCGGAACAGCTGGTCCTCGCCGCCGAAGACGTGGGCCACCGTGGCGCTGCCGACCCGCCAGCGGGTGCCGACCCAGGCGTTCTCCTGGACGCACTCCGGCAGCGCCTCGAGGACCGCCCCGATCCGGCGCACCATCGCCTCGGGCACGAGCGGGCGGTCCTTCGGTGCCATGGACCGAGCCTGCCAGACGCGCCGACCGCGAGGCGGGTGTCGCCGAGTAGGCACGAGCCTCAGTGCGGCGCGAGGAACGAGCGCTCGGCGGTATCGCGAAGACGCGCGCCCCGGCGTCAGTAGGACTTCGGCAGTCCCAGCGAGTGCATCGCCACGAAGTTGAGGATCATCTCCCGCGAGACCGGCGCGATCCGGCCGGCCCGGGTGGCGACGAGGAGCCCGGCCATGCCGTACTCCTGGGTGATCCCGTTGCCACCGTGCGCCTGCACCGCGCGGTCGGCGGCGTCGCAGGCGGCCTCGGCGGCGGCGTACTTCGCCATGTTGGCCGCCTCGCCGGCTCCCATGTCGTCGCCGGCCTCGTAGAGCGCGGCCGCCTTCTGGGTCATCAGCCGGGCCAGCTCGGTCTCGATGTGGGACTGCGCGAGCGGGTGGGCGATCGCCTGGTGGGAGCCGATCGGCGCCTGGAAGACGGCACGCTCCTTGGCGTAGGCGGCCGCCTTGTTCAGCGCGAACCGGGCGAGCCCGGTCGAGAACGACGCCGCCATGATGCGTTCGGGGTTGAGGCCGGCGAACAGCTGCACCAGCCCGGCGTCCTCGTCACCGACCAGCGCGTCCGCGGGCAGCCGGACCTCGTCGATGAAGACCTGGAACTGCTGCTCGGGGCTGACGATCTCCATCGGGATCGGCTTGGCCTCCAGCCCGTCGGCGTCGGTCGGCACCACGAACAGGCAGGGCTTGAGCTTCCCGGTCTTCGCGTCCTCGGTCCGCGCCACGACGAGCACGTTGGTGGCCTCGTCGATGCCGGAGATGTAGATCTTCCGGCCGGTCAGCACCCACTCGTCGCCGTCCCGGCGGGCCGTGGTGGTGATGTTGTGGGTGTTGGTGCCGGCGTCGGGCTCGGTGATCGCGAACGCCATCGTCCCGGTGCCGTCGCAGATGCCGGGCAGCCACTTCTGCTTCTGCTCGTCGGTGCCGTAGCGGGCGATCACGGTCCCGCAGATCGCCGGGCTGACCACCATCATCAGCAGCGGACAGCCCTGGCGCGGCCAGCTCCTCGCAGACCGCCGCGACGTCACCGATGCCGCCACCGCCGCCGCCGTACTCCTCGGGGATGTTGATCCCGAGGTAGCCGTTCTTGGCGATCGCCATCCAGAGGTCGGTGGTCTTGCCGCCGCTGCGCGCCTGCTGGGTGAAGTACTCGCGGCCGTAGGTGCTCGCGAGCTTGGCCACCTCCCGGCGCAGCGCCTGGCGCTCCTCGGTCTCGCTGAAGTTGTTCACTGTCGTCTCACTTTCGGTCTACGACGGCCAGGACGTCTCCGGCGGCCACCTGGGAGCCGGGTCGTACGTCGATCTCGGTCACCGTGCCGGCGTGCGGCGCGGCCACGGTGTGCTGCATCTTCATCGCCTCCAGGACGAGGACGGTGTCGCCGGCCTCGACCTGCTGTCCCTGCTCGACGGCCACCCGGACGACGGTGCCGGGCATGTGGGCGAGCAGCGAGCCGCTCGCCACCACGTCCGCGGGGTCGACGAACCGGGGCACCTCACGCAGCGACACCGAGCCCAGGGCGGAGTCGACGTGGACGTCGTGCCCGTCGACCCGGACGTCGAAGCGCGAGCTGACCCCGCCGGCCTCGATGGTCACGCCGGTCGGGGACGCGGCGACGATCCGGACGTCGTCGAGCGGGGTCGCGTAGCCCTCGCGGGCGCCGTACCACTCGACGGCGTGCTCCTCGTCCCCGACCGCGAAGACCGTCAGCTGGGGCTGGGAGACGACGTTGCGCCACGCGACCGGGATGCCGACCTGGACCCGACGCGCGGCGCGCGCCTGCTCGGCCAGCGCGATGGCGGCGGCGAGCAGGGCGTGCGGGTCGGGTGCCGGCGGCTCGCCGGACGGCACGATCCCGCGCTGCTCGAAGAAGTCGGTGCTGACCCGGCCCTCGAGGAAGGCCGGATCGCGGAGGACGGCCACGAGCAGGTCCCGGTTGGTGGTGACGCCGTGCAGCTTCGCCCGGGACAGGGAGTGGGCGAGCATCCGGGCGGCCTCGGCGCGGGTGGGCGCCCACGCGATCACCTTCGCCAGCATCGCGTCGTAGTGGGTGGACACCACGCTGCCGGTCTCGAAGCCGGCGTCGACCCGGATCCCGGCGCGCGCGGGCCGGTCGAACTCGGCGAGGGCTCCCGGGATCTCGAACGTCGCCAGCGTGCCGCTCTGGGGCTGCCAGTCGTGGGCGGGGTCCTCGGCGTAGAGGCGGACCTCGATCGCGTGGCCGGTCGCCTGGGTCGGCGTGGGGCACACGACCCGTCCCTCGGCGACCTGGAGCTGGAGCTCGACCAGGTCCACGCCGAAGACGGCCTCGGTGACCGGGTGCTCGACCTGGAGCCGGGTGTTCATCTCGAGGAAGAAGAACCGCTCCCGCTCCGGGTCGAAGAGGAACTCGACCGTGCCGGCGCCGACGTAGCCGATCGCCTCGGCGGCCTTGCGGGCGGCGTCGTGCATCGCGGCCGCGACCTCGGGGGCGAGGTCGGGGGCGGGCGCCTCCTCGACGACCTTCTGGTGGCGCCGCTGGATCGAGCAGTCCCGCTCGCCGAGGACGAGGACGCCGTCGCGGTGGCCGACGACCTGGACCTCGACGTGCCGGCCGTGCTCGACGAACGGCTCCACGAAGACGGTGCCGTCACCGAACGCCGACTCGGCCTCGGCCCGCGCCGTCTCCACCTCGGTCTCCAGCTGGGCGAGGTCGCGGACGATCCGCATCCCGCGCCCGCCGCCGCCGGCGCTGGCCTTGACCAGCAGCGGGAGGTCGGTACCTCGCGGCGCCGTCTCGACCACCGAACAGGTTGCCGAAGGAGGCAAGACGGGGACGCCGGCGGCCTCCATCAGCTTCTTGGCCTCGATCTTGGAGCCCATCCGGTCGATCGACTCCGGCTGCGGGCCGACCCAGGTGAGCCCGGCGTCGAGGACGGCGCGGGCGAAGTCGGCGTTCTCGGAGAGGAAGCCGTAGCCCGGGTGGATCGCGTCGGCGCCCGTCCTGCGGGCGGCCTCGAGGATCAGGTCGGCGCGCAGGTAGGTCTCGCCGGGGGCGTCACCCGGCAGCCGGACGGCGGCGTCGGCCTCCCGGACGAACGGCAGGTCCGCGTCGGCGTCGGAGTGGACGGCCACCGTCTCGATCCCGAGCCGGCGGCACGTCGCGAAGACCCGGCGGGCGATCTCGCCCCGGTTGGCGACGAGGAGGCGGTTGATCATGGCCGGAACACCCCGTACCCCCCGGCGCCGGCCCACGGCCTTGTTGTCGATCACGGACAGGCAGATGCCCAGGACGGTGCGGGTGTCGCGCGGGTCGATCACGCCGTCGTCGTAGAGCATCCCGGACAGGAAGAACGGCAGCGACTGCTCCTCCACGGAGGCCTCCACGAACTCGCGCATGCCCTTGTCGGACTCCTCGTCGTACTCCTTGCCCTTCGCCTCGGCGGCCGCCCGGGCCACGATCGAGAGGACGCCGGCGAGCTGGGCCGGCCCCATCACGGCGGACTTGGCGCTGGGCCAGGTGAAGAGGAAGCGCGGGTCGTAGGCGCGGCCGTTCATGCCGTAGTTCCCGGCGCCGTACGACGCGCCCATGATCACGCTGAGGTGCGGCACGCGTGCTGTTGCTGACCGCGTTGATCATCTGCGCGCCGTGCTTGATGATCCCGCCCTGCTCGTACTCCTTGCCGACCATGTAGCCGGTGGTGTTGTGCAGGAACAGCAGCGGGGTGTCGACCTGGTTGGCGAGCTGGATGAACTGGGTCGCCTTCTGCGCCTCCTCGCTGAACAGCACGCCCTGGGCGTTGGCGAGGATGCCGATCGGGTGGCCGTGGATCCGCGCCCAGCCGGTCACCAGGGACGACCCGTAGAGAGGCTTGAACTCGTCGAAGTGCTGGGCGTTGCCCGGGCCACTCCCGTCGACCAGTCGCGCGATCACCTCGCGCGGGTCGAACGGCTCCTTGAGGTCGGTCGGGATCAGGTCGAGCAGCCCCTCGGGGTCCGCCTCCGGCTCGGCGAAGGCGGTCGGCTCGGGGCGGGCCTTGCGCCAGTTGAGCCGGGCGACGATCCGGCGGCCGATCCGCAGCGCGTCGCGCTCGTCCTCGGCGAGGTAGTCGGCCAGGCCGCTGATCCGGGCGTGCATCTCGGCGCCACCGAGCGACTCGTCGTCGGACTCCTCGCCGGTCGCCATCTTCACCAGCGGCGGGCCGCCGAGGAACACCTTGGCCTGCTCCTTGACCATCACCGTGTAGTCGCTCATGCCGGGCACGTAGGCGCCGCCGGCCGTGGAGTTGCCGAACACCAGGGCGATCGTCGGCACCTTCGCGGCCGAGGACCGGGTGATGTCGCGGAACAGCTTCCCGCCGGGGATGAAGATCTCCTTCTGGGTGGGCAGGTCCGCGCCCCCGGACTCCACGAGCGCGACGGTCGGCAGCCCGTTCTCCTCGGCGATCTGGGAGGCCCGGAAGATCTTCTTCACCGTCCACGGGTTGCTGGCGCCGCCCTTGACGGTCGGGTCGTTCGCGGTGATCAGGCACTCGACCCCCTCGATCACCCCGATCCCGGTGACCACGCTGGCGCCGACGGTGAAGTCGGACCCCCAGCCGGCGAGCGGGCTCAGCTCGAGGAAGGCGCTGCCCGGGTCGACCAGCAGCTCGATCCGCTCGCGCGGCAGCAGCTTGCCGCGGGCGTGGTGGCGCTCGACGTACTTCTCCCCGCCGCCGGCGACCGCCTTGGCGTGCTCGGTGTCGAGGTCGGCGAGCTTCTCGAGCATCGCTTCCCGGTTGTCGCTCATTCGGGGTCCCCGTTCGAAGCGGAACGAAGTGAGCATTCGAATGGGGTGATCATGACTCCACCACCTGCTTCATCCGTTCCAGCGTGGTGCGCATTCCGCGCTCGTTGGTCCGGCCGCGCAGGTGCCCGAGCACGGTCCAGTAGAGGCGCAGCGGCAGGGTCGGGCGGAGCCGGAAGTACTCCGTCACGAGGGTGCCGCCGTCGCGCGGCTCGAGCCGGTATCCCCACGTGTTGAGGGGCGTGCCGCTGCCCGCATGCACACCGAACTCGAAGAGCCGCTGGGGCTCGCAGGCGGTGACCTTGCAGGGCGACCAGTAGACCGGGCCGACGCCGTTGCGCTTCACGTGGCCCTTGAACGTCGCGCCGGCCTCCGGGCCGGTCGACCCCCGCGTCCACTCGGCCTCGAACGTCTCCGGGGAGAACTCCCCGATCCGGGTCACGTCGCTGACCAGGTCCCACACCACGGCGGGCGGCGCGTCCATCTGCAGCGAGACCTCGCCCGACATCGACCTCATCGATGCGAACCCCAGCAGTCGGGCGGCGAGGTCGGCGAGCACCTCGTCGGCGCCGCCACCGATCGGCAGGATCCGGGCGTCGCGGTAGTGGCGCTCCACCTCGGTGCCGTGCATGTAGCCGGTACCGCCGTGCAGCTGGACCGCCTGGTCGCAGACGTACGACGCGCAGTCGACCGCCGTCTGCTTGGCCAGGCACGCCTCGGCGATCACGTTGTCGCCACGGACGTGCCGCTCCGCGATCGAGCGGGTGTAGGTGCGGGCCACCTCGACCTGCCTGTGCATCTCGACGAGCTTGTGGCGGACCACCTGGTTGGCGACCAGCGGCTTGCCGAACGTCTCGCGGGACCGGCAGTAGTCCGCGGTGAGGGCGAGGGAGCGGGCGGCGATGCCGTAGGCGTGGACGGCGAGCCCGATCCGCTCCACCACGAACTGCTCGGCGATCTGGACGAAGCCGGCGTTCTCCTCACCCACCAGGTTGGCGGCGGGGACCCGGGCGTCGACGAACGAGAGCTCGGCGGTGTCGGAGCAGTGCCAGCCCATCTTCGACAGCGCCCGGTCCACGGTGAAGCCGGGTGTCCCCTTCTCGATCACCAGCAACGAGATCCCACCGTGACCTGGCCCGCCCGTGCGGACCGCGGTGGTGACGAAGTCGGCCCGGACCCCGGAGGTGATGAACGTCTTGGCCCCGTTGACGACGTACTCGTCGCCCTCGCGGACGGCGGTGGTGCGGATGCCCGCGACGTCGGAACCGCCACCGGGCTCGGTCACCGCGAGCGCACCGATCTTCTCCCCGGCGAGGGTGGGGCGCACGAACCGGTCGATCAGGTCGGTGTCGCCGGAGGCGGCGATGTGCGGCAGGGCGATCCCGCCCGTGAACAGTCCGGCCATCAGCCCGCTCGACGCGCCCGCCTCGAAGAACGCCTCCTGCATGGCCACCGAGTCGACGAGGTCCCCGCCCTGGCCGCCGACCTCCTCGGGGAACGAGACGCCGAGCAGTCCCTGCTTCGCGGCCGCGACGTGCAGCTCGCGCGGGATCTCGCACGCGTCCTCCCACTCCTGGAGGTGCGGTTCCACCTCGCGGCGGACGAACTCGCGCGCGGTCTCCTTGAGCGCTGCACGGTGGTCGCTGGTCATACGAGCGTCTCCTCGACCGTGATCATCCGGGAGCGGACCCACTCGCCCAGTCCCTTGGCCTGCGGGTCGAACCGCGTCGAGGCCGCCACCCCCTGGCCGAGCAGCCCCCGGATCAGTACGTTGACCGCGCCCAGGTTGGGCAGCAGGTAGACCTCCACGTCGAGGTCGGCCGCCTCGGGTACCAGCTCGCGGATCTTCTGAGGGGTGATCACCTTCGACAGCCAGGTGACGCGGGCGTCGTAGGTGTCCGAGCCGTCGTTGGCCACCCACAGTCCGAGGTTGGCGTCGCCGCCCTTGTCGCCCGACCGCGCGTGGACGAACGTGCCGAGCGGCATCCGGCGGGTGACCGAGTCCTGCGGAGCGGGGTACGGCGAGGGCCGGGCGCCGCTGGCATCCGGCGACTCCCCGACGGCGCCGTCCGTCTCGTCGGGGTCCGCGATCTCCTCGCGACGGCCGTCGGCATGGACGACCGTGTGGGTGAGCGCCGACCGGTCGACGTACTCGGGCCGGTAGACCCCGTACGGCGTGGGCGGTGAGGGCGGGGCGGTCATCGTGAAGCCGGGGTAGGAGGCCAGGGCCAGCTCGACCGCGGCGGCGGTGAACGGCTTGCCCACGGGATCGGCCGAGGGGTCCATCACCGTGCACCGCAACAGGCAGGAGGCGGACTCCTCGGTGTCGGCGTCGGGGTGCGGCTCGGAGGTGCGCGCCCAGGCCACGGTCGCGGGCCTGGCACGGTCAGCGCGGCCTCCATCTGGTCGCGGACCCAGTCGGCCTTGGCCTCGACCTCGAGACCTGTGAGCACGAACTCGACGGTGTTGCGGTACCCGCCGAGCTCGTTGACGCAGACCTTGAGCTGGGCCGGGGGGGCCTCCCCTCGGACGCCCGCTGATCGCGACCCGGTCGGGTCCGTCCTGGGTCAGGCTGATCGTGTCGAGCAACGTGGTGACGTCGGGCCCGAGGTAGCGGGTGGACTGGATCTCGTAGACCAGCTGCGCCGTCACGGTGTCGAGGGTGACCGCGCCGCCGGTGCCGTCGTGCTTGGTGATCACGGACGACCCGTCGGCCGCCAGCTCCGCCAGGGGGAAGCCCAGCGGGGCACCGGTGTGCTGGAGGGAGCGGAAGCCCGAGAAGTTCCCGCCGGTCGCCTGGGTGCCGCACTCGAGGACGTGTCCGGCGACGACCGCACCGGCGAGGGCGTCGTGCTCAGCGGGAGTCCAGCCGTGGTGGGCGATCCCGGCACCGACGACCAGCGAGGCGTCGGTGACCCGGCCGGTCACCACCACGTCCGCACCGTCGCGCAGGGCCGCGGCGATCCCGAAGCCACCGAGGTAGGCGTTGGCGGTCAGGGCGCCGGGCCAGCGGCCCAGCTCGCGCAGGTCGTCGCCCTCCACGTGGGCGATGGCGGGGTCGAGGCCGAGGCCGGTGGCGATCTCGCGCAGCCGGTCGGCCAGGCCGGCCGGGTTGAGCCCGCCGGCGTTGGCGACGATCCGCACCCCCCGCTCGAGGGCGAGGCCCAGGCAGTCCTCGGCCTGGCGGACGAAGGTGCGCGCGTAGCCCAGCGCGGGGTCCTTCATCGTGTCCTTGCCGAGGATCAGCATGGTCAGCTCGGCGAGGTAGTCGCCGGTGAGGACGTCGAGCGGCCCTCCCTCGAGCATCTCGCGCATGGCGGAGAGCCGGTCGCCGTAGAAGCCGGAGCAGTTGCCGACCCGGAGTGCCTCGGTCACGTCGCCGCCCTTCCCTCGCCCGGAGGGCCAGCAAAGCACTGCGCGATCGCCAGCCACTGCTCGGCGTCCGGTCCGGTCGCCTTCAGGTCGGTGTCCTCACGGTGCACCCGCTGGGTGACCAGCCGGCAGAAGTCGCCGGCCGGGCCCGAGACCCGCTGTCCCGCCTCGGCCGGGCCCCACGACCAGATGTCGCCCGAGGGGGCGACGAGCTCGACCCGGAACTCCTCGCCCGGGGGCTCGAGCTCGTTGGTGGCGAACGCGAAGTTGCGGGTGCGGACGCCGAGGTGGGCGATGTGGCGGATCCGGTCGGTGTCGGGGTGGCTGACGCCGAGGGCGTCGTACACGTCGAGGGCGTGTGCCCAGGTCTCCATGAAGCGGGCGGTCACCATCGAGGCCGGGGACATCGGCGGGCCGAACCACGGCATCTTCTGGCCGTCGGGGTAGGCGCGGAGGGCCTCGGTGAGCGCCTGCCGGGCGGCGCCCCACCGGGCCAGCAGCGCGGCGGGCGCCATCCGCGCCACCTGCACAGCAGCGGCGTCGACGAAGCCGTGGGGATCGGCGATGGCCTGGAGCACGATCTCGTCCCAGGCCTCCTTGTCGGTGGCGGCGACGACGGCGACCTCGTCGGTCCACAGCAGGTGCGCCACCTGGGTCGCGACGTCCCAGCCCTCGGCGGGGGTCGGCGTGCTCCAGCCGGCCTCGTCCAGCCCGGAGACCTCGCTCCAGAGCTGGTCCCCCTCGGCCTTGAGGTCGGCCAGCAGGTCGTCGAGGAGTGACGTCACGGGCTCGCCTCCAGGGCGTCGTCGAGGGTGGTCGCCCAGCGGTCCAGGATCCGCTTCCGGCGCCGGGCGTCGTCGGAGATGGTGTTGGCCAGGCCCAGGCCGCGGACCAGGTCGAGGGTGGCCTGCACGAGCTCGCGTACGCCGGGGCGGGACTCGTCGGCGCCGAGCAGCTCGACGGTCATCCGGTGGGTCTCGCGGCCCACCCGCTGCTCCAGCGGGCTCGACCGCGGCGAGGAGGTGCTCGTCGGTGCGGGCAGCGACCCAGAGCTCGAGCGCGGCGGTGAAGACGGGGCTGGTGAAGTGGTCGGCGAGCATCTGCAGGACGGCGCGGGTACGACGTGGCCCGGTCGGCAGCTTCGCGCTCGCGGCAACGAGCTCGGCACCGCGGACGTCCGTGAGGTGCTCGACGGCGGCCACCACGAGGTCGTTCTTGGTCGGGAAGTGGTGCAGCTGGGCGCCGCGCGAGACGCCCGCCCGTTCGGAGACCAGCGTGGTCGACGTACCGCTGAAGCCGTGCTCGACCAGGCAGTCGACGGTCGCCTCGAGCAGGCGGGCCCGCATCAGGCGGGTCCGCTCACCCTGCGGGACCCGACCCGCGGCGACGGCGTTGCTCACCCGGCCATCGTGACCGGGCGGGCAACAAACAGTCAACCCTGACTTTTTGTTGGTGAGACGGTGTGACTCGCCGCCGTTCAGGCGCGGCGCGACTCCCGCTCCCGCCGGATCTCGGCGAGGTACTTGTGGGCGTCGACCTGGATGGTGTGCCGCTTGGACGCGACGTAACGCTTGCGCAGCGCGGCGTCGTACGCCGTGATCTGGTCGCGCATCTCCGCGACCGAGGGCAGCGTGACCTCGCCGCGAGATCAGGTCGGCGACCCAGTGTGCCTGGGCCTCGGCGAGCGGCATCACCGCGCCGAGCGGCTGCACCAGCCCGATGAACCACAGGCCGGGGCGGTCCGGGGGGACGACGCGTCGGTAGAGGTCGACGTGGTTCTCGTCGGCGGCCAGCACGGACTCGTCGAGGAAGGGGAAGGACACCTTGTAGCCGGTGCAGTAGACGACCACGTCGGCCTCGACCGCGGACCCGTCGGTGAAGAAGACCTTCGGGCCCTCGAACCGGTCGATGTTGGGCTTCACGGTGATGTCGCCGTGGCCGAGCCGGGTCAGCAGGTCGTCGCTGACCGTCGGGTGCGCCTCGAGCACGTCGTGGTCGGGCTCGGGCAGCCCGTAGTCGGTCACCTTCCCCACCGTGAGGCGGAGCAGCGCCTTCATCGCCTGCTTCTGCAGGAGATGGTGCGCCCGCGCCAGCGGGGAGTCGGTCAGGTGGTCGGTCGGCCTGCCGAAGACGTACTTCGGCACGACGTGCGCGCCGCGCCGCATCGCCAGATAGGTCTCGGCCGCGACCCGCGAGGACTCCACGGCGATGTCCGCCGCCGAGTTGCCGATGCCGAGCACCACCACGCGCCGGTCCTCCAGCAGGTCGGGCGTCCGGTAGTAGTGGGCGTGCACCTGGTCGCCGGGGAACGTCTCGCTCCCGGGGAAGCCCGGCTCGGGCCAGCGGGGGTCCCAGTGGTGGCCGTTGGCCACCAGCACGTGGTCGTAGTGGCGGGTCGTCGCCTCGCTCCCCCGGCCGGACGGTCCGAACGGACGGACGGTGACGTCGTACCCACCGCGTCCCGCCGGCGCCACCTTGACCACCTCGGTACGGAAGGTGACCTTCTCCCGCAGCCCGAAGTGGTCGACGTAGTCGTCGAAGTAGTCGGCGATCTGCCAGTGGCTCGGGTAGTCCGGCAGCGAGGGCGGCATCGGGTACGCCGCGTACTCCATGGCGTCGCGGGAGGTGTTGATGTGGAGCGAGCGGTAGGCCGAGCTGACGCCGTTGTCGTTGTCGTAGCGCCAGTTGCCGCCGACGCCGGACCCCATCTCGTAGCAGTCGAACTCGATGCCGCGCTCCGCGAGGACCTGGGCGGCCGCGATCCCGGAGGAGCCGGCTCCGATGATGCAGGCCCTGGTGCTCGCGTGGACACCTGACATGGGACGAACCCTAGTGGGCAACAATCGCCGCATGTCAGAACAGACGACCAGCAAGACGATCCTGATCACCGGCGCCTCCTCGGGCCTGGGCGCCGAGATGGCCCGCCAGTTCGCGGCCCGCGGCAACGACCTGGCGCTCTGCGCCCGCCGGGCCGAGCGGCTGGAGGAGCTGCGCTCGGAGATCCTGTCCGCCCACCCGGAGCGCCGGGTCGAGGTCCGCGCCCTCGACGTGAACGACCACGACCAGGTCTTCTCGGTGTTCAAGGACTTCTCGGCGACGATGGGGACGATCGACCGGATCGTGATCAACGCCGGGCTCGGCAAGGGCGCACCGCTGGGGACCGGGAAGTTCGAGGCCAACCTGGAGACCGCGATGACCAACTTCGTCGCCGCCCTGGCCCAGGCCGAGGCCGCGATGGAGATCTTCCGCGCCCAGGACGCCGGTCACTTCGTGATGATCTCCTCGATGTCCGCGATGCGCGGCATGCCCAAGACGATGACGACGTACGCCGCCACGAAGGCCGGCGTCGCACACCTGGCGGAGGGCCTGCGGACCGAGCTCCACGGCAAGCCGATCAAGGTCTCGGTGATCTACCCGGGCTACATCGCCTCGGAGATGAACGAGCACGTCGCCGCCCAGCAGCCGCTGATGGCCTCCACCGAGAAGGGCGTGCAGGCGATCGTCTCGGCGATCGAGAAGGAGAAGGCCTCCGCCTGCGTCCCCGCACTCCCGTGGGCGCCGATGTCGGTGGTGATGAAGCACGCCCCGCTGCCCGTGCTGAAGAAGCTGATCTGAGCTGGCTCAGCGATAGGTGAGGTGGTCGCCCTCGAGGTGCGGGTGCTCGTTGAAGGTGAGCATGCGGGCACCGGTGGAGCCGACCACGATCCGGGTGACCGAGGTGTTCACCACGACGGTGTTGAAGCGGCCCCACAGGTTCCAGACGAGTGCTCGGGTCGTCGGTCCCGGGCGCGACCAGCGCGCCGCACGCGGTCGCGATGGGGCCACCGGAGCTGACCACGACCGTCGTGCCGCCGGGACCGGCGTTCTCGCAGGCGCGGGTCAGCGCCTCGCCCACGCGCGTCCGGAAGTCGACGAAGGACTCGGGGTACTCGTCGTCGTACTCCCCGCTCGTCCAGCGCCGGGTGGCGAGCTCGAAGACCCGCTGGAACTCGCGCCGGTCCAGCTCGCCGTCGGGCAGGTCGGGATAGTGGGCGACGACGCCGAGGTGGTCGAACTCGTTCCAGCCGGGGTCGGGCTCGACGGGTGCCGACCAGCCGCCGCCCTCGAGCATCCCCTCGACGGTCTCGCGGTGGCGCCGCATGTCGCCACGGAGCACGACGTCCGGCGTCACGCCGCGCTCGGCGAGGTAGCGGCCGAGCAGGCGGCTCTGCGCCCACCCGATGTCGGAGAGGACGTCGTAGTCGTCGGCACCGAACGACGCCTGGCCGTGCCGGACCAGCAGGACGACCCCCATCAGGCGCGGCCCATCAGCCGCGCTCGGCGATGAGCGTGCGGCAGAGAGCTCATCTGATGAGCTGACCAGCGGCGCGCGAGGAACGAGGTCGCGCGAGCGCGTCGAAACCCAGTGAGGGACGCAGAAAGCCCGACCCCTACCGATAGGTGAGGTGGTCGCGCTCCGCTCGCACCTCAAACCACCGGAAGAGCCGCAGCGCGGATGGTTGCTGAAGCGACTCATCTGAACTGAGCCCGTGGTCGCCGCCCTGCCCACGGTTCCGGGTTTCGAGGCTCGCTCCGCTCGCACCTCAACCACCGGAAGAACCTCATGGCCGGTGGTTGAGGTGCGAAGGCGCCCTGGCGCCTGAGCCTCGAAACCCGGTGAGGGACGCAGAAAGCCCGACCCCTATCGATAGGTGAGGTGGTCGCCCTCGAGGTGCGGGTGCTCGTTGAAGGTGAGCATGCGGGCACCGGTGGAGCCGACCACGACCCGGGTGACCGAGGTGTTCACCACGACGGTGTTGAAGCGGCCCCAGAGGCTCCAGACGGTGCCGGGTCGTCGGTCCCGGGCGCGACCAGCGAGCCGCACGCGGTCGCGATGGGGCCACCGGAGCTGACCACGACCGTCGTGCCGCCGGGACCGGCGTTCTCGCAGGCGCGGGTCAGCGCCTCGCCCACCCGCGTCCGGAAGTCGACGAAGGACTCGGGGTACTCGTCGTCGTACTCCCCGCTCGTCCAGCGCCGGGTGGCGAGCTCGAAGACCCGCTGGAACTCGCGCCGGTCCAGCTCGCCGTCGGGCAGGTCGGGGTAGTGGGCGACGACGCCGAGGTGGTCGAACTCGTTCCAGCCGGGGTCGGGCTCGACCGGTGCCGACCAGCCGCCGCCCTCGAGCATCCCCTCGACGGTCTCGCGGTGGCGCCGCATGTCGCCACGGAGCACGACGTCCGGCGTCACGCCGCGCTCGGCGAGGTAGCGGCCGAGCAGGCGGCTCTGTGCCCACCCGATGTCGGAGAGCACGTCGTAGTCGTCGGCACCGAACGACGCCTGGCCGTGCCGGACCAGCAGGACGACCCCCATCAGGCGCGGCCCATCAGCCGCGCTCGGCGATGAGCGTGCGGCAGCGGGTCTCGAGGTAGCCGACCGCCGGCCCGAAGACCGCGTACGCCTCGTTGGTGGTCTGCCGGTGGTAGTAGCGGTACCAGATCTGCTGGGCGATCACGGCCAGCCGGAACAGCCCGAACACCTCGTAGAAGAGCCACTGCCCGGGGGTGAGCGAGTAGCCCATCCGGTCGCAGTAGTGCTCGACGATCTGCTGCCGGGTCCACATCCCCGGCGTGGTGGTCGGCTGCCGCCGGAACTGCTGGAAGAACTCGTCGTCGCCGGGCTCCACCCAGTAGGAGACCGAGCCGCCGAGGTCCATCAGCGGGTCCCCGACGGTCGCCATCTCCCAGTCGAGGACGCCGCGGATCCGCATCGGGTCGTCGGGATCCAGCACCATGTTGTCGAAGCGGAAGTCGTTGTGGATCAGCACCTGCGCGACGTCGTCGGGCTGGTGCTCCTCGATCCAGGCGATGACGTCGGACCAGTCACCCGTGTCGTCGGTGCGCGCCTTCGCGAACCGGCCCACCCAGCCGGTGACCTGGCGCTCGACGTACCCCACGCCCTTGTTCAGCGCCGCGAGCTCCGGCAAGGCGTCGACCTCGACGGAGTGAAGGTCGATCAGGACGTCGAGCGCGTTCTCGCACAGGCGGGACACCTCCTCCGGCGTCGCCTCGAACGGCAGCTCCCGGCGCAGGATCGTGCCGTCGAGCTTCTCCATCACGTAGAACGTCGAGCCGATCACCGACTCGTCCTCGCAGAGGCCGACCATCGTCGCGACGTACGGGAAGACCGGCGCGAGCGCGGACTGGATCCGGAACTCGCGGCCCATGTCGTGGGCGCTGGCGGCCTTCTGGCCGGACGGCGGGCGCCGCAGGATCAGCTCGCGGCCGCCCGGATAGCCGAGCAGGTAGGTCAGGTTGGACGCGCCACCCGGGAACTGCCGCACCGCCGGCGTGCCCTCGAGGTCGTCACGGAACGCCGTGGCGTGCTCGCGCAACCAGCCGGCGACCGCCTCGACGTCGAAGGCGTCCTCATCGCGGACCGGGCGGCTCTCGTCCGTCGTTCCCGTCACGCCTGCCCCTCCCGGATGTTCCCCCGCTCGTCGAGCGCGTCGAGACGCGCGGCCTGGGCGCGCATCACGGAGTCGTACGCCGCCCGGTCGGCCTGCTTGAGCTGCCAGGCGTCCCGCGCCGGCTGGTCAGGCACGATCACCTCGTCGCCGCGCTCGAGCCCGGCGAGCACCTCGGCGGCGATGTCGTCCGCGGTCAGCGGCGAGTTCTCGACGAGCTGAGCGACGATCGAACCCAGCGCCTGGTCGGCACCGCGCATCGAGGTCATCAGGTTGGTGCGGAAGTACGACGGGCACACCACGCTCGCCCGGACGCCGTAGGACGCCAGCTCGTGACCGGTCGTCTCGGTCAGCGCGACCACGGCCGCCTTCACCGCGTTGTAGGACGCCATCCCGGCCGGGTGCACCAGCCCGGCGAGGGACGCCACGTTGACGATGTGGCCCGACCCCTGCCGCTTGAGCAGCGGGACGAACGTCCGGGTGCCGCGGACCACGCCGAACAGGTTGATCTCGGTGATCCACTCCCACTCGTCCATCGTGGCGACGTCGAGCCGGCCGCCGCCGGCCACGCCGGCGTTGTTGACCAGGACGTCGAGGCCACCCCACGTCTCCTCGACGTGGGCCAGCGCCGCCGCCCAGTCGTCGTCGGAGGTGACGTCGAGCCGGAGGTCGCCGCCCGCCAGGTCGGTCCGCAGCACCTCGTCGCCGCGCGCCTCGAACGCGTCGCCAGCGCAGCGCCGAGACCGGAGGCGGCGCCGGTGACCAGGACGCGGCTCACCGTCGACGCGCGCCGTACTTGCCGAGCTCGAGGCGCGCGATGACGCCGCGGTGCACCTCGTCGGGCCCGTCGGCCAGCCGCAGCGACCGGGCCGAGGTCCAGGCCGCGGCGAGCGGGTGGTCGTCGGAGAGTCCGCCGCCGCCGTGGAGCTGCATCGCCATGTCGATGACCTGCTGGGCCATGGTGGGCGCCGCGACCTTGATCTGGGCCACCTCGGAGAGCGCATTGAGGGGCCCACCCGTGTCGAGCTTCCACGCCGCGTTCAGCACGAGCAGCCGCGTCGAGTCGATCGCGATCCGGGCGTCGGCGATCCGCTCGCGGTTGCCGCCCAGGTTGGCCAGCGGCTTCCCGAAGGCCGTCCGTTCGAGGCCGCGCTTGCAGGCCAGCTCCAGGGCGAGCTCGGCGAGACCGATCAACCGCATGCAGTGGTGGATACGGCCCGGACCGAGCCGGCCCTGGGCGATCGCGAAGGCCTCCCCGGGGCCGCTCAGGATGTTGGTCACCGGGACCCGCACGTCGCTGAACGAGACCTCACCGTGGCCGAGCGGCTCGTCGTAGAGGCCCATCACGTTGAGCATCCGCTCCACCTTGACGCCCGGGGTGTCCCGCGGGACCAGGACCATCGTGTGCCGGTGGTGCCGGTCGGCGTCCGGGTCGTTCCTGGGAGATGGGTCAACCCCATGAAGACGAAGATCCTGCAGTCGGGGTGCCCGACGCCGGTGGAGAACCACTTGCGGCCGTTGATGACCACCTCGTCCCCGTCGACGACGGCGGTGGCCTCCATGTTGGTGGCATCGGACGACGCGACCTCGGGCTCGGTCATCGTGAAGGCGGACCGGATCGTCCCGTCCAGCAGCGGCTCCAGCCACTCCTTGCGCTGCTCGTCGGTGCCGTAGCGGAGCAGCACCTCCATGTTGCCGGTGTCCGGGGCGTTGCAGTTGAGGACGATCGGCGCGATCGCGGAACGACCGGTCAGCTCGGCGATCGGCGCGTAGTCGACGTTCGTGAGGCCCTCGCCGCCGTCGGTGCCGAACCGGGCGGCGTACTCCCCGGCGTGCTCCTTCGGCAGGAAGAGGTTCCACAACCCCTGCGCCCGGGCCTTGGCCTTCAGCTCCTCGAGCACCGGCAGCGGTTGCCACGGATCGCCGGTCCGGCGCTGCTCGGCGAGCTCGCGGTGGTACGCCGGCTCGACCGGCTCGACCTCCTTCGCGATGAAGTCGGCGACACGCGCGGTCAGGTCTGCCGCCCGGGGAGTGGGAGAGAAGTCCATGCTGGGCAGGGTAGTGGCAGGATCGAGAGGGCCCGTCAGTCGTCCGAGGAGTGCCCGATGGACCGCAGATCGCGACTGGTAGCACCCGCGCTGGCCGTGCTCGCCCTCGTACTGAGTGCCTGTCAGTCCGAGGAGTCGCCCCCACCGGCCCGGGCCAGCGCGTCCCCCGACCTCGCGGAGATCCGCTTCGGGATCGGCGCGCTCTTCGCGGGCGACCACCCGGGCGACCAGGAGACGGCGGACGGAACCTGCTTCGCCAAGGAGCTCACCGAACGGGTCGACCCCGACCAGCTGCGCGACGCCGGCCTGCTCGACCCGTCGTACGAGGTCGTGCCGACGCTGCCCAACCTGCCCACGGAGGTGGCCCGGGCGTGGGTGGATGCGCAGTTCACCTGTACCGACTTCGTCGAGGCGTCGACCCGCGCCCAGGTGAAGGTGACCAAGGGTGGGATCGACCAGCGGGCCTACGCCGAGTGCCTGCGAGGCGAGCTCTCCGAGGAGGACCAGCGGGCCGCGGTGGAGGCGACGCTCACCGGCTCCTTCGACGCCCCGGAGGTGGCACGGCTCAGCGCAGCCCAGTCGACCTGCGCGAAGCGGACCACTCCCTGATGCCGTGGCCCGTTCGGGTCATGGACGCCTCGGGTGGTGCCTCCCTAGCGTGAAGGGTTGGACAGACCACCTCATCCGGAGGGGGCCGACCCGATGCCAGGAGGCCACCGTGTTCATCCAGATCATTCAGGGCAAGTGCACCCGTCACGACGAGATGCGGGCTTTGGCCGAGCAGTGGCGGGAGGAGATGAGCCCGGGGGCAAATGGCTGGCTGGGCGGCACCTACGGCATCACCGACGACGACCAGTTCGTGGGCGTGGTCAGGTTCGAGTCCCGCGAGGCGGCGATGGAGAACTCGGCCCGGCCCGAACAGGGCGTGTGGGCGGAGCGGATGACGGCACTGATGGACGGCCCCGTCGAGTACCACGACTGCAACGACGTGACGCTGATGATGGACGGCGGCTCCGACGACGCCGGCTTCGTCCAGGTGATCCGCGGCAAGGTCGAGGACCCGAGCGCGCTCAAGGCGCTCATGGGTGACACGGACATGCTGCACGAGGCGCGTCCCGACATCCTCGGCGCCACCCTGGCGATCGAGGAGGACGGCACGTTCACCGAGACGGTCGCGTTCACCGACGAGGCGAGTGCCCGCGAGGGCGAGCGCCGCGAGTCGCCCGGCATGCCCGACGACGTACGGGCGACGCTCGACGCGGCCATGGCCAACGCCACGTTCTACGACCTGCACCACCCCTGGTTCGAGTCCCGCTAGCGGAGACGCGCCAGCGGATCCGCTGATGGTGGTCGAGCGAGCGGCGCGACTGAGGAACGAAGTCGCGACCCGCGTGTCGAGACCCGGTGAGACGAAAGGCGACCTTGACCGCTACGCGGCCACGGTGGTGACCACCCGCGCCCGGGTCACCGGGTCCAGCCACCGGCGGCGCGTGCGGAGCAGCCGCACGCTCGACCACGCGAGGAAGGGAATCGCGACCAGCACCGACAGCTCCCACGCGGGCACGCGGGCCAGGCCGGAGAACACCAGGCCGGTCAGCGTGGTGCTGATGGCGAGACGGGTCGAGTAGCCGACCATCACCGTCGGCGGAGCGGGGGTCGCCCGGGCCGACCGGAGGTCGACCGGGTAGGGGCGCTGGTCCGACCAGCGCAGCGCTGCGGCGACCACCTGCCAGGTGACCACCCCGAGCGTGCAGAGCAGCGCGGTCAGCTCGGCGGAGGTCGGGACTCCGGCGCGCAGCGAGCCCAGCAGGAGAGTGACCACCGAGGCGACCAGGAGGAACTCGCCCATCACGTAGGCCCTCGCTGCGAACACGGTGCCGGGCTCGACCGGAAGGCTCTCCCGCCACAGCCCGCCGCGACCGTCCAGGCACCAGGCGTTGACGCCGAACAGCAGTGCGCCGCCGGAGGCGACCAGGCCGGGCAGGATGGTCATCGAGTACCACGGCAGGCCGCCCGCGAACGCCACGAGCCCAGGTCCGATCGCCAGCACCGCGAGCCCACGCCGCATCGGCACGGTCCGCCACACCGACGATCGGTCGGTCCGGACCAGGGCGGCGAAGTCCGAGCGAGGGTGGGGCCGCGGCTCGCGCTGCTCGGTCTCGACCCGCAGCTCGTCGCGCGGCGTCCGGCGGGCCGCGAGGTGCGCGGGGATCACTCCGGCGAGGACGGCTGCCACGATCAGGAGCACCTCGACCAGCGCGGTGAGCAGCCACCGCCACGAGAAGCCGCCGACGGCGCCGATCACGAACCAGACCGTGGGGATCTGGTCGAGGAAGTCGGTGAGCCGCCCGGTCAGCTGCAGCCAGCCGAACATGCCGACCAGCACGACGGCCATCACCCGCACGATGAAGATGCCGTGCGACTGGCGGCGGATCGCCTCCATGGCCCAGGCCGCGGCCTGGGCCATCGCGGTGGCGGCGACCAGCCAGAGCACGACGATCACCTGAGCCGCCGGTACGTCGGCAGGCGGGAGGGCATAGGAGGCGCTGGCCATCAGGGTCCAGGCCTGGAGCAGCCAGGCGATGTTGACCGGGGCGAGCAGGAGCGCGCCGAGGTGGTCGGTGGTGGGACTGATCGGGTGGGGCGCGCCCTGGTCGCGCGGCAGCAGCTCGCGACCGCCGCCCGAGACCACGGCCGAGGTGAGGGCGAGCAGCAGGAAGCCGGCGAAGGCCGTGGGGAGCAGGGTCAGGATGTTCAGCGCCTGGTCCCCCCGTTGCGCGCCCCCGAGGAACGTCGGGACGACGACGACGGCGGTCGTCACGACCAGCATCCCCGCCATGATCCGGAGGAAGCCGCGGCGACGCCGCATCGTGGCGAGCCGGAACCAGAGCAGGTGCCGGACGTCGGCGACCGCCCGCGGGACGCGGGGGCCACCGCCGAGCGAGCGCCTGACGCTAGTCGAGAAGCCCACGGTAGGCACGGGCCCCCTCCTCGCCGGACATCTCGTCGGCGTCGAGCGTCGCCACCCGGGATCCCCCGCGCAGCACCAGCACGTTGCCGCACGCCTGCACGGCGAGCTCACGCAGGTGGGTCGACACGAGCACGCAGGCTCCGCGGGCGCGGGCGTCGGCGATCACCTCCAGGGTCGCCTCCACCCCGATCGGGTCGACCCCGTCGAACGGCTCGTCCAGCAGCAGCACCTCGGGCTCGTGCAGGGCGGCCAGCAGCACCGAGAGCCGTCGGCCCATCCCGTGGCTGAAGCCACCGGTGACCCGGTGCGCGGCATCGCCGAGCTCGAACCTCTCCAGCAGCTCGCGGCCGCGCTTCTCCCAGTCGGTGAGCCGGCGCAGCCGCGCGGTCAGCTGCAGGTGCTCCCACGCCGTGGCCCGCGGGACCAGCCCGCCGACGTCGGGGCAGTAACCCACGACGCGCTTGACCTGGAGGGCATGGGTGACGTACGTCGTGCCCGGCCACCCGGACGGTCCCGGCGGTGGGCGGCACCACCCCCGCCAGCACCCGCATGGTCGTGGACTTGCCCGCACCATTGCGACCGAGCAGCGCGGTCGACTGGCCGGCGTGGGCGGCGAGGTCGATGCCGGCCACGGCCTCCACGTCGCCGAAGCGGACGTGCAGGCTGCGGACGTCGACGACGGGATCCGAGGAAGTCACCCGAGGATTGTCCCCGACCTGTCCAGACCTGACCCGAAATTGCGGTCAGCTGGGGAAGGTCTCGCCCTTCTCGGCGAGCTCGCGAAGGTACGCCGTGGCGCGGAACCGGTCGCCGTACTTCGCCGCGAGCTCGTCGGCCCGGGCCAGGAAGGCGGTGAGGCCGATCGTGCCGTCCGCTCCCTCGTAGCCGGTCATGTACTGCGCCGCGCCGCCGGTGTTCGGCGGGAAGCCGATGCCCATGATGGAGCCGATGTTGGCCGCGGCCGCGGACTCGAGGACGCCCTCCTCGAAGCACTTCGCGGTCTCGAGCGCCTCGACGAAGAGCAGCCGCTCCTGGACGTCCTTGAACGGGATCTGCTCCTCGGCGGGAGGGAAGTGCTCGGCGAGCCCCGGCCAGAGGCCCTGGCGCTTGCCCGCGTCGTCGTACTCGTAGAAGCCGGCGCCCTTGAGCCGTGAGGGGCGGCCGAGCTCGATCATCTTCGCGACGACGCCGTCACCGGGGTGGGCCGGCAGCTCGATGCCGTCGCGCTCGGCGGCGTCGATGGTCGCCTTGCGGATCTTCGCCATCAGCTCCATGTTCAGCTCGTCGGAGAGCTGGAGCGTGCCGACCGGGTAGCCGTCCTGGGTGGCGGCCCGCTCGAGGGAGACCGGGTGGACGCCCTCGGCCAGCATCGCCAGGCCCTCGTTGACCATCGTGCCGATCACCCGCGAGGTGTAGAAGCCGCGCGAGTCGTTGACCACGATCGGCGTCTTGCGGATCTGCTGGACCACGTCGTAGGCCTTGGCCAGCGCCTCGTCGGAGGTCTCCTCGCCCCGGATGATCTCCACCAGCGGCATCTTGTCGACCGGGCTGAAGAAGTGCAGGCCGATGAAGTCCTTCGGCCGGTCCACGCCGGTCGCCAGCTCGGTGATCGGCAGGGTCGAGGTGTTCGAGCACAGCAGTGCGTCGTCGTTGACGTGCTCGGCGATCTCGCCGAACACCTTGTGCTTCAGGGACGGGTCCTCGAAGACGGCCTCGATGACCAGGTCGCACCCGTTCAGGTCGGCCGGGTCGGCGGTCGGCGTGATCCGCGCGAGCAGCTCCTCGGACTTCTCCTGGGTGAGCTTGCCGCGCTCGATCGCCTTGGCGTTGATCTTCTCGCTGTAGGCCTTGCCCTTCTCGGCGTTCGCGACCTCGACGTCCTTGAGCACGACCTCCATGCCCGCGCGGGCGCACGAGTAGGCGATGCCGGCGCCCATCATCCCGGCGCCGAGGACGCCGACCTTGGTCCCCTTGAACGGCGGGATCCCCTCCGGGCGGAGCTTGCCGGCGTTGATCGCCTGCAGGTCGAAGAAGAACGCCTGGATCATGTTCTTGGAGTTCTGGTTGACGATCAGGTTCGTCAGGTACCGCGACTCGATTCGCGACGCGGTGTCGAAGTCGACCTGCGCGCCCTCGACGGCCGCCGAGAGGATCGCCCGCTGGGCGGGGTAGACCGCTCCCTTGGTCTGCTGGCGCAGCAATGCCGGGAACGCCGGCAGGAACTGGGCGAGCTTGGGGTGGCTGGGGGTGCCGCCCGGCATCTTGTACGCCGGGTCGTCCCACGGGTTCTGCGCGGCCTCGGGGTTGGCCTTGATCCACGCCTTGGCGGCCGGGACCAGCTCGTCGCGGGTGGCGACGACCTCGTCGACCAGGCCCTTCTCGGCGGCCACGGCCGGCTTGAAGCGGGTGCCCTGGAGGAGGACGTCCATCAGGCCGGACTGGATGCCGAGCATCCGGACCACCCGGGTCACCCCGCCGCCGCCGGGCAGCAGCCCGAGGGACGCCTCCGGCAGGCCGATCTCCGCCTTGTTGTCGTCGACGATCACGCGGTGGTTGCAGGCCAGGGTGATCTCGTAGCCACCGCCGAGGGCGGCGCCGTTGATGGCGGCCGCGACCGGGCGGGGGTAGAGCTCGAGCCGGCGCAGGCTGTGCTTGATGCTCTCCGCCATCGCGAAGACGTCCGCCGCGTCGTCCTTGGTCGCCTGCACCATCGCGCGCAGGTTGCCGCCGGCGAAGAACGTCTTCTTCGCGCTCGCGATCACCACGCCGGTGACGTCGTCCTGCTCGTCGTACAGGCGATCGACGGCGGCGGCCATCGACTCCTGGTAGAGCTCGTTCATCGTGTTCGCGCTGGCCGTCGGGTCGTCGAGGGTCAGGGTGACGATCCCGTCCTCGTCGCGCTCGTAGCGGACGGCGGTCTGGGTGTCGGTGTTGGTGTCATGTTGTGTCGTCCTGTTCTCGGAGTTCTGTAGGATGCGTTGGTTGCGGTTCGCGTTCGGCTCACTGGGTCTCGACACGCGGGTCACGGCTTCGCAGGCTCAGCCGTGCCGCTCGCTCGACCACCAGTCAGATGGTCTGACCTGGCGTTCCTCGGTCAGACCAGCTCGACGATCGTCGCGATGCCCATCCCCCCGCCGACACACAAGGTGGCGAGGCCGCGACGGAGGTCGCGGCGCTGGAGCTCGTCGACCAGGGTGCCGATGATCATCGCGCCGGTGGCGCCCAGCGGGTGGCCCATCGCGATCGCACCGCCGTTGACGTTGGTGATCTCGTGGGAGATGTCGAGGTCACGCATGAACCGCATCGCCACGGCCGCGAAGGCCTCGTTGATCTCGAACAGGTCGATGTCGGAGACCTCGAGCCCGGCCTTGGCCAGTGCCTTGCGGGCCGCCGGCGCGGGACCGGTCAGCATGATCGTCGGGTCGGCGCCGGACACCGCGGTGGCCACGACGCGGGCGCGGGGGGTCAGGCCGAGGTCGTTCCCCGCCTGCTCGTTGCCGATCGCCACGATCGCGGCACCGTCGACGATGCCGGAGGAGTTGCCGGCGTGGTGGACGTGGTTGATCTGGGGCACCCAGTGGTACTTCTCGAGCGCCACGTCGTCGAAGCCCGCCTGGGCGCCGATGTCGGCGAACGACGGCTTGAGGCCGGCCAGCCCCTCCACCGACGTGTCGGGGCGGATCAGCTCGTCGTGGTCCAGGACGGTCATGCCGTTGAGGTCCTTGACGGGGACGACGGCATCGGCGAAGTACCCGTTGGCCCAGGCCTTGGCGGCGCGGTGGTGGGACTCGGCGGCGAACGCGTCGACGTCCTCGCGGTCCCAACCCCCCAGGGTGGCGATCAGGTCGGCGCCGATGCCCTGCGGCACGAAGCCGGTGCGCAGCGCGGTCGCCGGGTCGGAGGCCCAGGCCCCGCCGTCGGAACCCATCGGGACCCGGCTCATCGACTCCACGCCACCGGCGAGGATCAGGTCCTCGAAGCCGCCCCGGATCCGGGACGACGCCTGGTTCACGGCCTCCAGTCCTGACGCGCAGAAGCGGTTCAGCTGGACGCCGGCCACGGTCTCGGGGTAGCCGGCCGCGAGCGCGGCGGTCTTGGCGATGTCGCCGCCCTGCTCACCGATGGGCGTGACCACGCCGAGCACCACGTCGTCGACGCGGTGCGGGTCGAAGCCGGTGTTGCGCTCCTTGATCTCGTCGAGGAGACCGACGACGAGATCGACGGGCTTGACCTCGTGGAGCGACCCCACCTTCTTGCCCTTGCCGCGCGGCGTACGAATGTGGTCGTACACGAAAGCTTCTGTCATGACCTGTCCTGGTTCCTCTCGGTGGTCGAGCCCGGGCCTGTCCTGAGCCTGTCGAAGGGTCGAGACTGTGGTTCGATAGTGACATTATTACTGTCACAATCGTCAAGGTGGTCCGGTAGGTGGTCCGGATCACCCCGCCGTCCCGGGAGGCCCGCGTGGAGGACACGGTCGAGCAGCTCCGTGAGCTGCTGACGCTCGACGAGCTGACCAACCGGGTCGGCATGAGCGTCCGCAACGTGCGCTTCTACACGACCAAGGGGCTGGTGCCGCCGCCGATCCGGCGCGGCCGCTCGGGCTACTACACCCCTGACCACGTGGCCCGCCTCGAGCTCGTGCAGGAGCTGCAGAGCCACGGCTTCACGCTGGCCGCGATCGAGCGGTACGTGACCAACATCCCGGCGGACGCCACCCCGGAGGACATCGCCCTGCACCGCACCATGCTGGCGCCCTGGCAGGCCGAGATGCCGGTCGAGATGTCCCGGGCCGAGCTGGAGACGCGGGCCGGTCGCGAGCTGACCGGCGACGACCTCGCGACCCTGGCCGCCCTCGGGATCGTCTTCCGCGCCAAGCGCGGCCGCTACCAGGTCGTGGTCTCCCAGCTGGCGGTCGGCCTGGGGCTGCTGGAGCTCGGCTTCCCGACCGAGGCCGCGGTCGCCGCGTCGGACGTGTACGCCGCCCACGGCCGGCAGATCGCGGAGGAGCTGCACGAGGTGTTCCGCACGATGGTCTGGCCGGCCTACAAGGAGGCGGGCGTCTCCCCCGAGCGGCTCCAGGACATCGTCGAGCGGCTCAAGCCCCTCTCCATCGCCAGCCTGGTCACGGCCTACGAGGCCGCCATGGACGAGACCAAGCGGGAAGGCATCGCCGCCCGCGCCCGGTCCGGCCCGTCCGGATCAGCCGGCTGAGACCCGGCCCGCGGCCGATGCGACGCCGAGCCAGGTGTGCGGGTTCCCGTCCCAGCACCAGCCGAGCTTCGGGGCGCCCCCGCTGATCCACATCGCCGGCACCCGCCGGTCGTGGCGGCGGGACCCGGAGAGCATGAAGCACCTGTTCTTCTCCAGCAGGTGCGGCGCGTGGGTGACCACCGCGATGCCCTCGTCGATGGTCAGCGGCGTGCGGCCCCGTCCGCGGATGACCGGCAGCGCGTCCTCGGGGCGGACGTTGCGGAACTCCTCGCCGCGCTGGACGCCGCGTCAGCAGGTAGGCCCGGGCGTCGGGCACGGCCAGCTCCGGCAGCGGGCGATAGGTCGCGAGGTCACCGTCGGCGTGGTTGCGGTCGACGAGCCCGGGCTTCGTGCCGTTCGCCAGCCGGAGCAGGGGCACCGCGTCGTACGGGCTCACGAGCTCGCGGGTCACCACGAGGACGAACGGGACGTCGTCCTGCTCCGGGATCCGCGCCGCCGGGCCGGCCAGCGGCTCGAGCAGGTCCCGGAGCTCCGCCTCCTCCAGGCCGGCGAGCGCCGGGTAGCCGAGTGCGACCAGGCGGTCGACCTGGTCCCGGAACGTCTGGGCAGCGTCGTACGACACGGGCATCTCCTGGAGTGGCGGCATGTGTCCAACGCCGCCGCCGGCGCCGGGAGTTCCCGGCGACTCTCTAGTGTGACGGCATGAGCGACCCCCTGACCGTCCTGGTCACCGGTGCGACCGGTTTCATCGGACGCCGCCTGGTCCCCGCGCTGGTCGACGAGGGCCACACCGTC
The DNA here is from genome assembly GCA_963829635.1 of uncultured Actinomycetota bacterium. GTDB lineage: Bacteria > Actinomycetota > Actinomycetes > Propionibacteriales > Nocardioidaceae > Nocardioides. The sequence goes on from CAWHJI010000016.1 coordinate 1,166,061, forward strand.
CGTGCGATGACGCGCCACCCCGACACGTACGACGGGCCGGGCGAGGCCGTCGCCGGCGACGTGTTCGACCGGGCCTCCCTGACCGACCCGCTGACCGGGGCCGACGTCGCCGTCTATCTGGTGCACTCGCTCGACCACGCCGACTTCGAGCGCAAGGACGCCGAGGCGGCCCGCACCTTCGCACGCGCGGCCGCGGCCTGCGGGGTGAAGCAGATCGTCTACCTGGGCGGGCTCGGCGACGACCGGGACAAGCTCTCGGCCCACCTGCGGTCCCGGCGGGAGGTGGAGGCGCTGCTGGGCGAGACCGGCGTCCCGGTGACGGTGCTGCGCGCGGCGATCGTCGTCGGGGCCGGCGGCATCTCCTGGGAGCTGACCCGGCAGCTGGTGAAGAACCTCCCCGCGATGGTGGTGCCGCGCTGGGTCTCCACCCTCACCCAGCCGATCGCGCTGCACGACGTGATCCGCTACCTCGCCGGCGTGGTCGGTCTCCCGGAAGCCTTCGGCCGGACGTTCGAGATCGGCGGGCCCGAGGAGATGACCTACCTCGAGATGCTCCAGGTGGCCGCCGAGGTCTCCGGTGGGCACCGCGTCCCGATCGTGAAGGTGCCGGTGCTGACGCCCCGGCTGTCGTCGTACTGGCTCGCCCTGGTCACCGACGTCGACGCCACCACCGGGCGGAACCTGATCGACTCCATGGGCACCGAGGTGGTCGTCACCGACCACACCATCCGCGAGCTGGTGCCGGGTGATCCGTTGCCGTACGCCGAAGCGGTGCGCCGCGCGCTGGAGGACCAACGCCAGGAGTGACCGGCGAGACTCAGGCGAAGAGCAGCGGCAGCGCGAAGAGCATCGACACCGACCAGGTGACGTGGGTCAGGATCGGAGCGAGGATGCCGCCCGTCGCGCGGCGCTGCAGGCCGACCACGGTGCCGAGCAGGACGGCCGCGAAGCCGAGCATCACGTTTCCGGTGGCGAGCGTGGCCACGGCGTAGGCGAGGGTCGTCACCGGGGACCGGGTGCCTGGTCACGGCGGCGTAGCCCGCGCCGCGGAAGAACAGCTCCTCGGCGATCCCGTTGACCAGCGTCACCAGGACCAGCACCAGCACCGATCCCTCGTCGGCGTACGCCACGACGGAGCGGACGTAGGCGTCGAGGACGCCGATCTCGCGCACGACCAGTGCCCCGAGGACGAAGACCCCCGCGAGGACCAGCCCCACCAGGATCGGAGCCACGACCGGCCGGACGTGGTGTCCGGACGGATGAACCTCACGGCCGAGATGGAGCGGGCCGGAGGCGAAGGCGCCGACCGTCCAGACCAGGGCGAGCCCGAACGTCGCCGGGTAGAACCACCCGCTGCCCGGCTCGATCCGCAGCGACGCGGCGAGCACGGCCCCGCCCAGCACCACGAAGGCCAGCGTCACGATCTGGCGTCGGCGGAGCTGGGCAGGGTCCTCCCGGTGGTCGCGCGGGACAACGTCCCACAGGGCGCGTTGCAGCCAGGCGCGCACCGGGTCGAGGATCATCGTCGGCGAGCCTACGTGGCGGGCCACAGATCCTCTCGCCGCCGGGTCCTGCGGTGGGGATGCGGTGCGTGGGGGTGACCGGACGCGGACCGGAGTCCAACCAGGCCGGATCCGTCAGCCCTCAGCCCCACTCCGAGGAGGGCGCCGGATCACCGCCGTAGTCATCGCGCCGACTGATCGTGCCGTCCTCGGTGCGGATGAGGTGCTCCACCTTCCGCTTCCTGGCTAGTTCTCGTCCCGCGATCACGGCGTCGGACTTCATCTCGTACACCTCAGGGAAGACCTCGCCGCCTGCGAGCCGGTTCATCCAGTGGCCGTCGTCGAGGATGTGAAAGGTCTCGATGTCGAGATTGGGCGTGGAGCTCCTGTCGTCGGCCGCGGGGACTCTCCCATTGATGCCGGACTGCGGATCCTTGCGCTCGTACTGGGGCAGCAGGTCCGCCATCAGTTGTTCGACCGGCTCGAGGAGATCGCCTCCACGAGCTCGCCGACCTGCTCCTCCGGCAGATTCTTGGCAACGTCGGCCTGGCTCACCATGCCCACCAGGTCATGGCCGTCGATGACTGGAAGGCGGCGCACGCCGTGTTCAGTCATCGTCCTGAGAGCCTCTTCGACGGAGTCGTCTGCGCCGATGGTCACCGGCTTCCCCTCGCACAGGGCCTCTACGGTCGTGGAACTCGGGTCCTCTCCGGCAGCGACGCAGTTCACCACGATGTCGCGGTCGGTCACCATCCCCTTGAGACGGTTGTCCTCGCCGCAGATCGGCAGGGCCCCCACACCGAGGTCGCGCATCTTCCTGGCTGCGTCGGTCAAGGTGTCGGTGGTCTGAGCGCATTCGGTGTTGCCGGTCATGATGTCTCGAGCGGTCGTCATGTCTCGCTCCCTCTTTGGTTCCCTCGTCACGGGCCCGTGGTTCGACCCATGGCACCCGGGTACCCACAGCCGATCGAGGTACACACACGTCGCGACGAGATCGCCAAGGGCGACGTGGCCGCGCTCAGCGTCGTCGGACCTCGGGGAGGACGTCGCGTCCGTAGAACTCGATCATGTCGAGGTAGTGCGGGCCCATGTTCGCCACGTACACCTCGTCGTACCCGGTGTCGAGATACTCCACCAGACCCTCGATGTGGACCTCGGGATCGGGACCTGCCGGGACACTGTCCCTGGTCGACTGCTCGGTCACCAACGCCGACGCCTGCTCGAAGTGACGGGGCGACGGCAGGACCTGGGCCAGCTCACCCGGCAGTCCCGCGTTGGGCCAGATTCGGTGGGCGTGGGCGACACCCTCGTCCACGGTGGGGGCGTACGCCGCCTTGGTGCCAGCCTGGGCCGGCTTGCCACCCGAGGCGTCCTTGAACCTGGCCAGTAGGTCCCGGTCCGGTTTCGTGGAGATGTAACCGTCGGCGATCCGGGCGGCGACATCGGTCGCCTTGGGCCCGAAGCCCGACATGTACACCGGGGGCGGCTCGTCCGGCAACGTGTAGATCCGCGCACTGTCCACCGTGTAGTGGCGTCCCCGCTCGGTGACGAAGTCGCCCTCCCACAGCCGTCGGATCAGCCCGACCGCCTCCTCGAGCATCTCGAGCCGAACGTCGACCGAGGGCCACACGTCACCCAGGACGTGCTCGTTGAGGGCCTCACCCGTGCCGACGCCGAGGATGAAGCGGCCACCGAGCATCCGGGCAGAGGTCGCCGCGGCCTGGGCGATGATCGCCGGATGGGTCCGGACGGTCGGACAGGTGACGGCGGTCGTCACCGGCAGGTCGGTCGCTTGGGAGATCGCCCCGATCACCGACCACACGAACGGGCTCTGGCCCTGCTCCTCGGTCCACGGGTGGAAGTGGTCGGAGATCCACAGGCTGTCGAACCCAGCCCGCTCGGCCGCGATCGCCTGCTCGACCAGCTGTTCGGGAGCGTATTCCTCACACGACAGGAAGTATCCGATGCGCATCCCCGTCCGTTCCCCGATCCGGGGCGGCCATGCAGCGTGCCGCACCGAGACCCAGGGACCCGCCCGGGCCCGCCGGCGGGTCTGTCAGCCGACGATCACC